>CAWGWP010000006.1:0-704827 GCA_963826395.1 uncultured Solirubrobacterales bacterium | reverse complement strand
TTGGTTAGCAATTGGTGGTGGCTATCTCGTCTACTGGTTCGGTTCCGTATTGCTGACGATGCGCATGCACGGCCACGCCGCCCACGACGACATGAAGTACGTGCCGAAGGAGCAGGTCGAGGAGTGGCGCAAGCGCGACCCGGTCGATCGGCAAGAGACGCGGCTGCGCGAGCTGGGCGTCGACGTCGAAGCCGTGCTTGCGAGGTAAAGGCGGAGATCGACGCCGCCACCGAGGAGGCGCTGGCGGCGCCGATGCCAGACCCCTCGACCGCCGCCGACGGCGTGTTCTGCGAGGGCGAGGCGGAGCCGCTGGGAGATGGCCTCGCGCGCTGGAGCGGGTTCCTGTCGACTCCGGTGCCGGAGCCGTCGGAGGCCGCATGAGCACGCTACCTATCTCCAGGCGATCTCCTCCGCCCTGCGCGACGAGCTGCGAAGTGATGACCGCGTGCTCATGATCGGCGAGGACATCGGCGTGTTCGGCGGCGCGTTCAAGGTCACCGACGGCTTCATCGAAGAGTTCGGACCCGACCGGGTGATGGACACGCCGCTCGCCGAGTCGGGGATCGTCGGCACCGCGATCGGCGCGGCGGTCGTCGGCATGCGGCCGGTGTGCGAGATGCAGTTCTCGGACTTCATCTCCTGCGGGTTTGACCAGCTGGTCAACGTCGCCGGGAAGATGCACTACCGGCAGGGCCTCGCGGTCCCGATCACGGTGCGCCTGCCGTCGGGCGGCGGCTTCTCGGGCGGCCCATTCCATTCCCAGAACCCCGAGGCGTGGTTCATGCATGCGCCTGGGATCAAGGTCGTCGCGCCGTCGACGGCAGAGGACGCGAAGGGGCTGCTGCACTCCGCGATCCACGACCCGAATCCGGTCTGCTACATGGAGCACAAGCACCTGTATCGGCGGATCAAGGGCGAGGTCCCGGAGGGCATATTCGAGACCCCGTTCACCGCTCGGGTCGCGCGCCCGGGCGCGGATCTCGTTGTGATCGCATACGGCGCGATGGTGCACACCGCGCTCGAGGCGACCGAGGATCTCGACGGCGCCTCCGTCGAGGTGCTCGATCTGCGCTCGCTGGTGCCGCTCGACGAGGACTCGATCCTCGACTCGGTGCAGCGCTGCTCGAAGGTCGTGATCGTCGACGAGGCCAACTCGACCTGCGCGGCCGGCGCGCAGGTGGCGGCGCTGATCGCCGAGCGTGGGTTCGAGTCGCTCGACGGCCCGGTCGTGCGGGTCGCGACTCCGGACGCGCCGATCCCGTTCTCGCCGCCGCTCGAGCAGGCGGTGCTGCCGTCAGTCGACCGCGTCAGGGAGGCATGCCGTGAGCTCCTCGCGTACTGAGACGGCCGCGCTGGTGGACGTGACGATGCCGCAGATGGGCGTGTCGGTCGCCGAAGGGACGGTCGTGGCGTGGCGCGTGGAGGTCGGCGACCGGATCGCCGCCGACGAGACGATCTGCGAGATCTCGACCGACAAGATCGATACCGAGGTTCCCGCGCCCGTAGGAGGCGTGGTCGCCGAGATCCTGGTCCCGGTCGACAGCACGGTGGACGTCGGGACGGTGCTGGCGAAGATCGCGACCGGCTCGGGCGGCGACGCGCAAGCGGCTCCGGTGGTCACGGAGGAGCCGGCGCCCCCGTCGCCGGAGCCGGCGGCACCCCCAACCCACGCCCCCGCCCCCACCGCCGATGCACCTGATTCCGGTGCTCCAGGAGTCAATGGCGCCCCCGTCCAGAAGTCCAACGGCGCGGGGCGCCGCTACTCCCCCGTCGTCCAGCGGATCGCCGCCGACCGCGGGATCGACCTCGGCGAGGTGCCCGGCACCGGCCGCGGTGGGCGCGTCCGCAAGCAGGACGTGCTGGCGTTCATCGAGTCGGGCGCCGCCGCGGTGGCGCCGCTGCACACCGAGAGCCCCTACCGCCCCGAGCCGACACCCGCCGCGGCGCCGGCCGCTCCCGGTCAGCTCTCGCGGATGCGCCGTCAGATCGGCGAGCACATGAAGCGCTCGCTCGAGACCGCGGCCACCTGCACCACCTGGATCGAGGTCGACATGTCGCGGGTCGAGGCAGCCCGCGCCCGGCTCGGTGTCACCGCGCTGGCCTTCGTGGCGCGCGCGACGATCGACGCGCTGCGCGAGTACCCGCCGCTGAACGCCTGGCTCGAGGGCGAGCGGTACACCGAACACGCCGGCGTGAACCTCGGGATCGCCGTCTCGCTCGGAGACGACGGCCTGATCGTCCCGGTCATCCATGACGCGCACCAGCTCTCGCCCGAGGGCCTCGCGGCCCGCGTCAAGGATCTCGCCAGGCGCGCGCGCGCGAAGGAGCTCACGCCCGACGAGGTCCGCGGCGGGACGTTCACGATCACGAACCCCGGTCAGTACGGGTCGATCATGGCGACCCCGATCATCAACCAGCCCCAGGTAGCGATCCTCGACTTCGAGGCGGTCGTCAAGCGCCCGGTCGTGATCACCGATGCCGAGGGCAACGATGCGATTGCGATCCGCCCGATGACGATCCTGGGCCTGAGCTGGGACCACCGCGCACTCGACGGCGCGCTGTCGGCCCAATTCCTGGCGAGCGTCAAGCGCCACCTGGAGGGCTTGGTCGCGTCGTAGCATCACGTCTGTGAGCAAACCGCAAGAGCTATGGGTGTGCCAGCTGGGCACGGTCGAGTACCGCGAGGCACTCGCGCTCCAGGAGCGGATCCGCGCCGCTCGGCAGCAGGATCAGCTGCCCGACGTCCTGCTGACGCTCGAGCACTGGCCGGTCTACACGCGCGGCCGCCGCTCCGGCCCGGGCGAGCTTCCGATGGGCGAGGACTGGTACCGCATGCAGGGGATCGACATCGTCGAGACCGACCGCGGCGGCAAGATCACCTACCACGGCCCCGGGCAGCTGGTCGGGTACCCGATCGTGCGGATCGACGACGTGGTGGCGTACGTGCGGACGCTGGAGCAGGCGCTCGTCGCCGCGCTGGCGGAGGAGGGCGTCGCCGCCCGCGCGCGCCCCGAGGACGGCCCAGACTTCACCGGGGTGTGGGTCGATCGGCGGAAGATCGCCTCGATCGGGGTGCACGTCGCCCGCGGCGTGACCACCCACGGGTTCGCCGTGAACGTCGAGAACGACCTGCAGCCGTTCCAGTGGATCGTGCCGTGCGGGCTCGAGGGCGTGCAGATGACCTCGCTGATCAAGGAGACGAGGCGGCTCGCGGGACAGATGACGTGTTTCCGCCGCCGCGCCGCGTTCCAGCTGGCCGAGGCGCTCGACAGGCGGCAGCGGCTCGTCTCCGCGGCGCGCCTGGAGGCGGCGACCGGCGCGCTACAGCTCCACTAACGGCTACAGCTCCACTAACGGCTACAGCTCCACTAACGGCTACAGCTCCACTAACGGCTACAGCTCCACTAGCGGCTACAGCTCCACTAGCGCGATCAGGGTGCGCTCCAGTTCACGCGGTCGGTTCATGACCTGCGCCCACGTCGTCCGGATCGGCTTCCACCCGGCAAGGACCGCCCGCTGATCGCGCCTCGTATCACGCTCGCGCGCCTGATGACTGCCGTGGAACGGGCGCCCGTCGGTCTCGACGATCACCCGCTGCGGGCGCCACACGAAGTCGGCCCAGATCGCCGGTTCGCCGTCGCCGAGGTCGACCCACTCGTTGACGAGCGGGTCGGGTAACCCGGTCCTGCGAGACAGCGCGAAGAACGCCTCCTCCAGCTCGCTCTGCGTCGCGCTGCTCCCGATGAAGTGCTCCGAGAGGACGGCGCGGACGGTGGGGACGCCGCGGCGGGTCGGGTTTCGCTCGAGCTGGTCATTCAATGCCGTCAGGTCGAACACCTCGCCGATCTCCGCTTGGTCGAAGACCCGCTCGAGTTGCCTGCGGTTGACGACCTCGGCGAGGTCCAGCAGCGTGCGGGCGACGCTCGTGCAGGGGATGTTGTTCACGAGCACGGTGTCTTGCGGCGCGAGCGTCGTCGAGCGGTGCAGGCGGATGCCGTCGCGCTGACGGCACGAGCGCCCCGGCACGGTGACGTCGATCTTCGTCCCGCCGTGTGCCCGCAGCTTGAGCAGCGCCGCGGCCGACCGGTGCGAGAGGACCGCGCCTGGGCCGCCCGCGAGCACCGCCGCCATCCAGTGGCCCTCGCGCGTCAGGAGCTCGCGAGGGACCAGCGCGTAGACGCCCTGGTGGATGCGATGGAGGCGGCCGGCGGTGACACGACGGCTGACGCCGCGAGCGCTGAGGCCGAGCTGGGCGCACTGGTCCAGCGAGAGGACCGCGTGCTGCCGTGCGGCGAGCCCCGCCATCGCCGCGTCCAACCGAGGGTGGCCGAATTTCGGTCGCAATGCGTCCATTTCTCGGCCAACCTTCGTCATCGACCCGATGCTGACCGAGAAGTCGTCACACGTGGGTCACTGCGTGCACCAACTCTGTTCAAGCCGGTCGGGGGTTCGTGGAGCGACGGTCGGCCGGGTTTGTCGACCGCCGGTCGGGGCTTCGCCGCCAGCGGTCAGCCGGGCTCGCCGAGCGTCGGTCGGGCGGACCCGGCTTCGCCGACCACCGGTCAGCCGGGCTCGCCGAGCGCCGGTCGGGCGGACCCGGCTTCGCCGAGCGCTAGCCTTGATTTCGTGAGCGTAAGCGAGCAGTCGACGCTTCCCCAGCCCCGTCCCCACGCGACCCGGTCGCGGGCGAACCCTGGCGGGATCGCCGACGTGCTCGAGATCCTGGGGCCCGACGTCCAACCCCACCGCGGGCGCAAGCCGCCGTGGTTCAAGGTCCCGGCCCCGGGCGGCCCGCGCTACCGCGAGCTCCAGCGCCTCATCACCGAGGAGAACCTGCATACCGTCTGCCAGGAGGCCGCGTGCCCGAACATCGGCGAGTGCTGGCAGCGCGGAACCGCCACGTTCATGATCCTCGGGGACACGTGCACGCGCCGCTGCGGATTCTGCAACGTCAAGAGCGGCAAGCCGACCTGGAACGACCCGCTCGAGCCCGCCCGCGTCGCGCGCAGCGTCGCGACGATGGGCCTGCGCCACGCGGTGATCACGAGCGTCGACCGTGACGATCTGCCCGATTACGGTGCATCTGCATTTGTCGGTGTGATCCGTCAGATCCGGCGTCAGGCGCCGCGCTGCAGGGTCGAGGTACTGACCCCCGACCTCCGCGGCGAGGAGATGCCGCTGGCCAAGGTGATCGCCGAACGCCCGGATGTCTTCAACCACAACGTCGAGGTCGTCCCGCGGCTCTATCCCGTGGCGCGACGTGGGTCGAGGTTCGAGCGCTCCTGCCGCGTCCTGCGCAACGCGAAGGAGCTCGGCGGCGAGGAGGTCGTCACCAAGTCCGGGCTGATGGTCGGGCTCGGCGAGAGTTTCGAGGAGATGGTCGACGCGCTCGGCACGCTGCGCCAGAACCACGTCCAGGTGCTCACGATCGGGCAGTACCTGCGCCCGACCGAGAATCACCTGCCGATCGTCCGCTACTGGCACCCCGACGAGTTCGCGGAGCTCGAGCGGGCCGCGTACGACGCTCGGGTTCGAGCACGTCGCCGCGGGACCGCTCGTGCGAAGCAGCTACCACGCCGACGAGCACGTGCGCCAGGCGGAGCCGGGCGACGGACCGCTCGCCGAGGCGGCGGCCCGATGAACACCCGGCGCCGAACGCTGCTGATCGTCCTCGCCGCGATCGTGATCGCGCTGATCGCGGCGCCCGCGGCGCTGGCGGCCGCAGGCGGAGGCTCGGCGGGCTTCGGCGGGGCGGTGGCGGCGGAGGCGGTGGCGGCGGCCGCGGCTTCGCCCTCTACCTGATTCTCCAGTTCCTCGTTCCGGATCGCGTTGATCGGCCACGGCCTCGGCGCGCTCGTGCTGATCGGCCTCGTCGTGATCTATGTCCTGTTCGTGCGCTTCGCGCCGGCCGCGCAGGGGTTCTGGTCCTCCCAGCAGAGCGCCGGGCGGGTCGGAGGCAGGCGCCTCGCCGAGCGGCAGCGCCGCGTCGAGCTGGCGGCGGCCGAGGCGGCCGAGGAGGATCCCGCGTTCGCCCCGGACAACGTCAAGGGCGACGGCCGCGCGCGCTGTTCCACGACATCCAGTCCGCTTGGGACAACGGTGATCGGGTCCGCCTGCGGCGGCTGGTCGCCCCGGAGCTGCTGGGCGAGTGGGAGCGGAGCCTCGACGACTTCGCTCGCCGCGGCTGGCGCAACCGGGTGCAGCCGCCTCGGCGAGCCGACGATCGAGTACGTCGGCCTGACGCACCGCGGCGACCACGCGTCCGACCGCGTCGTCGTCCGGGTCGAGGCGCGGATGCGCGACTTCGTCGAGGACGCTACGGCAACCACATCAAGCGCGCGGGGCGGCTCGCCGAGACGGTCTTCACGCGCGAGTTCTGGACGCTCGCCCGCAACCCCGCCGGGAACTGGGTGCTCGCCTCGGTCGAGCAGGGCGCCGAGGGCAAGCACGCGCTGGCCGACCAGATCGTCGCGACGCCGTGGTCCGACGAGCAGTCGATGCGCGACGAGGCGCTGGTCGAGGGCGCGGTGGCGCAGGCGGTGCCGGACGGAACGAAGGTCGCCGAGGTGGCCGCGCTCGCAGTTCGACGGCGACGCACGGGCGGCGGCGCTCGACCTGAGCCTCGCCGACGGGCGCTTCTCGCCCGACGTGCTCGAGGTCGCGGCCCGCCGCGCGGTCAAGGCCTGGGCCGAGGCCGTCGACGGCGCCGACGCCGCCCTCACGGCGATCGCCTCGCCGCAGGCGACGCGCGAGCTCCTGCACCCGGGCGATCCGAGCGGCCGGACCCGGCTGGTCGTCCGCGGCCCGGAGGTCAAGCAGATCCGGGTCGTCGGCCTAGATGCCGGCGGCCGAGCCGCCGACGATGACGATCGAGGTCGACGTCGAGGGCCGCCGCTACCTGGAGGACCGGGATACCACCGCCGTGGTGGCGGGAAGCAAGTCGCGGCCGGTCCGGTTCACCGAGCGGTGGACGTTCGCGCTCGATCGGCGACGCGGCGCAGCCGTGGCGGATCGCGGCGGTGGGCGCGCCGCTCGCAAGCTGTAGCCGCCGACAGTCACTCGCGGAGCCACGTCGCGGACCGGCGCTGCTGGGGTGTCGGGAGCGTTGGCTCCTGGCCTCGCCGTCCCGCCTAAGCTCCCGCCGGCGTGATCCCGCATCAAGGACAACATCCCGACGGATCGGTTTCCGTTCGTCACGCTCGCCGCTGATCGTCATCAACTTCGTCGTCTACTTACCTGGCGATCCGGCATGGGGGCTCGTTCATCAGCGGTCCCGACCCCCAGCAGGAGGTCGTCAAGTACGGCGCGATCCCGTTCACGCTGACTCACCCGGGCGAGCATTGCGCGCGTCGTGCCGGCGGCTTCGCAGACCGGCATCGGCTGCGTCCACGGCTCGCTGCCGGGCACGATCCCGGCCTGGGAGACCGTGTTCACGGCGATGTTCATGCACGCCTCGATCCTCCACATCGCCGGCAACATGCTGTTCCTGTGGATCTTCGGCAACAACGTCGAAGACGCCATGGGGCCGGTCAAGTACCTGCTGCTTCTACCTCGTCGGCGGTGTCGCGGCACTGGCGCTTCAGGTCGCGATCAGCCCCGACTCGGCGGTTCCGACGCTCGGCGCCTCAGGCGCGATCGCGGCCGTCCTCGGCGGATACATCGTGCTGTATCCGAGGGCGAAGGTGCTGACGCTTGTGATCATCATCTTTTTCTTTACCGTGATCGAGCTTCCCGCGTGGGTGATGATCGGGATCTGGTTTGCCGAGCAGGCGGTGTTCGGGGCGGCCAACCTGACGAACCCGACCGGCGGCGGAGGCGGCGTGGCCTACTTCGCCCACGTCGGGGGCTTCATCTTCGGCCTGCTGACCGTGCGGCTGCTGGCGACCAGACGCAAGCAGCTGGCGCCGCTGCGTCCGGTGTACTGAGACCGTGCGCTTCCTCGTCCTCGCGTCGCGATCCTGTTCGTCCTCGCGCTGGCGGCGCTGACCGCCGTCCAGAATCAGCGACAACGGAGTCACGGTGGTGGGGGTGATCGGCGTAGGCGTCGTGATCTGTCTGCGGCGTCGGCGTGATCGGGGCGGCCTTCACCAGCCGCGAATCCCGCCGAGCCGCGAAATGAGCGGACTGCGGACACGAGCGAGCCACGGACAGAGCGAACCGCGGCCGAGCGAGCCACGGACACGAGCGAGCCACGTAGATGAGCGAGCGGCGTGATAGCGAGCCGCGTGGATGACGGCCGCGTGAGAGCGAGCCGCGCGCGTGAGCGCTGCTCCAGGGCGGCCGGGGACGCCGTAGGCGACTGCGCCGCGTCGTCGGCGCGATCGGTCCGGGTGCGCCGCGGCGGCTCGAGCCGGCTGCGGGCGGCTGGCTTCGCCTGCTCGGACTGCTCGCCACGGTCGCGGTGCTGCTGGCGCTGATGGATGCCCGCGCGACCGGCCCACGGCGGTCAGCTCCGCGGCTCGTCCGCGAGAGCGCGCCCCGGCGGCCGGCCAGGCGACCGTCACGCGCAGCCAGTACGGGGTGCGCCCGGCCCCGCCCCCGAGCGCGTCGACGTGCACCTGAAGCCCCACTTGCGAAGCGGTCTGCTGTTCGACGTCCGCACCGGGCAGGTCCTCTGGCAACGGCATCCCGACGACGTGGTGCCGATCGCGAGCCTCACGAAGATGATGACGGCGCTGATCGTCGTCGCGCACTCGCGCACCACCGACCACGTGTTGATCACCCCGGCGGCGGTCCACTTCAGCGGCTCGGGCGTGGGCCTGCTACCGGTGCACAAGAACGTGCCCGAGCTGGCACTGCTCTACGGGCTGCTGCTCCCCTCGGGCAACGACGCGGCGATCGCGCTCGCCCAGCACGTGGCGGGGACGCGCAGCAAGTTCATCGCGATGATGAACGCGCGAGCCCGTGAGCAGGGCCTCGGATGCACGCACTTCAACACCGTCTCGGGGATCGTCGACGCGGGCAACCACTCGTGCGCGGCGGACCTCGCGCTGATGGCGCACGACGTCGTGGAGCAGCCGCTGCTCGGGCGGATCGTCGCGGCGCGTAGCGCGATCGTCCCGTTCCCGATCAAGGGCGGAAAGCTCTACCTCTACAACAACAACCCGCTGCTCGTGACGGGCTATCCGGGCACCGACGGAGTCAAGACCGGCTACACGACCGCCTCCGGGCCGTGCCTGGTCGCCACCGCCCGCCGCGGCCGGGCCTGGCTTGGAGTGGTACTCCTCAACTCAGCCAACACAGTCGCCCAGGCCGAGGCACTACTGAACGCGGGCTTTGCAAAGCTCCGATCGGCCTGAGGCACCCGACGCTTCAGGCGCGCTTGTCGACGGCGACCCACGCCTCCTGGAGCAGGTCGGAGCCCGCGACGATCGCGAACGCCGTGGCGAGCGTGCGGGTCAAGCGGGGGTCCCGGATGTAACCGGCCAGCAGGCCCGTACCGACCCACTGCCCGAGGCAGTAGGGGCACACCAGGAGCTCGCCGATCGCGTGCCGTAGGCCGTCCCCGCGGGGCTCCTCGTTGACCTCGCCGGGCCGGTCCGACTCCCCGGTGAAGCGAGTGAAGGGAGCTCGCGCGAAGCTCGTGATCCGGTCCTTGGCGATCAGCCGGCTGAGCTTGTAGGTGGCGACGGAGAGGAGCGCCAGATCGCCGGCCGGAACGCGCTCCGGGAGCGGCCGGCCCGAGCGCCGCTGGGCCAGCGCGAACGCCGCCACCGACCCGTTGTAGGCGAGGATCAGCACGGCGTGGCCGCCGAGCGCCCTGGGGTCGTCCCGCGAATACCCGGGAAACAGCCGCATCGGCCTCCCCTACCCGCACGATCGCTGAGGGAACCCAAGCAACGCCACGTGGGCGCGCGCCCGCCTAAAACGCGCGGCCGATGTTTGACAGCCCCTTGCGCTGAGCATCTCTGGGAATAAGATCCTCCGCAGAAAACAGGAAAGGCGCGATGTCACCTGTCACCCACCAAACGATCAAGCTCGGCAAGGGCAAGCACGCCTCGGCCGAGGAGGGCGCTTGCGTGATGGAACTCGCATCGATGCTCGCGGGCGAACCCTTCAGCGACCATCCCGCGTCGGTCTGTCCGGTGATCGGCTCGTTCCTGCGGGCTTACAACGACTCGATCGACGACCGGCGCAGGCAGGACCTGTACGCCTACGCGGCCCGGGTGGTTGGCACCCGCGCCGGCATCGCCGTGCAGCGCGACCGCGCCGACCGGCTGTCGGCCTGGGCGGTCGACATGCAGCGGCGCCGTTGGACCCGGCTGCTGCCGCCGTCGCGGCTGCGGATCGCCGGGCTTCGCCGGCACCCCTCCACGCACGCGCTCGGAACCTCCGCGGTTCGCGCGATCCCCAAGCACAGCGACGAGACGCATCGCGAGGTGCTGGAGATGCTGGACATGCTGATCCTCGTCGGCGCTCCGCCGCGGCCGACGAGGGCACCTGAAGTGGCCGAACAGCTGCCGCCCGCGCTCTACCCGATCGTCTGAGCTTCAAGATCATCCGGTGCGCGTACCGGGTTGCCCGACTCGGGGCGCCGGTCGGCGCACCACCACGGCGGTGTGCAAAGCTGCCGCGCCTTGGCGAACGTAGTCGGACAGCGGGTCCGCCGCCGCGAAGACCCGCGCTTCATCACCGGACACGGAAGCTTCGTCGACGACCTTCCGCTCCCCGGGGCGCTGCACGCGACCTTCGTCCGCTCGCCGTGGGCCCACGCCACGCTGACCGCGGTCGACGCGAGCGGGGCCAGAGCCCTGCGCGGGGTCGAGGTGTTCACCGCGGCCGACGTCCCGCTCGGCAAGAGCGCCGTCGAGTTCCTCGGCCTGGACAAGCACTGGCACCGGCCTTACCTGGCGAGCGACAGGGTCCGCTTCGCCGGCGAGATCGTGGCGGTCGTGCTCGCCGATACCCGCGAGCAAAGCGTCGACGCCGCCGAGCTCGTCGCCGTCGACTACGAGCCGCTGCCGGTCGTCACCGAGGCGGCGGAGGCACTGAGGAGCGAGGTCCTGCTGTTCGATGACGCCGGGACGAACGTGTGCCTGGAGGAGGAGCGTTCGAGCACCGACGAGGAGCTGTTTGACGGCTGCGAGGTGATCGCCGGCGGAGCGCTGACCAGTCAGCGGATCGCGGCGTGCCCGATCGAGCCGCGCGCGACCGCGGCGCCGTGTCGAAGACGACGGCCGCGTGACGGTGTGGATCTCGACGCAGACACCGCACCAGGACCGCGACGGTCTGGCGGAGGCGCTCGGGCTCGCGCCCGAGGCGATCCGGGTGTTGGCGCCCGACGTCGGCGGCGGCTTCGGCGCCAAGGGCCTGGCGGTCGAGGACGTGCTGATCGCTTGGCTTGCGCGAGCCACCGGGCAGCCGGTCCGCTGGACCGAGACGCGCAGCGAGAACCTCGTCGCGATGCACCACGGCCGCGCGCAGCGGATCGAGTTCAGGATCGGAGGCGGCCGCGACGGGATCGTGCGGGCCCTGCGGCTGAACCTGATCCAGGACGCCGGCGCCTACCCGAGCGTCGGCGCGTTCCTACCCAAGCTGACCGCGCTGATGGCCAGCGGCGTCTACCGGATCCCGAAGATCGACGTCGGCATCCGCTCGGTCGTCACGAACACCACGCCGACGGCCGCCTACCGCGGCGCCGGCAGGCCCGAGGCGACGCAGATGATCGAGCGCGCGATCGACATGTTCGCGGCAGAGCTGGAGCTCGACCCCGCCGAGGTCCGCCGGCGGAACTTCATCCCGCACGACGCGTTCCCGTTCACGACCGCCTCCGGCGCCGAATACGACTGCGGCGATTACGGAAGAGCGCTCGAGCGCGCGCTCGAGCGCTCCGGCTACGAAGCGCTCCGGCGCGAGCAGGCGGCCCGAAGCGCGAGACGAACGGCACGCTGCAGCTCGGGATCGGCCTCAGCACCTATGTCGAGATCACCAACGGCATCGAGCGAGACCGAGTTCGGCGCGGTCGAGATCACGGCCGCCGGCGAGGCGATCGTCCGCACCGGCTCGTTCTCCCAGGGCCAGGGCCACGAGACGACGTTCGCGCAGATCGCCTCCGACCGGCTCGGGATCCCGATCGAGAAGATCACCGTGGTGAAGGGCGACACCGACGTCGTCCCGCGCGGAACCGGGACGTACGGCTCGAAGTCGACGCAGATCGGCGGCGTCGCCGCCGGCCAGGCGTCCGAGGAGGTGGTCGAGCGGGCCAAGCGAGCTCGCGGCCGACGAGCTCGAGGCGAGCCGCGAGGACATGGTGCTCGACGCCGACGCGGGCCGCTTCCACGTCGCGGGCGCCCCGGAGCCCGGACTCAGCTGGAGCGAGCTTGCGACGCGCCTGGACGCGCAGGACCGTCTCGCCGAGCTCGCGCGCCGAGGTCGACCTCCAGGCAGGACAGCCGACGTTCCCGTTCGGCGCGCACGTCGCCGTCGTCGAGGTCGACACCGAGACCGGCTCGGTGTCGCTCAGGCGTCTGATCACGGTCGATGACGCCGGCACGGATCATCAACCCGCTGCTGTGGCGAGGGCCAGGTCCACGGCGGCGTCGCCGCCGGGATCGCGCAGGCGCTGTTCGAGGAGATCGTCTACGACGAGGACGGCAACCCGCTGAACGCGAACCTCGTCAGCTACTGCATGCCCGCCGCGACCGAGCTGCCGTCGATCGAGCTGGCCGCGATGGAGACGCCGACGCCCATTAACCCGCTCGGCGCGAAGGGGATCGGCGAGTCCGGGACGATCGGGGCGACCCCGGCGGTCCACAACGCCGTGATCGACGCACTTTCGCCGTTCGGGGTGCGCCACATCGAGATGCCGCTGAACGGCGAGCGGGTCTGGCGGGCGCTGCAGGAGGCTCGGACCGGAGTGGCGCCTGGTTAGCGCGCGAGCACTCTGGGTATGGCAGACCTGAGGAGAGGCCCCACGCTACGTCGTTCGCGTTTCGTCGGTGTGCTGGCCGCGGTGGCGGTCGTCGGAGCCTGCGCCGGATGCGGCTCCTCGGGCAAGGGGCCGGTGACACTCAACTGGTACGTGTTCCCCGAGCCGTCGGGCTCATTCCAGGCCGCCGCGAACGCCTGTAGCAACGCGTCGGGAGGCAAGTACAAGATCGCAATCAACTTCCTCTCAACCGCGTCGGATCAGCAGCGCGTCTCGCTGGTCAGGCGTCTCGCCGCGAACGACTCCTCGATCGACATCCTCGCGATGGACGTCGACTGGACGGCCGAGTTCGCCAACGCGAAGTGGATCCAGCCGGTGCCGGCGGGACTGGCGGCACAGATCAAGAGCGTGGATCTGCCCGGGCCGGTGCAGACCGCGACCTACCAGAACCGGATCTGGGCGGTCCCGATCAACTCGAACACCGAGCTGCTCTGGTACCGCAAGGACCTGCTGGCGGCGATCCACCAGCCGGTGCCGACCACCTGGACGCAGATGATCAAGGACTCGATCGCACTCGCCAAGCTCGGCAAGCCGCATTACATCGAGGAGCAGGGCGCCCAGTACGAAGGCCTGACGGTGTGGTTCAACTCGCTCGTCGACTCGGCGGGTGGGCAGATCATCACCGGCTCGAACAAGGTGGTGATCGGCCCCCCGGCGGCGGCCGCGGCGTCGATCATGCACCAGCTCGCCACCTCGCCGGCCGCCGACCCGTCCCTGAATGTCGCGATGGAGGGCTCCTCCGACGTCGCCTTCGACGCCGGGATGGCCGCGTTCGAGATCAATTACCCGTTCGTGTGGCAGTCCGCGCAGAAGGCCAACCCCAGCGTCGCCAAGCAGATGGGATACGCGCTGTTCCCAACGGTCGTTCCCGGGATCGCGCCGCACGTCTCGATCGGCGGCTACAACCTCGGCGTCTCGTCTCACTCCAAGCATCCGCAGCTGGCGTTCGACGCGATCAACTGTCTGACCCAGCAGCAGAACGAGGTCACCTATGCGGTCAAGGGTGGACTCGCGCCGGTGAGGACGAGCATCTACAGCATCCCGTCGTTCGACAAGGCCTATCCGTTCCACGCCCTCATCGAACAGCAGCTCCAGACCTATGGGATCAGACCGCAAACGCCCTCCTACGCCGACGTCACGCTCGCGATCCAAAAGGCGCTCTCCCCCACCTCCAGCATCCACCCGCCGAGTGTCGTGAGCACCTTGCGTAACGAGATCAAGCTATCCCTGTCCTCGGGGGCGCTGCTGTGACCGCCGTCGCCGAGCCCGCAGTAGCCGCGCCGGAGCCGCGCCGCCGGCGCCTGACCGAGCGAGCCCGCCAGGAGCGGCGCCTGGCCGCGATGCTGGTCGCCCCGGCGGCGATCGTGATGATCGCCGTGACCGCGTATCCGATTATCGATGCGATTGTCCTGTCGCTGCAGCGCGCCGATCTGCGATTCCCGGCCGCCAATAAGTTCGTCGGGCTGTCGAACTACGGCCACGTGCTGAGTGCCTCGGTGTGGTGGCAGGACGTCCTGCACACGGTGATCATCACGGTGATCTCGGTCTCGATCCAGTTCGTGCTCGGGATGGCGCTCGCGCTGGTGATGCACCGCACGCTCGTGGCGCGAGGGCTGGTGCGGTCTGTGGTGCTCATCCCGTACGCGATCGTGGCGGTCGTGGCGGCCTATTCGTGGGAGCTTGCCTGGTCGCTGAACAGCGGCTGGATCCCGAAGCTGCTCGGCCTCACCGGCGATCCGCTGAGCCACACGTTCGGGACCTACGTCGCGATCATCATCGCCGAGGTCTGGAAGAACACGCCATTCATGGCGCTGCTGCTGCTCGCGGGACTGTCGCTCGTCCCCGACGAGCTGCTCGAGGCGGCGAAGGTCGACGGGGCCTCGGCGTGGCAGCGATTCATCCGGATCACGGTGCCGCTGATGAAACCAGCGATCCTGGTGGCGCTGTTGTTCCGGACGCTCGACGCGTTCCGGATCTTCGACACGATCTACATCTTCAACCAGGGTGCACAGGGGACGGAGTCGATCTCGATGCTCAACTACTCGACGCTGCTCAACCGTCTCAACCTGGGGCTGGGCTCGGCCGTCTCGGTGCTGCTGTTCCTGCTCGTGGCGCTGATCGCGTTCGTGTTCATCAAGGGCTTCGGCGCAGGCGCGGCACCCGGGGGAGCGACCGCACGATGAGCGTCGGCGAGGCCACTGGAGCGGGCGCGGTCGGAGCCGGCGCCAAGGCCCGTGCACGAACCGGCCGCGTGAGCGAGCACACGCGGCGAACGATCGGATGGTCGGGCGCGCTGCTGTTGGTGCTCGTGTTCTCGCTGGTGCCGGTGCTGTGGATCGTGATGCTGTCGTTCAAGACGCCGGCGAGCGCCACCGACGGGGCGTTCATCCCCCACCACTGGACGCTCTCGAACTACTCCGACATCTTCAAGACCGGGATCTTCACGAGCGCGCTGCGCAACTCGATCGGGATAGCGTTGATCTCGACTGTGCTGGCGGTGCTGCTCGCGTCGTCGGCCGCGTACGCGATCGCCCGCCTGGACTTCCCCGGCAAGAACGTGATCCTGGCGGTGGTGCTCGGGGTGGCGTTGTTCCCGCAGATCTCGCTGGTGGGCCCGCTCTACAACCTATGGCGGCAGATCGGGCTCTACGACACCTGGCCGGGACTGATCATCCCGTACATGACGTTCGCGCTTCCGCTGTCGATCTTCGTGCTATCGGCGTTCTTCCGGGAGATACCGTGGGAGCTCGAGCAGGCCGCCCAGGTCGACGGCGCGACCCCGCTTCAGGCGTTCCGCAAGGTGATCGTTCCGCTCGCGATGCCCGGCATCGTGACGACCGCGATCCTCGTGTTCATCATCTGCTGGAACGACTTCGTGTTCGCGATCTCGCTGACCTCGACGACGCGAGCAGAGACCGTCCCGGCGGCGATTTCCACATTCCCCGGCGTCTCGCAGTTCACGGTTCCCTATGGCGACATCGCCGCCGCGGCCGTCGTGGTGACCGTGCCGGTGGTGTTGCTCGTGCTGCTGTTCCAGCGCCGGATCGTCTCCGGGCTGACCGCGGGCGCGGTGAAGGGATAATCGGAAAGGAGCTGGACCAGCCATGGCCGAGATCGAATTCGACGATGTGACCAAGCGCTACGACGACGGCTTCGAGGCGGTCAAGCACTTCGACCTCGACGTCCACGACGGCGAACTGATGATCCTGGTCGGGCCGTCCGGGTCGGGCAAATCGACCGCGCTGCGGATGGTGGCGGGCCTTGAGGACATCTCTGATGGCGAGCTGAAGATCGGCGGGACGGTCGTCAACGAGAAGGCGCCGAAGGACCGCGACATCGCGATGGTGTTCCAGAACTACGCGCTCTATCCGCACATGACCGTGCGTGAGAACATGGGGTTCGCGCTCAAGCTCGCCAAGGTCCCGCAGGAGGAAATCGACCGCAAGGTGAACGAGGCCGCCAAGACCCTCGACATCGAGCAGCACCTCGATCGGAAGCCGGCAAACCTCTCCGGCGGCCAGCGCCAGCGGGTGGCGATGGGACGCGCGATCGTCCGCGACCCGAGCGCCTTCCTGATGGATGAGCCGCTGTCGAACCTCGACGCGAAGCTGCGCGTGCAGATGCGAACCGAGGTTGCCAGGATCCAGCATCGGCTCCAGACCACGATGATCTATGTCACACACGACCAGACCGAGGCAATGACGCTTGGGACCCGGATCACGGTGATGCGCGCGGGCGAGCTCCAGCAGGTGGGTTCACCTAGCGAGCTGTACTCGCGTCCGGTCAACCTGTTCGTTGCCGGCTTCATCGGGTCGCCCGCGATGAACTTCCTCCCGGGCGAGCTCGATGGCAATATGGTGCGGCTGGCGATCGGCACGCTGCCACTTCCGGACGAGCTGCGCCGCAGGCTCGAGGCCGGTCCGGGCGGCGGGCGCCGCGGAGTGATCGCAGGGCTGCGGCCCGAGCACTTTGAGGATGCGTCGCTGGTCGGATCCCAGCAGCACGGGGGCGCGACCTTCAGAGCCAATATCGACGTGCTCGAGTCACTGGGATCGGAGTTCTACGCGTACTTCGAGGTCGAGTCCGAGCGTGTGTCCGCCAGAGAACTCGAGGAGCTGGCGCAGGAGGCGGGAGCCGGCGACCTCCCGAGCTCAGAGGGTGGGCGGGTCCAGATGGTTGCGCGGCTGCGCGGGGACAGCAAGGCCAAGCAGGGACAGCCGCTCGAGCTGTGGTTCGACCCGTCGCAGTTGCAGCTGTTCGATCCCGAGACCGGTCGCAGCCTGCTGGCGGGCGGACAGCTGGAACCGGCCGGCGTCGGGCCACCGGCACCCGCCTAGGCACCAGCGATGCCACTATCGCGCTCCACGGGGATGCCGGATGTGGACGCGCAGCACGACTTCCTCCGCGCCCGCCGCCGCGCGATCATCGCCCGGCTGGCGACGCGTCTGCGGCTCGAGCCCGGGGACGTCGAGGTGATCATGCCCTACGAGGAGGTGATCGAGGCGCTGGGGTTTGTCGGCGAGCGCCGCCTCGGCCTCCAGGTCGTCGCGATCTCCGCGATCGTCGGCACGGTTGACCGCGAACGGGACTTCGACCGCCACTTCCGCCCCACCTCTGCGCGCGTGCGCGGCCGCTGGGAGCACATCGCCGCCGCGATGCGGCGCGGAGACCCGCTTCCGCCGGTCGACCTGATCAAGATCGGCGAGATCTACTTCGTCCGCGACGGCCACCACCGGGTGTCGGTGGCGTGCGCGCTGGGACACGCCGACATCGACGCGTACGTGACCGAGGTGATCACCCGCGTCGGGGTCGACCACCCGATCACGATCGCGGACCTTCCTCTGAAGACCCACGAGCGTGTGTTCTACGAGCGGGTTGCGCTGCCCGACGAGGCGCGCTCGGAGATCCGTCTGTCGGACCCCTGGGACTACGCGGTGCTGGCGGAAGGGGTTGAGGCGTGGGGCTTCCGCGCGATCCAGAAGCACGGCGAGGCGCTCGATCGCGAGGAGACCGCGCGGTTGTGGCTCGAGACCGAGTACCGCCCGGTCGTCGAGATGCTCCGGGAGGCGGGAATGATCGGCCATCGCCAGACCGAGACCGAGGCCTACATGCGCGTGGCGGCCGACCGCTACCGCCTGCTACGGACCCACACCTGGAGCGAAGAGGTGCTCCAGCGCGTGGTCGAGGGGCGCGGCCGGCACCGCTGAGGCGGCGCGTCAGTCGCGCGCCGCTTGGGCGGCCGCCGCCAGCTCGCGCTCGCCCTGGCTGATGAACGTCTCGCCGCTCCACGGGCCCGGGCTTCGGCTGCGGCTTCCCGCCCGGGAAGGCCAGCCGCAGGATCGTCCGCTGCACCGCCTCCCCACTGCTTCGACGAACGGGCCCGTGTTGTACGGCAGGCCGTAGCGCTTGCAGATCTCGCGCACGCGCGGGGCGATCTCGCCGTACCGGCTCGAGGGCATGTCCGGGTACAGGTGGTGCTCGACCTGGTAGCCGAGGTTGCCGCTCATCACGTGGAAGAGGGCGCCGCCCTCGATGTTGGCGGCGCCGATCAGCTGGCGGACGTAACGGCCGCCCGGCTGCTCGTCGCGGACCTCGTCCTCGCGTGAAGACGTAGGTCTGGTCCGGGAAGTGGCCGCAGAAGATGATCGCGTTCGACCAGATGTTGCGCACGACGTTGGCGGCGACGTTGGCCTTGACTGTCGTGACGTAGCTGCGCCGGAACGCCTCGAGCCAATCGAAGCTGGGCTCGGAGGTGCGCCTATGCGATGCGTGATGCACCCCGCGCATCACGCGATCGCCAAGACCACGGGCGCCGCGGCGCGTGCGCCGCCGCCGGCGCCCATCGAAAATCGCGCGCACCCCCGCCTCCGCTGCGGTCGAGACGGCGGCGCTCAAGAGCGGCCACGCGACGTAGTCCTTCTGGATCTGGAGCCGTCCCTTGCCGGCGATCCCCTTGAGCTCCTTGCGCACCTGCTCCATGGACTTCTCGCCCGAGCGGATCGCAGTCGAAGTCGAGGTCGTGGACCGCGACGCCCCACTCGAACAGCAGCATCAGCAGCACGTTGTAGAACGGCTGCAGCAGATAGAACGGATGCCACTTCTGGTGCGGGTCGATCCGCATGATCTCGTAGCCGAGGTCGCGGTCCTTGCCGAGGATGTTGGTGAAGGTGTGGTGGATGTAGTTGTGGGAGTGCTTCCAGGCCTCCTTCGTCGAGGCGGTGTCCCAGTCCCAGGTCTGGGAGTTGATCACCGGGTCGTTCATCCAGTCCCACTGACCGTGCATGACGTTGTGGCCGATCTCCATGTTCTCCAGGATCTTGGCCGTCGACAGCGTCGCCATCCCGAGCCACCACGCCGGCCGCGAGCGGCTCGCGAACAGCTCGGCGCGCCCCATCAGCGCGAGCCGTCGCTGGAGCGCGATGATCCCGCGGATGTAGCGGGCGTCGCGGTCGCCGAGGTCGCCCTTGACCTCGTCGTGGAGCTCGTCGAACTCCCGGCCGATCGCCTCGAGCTGCTCGTCGCTCAGCCGCGCCAGCGGATTGGCGACCCCGTTCTGGTCGTGGGTTCGGTAGTCCGGTGGCCATGGCTCTCTCCTCTTCTGTATCAGAGCTCGATCTCGACTGGTCCCTCGGGGGCGTTGATGCACGTCCTGATCGATTGGCCCTCCTGGCCGCTCACCTCCCCGTTTCGCAGGTCCCGGATCCGGCCCGAGCGCAGCGTCCCCACGCACGTGTGGCAGATCCCCTCGCGGCAGCCGAACGGGCAGCTCCAGCCCCGCCTCCTCACCGCAGACGAGGATCGGCTTGCTGCCGTCGGCCTCGACCTCGGCGCCGCTCTTCAGGAACGTGATCGTCCCGCCCTCGCCCGTCTCGGCGATGCCGAGCTTCGGCTGGAAGCGCTCCATGTGGAGGGTCTCCGGGTCGCCGTGGCGCTCCCAATGCTCCGTCAGCGTGTCGAGCATCGGGCCGGGGCCCGACGCGAACGTCTCGCGCTCGCGCCAGTCGGGACACAGCTCGTCGAGGTGCTTGGCGGCCAGCCGCCCCATCCTCGAGGTGTGCTGCTCGTGGAGCCGGAAGCCGGGGAAACCGCGATCGAGGTAGCGAAGCTCGCCTCCGAAGATCACCTCGTCGGGGGTGCGGGCGGAGTGCAGCAGGACTGCGTCGGTGAGCGCGTCCTGGCGGCAGAGGCTGCGCAGCATGCTGATGATCGGCGTGATGCCCGCTGCCCGCGCTGATGAACAGGAGCTTCTGGGGCACGGGGTCGGGGAGCACGAAGTCGCCCTCGACGCCGCCGAGCGAGACGATCGCGCCGGGGCGCCCGTGGCGGACGCAGGTATGGGGAGACGACGCCGCGTCTCCACCAGCTTGGGAGTGATCGAGATGCAGCCGTCGGGACGGCCGGGCTCCGAGGTCAGCGAGTACGCGCGCCAGTGGCGCACGCCGCGGATGTCGACCCCGATCCGCAGGTACTGGCCGGCCCGGTGGCCCTCCCAGCGGTACCCGGGCTTGATCATGACCGTGGCCGCCTCGCGCGTGACGTGGTCGATGCGCTCGATCCGCCCGCGAAGCTCACGCGTTGACCACAGCGGGTTGATCAGCTCCAGGTAGTCGTCGGGCAGCAGCGGCGTGCTGAACGCCCTCACCGCCCGCAGCGCTACTCGCTGGAGCTTCGGAACCTTGGGTTTCGCGCCGATCTCAGCCATCTCATCCGTGTTCGGGTAATACCCGGCGCCCGCGGGACGGTAACACCGATACATGTGACATCGATTGATGTCACGATCCCAGCCGGACGCCGGCTCTGGCAGCCAGCGGACCGACGATATCTAGTGTTCGAGCTCGAGGACGAGCTTGCCCGTGTTTTGGCCGCGGAACAGCCGCGAGAGCATCTCCGGGAAGGACGCGATGTCGCCGCGGACCGTGTCCTCGATGCTGTGCAGCCGACCGTCGGCAACCCAGCGCGTGAGATCGGCCAGCGCCTCTGGGTAGCGGTCGGCGTAGTCGAACACGACGAACCCCGTCATGCTCGCGCGGGCGACCAACAGCATCATGTAGTTGCTCGGCCCGGAGACGGGGGTGCTGTTGTTGTACTGCGAGACGGCGCCGCAGATCACGACGCGCGCGCCGCGGGCCAGCCGCGTCAGGCCCTGGTCGAGGACCTCGCCGCCGACGTTGTCGAAGAACACGTCGACGTGGTCGGGGGTTTGCTGCCTGAGCTGCCCGCGCAGGTCGCCGGCCTTGTAATCGACGGCGGCATCGAACCCCAGGTCCTGCACCAGCATCCGGCGCTTCTCCGGACCACCGGCAATCCCGACCGCGCGCGCTCCCTTGATCTTGGCGATCTGCCCGACCGCGGTCCCGACGGCACCGGCCGCGCCCGACACCAGCACCGTCTCGCCCTCCTGCACGTGGCCGACGTCGAGCAGCCCGAAGTACGCCGTGAAGCCGGTCATCCCGAGGATCCCCAGATGAGCTGCGAGCGAGGTCCCGGCGGCGGGCTGGAGCTTGGTCACGCCCCTGCCGTCCGAGAGCGCGTGCTCACAGACCCCGAACGTCCCGATCACAACGTCGCCCTCGGCGAACCGGTCGTGGCGCGAATCGACGACGCGCCCCAGCGTCAGCGCGCGCATCACGTCCCCAACCTCGACCGGCTCGATATACGAACGCCCCGCGTTCATCCAGCCGCGCATCGCCGGGTCTATTGAGATGTGCGTCACCTCGCACACGAACTCGCCGTCCGCGGGCTCGTCCACCTGCGCCTCGACCAGCTCGAAGTCCGACTCCTTGATCTCGCCGACCGGACGGCCGGCCAGGTGGACCCTGCGGCTCATGACCAGCGCGTGTGGAACGGATGGCGGAGCACGTCGTTGCGATCGCGCACTTCATCAAGACGGTGCCAGCAACCCACCGCGGCCTCCATGGTTCGAAGTGAGCGCGGAGCCTAGATCGGGGTGCGGCGCAGCGCAAGCGCAGGCACTCCACGCCGTCCTCGGCGGCGCGGGCTTGACCCTCACGCAACGTGATGGCGCACCATCCGTGTATGAGCGAGTACAAGCTCGGCGATGTCGCCCGGATCTCGAACGTGTCGGTGCGGACACTCCACGACTACGACGAGATCGGGGACCCGCGCCTGGGCGCGGAGGAGCACCTCCGCCGCGAGCAGCGGTTGCTCCGCGAACGGCTCGCGCAGACGCAACTGCTCCTCGCCGCGATCGAGCACGAAATGGAGGCACGGCAAATGGGCATCTCATTGACACCCGAAGAGCAGCTGGAGGTGTTCGGCACCGACCGGGTGGCGACCAGAACATCGCCGCCCTGGCCGCCGCGATGACCGCGGGCCGCGAGGCGGCGAGCGAAGCCGCGATGGGCCTGGCCGAGGCCCACCGCTTGCACATCAGCCGTTGGTTCTACGAGTGTCCACCCGACCGCCATCGAGCCCTCGCCGAGCTCTACCTCTCAGATCGTCGCTTCGAGCAGACCTGCGAACAGGTCGCGCCGGGACTGGCGCGCTACGTCCACGATGCGATCGTCGCCAACGCCGCGCGCTCGCGTGGGTAGGGCGTCGCGCTCTAGTAGCCGCCCCCGCCGCTCGAGTAGGCGCCGCCGGAGGACGTCGTCGTGGACGACGATGCGGCCGAGGTGATCGCTGCGCCCGACGGGGCGACCAGCCACCACTTCGCGCCGAACGAGTTGGTGCCCTGGCCCTTCGTCGCGCCCGCGTGGGGGTCGGCGACGAAGTAGTAAAGGGGGTGACCCTTGTAGGTCACCTGCTTGGTGCCGTCGGAGCGCGTGATCGTCCCGAGGTCCGAGGCGTTCACGCCGCTCGCCGCTCTCGGAGTGCCGGATGCGATCACCGGGGACCACACCTTGGCGCAGGCTCCCGAGCAGCTGGACTGCCCGTTCTTGTCGGCCAGCCAGAGGTACAGCGCCCGTCCGGAAGCGCCGGTCAGATACGTGCCAACCGACCCCTTGGCCGTGCCGATCGACGCCCCGGTAGCGCCGGGCGAGGACGCCGGTGTGGACGCGGGCGCGCTCGCGGTCGAGCTCGAGCTGCTGCTGCCGCAGGCCGAGACCACCAGAGCCACGCCGAGAAGCGCGGCGACGGAGCTTGCGCGGTACCTCGTCATCTCTCCCACTCCTTGGTCGCGGATCGCGCCCGTTGTTCGGGCAGCCCATCGATACAGACACCGGGGGCCGCGTGATTCTTCCCGGCGCCGCCGGTTGCGCTCCCCGCGCCGCGGGCTACCTTACAGACGCGCCAACTGCTGTCGGACACGGCGCGGCTCCTGTTCGCGGAGCGAGGCTTTGAGCGCGTGAGCGTCGCCGAGATCGCGCGCGCCGCCGATGTCTCGCAGGCGACCGTCTTCAACTACTTCCCCACCAAGGAAGACCTCGTCTACAGCGGTCTCGAGGCATTCGAAGGCGCGCTCATGGAGGCCGTCCGCGAGCGGCCGCCCGGCGCGACGGTGCTCGACGCGTTCGGCCGCTTCATCCTCGAGCCGCGCGGGTTATTCGCGGTCCAGGACGAGCGTGCCGCCGACGAGTTGATCGCGGTCAGCCGGATGATCGCGGCGAGCCCGGCGCTGCTCGGGCGCGAGGAGCAGATCTTCGCGCGATACACCCGGACCCTCGCGGCGCTGATCGCCGACGAGGTGAAGGCGCCGGCCGGCGACCTCCGCCCCGTGGTCACCGCGAACGCGTTGATCGGCGTGCACCGCGGCCTGATCGACTACGTGCGCGAGCGGCTCACCGACCCGCCCCTCGACCGCCACCGGCTGGCGCGGGACTACCGGCGCAGGGGGCTCGAGGCGCTCGCGCTGCTGCGAGACGGGCTCGGCGAGTACGCGCCAAAGGCCTGAAGGCGCGCGCTCGCCGAAGCCTGGTGGATCCTGAAGGCCTCAGCCCGCCGCGGCCGCGGGGGCTGCCTCGCCGTTGCGAGCCGCCACTGATTGCTCGCGACTGTCACGCGAGGAGATCAGCACGACGGCGAGGATCGCGCCGACGAGAGCGAAGCCCGCGCCGACGAGGAATGCCCGATCGAACCCCTTGGTCAGCGCGACCGAGGCGTTGTGGACGCCCGAATGGAACAGACTCTGGGTCTGGCTGTTCGCGATCGTGGCGAGGATCGCGAGCCCGAGCGCGCCGCCGACCTGCTGGGCGGTGTTGATCAGGCCACTGGCGAGCCCGGCCTCGTGTGGCTTGGTCCCGGTCACAGCGCCGATCGTCACCGACACGAACGCGAACCCGAGTCCGACCGCGGCCAGCAGCGACGGGCCGAGCACGTCGGCGGCGTACGAGCCACCGACCGCCGGAACCCTCGAGAACCACAGCAGGCCGCCCGTGATCAGCAGCAGCCCGGCGATCAGCGTCGGCTTGAACCCGACGCGCGTCACGAGCTGCGAGGCCGCACCCGCCGAGATGATGATCCCGACCGCCAGCGGCAGGTACGAGATTCCCGTCTTGATCGGCGAGTAGTGCAGCACGTTCTGGAGGTACAGCGAGATGAAGAAGAACATCGAGAACAGCGACATCCCGATCAGCAGCCCGACGATGTCAGCCCCGCGCAGCGTTCTAAGCCGGAAGATCGAGAACGGCATCAGCGGGTGGCGCTCGCGCGACTCGATGATCAGGAACGCGATCAGCAGGACCACGGCGCCCGCGATCTCCGCGATCGTCTTGGTCGATCCCCAACCGACGTTGACTGCGTCGACGATCGCGTAGACGAGGAGCGACAGGCCCGCGGTGACGGTGATCGCGCCCGGGAAGTCGAACGTGCTCGCTCCGTCCTCGGCCCGGCTCTCGGCGAGCGTACGTGGCGCGAGCGCCGCCGCGGCGATGCCGATGGGGACGTTGACGAACAGCACCCAGCGCCAGCTGAGACCGCTGGTGAGGATCCCCCCGAGCAGCACGCCGGCCGCGCCGCCGGCGCCCGCGACCGCGCCCCAGATACCGAGCGCCCGGTTGCGCTCGGCGCCCTCCGCGAAGGTCGTGGTGATGATCGACAACGCCGCCGGCGAGACGATCGCCGCGCCGAGGCCCTGGATCGCGCGGGCGGCGATCAGCCAACCCTCGGACTGGGCGACGCCGCCGGCGAACGACGCGAGCGAGAACAGCACCAGGCCCAGCATGAACATCCGACGCCGCCCGAGCAGGTCGGCCATCCGGCCGCCGAGGAGCAGGAATCCGCCGAAGGTCAGCGTGTACGCGTTCACGACCCACGAGAGGTCGGTTCGCGAGAAGTTGAGGGCCTTCCCGATCGAGGGCAGCGCGACGTTTACGATCGAGGCGTCGATGACGATCACGAACTGCGTCATCGCCAGCAGCAGCAGCGCGAGGTTCTTCGCCCGAGGCGAATTGAGGGGGGACGTTTCAGGCTTGCTGATGGCGCTCATTGGAAGGTGACCTCCGGTTCCGCTTGCGCCTCGTAATATAGTGAACTATGATTCCGGTTGTCAAGCGATCCGGGTGAAACTTTCGTGACTGACACGCTCCCCACTGTTGAGACACCGATTCCTGGCGAAACTAATCGCCAGCTCCGCGCCGATGCCCGCCGCAATCACGAGCGGATCCTCAAGAGCGCGCGCGCCGTGTTTGCCGAGAGCGGCCCCGAGGCGCAGATCGATGACGTGGCGCGCCACGCGGGCGTCGGCGTCGGCACGGTGTACCGGCACTTCCCCACCAAGGAGGCGCTGCTGGCCGAGCTCGTGCGTCAGAAGTTTCGCCTCTTCGCCGACCGTGCACGCGACGCGCTCGATGAGGACGGAGAGCCGTTTGGTTGATCGAAAGACTGCTGCGTCGTAACGCCGCGACCACCGCCGAGGACGCCGGGATCCAGTACGCGATCGCAAGCGCGGGCAAGCTGGCCTGGACGCAGGCAGAGGCCGAGCAGCAACGAGCTGGTCGAGCTCACCGAACAGCTCCTCGAACGCGCCCGACGCGCCGGCTCGATCCGTCCCGACATACAGGCGATGGACGTCGCGATGCTGATGTGCGGCGTTTGCAGCACGATGGCACCGAAGCCGGGCTTCGACTGGCGACGGCACCTCGATCTCGTGGTCGACGTACTGCGCCCGCGAGATTAGATCTCCGTAAACAGCCTGGGCGCCGGCGGCGCTTGCGCGGCGCCGCTCGCATACAGTCCTGCGCCGATGGCTATCCAGTCCGAACTTCTGCCCGCGCTTGCCGGCGATCCGCTCGACGTCGTCGCGGACGCCAGAGCGCGCGTCGCACGAGACGCTCGAGCTGGCCGCGCGTCATCTCGATCCCTCGTTCGTCGATGTGCTGCGGATCCTCGGCTTCGACAAGGACTACGTCTCTGCCGAGGGGTCCTACCTCTACGACAGCGCGGGTCGCGCCTATCTCGACTTCCACACGGGCGAGGGCTTCGCGAGCCTGGGCCATAACCATCCGGACGTGCGCGAGGTCCTGCGGGCGACGCTCGACGAGACCTCGTCGACGGCGTGCAGCTCCATTACTCGCCGCTTTCGGGGATGCTCGCCGAGGAGCTCTCGCGGCTCCTGCCGGTCGCACTCGACGCCGTGTTCTTCGCCAGCACCGGCGCCGAAGCCGTCGATTCGGCTATGAAGTTCGCGCGTGCGGCGACCGGCCGGCCGCGACTGATCTCCTGCGACTCGAGCTTTCACGGGGTGACGCTCGGGCCGCTCTCGCTGGTCGGAGACGAGTTCTTCAAGGACGGCTTCGGCCCGCTGCTGCCGGGTTGCGGGCGCGTCCCGTTCGGCGACCTCGCGCGGCTCGAGGGCGAGCTTCGCGCCAGGGACGTTGCCGCATTCATCGTCGAGCCGATCCAAGGCCGGATGGTGACGCTGCCGCCGGCGGGCTACCTGAGGCTGCGCAGGAGCTCTGCCGTCGGTACGGCACGCTGTTCGTCCTCGACGAGGTCCAGACCGGGCTCGGCCGAACCGGCACGTGGTTCGCGCTCGAGCACTGGGGGCTAGAGCCAGACATCGTGCTCGTCGGCAAGGCACTCAGCGGCGGCTACATGCCGGTCGCCGCGATGGTCACGACCCGCGACGATCTACCAGAGGGCCGTGGGCACGCTCGAGCGCTCGTACGTGCACCAGTCGACGTTCGGCCGTAACCGGCTATCGATGGCGGCGGGCCTGGCGACGCTGCGGATCATCGAGCGCGACGGGCTGGTGGAGCACGCCGCCCGCGATGGGCGCCGTGCTGTTCGACGGGCTCGCCGAGCTTCAACAGCGCTACGAGATGATCGGCGAGGTGCGCGGCCGGGGGCTGATGATCGGGATCGAGCTGTGCGCGCCGAGCTCCCGCGTCGCCCGGCTGAACTGGCGCTTGATCCACATGGCGAGCGAAGGGCTCTTCCCGCAGCTGATCGTGATTCCGCTGCACCGCGATCACGGAGTGATCACGATGGCCGCGGGCAAGAACGATGTGATCAAGCTGCTGCCACCGTTGACGCTCTCCGAGCTCGAAGCGCGGCGGTTCCTCGGCGCGCTCGACACCGTGATGGCGGATTGCCACGGTCCGGCGAGCAAGAACTGGTCCGTGGTGCGCAACATCGCGAGTGCCCGGCTCCGTGGCCGCTCGGCGGACAACGGGACTTCGAACGGGGAGGTGAAGTTCCGCGGCAGGCCAGTTGATCGGTCGCGCGACGACGTGTGCCTGATCACCGGTGCGACCGGATTCATCGGGGGACATCTGGCGGAGCGGCTGGCCCGGGAAGGCCATCAGGTGCGCTGCCTGGTACGCGCGAGCAGCGACACCTCGCTGCTCGAGAAACTCGACGTCGAGATCGCCGTCGGCGATCTCACGAGCGCGCGTTCGCTGGCCGGCGCCACCAGGGGCTGCCGGTATGTCCTCCACTGCGGCGCGCTGGTGTCCGATTGGGAGACGACGAGCGAGATCGCCCGGATCAACGTCCAAGGTACGGAGAACCTGCTTGCCGCCTCCGTCGGCGCCTCCGTGCGGCGCTTCATTCACTTCAGCACGACGGACGTCTACGGCTATCCAGGGAGCGTTGCGGTCGACGAGAGCCACACCTCCAGCCGCTTTCGGAACTGGTATGCGCAGTCGAAGCTCGGTGCGGAAGGCGAGGTCCGCCGCGCCGCGGCCGCGTACGACCTCGACGCGGTCATTCTGCGCCCCGCGACCGTCTACGGCCCGCGCTCGATCGAGGTCGTCGGCGAGATGGCGCGCGCGATCCGTGGTGGCAACATGCTGCTGGTTGACGGGGGCCGCGCGAATGCCGGGCTCTGCTACGTCGAGAACCTCATCGACGCGGCGCTCCTGGCCCTGCGCCACGACGCCGCGCCCGGGCACGCCTTCAACGTCACCGACGGCCTTGACATCACCTGGAAGCAGTTCACCGACGGCCTCGCCGCGGGCCTCGGCTGCCCGCAGGTACGGTGGAGCATGCCGTACTGGATCGCGAACGCGGTCGGGTTCTCGCTCGAGCACGGCTACAGGCTGCTGCGCAGGACGACGCGCCTCGAGACGCCGCCGTTGCTCTCCCGCCAGGCGGTGCACGTGATGGGCCGCAATCAGGACTTCAGCAACCGCAAGGCGCGCGAGCTGCTGGGCTGGAAACCGCTCGTTGATTACCCCACCGGCCTCGAGGCGACGATCGCCTGGCTTCAGGGCGAGCGCCTCGGCCGCTGATGGATTCAGCGCTCGCCGACTACCCTGTCGCGACCCGCGTCCTTGGCCTCGTAGAGCCGCTCGTCCGCGAGCTTCACGAGCATCCCCAGATCGGTTAGCTCCTCCGCGGACGCGATCCCGATGCTCGCCGTGACCTGCAGATGTGGATCGATCTGCTCCCACGGCTCGGCCCGAACGGCCGTTCGGATGCGCTCGCAGCAGATCCTGGCGGCGGGTGCATCGGTGAGTGGCATGAGCACGATGAACTCCTCTCCACCGCTGCGAACGACGATGTCCGATCCGCGCAGCGCATCGCCGAGCAGCGCCGCGACGCGGACGAGGACGTTGTCTCCTGTCTCGTGTCCGAACCGGTCGTTGATCGACTTGAAGTGGTCGAGGTCAAGCACCGCGAGGCTGAGCGGGCCGGCGAGCCGCTCCTGCGCACGCTCTAGCTCGCGAGCCAGATAGCGCCGGTTGCGCAGACCCGTGAGCCAGTCACGATCGGCCTGATCGCGGAGCTGCTCCTGGAGCAGTTCAAGCCTGTCGGCGCGGCGCGCCAGCTCCGCGTGGGCCTCAGCGAGCTGGCCATTCCGTGCGGCCAGCGCGTCGCGCTCCCGGTGTGCGGCGCGAATCTCGAGCGTTGCCCGTTCGAGGCTGATCTGCAGCTCGGACAGCTCGCGGAAGGCCTGGGCCTCGAGCTCGGCGGCACGAGAAAGCGCGTCGTAGGCGTCCTCGAACCGGCCGGCAGCGTGGAGCGCCTTCGCCAATGTCGAGAGGATCAGGCTGCGGGTCCGAGGTACCCGGTCGCCGAGCCAGCTGAGCATTCCCTCTCCCGCCTGCCGAGCGTCGTCCAGTTGCCCCAGGTCCATCCGCGCCTGGACCGCGGCGCGCACGGTCGCGCCGAGCACATACGGGTTGGGGTAGGGGTCGTCGGTGAGCAACGCGATCGACCGCTCGGCATCTTCGAGGGCGTCCCGCGCGCGGCCGGCTAGCAGCCGGATGTCGGCGCGGCTCGAATGGATGATCGCCAGCGCGAAGCCGTTGCCTGATGTGACGCCCCGGGCCACGTCCAGGGCGCGATCGATCTCCTCCTCGGCGGCCTCGAGCTCGCCCTGCTCCTGGAGATAGCACGCCAGGTCATTGCGGGAGATCGCCTCCTCCCATCGATCGCCTGACTCGATCGTCAGCGCCAGGAGCTCCGCGAGCCGCGCCGGCCAGTCGGGGACCCTGACGTTGGCGAGCACCATGCAGGTGGCCCGGCGCGCGTATATCTGCAGGGCGGGATCCTGCGCCCGTTCGGCACTTTGAACGGCGAGCTCAGCGTTGCTGACGGCCTCCCCGTAGGAACCGGTGAAGAAGCACACCTGCCCCTTGAGCGCGGCCACCTCCGCGCATGCGGCGGGATCGCTGGTGCCCTCGGAGTACCGCTCGGCCTCCACGACGAGCTCGAGGGCGCCGCGCAGATCGCCACGGTGCAGCGAGATGGCGCCCTGTAGGGCGCGGGCGCGGGCGCAGAGACCTGCATCCCCGAGGGAACGAGCGGTCTCGTAGCAGCGAATCGCCTCGGCGAGTGCCCAATCGGTGTGCTCGTAGTACGCGCGGCGCGCTCGGACCAGCACCTGCCGCGCGAGTTCGCGCTCGCTGCATCCGGCGAGGTCGTTATGCGTGTGAAGAGCCGCAGCCATGGTGAGGAGGCCCGCACCTGCCCATCGCTTTATTCGGCCGGTCCACCTCGGAACTTGAAGGTGGCCCGGTGGCCCGCCGCCCGATGGTCATGCTGGCACGGAGGATCGGGCATGTCTGCACCCTCGCCGCGGAGCAAGCCCGGTGAAAGACTCGTTACGCGAGACCCCCGGAGGACGATCGGGGGTAGGGAACGGCCTCAGATTGCAATGGCAAAACAAGTTCAGCCGGCCGACGTCGCCACCGGACCGGATCGCGAGATCAGGGTGCTGGTTGTCGACGACCATCCCGGGTTCCGCGAGGTGCTGGGTGACCTGATCGCCGCGTCGCCGGGCTTCGTGGTCGCGGGGGTCGCCTCCTCGGGGGAGGAGGCGATTTACGCAGTCGACGAACTGCTTCCGGAGCTGGTGCTAATGGACGTCTTGATGCCGGGAATGGGCGGAATCGCGGCAACACGGGCGATCCTGAAGACTCGCCCGAACGTCCTCGTGCTGCTGACCTCCATCGAAAACCCGGGCTGTTACCCCGGGGTCGCCGAACTCGCCGGCGAGGTCGCATTCATTCGCAAGCAGGATCTCCGGCCCCACCTACTCCGGTACCTGTGGAAGAGCGTCCGGGAGCGGGCCTAGAAGAACGCGGCCCCTGTCGTCTCGGCGTGCGAAACCGGGACGATCGTTCGGCCGAACGGCAGCAGTGATATCGGAACGAGCTTCAGGTTCGCGAGCGCCAACGGGATGCCGATGATCGTGATCGTCAGGAGCACCGCGGAGACGAGATGCCCGATCGCTAGCTCCCACCCGACCAGCAGGAGCCAGATCACGTTTCCGATCACCGACGGCGCCCCCGCGTCGGGGCGACGAACCACCGTGCGTCCGAACGGCCAGAGCATGAAGCCGGCCAGCTTGAACGCCTGCAGGCCGAAAGGGATCGTGATGATCAGAAGGCACATCAGCACGCCGGCGAGGGTGTAGAGCAGTGCCATCCACCACCCGCACAGAACCAGCCAGATGATGTTCAAGATGACGCGCATCACGACGATTGTGAGGCGCCTCCGCGCCTGCGCCTCCCCCTAAACAGGTGAGGGAGGCTCGTCGCTCTAGAGTCTTGCCAGAGGGGTCCTACGAGCAGTCAGGATGCATCGCGCCAGGTCGCGCGACCGGCACTCCGCCGGGGCTTTGCGTGGCGCGGCTGGTCCGTCCGATACCTCGTCCAGGTGCTGGCGATCGCGGCGGGGTACTACGGCTTCACCGAGCTCGGCAAGTCGCTGCTGTTCACGGGTCCCGCGGGCGCCTTCTGGCCGAGCACGGGCCCGGCATCCGCAGGTCGTTGTGCTGCTCGTGTCCGTGGAAGAGCCCGACCCGGAGGTGATGCGGTCGTACGGGACCGTCGCGTTCGCCCGCAAGGAGGAGCTTTCCACGGGGCTGTTACGCCGAGTGTGGGAAGCTCACCGTCGCTGAACGAGCGTTCAGTGCCGGAAGCTGTGCCGCTCCTCGGGACGCCGCCCCGGCAGCGGCCCATCGAGCGACTCGAGCGATCCGGTCTGCTTGCGCAGGTCCGCCAGAAACAGATCCGCCATGTCGGTGGTCAGGCCGGCTCGCACGACGACGCGCAGCACGGATAGGTCCTCGCGGTTCTTCGGGAACGTGTACGCCGGCACCAGCCAGCCGAACTCGCGCAGCCGGGCGGAGACGTCGAACACCGTGTAGTTGGTGACCTCGGGCGCCAAGGTGAACGCGAGAACCGGCAGCTCGCTTCCATCCGTGATCAGGCGGTAGGGCCCGATCTTCGCGATTTCTCGAGCGATGTGACGCGCTACTCGGCTCGATCCGCGCTGCACATCGTCGTAACCATCCCTGCCCAGGGCGAGGAACATGTAGTACTGCGCCAGCACCTCGCTGCCGGGACGCGAGAAGTTCAGCGCGAACGTCGGCATCGAGCCGCCGAGGTAGTTCACGTCGAACACGAGGTCGCGCGGCAGCGCCGCCTCGTCGCGCCAGATCGCCCATCCGACCCCTGGGTAGACGAGCCCGTACTTGTGGCCCGACGCGTTGATTGAATGGACGCGCGGGAGCGCGAAGTCCCAGACCAGATCGGGCTGCACGAACGGCGCGACGAACCCGCCGGATGCGCCGTCGACGTGGACGGGGATATCCGGGCCTCCACCCGCCGCCAATTCGTCGAGCGCGGCGCAGATCTTGGCGACCGGCTCGTAGCTGCCGTCGAAGGTCGAGCCGAGCACAGCCACAACGCCGATCGTGTTCTCGTCGACGTGGGCCAGAGCGGCCTCGGCCGTCAGGTGGAAGCGATCGCCTTCCATGGGCACGAGTCGGGGCTCGACATCCCAATAGCGGCAGAACTTGTCCCAGCACACCTGCACGTTCACGCCGAGGACCAGGTTCGGCCGGTCGGTCGGCTTGCCGGCCGCCTTCATCCGCTCACGCCACAACCACTTGAGCGCCAAACCGCCGAGCATCGCGGCCTCGCTCGAACCGGTGGTCGAGCATCCGGTCACGTCACCGTCGCCGGGGGCGTGCCAGAGGCGACCGATCATATTCACGCAGCGCCGCTCGAATTCCGCCGTCTGCGGATACTCGTCCTTGTCGATCATGTTCTTGTCCGCCGTCTCCGCCATCAGGCGGGAGGCGTCGGGCGGCATCCAGGTGGTCACGAACGTGGCCAGATTCAGACGGGCGCTTCCGTCCAACAGCAGCTCGTTGGACATCAGGTCGTAGGCCACCTTGGTCCCGGTGCCGTGCTGCGGAAGCTCGTTCCGTGGGAGGCCCCGCAGCTCCTCCTCCTGAACCATCGCGGGGGCGTTGGCGCCGTCGCCGTTGCCGCGCTGCGAACGACCCGTATCGGTCGTCGAGCTCATAATGCCGCTCCGGCGGCCCGGGGGGTCGGCGCGATCAGCGCGCCAATCAGCCAGAACAGCGGGAAGAAGATCCCGAAGATGAACATCAGGAAGTGGCCCTTGCGAAGCGTCGCCACTCCGAGCGTGATCAGGGCCACGACGTAGAAGACGCCCAGGAGGACCCACAGAAACGTAGCCATCAGACGATTCCTTTCGATAACGGCGAGTGCCGACGAGACACACGCCACTGACGGGCAAGTGTCGGTCGGGGCACCCCTCGCGACAAGGTTGCGCACACACCAAAGCGTCGGCGTGCGGACACCCGGCGGCCGAGCACCACCCCACGGCGCGGAGGAGTTATGCCGGTGCGTGCGCCGACTTCGGTCCTGGCTGGACCCGAGTCTGCTCCTCCGACTCCACGCCGGCGATCACGGCGTTAGGTGCTCCTCGGGTGCGGTCCGCGGTCCGCCGCCATGCTGTCCCGTCGTGAGGGTCGCGCTCATCTTTATGGCTCTGACCGCCCCGGTCGCGCCGGCTTGCAGCGTGACTCCCAGCGGCGAGCACGAAGATCCCGGGGATGAACAGGACGCTGGATCCGAGCATCAGGATCCCGAGCCTTCCGAGGATGTAGGGCGGCGTGCATACGGTCGCGCCCAGAGCCCCCCCGACCACGCTCGTTGACAGCTTGTCGCGCCTTGACTGCTTGCGCTTGCTGCCCCGATCAGCCGCGCGGGCACGGCCACGTAGCTGACCATCATCACGCCGACGACGATTCCGAGCGAAAGCGTGAACCACGGCCGACCCCAGCGGGTCACGACCGTCGTCGAGAACGCGAGCAGCAGCGCCCACGGTGGCTCCAGAGATCACGATCGGCACCCAATGCCGGCGTGCTCGCGCAACGGCTGGCCGGATCTCGACGCGGGCCGGTCGCGAGATCGCGAACGCGAACACGGCGTTGAGGAAGAAGCTCGCCACGGTGAGCGTGACGATGGCCAGGCCGATCGGGATCAGAACCGGGCCGCGCAGCACGTTGAAGGACTTGCCGTGCAGGACGTGGGCCTTGAGGTCGAACATCGCCAGCCAGATCCACATCGCGGGAAGGATCTGCACCAGCGTGAGCCGCCAGTTGGACACGAGCAGCCTGAGACCCGTTGAACAGCATCACGAACGCGCTGATCGCGAACGCGAGCGGAGCGAACACGCGGCGCGAGCGGCTCAGCCGGAGAATCGCCTCCTCGACCTTCGCCTCGTCGTTCTCCTCGATCGCCCGCACGAGCGAGCGGACGCGGGCAGACGAAGGCGCCCGGACGGCGATCCTCGGAGGGCGCCGGGCGATGGCTCCGGAGCAGCCGTGACCGGCGTCGCGCGTCGGTTGGTCTGCGAGCGTGCCACGGCCGCGGCCCGCCTACTTTCGGCTGGAGATGACGGCGGTTGCGATCACCAGCGAGAGCGCGACGAGCGCACCGAGCGCACCGAGCCAGTTGAACCCCGACCGTGTGGCGAACGTGCTGGGCATAGCCGACGAAGCCGATCGGGATGGCGACGGAGAGGAACAGGGCAACGGCGCGGGCGATCGCCCGTTTGTCGTGACCGCGGTCGCTTCGCCGGTCGGCGATCTTGATCGCCTCGAGGACGTTGGCGGCCTCGCCGTCGTAGTAGAGGAGCGTTCTTCGGCCGAGCTGGCGCGCGTGCGTCTCACATCCCCAGGCCATCACGATCATGAAGGTGAGGGGGAGCACCCAGGTCGTCACCCAGATCCCCACGCCCAGCACGACACCGAACACCGCCCTGACCTTGCCAAGCGTGCCCTTGTCTTCCTCGGCGACCGACGGAGACATGAAGCCGCCGAAGATGAGCAGCAGGTAGACGCTGTGAACCCATGTGCGCCACGATCGCCGCTGTTCTGGACGATCGGGGGTCGCGCTTGTCGCGGACCGAGCTCAGCGCAGCCTCCGCGGCCTCGACGTCTGGGTGCACGCCGCGCAGCGCGAGCATCTCGGCCGAGGTGCGCAAGTCCCGCGGGTCGCGACCGTAGAGCGCGGCGGTGCGGAGCGTCATGCGCATCTCCTGCAGCAGATACGTGAGGTAGCCGGGCACGAGCGCGATAAAGAACGGAGTCCCTGAGATCGCCCCGTCGATCCGCGCGACGTGCGCCGAGTGTGTACGCAGCTCGTCGGCGATCTGTGGCAGGCGGGGTATCGGGGCGAGCGCTCCGCACGAACTGCGCCCATTCCCGCGACGGATCGCCCAGCCGATCGGCCGTGTACAGCGTGAGTCGCTCGGCGACGTGCTCGGGGTCGCGATACACGACCCGCCAGAGGTCACGCGACCCAGAGAACATCCGTCTGATGCGGCTCCGTGGAGCCGCCTCCTCGCTCGGCACCGGCAGCGCCGAATCGGGCGGCTCGTCGCTCATCCCGGGCGTGATCGAGCCGGGCTCGTCAGCTGACGGCATCGGGAGACCTTCCAGGCGTCGGGTGGTCGAGTGCCCGCTTCGATCCTCGCCAGCCGTTGACCGATCTCGTCGAGCTGCCGCGCGGCGTCCGATTCGGATGTCGCGGCGAAGCGCCGCCGGCTGCTCTCGACCAGCGAGGCCGTGACCGATGCGGTGATCACGGCGAGGAAGCCGATCCCGGAAAGCATCACGACCGCGGCGATGAACCGGCCGACGGACTGCTTGGGCGTGACGTCCCCGTACCCCACGGTAGTGACCGTCTGCAGCGCAAACCACAGGCCCCTGCCGATCGTCGGATACTCCTGATGGTCGAGAAACCGCTCTAAGACCCCGCCCGCGACCGTGATCACCACCGTAAACGCGGCGATGATCCCGGCCGCCCTGCGCGCAGTCAGCGACTCATGTAGCAGCAAGCGCGCCGTCAGCGGGACCTTCCCAGGACTATCTGGCGATTCGTCCTCGCCAACCTGAGCCTCGCGATGCTCGGCCTCGTTCGCCTGAGAGGTTCGCGGTTGAGTCACTTTCGGTGTCTCAGCCATCACGACTCTCCCTTCGCGAGAAGATTTGAGCGACACGCGGTGTTCTGCCGCCGGCTCGCAGGCTAAACGGCGCTCGCCTCCCGCTCGTCACCCAAAATGGATGAATCGACACGCCGCAGCTGGGCAGGCGGACGGGCGCGGTGCTCGGACGTGGGCGGTCACCCAATCCGGATGATGACCGAGGTCGTTAGCGCGCCGTAGCTTTGAACGATGCTCCGAGGCGCTGGCAAGACATGACCGACGCGGGCGCCGCCGGGACCACGGATGGCACCTCGCCCGAAGCGGAGGACGATCCGAGCCCGACGCTACTCAGTAAGGGTTTCCTGGTTCTGCTCGCGATCGCGGCAATCGTTGGCCTGGTGGTCTCGGTGGCCGCCTGGTGCTTCCTCGAGCTCGTCTACCAGATTCAGCAGGAGCTGTATCACCACCTCCCGAGCGCGGTCGGATACGCGCACGGTCCGCCTCTGTGGTGGTCGCTCCCGATCCTGGCAATCGCCGGGCTGATCACCGCATTTGCGATCGAACGCCTGCCCGGCACAGGCGGACATATTCCGGCCGAGGGGCTGAAGGTCGCCGGCGGCGGTCCCGCGCGGCCGATCGAGCTGCCGGGGGTCGTACTGGCGGGGCTGGCGTCGATCGGCATGGGCGCTGTAATTGGTCCGGAGGCGCCGCTGATCGCAATCGGAGCGGGGGTCGGGGTCGCTACCGTCAAGCTGGCCCGTCGTCAGGCGCCGTCGCAGCTGCTCGTCGTCGTCGGCGCAGCAGGGAGCTTCGCCGCTCTCTCATTCATCTTCAGCTCGCCGATCATCGCGGCGGTGATCCTGATCGAGGCGACCGGACTGGGTCGGGCGCGGCTTCCGCTGGTCCTGCTTCCCGGGCTCATAGGGGCCGGCATCGGGTCGCTTGTGTCACTCGGCTTCGGGTCGTTTACGGGCCTGAGCAACGGCGCCTACGCGATCGGCCCGCTGACGCTGCCGGCGTTTCACCATCCGACCGTCGGCGAGTTCGGCTGGACGATCGCGTTGGCGCTGGTCGTCGCTGCCGTGGCCTTCGCGATCAAGGCCGGCGGGGTGCGAACACAGCGGGTCGTGAAGCGAAACCAGTTTCTCCTGTTGCCGGTTTGCGGACTGATCGTGTCCGGGCTGGCGATCGCGTTCTCGCAGGCCGCCGACAAGGGAGTGAACGAGGCCCTGTTCTCAGGTCAAGATGCGCTCCCCGGGCTGGTCTCCGGCGCGGGTGGTTGGTCGCTGTCGGCGCTGGCGCTGCTGATCGTCTTCAAGGGACTCGGCTACTCCGTCTCGCTGGGAAGCTTCCGGGGCGGCCCGACTTTTCCCGCCATGTTCCTAGGTGCGGCGGGGGCGATCATGGCGTCTCATCTGCCCGGTTTTCCGATCTCGGCGGCAGTCCCGGTGGGAATCGGGGCCGGGACCGTCGCAATCTTGCGCCTGCCGCTATCGGCCATCGTGCTCGCCTCGCTATTGACCTCCAAGGCGGGTGTCGGGGCCGAGCCGCTCACGATCGTCGGAGTCGTCGTCACATACCTGGTGACGCTCTGGCTGTCGGCACTGCAGACCGCCAAGTCGACCAGCGGAGCGGCGCCTGGGGCCGACGTTTCCCCTGCACCTGCGACCGCCGTTGCCAAATGAACGCGCCGACCGAGACGCGCCCGCGGACGCGTGGGAGCGCAGCCCGCGAGGGACTCGGGGAGCTCTTCAAGGCGGCCTTCGCGCACTCAAAGAACGCGATGGCTCTGCTCGACGAGCGCCGTCGGCTGGTCGACGCCAACGGGGCCTACGTAAGGCTGCTCGGCTATCAGCGACCAGCGATCATCGGACGGCCGATCGCAGACTTCGTAGCCGGAGGGCCGGCCCTTTCGCCGGCCGAGTGGAACGCCGCGCTGGCGGCCGGACGGTCCAGCGGACAGGCCGAGCTCGTGTGCGCGGACGGCTCCCGTGTCGCGGTGCAGTGGGCCGCCTCGACTGAGGTCGTGACTGGCCAACAGCTGGCGCTGGTCGTTGCTCTTAGCACCTCGCGATGGGGAGCTCGCTTCCGTCGGACGATCCCGCCTCGAACGCAACCAGAGACGCTATCTCCGCGCGAGCGTGAGATCGTCCGGCTCGTGGCACTCGGAGACACCGGGCCGGAGATCGCGGAACTGCTGCAGATATCGCATGCGACCGTTCGCACGCACGTGCGAAACGCGATGGCGAAGACCGATGCGCGCTCGCGCGCGCACCTGGTCGCCAAGGCACTTGGTTACGGCCTCGTCTTGGACTGATCCGCCCCAGCTTGCGATTCGCCCAGTCGGACGGCGACCCAGTTCGGGCCAGAGCGGGTGCGGCGGCCGCGCCATAGATCGAGGAGCACGTCAGGGCACAGATCCTCCTTCCGCACGAAGATCACCCTGCGGCCCTCAGTCGCGATTCCCGACGGAGGAGGGAGGCCGTCGGCGGACATCAGCGCCACCGTGAGACCGGGGTGACGGCCCACCAGCGTCCGGGCGACCTCGACCCCACCTATGCCGGGCATACGGACATCCAGAAGCACCAGATCCGGGCGCAGCAGCGCCACCGGGCCGGGTGTGTGCTCGCCGGAGGCGGCCTCTCCGAGCAGCGTGAAGCCAGGGGTGGCCTCGATCAGCTCCCGCAGCACGCGACGGAAGCGATGATCATCATCGGCCACGAAGACCGTGACCCTCCGTACCCGAACGGTGCTCACTGATGCTGGGCGCGCGCGCTCGGCCAGGCGGCGCAGAGAAATCCCGCCAGCAGGGCTTCAAGATCCCGTTCGTCGCGCCGGTCGATCTCGTAGATCGCGTGGTAAGCCGCCAGATCCAGCTCTCGGCGCGATAGCTCGTGTTCGGGTCTCACGTCATCGATTGTCACCGCCAAAGTGCGGTCGGTCGATACCGCAGTTGCGCGATCCTCAGAACGCGGCAGCGACGAGGATCAGCGTCGCTGTCGCGAGCACCACCGCCGCCGCCGTAAGCCACATCACCGTTGGGGAAGACAGCTCGTCGTAGCCGCCATGGCGCAGCGCCTCTGCCCCGCGGCGCTGGCGCACCGCACCGAGCACCAACACGGCTACCGCCAGGGCGCCGTAGCCGAGACCCAGCACCCGGAACGGCCACCTGGCGCCCCCGGTCACACTGGGCAAGAGCCGGCCGACGCCGATCGCGACCGCCGCTGCCGCGATCCCGGTACGCCACCAGGCAAGCCACGTGCGCTCAGCCGCCAGCCACGTCCGGCGTGTGACATCCCCGAACGACGTGGTCGACGCATCGGCTGCGGGCGGCGTCGGCATGCTCACAGGAGCGCGGCAAGGCCCTCTGAGCCGACGATCGCTCCCGCAACGCACAGCGCCACAACGCGGGGCGCGGAAGCGCGCAATGTGAATCGTCCTCTTGTCGGTCGCCCGGATGCCCTCGCACCATGACGTTGCGCAACAGCGATCGCAAGCAGCGGAGAGACGTAGACCGCGGTGTACAGGCTAAGGCCTGTAACTCTTCCCCATCCGTCGATCCCCGCGAGAAGCGTCGTCGCCACGAGCAGCGGGCCCGCTGTCGGGAGATCGGCAAGTGTCGCCCCGAAGCCAAGGACGATCCCCGACCGCGTCGATCGTGACGCGCGTTCGCAGACAATCCTTCACCTCGGTCACGGCGTCGCCAGGTGCGGATCCCGACTGCTATGAGCAGTCCGCCGACCGCGACCTCGACGAGTGGCCCGGCGAGGGCGGGCGTTGCGGCGAGCGCGGAGCGGAGCGCCACCGCCGGCCCGAACGCCAGCACCAGCCCGAGGAGCAGGTAGGTCGAATACACCGCGATGATGAATGCCCGCAGCCCAGCCGACCGACCCGACCCCGCCAGATAGATCGCACCACTGATCGACGTGGGGTTAGCCGCGTCGAGCGCGGCCAGCCCCAGGATCGCCGGCAGGAGGCTCCTCCCCCTCACCAGTTCACGATCCCGCGGATGATCAGCAGGACCCCCAAGCGATGCCCGCGATCAGGGCGATACGGCCGCCGTGAGCGGTGAGAGCCTCGCTGAAACGGTTGACGGCCGGCCGCGTCCACTCAGGCCGTGTCACGTACCCGAGCAGCGGCAACTCAAGCAGCGCCAGCATGATCACGTTGATCGCCAGCACCGCGAGCACCTTTTCGCTGTCCCAACGTGCTGCTTGGCCAATGTTTCCGTCGCGGCGATGTAAGAGGCTCCCGGGAAGCTGAGCAGCGCTCCGACGACGAACGTGTCTCGGACCGAGCCCTTGCTCAGCTGCCTCCGCCACCGTGGTGGTGGCTTGTCCCTTGCTCGCTCACGCCTGCGCTCGCTCCAAGCGCGGCGCCGCCTATCACGACCCGTAGCGACCACGAACACGATCAACAGGAGGAGCGCCCCGAGGGTGATGTTGATCACCGGATTGACGGTGTGCTTTGAGCTGCTCGTGGTGGCCGTGTGGGGTATCGCGAACACGAGCACCATCCCGGATGTGATGCTCGTCACCAACGCGCCGAGCAGATACCCCAGCAGCAGCCGCTGCGGTTTCTCCAATCAGCATCACCGTCACGGCCGTCAGCAGCGTCGGGTTCAGCGCCGCGGTAAACGCGAAGACGAAGACTTGGCCCACGTGACGACCGTACGGCTCCGGTCGCGCTCGGGGAATCACCCGAAGCAGGTGACTGTTCTGCGGCTCGCGCGACCCACAAGCTCACTCGATGCAGGTGATGCGGCGGCGCCGGAACCAGAGAATCGACGCTGTGACCTTCGGAGGCGCACTCGACCGCCTCGACAAGTGGCAACGGCGCTCGCCGCCGTTGGCGTTCCCGGTGGCGGTGATCAAGAAGTTCCTCGACGACCGTGGCCTCAACCAAGGAGTTCAGATGGCGTACTGGGGGTTCTTCTCGGCGTTCTCCTTCTGCTCGTGTTCGTCGCGGTGCTGGGCTTCATATTCCATGGCGACCCCTCGTTCCAGCGTGATGTGCGCAACTCGGTGCTGCGGGAGATGCCGGTGATCGGCCCGCAGATCGGCGTGAGTGTCGGCTCGCTGACCGGCAACGCGTCGCGATCGCGATCGGGGCCGCCGTCGCCCTGTGGACCGGTCTCAACTTCACGGTGTCGATGAGCGATGCGCTCGACCGTCAGTGGGCGGTGCCGCGGGTGAAGCGAGCCGGCTTTTTCGCATCGCGAATCCGCGGCCTGCTGCTGCTCGTTGTGGGCGGAGCCGTGGTCGTTGCCTGGACCGCGGTCGCCGGTCTCGCAGCGGAGGCGCAGATACAGCCGGCGCTGGCGCAGGCCGCCAGCCTGATCGGGTCCCTCGGGGTCGGGCTGCTGTCTTCCTTGCGTGCTTTCGGCTGCTCACCGCGGCTACTTTGACGACGCGCACGGTCCTTCCCGGCGCCGGTCTCGCCGCGCTCGCCTGGCTTGGGCTTCAGGCGCTGGGCGGTGCATACGTCGCTCACGTGGTGAAGGGCAGCAGCGACACGTACGGAGGCTTCGCCGTCGTCGTGGGCCTGCTTTCGTGGCTGTTGATCGGAGCGCAGGTCACGCTGGTCGCAGCCGAGGTCAACGTGGTGCTGGCGCGGCGGCTATGGCCACGCGCGCTGACCGGGCGCGCTGGGCTCGGCCGACCAGCGAGCACTGCGAGACGCGGCGAAATCCGAGCAATCCGATCGCGCGAGCGCATCGGCGTCACCTTCGAGCCGGACTACGAATTCAGCGCACGGCGTCAGCCGCGCAGCGGAAGCCGAGATTCCCGGTTGACGAGTCCGGCTCGTTGCCCTGGCGGGCGCTCACGCGGTAGCGCCGGCAGTACGACTCGTGGCACAGGTACGAGCCCCCCTTCTGGACCCTGTGCGTGCCGGCAGGTGGCCCAGCCGGATCGATCCGGCGGTCGCTCAGTCTCGGAACGTCGGGTGAAACCAGTCGGCCGTCCACTCCCAGACATTGCCGGTCATGTTGTAGAGGCCGTATCCATTCGGCGGGAAGGCATCGACGGGGCAAGTGCCGTAGTAGCCGTCGGCGACCGTGTTCTCGGTCGGGAACCGTCCCTGCCAGACGTTCATCCGATGCCCGCCGTCCGGCTCCAGCTCGTCGCCCCAGGGAAATACGCCCTCCAACCGCCCGCCGCCGCGCGGCGAACTCCCACTCTGCCTCGGTCGGCAGGCGCTTACCGGCCCACGCGCAATAGCCGATCGCGTCGTTGAAGGAGACGTGGACGACCGGATGGTCAGCCCGTCCGTCCACGTCTGACCGGGGACCCTCGGGATGGCGCCAGTCGGCCTCGTACACCTGGCGCCACCACGGCGCTGCAGCGACCGCGCGGGTGGGAGGGAACTCGTCGGGCAACGATCCGCCGAACACGAACGACCAGCCGAATCGCTCGGCCTCAGTTACATAGCCTGTGGCGTCGACGAACGCGGCGAACTGAGCGTTCGAGACGGCACATGCGTCGATCATGTAGGCGGAGACCTCGACCTCGCGGGACGTTTCGCCGTCGTCGGGGTAGGCGAGCCGGTCGTCGGTGCCGATCGTGAACGCACCGCCGGGGAGCGAGATCATCGCTTCCAGTGAGTCTGGCGCGGGGGCGGTGACCTCGACGGTCACGGGAGGCGCCGGGCTCGCGGTGCCGCGCGACGGACTGCAGCAGCCACTTTTGGACGGAGAACTAGGGTGCATCGTCGTTTGTCTCGCCGTTGCGGCCGAGCGCGAGTTTGGTCAGCGCTCTGATGGTCTGCAGCGGCGAGTCTGGCTCAAGCGCGGATGGCGAGGCTCCGGGATGCTTTGGGGCGATTCGTACGCGCAGTGCGCCGGCGAGAACGCGAAACCGCAAGGGCGCCTCGAGCACCGTGGCCTCGCCGTCGATCCCGGCCGGCACCGGTACATCGGAGCGGAGCTCGAACTTCGGACTCGACCACTGCTCCAGCCAGCGCTTGCCTGCACGACCGCCATGAGGCGCCAGAGGCGTCGGCTCGAACACGGCGATGCCGAGCTTTCCCCGGTCGAGTCGCGGTCGGGTCCCTGAGCCAACCGCACGTCCGAGCCGATAAGTGTTGTTCGAGACCAGCACCGCGGCCCCCGATTCGTCGCCGTCCGGACCCCGCCAGCGCAGGTGCGGTGGCTCCGCGCCCGGTCCCAGCGTGTCGGGGACGGTGTTCAGCAACGTGCGGATCTTGGCTTCCCGATACCCCGACCGCTGAACGGCCTCGGCGTAGAGACCGAGGGACACGTTGTTCACGAACACGCGACCGTTGACCTCAGCCAGGTCGACGCGCCGTTCGCCGCCGTCGACAAATGCGTCCAGGGCACCCACCACGTCCTCGCGATCGACGCCGAGATCGAGGGCGAAGTGGTTGCGGGTGCCAGCCGGGATGCAGGCAAAGGGCAGATCGCACTCCGCGGCGATCATCGCGACGATTGCTTGGGACCCGTCCCCGCCGGCCATCGCCAGTCCCCTGGCGCCACGCTCCACGGCCGCGCGCACCAACTCCTCGAGGTCGTCGCCCTGCCTCAGCTCGATCGGCTCGATTCCGCGATCCCTCGCTTCCTCTGCAAGGTGAAACCGCTCCGCCTTACCGCCGCCGGAGAGCGGGTTGTAGAACAGCACCGGGTGCTCCGGTGGCGGCGCCGGCGGAAGTGCGACATGGACCCTGAACGCGCCGCGCGCGGCGACAACCGAGCCGGCAAAGGCGGCGAGTACGAGCAGGTTCAGCAGGGGCTTGCCCTCGAGGATGATCAGTGCGATCGCACCCGCCAACAGGAGGCCCGCGGCGCCGACCAAGACCATCCGTGTCGCGTCGCGCCGCCGCACGCCGTACCACGCCGCCAGCACAGCGAGCACCGCGCACAAAAGCACCGAGACCCCGCGTGGGAAGCGCTGCACGGCCAGCACGATCGCGAGAGCGGCCGCTGCGACCAGCAGGAGTAAGGCGGCGCACGCCAAGGCTCTGCGCTTGCTCCGCATGTAACGCCATCGTCCCAGTGATTGTCGGCAACCCCTCACCCGGTTCGGGTGATCCGCGGCGTCTCAGACTCGGTCGGGGGCATCGGCGCCGTTTGGCGGGGCCGCCGCCGACGGCGCCGGTTGGCCGCCGGGGCGCTCGTCCGCTCGCGTCTCTCGGTCCAGCCCCTCTTGCTCCTCCTTCGAGATGTTCAGGAACAACTTGACGACCCTCAGTCCGTTGTCGACCAGGTAGCGCTCCCAGTGGTTGATCTCGCGGTAGCGGCGCTTCCAGACCCCGCCATCCTTCGCCGCCTTGGGCAGCTTCTGGCGGTCGAGATTCTCTGGGTGGACGCGGACGACGAGCACCTCCTCGTAATGCGACCGATTCAAGATCGCGATCTCGCCCCGGGCAGGCAGCCGCCGCTCATAGCGCCACAGGTAGTCATGAGCGAGCTCCCTGACCGATGGCACTTTGAAACTGTGGACCGCGACGCCCTGTGGGTTGACGCCGCTCATGACGTGGCGGATTGTTCCGTCCTTGCCTGCCGTGTCCATCGCCTGCAGCACCACCAGCACTGCCCACGTATCCTGCGCGGCCAACCGGGCCTGGTACTCGGCCAAGAGGCGGACCCCCTCGGCGAGTAGCGCGACCCCCTCCTTCTTCTTCTTCACGCCGGCCTTATAGGACGGATTGAAGTCCTTGCCGAGCGTCACGCTCGAGCCAGGCTCTACCAGGAAAGGCCTGATGAACGCCTCGGCTCGCCTCTTACGCTTGCCCATTTCTTACGCCCGCCCAGCGGCCGTGTCAAGCGCGGCGGGCGAGCTCGGCTGAGCGGACGTTACGACCTGCTGCTTGGTCCCGGCCGGGAGGAACAGCGCGGCCGCCAGTCCGATCAGCGCGAACGCGGCGAGGCTGACCATCGCCAGCACGTAGGAACTGTTGCCGCTGGCGAGCTCCGATACGAGGATCGTGCCGGCGATCGCCGTGCCCAGAGACGAGCCGAGATTGGAGACGCTCCGTGAGAGGCCCGAGATCTCGCCCTGCTTCGCTTCCGGGAAGCTGGATTGAACGATGTTGACTGACGGCGTCAGCATCACGCCGATCCCGACCCCGATCACGAACAGCCCGGGGGTGAAGGCGAGCGGGTGCGACAACGCTTTGACGATCGCGAGCAGCAGCCCGACGCCGGCGATCGTGACGATGAAGCCGGTCCGGATCAGGGCCCGCTGTGAGTACTTCTTGGCGAGTCGCTCTGCGGCCAGCGAGGAGATGAGGATGCCGGCCGTCGCCGCGGTGAAGATCACGCCCGTCTTGATCGCGCTGAACCCCCGTTCGGTTTGCAGGAACACGGAGACGACGAACGTGACTCCCATCAGCACCAGCCACTGGATGTTCTGGGTGACGAGCCCCAAGTTGGAGGTGCGGTTACGAAACAGTCCGGTGGATAGCAACGGCTCCTTGCCCTCGCGCTCGCTCGAGCGGATGTGCAGGTAGAACCACAACAGGAACACCGCTCCGAGCGCGACGAAGATCGCCAGCAGCGTGTTGTTGTTGCCGGCCTGCAGGATCCCGATCACCAGGAACGACATCCCTGCGGCGGACAGGACGGCCCCGACGCCGTCGAAGGGGCGAGTGGGGTCTGCCGGCGCGGGGTCGGTGAGCTTGGTCGTGAGGAAGATGATCGTCGCGACGACGACGGCTTGCACGATGAACGTCGCCCGCCAGCTGATCGTCGTGGTGATCAGCCCGCCAATCAGCGGTCCCGTCGCGGCGCCGATCCCGCCCGCGCCGCTGATCACGCCGAACGCGCGGGCGCGCGACCGGAGATCGCTGAACGCCATCGTCGCGATGATGTAGATCGGCGGGATCATCAGCGCGGAGCCAACGCCCTCGAACGCGGAGTAGCCGAGGATCAGGACCCCGAGTCCAGGTGCGAGCGCCGCGATGACGGCTCCTATGCCGTACAGCGTGAGGCCCCTCAGCAGGCAGCGCTTGCGGCCCCATCGGTCGGTGAGCTTGCTCCCCGGGATCATCAGCGCCGCCATGCACAGCAGGAACAGCGTGATCGCGGTCTGCACGCCGTGCACGGTCGTGTCGAGGTCCTTGCTGATGTTGGTGATCGCGACGTTCATGCTCGAGCCGGCGAAGCTCGCGACGAACTGCGTGAGCGCGAGCGGAAGCAGCAGCTTGCGCAGCGATGCGTCCGCTTGATGGTCCTCAATGGGCACGTTGCTGGCTGCGGGCACTCCTCGCCACCGTAGAAGCCGGCCACCGCCCCGCATCCCCTCAACCGGATGAGGTTGAGCGCTGCCCGTCGAGCGAGCATCCGGGGTTGGCCATGAAGGAACGCGAGCCCAACCCAGCCTCGACGCCCCTCGGGAAGCCAGGCTGGTTCTCACGTGCGGCCACCGAGGCCGGTCAGCTGGATCTCGCGGTGTACTCCGCGATCGCGGCGACGCCTACGCCCAGCCTCGATCGGGCGCTGGGGCGACTCAGTCGTGCCGCGAATTACTCTCGTCTGTGGGTCGCCTCCGCGGGTGTCCTGTCGCTGAGCTACGGACCTCGCGGTCGCGAGGCGGCCAAGCGCGGGCTGGCTTCCGTCGCAGTCACATCCGCGCTCCTGAATCTGGGGGTCAAGCCGGTCGTTCGCCGCAGACGCCCCGACCGAGTCGGACAGCACGTGCCACACGCACGACAGGTTCGGATGCCTTCCTCAACCGCGTTCCCGTCAGGACACTCGGCGGCCGCCTTCGCATTCGCGACCGGGGTCGGACAGGTGCTGCCTGCGGCGGGGTTTCCGCTGCGCATGCTCGCCGCCGCCGTTGCGTACTCACGTGTTCACACCGGAGTCCACTATCCGGGGGACGCCATCGCCGGGGCGCTGCTCGGGACCACGCTTGCCCAGGCGACAACGCGGGCGTGGGACCACCTAGGCGCCACGCAACGCTATGGCGCTTGGACCGTCTCCCGGACCGCGGGCGCGCCTGGACCGCGTGCCCGGTGCGCCGCGGTGGGCAAGCTCTCCATCGCCGGCCGCCGGTCCCGCGCATGCGAGCTGTACCAGCGCGCGTAGCGGTTGGCGAGCGGGGCCGCCGAAAGGCCGTGAACCAGCACGGAGAGCCCGACGGTCGCATACGTCGTCAAGAGGATCGTCTGGAGCTGGGGCAGGTGCGATTGCTCGACGACGATCACGGCGAAGACGATCGACGCAAGCCCGCGCGGTCCGAACCACCCGAGGAAAGCGATCGTCGGCCGGCGTGCACCGCTGCCCAGCATCGCGATCGCCACTGGCAACATCCGCACGATCGTCAGGCTCAGGACGGCGTACGCCGCGATGCTCCAGCTCAGGTGGCCGAGCGCCGGGCCGAGAAGGACCGCTCCGAACGCCAGGAACGTAAGGCCGTCGAGCAACGCACCCAACTCGTCGCTGAGGCGCGAGGCGTCATCGGACTCGTTGACCAGCCCCCCGAACAACATCCCCGCAAGGAACGCGGCAATGAATCCCGAGCCTCCCAGCGCTGACGCGATCCCATAGGCGAGCGCCGCGCCCGCGACCGGGATGACCTGCAGCCACGAGTCTGCGATCAGTCCCCGACCCCTCCCGATCCTGACGACCGCCGCGAGCAGCAGTCCCGCGCCCACTCCGCCCAGGATCCCGTAGCCGATCTCTTCGGCGACGATCGTGGCCGCATGGTTCCCGCTCTCGACGTGCGACTCCACGTCAGCTGCGGCGAGCACGATGAACAGCAGCGGCACGCAGATGCCGTCGTTCAGGCCGCTCTCCACGTTGAGGCCTTGGCTGATCCTCGACGGGAGCCTCGGATCAGCCACAACCGCCTGTCCGAGCGCGGCATCGGTTGGCGCCAGCAGGACCGCCAGCACGAGCGCCTCGGCGATCGTCAGTTGGCTGAACACGGCCGCAGCGAGCACCGCGCCGAGCGCGATCGTCAGCGGTAGCCCGACGCCGAGCAGGCGGAGCGGTACCGCGTACTCGCGCCGCAGCGCTCCGAGCCGGATCCTCGAGGCGTCGGAGAAGAGGACGACGGCGAGGGTAGCCTCGGCGAGCGTCCGGACCGTCTCGCCGCTCGGCGAAGGATTGAACTCGTCAACAACCTCTGGGCCGAGGAGCAAGCCCACGCCGACGAATACCATCGCCGTGGTCACCGGGGTACCCGACAAACGCCGGGAGACAGCTGCCACGCCGAGCACCGTCACCGCCACGAGAGCCAGCGACCACTTCACGCTCGCACCTAACTATCGAAACGGCCGCGCTGCGTCCCCCCGATCGGGTGACATGCTTTACATCGTCCTCCACGACATCGGCTTCACACTGCGCACGGCTCAGTGCCCGGGCCGGCCCAGTGCGTCGTCCGTGGTCGCGAGTGCGACGACGTAGGCGACGTGGGTCCCCAAGCTGGTCGCCATCACGTCCGCGGGCCAGCGCCACGGCGGCGGCGTCCGGCCGAGCAGGGGGAAGAGGGACAGGGTCGCGCTCATCAGAGTCGCGCCGAAGGCCGCGCTCGCCCACGGTTCGCTGAGCCGGCGACGGAGCAGGCCGTGCCAGAGGCCGAACGCCGAGCCGTAGCCCCACCGCAGGAGCATGCCCAGATCACGCTCCTCGCGGTTGGTCACGTGGCCAAGGTGCATGACGGACGCGACGATCTGACCCGGGACGAGCGAGTCGTCGTAATCGAGCGGCCCGGTTCGACGGTGGCGGAGCCGCCGCTCCAAGGCGTAGGCGCAGGTCAGTGCGGCCGTCCCCGCCGTTCCACCTAGAACGCTCCGGACGGGCCATGAAACCTTCACACGCGCCATCTCTCCTTCACCTCCGTATCGCGCGGGGGGGCCTGCTCAGAGACCTGACGCTCGACGCCGCGAAGCTCGCAATCCATCACTCGGCTCTCGCGGGCGCCGAACAGACTTCCGATCGCCGTGATACCGGCGGTGACGCGCCGGCCGCCCACGCCGCCCAGGTAGAACAAGTGCACGCTCACGTACATGAGGAAAGCAGGCAAACCCCAGATCCGGTGCCCCCTCACCTCGCACACGGCTTTGCCGCGTCCGACCACGGCCAGCGCGCCCTTGTCGAAGTACTTGAACGACTTGGAGGCGCCAGGTTCCCCGTCACGGATCGCCCCCGCCACATGACGCGCCTGCTGGATCGCCACCGTCGCGAGCCCCGGAACCGGCTCGCCGTCGGCGCCGGCGAGCTTGGCCGCGTCGCCGATCACCGAGATCTCGGGGTGGCCCGCGAGCGTCAAGTCCCGGTTGACCTCGATACGCCCCGCCCGGTCGGTGTCCGACCCGGTGGCGCGCGCCACCACCTCGGCAATGCCGGCGACCCGCACACCTGCCGCCCAGACCACGGTCCTGGCCGCGATTCGCTCGGTCTTGTCGCCGATCTTGACGGTTACTCCGCGCGGATCGATGTCGGTGACCATCGCGTGTTCCTGCACCGTGACGCCGAGCTCTCCCAGCTGCTGTGCCGCCTTCGCCGAGGTGGGCTTGCTGAACGCGGCGATCACGCGCTCGCCGGCGTCGAGCAGGATCACCCGCGCTGCTCGCGGGTCGATCCGCCTGAAGTCCCGCTTCATCGTGTGCCGAGCGAGGATCGCCAGCTGGCCGGAGATCTCGACGCCGGTCGGTCCGCCGCCGACGACGACAAACGTCAGCCACTCGTCCCGCGTCGCTGGATCGCCCGCGCGCTCAGCCTCTTCAAAGGCCCCGAAGATCCGGTCGCGCAAATCCACGGCATCGGCGAGCGTCTTCAGGCCACATGTGACCTCCTGCCAGTCGTCATGGCCGAAGTACGACGTTTCTCCGCCGCAGGCGACGATCAGGCTGTGGTAGTCCAGGCGGTCGCCTCGGTCGAGGACGACTTGGCGCGCGTCGACATCGACGTCGGTGACCGACGCCATCAGCACGGTCGCATTCGCCTGCCGTCTGAGCATGTGGCGGGTTGGCGCGGCCACCTGGCCGGAGGCCAGGGCCCCCGCGGCTACCTGGTAGATCAGCGGCTGGAACAGGAGGTGGTTGTGACGATCCACGACCGTGACGTCGACATCCGCCTTCCTCAGGCGCCGGGCCGCTTCCATGCCGCCGAACCCGCCTCCGACGATCACCACTCGGTGCCGCTCTCGGGCCGCCCCCTTACGTGACATGGGCCGGCTGCGGGCGCGGTTCACTGGGCCCCATCCGCTCGATCGGGTGGTCGCCCACCTCAGGAGCTGGTGGTACAGACGCCGTCGTATGAGTCGCTCATACGGTTATCTCCGCTAGTCGATCTGCGAGCACAATCGCCGCGGCTGCCTCGACTGCGGCCAGATGCGAGAACGCCTGAGGGAAGTTGCCGAGGTGACGCCCGGTCTCGGCGTCGTACTCCTCGGCGTAGAGGCCGAGCGGAGAGGCGATCCTGACAAGACGCTCCATCAGGTCGCGCGCGCGCTGCATCTCGCCGACGAGCGACAGCGCCGAGACGAGCCAGAACGAGCAGATCAGGAACGTCCCCTCCTTGCCTGACAATCCGTCGTCGGTCTCGTCGGTCCGGTAGCGGAGCACGAACCCCTGCTCGGTTAGCTCGTCGGCGATCGCCAGAACGCTCGCGCGAAGACGGCGGTCATCAGGGGGTAAGAAGCCGAAGAGCGCCGCCAGGAGGGTCGACGCATCCAGCGCCTCGGTGCCGTAGTACTGGGTCAGCACCCCGCGTTTGTCGACGCCGTATTGGAGGACATCCGCTTTGATCTCCGCCGCCGTTTCGGCCCAGCTTGCGGCGAGGTCGCTGTCGCCGCGGATATCAGCGAGCTTCGACGCCCGGTCCATCGCCACCCAACACATCAGCTTCGAGGAGACGTAGTGCTGCGGCTTCCCGCGGGCCTCCCAGATGCCCTGGTCGGGGTTGCGCCAGACCGCCTTTGCGCACTCGGCCTGCGATTGCACCAGCGGCCACAGGCGCCGCGGCAGGCGATTACTGCGTCGCGTGTGCAACAGAACGGAGTCCAGCGCGGCGCCGAAAACGTCGTTCTGGCGCTGGTCGAAGGCACCGTTACCGATTCGGACCGGGTGCGCTCCGGCGTATCCCGAGAGCTCGTCCCGGGTGGTCTCTGTCAGATCCATTCGCCCGTCGATCCCGTACATGATCTGAAGGCCGCCGTCCTCGTTGCGGTCCAGGTCGGCGATGAACTGCATGAAGTCCTCCGCCTCCCAGTCGAGCTCGAGGAAGTGCAGCGCCTGTAGAGTGAAGGTCGTATCCCGGATCCACGTGTAGCGGTAGTCCCAGTTGCGCTCGCCGCCCGGCGTCTCCGGCAGAGAGGTCGTGAGTGCCGCGACGGTCGCGCCGGTCGGCATGTACGTCAGGCCCTTGATCGCGAGCGCGGAACGCTGGATCAATGGCCGGAGCTCGTGGTCGGGGATCCGTGCCCGCGCGAACCACTGTCGCCAGAAGCTTGTCGTCGTCTGGAGTCGAGCGTTGGCCTCATCTCGGTCGCTCGGTAGAGGTACCTCGTCGTCCCAGGAGAGCGCGCAATACAGCTCCTCGCCGGCCTGGAGCACGTGGCGCGCGCGGGCGCGGTTCGCCTCGATCCCGATCAGCATGTCCGTCTGGAGCTTGAGCCGCTGACCGGCCCCGGTTACCTCGGCGAGATGCCGGTCCGCCGAGACCGACCACTCGCCCGGCGCCCGGCCGTAATCGAAAACGGGCTCGCATACGAGCTCCACCTCGACGGCTCCGTCGACGCACGCGATCGCGCGCACGAGCATGTGCTCCGCATCTGTGTCCGCAGGGGGGCGTGTGTGCGGCGTGACGGTGTCCTCGCCGCGCCGCGGCCCCATCGTCAGCGCCTCGCGGGCGGTCGCCCAACCGGTCGGCGTCTTCCACGACGTAAGGAGCGTGTTGGTTCCTGGCTCGTACACCCGCCCGGCTGGGACGTTGATCCCAAAGGGCGCGAGTCGGAACGAGCCTGCGCCTCGGTCGAGGAGAGCTCCGAATACGCTGGGCGAGTCGAACTTGGGGGCGCAGAGCCAGTCCACGGTGCCGTCCGGCGCGACCAGCGCTCCGGTATGGCAATCCGAGAGAAATGCGTAATCCGCGATCGGAGTGAACGGTGAGGGCGCCGCCGCGCTCTGGGGCTTTGCTGCCGGCTCTGCCTTGATGGCCGCGGGCTGCCCGTCGCCGTTCGCGGACTTGCGTGAATTGCGCTTGGGCTTGACGGTTGTGCTCATGACGCCACCCACGGCCGGTAAAGCGAGTGGAATGTCATCACCTTCGCGAGGTCGCCAGATATCCCGAAGACGACAAAGACGTCGGCTTGCTGCTGGCGGCCCGTCCCGTCCTCGGTGACTGCGGGTGTAGTGCGAGATGCGACTGCAGTGGTCATGGTGTTGGCCTTTCCGGTGGCGCCGAGTAAGCGCCGATCGTGGGCGCAAGCGCGGCGCCGCGCGTCGTCCGATTTGGGTGAGTCAGAGCGGCCTGTCGCTGCTCACCGGCGCCGTCGGCCCGAGGAGATCGGCGGCTTTCCCGGACGGCCCCGACCTTGCTCAGGTGGCGCCGGCCGTGACGTACGACGTGCCCGTAGCGGTGGTTGAACGCACCGTGCAGCTGACGCGACGATTCGCGAACCCCGTTCAACGTCGTGCGGACAACGGGGCGAGCCAAGCTTCCGATCACGCCAAGCGCGATCAGGGTGCCGACGAGCGGCGTATCCGATGGGGACTGTCCGGAGACCGCGTAGAGGCCCTCCCGCAGACTTGAGGCGCCCAGCGCTACCTCGGGGAAAGACAGCGCCGGGCCCTTCAGCAATCGTCTCGCCCGCCCGCGAATCGCCTCCGCGACAATCAGCCCGGCGACCGCGGTCGCCACATTGACCTGTTCCTTCGGGAGACCGAACAGCCGCTCCATCGCACGGTACCGTCCGTCATTCAAGACGAGCAATGCAACTCTCGCGTCCGTGAGCAATAGACGCGCGCTGCGGGCGCCGTCGAGTTCGGTGGGTGGGGTTTGTGGGCTGTGAGCAAGCGGCATCATTTCACCTCGGTTGGTCTGCGGCTCCTGCTGCCGACGGCGCCCACCCCGCCTCAGAGAATCCACGCCAGCACCGCACGGGACAAGCATGCACACCGGCCCGACGGGGGGTGATACGCACCACTCCCGGCCTGTCTCACACTTCCATGCCTCGGGGGGCCGGTCCCTATTGCCACGCAGTGGCCGCGTGCAAGCTCGCGGAGATCATCCGCTTTGGGTGACGCGCGCTTGGCGCACCCTGCGAGCCTCGACGGGTCGCTAGACCTGGTCCACCCTTCGCCGAGAGAAATCGGGGTTAGATATGAGTACGCCGTTCAAGGGCATCATCAACGTCGACATTCGGGACTCTGTTCCCGACTGGGCGCCGTTCGAGCCACCGAGGGCGCCGGAGGGTGCCCCGAGCGTGCTGTACATCGTGCTCGACGACGTCGGCTTCTCGGCGATCGGGTGCTACGGAGGGCCCGTCGAGACGCCGAACATCGACCGGATCGCGGCGAGTGGGGTGCGCTACGCGCAGTGGCACACCACGGCGCTGTGCTCGCCGACACGCTCCTGCCTGCTGACCGGTCGCAACCACACGCGCAACAGCATGGCGTGCATCACCGAGGCCGCGATCGGCTTCCCGAACGCGAGCGGCACGATCCCACCTGAGAACGGGATGCTGCCCGAGATCCTCGGCGAGCTCGGCTGGAACACATACATGACCGGCAAGTGGCACCTGTGCCCGACCGACGAGATGCACCTCGCCTCCACACGGCGCAACTGGCCGACGGGGCGCGGGTTCGAGCGCTTCTACGGGTTCCTCGGCGCCGAGACCAACCAGTGGCACCCCGACCTGATCTACGACAACCACCCCGTCGACCAGCCGAGCCAGCCGGAGGACGGCTACCACCTGACCGTCGACCTGACCGACAAGGCGCTCGAGTTCATCCAGGACGCCAAGGCGGTCGCGCCCGACAAGCCGTTCTGCCTGTACTACGCGCCCGGGGCGTGCCACGCGCCGCACCAGGTGCCGAAGGAGTGGATCGAGAAGTACAAGGGCCGCTTCGACATGGGCTACGAGGCGATGCGCGAGCAGACGCTCGAGCGCCAGAAGAAGCTCGGGATCGTTCCGGAGGACACCGCAGCTCCCGCCGGATCAACCCGATCGGGACCCCGCAGGACCGGAAGGGCCCGAATGGCCAGCCGTTCCCGATGTCGACTTCACGCGCCCGTGGGACTCGCTGTCCGATGACGAGCGGCGGCTGTTCTGCCGGATGGCCGAGGTCTACGCCGGCTTCCTCGCCCACGCCGATGATCAGATCGGCCGCCTGCTCGCGTATCTCGAGGAGACCGACCAGCTCGAGAACACGATGATCGTGCTGGTCTCCGACAACGGCGCCAGCGGCGAAGGCGGCCCGAACGGCTCGTCAACGAGAACAAGTTCTTCAACGGCGTCCCCGACGACATCGAGCACGAACCTCGCGATGATCGACGAGCTCGGCAGCCCGAAGACCTACAACCACTACCCCAACGGCTGGGCGATGGCGTTCAACACGCCGTTCAAGATGTGGAAGCGCTACGAGTTCAACGGCGGCAGCTGCGACCCGTGCATCATCTCCTGGCCGAAGGGGATCAAGGCCAGGGGCGAGATCCGCCACCAGTACCACCACGCGATCGACATCGTGCCGACGATCCTCGACTGCCTCGGCGTCGAACCGCCCGGAGACGATCAAGGGCCACGTGCAGAGCAGCTTCGACGGGATCAGCATGCGCTACAGCTTCGACCAGGCGACGATCCCGACGGCGCGGTCGACGCAGTTCTACTCGATGCTCGGCTCGCGGGCGATCTGGCACGAGGGCTGGAAGGCCGTCAGCACGCACCCGACGATCGCGGGCTGGAGCCACTTCAACGACGACACGTGGGAGCTGTACAACGTCGAGACCGACCGCGCGGAGCTCCACGACCTCGCCGACGAGCACCCGGAGAAGCTGCGCGAGCTCATCAACCTCTGGTTCTCCGAGGCCGGCGCCAACGGAGCCTTCCCGCTCGATGACCGCTCCGCCGGTCGAGATCCTCAACACCCCGCGCCCGCAGCTCACCAGCCCGCGCGACCGCTATCGCTACTTCCCCGACGTCGCCGGCGTCCCGGAGGCGCAGGCGGTGAACGTCCGCAACCGCGACTACATCATCGGAGCGGTCGTCGACATTCCCGCGGCCGGCGCGAGCGGGGTGCTGTTCTGCCCAGGGCTCCCACTTCGGCGGCCATGCGCTCTACGTCAAGGACAATCGGCTGCACTACGTCTACAACTTCGTCGGCATGCTCGAGCAGAAGATCGTGGCGACCGAGGACCTGCCGGTCGGGGAGAACGTGATCCTGTCCGCGGCGTTCGTCAAGGACGGCGAGGACCCGCCCGGGGTCTCGACGGGGATCGTGTCGCTGTACCACGGCGAGGAGAAGGTCGGCGAGGGGCGGATCAAGACCCAGCCCGCGATGTTCGGTATCTGCCGGCACCGACCTGACCGTGGGTCGCAGCAGGTCTCGCGTCACCGACGACTTCCCGGGCGAGCGGCCCTGGTCATTCACCGGTGGCACGATCAAGACCGTCGCCATCGACGTCAGCGGGGAACCGTACGTCGACCTCGAGCGTGAGGCCGCCGCGATGATCGCCCGGGAGTAGCGGCGGGGGTCACCCCGTTTGGGTGATGCACCCACACCCCGCCCGACGAATACTCACAATCTCCCTCAATCGCCAGGAGCGACGCCAATGCTGGCACTAGCCGCGACCAACTATCCGTTTCTGAATATCTTCTGGACGATCCTGATCTTCTTCGCGTGGGTCGCGTGGATCTGGATCGTTGTCACCGTCCTGCTCGACGTGTTCCGCCGCCACGACCTGAGTGGCTGGGGCAAGGCCGCTTGGACCGTGCTCGTGGTCATACTGCCGTTCCTAGGCGTTTTGAGCTATCTGATCGTCAATAGCGACGGGATGGCCCACCGCAGCGCCAAGGAGGCCCAGGACACGCAGTCCCAGGTCGACGATTACATCCGGCAGGCGGCCGGAACGAATGGCCCCGCCACCGAAATCGCAAAGGGCAAGGAGCTGCTCGACAAGGGCGTCATCAACCAGGCCGAGTTCGACCAGATCAAGGCGCGGGCGATCGCTTAGCCGGGGAGCATGTGGCGCTCGCGCTCACTCCGTAGACCACTTGCGCTCGGCGCCGCGGCACTCCTGATCGCGACGCCCGCTCTCAGCGGGTGCGGTTCCGGCGCGGCGAGCTCCGCCGTGTCCAGTGTGGCGAAGCAGGCGAGCAATGCGGTCTCTGGCGCGACCAAGACCCAGACCACCCCGGCCAGCGCGCAGACCGTGACGAAGACGACGACGAAGGCAACCGGCGGGACGACCGTCACGAACTCGACGACGAACTCCGCAACGGCGAACATCCACGCGACGCAGACCACCCCGGCCACCGAGAAGTCGAGCGGCGGAGGTCTCCCATGGTGGGCCTGGGTGCTGATCGGCCTCGGTGTTGCAGGGGTCATCGCCGCGATCTACGCCATCGGCCGTCGTCGCGGGCGTTCGACCGGCACGGCTCCGCCACCAGGCACGGGCGGCACGGCTCCGCCATCGGGCACCTCCGGCACGGCTCCGCCACCGAGCACGGGCGGCAGCTCACCGCCGCCCGCGCCCGGCACCCCCTAAGCGGAGAGTCAGAGGCCTTCCTGAGCAGCGATCCTGCCGGACTTCACGGCGGTGACCAGCGCCCCGTAGTCGCGTTCGTTCTGCTCGGCGTAGGCTTTCGAAAACTCGAGGATGGCGCGGTCGAAGCTGTCGCCCTCGCCGAGGTAAGCCGCGATTGCGATCCGGTCGCCGCTGCGGGCGTGCGCTCGTGCGAGCGTCCAGCCGCAGAGCTGGCCGTACAGCGCCATGCCCTTGGGCACCATCTGCTCGACCTCGGCCGAGCCCTTCCAGTCCTTGAGCTGGCGGCCGTAGAAGTCGCGCTCCTTGCGATCGAGCGGACTGTCGACGTGTAACCAACCGAGGAAGATGTCACTGGCCGCCTGCATCAGCCGTTGCCCCACGACGACGCGCTGTCCGTGGTTTGAGAACTGGCTAGGACCGAGAAATTCCTCGAGCACCGATGCCTCCGCCTCCTTCATCTGCAAGAACAGCGGGTCGCCGCTGTCCCGGCCAAGCATCAGTGCGATCCAGGCGCGCGTCCCGACACTGCCGACACCGACCACCTTGCGGGCGAAATCGGCCAGTTCGAACTGATCGAGCAAGACACCGCGGTCGAACTCCAACGTCTCGCGGTAGCGAACAACCAGCTCCCGGAGACCACTCAGTATCTCGTCGCGCTCACGGCCTGTAGCGACCCCTTCGATCGACAGTATCAACGGTGGCTGGTCGACGATTCGCACGTGGCCGTTGACCTTCTCGGTGAGCTTGGAGAATGCGGACATGCTGTCTCGCGTGCGGGCCTTGGCGAGCGCCTTACCGGTTCGCTTGGCCATCTTGGGTTTGAGCTGCGAGCCGAACTCCTTGAGTGCGGACTGAATGTCCAGGTGCGCGTACCAAAGCTCGAGGTGCTTCATTGCGGCGAAGCTCTCCATCGACGTGCGATAGGACTCGACCGTGGCGAGCACGATCCGCTCCTGTTTCTTTACCGGGTAGCCGTTATTGATCGCCGCGATCAGCATGCTCACAGCGAGGCGCTTGACGTCCCACTCCCACGGACCCGGGAGCGTCTCGTCGAAGTCGTTCAGGTCGAATACGAGCTGGCGTTCCGGCGAGGCAAACACGCCGAAGTTCGACAGATGGGCGTCGCCGCAGCACTGGACGGTCAGCCCTGAGCGCGGGGTGGACGCCAAGTCGCTGGCCATGATCAGCGCAGCGCCACGGTAGAAGGTGAACGGCGAGACCAGCATTCGCCCGTAGCGGATGGGGACGAGTTCCGGCACGCGTGTTGCGGCCTGACGCTCGAGCAGCTCGAGAGGATCAGGGCGATTCGCGGCCGGCGCGGAGACCGCGTGGCTGGCGTGCGGCACCTCTGCGCGAGCGCGCTCGCCGAGCGCTACCCGATCGGCGACCGGACGACGTGGCTCGTCACGGCCGAGTGGCGCGGTTCCCGTCACCGTTGCCGGCTTCCTGCGGCGGGTCTCGGTCTCACTCTTCTGGGTCTCCCGTGTCGTCGCCATGGTTGTCGCCTTCTCTTTAGTTGTTACAGACGAACCACGATGCTTTCACACGGGTCAGGACCCGACCATGGTGTGAGCACCACTCTCGCTCGTGTCGTCAGCCGTGCGGATGCCGGGCGCGCCCGGGGGTCCGAACTCCGGCGAATACACCGGCGTGCACCCTTGCCGCCCACGCCCCGATCAATGATCGTCGTGGCCATGGACCGCGGTCAGGATGTCGGGGCCGGCACTTCCGTGCGACTCGATTTCGATTGCCCTGTCGACTGCACCGATGACGCCTTCGGGGAGCTGGCCGACGTCATCATCGATCCGCACCGTCGGAGCATCACGCACCTCGTCGTCCAGCCGCCAGGCCGTCACGACCTGGCGCGCCTGGTTCCAATCGCTAGAGCGCGGATCGGCCATGAGGCGGCAGACCGCATCTCGTTGACCTGCACGGTCGACGAGCTAAACGAGCTCGAGCCATTGCACGAGTCGGAATACCTGCGGCTGGGGGAGCGCCCGGCCGACCCGCGGTGGGATGTCGGGGTCGAAGCGATCTCTCAGATGCCGCTTTCCGGGTCCCTCGGTGTCAATGCCCTGGGCGCCGGCATGGAGCCAATCGCTTTTGACCCGCACAGCACGCTCAGTTTCGACCGGATTCCGAAGGGCACGGTCGAGATTCGTCGCGCCAGCGACGTGATTTCGGCTGACGGGCACCGGCTCGGCAACGTCATCGGCTTGGTGATCGAGAGGAGCGATCAGATCGCTGAGCTCATCACAGAGCACGGGCATCTCTGGCGCAAGCGCGAGATCGCCATCCCGATCTCGTCGGTCGATCGGATCGAATCCGACGAGGTTGTCCTGGCGGTCCCATACGACCTGGTGGTCGACCTGACCCGGGGCGGGCGGGACTAACGCGGACGGCCGGGCTGGTTGTCACCAGCCGCAGCGTGACCGTTCTCCAGGTCGTAGCCGATCGCGCGAGCCAGCCTCGGCGCACAAGCGACGACGCCCGCGAGCCCGATCGTGGGGCCGACCGCAACGAGGACGCCGACTATCTCGTTCGACGTCGCACCGGCGGCGACGGCTTGATCGACGGCTTCTCGGAGCGAGGGAGTCGCCGCACCGACCGACAGCAATGCTGCAAGGCGGACCAGGAGCTCCATCTTGGGGCTGAGCGCCTCGCGATCGGCGCCTACGCGCCTCGTCAAGACCATCCCGAGCACCTTCTCGTCGTTGAACGCCAGGCGGCGGAGCAGGTCTTCTGCCGGATCCATGCCAGCTGAGCCTAGGTCCGGCCGCCGCCCGCGCATCGCCTGAACCGGATGAGGCCGCGCCGCGACAGCCACGGTAGTAGCGGCATCCCGGATTAAGGCAGGCGCACCACCTTGCCCATGCCGCTCATCGTGGCGACGCTTAGACGGTGTCGGATGCCACGACTCAGGATGGTCAACGGCTCACGGCTGGACGCGGTCGACCGCGGTTCGGGCTTGACCTGCCCGGTCCCAGGCCCCGGGCGCCGAGCCGGCGCAAGGAGCTCGTCCGGCGAACCGGGCTGCTGCGCCGTTTGACGCATCTGAAGTCGCGCCGGCTCGTGCTACTGACCGCTCCGGCCGGTTACGGTAAGACGATCCTGCTGCGGCAGTGGAGCGAGGAGGACGGGCGCCCGTTCGCCTGGGTTACATTCGACCGGGCGGACCGGGATTCGCAGGCGCTCGCGGACTCCGTTGCCAGCGCCCTCGCGAGCATCGGGATGCAGCCGGGACTGAGGCGCAGCTTCGTGATCGTCTTTGACGACGCTCACGTCGTTCCGCCCGAACTGCTCGGCGACGCCGTGCTCGGCGTCCTTGGCTGGCTGCCAGAGGGCTCACAGCTGGCAATCGCCTCACGTCACGAGCCGACCCTGGCGCTAGGTCGCATGCGTGCTGAGCGGATGCTCGTCGAGCTACGCAGCGACGACCTGTCAATGTCAGCCGCCGAAGCGGCATCGCTGCTTCGACGGGCCGGGCTCGCGTCAGGGTTTACGGCTGTTCAGGACCTCGTTCGGCGCACGGAGGGCTGGCCCGTGGCGCTCCAGCTCGCGGCGATCGCTTGCGCGGAGCGGCCCGAGCTCAGACATGACTTCGCGCAACTCAGCGGGGACGACCATCTGCTGGCCGATTACTTCCGGGCCGAGCTCCTCGCGCCACTGCCGCCTTCGGCGCGCAGGTTCTTGACACGCAGTTCGGTCCTCGAGAGCTTGTCGGGAACGATCTGTGACGAGGTGCTCGACCGCAAGCACTCGGCGGCGATACTCGCCGACTTGGCGCGGATGAACTTGCCGCTGCAGCCCGTGGACGCGAGCCACGAGTGGTACCGGCTCCACGGCCTTGTCAGAGAGATGCTCCAAACGGAGCTGCGCCGAGCCGACCCAGCCGCTCGTCGCGTGCTTCACCGGCGGGCGGCCGATTGGCACCGCAGGGCGGACGATATGGATCGTGCGATCGACCATGCCCGCAGCGCGGAGGATCTCCGATGCGCCGGGGAGCTGATGTGGTCCGACCTGCCCCGGTATCTCGGAGAGGGCCGCAACGACACCGTCCAGCGGTGGCTGAGCGGGCTTACGCCCGAGCAGCTGACTGAATGCTTGACGCTCCAACTGGTCGGGGCGCACAGTCATCTCGCCATGGGCAACCTCGACGTCGCCGAGCAGTGGGCTCGAGTCGCAGTCGTGAGCTTGTCCGGAATGGCCGAGGAATCTACGAGCCGTGAGCGCGCCGGAGTGATGATCATCGACGCATGGGCTGCGCGCTCGGGGGCGAGACGAATGGGTGAGGATGCCGCCCGCGCGTACGAGTCCCTCTCGGGCGATAGTCCGTGGCGAGCAAGTTGTTGTTTTCTCCAAGGAACGGCTGCACTGCTCACGGGCGACTGCGCCGTGGCCGGGCGAAAGCTGGAGGAGGGCGCTGCGCGTGGCGCGGTGCTGGCGCGCGACGCCGGGGCGATGTGCCTCGCTCAGCTGGCTGTTCTCGCGGGCGAGCTCGGTGACAGTGAGGGCGCGTCCGACTTCGCCCGGCGTGCCGGTTCGCTCAGGGATATCGAGGGACGGAGCGAGTACCCTGCATCGGCGCTCGTCGGAGCCGTCTGTGCCGCGGCCGCAATGCGTGAAGGCCGCGTCGACGAGGCGAAGGCGGCTGTTACCAAGTGTCTCGCTCAGATCGGTCTGCTTGACGAGTCCCTCTACTGGTTGATCGCCGAGATCAGGATCGTGCTCGCCCGCGTCTCGCTCGCACTCGGTGACGTCGCCGGTGCCCGCGAGCTCTTGGCGCATGCGTCACGGCAGGCGCGCCGGATGCGGGACGCCGTGATCTTCCAACGCTGGTTCGACGACGCCTGGCAACAATTCGACGCACGAGCCGAGACGGCCCTGGCCGGGGCGGCGTCGCTTACGACGGCGGAGCTTCGTGTGCTCCGGTTCCTACCGACGCATTACTCCTTCCATGAGATCGCCCAGCGGCTCAACGTCTCGTCGAACACCGTCAAGACGCACGTCCACGCGGTGTATCGCAAGCTCGACGCGTCCTCCCGCTCGGAAGCGGTCGCGCGCGCGACCGACGCCGGACTGCTGGGCTAGAGCGCCGCAGGGGCCGGGACGCGAGGCCGTCAGTACCCGTCCCAGCCCTCGACCTCGATGTCGTAACCGATCGCCAGTGCCAATCGAGGAGCAGCCGCTACGACTCGCGCTGTGCCGAGACTCGCGGCCACGGTCTCGAGCACCTCGACGATCTCCTCATCACGCGCGCCGGCGTCCAAGGCGAGTTCCACCGCCCAGCGCAGCGAGGTTGTCGAGCCGCCGACCGCCAGCAGAGCAGCGAGGTGAACGAGCGCGGTGGTCGCCGGCGGTAAGGCTCGCCGGGTCACGAGATGCGGCTGCCACGTGCTGGCCGGAGAGACCGTGAGCACCGATCGCAAGACGCGGTCCTCGCCGGCGGCCAATCCTCGCAGCAACTCCTCGTTGCGGGTCGCGTGCGTGCCGTTCACGGTCGTGCCAGGGTCCCGCCCGCTGAGCTTTTCGCCTCGTCCCGATCGGGTGATGCTCCGCCTGCCTGCGAGAGCGATGCTCACCGTCCATGGACGTGAACTCGATCGACGTCCAGGTCGTCGCCGACCTCTTTCTGCTACTGCTGATCGGAATTGGCCCCAAGATCGCGCTGGTGCCATTTCTCGAGCTCACCGACGGACTCGACGCGGACACCAAGGCGAGTGTCGTTCGCAAGATGCTCTCGACCGCCGCCGTCGTGGCGTTGGTACTGCTCGCGCTCGGCGAGATCCTGCGAAAGCTGCTGCATTTCTCGACCGGGGCGCTCGCGATCGCCGGCGGGCTGATCCTGCTCGTGATCTCGGCGTCGATGGTGCTTCGGTCCGATAAGCCCTCCGTCGAAGAACGGTCGACCAGCGTTCGGGATCCGATGAGGCTCGCCGTCTATCCGCTGGCCGTCCCCTACCTCGTGAATCCTACGGGCATCGTCGTGCTCGTCATCATCTCGGCGGAGGGGAAGTCGGTTGCGTTGTTCGGACTCGCAGCCGGACTTGTGCTCGTCGTGCTGGCGCTCGACGTCCTCGTGTTCCGGTGGGCAAACCGGGTCAGTGACCACCTGGATGCGAATCGGATGCTGGTAACCGAGAAGGTGTTCGGCTTCCTGCTGGCAGCGCTCGCGGTCCAGCTGATGCTCAACGGGCTCGACGATCTGGGCTTGATTCACCTCTCCGGGCACTGAGGGGGAATCGTGGATCCGACAGTCGCGCACAGGATCGCCCGCCGCCTCCGAATCGCTGCTGCCCGCGGTCGGGCAGGGTCGATCGCACGCCGGGTGAAGCTCGCCGACCTCGATGACCATCTCGCTCCTCGCCCGATCCCGCGCACCGCGCCGCCATACGCCTGGGCCCGCAAGTGCGTCCTGGACAAGGGCTCATAGCCGCAGTGGTCTCCGTGGAGAACAGAGACGCAATCCGCCGCGCGGGTGAGCGCGATCACACCGTGCGTCCTCCGCAGTACCGATATTTCGCGGTATTCGTGCTCATGCTCGGCGCAGTGGTGTTCTTGATCGCGGCGCCGACGGCAAACTGGTCCCGTGCCATCGCGTTCGCAATCGAGGGGTCTGCGCTGGTAGTCACGGTCGCGACCTCGCGCGAACGAAGGGCGGTCCGACGCCGCCGCGCTAAGTCGCTCGCCATCGCAATCGCCATCGGCCGTCTTGCTGATTGCGCTTGGCGTGGTTCCGCGGTGGCTGATCGCCGTCGCCGCCGTGTGTCTCACCGCGGGCGTTCCCATCGCGCTCGTCCGAGGCCTGCTGCGACTCCTTCGCGAGGAGGGAGCGACACTCCAGTCAGTCGCCGGCTCGCTGGCGATCTACCTGTCCGTCGGACTGGTGTTCTCCTGGGTGATCGGGTTCGTCGCGGCGGCCGCCGGAACGCCCTACTTCGCCCAGCACACGAGCGGCACCCAAGGTGACAAGGTCTATTTCAGCTTCACGACCCTGACGACCACGGGATTCGGTGATTTCAGCCCTGCGACTCCGGCGGGACACGCCATCGCTGTGATCGAGATGCTCACGGGCCAGCTGTATCTGGTCACGGTGATCGGGCTGCTGATCGGAAACTTCGCCTCGAGGCAGCGGTCCCCATGAGCGCGACTCGATTCATTTGCGCGGCCTTTGCGCGGACGCCGACACCCCCCGGCTCGTGGTGCGGACCGCAGGTCACGGGGGGGTCGGCCTACTTGCCAGAACACGATCCGCGGCGGATGCTCGCATGATGGGAGAACAGACGTCCGCCGGCTCGGCGGCAGCTGATAGTCCGACCGAGCCATCTGTGCCGCGCCGGCCTCGGTGGCTGATCGGCACGGTGTTCGCGCTCGCCACGATCATCGGACTCTTTGCGGTCCTGGCCGTATGGACGAACCGGCAGGTGCTTAACACCGACAACTGGACCAACACCAGCTCTCGGCTGCTCGAGGACAAAACGATCCAGACGGCGGTGGCCGCCTATGCGGTGAACCAGCTGTTCAGCTCCGGGGTCCCCCAGGCACAGATCAAGGCCGTGCTCCCCGCGAGGTTGCAAGGCGCCGCCGGCCCGGTGTCGGCGGGGCTCGAGCAACTCGCCGGCCAGATCGCGCCGCGAGTCCTTGCCTCGCAGCAGGTGCAGACCGCCTGGCGTGCGGCCAATCACGCAGCGCACGCCACTCTGTTGAAGATCATCAACGGCGGTAACTCGCTACGTCAGGACTCAATGGCGGAGTGGTGGCGCTGGATCTCCACGGAATCGTCGATGCACTGGCGAGTGCACTTGGGCGTGCAGTCGCAGGTCGCCGCCGCGAGGTCGGCGCTGCAGTCAAACGCCGGGACGGTGCAGGGGGCCGCGAACAAGGCAGGCATCACGCTGCCCCCGTCGACCGGGCAGCTCGTGATTCTGCGGTCCAACCAGCTCAAGACGCTGCAGAACATCGCCAAGGCGATCAAGGGCTTGGCGCTCCTGCTACCGCTGCTCGCGTTTGCGCTGTTCGCCCTCGCCGTGTGGCTCTCCAGAGGCCACCGGCGGAAGGCCCTGCGACTGACGGGCTGGTGCTTCGTCGGCATCGGCATATTGGTCCTCATTGTTCAGGCGCTTCGGCGGTAACGACATCGTGGCACGGCCTTGTCCGCAATCCGGACAACAGGCCGGCAGCTCATCACGTGTGGACGATCAGCACGACGTTGCTTTACGACATCGCGCTCGCCCTGGTCGTCTACGGCTTGGTACTCGTGGTGGCCGCGTGGCTCGGCGGTCGGACGCGCCCCGCGAAGGCGCTGCAGGCGCGCGCTCGCGCCCACGCTGCGCACCCACCCTGTCCCAAGTTATATTTCCGCGTACATCGCGCTGCTGCTGGTGATCCTGTGGGGACCGACGCCGGCCACGCGCCAACTCGCCTATATCCTCGGCTTCATCGTGCTAATCGCCTTGGGCGTCTACGCCCTGCGCCGCCAGACCGCAATGGAGTTTCCCGACGCTCAGCCCGGCGATGCGATGCGCTCCGTCCGAGCGTGGAGTGCGCAACGAAGAGAGCGACCCGCCCCGGCAGAACCCGTCGCGGCAGCGACGAACGGCAGCCACGTGGACGAGCTCGAGCGCTTGGCAAAGCTCCATAACGACGGTGCGCTGACCGACGCGGAATTCAAGGCCGAGAAGGCCGCGCTGACCGCTGGCTCCTGACCCTGGCGCCTACCGGAAACCGGTGGCCGAGGGCGATCGGCGATAATCGCGTTGCGCGGACCGCCGACTTAGCCTCCTAGCATGCCCCTGCGCCTCGCGATCGCCGATGACAGCTACCTGGTCCGCGAGGGTCTGAGCCAGCTCCTCGACGGCGTTCCGGAGCTCGATGTGGTCGCCGTATCCGAGGACACGTACTCGCTGCTGGAAGCGATCGAGCGCGAGTCGCCCGATGTCGTGCTGACCGACATCCGGATGCCGCCGTTTCGTAAACGAGAGGGCATCCAGGTCGCCGAGCAGCTGCGCGAGACTCATCCGCGCATCGGCGTGGTGATATTGAGCCAGTACTCCGACCCCGCGCTCGCACTCGAGCTGTTCGAGTCGGGGGCCGAGGGGCGCGCCTACCTGCTCAAGGAGCGGGTAGGGAACCGAGACGAGCTGGTCGAGGCCATCCTCGCGGTGGCGGATGGCCGTTCGGTGGTCGATCCGAAGATCATCGACGGCCTTATCGTCGAGCGTGCGCACCCGTCGGCCTCGCCACTCGACGAGCTCACGACGCGCGAGCGCGAGGTACTGGCGGAGGTTGCGACCGGCAAGAGCAACGCCGCCGTGGCGGCTCAGCTGTTCCTCACGAAGCGCGCGGTCGAGAAGCACATCAACGCGATCTTCATGAAGCTCAACCTGCGCGAGTCCGAGGACACCAGCAGGCGCGTGAAGGCGACGCTGCTGTTCCTCGCCGACGAGAGCGACCACAAACCGTCGCCCGAGATCTGACCCGATCTCACCCCTTTCGGTCGATGCGCCGGTGGCGGGCTGCCCGGATAGTCACTCCAGGCAAATCTCGATCGATCTCCGAAAGGAGACCCACATGACTGTAGTAGGGGCGGATACCCACACAACGCTCTCGGGCGTCGCGACGGGCGACATGACGATCCTCGACGAAGCCCTCGGGCTCCGTGAAGCACACCTCGAGCGGACCGGTCTTGACCCGCGGACCTTCGCGCTCGTGAAGATCGCTGCGCTGATCGCCCTCGACGCGCCGCCGGCGTCCTATGCCTGGCAAGTCACGAACGCGCTTGCCGACGGCGCCAGCCCGGACGACATTCTCGGAGTGCTCCGTGCCGTCGCTCCGCAGGTCGGCGGCCCGAGGGTCGTCGCGGCGGCGCCGGAGATCATGGTCGCGCTCGGGCTCGACCTCCCTGAGGACATGGAGTAGGTGGTCTGAGATGCCACTTCTTCGACGTCGTCCTCTGCTCCGTGCCGCCGCGGTTGGCGGTGGCGCCTACATGATGGGCAAACGCCACGCCGAGGCGCAGGGGCAGGAGGCCATGCAGGATCAGCAGCCGGCTGCGACGGCGCCTCCGTCGAGCGGAGGCATCAGCTCATCGGACGTCGATCGGCTCCAGCAGCTCGGCAAGCTCCATGAGCAGGGCGTGCTGACCGACGAGGAGTTCGCGCAGGAGAAGCAGAAGGTGCTCGGAGGGTGAGCGCCGTGGCCTGAGCAACAGCGGTGGCACCACTCGTCTCCCTCGGCGCTGCGGCGCTGCGACCTGCTGTCGGCGTCGGCCGAGCGGTCGACCGGCGCGCCCGCCGGTCGCTCGCGGGCCCGGCTCGACGGGCCGCGCTTGCGGCGCTCGACACGACGCTGTCGACGTTGGAGGTGGCGCTCACTTCACCGCTCGCCCGCGAGGCCGGAGAGCGGATCGTCAACAGCCCCCTCAACACCGATGTGCTGGAGCCCATGCTGCAACGCGCGCTCAACAGTCCCGAGGCGGAGCGGCTCACGCAGGAGCTGATTGACAGCCGCGTAACGAGCGCGTTGCTTCGCGAGCTACCGGATAACGACGAGCTGTGGCGGCTGATCGACGAGATCGCTCAGAGCCCTGCGGTGACGGAGGCGATCGGCCGCCAGAGTCTCAGCTTTGCCGACCAGATGGCTGGCGTCATGCGCAGCCGCTCGCGTGACGCCGATGACCGCGTCGAGCGCATTGCCCGCCGGCTGATGCGGCGGCGGCCCCCGAGGGTGCGGGAGTCCGCAGGACGGAGCGCCGGAGGGCAGACGTGAGATGCGATGCTGGTGCAGCGGAAGCGGAGCGTGCAGACGACGGGAAGCCGTCTGAACCAAGACGACGACGCCGGTCCCCACGGCGAAGGCGACGTCGCCTACGCCGGTCTCGTGACCCGCACGATCGCGATCGTGGTCGACGTCTTGCTGATCGACGCAGCCGCGCTCGCGGTCACCGGCGCAGCGCTGTTGGTGGGTTCGGTGTTCAGCATCAGTACCAAGCACCACGAAGCCGTGTGGGCCGTGATCGGAGGAGCCACGTTCGTCCTCTGGGTAATCGTGTACTTCGTGGGGTTCTGGACCACCACGGGGCAAACGCCCGGCAACCGGCTCATGCATATCAGCGTTGTCGCGTCCGGACCGCAAGCGGCTGCGACCGCGCCAGGCACTCGTTCGCCTCGGTGCGATGCTGCTATCGGTGCCGCTGCTCTGGGGCTACTGGCCAATTCTCATAAGTGCCCGGCGTCGGGGCGTCCCTGACCGTTTGGCCGGGACAGTGGTAATCGTTGCGGACGACGAGGTCAGCCGGGTACCGCGTCGCGCTAGACGATCTGCAGGTCGTGCTCGACGACGTGCTCCAGCCTGTGCAGGCGCCGGAGCCGTGGCGACTTCAGCGTGTGTCCCGTGAGCAGGGTGGCGACGGCGCACCCCAGGAAGCACATCGCCCCCAGTGACGTGGTCCAGTTCGCAGCCGCCAGGTCGAGCATCGATCCGCTGGAGGGCACGACGTAGCCCGCGACCGCCGCGACCCCGAACAAGATGCAACCAAGTAGGTTGATCGCCGGCTCCCACCACCCCGGGCCGGCGCGCAGGGGCAGCCAGCCGCGTCGTCGCGAGGCACGGTACGCGATCACGCCGGAGACGAGGAAGCAAACAGAGCCAAACGCGTCCGGCCGCCACACGAGCTTGTTGTACTCGGAGCTCGACAGGGCGGTGTACATCGCTCGATAGGTGGTCACGTTGAAGAACACGGTGCCCGCGGACTGGATCGCCGCCGCCAACCACGCCGCCCGGCCGCCGTCAGGCGAGCGACGTTCGGGGAAGGCGAGCGCCACTTGCAGCGCGCCGCCGATGGTGAACAGAACTGAGCCGACGAAGAATGTCACCGAGTCTGCAGCGTCGCCGACGAGGTTCGCGTAGCCCGGGAATGGCCCGATCACGAACAGAGCTGCCCCCGCCGCGAAGCACAACGCCATCCGACGTTCCGTCGTCATCGCAGGCGCCTTCTACGCTTGGGCGCCGGGCGACCGCTCACCCGGCCAAGGGTGATCGCACCGTGAGGCCGCCACGTCATCCGGATGGGATGAGGTTTCCGCCCGGGTCTAAAGCGGTTGACCGTTGAAGACGATGGGTATCGATACACGAGCCCTCGACGCAGGACTCTCCATTACGATGCGCTCCCCGCTCCCCCCGCCGGATCCCTTTGAGTCCCTTGGCTGGGCGCCGTCCGCGGACTTCCCGATAGACGCCCCGACTGCCGTCTACGTTGGCGGTGCCCCCACGCCAGAGGGCAAGCGCATCTCGAATTTGATCTTGGATCTCCGGCCGGGAGCGCTGATCGTGGTAGCCCCCGGCCCGGCAGCAGCCGAGCCGGGGAGCTGAAGCAGCCGGCTAATCGCCGGGCTTCGCGCTCCGATTCAGTCGACTTGCAAAACGCGAGCGGTCGTCCCATGACGCTGGGATGGCCCCTCCGACGGTGGTGCCACGGCCCGGGGCAGACTCGATCCTGATCCTGCCCCCGACAGCCGCGAGTCGATCCCTGAGGCTGCGGAGGCCAGTGCCAAACGGTGTGCTCAGGAGGTCGAATCCGCCCCCGTCGTCCTGGACCTCGAAATTCAGCTCCCCGTCGTCCCAGGCCCTGACGGTTACGCAGCTCGCGCCGCGGGCGTGCTTGGCCGCATTCTGCAGCGCCTCCGAACAGGAGAAGTAGATGGTCGTCTCGATCTCACGCGAGTAGCGCCCGAGCCTCTCGGTCTTGACCGTCGTCGGCAGCCCGACGCCGCTTGCCATAGTCTTCAACGCGCCGGTCAGTCCGGTCTCGTTAAGCGTCGGGGGATATATGCCACGGGCGAACGAGCGGACCTCTTCGATGGTCGCATCGATTTCGTCCCCGAGCGCGCGGAGCGCGTCGCCCCCGGTCGCGTCCTTGCCTCCGATCTGCTCCGCCGCCAGCGCCAGCTTTATCCGGAGCGCGACGAGGCGCTGCTGCGCTCCGTCGTGGATGTCGCGCTCGATCTTCCGCCGGCCGCGGAGTTCAGCGTTGATGCCTAGCGTGCGGGCCTCGGCCAACTGCCTAAGCGATGCGTGCAGGTCGTCGCTGAGACGCTCGTTCTCGAGTGCGGCGAGCGCGTAGGTTCCGGCGGTCTGGACCAGCGTGGGGTCCTCTGCGAGCTCGGGGTCGTGGACGATCGCGAGCCGCCAGTTCCCGTTCTCAACGCCGGTGACGGCACGCTCAGCCCCGGCGTCCGGCAGGTGCGGCGACCCGGATTCGTCGAGCCATCCTCGGTCATCGCCCGGGAACGAGTGCAGGATCATCAGCGATGGGTCTTCGAGTGCCCCAGCCACCACCCGCGTAACGTCCGGGGCCGCCGCGGCGGCCGGTAACTCGCGGGCGATCCGAGCGAGTGCCTTCGCCGCGAAGAGTCCCCGGTACAGCCGGCCCATCGCGACCGCGAGTGCGACGGCGGGAAGCGACATTACGTAGAGCCAGCTCAGGACGCCCAAAAGCCCACTGGTGGGGGCGATCGCGCGGGCGCGGAAGTACATCGCCAGCAGGACAACCTGCGCGACCGCGATCAAGGCAATCGGCAGGGTCATCCGGCCAAGGAGCGCTCCGAGGTTACGTGCGCGCTGGATCGCTGCCGCAGCGACGGCGACGAGCAGCGCCACCGTGAGGACCTCGCGCAGAGGAAAGATCACGTCGGGCAGGACCGCCGGCGTCGAGCTGCGCACCGCGAACACGTTGCGCGGGCAGGCGCTGAGGCACATCGACCACGCGGACGGAGTCGGATACTGGCCGACCAGGGCAGTCGGGAGGTAAAGCAACAACACGAGCAGAACCCCGAGCCCGAACAACGCCCGGTGAACGGGCTCGGCGAGCCGTCCAGAGGGATAGCTGAGCAGCAGGTAAACGACCGCGAGCTCGACGAACCACTGACTCACGCGGCCGAGCGTGTAGGGGCCCGCCCTCGGCGATGCCGCGAGCGCGGACACCGACCAGATCAATCCGGCCGCGATCAGCACGTGCGCGTAGCGAAGATCCCGATCGCGCGCAAGGTCGTACAGACCGACGCCGAACGTGATGGCCGCCCCCGCCAGGAAGATCGGTATCGCGACCTTGCGCGTCCCACCAGGCGCACCGGCGAGAAGCGACAGGACGACGCCAATGGTCACCAGCGAGATGGTCAGCGGAACCGCGAGCGCCCGCACCAGCGTCCACTGACGAGACAACCCGGGCGCTGTCGTCTCAGCGATCTCGGTCATCGTGCTGGGTCGGGAGTGCGACCGCGCCTCGCGCGGGGAGCCGCTGCGAGGTGGGCTATCGAGGACCTATGGGTGATGCAGCGGCGTTTCGTGGGTTGGCCTCTCGCAGTTCGATCTCGAACGGTTCACTAGACGAGTGGCCGGCGTGCGACTGCTCGGGTGCTCCGCATCTCACGCGCAACCCCTCTGTCGATCAGTGACCACCCCGAGAGGTCGCTCGGTTCAAGCTACCACCGACCAATCATCCCGGCAAGGCGGCGATTTTCGAACCGCGGTCAGTAGAGACCCACAGTCTGAGCGCAGTGTCCCGCAACGACGTCGAACGTCCGAGGATTCGCGGGTCATCCGATCGGGGTGATGCTCGACCTGACCAGGCGCGACAAGGTTGGTGACGGCATCCGTGGAAACGAAAGGAGAAGTGTCTATGGCCACGCTCGTTGCGATTGGGTATCCGGATGAGGCGACCGCCGAACAGGCGAGACAAACCGTCCAAGGCCTCGAGGCGGAACTGATCATCCAAGCCGACCAGGTCGCCGCGATCTCGCGCGACCGTGCGGGGAAGTACCACGTGACCACTACCCACGGCGGCGCGTCCGCCGGTGGTGGTGCCGCGTGGGGAGGCTTCTGGGGCTTGCTGTTCGGGCTCCTGTTCTTCGTCCCGTTCTTCGGTCTGGCGGTTGGCGCCGGCTTCGGCGCTCTGTTCGGGCATCTCGGTGAGAAGGGCATCGACAAGGCCTTTCAGCAACAGGTTCGCGACCAAGTCCAGCCCGGCACCTCGGCGCTGTTCATGATCATCGAGAAGGCGACCCCCGACAAGGCGGTCGCGGCGCTCGAGCAGTACGGCGGCACCGTCTTCAAAACCTCGCTATCGGACGAGGACACGGCAAAGCTGCAGGAAGCTCTGACGCCCGAGCCGGCGGCAGCCGCCCACTAGTCACCGGAGACGCTCAGCCGCGGTTGCCCCCTTTCGGTCGGCGACCGCGGCTCTCGTCGTTGGCCCGCCCGTTTGTCTAGACCCCGACGGGGACCGAAGCCGACGGCTGCCGCGGCCGGAACGCGCGCATCTCGGACTGGTCCGGGCCGACAATGCCGCAACTGGATTCCGGGACCTCATTCCAGACGCCGGCGACGTCGCCGAGCGGTTCGGAGACGATCAGACGAGCGTTGTCCGAGACCTCTTGGAAGAGCTCCCGGTCCGGGTACATCTCACGTAACGTGGGAACGTCGGTCGTGAAGAACAGCGTGCGCGAGTGTCTCTCGCTCGAATACCGAAATGCCCAGATCGTCTCGCCGTCGGTTGTGGCGACGGTGCCCTGGAAGGGATGAGGGACCCCGTGGCGATCGGCGACCGCTTCGACGAACCCGACCGCCTGCTCGACCGCACCAGGCGGGTCGTCCTCGAGCCCAAACGTCAACGCCAGGAAGAACAGCACCTCGGTGTCGGCCTGGCCCTGGATCTCCGCAAACAAGGCAGGATCGATCGACAGCACCAGGTCGCGCTTGATCGTGGCGAACTGGTTGATGTAGCCGTTGTGCATGAACAGCCACTTGCCGTGTCGGAAGGGATGACAGTTGGTCTGTTGCACGGCGCTTCCGATCGCCGCTCGGATGTGCGTGAAGAAGAGCGGGGACCTGATATGGCCGGAGAGCTCACGCAGATTGGCGTCGTTCCAGGCGGGCTCGGTGCTGTGGAACACGCCGGGTGTGTCGGCGATGCCGTACCAGCCGACGCCGAAGCCGTCGCCGTTCGTCGGTTCGGCACCGAGGCGAGAGTGCAGGCTCTGCGCGACGAGTGAGTTAGGCCCCTCGTAGAGCACATTCTTTATGAGGATCGGCGAACCGGAGTATGCAAGCCAGCGGCACATTGGCCGCTCCTTTCTGTCGGGGTGTGGCGCCTTCTCGTGCTCATGCCGTCGTAGCCAGGGCGCCGCGGGGAAGCAGGCGCCCGGCAAGCCCTTCGACCAGATGCCCGAGTCCTCCGCTGCCGGCCACAAAGGCGCGCTGACGGTCCGCTCCGTTCGCTGCCGCGAGCAACCGGACTTGATCGAGCGCGGACTCGCACCCGAGCGCGACCGCGTGCGGACGGCACTCCGTCAGAACCGCGTCGAGGGTCAGGTCAACGGGAACCAAGCGCTGGACGGCGGGGTCGATCAGCCTCGCGTCCATTCCGTCGCGCGCGGCCAAGAACCGATTCTCGGCGAGGACCTCCGCGCCCACCGTGTCCCGGCGAGAGTCGCCTTCGAGCTCAAGCCGAGAAAGGGACTGGATCAACGCAACCAGCGGCGCAATGTCTGTGACGCTCGACTGCGCATCCATCACGCGTACCTCGACGGTCCCGAGCGCCGGCTGCAGCCGGACATCCCACCATAGGTAGCTCGGATCCGGTAGCGCCCCCGACGCGATCAGCGCATCGACAGCCTCGACGTAATCGGCGTAGCCGGCGAAGAATCCTGGCAGCCCGGTCCGGGGGAAGGCCTGGAAGATGAAGGTGCGAGCCGAGGCAAACCCGGCATCGCGCCCCTGCCAGAAGGGAGAGTTGGCCGAGAGCGCGAGCAGAATCGGAACCTGGCGGCGCAGGCCATTGAGTACCCGGATCGCGTCCTCGGGCGCGGGCACGCCAACGTGCACGTGCAACGCCATCGTGGGCTCTCGCCGGACGAGCACGCGCATCGAGTCCCCGAGCCGGCCGTAGCGGATCCCGCCGGAGAGCTCGGTTTCCTGCCACACGGTCAGCGGATGTGTACCCGCGGCGGCGGCGGCCAGACCGATCGCGTCCAACTCATCCGAGAGCCGCCTGCGAAGCGAGGCGAGCTCGGCGGCGATCCCGCCCACGTCGGTGTGGACGTCGGTGGCGAGCTCGAGCACCGAGGCGTGGGTCTCGGTCGAGGCGTGCGGAAAAAGCTCGTCGGAAAGCCGGGCGAGGACCGAGTCGCTCGACTGGACCAACGACCACTCCACCGGGTCGAGAAGCATCAGCTCCTCCTCGACGCCGAGTGTGTACCTCTGGTGACGCGAGTCGTTCCAACGCGCCCACGAGGGATACGCGCCCGATGCGCCCGCGCGACGCCTCTCCGCCGGGCCATGATGCGAATGCCCGAAGCTAGAAACCGCCACGGGGCAAGGGTCGCTCTACCCCCTGCCGACCGCAAGGAGGCGTGCACGTGCAAGGCGTGCGGCGGGCACCCCGATCCCCCGCATCACCGCTGGGTCATCCGGATCGGATGACGCTGGGGACCGAGTTGTAGGTTTCAATCGAGAATGCCATCAGCCGCGACGGTCGATAGGAGGGACGGATGCCGGTCAGCCACCAGACGATCAAGCTAAGCAGGGGCAAACACGCCTCACCCGAAGACGGCGCGTGCGTGATGGAGCTCGCGTCGATGCTCGCCGGCGAGTCGTTCAGCGACCATCCCCGCTGCGTGTGTCCCGCGATCGGATCGTTCCTGCGCGCCTACAACGACGCGCTCGACGACGACCGGCGCCAGGACCTGTACGCATATGCGGCAAAGGTGGTCGGGAGCGCAGGCCCGGCCGAGCTCCGGCGCGCCCGAGCCGAACGCCTCGAGGCATGGGGGTCGGACGTCTTGCGCCGCCGGTTGGCGCGGCTCATCGGACCGACCGGCGTACGCCTGGTCGGCCGGCTCTGGAGGCCGCCGATCGTGAGGACCGGGAGCTACGCGGTGCGCGCAATCTCGAAACCGTCGGACGAGACGCACGCGGCCGTGCTCGCGCTGCTCGACGAGTTGCTGGCGATCGACCCGTGGGAAGGGGCGTGCGCACACCTCACGGTGACCGACGCGGGCGTGCCGGCCGCCGTCGATCCCGCCTTGCATCGACCAACCCAGAGGGTCTGAGCTCCGCACAACCTGTGCCTCACCCCGGCGGCCCGCCTGGGTTTCCAGGCGGGCCGCGGTGGGGCGTGGGGGCATCAGCTCCGGAGCGAGGGAGAGCTTCCACCCCGGAGTGGCCTCAACGGCCGTCGCCCCCATCGTCCCGGTGGTCGCGGCCACTGATGGCGCGATCACCGTCCCGGCCGAAGGCGTGGTCCAGCACGAAGGCGGCGACCGCCGCTCCCTGCGCCTGCCCGGCATTCTCGTCGTAACGGAAATGCTGGCCGGCGAAGATACGGCTGTCGGACGCCTCGTTGGAGGCCGCCGAGAAGCTCGTGAAGGACCTCGTGATGCCGACGCTCGCGTTGCTCAGCGAGAACGAGAACGCGTCGGTGCCGAAGAAGTCCTGGAGCACTGCTGCGGCCGCCTGGCTGAACTCCGCGTGGGCGCCCGGGTAGCTGGGGTCGTTGGCCGTATTGGCCAGCGGCACCCAGGTGGGGTCGGCGACGGTGTTCGGGTTGCCTTGATCGGCCGCGTTGATCGCGGTGACCGGCCGCCAGCGGTGGTACGCGTACTTGGAGTCATAAAGCGCGATCGCACTGTCGGCGAGCGTTGTGTCCAAGGCGGCAAACAGCCGGGCGTTCTGAACCAGGCCGTTGCCGAACGCGATGCCCGCCTGGTCGGCGATCTGGTTCCAGACCACCCAGATGGGGGCGGCGCTCCAGAACTTGCCGATCGCGGTCTGGTCCGCTGTCCGGGTGGTGCTGGTCAGCCGACCCAGCGACTTGACCTCGTTGAAGTCGGTCGCGTACTCGCTGCTCGTGAGGGCCGGAGGCGCAGGGGCGCGGAACTGGCTGGCGCTGTCCAGCACGAACGGCGTCACGTTGCGCGTCTGGGTGAAGCCGGCCGGAGCAAACGCCGGCGGCGTCAGCTGGTATTCCCCGGGTCCCGGCAGAGGGGTGAACACGGGCGGACTGTTCGTCGCGCCGTCGTTGGCGCGCGCGGCGAGCACTGCATTTGCCACCTGCGCGCCGTAGGCGACGCCCCGGTCGACACGTTCGCCGGACCCGATCTGTGCGAGCGAGCTCTGGAAGAACGCGTCGATCGACGCGCTCTGGCTCGGGAGCAGCGCGTCAAGGGCGGTGTGCGCCGCAGAGGCGGCAGCCGCCTCCGGCGAGGCATCGTGGGCACGGCCGACGTCGACCACGAGCGGCTGCCCATGTCCGACGATGCCGTTGACCGCGTCGTACACCGCGATCTGCGTGATCGCCATCGTGCGGGTCGGGTGGATCGCAGCCGGCTGGGCGCCGGAGGCGACCAGGACCTTCTGCAGCTCCTGGTTCCACTGGATCACCTGATCGGGCTGGGCCGAGGCGGCGTGCGCCCGGGCGGCGGGGCGGCGGTGGCGCGTCGTGCGTCCACTGGCGATGGCCGTCATCGCGAAGCTCACCACGAACGTGGCGGCCGTTGCAACAAGGGCTAGTCGCTTAGTCACGAGATCTCCTATCGGTTGAGTGCATGCCTGAGGAAGTAACTACTACGCCGCGTAAGACTTCACGCCGCAGTGATTCCTTCCCGTGAGCTCGCGACCGCGCTACCGAACACCGGGATGGGAAAGCCGGCACCAGTGAGCGTCGCCGCCCACTGCGTCGGCTTCATGGGCCCGCGGAAGACGACGCAAAGCGTGTCCTCCCGCGGGGTGAGGAGTACCTCCCTCACCTCCGGATGCAGGAACAGCTCCCAGCGGATCAGACCCCGATTCGTGCGGGCGTCATAGTCCGGGAAACGCATTTCACAGCTGCTCATGGTCCGACCTCCGGCGCGGTCTTGTCCTTGGGTTACCGAGTACTAGCGTGCATCGTACTACATCGCATCGTAGATCAGGGTACGTTGCCCGCGATGGCGGACGATCAAGGGGAGCCGCGAGCGCGGCCGGATCTCCCGGACGTAGCCGGTCACAGCGCATCGTGAAGCGCCATTGGCCGCTTGGCGGCGAAACCACGGACCCCCATTGCCGCCGGGCCAGCCCGCGCTCAGGGGGATCCCAGGAACCGCGGGGGCATGAGTGGTGACGATGCCCACGGCGAACGTGTTCGCCGCTAAAATCTCAGTCAGACCGACTTAGATTTGTACCCAAGACGGAAAGACGGATAACGTGGAATTTGACAGCCAGAACCAGCAGAACCAGCGTCTCTGCGACGTCTGTGGCGAGCGTCCGGCCGCCGTCGACGTGACGTTTGCCGCAGGTGGCGAGCGTCGGCACGGCGGGCTCTGCGAGCAATGCGCGCGCGATGTGCTGGCTCAGCAGCAGCTGGGCGGTGGGCTCGGCGGCGTGCCGGGGGCCCCGTTCGGCGACGCGCCGGGGGCGGGCGGCCCGGGAGGTCGAGCCTCAGGGGCGGAGGGCCCGGCCGTCGGTCAGCGCCTCCAGACGCGGCGGCGCTCGTCGACCCCCGCGCTCGATCGCTTCGGACGTGACCTCACGGCCGAGGCGCTGGAGGGCCGGATCGACCCGGTGATTGGCCGCGAGACCGAGATCGAGCAGGTAGTCGAGGCTCTGAGCCGTCGGCGCAAGAACAACGCCGCCCTGATCGGTGAGGCCGGAGTCGGTAAGACCGCGATCGCGGAGGGCCTCGCCCTCCGGATCGCGGAGGACGACGTGCCCGAGCCGCTGCGCGGGGTGCGCGTGGTCGCGCTCGACCTCGCCGGGATGGTGGCCGGGACTCAGTTCCGCGGCGCCTTCGAGCAGCGACTGAAGGCGCTGCTCGAGGAGGTGTCCGCTGCCAACGGCCGGGTGATCCTGTTCGTCGACGAGCTGCACACGGTGCTCGGCACCGGTGCGGCGGAGGGCGCGATGGACGCTGCCAACATGCTCAAGCCGATGCTGGCCCGCGGTGAGCTTCGAATGATCGGAGCCACGACGCTTGCGGAGTACCGCAAGATCGAGCGCGACGCCGCCCTGGCCCGGCGCTTCTCGGCCGTGATGGTCGACGAGCCGTCCGTCCAGGAGACGATCGCGATTCTCCGCGGGCTCCGCTCCCAGTACGAGGAGCACCACCGCGTCGAGATCGCCGACGAAGCGCTCGAGGCAGCCGCGCGGCTTTCGGACCGCTACATCAGCGAGTACCGGCTGCCGGACAAGGCGATCGACCTGGTCGACCAGGCCGCCGCGCGCATCCGGCTGCGGAGCGCGGGCAGCGAGGCCGGCAGGATCCGGACCGAGCTCGAGCGTCTGCGTGCCGAGAAGCAGGCCGCGGTCGACGCGGAGGCATACGAGGACGCGGGTGAGATCAAGCAACGGATCAACGAGCTCGAGCTGCGGCTGTCCGAGCACGCGGACGAGACCGAGACCCTCGTCGGCGACGACGAGATCGCCGATGTCGTCGCTGCGCGCACCGGGATTCCGGTGGGCCAGCTCGTCGCAAGCGAGCTCCAGCGACTCGGGACGCTCGAGGAGGATCTCCACCGACGGGTCGTCGGCCAGGACGCCGCCGTGCACGCCGTCGCCGAGACGGTGCGTCACGCCCGTGCGGGTCTCGCCGAGCCGGATCGACCCCTCGGGAGCTTCCTCTTCATGGGCCCCACCGGGGTCGGCAAGACCGAGCTCGTGAAGGCGCTCGCCGAGCGGCTGTTCGCGACCGAGAAGGCACTCGTGCGGATCGACATGTCCGAGTATCGCGAGCCCCACACGGTGGCGCGGCTGATCGGGTCACCGCCGGGCTACGTCGGCTACGGCGACGGCGGCCAGCTCACCGAGCCGGTGCGTCGCAGGCCTTACTCGGTGATCCTGCTCGACGAGATCGAGAAGGCTCACCCGGAGGTCTGGAACGTGCTGCTCCAGGTGCTCGACGACGGTCGACTCACCGACGGGGAAGGGCGCACGGTCGACTTCACCAACACGGTGATCGTGATGACCTCGAACCTCGGCGCGGGCCAGGCGAAGCGCCCGCTCGGGTTCACCGGAGGCGAGGCCGCGCCGGCCGACGAGCGCATGCTCGCCGCTGCCAAGGGCGCGTTCCTGCCGGAGTTCCTGAACCGGATCGACGAGATCGTCGTGTTCGAGCCGTTGACCGAGGCCCAGGTGCAGCAGATCGGAGAGCTCCTATGCGCCAGGATCGCCGAGCGGCTGCGCGAGCAGCGGGGCGTGGAGCTCGAGGTCGATCCGGGGCTCGTGGCCCGGCTCGCCCGCGAGGGCTTCGATCCACAGTTCGGGGCGAGGCCGCTGAAGCGGCATCTGCGCCGGACGCTCGAGCGTGAGCTAACGCGCGCGGTCCTCGACGGGCGGATCGGCGAGGGCAGCCGCGTCCGGGCCACCGACGGCGACGAGCAGGGCGTCGTGCTCGAGCTCGCCCAACCCGCCGTCGTCTGAGCTTCAGACGTCACTGAGGCGCCCGCCGCGTGCGGGCGCCTCTCCCCCCGGTCTGGCGACCTTGCCGCCAGACGCTCAGGCCACCGGCTGTGGCTCAGGTCGCGGCTCAGGTTGCGCTGCGGCAAGCCGGTCCCGCTGGCCTCCAGCACCACGACGTCCTCGGCCATCGCGAGGAAGCGGTGTACAAACGCGCCCAGAAGCCCCGGAGAACGCCGCCAGAAGATCGGCTTGACAATCAGACGGGCGCCGTGTGGACTTTTTCCCTACCCGGCGCAGGAAGCTGCCCATGGCGCGGCCTGCGAGACTCGGACCCAGCAATCGATCCAAGGGCGGAAACATGGCCAAGACCGCGGCCGTCTCAAAGGGTAAGCGCTCCGCCGCTGCGCCCTCCGGCGAGCTCGAGAAGAATGGGGACGAACGCCCGTCGACCAACGGGAAAGAACTGGAACAACGCCCCGACCGCGCGCTGGCACGGCTCGAGCAGGCGCTGCAGGCAGCCGCCGCGGGCGACTTCGGCGTTCGCCTGCCGGCCCGCCGCAAGGACGCGATCGGCCCGCTCGAGGCCGCCTACAACGAGCTTGCCGCCCGCAACGCGGCGCTCGAGGCCGAGCTCGTCCGGGTCGCCCAGATCATCGGCCGCGAGGGCCGCATGACCGAGCGCGCGCGGCTGCGACGGCGCCGACGGCGCGTGGAGCACGACCGATCGACTCGGTCAACGGGCTGATCGACGACCTGGTCCGCCCGACGACCGAGGTCGCGCGCGTGATCGTGGCGGTCGCCGAGGGCGACCTGCAGCCAGAAGATGGCGCTCGAGATCGAGGGCCGCCCGGTCAAGGGCGAGTTCGCCCGGATCGGCACGACCGTGAACTCGATGGTCGACCAGCTGTCGAGCTTCGCCGACGAGGTCACCCGCGTCGCGCGCGAGGTCGGCACCGAGGGCAAGCTCGGCGGCCAGGCGAAGGTCCCGGGCGTCGCGGGCACGTGGAAGGACCTGACCGACTCGGTGAACTTCATGGCGTCGAACCTGACCGACCAGGTGCGCAACATCGCCCAGGTGACGACCGCGGTCGCGAACGGCGACCTGAGCCAGGAGATCACCGTCGACGTCAAGGGCGAGATCCTCGAGCTGAAGAACACGATCAACACGATGGTCGACCAGCTGCGGTCGTTCGCCGCCGAGGTGACGCGCGTCGCGCGCGAGGTCGGCACCGAGGGAATCCTCGGCGGCCAGGCCGAGGTCCCCGGCGTCGCCGGGCACCTGGAAGGACCTGACCGACAACGTCAACTTCATGGCCCGCAACCTCACCGACCAGGTGCGCAACATCGCCGACGTGACCACCGCGGTCGCGAACGGCGACCTCGGCCGGAAGATCACGGTCGACGCGCACGGGCGAGATCCTCGAGCTGAAGAACACCGTCAACACGATGGTCGACCAGCTGTCCGCGTTCGCCGACCAGGTGACCCGCGTCGCGCGCGAGGTCGGCACCGAGGGAATCCTCGGCGGCCAGGCCGAGGTCCCCGGCGTCGCCGGGACCTGGAAGGACCTGACCGACAACGTCAACTTCATGGCCCGCAACCTCACCGACCAGGTGCGCAACATCGCCCAGGTGACCACCGCGGTCGCCAACGGCGACCTCAGCCAGAAGATCACCGTCGACGTCAAGGGCGAGGTGCTCGAGCTCAAGCGACACCGTCAACACGATGGTCGACCAGCTGTCGGCGTTCGCCGACGAGGTCACGCGCGTCGCGCGCGAAGTCGGCACCGAGGGCAAGCTCGGCGGCCAGGCCGAGGTCGCCGGCGTGTCCGGGACGTGGAGTGACCTGACCGATTCGTCAACTTCATGGCCTCGAACCTGACCGACCAGGTCCGCAACATCGCCCAGGTGACGACCGCGGTCGCCCAGGGCGACCTGTCGAAGAAGATCACGGTCGACGCCCGCGGCGAGATCCTCGAGCTGAAGGACACGATCAACACGATGGTCGACCAGCTGCGCTCGTTCGCCGCCGAGGTGACGCGCGTCGCGCGCGAGGTCGGCACCGAGGGCATCCTCGGCGGCCAGGCCGAGGTCGAGGGCGTGTCGGGCACGTGGAAGGGCCTGACCGAGAACGTCAACCTGATGGCCTCCAACCTGACGACCCAGGTGCGGAGCATCGCGACCGTGACGACCGCGGTGGCCAACGGCGACCTCTCGCGGAAGATCACCGTCGACGCGAAGGGCGAGGTCGCGGCGCTGGCGGAGACGATCAACCGGATGGTCGACCAGCTGCGCTCGTTCGCGGCCGAGGTCACCCGCGTCGCGCGCGAGGTCGGCACCGAGGGGATCCTCGGCGGCCAGGCGCAGGTCCCGGGCGTCGCGGGCACCTGGAAGGACCTGACCGACAACGTCAACTTCATGGCCCGCAACCTCACCGACCAGGTGCGCAACATCGCCCAGGTCGCGACCGCGGTCGCCAACGGCGACCTGACGCAGACGATCACCGTCGACGCCCGCGGCGAGATCCTCGAGCTCAAGCAGACGCTCAACCGGATGGTCGCGCAGCTCTCGAGCTTCGCCGCCGAGGTCACGCGCGTCGCCCGCGAGGTCGGCACCGAGGGCAAGCTCGGCGGCCAGGCCGAGGTCGAGGGCGTGTCCGGGCACGTGGCGGCGGCTGACCGAGAACGTCAACCAGCTCGCCGGCAACCTGACGACCCAGGTGCGCGCGATCGCCGAGGTGTCGACCGCGGTGACCCAGGGCGACCTGACGCGGTCGATCTCGGTCGAGGCTCAGGGCGAGGTCGCCGAGCTGAAGGACAACATCAACCAGATGATCGCCAACCTGCGCGAGACCACCCAGCGCAACGCCGAGCAGGACTGGCTGAAGACCAACCTCGCGAGCATCTCCGGGATGCTCCAGGGCCAGCGCGACCTGGCGGCCGTGACGCAGCTGATCATGAGCGAGGTCACGCCGACCGTGAACGCGCAGCACGGAGCGTTCTTCCTCGCCGAGCCCGGCGCCGGACGGCGCGACCGAGCTGGCTGCTCGCCGCCGTCGTACGGGCTACACGCCCGGCGCAGCGACGAGCCGCAGCCCGCTTCGCGATCGGCGAGGGCCTGGTCGGCCAGGCGGCGTTCGAGCGCAAGACGATCGCGCTGACCGACGCTCCCGCCCGGCTACATCAAGGTCGGCTCCGGCCTCGGCGAGGCGCACGCCGGCGGGCATCCTGGTGATGCCGGTGCTGTTCGAGGACCAGGTGCTCGGCGTGATCGAGCTCGCCTCGATCCGGCCGTTCTCGGACGTCAACCGCGACTTCCTCGACCGCATCGACGGAGACGATCGGCGTGGTGATCAACACGATCCGCGCGAACATGCGCACCGAGGAGCTGCTGACGCAGTCGCAGAGCCTCACGCAGGAGCTCCAGAAGCAGTCCGAGGAGCTGCGCGAGACCAACGACGAGCTCCAGGAGAAGGCGCGCCTGCTGTCCGAGCAGAACCGCGACATCGAGATCAAGAACGAGGAGATCGAGCTCGCCCGCCGCGGGCTCGAGGACAAGGCCGCGCAGCTGGCGCTGTCCTCGAAGTACAAGTCGGAGTTCCTGGCGAACATGTCGCACGAGCTGCGCACGCCGCTGAACTCGATGCTGATCCTCAGCCGGCTGCTGGCGGAGAACGAGGACGGCGTCGCTGACCGAGCGGCAGGTCGAGTTCGCGCAGACGATCCACTCCGCCGGCAACGACCTGCTGTCGCTGATCAACGACATCCTCGACCTGTCGAAGGTCGAGGCGGGGCGGATGGAGCTCGACCTGGCGCCGGTCGCGCTGTCGGACATCTACGAGGACGCCGAGCGGGCGTTCCGGCCAGGTCGCCGAGCAGAAGGGGCTCGAGTTCACGGTCGAGATCGACCCGACGCTGCCGCCGTCGATCGTCTCCGACGAGCAGCGGCTCGGGCAGATCCTCAAGAACCTGCTCTCGAACGCGTTCAAGTTCACCCACAGCGGCGGCGTCACGCTCTCGATCGGGCTCGCCGCCGAGGACCAGCTGTTCGGCGCCGAGTCGCTCCGCGGCAGCCGAGCAGCGTGATCGCGTTCACCGTCACCGACACCGGCGTCGGGATCCCCGACGACAAGCTGAGCGCGATCTTCGAGGCGTTCCAGCAGGCCGACGGGACGACCTCGCGCAAGTACGGCGGCACCGGCCTCGGGCTCTCGATCTCGAGGGAGATCGCGCGGCTGCTCGGCGGCGAGATCCAGGTCGAGTCCGCGCGTCGGGCAGGGCAGCCGCTTCTCGCTGTTCCTGCCGCTGACCGAGCGCGCCGCCGAGCGCCGCGGTCGACGAGCCGCCGCGACGCGCCGGCGCTCGCGGCGCCCGAAACGGCGGCACGCGCCGTGCTCGCGGCGGAGCCGCTCGCCGACGACATCGCGCGCAGCTCGACGCCGACGACCGCGTGATCCTGTGATCGATCCAAGCCCGAGCGCGCGCGCGCGCTGCTCGAGGCGGTCCGCGCCACGGCGCCAAGGCGTCGTCGCGCGGCGCGCCGAGCGCCGGCCTCGGCGCTCGCGCGCGAGCACCGCCCGAGGCGGTGGTGCTCGCCGGCGACCTGCCGCGGGTCGAGTCGGTGCTCGGCCAGCTCAAGAAGCACCCCGACACCCGCCACCTCCCGGTGGTCGCTGATCGGCGACCCGACCGGCCGGATCGACGCGCTGCGCGCCGGCGCCGCGGCGTTCCTCGACGAGCCGGTCGACGACGCCGGCGCTCGAGCGCGCGCTCGCGCGGCTCGAGCGACTGGCCGAGCACGCCGGACGCGGCGGATCGCGCTGATCGCCGACGACGGCGAGCTCGACGAGCGAGATCGCCGACGCTGCTCGCCGGCGCCGAGCAGATCGAGCTCCAGCGGATCGATCCGCGAGCGATGCGCTCGCCGCGCTTCGCGCGGAGCCGTTCGACCTCGGCGTCGTGCTGGTCGGACGCCGTCGCGCGACAGGCGCTCGCGCTGCTGCGCGAGGTCGCCACCGACGAGGCCCTGCGCGAGCGCCCGATGATCGCGTATCGTACCCGGGACGCTGCCGAAGGCCGACCGTGCGCGGCTCGACGCGCTCGTCGAAGTCAGCGGTCGATCAGCGTCGCCGACTCGCCCGAGCGGCTCGTCGATCGCGCGGCGCTGTTCCTGCACCGCGTCGAGGCGACAGCTGCCGACGCCGACGCGCAAGATGCTCGGCCGCGCTGCGCACGGGCGACGCGCCGCTCCAGGGCAAGAAGGTGCTCGTGATCGACGACGACATCCGCAACGTGTTCGCGCTCACCTCGACGCTCGAGCAGCGCGGGATGAAGGTCGTGTTCGCCGAGAACGGCCGCGAGGGAATCGAGCGCCTGCACCAGCATCCCGAACACCGACCTCGTCCTGCTCGACATCATGATGCCCGAGATGGACGGCTACGAGACCGCGCGCGCGATCCGCGCGATGCCGCGCTTCGAGCACCTGCCGATCATCTCGCTGACCGCCAAGGCGATGAAGGGCGATCGCGAGAAGGCGATCGCGGCCGGCGCCTCCGACTACATCACCAAGCCCGTCGACGTCGACCAGCTGGTCTCGATGATGCGCGTGTGGCTCGACGCGTAGACACGGGTCGGACTGACGAATCCGCAGGCACGAGCGCCGTCGGCTTCGCGGCCGTCGACGTCGCTGCCGATCCTGCTCGTCGACGACCAGCCCGAGAACCTCCAGCGCGCTCGAGGCGGTGCTCGCGCCGCTCGGGTACCCGCTGCTGCACCGCGAGCTCCGGTGCGCGAGGCGCTGCGGCTGCTGCTCGAGCACGACTTCGCGCTGATCCTGCTCGACGTGCGGATGCCGGGCCTCGACGGGCTCGAGACGGCGCAGCCTGATCAAGGAGCGCGAGCGCACGCGCGACGTCCCGATCGTGTTCCTGACCGCGGCGCGACGACGACGTCCGGGACATCCTCCGCGGCTACGGCGTCGGCGCCGTCGACTACGTGCTCAAGCCGTTCGATCCGCGAGCTGCTGCGCTCGAAGGTCGCGGTGTTCGCCGAGCTCGAGCAGAGCCGGCGGGCGCTGAAGCGCTCCGAGGCGTTCCTGCGCGGCGCCTTCGAGGCCGCGCCGATCGGCAAGACGCTGCTCGACGCCGACCGCAGGATCGTCCGCGCGAATCCGGCGTTCGCGCGGCTGCTCGGACGGAGCCCCGCCGAGGCTCACGGCCTCGCCATCGCCGATCTCTGTCACGCGCGAGGATCGCCCGGACGCTGTCCGACCGTGCTCGACAGTGTCAGTCGTCAGGATTTCCCATCCGGCGAGGCCGATCGCGAGCAGGTCGACCTGCGGCTGCGTGCCGGAGGCGGGCGCCGAGCACGTGGGTCGGGATCGTCGCGTCATCGATCGAGACAGCCGAATTCGCCGAACCGCTGCTGCTGGCCCAGTGGGTCGACCTGAGCGCGCGCCGCCGGGCCGAGCAGACGCGTGCCGAGCTCCTGCTCGAGCAGGCCGCGCGTGCGCAGGCCGAGTCGATCGCGGAGCGGCTGGCCAAGCTCCAGGCGCTGACGCAGCGCGCTCGAGTCCCTAGCTCTGATCGAGCGTGGTAGCTCAGCTCGCGCTACGCCTTCGCCGAGCTGTTCGGCGCGACGGCCGCCGAGGTGCAGGTTGACGGCGGGCTCGAGGAGCCGATCGTCGTTCGCGGCGCCAACGGTGCAGCCGAGCGGATCGAGCCAGGTTCTGCCCCGCCCGATGGAGCACGCTGGGAGGAAGCCACCGTCGCGATCGAGGGTGCGACCGTGGGGGTGGTGCGACTGGGCATCACGGGTGCGAACGGCGCTGAGCGGCCCTGAGCTGTCACTGCTGCGCGACGTGGCGGACCGCGCGGCTCTGGCGATCCGGCGAGCGCAGCTCCATGACGAGTGAGCACCGAATCGCGATCAGAGCTTCAGCGCGGCCTGCTTCCCAAGGAGACTGCCCGACCTCACGGATGTCGAGCTCGCCGCCCACTACGAGGCTGCGGGCGCCGGCGCCGAGGTCGGCGGCGACTGGTACGACGCGTTCGCGCTGCCTGGAGGTCGGCTCGGGGTGGTGCTCGGAGACGTCGCCGGGAGGGGCATCCCGGCCGCATCGACGATGGGACAGCTTCGGAGCGTGATGCGCGCCTTCGCGCTCCCCGACGGCGGATCCCGAGGGCCCGAAGACGCGCTCACGCGGCTGAACCGGCACCAGCTGGCGCTCGGACAGCAGGACCTGTTCACCGTGATCTACGCGATCATCGATCCGAGCGACGGGACGGTCTCGTGGGCCAACGCGGGACATCCGCCCCCGCTCGTCCGCCGAGCCGATGGCGAGACCCGCGTCCTCCCCGGCGGCGAAGGGCTCATGGGCTTTAAGGACGTCCGCTACGAATGTCGCAGCGAGCGGATAGGCAAGTCGGACACCCTCGTCTTCTACACAGACGGGTTGGTCGAGCGCCGGGGCGAGTCGCTGGACGTGGGGATCACGCGGCTCGCCGAGGCTGTGTCCTCCGGCCCGAGCGAGCCGCGGGCGCTATGCAACTACGTGCTCGCCGAAGTTCTCGAGGCGGCGCCGGAGCGCCACGATGACGTCACCGTGTTGCTGGCCAGGCTCCGCTGAGGATCACTCCCCCGGCGCGTGATCGAGCTCGAACCAAACCGAGAACCCGTCTGGGGCGTGCTCCGTACCCCAGCGGGATGCTTCCGAGTCCAGCAGAAAGATGCCGTACCCCCCGGGGCCGAACCGGGGCGAACGCGGTTCCGCCGCGCGCTCGAATCCGGGGCCGCCGTCGGTGACGACGACTCGCGTGTGCGTCGGATTGACGTCGACGCTGAACTCGATCCCGCGCTGCCGCGGGCCGGCGTGTTTGACCGCGTTGGTCACCACCTCGGACACGAGCAGCGCCAGCACCTCAAGCTCAGCAGCCGCTGGGAAGTCGTCCCATAGGAGGCCGCGTATGGCGGCGCGCGCCGCCGCGGGGGCTGCAGGCGCCCGGTCCAGGTCGAGTCGCAGCGCGCACGGTTCTGCCGATCGGAGGCCGCCATCGTGGCCCGTTCCGACGGCGTTCCTGCCTTCTGCGCGGTCGACGAACGGGAGCAGGCGATCGGCTCCGGTGACGGCAAACACGCTTTGGGCCGTCGGTGCGGGACCGAGCAGCTCGAGGCTCCAGCCGTCGCGCTCAGCGATTGAATGCGTCTGAAGCAGGAGCTTCAGGCCTGATGAGTCGACGAACGCCACCCCGCGCAGGTCGATCAGCAAGCGCGAAGGGTGATCCGCCAGCGCCCGCGCTTGCGCGAGCTCGAGCTCGCCGACGGTGGCGATGTCGAGGTCTCCGCGGACCGTGAGCACGACGTCGGGTCCGCGGCGCTCAATCTCGATGTCGAATGCTCCGGGTGCGATCACCGACAGCAAGCATCCCATATGAAGCTCGCGAGGGTGGGACGATGCACCAGTTTTTGGTAGCGGCGGAATCGCCCGCGCGGACGCGCTCGAAGCTCAAGGCGATGCGGTGAGCAACCGAAAAGGCACACATGGGGCATTCAGTGGTCTCGGAGTTTGCTCAGCTCTGCGAGCGGCGGTTCGCGAGCCTCGGGGATGCCGTCCGCTCGGTCCTCACCGTGCTGGAGCAACGTCTGCCTGCGGGGCGGGTGATCTTCGCCGAGCTGAACTACGACACCGACGAGTACCGGGTGCTCGATGGTCGCGGCGAGGCGGTTGCGGGTCTCGACAGCGGAGTGCGGATTCCCCTGCAGGACTCCTTCTGCCTGCACATGGCCAACGACGCTGCGCCGGCGCTGATCGGGCGCGTCTCGAAGGACCCCGTCTATAGCCAGCTCGATCTTCACAAGACTGGTCGCGTGCACAGTTACGTCGCCGCCCCGCTGGAGCTCGGCGACGGCACGCGGGTCGCCAGCGTTTGCGCGATCAGCAGAACCCGGGAGCAGTACAGCGAGGACGACCACAACCTGCTCACGATCGCGGCACGGCTGATCGCCTACGAATGGGAGTGCGTGAACCGTGAGGCCGAGCTGCGGCGGCTTGCTCAGCAGCAGCGCGCGCTCACCGGCGATCCACTGACTGGGCTTCCGCTCCGCGACGCGTTCCTTGAAAAGCTCGACCGCGAATGGCACCTCACCCAGCGCGGCATCGCCGAGTCCTACGTCGTTGCCTTGAAGCCGGTCGGCATCAAGGACGCCCGCGCGACGAGCGGCGGCGCGGTCGCCGATCTGTTGCTCCAGAGCACCGGAGCGGTGATTCAGGCGGATGTGCGGCGCAGCGACATCGCGGGACGCGTCGGCGACGACCTGTTCGGCGTGATCCTCGTCGGCTGCAAGGGCATCGACGGAGCCGAGGCGTTCCTGACGCGACTAGCGGGAGCCTTTGAGCGGAAGTTGAGCCAGCGTCCCGAGAAGCTCGAGCTGACCTGGGGGGTGCAGGCGCTGGGCGAGTCAAATTCAGCGGCGGAGGCGCTCGAACGCGCCGAGGAAGCCCTCGGCGCCGAGCCCGTCGGCCAGCGGGCCATGGGCTGATGTCGACCAGTTCGGAGCAGACACGTCGTGGCGTGACCCACCACGACGCGCCGGCGGGAGGCCCCCGCTTCCTCAGCGATGTGATTATCGAGCTCGGGCTGGTTGAGGAGCACCACGTCAATCAGGCCGTTGAGGATGCTCGCACGGCACGGGCCACAGTCGGAGAGGTCCTCCTCCAGCATGGCCGGCTCACCGAGGACGATCTCGCTCGAGCGCTTGCCACACGTTACGGACTCGATCACATTGACCTCACGGAGTTCGAGGTGGACCCCTCGGCCGCGAACCTGCTCCCGGCCGCTGCCGCTCAGCGTTACAGGGCAGTGCCGCTGGCGTTCGAGCCGGATGGCGGCCTCCTGGTGGCGATGGCGGACCCCGCTGACTCGCTAGCGCTCAGCGACATCGCGCACTTGACGCATCGCGAGGTGCGAGCCTCGGTCGCAGCCGCCGCTCCGATCGCAGAGCTCGTGGGCAGCCTCCCACTTCCTCCGAACGAGTCGACAGGATCGGAGCTTCCTGACGCTGCGGCGGCAGGCGTCGCAACTCCCGGTCCTGACCGATCCGGCGAGCCGACGGCCGCCGACACTCCGCCCGCGGGCGCTTCAGCGATCGACTCTGCGGAGCTCGAGCTCATGCACGCCGAGCTCGAGGAGACCAAGGCCGCACTCGAGAGGGAGCGCTCAGAGCTGGACCAGGCCACCGCTGCACTTGAGACCGAGCGCACTGAGCGGGAGCAGCTCGTCGCTGAGCTGGAGGGCAAGGTTTCAGAGCTGCACGAGTTCGGCTCGGTGCTCACGGAACTTGGTGAAGCACGCGCTGAGCTCGAGGCGCTGCGCTCAGAGCGCGACGCGACACGCTCAGAGCTCGACGCGGTCCGCTCCGAGCAGGACGCAACGAGCGCCGAACTCGATGCGATCCGGTCAGCACACGGCAGCACAGACTCAGAGCTCGATGCGGTCCGCGCGGAACGCGACGACGCGCGGGCAGAGCTGGAGGCGATCCGATCCGATCAGGAGGGCACACGGTCCGAGCTTGAGGCCGTGCGCTCCGAGCTCGACGCGCTGCGCTCCGACCAAGGGAGCACCGATTCAGCGCTCGACACGGCGCGATCAGAGCGGGACACAGCTCGGGCCGAGCTGGAGGCGGTCACTCCAGAACTCGATGCGGCGCGCGGGGAGTTGGAAGGGCTGCGGGCCGAGCTCGAGGCTGCGCGCACCGAGCACGGGGGGAAGGCATCCGAGCTGGAAGGCCTGCAGGCGGAGGTCGAGGGGTTGCGATCCGAGCTCGAAGGTTTGCGAGCCGAGCGAGACTCGGACCGCGCTGAGGTCGAAGCGATTCGTTCGATCGAGGAGGTGACTCGGGAGCAACTCGCAGCCGCGGCCGAAGAGGCCGACGCGACACGCGCAGAGCTCGACACGGCACGCGCGGAGCTCGACGCGGCACGCGCAGAGCTCGACCCGGTACGCGCGGAGCTCGACGCGGCACGCGCAGAGCTCGACCCGGTACGTGCCGAGCTCGAGGGTGCACGCGCAGAGGCCGAGGCCGCCCGCGGCGAGCTCGAGGCGGCCCGCTCAGGGGCCGACGTCGCGGGCTCCGAGGCCGAGGCGGCGCGGGCCGAGCTCGACGCCGCACGCGCCGAGTCCGACGCCGCACGCGCGGAGCTCGAGGGCGCACGCGCAGAGCTCGACGCGGCACGTGCGCAGCTCGAGGGTGCTCGCGCAGAGGCCGAGGGCGCACGCGATGAGGCCGAGGGTGCACGCGGTGAGGCCGAGGGCGCTCGCGCAGAGGCCGACGGCGCACGCGCAGAGGCCGACGGCGCACACGCAGAGGCCGAGGCAGCCCGCGCGGAGGCCGACGAAGCCCGCGCTGGAGAAGAGAAGGCGCGCTCGAAGCTCAAGCACGCGCGTGAGGAGCGCGACGCGGCACAGGCAAGCTTGGAGACTGCCGCTGAGGAGCGAGACAGGGCTCGTGAGGAGCGCGATAGCGCCCGCGGTGAGCTTGAGAGCGTACTGACCGAGCTGGAGACACTCCGCATGGAGGTGCAGAGCGCCCACGCCGAGCTTGAGAGTGTCCGCGACAAGTCCCAGCGTCGCCGCGCCGAGCTCGAGAATGCCCGCAACGAGCTTCAGAGCGTCCGCGGCGAGCTCGAGGGCGCTCAACAGGAGGCGGGCCGGCTCGTCGGCGAGCTGGAGATAAGCCAAGAGGAGACCATGCGAGTCCGGGGCGACCTCGAAACCGCCAACGCGGAAACCACGCAAGTCCGCGGCGACCTCGAAACCGCCCACGACGATGTCGCGCGCTTGAGCGCCGAGCTCGAGGCCGCTCAGCATCAGCTGGACAGCGCCCGCGACGACCTTGACACCGTCCGCGACGAACTCGCTGCCGCTCATGACGGCGCCGCAAGCGTCCGTGATGAGCTAGTTAGCGTTTCCGCAGAGCTGGAGGGCGTGCGAGCGGAACTTCAAAGCTCTCGTGACGAGACCGATCGAGCCAGGAGCGAGGCCGATGCCAACCGCGACGCCGCCCAGCGCGTCGAGGAGGCCGAACGCAAGCTCGTCGAGATGCAGGAGCTCGAGCAGCGCATAGCGGATGCTCACGCGTTCGTCGAGCGGATGCGCACCGATTTCGAGCTTGAGCGGGAGGGCTACGCCGTCTCGGAGCGCGAGCTTCGCGGGCAGGTCGCATCGGAGACGACGCGACGCGAGGAGCTGGCCGAAGCTCACGACGCCCTGGTCGAGCGGGTCGACGGGCTGGAAAGCCAGAACGCGGCCCTGCGTGAGGCCTACGAAACGGCCAAGCAACGGTCAGCCGAATTTGCCCGCGGTGCCCAGGAGCTCGTCTCTACCCTCGAGCTGCCCCTGCTCGACGAACCGGATGAAATGCCGGAGGCTCCGGTCGGCGAGCCTGAAGACCGTGAGGAATCGCACAGAGCCGACGACACCGACGACAGCGACGGGACCGACGAAGTCGAGGCGCCCGAAGAGCCCGAGGGTTGGTGAGCACTAGCTGGCCGCGGCGCGAGGCGCAGCGCCTGACGGAATCTCGCTGATCCATCCGCCGCCGCGGTTGTTGGCGATGATCTGCCTGAGCATCGCCGTCAGCGCGTCGCCGTTGATGCTCTCACCCTGCCGGAACGCGATCGTCCTGGCGGTCTTGTTGGCGTGGCCAGCGGTGATGATGCCGTCGCGGTCGGGGACGATTCCGCCGTCGTACAGGAACAGGTTGACGTGATCCTTGGCGGCGAGGAGCGCGCAGACATTCCCCTCTAGCACGAAGTACGGCTGCACGGATCGCTTGATCGTCTCGGTCACGTCCGGGTCAGCCGCCTGGATGAGGTCCCGAAGCGTCTGGCAGATCTGCCGCTGCCACTCGGGTAGCGGGTCGATGTAGTCATCGACCCGCCGGTCTTTCTCGTAGGGTCGCGGTGCACTCATCGCCGGGGCCCAAGCATCACGGAGATCACGGCAAGCTTAAAATCGCGATTCCTCTGCATGCGACATGTCGAGGAGCGCCGGCTCAGGCGGTTCGGTGACGCGGCCGTGTCGACGATGGTCGGGTGTGGCGCGCCACCTGCCGACGCGTCGGTCACCGCCGGCGTGCGCGGAGCTCGCGGTTCTTGAGCCGGTTCCCGCAGACAGCCATGTCGCACCAGTTGCCGTGCTGGTTTTTCGAGCGGTCGTAGAAAACCCATTGGCATTCTCCGTTGCCACAGGCCTTCAAACGCGTCCAGCTGCCGTTCTGCTGGGCCGCGTGGATGATCAGTAGCAGCCCGAACAGACCATCCGCCAGCTCGTCTTGGCTTGAGTTCTCCACCGCGAGCGCACCGGAATCGTCGATCGTGATCCGTAGCCGGTGCTTCTTCACCAACTCGCGGAGTGGGTCAAGCTGCCGCTCATCCAGGCGCTCGCCATGGTCGGATGCCAGGAGGCCGCGGACGCTCTCTCGTAGTCCGCGTGCGAGCTCGAGATCTGCAGGTCGAAGCGGAGCCTTGGGTGGGAGCAGCCCGGCCGCCACGAACCATGCTCTGGCCGCGTGCGGGTCGGCGAGAACGTCGGTCTGCGCCTCGATCTCGAGCGTGTTGAGAAACGCCTGCACAAGCAGCAGCGGCATCGGCGCGGGCTTGCGCTCGTTTGCGTCCGGATACCAAGTAGGGAGGCTGGTCATCGTTCGGAGAGTCTATTGCCGTGACCCTCAAAGCAATTTGACAGGTCATCATGACCAGTGTACACTTTTTGGCGGTCATGGAACTCGCAGTTGCGAATCGGGAAGCGGCGGACGACGGATTCCTGCTGGCCGCCGGCCGGACGCGGCTGCGCGATCGGTGCGTGGCACGCCTGCGGGCGCACCAACTCGACCGGGCGTTGGCCGGCGGCGTGCGATCCGAGACAACGCAAGCGCTCGCACTCCGCGCACGGCGTCTGACCAGCATGCGCTTCCGCGGCACGATCACCGAGAGCTACTTGCAGATCTTGCGCCGGGCCCGCGGAGACCAGCGTCCGTCTTACGCTCGCGTCCCCCCCAATCGCACTCAAGTGAATGGAGCCAGCCACGAGCTCGCCCGTCTCGCTAAGGCCTTGGCGCAGCCGGGTCCGGTCGGTGCGCGGGGAGTGGCACAAGCGGTGCTACTCCTGCGGGACGGGACGGGCCCCCTCTATAACGGCGGAGGGCAGCCCTGCCTGCGGGAGTACCTCACGATCGCGACGCAGAACCTAGAACTCGTGCCCGGCGGGACGATCAGCGCGGCGCTGGCTATGTCGCCTCGCTGCTGAAGCTGCTGCCCTCATCCAACCAGTGCCCGGCGTCGGCGTCGTCAGCTCGGTGACGATCTCCAGTGCTAGGAACCGCCATCGTCCTCAAGGACCAGGAACGTCATTGACGCCGGCTTGGATCTCGATACTCGAACTCAAGCGGTGCCATCAATCACCGAGCCCCTTTGCGTGAGGTTGGCTCGAGGCGTCGTCCCTGACGCGCGAGGACTAGGGAGACGACCAGGAGGCCCGCGAGGATGCCACCTGTCAGTCCGATCACGGGATTGATGCCCGAAACGATCACCCGGACGGCAAGCGCGAGCAAAACCGCTGTGAGGAGCCGCGCGGTCACGCGCAGCCGTCTCATCTCGCGTTCCCACATGCTGCGTGTGACCTGATCCGGGCTGCTTGCGTGCGGCCGGCGTCCGCGCGCGCCCCTCCCCGCGGCCCTATCCAGTCGTGGTGATCGGACCCTACGATCAGCCACGACGCTCGGTCGCGTGCAGGCCTGTCGCTGATCGCGCGCCAGGCATCACGGTCGCTCGGTCGCGGCGGATGGCGCGCCTTCCGGCAGGCTGATCCGAAATCGTGTCACGGAACCCGAGGAGCGAGAGCGACGCCGCGTGTCAACGGAAACGATGGATGGTCTCGGGCGGATCCATCACTTCGTCGCCACCCGCTTTCGGGTTGGCGTAGGCGTGATGTGTGCGTACGGCGAGCTAGCTCGCCGCGGTCGGTCAGGGAACTGCGCCCCCACTTCCCTGGCTCCGCCGGCGGTCCCGGATGGATCCGGGTCCCCAGGTCCTTGGCGATCGCGCGATGGAGCGCCGCGTCACGCGAATATCCGGCATGTCGATCGTCCGCCGTGCCCCCGCCCTCAATCGGACCCGGACACGCCCCGACAAGCTCGCAGCCCGCCACCGAATCGCGAGAGGCGCGATTCCGAGTCCATCGCGCACCCGGCTCGGTCCGCCCCGGCGAACTGCCGAGCGCGCGCGGGTCGAGTTGCAGGCGACCGGCGAGCGCGCTCGCAGCGAACCGCACATACGCTGGACCAGCTCACCCCGCAAGAGTCACAGGTCTCCCGCCTCGCGGCAAAGGGAAACACCAACAGAGAGATCGCCGCCCAGCTTTTCATCAGCCCGAGCACCGTCGAGTACCACCTGCGCAAGGCGTTCCGCAAGCTCGACGTCAAGTCACGCAGACAGCTCGCCAACGGCCTCCGATAGCCGGGCCGGGTCGGGCCTTGTCCGCTGCCGTGCCCGCGGCTCAGCCCCCCTCGCGGCGCCGCCCTGCGTTCCCCTCCGGACGCATCTCGCTCGTTCCGTCGCTGAGTCCGGGATGCGCGAGTAGAGAGTCGGCGCCCAACTCGTGTACGCCGCGGCGACACCTCCCGCTCGGCCGGATCGCGGAGAACCCGGCCAACGCTCTCTGTTCGGGTGGGCGAGGCGCGCTAGGGATGCGAAGGCTTTGTCTCGATCCAGTCGACGTACAGGTTGCGCTCCGCGAACAGCCAGGCACCGTCGAGCTTCACGAAGGTGTCGCCGTATCGAAGGTGCGCGAGCATCAGCTTGCGCTCGCCGGCTTCGTGGAACAGGTGGTGGGCGATGCAGTAGCTCTCGCCGGTCGCCCGGTCCCCGTCGAGCGAGATCGTGCTCTGACCGTTGAAGTGCTGTGTTGCCTCGTACCGATTGAGGTCCTCGAACACCGGCGTCAGCGCCTCGCGGCCGTCGAGGACCTGTGTGGGTTCAGAGTCCTGACCGTTCATATAGACGACGAAGTGGGTGTCCTCGGTGAACAGCGACTTCTGCTGTTCGGCGAGGCGGCGATCGGCGCAGTGCGCGTAGGCGTCGACCAGCTCGCGGATCGCCAGGCGGTCCGCTATCTCGGTCGGCGTGATTTCGGTGATGGTCGTCATGGTCTCCTGTCCTTTCGTTGGCTGCATATCGATCGTCTGGTCCAACTGAATGCTCGCAGCGGAACCGCGAGCTACATGAGCTTGTCGGGTGTGATCGGGAGCTCGCGGATCCGCCTGCCGGTGGCGTGGAAGACCGCGTCGGCGACGGCCGCGTCAACGCCGGTGGCACCGAGTTCGCCGAGGCCCTTGCCGCCGATCGGGCTGGCGTGCTCGTCGACCTCGTCGATGAACGCGACATCGATGGCGGAGGGGATGTCAGCGTTGACGGGCAGCGCGACGCCTGCCAGGTTCTTGGACAACCAGCGCCCCAGGCGCTCGTCCTGGCGGCTGGCCTCCATCGTCGCCTTCCCCCACCCCCAGACGATGCCGCCGATCATCTGCGATCGCGCCGTGCGCGGATTGACGATCCGCCCGACGCTGTAGCGGCCGACGGCGCGGCGCAGGCGGATGATCCCAAGCTCAGGGTCGAACCCGACCTCGACGAAGATCGCGCCGAACGTCTGTAGCGCGTAGGGGCTGTCATCGGGCGAGAACGAGCCGACGCCGACCATCTCCTCGATGCCGGCGGCGCTCATCGCCGCGGCTAGGGCGCCGGCACCTGGCGTCTCACCCAGCTCGTGTCCGGAGCGCTCCCGCAGTCTTGCAAGGACGTCCCGGGCGGCGGCCATCACGGCGGAGCCGACGCCCATCGTCGACGAAGACCCGAACGTCGGGCCGGCCTCCGGCAACTCAGTATCGCCGATCTGGCAGGTCACCACGCCGGGCTCGAGCCCCAGCACTCCACTCGCGATCTGGGTGAGAATCGTGACGATTCCCTGGCCGATGTCCTGCGTGCCCGACAGGATCACCGCCCGTCCGTCGGCGTGCAGGCGCACGTGCGCGCTGGACGGGAACCGAAACGTGCCCATCGCGCAATCGGCCATCCCCTGGCCCACCAGCCATGGGCCGTCGCGCTCGGGCTCGCTCGGACGTCGCCGCCAGGCGAACGCGCGCGCCCCCTGCTCGTAGCACTCGCGCAATTTCTTCGATGACCACGGCCGCCCGGTGAACGGGTGCGCGTCGGCGTGGTTTGTCAGGCGCAGCTCGATCGGATCGATCTGCAGGTCGGCCGCAAGCTCGTTGATCGCGCTTCCCAATGCCCAGAGCCCGCACCCCTCGACGGGCGCGCGCATCGCGGTGCCGAGGTTGACGTTCGCGCGCTGGACACGTTGGCGCACACGGATCGCCGGCGCCGCGTAGGTCGTCTGCGACGCTAGCGTGGCGTACTCGACGAAGTCGTCGCTGGCCGAGGTGACGTTGATCGACTCGTGCTCGATCGCCGCCAGGCGCCCGTCACTCGAGGCCGCGAGCGACACGGTCTGGACCATCTGCGGCTGGTAGGCGACGGTGCTGTACATCTGAGCGCGCGAGAGGGCGATCCGCACCGGACGCGCAGTGATCCGCGTCGCCGCCGCCGCGATGATCTGGTGCGGCCAGACGAGCCCCTTGCAGCCGAACGCCCCGCCGGTGTGCGGCGAGCGCACGCGCACCTGCTCGGGCGCGATGCCGAACAGCGCGCACATCACGATCCGCACGCCGTATGCCCATTGGGTCGCGTCGACCATCATCAGCGTCCCGTCTTGCCAATGCGCCAGCGTCGCCGAGGGCTCCATCGGGTTGTGGTGGCGCGAGGGCTGAATGTAGGTCGCCTCGTGGCGCACGTGCGCGCGCGCCATCGCCCGGTCGACTTCGCCGTGCTCGGCGTCCGGATCGGCCGACAGGTATCCGCTCTCGCGCGGCACCTCGGCGCCGGCGCGATCCCCACGTGGGTGCGCGGTGAACGGCGCCGGCTCGATGTCTGGCTGCACCAGCGACGCGGCGTGCTCGGCGGCCTCGAGCGTCTGCGCGAGCACGATCGCGATCGGCTCGCCCTCATACCGGATCTCGTCGTCCTGCATGGGCACACGGACCGAAGACGCCGGGGGCACCGGCGGTGCGGCAAGCTTCGGCATCTCTGTGTGCGTGAGCACGTGCGTGACGCCGGGAACGTCGCGCGCGGCAATGGCGTCGATCGCCCGCAGCCGCCCCGCCGGGACCGGGGCGCCGACAAGCACGCCGTAGACCATGCCCTCGGCGAAATGATCAGCCGCGTAACGTGCCGCACCGGTCACCTTCGCGGGACCGTCCTGGCGTGGCAGCGGCGCCCCGAGGAGCGCGCTCACGGGCGCACCCCCGCGGCGGTCATCAGCGCGCGCCGCGAGGCGCCGCGGGCGATCCCGAGCTTGTAGGCGCTGCCCGGGACGGGGCGCGCCTGAGCGAGAGCAGCGTCGAGCGCCGCTGTCACGGCTGGATCGTCGGGCGCGAGGCCCGCGATCCGGTGCTCGGCCTCGATCAGCCGCCACGGGCGCATCGCCACCGACCCCAGCGCGATCCGCGCGCTGTCCATCCGGCCGCCGTCGCCCAGCTCCACCGTCGCTGCCGCCGACACGAGCGCGTACTCGTATGACTCGCGCTCGCGCACCTTGACGTATGCCGAGTGCGGCGCTGGATGATCGAGCTCGATCGACTCGATCAGCTCGCCGTGCGCGAGCACGGTGTCGCGGTCAACGCCGTCGGCCGGCAGGACGTGGAAGTCCGTCACGGGGATCCGTCGCCCGCCGCGGGCGTCCCGCGTCACGACGTGCGCGTCGAGCGCGGCGAGGGCAACGGCGGGATCGGATGGCTGGGTGGCGATGCACTCATCGGTCCAGCCGAACAGCGCGTGGCGTTCGTCGTGGCCCTGGAAGGCCGCGCACCCTGATCCCGGCGCGCGGCGGTTGCACGGCACCGGCTCCCCGGAGCGAAAGTACGCGCAACGCGTCTTCTGCAGCAGGTTCGCGCCGATCGTCGCGAGGTTGCGAAGCTGGGCCGACGCCGACTTGTGGATCGCCTCGCGCAGCACCGGCCAGTCACGCGCGACGCCCTCGTCGGCGGCGACGTCGTTCAGGCGAACGAGCGCGCCGATCCGGAGACCGCCGCCCGGCAGCGGCTCGACCCGGTCGAGGCCGGCGATACGCGTGAGGTCGAGCACACGGTCGGGAGCGGCGATGCCGAGGCGCAGCCAGTTGAGCAGCTCGGTGCCGCCGGCAAGCACCGCGGTGCCCGGCTCGCGCGCTGCTTCCACCGCGTCGTCGAGCGTTGCTGCGCGGGCGTAGGCGAACGGGCGCATCAGCTCGGCGCGGGATTGCTTTCGGCGGCCGCCGCGGCCTTGACCGCCTCGACGATCTGCGGGTAGGAGCTGCAGCGGCAGATGTTGCCGCTCATCCACTCGCGGATCTCGTGTTCGTCGGTCGTGTGGCCCTCGTTGATGCAGGCGATGGCGGAGATCACCTGGCCCGGGGTGCAGAACCCGCACTGGAACGCGTCGTGGTCGATGAACGCGCGCTGCACGGCGTGCAACTGCTCGCCGCTCGCCAGACCCTCGACTGTCACGACCTCGCGCCCGTCTGCCGCCGCCGCCAGGACCAGGCACCCGTTCACACGGCGGCCGTCGAGCAGGACCGTGCACGCCCCGCACTCGCCATGGTTGCAGCCCTTCTTGGCGCCGGTCAGATCGAGCTGCTCGCGCAGCAGATCCAGCAGGGACACGCGCGCATCAACGCCATCGACCTCTCTGTCGACGCCGTTAACCCGCAAGCGAAGGTCTAGGTGGTCGGCGAACTGGTGCGCGGTCATACAGCTGCCGGGTCCTGGGTGCGCACTGCGTTCTGCCTCTCGGCAAGGCGGCGATCGGCGCAATGTCTGTGGGCGTCAAACAACTCGCGGAGCACGCTACGCCGGAGCGTCGCGACTCGCACCGTCAGACTGATAGTCCTGACGGCTCTTCCGACCGTCGCCCTGAGCGCGCCGACGGCCGCGACCTGGGAAGCGCTGAATGTAGGCCTCGCGGAGGTGACGACGCGGGTCGCCGCTCCGGCTCGCCCTCATCGTCCGCGCTCGCGCCGGGGAGCGGCGACCGACGGGGTGTACGGGTGGGTTCTACGATGGCTTCTCGGATGGCTGCATCGATGAGCTCCCGGGCGCTGGCGCTGCGCGGTCGGGGAGACGAGTGTGCTCAGCTCGATGGACTGCTCGAGGGGGCACTGGCCGGTCGCGGCGGGGTGCTCATGCTGCGTGGGGAGGCCGGTTTGGGTAAGACGGCGCTGCTCGAGTACGCGATCGCGTCGGGATCGGCCCTGAGGGTGATCCGCGCGGCGGGGATCGAGTCCGAGATGGAGCTTGCGTTTGCCGGGCTGCATCAGTTCTGCGCGCCGATGCTCGATCGGCTCGAGCGAGTTCCGGATCCGCAGCGCGACGCGCTCAACACCGCCTTCGGGTTGAGCGCCGGCGCTGTGCCCGACCGGTTTCTGGTGGGCTTGGCCGTGCTGAACCTTGTGTCCGATGCGGCGGAGGAACGGCCGCTGTTGTGTGTCATTGACGATGCGCAGTGGCTGGACCGGGCGTCTGCGCAGGCGTTGGCGTTCGTGGCTCGGAGGATGCTGGCGGAGCCGGTGGTGCTGCTGTTCGCTGCGCGCGAGCCGAGCGACCCGCTCACGGGTTTGCCGGAGCTGGTACTCGACGGGCTAGCGGATGCCGATGCACACACACTGTTGGCCTCGGTGGTTCCCGGTCGCCTGGACAAGCGGATCGCCGAACAGGTAATCGCGGAGACGCGCGGGAACCCGTTGGCGTTGTTGGAGCTTCCTCGAGGGCTGAGCGCGAGCCAGTTGGCGGGCGGCTTCGGGTTGCCCGGCGCGCTGTCGCTATCTGGAAGGATCGAGAAGAGCTTCCTGAGGCGGCTGGAGGCGCTGCCTGAGGAGACCACCCGGCTGTTGCTCGTGGCAGCGGCGGAGCCTACCGGCGATCCGGCCCTCCTGTGGCGGGCGGCGCAGCGGCTCGCAATCGCCGCCCCGGCGCTTGAGCCGGCGGAGTCGGCCGGGCTGATCGACGTCGACGCCAGGGTGCGGTTTCGGCATCCGCTCGTGCGCTCGGCGCTGTATCGCGCGGCAACGCCGCAGGAAAGGCGGCGGGTGCACCGGGCGTTGGCCGAGGCAACCGACCCGCAGATCGATCCGGATCGGCTGGCCTGGCACCTCGCCGCGGCGACCGCCGGCCCTGACGAGGTTGTCGCTGGGGAGCTCGACCGCGCCGCCGGCCGCGCGCAGGCACGCGGGGGCCTTGCAGCCGCCGCGGCGTTCCAGGAGCGGGCGGTGGCGCTCACAGCCGATCAAGCGCTCCGCGCACAGCGTGCCCTCGCCGCGGCGCAGACGAAATACGAGGCGGGCGCGCTCGAGGACGCCCTCGCGCTCCTGGACATCGCCGACGCCGGCGCCTACCGCGCGGGCCAGCGTGCGAGGGTAGGCCTCCTGCGGGCGCAGATCGCATTCGCGTCCAGACGTGGCAGCGACGCCCCCCTGCTCCTGCTCGAGGCCGCGCGCGAACTCGAACGAACCGAGCCAAAGCTTGCGCGCGCGACGTACCTCGACGCGTTTAGCGCGGCACGGTTCGCCGGCCCGCTGGCCGGCGGCGCCGACCTACTGAAGGTGAGCGAGGCCGCGCTCGCCGGTCCCCCGCTGCCAGCGGCGCCGGGTCCGTCGGATCTCCTCCTCCAGGGATTGGCGGTCCAGGTCACGAGGGGATACGCGGCCGGGGCGTCACTGCTCAAGGCCGCCCTGAGCGCGTTCCAACGTGAAGCGGCACTACCACCGGAGGAGGGCCGTCGGCTCTCGCTCACGTTGTGGGCCGCAGCAGACCTCTGGGACGACAACACCTTCAGGCGGCTCACAGCGCGAGAACTTGAGCGCGCGCGTGAGGTGGGAGCACTGGCCGCGATCCCACTCGCCCTCAGCATGCTCGGCTGGATCGACGCGACGTCCGGCGAGCTGGCCGGCGCCGAGTCGCTGCTCGACGAGATCCGGTCGGCCAGCGAGGCGACCGGCACCCCGACCCAGCCCTACCTTGCGCTGTGGATCGCCGCCGTGCGGGGCCGAGAAGCCGAGACCCGGAACCTCATCGAGACCGCCACCAAAGAGGCCGCGGCCCGAGGAGAGGGCTACGCAAAGTTCGTCACGGAACACGTGACAGCGGTGCTCTACAACGGGCTCGGCCGCTACAGCGAGGCGCTGGCTGCGCTTCGTCGCCAGGCTGTGGATCCTTCGTACAGAGATGGTTCCCCCAGGCCCATGGCAGAGCTGGTTGAAGCCGCGGTTCGGTCCGGGGAGCGCCAGCTTGCCGGGCAGGCGCTTGATCGGCTCGTCGAGACGACGAGCGCCGCCGGCACTAACTGGGCCCTGGGGATCGAGGCACGTTCGCGCGCGCTGGTCAGCGGCGGTGACGCTACCGACGCCCTCTATCGCGAGGCGATCGAACGTCTTTCTCGCACCAGCATCCGGGTGCAGCTCGCCCGCACCCACCTTCTCTACGGCGAGTGGCTGCGGCGCGAGCGGCGCCGCCGGGAGGCCCGCCAGCAGCTACGCACCGCGCTTGAGATGTTCACGAGCATGGGCACCGAGGGGTTCGCGGACCGTAGCCAGCGCGAGCTGCTCGCGACCGGCGAGCACGCGCGCAAACGCACCGTCGAGACCCGCGAGGACCTCACCGCCCAAGAGGCGGAGATCGCCCGACTGGCGCGCGACGGCCTGTCGAACGCGGAAATCGGCGCACGACTGTTCGTCAGTCAGAGCACCGTCGCCTACCACCTGCGCAACGTGTTCTCCAAGCTCCATATCGCCTCGCGCCACCAACTCACCGAGGTCGTGCCCGACGGCTCAGACGCTGAGCGGACGCAGGCGCCCAGCCCACGGGCTACGAGGTAACTCGTACCGCCCGGGCGTTGGAGAACCGCTTGGAACACGACGGACCGGCGCGTCGCGTTGCGCGATCGCATCGGCCACGTGGCGGTCGCTGCGCCCCCTGCCAGAACGCGGTCAGGAGCACCGAGAGCTGCACCGCCCGGACGGAGGCGCGTAGGTCGTCACTCGGCGGGAAGGTGTTGGAATGGACGTAGGTCGACCTCGGACGACTGGCCTGAGATCCATTGCGCCACTGCCTCCCCGACCGCCGCCGAGTGCTTGAACCCGTGGCCCGAACAGGCCGAGACGATCATCACGTTGTCGTGGGAGGGGTGGCGGTCGATGACGAAGCGGCTCCCCCGCGTGCTCGTGTAGAGGCAGGAGACGGTCCGCAGCGGGGTGGACCCGAGCCACGGCAGGCGCGCCGCAATCACGTGCCGGCGCATGAACCCAGCCTCGTCCGGGGTGGCGGGGTGCTGAGCTCCGTCGGGCTCGGTCGTGTGCTCGAACTGCTCGGTGGCGACCTTCACGCCGCCGGCGGCCCCGGCGAGCGGGGGGAAGCCGTAGAACCCGTGCAGGTGGACGAACCCGGTCCGCTTCCCGCCGAAGTCCCAGACGAAGATCGGCATCTCGGCTAGCCCTGGCGGCTCATCGGCGAGCGGAAACCAGAGCAAGAGCTGACGGTAAACGGCGAACAAGTCACGCCCCTCTGGAAACAGCTGGTTGATCCACGCTCCCGGGCATAGGACGAGTTGATCGGCGTCGTGTGTGCCGTTCCCGGTACTGACGCGGACGCCTTCGGGCGACGCGCGCCACTCCAGGACTGGCTCGTTGAGACGCAAACGCACGCCCGCCTTCGCGGCCAAGCCGAGTTGGGCCGCGACCGCCGCCTCCGGCCGAACGTACCCCGCCTCTGGCTCATAGTAGGCGCGCGCCGCCTCGTCGGCGGCGAACATCGGAAAGCGCCGCCGCAGCTCGGCTCCGTCTAAGTCCTCGTGCGCGATCCCGTGGCGTGCGGCGATGCCTAGGGTGCGTTCGACGAAGTCGCTGTGCGGCCCGCCGATCACGATCCCGCCCGTCTGCGTCAGAAGCGTCTGCGACGACTCCGCCTCGATCTCCTTCCAGAGCTCGTGGGACCGGCGGACGAGCGGCACGTACTCGTCGCCCTCGCCGACGGCTAGGCGGGTGATCCGGCTCTCACCGTGCGTCGAGCCGGCGTCGTGGGGCGGCGCGTACCGGTCCAGGGCGATCACGCTCTGACCTCGCCGCGCCAGCTGCCAGCTCACAGCTGCCCCCATTGCGCCGAGGCCGACCACGATCACCTCCCCGCGCATGTCAGCCGCGTCCTCTCACCGAACGCGAACATTAGGCCGCTAACCACGGGAGCTGATCACCGGCCTCGACCGTCGGCCCGCTCGCTCAGAACCACGGTCGCCGTGGAGCTCCACTGCAGCTCCTTCGCATCCGAGGGAGCTCAAGCGCTCCCGGCGTGCCTCCGGCTGGGGTATTCCCGTCCGGCAACGCCCATCCAGGCCGTCACCGGATCGAGTGGATGCTGGTGCGGCAGAGGGGGTCGCACGAACAAGAAAAGGGCGCTCGCCGACAGCGTCACCGCTTCGACGCGAGAAATCGAACGCCGGGCAGTCGCGGCCGATTTCGCCGTCGACGACCGTGAGCTAGCCGCGCACACCTCGAGCTCCCCGCTGCATGGCTACCGAATCGTTGAGATCGTCGTAGACGGGCACGCGCCCGCGAGCCCTCGAGGTGCTCGCCGGCTGTCGAGCTTGGGCAGGTTGTGCGCAGTCAGCGCTTACCACCACTGGTCGCAGCGCGAAGCAGCTACCGCGCGGTCGTGGCCGGTTAGGCGTGATGCAGACGCCCAGGAGCGCCGCCGCTGACGACCGCTTTGGTCGTCCCGACGTCGCTGAGCTCACGATCGAGTTGGCGACGCCTTGATCGTGCCGATCGCCGGCGCCCCGCGAGCGCTTGGCCACGGAGCGAGTCGTTGGGTCAGCGTGGTCGATACACGTCGCGGCGGTGTTCGATCCGGAGGACGACGACCTCTCGGGGGTCCTCGCCGACCCGGTAGAGGATGCGGTAGGTCCCGCGGCGGCCTGACGAGATTCCGGCGAGGTCGCCGCGGAGCGGCTTACCAACACGTTGCGGTTCGCGGACCAGCGCTGTTGCAAGGAACTCAATGACGGCCGCGGCGACCGCTTCCGGCAGCTGGTCGGACAGCGCTAGGGCGGCAGGAGGGGTGACGACGAGTTCGTACTCGTCGGCTTCGGTCACGACCGGAGGCGTCGCACGGCGTCGATGCCGCGGATGACCTCGCCGCGGGCGTAGGCGAGGTCGGCCTCTCGGATGTCGGCAAGTGCCTCGGGGTCACTGAGGACAGACAGCGTCTCCTCTAGCTCGGCGAGATCCTCTGCGCTGATCAGGACGGCGGCGTCGCGACCGTTGCGAGTAATCACGACACGGTCATGCTCGCGTTCGACGCGATCGACGAGCTCGGATAGGTGGTCACGGACCGATCGCAGCGGTTCAGTAGTCACGGCCACAATTGTGGCGCAACGCCGTTCTCGTGTCAATTCTTCGCCGAACGAGCCGCCAAGCAGGCGCGTCGCGGTTGGGATTGGCTCGGGTGGGTCCTCGGGACGCGAGGACGATTGGGTTGTTGATCAACCATCTGAAGGAGGACGCGATGGAGTCCGTATCGCTGCTCGATTGCGCCGGCCGCCGCCGGTCGCCGGCCACGTTGCGCGAGTATCACAAGGGTCGAACGCCAAGGAACAAGGGACTGCGCTACCCGGCTGATCCCCCGACCGTCGAGGAGATCATCGCGGTCATGCGCGCGCGGGCGAGACCCTGACGGACTGCGGCTGCGCGGGCTGATCGTCGTGCTCTGGCGTGCGGGGCTGCGGATGGCCCCTTTCCGGCGCCCGCGGCGCCGGTTGACGGCAAAGCGATCAGCCGCCTCCGATCAGTGACCGCGCCTCTGCGGGGCCGATTACGAGATCGTGAAGGTCGCCGCCCACCTCGAGTCGACCCGACTGTTCGACCCCGCCGAGCTTCACGGGCTCGAAGCCGGCCGTGCGGATCAACCGCTCGACTTCCTCGCCGGCACGGTCGTCGTCGGTCGCGTAGAAGAGGACCGCCGGCGCCGGTGACCGGTGGCTGGAGGACTCGAACAAATCCGCCGACATGCTTCCAAACGCCATGGCCAAGCCCGCTCTCGCCGGCAACCACCCTGCTATGACCTCGCCGGAGGATTGCCCTTTCGGCAGGAGACGCGATAGGTTGCCTTGCGCGTCGATGCCGACCGGGTTGCTCGGGACGACCACGACTTTGTCGGTTAGCGGGTCGGCGATCTCGTCTATGACGCTCTTCAGCGCGGCGAATCGCAGCGCGAGGACGACAGCACCCGCGCCCTGCAACGCGTCGCGGTTGTCGACGGCGGTGATCGCAGCTCGACCGATCTCCGAAGCCAACCTTCGTGCCGACTCGTTGTCGGCGCTCGAGAGCCGCAGGGTCTCGCCGCCTGAGGCGAGCTGGCGGGCGATGACCGATCCGATCCCTCCCGTGCCGATGATCGCGGTGGTCATGACTGAAACCTCCGCGTGCGGACCGTGCCGGTGTGGTCTGGCCAAGAGTAGTCGGGGAACCCAGCACCTGGTCTGATGTCAGAACGCATGGGATGACCCTCTCTGTATCGGCCTTGTCGGAAATGACTGGTCGGGATCTCATTGGCTGGGGACTGGCACACCAGCGACGTGAGGGATTTCACCGGTGATCTCGGCATTCACTTGGACGTCTGGGCGGGCGTACTCGATGGCCAGTGAGCGGGCGTCCAGTCGCCGTCTGGGTCGGTGGTTTGCCCCACTTCGATCAGGTGACCGTCGGGATCGCGGATGTAGCAGCGGATCTCGTACTGGTGCTGTTTCGGCGGCGTCAGGAATTGAGCGCCCCGGGCGCTCCATTCGGCGTACACGGCCGCGATGTCTTTGACGCGGATATTGAGGAAGCTGCTGACCCGGTCGGGATCGCGTGGCGTCTCCAGGGTGACCGCCGGCTTGTCGTCCGTCGGCCCTCCGCCGACATTGATGATGATCCAGCTGTTGGACAGTGCGACGTAGGTCAGCCCTCCGGGGCCGGAGAAGGCCACCCGGCCGCCGAGTACTTCGGTGTAAAAGCGGCGGGAACGCTCGACATCGTCTGAAACGATGAAGTGGGCCAAGACCAGCTCCTCGTCGATCTTGCTCATGCTGACCTCCGTTGTTGGAATTGATTCCGCAATCGTGGCTTACACCGCGCATCGCGCCCGTACGTGCCCTTGGTCCGATGCCGGTCGCTGCGCCGTCGCCGCTAGTCACAGGTCCAGCACCACGTCGTCGCGTGGTTGTGAGCAGCAGATGAGTGCGCTTCCGTCGGCGGGGGGTTCGACCGGTTCGGGGTTGTATTTGAGATCGCCGGCGATGAGGGTGGTCTCGCAGGTGTGACAGACGCCGGTCCGGCACGACCAGCGGACGGGCACGTCGCACGCTTCGGCGAGTTCGAGCAGGCTGCCGTATTCGCTGTCCCATGGGATGGCGAGGTTGCTGCGGGCGAACTCGATCGTGGGGCCGTTTCCGGGCTTGCCGGCGGGTGGGTGCGGCGCCCTCGCGTGTGTGGCTGCGATGCCGGGCGTTAGACCCGGCGCGGGGCCGAATGGTTCGGTGTGGATGTGGGCGGCGTCGACCCCGATCGCCGCGAGAGCGGCGCTGATCTCGTCCATGAAACCGGCCGGGCCGCACAGGTATGCCTGGGCATCGCGGGGTGGATTAAGGTCAGCCAGCACTGACCCGGTGAGACGGCCCGCGGTGTCGAAGTCACGGCCTTCGACATCGTTCGGACCTGGACGGCTGTAATACACGCGCCTGCGTGCGGTCGGGAGCGAAGCGAGGAGAGCCTGGGCCTCGGCGGCGAACGAGTGCGCGCGGCTGTTGCGCGCGGAGTGAAGTCCCCAGATCTCGCGATCGGAATGCTCCTCGGCAAGCGCGTGAAGCATGGCGAGGACTGGCGTGGCTCCAATCCCGGCACTGATCAGCAGCGCTGGTGCATCAGTCCGGTCGAGGATGAAGGTGCCGCGGGGTGCCGCGATGTCGAGTTGGTCGCCGACGGCGAGCCGGGTGTGGAGATAGCCGCTGGCGGCACCGCCCGGTTCGCGCTTGACGGTGATCCGGTAGTAGCCGGCATCGGGCGGTCCGGAGAGGGAGTAGTTCCGCAGCACTGACCTTTGTTGCTGCTTGTCGGGTTGGACCCGCAGCGTCAGGTACTGGCCGGGCCGCGCGGCTGGAAGCGGTGCGCCATTGGGGTCCTCGAGTCGTATCGAGATCACCGAGTCGGCTTCGCGGGTGATCGCGGTGACGGACAGCTGGCGAAAGCCCGGCCAGGCGGGAGGCGGGCTCGTCACCGCAAGCCCGGCGTTGCCGCTGCCCGGTTCTTCGTCGAGCAGAGCTTGGAACGAGGCTTGCCAGCCAGGGCTGAGGGCCGGGATCCGAAGCGCTCGCAGCAGTTGCTGGCGCGGGTGCCCAGGGAGGTAGAGCAGGGCATCGGCCTCAGCGACCGGCATCTGTTCGGGGCCGGAGGCGAGCTTGATGATCTCGTCTCCGGCTTGTACCTCGCCCTCTTCGAGCACGCGGAAGTAGAAGCCCGGGCGATGATGGGAAACGAGCAGGGCGGGAATCCGCGGGTCGTTCATGCGGATCCCGACGCGGTAACAGGTGACGCGGGGTTGCGTGACCTCGAAGGCGGCGGTGCCGATCTGGTAACGGTCGCCGATGCAGACCTCGTCGTCGCCGAGCCCCTCGACGGTGAAGTTCTCCCCGAACTGGCCGTAGACGAAGTCGTCTCGTCCGAGCTCCCGTTCCCAGTACCGATACGAGTCGAGCTGGTAAACGAACACCGCGCGCTGCTCCCCGCCGTGCCCGGCGAGATCGCCTTGACCATCGCCCTCGACGTTGAGCTTGCCGACGCGGCGGGGACCGCTGACGGGGTCCTTATAAACACCGGTGAAAACCGTCTTCCCCTGCCAGGGCACGTTCTTCGGCATGCCAACGTTGACCGACAGCAGCCGCCCGACGACGGGGCGACGCACGCTGTCCGGCGCGGAATGTTCACGCGTAGCTGCCGGTCGCGAATCGTGCTCTCGTTGCTCCTGTAACTCTTGGGTCTGAAGCGCGAGCAGAGGCCCCGGGTTGCGCGCACCAGCCGCGACTCCCGCGAAGTGCCACGGGCTGGGCCGCCAGCGGCGGGCCCGCCGCAACAGGGATCCGGTGCCGAGATGACGCTTCGACAGCCTGTTCATGTCAGCCGGGCCGCCGGGTGGTCTGGCCGACCTCGATCAGATGGCCGTCGGGGTCGGGGACGTAGCCAGCGGATCTCGGTCTCACGCTGGATTGGCGGTCGCGATTCCTCCGTCTGCGAGCCAGTGCGCAGCTGCCCGCTCGCTGGGTTAGTGGTTTCGCGGGTCATCGCCTGGGTCCACGTACTCGAGACCGAGTGGTCCGATCGCGGTCACTTGAGTGACGTAGTCACCCGAGCGCGCCCAGTGGAAGTGGGGGGTTCCGCCGGGGAGAACGATGACGCTACCTGGCGGGTATGCCTCCAACTTCTCGCTGTCGAAGTGTTCGCCGAGGCCGATGTAGAAGACACCGGAGATCACCGTGTAGACGCGATCCTCCGGGTGCACGTGCGGCATAAGCTTGACCCCAGCAGGCAGCTTGACCCTGATCACGTACGGGCCCGGCCCGGTCGGGTCACCCACCACAACGGCGAGGCGCGCAGACGGCGGGAACGCCGGGAACGGCTTCCACTCGATGTCCTCGGGCAGCACCGACCGGAACACGCTCTCATCGATCTGATGACTCATTGGTCAGCCTCCGGGCTCGGATGTCGATGTCGCCGGCACCATCGCGACAAGTTCGGTCACGATTTCCCCCGCGGGCTGTGACTGTTTGGCGAGCGCAACGCTCTGCCCGGCCCACAGCGATAGCGGTTCGATCTCACCGGTCGTTCCAACCATCGGGGGCGCTGGTTCATATCGAACGATCGGTTCGCCGGAAGCGAAGTGCGCTATCACCTCGCCCTCTCGCGGTCGACTGCCCAGTGCCGGCCGGCCCGCGGCCTCCCATAGCTCGGCCGTCGAGTTGTGGATGGCGCGGTGCGAAGCGTCCACCGGCCATCCCACCGCATATAGGTTGGGGTACCACTCGGCATCGGTCTCGGTAGCGGCTATCAGGCGGCGCCGATACTCCTGCGTGGATCGGCATTTCATCGGCCAGCAGGAACCGCGTGCCGAGCATCGCGCCCTGCGCGCCGAGGGCGAGCACGGCCGCGACTCCTCGAGCGTCGCCGATCCCACCGGCCGCGATGACCGGCACCGGCGCCACCGCGTCGACTACCGCCGGCACCAGCGGGAGCGTTGCCACGCCACTCCAGACGTGCCCCCCGGCCTCCCAGCCCTGCGCAACAACGATGTCCACTCCACATCCGACAGCGCGCCGCGCTTCCTCGACGCTGCCGACCGTGTGCATGACAAGCCCTCCGGCGTCATGCACCGAGTCGACGTAGCCGCTCGGATCGCCCCAGAAGAGCGACACGATCCGCAGACCCGCCGACAGTGCCTGATCGACTCGATGGTGCTGATCCAAGGCGAGAACGAAGTTGCCGGCAAACGGCCGGTCGGTAAGGGCTGCCGTTTCCCGAACCACGGCTCCGGCATCATCGGCCCACCCCAGCCCCAAAGTGCCGAGGCCGCCTGCATTTGAGACAGCGGCGGGCAGGCGAGGATCTGCAGCCACCGGCGCCTCGACGATCGGGAGCTCGATCCCCAGCAACTCGCACACCGGCGTTCGCTTGCGATCGGTCATGTCAGTCTCCGGCCGGCCGAGGACGGCACTCAACATCCATGTGGGCCTCCATTCAGTATGCGTCCGGTCGCTCTGCGGTTCGGACGAGCTGCTTGTTCCAACCGTGGAAGGGCGAGAGGTCGCCCGCATCCCATCGTTCGCGCAGGCCGGGCGTTGCCAGGTCCCAGTCGGGGCGGATCTCGCTCGACACGTCACGCAGGTCGTGCCAGAGGTCCACGAACGACGGTCGTCCCCAGAACCAGTAGCCGTTGTAGATCCTGTGGATCACGAGCCCGGGCTTGAGCACGAGCGTGTGCGGGATCATCGGGTCGTGCTCGGTGTCGGTGTACTCCTGGATGTCGAGGTCCTTCTGGACGATCCGATCCGGATCCTCGAGGAACGGCCACTGGGCGCCGATCGACGCGCGGAACTCCTGGCTTGAGTGGTGGGTGTCGGTCGAGATCGTGGCGACCTTGGTGTAGGACGACGGCGATCTTCGGGTAGTTGGCGGCGAGCTCGAGGTGCTGTTGGTGCTCTTTCGGGCAATAGTTGCCGCGCGCAAGTGTCAGGATCAGCGGATCCTCGCCCTGGATCTCGCTGAGCGTGCGAGTGACGCGATCTTGGTCGGGCAGCTCGTAGTCGGGGAATGTGCCGCCGGGGATGATGTCCGAGCGCATGGTTCAAATCCTTCGGTCGGGTGTCGGGGGTTGACGGCTTGATCGGTGCTAGCCGGCCGGCCGCCTGGCCGCCGTCGACGTGGAGCGTCTCGCCGGTGACGAACGTCGCGCGCTCGAGGTAGAGGATCGCGTCGACGACGTCGCTGACTTCGCCGACGCGCCCTAGCGGGTGGAGGGCCCCGAGTCCCTTCGTAGGACGCGGGGTCGTGGTCGGGTGTCTTGATGACCCCGAGCGAGACCGCATTGACGCGGACCCCGCGCGAGGCGTATTCGATCGCCAGGGAACGGCTGGCCGCGACGAGTCCTCCCTTGGTGAGGGCAGGTAGCGCAGCCGGCCTCGTGCTGTCCGGCGTTATCGACCAGGCTCGTGGAGACGTTCACGACGTGCCCGCTGCCCCGGTCGACCATCTCCGCGATCGCCAGCTGCGTGATGTGGAAGAAGCCGGTGAGGTTCACGGCCGTGATCGCCTCGTACTCATCGAACGTGTACTCCGTGAACGGCTTGCCGATGTAGATGCCGGCGTTGTTGATCAGCGTGTCGATCCGCCCGAACCGGTCGCGAGCCTGGTCGACCGCGCGCCGTGCGGTTTGCGCATCTGCGATGTCGCCGGCGACCGCGACGTAATCGCTCTCGTCTCGATCGGCTGACGGGAACGACAGCGCAACGCCGACGACGGCATAACCCGCACTGCGGTACCCGGCGACGAGCCCGGCGCCGATGCCCTGGGAAGCGCCCGTGATGATCGCGACCGGCGGGCTCATCGACGACGAATCTCGTCACCACGATCGCGCTCATCGCGCCTACCGCCCTGGCCGGCCGCGATCTCCTGCCGGAGCGCTTTCAGCGCAGCGGCGTGGATCTCCGAGAAGCTCGGGAACGGCTGGATCGTGTCGCGCAGCACCTCGAGTGGGACCCGGGCGCGGATCGCCAGCGTCGCCTGCTGCAGCCACTCGCCGGCCTCCGGACCAAGCGCGTAGGCGCCGGTGAGGTGCTCGCCCGTCACTGAGGAGAGTCAGGAACCCGTTCGACTTCGCGTACGCGTGCGTGTAGGTGGCGGTCTTGGCGACCTCCGACAACAGAGCGGTGGCGCTGAACTTGGCCTTGGTCGCGCCCACGGCCGCGGCCTGCGGATCGGTATAGGTGACGCGTGGGACCGCCTCGTAGTGGGCCTCGCGTGGCTCGCCGAGGATGTTCGAGGCGACAACCTCGCCCTGATACTCCCCGACGTGCGTCAGTTGCCAGATGCCGGTGACGTCGCCGACCGCCCACAGCCGCTCGCCGGCCCGCAAATGCGCGTCGACCGGGATTCCGTGGGTGTCTGGGTTGATGCCGACGGTCTCGAGCCCGATCCCCTCGACGACGCGGGCGCCGTCCGGTCGCCACCAGCAGATGATCGCCGCGCAGCTCCCGTCCATCACTCCAGTCGCAGGACGAAGTCCTCGCCCATCGCGGGACGCCGCGATCGCCTGTATCCCGAGCACGAGCTCGATCCCGTCTCGGCGTAGCGCCTCACCGAGCGCGTCGCCCATGGGCGCTGGCTCCCGTGCGAGCACGCGTTCGGTCGCCTCGACGAGCGCCACCTCACCGCCCAGGCGGCGCACCACCTGGGCGAGCTCGACACCGGCCGCCCCGCCGCCGAGCACGACCAGCCGTCTCGGCACGGCCTTCATCCCGGTGGCCTCGCTTGTGCTCCAGACGCCGTCGAGCTCTCGCAGGCCGGGAATCGGGGGAACCACCGCATCGGCACCATTGGCAAGGACGACGTGCTCGGCCGTGTAACGAACGCCATCGACCTCGACCGCTCCTGTCCCGGCGAGCCGACCGCGGCCGCGCAGCAGGGCGATGCTTCGGTCCGCCAGCCACTGCGCAGCTTTGGTATCGGAGTAGTCCGAGACCATGAAGTCGCGCCAATCAAGCGCCGCCTGCACATCCACTTCAGCGCTAGCTGCAGCCTCGCGTGCGCCGTGCACCGCCTCCCCCGGGCGCAGCAGTGCCTTTGATGGGATGCACGCCCAGTACGAGCACAGGCCGCCGACCAGATCGCGCTCGACGACGGCCACACGCAGACCGCCCTCCGCCAGCGCGGCGGCGCAGTGCTCCCCGGGCGCCCCGCCACCCAGGACGATGACGTCGTAGTGGGTGGTCACGACGGGAGCGCCTCGCCAGCCTGCTCGCGGACCATGTACAGCGCGTACCAGTCCGGCCAGTTCGGATCCGCGGCACCGATTCGCTCGTCGTGCTCCCCATGCGCGGCCTCAGCGCGCCGCAGCGCCTGCGCCAGATCGCGGGCCGACGCAAACGAAGTTGCCGACGCCTCAACCCGACCGGGCAGCCGCGCGGTGACTTCCTGGAGCAACCAGCCGTTGCCGTCCGGATCGCTGAACGAGGCGAACGAGCCATAGCTCTTGTGGTCGGGCGCCGGGCCGCTGACGCGATCGTCCGCACCGGCCGGATGGAACCGCGCGCCTGGTCTCCCCTCGTGGAACACCTCGCTCACCTCGACGCCCTCGGCGAGGAGCCCGTCGCGGACCGCCTCGACGTCGGAGACGATCAGGTACGACCCCCGGGCCGAGCCGGGCGGGGCGGAGGTCAGGTTCGTCCCAAATTGGATCGAGCACCCGGAGCCCGGAGGCGTGAACTGGATCAGGCGGAAGTCCCCACCGGCGGCGACGTCGGCGTCGAGCCTCCAGCCGAGCCGTCCGTAGAACTCCTTCGCGCGATCGACATCCGAGACGGGGATGACGATCACCTCGAGAGTCGTGTCGAAGCTCGCGACGGTCGCGGCCCCGCCCGCGTCGCCGCTGCTGACCTGGCGTGCGCTCATGTCGACCTCCATTGGTCGCGGGTGGGTGGCCTAACTATCTCGCCTCGGTCAAGGGCGGCGAGGCGAGCGAGCGTGGCTTCGACATCGACGAAGCATCGGGCTCGCTCAGGTCGGGTCGGTCTTGCCGCCCAGCAGCTTGGCGGCCGCATCCAGGTCGGGCTCTTCGACGAGTAACTGCGCTCCACCCGAGAGCGCAAGGAAAAGGCCCCGCCCGCGTCATCGGCTACTACCCACGCGGCAATCCCCGCTGAGGCAAGCAGGCCTGAGCCACCTCTGCCTCTGTCCGCTTCGTAAAGGTCGCAACGGAGCGGCGCATCGTGCTAGCCGATCGTGAACACGTAGGCCTCGATGCCGGAAGCAAGGAAGGTGATCTCAAGCCTGCGGTCGGTGATCGCTCCCGGCTGGCGAACGAGCTGATAGAGCCGGTCTTGGGTCACGCTTCCGTGGCCTTGTTCGTCAACGTCGAGCCCATGGGCTGCGGCGGGCGGCTCGCCGTCGATGAGCACTCGGAACGGCACGGACGCCCCTCGCTCACGTCGTCTCAGGACGAGATGCACGTCGCGAGCGTGGAAGCGGAAAGCGATCCCGCCGTCGGCTCGGTTCAGCACGCTGGCCCTGCTCTCGATCGTCCAGTCCCCGGACAGAGCCCAGTGGTTGAGCCTCAACGAGTCCGGCGCGGCGTGCCCTCGAGGCTCGTCGAACGCGACACCACCGGGAGACGCGAAGTTCTGAGTTTGCTCATAGCCGAGGTCCCCGGCCCAAGCGTGAGCCCGGAGAACGCCTCGATGTCCTTGATCAACGCGTACCCGTGCTTGTCTCCACCAGCCAAGCTGGTCAACACCAGCACACTGCGCTCCGGCAGTCGCGATCGGCTGCCTGGCATCAGCTGTGCACCACCTCGCACGAAATCGTCACACGCAGCTCGCAAGTCCTCGGCGCCGCGCACTCCTTCAAGCGCAAGCGGAACGTCATCGTCTATTACGTTCAACGATATATCATTAATGGAGTGATCGCGACGCCATTCTCTCGCAGTCTTCTCCACGGTGACGTGATGCTCGCCACCAGCGAGGCCCGGCACCGCCCGTCCGCTGGTCGGGCCTCGACGGTGATGAGCCCCGAGTAACCGCGCTATTGACGAAAGGGGGTCGCAGCGCCGGAGCGGGCGGGTCTGACTGGGTGGCGCCCCGATTACTGCGATTGTGCTGCCTGGTCGACGTGCGACTGCAGCGCGTCGGCGGCCTCCGGTGTGACGCGGAAGGACAGTGTTGGACCGTCCTCGAGCCACACCTCCACGACCCCTTTGCGGCGATGGCGCACGGTCGCGCCGACAATGTCGCGAAACGGAGCCGAGTACAGCGTGACGACGTCCTTGCGGTCGCTGTCCACGCGCGATGCGGTCCAGCCCAGCGCGACCTGCGTGCACACCACGAGCTCGCGGCGAGGTGCCGTCAGCAACGGAGGACCGTTGGGCGAAACTTCAGCCAAGACTGGGTTCATCCGGAAGCTCCCGCGGTTGGGGAAGACGCCCGTCGTCTCGGCAAACGGATACGGGGCGCTTGAAGAAAATCCGTGACAGGTCAGACAGAGGCCGAGCTCGGCATCGGGCGGCAGAAGCTCGCCTAGCACCTCCACCGCAGGGTTACCCGGCGTCGCGCGATCGGCTGCGATGAACCCGAGCTCCACGAGCCGCCCGGCGATCGACAACCGGCGGCCGGCCATAGCCTGATCGGAGTCGGCGTCGGCGACCGGTACGTTCTCGACGACCTGCTCGCCTTCTGCAGGGGCGATGTCACCCGGCTCGCCCGCGCCCCGGCGAACGAGCTCGCTGAACTCCCGGTTCCAATCCCCGATCGACATAAGCAGAGCGCGTGATCTGGCGGCTAGTGCCGGATTCTGAGCCGCCGGAGGAAGAGGAGGAAACGCAGTCGGAGGGAAAGGAGGAAGCTATCTTGGGAATCGAAATCGGCGGGATCCTTCCAGCGCTCCGGCGGCTGCGGGGCGGTCGGTGGGGGCAGAGCGTCAGTCATTGGCCCGTCAGCCTCCTCCCCGGCGGCGGGGCACTCGTAGCTGGACGTTCGAGGTTGTGGGGGATCGCTGTCCCGAGCTCCATGTCCTGCGGGCAGCTCAGCACCAGTTCACGCTGATCCGGATGATCGCCCGGGGGTGGGCCAAGCGCCGTGCGGAGTACAAGCCGCACCCGGGTGGTGTCGTCAGGATCGGTGCCGCTCTCCAGGACGCGTCCGTCCACCACGACTACTTGGCCAGCCTCAAGCCGTCCTGCGGCGAGCGGCTTGTCGAACAGCAGGCCGCGGAACTCTCCTCGCCGGGCGGTGCCCAGCTCCATGTCGGCCGGGCAAACCACGACAAGCTCACGCCGACTCCGGGCAATGCGAATCAGGAGACGGACGAATCCGGGCGCGTCAGGCTCACACGTCACGACCTCGCCATCGAAGACGATGATGCGCCCCGGATCGAGCCCCTCGACTCCCACTACCTCCTCGTGGGCAAGCCCATAATCCCCGGACCTGAGGGCGGGCCCCGGCACGGGCTCGTCCGGGCCGAACAACCGCGCGGTGGAAAAGCTCTGCCCGCCTTCGCAAGTCAGGATGATCTCCCGAGGATCCGGACGATCACCGGGCGGCGGTCCCATAGCGGTGACGATCGCGATTCGTACTCGCCCCGCCCTCTCGGGCGCCGGCCCGAGCTCAACCACACGCCCGTCCAACACAACCACGAGCCCCGGCTCGAGAGCTCGCGCGGCAACCGCCTTCTCAAACATCAGCGGGGGCGACACAGACGGCTCGCGCGAACCCGTCCCGAGCCCCGGCCCTACCGATGGCTCGCCCGGACCTGTCTTCAGCGCTTCCGTCAGCCGCGGCCAGCTGGCAAACCCGGACTCTCGCGCGATAACCAGCTGCGCCGTGGACAGCGTCACGGTCGCGGGGTCCACGTCCGCGACGCGGAGCAGCCGCTCGATCGCATCACCATCGCCGGCGAGAACAGACCGCCGCAGCTCCTTGGCTTGCCGGCGCAGCTGGCCCAAGTCGGGAGGCTCGGGGAGAGAGTGCCTGGCCATAACATCTCCTTCCTTCGCTCTCCTGGCCCGCGACTGGAGACTGAAGAAGATGACCAAACGCACCAACCGATCCAGAGGTGGACTCAGTCCTTCCCGCGGGCCCGGGCGCGGCCTCTTCCGCGCAAACGAAAGTCTACTCGCGCGATATACAACTTTCTAGACCGCTGTGCGTCTTCCGCTACACCTCGCTCTGGCGGCTGATCTGAGTGCTGCGGTGATCGAGCACCGCTCGATCGGTCGGGGTCAGCGTTGCTCTCGGAGATAGCAGCAGCCTGGCGTTAGCGCTGGTGCTCGATCGTTGGGGCAGTCTGGAAGTGCCCGCGCGGACTTCCCCTTCCAGAGGATGACGCGTGCGCCGCGTGACCGGCCGGCTAGCGTCGACCGCCGGCGTGGCGACGACATGCCATCTGTGCCGGAACAACTGTTCTCACTCGATTCGGATGGATATGCGATCCGGCAGCCCCGCTACCTCGAAGGGCTGCCCACTCGGGCGAGTCGGTGGACGGCCCGCCCCGGCCATGTCCACTCAAGTCGAGTAAGTACAACTGTTCGTGGCGCATAGGAGGTGCGCGGGTGATTGATGTTCGAGTGCTGCTTCGAACCGATTTCCGTGCTCAGCCTGAGACCAGGAGGGGCTTCGCAGATCGCTGATTCCTCTGGGACGGGATGAGCCATGTTCGCCGGCATCGCGGGCGAGCGCTCAGGGGTTCCTATCCGCGGTATGGTCGGCGCGCTGGGAACAACGAGGACAGGCCGCTGCGAGTGATGCACGACCGCATTTGAGACGCTGCCGAGGAGCCCGGGCTGCACCGCGGTCATGCCCCGCGTGCCGATGATGATCAGCTCGCTGTTGGTCTCGGCCGCGATGTCGAGGATCGTTTGCCACAGCGCGCCGGTTGCGCTCCACACGCACCTGCACCGCGAGCCCGAGCTGGCGCGCGTGCTCCTGACCCTCGTCGGCGAGCGCCTGTGCGCGCTCGAATACGACGCGCTCGAGCTCGGCCTTCGAAGGTCCTCCAGAGAGGGCCTTCGCGCTGAAGGCGTCCGCGAGCACTTCAGGCGGCGGGCTCTAGGCGTGCAGCAGCGTCAGCGGCCTGGTCCGAGCGTCGCGTGCGCGACCGACAGCGCGTGCTTGGCACTGGATGAGCCGTCGTAGCAGAGCAGGTCGACATTGTCGGAGAGCATCGCGGAGCCTACTGGACCTGACCCGGTGCGTAGGAAGCCGGAGGATCCTGCGGCTTGCCACTGACGTTTGGGGCGCGACCGAGGACTACGATGGGACTTCGGTGACCTGACCAGTGAGGTCTGTGGTGGTTGGAAACCGCTACGTCGTGATCAGGGCTGCATATGATCGTCACCCCAGATGTGGACGCTCCTCGGAATGGATCGCGCCCGAGTTGAGAGAAGCCGGGTTGGCCATGACCGAGGACCGCGCTGACGAGCCGGCTCGCTCTCGCACCTGGGCCGGGATTGTGGACGGAGCTACGTTCGAGCGCTTTGCGGATGCCTGGCGGCTAGACGCGAAGCCGCAAGATCGGACGTTGAGTCTGGTGACCGAGGCCGGGGATCTGGATATGCGTGCCATGCGTGCCTACACGTTTGACGGGATGAACTGGGAGGCTGGCGGGGAATCGCCGATCGTCTATGTGTCGCTGTTGGTCGGTGTCGTGCGAGATCGACAGGGACGTGAGGCGGATGATTCGGTGCGCGCCGGCGTGCGTGGTTGAGGGTCGCTGCGCACCGTGTGCCGGGGCACGGGCTGCTCGCGGGCGGTCGGCGTGAGCATTGGCGGCTCGGAGATCGACGGGCTGCCGCATGCCCTTCGCGATCAGCGGAGCCTGGCCGCGCGGACGGCCGGCAAACGCCCTGCGGTGTTCCTTGACTACGACGGCACGCTCACTCCGATCGTCGACCGGCCGGAAGACGCGATCATCTCCGACCGGATGCGCGAAGTCGTGCGTGAACTGGCGCGCCGTTGCAAGGTGTGCGTGGTCAGCGGTCGCGATCGCTCCGTGGTCCAGCGCTTGATGGGCGTCGACGATCTGGTCGTCGCCGGCAGCCATGGCTTTGACATCTGGAGCCCGGAGGGCGGGACGATCGAGCGCGAGGAGGGGGCCGAGTTCGCGGATCTGCTCCAGCGCGTGACCGATACGCTGCGCGAGGGAGTCGCGTCGGTCGGGGGCGCGCTGGTTGAGCCCAAGAAGAGTTCGGTGGCGGTTCATTACCGCCTGGTTGAAGAGCGGCAGCGGCCGCGGATCAAGGAGCTGGTCGACCGGGTGATGGCCGCCAATCCCGAGGCGCTGAAGGTGACCCCGGGGAAGATGGTGTACGAGATCCAGCCCAACCTCGAGTGGGACAAGGGCAGGGCTGTGCTGTACTTGCTCGACGCGCTCGAGCTCGATCGGGAGGACGTGCTGCCGCTGTATGTCGGTGACGACATCACCGATGAGGACGCGTTTCGAGCGCTCGCTGGGAGGGGCATCGGCATTCTCGTGGCCGATCCGGCCGACCCCGAGGTCGTCGGGCGAAGGACCGCCGCGGACTATCTCCTGCGCGACACCGAGGAGGTGGAGAATTTCCTGAACGCGCTGGCGCGCTGAGCATCACGAACGGAGGAGAGAGAGATGGCCGGTGACTTCAGACTCGTCTACGACGGGCTTGATCCGAGCAGCGAACGGTTGCGGGAGGCGTTGACCTCCACGGGGAACGGCTACTTCTGTATTCGCGGCGCCGCGGAGTGGGAGGACGCGGACCAGGTGCACTACCCGGGAACGTTCGCGCACGGCGTCTACAACCGGGAGTCGACGATCGTCGGCGGGCGTTCGGTGCCGAACGAGGACCTGGTCAACCTCCCTCGCTGCCTGTCGCTGAAGCTGGTCATCGAGGACGAAGAGCCGATCCGGCTCTCGAATGTCGAGCTGCTGTTCTACCGGCACACGTATGACGTTCGCTACGCGTTGGTGACGCGCGAGCTCCGCTTCAGGGATCGCGCCGGACGTGAGACCAGCCTGACGAGCCGCAGGTTCGTGAGCATGGGCAGGATGCACCTGGGGGCGCTCGAGTGGGAGCTCGAAGCCCACGATTGGTCGGGGCGAATCAAGGTCTTGTCGATTTTGGACGGACGCGTCCTGAATCGTGGTGTTGCTCGGTATCAGCAGCTGTGGGGCCGTCACCTTGATTCCGAGGGGCCGCGCACGTATGGCTCGGATGTGATCGCGCTGAGGGTCAGGACACGCCAATCCAGGATCGAGATTGCGGAGGCGGCTCGCACGCGCATGTATCGCGGCGATCAGGAGTTGGACGTGGCCCGGAGCATTGATCAGATGCAGGACTACATCCAACAGAGCCTCGAGGGGGTGATCGAGCCGAACTCGCCGGTCCGGGTCGAGAAGATCGTCAGCCTTTACACGTCACGCGATCGCGCGATCACCGAGCCGATGGCCAACGCGGGCAAGAGTGTGCAGCGGTATCCCGCGTTCGCCGAGGCGTTCGAAGGTCACGCGCATACGTGGGATGAGCTGTGGGAGGTCTGCGACGTGCGGCTGCCCAAGGAGGAGCGGGTCCAGTTCCTGCTTCGCTTCCACATCTCGCACCTGCTCCAGACGTGCTCGCGTCTGACCCCCCATCACGATGCTGGCGTCCCCGCTCGCGGCCTCAACGGCGAGGCGTACCGCGGCCACGTGTTCTGGGACGAGCTCTACGTGTACCCGTTTCTGAACTTCCGCTTACCGGAGATCACGCGGGGCCTTCTGATGTATCGCTATCGGCGCATCGGCGAGGCGCGCGCCAGCGCGCAGCAGGCCGGGTACCGGGGGGCGATGTACCCGTGGCAGAGCGGGAGCGATGGTGAGGAGGAGACTCAGCTCGTCCACATCAACCCGCTCTCGGGTAGGTGGGAGCCCGACCTCTCTCGCAACCAGCGGCACGTCAATGCAGCCATCTTCTACAACATCTGGCACTACTACCAGGCCACTCACGACGTCGATTTCCTGCGCGACCACGGTGCCGAGATGATGCTCGAGATCACGCGTTTCTGGTCCTCGATCGCGCACTTCAACCCGGATCGCGATCGCTGGGAGATCCATGGCGTGATGGGACCGGACGAGTTTCACGAGAAGTATCCGGAGGCGGAGGAGGGCGGGCTGCGCAACAACGCCTACACGAACGTGATGGTGGCCTGGATCTGCGAGGCCGCGCAGGAAGTGCTGGACATGCTTCCGAAGAGCCGGCGCGAGGTCCTACGCACCCGGATCGGGCTGCGAGACGACGAGATCCGGAGATGGCGTGAGATCAGCCGCAAGATGTTCGTCCCCTTCCACGGCGACGGCATCATCAGCCAGTTCGAGGGTTACGAGGACCTGGAGGAGCTCGACTGGGATGGCTACCGCTCGAGGTACCCGAACATCCAGCGGCTCGACCGGATTCTCCGCGCCGAGGGCGACAGCCCTGATCGCTACAGCCTCAGCAAGCAGGCGGACACGGTGATGTTGTTCTTCCTCTTCTCCTACGAGGAGCTCAGTCGACTCTTCGGGCAACTTGGCTACGAGCTGAGCAAGGAGACAGCGCGCCGGACGATCGACTACTACGAGCGGCGCACCTCGCACGGGTCCACGCTGAGCTTCGTCACGCACGCGGGAGTGCTGGCTCGGCTGGACCCGGAGAGCTCCTGGGAGCGGTTTTTGGTCGCGCTCGAGAGCGACATCGGCGATGTCCAGGGCGGGACCACCCCGGAAGGAATCCACTTGGGCGTGATGGCCGGGACCCTGGACCTCATGCAGCGCGCCTACCTCGGCACCGAGATTCTCGGCGACGTGCTGACCTTCGATCCGGTGATGATTGATCGGCTCGACGGCCTCCACTTGGCGATGCAGTTTCGCCGCGCGCACATCACGGTGTCGCTCACGGGCGCGAAGCTCACGGTCGACGCGCTGGCCGACGGTTACCGCGCGACGATCAAGGTCGGCGTCGGCGGCGAGGTCCGCGAGCTCCGCGGCGGCGACAGCGTGACGTTCATGCTCGATGGCGCTCGGCCGTCCGGCAAGCGGCGGACCGAGCACACGAGCGCCCGGTCCGGGTTCGACGGCGCGATTTTCGACATCGACGGCGTGCTGGTCGATTCGCCACACGAACTCGCGTGGCGGGAGACGCTGCGCGAGCTCATGGAGACGAGCTGGGCGCAACTTCGACCGCGAACGACGTGGGCGCCCGAGCGGTTCACGTCGCACGTGTATCAGGAGGTCGTAGCGGGCAAGCCGCGTTTGAGCGGGGCGCGCGCCGCGCTCGAGTACTTCGGACTGCCCGACAACGAGGAGCTCGTCGAGGAGTACGCCGAGCGCAAGCAGGCGATGGTCGTGGGGCTGATCGAAGCCGGACAATTCACCGCGTTCCCCGACGCGCTGCGGCTGCTCCTGGACGTGCGCGCCGCCGGAATTCCCATGGCTGCGGCCTCCTCGTCAAAGAACACGGGCCTGATGCTGAGCAGGGTGCGAGTCGACACCTTCGCCAGTGAGCAACACCTCGAGTTCGACTTCATCCGACCAGGTCAGACTCTCCTCGACGTCATCGATGTCGATATCTCGGGCCGGTCCTTCAAGCAAGGCAAGCCTCACCCGGAGATCTTCCTCACCGCCTCCCGCGAGCTCGGAGTCCCGCCGGAGGGGTGTTTCGTCGTCGAGGACGCCGTCTCCGGCATCACCGCGGCCAAGGCCGGGGGGATGCCGGCACTGGGAATCGCCCGAGCCGACGACTCCCAGCTCTTGAGCGAGGCCGGCGCCGATCTTGTAGTGACAACGCTCGACGACGTGGAACGCAACCCGCTCCTGCATGGGCGCCTGATGGGCAGGCGTCCAACTCTCTCTGCGAGGGATTCTGGAGGTGGATGGATCTGACCGGACGCGCTGACCAAGCTGGCTCCCCGTTACATGCAATGGAGCGGACCGAACCCAAACGCGCCGGATGACTGCTAACGCGCGGGAGCAGGAGCGCGGATCAGACTACCCAGATTGAGCAAGAGGAGCACTCTCGACTGTGGCCCGCCGGACGGCTCCTTCGGGCTACACGCATCGACGCTCACGCGTGAGCGACACGGCTGGTTTCTCCCGGCGATACGGAAGAGGGGCGTCCCGAGCAGCGAAGAACTCGCGGCTCAGCCCCGCTTTGCCTCGACCGCGGTACTTCAAGCTGCTACGCGCGGAGACCTACTTCGCGCGGGCTGCGGGGCGCCGCCGCCCGCCCGGGCTTCACGGCCGGCGCCGGGTCGGATGTGCTCGAGATCCGCGCTTTCGAGGGAAGGCTCGCCACCGGTCGAGATGCTTGTGCAACGAGAAGAGCGGAAGCGCGAGGTGGGGACGACGGACTGAACCGGTGATACATTGCGTCTTGGTTGAGCCGGGAAGCCTGGTCGGCACGGATTATTCGTGCTCGACATGCATCAGCAGACGCAGCTTCCTTCCTCCCTCGACCATCGCGTTGTCGTTGATGTGCGCGGTCCGGGCGAGTGGGTCGTTGGGCCGCCCGCTGGCGGGCGCCCGTTGCACGTGTACAGACTGGCACCCGGCGATTGGCTTGTTTCCGAGGTCGGCCGCGAGAACGAGGGCCGGGGGCAGAATCTGGACCGAGCGCTCGCTGCGCTGTCCGCTGGTGGTCGGTCTCCGGACTGGTGGCGCGCCGTAGCGGAGTCGCTCGACCGCAGCGAGCCGGAGAACGTTGAATCGCGGCTAGCGGTGACTGCGCGCGTCGGAAGCGCAGGGAGCTGAGGAGCATCGTGAAGGTGCTTCTTTCCCCTGCGCTTCCGAGGCGGCGGCTTCGCCGCAGATACTGCCCAGCGGCTTGGCTGTTGGCTCATCTGCGCGCACTGTGGATCGATCGCCAGCTCGCTGAGGGCGTTGACCCCTGGCGATCGCCGTCGCACGCTGCTCGCGCGTTGCAGTTGACGAGCAGCCGCCGGCGCCGCGCATTGGCGAGCGGGCTCGAGCGCCTGGTCGAGGATGCCGGCCAGCCGCACGGCCATTACCGGCATTCGGCTGTGATACAGCCGTGCCGCGAGCAGGTACGGGAAGCATTGCCTCTGATCTTCGAGATCGCCGCCCGGCTGCGCGATGGCGAGCCAGTGGGTGTCCGCGGCGTCGCCGGCGTATGGCTTGTGATCACCGACGGCGCCGGGCCTTGCTACAGGCGCATCCACCGCGAGGCGCTCAACGACGCGCTGGAGGCGGTCTCGTGTTGGCTGGACACACCCGATTGACGAGAGCCAGTGATCCCGACGCTGGTCGCTTGAGGCCGGTGCTGATCGCCCTGGTTATCGCGCTGGCGTTGGCGCTCGTGGCGGCCTGGTCGACCCCTCTGCGCTATCGCACCCCCTTCGGCCGGAAAGGACCCCAGTGATGGTTGCACGACGCATCCTGTTCCCTTTCGTCGCCCACGCGCTCTCACCCCGGGCACTGGACGCCGCGCTGCGCGTCGCGCGGGCTGAGAACGCGATGCTCGTGCCGGTCTGTCTTGTGCGCGTTCCATTGCACCTGGCGCTCGACGCGGCGCTGCCGCGCGAATCGGAGCTCGTGGTCATGGTCCAAGAGGTGATCGAGCAGCGGGCGATCGCGTTCGGCGTTCCAGTCGACGCCCGACTCGAGTGCGGCCGCATGTCCCGCCACGCGCTCAGGCAGACATTCGCCCGAGAAAGCTTCGACCGGATCGTGATCGCGGCCGCTACTCACGATCACGCGGGCGTCCACCCAAACGATGTCGCCTGGCTGCTTGACAACGCGCCCGGTGAGATCGTCGTCTTGCGGTCAGATCGGGACGAGCAGATCGGTCCGGTATCGCGACGGAGCTCACGATGACTCGGTCGGAGTGCGAGCCGGACGCGCTTGCCCGGTCAGGTAAGTACGATCTGACCTGCTTTCGCGTCCGCGCGCGTCATGACCCCTCGGGTGGATTTCTCGACGCTAGCCCTTCCATCGCTGGCGTGCGGAATGGCGTCGACCCGTCGATGGGTGCGCCGAGCCGGCCAGGAGTCGAGTCGCTTGGCGTAGTCCTTGCGTGTCGGCGCTGAGCGCGCGAGGGGCGGTCTGGTCGCCGGGGATGAAGATCGCGTGCCCGAGGACGGAGGCAGCCTCGTCTGAGCACAGCCAGAGGACGGCTGCGCTGATCTCCTCGGGCGTCCCCGGGCGTCCTATCGGCTGTTGGGCGATCACCGCGTCGCGCCCCTCGCTGGTGCTTGCGGTGAACCCCGTCGCATCATCTCGGGGTCGATGATGCCGGGACACACGGCATTCACCCACCTGGAACCATTGGCCCTGGTATGGACCTTCGTCCGCACTCGTCTGATCCTCTGGTTACCCCGAAGGCCCCGGAAACCATTGCCCGCTTGCTTGCCTTCCTGTCGGCAGCGAGCGGCGTCCTGTACGTGCGGATCAGGTGCCCGATAGGCCCGCTGAAAGGCAGTCTGTGGGTACTTCGACTGCTCGTCGAGGCGCTGACGCCTGTCATCGCCCTCAGCGGGGCGGTGGGGGCCGGACTCGGCCTGCTGGTGCGGTCACCTATGGCGATGCTCACTGGACTGCTCGGCGCCGCCGTGGCCGGGAAGGATGTGCGGCGGGTGACGGCCGCGCACCCCGGCTTTGCCCAGGCGTTCGGCCCGGACTGGGAGCGGGCTATTCCGCCCGCGTACCAGACCAGGATGCTGCAACGCCGCTGGAACTGGCATCTGCGTGCGGCGCCCGAGCAACGGTGGCAACGCGATCTGCCCTTCTGGACCCTCCCTGACAGCGACCGTCGCTTGCTCTGTGATCTGTGGCAACCACTCCCTGGCGTGGCCCCATCAGGCCTGGCTGTGGTGTATTTGCACGGCAGTGCCTGGTCCCTGCTAGACAAGGATTTCTATACGCGCCCATTCTTTCGCCACCTGGCCGCGCAGGGGCATGTGGTCATGGACGTGGCCTATCGCCTCTATCCGGAGACGGACATGCTGGGCATGGTGGGCGATGCCAAGCGGGCGATCGCCTGGATGAAAGCGCACGGACCCGAGTACGGGGTCAACCCGGAGCGGGTCGTTCTGGCCGGCGGATCCGCTGGCGGATACCTCGCCCTGCTGGCTGCCTACACATCGAGAGAAGATGCCCTGATGCCCGGCGACGTGGGCGCTAGCGACGTGAGCGTCCGGGGCGTCATTTCATGCTACGGCCCGACGGACTTGCGGGCCTACTATGACCACACCCGACAGGACACATGGGTCGACCTCGGTCAGGTGCTGGAGACTCCCCCTCCTAGCCCCCTCATGAGACGCGTACTGGGGACGTCGTATGAGCGGCTGGGCCTGGGGAAGGCCGGAGCCCCAGGAGCAATGGAGCCGCTGCTTGGGGGCACGCCGGAAACCATCCCTGATCGCTATGCGCTCTTCTCACCGACTACCCATGTGCAGGCCGGCAGTCCACCGACACTGCTCATCCAGGGGAAAGACGACGTAATCGCCCCGGTGGCGGCCACCAATGCCCTATTCGAGCGGCTGGTCGCCGCCAGTGTCCCGGCCGTGAACATCGTCTTCCCCCATGCCGAGCACGGGTTCGACCTCACTCTCCCGCGAAGGTCACCCGCAGCGCAGACCGCCTGGTATCACCAAGAGCGGTTTCTGGCGCTCATGGTGTGATGTGCCCTCCCGCAGGCAGGGCGCGACCCGCTCTTGCCCGGACACGAGCCTGCCGCCACAGCGGACACGGCACTCCCTTGCGCGGATACGAGGGCGCTGGCGTCGTTGCCGGCGGCCGGTTGGACGGTCGAGCATCGCCGCCCGGCGCAGGCCAGAAGGCAATCCGTAATTCGCCTCAGGAGAGTTGGTGTGGATGCCGGATGTCGACGGGCAGCCGAGGCTGCACGCTTGGAGGACGTGCGGTTCACGCAATACAGGAGTGGCGATGAAGGTCGAGTATTTGCACGCTTCTAGGTTCGGCAATGGAGCGATGGTCGCGGCCGAGTTCAAGGAGCGTATGGCCGCCAAAGGTGTCGACGTCGATGTTCATCACATCCGGGAGGTGAAGCCGACGGAGCTCCCGCGGGCCGACCTGTATGTGTTCAGTTCTCCTGGCCGGTTTGGTAAGCCGATCCGCGGCATGCGCCGGTTCCTGAGAACGGTCAGCCTGCCTGCCGGCACGCGTTACGCGATCGTGACCACGGAGGCGATGCCGAAGCCCGACAAGAAGACGGGGCGGCTGCCGACCGAAGAGGAGCTGGCCAAGTACCAGCGGGTCAGACCGATCATGAGCGAGATTCTCCAGGGCAAGGGCCTCGTCAAGGTGACCGAGGACAAGATCCACGTCACCGGGCTCAAGGGACCTCTGGAAGATGGGTGGGAGATCGAGGTGGATGCGTTCGTGGCCGCACTCTGCGCCAGCCTCGGAGGCGAGCCAGCTGCGTCGGCGCGCATACCGCGGCAAGCCGCGTAGAGCGCCGGGCTCGCGTTGGATCGGTTTGGCGAATGACCCGAGAACAAACTCCGTATCCCAGAGGTGGTTGTCGTGGCGGTCAAGGTTGATGTCGGTCTCTGAGGCGCATGCCGTGCAGGCGAATGGCCCGTCGGCCAGGATCAACGAACTCGATCTCGAGCTCGGGGTGGCCGACGTGCTTGACCGCTGGCCCTCCGCGGGTGTCGCGGTGGCCGTTGTCCGCGATGGGTCGCCCGAGTGGCTCTTCGGTCACGGCGTCGCGGACATCGATTCGAAGGAGCCGATCCACGAGGACACGGTGTTTCGGATCGGGTCGCTCACCAAGACCTTCACCGCGATCGCCGTGATGCAGCTGTGGGAGCAGGGGGTGGTGGACCTCGACGCGCCAGCGAGTCACTACCTGCGGGCCTTCCGGCTGATCCCGGCCAAGGAGAGCTTCCGGCCCACCGTGCGCCACCTGCTGACCCACACGGCCGGGGTCGGCTACTTCCGCCGGCTCTCGGACCTGCTCCGGCCCGGTGTTGGCGCGGGTGACAGGGCGGGGCGATCGGGCGCGCCACCGTTGGCCGAGTACTACCGACGAGGGCTGCCGGTCGAGGTCGAGCCGGGAACCAAATGGGCCTATAGCAACCACGGGTTCGCCGTGCTCGGGCAGATCGTCGAGGACGTCAGCGGCGAGCCGCTCGAGCATTACCTGCGCGAGCGCATCTTCGAACCCCTCGGGATGGACCACACCGACCTCGTCCGCTCCGAGCGCGTTCGCTCCCTACTGGCCACGGGGTACGTGCTCCGCTCCCACGGCCTGAGGGCGGTCGCCGACCGCGAAGTCCCGACCCCGGGCGGCGGCGGCATGTACTCAACGGCAGCGGATATCGCCCGCTATGCCGCCGCGCTTCAGCAGATGTACACAGGCCAGCAGGACCTGGTGCTGAAGCCCGAGACCCTGGCGTCCATGTTCCAGCCACACTTCCAGCTCGACCCGCGACTGCCGGGTATGGGCCTAGCGTTCGAGCTCGGCGAGGAGAGCGGCCACAAGACCATCGGCAAAACCGGCATTGTGTCCGGCTTTCACTCCGCGATGGTTCTCGCTCCCGACGACCGGATTGGAGTCGTCGCGTTGACCAACACCGGCGGTCTCGAGGGTCGCAATTCAATGGTGCCTCTCGCTGCCTCGCTTCTTCGCCGCCGGCTCGGCCTCCCAGATCAGGCAATCCGCACCGACGTCCGGGCCCGCCCCGAGACTTGGGGCGAGATCTGCGGCTGGTATAGCCCCGATCCCGGCCCGGTCATCAACCTTCCCACACGAGCGCTCTGGGGCGCGGGAGCGGAGGTGACGGTCTGCGATGGGCACCTCCCGCTGAAGCCGCTGCATCCGATCCCGTCGATCCGACGCGGCATGCGCCTGTACCCCGACGATCCGAGCGACCCGTGGGCGTTTCGGATCGAGATGCCCGAATACGGCATCAACCTCCGCGTCGTGTTCAACCAGAGTCCTGAAGAGCGACAGACGGTCACGCGGCTGCTGACGGACGTGTTCTCGTTTCAGAAACGGCCCGACACCCGAAACCCAAGGCGATTGGTCGGCGGCGCGCTCCTCGCCGGCGCGACGGCGATCGCCGTCCGGCGACGCCGCGAAGGAGCACGTCTCCAGGCTCTGATACCTGCTGATCTGCGGTAGGCGCAATGGTCCGACGGGCCGCGCTTGAAGCAGTCAAGCTGGTTCACACGCTGGCGTGGTTCTCGATCGAGTCCTGCATGATCTACGTGCTCTGGGCAGGCTTCAGGAGGCAGTCTGATCGCCGTGCAGCAATCGCCGCAGGAGTGGTCGCCAGCGAGAGTCTGGTCTTCGCCGCGAATGGGTTCCGATGCCCGCTCACGGACGTCGCGGAGCGTGTCGGCGCCGAGCGCGGCTCGGTCACCGACATCTACCTTCCGCGCTGGTTCGCCCACCACCTGCCGGGGATCCACGTGCCGCTGATCCTGCTCGCGGGATACCTGCACGGACGAAACCTACGGCGGCAATGACGATGTGAACAACCGGTGGCGACTGCGAGTCACCCGTGCGAACGCAGAGCAAGCCGTGCGAGACGTGCTTTCCCCCAGCGGCGGGTCCGGGCGTGCGCTACACCAGCTGCCTGCCTTGCGCGGGAAGCGCGCATCTCGCCAACGACTGGTTTCGTGAACGGGCCGGCCTCCGAGCGGACGGCTCCTTCGACAAAGGTGCGTCAGGCCCCGCGCAATGCTGGCGGGCGTTTCGGTCCCGCGACCGATCTCGTGGCCGGCGCTCTCACGTCGGAACGCCCCGCTCGGGACGGCCATCGCCGGTCCCGTTGAGCACGGAACTCAGAGTCGACCGCCGAAGCGAGTCGACCGGAGATTCCGCCCGTCGCCATTCCTGCCGCGAGCCGTACAAGGCCGACAGGGCGAAGCGGACGCAGAACCTGATGCACCCCATTTGCACCCTCAAGCCGTCACCGGACGATGTAGGCGCGAGGCGCGGAGACGGTCAAACACCAGTCCTTTGCAGGCATTTCTCGTGCAGTGGAGCCAGCCGGGATCGAACCGGCGACCTCCTGCTTGCAAAGCAGGCGCTCTCCCAACTGAGCTATGGCCCCTGGCGGGGGCCGAGTCTAACGGCGCCAGAAGGCGCTGGATCGACCCTCAGCCGTCGAAGTCGAAGTCTCGGGGAGGACGCTGCTCGAACCACAGCCGGTCGTGATCCGGAGTGTCCTGGAGGAACTCCGGCGTCTCCTCGAGTACGTCCTCCCCGTCGGGGTTCTTTCGCTGCTCCGCCTCGATGTCGTATTCGGCCGTCTCCTCAAGGAGCTGATCCGGGAGCTGGTTGCTAAGGGCGCCGCCGGCGGCGGCGTGATCTTCGAGACGGACGACTGCCGGGCCACCTATGAGGAGCTCCGGGGCGCCGGGGTGAGTTCACGCAGGAGCCGACCGAGCGGTTCTACGGGACCGACTGCGCGCTGCGCGATCCGTTCGGCAACCCGATCCGCTTCACACAGCCTCCGGACGGCCCGATCGTGGTGCCATCAGTCGAAGAGTTCGAGGCGCAGAGCTAGCTGTCGATCGTCCCGAGGTGCGACCGCGGCCCCGAGCTCAGGCTCAGGCATCAATGTACTTGAGCGCCTGAACATCCGGGCTCCTGCCGGCGCTCCCCGGTGCGCGGAAGCCCGCAGAGACGCCTCTGCAGGCTATTCACGAGCGGCGGCGGTCAATCTCGCCCGTCCTGATTTCGTCACAGCCCCGCACGACGCACAGGCAACCCCGGCTCAGTGTCCTGCACGTGCTGTTTACGGTCGTCTGCCAACTGTGCTTCGATCGCGCGATGGACGTCGCCGTGGATGTGATCCTCGCCGAGCAGGTCGACGACCCCGTCAGCTTGAATCACGCTGCGGACGTTCGGCTTCACCCGGGCCAGGCGCAGTTCGATGCCGTCGGCGTCCATTAGCTGGTGGATGTCGCTCAGCTTCGAAGCACCTTGAGAGTCAACAAAGTCGGCACCCTCGAGATCGAGCACGATCGCGCGGGGCGCGCTGCCATCTTTCGCGAGTCCGCGGATCCGATCCTCGAGCGCTTCGGCGGTTGCGAAGAACAGCCCGCCATCGAGGCGCAGGACCGCGATCCCGGGGAAGGTCTCGTCGCCCGGGTTGTCATCCAGGTCGCGGAATACGTGGGTGCCGGCTTCGCGGCCGAGCAGGGGCATCCCCGGTCTTGTCGCCACGTAGATCAGCCAGCCGAGTGAGAGCACTACTCCGATGACAACGCCGGTGAGGACTCCTGCGGAGAGCACGCCGATGACCGCCGCGACGGCCACCCAAAAATCAAATCGCGTCACGCGGTAAAGGCGCCGAAACTCGGCAAGATCGATCATTCCAAACACGACCGCGTCGATGATCACTGCTCCCAGGACCGCCTTCGGGAGGTGCGAGAACACCGGCGCGAGCACAACCAGCGTCGCGAGTATGAGCGCCCCGGTCGTGAGCGAAGCGACCGGCGTCCGTGCGCCCGCAGACTCGTTCAGGGAGCTAGCCGAAAGGCTGGTCGACACGGGCATCCCTTGAAACACTCCCGCACCCAGGTTCGACATCCCCTGGGCGAAGGACTCCTGGTTGACATCGATGCGGTAGCGATGCCGCGCAGCGAACGCCCTCGCGTCGCCCGCAGTCTGGGAGAACCCGATCAGCAGCAACGCGGCCGCGGCGACGCCGATGGTCGCATAGTGCTGCTTGACGAGCGCAAAATCGGGCAGTACCGGAGCGGGGAGCCCCCGCGGCACGTTTCCGACCAGCGCGACCCCGTGCGCCCCCAGATCGAACAAAGACGACGCCAGCAATCCCGCCACCACCAGCACGAGCGCACCGGGCACGGCCGGCGCCAAGAAGCGCAGACCAAGGATCAGGGCGAGGGAGCTGATCGCGACCAATACGGTCGTCCAGTGCACGTCGCCCAGCGATGAGAGCCACGTTGCGAGCTCGCGCCAGGCGCTGTCTCCCTTGGACGACGTGCCTGTCAGCTTTGGCAGCTCCCCGATGACCACGTCGACGGCGGCCCCAGCCAAGAATCCCGTGATCACTGCTTTAGAGAGGAACTGGGCGATCCATCCCATCCGAAAAAGTGCGAGCAAAAGGAACAGCAGCCCGGTTGCGAGTGTGATCGCGGCAACCATCTGCGCCGCCTGCTGTCCACCGAGGCTCGTTGCGAGCACCGCGCCACCCGCGACAGCCGCGAGGGACGAGCTCGGGCCGGTGGAGATCTGCCGCGAGGTGCCGAACAGCGCGTAGATGATCGCGCCCGCGGCGGCTGCATAGAGTCCGTTCTGCAGCGGTACGCCCGCGATGCCGGCGTAGCCGAGGTTCTTCGGCACCACCAACGCAGTAACCGCGACGCCCGCGATCACATCGCCACGAAGCCACCGACGTTGGTAGCGTGGCAACCACGCGGCCGCTGGCAAGAAGTGCGCTAGACGCCCCTCCTTTTGGTCCTCATGAGCCATAGGCGCGACGCGTCGATCTATGGGTCTGTGCCCATCATCACAATATCGCGGTGTTGGGCTGACTCGCTCTCACCCAATATGGGTGATCAATCGCTAGAAGGCAGGGGCCTTCTAGGCCACGAGCTGCGCGCGAACATACTCCAAACCGGCTGATAGCCGGCGGACGGCCAACGCCGGGCGCGAAGAGAGCAAACCGCGGATGCCCGTGAGAGTGGAGCCAGCCGGGATCGAACCGGCGACCTCCTGCTTGCAAAGCAGGCGCTCTCCCAACTGAGCTATGGCCCCGAGGGGCGGGCCGAGTCTATCGGCGGCCCAGGGGTGCCGACCGAGCGCCATCCGGCCTCTCGTTAGGCGAGGGTGCGGAGGGTGATCGAGTAACGAAGTTCCTTCCTAGGCCGGATCGATTCCTCCCGCGCGGCGCGCGCTTCTCAGCAAGCACGTAGGTCCGATCGCGGCTCGAGGTCGGGCCGACAGACGCTGCGATCCTCGACCTCGCCGCGACGGAAGCGCAGCCGGCTGGCCCCACTCAGCGAGATGCCGACGACCGTGCCGAACGCCGCGGGTCGCGATGCCGCCCGATCCCGGCGCACGCGGTTGTCGCTGCACCGGGATCTCGGCGAGTTGGTCCCGTCGATGCCCCTCCAGAAGAGCCGATCGTTCCCGTACCGGGTCGTCGCGCGCGGCGGCCGTGGACGACGATCGGATCCCAGCGCAGAGCATCGAACTCCGACGGCAACCCGACTCCTCGATGACGGAGATCGACTCCCGTCGGTACCGGAGCCCTCCCGGCTCTGGAGCCGGTGCCCTGGACACCACCACGGCCCACCCGCTATGGGCCCTGGCCGGACCGAGTCTCCCGGCGCCGGAAGGCGCCGCGCCGACCCTCAGCCCTCGAAGTCGAAGTCGCGCGGAGGCCGCTGCTCGAACCACAGCCGGTCGTGGTCCGGAGCGTCCTGGAGGAATTCCGGCGTCTCCTCGAGCACGTCCTCGCCCTTGGCGCTTCTTGAGCTCCTCGGCCTCGACGTCGTACTCGGCCGTCTCCTCACCGAGCTGCTCCGGCTCGCCCGGCGCCGCGCCCGGCCGCTTGGCGTGACGTTCGGGAGGATCCGCGGCGCTAGGCGGGGGCGTCTCGGGCACCAAGACCTCGTCGGCCGGCGGCTCATAGGCAGGGTCGAGCGCGGGAGGCTCCCGCAGATCCAGCGGCTCGTGGGAGTCCCACTCCTCGGCGATCTCGTGATGCCTTGGAGCATCGCGTTCGAGCTCCTCCTCGGCATGTTGGTCGAACACCGGCTCCTCGTCGGCCGGATCCACCCACTCGTGCTCCGCCTCCTCGTCTTCCGAGTAAGCCACGCCGTTCGCCGCCTCGGGCTGCTCCGTCGGCAAATCGGCGGGCTCGCGGGGGGCGCGGCGCGCGGGGCCCAGTGCCTCGCGCTCGAGGCGCTCAACCTCGGTCGGGATCGGCACCCCTTCGGCGCTTCAGGTCAAGGTGCTCTCGGATTGCGTCGTCGAGTAAACCCATGGCTCTAAGGCTACTCGGCACCGAGTACGTTCGCGGCCTCGACGGGGCCCCTGACTGTGCGGTTTTTGCCCTCGTCGCTTCGCTTCGTAGAGTGCTGCGTCGGCCTCGGCGATCAGACCATCCTTGGATCCTTCGCTCGAGGCCGCAACGCCCACGCTGGCGGTAACCCGGAGCGTTCCGCGCTGATCGACGCGCGGAATCGCGGAGGTCCTCGATCGCTGGCCCGAATGCGCTCGGCGATCGCATACGCGCCCTCGAGATCGGTGTGCGGGAGGATCAGCGCCATCTCCTCCCCACCGTACCGCGCCGGGTAGTCGACCTCGCGCGAGCTGTCGGCCACAACTCGGGCGACCCGCTTGAGGACGACATCGCCCTGCTGGTGGCCGTACGTATCGTTGACCGACTTGAAGTCGTCGATGTCCAGCATGATCAGCCCGACCGGATAGTGATAGCGCCGGACCTGCTCGACTTCCGAGCCGAGCAGCTCCTGGAAGCGGCCGTGATTTGCGAGCCCGGTCAGCTCATCGGTAACCGCCTGACGACTGACCTGCAGGTGCAGATCGACGTTCTCCAGCGCGAGCGCCGCCTGGGCGCCAAGCGAGCGCAGCACCTCTCGGTCTTCCTCGGTGAACGAACGCCCGACGGACGCGACCGTGATCAGGCCGTGGACCCGTCCGCCTTCCTCGAGCGGCCTGAGCGGCACCGAGACGGCATGCTGGTCGTCGACCCCGCCCTCGCTCAGATCTCCGCTGTCGAGCGCCGCCCGCTCCGCTTTGTAGATCGCGGCCTCCACCTCCGTCAGCGAGCCTTCGCGGATCGCCTCGGCGAGCGGACCGTCCGGCGTACCTCTCACGCTCACGCGCCCGGCGCTTGCCTGGACGGCGTCGACGGCCGTCTTCAATGCCAGCTCCAGGAGCGCCGGCCGATCGAGGTTCGAAGCGAACGTCTGCCCGATCCGCCGAATCGCCTCCCGCAGCCGCGCGCGTTCCTCGGAGAGCTCCTCGAGCCTGTGCTCCAGCTGCGACGACATGCTGTTGAACTCCTCGCCGAGCGCCGCGAACTCGTCGTGTCCGGCGACCTGGATCGGCGAGGAGAAATCTCCGCTCCCGAGCCTCCGGGCGGCCTGCAGGAAGCGGCTGATCTGGCCCTGCAGGCCCTTCGAAGCGAGGACCGAGAACGAGAACGCCAGCAGCAGGAAGGCCACGATGAAGACGACCGCGAGCAGTCTGCTTCCGGCGATCGATCCGGCGCTCGCCGAAATGCTGGAGAGCACCGTGACCTTCACCGGGGAGCCGCCAAACCCGGGCAAGGTCTGGCTAGCCGCGCGATAGCTGGTCCCCCGGATCGAGACGCTGCCACTCGTCGGCAGCGAACCGGCTGTTGGCGGCGGCGCCGGTGGCGGCAAGCGGGCGTGAGTTCGTGCGTACGACGACCGCCGACCCCGGGCGCGGCGAGCTCGCGCGCGTACTGACCGGCGGTGAGCTCTGAGACGGTCACCGTCATCGGCCGGCCCGCGATCGTCGCCGATCCCGGAGCGATCGCTGTCGGGTCGCCGACGTCGGCAAGCGTGCGGGAACCAGTCGTCACCGTCACACGCACGAGGCCCGCCTGTGAGGCCAGCGTCGCCACGTGTGCCCGAAGCGCCTGCGGCAGCACTGCCCCCCCGACCAGCCGCGGGCTCAGATCACGGGCGATCGTCTGAGCGTCCGAGCTGGCTACATCGCTCTCGGTCTGGTACAGCCCAACGGCGGCGGTCAGCACGCCATTGGCGCGGGCGTCGGCCTTGCCCTGCTCGCTGTCGCTGATCAGCCTGAGCACGAGGAATCCGACCGCGATCATCGGCACGACCACGATCAGGACGAAGAAGGCGGTGAGACGCGTGCGAAAGCTCATGCCAATCCCGGACCCGGTCAGCGTATCGGTCGATTCTGTGGAAACCCGAAGGTTCAGGCCAAGTCGTGCGAGCGGGGCCGAGCACTAGAATCCTCCGACACCGCGCGGTATCGACCGCCGCACGGGGCTATAGCTCAGTTGGGAGAGCGCCTGGATCGCACCCAGGAGGTCGGGGGTTCGAGTCCCCCTAGCTCCACTTCTTCGAATTTCTTGTAGTTGCGGGGATTGCTTGGCTGCCGGCTGCGCTCGACGCGCGGGCACGAGCGCCGGTGTCGCGGGTTGCGGGTACCAAACGGGTACGCGCTGCCGGAGTGCGGAACGAGATCACGCGAAGGCGATCGTCGGGTCCGGCTCCCATGAACGCACGAACCGCAGGGTTGATATGGAGAGGGATTTGTCATCCATGATGGGCGCGTCAGCACGATCATTCTTCGGGCGCTTCTTGTTCCCACGCCGCGCCGCCGTCTCCGCCGGCTCGGCCAGATGAACCGTCGCCCCGACCCGCCTCAGCTCCTCGGCCACGAACCGCCACCCCGTCGTCGCCTCCAGCGCTACCTCCAGCTCCTCGCCGCGGAACCGCAGCAGAAACTTACGTACAGCCGCCCGATCCGCAGGCGCCACGCGCGTGCGCTGCACCTCGCCCGTCTCGGTGTCGATCCACTCACCAGTGACCTGCCCTCGATGCTGATCAAGTCCCATTACGATGCTCACAAGGGGCCTCCTCAAGCTCCACGGTTTGAACGCCTGCGCGGACACGCTCCGCGCTTGAGCTGAGGAGGTCCCTACACGTCGGGGTGGACAGACTGCTCATGACATCTTTCGAGTCGGCGCCCGCGCTGAGCGCGCTTCCGCCTTGGCGACGCCTCGATCGTGCCGATCGGTGGCCCGGGCGAGCGCTTCGCCCCGCCAGCGATTGCCCGCACAACCGGACCTGCTTCCGCGTCGGGACGCGTCTCCCCGACCGGGGTCGCATGCCCCGCTTGGCGCGCAGGGAGGCGGCGCGATCGGCGGCGCGATCGGAGCCGCTGGTCGCGCTCGTGGCGACGAGCGGGGCTCGGACGCGATCGGCTTCCGACTGTTAGAGGGATCGACGGGGCCTGAGGTCTCCACGGGCTACGGACGGCGGCGATCCTACGACGCTGCCCGTTGCCGGCCGTGGTCGGCGACTGCGACCGGCTAGGTCTGGGCCTCGAAGTCCTCGCTGAAGACGATGAGGCCGTGGAGGACCCACAGGCTGACGACGAAGATCCCGAGCGCCCACCACGGGTGCTTACCGCCAATCGCGAACAAAGACTCGATCGCCCCGAGCGTCGCCGCGAAGATCCCGATGAAGCGACCGTACCCCCCGCCGCTGAAGAGCGAGAACCCGCCCGTGAGCTGGATGATCCCGACGATGATCCCGATCCAGCCCCAGGTGTGAAGGCTAGAGAACGCGTACTGCGTGCCGTCGAAGAAATGAGCGTTGCTCACCGCTGCGATTCCATAGACGATGTTAAGCGTCCCCGCCATCAGCAGCAGGATCGCCACAAAGACCACCCGACCGAGACCTCTCATCGCGCTTCCTTTCCGCCCGGTGAATGACTCCTGAAGTCGCCGTCAGTTTCAACGGCTCGCGGCTGAATCCTCCGTAGGGGCGGCTCACGCCGGGCGATCTGCGCCTGGGCCGCTGAGCCCAGCCGAAGTCCGTCGAGGCGGTCAACGTCCTGTGAGCGGGACAGCGATGCCGGACCGGCCGGAGACGCCCGCCACGGATCAAGGGTGATTCGTGGCGCGCGTCCTCTCCGGTGAACCCGCACCGCTGGCGATCGCCTATCGCGATTAGACAAGGATCTAGTCGCGGGAGGCATCTTCCCTGCTTCGCGCGGCAAGCGCGCCTCGCGCAACCACGCGGTAGGGGCGGCTTACGCGCCCGTTAGCCGGGCCGCTGCTTCGTCGCGAAACCGGTCGCCCGTCTACGTCGACGCGGGGCGACAAACCCGACCGCCCGCGACGGCGCTTTTTCCGCTCCGCGAGTGGGATGAGCATTCGGCCGTCGGCCGGCGCTGACGGCCTGCGACCACGGCGGCGTGACATAGCCCGGTGGGCAACCGGGGCCATACAATGCGCCTGTGGCGGGCTTCTCCGCAGACGAGGAGATCGCGCGCGAGCACGACAAGGATCTCTCCCCGATTCCGCGCGACCTCGAGGTATACGCGCACACCGAAGGACTGGTTGGCGAGGAGAGCGAGCTCTTGGAGGAAGCGGAAGAGGGCCGCAAGGACGAGCACCGCGAGCGGCTCCACGCGATTAGCCAGGAACTCGATCGCGCCTGGGAGACGCTGCGCCGGCGCGCCGAACGACGCGTCAACTGAAGTAGCCGACACCTCCGCTCCGGCTTCGAGCACTCCAAGGGCAATCCCCTCCGACGCGTGATTTCGGTACCGGCGCGTCTCGGTCCGTGATTAGCGGTCCACAGCGCGGCGCCGACCAACTAAGCGACGAAACGTCCCGGCAACCTAGACCAGCCCTCCAGGCGGGGCCGCGGTTCGTCCCGAAGCTGAGCAGCCAACCTCTCGTCGGCGCCGTGAGCCTATGATGGGATCGGTCGCCGTGGATTGGGAAATCGACTGATGCGACAGGGTCCCTGGACAGGCCGTTATCCGGCGGCCGCGGCCATGGTGGTCTTCGCCCTGGTCCCGTATCTGGCACTTTCGGCGGCGCTCCAGCCGATCACCCCGATCATCGCCAGGGACCTGCATACGAGTCTTCAGGCGATGAGTCTCGCCTCGGGGCTGGCCAACGCGGGTTATGCCGTGGGGACAGTCCTGGCTGTGCTTTTGGCCCAGCATCTTCACCAGCGACGGCTGCTGGTCCTCTATGCCGCGTTGCTGGTGGTCGGCTCTGTGCTCGCGGCGGCCGCTCCGGACGTGGGCGTCTACACAGCTGGGCACGTGTTGCAGGGCCTCTGCACCAGCCTTCTGCTGATTGCGGCCGTCCCGCCACTCGTCGTCGCGTTTTCCATCTCGAAGCTGCGCTGGACGGCGATGATCCTCAACGTTTGCATCTTCGGAGCAGTCGCGCTGGGACCGCTTGTGGGCGGCATCCAGGCGCAGGCCAACGGGTGGCGTCCATTGTTTTGGGTCATCGCGGGCATCGCCGCGGCGGCGTTGCTGCTGTCGCTGCTGACCTTTCAGGACGCCCCGCCGGCTGACCCTAGCGCCACGCGCAACCCGCTCCCCGTCGGCTTGGCCGCCGCCGGCTGCGTCGCGTTGTTCTACGGCGCCTCCGAGCTGCTCACCCACTCGTTCCTTGACGCCGTGACGCTCGTGCCGCTTGCAGGCGGGCTCGCGTTGATCGTCGTTCTGCTCGTGTACCAGTATCGCGCCAAGCGACCACTGCTCTGCATTCGTCCGCTCGCCAGCACGCTCCCAGTGAGCGGGATCGTGGTCGCGATGTGCGCCGCGGCAAGTTCTATATCCGCGGTCGCGATCACGGCCGTACTGCTCACACACACGTTCACACCCGCGCACCTGGGACTGCTTCAGTTCCCAGAGTTCATCGCTGCCTTGATCACCGCGATCCTGCTCGGAGTCGTCTTCCGGACCCGGGGTCTGCACTACCTAGTGCTCGGCGGCATGCTGTCGCTGATCGCGGGGATCCTGGTACTTCAGTCTCAGCTCCCGCCCACGTCCCTGGGCTTGGCGCTCGGCTCCGGGCTAGTCGGACTCGGCGTCGGCGGCTCGGTGGCGCCGGCGCTCTTCATCGCCGGCTTCTCGCTGCGCAACAACGCCCTACAGCGCGTGTTCGCGATCATCGAGCTACTGCGGGCCGTCGCCGCATTCATGGTCGCGCCGGTATTGGCGCACGTGGCCTCGACCGTCGGAGGCAGTCCGGCGGCTGGCACCCACACCGCGCTGTGGATCTGCTTCGGGATCGCGAGCGGCGGCACTCTGTTTGCGGTCTCGCTGTACGCGCTGGGTGGGGTGCGCCCACCGGCGCCGGTGCTGGATGTATGGATGAGTGGTGCGGCCCCGGCTTGGTATTCGCCGCCGCTGCTGGACCGGATCCGTGACTCCTCCCGGGCTACGGTTCTGACCGAGCCGCTCGCCTGTGACGCGGGCGGACAGTACGGCGGCCCGCGGGACGGGGACTCGGCCTCGCCCGCGGCCGACCGTCCGGCTGGCGCAGTGACATGAGTGCCGGCGACCTCGGCCCCGTGCTGTTCGCCTACGACGGATCGGATCTCGCCGGGCTCGCGATCGAGGAGGCGGGCCGCCAGCTTCAGCCAGGAAGGGACGCCGTCGTCCTGACCGTATGGCGTCCGTTCGGCGTTGGGTTTATCCCGCCGCCCCATGTCGAGTTCGACGCGGCGGCACCGGAGGAGGTCAGACAAGCTGCCGAGGAAACCGCCGCGCAGGGAACCTCGATGGCCCAAGCCGCGGGCTTCCGCGCGCAGAGTCTCGCGCTAAAGGAAGCGCTAGCTTGGAAGGGGATCTCCGGCGTCGCCGACGACCGCGACGCAAGCCTGATCGTGCTTGGCTCCCACGGCAAGAGCGGTCTCGCCGGGGCTTTCCTCGGCAGCGTGGCGGGCGACGTCGCGGCGCACTCGGGACGTACCGTGCTGATCGTGCACAGGCGCACGTGAACCGTCTTCGCGTTCGCTTCTGTGCGCTCCTCGAGCGACTGGCACTGAACGGCTCGCGCAGGCCCGCAAGTCGGCGTAGGCTCGCTCGTCGACGTGGCCTATCAACACATCCTGGTCGCGTACGACGGCACCTCGGAGGGGGACGTGGCGTTGCTCGCGGCCGGCGAGTTGGCGACGCGCGACGGCGCGCGCCTGACGATCGTCACCGTGGTCGCGCTCGAGCGGCCGATTCGCCGCGTCACGCGTCTGCCGATGCTGACGAGCGTTTGGAACGACGTCCTGCTCGACCGTGCGCGCGCCGATCTCGAACGGGCTGATGGCCTGCTCGACGTGCCCGCCGAACGGACGGTGCTGTTCGGTTCTCAGACCAAGGCGCTCGCCGCCGGCGCCGAGGAGTTCGGTTGCGATGCAATCATGCTCCCGGCCCCGCGATCCCGGCGGCTCGCGAAGCTGCTGCACCTTGACCGCTCACGGCGGTTGCGGCGCCGCGCCGCGGTACCGGTCCTGCGCCCGCGTTGACGGGCGCGCTCGGCGGCCGGAGCGCCAACATGTCTAGCGGGAATGTGGGCGAGCCCGAGGTGGCCCGAGAATTTCGATGTACGAATCTCGAAGCTCGATCCAGCATCGACGATCCGGGCCCCGGCGCTCGTCGATCTGGGCGACACGGGCGCTCGGTGCCGGATGGCATCCAACCAGCCGCCGAGGAGCCCCGGTGAGGGATCAGCCGGAGGTGCTCGAGGCGGGTGGGGACTCCGTGGATATGGTTCCCGCGGTGGCCGAGTCGCGTCGGAGCCCTAGCCGAACTGCTGTGCTGACGGCAGTTGCGCGCGCTCTATATCGCCAGGAACGACCGCCGGTGATCTTCGATGACGCGCTTGCCGCCGGCCTGGCTGGTGAGGAGGGCCCGGTGCTGAGCGAACGACTTCGAACCGAGCTTCCCCGGTCGCAGGTCCTCGCGTTCTGCCGATGGGTGTGCGTCCGGTCTCGTTTCACCGAGGACCTAGTTGAACGGGCCGTCGCTGTCGGCGTCGATCAGTATGTGATCTTGGGCGCGGGCCTGGACTCGTTTGCCTACCGGCGCCCCGAGCTACTCGAACGGATACGGGTATTCGAGGTCGATCATCCTGCATCGCAGTCGTGGAAGCGCTACCGGCTCGACGAGCTCGGTGTCACGATCCCGGGCAACGTCGTCTTTACGCCGGTGGATTTTGAACACCAGACCCTGCGCGAGGGCCTGGAGGGCGCTGGTTTCGAGTTCGGGAGGACTGCGGTGTTCTCGTGGATCGGGGTCACGATGTACCTGACTCTCGACGCCATCAACGCAACGTTGGCGACGATCGCGCAATGTCGGCCCGGTACCGAGGTCGCGCTTACGTACAACCAGCCACGCCACGCACTCGATGACTTTGCATTGCAGGTCACGAGCGCCTTCTCCGCGATCGCCGCAGAAATGGGCGAGCCGTTCGTGAGCCTGTTCGTACCAGACGAGATCGACGAGCTCCTGCAAACCCACCGCTTCGGCGACATCGCGCACTTCGGAGCACGAGAAGCGCGTGTCGCTTATTTCGATGCACGCGACGATGTCGAGATCGCCGGAGCCCAGCAACTGGCAATAGCGACCGTCATGCCACTCGGCTGATACGCCGCCATACCCGCGCTCGACGAACCGCGAGCGACCGCACGGCTCCATGCCGGCCTGCTGCTCCTGCGGGGTTGCCTGCGCAAGGCGTGCGGCTGCGTCTTCGGTCGAGCGGTACAGGACGAGGTACTTGGCCATGCGCTTCCGCGCTGTTCGGGGTCCTCGCGGAGATCGAAGCGCTCGGCCTCGAGTTTGCTCGAGCTCCCACAGATCCCGACGGGACCGAGATCACCGTGATGCGGTAATGACGTCTCACCCGAACCTTGGTAAATGTTCGTCGGGTGATTGGACCCCAAGGACACGTGGCCCGAGCCGACAGCCGGGCGAAGCTCTACCCGGAGGCGGCATATGCCCGAGTCTGTTGACCCTCGTCACCTCCTGCTGATCGGGGCCGGACCCGGCGTCGGCGCCAGCGTCGTTCGGCGCTTCGGCCGTGAAGGCTTCCGCAGCACACTCATCTCCCGCGGCGAAACGCTCGAGCAACTCGCCCCTGAGCTGCGTAGCGACGGGCTTGAGATCGAGGCGGTGGGCGCAGACATCGAAGATCTGGACGGCTACCGTGCGACGCTCGAGCGGATCTTCCGCGCCCCAGGCGCCCCCGGCGTCGCCGTGTACAACGCTGCCCTGCCGGATCCTGGCGAGATCCTCGACACGACGGTCGGACGGCTCCGGACCGCATATGACGTCGATGTCCTCGGCGCCGTCGTCGCGGCACAGGTCGCCGCACCCGTCCTGCGGGCCGCCGGCACCGGCACACTGCTCTTCACCAGCGGCGGCTTCGCCGACCATCCGGTGCCCGCACTGGCGAGCCTCTCAATGGGGAAGGCAGCCCTGCGCTCGGCGGCGACCCTGATCGCCGCCGGTGTCCAGCAGGACGGCATCCATGCCGCGACCATCACGATCGCCGGCTCGGTCGTGCGTGGGACGGCGTTCGATCCGGACAACATCGCGGAACTCTTTTGGACCGCCCACACCGACCCGACCGACGGCTGGCAGACCGAGTATCGATTCACAGGCGCGTAACGGGTCCACGACACCGAGACGCGACGGACCGTGATCCACACGGCATGGGCCGGTCCCCATCCGCCTCGATGCGCTCGTCTCCAGCAACTCGCGTATGACCCTCGACGCCCCCGATATCCCCAAGACGCTGGATCGCGCCGCCGGTTCGAGTCCGGCTAGCTCCACTTCAGAGGTCAGCTAGCCCGGCGGCGGTGCGTCGCCATCGCCGTCGGCATGCTCCGACGCCGCCGTACTGGCGGGATCGCCGGCGGGCAGGCCCGGCGTTGGAGCGCCCGAACCGACCTCTGCCTTGAGCCGAGCGAACTCGTCATCGACGGCGCTCTTGGCGCCGAGCTGGTCGAGCTGGCGATCGACGTCGTCCTGTCCGGGACCGAGGGCGGTTAGGTCTCCGAACGTGCCCGCCGCCTCGAGCTCGTCGACAGCCTCTGCGCGCGCCTTCATGGTCTCGGTCTTGTCCAGGGCACGCTGCATCGCCATGCCGACATCCGCCATCGAGTCACCCACGCCGGTGGCGGCCTCGGAGACCTGCACCTGCGCCTCGGCCGCCGAGTACTGAGCCTTGACGACTTCCTTCTTGGATCGGAACTGCTCGGTCTTCGCCTCGAGCTGCTTCTCGGACTGGATCAGCTTCTCCTGCTCGGATTCGAGCTGTTGTATCTGCTGGTCAAGCGAGCCACGTTCCTGAACGATCTGCTGCTTTCGTTCCAGTGCGGCGCGGGCGAGATCCTCCCGTCCCGCCCCCATCGCCTCGCGCGCGTTCCCATCGAGCTTGTCGGCCTGTTCCTGGAGCTGCTGCTCCTGAAGCACCAGCCGTTTTTTGGCGGTGAGGATGTCGGCAATCCCCTTCTTGACGTTCTGTAGGTTTTCGATCTGGCGCTCATATGCGTAGTCGAGTGTCTCGCCCGGATTCTCGGCGCGATCCAGCTGCTTCGAGATCTTCGACTTGACAACAGTCGAAAGCCGTCCCTTCAGTCCAGGCATCGAAACCTCCTACGCGCTTCGTGGTAGACGTGCGCTCACTTATCTGAGCGTACTCCCCGCCTCCGAGCGGCTCTGGGCGCGCTGGCCGCCTGCTGCAACCAGCCGTGCCGCAACGGCACGACCGCGGAACATCGGCAAGCACAAACGACTGGAACCGAAACCGTAGTATCGGCGCATGGCAGAGCATCGATTCGATCTCGCAGCGTCGTCACTGCGTGCCGACGCATCGGACTCGAGAGCGCTTGCCGAGGCGCTCGCAGAAAAGCTATGTGAGGCCCTCCCGGATCAGACGAGGACTCGACGCCGGTCAGGGCGCTTCCTCTCTAGAGAGAAGAGCCTCGAGCGCGTCGAAGTGGAGCTTGGTGACGAGACCTTTGTGCTGTCTCTTTCCGGAGCAACGGCGGACACGAGCCTAGCTAAGACCGTACGAGGTGTTGTCATCAAGCGCCAGCAGCTGACCCTCGACGCGTGGCTAGACGCGTTGAGTGAGGCGCTCGGTGCCGAGGCCGAGCGGTCAGAGGCAGCGCGCCTGTCACTTGAACGACTTCTCGGCTGAGTTCGCCAAGCGCCGGCGCCGTGTTAGTCGTTGATGTCGAGGACCGGCATGATCTCCGGCAGCTGCTGGTCTGACGCGGCGTGCTCGTTCGGCACCACGGCGGTGCCGATAGCGAAGAACTCGATCACGTGGCTGCCCCACCCGTGATTGTTCTGGTGGAGTTTGACCTCCACGATGCCAAGGACGCCGTCTCCGATTGCCTCGGCCTCTTTCTGCATCCGCTCCATCGCCAGCTCGCGCGCGTCATACAGCGCTTGGGTGTACTGCTCGAGCTCGACGTTCTGACCCGTCTGACGGAGCGACTGCATCATCCCGCGATGAGCGACGTGATAGACGCAGTTGCCCATCACCATGCCCACCGGGCGCTTGCCAGTCTGCATCAGCGTCCAAAACGCCTGACCACTTAGATCGGATGTGAACGGGCGTCCGCTCGGCGCGCGGTGGACCTTGCCACCCTTGTGCTTGACCGCGGTCCCAACGGCGATGAATTCCGCCATATCCGCGCCCCACTCGTAGCGTCCGATGTCGAGGCGGACGCCAACGATGCCATCGGCCCCCAGCTGATCGGCCTCTTCCTCCATGCGTGTCATGGCGAGTTCGCGGGCCGAGTACATGGCCTGGGTCAGGACGCCCATCTCCTGGCTCGACCTCCAGTTGGCTGCCTGAAAGCCGATGTGGTAGATGCTCGAGCCCACGACCAGGCCCACCGGCTCAAAGTCGGCCTTCTCCACGCACAAGTACTCGTTCACCGAGAGGTCGGAGGTGAAGAGCCCCCGGGCATTCATCGCGAGACGCTCGCTGGCGTGTTCGGCGAGGCCTTCGGTACTGGTCGGGTCGTATGTCGGCATAGCTCTCCTGAAGATTCGTGGACTAGGTACCGAGGTTGATCGACATCACTGGCATCCCCAGCGGGGCCGGATGAGGCTCGTGTGCGCCGAGTCGAATCGCGGTACCCAGCACGTGCATGGAGACAATGAAGATGTGCTGCGCGAAACCGACGCGCTCGTACTCGTGGTGATCGATGTTGTGGGTGAGCGTCGAGATCACCATGTCGTTCGCGCCGGCCTGGCGCGCCTGACGCGTCACCTCCGCCATCGCGAGATGTCGAGCGGCGTAAACCCCTTCGGTGACCTCGGTCATCTCCTGGTTGCCCCACCAGGACCGCATCATCTGATTGGACTGCATGCTGAGTGCCACCGCAACAACTGAGGTGTGGCCGATGACGCGCAGCGTCTCGGCTCCGATGCGGCGCAGCTTGTCGACGTCCTGAGCAGAGAGCGCACACATGCGCGGCCCGGAGCCGTCGGGGCGCGCGAGCGTAGTTTCACGCACGGCGGTGCCGAACACGACGTATTCGACGGTGCCCGGTTCGCCGAGGAAGCTGTTGGTACTCATCTCGATTCCGATCACGGCATCCGCCCCGGCAAACTCCGCTTCCTGGCGCAGACGATCGAACGAGCGCTGGCGCGACAGGTTCCACGCCGTGGCGAAGGCAGGCATCTCGCTGATCCCTCCTCCATAGGACGACCACCCGTAGTTCTGCCAGCCGTGCTGGACAACAGACGAACCCATGATCTGGGCGACCGGAGTGAGGCCGGACGCCTGCGCAATCGCGTACTCCTTGGTGCTCAGATCGCTGCTGAAGACCGCGTCATCCGCCACCGCGACGGTCTTCAGGCGTTGCTCGGCACCCAGGGGAATCCCACCGCGCTGGATCCGCTCGAGATCAACTGCGGCCGCTTGACGCTCAATTTCGCTGAGCGGCTCCGGACGTTTTCCGAATAGGGGCAACAGTTGATGTTCCCACATGCGGCTGGCCGCTCAACCAAACGTCGATGTGATCCTGGATCGGACCCAGGAAGTCGCCGGTTCGAGTCCGGCTGACGCACGGTCCTTCGCCCGGTCCGCGGCTCGCTTTGACGCGACGAGAACCGAGATCGACGTGCGGGCGGCGGACATCATCGTCGCGCGCGGCGCGAGGTCGGCGTAGCCGGATGAGACTGCTGCTTCGCCGAGACGCCGTCCCCGGCGGACGACGGTGGAAGGACCGTTACCCCCGTCTCTCCACTTCCAATTTATACCGCACACGGGGCCTTCATGAAGCCCCGGGTCATGCCGCATAATCGCCCGCCGAGAAGCCAGAACCCGCGGAAATGGAGGAGCGAGGTGGGTGTGTTTTTCTCGACTTATCTGACGGGAGTGTGGCGATGACCCAGCATGCGGTGGTGATCGCCGGAGGGGGTCCCGCGGGGATGACGCTGGCGGCTGAGTTGGCGTTGGCGAGGGTCGATGTGGCGGTCGTCGAACGGCGTCCCAATCACGTCCTCGTCGGCTCACGAGCCGGCGGTTTTCACTCACGTACGATCGAGGTGCTGGATCAGCGTGGGGTCGCTGATCGGTTCCTCGCGGAGGGTCACGTGGCTCAGGCCGCGATGTTCGGCACGACCGTGTTGGACATGAGCGACTTCCCGACGCGTCATCCGTACTCGCTCGGGATCTGGCAGAACCAGATCGAGCGGATCATGGCCGCCTGGATCGCCGAGCTGCCGGTGCAGATCTATTACGGAAGTGAGGTGACGGGCTTCGCGCAGGACGACACCGGCGTCGACGTCGAGCTGTCCGACGGCGAGCCGCCGCGGGCGCAGTATCTCGTCGGGTGCGACGGAGGACGCAGCGTCATCCGTAAAGCTGCCGGCATCGAGTTCCCGGGGTGGGATCCGACAAGGAGCAACCTGATCGCAGAGGTCGAGGTGACCGAGGAACCGGAGTTGGGCATCCGCCGCGACGAGAAGGGCATCCACGGCCTGGGGAGGTTGGAGTACGAGGTCCGCGGCGGCGAAGTGGTCTACATGGATGGGGGGCCGATGCGGGTCATGGTGACCGAGGAGCACGTCGGACCCACGACCGAACCCACGCTGCGCGATCTCAGCGAGGCGCTGATCGCCGTATACGGGACGGATTACGGGATCCACAACCCCACCTGGATCTCCAGGTTCACCGATATGAGTCGGCAGGCCGCGGCCTACCGCGTTGGACGAGTCCTGCTCGCCGGCGACGCGGCGCACGTGCATTACCCGGCGGGTGGACAGGGCCTCAGCCTCGGTGTGCAGGATGCGGTGAATCTGGGATGGAAGCTCGCGCAGGTGGTCAACGGGACCTCCCCGGAGAGCCTTCTGGATACGTATCACGACGAGCGCCACCCGGTCGCTGCACGAGCGCTCAAGCACACGATGGCGCAGACCGCGCTCCAGGGCCCGGGCGAGCGGATCAAGGCCCTGGTCGATGTGGTGTCGGAGCTGGCGACCATGGACGAGCCCCGCAAACGGCTCGCCGGAATCGTCTCCGGGCTGGACATTCACTACGACCTCGGCGAGGGACATCCGCTGCTCGGACGGCGCATGCCCGATCTCGACCTGATCACCGCTGATGGCCCGCTCCGAGTCTTCGAGCTGCTGCACGACGCACGGCCGCTGCTGCTCAACCTCGGTCAGCCCGGCGACCTTGACATCACTCCGTGGGCAGACCGGGTCCGGCTGATCGACGCGAGCTACAACGGGGAGTGGGAGCTCCCCGTACTCGGCGTGGTCAGCGCCCCCACCGCCGTGCTGATCCGCCCGGACGGCTACGTCGCCTGGGCGGGAGACGGCACCCAGCTTGGGCTTCGTGACGCGCTGGCCACCTGGTTCGGGCCGCCCACCGCGGCGTAGTTCGCCGCCTGCAACATCATCAGAGGTGACTGCAGGTCGCCGGCGAGCGGCCGTTACGTCTCGTCCCCGGGCACCACGAATGCTCGTCGCGATACTCCCGAAGGAATCCCAGGAATCGATCCGCCTGCGGGGCGCGCTCGCCTCGCCGCCACGCCAGAGCAACTACGTACTCGGGCGGAGGCTGCACGGGAATGACCACAAGGTCGGCAGGCCGAGTCGCTCGAGCGGTGGCTTCGGACACGATCGCAATCGCCGCGCCGTCCCGCACCACGCACGAATCACTGTCGACGGTGACCATCGAGGCCGCATCCGACTCCAAGACCTTGGCGTCGAACCCGCCGAACTCGCGACACATGAGCTTGAGGCCTTCGTAGGCGCCCGGGGCCAGCGAGCGCGGATTAACCATGAACGTCTGATCGCTCAGCTCACTAAGCGTGACGATTTCGCGCGTGGCGAGCTGACTGGTCGGGGCGACCACGATCGCGAGGCGACCGCGCCGCAGTGGCTCGCATTCGACGTTCTCCGCCGACGCGAGCGCAGGTACCTGGTGCACAACGGCGGCGTGCAGGGCGCCCGCCTGGAGCTGGTCGATCAGCCGCTCGCTGAGCATCAAGGAGCGGTCGAGCACGATCCCTTCGTGCGCGTCGCGGAACGCCTTGAGCGCGGGGACGACAATTGGCTCGGCGAGTAGCGCGACCCCCAGCCTGATCAGCCCCGCCTCACCACGCGCCACACCGCGCACGCGGGAGACAACCTCATCGTGTTCAGCGAGCAGGCGGCGGGCGCAGTGAACCAGCTCCACACCCGCCTCCGTGAGCTCCACGTTGCGGCGAGTGCGCTCAAAGAGCTTCACGCCTAGTCCCTGCTCGAGCCGTACGACGGCCTGCGAGAGACCGGGCTGGGTGATGTACAGCCGCGCGGCTGCCCGTCCGAAGTGAAGCTCCTCGGCGAGTCCGAGGAAGTAGCGCATGTGTCGCAGCTCGATCCCGGGGTACGTGAAATCGCGCTCTGCCTCGGACGAACCTGGCAGTCGTGAAGCCGCGACGTCGCGGCTTAGTTCGAGCAGGGAATCGGTTGTCATTTCGCGTCCTTGTCTCGGTCTCGCAACTGACGAGCGGTGATAGCTGCCGCTTATCACCGCGACCTTGAGATCAATTGGACGGACGCGCCCGCACGGGGTTTCCTTCCCTGTCGTGCGCTGGGCCACGGGACGTCTAGATAGAGGTCCGGGCTCTTCGAAGGGTTGATGAGTCATCCCCACGATCACAGGAGGAGACATGCAGATCAAAGGACACGGCGCGCTGGTCACCGGCGCGAGCCGAGGCCTCGGCAAGTGCCTTGTGGAGGATCAATGACTGACGTCGAACAGGCAGAGGTTGTTGCCGATCACCACATGCGCGTCGACCTTGTCTCCTCGACGCCGAAGAAGGTCCTGATCGTCGTCGCGAACCCGTCGACGTCGACGACGCTCGGATGGCCGGTTGGGTTCTGGGGCGCGGAGCTGACCCACCCGTATTACGAGATGGCCGAACGCGGCATCGGAGTGACGATCGCCAGCCCCGACGGCGGGAAGGTCGAGATGGACTCGCTCAGCGACCCGCGAGATCCATCGAAGTGGTCGGCGGAGGATCTGGTGACGATGGGCTTCGTCAACACCCCTGAGCTGGTGGAGCTGCTCGAGGACACCCCGAAGCTGGCCGATCTCGACCTCGACGACTACGACGCGATCATGGTTGCTGGCGGGCAGTCGCCGATGTTCACCTTCCGCGAGAACGAGGACCTCAAGGAAGCGATCCGGCAGTTCTATGAGTCCGAGAAGCCGACCGCGATCTACTGCCACGGCACCGCCGCGCTGGTTGACCTCAAGCTCTCGGACGGCTCGTATCTGGTCGACGGGAAGACGGTCACGGGCTTCGCGAACGCCGAGGAGGAGTTCAGCGACACGTTCGTCGGCCAGCAGGTGATGCCCTGGCGCGTCGAAGACATACTCAAGGAGCGGGGCGCCAACTACGTGCAGGGCGGGCTGTTCAAGGTGTTTGCCGTTCGCGACGGGCGGCTGATTACCGGTCAGCAGCAGTATTCCGGGCGGAAGGTCGCGCAGATGGTGATCGAAGCGCTGGGGGTGTGAGATGAGGATCGGCGTGATCGGAGCAGGACACATCGGCGGCAACTGCGCACGCCAGGCGATCAAGGACGGCCATGAGCTGATGCTGTCCTTCGCTCGGGATCCGTCCAAGCTGGAGAGTCTGGCTTCCGAGCTCGGTGAGCGGGCGTTGACGGGCAGCCCATCGGATGCCGCGGCCTTCGGCGATATCGTGCTCCTGTCAGTCCCGTGGGGGTTGATCCCTGAGGCCGTCGCGCAAGCCGGAGACCTGAGCGGAAAAGTGGTCATCGACACGACCAATCAGTACGGCTCGGGGCCCATGCCCGAGTCTGGGCAGACCGCAGCGGCGTTTAACGCGCAGCGCATGCCTCGCGCCCTCTACACCAAGTCGTTCAACACGCTCACCTCTCGCTTCCAGGCCGAGGCGGCCGACCGCCGGGCCGACGAGCGGGTCGTGCAGTGGATCAGCGGAGACGACGCCGAAACTAAGGCAGTTGTCGCCGGCCTGATCGAGGACATGGGATACGTGCCCATCGATCTGGGAAGCACCGACGCTTGTCACGTGATGGAAGCACCCAGGCGTCCCGGAGCGGTCTACGGCGAGGAATACCGCGCCGCAGACGCCAAGGCCGTCGTGGACGCGGTGCGCGAAGGCGTCGCGATCCCGCCCACTCCCCAATACCGATGAGCGCCCCGCCGACACATCGCCGCCGCGCCGGTGTCATTCGCCCCTGTGCCCTGGACCGAGCGTGCATCCTACGAATCGTGAACGCAGCGGCCGAGGCGTATCGGGGGGTGATCCCCGCAGATCGCTGGCAGGAGCCCTACATGCCAGCGGACGAGCTCGACCAGGAACTCTCGGCGGGCGTCACATTCTGGGGGTACGCGGCCAACGAGGCGCTCGTCGGCGTGATGGGCGTCCAGCGGATGCGCGACGTCGAATTGATCCGCCATGCCTACGTCCTACCGGGCAGCCAGCGACACGGCGTCGGTGGCGCACTGCTCGAGCATCTGCTTCGCCTCCGCAACCAGCGGATGCTGGTTGGCACGTGGGCAGCCGCCGAGTGGGCGATCCGCTTCTATCTTCGTCACGGCTTCGAGCCGGTCTTCCCGGAGCGAACGGCGCCGCTCCTCAGGACCTACTGGACGATCCCCGACCGCCAGGTCGAGACCTCGGTCGTGTTGGCCAATCCTCCGCTCGCCGAACCTTAAGTCGCGCGATCGCTCGACGGGGACCCCGGAGGATCCTCCTCGGCGCCGGATTGATCGCAGGTCCTAGTGGCGAGCGCTGGGCGTGCCGGTCGCCGCCGGCGTGACGCTCGTCGCGACCCGCAAGCGGTCTGCCCATGGGGACCCGCTTGGTAACGAAGACCGCGCTGGGCTATCTCAGCAAGCGCTACGGCTCGCGGAGTGTCGCTCGTCCGGGCGTCTCACGCATCCGGCGCGCTTCTCCGCGGTCGCTTGCCGGTGGCTAGCAGGCGAATGGTGCTGGTGAGGCCGAGTGCGATCAGCACGATCGACACGATGCGGAGTCTTTTCTCGGCCGCGGGCGTCAGCTGCTTGGGCGGCGGAAAGGAGATCCGGGCGATGGTGGCCGACGTCCATCCCATCCACCACCCGCTGCACACGAGCCGAAGCGTCGTCCGGGTCTGAGAATCCAAGCGGCGCCGTGCGAGGAGAAGGATGACGCCCCAGACGCTGGCGCAGCCGATGCTGTACGCCGTGTAGGTGTTGCGCCGCGTTCTCATCGGTGGGGTTGTGATGGCGGCGTCTGAGGGGCCGGGGCTCGCATACTGATCGCGTCGTGTGTCGCAGTCCGCGACCGATTCTGACAGCGCGAGCGCAGCTCGTACACATGCAGGCATTGAGGCGCGTGATCGTGCCTCGGGCGACAGGTTCTGGAACTCGCGCCGGTAGCGCGGCGCGTGACCGCGGGAGCCCGGCCCTTGACTTTGGCCGGCAAAGTATGTTAGCTTTGCGACGCAAAACAAACGGAAGAAGCGGCAATGCAAGGCTCACACGACATCGACGAGACGACGACAGCCAACGACGACGAGGCTCGATCCCCGCGAGGCGGCGAGGCTGCTCGCCCAGACCAAGCGGGAAGCGAAGCGCCAGTTCAATCTCAGCCCGCCGTGGATCACCGCGTTCATGGGCGGCGTGATCCTCATCGGCTACGGCGCGCTATGGCTCTCGACGCGGGGACAGCATCCGTACAGCGGTCCCAGCGCCGGCGCGATCGTGCTGGTGTACGCGGGGGTGGCCATATCGATCGCCGTGTCCGCGAAGGTCTACCGGCGCGCGACCGCCGGCGTCAGCGGGCCGTCCGTGAAGCAGGCCCAGCTCGAGGGGGCAGCGATCCTGGTCTCCTTCTTCGGCAGCCCCGTGATTCAGGGCGCGATGAAGCACTATGGCGCCAGCCACGCGATCGTCTACGGCGTGATCCCGGCGGCGGGGCCGCTGATCATCGTCGGCACCACCGTCCTGGGCATCGCGGCCAGCAAGGCCGACTGGCCGCAGTTCGGGACCGCACTCACGGTCGTCATCGGCGGCGTCGTCGCCGCGTTCGTCGGACCGAGCGCAGCTTGGCTGGCAGCCGGGATCGCCCTGTTCGTCGGGGTGGCCGGCTACGCCGCCGCGACCGGCAAGCGGCTCGGCCGCTCGTGAAGCAGGCATCGACGGGTACCGACGCGCTCGACCCGGTGATCCACGCCCCCGCGCGACTCCGGATCGTCGCGACGCTCGCCGCGCTCCCGGACGGAGACACGCTGTCCTTCACCCGACTGCAGGACATGCTCGACCTGACCCCCGGCAACCTGATCACCCACCTGCGCAAGCTCGAGGACGCGGGCTACCTCACCAGCGAGACGACCGGCAACGGGCGAGCATCGCGCACCTCAATCGCACTCACCCACCCGGGCCGCGCCGCACTCGACGCGTACACCGACGCGCTCCGCGACCTGCTCGGGGGGCTGTAGACAGCCGGACGAGGGTTACGCCTGTGTAACCCGCCGTCGGCTAAAACGGGGCCGGTGCGCGTCACAGGAGTCACCCTCGCGCTCGCCGCATTCGGCTGCGCGGTTGCGCTGGCCGCGTGTGGGTCCTCGGGGAACCCGGGGAGCTCGTCCAACTCGAGCGGCGCGTCCGTGGGGATCAAGTTCGCCGACTGCATGCGCGCGCACGGCGTCCCGAACTTCCCCGACCCGGGCTCGGGCGGCGGCATCCAAATCCCCGACAACTCCGGGATCAACCCCCAATCTCCCGCGTTCCAGTCGGCGCAGGGCGAATGCTTCAAGCTGCTGCCGGGTGGCGGCCCCGGCCGCGCCCGAGTCTCTGTGGCTCGCAAACAAATGATGCTCAAGCTCGCCGTGTGCATGCGCAGTCACGGCATATCTGGCTTCCCCGACCCCACGGTCTCTCCGCCTTCGGCACCACCGGCGGGGGGCAGGGGTGGCGTCGCATTCGGCTCCCCAGGGTCCTTCATCTCGGTGCCGCAGACGATGATCGAGTCGCCCGGCTTTAAGCAGGCGGCGGCGGCATGCGGCTTCCCGGGCTTCGGCGGAGGTCGCGGGCCCAAGCCGGCAGTGGCCCCGTAGACCCGGCCAGGTCCCGCCACGACGCGCCCCCGCCACCCCGCGGCGGCTCTCAGCCTGTGCTCGGCGGCGGCTACAAGCTCCGTCGTCCTATCGCTTCCGCATGCAAGCGCCGTCTCCCCGGGTTTGTTCGGTGCCGGCGGGATCGGGAGCCGTGGCGCGCGATCGCCCGGCGATGGCGGCCGGGCGATCTCGAGGCGGGGACGGGAGGAACGTGCGCGGATCCATTGGAACCCGCACCGACGCAGCTTCCGGCTTATCGGCGGGTCACTCGGCTGTCGTACTCGTCGTGGCGGCGGATCCAGAGCTGCCATCCCTCGTCCTCATCGCGGCCCTTCGGCGCGCGGTCGAGGAACCCGTAGTAGGGCATCAGGAACTCGACCCCGCGACCGGTCGTCGAGTACGTCTGGTAGACGGTCCCGTCCTCGAGCGTGAACGCGGTGAAGCCGAACAGCTCGGTCAGGTAACCGTAGATGTCCGTGCCGGTCGCCTTGGCGTTGCGGAACGCGACCGGAGGCAGCTGGTCGAGACTCGGCTCGATCGCCTCCCGCGTCTGCTCGGGGCTGCTCGAGAAACCGAGGTCGGCGTTGAAATCGCTCTCGTAGCTCGACGCCCAGTTGAAGCTCCACCCCATCCGCTCGCGATAGGCCAGCAGCTTCTCGATCGGCGCCCCGGAGACGGCGATCAACGTCACGTCCCGAGCCTTTAGGTGCGGGATCAGACCGTCGAACGAGTCGGCGATCGAGGAGTTCACCGGGCAGCCGGCCTCGTAGCTCGGGCCGAACATGAAGTGGTAGATCAGCAGCTGGGAGCGGCCGTCGAACAGCTCCGCGAGCGTCTTCGGGCCGTCCGCCGTCTGGAGCGTGTATTGCTTCTCGACCCGTACCCAGGGAAGCTCCCGGCGCTGCTGTGCCAGTTCGTCACCCATCCGGGTGTGTTCCTTCTCGCGCTCCAGCAGCGCGGCGCGCGCCGCCGCCCACTCGTCACGTGTTCCCGTCTTGTGCTCGGTCATCGTTTCTCTCCTTGTTGTCGTTACAACGCAAGCGCCAGCGGCCCAGCGAGGACGGCTGTCGCGGGCAGGGTTGGGATCCGCTCGTCCCGTGTCGTTGGCTAACGGTTGGTGTGAGTCAGTTGGTGGCGGCGAGGGCACGCTGCGTCTCCCTGCTCTCATTGCGGCCACGGGCCGTGAGGGCCCGGTTCGGCGCACGATCGCGAAGACGGCCAGGGGTGCGAGTAGCGCGATCGCGCCCAGCACCCAGAACGTCTGATGAAAGCCGCCGGTCAGCGCGGTCGGGAGGGCGTCTCCCGCGCGAAGGAGGGTGTTGGCGCCGCTGGCCGCCACGCTTGAAGCGATCGCTGTCCCGATCGCGCCTCCGATCTGCGTGGAGGTGTTCAGCAGCCCGGAGGCGAGTCCGGATTGGTGCTCGGTCACGCCCGCCAGCGCGGCCACCGAGATCGGGATGAACGAGAACGCCGTCCCGGCACCGGCGACGAGGAACGGGCCGGCGAGGTTGGCCAGGAAGTGCCCGTCGGACCGGAACCTGGGTCGCCCAGATGATCCCGGTGCCGATCAGCGTCATCCCGATCGCCATCACGATCTTTGGTCCGATCCGCGTGACGAGCAGCTGCGAGATCCCGGCAAGTGCCATCGATGTCACCGAGGCGGCGAGCCACGCGGCTCCGGTCTGCAGAGCGCTGTAGTGCAGCACCTGCTGCATGTACAGGGTGCCGGCGAACACGAACGCGAAGAAGCTTGCGCCCAGCAGCAGCCCGGCGACGTTCGCGCCAGCGAGCATCCGCAGCCGGAAGATCGACAGCGGCAGCAGCGGGTCCTTGACCCGGCTTTCGATCACCAGGAAGGCGATCAGAACGGCGACCGACGCCGCCATCAGCACGATCGTTCGCGTGGCGCCCCAGCCGTACTGCGGTGCCTGGGAGATCGCGTCCACCAGCAGCACGAGTCCGCCGGTGCCCACGATCGCGCCGAGCACGTCGAACCGCCGACCCGTCGCGACGAGCCGGCTGTCGGGGATGATCCGCGGGGCGAGCGCCAGTGCCACAACCCCGATCGGCACGTTCACGTAGAAGATGGACTGCCATCCGGCGTACTTGGTGAGAATCCCACCGGCGATCAGTCCGGTCGTGCCGGCCGCGGCGCCAAGACCTCCCCAGATCCCGAGCGCCTTGTTGCGCTCGGCGCCCTCCTCGAACATGTTCATCACGATCGAGAGAGCAGCGGGCAGCATGATCGCGCCACCCAGTCCCTGCACCGCCCGGCCCGCGATCAGCAGCAGCGTCGCTGGTCGCGAGTGCGCATGCCAGCGAAGCAGCCGTGAACAGGGCCGAGGCCGAGCATCAGGATCCGGCGACGACCGAGAAGATCCGCCGCCCGACCGCCGAGCAGCAGGAACCCGCCGAGCGTCAGCGCATACGCGGTAACGACCCATTGCAGCCCGGTCGCGCTCAGGTGCAGATCGCGGGCGATCGTCGGCAGTGAAACGTTGACGATCGTGAAATCGACGATCGTCATGAAGTACGCGGCGGCGAGTAGTGCGAACGCGTACCAGCGATTGATATTGGGTGATGTGGTTCTCATTCGGTCGTCCAGTCGATTGGGTCGGGAACGGACAAGTACGGTGGTCGGTCTTTCGATCCGCTCGCGAGCGCGCTCGCCGCGGTTTCCAATGGAGATCCGCGCGGTGGCCGAAATCCAACGGCCGCCCCGGATCACGCCCACACCGAAGCGGCGATCCGCTGCTGGACCTAGGCGCCACCTCCAAGACGGCGGCCCGGCGCTACGCCCCGGCTGGCTGATCGCCCGCGAGCGGCTCGTCGAACAGCTGACGGTGATCAAGCTGCCCCTCGATGAGTTCTCGCCCGCTCTCGTCGGGGCCCGGGGGGCAGCGAGAGTTCAGGAATCGGTTGCCGAGCGTTGGATTTCGCGGTGTGAGCGGATCTTTGGTGGTAGAAGGGCGGCCTAGTTCGTCCAAGGACCCGGAAAAAGCGAGGGGACTGTGACCTCTAGTGAGAGCAGCGAGGAGAATCCGACATGACCGCGTCGCTCCCGGTCGTTCACCTGGAGCTGCACACCGGCGACATGACGCGCGCCAGGGAGCTCTGCGAACAGCTCTGCGGCTGGCGGGCAGAGCGGGTGGAGACGGCGAGCGGGCTCCTACCTGGCACTCGAGCTCGGCAGCGAGCTCGGCGGAGGGATCGTCGAGTGCGGCACCACCCGGGCGCTGTGGCTGCCGTACGTCGAGGTCAGCCAGATCGACACCGCGACCGATCTGGCCAGGCAACTCGGAGCGTCCGTGCTACTCGAGCCACGTGAGGGACAGGCGGGCTGGCGCAGTGTGATCGCGACGCCCGAGGCTGGCGAGATTGCGCTCTGGCAGCAGAAGGGGTGGCGGCCGTGACCAAGAACGGCGAAGAGCTGCTCGAGGCCGCCCGCCACGGCGACGAGGCCGCGTTCAGCCAACTGATCGGACTACATCGCGGGGCGCTCCACGCTCACTGTTACAGGATGCTCGGCTCGGTTCAGGACGCCGAGGACGCGCTGCAAGAGACGCTGCTGAACGCGTGGCGAGCGCTGCCCCAATTCGGAGGCCGCAGCTCGCTCAAATCCTGGCTCTACAAGATCGCGACCAACGCCTGCCTGAAGACGATCGAACGGCGGCCCAGACGAGTGCTCCCAATCGACTACGGCCCCGCGGCCGACCCTCACGATCCATTTGCGCCGCCGCTCCTCGAGTCCGTGTGGATCGATCCCTACCCGGACACGGGCACCGAGCCCGATGATCGACGGGCCTCACCCGAGGTCCGCTACGCGCAGCGCGAGAGCGTCGAGCTCGCGTTCATCGCAGCCCTGCAACACATTCCCGCCAAACAGCGCGCCGTCCTGATCCTCCGAGACGTGCTCGCGTTCTCGGCAAAAGAAGTCGCCGAGACGCTCCAGATGACACCCGCCGCCGTCGACACCGCGCTCCAGCGCGCGCACAAGACCGTCGACGAACGACTGCCCGCACAAAGCCAGCAGGACACCCTGCAAGCAATCGGAGACGAGCCGCTGCGCGAGCTCGTCGACGGCTTCGTCGATGCGTGGGAGCGTGCGGACGTCGACGCCGTCGTCGCGATGCTCGCGCACCAAGCAACGATCGCGATGCCACCGCAACCGACCTGGTACCGCGGGCGGCAAGCGGTCGAGAGCTTCCTACGAGTCGTCGTGTTCGCCCCAGGTGCGCGCTGGCGACTTCTGCGGGTCAGCGCCAACGGGCAGCTCGCGTTCGGTGAATACAGATGGAACGAGACGACGAAGCGCTTCGTCGGGCGCGCCGTGATGGTCCTGACGGTCGGGGACACGATGATCGCCGACATCACTGCGTTCGGCAGCCCGGGGCTCTTCCCCCACTTCGGACTGCCGGACCAGCTCGAGCCGTAATCGCGCGCCGCCGCGTCCCCCACCACGGCCCTCTCATCTGGTTGAGATCCGTCCGCTGATTGGCAGGGTCGGGAGCGTTGGATTGTGAGCGTCGGCCGGATCTAAGCCTGAGAGAACACAACCAACGTGCGTGTCAGGAGGGTGTCGTGACGAGCGAAATCAGAACGCCTCTGGCGGTCCGGGCGGCCGAGACCCGCGAGCTTGATCGCCGGATCAGCGACGGCGTCGACGTGAGGCTGCTCTGGCACCCGCAGACGAATCGCGTATCGGTCGCCGTCACCGACTGGCGCGCCGACTGCGCGTTCGAGTTAGAGGTCGACCCGGCCGACGCGCTCGCGGGATTGCACCACCCCTGCGCCTATTCGAACCACGAGCACGGCGGCTCACGCCCTCGCCGCGTGAACGCGTCGCGCAGCGAGAGCGGTGAACAAGGAGAACGGTCATGAGTCACCTCTCAGGCGAGACCGCGATCGTCGTCGGTGCGAGCCGCGGCCTGGGCCGCGCGATCGCTACGGCTTTCAGCGACGCGGGAGCTCTTGTGGTCGCCGTGTCCCGCACGCAGACGGAGTTTCCTGAGCTTGCCAACGGCGCTGGCACCATTCAGCCGGAGATCGCCGATGCCCGCGATGCGACGGTGGCGGGCAGCCTCCTCGACCGCTACGAGCCCGAGGCCGTCGTTCTGGTCGCCGGTGCAACCCCCCACATGCGGCCGCTGCAGCACCAGACGTGGCAGACGTTCTCGGTCAACTGGGAGACCGATGTATGAATCGCCTTCCACCACTGTGCTGCCCCAATTCGCACCGCTGACCGGCGTCGGCAAGCCTGCGGTCGCGGCGTACGCGGCTCGAGCCGGCCTGTCGGTGAAGGATTTCCTCAGCACGCAGACGTACCCGCTGCTGACCCCGGAGATCGCCGGCGCCGCGACGGTCGAGCTCGTACAGGCAGAAGCCGCCAACGTCGCCCTGGGTTATGTGCTAAACGGCGGCGGGCTGCAAAAGCTCCCCTGACCAACCACCAGCACGGTGGACGCCACCACCGTCGCTCAGCCCCGATACGCCCGTACGCGGCGAAACAGTGCGTAGTCCCGTCTTCCCGATAGACACCGGTCAAGAGGCGAACTGGGCGGTCCCGGGGGGCCCAGTTTCGCGGGCTCGCGGTGTCTGCCTACGTGACGGTGACAACACCAAAGAAGGGAGAACGGAGATGGGAAAGATCGTGATGAGTGGCCCACAGAACGTCTCGCTCGATGGAGTGGTCCAGGACCCGGACGGTCAGGAGGGCTTCGGGCTGGGCGGCTGGTTCGTCCAGTTTGGGGGCAAGGACCTCGAAGAGTGGAACAAGGTCGCCCTCGACGAGGCGCTGCGCGCCGAGGCATGGCTGCTGGGTCGGAGAAGCTACGAGTTCTTCGGGGTGCGGTGGCGTCCCCGGACTGGTGAGCTTGCGGACAGGCTAAACAGCATGCCCAAGTACGTGGTGTCCTCGACCCTCGAAGATCCCGAATGGAACAACACGACGGTACTGAAGGGCGACGTGGTGACCGAGGTCGCGAAGCTGAAGCAGGAGCTAGACGGAGAAATCGTCGTCCCTGCCAGCTATCAGCTCGCCCGCACGCTGCTGGAGCACGACCTCATCGACGAACTGCGCCTGGTCGTCTTCCCGGTCGTGCTGGGGTCCGGCGAGCGCCTCTTCGGCGAGACCGGCGAGAAGAAGGCCATGCGCCTCGTCAGCGTGAGCACCATCGGCGACGGCCTCGCGTTCGTCACCTACGAGGTTGCGAGGAGCGCATGACCACCGCAGCGTCTCGGTGAGCTCCGGGTAGCACCGGTCGACTTCAGGATCCCAGGAGGGTCGGCCGGTACGCGGGGCGCCCACAAAATCTCACAACCGGCGCTGGAGGGCTGAGATACTTGTCGGTCTCTGAAGTAGCGCGACGCCAGGGGGGAACCATGGCTGAGAATATGGTGCTTTACACGGCGGTCTACGAGAACGTCAGTGCCGCGCTGGACGACCTCGACGCCCTCGAGCAACTGCACGAGGATGAACTGATCGGGAAATACGACGCGGCCGTAATCGATCAGGAGAACGGCGAGCCGCACATCGCCAAGCGGGTCGATCGCCCGCGCATCCGCGCCATTCCTGAGATGTTCGGAGGTGGAACGTTGCCGCGCAAGGAGCTCAAGGAAGCGGCGCAGGAGCTCACTTCTGACCAAGCGGGGCTGATCGTGGTCGGCGAGCCGACGCTCGAAAAGGGATTCGACAAGGCGGTTACTCGCACTGCCCGAATCGTGAAGCGCTCGGTGGATGCTACGACCGACGAGCTCGTCAGCGAACTTCAAGAAGCTCTCAAAGAGTGAGGGCTAACGCAGGGTCGAGCCCATGGCTCCGCAGCCAGAGGCTCTGGCCCACCTAATTGCCTAGCGACGGCACCGAGATCGGCTGGACCGTCGCTCCAGGGCCGGGCTATCCGCCCCGAAGATCGAGAACGTGGTGAGCGAGGTTCGCGCGGAGTAAACGCCGAGTGGGATCGCGGGGAATCCTGGTTCCCCGCCCCTACGGACAGCTGGGGCCACGCCGGCGCGACGCTTGGCCTGGCTGCTCCGTGGCCAACCTGGTCGCGCGGGAGCTGGGGCGCTTCCAGCGGCGCGGCGGCTAGACCAGCTTGTCCGGAGTGATAGGGAGTTCGCGGATCCGCTTGCCGGTGGCGTGGAACACCGCGTCGGCCACTGCGGCGTCCACGCCGGTGGCGCCCAGCTCGCCGATGCCCTTGGCTCCGATCGGGCTGGCGTGCTCGTCCACCTCGTCGATGAAGTCGACGTCGATGCCCGCGCTCGGAATGTCAGCGTTGACGGGCAATGCCACGCCGGCGAGGTTCTTAGAGAGCCAGCGGCCCAGGTGCGGATCGTGCCGGGAAGCCTCCATCGTCGCCTTGCCCCAGCCCCAGACGATCCCGCCGATCATCTGCGACCGGGCCGTCCGCGGGTTGACGATCCGCCCGGCTGAGTAGCGGCCTACGGCGCGTCGCAGCCTCACAATCCCCAGCTCCGGATCGACACCGACCTCGACGAAGATCGCCCCGAACGTGTGAAACGCGTAGGGACTGTCGCGGTCGGGGGCGAATTCACCCTCGCCCGCTAGCTCCTCGAGGCCGGCCTCCCGCATCGCCGCCCCCAGCGCGCCGGCGCCCGGCGCCGGCCCGAGATCACGCCCGAGGCGCTCGGAAAGGCCGGCCAGCACGTGCTGGGCGGCCGCCATCACCGCCGAGCCGACTCCCATCGTCGAAGACGAGCCGGCTGTCATCCCGGCCTCGGGGAGCCTCGTGTCACCCATCCGGAGGCTCACCAGTCCCGCCTCGAGGCCCAGCACGTCGGCGGCGATCTGGGGGAAGATCGTCAGAGTCCCCGTGCCGATGTCCTGGGTTCCCGTCTCGACCACGGCGGAGCCATCCGCAAGCAATCGCACCATGGCGGTGGAAGGACTTCGGAAGCAGCCCATCGCGCAGTCGGCCATACCCTGGCCAACGAGCCAGGGACCGTCGCGCTCGGGCTCGCATGGACGCCGGCGCCACCCGAACACACGCCCGCCCTCGTGGTAGCACTCGCGCAGCCTCTTCGACGACCAGGGCTGCCCCGTGGTGGGATGCGTCTCGGCGTAGTTGCGCAGACGCAGCTCGACCGGATCGACGTTCAGGCGCTCGGCGAGCTCGTTCATCGCGCTGCCCAGCGCCCACAGGCCGCAACCCTCGACGGGCGCCCGCATCGGGTTCGGGAGATTGACGTTGGCTCGCTGGACGCGCTGCCGAAGGCGAATCGCCGGCGCCGCGTACGTCGTCCTGGACGCCTCGGTCGCGTACTCGCAGAAGTCATCCGACACCGACGTGACGTTGATCGACTCGTGATCGATTGCGGACAGCCGTCCTTGAGTGTCGGCGCCCAGCAGCACGGTTTGCACGATCTGCGGCTGGTAGGCAACCGTGGCGTACATCTGAGCCCGGGTCAGCGCGATTCGCACCGGTCGCTCGACGACCTGCGCGGCGGCCGCGGTGATGATCTGGTGCGGCCACACGAAACCCTTGCAGCCGAAGCCGCCGCCGGTGTGCGGGGCTTGCACGAGGATGCGGTCGGGATCTAAGCCGAAGACAGCCGCCATTACGCCGCGAACGGCGAATACCCCCTGGACCGCATCGACCATCGTCAGATTGCCGTCGTTCCACATCGCGAGCGTGGCCGAGGGCTCCATCGGATTGTGGTGGCGGGAGGGCTGGACATAGGTCGCCTCCTGGCGCACCGGGGCGGTAGCCAGCGCCGCTTGTGAGTCACCGTGCTCGAAGTCGGTAAAGCCGAAGAACAGGTATGTGCTCTCACGCGGTGCCACGGCGTTCTCCCGGTCGGGGGCGGGATGCGGGATGTGCTCGGAGGTCTCAATGTCCGCCGTGACCAGGGTCGCCGCGTGTTCGGCGGCCTCGAGAGCTTCCGCCAGCACCAGGGCGATCGGCTCTCCTTGGAAGCGGATCTCGTCATCCTGGAACGGCATCCGAGTGCTCGAGGCCGGCGGAACGGGCGCAGTGCCCAAGCGGGGAAAGTCCTCGTGGGTGAGGACGTGCGCGACACCTTGGGTCGCCAGCGCCGCCTCGGTGTCGATTTTGCGGATGCGTCCCGCTGGTACCGGGGCGCCGACGATCACCCCGTGTAGGAGGTTCTCTGGTTTGTGGTCAGCGGCGTAGCGAGCGGCGCCGGTCACCTTGACCGGACCGTCCTGGCGAGGCAGCGGCGTTCCGAGGATCCGATCGCTCACAGCCCCACCCCGGCGGCCGTCAAGAGCGCCCGGCGGGCGGCGCCCCGCGCGATCTTCGCCTTGTAGCCGCTATCCCTGGCTGGCGGGGCGTGGTTTAGCGCCTGCTCGAGCACGTCGTTGACCTCGGGCACGTCCGGTCTCAGGCCGGCGAGCCCCTGCTCGGCCTCGCTCAGCCGCCAGGGAGCCATCGCCACCGAGCCCAGGGCGAGGCGCGCGCTGGCGATGGCGCCATCGGCGCCCAGCTCGACCGTCGCCGCTGCCGATACCAGCGCGTACTCGTAGGACTCGCGCTCCCTCACCTTGATGTAAGCGGAGCGCGGCGCCGGTGTGTGTATCTCGATGGCCTCGATCAGCTCGCCCGGCTCCAGGATCGTGTCGGTATCGATCCGGGCGCTCGGCAGCACGTAGAGGTCCGACACAGGGATCCGGCGCGCGTTCGTGACCACTTCGGCATCGAGCGCCGCCAAAGCCACCGGTGGATCGGCCGGAAACGTGGCGATGCACTCCTCGGTCCAGCCGAACAGGGCGTGGCGGTCGCTCTGCCCGGTCAACGCAGCGCACCCCGAGCCCGGCCGGCGGCGGTTGCACGGCACCGCGTCCTCGGAGCGGAAGTACGGACAGCGGGTCTTCTGCAGGAGGTTGCCGCCGATCGTGGCCAGGTTGCGCAGCTGCGCCGAGGCGGCTCGATGGATCGCCTGCTCTAGCACGGGCCAGTTTCTGCTCACGAGCGGGTCGGCCGCGACATCGTTGAGGCGCGCGGTGGCCCCCAGCCGAAGGCCACCGCCCGCGAGCGGCTCGATCACGCCTAGCGCCTGGATCCGGGAGATATCGATCAACCGATCAGGCGACGCGACGCCGAGTCGCAGCCAGTTAAGCAGCTCGGTGCCCCCAGCCAGCACTGTCGCTTGACCGTCGCGGGTTGCCTCCAGTGCCTCATCGAGTGACCCTGCGCGGGCATAGGCGAACGGCCGCATCAGCTCCGCGCCTGCGCCAGCTCAGCCGCGGCCGCCTTGACCGCCTCCACTATCTGCGGGTACGAGCTGCAGCGGCAGATGTTGCCGCTCATCCACTCGCGGATCTCGTGCTCGTCGATCGCATGGCCCTCCCGGATGCAAGCCACGGCAGAGATCACCTGCCCCGGCGTGCAGAACCCGCATTGGAAGGCGTCGTGATCGATAAACGCCCTCTGTACGGCGTGCAGCTCGCCATTCGCCGCCAGCCCCTCAACCGTCGTCACGTCACGTCCGTCGGCGGCGGCCGCCAGCACCATGCAGGCGTTGACCGCGCGCCCGTCCAGCAGGACCGTGCAGGCGCCGCACTCGCCCCGGTTACAGCCCTTCTTCGCTCCCGTAAGGTCGAGGTGCTCACGCAACAGGTCGAGCAGCGAGACGCGGGCGTCGACCCGGGGCAACGCATGATCGATCCCGTTCACGCGTACGTGCACGTCAAGCCTGTCCGCGAACGACATCGACGCCCCATCCTAGCCCCCGGTGGCTCCGCACACGTTGGCTCGACGAACCGCTTCCCTCGGTCGTCCGGATCGTCAGGTAGCCGGCAGCGACGAGCTCCGGTTGATCCCGATCCGCGCCGGGACAGCTTTACCCGCCGACGCCGGCGGCGCTTCTTCGGCTCGTCGCAGAGCGGTCTTACGGACCGGGCCCAGAGTGCCGCGATCGGACTGGCGTTCGGCGGGTTCGAATCGCCAAATCACGTTCGAGCAGCAGCGCCAGCGCGCCCACGAGCGCGAAGGTCATGCGCTTCGACCGCGGCCGGAGAGGGCCAAGGTCGTCCACGGGGTCCCGCCGGTTGGACCGCCCGGTCAGGGGACGCTCGTGGACCGGGGCGGAAGCTTGGCCGGCTCACCAGAACCGTCGCGTGCGTTCTGCTGCTTCGAGGAGCGGCAGTCTCATCAGGGCATTCTCAAGTGTTCTGCCATGCCCGCGCGCGAACGTGTGTTCCCGCCGGGGCTAGACTTTATGGCGTGTCGTTCGTCGTCCAACCCTCGCTGTTTGGCTCCTCGGGCGAGCTCGGCCTCGCCGACCTCGGCGCGGCCGTGGAGCGCCGGTGGCTCTCCGACGGCGCCTGGATTGATTTGCGGCCGGGCTTCGTCACCGCGGCCGACGAGCTGTTCGACGCGCTGGCCAGCACCGTGCCGTGGCACGAGGAGCGGATGCACATGTACGACAGCACCGTGCGCGTCCCGCGGCTCCTCGCTCGGTACGCGCAGGGCGAGGCGCTGCCCCATCCGGTACTCGACGACGCCCGCTCGGCGCTGAACGTCCACTACATGGAGGAGCTGGGCGAGCCGTTCCTCAGTGCCGGGCTCTGCCTGTACCGCGACGGCAGCGACAGCGTCGCCTGGCACGGGGACCGCATCGCCCGCGAGAGCCCAGGCGACACGATGGTTGCGATCCTTTCGCTCGGCGCCACCCGGCCGTTCGCGCTACGGCCGAAATCGGCCGGCCCTGGGCTGCGCCTCCGGATCGGGCACGGCGACCTGCTCGTGATGGGCGGGAGCTGCCAGCGAACCTGGCAGCATGCGGTCCCCAAGACCGCGCGCTGCCTCGGCGCGCGGATCAGCGTCCAGTTCCGCCCACACTGGGGCAACGACCTGGGCAGGCCCACCGCCGACGCTCGCGACGCATAGTCGAGGCCGCGGTGGGTCGCGGCAGCACGTCACGCTGGCTGACAGGTACCGGCACCGGGTGGGAGGATTTGACTGAGCGTCCGCCAGAATCCCGGGAGAAGCTCGGGGGCCGAGCTTCCGCCTGAGGCGGGGTTGCCGATGACCAGGAACAGGACCGCGCCGATCGCCGTCCCGGCTATTCCGAAAATCACCTGACAGGCGGCGATGGGCAGGCCGATCGCGAGGACGAACAGTGTCGTCACCCCCCAGACCGCGAAGAAGCTGTCAGGAAAGGCGCCTACGAGGACGTTGGTGACCAGAGCCGTGATCAGTCCGGCACCGACTCCCATGACCACGGTGAGCACCACCCGGACCGCCTCGGGGCGATGCCGAGTCAATATGAAGACGACCGAGGTACCCGCCAGTCCGACGATGATGAGGCTGAGGATGGCGGAGTAGCTTGTCGCGCCACTGGAGTCAGATGACGGCAATGGCACCAGATCGTGGACCGCCAGAGCCCGACCTGATCCGCTGGCCACGCTCGCAAACGTTCTCTGCAGTAAGGCGGCCACAGGGGGACTGGCCGCGTCGGCAACCAGCAGGACCGGCGAGGGGGCGGGCTGGAACGCGCCGTAGACCGAACGGTGAAGCACGGTGGTCCTCGCCGAGGTGAGGGACAGGTAGGCGTGGACCGCGAACGCGCCCGGCGCCGCCCGAGCGAGTTCAGCATGGGCGGCGTCAGCCACCGCCGGCGTCCCGACAATCCCGATAGGAAGACCGTGAGGCTTCGGCGAGTGGTTCGCGGCCACGTTCGACGAGACCAATGCGAACACGGCCACCAAGATGCCGAGCGATGCGACCAACAGTTTGCGATCGTCCGGGGAGAGCGATCGTCGCGGGGAAGTTCCGTCGCTCATGGACCTGAACATTAGTCTGGAGGTGGACGAGGTTCCGGCGGCGGCATCGGCGCGGCGAGCTGCTCGGCGACAGAGCCGGCGGTTACTCGCTTGATCCGGCCGATCAGCTCTCGGCGAGCGATAGCCGACCTCTCGGCTGGTGGCATCGGCACCGCGAAGGACGTGTCCATCGCCGAAACCGGACAGACCGCCGCAGACCTGCAAGCTTTCCTGTGTACGCCCGAGCTTGGCACCGGCCTCTGCCCTGAGGTACGGTGAGGAGCCGATATGGAGCTCGACTTTGCTCTGTTGAGCTTTGATGGCGTGAACTCGGCCGCCGAGGTGTTCGCTGCCGCTCGCGACCGCTCGGGCGCCGCGCCATGGACATCCGAGGTGGGGTTCGTTGAACATCACGAGAATGGCCACTTGGTGCTACGAGGCACCTTCGCGGGCCATTACGTCGACGTCGACGAGGCCCTCCACGCCTCCGAGCGTGGAACCGAGCAGGGCGTGGCCGTCGGGGCGGTGATCGGCACGCTCCTAGGTGGCCCCCTCGGGTTGGCGGTGGGGACGGTCACGGGTGCGACGATCGGCTCGCAGCTGGGGAAGCCGAGCGAGACGGACGCCGAGCCGGAGCCGCTCGCCGAGCGCCTGCGCGCCGCTGTGCCGCGTTCGGGGTCGGCGATCGTATTGATCGCGGACGCTAATGACGTCGACGAAATGATCGCGGCGATCGGTGAAACCAGCGGTCAAGTGATTCGGAAAGCTCTCACTCCCGAAGAGGCCGCTGCTGTGCAGGCGTCGCTGAGTGCCTCACCCGCGGCGTCACCTGGGCCTTCACCGGAAGGTGAGGAGGCCATCGAGGCATCTGAGGCCGAGCCGGCTTAGCTACGGCGACGATCCGGCTCGGCGTGATGAGGACCAGCGCGAGGTGCGAGCTGCGAGGTCGTGGCGATCGCTTTTGCGCGATTGACAACGGCGGGCGGGTCAGGGCGCGCGGACCAGCTCGGCGATGATGCTGAACGTCCCGACGCCGCCCTCGGCCCTCCGTTGCGAGACTCGGCGGCGGACCCGCAGTCGCGTGACCGTACTACTCAGGGGCGATCGGCTTCCAGGTGCCGCCTCCGCGTCGGGCTACACGCGATCTCGAGGGACCCAGCTCTTGACAGATCGGTGTGATCGCGAAAAGCCATCGCGCGAGCGGGTTTGTGAGATGATCGGGAGCGGCGAGTGAGCGTGAGCGCCGAGGCCAATCAGGAGAAGGTTCGGGTCGGATTGCTAGGCGTCGGCCTGATGGGTTCCGCGATGGCCCATCGGCTTCTCGACCGGGGCATCGCAGTGATCGCGTGGGACCGCGACTCTGAGCGCGTTCGCGCTCTCGAAGGCCGCGGTGCTCAGCGGTCCGAAGGGCCGAGCGGAGTGGTGAGCGCCTCGGGGGTGGTGATCACGATGCTCCCGACCGCCGCCGTCGTCCTCGATGTGGTCGAGCCCTTGCTGGAGGATTGGCCCGAAGGCACCATCTGGTTGCAGATGAGCAGTGTGGGGGCGGCCGAGGCGGACCGGCTGACGGAGGTCGCCGAGGCACATGCGGTCAAGCTCGTCGACGCGCCAGTCTCCGGCAGCACTCACCCGGCCGAGGCGGGCGAGCTGACGATCCTGGCCTCGGGGCCTGACACCGCGCGCACCGCGCTCGAGCCGATCTTCGAGGCGCTGGCGTCGCGGGTGCTGTGGGTCGGGGAGGCCGGGATGGGCTCGCGGCTGAAGCTCGCTGTCAACCACTGGATGATCACCGCGGTCGCCGCACTTGCAGAGTCGATGCACCTTTGCGAAGCGATGGGACTCGATCAGCAAAAGTTCATCGCGCTGCTCGACGGCGGCCCGCTGGGCTCCGCGTATGCGCTGCAAAAGCTGGACGAGATGCGTCGACACGTGTACCCGGCTGGCTTTCCGATCCGACTTGCCTTGAAGGACCTAGAGCTCGTACGCGAGGTTGAGGAAAGCTCCCGCGCCGCGATGCCGGTCCTGGATGCAGTCCTCGAGCGCTTCACGAGCGCGGGCCAGGAGCTCGCCGACCAGGACCTGGCGGCGATCTATGAGCTTGACGGGCCCGGCAAGGCCTAGATAGGCGACGCGTCCGGCTCGTCAACCTCCTTCACTGGATTGGGGAGGCGTCGCCGAGCCGTCGCCGGTGAGCGCTGGTGGGACGATCGCGAGGAACGCGGTCACGATGAACGCGAACAGGCTGACGACGCCCACGGCGTGCGCCCACTGCGCATTCGCGACGTTCAGGAGCCCAAATCCGATGATCAGGCAAGCGATCGCGGCGCGCGCCAACAACCCAGGGCTCGCGAAACCGCCTCGGATGGAAGCGGCCGGCGGGGCCTGAGCTTCAGCGCCCTGGAGCCGGCCGGTAAGCGTGAGCCTGAACAGCAGCGCCAGCGCCGGGAAGAGGATTATTCCTCCGGCGAGGACGGCGACGACTACGGCGACGAGCGTGTCGTGCGGCGCCGCCGCCTGGTACACGGTCAGGCCCGGCAGGATGGTCGGCCATTGGCCGAGCGCCCAGCCGGCGATAATCGCGGCGACGGCGAATGCGGCGCCGTAGCGCGCCGCCTCGAACCGTCGCCGGTACACGAACGCCAGCGTGGCGATGCCCGCGAGGATCGACGCGATCAGGGCGGGCAGCGCCTGGCCCGCGACGAGTTCGTGGTAGAGGGGGTGCGCTTTTGAGCGCAAGACCGCGATGCCACCCAGCGCCAGCGCCCCGGTGACGATTCCGGCGCCGAGCGCGCGGATGCGGAACTCGTCCTCCAGCTCGGGCTCCCCGCGTCGCGACGCGTCGGCCGCGAGGTAGACGGCGGCGAGGTAGGCGGAGGCCGCGACGGCGTCGACGCCAATCAGGATCGAGGTCGGGTTAAGCCAGCTCGAGAAGAAGTCGCCCGCGGCATTGCCGACCGGCACGCGCCGTGACGCGATCGCACCGACGGCGGTGCCAAGCGCGAACGGCGTGAGAATCGAAGAGACCGAGAAGATGGTGTCGATCGCACCCAGTTCGCGCCGGCTCGTGGCGCCCGATCGCAAGGCGTAGGCGGCGCCGCGCATGACGATCCCGATCGCGGCGATGAACAGCGGGGCTGCGAGCGTCGAGGCGATCGACCCCAGGGCGGCCGGATAGGCGGTCCAGAACACGGTCAGGACGAAGATCAGCCAGACGTGGTTGGCCTCCCACACCGGGCCCATCGAATCGTGGGCGTGCTCGCGGATTCGCTCGGCGCGCTCGCCTCGGCCCGCGAACAGCTGCCAGAAGCCAGCGCCGAAATCAGCGCCCGCGAGCACGGTGTAGAGGGCGACGCCGGTCAGCACGAACACGAGCGGGAGCGAGGCGAGCAGCATCTACGCCGCCACTTCAGCCGGGATATCGAGCGGGGCGCGCGCGAGGCGGCGGAGCACCCACGCAACGCCACATGCGACCGCGAGATATGTGAGGGCGAGTGCGCCGTAACCAACCGGGATCCCTTGCGCGCCGGTGACCGCATCGGCGGTCGGCATCACTCGGTATACGACCCACGGCTGGCGCCCGACCTCGGTCGTCACCCAACCCGCGATCAGAGCAACCACGGACAAGGGACCGGCGAGCACGAGGGCGCGGTAGAACCAGCGCGACTCGGGCAGCCGCCTACGCCTCACTCGCACGACGAGGTACGCGACACCGAGCAGCGCAAGCAGCGTCCCGATCCCCACCATCGTCTGGAACGACAAGCGCACGATGTTGATCGGCGGCCGCTGGCTCGCCGGCACCGCCTCGAGGCCCTGCACCTTCGCGTTCCAGCTGTGGAAGGACAGCAACGAGAGCAGGTGCGGGATCTCGATCCCGTATCTGACCTGGCGGCCCGTATACCAGCCGAGCAGGTGCTCCGGCGCGCCGCGGGTCGTCTTGTACAAACCCTCGATCGCTGCGAGCTTTGTCGGCTGCGTGGTCGCGACGTCGCGCGCGACCCAGTCACCTACCAGCACCTGTACAGGCGCGGCCAGGGCCGCGATCGTCAGCGGGATCGTCAGCGCGGTCCGCTCGTAGCGACCCCAGCGGCCACGCAGACGCATGAACGCGTACGCCGCGGCGAGAACGAACCCGCTGACGATGTAGCCCGCGATGTACATATGAACCAGCTCGTTCCACAGGTAGCTGTTCGCAAACAGGGCGCTCCACGGGTTGACATCCACGACCCTGCCGCCCTGCAGGTGGAAACCCCCTGGGTGGTTCATCCACGCGTTGACAGAGATCACTGTCAACGAACCGGTGAATCCCGTGATCACGATCGGCACGCCGCTCAACAGATGCGCCCTGGGTGACAGCCGATCCCACCCGTACACGTAGATGCCGATGAAGATCGCCTCCATGAAGAACGAGAACCCCTCGATCGCGAAACCGAGCCCGAACACCCCGCCAAACGTCGCCGTGAAGTTCGGCCACAGCAGCCCCATTTCGAAGCTCAAGATCGTGCCGGTGATCACCCCAACTGCGAACAGCGCCACGAGCACACGCGACCAGCGGCGCGCCAACGTGCGAAACAGCGGGTCGCCGCTGCGCAACCCGAGCCACTCGACGAACAAGACCATCGCCGGAAAGGAGATCCCGAACGCGACCAGCGGGATGTGGACCGCAAACGACAGGGCCTGCATCTGGCGCGCCTCCAGCAGATACTGCTGGTGGACCGGCGAAAGTGCGAAGGCGAGCGTGCTCAAGCAGCGTCCTCAACTGAATCGTTGGTACGTGCACGGCATCCCGTGGGCTGCAACATCCGAAACTACTCCCGGTGTCCAGCCGGTGGCGTTCACGCGCCGACCCGGCCGTCAGCCGGAGACGCCTGATGAACTCGATCTGCTCGGCGCGGACGCGCACCTCGTGCTCCTCGCGATCGAGCGCGACGAGATACCCCGTAGGCGGCGGCGCGCTCGCCCCGACCCCGGTCGCCCCCCCGCGGTGTTGTCAGGCACTCCTAGGAGTGAGAGGCTTGTCGTTGTCGTGATGCGGATGGCGACGACTGGACAGAGGCGATGAGCCCGTCGGGATCTCGCCCACGCTCCTTCGAGTCGCTTGCGGCGGCTGCCGCTGGTCGGCCGTGCGATGGACTGGGGCCTTGGTCGCCAGCGCGGCCTCGGCGCTGACGCGCCGGGCGGAGGCGCAGGATCGCGCGGACTGAAGGTGACTGAGTCGGTGTGTCCGTTCTGCGCGGTGGGGTGCGGCCAGCTGGTGTACACACGCGGACGGCGAGCTGGTCGACATCGAGGGCAATCCCGCGCTCGCCGATCAATCAGGGGACGTTGTGCCCGAAGGGCGCGTCGTCGCGCCAGCTCGTGCAGCAGCCCGGGCGGCTGACGAAGGTCAGTTACCGCCGCACCGGGCGGCACCGAGTGGGAGGAGCTCGAGCTCGAGCAGGCGATGGACATGATCGCCGATCGGGTGATCGCCGCGCGCGAGAACGGCTGGCAGGACGACCGACCGCCACGGCTGGCGCGTCGACCGCACGCTCGGGTTCGCTCACCTGGGCGGGGCGACGCTGGACAACGAGGAGAACTACCTGATCAAGAAGCTGTTCACCGCGATGGGGGCGATCCAGATCGAGAACCAGGCGCGGATATGACACAGCTCCACGGTCCCCGGTCTGGGGACCTCGTTCGGGCGCGGCGGCGCCACCAACTTCCAGCAGGACCTCCAGAACTCCGACTGCATCGTGATCGAGGGCGGGAACATGGCCGAGGCGCACCCGGTTGGCTTCCGGTGGGTGATGAAGGCCAAGGAGCGGGGCGCGCGGGTCATCCACGTCGACCCGCGGTATGGCCGCACGAGCCAGCTGGCCGACCTGTACGTCCCGATCCGGGCCGGGACCGACGTCGCGTTCCTCGGCGGAATCATCCGCCATGTGATCGAGACCGAGTCCTACTTCAAGGAGTACGTCGTCAACTACACGAACGCGTGCGCGATCGTCGACGAGAGCTTTCGCGACACCGAGGACCTCGACGGCGTGTTCTCGGGCTACGACCCCGAGACCGGAACTTACGACCCGATCTCGTGGATGTACGGGGGCTGCCGAGGTCAACTTCTCGGCTGGGCCGCACGAGCACGCTACGCAGGCGTTCAGCGAGCACACCGGCGCGGGGATGTCGGTGGACGGTCTCGAGCACGACGAGACGCTCGAGCACCCGCGGTCCGTCTTTCAGATCCTGCGCCGGCACTTCGCCCGCTACACGCCGGAGATGGTGCAGCGCATCTGTGGGATCTCGCGCGACGCAGTTCATGGCGGTGGCCGATGCGCTGATCGCCAACTCGGGGCGTGAGCGCACGAGCGCGTTCTGCTATGCGAACGGGTGGACGCAGCATTCCGAGGCTGTGCAGATGATCCGCAGCTGCGGCGATCCTCCAGTTGCTGCTGGGCAATGTCGGCCGCCCCGGCGGCGGCATCATGGCGATGCGCGGGCACGCGTCGATCCAAGGCTCGACCGACATCCCGACCCTGTACGACCTGCTGCCTGGCTATCTGCACATGCCGCGGACTCGCGAGGGTCACCTGACGCTCGAGGAGTACATCGGCGTCGGCAAGGCGGATCGCGGCTGGTGGTCTCACTTCGACGCCTACATCGTCTCGCTGCTCAAGGCGTGGTTCGGCGAGGCGGCGACCGAGGAGAACGATTACGGCTTCGGCTGGCTGCCGAAGCTGACCGGCAACCACTCCCACTTCTCGACGATGCTCCGCGCCCTGGACGGCGGGCTGGAGGGCCTGTTCGTGATGGGGCAGAACCCGGCGGTCGGCTCTCAGCACTCGGGCCTTCAGCGGCGCGCGCTGGCCAAGCTGAAGTGGCTGGTCGTGCGCGATCTGGCCGAGATCGAGACCGCCACTTTCTGGCGCGACTCGCCGGAGGTGCAGTCGGGCGAGCTCCGTCCCGAGGCGATCCAGACCGAGGTGTTCCTGATGCCCGCCGCCTCGCACATCGAGAAGGAGGGCACGTTCACGAACACCCAGCGGCTGGTGCAGTTCCGCGACAAGGCGCTCGACCCGCCGGGCGACGCGCGCTCGGAGCTGTGGTTCATGCACCATCTGGCCAAGCGGGTCAAGGCGCACTACGCCGGATCCGACCGCGAGCGGGATTGGCCGATCGTGAACCTGAAGTGGGATTACCCGGAGCACGGGGAGATGCGCGAGCCCGACGTGGAGGCCGTGATCAAGGAGATCAACGGCTACGACGTCGCGACGGGCAAGCCCGTCGGGTCGTTCGACGAGCTGCGCAGCGACGGCTCGACCGCCTGCGGCTGCTGGATCTACTCCGGTATCTACAAGGATGGCGTCAATCAGGCGCGCCGGCGCGATCCCGGTGACATCAGCGCTGCGGGCGGGATCGTCTCGCCGGAGTGGGCGTGGGCGTGGCCCGCGAACCGGCGGATCCTGTACAACCGCGCCAGCGCCGATCCGCAGGGCAGGCCGTGGTCTGAGCGCAAGCGCTACGTGTGGTGGGACGAGCGAGCAGGGCCGCTGGGCGGGATACGACGTCCCGGACTTCCCCGCCGACAAGCGCCCGGACTATCGCCCCGCGCCGGACGCTCGAGGCATGGATGCCATCGGCGGCACGGACCCGTTCATCATGATGGGCGACGGCCGCGGCTGGCTGTACTCGCCGAGCGGTCTGCTCGACGGGCCGCTGCCCACCTTCTACGAGCCGCTCGAGTCGCCGATGCCCGAACCTCCTCTACCCGAAGATGGACGGCAACCCGGCCGCGATCCGCTGGCGCCGGCCCGAGAATCCATACCACGCGACCGGCGACCCGCGCTACCCGCTGGTGGCGACGACCTTCCGGCTGACCGAGCATCACACGGCGGGCGGGATGAGCCGCACCGTCCCCTGGCTGGTGGAGCTCCAGCCCGAGATGTTCGCCGAGATCGATCCGCAGCTCGCCGCCGACCGGGGAATCGAGGACGGCGGCTGGATGACGATCGTCACCGAGCGGGCGGAGATCGAGGCGCGGGCCAAGGTCACCGACCGCATCCGGCCGCTGCGGGTGGACGGGCGAGTGATTCACCAGATAGCGCTGCCGTGGCACTGGGGCTACAGCGGACTCTCACGCGGTGACACGGCCAACGAGCTCGTCGCCCTGTCCGGCGATCCGAACGTCTCGATCCAGGACGACAAGGCGTTCACCTGCGACGTGCGGGCCGGTCGCAGGCACGGCGCGAGCACCGCGCGGCTGGCCGGCGTCGCGCTTGCGGGGCATCACATCCGGCCGAACGAGGACGACCCGCCGGCCGAGGATCCGCAGCGAGGCGAGCCGGTGAGCACCAGCGCCCCGGACACCGAGATCGCCATCCATCGCGCCGGGCGCGCAGCGGATGGGCTTCTTCACCGACACCACGGTGTGCATCGGCTGCAAGGCCTGCGAGGTCGCGTGCAAGCAGTGGAACGACCTGCCCGCGGACGGCTCGCAGTCCGGCAAGGGCGTCTCCTACGATCACACGGGGGATCTGTCGGCTTCGACTTGGCGCCACGTCCGCTTCGTCGAGCTGTTCGAGCCCTCGCCGCAGCTCAAGGAAGAGGCGCAGCGCGCGCTCGACGCCGGGGCCGGGGGCAAGCTGCCGGCGATCCCGGCCGCGGGCGCGATCGACCTCGTGGATGCCGCGCAGCCCGCGTCGGGCGTCGTCGACGTCGCCGAGGCGGTGCGCAAGATGGGCGAGTGGGTGTTCATGTCCGACGTCTGCAAGCACTGCACCAACGCGGGCTGTCTCGATGCCTGCCCCACCGGCGCGCTGATCCGCACCGAGCATCAGACGGTGGTGCTGCAGCCGGACGTATGCAACGGCTGCGGCTACTGCGTGCCGGCGTGTCCGTTCGGCGTGGTCGACCGCGACCCCGAGGACGGGCGCGCCGGCAAGTGCACGCTCTGTTACGACCGCCTCGAGGACGGGCTGGAGCCCGCCTGCGCGAAGTCCTGCCCGACCGACTCGATCCAGTTCGGCCCCCACGAGGAGCTGGTGGAGATCGCCTCTCGCCGGGTCGCCGAGCTGCATCGAGCGCGGCATCGAGGGCGCCTACCTGTACGGCGCCGGCGACGAGCCCGGACGAGCAGCTCGCCGGCGGTCTCGGCGCGTTCTTCCTGTTGACCGAGCCGCCCGAGCGCTACGGGCTGCCCGCACACGCGGACTCGCCGGTGCAGGAGAACGTGGTCCCGGCCACGCTGGCCGCGGTCGCCGCCGGTCTGCTCGCGAGCGCGGGCGCGGTCGCTCGCGTTCGCCGCGGCCGCGCGTCGCGGACGCGCTGGGACGGCGTGCTGGAGAGGGCGAGCACGCTGGTGAGCCGCCGAGCGACGCGCGAGCGAGTGGCGACCACGACACGAACGCGACATCCACCCGGCGCTGGGCGCGCGCGGTGGACCGGGCTCGTGGACGGCGGCCGAGCCGGGGGCGCCGGTCGCGCTCGCGCGCCCTGACTTCGGCGACGCTCGGTGGTCGTTTCTGTACAAGGCGGCGCGACACCGGCTATGCCGGTGCCGAGCCGGCTCCCGGGGAGGTCGCCGAGGCGAACCGGCGGATGCGCGGCGCGCCGGTCTCGGAGATCCACGGGCCGTTCATCCACGCACCCGTGTGGAGCTGGGAGGTCGCGACCTACTTCTGGTTCGGCGGGATGGCATCCGGCTCGGCGTTCGTCGCGCTCGCCTGCGACGCCGCCGGCGACCACCGCTCCGCCGCGATCGCTCGCAAGGTCGCGCTCGGCGCCGTCGCGCCCGCGCCGCGTTCTGCTGATCGCCGATCTCGGCCGCCCCGAGCGATTCCTGAACATGATGAGGATCTTCAAGCCACGCTCGCCGATGAACACGGGCGCCTGGTGTCTGGTCGCGTTCAGCGGCTCGGGTGCGCTCGCGGTGGGTTGCGACCTGATCGGGCGGCCGAAGGCCGCCCGCGCGCTGGGCGCGCTCACGTCGCTGTTCGGCAGCTACCTGGGCTCCTACACCGGCGTGCTGCTCGCCTGCACCGCGGTCCCGGTGTGGTCGCGGCAGCCGGACGATCCTCGGACCGGCATTCGTCGCCACCGCGACCGCCACCGGGGCGGCCGCGACCCGCCTCGTGCTCGTGGCGAGCGGCCTACCGCACGGCCACCCGACCCGCAGGGCGCTCGGCACGATCGAGACCGCCTCGATGCTGACCGAGCTCTCGATCTCGGCCCTCGGCGAGCGGCGGCTCGGAGACGCCGCCCAGGCGCTCGACCGCGGGCGCCCCGGCCTCTACTTCCGTACCGCCAAGAGCCTCGTCGCGCTCGGTCTCTCGCTCCGGTTGGTCGCGCGCCGCACTGGCCCGCGTGAGCACGAACTCGCGAGCTTCATGTACCTCGCAGCCGGTCTGGCTGTTCCGCTTCGCCTGGGTCTACGCAGGAAAGGCCTCCGCGACGGACGACGCGGTCGTGGCCGCGATGGGCCGCGACCGACGCGGGCCGCACGACGGCCACCGGCGAGCATGGCAAAAGCGCGCCCTGTCGGCCCGGCGCTCCCCGCTGCCCGCTGCCAGAAACCGCGAGACACGAGCCTACGGCGAGGCCGTCAGGCGCACCAGCCTCGCAATCGAGCGGCGGCTGCGGCGCTGACGAGCGCTTGCGGACATACATGAAGGTCGTTGCCCGCCGATGCCGGATCGGTCTGCACGACCGGCCGCGAAACCCGGCACTCACCGCTGCACTGACCCATCGGGTTCCAGCCACGAGCGTTTCTCAGATCGCGTAGACCTCCTCGTATTCGAGGATCATCAGTCCCTCGACCACGAACGGGAGCGTGTTCATCCGCTCTCGTATGGCGCGCATGGTCTCGCCTTCGAGGACGATGACAACTCCGGGGCGGACGGCGGATGGCCGGCGCCGTCGCGGCTTGACGCCGCCGCCGCCGCTCGCCCTCGCCGAGCGCGGCGACCGCCGTCGTTCAGGCTGCGGGGGGCTCGCCCAGCGCTGTCGAGATTTCGTCCAGCGCCTTGTTCTCGGCGTCGCTGATCTGCTTACCGCCGATGCCGAGAAAGCCGCCGCTCCTGTGAGCACTCGCGACCGCCTGCGCAACTGTCATCACGAACCTCTTGTAGGCGTCGACCTCGGAGGGCGTCGAGTTGGCCTCGAGAATCCTGATCGCCTCGCGCAGCTGCTGCGACGTGAGGTCGGCGATGTTCCCACCCGCCTCGCGGACCCGGTCTGGATCGATCGAAGGGGGCGACGCCACCAGCTCGTCGAGCAGCTCGCTATCCGCGTTGTGCGCGCGCGCTTGCTGGTAGACGCGACCCATGGCGAGGCTCTCGCGAAGCGTTCCTCCACGGTCGGCGCTGATCACGCGCGTCCCGGCATAGAGCGGGCGGTCGACGACGGTCGACCACTCCTCTGCGTTGAAGTCGGCTTTTCGCGTCATCCGCCGTCGTGTGATCAGGCGGGTCTGACGACGATCACCGGAATCGCGCGCGTCGTCTGCTGCTGGTAGGCGCGGTAGCGATTGCGATTATTGTCGTTGACGATCCTCCACAGGCGGTCGTAGTCAGGATCCGAAGACTCGATGACGGTGGCAGTGCCCTTCCGGCGCTCACGGGCGATCTGAATCTCGACATCCGGGTTGGCTCGAAGGTTATGCAGCCATGCTGGGGGACGATCGGACCCCCCGTTGGAGGCCACGACGAGGTAGTCGTCACCGTCGCGGGCATAGACGAGGCCGTTCGTCCTGCTGGCGCCTGAACGACGACCGGTGGTGCGTAGCAGCAGGGTCGGGACGCCGACCATGCGATGCCCGATGCGACCGTCGGTGAACTTGTAGAGCCGCTCGTGGAGGCGGAGGACCTGGCCAGTGACGCTCATCGACACAGCATATGGCGGCCGGCTGGCCGACGGCGCCCGGCGGCCGGCGCGGCGACTGCACTCGCAAGTCGAAAGCAGTTTCGCGTGGGAGATGTCCATGGCTTGTATGGCTGTCGGTTGAACTCCCTCGTCCGGACCGGACCGTTGCTCTCGGACGCGTTAGCGCGCTGAGGCGACGGGGACTCCGGGCGCTCGCACCGGAGTCCCATGGATCCGAGGCTGGTTGAAGCAGCGGGGCACTCACCCCGGCCACGGGTCAGCGATCGGACCGTTGCGGCTCCCGCCACTCCCGCTCGGTCGCTACGGAATCATCCGATCTGGGGGCGCGGATCGCGAAAGCGGTCGTTCACGACATGCGCCTCCGCCGCGCGTGGGGGCATCGGGCCGTAGGCGAGCACAGCACGTCTCGCCGGCAAAGCGTCCGAGCCTGACCGCAGTCGCGCGGCGCAATATGCTCGGCAAGGGATGGCTCGTCAGACTGTCGGTCCGCGCCGCACCGACTCGCTTCGGGCGTACGTGCGTGCGACGCGGATCATCGGCGGCCTCAGTGTGCTCGTCCTTTCCGGGGCGATCGCCTGGGACCTCGCCGACGACGGGTTCTGGTCGCGTCACGCGCTCTTCACGAGCCTCGTCGCGAGCTTGATCGTCGTCGCGGTGACCGCCGCGGTGCTCAACGAAGTGCTCGAGCGCCGGCAGCGCGAGCGCTGGTCCGTGCTCGCGCAGTATGCGTTGTTCGAATTCGTGCGCACGGCTCGCCTCGTGTGGAGCGGTTTGCTCGAGCTCGCCGGTCTCGTTCCGGACGGCGAGCTGGGGGACGAGGCGCTCGCGGCCGGCTCCGAGGCGGTGCAGGACACGCCGCGTCTCACCGCGGCGATGGACGAGATGCTCGCGAGCGCTGAGCGCCGCGAACAGCTCCACCGCCTGATCGCGGGGATGCTCGGTCACGGCGACGAGGTGCTCGGACGCTGGGCGGCCGTGATGGTCAACTCGGGCACGTACGCGCAGATCGTCGATCGCCACGTCGAGCTCTACAGTCGCCTGTACTGGTGGGGCAGCGTGCTCGACGAGTCCGAGCCGCTCGCGGAGCACATGAGTCGGCCGAGGCTGAGCCACATCAGCCCGGCGACTCAGGCCGTGGGGCCGGTCGAGGACGAGTGGCTACGCGACAATCTCGTAGCGATCGCCCAGCTCGCTGAGTCGCTCGATCGAGGCTCGTTCGAAGTCGCGTTGCGGATCGTCCCGCTCGACTGGTGGGCTGCGCAGCTGCCTGACCGACCGTCCACGGCTGAAAATCTGCCGAACTAGACGCCGGCTGAAGCCGGCACCCGCACCTCGCCCCGGCAATACACGCGTGGTCGCCGCTTCGGATCGGCTCCCGCCACCACGCGATCGGGGACGGCTGTGAGTAGCCTCCCAGAGGTGGTCTAATTTGGCTCAGAAGGCGAGCTTGCCGAGCGGAAAGCGAAGTCTTTGCCCTACAGCGTTAGAAAGACAAACGGGGCGTACCAAGTCGTAGATCGAGAGACCGGAAAGGTCTACTCCCGCCACACGACCAAGGACAAGGCCGAGCGCCAGCGCAAGCTGCTGGAGGGCGTCAGGCACGGCTGGAAACCGACGGGAAAGAAGAGCGACGCGTGACGTAGGCGCGTTCCGAGTCCGAAGTCCCGATCGGCGCAAGTCTCGGGACTCTCGCGCCAGGGCTCGACTGCCCCCGGACGCATCGGTCCTGCGATGAGCTTCCGCCCCGGCCGCGGTCAACACTCGCATGACGACAACACGCGCGCTCAAAACCGACGAGGCCGACATCGCCTACGACGTCCTCGGGCCGCTGCCCCCGGCGGACGGACGCCCGCCACTGTTCATGATCGGTCAGCCGATGACCGCAAGCGGGTTCGGGAGGCTGGCGTCGCACTTCCCGGACCGCACCGTGGTCACCTATGACCCGCGCGGACTCGGCCGCAGCACGCGCACAGACGGCCGGGTCGACAACTCGCCCACGGTCCAAGCGAGCGACGTGCACGCCGTGATCCGGGAGCTCGACGCTGGCCCGGTGGAGGTGTTCGCGAGCAGTGGCGGCGCAGTCACTGCGCTCGCGCTCGTGTCTGAGTACCCCGACGACGTCATCACGGTAGTGGCACACGAGCCGCCGCTCATCTCGGTGCTCGCTGACGCCGCCGCGGCCGAGCGCGCCCGCGCCACGGTGCGCGACGCGTACAAGGCCAAGGGGTCGAATGCCGGCATGGCGGCCTTCATCGCGATGACGTCGTGGCAGGGCGAGTTCACCGCCGAGTACTTCGCCCGGCCCGCGGCGGATCCCGCCGCGTTCGGGATGCCGACGGAGGACGACGGCTCCCGCGACAGCCCGCTGTTATCCGACCGGTCCTGGGCGATCTGCAGCTATTGCCCCGACATCGAGGCGCTGGCCGCGGCGCCCACTCGCGTCGTGATCGCGGTGGGCGAGGAGTCCGAGGGCACCTTCACGGGGCGCACCTCGATGGCCACCGCCGAGTTGCTCGGTCAGCAGGCCACTGTGTTCCCAAGCCACCACGGCGGCTTCCTCGGCGGCGAGTCCGGATACGCCGGCCAACCCGAAGCCTTCGCGCGCAAACTTCGCGACGTCCTCGACGGCGACAACTGACCCGGCGGGCAATTTCGCGAGTCAAAGGCGGGAGCCGGCGATCACCTCACCCGGACGCACCGCCCCCGAGCTGACCGACCTCGATCAGGTGCCCGTCGGGGTCGCGCATGTAGCAGCGGATCTCTTCGCCGCGGTCGATCGGCGGGGTCAGGAACTCCGCTCCTCGGGCGCTCCATTCTTCGTACTTGGCGGCGATGTCCGCGACGCGGATGTTCAGGAAGCTCGACACGCGACCTGGGTCAGCGGGGGGCTCGAGCGTCACGTTCGGTTTGTCGTCGGTGGGTCCGCCCGCGACCCGGAGCGCTCGACGTCCCTCGCGACGATGAAATGGGTAATCGCGATGCCCTCGGTGGGCGCCGGGAACTCTGCCATTTGTCTAATCCTTCGAGGGCGTGTCAGGGTGCCGAAGCGCCGTCCGTCGGCACGAGCCAGTCGAGGGCGTCCTGGCGGCGCCCGAAGTACGCGGTCGGGTAGTCCGCCGTGCCCTCTCGCGATGGGGGCGTGCCGATCGCCGGCATCCCTGCGGGCATGTGAAAGGCGAACTTCTTGACGCCCGCGGCGTTGTAGCGCGGGACGATGTGTGCGTCCCGCCACTCCATGTCGTTGTTGCCCGGGTCCATCAGGAAGCTCGTTCCGTCTATCAGGATTCCCGCTCGCCGTAGGCGATCGACGGCGCCGGCGAAGCCCGCGAGCCAGTCCTCGAACTGCTCCTTCGACATCGCCTCCGTCGTGTCGTACCAGCGGACCTCGACGTAGCCGGCGTCGGCGTGATCAATCACTTCGCCGAAGCGGTCCTCGTAGACGTGAGTCACAGCATGGTCACTCATCTCTGCTCCTTCTGGTGGATCGACGAATCGGCGTCGGGGGCCGGTCGGCGGCGATACCGAGCCGTTTGCCGGACTCCACCAGCGCCCTGAGTCGCGTGGACAGAAGCTCGTTCCATCCGTTGGGCATCGCCTCGGCGATCTCGGGATCGACCACGCCGACCGCGCGGAACGAGAACTTCAACAGCGTCCCGGAGACCGTGGGCGTGAGGTCGAACGTCGCGACTCCGAGGGTCACGTGGTGAAACGGGCCGCTCAGCGTCAGGTGACGGTCTTCCTGCCAGCCGGTGACCGCCGCGATCACGGCCCCGCCCTCGAGCCAGTGCTCGAGCAGCAATCCGCCGAGTCGCGGCTCGAGCGTCACGTCGGTCGCGTCCGGGCGCAGAAACGGATGGCCCCACCACCCGCCGGGGTCGCGGGTCAGCGCGGAGAACACCTCCGCGGGGGTTCCGTCGATCGTGACGTCGAGCGCGAGATCGATCGCCAGGTCATTCTGCTTCACGTTGACGACCTCACCCTCGACACTCCGTTGGAGTCGCAGCAATCTCGCGGCCCATCCGGCCGCGAGCGGGTCGTGCCAGCGCTCGTGCAGGCGCTCGAGCGGCACGGCGTTGAGGTAGTGCCAGCGCTCACGGCCGCGCTTGCGGCTCGTGACAAGGCCGGCTTCCGCCAAGACCTCGAGGTGGCGCATGACGGCGATCCGCGAGATCGCGAACTCCGAGGCGATCTCTCCGGTGATCCGCGGCCGAGCGCGGAGCAGGTCGAGGATGCGCCGGCGAGTCGGATCGGCGAGGGCCCGCCACAGCGGCGCCGTCTCGTCCTCGAGCTCTACCAGGCGCACCGCCGGGAAGTCGTTCGCCACACATGTAATGCTAGCATTACATATCCGCCCGGAGGCCGCAAGCGGACAACGCGCGTGAGATTCCCGCGTCCCGGACGCGCATCTCCTCCAGCCAGGCCGGACGATCGACGCGCTGGCGACGATGTTCGAGCGGCTCACCTCGCGCGGCGCGCTGGAGCTCGACGACGCGCGCCTCGCCGCGATGCACTTCAACTGGCTTGTGATGTCGATCCCGCTGAACCAGGCGATGCTGCTCGGTGAGGACGAGCCGTCTACCCCCGCCGAGCTCGAGCAGTACGCCGACGCCGGCGTCCGCGCATTCCTCGCGGCGTACCGCAAACGCTGACGCCCGCAGTCGAAGATCAGCTGCCAGCGCTCGGGGCGGCCGCGTATTCGTCGTCGGTGACATGCCGGCCCCAGGTGACAGGGCGGCCCGAATCGTCGTTCTGCTGCATGGCGATGTGGACCATGAAGCGGTCCGGCGCCGCGCCATGCCAGTGGTTCTCAGCCGGCTCGAAGAACACGCGGTCGCCTGGACGGATCACCTCGATCGGGCCGCCTTCGCGCTGGCACAGGCCGACGCCCTCGGTGACGAAGATTGTCTGGCCGTGCGGGTGGGTGTGCCAGGCGGTCCGGGCGCCGGGCGTGAAGTGGACGTTCGCGGCGGCGAACGTCGAGCTGCCGGCGGGGGCGGCGACGGTGTCGATGTAAACATCGCCCGTGAACCAGTCGGCCGGGCCCTTGGCGGTTTCGCTGCTGCTACGGGTGATCTTCATATGCGGCGCTAGTGGTCAGCGGTCGTGGGGTATTACGAATCCGAGTTACTCGCCGGTTCGGCCGGTTGGTACTTGATGCATGGTCCACTCTGGCGGTCACTTACCGATTCGCAGGACCCGGGAGGTGAGCGCGTCCATCGCGCGCACCGGGAGGATCCGGCTGAGCGTTAACTGCGCCTTCGCTTCGCGGCCGATCACGTAGCGAGGCTTCGGCCTCTTGGCGGTCAGCGCGTGCAGGGCGGCGTCGGCGACAGCCTCGGGGGGCAGCCCGCGCGTTCCGAGCTTTAGAAACGCCTTGGTGAATGCCTCGACGTCGCGACCGTAAAGCTCGCGTCCCTCACTCGGGAGCGCCCCGAGGGCCTCGGCGTATTGCGAACCGGCCTTCTCCCAGATCGGGGTGTCGATCGACCCCGGCTCGATGATCGCGACCCACATCCCCCACTTGCGCAGCTCGACGCGCAGCGAGTCCGTGATCGCCTCCATCGCGAACTTCGACGCGCAGTACGGTGCCAGGAAGGGGTTCGCGAGGAGGCCGCCGATCGAGCCGATGTTGACGACCCTGCCTTTGCCGACGCGCAGCTGCGGCAGGAAAGCTTGGGTGACCGCCACTTGCCCGATGACGTTCACCTCGAGCTGCCGCCGCCACTCGTCGAGCGCCACGAACTCGACCGGGCCGCCGACGCCGATTCCCGCGTTGTTGACGAGCCCGTGTATGCCCTGCCCGGACCCGACCACGTCCCGTACCGCGTCGCGCGCTCGCGCGATCCCGTCTGCGTCCGTGACGTCGATGATCACGGGCACGAGGCGCCCATTCGCCGCCTCCTGCTTCAGCGCCTCGCCGTCCTCCGGCTTGCGCACCCCCGCGAACACGCGCCACCCCTCACGGTCAAGGCGGAGCGCGATCGCTCTGCCGATCCCGGTCGAAGCCCCCGTGACTACGAGATCCATCGCCCCAGGCTATCGGCCGAGGCTGCGTGCCGGGGCGGCCATCGGCGCGGTTGCGTCGCTCCCGATGCGCGATCAGCACGGATGAGCGATCGCCAGTCAGCCACCGACACCGGCGGGGATTTGAGTTGGCGCATAACCCGGAAGCTACGGCTGGGCGGACGGAGGCGCGCGAACCGTGGATTCGAAGAAGGTCGCCTCCTGCTCCCCGAGCGGTGTGGCCGGGGGCCCGTGGTCGAGGAGCTCGGCCATGATTCGGTGCCAGTTGTTCGTCGCTTCGAGCTGCCCCATGACGCCGATCACCAGCGTCTCGAGGCGCCTGGAGAGGATTGCGTCCGGGGGCATGCTGAGGTGCTTCTCGAGCTCCCAATTCGGGGATCCGAGGGCGGCGGTTGCGATCAGTTTGGTGACGTAGCTGCCGGTGATGGTGAACGGCCGGTCCTCGGCATGCCAGTCGTGGAACGCGCGGACGTAGCCCAGCAGCCGGTCGGAGTCGACCGCGCTGTCATCGGGCTCGAAAAAGCCGAGCGCCGCCAGCTCTCGGCGCACACCCTCGGCGTCGCCGTCGAGGCTGTCCCGGATCGCTGCACGTTCGTGAGCGATCCGTTGGGGGGCGATCCGCTTGGTCAGCCCAAAGTCGATGAATGCCACCCGTCCGTCGTCCTGGAGCAGGTAGTTGCCTGGGTGTGGGTCACCAGAGAAGTACGCATCGCGATAGAGCGACCCGAAGAAGAACCGAAAAACGATTTCGGCGAAGCGGTCGATCGTCGCTCGGTCGAGGCCCTTGACGGCCTCAAAGCTCGTCCCGTCAACCCACTCACTGACGAGCACGCGCTCCCCGGACAGGTCCGTCATCACCTGTGGGATCACGATGAACGGGTGTCCGCGGAAATGCCTTGCGAAGGCCCGCTGGGCCTGCGCCTCGTGCTCATAGTCGAGCTCCTCGCCGAGGCGCTCGCGAAGCTCGTCGGCGACGGCCTTCGCGTCAAGCCCGGGCGCGATCCGCCTCGCGGCGCGCAGCAGCAGCCCGACGTTTTGAAGATCCGCACGGACGGCCGCGTCCACGCCCGGATACTGCACCTTGACCGCCACCCGACGCCCATCGGCCAACCGGGCGCGGTACACCTGACCGATCGACGCCGCCGCCACGGCGTCGGTCTCGAAGTCATCGAATACGTCCTCGAAGCGCTCGTCGAGATCGTCCTCGATCACCTTGCGCATCTTCTTGAAGTCGACCCGCGGCGCCGAGTCGCGCAGCGCCGCCAGCTTAGCCTGGAAACGCTCGCGCTCCTCCGGCGGCAAGCCAGTCGGGTCGATGAACGACGCGATCTGACCGACCTTCATCGCGGCGCCCTTCATGTGGCCGAGAACGTCGACGATCTGCTCGGCCGCCTCGACCGCGCGTCGCTCATCCGCGGCCTGCCGTCCGTCCGCCGAACGCGTCACGTTGGCGGCCTTCGTCGCGTACGCGCGGACCGCCTGCCCACCGACCAACCCACCGATCTCCGCGGTCCGCCGCAAGCGCCCGGTCGGGATCGAATCGCCGCCGTTCATCGTTGCCGGCCCATCGGGAGACATGCTCCTTCCTTTGGCTCAGCTGATCAAGTCCCTCGATGCCCGGACCGGCGAGGCGCGGATCGACCCGCGGGCGTGCGGGGCGGCCGAGCGCTCAGCGTGACCCGGTGAGGGCCTGCTGCTGCGCTTCGCGGGTGGGAAGGATGAGCACTAGGGAGCCGTACGTAATCGCGCTGGGGAGGTTGTTGGGTCGCAGGTGCGGCTGGTCGACTTGCGTGAGGTCAAGCCGAATCTCCTCGCCGGGTTGAGGTCAGCGCGCGCCGACTGCGACCAGCGCTTCATGCCGGGTCTCGTGCATCGGCAGTTGGTGATCGAGGGCGGTCAGTTCGAAGGCGCGGCGCGGCGGTCCGCTCGGGCAGGCGATCGCGAGCTCCCGTCCGGCTTCGTCGAGGCTACGGAAGGCGTTTAGCAGCAGCGCGATCCCCGACGAGTCGACCAACGAGACTCCCTCGAGGTCGATGACGACCGCTCGCACTCCTGAGCGAAGCGCGCCGTCGAGCTCGGGCGTGAGCTTGACGCACTGTGCGAAATCCAGCTCGCCGCCGACGGTGACGATCGCGACGTCGTCGACGATGGTCGTCGTCGGCTCACCTGCCTCCTCGCGCACGAGCGGAGGCTACCCTCGGCCCCGAGTCGCTACCCGTCGCAGCCGCAAGGTCTGTGGGGCTCCATCGGTTGTCAGTCGGGGGCGATGACCAGTAGCGTGGCGTCGTCGCGCAGCCGGTCAGGAGAGGCATTTATCACTGCGTCCTGTAGACCGCGTACCGTGGTCGCTGCCGAGCGACTACCCAGCTGTTTAAGGATCGCGCGCAGGCCACTTTCACCGATTCGGCCGCCGTCGGCGGTGCGGCGCTCGGTGACTCCATCCGAGTAGAGCAAGAGGCGGTCCCCGGAGCCGACTTGAGCGCTGAGGACCGGGAACGTGCGCTCCTTGAACCGGATGCCCAGCGGATAGGTGCGCTCGCCGTCGAGCTCCTCGACACGCCCATCAGCGCCGACGATCAGGGGCGTGGGATGGCCACAGTTGATCCAGCGCAACTGCCGCCGCTGCGGATCCCAGGACCCGAGCACAGCGGTCAGATAACGCCTGATGTCGAGCGCCAAGATCGCCTCGTCGGCCAGGCGCGCGGCTTCCTGCAGCCCGGCGCCGGAGCGGCGGGCGGCGCGCAACGCCCCGACCGCCAGCGAGGAAAGCGCCGCGGCGGAGTTGCCTTTGCCGGTCGCGTCGGCGACGACCAGCCACAGCCCGTCCGCGTTGCCGGCGTAGTCAAAGAAGTCACCGCCGACGTCATAGCCAGGCAGCACGCCCCCCGCGACGTCGGCGCCGCTGACCCGGGCAAGCCGTGGTGGCAGCAGGTCCTGCTGGATCTCCGCGGCGGGTTTGGTGTCCTTGCGGCGGCGGACGGCATGCACCGCGTCGGTGTATCCGGAAACCAGCTCCAGCGCCAACGCCGCCTGGCCCGCAAACGCCTCCAGGTCGACCGCCGGCCGGTCCCGAGCGAGCAGAAACCCCATCACGCGATCGCGCACGACCATCGGCCAAAGCGTGCTCGGTCCAATACGGTCGATGACCAGCCCCCGCAACTGCGGCAGCGCCTCCGGAATGATCTCCGGTCCGACCCCGACCGCCGCACGAATCCGCGCGGGGAACCGTTCTACATCGCCCGCCAGGCGCAGCGCGAACGACCCCTCAACGTCCAACACATACGCGCCGACTGGACACCCCGCTTGCGCCGAGGCAACCTCGACCACACGCTCGGGCACCAGATGCGGCAACGACGCCTCCAACAGCCCCCCGGCATCGGTCCTTCGACTGGTCATCTCCGGGCAACATACGCCCTCGACCGCGCCGGTTGCCCTCCGCTAGACCGGCCTGGCGGCCATCGGCCCGAGTCACTCGCCGCCCAGCCTGCGGCGAACGGCGGAGGCGATATCCGGCGTCTCTGCGTCGATGGAGCCGGAAACGCCGTGAAGCAGGCCGAGCATGCGCCGCAGGCTGGCCAAGAGCGAACGACACTCCACGCACTCATCGAGGTGACGGCGCATGCGGCCCTGCGGACGTAAGGCAAGCTCGTTCTCCAGGTAGGCGGACATGTGCGCCGGCGCCCAGCGGTGGTCGAGCCGAAAACGCGCTCGGTGCGGCAGCTTGGTCACGTGAGGTGAGACCCGCTCATGACCCGAGGAGATTCGCACACGCCTCCCGAGCAGCCGGCCGCGAAGGAGGATCGCGGACCAGTGAACCGAACCCCCGGCCCTCCAGGTCACACGAACGTGAGTACGATGCACGATCGTCTGTGCGTGCGCTGAATGAGCGCACCGCTCGATCTGGGGGCCGCCGCCGCCGCCACCGGGAACCTCGCATTGGTCGTGACGTGCCTCAGACGCCGGGCGGTACTCGGTGCGCTGGCCGGCCTCACGGGGCTCGGGTCGGTCGTGTTCGCGGCCGTGAACCAGCTGAGCGGCACCACGACAGCGGCGGCGATCGTGATCGCGGCGATCCTCCTGATCGTGGGGGTCGTTCTCTACTGCCTCGGCCAGGCCTTCGAGCGGCTCCTCGACGAACCCCCTGAGCACCCACACGCAACCGGAGGCGGACAGCATGTCTAACTTCACCCAGACGATGAGCATCCCCAACTATCCGCAGGCGATCACCCCGTGGATCACGTCGAGCCCGTGCCGCGCAGGGTGCGCCCCGAGCTCGCCGGCGAGGTGGTGTTCGATACGACCCGCGCGCTGTATCTATGGGAGTGGCCCTTCTACCCGCAGTTCCTGATCCCCGCCGACGACGTCGCTGCGGACGCGTTGATCGACGAGCGGCAGACCCACCGGCTCAGCCGGGGGACGGTCACGAGCGTTGGCCTTCGCGTTGGGGCAACCGAGCGCCCCTCCGCTGGGCGGCGGTACCTCGAATCCTCGATCGACGAGCTGGTGGGGAGGATCCGCTTCGACTGGGCCGCGTTGGACGCTTGGTATGAGGAGGACGAGCAGGTGTTCGTCCACCCGCGCAACCCGTATGTCCGCGTCGACGCGCTGCGCTCCTCACGGCGGGTGCGAATCGAGCGCGACGGAGCGCTGCTTGCCGAGTCCGATGCGCCGGTGATGGTGTTCGAGACCGGACTGCCGACCCGCTACTACCTGGACCGCAGCGCGGTGGACTTCTCATATCTCCGACACACCGGGAGCATCACCTCATGCCCCTACAAGGGACAGACCTCTGATTACCGGTCGGTGGTGGTCGGCGAGAAGTTGTATCCGGACCTCGCGTGGTCCTACAAGTTCCGTTAAGTTGGGAAGGTCCACGAGGCGGTCAGGGAGATAACGACCGCGTAGAGGTCAAGATCTCCCACGACCCAGCCAGAGCGAGGGGCCCAGGCGACCGGTGGGCGCGGCTTGCGTCCCAACTTAGGTCGCCTCATCCCGCCCGGCAGCAGGCCATAGACGAGCGAGTCTTGGCGATGACCGTCGGGCTCGATGTGGGAGCGCAGTGTGCCTTCATGAACTAAGCCGCACCGCTCAGCGACCGCGCACTTAGTCCGCGGGGGACAAAGGATTCACCGAACCGTTTGCCGGACTCTCGCGGTCCAACGCCTCGACCCCGGATACCTGGACATCGACCGACGGAGGGACCGTGATGACCGACAGCAGCTACGACGTGATCGTGATCGGCGCGGGACCGGCCGGCGAGGTCGTCGCGGGGAGGCTCGCGGAGGCCGGCGAGCGCGTCGCGATCGTCGAGGCCGAGCTCGTCGGCGGGGAGTGCTCCTACTACGCGTGCATCCCGTCGAAGGCGTTGCTGCGTCCCGCACAGGCGCTGGCCGAGGTCGATCGCGTCGCCGGCGCTGCGCAGGCGGTGACCGGACCGCTCGACATAGCCGCAGTGCTCGCTCGACGCGACGAGCTGATCAACGGGCTCTCCGATTCGGCGCAAGTCCCGTGGCTCGAGAGCCACGGAATCGATCTGGTCCGGGGCCATGCCCGCCTCGACGGGGAGCGCACGGTGCGGGTCGGCGAGCAGACGCTCGAGGCCCGCACGGCGGTCGTGATCGCCACCGGGAGCGAGGTGGCGGTCCCGCCGGTCCCGGGGCTCTCCGAGGCCCGGCCGTGGACCAGTCGGCAGGCGACGACCTCGGCGCAGATCCCGGATCGGCTGATCGTCCTCGGCGGCGGTGCCGTGGGCTCCGAGATGAGCCAGGTGTACGCCTCGCTCGGCTCCGAGGTGACGCTGATCGAGGCCGAGGACCGGCTTCTGCGTCAGGAGGAGCCGTTTGCAGGCGAGGAGCTAGCCGAGGCGATGGCGACGCTGGGGATCGACGTCCGGCTGGGGGTTCGAGCCCAGCACGTGGAGCGGGTTGGCGAACTCGTCCGCGTCGTCCTCAGCGACGGGTCCGCTGTGGAGGCCGAGGAGTTGCTCCTGGCAACCGGCCGGCGGCCACGGACCGGGGAGCTGGGCCTGGAGACGGTTGGCCTCGAGCCAGGGCGGCCGATCGAGGTCGATGAGGCCTTTCAGGTGCCCGGGACGGGCTGGCTCTACGCCATCGGCGACGTCAACGGGATCGCCGCCCTCACGCACATGGGCAAGTACCAGGCGCGCGTGGTATCGGATGCGATCCTCGGGCGTCCGGCCGACACCACGCCTGCGCCCGTTACTCGGGTCGCGTTCACCGAGCCACAGGTGGCGAGCGTCGGCACAACCCTCGCTGCCGCCCTCGCCGGCGCAGTCAACGCGCGCGCCTATGACGCACCGACGTCGGGTACCGCGGGTGCACTCTTTCACGCCCGCGACACGCCGGGTACCTCCCGGATCGTGGTCGATGAGGACCGAGAGGTGATCATCGGAGCGACGTTCACCGGCAGCGACGTGTCGGAGTGGCTGCACGCGGCGACAATCGCGATCGTCGGCCAGGTCCCGATCGATGAGCTGTGGCGGGCCGTCGCGGCGTTCCCCACCCGGAGCGAGGTGTGGCTCAAGCTGCTCGAAGCTCGTGAGGCCGAGCGGTCAGATATGGCTCGGGTAGGGACCGCGGTTGGATCCGCCGCCGGTGTGGCAGTCTGACAGCTACTACGCGCGTTCGGAGATTCTTCCGGGCGAAGGGAAGTTTTGCGCGGTCCTAGCGTCCTTGCTCGAAGATGGGATTACTACAGGCGATCGTAGCTTGCGTAACCCACAGTCGAGTCAACGCGAGTTCGCGAAAGGACAAAGAGCATGGATACGCAGGACATCTCGCGCGGCGAGCGCACCGTGGACGCGTCGGTCACATCGGCCGATGAGGACCTTCAGGGGCACTGGCGTCGTGTGGTGGGGCGCCGGTCGTTCTTGAGGAGTGTTGGTATTGCGGGAGCGGCCGTGCTGCCGGCGGGCGCGATCATGGCCGGTCAAGCGTTTGCGAGCTCGGGCTCGTTGACCCCGGGTGACGTCGCGATCCTCCGGTTCTTGGCGGCGGTCGAGTTGATCGAGAGCGACCTGTGGCAGCAGTACAACGAGTTCGGTGGAGTCAACGGGGGCAACCCCGCCTACATCGCCGCGCTGTCGAACCTCGACAGCGACATGCCGCAGTACATCGCGGACAACACCGACGACGAGCTCAGCCACGCGGCGTTCCTGAACGCGTATCTGAAGTCGAAGGGCGCGCAGCCGGTGAATCTCGACGAGTTCCGGACGCTCCACAGCAGCAAGGCCACCGGCGCACGCCACGTCGGCCGGCTGACCAACCTGATGACGCTCGACGTCGACACCAGCTGGTACGTGCGCTACCGCAGCCCGACGAACCCCGATTTCGGTGCGAGCTTCCCGCAGGCGGTCAACATCCGTCGCGAGCCGGCGATCCCGCTCAACGACACCGAAACACCACCCGGACTGCGAGCGCCGGTGCCGCCGGTCGGCGCGCAGCAGACCCGGATGCAGGCGATCGCCAACACCGCCGGGTTTCACTTCGCGTACATCGAGCAAGGAGGCTCGAGCCTCTACAGCATCATGGCGCTGAAGGCGACCAGCCTCGAGACGCTTCGAATCATCGTCTCGATCGGTGGGGTTGAGACCAACCACTTCTCGCTGTGGCACGACAAGGCCGGCAACGCGGTCAGCCAGCCACTGGCCGGGGTCACCGACCCCAAGACCGGGGTCACCTTCCCCGACCTGAACGCCAAGGGCGGTGAGCTCGATCAGACCAACCTGATCCTGCCCGAGCCGACTGCGTTCCTGCACCGCGGGCTGCCGGCGTGCTCCGTCGTTCGACCCACCCTCGACCAGCTCGGGGGAGCCGTCGCCACGATCAACAGCTTCACCGCGGATCGCCTCTTCGTAGGCCAATCCCCGAAGTTTTTCCAGACGATGCACAGACTCGCCCGCGAGGCCGATGCAACCCAACGCGGGACCGTCTAGCGACGCCCGCCGCTCACAAATCGAGAGGTCACAACGTGTTCGACGCAATCCTCCAGCCGACTCACCTGATCATCATCCTCGCCGTCGTTCTACTCGTCCTGGGTCCCAAACGCCTTCCGGGCGCCGGCCGGGCGCTCGGCCAAGGACTCCGGGAGTTCAGGACGTCGATCACCGGCCACGAAGCCGAGCGGGATGAGGGATCGTGAGCGAGTGTTGACACGCGCCGGCTGACGGCCGCCGCCGGGTACGGGATGTGACGGGATGCCCGCCGGACTAGGCACGGCGGATCGGCGCCATCGTCGGCACCGGGTCCGTCGTGAGGAAGTCGACGATCAGCGAGTTGCAGAGCGCGGGCTTCTCCACGAGCAATCCATGGGAGGTGCCGGGGATCACCGCGAGCTCGCCCTCCGGGAGGCCGCGGTACAGCGCCACCCCGTGCTCGAGCCTGACCTCGTCGTCGTCGCCGAGCATCACGAGCGTCCGAGCCTCGATCCTCCTCAGATCCGACGTCGAGAGCGCCGGCTCCTCCGAGTGCATCCGCCGGAGCTTCTTGACGATCACCGGATAGTGCTCGGGTCCATCCGGCGAGAGCCCGGCGTATAGCCGCTCCAGAAACGCCGGCGGCTCCTCGTCGCCGTCGACTACTCCGGGCGCCCAGCCATCGTGGTGGAAGACCCCGGCGACGAAGATGAGCTTGCGCACCAGGTCGGGGCGGCGGCGCGCCACCAGCAACCCGACGACCGCGCCGTCGCTGCAGCCGACCAGGTGGGCGGGGCGGCCGATAACGGCCTCGAGGAACGCGATCGTGTCCTGCGTCATCAGGTCGAACGTGATCGGTCCCTCGACATCGGGAGTGCGGCCGTGGCCCCGTCGCTCGGGCATGAAGACGCGAAATCGCGCCGCCACCGCATCGACGTTCGGCGCCCAAGCCCGTGCGTCGACGCCCGCTCCCCCCGGATGAAGGAGCACCACCGGCTCGCCGTCGCCGCGCTCGTCATACCACGTACGAACTTCGCCCAGCTCGATGTAGTCCGCCATCGCGACCGCCTTTCAGGTGGTAATGCCGGTATCGACGCCGGGAACGGCGAGAACTCATCGAGACCGGATCGGGGCGACCGTAAGATCTCTCCGATGGACCGGGATCAGCTGCGGGCGCTGCAGGCGCCGCTCAAGGAGCGCTACCGGGAGGAGCCCGAAGCCGCGCTGGTCACCCTGACCGCCGCGGGGACGCTCGGAGAGGGAGTGTCGTGCTCGGTCAAGACAGGCCGAGCGCTCGCCGAGGCCGGGCTTCACCCCGCGAGCGGCGGCGATGGGGCGCTCCTATGTTCGGGCGATATGCTGCTCGAGGCTCTCGTGGCGTGCGCCGGCGTGACGCTGCGAGCCGTCGCGACCTCGCTCGGGATCTCGGTGTCGGGTGGTCGCGTCCGGGCCGAGGGGGATCTCGATTTTCGCGGGACCCTGGGGGTCGATCGTGACGCACCGGTCGGGTTCTCCGCGATCCGGCTGTTCTTCGAGCTCGATACGGACGCCGAGGAGGAGGAGCTCGCGACCTTGCGAGAGCTCACCGAGCGCTACTGCGTGGTCTATCAGACGATTGCCGGGACCCCGGCGCTATCGACGACGGTGGCCGGCCGCTAGGCGCTCGAGCAACCCCGGCGTCAGCTCGTCGAGCGAATCGAGCGTAACCGCGGCGAGCGCGAGCGCCTCGGGGGCGGGCGGAAAGGCCTGGTTCGGCAGCGCCACAACGAGCATCCCGGCGGCGGCCGCGGCTCGCAGGCCGTTCGTGGAGTCCTCGATCGCCGCCGAGCTCGCCGGGTCAACCTCCAGCCTGCGCGCCGCGGTCAGGTAGATGTCGGGAGCCGGCTTGCCGCGTGGCACCTCCTCGCCCGACACGATGACCGCGAAGCTGTCAGCCAGCCCGCTTCTGGCGAGCACCGCCTCGGCCACCTCCCGGTTGGCCGACGTGGCCAGCCCGAGTGGCCAGCGCGCGGCGAGGCGCTCGACCGCCTCGACCGCCCCCGGGAGCAGCGGAAGCCCGCGCTCGTAACTCGCCAGCAGGCGCGCGACGACTCGTCGATTGATCTCGTCTGGATCGAGCGCCACGCCGAGCTCGTCGTGGAGGTAGCGCGACCACTCCGGCGCGCTCATCCCCATCATCGCTCGGGTGGCATCGGCTTCCCAGCGCCCGCCGGTCTCGGCCACCACGGCGCGCCGGGCGGCGTCCCATGCCTGCTCCGAGTCGATCAGGACGCCGTCGAGGTCGAAGAACACCGCCTCGAGCCGGGTCCCGTTGGTGCTCAGGCTGGATCCTCCGAGCTGTACGGGTCGTCCTCGCCGCGAAGGTCGCGGTAGCGGCGGTCGAACAGCTCGAGCACCGCGGTCACTTCGGACGGGCCGCGTAGGTCGTGGCTGACCCCGACCGACTCGTCCGTGAGCTCGGCCGGCTCCGCGTCGCCGTGCTCGATCAGCTCGTCGCGCTCGGGGCCGAGGAACGGGAGCTCGGCGACGCCGCGGTCCGGGTAGAGGATGCCGAGCTCGTGGTGCTCGTAGCGCACGACGGCAGCGCCATCCGGGCGCCGCTCGATGCTGACGCCGGGCCAGGTCACCAGTTCGTTGGCGACCTCATCGACGAACGCGTCGGCGCCGGGCACGGAGCCGATCGTACCTGCCACGACCAGCGACGCTGCTAGACATGCGCGCATGCGCTTTCGTGCTCCGGTCGCCGACGATGCTCCCGCCGTCGTGGCGGTGCTGAGGGCGCGCGACGTCGCCGACCTGGGGACGCCGGATTACCGGCTGGGCGGCCTCCAGGACGAATGGCGCGCGGCGGACTTCGAGCTCGCTCTCGACGCTTGCGTCGCCGAGGACGCCGACGGCCGAATCGTCGCCTACGCGGCGGTGCGTCACGAGGGCGCGCTGGTCGCGGTCGCCCCCGACCGCGAGGGCGAGGCGATCGGCGCGCGGCTCGTGGGGTGGGCGGAGCGACGGGAGCGTGAGCTGGGGCGGACCCGTCATCGCCAGTGGGTTGGGGGCGCCAATCGACGTGCGCAGGCGCTGCTCGAGGCCGCCGGCTACGAGCACGTCCGCAGCTACTGGCGGATGGTGCGCGAGCTCGATCAGAGCGACGCGCGGGGAGTCGACCCCAGCGGGGTCCGCCTCCGGCCGCTCGATCCCGAGGGCGACGCCCCTGCGCTGCACGCGCTCGACGCGGCGAGCTTTGCCCCCAACCCCGACTACGAGCCGCATTCGTTCGCCAGGTTCCGCGATGAGCACCTCCGGGCCCACGACCTCGACCCGACGCTCAGCCGGGTCGCGGAGTCCGGCGGCGAGGTCGCCGGATTCCTGCTGGCGCGGCGGTGGGAGGACGAGCGCGCCGGGTTCGTGGACATCCTCGCGGTCGGCCCCGAGCATCAGCGACAGGGCCTCGGGAGCGCCCTGCTGCGAGCGGCGTTCGCCGCGTTCGCCTTAGCGGGGCTGCGCGAGGCGCAGCTCGGGGTGGCGTCGGATAACCCTCGCGCGCTGGGACTCTACGAGCGCATAGGGATGCGCCCGCGATTTCGGGGCGACACCTACGAGCGACCGGTGGCAACGACCGCCGAGCCGGGATCGTGAGGCGAAGGCAGGCTTTATTGACGAGTCAAACTGTTTTAGCCTACAAACGTCTGGTAAGGTCCGATCTGTGACTTCCGCCAGCGACACACGGGCGATCGAGGTCAAAAACCTGGTCCGGGAGTTCCGCAAGGGACCGCGCGCCGTCGACGGGATCGACCTGTTCGTCTCCCCGGGCGAGATCTACGGCTTTCTGGGACCGAACGGCGCCGGCAAGTCGACCACCGTGCTGATGCTGACGACGCTGCTGCCGCCGACCAGCGGACGGGCGACCGTCGGCGGCTACGACGTCGTCAAGCAGGGCGCCCAGGTCCGCGCCACGATCGGCGCCGCGCTGCAGGAGGCGGCGCTCGACGCGATCCTCACGGGACGCGAGCACCTGCTACTCCAGGCGACGCTCCAGGGCATCCCGAAGGCGGAGCGACAGAGCCGGGCGAACGCGCTGCTTGAACGTGTCGGACTGACAGAGGCGGCCGACCGTCGCGTGGGCGGCTACTCGGGCGGGATGAAACGTCGACTCGACCTGGCGTTGGCGCTCGTGCACCGCCCTCGGATCTTGTTCCTCGACGAGCCCACCACGGGGCTCGATATCCAGAGCCGCACCGCCCTGTGGGAGGAGGTCGCACGGCTCGCGCACGACGAGGGCATGACCGTCTTCCTCACGACGCAGTACCTCGAGGAGGCGGACGTGCTCGCGGACCGGGTCGGAATCATCGACCACGGCCACATCGTCGCCGAAGGAACGCCAACCCAGCTGAAGGCCGAGATCGGCAGTCCGAGCGTCGAGGTAACGCCGGTCGACCAGAGCGCGGGCGAGCAGCTCGCGCGGCTGCTCCAGGGGTTCGGCGAACCCCGCCACAACGGCCGTGGCAGCGTCACCGTGCAGCTGCCCCAAGGGGAAGCCCAGCTCGCCGAGATCATCCGCGTGCTCGACCAGGCGGACCTCAAAGTCGAGTTGCTCCAGCTACATCAGCCGTCGCTCGACGACGTGTTCCTGGCGAAGACCGGGCGCAAGCTCGAGGGCGCGGGCAGCGGCGTGGTCGACGAGGCGCCGGCGGGAGGTGCCCGCGGGAGGAGGCGACGTGGCCGTTGAGGGAGCCCTCGCGCCGAGGGCAAGGGCGATCCCCGGCCCGTCGGAGGCGAGCCTGATCGAGCAGACGCTGGCGGTCGCGCGGCGCGCCGTCGTTCGCACCTCGCGCCAGCGCGCGCTCCTGATCTTCCCGCTGATCTTCCCGTTGATCCTGTTTGCGATCAACGGCTCCGCGCTCAGCCCGGTGACGCGGCTCCCGGGCTTCCCGACCGACAACTACCGGGACTTCCTGATCGCGATGCCGTTCATCCAGGGCGCCATGTTCGTCTCGATCAGCGCCGGCGTAGACCTCGCGCGGGACATCGAGACCGGCTTCCTGAACCGCCTGTCGCTGACGCCACTGCGGGGCGAGGCGCTGCTCGTCGGGCAGCTCGGAGGCGCGTTCGTGCTCGGCGTGATCCAGGCGGTCGTGTACCTGCTGGTCGGACTCGCGACCGGCGTTACCTTCGCGACGGGCGTCGGCGGCGCGCTCGCACTGGTGGCCCTCTCGATCCTGATCTCGTTTTCGTTCGCCAGCCTCGGGGGACTGCTGGCGCTGCGGTTCGGCACCGGCGAGGCGGTGCAGGGGATCTTCCCGCTGCTGTTCGTGACGCTGTTCCTCAGCTCCTCGAGCCTCCCGCGCAACCTGATCAAGGCCACCTGGTTCCGCGACGTCGCGACCTACAACCCGATCTCCTACCTGCTCGAGGCGCTCCGCAGCCTGGTGATCACCGGCTGGGACGCGCAGGCGCTGGAGCTCGGCGTCGGCTTCGCGGTCGCGCTGCTCGTGATCGCCCTGGCGCTCTCGCAGCGCGCGATGAAGACGAGGCTGGCGCGCCAATGAGCCGCTTCTTCGGCGTTGCGCGAGGCGTCGCCTGGCGCTCGATCCACAACACGCTGGTCAACCCGGCGATTCTGGTCCCCTCGATCGTCTTCCCGCTGTTCTTCCTGATCGCGTTCGCGGGCGGCCTGTCGCGGATCAGCGACGTTCCCAATTTCCACTACCCACCCGGGTATACGGCCTTCCAGTTCGTGTTCGTGTTTCTTCAGTCGGCGGCGTTCGGCGGCGTGTTCACCGGGTTCGCGATCGCGCGTGACTTCCAGTCCGGCTTTGCGCGGCGGCTCTTGCTGAGCGCCCCCCGGCGGAGCGGGATCATCGTCGGTTACACGCTGGGAGCGCTGCTGCGGTGGGCGCTGGTGGGGACCGTGGTCACGATCGCCGCGCTGCTGGCGGGGATGAACGTCGACGGCAACGGGATCCAGCTGTTCGGCCTGCTCGGGCTCGGCATCGCGCTGAACCTGGTCTCGGCGCTGTGGGCCTGCGGGGTGGCGATGTTCCTGCGCACCGAGCAGGCGGGCGCCCTGATCCAGATGCCGGTGTTCGTGCTGCTGTTCCTGGCCCCGGTGTATGTGCCGCTCACGCTGCTGACGGGCTGGATCCACGACGTCGCCAACCTCAACCCGGTCACCGCGGTGCTCGAGGCCGGCCGCGGCCTGCTGGCCGGGTCCCCCGTCAAGGTGGCGATCGCGTTCGCGGGCCTGGCGGTGGCGGCCGCGCTGATGGCGACGTTCGCGCGGCGCGGCCTCGCCTCGGCCGAGCGAGCCGGCTGAGCGGCGAACCGGCGCCGTCTACCCCGCGCGCTGCCCGCTCGGCTCGGCGGACACGTGCAGCGGCGGCGTTCGATCGGCCCACGGGCGCGCATCCTCGAGCTGGCTCGCAACCCGCAGCAGCAGGTCCTCGCGCCCGAACGCCGCCACCAGCTGCACGCCGACCGGCAGGCCCTCGGCGGTCACGTGCAGCGGCAGCGAGATCGCGGGCTGGCCGGTCGTATTGAAACCGGCCGTGAACGTCGCGAACGGGATCGAGCGGAGGATCGGCGCGGCCGGGTTCTCAGGCGGCGATTCGAACTCGCCCAGCCGCGGCGGCGGCTCGGCGCAGGTCGGGGTCAACAGCAGCTCGAAGCCGTCGTCGGCCCACCAGGACGCGACCCTCCGGCTCGACGCCTGCGCCTTCTCGGTGGCCCGGAGCAGGTCGGCGGCGGAGTGGTTGCGTCCCTGCTCGGCGAGCGCCCAGGTACACGGCTCGACGTCGTCCGCGCCGAGCTCACGACCGATCTTCCCGCCCCAGTACTTCATGTTCCAGTCGACGCCCGCGGTCCAGCGGACCAGGAAGTCCGGGACCTGGTTGGGATCGTCGAGCTCGGCGGGGTGCGAGCGCTCGACGTGATGGCCGAGCTCCTCGAGCGCCGCCGCGGCGTTCTCCGCGGCCGCGACGCACTCGGGGTGGGTCTCGAACTGTCCACCCGGAGGGGTCGTCATCAGCCCGATGCGAAGCCGCCCGGGCTCGGCGCCGAGCTCGTCGAGATAGGGGCGCGACGGGGGCGGCGCGGCGTAGGGGTCGCCCGGCGCCGGGCCGTGGATCGCGTCGAGGATCCCTGCCGCGTCACGCACGGTTTGCGCGACGGCGAGCTCGATCACAAGCCCGTAGAGCACGTCGCCGAAGTGGGGGCCGAGCGTCACCCGCGCTCGCGTCGGCTTGAGCCCGATGAGGCCGCAGTGGCTCGCCGGGATCCGGATCGAGCCGCCGCCGTCGTTGGCGTGCGCCGCCGCGACGATCCCGGCCGCGACGGCGGCCGCGGAACCACCGCTCGATCCGCCGGCGGAGTGATCGAGGTTCCACGGGTTGTGGGTGGGTCCGTAGGCAACCGGCTCGGTCGTCGGCAGGATCCCCAGCTCCGGCGTGTTCGTCCGGCCGAGGATCACGAAGCCGGCGCGGCGCAGGCGCTGCGTGATCCACATGTCGTGGTCGGAGCGATAGCGCGCCTCCTTCAGCGCCCGCATCCCCTCGTGCACGGGGACTCCCGCCATGTAGCAGGAGAGGTCCTTGACGAGGAACGGGACGCCTCGGAACGGCCCGTCGGGGATTTCACCGGCGGCCAGCTCGCGGGCCTCGTCGACCAGCGGATGGATCACGGAGTTCAGCTGCGGGTTGAGCCGCCCGAGGCGCTCGATCGCCTCCTCGACGAGCTCGGACGGCGAGGCCTCGCCGTCACGGATCATGCGTGCCTGCTCGGTCGCGTCGATCGTCATGGGGCGATCCTGATCGTGATCGGGGCCCGCGTCAAGCCGACGGCCGCTGGCGCACCACGAGCTCGTCGACCGTTAGCCGGTGAACGGTCAGCTCGCCGATCTCGAGCTTGCGGATCACGCCGCGGGCGATCGCGAGCCGCCCGATCGCGAGCGCACCGACCGCACCCGCGCCGATCGCTACCGCCCCCGCCGCGAGCGCTCCGGCCGATGCGGCGGGTAGCGCTGCGGCGGGTAGCGCTACAGCTTGGCCTCTCCGGGCCGGGTTCCTTCGGCGGTATGGCATTTGCCTCTCCTCTCTCGTGATCGGTTCACGGTAACCCGTCGCGATCGCCTCGGTGGCCGGGAGCGCCGGGCCCGAGCGCGCCCGGCGGGTTAGGCTTGCGCCGTCGAAATCCGGAGGACCCGTGCAGCCAGCCGAGCCCCAAGCCGTTCTCACCCCGCTGACCGAGGCAGCGATCTTCCTCGTCCTGACAGCCGACCGGGGCTCCGAGGACGACCTCCGCGCCGTGCTCGGGGATATCTCCGGGCTGAAGCGGTCCGTCGGCTTTCGGATTCCCGAGGGTGAGCTGACCTGCGTCACCGGCCTGGGGTCCGAGCTATGGGACCGGCTGTTCGGTGGACCGCGTCCCGCCGGCCTGCACCCCTTCCCCGGATTCACCGGCGACCGGCACTCAGCGCCGGCGACCCCGGGCGACCTGCTGTTTCACATCCGCGCGCATCACTTCGACCTCTGCTTCGAGCTCGCACAGCGGCTCGCCACGCGGCTGCGCGGGCTCGCCACGGTGATCGACGAGGTCCACGGGTTCCGATCGTTCGATGAGCGGGACATGCTGGGTTTCGTCGACGGCACGGAGAACCCGGAGGGCTCGGCCGCCAGCGACGCGGTCGTGATCGGACAGGAGGACCCGGCGTTCGCCGGCGGCAGCTACGTGGTCGTTCAGAAGTACCTGCACGAGCTCGACGCGTGGGACGCCCTCCCGGTCGAGGCCCAAGAGCAGGCGATCGGCCGCACGAAGCTGAGCGACATCGAGTTCGCGGACGAGGACAAGGCGCCGAACTCGCACCTCGTCCTCAACACGATCGTCGACGCGGACGGCACCGAGCACCAGATCATGCGCTTCAACATGCCGTTCGGCGAGGTCGGCAAGCGACAGTTCGGGACCTACTTCATCGGCTACGCGCGTGATCCCGACGTGATCGAGCAGATGCTGACGAACATGTTTTCTGGCAAGCCCCCGGGCACCTACGACCGGATCCTCGACTTCTCGACGGCGGTCACCGGCAACCTGTTCTTCGTTCCGAGCGCCGACTTCCTCGACGACCCGCCCGACCCCTCGGCCGGCGACGGATCACTGGGCATCGGCAGCCTCAGGGACGGAGCGGGTTGACGACCGGCTCGCTGGGCGGGTTCAGACGGGCGGTGCGGAGGGGTCGTCGCCGGGGCGACCCCCCGACGCGCTCGGGTCTTCCGAGCCCTCGGAGCCGAGCTCCTGCCCCTGCGTCGGGTCCTCCCCGGCCATCCCTCCGACCGGCGCGGTCTGCGTCGGGTCCTCGTCCGCTCCTTCGCCGCCAATGCCGGCGCCGGCGGGATCCTCGTCTGCGCCCGCGCCCGTCCCGGCGCCCTGCGTGGGGTCCTCGTTAAACGACATCTGAGACTCCTCTCGGTACTCGACCCTGCTTTGCGGCGCCCGCACCCGCGAGGAGCAATCCCCTCGGGATGGGTGTAGCACCGCGAGGCGTCCTCCGCAATGGCAGGCGCGGGCGGAGCGGGCTTTAGGCTCGAGTGGTGCCGAGCGGGCCGTCGCCCCGACTGACCGAGGAGAACCTCTCCGATCTGCTGCTTGTCGCGCTGGCATTCGGGGCCGGGGCGGTCGACGCGATCAGCTACCTGGGGCTCGGGAAGGTGTTCACGGCCAACATGACCGGGAACATCGTGCTGCTCGGCGTCGCCGTCGGCGGCGGGGAGAAGGCGACCGTCGTGCGCTCGGCCATCTCGCTGGTCGCGTTTGCCGCGGGCGTGGTCGCCGCCACGCTGATCACGGAGCGCTCCGGACCGCAGCGCTCGTGGTCGGCCAGCGCGAAGATCGCGCTGGGGTTCGAGGCGGTCGCGCAGGCGGCCCTGCTCGCTGGGTGGCTGGCGTCCTCGGCGCACCCGGGCAGCACGCTGAAGGCGATCCTCGTGGGCGCGTCCGGTCTGGCGATGGGGTTGCAGGCAGGGACTGTGCGGGCAGTGAGCACGACGGGCATCTCGGCCACTTACGTGACCGGGACGCTCGTGGGGCTGATCGCAAACGTCGCGACCGGGGCGGGGTCACGGCGGGACTGGGCTCGGCGCTCGCTCGTGGTGGGTGCGCTCCTGGTCGGAGCCGCGTGCGCGGCGCTGCTAATGCTCGACGCGCGGCGCGCCGCCGCGGCGCTACCGCTCGCCGTGACCTTGGTCGTGCTCGGTGCCACCGGCTACCTGATTTGGCCGGGCCGTGCGGGATCCTCCTGACCGCCAACGTGCGGGTTGTGCGGCAGGTTGGGGCGTTGTTCGCCGCGCCGATCCTGGCCATCGCGCTATAACGACTTGCCGCGCGGGCGCCTGCGAAAGGGCCGGATGGCGCAGGAGCATTCTCTTCAACGGCATCGGGGGCGTCCTCACGGCGATCGTGTTTGTGATCGCCGGAGGAGGCCAAGCGATTCCGCGAATACTGGGCCGACTGGGAAAACCACGTGCCCCCCGAGGTTGTGAAGTCCCCCTACCGCGCGGTCATTCCGCCCACGGTTACCCACATCGAGGCGCTTCACGCTCAGCGCCCCGAGCTCACATGGACAGTCATCCTACCCGAGCTCGCCCTTCCACTGGTGGCAGCGCCTGCTCCACGAGGACACCGCGACGAGTCTCCGCCGTTCGCTGGCAGAACTTCCAAGAGTCCTCGTCACGAGCGTCCCGCTCCACGCCGACAAACGATCACGCAAATTGAGTGACGACGGCTCACCTGCTTGGACATGACGATGCCAATCGATGACCCCGCTCTATTTGTCCCGGGTCGCGCTACGAGAAAAGGAGGCTTCATGCATCTATTGGCATCGATCACGTTCGGTCAAGTGCTTCTCACCGTGTTGGAGATAGCGTTGCTCGCCACGTGGATCTGGGTCGCAGTCAGCGTCGTCTTGGACGTCTACCGCAGTCCCGATCTAGCGCCCGCGGCCAAGGCCGGATGGATCTTCGTGATCGTTTTGATCCCGCTCTTGGGCGTGATGATCTACGTGATCGCCCGCGGCGACACGATGAGCCAGCACGAGATCGGTGGCGAACGCCAGCTCGAGGACCTGAGGGACCGCGGAGTGCTTACGGACGAAGAGTTCCAGCGCGCCAGCGACCGGCGTACCCGCAGGACTGACGCGTCACGAGCCGCCGACGTCGCTGCGCTCGAGGACCTGAGGGACCAAGGGGTACTTACTGCGGAGGAATTCCAGCGCGCCCAGGACAAGGCAGCCGCCTAGGAGCGGCGCAAATTGGAGCAGGCGGACGGCAGCCCCGTCCGCCTGCTTTCCGTCGGACATCAGATCGCAAAAGGACGCGGGACGAGCGCCAAGCCGGACCCGCGCGCTTCGACTGGTCGTACGTCCCACGGTTTGAGTCGTCCGACGTGTTCGGCGCGCTGCTCGACCGCGGCGCAGGGAGCTTCCGCTTCGGTCCAACCGGGCTGTTCGAGTTCTTGCAGCGAGCGGCCGGTCGGTATGCCCAACGTCTCGCCTGGGTCGGTGGCAGCCACCGTCTTTCGCAGTTGCCTCCGGGAGCCGCTCAACCCAGTCGGCGATGGCCCGAGTGGCGTCAATCACGCAAAACGCGTGACGAGAGCTCATCCCGATGACATGCACGCTCCCGCCATAGACAGTCGATCAAAGGAGTCAAGAAATGACTATCGGAATGAGCCTATTCGTGATCGCCGCCGACCGCGTATGGCGCCAGTGACTCCGTCCAGTTTTGGCGACTGAACTGGCGCGGGAACCATGGTTGCCGGCAGGAGCGGCCCAGGAGCCGTCGATGTTCCCCGGCGCGGGTGAGGGCGTCCCCGGTGTGATTGAGCTCGCCGCGTTCTTCACGACGCACACCCTCGATCACCTCTTGAGCCAGTTCGGCTACGCGGCGGTGTTCGCGTTCGTGATGGTGGAGAGCTTGGGGGTGCCGTTTCCGGGCGAGACGATGCTGATCACCGCCGCGCTGTATGCGTCGTTGACCCATCACCTGGTCGTCTGGCTGGTGTGGGCGGCCGCGGCGGCCGGGGCGATCATCGGCGACAACATCGGGTACGCAATCGGGTATCACGGCGGCTACCGACTGGTTCGGCGCTACGGGAAGAAGCTGCACGTCGACGAGACAAAGCTGAAGGTGGGGCGGATGCTGTTCGACCGCCACGGCGGGAAGGTCGTGTTCTTCGGGCGGTTCGTGTCGATCCTCCGGACCTACGCGGCCTTCTTGGCGGGCGTCAACCGGATGCCCTGGCACCGGTTCTTCCTGTTCAACGCGGCCGGAGCGATTGTGTGGTCCGGGCTGTACTCCGTGGGCTTCTATTACGCCGGTAGCAGCCTCAGGCGCTTCCGTGGCTCGGTCGACATAGCGATCGGAGTCATAGCCGCCGTGGTCATCGTCGTCTTCCTGGTGTGGACTCGCTGTCACGCCAAGCGGCTCGAGCAGGAAGCCGAGGCCGCGTACCCGGGACCGTTGGACGATGACGCCGGCGCTACCGGCGGGTCGGCACCGGAGACCGCCTAGGAACCGCTCGCTGCGGCCTCGATGTAGTTCGCGGCGGTGACGCGTTCGACGGTCATCGCGAGGATCACGCGCCCCGCCTCGCGGAGCGCCTCGTCACTCATCGCCTCCGGCGACTCCTGCGCACGCATGATGCGCTGCATTACGCGGGCTGTCGGCGGCCCGATGTTCTCGGTGAGGATCTCGGCCGGACCCGAGAAAGTCGCGGACGGATATGGCGGCTCGTGGGCCATGACGCACAGAGATGCCCACCCGCTCCGCCTAACGTCCTGGGCCTTCAACCGGTTGGCGAGGGTCGAGATCACCAGGCGGTCGCCCTCGCGGGCGAAGTAGACGAGCGACTGGCGGGGGTTGCCTTCGGGAGAGCGCGTGGCCAAAACGCCGACGGGCTGCGTATCGAGGAACCGTCTCAGCTCGTTGGTCAGCGCGCCCATGCCGGCTCCTGATCAGCCGAGAGCGTCACGACGCTACCGCTCGCTTGTGGCCATTTTCAGATTTGGCGGTCAACCGCGCTCGGGCGCCACTGGGAACCTCCGGCCACTCGTCGGCGGAGCTCCAGAGATGACTCAGCCGGCTTGCCACGGCGGACCAGCCCACCCCGAGCACGGCTCCGGCCACGACGTCGCTCGGATAGTGCACGGCCAGATACACGCGGGAGAAGGCCACGCATGCCACCAGCAGCCCGCCTGCGGCCAGCGCGGCAAACAGAGACGGGCGCGGCCCGCGCCGCAGAAAGACTTCGATCACGACCACGGCGCACAGGGCCGCGGTCTGGGCGGTATGACCCGACGGGAAGCTATGGCCGGTCACCCGGTCCAGATGCTGCAGGGGGGGCCGGTGGCGCCCGACCAGGAGCTTGTCGAGGTCGATGATCACCTGGGCGCCCACCGTGCTGATGGCTACGGCCAGCGCCGAGGCCCACTGCCGCCGGCGGTACCAGGTCACGCAGCAGGCAAGTGCCACGGGGAAGACAACGAATCCGCTGCCGATCCACGAGAAGATGTGCGCGAGGACAGTGGCCGCCGCTGTGCGGTCTGACGCGACATCCCGCACGGCGTCCAGGTCCGCCGGCGTCAGGCTGGAGGTGACCAACGCGCCGATGCCCCAGCCGAGCAGGATGAAAACGACCACGAGGGTCACGAGCATGGCTGAGCGCCAGCCCGTCGTCTGGGTCATGACGCCTCCGCTGTCGGCCGAGGATCGGAAACAGTGGCGTGCCAACGGACCGGGCGAGGGCCGACCATCACCGAGCAAGAGGCCTCGTGCATCAGTCCCTCGCCCATGCTCCCGAGCAGCACCCCGCGGGTGAGAGGATCGCTGCCGCACAGCAGTATCGACGCCGATCTCATCTTTCCGCCCGCTCGGTGAACGGAAGCACGAGCAGTGGCGTCGACGCCCGATCAGCCAGCCGCTGGGCTGTGCTGTGCTCGACGAGGTGGTCGATCGGCTGGTAATCGTGTGCGCCGATGACCAGCAGGTCGACCGACTCGCCAAACCTCACGAGCTCGTGGACCGGATCGCCAAAGCCGGCCTTGGCTTCCAGGTGGCCCAACGCGGCAACACGCTGGCGAGCAGACTCGACGCGTTCTTCGACCCCGCCCTCGACGTTCCACGGACCGCGTGCGTAAGCCGGCATCGGGACAGCTTCGAAGGCGGATAGCTCGGCATGCCGTTCCGTGGCCAGCCTCCTGGCCAGCGCGACCGCACGCTCGCTCTGGGCCGAGCCGTCGAAGCCGACCCCGATCTTCTTGATAGACACGATGCGACCGGCAAATTCCCGCGGCGCCACCGCGACCGCGCACGGCGCGTCCTCCAGCACCTTTCGCGTGTCGTCGCCGAGGAAGGTCCGATCGTCCTCGTCGCCCCGGCTGGCGCCCACGACCAGCAGGTCGGCCTGGTGGACGGAGGCGAACTCGTGCAAGCCGCACCGGGCTGAACGCGCCTCGACGCATCGCACCTCGGCATGAACTGAGAGCTTGTCCGCTAACGCGGTCAGTCGTTCGAGCGCGCGGCGGCAGTGTGCCGCGTCGGCACCGGCGCCCGAGTCAGGCGCAGGCTTGTCCGTTACGAGGTGTAGGTGGACAAGCGTAAGCTTCCCTTCGGGAGCGACCAGCTCCTGGGCGAGGGCGATCACGTCACGCCCCACCTCATCGTCCAGCACGCCGGTCAAGACACTGGCCACCACATTTTCGAGCATGGGCGAAGAGTGCCCGCCAGCCCGGTGAGCTGTCGTCATCCGCTTTGCGTGATTGACGCCACGGCGGACCGCTCAAGCAGGTAGTCGGCGATATCGGCGTAAACCGCGAGAGCGCCGGCGCGCTTTGCGTGCTCCGGTGGGCCCAGATCAATCACGCAAAACGCGTGACGACGGCTCACCCAGCTGGGATCGAATCTGCGGGCATCGCATCTCCCGCTCACACCCGCGGACACGGCCGGTCCCGTATCGACCGGCCCTCCCCGCCTGCCCCGGCCCTCATCGGAGTCGGGGTCGATGGCAGGCCTTGCGGCCGCGACGCGGTCGTCCTGGCTTCATTGCTTGGGCGGCCGACCGGTGCCGAACTGATGCTCATAGCCGTATACGAAGAGCCGCTCCTCGAGCCTCTCGTGCCTAACGAGATGGGCTGGACGAGCGTGCCGAAGCAGGCCAGGGCGATGCTGGCCGAGACCCGCGACTCCCTCGCCCCCCGAGCTCGGGTTGTCGTCCAGCCGGGCACTTTGGCCTCGCGAGCGCTCCGCCAGGTGGCTCGTCGCGAGCGCCGCGATCTGCTCGTGGTGGGCTCGGCCAGCGGTGCTCAGGGCGGCGAGGTGAGGCTGGGTGAGACCGCTCGGGACCTCCTGTACCACCTCGAGTGTCCACTGGCGATCGCGCCCGGAGGCATGCGCAACGTCGACAAGTCGCGGCTCGAGCGGATCGGCGTCGGGTTTGATGGCGGTCCAGAAGCGAGCGCCGCCCTTGAGCTGGCGGCCGGGGTCGCGGCCGCGACGGGGGCCGAGCTCAAGGTTCGCGGCGTGGTCGATGACCGACTCCCCGGCGAACTGAAGACCCAGCAGGTCGTGCTCGGAGGCGACGCGATCGTGGACCGCCAGGTGGACTCGCTGCTGGAGCGAGCTCTCATTGCGGTGGAGGCCGACGGCGTTCCGGCGCGGGTGCAGGTCAGTCCGGGCAAGCCGTCGGAGGCCCTACGTTCTCTCGCGGCTGAAGTCGACCTGCTCGTGATCGGCGCGAGTCGCTCCGGACCTGGCGGCCATCTGTCGCTCAAGCGCACTGGAAACACCGTCGCCGCGGGATGTCCGTGCCCGTTGATGATCGTCCCTAAGCCTCGCGATGCTTCCACTATCTGACGGCATCCGGGCCCGCAAGTTCCCGATTGTCACCGCGGCGATCATCCTCGCGAACTTCTGTGTGTGGATCTTCTACGAGCTGCCACACCTGAATCACGCCATCTACCACTCCTCGTTCTATGTGTGCTCACTCGAGCACAACGACTGCCATGCACCGTTGTCGTGGGGGGTCAGCTGGTTTACGTCGATGTTCTTGCACGGCAGCTGGGATCACATCCTCGGCAACATGCTGTTCCTGGCCATCTTCGGCAAGAACGTCGAGGACGCGTTCGGGAAGTTGCGGTACCTCGCCTTCTATATCGCGGGCGGCCTCGCCGCCACAGCGCTCCAGGCCGCGATCACGCTGGCCTTCAGCAGTGAGGCCGGGGAGGCCGCGGCGAACCTCGGCGCCAGCGGCGCGATCGCAGCCGTGCTCGGTGCGTACTTCGTGCTGTATCCGAACTCCCGAGTCCTCACCTTGGTACTTGTCTTTCCCGTCAAGATCCCGGCCTTCGTATTCCTGGGGCTGTGGTTCCTCTATCAGCTGATCGAGGCGCTCGCGAATACCGCCCACGCCAACGGTGGCGGGGTCGCGTTCTTTGCCCACGTGGGCGGATTTGTCTTCGGACTTGTCATCGCCAACATCTTCGTCAGACGACGAGGATGGGACCGTGAGCACGGCGACTACGCGCCTGACTATCTGGCGGCCCGGTTCGCGCGCTGAGTGAATGACGCCGGGACAGGGGTTCAGGCTGCGACCTCCTGTCCATCTGCGGTGCTGTCGCCCAGGGTGCGACGCAGGTGGAAGTAGGCGATCACGCCGGGAACGGCGGGCAGCCCATACGATGGGCCCGAGATCGGCGCCACCGATCAGGCCACCGATCTGCACGCGTAGCGCCAGCAATCTGCGCTGGGCCTGCTCGGTCCGCAGCTCGCTCTCGCCCTTGCCGAGCTTCAGGCTGAGGTCCTTGTACTGGTCAAGTGCTGGCTCCACGTCTCCGAGGACGAGCAGCTACGCCGCTTCCGAGCCCGCGAGCGCGACCCCTTGAGCGCTGGAAGCTCACCGGGGAGGATTGGCGCAACCTGTCGCACCACGCCGACTACGAGGAGGCGCTCGAGGAGATGCTCGCCACGACCGGTCACCCGGCCGCGGCCTGGCATGTCATCGCGGCCGAGTCAAAGCACTACGCGCGAGTCGCGCCTGCGAACCAGCGGATGGCGTCGCAGCATCGCCTTCAACGCCGTCGGATGCGTGCTTAGCGCGATCGTGTTCGTAATCGCCGGAGTCACCAAGTTCACCGCTGGAGCCTGGGTCTCGCTCTTGATCGTCGTCATGTTCAGCGGCGTGGCGCTGCTGACGCGGCGCCACTTCGACCGCGTCGCCGAGACGACCGCCCTAACGCCCGAAGCCTCGACGACCGAAGAGAGCGAGGAGGCTCCATCGCAGTTCTCCAATCTCGCCATCGTTCTCGTGCCGTATCTGAACCGGGTGACGGTGCGCGCGCTCGCGTACGCGGTGTCACTTGGTCAGCCGGTGCTTGCGCTGCACGTGAGCCCGACGGAGGAGGAGACCAAACGCTTTCGCGAGTACTGGGCCGACTGGGGAAACCACGTCCCGCTCGAGGTTGTGGAGTCGCCGTATCGTGCGGTCGTCCCACCCACGCTCGCCTACATCGAGGCGCTACACGCCCAGCGCCCAGAGCTAACGCTTACCGTGATCGTCCCCGAGCTCGCGCTTCGCCACTGGTGGCAGCGGCTTCTGTACGAGGACACGGCGACGAGGCTCCGCGATTCGCTCGCCGCGCTTCCGAAGGTCCTCGTCACCAGCGTCCCGCTCCACGTCTGACGCAGTGAGCAATGACTGGTTGCGCTCGATCGCGCGGCGCGGCTGGCGAACATCCGCGGAAAGTCGCGCGCTCCGGATAAGCCCTTATCGAGACCGCGATGATGGCGCGAGCAGTCCAAGCCGGCGGGCGCGGGCGACGGCGTCGGCGCGACCGTGGGCGCCCAGCTTGGCGTAGATGTGGCGCAGATGCGTCCTGATCGTGTTTGTGGACCGGCGAGCTGCTGGGCGAGATCTACGTACGCCGCGCTCTCCTCGCGCCGCCCGCCCAGAAGGTGCATGGCGCTGGAAACGAGCGCCAGCTCCGGATCGCCCGCCGCCACGTCGGGTGGGAATGCGAGCAGCAACTCCCGGACCGTCGAGATGCGGCCGCAGAAAATCAGGTCGAAGCTGTGGTCGGCGAGCAGGTGCGAGGCGTACGGCCAGTCCCGCGCCGCCTGGGCATGCCGGATCGACTCAACGGTGAATCTGTGCTGCTCGTACCACCGGGCCGCCGCAGCGTGGAGAGAACCGACGACCGCCGGCGAGGAACGACGCAGCTCCAGCTGAAGCAGGTCGGCGAACAGCTGGTGATAGCGAAACCAGGACCGCCCCACGTCCAGCGAAGACACGAACGCGTTGGCGTCCTCGAGCTCTTGCAGGACACGCTCACAACCGACGCTCCCGGTTACAAAATCGGCGAGTGGTCCCGACACCCGTTCCAGCACCGACGTGCGCAGCAGCAGATCGCGCACCTCTGCCGGCTGACGTTCGAGCACCTCGGCCAGCAGATAGCCCGCCACGGTCCGCTCGCTGCCGGAGAACTCTCGCACGAACCGCTCCGGATCCGGATGCCGGACCAGCGAGATCACGGCCAGACGCAGCCCCGCCGCCCACCCCTCAGTTCGCTCGTGTAGCAAGGCCACCCCGTCGTCCGAGAGCGAAATGCCGGATGCCTCAAGCAGCTCGCGCGTCTCCTTTAACGAGAAAGCGAGATCAGGGCCTCGTAGCTCGGTCAGCTCCCCCGCCAGCCGCAAGCGGTGCAGGCCGAGCCGCGGATCTTCACGGGTGATCAGGACCAGCCGAAGCGCCGACGGCAGCTGGGCCACGAACAGCTCGAGCCACCTGAGCCCCTCCGCCGATCGCAGCTCATGCAGATCATCGATCGCCAACAACAACGGCTCGTCAACCGCATCAAGCTCCGATAGCAGCCGCTCGATCACCAGCTCGCCCCGAAAACCCGGTGCGGGAGCACGCTCGATGAACCCGACCACGCGCGATAGGGCGTCGATTACCGACAGCCAGAAACGTTGCTCGTCCTGCTCTCCCCGCTCAACCTGGACCCACGCTACCCGATCCCCCAACCCCTCTGATTCAGCCCACGAGCGCACCAGCAGCGACTTGCCGCTACCAGCCAGAGCGCACACCAGCACCACCCCGCTCGGTGGGGCAGCCGACAAGCGCTGCAGCAGCCGCCTCCGCCCGACCAGCCCGGCGTCACTAGTGGGGAGACGCTCCAGGATGGCGCCACGGACCATGGACATAATCGCCTCCTTCGCTGAGTCCTGCCTCCACCTCTGCCCCCCGTGACTCGAGCTCGCCCCGCGCCGCCCGCACGTGCTCCCTGACTTCGCGCCACGCCTCCCCGGAGGTCGAGGTGACTTCGGCCAGACGCGCACCTAACGCGTTCCTGTGACGCCTGAGTTCCCTGATCGCGTCCTCGGCCGGCTCACGGCCGTTACCCGCCGCAGTCGCGGCCTTTACCTGTAGGCGCTCGAGGTACACGTCCCAGCCGTGCAGCTCCTCCGTCACGGCGGCGATGAACGTGCCCACGTCCTCGGCCATGTCGGCGGCGGCCGACTGCTCGGCGATGTCGACCCTGGTGGCGAGCTGGAGCATGCTCTGCTCGACGCTGGCCGCGGCGTCATGTACGGCGACGCGCGCAGCTGCCTGGCGCTTTCGCAGCACGGCAACGCGGCGCTGGATCCCGAGCCTCGTTTCCTCGGTCTTGCCCTGCGTGCTCGCCGCCAAAATGTCGATCCGGCGGCCGAGTTCCTCCAGCCGGGCTTCTGTCGTCGCCGGGAGCGCCACCGTTCCTCTTCCCATGTCTCGCATGTCGCCTGGCAGCTTCCTATGCGGCGCTGCCACGCCGCTGCCACGGGGGAAGCGGCGGCTGCCAGCTCAGGCGGGCGCGGGCGCGGCGCGAGCGCGCAGCGCGTCTGCGGCTGCGGCGTCGCCGCGCGTGTCGGCGAGCTCGGCGAGGCCGAGCAGCGCTGCGCTACCTGGGCTGCCGGCGAGCGCAATGAACTGTGTCTCGCGAGCCTGGTGCGGCCGCTCAACCTCCGACCACTCGACCACACTCCGGTACAGCCTCTCGGCGGTGGCGGCGTCGCCAGCCGCGGCAAGGACGCCGGCAAGCTTCACGCGTGCATGTGCGGATGGCCAGGACGTCGGGTCGGTGCCAGCGGCGGCGAGCGCCCGCCGGAAGAGCTGTTCGGCTTGGCGCAGGTCACGGTCCGCGAACGCGATCGAGCCGAGTCCCGATAGCGCGAAGGAGGCGTGGTCACGAAAGCCGGCTCGACTCGAGACGTCGAGCGCGCGCCGGTAGGCGTCCGCCGCCGCGTCTCGATCGTTGCGACGTTCGGCCACCCACGCCTCGAACAACACCGTCGGCGGCTGAAACGCGTCGTAGGCGATCGCCTCGGAGTGTCGGCGACCCTCCGCCGTCATTGCGGCCATGGTGGAGACGTCGCCTGCCCCTGCGGCAATCCCCGCCCGGACGAGGCTGCTAAGAGCGAGCCCCCATTGGTCCCGCGCGCCGTCATACACCGCGACCGCCTCCTCGGCCAGCGCAGCCGCTCGCTCGTGGTCCCCCGAGTGCGCGAGCGCGAGCGCCAGCGTCACCCGCACGAGGGCGGACTCGGAGCACGCCGGGGCGGTGGACGCGAGCACTAGACCTCGTTCACCCGCCTCGATCGCGGCGTCGAGGTCTAGCTCCTCTGTCGCGAGGAAGGCGAGGAATGCGAGGAGCTCGATTTGCTGGCCCAGCCGCCGGTGCTCTGGCGCTATGGCAAGCGCCACCTCAAGAAAGCGGCGGCCCTCCGAGACACGCTCGGCGAGTGAGAAGTACCAGCCCAGGGATCCGCCGAGCCGAACCGCCACGTGGGGATCGGGCGCGTCGCGCGCATACATCAGGGCGGCCCAGAGATTGTCGTTCTCACGCCCGAGCCGCTTCGTCCAGGCCAGCCAGTCGCGCCCACGTAACCCCATCCGTGCGGTCTCGGCCAGCCTCGCGAAGTGCTCCGCGTGGGCCCTGCGGACAGCGCCAAGGCGGCCGCTCGTAGCGAGGCGCTCGACCGCGTAGTCGCGGACGGTGTCGAGCAAGTCATACCTTGCTTCCTCCTCCGGGAAGGAGACCGAGACGATCGACTTGTCGACCAGTGCCCCGAGCAGATACGTCACGGTCGTCTCGTCGAGCCCGTGGTTTGCGCTGACCGCGAGCAACGATGGCAGGGAAGCACCGCCTCGGTGCATGGCGATCTGGTGCAGCAGCGTCTTCTCATCCGCATGCAGGAGCTCATAGCTCCACTCCACGAGCTCCTGGAGGGCGGTGCGAATCGGTTCGGACGCGGGGCGGTGATGGAGCAGCGCTAGGCGGTGCTCGACGATGGACCGGAGCTCCGCGAGCCCGAGCACGCCCAGCCGCGCGGCGGCGAGCTCGATCGCGAGCGGCAGGCCGTCCGTCCGGCGGGTGATCTCGGCGGCGAGCGGGGCGGCCTCGGCCGTCAGCTCGAACCCTGGCCGCGCCGCGCGCGCCCGGACGGCGAACAGCCGTAGAGCCGGCGAGGCTGCGCCGTCCCCCGACCCCGTATCCGGCAGCGGAAGCGGGCCGAGAGTGACTCGCACCTCGCCCGCGAGGTGGAGAACCTCGCGGCTGGTGGCGAGCACCCGGACGTGGGGGCAGTCGGCCAGCACCGCCGAGACGATGCGCGCCGCCTCTGCGAGCGCGTGCTCGCAGGCGTCGAACACCACAATCGCCTCGGCGTCACGGAGACGAGCGATGATCCGTGCCAACGGGTCGCCGCCACGAGCGTCGAGCGCTTGGGCGACGAGGCGGGCGACGTCCGCCGCGCTGGCGGCGCGCGCCAGCTCGACCAGCCATGCCCCATCGCGAATCTCGCTCTCAAGCGTGCGAGCGGCCTCGAGCGCGAGCCGGGTCTTGCCGACCCCGGGTGGACCCCCGAGCGTCACGAGCCGCTGCTCGCCGAGCAGCCCGACCAGTTGGCTGAGCTCTTGCTCGCGGTCAACGAACGAGGTTGAGGCGGCGGGCAGGTTGCCGCGGCGGCGCGGGGCGACCGGGACAGGGGCGATCGCTGGGTCCTGCGTGAGGATCTCCTCCTGGCGCCCGCGCAGCTCAGGCCCCGGCTCGAGCCCCAGCTCCTCGGCGAGCACCCGCCTCGCCTGCTGGAAGGCTTCGAGCGCATCGGCCTGGCGGCCGCTGCGATAGAGCGCCAGCATCAGCTGTCCCCACAGCCGCTCGCGAAACGGGCTCTCTTCGAGCGCCGTCTGCAGCCCGGAGACGATCTCCCGATGCTCACCGAGCGCCAACGCCGCCTCGAACTGCTCCTCCAGCGCGTCCACGCGGAGCGTCTCGAGTCGCTGCGCGGCGGCTCGCAACCAGGCCGTATCGGTCAGCCCCTGCAGGGCCGGGCCGCGCCACAGCCCCAGCGCCAGCGCAACCAACTCCGCCCCGGCACGAGGGTCACCTTCCCGTAGGGCAACCCGCGTCTTCCGCAACAGCTCCTCAAACCAGAGCGCGTCCACCCACGCGTCCTTCAGCGCATATCCGTGCGGGGAAGCGACGATCCACTCCTGCCCGAGCGCGGCCCTGAGCCGCGCCACGTGATGCTGGAGGGCGTTGCGCGGCGCGGCCGGCAACTCCTCCCCCCACAAAGCGTCAATCAATTCCTCCACTCCCATCACGCGGCCCCGCACCAAGCCAAGCACGGCCAACAACGCATCGCGCTTACTGCCGCTCACGGCGACGCGACCGTCCCTGAGCCGAACCTCAAACGGGCCCAGAAGCCGGATCTCCAATGGCGGCGCCCCGTTGCTGGTTTCGACCGCACCAGAACCAGCCCCCGGGGCCAGCGGCTCCGAGCTTGCTCGGTCCGCTGGCAAGCGTCCCTCTACGAAGCCTGGCATCTGCGGTCCGGTGTTGGAACCTAACACCAGGCCGGAGATGTGGCAAGGCGACGCCAGGTGAGCTACCGCGTGCGGCAGCCGGGACTCAGAGCATCCGCTCCTGTCTCCCCTAAAAGTTGTTGCGCGGCTAGCGGTTTTCGGCCTTGCGAGCGGCCGCCTCGAGCTTGTCCTCGGCCTTCTCGAGCTTCGCCTCCTCCTCCGCGGTGTGTTCTCTGAAGGCGGCATCGGACCGCTGAGTAGCCGCCTCGAGCTTGTCCTCGGCCTCTTCGAGCCCCGCCTCCGCTCCGGCGGTGTGTTCTCTGAAGGCCGCATCGGACCGCTGAGCGGCCGCCTGGAGCTTGTCTTCGACCGGCTCGAGATGTGCGTCGTACTCGGCCCGGGCTGTACCGGCGTGGTCCTTGTTCCTGTCTGACGGAGCCATGCTTCTCCTTTGGTCGGTTGGGCCCGATTGCCGTACCTAACTATGCGATGCGGTGAGCCGTCATCACTCGTTTTGCGTGATTCGCCCTTGGCCCCGCTGCCGTGTGCAATCACCCAAACCGAACGACGACGACTCACCCCCCGCCGCGCCAGGCTGCCCGAAAACAGAATGAAAGGAAGGGAATCCGGGTGAGCAGCACCACAGATCAGCTGCCGACGATCGGTGACTTTGACGTAGAGGACCAGCGCGTGTTGTTGCGGGTCGATTTCGACGTGCCCCTCTCCCGAGCCTCCAACGGCACACCGGCGCAGGTCGCTGACGATACGCGGATCCGGGCGGCGCTCGTGACGATCGAGGAGCTGCGTCGGCGCGGCGCGCGCGTGATCCTCCTCTCGCATCTGGGTCGCCCGGAAGGTCGTGATCCGGCCTGGTCGATGCGGCCGGTGGCCGAGCGGTTGGCGACGTTGACCGGCGCACCGGTGCCGTTGGCGCCGGCAGAGATCGGCTCAGAGGTGCGTGAATTGACCGAGCGGCTCCTGCCGGGAGAGATGCTGATGCTCGAGAACGTGCGGTTCGAGGCCGGGGAGATGCGCAACGATCCCCGGCTGGGCTCGGCGCTGGCGGAGCTCGCCGATGTCTACGTCGACGATGCGTTCGCCTCAGCCCACCGGGCTTACGCGAGCACCGAGGCTGTCGCGCATCGGTTGCCGGGAGCGGCCGGGCGGCTGATGGAGCACGAGGTCTATGCACTGACTGCGGTGGTGGAGCGGCCCGCGCGCCCTCTGGTAGCCGTGCTCGGCGGCACCAAGATCCAGGACAAGATCGGGCTCATTCGCCGCTTTGCCGAGTGCGCGGACGCGGTGTGCATCGGCGGCGCTCTGTGCTTTCCCTTCCTATCCACGCTGGGACACGACGTCGGACGCTCGACGTGCCCGCATGACGACCTCGAGCCGGCCCGCAAGGCGCTCGTGGCCGCTACTGAAACTGGCCGGCTCGAGCTTCCCGAGGATCTCGTGCTGGCCCGGTGGGGCGTGGAGGAAAGCGCCAGCCCGCGCGCCTTGGATGGGCTCGACGTGCCTGAGGACTGGACGGCGCTCGACATCGGCGCCCGGACGGCCAGCCGCTACGGGGACGAGGTCGCCGAAGCGGCCACGGTGTTCTGGAACGGGCCGATGGGCCGCTTCGAGCTCACCGGGTTTGCCTCCGGCACGCGTGCGATCGCGGGGGCCGTCGCCTCGACCTCGGCGATGACAGTGACCACAGGGGAAGACACCCTTCAGGCGCTGCGGTCGTACGGGTTCCAGGACCGTGTGAGCTACCTCTCAACCGGCGGCGAGGCGACATTCGAATTCCTCGAAGGTCGCCCGTTACCAGGTATTCAGGCCCTGCTGCGCCGGTCGCGCGCCGCGACTTGATCCGCTGATCCGTGCCCCGCGAGCTGATGCAGCTTCTCCGCGTCCTGGTCGATCAATTCCCATGCCAGGATCTCCAGCCGAGCGGCGAGCTCGGGGTGCCGGAACGGCGACCACCCTTCGAGCAGCTCGGCTAGGTCGTCGCGGCGGGCCGCGCGCAGGCGCTCAGCGCCGCTTGGCCGCGTTCTGTGAGGGCGAGCGGCGCGATGTTCTCCTCGCCGCCTCCCGGCCTCGACACGACCCCGCGGCTGGTCAGCTGGGAGACAATCGGGCCGAGGTCCGAGGTGGGCGTACGGATCTGCACGGCCAGCTCGGTGAGCGTGACCCCGGACTGCTTGGCGAGGCGCGACGGCAGACAGCAAGCGCCCGGCCAAATCCCATCCAATCCCGCCTGCACAGCGATGCGACGGTAGTGCGCCACCCGGTCCTCCCCCTGCGCCAGCACCCCCACAGCGCGTTCGAGCTCCTGCAGCGAAGTGCGGTCAGTTGGCATGCCGAATGTCTGGCCGGGATCGGTGGCGGCCACCGTCGTTCGCAGTTGACCTCGGGGAGCAGCCACGAGATCAGGAAACCGACAGCGGCCACCGGCGCCGCGGCCCGGAACACGCTCTGCAGCGTGCTGGCATGCTCTGCTCGCGGCTGACCGCCGCGGAGCTCTACGACGAGCGCTTTGCTCCGCGCAGCCGTCCGACGGGCGGCGACGCGAACGCAGATAGTGGATGCGGGAGGTCATGGCGCCCGAGGTCAGGCTCGGGGTGGTCAGGCAAGACGAACTCGAGGCGCTCGCCGGCACGCGCACGAGGCTCAAGAACTACATCCGCTCCCAGCCGAACCCCCGGGAAACGGAGCGGGTGCTCGCGGCCGAGACCGATCTCGCGCGTCAGATCGCCCGCGACGGTGGTGCCGAGACCGAGGCGGTTCAGAGCGCCCGCATGGCGGTGGCGCGGGCGCGGACGGGGTGAACTGAGCGAACCGCCGCCGCTGACCGGCCAGGCTCAAGCGGTGGCCTGGCCGGCGTCGCGGCTGGAGGTCAGGCTGCGGTCGGAGTGATCGTGACTGGCTGCTGCTTCGTCTCGCTGAGGACCGGGATGGTCACCTCGACCACGCCGTCCTTCGTCGGACGCCGGAGCTGAGACGGACGCGGACGTCGACGCTGCTGGGGCCGAGGTGAGTGCCCTGAATCACGCAAATCGAGTGATGACCAGTCACCGGGGGAACGTCCATGCTCGCGCTGTCCTCGGGCCCCGCGCGAAAGGAAGGTGTTGAGCAATGACGAGTATCGGATTCAGCTTGTTCGCGATCGCCCTTGGCGCGATCCTGAGGTATGCCGTCACAGCGCACCCGGACGGCATCGACCTCGCGACAGTTGGCCTGATTCTGATCGTGGTTGGTGGAATCGGCCTGGTCGTCGGCGTGTGGCTGTACGTGGCCGACCGCGAAGGGTCACGACGATGGTGGCTTCGGCAGTGATCGTCAGCGTTTCGAGCGTTCGTGGCTGAAGCGGCGCGGGAGCTCGCGGGCGTGGGCGAACGGGCAGCGGGCTGTTCGCGGCAAAGGTGCTGCGACACGCCGACCTTGATGTGACGGTGATCGACCGAACCAACCACCACCTGTTCGCGCCGTTGCTCTATCAGATGGACACCGGCATCCTCGCCGAGGGCGACATAGCGCCTCCGATCCGTGACGTCCTACGCCGCCATCGCAACACGAGCGTGATCCTCGGCGAGGTGGAGGCGGTCGACCTCGAGTCCCGGGCACGCTCGCGCTGGTCGGCCGCGGCTTTCCCGCCAGCCTCCGCACCTTTCTCCTGACCATCCACTGAGTCGGCTTTCCCGGCCGGGGCGGGTTCAGGCTGTGGCCTGCTGTCCATCTGTGGTGCTGTCGCCCAGGGTGTGACGCAGGTGGAAATAGGCGATCACCCCAGGAACCGTCGGCAGCCAATACGAGATCGTGCGATACCCAAGGACGGCAACCGTGGCGAGCGGAGCCTTGACCCCGAAGCCGATGAACGCCCCGATCATGCCGCCCTCGACGCCTCCGATCCCGCCTGGCAATGGCAGCGCGCTTCCGAGCGTACCGAGGTAGTAGCCGGTCACCAGGACCGCGCCCGGTGGCGAGTGGCCGAAGGCATGAAACGAGGCCCACAGCGCGCCGATGTCGAAGCCCCAGTAAGCGACTGCGCCGAGGACCGATGGGTCCCGGCGCCTGACCATGCCCAGCGCCGCCACCAACCCCGTGTGGAGCGTCCGCGGCAGCGTGGCCGAGCGACGCCACCTCTGCGCCGCCCGTCCCTTCGCATGCTCGGCCCGCCGCTCCAAGAACCGCTCCGCGGGCTCGTGGAGGTAGAGCATCGACAGGACCACGAGGATCACGATCGTGGCGACGCACGCTGGAATAAGCGTGAGGCCCACGGAGTGAGGACCCGAGAACACGCCGAACCACAGTCCGAAACCCGCCCCCGCCAGTGCAATCGCGTAGACCCCGTAGGTGAGGATCTCGTAGCAGACCATTCCGTCCGCCACGTTCGCGCCAGACAACCCCGACGCGCGAAGCGCCCACACGGTGAGCGCGATCCCGCCCGCGCCGGCTGCGGCCAGCAGCTTGGTGGCTGCCGCCCCCGCCATCCTCACGTCGGCGGTACGTCTCCATCCGATCGGGGTCCCGCGGGCCGCGAACACCCCCCGGAAAGTCGTGATGTCGCCCAGCATGGAGCACGCCTCGAGCGCTACGCCGAGGAGCAGCCATCGTGCGTCGCCCGAGCGCAGCGCGCGGAGCGTGGGACCGAGACCCACGATGCGCGGCAGTACGAAATAGAAGAAGCCAACGGTGACAAGCAGGCCGACGACCGCGGTTATCGTGCGTTTTCGGTTACGCCGCCAGAAGGAGCGCGATTCCTCTGCGGCGCGCCGCTCGGCCCCGTTGTGGTTCGCGGCCGACGCGGACTGCCCGGCCGGGTGAGCGTCCTGGCCGGCGGCGATGCCCTCGGCCTGTCTCGACCGGATCCGGGGACGCGTCACCCGCCCGCCGCAGCGGCCGACGGCGTGGCGGACGGCGCCGGGCCGTCGAAGGCGTAGCCGGCTGCCGCAGGCGCGGGCTTCCTGACAGTTGTCGCTGTCTTTCCAGCTGGGGTTGCATTTTGCTTTCTGTCACTGAGGATTCGCATGGGTCGAGATTCCTACTGGGACAGATGAGCCGTCGTCACGCGTTTAAGGTGATTCGGCTTCCGAAACCCGCGCTTACGACGCGGTGAGTCCCTACCTCACCTCGATCTTGTCGGTGACGCCGCGGACGCCGGTGACATTTGTCGCGTCCTCGACTGCGGCCGCCCGCTCGGATTCGTGCCTGACGTAGCCCACCAGCGTCACGCATCCGTGCGAAACGTTCACATGGATGTGGCTGGACCGGATCCGAAGGTCATCGATCACCCTCTGCATGGCCGCGGCACCGATCTCGTCGTCACTGCGCCGCTCTCCCACGGGCGGATGGACCCTTAGGCGGTCGGCGATCACCTCGAATACGCCGTCGACCCGCCGTGCGTCGTGGATTGCCGCCAGACGCTCCGGCAAGCTGCCAACCGCCCCGCCCAGCACCACCGTTCCGATCTGATCCGCCGACACCGCGATCAGCTCCGGAGCATGGATCCGCGGATCGGCCTGCAGTGCCACTTGCACGTCCTTTTCGATACGAGTGTCGTTCAACATGGGCAGGTGAGCTCCGCCTTCGCGAGCTGCCACGAAAGTGTCGAAGCCCGGCGGATGAGCGGTCATCACCCAGTTCGGGTGATTGGCGTTCCGATCACCGGCGCCGCCCGGCGTCGGTGAGCCGCGGGATCTCGGCCTGGCCCAATCACGCAAATCGCGTGATGACGAGTCACCCCTGACCCCCGCATCATGGTTGGCAAAGCGGGGTCTTCCCGCGTGTCTACACAGGAGGGTCGATGGCTGACAAGTCTCGAAATGCCGTTCTCTATGCCGCCGTCTACAACGGCGCCGACGCGGCGCTCGCGGACCTGGGTGCGTTTCAGCAGCTACACAAGGATGAGATGCTCGGTAAGTACGACGCGGCGGTGATCGACAAGGAGGGCGGCAAGCCGCACATCGTCAAGCGGGCCGACAATCCTGCCGTCCGCGTCATTCCCGAGTGGCTTGGGTCGGGAACCCTGCGCCACAAGGAGCTCCACGAAGCCGCGCAGGCCCTCGGTCCCGACGAAGCCGAGCTGATCGTGGTTGGCGACCCGACTCTCGAGAAGGGATTCGAGAAGGCGGTCACCAGGGCTGCGAAAACGGCCAGGCGCGATCTCAACGCCGGGATCGACGAGCTGGAAAAGGAACTGACCTCAGCGCCAAAGTCCTAGCCCGGCAGGGCGGCACACGACAGTGTCGCCCCGCCTATACGCGGTCGTTGTCCGGGGTCGCGTCGCCGGCGGCGGCGGCGGTTCTGTCGCCGGCGCCGACGGCGCCCCCGGCCGGTGCCGTGTCCGCTTGCCGGTAGCACCACCAATCACGCAGGATGATCTGGATCGCGGCGGCCGCGGGAATGGCCAGCAGCACCCCGAGGATTCCGAGCAGCTCCGCGCCCACGAGCAGGCTGACGATCGTCACGAGCGGATTCATGTTCATCGTCTTGCCGTACACGTGGGGTTGGATGACGTAGTCCTCGATCCGCTGCCAGACGATGATGAACGCGATCCAGATGATCGTGGTCGTGGGGAAGTCCACCGTCAGGGTGGCGAAGGCAACGACGATCGCGCCGAGCGTGGCGCCGATGAGCGGGATGAAGTCGAAGAAGCCGACCACCAATCCGAGCGCCAGCGCGTAGGGCACGCCGAGGATCGAGAGGACGACCCAGGTCGCGACGGTGGCGGCGGCGCTGATGACGATCTTGCCCAGCGTGTACTGGGCCACCGAATCCTTGATCTCGATCAGAACTTGGCGGTAGCGGTTCTGGCGCTCGCCGGTCAGCGCCAGGCCCATCTCGGCGTAGCGCCGACCATGCAGGATGAGCAGGAACGTGATCGAGAGCACGGCGAGCAGCTGCGTGATGAAGGCCGCCGCCCCGATTGTCACGTCCTTCAGCGGTCCGGCCAGCTTGGCCAGCTCCTCGGGCAGGTGGTGGGCATCCCGGACGAGCTTCGCACTGATGTGGTAGCGGTCGTCGAAGCGCCTGATCGTCGGGTTGTGGCGGAGCTGCGCCGCGTAGTGCGGGGCGTTGCGGGCGAATGCCTCAACCTCCTTGACGAGGCTCGGGATGACCACGTAGGCGATGAGCAGGATCAGCAGATCCAGGATCAGGTAGACCACGAGGATCATCGCGGCGCGAGGTGCGCGGGTCCTGGCCGCCACCGCGTCCACCACCGGGAACAGCGCGAAGGCGAAGAACAGGCTGATGGCCAGCAGCTGGATGACGCCCCGAAGCCTCCACACAAGGTAGAGGCCGAACCCGGTCGCGACCAGGATGAAGATGATCCGCAGTACGCCGCTGACGGGCGGGGCGGCCAGGCGAACCCGCACCGGACCGCGCCCGTCCTGGGAGTTCTGTTGCCGGTAGGGTGCGGTGGAGGTGGGCGAGTTGTGCGCGCTCATGACTCGGCGCTCAGCCTGTGACTGTGATCGGGCCGGAACCCCGGCAGCACCGGGATCCCGGCCGTCTCGTGACCCCGACTATCCAGGGAGAGGCCGTTTCAGCCTCTGCCCGAACTCGCGGATCTGGAAGGCTCGGACGATCGCGATGACGCCGTTCGTCATCGCCCAAATCCCGGCGAAGATGAGCAGCGTGTACGCGCGAGTGAGGAAGAACTGGCCACTGACCCAGAAGGCCAGCACGGTCATCAGAATGCCGCTGATCAGGGTAAGCCACCACAGGTCGTTGATCGACCGCTCGGCGAACGCCTGCACCATCCACTGAATGCCGATGACCAGGAAGACGAAGCCGAGGATGTCTGCGAAGCCCGCGAATGTGTTGCGGGGGTGAATCAGGGCCACGATCCCGCCGGCTGTGAGGAGCACGCCGAAGATCGCCCACAGCCATCTGGCGCGCCGGTCGAGCAAGGCGAGGAGGAAGTCCTCGGCGGCGAAGACCAGGAACATGATCCCCGTCAGGATCCCGACCGTGGTCACGGAAGCGTCGTTGAACTTGAGGACGACGACGGCGATCACGACCCAGAGGACGCCGACCAGCAGTTCGATCCACCAGTAGGAGGCGATCCGATCGAGCAGCGGCGCGAAGCCGAATGTGGGCAGTCCTCTCTGGCTGCTCGGTGGACCATGCAGGCTGCGAAACGCCTGCCTGAGCTCGTCGGTCTGTTCGGGGTTGGGCTTGTCGCGTACGCCGTGTGGGGTCTGGTCGTCTGGGGTCGGCATGGCCGTTCCTTTCTCTTGCTGTCTGATGTGATGGTTAGGCGGTTGCGGGCACTGGCTGCTCAGCCGTCGAGCCCCTGCGGATGCCCGCGACGGTGTAGGCATCGGCCTCCTCGAGCGTCTCGCGCTCGAGCAGCGCCTGGGCGAGGTTTTCCAGCTGGTCGCGGTGCTCAGCCAACAGGCGCTTGGCCTCGTCGGCGCACTCGAAGATGATCCGCTTGATCTCCTCGTCGATCAGCCCGAGGGTGTGCTGGGAGAGCTCGCCGGCGGGCATGTAGTTGTCACCGCTCGAGCGGGGGAAGGCGGAGATCGCGCCCACCTCCTCGGACATGCCCCAGCGGCCGACCATCTGGCGCGCGATCGAGGTCGCTTGCTCGAGGTCGTTTTCCGGCCCGGTGGTGCTTTCGCCGTAGATGAGGATCTCGGCCGCCCTGCCGCCCAGGATCCCGACCAGCCTTCCACGCAGATAGCTTTCGCCGTAGCCGTAGCGGTCGCTGTCGGGGCTCTGGTAGGTGACGCCGAGCGCCTGGCCGCGCGGCATGATCGTGATCTTGCGCACCGGATCGGCGCCGGGCTCGAGCATCCCCAGGAGCGCGTGGCCGGACTCGTGGTAGGCGGTGCGGCGACGCTCCTCGTCGGAGATGACGACCCGCCGCGCGGCGCCGAGGGTGACCCGCTCGAGCGCATCGCTCCAATCCTCACGGGAGACGGTCTGCTCACCCCGGCGTGCGGCTCCGAGCGCCGCCTCGTTGACGAGGTTCTTGAGATCGGCTCCAACCATTCCCGCGGTGCTGGCGGCCACGGCCTCTAGGTCGGAGGGATCCGCGAGCGGCACATTGCGGGTGTGCACCTGGAGGATCTTCAGCCTGCCGTCCTGGTCCGGCGCATTGACCGTGATCCGCCGGTCGAAGCGACCTGGGCGGAGCAGCGCCGAGTCGAGCACCTCGGGACGGTTGGTGGCTCCGAGCACGATCACGCCCTCGTTGCCGGTGAACCCGTCCATCTCGGTGAGGATCTGGTTGAGCGTCTGCTCACGCTCATCGTTGGCCCCGCTCGTGTTCCCAGAGCTGCGCGAGCGCCCGATCGCGTCGAGCTCGTCGATGAAGATGAAGACTGGGTCGCTGCGGCGGCAGGCGCCGGCCGCTTCTCTCCTGTGGAGAGCGAGCTCCCTCGACTCGCCAGGGCGGTCGGCTCTCGCCCGGCGCGGTGCGCTTGCGGGCGGCCGAGTCGTTGCGCTCGGGTTGCTGTGTGGGTTCACTGGTGGGCTGCGGCATGCTCATTCCTCCGTCGTAGTCACCGGCGGAGCGTCTAGGTCAGTCAGGTGAGCCGTCGTCACGCATTTCGCATGATTCGCTCATGCCGCGCGGGGTCGTCCCGGACTGCCGTCGCCGGCTCGGGGGGCATGCCGACAATCACTCAAATTGTGTGATGACTGCTCACCGCTGGGGCGCGCATCCTCAGGCAGGAATCCATCCCCACCACCAGGAGCGCTACATGTCCAATGACAACGTCATCGTCGATGAGGTCCGAGAGGGGCTCGAACGGGACCCCCGGCTGCCCCACCCAAGCGAGGTGGCCGTCTCAGAGCGATCGGGCACAGTGACACTGCGAGGCACCGTCGCCACCCCCCGACAGCTTCGAGCCGCGGTGCAGATCGCCAAGGCGGTCCCGGGAGTACACGACGTGCAGGACGAGCTCAAGATCGATCCACGGGATCACTTCGACGACGATCAGATGCGGGGGGTTGCCATTCAGGCCCTGATATCGGACCCTGAGGTGCCAGACGACCGGATCGAGGTCAGCGTTGCCGACGCCTGGCTGACCCTGAAAGGGGAGGTCGAGCACCAGTACGAGAGCAACGCGGCATTCGAGGCTGTGTCGGGAATCCCCCGAGTGGGCGGGATCACCAACAAGATCCGCGTCATCACCGCCGGGATCGACGGCTGATTCGCGGGCCTGACGGCTCAGTGCACGGGGCGCAGGCTGGCCTTGGCCAGGTAGTCCGCGCTGACCAGGACGAGTCCAAGCGTGCGGCAGTCCTCAACCGTCGCAAGCTTGACGTTTCCGGTCGACGTAAGCCATTCGACGAAGCGGTAGAGGTTGCTGCCGTCGGTGAAGTAGCGTCCACCGGATTGAGGATCGCTCTTCGGCGGGCGTTGTCTCGTGGCGTGTCTCCTGAGCTTTCTCACTGTCCGGGGATCCTCTGCCGCAATCGGGTGAGAAGTCATCACGCGCTTTGCGTGATTCGCTAAGAGGGGCGCGGAACTATCACTCGAAGCGCCTGCGCCACCACTTCGAACTGTCCCGGGAGGCTTCCCTCGAGCTCCCCGTCCAGGGCGAGACCAAGAGGATGCTCGCAATCGACCTCCAGCCTGCCGACCTGCATCGCGCGGATGCCGCCGGCCTGTTGCTGGACTCCCAGCAACAGGAGCAGGGCCGCCTTGAGAATCTTCGGAGCCGGAACGTCTTCCACCGCGAGCACGTCGAACTGGTGGCCGTGCTTGTCGGGACCGTTCACACTCAGTTCGAGCGGCCCGCCGATCACCGGTGCGCTGATCACCGACAGCTGCAACAGCCTCAGCTGGTCGACGCAACCATCGTGGCGTAGCGAGCATGTGAATGAGACGCGCTCACGCAGCGCGTACGCAGCCGATACGAGATAGGTGAGGCGCCCAACCCGAGCCCGTACCGAGGCGCGGGTGGCCAGCTTGGCGAAGTCGACGTTCAGTCCCACCGTGGCGGCATGGGCGAAGTACGTCGATGCCCCGTGGGGGCGGGTGAGGCGGCCGAGATCGACATGGGAGACCTCGCCTGAGGCCACTGTCTTGGCTGCGCGTCGCGGGTTTATCGGGATCCCGACCGAGCGGGCGAAGTCATTACCGGTGCCCAGCGGCAGGATTCCGAGGCTGTTGTCGGCACCGGCCAGGTAGCCGACGACCGACCCGATCGTGCCGTCGCCACCGGCGGCGATCACGAGCCGGGGTTCACCGGCTGCGGTTCGCAGCAGGTCGGGTAGGCGAGCCACGTCCTGGATCATGAGTTCCTCGGCCACCTGGATCCCGTACCGGTCGAGCGCTCGGCGCGCCCGCCCAAATCGGCGACTGTTGCCCGCATGCGGGCTGACGACGAGTACGGCCTCGGAGCGCGTCCGGGGGCCGGACTCGCGCGAGACCGAACCGCTGTCGAGCCCGAGCCTTCGCGCCGTAGATCTTGCCGCAGCCCCAACGGCAGCGCCGAAGGCCGCGCCTGCCACGACGTCGCTCGGGTAGTGCACCCCCAGATAGACCCTCGAGTAGGCGACGCTCACGGCGAGCGGCAAGAGGATCGGTCCGGCCTCGGGCAGCTCACGCGTGGCTGCGACTGCGAACGCGAAGGCAGACGCGGAATGCCCCGAGGGGAAAGACGAGGAACGCGGCGTCCCTAGGCGTAGACGGCGACGCGCGGGCCGGCGACGGCCGATCACCAGCTTGAGCGGCCCGTTGACGGTCGCCGACGCGAACGCGAGCGCGAGCACGCCGTTCTGCGCCGCGTGCCTTCCACGCTTCCCCCGCAACAACGCCGAGGCCGCAAGCCCCAGCCACAGCACCGAGTGATCAGCCGCTCGGCTGAGCGTCACCAGCAGCTCGTCGATCGGTCCCGGCCGCGGTCGCGTCCACCGACGCATCAGGTGGCGATCGACAGTGCCCGCGAGATTACGTCTGCGCTTGCGGCCGCTGCCGTGCCTCATGGCGCGACGGTGGCCAGTCGCCTGCACCTCACGGCGCCGGGCGCGTCGGCCTGCCGTGAGCCGCGTGCTCGTGCTTTGCCGATGTCGCTCCGGACGTTCAGCTTGTCTGACGGGGCCATCGCTTCTCCTCTGTTCGGTTGACCGCGCTGTCGAAGCTCACTCGCCCGCGGGGTGACTCGTCATCACATGTTTTGCGTGATTGGCCCTCGCCCGAGGCACCCGGTTCACCGACTACCTCGTCACGGCCGTCGATGCCATGCGTCAGCGCCCAAGCTCAGGCCGATGAGGTCGGTGCCGCCATGGCAGGTGGACAGGTCCGACGAGCGGGCGTCAAGGTCGGGCCCCGAGGTGATCGACGCGGCCATGCCGGACCTCGGCGGAACCGTGCCCCGCCGCCCGGTGGCCGACGTCGAGGCTGAGATTGCCGCGGTAGAGGACGCGGAGCGAAAGGCCAAGCGGGAAGCCCGCAAGGAGCTGGCCCGCAGTCATCGGGAGCACGACAAGGATGCGGTCGACGCGAAGCTCTACGCGCTTGAGGCCAAGCTCAGCCGCGGCGAGAAGACTCCTGCGTAAGGGTTTGCGGGTGGCCCGGCCAATCCGGTCTGAGGTCCGGCACGTCGCGCAGCGGTACCGGATCCGGCGCGCCGCGCCGCAGTACCTCGACGCCCGGTAGCTCGCGTCCCTCCAAGAACTCGAGCATGGCTCGGTCGCCCGTCGAGAGATGGTTCACGCTGTCCTCGAGCCCGAACTGGCGGACCGCTTGCACCGTCTCTCCACCCCCGACCACCGTTGTCGCGGAGGTTGAAGCGACGGTCTGGGCGACCCCATGGGTGCCCCCGGTGAACTGTGGAAGCTCAAAGCGTCCCATCGGGCCATTCCAAAACACGCTGCCTGCCGATAACACCGCTTCGGCATATCGAGCGGCCGTCCGTTCCCCGATGTCAAGCGCCATCCAGCCGTCGGGAACGTCGACCCCGTCAAGCGATTCGCTCACGGCTCCCTGGTCGCTGCCCCACCTCACCAGCTGCAGGTCTTCAGGTAGCACGAGCCGCTCCGGCGATCCAGCTACCTCCAGGAGGGCCTCCCTCGCCAGGCCGACATCGTCGCGCGGACATAGCGATTGGCCGACGCTGTGGCCGAGCGCGGCAAGAAATGGAAAGCAGATCCCGCCGCCGATACAGACCGACGTCGGCCAGCTCGAGAAAGCGACGCACGACCCCGATCTTCTCGCCGAGCTCGCGCCCCCCGAGAACCGCGACCAACGGCCGCGGCGGCTCATCCACGATCGCGCTGAGGGCGTTCACCTCGCGTTCCATCAGGCGCCCGGCTGCGTTCGGGAGCAGGCGAGCTACGCCCGATGTGCTGGCGTGGCCTTGGTGGGCGCTGGCGAACGTATCGTCGACGTAGAGGTCGGCTAGCTCGGCCAGGCGCCGAGGCCAGGCTTGGGTCATTCCGCGTCTCACCCGCCTCGAAGCGGACGTTCTCCAGCATCAGCATCTGGCCGGGTGCAAGTCGCCTGGTCAGCTCGCGTACCTCCGCCCCGGTCACCGCCGGCGCGAGCCGCACCGGGGCGCCCGATGAGTCTGCCCCAGGCGGTTGGCCACCGGCTGCATCGAGGAGGTCGGATCGTGGCCTCGCAGCCGGTCCAGATCCGAGACCAGTACCAGCCGCGCGCCGCGCCGGCGCAGCTCCTCGATCGTGGGCAGCGCTGCACGGATGCGGGTGTCGTCGGCCACGCCCACCGGCACCCCGGCGGACGCCGGCGTCAGTGGCACGTTCAAATCCGCCCGCAGTAAGACGCGCCGCCCTTCGACGTCCATGTCATCGATTGTTCGGAGCGCTCTGGTCATCCGCGTCTGCCACAGGCTGGGGTGCGGCTGGGGGAGCCGTCGTCACACGCTTTGGATGATTTGACGGGAGCCCGCCGCTCACCGCGGCCGGGCTGATGGCGCGAGCAGTCCGAGCTCTCGCGCGCGCGCGACCGCCTCGGCGCGGCCGTGGGCGCCGAGCTTGGCGTAGATGTGGCGTTGATGCGTCCTGATCGTGTTGGTCGACACGAACAGCTCGGCGGCGATCTCGGGCGCCCGCAGGTTGGTCGGAAGGTATCTGACGACGCGCAGCTCCGCCTCGCTGAGCTCATCGAGCAACCCCGCCGGCTCGCGCCGGACCGCTGGCGCGGAGCCGGTGAGAACGTCGAGGATGGTCTGGCGCAGCGCGGCGTGAGCGGTGCGATGGCGCGGTAAGCGTTCCAGGATCGCCCTGCGCGGGCGCGAGGATGAATGGCAGGACGATCCCCTGTGGCTCGGCCAGGTCGAGGGCTCGTCTCCATCGACGCCTCCGCCGCCCGTGTGTCGCCGAGACTGGTCGCGTGCAACCGCGTCGAGCACTTGCGCCTCGGTGCTCGCGGATGAAGGGTGCATGGTCGGGGCCGAGCCTCTCGATCACAGGCCCGAGTACGTCCAGCGCCTGCTCCGGGTCGGAGGCCGTGAGGTAGATGACCGCTGCGGCGATGCGCATCTCGGAGGTGTCGCGCTCGGCATCGCTGATCTCGGCAATCGCCGCTTGTGCCGCGGCCAGCTCGACCCATGCCGTACCTGCGTCTGCAGCAGGCGCGCCCGCGTGCGCAGCGCGAATGGGTGCTTGTCGGCCAGCAGCGCTTGCATCCGTTCCGCGGCCCGGAACGCCGCCAACGCCTCGTCGAATCGTCCCCGCGCGAGGCGCAGCAGACCTCGCGCATGGTGCACGATGCAACTCAGTGCCCGGCTCACCATCCGGAACCAACGTACGCTCCGCCCGCTCCAGCCACCGCTCGACCTCGTCGAATCGCCCAAGCCACAGCAGGGCGATCGCCCCGGTCGCCAAGGCAGTAACAATGACCGGATCCTCGACTCCAGCCGCGCGCCGTCTGCGATCCTCACCGCCTCCTCGCTGAGCTCGAGTCCTTCGGAGAACGTCAGGCCGGTCCACGGACCGGCGATTCCGAGGTGACCGAGACAGGGGACCTCGAGCCAAGGGCGCCCAGCATGACGGGCTAATGCCAGCGCCTGCTCGAGGTCCCGCCGCGCGTCATCGAACCGCGAGGACCAGAGCTCCGCAACGCCGAGGTTCTGCAGCGCAGAAGACTTCAGCGCGTCGCTGAGCGCGCTGCTCCGGCAGCGCTGCCAGCGCCTTCTCGGCGACCTCGATCGCCTCCAGCACTGTCCCGAGCTCACCGCGCCAGCGCGCGATCAGAAGCGTCAGCACGCGCCAGTAACACGTCAAAGCGGGGTCGTTGCTCCTCTGCAACCGTCGTCGAGGAGCCGCTGCGCCAGATCTACGTAGCTGGCTCCCTGGCTCGCGTTCCTGCACCATGAGGCTCGCGGTGCCGAACACGAGCGCGAGCTCGGCATCGGCCGCTGCGACGTCATCCGGAAACGTTCTCAGCAGCTGGCAAATCGTTCCCGTGCGGCCGTCCAGGGTCAGCTCGAGGTGGTGGTCGGCCAGCAGGCGCGAGGCCAGCGGCCAATCGCGCGCCGCCTGCGCGTGGCGGATCGCCTCGACGATGTAGCCCTCCTGCTCGAGCCATTGGGCCGCCGCACGGTGCAACGGCCCGATGCTGGTCGGGGCGGCTCGTCGCAGCTCCAGCTGCAGCAGGTCGGCGAACAGGTGGTGGTAGCGAAACCACGACCGTCCGACGTCCAGCGAGGTCACGAACGCGTTGGCGTCCTCAAGCTCCTGCAAGATCCGCTCTGATCCCGAGCCGCCGGTGAGGTAGTCCGCCAGCGGCCCGCTCACCCGCTCGAGCACCGAGGTGCGCAACAGCAGCTCGCGCACCTCAGCCGGCTGGCGCTCCAGCACCTCCGCGAGCAGATATCCCGCCACGGTCCGTTCGCTGCCCGAGAACTCCGTCACGAACCGCTCCGGATCGGGATGCTGGGCGAGCGAGATCGCCGCCAGCCGCAGGCCGGCCGCCCATCCCTCGGTGCGCTCGTAGAGCAGCGCCACGCCCGCCATCTGAGAGCTTGATCCCCGCGGCTCCGCAGCAGCTCCCCGGTCTCCTCCACGGAGAAGCGCAGATCGGGAGCTCGAAGCTCCGTCAGCTGGCCGGCCAAACGCAAGCGATGAAGGCCGAGCCGCGGGTCCTCACGAGTCGCCAGAACCACCCGCAGCCCTGGCGGCAACCGGGCCAGAAACATCTCGAGCCAGGTCAGCGCATCGGCCGAACCAAGCTCGTGCAGGTCGTCGATCACCAAGCACCGCCGGCTCCTCGAGCGACCCAAGCTCCGCCAGCAACCGTTCGACGACCGCTCCACCTCGGAAACTCGGTGCGGGATCGACCCGTTGCACTACCCCGACCGGACCGGCCAGCGCGTCAATGACCGACAGCCAGAACCGCTGCGCGATCCCGCTCACCGCGTCGGACCGACACCCATCCCACCCGATCCTGCCGGCCGGAGGCCTGGATCCATGAGCGGAGCAACACGGTCTTGCCGCTCCCCGCCGGGGCACAGACCAACACGACCCCGCTCGCAGCCGACAAGCGCTCAAAGAGCGCGTCGCGCTGGACTACGCCGCGCGTGCGCGCGTCGCCAGGGCCCTCTAGGTAGGTGGGGCGCGCTAGCAGACGTCCGTCCGCGAGGCTCTGCATATCCCGATCTCCCACTTTGGGAGCCAACGTTGGGAAAAACCCTCTCACTTCGGGACCTTAACTCCGTCCGTGAAAACCCACAAGGCGGGCGGGGCCACTGCCACAGAACTCAGGGGAGGCCCGAGGACTCGCGACACCCGGCGCTCTCCTCGCGGCCTCCGGCTAGAAGGCGCACGGCCGCGAGGATGTGTGCTAGGGCGGCATCAGCCGCTGCCACGTCGTCGGGAAACGCGTTCAGCTCCCGAACGGTCGCCAGGCGGCCGTCGAGGATCAGATCGACGTAGTTGTGGGCGAGCAGCCGCCCGGCGCGAGGCCAGTCGCGTGCCCTCTGTGGATGCCGGATCGCCTCGACGATATAGCCGTGCTGCTCATACCACCGGGCCGCCGCCCGCGAGCCCGATCGGCACGCGACGCGACCGCCGCCAGACCGCACTTGGGTCGAACCCGAAGCAGTGCGATTGAGGCCCGGGAGAACCGAGCGCCAGTGAACTGCCGCCTCCTCCGCCGCTCTGCCACCCGAGTTGCGTACCCCGCATGCGCGCCGGCACGATCACGCAAAGTGCATGACGACAACTCACCCCGCGAGGCTCCAGGCTGCAGCGAAGCTGAACATGGCCGCGCAATCCACCGTGCTCGGCCTTCCACACAACCTAAAGGAGCTTGATGCAGCTACTTGCGACATACACCTTCGGTCAGGCCCTCCTCACGGTCCTGGAGCTTGGGCTGCTCTTCCTCTGGATCTGGATCGCCATCACCGTCGTCATCGACATCTTCCGCAGCCACGACCTATCGGGCTGGGCCAAAGCCGGCTGGCTCGTGCTGATTGTTCTGCTCCCACTGTTGGGCGTGCTGATCTACGTCATCGCCCGCAACGACAAGCTGAAGGCCCACCGGCTCAGCGACGAGCGCCAACAGGAAATCGCGTCCATCGCCGAACTCGAGGACCTAAGGGATCGCGGGATTCTCAGTGACCAGGAATTCCAGCGCGTCAAGAGCCAGCGCAAGTTGTCCCAACAGGCTCCGCCGTCACCAGACGATGACGTCGCCGAACTGGAGAGCCTGAGAGATCGCGGGCTACTCACCGAGGACGAGTTCCAGCGCGCCAAGGAAAAGGCCCTGGCCTAGTCGTACGACCTCCCTCGAAATCGGCGGCCGTGCTTGTAGCCAGCTGGTCATTGGCGCGAGCAGTGATTCACCGCCAAAACCGCTCGGCTCCAATCGGCGGAATCACCCAGAACATGTGATGACCGCTCACCTTGCTCGACTCCACGGTCTGCCGTGTGCGTGGTGAAACCGTGACTCTTCTAGCGCGCTTTGGCCAGCATCGCGCGACGCACCGCGACGATAGCGGGGACGAGCGGTTCGAGCAGATCCTCGAGCGTGACTGCGGTGTCGGCCTGGGAGGCGACGAACGCGCCATCGATGGTGGCCAGCGCAATGCGAGCGAGCCGGATGGTCACGGGGCTGTCGGGGTCGTCGCCGAATGCGATTGCGATCTGCTCACGCAGGCGGTCCAGTCCGAGGCGGCGGACGCGCGCGACGACGACCTCGATCTCGTGCCCGCCACGGGCAGGCGGCTGAACGGCGAACACGATCAGCAGGCGAAGGAAGTTGGGATGGCGCTCGAGCGTCCGCGCCGCGGTCGAGAGCACGGTGGCCAGGTGCTCGGCTGGACGTCCGATCCGGCGGTTCCAGTCGGGCAGGTCGGCGAAGAAGCGCTCCGCGCCGCGCTCCATGACGGCGAGCAGGATTCCATCCTTGGAGCCGTAGTAGTGGTAGACCGAGCTCATCGGGATGCCGGCCTCCTCGACGACGCGGGCGAGCGTCGCCGCTTCGAAGCCTTGCTCTGCCATCACGCGCTCGGCGGCGTCGAGGACGAGCTCGCGGGACCTCATCCCACGACGGTTCGGCGTCACGTCGGCACGGGTCGCCATCGGATGCAGGATACCGCAAGGATTGGAGTTGACACTCCAATAGATGTTTTGTACTCTCCGCTCCAATTCAGTCGACGACCGAGAGGGACCGATGAAATTCACAGCAGCTGCTGACGAGGCCGTACCCGTCTTGATCGTGGGTGGTGGCGGCGCGGGGCTGACCGCGTCGATGCTCCTGGCTCGCCAGGGCGTCGAGCATCTGCTGGTCAGCGCGCGCCCACGGACGTCCGATCTGCCCAAGGCGCATGTCCTCAATTTGCGCGCGATGGAGGTGCTCGAGGACGTGGGCGCCGCCGCGGCGATCGCGGAGCGCGGGACGCCGGCTGAGCAGATGGCGGCGACCGCCTACTACGCGGGCTTCGCGGGTCCCGATCCGGACTACGGCCGTCGTCTGGCCCGTCTGGAGTCCTGGGGCGCCGGCGGGGAGGACGAGTTCTGGCGCGCCGCGAGCCCGTGCCGGCAGATGAACCTGCCGCAGATCCGGCTCGAGCCGCTGCTCAAGGCGCGCGCGGAGGAGCTCTCGCCGGGGCGGATCCGGTTCGGTCACGAGCTGATCGACCTTGAGCAGGACGGCGAGGGCGTGCGGGCGCTGATCCGCGACAACTCGTCGGGGCGCGAGTACGTGGTGAAGAGCGAGTACCTGCTCGGGGCGGACGGCGGACGCCGAGTCGCCGGGCTGATTGGGGTGGAGTACGAGGGGCTCGGCGTGGTGACGCAGACGGCGACGCTCCACGTGTCGGCGGACTTCTCGCGCTGGGCGAAGGATCCGGATGTCCTGATCCGCTGGATCTACTCGCCGCAGGCGGGCGTGCTCGTGGTGATGGTTCCGATGGGGCCGGAGCGGTGGGGTCCGGAGTCGGAGGAGTGGGTCATCCACCTCAACTACCCAGTCGACTGCGAGGAGTCCGATGCGCAGGTCGAAGCCGACGCTCGCAGGGCGCTGGGGATCGGCGATCTGCCGATGGAGATCCACAAGATCACGCGCTGGTCGGTTGAGGCGGTGATCGCGTCGTCGTTCCGCATCGGGCGGGTGTTGCTGCTCGGAGATGCGGCGCACCGCCATCCGCCGACGGGCGGGCTCGGATTGACCAGCGCGATCCACGACGCGCAGAACCTGTGCTGGAAGGTCGCGGCGGTGCTGGCGGGCCACGCCGGCGCGGCGCTGCTGGACACCTATGAAGACGAGCGCCGCCCGGTCGACGAGCGCAATTGCCAGCGCTCGCTGGAAAACGCGGTGAACCATTTCGCCACCGGAGCTGCCGTCGGAATCTCTCCGGAGAACTCGCCGGAGGAGAACATGGAGCGGCTGCGGCGGATTTGGAGCGGTCGGCCCGAGGACGCCGAGCAGCGCTCGAGCGTCCTGCGCGGGATGCGCGCACAGTCGATGGAGTTCTCGGAGCTGAACGTCGAGTACGGCTACAGCTACGAGTCGGCCGCCGTCGTGCCGGACGCTACGAAGCTTCCCGCGCCGATCGACGACGTCCGCGTGTACGAACCGTCCACCCGGCCGGGCGCGCCTCTGCCGCACGCCTGGATCGAGGACGAGGCCGGCGAGCGCCGCCCGATCAAGGACCTCGCCACGCCCGGTCGTTTCCTGCTGATCGCCGGCGAGGACGGCGGGTCGTGGTGCGAGGCGGCCAACGAGCTAGCCTCCGGAGCGGGCCTCCCCCTCGATGCGGTGCGGATCGGCCACCTCGACGGCGACCTCTACGACCCGCGCTGCGCGTGGGTGCGCCAGCGCGAGATCCAGAGCGACGGCGCGATCCTCGTGCGCCCCGATCGCTTCATCGCCTGGCGAGCACCGACCGCGGCCGACGATCCGCTCGGTGAGCTCGCCGGCGCGTTCGGCCAGATCCTCGCTCGTCCAGTCGCCACCCAGCCCGTGGCCGCCGGCTCCGGCGGTGACGTCATGACTGCTCAGGGTCTCGACGCCGACGTCGCGATTGTCGGTTACGGGCCGGTGGGGCAGGCGCTGGCGGCGCTGCTGGGCCGCGCCGGGCATCGGGTGGTGGTGTTCGAGCGGTTTCAGGAGATCTACCGCCTGCCCCGTGCGGTGCATCTCGATCACGAGATCATGCGCCTGCTCCAGTCGCTTGGACTGGCCGAGGTGCTGACCGAGGAGATGGTTCCGGTCCGCGACTACCAGTGGTTCGGCGCCGACGGTGAGCTGCTGCTGCGTTTCGACGTGGAGGCCCGGCGCGATCGGGATGGGAGTCGGACTACATGTTCTTCCAGCCCGAGCTCGAGTCCGCGATCCATCGCCATGCCTGCGTCCCGGCTGGCGTGAGCGTGGAGCGGGGCTGGGTCGCAGAGGGCCTGGAGGACCTCGGCGACCATGTCGAGCTGACGCTTCACCGGGTGGGCGAGGACGAGCCCGGGCAGCTCGCGAGGACCGGTGAGTACCGCACTGTGCGCGCCAGGTGGCTGGTCGGGGCGGACGGTGCGAACTCGTTCGTGCGCGAGGCGAGCGGAATCACCCGCCGCGACCTCGGCTTTCAGGAGCGGTGGCTGGTGGTGGACGCCGAGCCGCACGACATGGGCGCGCTTGCCCACCTCCCGATCGCGAGCCAGAGGTGTGATCCGGCGCGCCCGACCACGATCGTCCAGAGCGGCCCCCGCCACCGGCGCTGGGAGTTCATGCTGCTCCCCGACGAGCAGCCGTCGGATTTCGAGGACCCGGAGCGCGTGTGGGCGCTGCTCGAGCCGTGGTACCGGCCGCAGGACGGGCCGCTCACCCGCAGCACCGTCTACGAGTTCCGCTCGATGGTGGCCGACCAGATGCGCAAGCGCCACGTGCTGATCGTCGGCGACGCCGCACACCTGACGCCGCCGTTCCTGGGACAGGGCCTCTGCTCTGGCCTGCGCGACGCCGCGAACCTGGCCTGGAAGCTGGACCTGGTTCTGCGGGGCATCGCCCGCGAGCGGCTGCTGGGCACGATCGAGGCCGAGCGACAGCCTCAGAACGAGGCGGTGATCCGGCTCGCGATCGAGCTGGGAAAGGTCCTCTGCCAGCTGGACCCGGAGGCGGCAGCCGAGCGCGACGGGATGCTCCGCGCCGCCGGGCCGCCGCCGCCGCTCGAGCTCGCGCCGTTGAGCGCCGGTCTGCTTCACCAGCCGATCGGGGAACCGGATCCGCTGGCCGGGACGCTGAGCGTTCAGGGCGTCGTGGAACGTGGCGGGCGGGAGGGACGCTTCGACGATGTCGTCGGCGGAGGCTTTCAGCTGATCGTTGCCGGCGGCGACCCACGGGCGGGACTCTCCCACCGGCAGCGCAGGCTGCTCGACACGCTCGACGTGACCGTCGCGTCGCTGGACCCGGCGGCGCCGCACGGTGTTCGCGACTGCGACGGGCGCCTCACCGCCTGGCTGTCCGAGCACAACGCTCACGCCGTGCTCGTCCGCCCGGACTTCTACGTCTTCGGCGGCGCCGCCTCGGCACGCGCCGTGCCGGAGCTACTGGATGACCTTCGAATCCAGCTCAACATCACCTTGACCCCCGCGACCTCAGGAGTGCCCGCATGACGGACCCGGTTATCCACCCGAAGTTCCACCACGTCAACCTCAAGACCACCCGGCTGCAGGAGATGATCGACTTCTACGGCGAGCTCGTGGGAGCTGAGGTGATCTTCCAGGACCAGATCGGCGCCTGGCTGTCGAATGACGGTGCCAACCACCGGATCGCGCTGCTGGCATTCCCGAACTTCGTCGATGACCCCGACAAGGACACGCGCACGGGGATGCACCACTCGGCGTTCGAGTACGGGAGCTTCGAGGAGCTGAACGCGAGCTACCTGCGCTTAAAGGAGGCGGGGATCACGCCGGCGCTCTGCCTGGACCACGGGATGACCCTCTCCTACTACTACGCGGATCCGGATGGCAACAACGTCGAGCTTCAGGTCGACAACTTCGGCTCCTGGGAGAAGTCCAAGGAGTGGATGAAGACATCCGACGAGTTCAAGGCCAACCCGATCGGGATGTTCGTCGATCCGGACCCGGTTGCGGCTGATTACGCCGACGGCCTCAGCTTCCAGGAGATCCATGCCAAGGCGATGGCCGGAGGCTATGCGCCTGAGCAGGTGCCGGTCGAGATCCCGGAGGTGTCGTGATGCGCCTATGTCGGTTTGATGTGGGCGGCGGTCCGCGTCCTGGGATCGTCGAGGAGGAGTATGTCGTCGAGAGGGACGACCCAGCCGAGCGGTATCCATTGGCGGAGGTGCGTCTGCTGGCGCCGGTCCAGCCGCGCAAGTTCCTCGCCATCGGGCTCAACTACGCCGACCACATCGCCGAGAGCGGCATGGAGGCGCCTCAGTTCCCGGTGTTCTTCAACAAGCAGGTCACCTGCGTGGTCGGCCCGGACGACGACGTGCACATGCCCCGCGTGTCGAACCTGCTCGACTACGAAGGCGAGCTGGCAGTGGTGATCGGCGGGCGCTGCCGGCACGTCCCCGCAGACCGCGCGCACGAGGTGATCGCTCGGCTACACGATCGCCAACGACGTCTCGGTTCGGGACTGGCAGGTCCGCACGCCGACGATGACGATGGGCAAGTCATTTGACACGCACGGCCCGCTGGGGCCGTGGATCGTCACCCAGAACGAGCTCGGCGACCCGCACGAGCTCTCGATCCGCACGTAGGTTAACGACGAGCTGCGCCAGGACGCCAATACCCGCGACATGATCTACGACTGCTACGAGCAGGTCGCTCACCTCTCAGAGGCCTTCACGCTGGAACCTGGAGACGTGATCGCCACGGGCACCCCCGCCGGGATCGGCGCCGTACGCCGGCCGTTCCCCGAGGGCTTGCTCAAGGTCGGCGACATGGTGCGAATCGAAATCGAAGGGATCGGGGAATTGCGCAACACCGTGGTCGAGGAGCCCGAGGGGTACCTCGCCCCCGAGGCATACGCGGAGGAAGCATGGGTGCGTTGAGAACCGAGCTACCGCTATGGCCAGCGTTCAGCGGTCCAGGGGACCTGGCCGAGGTCGAGCGCGTCCCGCTCAGCCAGCGCGGCCTTCCGGCGAGTACGTACGAGCTCGTGAGCAGGGCGGCTGAGCTGTGGCCCGATCGCCCGGCCGTGTCGGTGCTGCCCGACGCCGAGCGGTTCGCACATGCCCCTCGTCCGGACGTTCGCAGAGCTCGCCCGCGACGTGCATCGGGCGGCGGCCGTGCTGGCCGGGCTGGGCGTGAGGCGCGGCGAGGCAGTCGCCGTCATCTCGGTCAACTGCGCCGAGATGCTCCCGCTGCTGCTCGCAGCCGAGGCGGTCGGGATCTACGCGCCGATCAATCCCGGCCTGGCGCCTGAGCACGCGATCGCGCTCGTTGCGCCTGTCCGGCGCGAAGGTGATCGTCGCCTCCGGGCCCGAACTCGACGAGGGCGTCTGGGCCCACGCGCGAACGATCGCCCAGGCGACCGGCGCGCGCGCCCTGCTCGCGCTGCGCCCGACGGCAGCGCCCGACCGAGCCGCCCGCCCTCGAGCCGCTCGACGGCGTCGAGGTCGCATACCTGCACGAGCGTATGGCGGCGGCTGACGGAACCGAGCTGCCCGGGAAAGCCGCCGGCGGCGGACGACATCGCCAGCTACCTGCATACGGGCGGCACGACCGGCACGCCGAAGCTGGCCGCACGGACGCACGCAAACGAGGTCACCAACGCATGGATGATCCGCGCCAGTGACGTCCTCGACGAGAGCAGCGTCATCTTCGCCGCGCTGCCGCTGTTTCACACCAACGCGCTCTTGGTGACGGTGCTGGCGCCGCTGCTGAAGGGCCAGCACGTCGTCTGGGGCGGCCCGCTCGGCTACCGCGACCCCCCGCTGTTCCAGAACTTCTGGAAGCTCGTCGAGCGCTACCGGATCGCCGCCATGTCCGGAGTCCCGACGGTCTACTCGGTGCTCGCGCAGATCCCCGTCGACGCGGACATCTCCAGCCTGAAGCTCCCGATCGTCGGCGCCGCCCCGCTGCCACTCGCGGTGCGCGACGCCTTCGAAGCTCGCACCGGGGTGGCTCTGTGCGAGGGCTATGGCCTGACCGAGGGCACGTGCGCCAGCGCGGTCAGCTGGCCGGACGCGCCCCGACCCGGGACGGTCGGGCAGCGTCTGCCTTATCAGGAGGCGCGCACGGTCGCGATCGACGAGGCGACCGGCAACTGGACGTTCCTGGCCGAGAACGAGGTCGGGACGCTCGTGCTGCGCGGCCCGAACATCTTCGCCGGCTATCTCGTCGACACCGGCTCCGGACGCGAGGTGCGCCCGGACGGGAAGATCCGGGACGGCTGGCTTGACACCGGCGACCTGGCCTCCGTCGACGGCGAGGGGTTCATCCGCCTCGCGGGCCGCGCGAAGGACCTGATCATCCGGGGCGGCCACAACATCGATCCCGCGACGATCGAGGACGGGCTGCTCGAGCACCCCGACGTCACCGCCGCAGCCGCCGTCGGTCGTCCCGATCCCCACTCCGGCGAGGTGCCCGTCGCGTTCGTCACGCTCACCGCCGGCAGCGAGCTGACGGCCAGCGAGCTCGAAGCCTGGGCGGCCGACCACGTACCCGAGCGCGCCGCCGCGCCCAAGCACGTCGAGATCGTCGATGAGATCCCGCAGACCTCGGTCGGCAAGCCCTACAAGCCCGAGCTCCGCCGCCGGGCCGCCGAGCGGGCCGCGCGTGACGCGCTCGCCGAAACCGGGATCGGCGACCAGGTGCGCGCTGTCCTGGTCGACGGCGCCGTCGAGGTCCACGTCCCGCACTCGGCCGAGGACGACGAGGTCGGTGCGGTCCTCTCCCAATACGCCTGGACATGGCAACTGACCAACTAAGGAAACCTCAATGAGCACTGACACCATCACCAAGTCCTCCGACACCCCCAGCATCCCGCCAGGGGCGGTGGCGGATCGATCCGGCGCGCTCAAGCGTCGAGTTCCGCGCGCGCACCCTCTGGGGGCTGCGCGACGGTCAAAGGTCACTTCGAACGCTACGACGGAACGCTCGACCTGGAGCGAAGCCCGGCGATCGAGTTCGACGATCGACGCCGATAGCCTCAACACGAAGAACGCCCTCCGCGACAGGCACCTGCGCTCCTCCGACTTCTTCGATGTGAGGAACCACCAAGAGGTCCGCTTCGAGTCCGACGCCGCGACGCTGGACGGTGACACGCTGAAGGTCCGCGGCCGCCTGTACGCAGCGGGATAGAGCCTCCCGCTCGAGCTCGACGGCCGGCCTGCGACCGGTCGGCGATGACCTCGAGATCGACGCGAGAACGTACGCCGATCACCGCGAGCTCGGCATGAGCCACGGCACTCTGGGCATGATCCCTACCGCCCAGCGAGCTGATCGTCCACGGCCGCCTGGTCCGATGAGCGTCACGGCGAATTCGACACCGAAGGAGCCCGGCTCGCCTCGGGAGCCGGGTCTGCGGCGCGCGGCCCAGTCGGGACTCGATGTCATGCTCACCGATGCCGTGTTCGAAGGCGGTCGGGTTGGCAGGTTCCTCAAGCCGAGGGCCGCCGGCCGCACGATCGCGGGATTGGCCCGCCATCCCCGACGTACCGCGCGCGACGCGGGTCGCTTCGGTATCGAGCTGGCCCGCGTGGCCGCTGGGAGCTCGGAGGCTCGGCCGACCAAGGGCGATCGCCGCTTCGGCGAGCGAGCGTGGCAGGACAACTGGCTGCTGCGCCGGGTGATGCAGAGCTACCTCGTCACCTGCGAGACCGTCGATCGCCTGATCTCCGATGCTGGCGTCGACTGGCGCACCGAACGCCAAGCACGGTTTGCGGCCGAGCAACGTGCTCGACGCGCTGGCGCCGACGAACTTCCCCTGGTCCAACCCGGCGGTGCTGAAGGAGAGCATCGACGTCGGCGGAGCGAACCTGGTGAGAGGCGGCACGGCGTTTCCTGCGCGACATCACCCGCCCGCCGCACCTTCCCGCCAGCGTCGATGTGACGAAGTTCGAGGTGGGCGGAAACCTTGCGGTAACGCCCGGATCGGTCGTGCTACGGACCGACGTATTCGAGCTGATCCAGTACCGGCCGGCGACCGAGCAGGTTCACGAAGTCCCGCTGCTGTTCGTCCCGCCGACGATCAACAAGTACTACATCCTCGACATCTCGCCGGGGCGGAGCATCGTGGAGTGGCTGCTCGGCCAACAGCAGCAGGTGTTCACGATCTCGTGGCGCAATCCCGACGCTGCGCAGGGCCACTTCGACCTCGACACCTACGCGCAGGCGGTGCTCGAGGCGCGCGACGCGGTCGCCGAGATCACCCGGCAACCGCGGTGAACGTGAACGCGGCCTGCTCCGGCGGGATCATCACCGCGTGCGCGCTCGGCCATCTCGCGGCGATCGGCGAGCAGGACAAGTTCGGTGCGCTGACGATGATGGTGTGCGCGCTCGATCAGGCGCGGATGGGCACCGCGGGGGCGTTCGCCAGCCGCGAGCTCGCCGCAGCCGCGGTGGCCGAGTCGGCCCGCAAGGGCTACATCGACGGCCGTGCGCTCGCGGGCGTGTTCGCCTGGCTGCGGCCAAACGACCTGGTCTGGAACTACGTCGTCAACAACTACCTGCTGGGCAAGGACCCGCCGGCGTTCGACATCCTGTACTGGAACCAGGACAGCGTGCGGCTGGCGGCGGGCCTGCACCGCGATTTCGTCCGCGACCGCGCTCGACAATGCGCTCACCCATCCTGGGGAGGTGGAGGTGCTCGGCACGCCCGATCGATCTCGGGGCGATCACGCTGGACAGCTACAGCATCGCGGGACTGCGCGACCACATCGTGCCCTGGGAGAACGCGTACCGCAGCGCGCAGCTGCTCGGCGGCGCCAAGCGGTTCGTCCTCTCGACCAGCGGCCACATCCAGGCGCTGGTCAACCCGCCGAGCGCCGAGAGCCGCGCCAGCTACCGCGTCGTCGACGACCCCGCGGATGAGCCCGAGGCATGGGTCGCGCAGGCCGACGTCAAGCGGGGCAGCTGGTGGCCTGATTACGGCGAGTGGCTCTCGGCAGCGCGCGGGGGAGCTGAAGCCGGCTCGGCGACGCTGGGAAGCCGCAAGCACAAGGCGACGGCCAAGGCTCCGGGCAGCTACGTGCATGCGAGCTGAGGGCGCGGCGCGCTCCGTTGAACGGGGACCGCGCCGCCTTCGAGGACGCCGATCGCTTCGTCTTCTGCGCCGACCCGGTGCGCGGGCGCTGGATGGGCCGGCCGTTGGCCGAAACGCGAGGGTGGCTGGAACTCGCGCGCCTGCTGGCCGACCCCGTCCTCTACGGCGTTGGCGTGCCGGGCGGCAATGGCCGTCCCGTCGTGCTGATGCCCGGCTTCCTCGCCGGCGATCAGACGCTCGCTGTCATCGCGGCATGGCTGCGGCGAATCGGCTACCGGCCGAAGTTATGCGGCTTCGTCGCCAATGCCGGTTGCTCCGACCGCACGCTTGACCGGGTGGAGCGCAGAGTCGAGGGGCTGTGGCACCGCTACGGACGGCGCGTGGCGCTGATCGGGCACAGCCGTGGCGGCCACTACGCGCGGGCGCTCGCCGCCCGTCGCCCCGACCGCGTCTCGCATGCGATCTCGATGGGCGGCGGACCTCCAGGGCCTGCTCGGAGCCAGCACCCCAACGCTGTTCGCGGTCGGCGTCGCGCGACGCGTCGTCCAGGCCACCGGACGAGCGCGCAGAGAAACATGCCTTACCGGCCACTGCGGTTGTCCGTTCAGCCACGACTACGCGCGGCCGTTCCCGTTCGAGCAGGTCCGCCTCACGAGCATCTACTCCAAGGCGCGACGGCGTCGTCCACTGGCAATGTCAGGTGATTCCCCATGCCGACTGCGTCGAGGTGACCGGCAGCCACATCGGGCTCATCTTCAACCGCAAGGTCTACCGAGCGGTGGCGAGGCGCATTGGCGCTTCCCGAGTTGCCGAAAGACCGGCCGACGGCTGCTACTCAAGGCGGTGGAGTAGCCGAGACCTGAGACCGCCGTTCGGGTCGTGGTGACGCTCTTCTCGCAGGAACTGGATCCCGGTCAGGATGGCCTGCTTGCCCTCGTCGCGGAGCGCTCGCGCGGCGGCCGTGTCGTCCCCGCGACAACCGGGGCGGGCGCCGTCGATCGTCTCGCCTGACGATCGCGCCGTGCCCCGTCAGCGAGTGGCGGTGCGCTAGGCCCCACGCACGCTCAGCGAGAGGTCAGGCCGGTGCCCACGATCCGCTCGACCTGCACCACGAAGTCGCCCCCGATCAGCGGCGCCTCGGAACGCCCCCGAACGGCGAAGTCAACCGGCTTGCAAGGTCCGCTGGGCGAGCCGAGTGGCAGATAGTCGGTGTACGTCGCCTGGGCCAGTACGGGAGCGCCAGCGTCCGCGCGGAACCTAAACGCCATCACGCGGGCGCCGTCGATCAGCTCGGCCGGGCAGCTGTAGGCGGCGGGCTGCACGACGGGCATCGCGTCGAACAACGCGACGAGCCGCCGCACCTGGCCCGGATTCGTGGCTGTGAGCGAAAGTGTTCTCGGGCCGTGCAGCTTTGCCGCGGGGATCTGCACTTCGCGCACCCCGCTCGGGATCTGCTCGCCGGGGGCGCGCGGCACGATCCAGTCGGACTCCGCCTGCGCGAGTACGCCCGTGACATTGCCTGGCAGCGACGTGAACCACGCCTCCAATTCGCGGGAGCCGAGGACCCCGGCCACGGGTGGCCAGGTGAACGTCACGCTCCAGAGACCTGTGCCGGTCGGCCCGTCAAAGGACGTTCCGGCGGAAGCTTGCGTCGATCCCGCAGGCGGGTGTGCCTCGACATAGCCGAGAACATTGTCTGGGGTCCCCAGGGCCTTCCACCAGATGTGGGAGTCGGCCCTCGCCTCCGTCCCAGTCAACCCAGGCATCGGTTGCAGCGCGCCGCCATCGCCAGGCGGCTCGGCCGACAAGCTCGTCGCGCCGGCTGGGAGCCGGAGGCTCCCCAGCAATTGGCCGGCGTCGAGTCGTGCCGCGCGCTCGTTGCCCGCCGGCGTCGGTGCCGGACGATTCGGCGCTGCGCCAACGGCCCCGGCGAGGACGACGGCCGCGCACGCCCCCACCGCACACCCGGCTCCCAAGACCGTCCGTAATCGAACCGAGACCATCGCGGCCTACACTACGCCGCCGCGCCGAGCGCGTCACGGATTTTTGCAGCCCGCGTCGCGCTCCGTCACACTTGGAAGCGATGGACGACCGTTCCCAGCAGGTGGCCGCACTGCTCAACGAGGCAGGCGAGACGCATCATCTCGTCTACCGGATCGTCGACGGCGACGACCCCGACTGGGCCTCCTGGTACGCGGACTGGTTACTGCGCCTGTCCGAACTTCCGCAGCTGCTGGGGACGATGCCGGTCCGCAGCGAGTTGGTGTGGCTGCTGGTATCGCTCGACAAGGAGTACACGCAGGCGAGTCCGCAGACGTCTTGGCCGCAGTGGTACGCCGAACGAGTGATCGAGCACTTCCCGGCCGACGGCGGTTAGACGGAACCCCGTCGATCAGTCGCGCGAAACCAGCGACGTGACCTTCCCCCGCCAATAGGTAAACGGTCCGTCTGGCAACTCCCAACGTACTTCCGCACGGGTCGGGATGAGCACGCCACCGAACTCCTCGTACGCGCCGTAGACGCCGACCCACCGGGTGACCCTGTCCCCAGCCTCGACGCGGGGACGGTCCGCGACGGTCTGTGCGATCTCCCCGGCGTCGTTGAAGGTCAAGCTGACCGCGATCAGCTTGTCGCGCAACCGCGTGGCGACCTCGACCGTCCGCTCGTCGATCTCGCGCCACTCAAGCTCGGCGTTGGCCAGGATCGCGTGCGGTACCCAGGCGATCTCAGCGAGATATCGAAACGCCTCCCCCTCGGCGAGCGGCGCACCGCGCTTACGTCGCAGGGGCACGCCCAGCGCCCTCACTTCGAGGACGCCGTCCTTGCCGTCGTAGCGGTCCACAACTCGCAGCGCAAGCGCACCGGCCAGCGGGAACCGCGCGCGCCAGGTAAACGCAACGTGACGCGTCGCAAACTCCTCAGTCGCGTTGAACGGGAGCGGTCGAGCGCCAGGCTTGAGCACCATCTCGCCGGTCTGTTCGACCAGGACCGTCCGGGCGCGCGCCGGCGGCGTCAAGAAGACCCGTTCGGCGTATCGACCGACGAGTTCAGGTAACCAGCTCAGCGCGCTAGGCCTTTCGCCAAGTCAGTAGTTTCGCGCACCGACTACCCGCGCTTTGTGCGGCTGCGTAACACGCCCCGCGGCCTTACCGTCGCAGTCGATGGCGGCCATACACCCCCTTGAGCGTGCCGAGTGCCTGGAGCTTCTTGCGCGAAACAGCTTTGGCAGGTTGGCGGTCAGCTCGGGCAACGCCACGCCGTCGATCCGGCCTGTCAACTACGCCTTCGACGAGGCTTCGCAGTCGGTCGTGTTCAAGACTGGGTATGGATCGAAGTTGCAGGCGCTGCTCAACTCGGGCAAGGCGGCGTTCGAGATCGACGGCATCGATCCAAGGACCTGCACCGGCTGGAGCGTGATCGTTGTCGGGGTGACCGAGAGGATCTCCAGCCCCGTCGAGAGACGCCGACTCGAGCGACTGGGACTCAAGTCTTGGGCACCGGGATCCAAACCGAATTGGGTCCGGATACGCGCGTGGACGGTGTCCGGTCGACGGATCGTCGACGTTAAGTAGTTTTCCGCAACGACGGTTCGGCGCCACACGGCTGGGCAGCGGGTTGGGCTCGCGTAAGCTCAGAAACGTGAGCTCCAGTCCCTCACCCGCGGAGCGGCTGAGAGTGTTGCTTGCAGGCGGTGGTGTCGCCGCGCTGGAGGCGGCGCTCGCACTGCGCGAGCTCGCTGGTGACCAGGTCTCGGTCACGATGCTCGCGCCGGAACCCGAGTTCGTCTATCGCCCGATGACGGTCCGCGAGCCGTTCGCGTACAGCGCCGCCAGGCGCTACCCGCTCGCCGGCATCGCGGCAGACGTTGGCGCCGTGCTGGTGCAGGACAGCCTTGAATCGCTGGACCCCGCTGCTCGCGCGGCACGTACCGCCGGCGGACGGAACGTCGAGTACGACGCGCTCGTACTGGGGCTCGGAGCGCGGCTCCGAGCGCGCTTCGATAACACGCTCACGATCGACGACCGCCGGCTCGACGAGCAGCTGCACGGACTGATTCAGGACATCGAGGAGGGGTACACGCATCGCATCGCGCTGATCGCGCCTTCGCCGATGCCCTGGCCCCTGCCCATGTACGAGCTGGCGCTGTTGATCGCGCGCCGCGCGTACGACATGGGCGCGGACCTCTCGATCACGATCGCGACGCCCGAGGACGCCCCGCTGGCTGTATTCGGAAGCGCCGTCAGCGACGGGGTCGGGAAGCTGCTGGAGGAGCGGGGCATCCTTACGATCACATCGGCGCACGTGGAGGTTCCGCGACACGGGTGCATCGTGGTTCGGCCCGGCGAGCGAGAGCTCTATGCGGATCGGATCATCGCTATGCCACAGCTGATCGGGCCGTCGGTGGCGGGCGTGCCGACGGACTCGGCAAACGGTTTCATCCCAGTTGATGAACACTGCCGCGTTCGCGGTCTGGAAAATGTGTGGGCGGCTGGTGATGCTACCGATTTTCCGGTCAAGCTGGGTGGTATCGCGGCTCAGCAGGCCGACGTCGCCGCAGCTGCGATCGCCGTGCTGGCTGGGGTCCCGGTGCCGCAGCCACCGTTCGATCCGGAGGCCCACGCGATCCTGCTCGGGGGCGACGAACCGCTCTATCTGAATGCTCGCCTCACCGGTGGTCACGGCTCAAGCTCTGAGCTCAGCGAGACGCCGTACAAATGGCCGCCGGCAAAGATCGCCGCCAAGTATCTCGGGCCGTACCTCGCGATCCGCGACCGCGTCGCCGCGAGCGCCCGATGAGCCCCGAGCGGCCTCTTCGGATCGTCATCGCCGATGACCATTCGGTCGTCCGCCGTGGCCTCCGCCAGCTGCTGGAGGACGAGGTAGGACTCGAAGTCGTGGCGGAGGCGGAGGACGTCGACGGCGCGCGCCGCTACGTGCGCGGGCACAAGCCCGATGTGCTGGTGCTCGACCTGAACATGCCTGGCGGCTCGAGTCTCGACGCGATCCCCGAGATACGCGCCGAGGCTCCCGACACCCAGATCGTGGTGTTGACGATGCAAAACGAGCCTGCGTACGCAAGACAGGCCCTTGCCTCCGGCGTGATGGGTTACGTGCTCAAGGAGGCGGCCGATGAAGAGCTGGTCGAGGCAGTCCGACGTGCGGCCGACGGTGATACGTACCTGAACCCCCGCCTCGGCGCGCGCGTGGCCGCCGAGCCACCGCCCGGCCCACCGGACGGGCTGACCGAGCGAGAAGTCGAGGTGCTGCGGATGATCGCGCTCGGTCACACCAATGCCGAGATCGCCACTGAGCTGTACTTGTCGGTACGGACCGTGGAAACGCACCGCGCGCACATCCAGCAGAAGCTCCGCGTCGGCAGCCGCTCTGAGCTCGTGCGCTACGCACTAGAGCACGGACTGGTCGCGGCACCGTAGGCGCGGCGAGACCCGTCCCCGCCGCTGATTGCACAGGCCGCCGCTACGCGTGTATCGCAACGGCTCGGTATCTCGTGAATCCTCCATATCGGTTTGGTGAACCCACGGTATGGCGTTCATTCCCCCCCGCCATCCGTCGACCTCCGCGCCGCGGGCTGCGGATTTCTACTGACGCCTCACGCGCCCAATCGCGCCGCGGCGGTCCACTCGCGTCGCCGCGCCTCGTACTCGGGCGGCAACGTTCCCTCGAGGGCCTCCGCAGCGTCGAGTGCGCTCAGCGCCGATCTGTAGTCCCCCCAGCGCGCGTCGCACCCGGCAAGCAGCAACGCCAGTTCGAGCGCGTCGCGGTATTCGGCCTCGGACAAGGAAGGGCCGGGAACCGGGCCACGATCCGAGAGCAGCTCGCTCGACAGCGGGCGCGGTCGCGCGGTCGCGAGGTACGGCGCGAGGTAGCGCCCGGCGATCTTTGCCGGCGGCCACCAGAGCGCCTGTCCGGTCGCGGCGGACACAGCACGCCCCACCGGCCGTACCGTCGCTGCCTCGATCGCCACCGTCGCCTGACGAGGGAGCCGCTGGGGCTCCGCGCGCAGGTATAGCGGCGCGCCACCGGTCAGCAGCAATCCGCGCAGCACCGGCGTGAACGGCTTCGGCTCGATCGGGACTCCTAGCTCGGCGGCGATCACCTCCGCGACCGCGTCCGCCTGTTGCGCGGCTAGGCCGCCCTGCTTGAGCGGGAACGTTGTGAGGTCGCCGGCGGCGTAGATGGATTCCAGGCCGTTGACCCGGCCGTGGGCGTCTACCGGGACGAATCCGTGCTGGTCGTGAGGGACGCCGCGAACCGCGGGGCCCTCGAGGACCGGCAGCGTGACCACCCGGTCGACGAACACCTCTCCCCCGCCGGCGAGCCCCAGCACGCGCCGATGCACCCTCGCCGGAAGCGACGACGTTCGCAGCGCGATCCGGCGAGCCGCGAGCAGTTCCCTGATCGCGACGCCGGCCGCTGGACCGAACAGCTCGAGCGGCTCCTCCTCGGGAGTGACGAGGGTCACCGGTACCGCGTCCGCACCGCGTTCGCTCAGATGCGCCGCCGTCATCATCGCGAGCTCGTACAGCGGCAGCGGCCATGTCCGCTGGGAGGGGAGCGCCAGCGCGAGCGACTTCGCCCGCCCCGTGACCAGCTCGTCGAGCAGGCTCCGCAACGCGACCACGTCGTCGCGGCCACGGAACGTCAGCGCGCCGGGAAGTGGCTCGCGGGGAATGGCGCCGGTGGCAAGGACGAGCGCGTCGAACGCGATCCGGTCGCCTGACTGGGTGACGACCGCACGGGCACCGGGATCGACCCTGGCGAGCGAGTCCCGCACCAGCTGCGCCCCCTGGTCTGCGGCTATCTCGCCCAGTCTGTACACACGCGCCTCGCCACGGTCAAACGCCTCCGCGACCGTGACCGGCCGGTACACGAACTCGCGGGCCGGACAGAGCAGCGTCAACTCCGCCCGATGCGGGGCGAGCGCTCTGAGCGCGAGCAACGTCTCGAGCGCCGCGACGCTGCCGCCCGCGATCACGACATGGAAGCGGGTCTTGCCGACAGGGCTCACCCCGACATCGTCGTCTCGTCGGCTTGCGCGGTCATCCGGGGGCTGTCCGCACCAGACTGCGGGTTCTCACTGAGCGGAGCGCCGCCCCGGTATGCGTAAATGCAGCGCGTGACCGAGCCGGCGCCCGTCCCGCTGTCCGATCAGGAGCTGCGAGCGGTCGACGCGTGGTGGCGCGCCGCGAACTACCTGTCGGTGGGCCAGATCTACCTGCTCGCCAACCCGCTGCTTCGCGAGCCGCTCACACAGGAGCACGCCAAGCCACGGCTGCTCGGACACTGGGGCACGACCCCAGGCCTCAACTTCATCTACGTCCACATGAACCGGGCGATCAAGGCGCGGGCGCTGGACACGATTTACGTGACCGGCCCAGGCCACGGCGGCCCCGGCATGGTCGCAAGCGCCTATCTCGACGGCACCTATACCGAGGTCTACCCGCATATCGGCCACGACGAGGAGGGGCTCCGCCGGCTGTTCCGGCAGTTCTCCTTCCCAGGCGGGATCCCCAGCCACGACGCGCCCGAGACGCCCGGCTCGATCCATGAGGGCGGCGAGCTCGGCTACTCGCTGCTGCACGCCTACGGCGCGGTGTTCGACAACCCCGAGCTGCTCGCGGTGTGCGTGGTCGGCGACGGCGAGGGCGAGACGGGACCGCTCGCGGCGAGCTGGCACTCGAACAAGTTCATCAATCCTGCACGCGACGGCGCCGTCCTGCCGGTGCTCCACCTCAACGGCTACAAGATCGCCAACCCGACGGTGCTCGCGCGCATACCCCGCGAGGAACTGCGGGCGCTGCTCGAGGGCTACGGCTACGCGCCATGGTTCGTGGAGGGCTCCGAGCCGGCGGCGATGCACCAGCTGATGGCAGCGACGCTCGACGAGGTGCTGGACGAGATCGCTGCGATCCAGCGGCGCGCCCGGCAGACGGGTGATCTCGAGCGGCCGCGCTGGCCGATGATCGTGCTGGTCACGCCGAAGGGATGGACCGGTCCCAAGGAGGTCGACGGCCTGCCGGTCGAGGGAACGTGGCGCGCCCACCAGGTCCCGCTCGCCGAAGTCAGGACCAACCCGCAGCACCTCCAGCAACTGGAGAGCTGGATGCGGTCCTACGCCCCCGAGGAGCTGTTCGACGATGGTGGCGCGGTGCGGCCCGAGATCACTGCGCTCGCGCCGGAGGGCGACCTGCGGATGAGCGCCAACCCCCACGCGAACGGCGGGCTGCTGCTGCGCTCGCTGGAGCTGCCCGACTTCCACGACTACGCGGTGGACGTCCCCGCACCCGCGAAGACGTCGAGCGAGGCGACCCGCGTGCTCGGGACGTGGCTGCGGGACGTGATCCGCGCCAATCCCGATCGCTTCCGGCTGATGGGACCCGACGAGACGGCGTCGAATCGCCTGTCGGCGGTGTTCGAGGCGACCGATCGCGCCTGGGAGGCCGAGCGGCTGCCGACCGACGATCACCTATCCCCGGACGGCCGCGTGATGGAGGTGCTCTCAGAGCACCTCTGCCAGGGCTGGCTGGAGGGCTATCTGCTGACCGGGCGCCACGGCCTGTTCAACTGCTACGAGGCGTTCATCCACATCGTCGACTCGATGTTCAACCAGCACGCCAAGTGGCTGAAGGTCACCCGCGGGATCCCGTGGCGACGCCCGATCGCATCCCTGAACTACCTGCTCTCATCGCACGTCTGGCGCCAGGACCACAACGGCTTCACGCATCAGGATCCCGGTTTCATTGACGTCGTGGTCAACAAAAAGGCCGAAATCATCCGCGTGTACCTGCCGCCCGACGCCAACTGCCTGCTGTCGGTCGCGGACCATTGCCTGCGCAGCCGCAACTACATCAACGTGATCGTCGCCGGGAAGCAACCCGCGCTCGATTACCTGCCGATGGAGGAGGCGATCGCACACTGCACCCGCGGGATCGGCATCTGGGACTGGGCATCAACCGACGACGGTGGCGAGCCCGACGTGGTGCTGGCGTGCGCCGGCGACGTGCCCACGCTCGAAGCGGTTTCCGCCGCGGCGATCCTGCGCGAGCGATTGCCGGACCTCCGTGTCCGGCTCGTCAACGTCGTCGACCTGATGCGGCTCGAGCCCGACACGGAACACCCCCACGGCCTCTCCGACAGGGAGTTCGATGCCCTGTTCACGAGCTCCCAGCCGGTGATCTTCGCCTACCACGGCTACCCGCTGCTGATCCACCGGCTCACGTACCGCCGCACCAACCACCACAACATCCACGTGCGCGGCTACCTGGAGGAGGGCACCACGACGACCCCGTTCGACATGGTGATGCTCAACGATCTGGACCGCTTCCACCTGGTGATGGACGTGATCGACCGGGTGCCCGCGCTCGGCGAGCGCGAGGCGGGCCTGCGCCAGGAGATGCTGGACGCTCGCCTGCGCCACCGCGCGTATACACGCGAGGTCGGAGACGACTCGCCCGACATCCGCGAGTGGGTCTGGCCCAGCGCATCTAGCTAACCCCCGTGACCCTGGACAAAGACGTGACCTTCTCAGCAGATCAGGCCAAGCGCATCGGCGAGCGGATCGGCATCGACTGGACCGCATCCCGATTTGACTACTACGCGCGGCTCGCACGGATGGAGGCCGAGGCGGCCGATTCCTCGTCTCCGGAGCGCTCGTAGCGCTCCCGTGCCCGCTTGCCGGTGGGCAGGCCTGCGGGCCCGCCCACCGCGGCGGGCTCTGCCATCAAGGTCCAGCGTGCTGTCCGGCTACCGCCCGGAGTGGGCTCCGTGGAGAATGCACGCGTGAGGCGCAACTCCACCCAATAGCGTGCGAGTGCTCGTCGTCAACGCCGGTTCGAGCAGTCTGAAGCTCAGCTTGGTCGCTGGCGATGACTCCACGCTTGCCGAGCGCGAGTTATCGGCGCCCCGCGCCGTGGTGCCCGAGGGCGTGCTTCGCGCGGCGATTGAAGAAGGGTTCGGCGACGCGGAAGCGGTCGGCCATCGGATCGTCCACGGGGGCGAGCGCTTTCGTGAGGCGGTTCTGATCGATCCGACTGTCGAAGCGGCGCTGCGCGAGCTCGTCGAGATGGCCCCGCTTCACCAGCCGAAGTCACTCGCGGCACTGGATGCGGTGTCGCGGGTGCTACCGGACCTTCCGGCGGTCGCGTGCTTCGACACTGCCTTCCACGCCACTTTGCCGCCGGAGGCCTACACGTACGCGCTGCCGGCAGCGTGGCGGGAGCGGTGGCGCGTACGCCGATACGGATTCCATGGTCTCTCGCATGCATGGATCGCGCGGCGCGTTCCCGAGATCTTGGGATCCTCGGGTGCGGGGCCGAGGATCGTCAGCTGCCATCTGGGCGCCGGCGCCTCCCTGTGCGCGATCGCCGACGGCCTCTCGTTCGACACGACGATGGGCTTCACCCCGCTCGAAGGTCTCGTCATGGCGACCCGCTCCGGGAGCGTCGATCCGGGTCTGCTGCTGTGGCTGCTCGAGCGGACCGGGATGGCCGAGCGCGACCTGGCCGACGCGCTCGAGCATGAATCGGGCCTTTTGGCAATGGCTGGCACCGCTGACATGCGCAAGGTGCTCTTCGGAGCCGACTCGGGTGAAGCGGACGCGAAGCTGGCGCTCGACGTGTACCTGCACCGTCTACGCGCTGGAATAGCGGCAATGTCCGCCGCCCTGTCAGGGCTCGACGTGCTCGCATTCACGGGTGGAGTCGGCGAGCGGTCAGCCGAGATCCGGGCGCGGGCAGTCGCTGGGCTCGGCTTTCTCGGTCTCGGGATCGACGAGCACCGAAATGCGAGCGCTGCGGCCGATGCCGAGATCACGCGCTCCGGCTCCGCGACACGCACCGTCGTCGTGCGCGCCCGCGAAGATCTCGAGATTGCGCGGCAGACTCGCGGGACCCTGAAGGCATCCTGAGACGAGCCGCTGACCAGTAGTTTTCCGAGAGCCGGACGATGCGACGCCCGGATGCACGCCTCGCGGCACCCGAGCGAAGCTACCTCCATGCTCAACGCTCGAATCGACCGGGGTCGTGAGCACAACGGCGTGATGACGAATAGCAGCGCGCGCCCCGGGACCCGGGATACGAGCGGAGTGCTGAGGCAGCTATCGCGTCTGCGCGCCGAGAACGCCCATCTGCACGCCGAGATGTTGCGCCTTCGCGCTGTGCTTTCTGAGCACGGGTTCCGAGCTGACGCTGCTGCAACCCCGCCGTGCGCGACGCATGAAATGACAGCTGGCACCTGCGAAGGGCCACGCCCATCACGGATCTCGGCGCCGCCTGCCCCGACGAAGGAGTAAACGTGGAACTCGAACACATCAGGGTCAAAGACGTGATGCACCACGGCATTCTGACCTGCCCGAGTCACGCTTCGCTCGCCGAGGTAGCCGCTGTGATGGCCGAGCATCGGGTGCATGCCGTAGTTGTGACCGCTGCTGGCAGCGCTCGGCCGGTCGGGGTGGTGTCCGATCTCGATGTGGTGGCGGCGGCAGCCACTGGCGAGGGGCCAAGCGCAGGAGAAGCCGCCGCGACCGAGCCACTGGTGGTCGGGGCGAACGAACGGCTCGATCGCGCGGCGCAGCTGATGGCTGAGCACGCCGTCTCGCACCTGGTCGTAAACGACTCCGCCAGCGGTCTCCCGATCGGGATCTTGTCAACGCTCGACGTGGCGGCTGTATGCGCCGCGGTCTCGACGGATGATCACCGTACGAACGCAGGCCGGGTTCCTTAAAGCAGCCGCTAGGTCCGCAGGATCGCCTCCAGCCATACTTCACGCATGGACCGCACCACGTGGGATCGCCGCTATGCCGGCAGCGATCCCGTCTGGACGAGCCAGGCCAACCGCTTCCTCGGGGAGGAAGCGGCCGAGCTCGCAACCGGCCGGGGAATCGACCTCGCCTGCGGCGAGGGGCGGAACGCGGTCTGGCTGGCCGAGCACGGCTGGGAGGTGACCGGCGTCGACTTCTCGCCGGTCGGGCTCGAGAAGGCGCGGCGGCTCGCCGAGGCGCGCGGCGTCGGCGTCGAGTGGGTTGAGGCGGACCTGCTCGAGTACCGAATCGACCCGCACGACTTCGACCTGGTGCTGATCTTCTACCTCCAGGTGCCCCAGGATCAGCGCAGGGCGATCGTCCGAGCCGCCGCCGAAGGCGTCGCCGCTGGAGGCACGCTGCTCCTGGTCGGCCACGACAGCAGCAACATCGAGCAGGGATACGGCGGGCCTCAGAATGCGGCCGTCCTATACAGCGCGCAGGACATCGTCGGCGACCTCGAGGGAAGCGGGCTGCGGATCGAGCGCGCCGCGCAGGTGCAGCGGCCCGTCCGGACGCCCGACGGCGAGCGGATCGCGCTCGATACGGTCGTGCGAGCGCGCCGCTGAGCGCCGGGACGCCCTCGGCCTACGCGTCGGCCTCGACCAACCGCCTGATCGCGTCGAGCGTGCCCATCACCTCGTTGTCCGGTGCGTCGCCCCGAGCGGTGGCGAGGAACAGGGTCAGGCGCGAGCCGCCCTCATCGTCGTCGACCTGGATCCAGCCGTGATAGCCGCCGGTCGGTGCCCCCCATTCGATCCTCCGCTCTGACTCGTCTGCGCGGAACCAAGCCTCGCCCTCCTTGGTGTGACCCTCATACCGGGCTTGCACGTTGACCTTGTCGCCATCGAGCCGCTGCGCCTCTGTCAGCTGCGGGACGTAGCGCGGCAGGTTGCCCACGTCGGCGAGAGCGGCGAACACGCGGTCGGCCGGGGCCGCGACGTGCTGGGTGTGCTCGTGCTCCATATTCCCTTCCTTTCTTCCTCGATGGGCGGCCCGAGACTAACCCCGTGCCGGGCGCCAACTGTTGGCGGCTAGGGTACTTTCGCCCGAGCGCCGCTGCGGCTTTGCGCGGATGCCATTGCCCAGATGCCTAGGAATCATCACTGGCATGACCATTTCCACAGCCATCCAGCTCTACGAGGCCAGCTACCTGATGCCCGCGTTCGAAAACGCGACGGTTTCCGACGCGATGCATCCGGGAATCGTGTCGTGCGAACTCGACGCAACATCGACCGAGATCGCGCGGATGATGGCCACCCACCACGTCCATTGCGTCGCTGCGCTCGCGGCCCCGACCCGGAGTCCCGACGAGTCCTACGTCTGGGGAATCGTCTCGGATCTCGATCTGATCGCGGCTGGGGTCCGCGATGGCGCAGAATCCACCGCGCGCGACCTGGCGGCGCAGCCGATCATCAGCGTCAAGCCGACGATGCCGTTACGCCATGCGGTCGAGCTGATGCTCGAGAATCAGACCTCGCACGTCGTCGTCACAGACCCTGCCAACAAGCGGCCGATCGGCGTCCTCTCCAGCCTGGACATCGCCGGGGTCCTCGCGTGGGGCCGGGCGTAACGGTCGATCTCCACTGTCACATCATCCCGGGCATCGATGACGGCGCTCGCGATCTCGACGACTCTGTCGCGATGGCGCGCCAGGCGGAGGCGGACGGGATCGCTGCGATCTGCGCGACCCCGCACATCCGCCACGATCACGACGTGCGGATCGACGAGCTGCCGGGACGATTGGCGGAGCTCGCGGAGGCGATCCGCGAGGCCGGCTGCCGCACTCGCGTGCTCCCCGGCGGCGAGGTCGCGGTGACCGCGCTGGACGGTCTCGAGGACGCCGAGCTCCAATCGGTGGCACTTGGCGGCTCGGCGCGCTGGATCCTGCTCGAGCCCGCTCCGGGACCGTTGGATGACGTCCTCGATGCGGCCGTAGAGCGACTTCACGCGCGAGGCTTTCGTCCCCTGATCGCCCACCCGGAGCGTCACGCCGCGCCCGACCTGGTGCAGCGGCTGAAGCGGCTGGCGCAACGCGGCGCGCTGGTCCAGGCGACCGCGGCGTTCTTCGTCAATCCGGTGACGCGGAGCGGGATGCTGATGCTCGCCCGCGCCGGGGTCCTGCACGTGCTCGGTAGCGACGCCCACTCCGCGCGGGCGGGCCGGCCGGTCGCGCTGGCGCCGGCGTTGGACGCGCTGAGCACGGTCCAGCCGCTGGCGTCGCACCTGGAGTGGGTCGCCCACACCGCCCCTGAGGCGATCGCGCGCGGGGAGGAGCTCAGGCCGCCGTTCTAGGCGCCGTCGTTCCGCCTTGCACGGGGCGGACCGCGATCTGAGCCGCCAGCTCCTCGACGGTGGAGCGCTTGCCGGTACCCAGGCCGTGGCGCAGGAAGTTGACCGAACCGGCAGCCGCCCCCAGCACCAGCGCCTCGCGTAGCGGCAGCCCGCGCGCCCAGGCGGCTGCGATCGCGCCCATCATCGTGTCCCCGCACCCCTCACGGTGGCCCCGCGGGAAGGCTGGAGGCACGATCTCGAATGGGTCCCCGCCGCCCGGTAGGACCAGGATCGGGGCGCTCGCGCGCGTCACCGCGACCGCGCGGGCGCCGGCGTCGCACAGCCGCCGCGCCGCGGCCAGCGCGCGGGGGCCGTCAACCGGACCTCGCACATACCCGGCCAGTTCCCAGTCGTTCAGCTTCACGAGATCCGGTGCGTATAGGAGCACCCGGTCGAGCCACGGACTCGAGAGGTCGACGAGCACGGGCAGGCCAGCCGCCCGCAGATCTCCGGCGAGCGTGTCGTACGCCTCATCCGGGAAGCCCTCGGGCGGGTAGGGGTTGCACAGCACCGTGACGCAGCTCCCCATCGCCGCCGCGGTCGTGGCGCTCACGAGATCGTCGATCTCGTGACGTTGGGGAGCGGGGCGGTGCATCGCGGCGATCAGCCGCCGTTCGCCGCCTCGGCGATCGACGACGTACGCACCGCTGGAGCCGGATGTGCTCGCGAGCCGGAGCTCACCCGGCAGCGCCTCGAGCAGCGGCCGCAGCAAGGCTCCCGTCTCTCCGCCGATGAAAGAGCACAGCACCGGCGCGGTGCCGAGCTCCGCCGCCATCCGAGCGACCCACACGCCCTGACCGGCCGGGTGCACGTGCAGATCATCGGCGGCTCCCTGCGCCTCGATCGTGACGCTGAGCAACGGATCAGGGCTGAACACCGCAACGCGGGGGCGATCGGATGCGGTCGACATCTTCGAACCGTTGCCGAAGCCAGCCGGCGTCGCATCGTGGTTAACCCGCGACTCGGCGGCGTGGTTGTCCGGAGGGTTTCCCGTGGGCAGGCACGATGGCAAGCGTCCACCGCCGGCCTAGGGTCACCTTCATGGGTGTTTCCAAGAAGCTGTCTGCAATTGACCTAAAGAACGTCTTCCGCGACCTTCGCAAGCGCAACGAGTACGGCGCTCGCGTCGGACGCGCGCTCGAAGCCAAGCGCGTCCGGCGGATCGAGCACGTGATCAACGCGCAGCGCAAGCACCGAGCGCATCAGGATCGCTGAGCGGCGCGCCAAGAGGCACCTCCCCCAGCTACGGCACTCGCGCCTTGGCTTTGAACAGCGTGGAGATGCCACCACTCAGGCGCGCCATCCGTTTGTTCTACGGACCGAGAACGGCTGTGATCACGGATTACGGCGCCGGCACGCCGCCCTACTTTGGATAGGTGATGGCCGATTCGCTGACGAACGATCGACGAGCTCGACGTGGAGGGCCGACGCGTGCTGCTGCGCGCCGATTTCAACGTCCCGCTCGAGCCGGGACCGCCCGGCACGAACGATCGAGGTGGCCGACGACACCCGCATCCGCGCGGCGCTCGAGACGATCGAGGAGCTGCGCGGGCGCGGCGCGCGGCTCGTGCTCGTCTCGCATCTGGGGCGGCCCAAGGGACCGCGACCCGGCGCTGTCGATGCGGCCGGTGGCCGATCGGCTGGCGGAGCTGACCGGCTGCGCCGGTGACGCTCGCGCCGGCGGTCATCGGCCCGCAGGTCCGAGAGCTCACCGAGCGGCTCGCGCCGGGCGAGATGCTGATGCTCGAGAACGTCCGCTACGAGCCCGGGGAGACGCCGCAACGATCCGCGAGCTGGCTCGGCGCTGGCCGAGCTCGCCGACGTGTACGTGAACGACGCCTTCGGCACCGCGCACCGCGCCCACGCGAGCACCGAGGGCGTCGCCCACCGGCTGCCGAGCGCCGCCGGGCGGCTGATGGAGCGCGAAGTGCGCACGCTCGAGCGCGATCGTCGAGCGCCCGCAGCGGCCGCTCGTCGCGATTCTCGGCGGCGCCAAGGTCAGCGACAAGATCGGCGTCGTCGAGCGGTTCCTCGAGCTCGCCGACGTGCTGTGCATCGGCGGCGCGATGTGCTTCCCGTTCTTCGCCGCCCAGGGTCACAGCGTCGGCGCCTCGCTGTGCCCGGAGGAGGACCTCGAACCGGCGCGGCGTGCGCTCGCGGCCGCCGCGGCGATCGCGCTGTCGTCTCGAGCTGCCGATCGACCTGTCGCTCGCGCCGACGGGCAGGAGCGAACGCCGCGCCGCGCGCGCTCGACGGCAGTCGAGGTCCCCGACGGCTGGAGCGGCCTCGACATCGGACCGCGAACCAGCGCCCGCTACGCCGCCGAGATCGCGGCCGCCGGCACCGTGTTCTGGAACGGCCCGATGGGCCGCTTCGAGCTCGAGCCGTTCGCGGCCGGAACCCGCGCGTCGCCGAGGCGGTCGCGTCCACGCCGGCCAGGACCGTCGTCGGCGGCGGCGAGACGGTCGAGGCGATGCGCACCTTCGGCCTGGAGGATCGCGTGACCCACCTGTCGACCGGCGGCGGCGCCACGCTCGAGTTCCTCGAGGGTCGCGAGCTGCCCGGCGTCCACGCCCTGATGAACACGCGCCGTGAGCGCTCGATGAGCCTGCCTCCCGGCCCGGAGTTCCCCGACATCAGCTGCGCGTGCCTGATCGTGCTGGACGGTTGGGGTATCGCGCCCCCCGGCCCGGCAACGCGATCGCGCTGGCCCGCAAACCGTACTTCGACGAGCTGTGGGCGACCTATCCGCACGCGGCGCTCGAGGCGAGCGGCCCGAGCGTCGGGCTGCCCGAGGGCCAGATGGGGAACTCGGAGGTCGGGCACCTGACCCTCGGCGCCGGCGCGGCCGTACCGCAGACGCTGACGCTGATCGACGACGCCGTCGCCGAGCGGACGAGCTCGCTCACAACGAGGTGCTGCGCGGCAGCGCTGAGCGGCCGACCGAGCGGGTCCACCTGCTGGGGATGGTCTCCGACGGCGGCGTCCACTCGGGCTTCGAGCACCTCCACGCGCTGATCGAGCTCGCCGCCGAGCTCGGCTCCGCCGACCTGGTGCTGCACTGCTTCACCGACGGCCGCGACACCTCGCCGACCGCCGGGCGAGGGCTATCTGGCGCACGCTCGAGGACTGGTGCCGCGGCGCGCGCGCCGGCCGCGTCGCGAGCGTCGTCGGGCGCTACTACGCGATGGACCGCGACCGGCGCTGGGACCGCACCCAGGCGGCCTACGACCTGCTCGTCCACGGGCACGCGCCGCCACCATTGCGCCGACGCTCCGTCGGCGGCGCGCGCAGCCTACGAGCGCGGCGAGACCGACGAGTTCATCACGCCGACCCGGTCGGCGACGAGGGCGTGATCCGCCCCTCGGACAGCGTCCTGTGCTTCAACTTCCGCCCCGACCGGATGCGCCAGATCGTGCGCGCGCTCGCCGAGCCCGACTTCGGCGAAGGCGCGGAGGAGCTCCCCGGATGGCGCGGACGCGACGGCGGCATGCCGGTGAGCCGGCTCACGACGATGACCGCATACCAACGTGGCTGGCCCTACCCGGTGGCATTCGACGGCCGCGCACCCCGCCACCACGCTCGGCGCGGTGCTGGCGGCCGCCGGCGAAACCCAGCTGCACGTCGCCGAGACCGAGAAGTACGCGCACGTCACCTACTTCTTCAACGGCGGCCGCGAGCGCCCCTACGACGGGGAGCGACGAGCGCTCGTGCCCTCGCAGCGCGACGTCCCAACGTACGACCAGAAGCCGCAGATGAGCGCGCGGCAAATCGCCGACGCGTTCGTGCAGGCTTTCGCCGAGGAGCACCCTCGATTCTCGATCATCAACTTCGCCAACGCCGACATGGTCGGCCACACCGGCGTGATCCCTGCGGCGATCACGGGCGTAGAGACCGTCGACGCATGCCTCGGCCGGGTCGTCGAGGCCGTGCATCAGGCCGGCGGAGCCTGCGTGATCACCGCCGACCACGGCAACGCCGAACACATGCTCGAGGCCGACGGCAGTCCGAACACCGCCCACTCGCTCAACCCGGTCCCGCTGATCGTCACCGCGCGCGGTGTAAGGCTCACCGGCCCCGGAAGCCTCGCGGACGTCGCACCCACGGTCCTGGCGCTACTGGGGATGATTCGCCCGGAGGAAATGACCGGCCGCTCGCTGCTCGAACCTGTGAGCGAGCTGTTGCACACGCCGTCCGTGTGACTGCCCAGAGCACCAGCAAGCTGAAACGGCCCTAGACACGGCGAAAGGCCGTCTCGTTGATCTCTGAGCAGAAATCTTCTTGACGACCTTCCGTCACTTCTAAACCTGTCACCGCTTGAGGCGGCCCGCATCCGTAGTTACCACTGGTCGTCCGGCTGGAACTACTTCGAGCCGTCCGAGCGGCTCAGCGTCTTGCCGGCGCTGTCGATCACCTTGCGGATGAAGTCGTACTGCGTGTGGACCAGCCGGTCGGCCATCTCCATCGCTGAATCGACGATCTCCTGGCGCCTGGAAGGACCGTCGCCCTGCACAGGAAGCGCATGATCGACCGTGTCAACGAACTTGTGCACGGCCTCGATCGCGGCTCGCTGGCCTTTCTCAACGGAATCGAGTACCTCATCGGACAGCTTCGTGGTCCTGTTCACCGCACTTGTGGGCCTGCTGGCCGTTGCGCGGCGAGGCCGAGTCGTTGAGGCCTTTGCCGGCGGCCGACGCTTCGTGGTGGTCTGAGCCATTACGGTGCTCCCTTCGGGATATGGGTTTGCACTGACCGTAAGCGGCGGCGGGGCCGGCGCCATCCGTACCCCTACGCCAGCCGCATCCGTAGAAAGTGCCGCAGCGTCGAGCGGTCGGGGCGTCGAAGTCGGTCCGCTCGATGACGTTGACACCGATCACCGCGTCCTCGAGCGAGCATCCGGGTCAGGCCCCCAAGCAGTGCGGCAAACCACTGAACCAGTGCCGTGGCTGCCGCGGAGGACCCACCGCCCAAGGGGACCTAGCGTTGGGTCCTCACAATCGAGAGGAGAAGCTATGTCCACCATCACATCGCACACCGGCAGCTACCTGATGCCCTCATTACCGGTCGCCACCGTCGCCGATGCAATGCACCCCGGGATCCTCTCCTGTGAGCCTGACGTTCCGATGAGGGAGGTCGCCAGGATGATGGCCAGCCACCACGTTCATTGCATCGCGGTAGTCGGCGTCTCCCACCTGGATCCGGTGTGCGCGGTGTGGGGGATCGTCTCCGACCTAGATCTCGTTCGCGCCGGAGTCAGCGACGGCGAAGAGCCGACCGCCCGTGACCTGGCGACCCAGCCGGTCATCACGGTCGAGCCGACGACGCCGCTGCGCGAGGCCGCCGAGCTGATGCTCCGCCGCAAGACCTCCCATGTCGTCGCAATCGACGCCGAGGCCGGGCGACCGGTCGGGATCCTTTCCACGCTCGACATCGCGGGCGTGATCGCATGGGGCGAGGCCTGAGATCGGCCCGCGCAAACGGCCTCAATCGCTGATACGCCCTAACTACTGAGCCGGACCTCGCTGTCCTGCGGATGGCGGCCCTGGGGCTCGTCCATAGGGTGCGTTTATCACGAAATTCACGCGCCGGCGGCACCCATCCGACCCGCCGGACCGAGCCAGAGGAGGAGCAGTGATTCCTCTAGCAAAGCTTTCCATCAGGCGGCCCAGATCCGCCCTTGCAGCTTGGCTGATAGTCGGAGTGATTCTGTCCTTGATCGGCCTTGGCGTCTCGAAGTCGCTCTCGCCGTCGGTCACCGTCGTGCCCGGGACCCAATCGTCGCGCGCCCAGCAGCTCGGGAACGCCCAGTTCGGTCCCACCCAGCTCGTACCGATCCTGCTCGAAGGACCAGCGGCACAGCTCAACCGCGAGGGGCCGCCGCTGGTGGCGGCGCTCGGCAAGCGTCCCCACACCAGGGTGCTCTCGGCGTGGGATGCTGGGAGCGCGAGCGCGGGCCTTCGGCCCAAGCCGACCGCAGCGATGATCATCGTCTCCGTCGATCGCTCCGAGAAGGACGCGGTTAAGTACGACCAGCCGCAGATCGAGAGCCTCGTCGCGCGCAGGATCTCCTCGCCGGTCCGCTCCTATATCACCGGCCAGCCGTCGATCGACCGCGCTGAGAAGAACGCCTCGATCTCCAACTTGCGCCGCGACGAGCTGATCGCGATCGGCGTGCTGTTCCTGCTGCTGCTGGTCGGACTGCGCGCCCCCGTTGCCGCCGCGGTCGTTGCGGCGGTCGCGGCTGTCAGCACGCTGGCCGGATTCGGCGAGGTCGCGCTGCTGGGAAAGTTCCTGACCCTCGATCCCGTGGGCGTGGCGGCCGGAACCATGACGGGGCTCGCGCTCGGAGTCGGCTTCGCGCTCTTGATCCTCGACCGGTTCCACCGGGAGGAGCTCACAGAGCGCAGTAACCCACGCACCGCTGCCGGGGCGGCAATGCGTGAGCTCGAGACGACCGGCAAGGCCGTGCTGATCGCCGGTTCGGCGCTAGTGCTCGCGCTCGCGCTGGTCGCGGTAATCGGGCCGACGCAGCTGATGGTGTCGGTCGGCACAGGCGCGCTGACCTGCGCCGCGTTCGCGACCGGCGGCGCCGTGGTCGTGATGCCAGCCGCGCTCGTGCTGCTGGGGCGCCGCATCAACGCCTTCAGCTTCCCCGCGCCCGCTCCGTTTGTGCGGCTATGGTCGGCGCTTGTCGACGGCGGCAACCGGGTGACCCGGCACGCGGTCTACGCGGGCTTTGCCGCGACCGCGCTGCTCGCCGCGCTTGCGGTCCCGGCGTTCGCGCTCAAGTCCGGTCCGCCGGACGTCAGCCAGCTCCCTGCCTCATCCAATGCGCGGATCGCCTTCCAGGAGGTCTCACGCGTGATGGGACCCGGCTGGGCGACGCCGTACAGCCTGATCGTGGTCTCGAACAACCGCCCGATCACGACCCCGACGCTGCTCGCGAGCGTGTATCGGTTCGAGCAGCGAATCGCCAACGACAGGACCGTGTACTCGGTCACTGGCCCGGGCGAGATCAACTCCACCGCCAGCCAGCTGAAGACCTTCGGCCCACAGCTGAAGAAGTCGGCGAAGATCTCCGACCAGAGCAAGGTCCAACTGCTCCAGCTGATCAGCGGTCTCGGGCAGGCGGGGGCCGGCTCGGCGCAGCTCCAGGCCGGTCTTGCCGCGGCCTCCTCGGGAGCGGGCCAGCTCCACTCCGGCGGCGGCCAGGCTGGATCCGGGGCCGGCCAGCTGCACTCGGGCCTCGCTCAGGCTCGGTCCGGCTCAGCCACACTGGCGGCCGGCCTCAACTCCGCGCTCGCCGGTGCCGCTGCGCTCGAGAAGGGCTCCGCACAGGCGCTCGCCGGCTCAACGCAGCTAGCCGCCGGTCTCGCGAAGGGCGCACCCCAGGTCAAGGCGGGGCTGCCGGCCGTCGGCCAGCTGGCCACCGCGAGCGCATCGACCAACAATGAGATCAAGCAGGTGCAGGGCTCGGCCCAGAGCGCGCAAAGCGACGTCTCCAGTGCGCTCACCGCGCTGAACTCGAGCAGCGGAAAGAACGACCCAGGCGTTCAGCAGGCACTGGCCGCGCTCCAGCGGGCAGACAGCTCAATGGGCACCCTCAACAGCGATCTCACCTCGGCGGGCCAGAACGCCGCCACGGCCGCGTTCATCGCGGGCGGCGTCAACTCGCAGATCAATCAGCTCTCGCCACAGCTGACGGCGGCGGCGTCTGGAGCGGCTCAGCTCCGATCCGGGATTCAGCAGCTTCATGCGGGCAACGCCCAACTCGCGAGCGGACTGAGCCAGCTGGCCGGCGGAGGCAACCAGCTGACGAGCGGCCTGAGCCAGCTGACCGCCGGGGCCGGAGCGCTCCAGATCGGCCTCGGGCAGCTGACGGGCGGCGCCGGCCAGCTCGCCACCGGCCTGTCGGGCGGTGTGGGTCCCGCGGGACAGCTCACCACCGGGCTCGGCACGATGCAGGCTGCTGTCATCAAGGCGCGCGGCCAGATCCCGTCGACCGCGCAGCTAAAGCAACTCGAAGCGCAGTCGCCGGGAATCTTCAACTCCGGCTACTTCGTGCTCGCGGCCGTCGAGGGCGCGACGGCGTCCAACCGCAATGCCGCCACGTTCACGATCAACCTGCTGCGCGGCGGGACCGCGGGACAGATCGTGGTCGTCTCAAAGTACAAGTCGAGCGACCCGCGCTCCGCCGCCCTCGGCACACGCCTCGACAACCTCGCAGGATCGTTCGCCAAGGGCAACAACGTCCAGGTTGCGGTCGGCGGACCGGCCGGCAATCTCGGCGACCTGACAAGCGTCACCAAATCCCGGATTTGGCTCGACGTCGCCGTGCTGGCGCTGGCAATCGTCCTCGTGCTAGGGCTGGCCCTGCGTGCCGTGCTGCTCCCGGTAGTGGCGACGGCGTTCGGACTGCTGACGGCCGCCTCGACGTTCGGCGTCCTCCAGCTGCTATTCGGCGGCTCGAATCCGCCGCTGGGCGGCCCGGGTTACCTGGACCCGATCACGATCATCAGCGTGTTCACCGTCGCGTTTGGGATCACGACCGTGTTCTCGACGGTGCTCCTGATGCGGACTCGCGAGGCGTACGTGGCCGCACCCGGAAACAAGGAGGCCGTGCGCAAGGGGTTGCGTGAGACGGCCGCCGCGACCACCGGCGCGGGCCTGCTGATGGTCGCAGCGCTGATCCCGTTCTCTATCACCGACCTGCTCAACGTCCGCGCGCTCGGGATCGGGGTGGCGGTTTCGATTCTTCTGGACGTCCTCATCGTGCGGCCCGTGGTCCTGCCTGCAGCGGAGGCGGTACTCGGTCGCTACGGCTGGTGGCCGACCGCCGCGCCACGACCCAGCGAGCCCGCCCAACCGATCGGCCCCAGCCGTCGGCCGCCGTTGCACACGCCGCGCCCGAGACCCGGAACGGCCCACCACTAAGAACAACGACCTGACGCGAGGAACGCGATGACCCCGCCCATCACCACCCCCAGCCCCCCCGAAGTGCCTCCCGCGGCACGGAGGTCGCTTGGCCCCCGGACCGTCGGCGAGATGGTCCTGACCGCAGCCAACCGCCACGCGGGCGTCGCGCTTCAGTTCAGGAGCGACGGCCCCCCCGGGTACATCTCATATCGTCAACTCGGGACGATCTCGAGCGAGATCGCGCGCGGGCTGATCAGCGTCGGCATCGAGGCCGGCGACCGCGTGGCGATCCTCGGCCTGACCTCGGCTGACTGGACGCTCGCCGACTGCGGAGCGCTCTGTGCCGGCGCGGTGGTGACGCCGATCTACCACACCAATTCGCCGCTGGAGTGCGCCTACGTGCTTGAGCACTCCGACGCCCGGCTGGTGTTCTGCGAGAACGCCGATCAGGCCGCCAAGATCGCGCAGGTCCGCGACCGCTGCCCCGCGCTCGAGCATGTAGTGCTGTTCCGATCCTCGGACAGCGAGGCGTTGACGATCGACGGGCTGCGGGCGCGCGGCTCCGAGGTCTCCCCCGAAGTCGTACAGGAGCGCCTCGAGGCGGTCGGGCCAGACGACATCGCGACGCTCGTGTACACGTCCGGGACGACGGGTCCGCCGAAGGGGTGCATGCTGACCCATGAGAACTTCCTTTCGACGGTCCGGATGTACGGCCAGGAGCTTCATTTCGAGGACACCCACTCGCTGTATCAGTTCCTGCCGCTCGCACACGTGCTTGCCCGCGTCGCCCAGATGGTGGCGCTGGGCGTCGGGGCACGGATCATCTACTGGAGTGGCGACCCCTCAAAGATCGTCGGAGAGCTGAGCGAGACCGGTCCGACGCACTTCCCAGCCGTTCCCCGGATCTACGAGAAGATCCACAGCGCGGTGATCGGTAGGGTCGCGGACGGTCCCTTGGCCCAGCGAAGGCTGTTCGAATGGGCACTGCGATCCGGGGGCCGTGCCCACCGCTCGCTACGCGCGCGCAGGCAGCCCGACCTCCTAACCGACGTTCAATATCGCCTGGCGGAGCCGCTCGCGCTGGCAAAGGTGCGTCAGGTCTTCGGGCCCAATCTCCAAGCTGCGATGGTCGGAGCGGCGCCGGTCGCGAAGGAGCTGCTCGAGTTCTTCGACGCCTGCGGTGTCCTGATCCTCGAGGGCTACGGACTGACCGAGACGTGCGCGGCGTCGACTCTCAACATCCCCGACGCGGTCCGCTTCGGCACCGTCGGCAAGCCCCTCCCCGGCACTGAGGTGTCGATCGCCCCGGACGGCGAGATCCTGATCCGGGGCCCCCATGTGTTCAAGGGTTACTACAAGGATCCGGCAGCCACCGAAGAGACGCTCAGCCCCGACGGATACCTTCACTCCGGCGATCTCGGATCGATCGACGGCCAGGGGTTCGTCACGATCACTGGCCGCAAGAAGGACCTGATCATCACATCGAGCGGCAAGAACATCACTCCGGTGAACATCGAGAGCGAGCTCCGTGGCTCGCGCTACATCACCGAGGCGGTGGTGTACGGCGATCGCCGGCCGTACCTGGTGGCGGCGCTCACGCTCGACCGCGACGAGAGCGTGAAGCTGGCCGACCGCCTCGGGATCGAGACCGACCCGGCGGCGATCGCGGCCGACCCGGGGGTTCATGCCGAGATCCGAAAGGATGTCGATGCGGTCAACGCCAAGTTCGCGCGGATTGAGCAGGTCAAACGCTTCGCGATCCTCGACGACGACCTGAGCCAGGCTGACGGCGAGCTCACGCCAACGCTGAAGGTTAAGCGCGCGTTCGTGTACGAGAAGTACGGCGACGTGTTCGCTGGCCTCTACGCGGAGGAAGAGAGAGCATGACCACGCGCCTGTCCAGCGCCGACGCAGCCTGGCTACATATGGACCGCCCCACGAACCTGATGGTGATCAACTCGGTCCTGCTGTTTGACGAGCCGGTCGACTGGGAGCGCGTCAAGCAGATCACAAGAAAGCGTCTGATCGACCGCTACCCGAAGTTCCGCCAGCGCGTCGTCGAGAGCCGACTGCCGCTACGGCCGCCCAGGTGGGAGGACGATCCGGACTGGGCACTCGAGCACCACATGCACCATCTGGCGCTTCCCGCGCCGGGCGACGCGGCCGCCCTCCAGGAGTTGGTGGGAGACCTGATGACGACGCCGCTCGACCGCAGCCGGCCGCTGTGGCACGAGTACATGGTCGACGGCTTCGGCGACGGCGCAGCGCTGATCGTCCGGATGCACCACTGCATCGCCGATGGGATCGCGTTGGCGCGGGTGATGCTCTCGCTCGCCGACTCGCAACCCGAGGCGGGCATCGCGCGAACGCCCCGCAGGAAGCCCGGCTCCGCCGGCACGCTGCGGCTTGCCGGCGTGCCGATCCCCGGCACTCGACCGGTCGCAGACGCGCTGCGCGTAGGATCGACGGCGCTCAGGCAGGCCGCCCACATCGCTACCTCGCCGTCGCACGCGGCGAGCCTGGCAGGCGCGATCAGTCGCGACGCTGTGACCGGCGTGAAGCTGCTGCTGACCCCCGCCGACGCGGCGAGCGCGATCAAGGGCGATCCAGGGGTCAGCCGTCGGGTGGCTTGGAGCAGTCCGCTCTCGCTCGAAGAGGTCAAGCGGATCGCCCACTCGCATGATGCGACCGTCAACGACGTGCTGCTGGCATGCGTCAGCGGCGCGCTGCGCCGGTATCTCATGGGCCGGGGGAGCCCCGTGCGTGAGATCCAGGCAATGGTGCCGTTTAACCTGCGACCGCTCGACAAGCCGCTCCCGCGTGAGCTTGGCAACAAGTTCGGGCTCGTGTTCCTGCCGCTACCGGTCGGAGTCAGCGGCGCCTACCGCCGGCTGGTCGAGGTGCACAAGCGCATGGACGAGATCAAGGCCTCACGTGAGGGCGCTGTGTCCTATGAGTTGCTGTCGATCACCGGTCTGACCCCGGAGCCGGTGGAGCGGCGGATCGTCGACCTGTTCTCGGCGAAGGGGACCGCGGTGATGACCAACGTTCCCGGCCCCGTGGAGCCCGTGTACCTGGCCGGCACGCCGGTGCGGGCGGTGCTCGTGTGGGCGCCTATGTCGGGGCGCATCGGGATGAGCGTCAGCATCTTCAGCTACGCCAGAGAGGTCACGGTCGGCCTGATGGTCGACGCCGCGCTGATTCCGGATCCGAGCACGATCGTGACGCAGCTGGAGCGGGAGCTTCGGCAGCTCGGCAAACTGGCGCCGACGAGCGGGCTACGGGCGGCGGCCCCGCGTGATGGGCGCGCACGTCGCACGACGCGCGGGCCGGTACGCAGCGGTCGACTGCGCGCTCGGCCCAGCCGGACGACGTAGCGAAACCCGCCCGGAGCGGGAGGCCCCGGGCGGGTGACGCTCGTGGTACGGATTCAGACCGCCAAGGCCGCGGCGGTCTGCTCCGGGCGGGCCCCAGTGCTTTCCGGCCCGCACATCACGACCTTGAGCGCGCCGGTGTTGGCCGCGTCGGCAAACGTGTCGTATGCCGCCATCGTGTCGCCGAGCTCGAACCTGTGGGTCGCAAACGGCGACGGATCCAGCCGACCGCTGGCGATCAGCCGCATCAGCTGCGCGATGCTGAACGTGTCGACCAACCCGGTGGTAATCGTCACGTCACGAATCCAGAGCCTCTCCAGGTGCAGCGAGGCCGGCTTGCCGTGCACGCCGATGTTGGCCACCCTCCCGCCGGGGCGGACCAGATCGGCGGCCAGCTCGAACGTCTCCGGCACGCCCACCGCCTCGAACGCGGAGTCGGCACCGAGCCCGTCGGTCAGCTCCATGATCCTCTCGACGGCGTCCTCACGGCCGTTGTCGATCGTCAGATCCGCGCCGAACCGCCGCGCCCCCGCCAGGCGGCTCTCGGCCAGATCGATCGCGATGATCTTGCCCGGCGTGTACAGCCGTGCGGTCAGGATCGCCGCCAGCCCGATCGGGCCGGCGCCCACGATCGCGACCACATCTCCGGGCGAGACCCGGCCGTTGAGCACCCCCACCTCGTACGACGTCGGCAGGATGTCGGCCAGGAACAGGACCTGCTCGTCGGTGAGCTCGTCCGGGACCTTGTACACCGAGTTGTCGGCGAAAGGCACGCGGGCGTACTCCGCCTGCAAACCGTCGATCAGGTGCCCGAAGATCCAGCCCCCACCGCCGAGGCACTGGCCGTACCGACCCTCCTTGCAGTAGCGACACCGTCCGCATGCGCTGACGCACGACATAAGTACGCGATCGCCGGGAGCGACGGTCGTCACTCCGGCGCCGATCTCCTGCACCACCCCCACGGCCTCGTGCCCGAGGACCGTTCCCGGCACGGTCTCGGGCACGTCGCCCTTGAGGATATGGAGGTCGGTGCCGCAGATCGTCGTGGTGTCGATCCGGACGATGACGTCGGTCGGATCGACGATCGTCGGGTCATCAACCGAATCCCAGCCGCGCTGGCCGGGCCCGTGGTAGACGAGAGCCTTCATCTTTGCCTTCTTTCCGAGGAGTTCCTCCCAACCCTGGCGTCGACGGCCGGCGCTCACATCGGGGCGTTGCGGCGGTCGATCTGCGGGTTTACCGCATTCGCGGCGTCCGCTCAACGCCTCCGCGAGCGCCGCGCCGTTTTGCGCTTCCGGGCCGCACTCTCGGGCGGGGCCGCCCACCCACGCCGTCGATGAACTCCCGCTGGATCACTCGGTGGTACGCGTCGCGGACGATCAGCTCGCACGGATGCCGTTGCGCCGCCCACAGGTACCCGATCCGCCTCGCATCATCGAGCGTCTCGCACGTGACGCGGGTCCCCTGCTCTGGGAGAGTCACCTCCCACAGGCCGATGCCGCCCCGCTGGACGTGGATCGTGGCCACCAGCAAAGCATGACGGGCGCGCAGTCCCCGAATATCCGTGTGAACTACGAGCCTGGGTCCGGGCGGCGATCGGCCTTGCGCCCGATCGACGCTCTGCCACCCGTGGTTGATCGGTCTTTGGACGGGCTTCTGTGGATCTCCCACATCCCCATCGCGCACGCGAGCGGCTGAAGCGGACCGCCTTCCTCGCTTACGTTGGGCGAGTGTTCCAGATCCGGATTCACGGGCTTTCCGGCCACGGCGTCGTGAGGTCGGCGGATCCGCTCTCGGTCGCGCCATTCGAGATGAAATCGGAGCGGCTCTGATGCGCGGGAACAGTAAGAACCTCGCGGCCGCTGCAGGCGGCTGGAGCGCCGTACATCGCGGCGAGGCGATCCTCGGGTGGCTTGGCTTCGTGTTGATTGCGTTCGCGGCCGGCTGCGCAATCGGACAGCGCTTCCTCGTACTCCCCTCCGCGATGAACCTGCTGGGCGAGTGGAACTCGTACCTGCCGACGCTACGAGCCCGAAGGGGAGGCCGCAAGCACGCTCGGACTCGTGTGACGGCCGGAGCCTAGGTCAGCGCATCACCGAGGAAAACTACTGAGGCCGGGCGTCGTGCTGCCCTAACCTTCAGAGCATCGGCTTCTCCGACGATCAGGCCCGCAGCATCGGTGAGCGAATCGGGATCGATTGGGGCACCGCCCGCTTCGATCTCGAGCAGTTCCGGATGGGACTTGAGGTCGAGCTCGAGCACGGGCGGCACGATCCGGCGACGAACGTCAGCGACGACGACGAGGAGACGACCGGCAAGATCGCCTGGGCCCACCTCAACGAGTTTCCGGATTACTACACGCGGCTGGCGAAGATGGAGGCCGAGGCGGAGCGCTACTGGGCTGGCCGCTAGCGCGGGTAGATCACCATGCGCTCGGCCGGCTCGCGCAGACCCGCAGCGGCGCTCGGCGCGGCATCTCGCGATGTGGCCTGCCGAGCTTCTCGAGCGCGGCGGTTTCACGGTCCCAGCCGGAACGGCGGGTACTCATCAGTGATGAGGATGAAGGCGTAGCCGATCACGCGGTTGTGCCAGCGGATCACTCCCTCGATGTAATCGAAGAGGCCACGCGGGTACCGGCCGGCGAACAGAATCGCGAACCGGTTGAGTCCGTTCTTGGCGCCGGATAAGGGAAGTCGAGGTGTACGGCCTGCTGCTCGTCGGTGGACGGATAGCGGTCGTTCATCAGGGCCGGGTACAGCCGATGCGGTTGCTGAACCGCAGCAGCTGGAGGTTCCAGTCGAACAACCAGCGGGGAAAGTTCTGGCGGAAGACGATCATCAGCAGCGGCGGGATGGCCAGCAGGCCGGTGCCCCCGACCACGATCGTGGTCGTGTCCCCGGTCCCGCCGTGGGCCCAGCTCGTTGTGTAGCCGCCGATCGAGGCGAACACGATCGCGATCGGGATCACGGTGAAGACACGGAAGAAGCTCGTCAGCCGATCGAGCGCCCGGTCCGGGTACTCGACCGAAAACTGGACTGGATATGGAGGGTTAGGAGGCACGCTACGACTCCTTTCGGCGGCGACCGCCGCTGCGCGCGTTGGCGGCGCCGAGGTCGAGGGCGATGGCGAGCAGCAGCGTCCCAGCCCACCCGTTCACCGGATTGAAGACCAGCGGCTCATGGCCGCCGACGTTGTTCGCGATGAACCAGACGATGAACCAGAGCAGCGTCATGCCGGAGGGCGCGCGGGACTTCCGGCCGGGGCCGTCAGCCGCTGCGCGAGCTGCCTCCCCCATTGCTTGGCACGGTCGAGCTCTCCTTCCTCGAGCGGGCCCTCGGAATCATTGACGAGGAAGCTCTCGGTAGTGATCACGTCGTAGCCGCGGTGACGCAGTCGTTTCGCGATCCCGCGCGACGCCACCCCGGTAAACCAGGGCGCCTTGTCAAGGCGGGTGTCGAAGGCCGCCGCACGTACGCCGACCGCCGTCGGGAGGTCACGAATCCAGGCACGCAAGCCCGGCTCTGCAGCTGCGTCGGGGTCGATATGCGTTCCGGCGTCCTCGTGCGCCGCCTCCACCGCCATCTGCCGGCTGCGAGTGCTGCTCAGCCCATGCATGTGAGTCGGCCCGCCGACGACCAGCAGCTCGGCCTTCGCCGCGGCGTCCCCGGCCTTTGAGACCGGAACGACTGACGCCCCGCCAAGGCCTTCTGCCACTGCCTCGGCGATCGCCCGCGTGTTGCCGTAGACCGACTCGTAAACGACAAGCGCATTCATGACTGCCTCCTCGATCGTTCTCACCGCAAGGTGCTCCATCGGAAACCGGCTGGCATCCGTGATCTTCCACGGAGATCTGCGGCCCGTTGCGGTCGCAGTGGATCAGCAGTGACGTCATCGTGCGAGACATGGAGCGCTTCGCAGGATCTCGGTCGCGCCCGCACGTGGTCATCGCCGGCGGAGGGTTTGCCGCTGTTGAGACCTTGCTCGCCCTGTGGGTTCTTGGCAGGGAGCATGTGCGCGTAACGTTGGTGACACCGGAGCCGAGGCTCTTTTACCGGCCGGCAGCGACGTCCGAGGCGTTCGAAAACCGCCCACCACGCGCGTACGACCTGAGACCCATCGCGTCTGATCTTGGGGCTGCGTTCGCCAAGGCTCGCCTGGTATCGGTCGGCTCGCAGAAGCGCTACCTCCGCTTGTCCTCCGGCGGTCGGTTGACCTATGACGCCCTCGTGCTCGCGACGGGCGCGCGGGCAATGGCGACCGTCGCAGGTGCGCTGATGTTCCGGGACCAGCGTGACGTGCCGGCGTTCCGGCGCCTGCTCCGCGAAATCGACGGCCAGGCAATTCGGCGGATGGCGTTCGCGCTGCCGGCGGGCACCTCCTGGCCCCTGCCCCTCTACGAACTCGCGCTCCTGTCGGCGGCGTACACGGCCGACCGCCACCTCCACGCGGAGATCACGGTGGTCACGCCCGAGCGGGCACCGCTCGCGGTGTTCGGCGCCGAGCCGTCTCGATTGGTGGGAACCGTGCTCGCGGAGCACGGGATCTCGTTCGTCGGCGACGCCACTCCGGACCACGTCTGCGACGACGGATCGCTGTCTCTTCGATCCGGGAGAACCATCGATGCCGACCACGTGGTCGCGGTCCCGGAGCTGCGCGGGCGCCCGATCACCGGCGTGCCAACAAATCACGCCGGGTTTGTGCCGACCGACGCCAGCGGCCGCGTCCTCGGTCTCGAACGCGTCTACGCCGCGGGGGACATGACCGCGTTCGCGGTCAAGCACGGCGGAGTGGCGGCCCAGCAAGCCGATCGCGTCGCGCAGGCCATCCTGACGGCGGCCGGGGCTCCCGTGATCCAACGTCGAATTCCGAGCGTCCTCCAGGCCCGGCTTATCGGCGGCGAGCACCCGTTGTTCCTGCGCGCCGAGCTCGACGAGCGTGGGCGCGCCACGTCGGCGACCCTCACGCGAACCGGTTCCGCCGGGAACGTGGTGGACAACAAGGTGCTGGCGCGATACCTGACTCCCTACCTCGAGGAGATCAGGTCCGCGACCCCGGCGCAGAACTGAGTCGGAGCGATCCGCGCGATGGAGCCGACAACCTTGAGTCTCCACGGCCGCCCCATGACTTACACCGAAGTGGGCAGTGGACCGGTCCTGCTCCTGATCCACGGGATGGGCGGCTCCTACGAGAACTGGAGGGAGGTGATCGACCCGCTGGCGCGGCACTACACTGTCGTCGCACCGGACCTTCCGGGTCACGGTCGGTCGGCGCCCGGGGGCGGCGACTACTCGATCGGGGCGCTCGCGACGAGCCTGCGCGATCTGCTCATGGCGCTCGGTCACGAGAGCGCGACGCTGGTTGGCCACTCGCTCGGCGGCGGCATCGCGATGCAGTTCGCCTACCAGTTTCCAGAGTTCATCGATCGGTTGGTCCTGGTCTCGAGCGGGGGTCTCGGCCCGGAAGTGACGCTCGTGTTGCGCGCCGCCGCGCTGCCCGGGGCCGACCTCGTGATCGCGGCTACGGCGCGGATCGGGGGTCGGGTCGGCGCCGCGTTCGGACGCGGCTTGGCCGCCGTGGGGTTGCGGCCGACGATCGACGTCGCCGAGGTGGCTCGCGGCTATGCCTCTCTCGCCGACGGCGAGCGCCGCGAGGCATTCCTCGCCACGCTGCGCTCCGTGATCGGCGCCCGCGGGCAGCGGGTGAACGCCAGCGACCGGCTGTATCTGAATGCGGGGGTGCCGGTGCTGATCATCTGGGGAGGACGCGATCCGATCATTCCGGTCCGCCACGGCAAGCATGCCAACGAGGCCATCGCGGGCAGCAGGCTTGAGATCTTCGACGGAATAGGGCACGTTCCACACCTCGAAGCGCCTGCCAGGTTCGTCGCCGCGCTCGAGCGATTCCTCGAGGAGACTCAACCGATGCAGTTCGACCGCGACGCGTGGCGCGCCCAGTTCGAGGCGCTCCCCGACCAGCCGCAAGCGGTCCGGGCACCGCGGGCCGCACGGTCGGGCTTCTAGCGTCACCCGTCATCAGAGCCAAGCGAGTGCTTCGAACAGACCTCCCACCACGGTACGCGGGACGGTGCGAGATCTGGGACAGAAGCTACGGTCGGCTTCGATATACGGCGTCGCGAATCGCCGCGGCCGTGACGCTTGCGGCGACCGTGCCGAGCACACTGAGCGCCCACGTTGCCGCCAGCCCCGGAGGAGCTGCCGGCTCGGATCCCGACGCCAGGCAAAAGACGACGTCACCGTCGAGGGGAGTGAAGGCAGGGTTAACCGCGCGCGCAATCCCGGCGCTGGCCATCCGCGCGACGATCGCGCAGCTGCGCTTGTCGAGCGAGGCATCCGTGAGGACGCACGCGAGCGTTGTGTTGCCAACCGTGCGCCCGGACAGCGGCTCCGGCGGCGCGGGCAGCTCCGCGAGTCGGTCCGCAGTTCGAACCAGCTCTCCGCGTTCACCGCGCGGAGCGCCGAGCAGCTGGCCGTCCAGGGCGACCACGTCTCCGAAGGCATTTGCCACGGCAACTGCCGCGACCAACTCGCCTGTTGCGAGCATTTGCGCCGCGTAACCCACTCCCCCCTGGGTGGCTCGATCGCGTCCAAGCAGCTTGCCGACTGCGGCGCCGGTGCCCGCTCCGATCGGTCCGCGCTTCGGGACCCCCGCCGAAGCCCGCTCGCACGCCGCATACCCCTCCTCCGGCCCGGGTCGAACTCCCGACTCTCCCTCCGCCAGATCGAAGACAACGGCTGCGGGAACCAGGGGCACCACACCCGACGGGGTGGGACGGCCAACTCCGCGATCTGCTAGCCACCGCATGACGCCGTCGGCGGCCGCCAGCCCGAAAGCACTTCCCCCGGTGAGGAGCACCGCCCCCGGCCCGTCCGCATTCGCGAGCGGCGACAGCGCTTCGATCTCCCGCGTGCCGGTACCGCCGCCACGTACATCCACCCCGCCGCGTGTCCCCTGAGGCGCGATCACAACCGTGCATCCAGTGCGCGCGGCGGCGTCGGTCCAATGTCCGATCCGAAAGCCATTCGCCGGTGGCAGCGACTCCGTCATCGTTGCGCCCTCACGCTAGTCGACGGTCAACAGTCTCCAGGTTGCCGCAGGCGAGCGAAGTCCAGACACTTGAGTAAAGCCCATGGTTACCCCGCGCGCCGGTCTTCGTTGTCGGTTCCGGGCTCCGAGTTGCTGGCCTGAACCTGACCACGGAGGCGGCTGGCGGCATCCGGGATGCCGCTGGACCGCCCGCGGGAAAACATCGTTCCTGACTGCACGCGCCTGCCTCAAGGAGATCAGGTCCGCGGCCCAGGTGCAGAACTGACCTCGGAGAAATACGGACGGCGATACCGCGTGGCGCCGGATGCGGTGGAGTTTGGCGATCGGCATGCTGTGGGGTTGGCCAGCTAGGAGAGGATCACATGACGACCCACGTGACAGACAGTTCCACCCGACGCGCCGCCCCTGCGACAAAGAAGTGGGTGTACGACTTCTCCGAGGGATCACGTGACATGCGCGAGCTGCTAGGCGGCAAAGGCGCCGGCGTTGCCGAGATGACGAGACTGCTGGGGCCCGACCTGGTACCCGCCGGGTTCACGATCACCACAGAGGCGTGTGTGGCATATATGCGCCGAGACCGGTCGTTCCCGAAAGATCTCGCCGAGCAGGTGGATGCGTCGCTGGCGGAGCTCGAGGAGCGCACGGGCAAGGCGCTGGGGGACGCCGGGGACCCACTGCTGGTTTCGGTCCGCTCCGGCGCGCGCGAGTCGATGCCAGGGATGATGGACACCGTCCTCAACCTGGGGCTCAATGACGAGTCGGCCGCCGGGCTCGCCGCGCGGACTGGCGATGAACGGTTCGCCTGGGACTGCTACCGCCGGCTGGTACAGATGTTCGGCAACGTCGTGTGCGGCGTTGCCGGCGAGCGGTTCGAGGATGAGATCGCGCGGTCAAGCGAGAGCACGGCGTGGCAGCTCGACACCGAGCTCGACGCCGAACGCGCTGCGCGATCTGACCGAGACCTTCAAGTCGTTCTTCGAGTTCCCGAGCGACCCTCGAGACCAGCTCGGCCAGGCGATCCGCGCGGTATTCGACTCGTGGATGGGCGACACGGGCGCTCCAGTACCGCCGGATCAATCGCCTGCCCGACGACTGGGGAACCGCCGTCAACGTGCAGCAGATGGTGTACGGCAACAAGGGCGAGTCGTCGTGCTCAGGGGTGGCCTTCAGCCGCGACGAGGTCACCGGCGCGCCCACAGCCGTCCGGCGACTTCCTTCCCAACGCGCAGGGCGAGGATGTCGTCTCGGGCGTCCGGACCCCCCGTGATCTCTCCGAGCTACGCGACTGGTTGCCGCCGGTGGCCGCGCAGCTGGAGGAGATCCTGCGCAAGCTCGAGGCCCACTACAAGGACATGCAGGACACCGAATTCACCGTCGAGGAGGGGCGCCTGTTCATGCTCCAAACGCGGAGCGCCAAGCGACCCGCGCAGGCCGCGGTGCGCTTTGCGGTCGACGCGTTCGAGGAACGGCTCCTCACGAAGGCAGAGGCGATCGGACGATCGACGCCGGGCGCACTCGACGCCCTGCTGCATCCCTCTTTCGACACCTCGGCGCGGTATACGGTGATCGCGCGCGGCGTCGCCGCCTCCCCGGGCGCGGCGAAGGGCAAGATCGTGTTCACCGCGCCAGAGGCGGTGGAGGAGGCCGCGAACGGATGCGCGGTGATCCTCGTGCGGCCGTTCACCGAGGCCGACGACGTCGCCGGATTCCATGCGGCCGTCGGGATCCTGACCTCCGAGGGCGGCAAGGCTTCGCACGCGGCGCTGGTGGCCCGTGGCATGGGACGACCCGCCGTAACCGGCGCGGGCGACCTCGACGTCGACCTGAAGCTCGGCGAGGCGCGGGTCGGTGAGCTCGTGCTCCACAAGGGCGACTTCATCGCGATCGATGGCACCACCGGCGCCATCACGACCGATGACGTCCCGCTGGTCGAGGCTCACGTCGATGCCCGCTTCGAGACCATCTTGAGATGGTCCGATGAGCTGCGCCAGATCGGAGTGCGCGCCAATGCCGACACTCCGGAAGACGCCACCCGCGCTCACCGCTTCGGCGCCGAGGGAATCGGCCTCTGCCGCACCGAGCACATGTTCATGGCGGCTGACCGCCAGCCAAAGATGAGGGCAATGATCATGGCCGGCGACGAGGCCGGCCGCCGGGCTGCGCTGGACGAGCTGCTCCCGCTCCAGCAGAGCGACTTCGAAGGGCTGTTTGAGGCGATGAAGGGATGGCCGGTGACGATTCGCCTCCTCGACCCGCCGCTGCACGAGTTCCTCCCCGACCGGTACGAGCTGCACGAGCAGATCGTCCGGGCGCGGATCGATCGCAGCGCCGCCCTCAGCCAATTGGAAAGCCAGTTCGATCGCGTGCGGTCGCTCGAGGAAACCAATCCCGATGCTGGGGACCCGGGGCGTGCGGCTGGGCGTGATCCACCCCGAGATCTACGAGATGCAGGTGCGGGCGATCGCGCGCGCCGCCTGCGCCGTGAGGGAGCGAAGCGGCCAGGTTCCCAGGCTCGAGATCATGATCCCGCTGGTGGCGTTCGAGCGCGAGCTCGAGCTCGTCAGGGCCCGGGTGATATCGGTTGCCGAGGAGGAGGGCCTGGCCTATGGCGACGACTTCGGCGTCGGGACGATGATCGAGCTGCCGAGAGCCTGCCTGATCGCCGGTCGGATCGCGCACCACGCCGACTTCTTCTCCTTTGGCACAAACGATCTGACCCAGGCGGGCATGGGCTTCTCCCGCGACGACATCGAAAAGGGAATCATCCCGCGCTACGTCGAGGAGAAGATCGTCGACAGCTCGCCCTTCGCGACCCTCGACGAGTTGGGGATCGGTGAGCTGATCAGCATCGCGGTGGAGCGGGGCCGACGACGCCAAGCCCGACCTCGAGCTGGGCATCTGCGGCGAGCACGGCGGGGACCCAGATTCGATCCGTTTCTTCCACGAGGCCGACCTCGACTACGTCAGCTGCTCTCCGTTCCGCCTCCCGATCGCGCGGGTGGCGGCCGCCCAGGCCGCGATCGCCCACTCCACGAACGAACGGACTCGCACGATGGCCGCCCTTGAGCAGGTTTTTGTCGAACCGATGGAGACACGCCGGTTCGGGCGGGTCCTCTCCGAAGGGGAGTACGAAGCCCTCACCGACCTGATCACGCACGCCGTGCCCGCGCTCCACGGTCGAGTGATCTGGAACGTGAACTCAACCGCCAATGGTGGCGGTGTCGCGGAGATGCTCCGACCGTTGCTCGGATACTGCCGCGGTGCGGGCGTCGATGCGCGCTGGGCGGTGATCTCCGCCGGCCCCGAGTTCTTCGCGCTCACCAAACGTCTGCACAACATGCTCCACGGGTTCGACGGCGACGGCGGCCCGCTCGGTGCACCCGAGCGCCGGATCTACGAGCAAACCTGGCCGCCAACGCCTCCGCGCTGATGGCGGCTGTGCACCCGCAGGATGTCGTGATCCTCCACGATCCTCAGACTGCCGGCCTGACGGAGCAGGTGCGACGCAGGGGCGCCACGGTGATCTGGCGCTGCCACGTCGGCCTTGACCACGCGAACGAGAACGCCCGTGAGGCATGGCGGTTCCTGCTGCCGTACGTCCTCCCGGCGCACGCGTTCGTCTTCTCCCGCGCGGGATTCGCCTGGGAGGGTCTGCCCCGCAGGCAGATCACGGTGATTCGCCCGTCGATCGACGCGTTCTCGCCCAAGAACGCCGAACAGTCGACCGCGCAATCGCTCGCGATCCTCGCCAAGGCCAGCGTCCTGGAGCATCGTGCCGATGATCGCCCGAGGTTCACGCGTCCAGACGGTAGGGACGGGGAGGTCCAGCGACAGGCCGTGATGTACGAGGATCGACCAACCGTTCCAGACGACCGGGTGATCTTGCAGGTCTCCCGCTGGGACACGCTCAAGGATCCGCTCGGGGTGCTCAATGGATTTGCCCAGAACGCGGAGGAGCTGGACGGCGCCCACCTGATGCTGGCAGGGCCTACCACGGAGGCGGTCGCGGATGATCCCGAGGGCGCCGCCGTGTTCGCTGCCGTGCAGATGGCCTGGCGTGAGCTTCCGGGTGCCGTGCGGCGCCGGGTGCATCTTGCGTACCTGCCGATGGATGACCCCGATGAGAATGCCGCGATCGTAAACGCGCTCCAGCGGCACGCGAGTGTCGTCGTCCAGAAGAGCCTCGCCGAGGGGTTTGGGTTGACGGTCGCGGAGGCGATGTGGAAGGCACGACCCGTCGTTGCGAGCCGGATTGGTGGGATCCGTGACCAGATCGTCGACGGCGAGTCAGGACTCCTCCTCTCTGATCCGCGTGACCTGCGCGAATTCGGGAACGCGCTCGCCGCCCTGGTCCACGACCGGGACCTAGCCCAGCGAATCGGAGTTGCGGCACATGCGAGCGTTCAGGAGCACTTCCTCGGGCCCAATCATCTCGGGCGCTATTTCGAAGTCATCTCACGACTGCTGGCAGCCCGGGCCCACGAGACCGCGCCGGGCGAGACGCCGGTCGGCGTGGGCTCGCCCCCCGCCCCCAGCCCGTCAAGGTTCATTCCGACCCCGGTCGCTGGGCCTCTCGAGCGCTACAGTCCTTCTGAAGGTTGCAGCGAGCGGAGGAGGAGAGCCACGCCGGACGAGCGAGAACCTACCCAGCGACAGCCGCACCACGCTGACGCTCCAGCGGAAGCGTCTTGGCGCGGAAGACACCCCGCGGAGGAGGGCGAAACGACGGCGCCGCCTGCAGTGCCAGAGGACGAGGACAGCGTTCCCAACCGTCATTCCGCGAGCGCCGAGGCCGCCTTGCTGCGCTGGCGAGAGACACACGACGAGAGCTAGGACTCATCCTGCCTCTTGCGGCAGGTGCGGGCAATCCGCTGCGACTGACCACGTGGACGCATTCTGAGGATCCGTGGCGATCTGGGGCGTCTATGTGCCCGAGTGGATTACGGAACGCTGGAAGCACAGCGTGGAGGCGGAGGTTCGCATCCACCTCGAGCGCAGCATTCACGGCACCAAACACGAGCAGTAGCGGCGGATCCCGGCTTGACGCAAGTGCGCCGCCGGCCCGTCCCCCGACCGCCGTCGAGCAGTCGCTAGCTCGCGCTGACGTGAGGCTCGCGCAGCGCGACCTGCGGGAGCGCGACCTGTTGACGGCGAACCTTCTCCGTCGGCGCAAGCACGGTTGCGGTTCCGGCGATCACCGTTTCACCACGTTGGTTGACGCACCGGCAATCGAGACCGACGCGGTGATGCTCTGGGTCCTTGGACTCGACGGTCACTGAAACGGTGATCGTGTCTCCGATGCTCACCGGATGGCGGAACGAGAGCGTCTGGCCAAGGTAGATCGTCCCCGGTCCGGGCAGCCGGGTGCCGAGCAGCGTCGAGATCAGCGACGCGCCCCACATCCCGTGAGCGACGATCCTGTGGAACATGTCGGTACGCGCGTATTCCTCGTCAACATGCGCGGGATTCACATCGCCCGACATCACCGCGAACAGCTCGATGTCTCGCCAGCTCAACGTGCGCTCGAGCGCCGCGGTCTCGCCGACCTCGATCTCCTCGAAGATACGATTTTCGATCAACATCGGGATCGGAGCGTCGCTACGCGGCCGCGGCTTGGCAGGCCCAGCCTGAACCCGGAGCGCTAACGAAATGCGCGTCGGTTTCCCCGAGGGAGAAGCCCTCCGGAGCGCCGCTCGCGACGTCGAGCAGGAACTCGGGCTCGCCCCAGCGCTCGTACTGCTCGCCGTCGATGTAGAACGGTACGCCGGCGACGTGGCCGAGCAGCACGTCGTTGGGGCTCGGCGCCATCTCGCTCGCGAGCAGGCACAGCGGTAGCGAGCCGTCGCAGCACCCGCCCGACTGAAACATGGCGAGCGGTCCGTGCTTACGCGCGAGCCGACTCAGCATCGCCGCCGCCCGGGGAGTGGCGGTGAGGGAAACGAGTTCACTTGTGGCCGGCATCGCGGATTCCTCTCGTCGTCGGTTCAGTCGATCGAGAAGCAGCGTAAGTTCCCGATCGCCGCTGCGCGTCGGGGATTGACGCTGAACCGCGCGGAGAACGCCACGGGCCGCTGTCCGGGTTTTTCCGCGTCAGCACTACGTAGTCACGCGGATGACTGCGGTCGCGTCGCTGCTGAAGTTGGACGAACTCGGTTCCCCTAAAAGAGAGGTTCACTGTGTCCACGATTGAGTCAACCGCGTTTGCGGCGCCGGGCGAGTCCGGCAGTCCGGTCGAGACGAAGGATCGTTACGACAATTTCATCGGTGGCCATTGGATTGCCCCGACGACCGGTGAGTACCGGGAGAATCGTGACGCCCTCGACGGGCGAGGCGTTCTGCGAGGTCGCGCATTCCGGTGCGCAGGACATCGAGCTTGCGCTCGACGCGGCGCACGCGGCCAAGGACGACTGGGGCCGCCGCTCCCCGGCCGAGCGCGCCGCGGTGCTGAATGCGATGGCGGATGCGGTCGAGCAAAACCTCGAGATGCTGGCGGTGGCCGAGAGCTACGAGAACGGCAAGCCGGTGCGTGAGACGCTGGCGGCGGACATTCCGCTGTCGGTCGACCACTTGCGGTATTTCGCCGGCGCGGTCCGCTCCGAGGAGGGACGGATCTCGGAGATCGACGAGCAGACGTACGCCTACCACTTCCACGAGCCGCTCGGGGTGGTCGGTCAGATCATCCCGTTCAACTTCCCGCTGCTGATGGCGGCGTGGAAGATCGCGCCGGCGCTCGCGGCGGGCAACTGCACGGTGATCAAGCCCGCGAGCCCGACGCCCTGGTCGATCCTCAAGCTGATGGAGGTGATCGGCGACGTCGTCCCGCCGGGGGTGATCAATGTCGTCAACGGCCCCGGCGCCGAGATCGGCAAGGCGCTCGCGTCGAACAAGCGGATCGCGAAGATCGGCTTCACCGGTGAGACGATCACCGGCCGGTTGATCATGTCCTACGCAGCCCAGAACCTGATCCCGTCCACGACGGAGCTCGGCGGCAAGTCGCCGAACATCTTCTTCGAGGACGTGATGGCGGAGGATGACGCGTTCCTCGACAAGGCGGTCGAGGGGCTCGTGTTGTACGCGTTCAACAAGGGCGAGGTCTGCACCTGCCCGTCGCGGGCGCTGATCCACGAGTCGATCTACGACCGCTTCATGGAACGCTGCCTCGAGCGGATCGCAGCGATCAAGCAGGGCGACCCGCTCGACCGCGAGACGATGCTCGGCGCACAGGTGTCCACGGCGCAGCTCGAGAAGATCGAGAGCTACGTCGCGATCGGCATCAACGAGGGCGCCGAGGTGCTGATCGGCGGTCACCGCCCGCCGCTGAACGGCCGCCTCTGCGCGGCGGCTACTACTTCCAGCCGACGGTCCTCAAGGGGCACAACAAGATGCGCGTGTTCCAAGAGGAGATCTTCGGCCCGGTGCTTGCCGTGACGACGTTCAAGGATGAGGCCGAGGCGCTCGAGATCGCCAACGACACGATGTACGGGCTCGGCGCCGGCGTATGGACCCGCGACGGCAGCCGCGCGTTCCGGATGGGCCGCGCGATCAAGGCCGGACGGGTGTGGACGAACTGCTTCCACCAGTACCCGGCGCACGCCGCGTTCGGCGGCTACAAGTCCTCCGGCGTCGGTCGCGAGAACCATCGGATGATGCTCGAGCACTACAGCCAGACCAAGTGCCTGCTTGTCAGCTACGACCCCAACCCGATGGGATTCTTCTAGGCCGATGAGTGAGGCGGAGCGGAACGTCGCGGCCGCCAGGACGGCGGTCGCGGTGACGTCTCCGCGTCCACTTCGCGTCGCGCATGCCGTAGCGCGTGGCGCGAAGGCCCCTTTTCGTTAATTGCGTAGTTCTCCGAAAGGCCTGTGCGGAGGCCGGCGGATGAGCGAGGGAGCACGCTAGCCGAGACTCGGAGGATGAGCTTTTGTACCTCCGCGACCCGACAGCCACCTAGGAGGATCCATGTCTGAAGCAGTCATTGTCGACGCAATCCGGACGCCGGTCGGGAAGGCGATCAGGGGAACGCTGCGGGATATGCGGGCCGACGACCTCGCCGCGATCCCGCTGCGCGCGCTCGTTGAGCGCAACCCGGAGGTCGACTTCAACGAGACGGACGACGTGATGATGGGCTGCGGCTTCCCCGACCACGAGCAGGGCTACAACATCGCCCGCAACGCGCGTGTTGCTCGCGGGGATCGACCACCACGTCCCGGGGGTCACCGTGAGCCGCTTCTGCGCATCTTCGCTGCAGACGATCCGGATGGCCTTCCACGCGATCAAGGCGGGCGAGGGCGATCAATACATCGCGGCGGGGGTGGAGTGCACGTCGCGGGGCGCCGGCATGTCGCTTCCCGTGATGAACCCGCTGCTCGACGGCACAAACGGCGCCGGCGTTCAACGTGTACATCCCGATGGGGCTGACGGCCGAGAACGTGGCCGAGCGCTGCAAGGTCAGCCGCGAGGCCCAGGACGAGTGGGCGGCGCTGTCTCAGCAGCGGGCGGTCGCGGCACGCGAAGAGCGGCCACTTCGACTCCGAGATCGTGGGCGTGGACATCCCGGAGACCCACGACGCCGGCGGCGACGTCATCGCAGCGCACACGGTCACGCGGGACGACGGGCCACGCGCGGGCACGACGGTCGAGACGCTAGCGAAGCTCAAGCCCGCGTTCAAGCCCGATGGCACCGTGACCGCAGGCAACGCGTGCCCGCTCAACGACGGCGCCGCGGCCGTGCTGGTGATGTCGGAGGAGAAGGCTCGCGAGCGCGGCCTCAAGCCCCGCGCTCGGATCGTCGCCTCCGCGGTGGCGGCGATCCGCCCCGAGATCATGGGCCTCGGGCCGATCCCGGCCGTCAAGAAGGTGCTGAAGACCGCGGGTTTGAAGATCGACGACATCGACCTCGTCGAGATCAACGAGGCGTTCGCGGCGCAGGTGCTGCCGTGCCGCGACGAGCTGGGCATCGATCCAGAGAAGCTCAATATCAACGGCGGCGCGATCGCGCTGGGTCATCCGTTCGGGATGACCGGCGCGCGAATCATGACCACCCTGCTCAACAACCTCGACTCGGTGGACGGCAGGTACGGCCTCGAGTCGATGTGCGTCGCCGGCGGACTGGGCATGGCGATGATCGTCGAGCGGGTCAACTCGAACTGAAAGGGACGACGCACAATGGCCACAACAGGTTCTAAGTCTCAGACCGCCGCGCGCGACCGTGATCTCACCGGACGGGTGGCGCTGGTCACGGGAGGTACCCGGGGAATCGGCGCCGCGATCTGCCACGCGCTCGCCGCGGACGGCGCGGTGGTCGCGGCCGGCTACTCCTCAAATCAAGCGCGTGCGGACGAGCTGCGCCAGTCGGTCGAGGCGGAGGGAGCCACGTGTTCGCTGCACCAGGGCAACATCGGCGATGCGGAGGACTGCAAGCGCGTCGTCCAGGAGGTGATCGAGCACCACGGGCAGCTGGACATCCTCGTCAACAACGCCGGCATCACCGTAGACAAGCCGGTCTGGAAGCTCTCGCCGGACGATTGGGACAAGGTGCTAAAGGTGGACCTGTCGGGCGCCTTCTACATGTCCAAGCCGGCGATCGAGCACATGATCGGACGAGGCTCGGGGCGGATCATCAACATCTCGTCGGTGACCGGCGAGATGGGCAACGTTGGCCAGGCGAACTACGCGGCCTCGAAGTCGGGGCTGTTCGGGCTCACGAAGACGCTCGCCCGCGAGGCGGCGCTCGCGCTGAGAGTGGCCGGGACGCTCGAGAAGGGGATCGGGATCACGGTCAACTGCATCACCCCGGGCCTGACCGAGACCGACATGGTCGTGACGATCCCGCCGTTCTTGCTGGCCGAGTTCGTGGAGCGGATTCCGGTGCACCGGATGGGACAGCCGGAGGAGATTGCGCGCGTCGTGTGCTTCCTGGCGCAGGACGCCTCGGGATACATCACCGGGCAGATCTGGGACGTCGACGGCGGACTCAACATGTGATCGGCTCGAGACGCAACCTGCAGCCTGCTGAGCAACGACCCCGAGGAAAGAGCCTGGTGATGGCAACTCAAGTTTCAGAGAAAGAGGCCCGCGATGTCGTCGAGGCGGCGCGGGAAGCGGAGTGGAAGCTGCCGAGTTTCGGCAAGCAGCTGTTTCTGGGCGAGTTCCGGCTCGAACTGATCCATCCGCAGCCGCGGTTGGACCCCGAGGCGGTCGAGAAGGGCGAGCGGTTCCTGGGCAAGCTGCGCGCCTTGCTCGAGACGGAGGTCGATCCGCTTGAGATCGAGCGCGACGCGAAGATCCCCGACCGCGTGATCGACGGGCTGAAGCAGATCGGCGCGCTGGGGATGAAGGTCTCCCCGGAGTACGGCGGGCTTGGCCTGTCGCAGCTCTACTACAGCCGCGCCCTCGCGATCGCCGGTGTCTACCACTCGTCGTTGTGCACGCTGTCTGAGCGCGCACCAGTCGATTGGCGTCGCCGAGCCGCTGCGGATGTTCGGTAGCGAGGAGCAGAAGCGCAAGTGGCTGCCGATGGTCGCCAAGGACCATGTCAGCGCGTTTCTGCTGACCGAGCCCGACGTCGGGTCCGACCCTGCCCGGATGGCGTCGATCGCGACGCCGGTCGACGAACTGCCGGTCGCCAAGGGATACGACGACATAGTCGCGACTCCGGTCGATGGCGGCTACGAGATCAACGGCCGCAAGCTGTGGGCGACGAATGGCACGATCGCCGACATCGTCGTGGTGATGGCGAAGGTGCCGAAGAGCGATGGCCACCGCGGCGGCATCACCGCGTTCGTGGTCCCATACAACACCCCGGGGATCACGGTCGAGCACCGCAACCAGTTCATGGGGCTGCGCGGGATCGAGAACTCCGTCACGCGCCTGGAGAAGGTGCTACGTGCCCGAGGATAACCGGATCGCTCGCGAGGGCGACGGCCTCAAGATCGCGCTCAGCACGCTCAACACGGGCCGTCTGTCACTGATGGCGATCGCCGTCGGGGCTTCGAAATGGGCGACGAAGATCGCCCGCGAGTGGGCGACAGAGCGCGTGCAGTGGGGCCGCCCGATCGGCAAGCACGACGCGGTGGCGCAGAAGCTCGCGTTCATCGCCGGGCAGCGCGTTCGGGCTCGAGGCGATGCTCGACGTCGCCGCTCGACTGGCCGACGACAAGCGCAACGACATCCGGATCGAGGCCGCGCTGTGCAAGGTGTACGGCTCCGAGCTCGCCTGGCGGGTGATCGACGAGCTGCTGCAGGTCCGCGGTGGCCGCGGCTACGAGACGGCGGCGTCGCTAAAGGCGCGCGGTGAGAAGCCGGTGCCGGTCGAGCAGTGCATGCGAGACATGCGGGTGAACCGCATCTTCGAGGGCTCGAGCGAGATCATGCACCTGCTGATCGCGCGCGAGGCGGTCGACACGCACCTCCAGGCAGCGGGCGGCCTGCTCATGGGCGACGGCGACCCCAAGGCCAAGGCGGATGCGGCGATGAAGGCCGGGCTTTCTACGGCAAGTGGCTACCGCAGCTAGCCGTCGGCAAGGGCCAGAACCCTCGCTCCTACCAGGAGTTCGGGCAGCTCGCGGGCTACCTGCGCTACGTGGAGCGTTCCTCGCGCAAGCTCGCGCGCGAGACCTTCTATGGCATGGCTCGCTGGCAGGCAGAGCTCGAGAACAAGCAGACGTTCCTCGGGCGGATCGTCGACATCGGCGCGGAGCTGTTCGCGATCTCCGCAACCGTCGTGTACGCCGAGACGATCGGTCGCGAGCAACCGGAGCGCAAGAGCGAGGCGATCGAGCTCGCCGAGCTGTTCTGCGGGATGGCCAAGCGTCGCGCCGACACGCTGTTCCACGAGCTGTGGGCCAACGACGACGACGACCGCTACGCGGCGGCCCAGCAGGTCTTGGCCGGGCGTTACACCTGGCTCGAGGCAGGCATTCCGGATCCCTCGGGCGAGGGACCGATGATCCCGGCGCTGGACTCGTAGGGGTAACGCCATGGCGACGGCAATCGAACGAATCGCCCACCGCGACGGGCGCCGAGTGGGCCGCACGGCTAGACGGCTACGTGGAGCGCGCGCGCGAGGCCGCGACGGCGCTGCGCGAGCTCGATCAGGAAACGGTCGATGGGATCGTCTGGGCGATGACGGTCGCGGGACTCGAGCACGCCCTCGAGTTGGCTGAGCTGGCGATGGAAGAGACCCAGTTCGGCGTGCTCGAGGACAAGGTGATCAAGAACTACATCGCCACCGAGTTCCTCTACGACTACCTGAAGGACAAGAAGTCGGTCGGCGTGATCGACGAGGACCGCGAGCGTGGGCTCGAGTACGTCGCCGAGCCGATCGGAGTCGTGCTGGCGCTGCTGCCGATCACCAACCCCACCTCGACGACGCTGTTCAAGTCGATCGTGTGCGCCAAGACCCGCAACGCGCTGATCATGCGTCCGTCTCCGCGCGCCGTGCTTTGCTGCAGGCGCGCCGCGGAGGTCCTACAAGAGGCAGGCGAGGCGGTCGGACTGCCGCCCAACTCGCTTCAGGTGATCCCCGACCCATCGCTCGAGGTGTCGCAGTACCTGTTCCATCACCCAGGCGTCGACTTCATCTGGACGACCGGCGGGCCGAAGGCGGTGGCAGCCGCGAACGCTGCCGGGCAAGCCGTGCCTGAGCGTCGGGTCCGGCAACGCGCCGGTGTACGTTCATCGCAGCGCCGACATCCGCATGGCGGTCATGGACATCCTCATCTCGAAGACGTTCGACTCCTCGGTGATCTGCCCCGCGGAGCAGACGTGCGTGATCGACGATCAGATCTACGACCAGATGGTCGAGGAGTTCCAGCGGATGGGCTCCCGGCTGCTGACCGACGAGCAGACGGCAGCGCTGGCGGCTGCGTTCGTTCACCGACGAAGGCAAGGTGCAGCTCGACGTCCTCGGACAGTCGTGCGTCAACCTGGCCGGCCTGGCCGGCTTCGAGGCCTCGGACAGCGATAAGGTGCTGCTCGCCCCGCTCCCGACCGACCTCGACGCGCTCGCCGCGCACCCGTTCATCGCGGAGAAGCTGATGCCGGTGCTCGGGATCGTGCGCTCGCCCTCGGTCGAGCACGGGATCCGGGCGTGCGAGCTCGTCACCGAGCACGGCGGCCTCGGCCACACCTCGGCCGTGTACGCGAACGACGACGACGTGATCAACCGCTTCGCGCTCACTATTCGCACGGGGCGGATCCTCGTCAACGCTCCGACCGCGGTCGGCGCCCTGGGCGGCATCTACAACTCGATGACCCCGACCTTCTCGCTCGGCTGCGGCACCTGGGGCGGCTCCAACACAACCGACAACGTCAACTACCGAAACCTGCTGAACGTCAAGACCGTGTCACGCCGGCAGACACCGTCCCAGTGGTTCCGGGTTCCCTCGGATACGTATTTCAATCCCGGAGCGCTCGACAACCTGCGGCAGCTCGGCGCCTCACGGCCGCTGATCGTCACCGACGGGCCGACGGTGGCACGCGGCGTGGCCGAGGAGGTCCGCCATTACCTCACCGCCGGCGCCGTGCAGGTGTTCTCCGGGGTCGAGCCGGAGCCGACCGAGGCGCAGATCCGCGCCGGAGTGGAGGAGCTCGAGCGCTTCGACGCCGATGCGATCATCGCGCTCGGCGGTGGCTCGGTGATGGACGCCGCAAAGGCGATGCGTCTGTTCCACGAGAGCCCGCAGCTCAGCGTCCGTGAGCTGTCGCTGCCGTTCCTCGACGCGCGGAAGCGAATCTCCGAGTTCCCGCAGGTCGAACACAAGGTGCGGCTCGTGGCGATCCCGACTACATCGGGCACCGGATCCGAGGTCTCCCCGGCCGCGGTGATCAGCGTCGGCCAGCGAAAGGTGACGCTGGTCGACTACTCGCTGGTCCCTGACATGGCGATCGTCGACCCCCACCTTGACTCTGACGCATGCCGCCCGAGATCACCGCCGACACGGGAATCGACGCGCTCACCCACGCCCTGGAGGCGGTGGTGTCGATCTTCGCCTCGCCGTTCACCGACGCGTTCTGCATGCAGGCCGTCAACCTGATCCTCCCCGCGCTGCCCCGGGCCTACCGGGACGGATCGGACCTCGAGGCGCGCACCGCGATGGCCAACGCCGCGACGATCGCCGGGCTCGCGTTCTCGAACGCGTTCGTCGGGCTCAACCACGCGCTCGCGCACCCCGTGGGCGCGCGGTTCGGGATCGCACACGGTCGCGCGAACGCGATCTTCCTGCCCCACGTGCTGCGCTACAACGCATCGCTGCCGACCAAGTTCATGCCGGCGCCCGGTTATTCGGCCTATATCGCGCCGGAGAAGTACGCGCAGATCGCGTGGATCCTGGGGCTCGGCGGCCGCGACGAGCGCGAACGTTGCGAGCGTCTGTTTGCCCGCGTGGATGAGCTGCTTGGCCGAGGTGGACGAGCCGCGCACGCTGGCCGACTGGGGCGTCGAGCGCAAGGAGTTCGATGAGGCGCTGCCGGAGCTCGCCAAGGCTGCGTTTGCCGATCCGAGCATCCGCACCAACCCGCGTATCCCGATGATCCGCGAGGTCATCGAGCTGCTTGAGGCGGGCTACTCCGGCGGGGCTTGACGGCGAGTCGGCGCACTCGTCGCCGAAGGAGGGGTTCGATGATCCAGCGCAAGTTCTCACGCCTGGCGATCGTCAACCGCGGCGAGCCCGCGATGCGGGTTATCCACGCTGTGCGCGAGCTGAACGACTGTCGAACGGATTCCGTCAGCCTGATCGCCCTGTACACGGAGACGGAGCGCGACGCGCTGTTCGTCCGGCACGCCGACGAGGCCGTCTGCCTTGCTCCCGGCGCCGTCGATGAGGACAGTGAAGCAGGGCTCGAATACATGGACCTGGTAGTGCTCGAGCATGCCCTGCGGACGTCCCGCGCCGACGCCGCCTGGGTGGGCTGGGGGCTTGCGGCCGAGCAGGCCGAGTTCGCGGAACTCTGCGAGCGGCTCGGGATCGTGTTCGTGGGGCCCGATCCGGCCGTGATGCGCCTGCTGGGGAACAAGATCGCCGCCAAGCAGCTGGCCGAGCAGCTGGGCATCCCAGTGGCGCCGTGGAGCGGCGCCGCCGTCACGACAGCGGAGGACGCGCTCGCGCACGCGGAGCGGGTCGGATTCCCGTTGATGATCAAGGCGGCCGAGGGCCGGGGGGGCCTCGGAATCCGGCGCGTCGAGGACCGAGGCGGCTTGCCGGGCGCCGTCGCCGAGGCCCGCGCCGAGGCGCTTGCGGCGTTCGGCGACGGCACGCTGCTTCTGGAAAAACTGATCACCGGCGCGCGCCACGTCGAGGTTCAGATCGTCGCCGACGGCCACGGGAATACGTGGCCTATCGGCGTGCGCGACTGCTCCTACCAGCGGCGCAACCAGAAGGTGCTCGAGGAGTCCTCGAGCCCGGGGCTGGAGGCGGGGCAGGAGCGCGAGCTGATGGACGCGGCGCAGCGATTGGCGCTCGGTGCCGGCTACCGCAACGCGGGGACCGTCGAGTTCCTGTACGAGCCGACAGCGCGCCGCTTCACGTTCATGGAGGTCAACACCCGGCTCGGCGTCGAGCACCCCGTGACGGAGGCGGTGACAGGGGTCGATCTCGCCAAGCTCCAGCTGCACATCGCCGCGGGCGGGCGGCTCGAGGGCGACCCGCCCCGGCCGAGCGGTCACGCGATCGAGGCCCGCCTGTGCGCGGAAGACCCGGCGCTCGGCTTCGTGCCCGCGCCGGGCCGGCTGGTACACCTGCGACTTCCGACTGGACCCGGCCTGCGGATAGACACTGGGGTCATCGAGGGCGATCGCATCCCCGCGCACTTCGACTCGATGATCGCCAAGCTGATCGCGTGGGGGCGGGACCGCGACGAGGCGCGCGCGCGCCTGCGGCGGGCGCTCGCGGACACGGTCGCGGTGGTCGATGGCGGGACCACGAACCAGGGCTTCCTGGTCGACCTGCTGGACCATCCGGAAGTTCGCGGCGGTGAGGTCGACACGGGCTGCCTCGACGGGCTCTATGTGAGCGGCGGAACCGTGCCTGTGCGCCATGGCGACCTTGCCCTGCTACAGGCCGCGATCGAGCTGGGAGACCGGGACGCGGCAGACGATCGGGCCCGCTTCTACGCGTTAGCTCGCGGCGGCCGCCCGCACGCGACGGGCGCACTGTCGCGCACCTACGAGCTCCGCCACCGTGGGCAGCCGTATCGACTCGCGGTCTCACAGATCGCTCCGGAGCGTTACCGCGTCACCCTCGATGGGCAGTCGGTCGAGCTGAGCGCTCGGCGGCTCGGGGCACACGAACGCCGGCTCGAACTGCTCGGGCGGACCCACCGGACGCTGACCTCTAGCCACGGCGAGGACTTGGTGGTCGAAGTCGACGGCGTGCCGCATCGCATCTCGCGCGACGACGGCGGGATCATCCGTTGCCCGGGTTCCTCGCTGGTGGTCTCGATTCCAGTGTCCCCTGGCGACACGGTCGAGGCGGGCGACGTGGTCGCGGTGCTCGAAGCGATGAAGATGGAGTCGTCGCTGACAGCGCCGTTCCGTGGGCGGGTCAAGCAGGTGTTCGTCGGCGAGAACGTCCACGTGGGTGCGCAGGCACCGCTGCTGGCACTCGAGGCGATCGCGCAGCGCACGGAGGCTGTGCCGGGCGATCGCCTGTCGTTCGCCTCCCTGACGGCTCCGAACGACTCTGCGCCCGATCCGTGCCAGGAGAACCTGCGCCGGATGGAGTGGCTCCTACTCGGCTACGACGTTGGCGCGGCCGAGGTCCAGCGGACGATCGCCGACCTGCACGGCCAGTGCGCTGATCTCCTCGCCTGCGACCCGGCGCTGATTCCAGGCGAGCATCGCCTGCTGAGGATGTTCGCCGACCTGCGCGCGGTATCGCGTCCACAGCGCGGCGAACCAGCGGTGGGCTCGGAGCTCTTGCAGAGTACGCGGGAGCACCTGTACGCGTGGCTGCGCTCGCTCGACGCCGAGGCGGAGCGGCTCCCACCACGATTCATCAGCGCGCTGCGCCGGGCGCTCGACTACTACGGGGTCCACAGCCTCGAGCGGACTCCAGCCTTGGAGGAGGCGTGTTATCGCTTGTTCCTGTCCCAGCAGCGGGCGGAGATCGCGCGCACCGCGATCGTCGCGATCCTCGACCGCCGGCTCGAGGACGCCGACGAACTGGTGGGGAACGTTGGCGACGACTTCCGCGAGGTCCTCGACCGCCTCGCTGTCGCGCTCGAGGGGCGTGACCCGGTCGCCGCCGACCTCGCCCGCGAGGTTCGCTTCCGCTACTTCGACGAGCCCGTGATCGCGACGGCTCGGGAGCGCGTGTACGCCGAGATGGAGCAGCGGATTGCCGCGCTCACTAGCCAGCCGGCGCGGCCGGAGGCGTCCGAGCTGATCAGGGAGATCGTCGAGTGCCCGCGGCCGCTGGCACCACGGCTGACCGCGGCGATGGGCTCGGCGTCACCTGCCGCCCGCCGGTTGCTCGTGGAGGCTGAGGCACGCCGCTATTACCGGGTGCGATCACTGGAGGGATTCGAGCACGTCCGGCTTGATGGCCACGACGTCGCGCTTGCGCGCTACCGATTCGCGGGACGGCCGCGTACCTTGGCAGCGGCGTACGTAGAGCTCGAGGACGTCGCGGCTGTGTCGAGCGCTTTTGCCCGCTACGCCGAGACGCTCGGAGACGGTGAGCTTGGGGTGCTCGACCTGTACGCCCAGCACCGCGGGACCGCGCCGCCGCGCGAGCAGCTCGCGGCGCGGCTGAGCGCCTTGCTGGCGGACGTTCCCAGCCCGCCGGCGCTTCACCGGATCGTCGTCGCCGTAGCCGAGCCGCGCCGTGGGCGTGGGATGGGCGCGATCGACCTGTTCACCTTCCGCCCCGGAGCGAGTGGCCTGGTCGAGGACGAGGTCCTCCGTGGTCTGCACCCGATGATGGGGCATCGACTCCAGCTGTGGCGTCTTCGCGAGTTTGAGCTCCAGCGAATCGCGTCGTCCGAGGACATCTACCTGTTCCACGGCGTCGCCCGCAGCAACCCGAGCGATGAACGCTTGTTCGCATTGGCCGAGGTCCGTGACCTGACCGCGGTCCGCGACGAACGCGGTCGCGTGGTCGCGCTGCCCGAGCTCGAGCGGGCGCTGGTGTCGGTCCTGGAGGCGATCCGAAGCTTTCAGGCTCCGCGTCCGCTCCACCAGCGCCTGATGTGGAACCGCATTCTGCTGCACGCGTGGCCGGTGATCGACCTGGATCCCGGCGAGGTCCGAGCCGTGCTCGAGCCGATGGCCTCTCGTGCGGCAGGCCTGGGAATCGAGCTGGCCTCGATTCAAGGACGCCTGCGTGAGAAGGGCGTCATCCGCGACCGGGTCCTGCGGTTCTACGCGCCGACCGGACGTGACCTCAGGGTCGAGGTGGTGGACCCACCCACCAAGCCGCTCCAGTCGCTCGACGAGGGAACCCAGCGCGTCATCTCGGCGCGTCGTCACGGCGTGCTTCACCCTGCGGAGATCGTCAAGCTGCTCGCCCCCGCCCAGCCCGGCGCCGGTCAGCCGCGAGGCGAGTTTGTCGAGCACGAACTGAGCGACGACGGTCGGCTCGAGCCCGTCAACCGTCCACCGGCGACCAACCCGTGCGGGATCGTCGTCGGCACGGTCCGCAACTTCACGGAGCGCTATCCCGAAGGGATCCTCCGCGTGATCCTGCTGGGCGACCCGACTCGCGCGCTTGGATCGCTCGCCGAACCCGAGTGTCGGCGGATCGTCGCCGCGATCGATCTGGCCGACGAGCTCGGTGTGCCGGTCGAATGGTTCGCGCTTTCGTCCGGCGCGAAGATCGCCATGGACTCGGGCACCGAGACGATCGACTGGATCGCAACCGGACTGCGCCGGATCGTGCTGTTCACGCAGGCCGGCGGAGAGCTCAACGTTGTGGTCGCCGGAATCAACGTCGGCGCGCAGCCCTACTGCAACGCGGAGGCCACGATGCTGATGCACACCCGCGGCGCGCTGATCATGACGCCCGACAGCGCGATGGTATTGGCGGGCAAGCAGGCGCTCGACTACTCGGGCGGGGTCTCTGCCGAGGACACCTTGGGGATCGGGGGCTACGACCGGATCATGGGGCCCAACGGCGAGGCGCAGTACTGGGCCAGCGATCTCGCCGACGCCTGCCGCACGCTGGTCCGCTACTACGAGCACAGCTACGTGGCGCCGGGTGAGCGGTTTCCGCGCCTGGCGCGGACATCAGATCCCCCCGATCGTGACATCGGGGAGGCCCCGCACGACCTTCCCGGCTCAGGGCTGAGGCGGATAAGGGACGTGTTCTCCGATGACGCGAACCGCGACCGTAAGCAACCGTTCGACATCCGCTCGGTGATGCGCGCGGTGATCGACTCCGACCACCCGCCGCTGGAGCGCTGGGCGGCGATGCGCGACGCCGAGGTTGCGGTCGTGTGGGGCGCGCATCTGGGAGGCTGGCCGGTGACGCTGATCGGGGTCGAGTCGCGGCCCCTGCCGCGGCGCGGGACGATCCCCGCCGATGGGCCGGAGCAGTGGTCACCGGGCACGCTGTTCCCACGGGCATCCAAGAAGATCGCGCGCGCGCTCAACGCCGCGGCGGGGCGCAGGCCGATGGTCGTCCTCGCGAACCTGGCCGGCTTCGACGGCTCACCGGAGTCGCTGCGTGAGTGGCAGCTCGAATTCGGCGCTGAGATCGCGCGCGCGGTGGTGAACTTCGATGGCCCGATCGTGTTCTGCATCCTCGCTCGGCTACACGGTGGTGCGTCCGTGGTGTTCTCGCAGCAACTCAATCCGAACCTCGAGACGGTCGCGCTCGCAGGCGCCCGCGCCTCGGTGATCGGCGGCGCCACGGCCGCGGCGGTTGTGTTCGCCGGCGAGGTCGAGCGAGCGGCCGCCGAGGACGAGCGAATCCACGTGCTCGACGAGTCGATCGCGCAGGCAGAAGGCGCGGAGCGCCAGCATCTTCGGGCCCGCAGGGTTGCGCTGTGGGAAGAGGTCGTGGCCGAGAAGAGGCGAGACTTTGCGCAGCGCTTTGACCGCGTCCATAACATCGAGCGAGCAGTTCGGATGGGATCGGTGACGAGCGTCGTCGAACCGGGGTCGCTCCGGAGCTTCCTGATCGACGCGGTGGAGCGCGGGATCCGCCGCGCCGATCCATCAGCTACTACGGCACGCGCGGGTGCCGCCAACGGACGCGCCGGGCTCCCTCTGACAAGCCGCGGATGAGGTGCCGGCGACAGTGCACGCGATCGACCGCGCCGTCGTCGCGCACGAGGACACCGCCGTAGCTCGCGCGTAGGAGCCGGCGCCCCGCCTCGGGTCCCGACAGCAGCGCGGCCTTTGCCAGTGCCTCGGCCTCTAACGTCGTCGGGGCGAGCGCGGTGACCGCGACTAGCCCCGTCCACGCGGGGGTTCCCGTGGCGGGGTCGATCAGGTGGTGGGCGAAGTCGCCGCCCTCGCCCTGCCACAGTCGCACGTCGATGCCAGACGTTGCCACTCCCCCCGTGCGCAGGCGTAGCGTGTGCACGATTGCCCCGGTCAGCGGATGGCGCACCCGCACCTCCCACGGCACACCCCGCCGAGCCGACACGCGCAGGTCGCCGCCGCAGTCGACGGCGTAGCGCCCCTGGCGCTCGAGCCGCGCGCCAACAAGGTCGGCCGCCCATCCCTTGACCGAGCCGGCAAGGTCGAGCTCGAGGCCCGGCGGCCGACGGATCACGCCCGTCGCGTCGTCGACGTCCACCTCGCGCCATCGCGCGTCCGGGTCGGGCCGGGCCGCACGACGCGGCGGCGCTGCCTGCAACGCGAGCGGCAGCGAAGCGGGAGCGCGCAGGGCCTGCGACGCGCGATACCCGGCCCGGCGCACCGCGCCCAGCAAGGTCGGATCGACGAGCCCGCCGCTCAGGACCGCCGCACGCAACGCCGCCGCTACTGCCGCGCGCAGCAGCGGGGCTGCGGGAACGGAGGTCCGCGGATCCGCGTTCAGACGCGAGAGATCGCTGCTCGGGTCAAAGCGAGAAAGCCGGCGGTCGATCTCCGCGAACACCGACCGAACGTCGCAGTCACCGTCGGCGTCGCGCACGACCCGTGCAACTGTGCCCATCGTCGGGAAGCGGTCGTCGAGCACGCGCGCTCTAACGGCGCGATCAGCCGTGCTCCGTGCCGCTGCCAGTCGAGGAGCCCGAGGGCGCCATGTCAGCGCCGTAGGCTTGCTGCTGGTCCGCGATCTGCCCGGGGCTGGACTGGGTCGTCACGGGCGGCGGAGGAGGCGGAGGCGGGTTCCGGGCGGATCGGCGGCGGCGGACGAACTCGCCCACGCCTACGGCCACAGCCGCGGCGGCCGCCTTCCAACCCGCCTGTGAGGCCGACTTCGGTTGGCTCACCGTCACCTCAGCGAAGCTAGGCGCAGAGAGGCCGACCGGCCAGCGTGCGAGGCCGAACCATGGGTGTGGAGGACTACGCAGCTCCACATCTACGTGCGGTGGGTATGCCTCAAACCAGCTCTCTCGATCAGCAAGCCCAGACCGCACACGATAAGCGCGAACCCACCGATGAACAGCATCACGAGAGCTGCAGGCCCAAGAGCGATGCCAACGACAAGCACCACCGGCGCCGCCAGCACAGCGCCAAGAATGACAAGTACCACCTTCATCACGAATCCCTCCTTTACTACCTCGGTATTAGGAACCTAGGTCGAGGTGCCTCGTCTGCCATCCGGTGAAATGCGCTGTCCCGCTGCACAGGACTACGTGCGACCGTGGTGGTTGCCCGCCGACCGAGATCTCGCGACCAGTGTGTGCGGCTCCACTCCGGCGCGAGGCGAAAGTCGACTAACGGCCGCCCGCCTGCTTCGGATCGATGAGGCAGCGCGTGTCGCGAGTCGCGCACCATCTGCAGCCCGAGTGTTCAATACGTACGTTCTGCTGATCCGTATCCGGCCTCGCGGTCAGACCGTTCGCCGAGCTCCAACGCTTTCAGCCGGCGAGCTGGCTTGGCGACGAGGCACCCGGCCGCCGACCGGCGGACACCTGAGCGGCGCCGGGCCGGAAGCACTCGAACTCGCTGATCCCGGGTCGTGGTCATCGCCACCGCGATTACCACGCCGCGGATGCCAGAACAAGACTGCGGACTTTTGCGGATGCCACGCAACCACCGCGCTCGTATCAATGACACACGGAACATGCACCCAGGCAACAGTCGAATGGAGCTCATGACGGCACCATGCGCCAGAAAAATCAGCACGTCGAAAGCTGGTACGACTGTTGTGTGGGGGTGCTCGGCTGATGGCTCCGAAACCGCGGCGGTTTCAGCGGTCTGAGCGTCGGCCGGCGCCGGGATCGCCCGGCTCGGTCACCGATCTCGCGCCGCTGGCCGACCTAGCCCACGGGCGGTCTCGCACGGGGCCCGTGCGCGACCAGCGGCCCGTATACGTCGATCTGCTCCCGCCCTGCAACGCGGGCTGCCCCGCGGGCGAGAACATCCAGAGCTGGATGGCGCACGTCAAGGCGGGCGACCACGAACGGGCGTGGCGCGTCCTCACAACCGACAACCCGTTCCCCGCGATCCACGGGCGTGTCTGCTACCACCCGTGCGAGAGCGTCTGCAATCGCGCCGACCTGGACAGCCCGCTGTCGATTCACGCGGTTGAACGGTTCCTGGGCGATCTCGCGCTCGAGCGGGGATGGCTGTTCGATCCACCTGGGGCGCTCAGCGGCAAACGAGTGCTGGTGATCGGGGCGGGCCCGAGCGGTCTGTCTGCCGCCTACCACCTTGCGCGCCTCGGGCACGAGGTCGAGGTTCGCGACGCGGGGGCCGAGCCCGGCGGGATGATGCGCTACGGGATCCCTGCCTACCGATTGCCCCGCGACGTGATGGGCGCCGAGGTGGAGCGGATCGCGGCGCTCGGGGTGCGCTTCTTATGCGACCATCGGGTCGAGGACCTCGAGGTGGAGCGCGGTGAAGGTGGTTTCGATGCCGTGTTTGTGGCGGTCGGTGCGCACCTGTCAAAGCGGGTCGAGATCCCCGCAGCCGACGCCGGGCACTTGGTCGACGCGCTGTCGTTCCTGCGCGGCGTCGCCGCGGGGGAGCGGCCGGTGATCGGTCGTCGCGTGGCGGTTTACGGCGGCGGCAACACGGCGATCGACGCCGCGCGAGTCGCGCGGCGGATGGGCGCTGAGGAGGCGCTGATCGTGTACCGCCGGACTCGCGAGCAGATGCCGGCCCATGAGGAGGAGGCCGCGGACGCGGAGCGGGAGGGCGTGCGGATCAATTGGCTGCGGACGATCAAGGCGATGGAGGGTTCCGAGCTGCAGGTCGAGGAGATGGAGCTGGACGAGACCGGATACCCGCAGCCGACCGGCCGCTTCGAGACCCTCTCGGCGGACACGGTGATCCTGGCACTGGGCCAGGAGAGCGACACCGCCTTCCTGCGGGCGGTGCAGGGGGTCGAGTTCGACCGCGACGGAACCGTGCGCGTGTCGAGTTCGTTGATGACCGGCTGCCCGGGCGTATTCGCCGGCGGCGACATGGTGCCCTCTGAGCGCACCGTGACCGTTGGCGTAGGGCACGGCAAGCGGGCGGCGCGGGAAATTGATGCCTGGCTGCGCGGGTCCCGCTACCAGCCTGGGCCGAAGCATCCGCCAGGAGAGTTCGAGCTCCTGAACCTGTGGTACTTCGGAGACCATCCTTCCCGGCGGCAGCCAGAGCTCGCGCCGGAAGAGCGACTCGGCGGCTTCGAGGAGGTGGTCGGCGGCCTCTCGCCCGAGGAGGCTGTGTTCGAAGCGAAGAGGTGCCTGGCGTGCGGAAACTGCATCGAGTGCGACGGCTGCCTCGGAGCCTGCCCGGAGGACGCGGTCATCAAGCTGGGCCCCGGGCTCCGCTACCGCTTCGACTACGATCGCTGCACCGGCTGCCAGGCCTGCTTCGAGCAGTGCCCGGTCCACTCGATCGAGATGGTGCCGGAGGAGGCGCCGGATCCCCAGTATGCGTTCGTGGCGCCACCTGACCCGGTGGAGGGGACGCGCTGATGCGCGCCACCGTTGATGGCAACGAGGCGGCGGCCTCGATCGCCCACCGGTGCAGCGAGGTCTGCTGCATCTACCCGATCACGCCTTCCTCGCCGATGGCCGAGCTCGCAGACGAGTGGTCGAGCAAGGGGCGCGCGAACCTCTGGGGCACGGTCCCGACGGTGGTCGAGATGCAGAGCGAGGGCGGCGCCGCTGGGGCCCTGCACGGCGCGCTGCAGGGCGGGGCGCTTGCGACGACGTTCACGGCCTCCCAGGGCCTGCTCCTGATGATCCCGAACATGTACAAGATCGCCGGCGAGCTGACCTCGGCGGTGATACACGTGGCCGCTCGCTCGCTGGCGGCGCAGGCGCTGTCGATCTTCGGTGACCACTCGGACGTTATGGCCGTCCGTCAGACCGGCTTCGCGTTGCTGGCCTCCGCGTCGGTCCAGGAGGCCCACGACTTTGCGCTCGTGGCACACGCCGCGACGCTCGAGACGCGCGTCCCGTTCCTGCACTTCTTCGACGGCTTTCGCACGTCGCACGAGCTGCAAACGATCGAGTTGCTCGACGACGAGGATTTGCGCGCGCTGATCTCCGACGATCTGGTCCGAGCCCACCGCGGGCGGGCGCTGTCGCCGGAGCGGCCGTTCATCCGGGGCACCGCACAGAACCCAGACACTTATTTCCAGGCGCGCGAGACGGTCAACCCGTTCTACGCGCGCGTTCCCGAGGTGGTGCAGAGTGCCTTGGATCATCTCGGCGAGCGGACCGGCCGCCGTTACGGGCTGGTGGACTACAGCGGCCATCCCAAAGCCGAGCGGGTGCTGGTGGTAATGGGCTCTGGCGGGGAGACCGCGCGTGAGACGGTCGCCTTCCTCGAAGCGCGTGGTGAGCGTGTGGGCGTCGCGCAAGTCAGGCTGTACAGACCCTTCCCCGCGCGCGAGCTGGCGCGCGCGCTGCCCCAGACGGCGCGGGGCATCGCCGTTCTGGATCGGACGAAGGAGCCCGGCTCGCTCGGCGAGCCGCTGTTCCTGGACGTGCTCGCAGCGCTGAGCGAAGCCCACGGTGCCGGGGAGCGCGAGCTGATGCCGATCGTGATCGGCGGTCGCTACGGCCTGTCCTCGAAGGAGCTCACCCCGGGAATGGTCGCCGGCGTGTTCGAGGAGCTCGGGCGCGAGCAGCCGAAACGGCGATTCACGATCGGCATCAACGACGACGTCTCCCGCACGAGCCTTCCTTACGACGCATCGCTCGACATCGAGCCGAAGGAGACGGTCCGCGCCGTGTTCTTCGGGCTCGGCTCCGATGGCACAGTTGGCGCGAACAAGAACACGATCAAGATCCTCGGCGACGCGGCGGACCTGCACGCGCAGGGCTATTTCGTCTACGACTCCAAGAAGTCCGGCTCGCAGACCGTTTCGCACCTGAGGTTCGGACCCCGATCGATCCGCGCCCCGTACCTCGTCTCGTCGGCGAGCTTCGTCGGCTGCCACAAGTTCGGGATGATCGAGCGCTCCGAGGTGCTGGATCGGGCGGCCCGTGGCGCGACGCTTTTGCTCAACTGCCCGCATGAGCCAGATCGAGTCTGGGAGGCGCTCTCACAGCCCGTTCAGGAGAAGATCCTCACCAAGCAGATCGAGCTCTACGCGATCGATGCCGGGAAGATCGCGCGCGACGCGGGTCTCGGCGGGCGAACCAACACGGTGCTGCAGACGTGCTTCTTTGCGATCTCGGGAGTGCTCGACCGGGAGCAGGCGATCGACGCGATCAAGGCATCGATTCAGAAGACCTACGGGAAGCGCGGCGCGGAGGTCGTCGAGCGCAACATCGAGGCGGTCGATCGCTCGCTCGCGGCGCTTCACCGCGTGGCCGTCCCCGACCGGATTTCCTCGAGGCGCGGGACGCCCGAGCTCGTGCCGGCGGACGCTCCCGAGTTCGTGCGTACCGTCACCGCGACGATGATGGCCGGCCACGGCGATCAGCTGGCCGTGAGCGCGCTGCCGGTCGACGGCACGTATCCGAGCGGCACGACCAAGTACGAGAAGCGCAACATCTCGGACTCTGTCGCGGTGTGGGATTCAGAGCTCTGCATCCAGTGCGGCAACTGCAGCTTCGTCTGCCCGCACAGCGTGATTCGATCCCGCTACTACGAGCCGGACCGGCTGGACGGCGCGCCCGACGGCTTCCGGTCGGCTCCGCTGGAAGGAGCCGGGCTCCCGGACGCCCGGTTCACGTTGCAGGTGTACGTCGAGGACTGCACCGGATGCGGGCTGTGCGTCGAGGCCTGCCCTGTGTCCGCGGCAAGCGAGCCGGGGCGCAAGGCGATCAACCTCGACGCCAGCGAGCCGTTGCTCGTGAGCGAGCGACGGAACATCGAGTTCTTCGAGCAGCTGCCGGCGATGGACCGCACGCGCGTCGACTTCGGCACTGTACGAGGCACCCAGTTCCTGGAGCCGCTGTTCGAGTTCTCCGGCGCCTGCGCCGGGTGCGGCGAGACGCCGTATCTGAAACTCCTCTCGCAGCTGTTCGGCGACCGGCTGACGATCGCCAACGCAACCGGCTGCTCGTCGATCTACGGCGGAAACCAGCCGACGACGCCTTGGACGGTCGATCGCGACGGGCGCGGACCCGGCGTGGTCGAACTCGCTGTTCGAGGACAACGCCGAGTTCGGGCTCGGGCTGCGACTCGCCGCCGACGGCCACAGCGAGCTGGCCCGCCGCCGTCTCTCCGAGCTGCGCGACCCGGTGGGCGCCGAGCTGGTGGACGAGATCCTGTCCGCGCCCCAGGTGCGAGAGTCGGAGCTGCGCGCCCAGCGCGAACGGATCGCGGCGCTCCAGCGCCGGCTCGACGAGCTCGACGGTCCGCCGATCGATGACCTGCGCAGCGTAATCGACCACCTGATACGGCGCAGCGTGTGGATCGTCGGTGGCGACGGCTGGGCGTACGACATCGGCTCGGGCGGGCTCGATCACGTGCTTGCCAGCGGGAAGAACGTAAACGTCCTGGTGATGGACACCGAGGTCTACTCCAACACGGGCGGGCAGATGTCCAAGGCGACGCCGCTGGGGGCAGTCGCGAAGTTCGCCGCGGCGGGCAAGACCGTCCCCACCAAGGACCTCGCGCTCCAGGCGATCGCGTACGCCGACGTGTACGTGGCGCGGGTGGCGCTGGGAGCCGATCCCCAGCAGACCCTGCGCGCTTTCCGCGAGGCCGAGGCATACGACGGGCCGTCGCTGATCATCGCCTACAGCCATTGCGTCGCTCACGGGTACGACATGCGCGAAGGGCTCAACCAGCAGTACCGCGCCGTGGCCAGCGGCCATTGGCCACTGATCCGCTACGACCCGGTGGTGCGCGCAGGGGGCGGCAACCCCTTCCTGCTCGACTCGCCCAGACCGCGGATGTCGCTGGCCGACTACCGCAAGGGCGAGCTGCGCTTCCGTGCGCTCGCGGCCACCCAGCCGACCGAGGCCGAGCGCCTGCTGGGCCTTGCACAGCAAGTGGTCGACCAGCGCTGGAAGCTGTACGAGGAGATGGCCACCAGAGAAGCGAGCGAGTACCCATCCGACCCCCGAGGGCGCATCTGATGGATCTCACGACCAACTACATGGGGCTCGCACTGCGCAACCCGCTCGTTGCGTCGCCATCGCCGATGTCGTACACGCTCGACGGCATCCGGCGGCTGGCAGACGGCGGCGTCGGCGCGATCGTCCTGTTCTCGCTGTTCGAGGAGCAGCTGCGAGAGCAGTCGGCGCGCGCCGTTCGGCTCGTCGAGGAGACCGCCGAGAGCTTCCCCGAGGCGGTCAACTACTTCCCCTCCGTGGTCGAAGAGGATGGCGACCCGCGCGCTTATCTATACCTGCTCGAGCGTGCCGTCGCCACCGCTGAGATCCCCGTGATCGCGAGCCTCAACGGCGTCACTCCCGAAGGCTGGACCGATTACGCCCGCGGGATGCAGGAGCGCCGGCGCGGCCGCGATCGAGCTGAACATCTACTACCTCCCCGGTGAGTCCGGAGATCTCCGGCCGCGACGTCGAGCAGCGCCATATCGACATCCTCGAGCGGGTCAAGGCCGCCGTCACCGTACCAGTCGCGGTCAAGCTCAGCCCCTTCTTCAGCTCTCCCGGCGAGATGGCTCTGCGTCTCGACGACGCAGGTGCAGATGCGCTGGTGCTGTTCAATCGCTTCCTGCAGCCCGAGATCGACCCCGAGCAGCTCGTGGTCCTGCCGAGAGTGAACCTCTCGAGCCCGGCGGATGCGCGCCTGGCCCGGACCTGGATCGCCCTGTTGCGCGGCGAGGCTGAGCGCGTCACTCGCCGCCACCTCGGGCGTCGAAGTCCCTGCCGACCTCGCCAGATACCTGCTCGCCGGGGCCGACGTGGTGATGACAACGTCGGCCCTGCTGCGCCACGGGCCGGGCTACGCAGCCGAGCTGCTCGACGGGCTCTCGAGCTGGATGGCGCGCAAAGGCTTCGAGACGGTCGACGAGGTGCGTGGTCTGCTCGCGGTGCCCGCGCGACGCCGATGCCGCCGCCTACGAGCGTGCCGGATACGTCACTGCAATGCGCGCTGCCAACGCAGGCGCCTACAACCCCTGGTGAGTGAACCATGACACAACCCAACACCCCCACCTCCAGCCACGTTGTCATCGTCGGCGGCGGCGTCGCCGGCCTAGAGGCGCTGCTCGCTCTGCGTGCTCTGCTCGGCGATCGCGTCGCTCTGACGCTCGTTTCGCAGGACGATTGGTTCGTCGACCGCCCGATGACGGTGGCGGAGCCGTTTGGCCTCGGACGGGCCAAGCGCCATTCGCTGCCGGAAATCGCCGCCGAGTGCGGCGCGGAGTTCGTGCGCGGGAGCGGTGACGGCGGTAGATGCCGCCGATCGACGGGTCAGCCTCGCCGATGGCCCGAGCCTTGCCTTCGACACGCTCATCCTCGCTCTGGGCGCGCGGGCGCGTGCGCCGTTTTCCGATGCGATCACATTCGGGTTCGAGGGTTCGGGCCAGGCCATCCAGGAGATGCTCGATCGTTTGCGCAGTGGCGAGGCGCGCAGCGTGGCGTTCGTTGCTCCGACCATGACGGGATGGCTCCTGCCGCTGTACGAGCTTGCGCTGATGACAGCGCGTGAACTCGCCAGGAGCAACGTCGACGGCGTGCAGCTGCGCCTCCTCACACCCGAAGATCGGCCGCTGGCGCTGTTCGGAGGCCAGCTGAGCCAGAGTGTCGGCCGCTTGATGGGTGCGGCGGCAATCGAGTTCATCCACGCGTCGTTCGCGAAGGTCGACGGGGGGAGCCTGGTGTATGGCGCGCTCGGGCAGCCGAGCTCCGATTACGTCGTCACGCTGCCGCTCCTGAGCGGCCCCGGGGCTGGCCGGCGTGCCCGCCACGCAGCCTCATGGCTTCATTCCGGTCGACGAGTACGGGCGTGTCGCGGGACTTCACCGACGTGTACGCCGCCGGCGACGCGGTCGACTTCCCGGTCAAGCAGGGCGGGCTCGCCGCCCAGCAGGCGGACGCTGCCGCCGAGCACGTCGCCGCGACCTACGGCGCACCCGTCGAGCCGGCTCCGTTCCAGCCTGTCTTGCGCGGAATGCTGTTCACCGGCGAAGAGCCGCTCTACATGCGCTCCGACGTGCCCGGCGCGGATCCGGACATTCCGGGCGCCTGGTATCCGCTGTGGTGGCCACCGACGAAGGTCGCCGGCCGCTACCTTGCGCCCGTACCTGTTCGAACGGCGTCGACGAGGACGAAGTCGGCGTGCCCGCCCGTCGGATTCATCGACGTCGACGTCCCGCTCGCGTCGGTCACGCTGCCGGGCTGAGACGGGCGCTCAGCCTCAGGCCGGCACCTTCGCCAGCATCCTCGCGGCGAGCTCGACCAGCCGGTTGGAGTAGCCCCACTCGTTGTCATACCAAGCGATCACCTTGACCTGGGTCGAGTCCATCACGCTGGTCAGCGGAGCGTCGAACACCGCGCTGTACGGGGAGCCGACGATGTCCGAGGAAACGATCGGATCCTCGCTGTAGCAGAGGATGCCCTTGCAGCTCGCCGGCGTCCGCGAGCTCCCGGAACGCCTCGTTGATCTCCTCGGCGCTCGTCTCGCGCTCGGCCTCCACCGTGAGGTCGACGAGCGAGCCGGTAGGCGTGGGGACGCGGACCGCAAAGCCGTTCAGACGACCCTGCAGCTCAGGAATCACCAGACCGAGCGCCTTCGCAGCGCCCGTCGAGGTCGGGATCAGGTTGATCGCCGCCGCCCGCGCGCGGCGCAGGTCCTTGTGCGGGCCGTCGAGCAGGTTCTGGTCGGACGTGTAGGCGTGGATCGTCGTCATCAGCCCATGGCGGATCCCCACGGTGTCGTGAAGGACGCGGGCGACGGGAGCCAAGCAGTTGGTCGTGCACGACGCGTTGGTGACGATGTCGTGGCGCTCAGGGTCATAGACCTGATCGAAGTTGACGCCGAGCACCACGTTTGCGTCCGCTGGCTCCGAGCCGGAGATCGGCGCGGTGACGATCACCTTGTGCGATCCGGCCTCGAGGTGCTTGGCGGCCGCGGCGCGGGTGCGGAAGATGCCGGTCGACTCGATCACGACCTCGACGCCCAGCTCGGACCATGGAAGTGCAGCCGGGTCGCGCTCCGCGAATACCTGCACCGGCTGATCGCCTACGAGCATCGCGCCGTCTTCGGCCCTGACCGGCTCATGGAAGCGCCCGTACACAGAATCAAACGCGAGCAGCTGCGCGAGCGTCGCGGCGTCGGTCACATCATTGACGGCGACTATCTCCAAGTCGGCTTCGTGCTGGTGCGCGGCGCGCATGAAGTTACGGCCAATTCGTCCGAATCCATTGATCGCGACCTTCGTCGACATTGCGGTGCTCCTCTCGGTGTTTGCTCGTCGTCCACGCTAGGCCCGAGAGCACCCGTCGTCATCCGTTGGAATCGACCACAGCGTCGTGGTTAATTACCGACCCGCCACTTGGTCGCGACGAGCTGTCGTTTGATTCGTCGCAGCCCGCGGTCCGCCCCCGGGACGTTGTGGAGAACTACGGACTCGGCCGCCGTGGGTCGCGTTTACGGTCGAGGCTGTGCGGATCGGTGTGCTCACAGGCGGTGGTGACTGTCCCGGCCTGAACGCGGCGATCCGCGCGATCGTCCGCACTGGGATCGACGAGTTCGACGATCAGCTCGTCGGCTTCCGGGACGGATGGGCCGGCGTGATCGAGAAGTCGTACGTCGATCTCGACATCGAGGCGACGCGCGGGATCCTGCCGCGCGGTGGCACGATCCTCGGCAGCTCGCGGACGAACCCGTACAAGCGCGACGGAGGTGTCGAGCTCGTCCGGGACACACTCGCCGCACTCGAGCTCGACGCGTTGATCGCCATCGGCGGCGAGGACACGCTCGGCGTGGCCAACAAGCTCCACCAGGACGGCATCAACGTGATCGGCGTGCCGAAAACGATCGACAATGATCTTGGTGCCACGGACGTCACCTTCGGGTTCGACACCGCGCTCCAGATCGCGACCGAGGCGATCGACCGCCTCCACACAACGGCGGAGAGCCACCATCGGATTCTGGTGGTCGAGGTAATGGGACGGCACGCCGGCTGGATTGCGCTCTACTCCGGGGTCGCCGGGGGCGCCGATGTGATCCTGATTCCAGAGATCCCGTTCGACATCGAACAGGTCGGGCGCCTGATCCAGCATCGCCACGATCGTGGCCGGCCGTTCTCGATCGTCGTCGCGGCCGAGGGAGCGACGCCGAAGGCGGGCACGATGGAGGTAGTGACCGGCGCGGTCGACGAGTTCGGACACCCAAGGCTCGGCGGAATCGGTAACCGCCTCGAGCAGGAGATTGAGAAACGGACCGGATACGAGACCCGTGCCACCGTCCTCGGCCACGTGCAGCGCGGCGGCACCCCAACCGCGTTTGACCGCGTGCTCGCGACCAGGCTGGGCCTGGCCGCGATCCGAGCCGCACACGATGGTGCATGGGGCATGATGACCTCGCTGCGGGGGAACGAAATCAAGCTGGTGCGGCTGGCCGACGCCGTCGCGGAGCTGCGGCAGGTGCCAAGAGAAGACTACGAGCGCTACGGCGTTCTGTTTGGTTGAAAGAGAGGATCGAGATGACGACACTCGGTTATGACGGGCCCCTGTACATACTGGCCTTTGATCATCGGGGGTCGTTTCAAAAGAAGATGTTCGGGATCCAGGGCGATCCGTCGCCGGAGGAGTCCGAGACGATCTCGGACGCGAAGCGGCTCATCTTCGAGGGCGTGCTGGAGGCGGTTACGCGCGGTGCCGATCCGCGCGCGACGGGCGTGCTCGTCGACGAGCAGTTCGGCTCCGACATTCCGCAGCGTGCTCGCGAGCACGGACTGAAGCTCGCGATGCCGGTCGAAAAGTCCGGTCAGAACGAGTTCGACTTCGAGTACGGCGAGGACTTCGGCGCGCACATCGAACGATTCGACCCAGATTTCTCCAAGGTTCTCGTCCGCTACAACCCCGAGGACGACCCGGACCTGAACGCCCGCCAGCTCGGACGCCTCAGGCGCCTCTCCGACTGGCTGAAGGCGCGCGATCGCAAGTTCCTGTTCGAGTTGCTGGTGCCGGCCACGGACTCGCAGCTCGGTCGCGTCGACGGCGATGGCGGTCGATACGACGCGGAGCTGCGCCCCGGCCTGATGCGCCAAGCGATCGAGGAGATCCAGCAGGCGGGGATCGAGGTCGACGTGTGGAAGATCGAGGGGGTGGACGACCGCACCGACGCTGCGATGCTCGCCGAGCAGACCCGTTCGATCCCAGGGCACGAGCGTGTTACCTGCGTCGTCCTCGGCCGTGGCGCATCGGGCGCCAAGGTCGCCCAGTGGCTCGAGCAGGCGGCGCCGGTCGAGGGATTCGTCGGCTTCGCGATCGGCCGCTCGATCTGGTGGGACACGCTCGCCGCATTCCTCGCAAACGAGGTGTCACGCGCGGACGCCGCGTCGCAGATCGCGGACAGCTACCTGCACTTCGTGCACGTCTACGAGGGCCAGCCGGTCACCTAGGCGCTACGGCCGTCCAGGCCGTAGCGTTTAGGCGAAGATCGGGAAGCGTCGCTCCTTGGCGAGTCGATGCATCGCAGCCTGGATCGCGGATTCCACTTCGCGATAGACGGTGTTGACGTACTCCTGATCGTCGACCCGTTCTGGGTCGTGGTCGACGTGAATCGGATCCAGCAGCTCGGTGCGGATCTTTGCCGGCAGCGGAAGGTGCGTCGGAATCGTCTCGATCGTCAGGCCGAAGGGAAGGCCAAGCACGATCGGCAGCTGAGAACCGCGAAGCTTCCTCTTCAGCCCGCTGACGCGATCGAGCCCGTTGGCGATCCAACGGCCCTCGGACAGGACGAATACGGTGTCGTGCCCGCCGACGGTGGCCACCGGAACGATCGGCACGCCTGAGCGGATGGCCGTCCGTACGAAGCCCTTGCGCCCGGCAAGCACAGCCTCATCGCGCCGGCGCCAGCTGCGCATCGCGTCGAGGTCGCCCCCCGGCCAGATGATCACGTCGCACCCGGCGCTGAGCGCCGCGCTGACGCCCTGGCGGGAAGCTGGGATCACTCCGACCTGGCGGAAGTAGTCGCCGAGGCCCGGCGCCGCCATGAGGACATCGTGTGCAGTCGGATGAAGCACGCGCTCGGTGCCAAATCGCCGCCACCAGGCGAACACAAACGTCCAGGCGTCCATCGTCAGCGAGCCTCCGGAATGATTTCCGATCAGCAGCGATGTCTCCTCGGGCAGTCGCTCCCAACCGGACGTCTGGAGCCGGAAGTAGTACTTGCACAGGGCGTCCCAGGCAGGCTTCTGAGCCCGCATCAGCGTCTGGTTGGGGCCATCGAGGGCGTGTTCGGTAGCGGCGGCGACCCGCTTGCCGATTAGGCGCTCGATTCCACTTTTGGGTGGGCGCTCGGCGGTCCCGGACTTGGTCACCACGCCAGGCCCGAGGGCGGTCCGGCCGTTGCCCTTGTCTAGAGTCGTTGCGCCGCGTGGTGCACCGTCAAGCTCAGCCCCATGTCGGGGCAGTGATGAAGAGGTGGTTGACATGATCCGAGCATCGCCGCTTCGCGGTGCCGTGACATCGGTATGAGACACGGCCTATCGTGCGGAAACCCCGCAACCGGCCTCGTGAAGATCAATCGGCGAGCTCTGGCTCGTCCTCGATCGCGATCACGGTGCGCGCGCCGTCACGCGCATCGACCTCGATCGTGATCGGCGCCAGCATCACGTCACTGTCCACGGACACGCGCTCGGGGTGCTTGACGATGTGGCGCAAGGTGCTCGGCGGGTGCGGCCCGCCTCGCGTGGCGGCGACCTCGAACACGTCCTCACGGAGGTCATAGGCCAGCGTCAGGAGCGCCAGGCTGCGCGCCTCCAGCTCTTCCCGGCCGGAGGACCCGACAGTTGAGATCGACACCGGCGCGCCCGGCAGCTCCTTGGTCAGCCATTCGAAGTACTCAGACCAGCCTTCGCGGGCGATCTCTCTGGTCATGGCACGACCGACAGCGACGCCAGTTCCTTCAAGCCATCGGCCAGTGCGTCCGCGAGCGTCGCCAGATCCGGGGTCGACTCGCGGTCTGCGCTTATGCCGAACGTGACCTCGCCGTCGTACGAGAAGACCGCGATTCCGACGGCGTGCTCGGCCGCGAGCGGTACGAACGGCAGCACGTGGCGCATTCGGCTTCCGAAGGCGAACAATGGAAACTGTGGCCCCGGCACGTTCGTGATCGTGACGTTGAACAGCCTCGTTGCGTAGGCCGAGCGTGCGAGTGCGGCATGTAGCACAGGTGGCGCGAGCGCTGCCAGGTCAAGGAACGTCTCGACGCCCATCCCCACGTCGGAGCTCTTTAGCCTCTGTGTTGCTTGCGCGATCCTCTCGAATCGGCGTCTCGCGATCGGTTCGGCGACCGGCAGCTCGACGAACAGCGAACTCACTTTGTTACCCAGTGCCAGATGCTCGGAGGCGTGGCGTACGTTCATCGGGACCATCGCGCGCAGCCCTTGCGCAGGAGGCTGCTCGCCGCGCTCCAGCAGCAGCTCGCGGAGGCCGCTCGTGCACGCGGCCAGCACGATGTCGTTCACAGACCCGCCTAGCGGGCGGCCGATCGCCTTCAATTCCGCAAGCGAGGAGGTGACGGTCGCGAACCGACGCGGGCGGCCGATCTTGACGTTGAGCGAGGTATGCGGAGCGCCCTGGATCTCGTCGCGTACGAGCAGCTCCGCGATTCCGCGCGACCGGGCCAGCGCATCTCTCGGGTGCATCGCCGCGTGCACACCGCCACGGGCGGCGTGGATGCCCGCGGCACTGGCCTGAACGAGCGCCTGCGGCGAGTGCCCGACCAGCGGATCCCACAGGTGATGCGGCTCCTCGGCATCTTGCTGGCGCGGCGCGTCGTCGGAGGGGTGTGGCTCGCGATCCAGCGTTGCCTGCATAACGTCGACCGAGCCGACGCCGTCAACGAGGCAGTGATGCGTCTTCTGGACCAGCGCCCAGCGATCGTGCTCGAGCCCCTCGACCACCGCCACCTCCCACAGCGGCCGCGTGCGGTCCAGCGGACCCGAGAAGAACCGCCCTACGTACTCGCACAGCTCCCGCTCCCCACCCGGCGCGGTCAGCGTCGCAGGGTAGACGTGCGCCGAGATGTCAAATTGGTCGTCGCGCACCCAATGAGGCCACGACAGACCCCCCACCCGGGTGGATGAGAGCCGCTCCGAGTACCGGGGCAACCGCGCAAGCCCCTCGGCGAGCCGCTCGCGAACCTCCTCGATGGACGGGGCGCCGCCCTGCGCGGAGGGATCGAAGACACTCGCTCCGCCGATGCTCATCAACGCTCCTTCGTCCTGCTGCTCGAGCTCCAGGAACGTCGCGTCGAGTGCGGTCAGCGTGTCCGTCATCGCTACGCCTCGAGGGATGAGATCGGCGGCGGCGGCGGCGCTTCCTCCACCCGAACGCGCGCATCCAGGATCCTCGCGCCATCCGGGGAAGCCACCACGGGGTTGAGGTCAAGCGCGGCGATCTCCGGATGTCCCTCGACCAGCGCGCCGACGCGCAGCAGCAGATCCTCGATCGCGTCCAAGTCGCACCGAGGCGCGCCGCGGTAGCCGTCGAGCATCGGGAACGACCGCAGCTCCCGGAGCATCTCGTGCGCGTCGCGCTCGCCGACGGGTGTGATGCGTACCGCTACGTCCTTGATCAGCTCGGCCATGGTGCCGCCTGCCCCGCACGCCAGGACTGGTCCGAAGCTGGGATCGTGCACCACGCCGACGATCAGCTCGACCCCCGGGGGCGCCATCGGCTGCACCATCAGCCCTTCGAGCTTGTGGCCGGCGTGGGTGACGGCGGCTTCGATTCCGGCGGCGGCATCGCCCACCTCTTCGGCCCCCTCGCGCCCCAGGCGAACGCCTCCGACATCGCTCTTGTGGACCAGGCCCGATGCAACGGCCTTCAGCGCGACGGGTCCGCCGAATTCGGCGGCCGCGACAACCGCCTCCGCCGCATCGGGCACGAGCCGCGCCGGGATCAACGGCAGGCGGTAGCAGTCGAGCAGCTCGGCGATCGCGGCCGGCGGGAGCCACTCCGATCCGGTCGCGAGCTCCCGGCTGATGATCGCGGCGGCCCGGTCGAGATCGATGCCGTCGAGCACGCTCACGGTTCGCTCGGGACGCGTCCGCCATCGGCCGTAGGAGGCCGCAAGCGCGACGGCACGCGCTGCGTTCTCGGGGAACTCGTAACCGGGCACCCTGACCGAGCCCCTACCGAGCTCGGCCGGCGGGCCCTCGCTCGTCATGAATACCGCCGCGATCGGGACCCCCGGCTCGCTCTCAGCGACCTTGCGCAGGGCGATCGCAACATCGACCGCTTCGGTTACAAGCGGCGGCACGAAGATCGCCAGGATCGCGTCGCATGCGTCGCCGTCGATCAACGCTTCGACTGTCCTGGCGTAGTCGTCGGCCGAGGCGGTCGCAAGCATGTCGATCGGATTTCCGAGCGAGGCTTCGGCAGGGAGAAACTCGGCCAGCCTGGAGCGCACCGCTGCCGGGAGCTCGGGCACCGCGACGCCATCCGCCTGGCAGGCGTCGGCGCACATGATCCCCGGGCCGCCGGCGTTGGTGACGATCGCCACCCGGTCACCGCGCGGGATCGGCTGGGTGGTTAGCAGTGAGGCGACGGCGAACAGCTCGACGAGCGTGTCGGTGCGGATGACGCCAGCCTGCTCGAACAGGGCGTCGACGGTGACGTCAGAAGCGGACAAGAGCGCTCCGGTGTGGGAGGTGGTGGCGCGGGCGCCCGCAGAGGAGCGTCCACTCTTGACGGCGAGGAGCGGCTTGCTGCGCGCGAACCGGGGCGCGATCCGCGCGAACTTCCTCGCGTTACCGAACGACTCCAGGTACAGGATCGCGATGTCGGTGCACGGGTCCTGCTCCCAGTACTGGACGAAGTCGTTGCCTGCCAGATCCGCCTTGTTCCCCACCGATACGAAGGACGAAAGCCCGATCCCGAGACGCCCTGTCGCCTCGATGATCGCGATCCCGAGTCCTCCGCTCTGGGACATGAACGCGACACGACCTGGCAACGCCCTGTGCGGAGCGAACGTCGCGTTGAGCCGGATCTCGGGCGCTGTGTTCAGCGCCCCGAGGCAGTTCGGCCCGACGATTCGGATACCCCCGTTGCGGCAGAGCTCGAGGAGCTTGCGTTGGCGTTCCGCCCCCCGCTCGCCCGCCTCCGCAAAGCCCGCGGAGATCACGAGCATCGCCCTCACCCCTGCCGTGGCGCACTCGCTGGCGACGCGGACCACGTCCTCCGCCGGCACCGCCACCACCGCCAGGTCGACGTCCCCGGTGATGTCGGCGACCGAGTGGTACGCGCGGAGTGACTGAACCGCGTCGGCTTGATCGTTGACCGCGTAAACCTGTCCGTTGAAGCCGCCCTCGATCAGGTTGTGGAGGATCTCGCCGCCGATCGTCCCTCGGTGCCGGGATGCCCCGATCACTGCTACCGCGCGCGGTTCGAGCACGCTGCGCACTGCCGCCACCGACGCGATCCGCTCACGCTCGCGGAATCGCTCGAGCGCCTCCTCGGACAGCGACGTCGGCAGCTGGACCTCAATCACGTCGGGGCTGGACCGCAGCTTGACCGGGAAGCCGCTCTCGCGGAAGACGTCGATCATCCGGTGGTTGACGGGAAGCACCTCCGCGGTGAATGTCTGGATGCCGTGGTGGTTGGCTACTTCGGCCAACTGGGCGAGGAGGATCGTCGAGATTCCCTGTCCCTGCCAGGCGTCGGCCACCATGAACGCCACCTCCGCCGCGACCCCGTCCTGGCGGACGTATCCTGCGTGCGCGATGATCGCGGGAGGGCTGCCGCCCTCTGCCACCAGGGCGAACCGATCGGCGTAGTCGACATCCACGGACCACTTCGTCACCCAGTCCAGGTTCGGTACACCGAAGAAGCGAAAGTCGATCGACTCCGGTGAGAGTGCCTCCAGGAACGCTCGGATCGTGGCTTGATCACCAGTGCGTACCGGACGTACGTGGACGGTCGATCCGTCGCGTAGGACGACGTCGGCCTCGCGCTCGTGCGGGTACGGGACGGCGGCAGACGCGGTGGACGAGGGTGAACCCATCGTGAGCAGTGTCGGCTGCTTTCGATCGCGCGGCATCCGCAGCTTCTACGGAGCGGCAACGACGGTGACCCCGGATCGCCGTCCGCCGACGGCGCTGAAAGCGTTTCCGTCGTGAGCACCCAACCACCGGATCACCCGATCCCCACGCCGACGTTCGACGAGGAGCTGCTGCTCTGGCTCGGGGACGAACCCCAGGACGCCCGCGGGGCCGATGCGGAGCGTATCCGTGAGATCGCCGCCGAGCTGGCTCTCGGATTCGGGGCGCTCTCAGCGATCGGGCCTGCGGTGACGTTGTTCGGGTCGGCGAGAACGCCTCGCAACCATCCCAGCTACAAGCTCGTTCGTGAAGTGGCTGCGGCCGTGGGGCGCGCGGGCTACGCCATCATCACCGGCGGTGGCGGAGGTTTGATGGAGGCGGCGAACCGCGGTGCTAAGGATGTCGGCGCGCTGTCGGTCGGCTGCAACGTCGAGCTGCCGATTCAGCAGCCGTTCAACCCGTTTCTCGACGTCCGGCTGCAGTTCCGGCATTTCTTCGCACGCAAGGTGATGTTCGTTCGGTACGCGAGCGCATTCGTGATCGGCCCCGGAGGCTTCGGCACGCTCGACGAGCTGTTCGAGGCGTTGACGTTGATACAGACGCAGACGATCCGCGACTTCCCGGCAATCCTGGTTGGCGAAGGGGAGTGGGACGGCCTGATCGAGTGGCTGCGCGACCGGGCGCTCGCCGACGGGCGGATCGCGGAACGCGATCTCGCGGGCCTTCGCACCGTCACCAATCCGCGCGAGGTAGTCACGCTAGTGACCGCCGCCGGCGCGCGCCAGCAGGCTCGCGGGCGGCAGCGCGGCGCGTACTTTTCCGTAGGAGATCCCGCTGTTTCCCCGGACGCTCCGGGGTCCTCACAGACCTAGTCTCCGTGTATGTCGGCACATTTGCACCTCGCGACGGCTGTGATCGGCGGAAGTCCGCGACCCGCCTCGCCGATCACGGTGATCCTGGCCGACGACCACGCTGCGGTCCGCCGGAGCCTCAGGCTGCTGCTCGAGGGCGAGGATGGAATGGAGGTAATCGCGGAGGCGACCAACCTCTCGGCCGTGATGCGCGACGTTCACGCACATCTTCCACACGTGCTCGTGCTCGACCTTCGGATGCCCAATGGATCGAGTGTCCAGACCATCAGCCGGCTTCGATCCCAGGTGCCATGCACAGAGATCGTCGTGCTGACGATGGAGCAGAGCCCTGCGTTCGCGCAGCAAGCGATCGACGCGGGGGCGATCGGGTTCGTGCTCAAGGACCGGGCCGACGACGAGCTCCTGACAGCAGTTCGTCGCGCCGCCACCGGAGACGAGTACGTAAGCCCTCGTGTCACAGCGGGGCTCGAGGCGTTGCGCCGGGCAGTCAACGGCGACGGTCTCAGCGCCCGTGAGACCGAGGTGCTGCGCCTGGTCGCGCTCGGACACACGAGTACCGAGGTCGCGGCCATGCTCCATCTCTCTCGGCGCACGGTGGAGACACACCGGGCGCGGGTTCACCGCAAGCTCGGGCTCGACACTCGCGCGCAACTCGTCGGCTACGCGCTAGGACGCCACCTGATCGGCTGAGCCCGTTGGCATGGCTGCCGGCAGGGCCGGAAGCTGAGCCCGAACGAGGGTGCCCTTTTCGCCCGACTCAAGCTTGATCGTGCCGCCCGCGAGGTACACCCGCTCACGCATCCCGGCGAGACCGAACCCCTGCGTCTGCGCGCCGGTGTCGAAGCCGCCCCCGTTGTCCTGCACCTCGACGATCACGGTCGTACCGGTCAGCTCGACCAGCACCCGGACGGCGCTCGCATCGGCGTGCCTGACGACGTTCGTCAGCGCTTCCTGGACCAGGCGGTAGATCGCTGTCTCCAGCTCCGGGGCAAGTGCTCCGGGTGGCAGCGCGAACTCGCTGGCAATCCGCAGCCCGCCCTCACGGCGTCGGCCGATCAGCGCCTCGATCGCCGGGCCCAGCCCAAGGTCATCGAGCAGCGACGGACGCAGGTCGCTGATGATCCCGCGGAGGTTCTCGATCTCCTGCTCGATGTCCTCAATCGCTTGGCGCATCGCCCGCTCGCTGCTGGTTGCGTCGCCCCGCCGCACCGCCGAGGCGAGCAGCACCCGCAGGCCGCCGAGCGATTGAAGCGTCTGGTCGTGGAGCTCCCGCGCCCAGCGCCCGCGCTCCACATCCGCGGCGACGATCGCGCTTCGCAACCGGCCGGCCTCGACGCTTCGATTGAGCGCCACCGCGTTCGCGGCCGACGCGGCAAAAGTACGCAGCAGCTGCTCGTCGGCGAGGCTGAAGACGCCAGCCTCGCTGCCGTGATCGAACGCCGCCAGGACTCCGATCCCGGTCCCGTGGTGGAGCATCGGGACCAGCAGTGCCGTTCTCGCCTGAGGCACGCCGAGCTCTTCGGCGGCGATCCGAAGATGCGCCGCGACGTCCGCGATCCGCTCCGGGCGACCGCGTTCGAGCACCTGGCCCGAGGTCGACCCGGCTACAGGCAGGCGCCGTCCGCTCGCCTCGGTCGCGTGGCCTGCAGTCGCCGCAACCACTAGCTCGCCGCCGTCACGCAGCATGATCAGCACCGTACGCGCGGCCACCAGCGCGCGCCCGCGCTTGACGATCAGCTCGAGCACGCGATCAAGCTCGACCATGCCGGCGACCGCGTCGGCGATGTCCCGGGCCGCCTCGAGCGAGCGTACTGCACGCTCGGCCTCCTCTCGCCGGCGTTCGCTGCTCTCATAGAGGCGGGCGTTCTCGATCGCTGTTCCGGCCCACTGGGCCAACACCATGGCCGCCTCTTCGTCGTCCTCGGTGAATGCAAGGCCGCCTTGCTTCTCGGTCAGGTACAGGTTGCCCCAGGCCCGTCCGCGGATCAGGATCGGGACACCCAGGAAGCTGTGCATCGGAGGGTGGCCGGCCGGGAACCCGTAGCTCTGCGGATGCTCGCCGACATCGGCGAGCCGCAGTGGCCGCGGATCCTCGATCAGCACGCCGAGCACTCCGCGGCCCCGGGGAAGGTCACCGATCGCGCGATGAGTGGCGGGGTCAATACCGCGGGTCAGGAACCGCTCGAGTGACGCGCGATCCTCGTCGAGCACCCCAAGCGCCGCGTACTGGGCACCGGTGATCGCGCACGCTTCCTCGAGGATCCGCTCAAGCACGGTCTCGCGGTCAAGCTCGCCCACAAGCGCCCGTCCCACCTGGAGGAGCCGGCGGAGGTCGTCTTGGGCCTCGGCCACATTCATGCGTGTGCTGAAGCGGTCATCCGGCTGGACGAGTTCATCTGTCCCCACGGTAGCCCCAATGGGTTGATTTGCGACACAAAGATCGGGCGTGGCTCACGCTGTTCCCCGTCGGCGCCCGACCGCCAGTGAGAAACTACCGAACTCGGTAGTTAGCCACCACTCGTTTGTGGTTGTGTGGGGATGAAACCGCGCCACGCGTTGCGCACCGTGGCGGCGTGGCCGTTATCGAGCCGGATGGTCCGCCGCGATGCATCTACTGCGGCGACGTGGTGGGCGTATACGAACCACTCGTCCACGTCGTAGATGGACGGCCAGAGAGGAGCTCACGCGCAGCGCAGCCGGCCCTTTCGGCCGACGCGACTGGCCTGATCTACCACGGCGTCTGTTTCGACTTGAGTCGGCCGCAGATCTCTGCGTAGTTTTCCGCAGCATCCCAGCGTCCTTGCCCCGATGGTGGTGTCCGGCCCGATGCCTAGGTTGTAGCGCCATGGCTGCCATCTTCAACCTCAACCACCACGCGACGTACGTGCATTGGCACTTCATCGACGTCTCGCTCTCGAACATCCTCGTCGTCGCGGTGATGCTGGTCGTGTTCGCGGCCGCGATCCTGGTGCCGTTCCCTCGGCACAAGCAGATCGGGGGCCAGTCATGAGCACCACCAACCCGCCCGAGTCGACAAGCAAGTCCTGGACGCTTCGCGTACGCGAGCGCGCCGTCGAGGCGCTCCCGCCCGAGAAGCTGCTCGCGGACAAGCAGCCCTCGTATGTCGCCTCGTGGATCTACGTGTTCGGCGTCCTGAGCTTGAGCTCGCTCGCCGTGCTCATCCTCTCGGGCTGCATCCTGGCGCTGAAGGGGCCCGGCTGGTGGCACTTCACCGGCATCGGTCTGTTCTTTAACAGCATCCATCTGTGGTCGGTCGAGCTGTTCTTCTTCTTCATGGTGATCCATCTGTGGGGGAAGTACTGGATGGCGGCGTGGCGCGGGGGACGCAGCCGCGTGTGGATCACCGGGGCGGTCACCTTCCTGGTCGCGATTCCGTGCGCGCTGACGGGCTACGTCTCGCAGCAGAACTTCGACTCCCAGTGGATTTCGACTCAGGCCAAGGACGCGATCAACGCCTCGGGCCTCGGCGCGTTCTTCAACCTCATGAACTTCGGGCAGATGTACAGCTACCACGTGCTGCTGCTCCCTGCCGCTGTCGTGGCGCTCGTCGTCGCCCACGTCCTGCTCGTGCGCAAGCACGGAGTGGTGCCGCCGTTCAGGCTGGCCGACAGGCAGCCCGCCGTCGAGCTGCAGCAGACTCCTGATCCCCACCAGCCCGAGCCCGTGGAGCCCGCGTGAGCCGGCGCGAGAAACGCCGGCTCGAGGACGAGTCATATCGGACCTGGAAGGGCGGCTACCGCCCCTACGACCTGGTCAAGGAAGCGTCGATCGCGTTCGGCCTGATCCTGGCGCTCACGGTCGTCCTCACGATCCTGTTCTCCTCGCCCGACGAGCACCCCAGCACGATCAAGTCGTGGTCGCGCGGCGACCCGGTCGACTTCGTCACCACCGCCACCACCGAGCTCGACGGCTCGAGCACATCCGCCAGCTACGGCCCGCCGTACAACCACGCCTCCGGCAGCGTCCAGCACGCGTGGTTCCTGCACCCACAGCGGTGGTTCGGCGTGAGCCACCCGATCAACAACGCTCAGGACTTCGTCCTCGCGCCGCTGCGGTCGGTCGCGGGGCAGCCCGCGCTCCAGACCGCGGTTACCACCTACGAGAACGCCTCGAGCAACCAGCAGACCGCGTGGACGAGCGCATACGAGAAGGCGTTGAACAAAGCCACCGCCAACCCCGCCGACTCGATCACCGTGCCAGCCGGCAACTACGGCCCGCTCGCGACGATGATGCCCTCACTGCTGAGCTTCGCACAGGGCGGCGGACTCGACGGACAGCTCCTGACCAGCAAGCAGTTCTACCAGACCGACTACACCAAGCCGCTGCTGTTCATGGCCGACGGCTCCGTCCTCGCAGACCGCGCGATGGCCGAACACCTGCTCGGCACGCAGTGGGGGATCATGAACGAGACGGGCAGTTACCCCGGGCAGGTCTGGCTGTGGCTGTACACCTTCTGGTACCAGCTCAAGCCGTTCCAAGGCCACAACGCCGACATCCTGGTGCTGCTGGTCATGGGCGCGCTCAGCCTGGGGTTGATCCTGATCCCGTTCCTACCAGTCATCCGAGACATCCCACGCCGGATCCCCATCTACAAACTGATCTGGCGCGAGCATTACCGCGCGACCGGCTGAGACCTCCGTAGAAAACCCGCAATCGGGACTCGGGCCTCACCCTAAGTGACGCCGAGCGCCAGACCCTGTTCATGCGAAAGACGCTGAAGGGCCTGCTCCTCAACGCGCGGGGATGGGCGCAGATCGGAAGCATCGCGATCCTCGCCGGAATCATCCTGATCGCCGTCGGAGCCACCCTGATCATCCTGCCGGTGCCTGAACCGGTTGCTGGAGCGGATCAAGTCGCAGATTCCGGTGGGTCGGCTCGGCCGTCCAGACGAGGTAGCTCGTGCGGTCCATTTCCTGGCGTCCGATCACTCGTCGTTCATCACCGGGGCGGTGCTGCAGGTCAACGGCGGCCAGGAGATGTAGCCGGGCTATTCTCGGCGACATGCCGAACCGCTCTGCCCCCATGCTCGGGGAGATCATCCGGCAGCAGCGGGAGCTCGCCGAGCTGTCGATGCGCAAGTTCGCCGACATGGCCGGAATCTCAAATCCGTACCTGTCGCAAATCGAGCGCGGTCTGAGGGCGCCGTCCGAACAGGTGCTCGACGCGATCGCCAAGACGCTCAAGGTCTCCGCGGATGCCCTGTACGAGCAAGCCGGGGTGACACCGCCGGGTGGGGGCAGCGACGACAGCGCCGTGCTCGAGGCGATCGCCGCTGACCAGCGGCTCACCGCGCGCCAGCGCGCGGCGCTGCGAGAGGTCTACGAAGCGTTCGTCGCCGCTTCCCCGCGCTCATCCTCGACGGCCCGCGGCTCGCGGAACCGCTCGCGAGCGAGGGTCGGCTAGCGCCGGGCGGGCTTGGAGTGCCGCAGCACTTCGCCGAGCAGCTGCGGCCAGTGCTCTCGCAGCGCTTGGTGGCCCATGAACAACCCCAGATGGCCACCCGGGGTCACGTCGCGACGGACGAGGTCGCTCGGCGTCGCGGCGAAGTCGCCGATCGCGAACACCTGCGGGGGCGGCGTGATGTGGTCCGTGGCACCCGCGAGCAGGTTGATCGGCATGTCGATCCGCCCCACGTCGACGCGCTGGCCACTGACCTCGAGCACGCCGCGGATCAGCTCGTTGTCGCGAAACAGGTGGCGGACGATCCATAGATAGAACGGGCCCGGGATGTCCTCGGTGTGCTTGAACCAGTTCTCGAACTCCTGGTAGCGCGCGACGTGGGCGCGATCGCCGAGGTTCATCAGGAGGTCGAACTGCCGTGAGATCTCGTCGCCGGGCTGGATCGTGATGAAGCCGGCCAGCATCTGCTCGCCCTTGAGCACGCCACCCCCGGCCGCGACGAGCGCCTCGTAGAAGCGAAGATCGCCGCCCGGGCTGAGCGTCCGCAGGACCTCGTGGATGATCGGTTCGCCGGCATGGAAGTCGATCGGCGCCCCGGCCAGCGTGAGCGTGTTCACCCGCTCCGGGCACAGCGCGGCGTAGATCGTCGCGAGCCATCCGCCCTGGCAGTCCCCGACGAGGTTGACGCGCCCGCCGCAATAATCGACGGCTTGGTCGACGGCGTCGAGATAGTCCTCGATCGACACGTCGGCCGTCTCGCGAGTCGCCCCGACCCAGTCGAGCGAGAACGCACGCTCGAGACCCGAAGCGAGAATCGTTCGCATCTGACTCTGGTCGGCGGAGTAATCGACGATGCACGAGTCGTGGCCGGCTTGGGGCGGCAGCACCAGGGTCGCGACGAGCCGGCGGTCTCGGGACGTCGAGAAGTCCCGCAGGCGCGCGATTGGCGACTCGAAGGCGACATCGTGCGGAGTGGCCCAGACGGGGCGCCGCCGGGTCAGCGTGAGCCGCAGCCAGCGCGGCACGGCGAGCTCTGCGCCACGGCCCGCGAGCGCGGCTTCCCAGCAGTCGGTGGCGCCCTCAAGCGCGGCCGACCAGCCCTCGAGCCAGCTGCCGAGCAAGCCGGCCGAGGGGGGCGGTGAAGGTTGCACTGGAGCCGACCGCTACTTCAGCAGCCTGCGCGACGCGGACGTGTACGTGTCGGTGAGCTCCCGGGCGAAATCGGCCTGCGCTTCGATCAAGCCCTTGAGCCACTCGTTCTGGGTCAACCCGGCGACCTCGAGCTCGACCTCGATCGCGCGATCAACCGCTTTTTCGTAGGAATCGACGTAGGCGTTGCCGGCCTTACGCGCCGTGGTCAGCAACTGCGCGTTGACCTTTTTGATCTGCTCGAACGCGTCCTCGAATGTCGGCGCGCCGGTCTTGGTCTTGGTCTGGGTGGTGGCCATGATTGCTCCTGGGTGGGGGAGGGAGTGGGTGCTTGCAGATTAGCTGATATTTCGCAAACTTGCAAGCGGCCCATGACGGAGAACTACTGATCCCAACGAGCACGACGCCCGGATGGCTCAGGGGCGAGCCGGTGGTGGGATGGCCCTGCCCAAACTGGAAAAGGAGCGCCGCATGGCGATCACCGACGTCAAACCCACCGGAACAGACATGTCCCCCGCTACCTATCGCGCCGCGGTCGTGCACCGCTTCCACGAGCCCCTGACGATCGAACTGGTGCCGCGCCGTGACCTAGAGCCCGGGCAGATTCGCGTCAAGGTGGAGGCCTCGGGCCTCTGCCACACCGACATCCACGCCGCCAACGGCGACTGGCCGGTGAAGCCCGCACCACCGTTCATCCCCGGTCACGAGGGCGTCGGCATCGTCGTCGAGCTCGGGCCCGGCGTCAGCGAGGTGGCGCTCGGGGATCGTGTCGCGATGCCGTGGCTTGGCTACGCGTGCGGCACCTGCGATCACTGCGTCTCGGGTTGGGAGACCCTCTGCCTCGAGCAGAAGAACATGGGCTACTCGATCGACGGTGGGTTCGGCGACTACGCGACCGCCTACGCCCGTTACGTGGTCAAGGTCCCCGACGGGGTCGACCCGCTCGATGCCGCTCCGCTGACGTGTGCAGGCGTCACCACCTACAAGGCCGTGAAGGTAGCCGGCACGCGTTCCTCCGACCTCGTCGCCGTGTTCGGCGTCGGTGGCCTCGGACACCTGGCGATCCAGTACGCGGCGATCGCTGGCGGCCGCGTGGTCGCGGTCGACCTGATCGACGAGAAGCTCGAGCTCGCCCGCCAGCTCGGCGCCGAGTTCACGGTCAACGCGGCGAACGAGGACCCGGTGGGGGCGATCCAGAAGCTCGGCGGCGCCGACCAGGCGATCGCGCTGGCGGTCTCCCCGCGCGCGTTCGAGCAGGCGTACAGCTCCCTGCGCCGGGGCGGCACGCTCGTGTTCGTCGCCCTGCCTGCCGACAACGAGGTCACGCTCCCGATCTTCGAGACCGTCCTCAACGGGATCACGATCGTCGGCTCGATCGTCGGCACCCGCGCTGAGCTGCGCGAGGTGTTCGAGTTACACCGCGCCGGCAAGACGCATGTGATCCGTGAGGTCCGCCCGCTCGAATCGGTCAACGAGTCGATCGCGGACGTCGAGTCGGGGAGGGTCGCGGCGAGGGTAGTGTTCGAGCTCTGAGCGCGATCCACACCGAGCGGCTGTCCAAGCGCTACGGGACCGCCGTCGCGCTCGACGCGCTCGAACTCGAGGTCGTCGAGGGCGAGGTGTACGGCTACCTGGGCCCAAACGGCGCGGGGAAGACCACAACGATCAGGCTGCTGCTGGGGCTGCATCGCCCCAGCAGTGGGTCGGCGCAGGTTTTCGGGATCGACTGCTGGCGTGACCCCGTGGCCGCGCATCGCCGCGTCGCCTACGTGCCGGGCGAACCGTTCCTGTGGCCGTCGCTGACCGGTGCCGAGACGCTCGAATTCCTCGCGCGGCTGCACGGCGGGACCGACCGTGCCTACCGCGACGTGCTCATCGAGCGCTTCCAGTTGGACACGTCGAGAAAGGTACGAGCGCTGTCGAAGGGCAACCGCCAGAAGGTCCAGCTGATCGCAGCACTTGCCACCCGCGCGGACCTGCTGCTCCTCGACGAGCCCACGAGCGGCTTGGACCCGCTGATGGAGATGGCGTTCCGCAAGTGCGTCGGCGAGGCCAAGGAGCGCGGGCAGACCGTCTTCCTCTCGTCGCACATCCTGGGCGAGGTTGAGGCGCTGTGCGACCGCGTCGGGATCCTCAGGGCCGGGCGCCTCGTGGACGAGGGGACGCTCGCGGAGCTCCGCCATCTGAGCGCGCAGACGCTGGAGGTGACGTTCAAAGGCCGTGCGCCGGAGCTGCCGCCACTGCCCGGCGTGAAGGTCAAGTCCGCCGGTCCGGCGACGCTGCGCTTGGAGGTCTCGGGGCCCGTCGGACCCTTGCTCGACGCGCTGGCCGGACGCCCGGTGGTGTCGCTCCGCAGCCTGGAACCAACGCTCGAAGAGATCTTTCTGCACCACTACGACCACGATGACGACGCTCGCCGCCCGGCATAGCGCGTTCGCCCTACGGGCGCCGAGCGGCGCGTTCGTTGCATTGGCTCGGCGCGCGCTGCGTGACGCTCGCACACGCACGATCGCGTGCATCTACATCTTCGCGCTGGTCTCCTACATCCAGCCGGTCGCCTACCGCCACACCTACCCAACGCTTGCCGAGCGGATCACGTTCGCCCGCAGCTTTGCCCACAACAAGGCGGTGGTGCTGTTCTACGGCAAGGCATATGACCTACTTACGGTGGGCGGCTACAGCGCCTGGCGCGTGGGCGGGGTGCTGTCGATCTTCGCGGCGGTGTTCGGACTCCTGGCTGCGGTCCGAGTGCTGCGGACTGAGGAGGAGGCCGGGCGCGCGGAGGTGGTGCTAGCGGCACCCGTCGGCCGTGGCACCGCGTGCCGGGCATCGATGACCGCGATCGGTGTCGGAGCCGTGGGGCTGTGGGCGGCGTCATTCGTGGGGCTGCTGGTCGGGGGTCTGCCCGCCGGCGGCTCGGCGTACCTGGCGCTCGCGATTGCCTCGGTCGTGCCGGCGTTCGTGGGGATCGGCGCGCTCGCCAGCCAGGTGGCGCCGACCCGGAGAATGGCGCTCGAGCTCGGCGGCGCACTGGTCGGGTTCTGCTTTCTGCTGCGCGTGATCGCGGATACGTCCAGCAGCCTAGGGTGGCTCCGCTGGATGACCCCGCTCGGATGGGCCGAGGCGCTGCGGCCGTTCACCGGCCCCCAGCCGCTCGTGTTGCTGCTGCCGCTCGCGACCAGCGCGGCGCTACTCCTCGCCGCTGCCCGAATCGCCGCACGGCGAGACATCGGCACCGGCCTGCTGGCGGTGCACGACAGCGCCCGCACGCGACCGTGGTTGCTCTCCTCGCCGACCGCCCAGGCGCTGCGCGCCGAGCTCGGCGGCCTGATCGTGTGGCTCTCGAGCATCGGCGCACTCGCGCTGGTGATCGGGATCATCTCCAAGAGCATCTCCTCCGCAGGGATCTCCAAGCAGCTCGATCGCGAGCTCGCCAGGCTCGGCGCGGGATCGGTCCTGCGCCCGGCCGGATACATCGGTTTCTCGTTCTCGTTCTACATCCTTGCGATCAGCCTGTTCGCCGTTTCTCAGGTGGCAGCCCTCTGGCACGAGGAGTCGCAGGAGCGGCTCGAGACGCTGCTCTCCCTCCCGGTCTCCCGCGCGCGCTGGCTCGGCGGCAGGTTGTTGCTCGCAGGGGCCACCGCGCTCGCGATCTCGCTGGCTGCGGCTGTGTTCACTTGGCTTGGTGCGAGTTCCCAGGGCGTGTCCTTGTCGCTGACAAAGATGCTCGAAGCGGGCGTCAACTGCCTTCCCGTAGCGCTTCTGTTTCTGGGGGTGGCGGCCCTCGCCTACGCGGTGCTGCCCCGCGCCTCTGTCGGAATCGGTTACGGGCTCGTGACCGCGGCGTACCTGTGGCAGCTGTTCGGCTCGCTGCTCGGCGCACCGGGGTGGCTCGTCGACGCAACCCCGTTCGCGCACGTTGGCCTCGTACCGGCACAGCCGCTCCGCGCCGGCGCGGCGGTCGTGATGCTGGCAATCGGTGTGCTCGCGGCAGTGGTCGCGGTCCACCTGTTCGAGCGCCGGGACCTTGTGGGGGCGTAAGGCCCGCGGACGCGTCCGCGTCAGCGCGCGGGGCGATCTGTATGAGCTTTGGCTCCCCGAGCTACCAGGGTCCGCCGCCACCGAGCGGGGATCCGGAGCGAGAGCCGTTGAGCGACGGTGAGCGGCTTCTGCCAGCGCCGCGGGTCGAGATCGGCGCCGCACAGCGCGCAGCCAGCCGCAAATGGCGAGACGCGTTCGCTGCACTGAGGGCAGTGACCTCGGTCCATGGGAAGCGAGGATGAGGCCGAGCCGTCAGTGACCGCTAAACAAAGTCTCAGTTAATCCGAAGAGCCCCAAGCCGAGGCGCCGGACCTCGGACCGAGGGCCCCGTAGCTACGAGCTCGCTGTGGAGGGCTGGTGGGGCTGCGGCGCCAGCGCGGGGACGTCGACCTTGCCGGCGATCACGCCGACTCGCTCGATCATGGGCTCGTTCGCGAATCCTCCATCTCCCGCTCGCGGCCGGTCATCGCCTCGAGTCGTACCAACAGTGCGCGGGTGATCGTGTTCCGGAACGCAGCGCGGCTCGGCGCCCAAACAAGAGCGTCCCGAGCATCACAAAACCGCGCTTCGCGGTTCCTGGCGGGTAGGCTGGGACGCCACGGAAACAGATGGCGTTCGACCTGGTCATCGAGGTGGAGAACACACCTGGGGCACTGGCCCGGGTTGCGGCCGCGATCAGCGATGCCGGCGTGAACATCGCGGCAGCCACCTGCGTGGGCTCGGGGGAGCGAGCGGAGCTCCATATCCTCGTCCCGCACGCCGAGGCGGCCAAGCACCTGCTGGCCCTATCGCAGCTGGCGGTCACCCGGGAGCGCGAGGTCGTGGTCGTCGACGTCCTGGACCGCCCCGGCGTGCTGGCCGACCTGACCCGCAAGATCGCGCGGGCTGGGGTGAACCTCGACCTCGTCTATGTCGCGACCCGAAATCGGGTCGTCTTCGGGTCGGCGGACCTGGCTGGTCTGAGGGCGGCGCTCGACGTTCCGCGGTGACGGCGTTTCCGAGAGGCAGGCGCAAAAACCAACCTTTTCCCGCGCGCCGCGTTTAAGGGAGTAGAGCTGTACCAGTCGGCCGGCGCCGTCAATCTGGGGGCCGTAACGACGAGCGACGCGACGACGGCGCCCCGGGGCAGCGAGTCCCGGGGCGCCGTGTGGGGGCGCTGTCCGGACGAACCGGTAATCGCCAGAAGGGGCCCCATCTGGGCCAACCGGTCTTGGCCGAGTCTAGGCCACCACATCCGTTCGGGCAATGGGTCGGATGACCCCCCGAACCCTTTTTTTGCGGGAATTTCCTTGATCGGTCGTCTTCCGGTGCCTTCACTTCCATTTTTCGGTTCATTGGCGGTCATTTCCGGTGCCTTTGCCCCCCACTTTTCGGTGCACCGGCACCCCATATAGTCGCCCCGCCCCGCCCGCGTGCTCGATTAAGAATTCGGCGAACGGCTGGACGCTCGGGGTTATGTAGCCCATACTCATCACATGGGGGCAACCGTGGTGGATATCGCCGGTCGTTGTCCGGCGGCAGACCGAAGGCTTTTCACCGGCCAGACCGACGAGGAGCTGATCGCCCAGGTACGGGCGGGGGACGACTCCGCTTTCGAGGCGATCTACGATCGATACGCCCGCCGCGTGCTCGCCTTCTGCGTGCACATGCTCGGGAGCCGGGATGAGGGCGAGGACGCCCTGCAGGTCGTGTTCGTGTCCGCATACCGGGCGCTCCGCAACGGGGCTGACGGCATCTCACTGCGCCCCTGGCTCTACACGATCGCGCGCAATCGTTGCCTCTCGGAGCTCCGCGATCGCCGCGATGTGGTCTGCGTCGGCGCGCCAGCAGCAGATCGTTCATGCCCCGACGGGCCGGCGGACCAGGTGGAGCTGCGTGAGCAGCTGGCCGAGCTGCTCCAGGAGATCCAGCGCCTGCCGTCAGACCAGCGCGCCGCACTGGTCCTGTTCGAGCTCGGCGACGAGTCGCACATGGAGATCGCCGAGGTGCTGGGCGTGCGCCGGGAAAAGGTAAAGGCGCTCATCTTCCAGGCCCGAGAAGCGCTCGTGCGCGGCCGGCGAGCTCGCGACAGTTCCTGCGTTGAGGTCCGCGAACTTGTGGCCACCATCCAGGGCAAGATTCTGCCCCGCAGCCTGACGCGCGCCCACATCGACCGTTGCCCCGGTTGCGCCGCCTTCGAGGACGAGGTGCGCCGGCAGCGTGCCGCACTGGCACTGATCCTGCCGGTGGCGCTCGCCGGCGAGCTGAAGGCTTCGGTACTGGCTTCGGCACTCGGGGGTGGTGGGATCGCCGCCGCAGGAGCGGGCGCCGGCGGCGGTGGTGCAGCCGTCTCCGGCGGAGTTGCTGCGGCCGGAGGCGGAACGGCGGCGGGCGCCGGAGGCGCCACTGGAGCGGCCGCGGCGAGCACCGCCGCGGCTGGCGGGCTCGCCGGCGCCAGCACCGGGGCCGCGGGCATCGCGGCGATGTCAGCGATTCCGTCGGCGGCCGTCGCCACCGGCCTGGCAGCTGGTGGCGCCGAGCTGGCGGCCGTCGCCGCGGGGGCGAGCTCGACGGCGATCGTCGCGAAGATCGTCACTGCAATCGCGGTCGCGACCGCCGTCGTGGGGGCGAGTCACATACCCGCCTCTCCGTCGTCTCCCCCGGTCAGCGCCGCGGCCGCCGTGACCTCCGCCGGTCCCGCGACGTCGCAGGGCGGTCAGGGAGCGCCGCAGCCCAGCCCGGCCACCACCACGAGCGAAGCGACGACCACTTCCCTCATGCCGAGCGCGGCGGCCGACGACGCCGATGCGTCTGCCACCGCGACCACGACGGGTTCCACGAGCTCGGCCAACACAATCCCTGTGGCCGACTCGTCCGCGGACTCGACCGCCAGACTGGCCGCGTGTCCCTCGCCGGGCACGCCCGCGTCGAGCGTGACCGGCACCTCAACCGCGTCGAACGCGACGACAGGTGCCACAGCGGTGTCGACCGCCTCTACCACCGCGAGCGCGACAGACCCGGCCTCGGCTCAGCCGGCCTCAGCGATCCCCCCGGTGACGCCGAGCAGCTCGGCCACGTCGGGCGGCTCGACGGTCACGCCGCCCGCATCGGGCGCGACGACCAGCCCGCCGCCCGGGTCGAGCAGCCCGACTAGCCCGCCGGCGACCTCGGCGACCACGACAGCCACGAGCGGCGCACCGACCGCCAGCAGCTCGACCAGCGCACCGAGCGCAGCGGTCGGCTCGACCGGCACGAGCACGACCTCGTCGACCACGACTGACATGAGCGGCGCACTCACCTCGACCAGCAGTTCCGCCGGGTCATGCGACTCGACATCGGCAAGCGGCGTGACCGGCGCGACCAGCGCTTCGGGCGCGACGACCGGAACCTCCGGCTCGGCCGGCACACTGCCGGCTTTGAGCGGCTCGATCAGCCCGACGGGCACGACGGGCTCGACCGGCGCCCCGGTCTCGACGACCACGCCAAGCGGAACCGCACCAACGAGCACAGCGTCCCAGCCGGCACTCGTCGGCGGCTCGACAGCCACGGGATCAGGGACGTCGCCCGGTCCGGCCGCGACGCCGACTTCTTCGCCTGCCCCCTCCACACCCCCCGCGTGAACGGGCTGATGCTGGCCGCGGGGCTTCGGGTGCGCGTCCCGGGAAGCATCGATCGGTAAAGCTTTCGCCTCAAGCGCTCGGGGCTTGGTCACCTCGAGGGCTTGTAGAGCGGATTTGATGCGCCGCCGGGTCGGTCAGCGTCGACATGCGAGGGCGGCGGCCAACAGTTCCTGCCGCCCGGGTCCGTTCTGGCCGCTGAACTGCTCTGAGTTCGCCTGTGCAGCCAGGTTCCGGAGGCCGTTAAGCGTGACGTAGCCGTCGGCCTCGAGGCGATTGAGTAAGCAGTTGCAATCCACCAACGGCCCTCCCGACGAACGCTCACAGCCTGCGACGAACTGCGCAGTCTGGGTGCTGTTCATCGGCTGGTTTCCGGCCTCGGCGATCCCGTACACGAGCAGTGCCGACGCGAGGAACGCCAGGACCGTCGCGGTCGGCAGCATCCACGCCGGCGTGCCTCGTCGCGCCGCGATGCCATCGACGGCGATCACCTTCGTCCCGGCGGCAACATCGCCGATCCGCTGACGTCGCGCCGGACCGGTGCGGACCAAGCTGATGAGGCCCGACGCGTAGCAGACCGGGAACTGGTCGATCACGCGCAGCGCCGACCGCATCGCCACGTCCTTTGGGCTCGCTGGCCCTCCGTCAACGGACACGACGCGCAGGCCGTAACGGCGCTTGCCGATTGTCTGACCGTCGCGCGACTCCAGCACGAAGTGGTACGCGGCCACCGCCACCGTCAGAAGGAGCAGGTGCCCGATGTCGGCCACACGCCAATGGAGGACCAGGCAAAGGAGCAGAAATCCGCAATAGACGATCAGGTAGTCGAGACTCGCGGCTCGCAGGCGCCACCGCAACGCGGCCTCGGTCGGTTGCTGGTCGCCGGACAAAACCCGCTCAGGTACGGGTGCGTCGAGCGCAAGCTGAGGCGACGTCAGCCCGAGCGGCTCGGTCCAGCCCGGGGGGGCCACCGACACCGGCTGGGCACTCTTCCCCAGAGATTCCATGTGCACACCCATCGGAGGGCGCACGGGAGAGCTCGAGGCGTGGCGGACACACGTTCTAGTCCGCCTCCGGACAACCACACGTCAATGGGGATGTCGACGGTCGGCCTCTCCGTAACCCCCCACCTCGAGATCGTCCCACTCCAATGAAGCACCGAGGCGGCAGGTTCCGGCTCATCGAGGCGGTTCCACCACCACGCTGAAAATCCGCCGGGCAGGTCGGCGCTCAGGACGGGCCACATTCGCTGGGTCTTCGAGCGGCCGAACTGCTGCCTATCTCCGGGTCCCCGCCGTGCCCGCGGACACGCAGGCGGCAGCGCGACCAACACTGCCTCGACCCGCGGGTGGACCCCGCGCACTTCCTGGGCCTCGGTCTCAGCGACGCGATCGTCGTCCGCAACGTCGGCGGGCGGGTCACCCCGGAGGTGATCAACGATGTCGCCTTCATCGGCCAGATCGCCGAGAACGTGCTGGCCGACGGACCGCTGTTCGAAGTCGCGGTGATCCACCACACCCAGTGCGGCACCGGCGCGTTCGCCGACGACACCTTCCGTCGAACCTACGCCGACCGGATCGGCGTCGACGAATCGACCCTGCGCGAGCACGCCGTCATCGACCCCACGGAGACCGTCACCCGCGACGTCGAACGTCTCCGCTCCGCCCCCGCGATCCCCCCGCGCGTCAGCGTGTCGGGGCACGTCTACGACGTCGTCACCGGCCTGGTCCAGACGATCCGGCGCCCGTAACCGCCACCGGCGCGCGTTCCTCGACCGGCGCGACGGCACGCTCTACTGCGCCCCGCGGAGGCATCGAGACCTCGGCGCGCCGCACCCTTCGCTTCCACTTCGTCGTGATGAGCACCTGGGATCGCCCGACAGCCCTCGCCACCGCGCACAAGCTCCGCGGGCTCGATCCCTCTCGGATCGCACTGGGACATGGCCGTGTCCTGGTATCGCCGGTGCCGCGATGGACGCGGACATCGAAGGGGCACGGCGGACAGTCGAGACGAGATGACGGATCCTTAGCGTCCTGTCGCTCCTCGAGTTCACGTCCGCAACGGCTGAACCTATGGACGGGCCGGACCATGCCGAACCGCTTTCGGTTTACGATCCGAGCACCATGAGCGCCGTCATGTACGTCAAGCCGGGCTGTCCTTACTGCCAGGCCGCGCGCGAGCACCTAGCGGCAGAGGGAGAAAGCGTCGAGGAGCGCGACGCCACGCGGAACAGCGCGTGGAAGGACGAGCTCATGGGCTACACGAATGACCGCGGGATCGTCCCCACGATCGTTCGCGACGAGGGCGAGGACGTCCAGGTCGGCTTTCCGCCCGGCCGCGGCTGACACGTCTACTGAGCGGTCGGTCGACCGCCAGGCGGCCCCGGCGGCGTTCGCGACTCGATCGACGCCACGGTCTCGACGCACAGGTTCGGCGAAGATCCTGGGGTGAGCACCGACGCCCCTTCGCCGTTTGACGTCCCGCGGATCCCGGCTTCGGCGGGCGCGTTGATCTTTGACCCGGTAGGCCGACTGCTCGTGCTCAAGCCCAATTACAAGAAGGGGTGGACGATTCCCGGCGGCCAGATCGACCCAAATGGGGAGTCGCCGTGGGAGGCGTGCCGGCGCGAAACGCACGAGGAGTGCGGCCTCGAACTGACCCGCGGACGGCTCGTGTGCGTCGACTTCCGAAGACCGAAGCCGAACCGGCCGGGCGGCGTCCGGTTCCTGTTCGACTGCGGCACGTTCACCGATCAGCAGCTCACCACGATCCGGTTGCAATCAGACGAGATCGATGGCTACCGCTTCGCAGAGCTGGCTGAAGCCATCGGGCTCCTGAGCGGTCCCATCCGACGCCGCGTAGCAGCCGCAGTTGGCGCGAACCGGTGCGTCTACCTCGAGGATGGCCGGACGGTCCCCGCCGTAGGCGACCAGCGACATCATTAGCGGCGCAGCGTTGGCATGCGCGCTGCCGGTTCTCGATCAAGGGCCGGCGACCTACTCGTGGTGACCACTTGGAGAAGGCCAAGCGAAGGTGGGCCTCGACATTCGCGAAGTTGTTCAACGCGGGCTTCCGGCCGGCTCAGGGGCTGCCCCCCATCCGATCCACGAGGGCGCCCTCGCGAGTCTCGGCCCGCGAGGGCGCACAGTGCGAACCGTTCCCCAGCGTTCAACTCACCGAATCACGCCAGTCCTGCGCACGCTGGAGGGCAGGCACGGCAGCCTGGATGTCCATCACCGGCGTGACCTCGAACTCGAAGAACGGCACCCACGGGGTGATGCCCTCGATGATTGCTTCGACGGAGTCGGTGTCGACGATGGCGATACCTCCCTTTCCGTCACCGCGCGAATAGTTAGCCTTGAACTCGAATGGCGGGGACCAGTTGGTGAAGAGCCGAAGCCCGCGCTTCTGCGTCTCCTCGGTGACGTTTCCGCGTGGTGAATAGAGCACTCCGAACAGCATCTGCGACCTCCCTCGGTGGTTTGCGCCCGCGCGGGCTCCCTCGGTGGTTTGCGCCCGCGCGGGCGAGCCTACTCAGAAGAACCCACGTCCGTCCAGGGGACTGGGCAAGGACAGCGGGGACCTGCTGCTTGTCGATCGAACCGGCAGCCAGCGAGCGCCGCAGCTGACGCCACCTCCGACGACGGCGCGGAACTCGGCACCGACGGCACGGACCGGAATTAGTCAGTCAGGTGCAGCGACCGTACCGCCCAGCGCTTAGCACTGGGGTCACGAGCACTTCGCGCTGGTGGCGTCCGCGAAGCTCTTGACCGAAGTCTCGACGCCCGACGCAGCGCTCTTGACGGCGTCGATCTGCGCGACCGACGGGCTAGACACAAGTCCCTTGATGGCGGTCCCCAACGAAGTCACCGATGACTCGATCGCAGATGTCTGACTGGCGAACTCGCCCTTGACCTGACTAACCAACGTGTTGGCGTCGGACTGGATCTTCTTGACCTCGGCCTTCACATCGCTGATCCCGGTGCTGAGGTTTGAGAGGCTCAGTCCCTTTATCGAGCTCTCGAGCCCCTTGACGGAGTTCTCGAGGTCGGTTCGAGTCGAGCAATACGCAGGCTTGCTGCTACCGCAACCCGTGAGCGCGAGAAGCCCGACCACAGCAATACACACGACCGGTGTAATGCGACGAGCCGCGAGGCGCTGGAGCCTTCTCGGGCTGCTCACGACGAACATCAAAGCCGTCCATACAGTTCGGTCATCACCTCAATCGGGTGATTGCGCTGCGCGGGCATGGAATGGTGGACTTCCGCTTCGGTCTACATGCAGCAGCGAATAGCGTTCATCCTGAAGGCGCTGGGCGGGTCGAGCACGAGGCTCCCGCAGTTCGATCGGAGCACCAGCGGCGTGCCTTGGTGTAGGGCTGTTGGCGTCGGTGCAAACGAACAGCGCTGTCAGTGATCGCTGGGGCCAACGCTGTGGCAGGTAGCGCCGATCCAGAAGCATCCAGGGGCGGTTGAGGTCCACACCTAGGGTGGCTGTTCCCGGGCGCCTACCGGGCGGACGACGGTCGCACAACCCAACACCGCCCTAAGGAGGCACAAAAACATGTTCACCATCACCAACAAGCGACGCACCCTCATCGCCATCGGCGCCGCAGGCGCCGCCCTCGCGGGTACCGGCGTGGCCTCAGCGGCCACTGTTGTTCACGAGCCCGGCACCGGCACGCCGATCGTCACCAGCCAGCCGACCAGCGTCGCCCGGGTAGTGGACCCGAACAAGGTGTTCGGCGCTGGTAATCCAGCATGGCCCACCAGCAGGTGCGAGGCTTTGGCGACCCTCATCAATAAGGACGACAGCCTCGGAAACTCGGAGTCCGCACACGGAGATCACGCTGCCGCGGCGCAAACCTTTGCGGAAGAGGCCCAAGATCAGGAGACGCTGGACAACAACTGCGGCGTCATGGACTGATCCGCCTCGCCAACGAGTTCGTGCCTCTGCGTTGAAGCCCCGCCTCCCCAGGCGGGGCTTCAAACTTGATCGAGATCCGCCTACTCTCAGCGGCACTGCCGTGTCTCAGCACGACGAGCAGTCGTGCGTAGGTGCAGTTCGGTGCGCAGCGCCACGAGCAGGACGCGGTTGGTGAAGCCGCCCGAGATTAGGCCAGTACATCCGCCTCGCGCGCTGTCAGACCATCGGGCAGTTCGGTCAACGTTCCCGGGTTGAGAGGGATCTTGGTCTCGGTTATTGCCCGGGCCGCCTTCGGGCCTCGATCCACGCCTGGTGGATCGCTGGTCGTAGGCGTCCTCGGTCGGGCACGTCGAGCCCGTTCGCACGTGCCCACGCGCGCAGTTCCCGGGTCGTCGGCAGCGGCGCGTCCGGCGCTCGCGTGAGCTGATCGTCGTTCGTCCCGATTCGCGCGATCGCATCGTGCTCGTCCGCGGCCCACACGTAGGCGGCGGCGAGGTACCGGTACGTCCACTCCTCGGCGAGCTTGCGGGTCTCCATGAACAGGATCGGAACGGCGGGCCATCGGATCTGCACCTCGGCGAGACCGTCCGCGATCGTTCGCCCGGGAACGTGCTCGAGCGCAAAGACGCGGCTGTAGCGATCCTCGACCACGACCGCCGCCCGCGGCAGCGCCGCGAGTTCACCGAGCGCGTATCGCAGCCGGCCCGAGGTCAGGCTCGACGCGAGATCCTGCAGCGACTTTCGCTCCACGGCCGCGACCACCCGGTCGTGGATGCTCACCGCGTAATCGCCGGCTGACAGGCCGCGCCGCACGGTGCTGGTCTGTTGAGCGGCGAACGTGTACGGATAGCGCTCGTGGGCGTCGACCAGGATCTCAAGGTCGCGAAGCCCGTGCGCCCGCGCGGACGGCAGCCGGACCGCCGGCTTTGCCTGCTTGCGCGTGCGCGGCGACTGCCAGAAGACGACCTCGCGCCCGCGGGCGCGGGTGAACACGATCTGAGAACGTTGCTCTCGCCCGCGTTCGCACACGACGTCGATCGCCGCCCCGCGGCGCGCGCAGGCCCGGAGCGTGACCCGCTCGACGATCTCCGGTTCGGATGGCCAGTCCTCGACCCCGACCGGATGGCAGTACAGGGCTCCCGTTCGCGGCCACGTCCCCTTCGTGCGAAACACCAGCCCATCCCCGATCGGCACCCAGATCAGATACGGCAGCGAACTGTCTGGATTCGGATTTCGCGCGACCACCAGCTCCACGGCCCGGAAGTCTGTCGCGAGTTGCAGACGAACGTCCGGCCGGCGCGCGGCCGGCGGCCCTCGCGGCCTGACGACGTCAGACCTTGATCACTCGCAAGGGTGGTCCGTGGGAATCCGCGATGCGATCGTGGTCGTCGTCCTCGTGACCACGGCGAGCCTATGCTCAACCGCCGTCGCCGCGATCAGGGCATCGGTGAGATTGACCCTCTGGTGGACGTCCGTCGGCAGGCGAGCCACGCGGTTTGCCTTTGCGAAGGGGATCCGGCATGCCAGCGCATGCAGGTGGAACCGGTGGCTCTCGACCCGCTCGGGCCGCCGCTGGCAATCGGTCGTGTCACGTTCCTGCATGGCCGCGTGTCATCGAGATAGACCCGCGGGAACCAGTTGACGTGACCGCGGCACGACTGGAGGACGAACATCATGAATCCACGAATCGACAACCCCGCAATGACGGTTCCCGGCGCGATGGAGGCGCTGCTGAAGCTCGGCGTCGCCGCCCGGCGGGCCGGCGTCCCCGCAAGCACGCTTTACCTGATCGAGGCGCGCGCCAGCCAGATCAACGGCTGCAGCGTGTGCCTGGACATGCACTCGCGCGAGCTGAAGGCAGCGGGCGAGCCCGACGAGCGCGTGTTCATGGTCGGCGCCTGGCGGGAGGCGCCGTACTTCAGCGACGCCGAGCGCGCCGCCCTGGCGCTGACCGAGGCAGCCACCCGGCTCGCCGACCGCTCGGATCCCGATCCCCGACGAGGTGTGGGACGAAGCCGCCCGCCATTACGACGAGACGGAGCTCGCGGGGCTGGTGGTCGCGATCGCGGCGATCAACGCCTGGAACCGCATCAACGACGCGACCCGCCAGATCACCGGCGATTGGGTCGCCCAGTGGGTCAGCCGGACCGAGCCGGCCGGCCAGGCCGCCTGACCAGCGGCACGACGTAACGAACCGAACAGGCCCGAGCGGGCGCACCGCGTGCCCGCTCGGCCCCCGTTCGTCAGCCCCGCGTTACGGGGGATGTGGCGGCGTTGAAGACCTCCGCCCCCCTCGCAGCACTACCTCGCGATCGCGATAGCGTCGCCCACCCAGCGCGACCAGCTTTGCCTAGAGCACGCCAGTCAAATTGATCACAACCACGTGGCCGTGGGGAACGAACCTCGTGTCGGGCGCAAGCTCGCCGGTGCCGACCTCAAACTGCAATTTCATCGCAGAGCCGCCGCCACCGATAGCGACACGGCGCTGGCGGACATACGTCGCACTCTCGGCGAAGGCCCCGATGAGGGAGAACGCAGCCGCCCTTGCCTGCCCCACGCTGCCGGGCGCGCCGTGCCAGTCGAAGTCAAGGACGTACGCGCCAACGTCGTCCGCTGCGGCGCCGGTCAAGACAAGCCTGCTGTCGCGCTGGCACCAGGCCTGGACATGCGGCAGAAGATGGACCTCCGGTTGCTCGGCGACCCACGCCGGTTGCTTGAATGCTGCGACCAGCTGGGTCGCGCCCGAAACGAGCTGCTCAGCGTCGCCGATCCCGTGCCCACGCTCGTCGCGATCCCAGCGTGTGGCCATAGCCGGACGCTACAACACCGGCGAGTGCTGGCCAGCGGACCAAACGCCAACGAATGGCCGCGTAGCAAGTGCATCAAACGACATGTCGCCACGGGCGCGACTGGAGCGACGGAGCGGGTCGAGCACCTTGGTGACTTGACCGCCCGATCGGGCGCCGCGTCGAGACGGTCCCGGTCCTGCGGACACCCCGCACCAGCGACGGCTTCATCTTGGTCTAGTTGGACTCCTGCGAGAGGCTTGTGGACGTTGGCGGGATGTTCTGGTTTCGGTGCAGGACGTTGTGGGGGTCGTAGCGTGACTTCAGGGCGCGGAGGCGGTCGAACGATTCGGGCCCGAAGGCGCTGCGGACGCGATCGAGGGGTTCATCGGCCTGCATGTAGTTGACGTAGCCGCCGCTGACCGACCAGGGCTCGATCGCTTCCGCCGTCTCGCGCGCCCACGCGATCTGCTCGTCGTCGGCGGCGGGGTCGGTCCAGCTCGACATGACGCTGACGTTGAAGGCCGCGTCGCGGTACCCGAGCGCCGCGCTGGCCGCGGCGAAGTCCTTCGGCGCCCCGCGTAGGGACTCGAGCAGGATCGCCCCGGGCGGCCGACCCAGCCTGGCGATTCGCGCGAGTAGCTCGTCGATCAGCTCGTCCGGGAGCTCGCGCACGAAGTGGCTCTTCCAGTAGTTGCGGTCCACGCCGTAGCCGGGGTCAAAGATCCGCTGCTGGTCGAGAAAGCGATGGGAACGGATCGCTTCGCTGACGAGCCCCGGGGCCGACCGCAGCGCGCGGTACTCCTCGGGATCGTCGTCCGCGCCGGTGTAGCACGGGGCGATCGTGAGGGCCGGCGTGAGGGTCTCATCGACGTTGAGCTGGGCCTGGCAGCTCAGCTCGTTGCCCGCGCCGGCATCCACGTCGCGGAACGTCCGGATTGCCTCGCGTACACCTTGGCCGGAATACTCGAAGCGACCGCCGAGGACTCGCTCGAGGCGATGGAGTCGGAACTCGAGCCGCGTGACGACGCCGAAGTTGCCGCCGCCGCCGCGGAGCCCCCAGAGCAGCTCGGGGTTGTCGTCGTCGCTCGCTCGAACCAACTCGCCGGTCGGGATCACCAGCTCGGCGGCGATCAGGTTGTCACACGTGAATCCATACTGGGCCGTGAGGTGGCCGATGCCGCCGCCGAGCGCGAGGCCGGCGACCCCGGTCGAGCCAACCACGCCGCCCGGCGTGGCCAGTCCGTGCGCCTGCGTCGCCGTGTCGAAGTCGAGCCACGTGGCTCCGCCCTCGGAGATCGCGATGCGCGCGCCCGGATGGACCTCGACGTTGCGCATCCGCGACAGATCGATCACCAGCCCGTCGTCAACGGCGCAGTGCCCGGCGGGGTTGTGGCCGCCGCCGCGGACCGCGATCTCCAGGCCGTGAGACTGCGCGAACGCCAACGACCTCGCCACGTCCTCCGCGTCCGCGCAGCGCGCGATCGCCGCCGGCCGCCGGTCGATCAGCAGGTTGAAGCAGAGGCGCGACCGCTCATACTCGCGGTCGGACGGCCCAAGCACATCGCCGGTCAGCCACTCGCGAAGCTGACTCATCTTCTCTTCCATCGTCGCCTCGTGCTCGCTCACCGCCGGCACCTCCCGGGTCGCTGGGCTGTCCACCGGGAGACCGGCCAACGCTTCGAAACTCATCGCCCAACATGCGCGAGCTCGAGCTCGAGCTCGGCGGCGGCCGGTTCGTTGATCGCCAACCCAACAGCTGTACATCTGGCCAGCCGGATAGCCGGCCGGATTGGTCTTGTCGCCGCGCTAAGGCGTGAGCAGTCCGCACGCCTTCGCGGCGCGCTGGAACGCCGGCGAGTTGGGATTGAGGCCCGGACCGAGCTTGAGCGACTGTGTGCCGCCGCTGAACGTCGGATCGGGGAAGTTCGGAAGGCCGTGAGCCCGCATGCATGCCGCACTGTCGAGCGCTTGACGTCGCCGACTCTCCGGGATCGTCGGTCCCAGCCCTCACCCTGCTCGATTGAGCGGCGTGCCTTGCGCCGCGGCGGCCTCCATCGCCTTGGAGGGACCCCGCAGCACGTACGCCACGCCGACGGCGAACGTCGCTCCGACGACCGGTCCGATCAGGTAGACCCACCACGTGGATAGGTTGCTGATCGCGACGTCTGGCCCGAAGCTGCGCGCCGGGTTCATCGAGGCGCCGTCGAACGGTCCGCCCATCGTGCCCCACGCCATGATGTAGGCGCCGACCGCGAGCGGCACGAATGGGCCGTTCAGCTTCGGCCCGTTGGCGAGGTTGAGCACCATCAGCACGAGCCCGAACGTAAGGATCGCCTCGAAGCCCGCGGCTTGCCAGGACATCCCGTGCTGCGGCATGGTGGCCGCGAGATTGCCGCTCACACCGAAGAACGCCCGCGCCAGCAGCGATCCGCAGATCGCGGCGCCGAACTGGACGACCCAGTACGCGGTGGCCATCATCCAGTCCATGTCTCGCCTGAGCAAGAAAGCCAAAGTGGTCGCCGGATTGAAGTGCGCCGAGATATCGCCGAGGAAGTACACCGCCACGACCAGCCACAGCGCCGAGACCAGCGAGAGGACGAACACGATCTGCCACCTCTGCAGCCCGTGGCCGCCGTAACGAGCGAGGATCGCCGCGCCGCCCGAGAGGACGAACGTCAGGCCGGCCATGCCGATGAACTCGGCTAGAAGCCTTCTGAAGCGGTGGTCTGGATTGGTCCAGTCGGCGTAGCCGCGCTGGCCGCCCACCGAGGCGATCAGCGCGGCTTTGCCCGTGAGCATGGGGCCCTCGGAAGCGACCTGCGCTCCACGCGCGGCAGCGCCCATGTCAGCCTTCCTTCGCCGCGCCGGCCAGATCGGCTGAGCCTCCTTGGGTGAGCGCGAGCGGGTTGACGACCCGGTCATAGAGCTCCTCGCTGATGCCGTTGTCCAGTGCCGCCTGCTTGAGCGTCAGGTCGTGGTCGATCGCGTAGTAGGAGATGACCGAGGCCTTGTCGTAGCCGATGATCGGCGTCAGCGCGGTGACCATCATCACCGATTGCTCGATGTCCTCCTTCAGCTTCCGCTCGTTGAGCTCGGTCCCCTCGATCATGAACTCTCGGAGGTGGTCGCACATGTCGGCCATGATCAGCGCCGAATGCAGGTAGTTGTTGATCAGGATCGGGCGGAACGCGTTGAGCTCGAAGTTTCCCTCGGCACCGCCCATCGTCATCGCGACGTCGGAGGAGATGACCTGGATGCACACCATCAGCATCGCCTCGGCCTGGGTCGGGTTGACTTTCCCCGGCATGATCGAGGAGCCGGGCTCGTTGGCCGGAAACAGCAGCTCGTGAATCCCCGTGCGCGGTCCTGAGCCCAGCCACCGCAGGTCGTTGGCGATCTTGAAGAGCGTCACGGCGGCCGCCTTCAGCCCCGCGTGCGCGCGCACCATCCGGTCGAGCGTTCCCTCCGCCGTGAACTTGTCGGCCGCGGTCTCGAACTGATAGCCGGTCATCGATGCGATCTCCTTAGCCACCTGATCGCCGAAGCCGATTGGTGCGTTCAGCCCGGTACCGACGGCCGTCCCTCCCATCGCCAGCTTCAGCAGCCCGCGGGTGGCGTGCTCGACCTCGGCGATCGCGTCGTCCAGCGCGCCGACGTAGCCCGACCACTCCTGACCGACCGTCAACGGGACCGCGTCCTCGAGGTGCGTGCGCCCGATCTTGACCACGTCGGTCCACTTCCGGGACTTTCGCTCGATCGCGTCGCGCAACCGCCGGAGCGCCGGAACCGTCCTCTCCACCGTCATCTCGTAGGCCGCGATGTGCATCGCGGTCGGGAACGTGTCGTTGCTCGACTGCCCCATGTTCACGTGGTCGTTCGGATGCACAGGCTCCTGCGACCCGAGCCTCCCGCCAACGAGCTGGATGCAGCGGTTCGAGATCACCTCGTTCACGTTCATGTTCGACTGGGTGCCCGAACCCGTCTGCCACACATACAGCGGAAAGTCCTCGTCGAGCGCCCCGGAGATCACCTCATCGCACACCCGCTGGATCAGCTTCCCCTTCCACTCGGGCAACCGACCGGCCCGCGCGTTGACGATCGCCGCCGCCTTCTTCACGTAGCCGTACGCGTGATAGACCTCCTTCGGCATCCGGTCGTTACCGATGTTGAAGTGCTCAAGGCTGCGCTGAGTCTGCGCACCCCAATACCTGTCGGCCGGCACCTCAACGTCGCCGAGACTGTCGAACTCCCGCCGCTTCCCGGTCGCATCGAGCCCGATCGGGAGGTCAAGGATCCTTGGCGGGGCGTCGCTCGTGGCTGTCATTCCTCTTCCTCCTGGAGGTTCTTCGAATCACGCGGCACGATCGATCGGGCTGAACCACTCAAAGCGGCGGTGGCCTTGCAGCGCAACGCCCGCGGAGAACTCGCATATCAACCTCTGTGGTCTTGTGGCTGTCGACTCCTCTAGCGCAGGGTCCGGAACGCGGCGCGTATTTCGGTCGCGAACAGTTCGGGCTCTTCCCAGGCGGCGAAGTGGCCGCCCTTGTCGACCTCATTGAAATACGTGAGGGTCGGGTAGGCCTGCTCGACCCAGCTGCGCGGGGTCCGCCAGATCTCGCCTGGGAACGTGGTGAATCCGACCGGGACCGAGACCGGCGGAGGGGCCTGGCCGGCCGCCGCGGCGGCAGCGCCGGCCTGCGCGCCCTCCCAGTACGAGCGGGCCGCGGAGGCCCCGGTCGCGGTGAGCCAGTACGTCGTGACGTTGTCGAGAATGTGGTCCCGGGTGAGGTTGCCCGAGGGCTTGTCGTCGACGAAGGCACTCGAGATCTTGTAGTAGGCGTCGGTGTCGTGGTCGAGCATCCACGCCGCCAGCGCGATCGGTGAATCCAGCAGGGCGTACCCGACCGTCTGCGGTCGCGTGTTCTGCTCGATCAGATACGCGTTGCCGCTCGTCCTGAAGGTGGCCATCGCTTCGACCGCCGCGCGCTCGTCTTCGGATTCACCTCCGAAGGCGCCGGGGTTGACCAGCGCCGGCACGAACAAGTTGGTGTGGATGCCGATCAGCCCCTCGGGCGCCTGGCGGCCCATCGCGTCGGTGACCGCCGCGCCGACGTCGCCGCCCTGGGCGACGTAGCGGGCGTAGCCGAGGCGGGGCATCAGCTTCGCCCACGCCTGCGCGAAGCGGCCTGCCCCCCAGCCAAGCTCGGTCGGCTCGGCCGAGAAGCCGTACCCCGGGATCGACGGCACCACCAGGTCGAACGCGTCCTCGGCCGCTCCCCCGTGCGCAGTGGGGTCCGTCAGCGGGCCGATGATCTCGAGCATCTCGATGATCGAGCCGGGCCAGCCGTGGGTGATGATCAGGGGCATCGCGTCCTCGTGCGGCGACTTCACTTGGATGAAATGGACGTCCTCACCGTCGATCTCGGTCTTGAACTGCGGCAGCGCGTTCAGCCTCGCCTCGCACCTGCGCCAGTCGTAACCGGTCGTCCAGTAGCGGGCGAGCGCCTGGATCGTCGCCAGCTGCACTCCCTGCGAGCGATCGTCGACCAGCTCTCTTGAGGGCAACCGCACCGCGGCGATGCGGCGGCGCAGGTCCTCCAGCGCCTGCTCCGGAACGTCAACGTGGAAGGGACGAATCGCCGTGGCGCCTGACTGCTCGGTCGTGGCAGACATGGAGGTCTCCTCTGTTCGGTGACACCACGAAGCCTGCTCGCCTGGTCCGCGCTAGTCAAGTCGTATTTCACGCCCGTGAAGACCCTGGCCTGCGCCCCGGAATCCTCCCAAGCGCGGACCGCGCGTACCTCGCCGAAGGACTGCTTTCGCGATCTGGATCGCTTCGGAGCTAGCGCCAAATGGCGCCGCTGCCTGCGCTTCGGCGGACGAAGGACCGAGTGGCCGGTACGACATCGGGAGGGTCTGCTCGTGCTGGGGCTTTTTTCTTTACGCCCGGTCGTTCTTGGGCGTGGCGATCGCGTATAGCTGCGTAAGTAGGTCGCGTAGCTGCGCGAACTTTCGTGCTCCCAGTTGCTGTTCCCATTCGTCTTCGACGTCTTGGACGATTTCGCGGATTGCTTTGATCGCGGCGTGTCCTTTGGGGGTGAGGCGAATGCGCTTGGAGCGTTGGTCGTTGTCGTCGGTCTCGCGGATCAGGTATCCGAGCTGCTGGAGTTGGCCGAGCAGGTAGTTGAGCGCCTGTTTGGTCATGCGCGTCTGGGTCGCGAGATGCAAGGGGCGCTGGTTCTCGGGGCCGGGGTACTGAAAGACGTCCAGGTGCGCTGCGACCAGGTCGGTGAAGCCGCGCTCGTGCAGGCCGGCGACCATCCGGTCGCGGACGCTCTCGAATGGGACCCGCAGGAGCGCGCCGATCAGCGGCGGCGGAGGAGCAGCCTCCGTATCGACTTGAGTAAAGCCACTTGACAAGCTCATGCGCTCAGTATACGGTGGTCAAGTGGCTTTACTCAAATGCCTTTGCGAGAAGGGAGACCACGATGCAGGCCACACATAACGAACCGATCACCGTGGGCGCGCTGAGCGTGCGCTTCGTAGTCGAGGCCGCAGACTCGAACGGGACCGCGTCGGTGTTCGAGTGCTACGTCCCCGCCAACTCGCGGATGCCGACGCCACACAGCCACGACGGGTTCGAGGAGACGATCTATGGGGTCGAGGGCACCACGGCCTGGACGATTGACGGCCACACGGTCGAGATCGGGCCGGGCGAGGCGATTTGCGTGCGGCGCGGGCAGATCCACGGGTTTCAGAACCACGGCGACACCGACGCGACGTTCCTCGCGATCGCGACCCCAGCCGTGATCGGGCCGGCGTATTTCCGTGAGATCGGCGAGGTCCTCGCCGCCGGCGCCGGCGGCCCGCCGGATCTCGCCGCGCTCGGCCAGGTGATGCGCCGGCACGGCCTCACGCCCGCGCCGCCCAGCGCCGCCTGACAGCCGTTGCCCGGCTACCAAGCCCGGACAGAACTGACACGCCATGCCACTTCAGATCCTGACGCTGAAGCTCGACGGCGTCACTGCAGGCGACTACCCGACGTGGTGCCGGGACCCGGACCCGCCCGCGCTCGACTTCGCGCTGCGGTCGATCGCTATCGACGCCAACCCGCTCGGGGACACGATCACCGTGATCCTCGACTGGACAGCGCCTGCGCTTCCGGCCACCGCCGCCGCCGCAGCCGCGGGACTTCCGGTCTCGGCCGGTGTTCAGATCCAGCCGTTGCTGATTGACGGGTCGCACGCAGGGCCGGCTTTCAACCATGGCCGATCCCGGGGGTGGTGGCGTGGGCGGGGTCTCCAAGTAGGACTCCCTCGCTCCAGCGCCCGAGCGGATCCGGGAAGTAGACGTAGTCGCGCGGAGGGCGGTCGCACGCGACGAGACCCGATATCGATGGCCGAAGCCCCCAAGCAGCGGCATCCGTGACCGAGCCTCGAAGATCAAGATGGCCTATCCAGGTCGCGCCCGGATGCAAATGATGCGATCGAAGCCAGCACGCGCGAACCTCGGATCGTGGACAGCGATCGTGGAACTCGGGCAATCAAACGGATGCCCATACGCCGCGGGGACTCCGCGCGAGCTGACCGTGCGGAGATGCGGACCCTTCCCGCCCGGTGTTCCGCCCGCGCGCGAGCACCCACCTGGCCCCGGACTGCACGGCGTGAGGAGGCCGTTCGGCACGAACAATTGACCCTCGTCAAGCACCAGCCTCCAGGTGCCATCGACCCTGTGAAAGCTGGCGTCGAGGTACCCGTGGTAGCGCTCGCACCCGTTCGTGCGATCGACGTCGGCGGTGGCGTAATCGGGATTGCCGGAGGAGATCGTGATCGTCAAACACCGAAGCGGGTAGGGATAGCCAAAGGCCGCCGCGATGGCGGCTCGCTCGGCGCCTTGCACCCGAGCGCGACGCGCTCCGGCGGGTCGGCTTGTCCGGCTGCTCTGCAACTCAGTCGCGGCGATCGCCCCCAGCCCGGCAAGCGTGAGCGCGATGGCGAGCGCCGTGCGCGCCCTGTGACCCAGGCCGATGCCCGGCAGTCGCTCTCGGAGAGGGCGACCGCGGACCGGCGGCAGCTCCGTGATCGTGATCGAGATGACCGTCACTTCCGGAGGCGCGGTCGAACGCTCGGGCGTCCCCTTCTTCCCCATCACCGGCAGTATCGCGCGGCTGCGAAACGAGACTCACGCTTGCTCTCCGGCTCGCCCCCAACGATGAAGACGCACCACCGGTGAACGCGACCGCGTGCCAAGCCCGACGACGCGGGTGCTCAAGAGGCAGCCGGTCGAGATCACGGACGCCCTCGAGGGGGACCGGACGCGAGCTTGGGGCCGTCGCTCGGAGCTGGACATGCGAGCGCGCAGACAAGAGGAGCCAGCTGGAAACAGACCAACCCTTCGGGCCGAGGTCGCTTCGATCCTCGCCCCAGCGATACGCTTGTCCGCCATGCGGATAACCCGCGTCTTGTCAGCGCCGTTTCGCGCCGCGGGCAGGGTCGTTACCGGCCTTGCTCGACGCCTGCTGGGACGTAGCTAACAGCGCGCGCGCACGGTCGTCGAGCGGCTGATCGCGGCCGCCGTCGCGGGCGGGGGCAGGCGACAACGCCGCTGTCGCTGCCCCGCGGGCCGAAGCATCCACGGCCGGACGGCGATTGACGGCGGTTGACGGCGCCGATTAGCCCATCGGACCGCGGCCGCGCTGGAACCACACGGAGCGGTCCTTCCAATCATGGGCCATCAGGGCCCCGCCGGCGAGCGCCACGGCGGCCAGCGATCGGGACGGTGCCTGCGGCCTGGAGTGAGGCGCCTGGCCCGCGATCAGCCCGAGGCAAGCGGCCACCATGACAATGCTCCCGGTCGCGCCGTGATGGCAGCGCTGACCCCTGATCCACACGCGGCGATCGCGCCCGTCGTATTCGACGAGGTTCAAGATTCCGATCGCACGCCGCAAGCTGCCTGGACCTCCCTGTCCTCAATCTCGGCTGCTAATTAACGGTTCTGGAGCCGCCAAACGTCTAGTTCTTCTGCCCGGCCCGCCTCGCTCCTTCCGGACGCACGCGACGATGCAGCGCAGCTGCCCAATGGATCCGGCGTCATCTACGAGTGCCCGGATCGCCCTCGCTCGGGCGAGCCGCTCCGGCCGCCTCGACGGAGGGTCGTTACCGGCTTCGCTGGGTTGTCCGGCGCCGAGCGCTCGGGCGGGCGCCCGATTGGGAGGCGATCACGGGGGCGCGGTACCGCCGACCGCCGGCGCGATCGCATGCCGACACGGTCGCGGCGGGCGTGTGAAGGCGGGGCTGCCCGCGCCCGGGCTCGGGATCCGGCTCACGGTCTACGCGATCAAGCAGGGCCCACGCTCGGCGCCGATGATTAGCGAGACGTTCATGACGGCGTGCTCGCCGCATTCACGGCCCGCCGCCGGAGCTCCGGATCCCGCCGGCTACCGGTAGCTCTCCGGCGCGTGAGCGAGCTGCGCCCAGTTCTCCGGATCGTGGCCGAATACGACCAGAGCGCCGGTCTCGGCAGCGAGCGCGCGGAGGCGCTCCATCGAGCGGTTGGCCTCCTCGCGCGAGTGGAGCGAGCGGGGGTGCGCGCGCCCTTCCCACTGGTCGCGGTTGTCCAATGCGTCGGCCGTGAGCAGCATCGGCCCGGTGTGATCGAGCTGCAGCAGCAGCGACATGTGCCCGGCCGAGTGGCCCGGGGTCTCGATCAGGCGGACCGAGCCGTCCCCGAACAGGTCGCGCTCGCCGCCGATCGTCTGCCACCGGAGCTCGGGCCGCTCGTAGTCGGCGCGGATGTAGCCGGTTGACTCCGGGGATTCGGCTGTGCGTGCAGCCTCGAGCTCACGCTCGTGAACGATCACCGTCGCGTTCGGAAAGTGCCCGAGCGCGCCCGTGTGGTCGATGTGGAGGTGGGTCTGGACGACGTACGCGACCCGGTCCGGGTCGATGCCGAACCGCGCCAGCTGTGCGGCGCAGTGCTGCTCCTCCGTCATGTGAACCACGAATATGTCGGCCAGCTCGCCCCAGTGGCCGCGAGGATCCCGGGCGACCGCGAGCGGATTGCCGCCGTCCACGACCACGCCACCCTGCGGGTGGCGCAGCAGGTAGAAGGGCACCGGCACCTCGACGTCACCCAGGGCGAGCGTGCCGCTGTCGAACAGGAACAGCTCGAGACCAGCCATCGCGCGGCAATCCTATGGACCGCCGTCAGTACGCCGCGGCTGGCGGTCGGTGCCTCGGCGATGCCTTGCCCCGGCGCCGACTAGGCGCCTCCTGAACCGAAGGACGGAGTCGAGCGGCCCGTTCCTGTTTTGCTCGCGCAGCGGTAGGCCGCGGCAGGCCATCCGGACGCACCCAACGCGCGGATTTCAGGCTTCTTAGGTGTTCGGCGGCAGGCTTCCCAGATCGCTCCTGTGAGGGGCGTCGGGCCTGTCGAGCGCCGTGGTAGACATTTCGTCTACGGAGTGAGCCGCGCTTTGGGCGTGATAGCTGCGCGGATCAGGCTGAGCGCGGCGCGGCGGCGCGCAGTTCATTTGGGTCGCGGCGTACTTGCGTGAGGAGCAGGCCGCCTTCCAGTAGGGCGAGCGTCTGTTTCGCGAGCAGTGCAGGGTCGGCGTCCTTTCGGAGCTCTCTGCGGGCGGCCATCGACACGCTCAAGGTAAGCGGTCACCTGCACGCCGCTGGCAAGAGCATCCCGCTCGAGCTTGACGCGACCCTCCACGCCGTCGACGGCGACTTGCAGATCGAGGCGGTCGCACACGCCGCGCACCGCGAGCTCGGGATGACCTGGAGCCCACTCGGGATGGCGCGTCCGATCAGCAAGCTGATCGTCAAAGGACGGCTCCAACGCGAACCGCAGAGCGGCAGATGAACACCGGCCCAACCGCCCGCAAGACACGGGACTAGAAGGAGTTCGTCTCTCAGCGCCGAGCAAACACTCGAGGGCTCGGCATCCGCGCGGGGCGCCCCACCCCGGTCAGCCCAGCCTGGGGGCACAAACGACACCGGCTCTCCGCCCTCCGCGTCGGACGACGCGCGCCAGACGACAGTCTCGCTTTCAACTGCGGCCGAGCATGTGACGGTGGCCGGCAACTCCCCGCTGTGCGCGGGATCCGCGACTCGCGCGGGACTGGCTGCTGCTTCCGAATCGCCGAGGAGCAGCCCGGCCGCGCGGGCGCCATTTCAGCTGTGTCCTGCCGCCGAGCCCACTTGACTTGCTGATCGTTGCGACCCGGCGACGCGGTCGCCGTTGGTGAGCGATTTCCGCTAAGGGCCGACCGATGGCGGCGTATACAGTCCGCAGCGGCGGGTCAGTCAGCAGCGTGGTAGCGCTCGAAGCGCCGATGTCGATTTCGCCGGTCCGCATTCGTCTAGGGGGTGAGAGGCCGGCATGGGGCTGGCCCCGAACCAGGAGGACAATCAGATGAAGCAGTACCTGCTCAGCGTGTATCACCCCGAGGTCTCGGAGGACGCGCCGCCGCCGGAGAACATCGATCAGATCATGCGCGACGTCGACGCGGTGAACGATGAGCTGAAGGCGTCCGGCGCGTGGGTGTTCGCCGGCGGTCTGCACCCGTCGAGCACGGCGACGGTGGTGCGGCTCGACGGCGACGAGGTCCTGACGACCGACGGCCCGTTCGTCGAGGGTAAGGAGCACATCGGTGGGTTCTGGGTGATCAAGGCGCGCGATCTCGACGAGGCACTTGGGTGGGGGCGGAAGGCCACCCGCGCGTGTACGGTCCCGATCGAGGTGCGCCCGTTCCAAGAGGAGGCCGAGGACTGAGACCCGCGGTCACCGACGCGGAGATCGCGCGTGTCTTCCGCGAGGAACACGGGCGGGCGGTGGCGGTCCTGGTCCGCGCTTTCGGCGACATCGACGTCGTGGAGGACGCGGTCCAGGATGCCTTCGTTGCCGCGTCTGAGCGCTGGCCATCAGCGGGCATGCCGCCTAGCCCTGCAGGCTGGATCATCACCACTGCCCGCAATCGCGCAATCGATCGCCTCCGGCGCGAGTCCTCTCGCGCTCACCGCCACGCGCAGGCGGTGCTACTGCACTTCCGCGAGCAACCTCGCGACGAGGGGCCCGTGCAGGACGACCGCCTGCGTCTGATCTTCACCTGCTGCCACCCGGCGCTCGCAAGGGGAGCCCAGGTGGCGTTGACGCTACGGCTCCTCGGCGGCCTCACGACAGGGGAGATCGCCCACGCCTTCCTCGTCAGCGAGACGACGATGGCCCAACGTTTGGTGCGAGCCAAAAGCAAGATCCGCGACGCCAGAATTCCCTACCGGGTGCCGACCGAGGCGGATCTACCCGATCGCCTGCGAGCGGTCTTGGCGGTTGTCTACTTGGTCTTCAATGAAGGTTACGCGGCGAGCGCGGGCAGGCAGCTAGTCCGCGAAGACCTCTGCGCCGAGGCGATCCGACTTGCGCGGCTGCTGTCAGAGCTGATGCCGGACGAGCCGGAGGTGCTCGGCCTCCTCGCCCTGATGCTGCTGATCGAGGCTCGGCGTGGCACCCGTACGACGCCAGCCGGAGATCTGGTGCTGCTGTCCGACCAGGACCGTCGCCGGTGGGATCGCACCCTGATCGACGAGGGCCAGGCGATCGTCCGCCAGTGCCTGCGGCGCGGGCAGCCCGGCCCGTACCAGATCCAGGCCGCGATCAATGCGGTCCACAGCAACGCGCCAGCCGCGGAGGACACCGACTGGGTGCAGATCGTGCGGTTGTACGACGACCTCTGCGCGGTCGCCCCGGGACCGGTCGTGTCGCTGAACCGTGCGGTCGCGGTGGCTGAGGTGCACGGCCCCGCTGCGGCGCTCGCGCTCGTCGAGAACGTGAAGCTCGATCGCTACCACCTGTTTCATGCGATCCGCGCGGACCTGCTGCGGCGCCTCGGCCGCAACGCCGAGGCGGCGAAGGCATACGAAGCGGCAATCGCGCTCACTGAGAACACGGCCGAGCGTCGGTTCCTGCAAAGCAGGCTCGAGGCAGCGCGCGGACGATAGTCGTCCTGACACCCGGGCGATCCAGAACCGTTGCTCCGGTGGCGAGGCCACCTAGCCGCCGGGTGCGGACTCGGGAGACCCGTTCTCGCCCGTGGCCTCATGGGGTGGCGGCAGCGGGCGGTTGGCTAGGCCGCCCGTCAAGTCGTCCGCACGTCTCGATGACGAGCGACAGCGCTGCGAGCCGCGGCCGCAACGATTCGCCGTCTACCGTTGAGCTCGCGCGGTTCACCACCGTCCTTGTCCCATCCGGTTCGCCGCGCGGCGGTCGCCCCACTCGGCAGCTCGAGCATGCCCGCAACGGTAGCCTCGGGGCGATGTTCGACCACGTGGGAATCGCCGTGTCCGACCTCGCCGTGTCCGAGCGCTTCTACCGCACCGTGCTCTCCGTGCTCGGCGTCGAGCCTAGCCACGCGGACGCCGAGCTGGTCGAGTGGGAGGACTGGGCCATCGGCCCGACGGACCGCGAGCACCCTGTGACCCACGGCCTGCACGTCGGCTTCCGCGCGCCGGACCGCGCGGCCGTCGACGCCTTCTGGCAGGCGGGGATCGACGCCGGTCACCCGGACGACGGCGCGCCCGGGCCGCGCCCGGTCTACGGCCCCGACTACTACGGCGGCTTCCTGCTCGACCCGGACGGCAACAGCGTCGAGGCGGTCCACGCCGCCCGCGAGCGCCCCGTGCCCGACGGCCGCATCGACCACCTGTGGCTCCGCGTCCGCGACCCGCAGGCGTCGCGGCGCTTCTACACGACGGTCGCGCGCCGCACGCCGGGCTCCGCCTGGCGCACGACGCGCCGGATCGCGTGCAGTTCTCCGGCCCCGACTTCTCCTTCTCGCTCGTGCGCGACGAGCGCCCGCTCACGGAGCACGTCCACCTCGCGTTCCCCGCGGACGCGGACGCCACGGTGCGGGCCTTCCACGCCGCCGCGCTCGCCGCGGGCTACGAGGACCACGGCGCCCCCGGCGAGCGCGCCGTCTACCACCCGGGCTATTACGGCGCGTTCGTGCTCGACCCGGACGGCCACAACGTCGAGCTCGTCAACCACAACCGCTAAGCCACGGCCGGCGAGTCCGCCCCACCACATCTCGACCAAGGGCCTGACGGCGCTCGAGCCCGAGCTGCGACCGCTCGAGACCGAGGCTAGCCGCGCGATCGCCGGGCGCATCCGCATCGAGCACCAGGAGTTGCCCGCGTACCGACAAGACTTCTGAATTGTCGCGTCGGGGCAGTCTCGACGAGACTGCTGCGCTAGGCCTCAAGCGGCAGCGCTCGGTCAATCGCGCTGGAAGCTAGTGATCGGTCATGAGAGACCAGCTCGGGGGGCGCGACGAGCATCTCGGGCGTGACGCCGACTTGCCTGCCTTGCGCGACCACGCGGGCGCTCGCGTGGCCGACTCGCATGAACGCCGGAACGCGACGCGAGTTTGGCGTACCTTCGACGTTCTCCGAAGCGCGGAGGCCGCAGCGCGGGCAGTCTAAGGAAGCGGGAGGTTTCGTAGTACGATTGCTAGGTGGACATCCGTCGGCCCGCAAGCACGGAATCGCCGACGAGGACATCGAACACGCGGTCAATAACGCGATGGTGATCGACGATCAGGAGGACGACGTCAGGCTCTTCCTCGGGCCAGCCCGAAACGCTGACCTCCTCGAGGTCGCAACCATCATCAAACGCGACGGCACCGAACTCGCGATTCATGCGATGCGACCGCGACCGGAGTACCACCGATTGCTCCCGAGCGACTGAACATGACGAAGAAGACCTACGGCAAGACTAGGAGCGGGATCGAGATCACCGACGAGCTCGTCGAGCGACTGGCCGCGAAAGCGGAAGCTGGCTACGACGTCGACGAGATTCTTCGTCGCCGTGGTGGACGGCCGCCACTGGGATCCGCCGCTGCGCGTGTTGAGTCCGTGCGGCTCGACCCGGAGCTGCAGCAGGCGCTCGCCGACCGGGCCGCCAAGGACCACGAGACAACCTCATCGGTGATCCGCAAGGCGCTCCGCAAGTACTTGGCATCAGGCTGACCCACCGCGAAACTCAGACGGCCGACCGGACCCGCTCCGCCGACGGGAGAAGTATCCCCGGGCCGCCCCCGACTTCCCTGCTGCGCGCGGCAGGCAGGTCGCCAGCCGCCGTCATCGGCGGCGACAACGTCGCGGGTCGCGCTCGTGGCGAATGGGAGCGCCGCCTTACTCGGAGCGAGGCTCCTGCTTCCATTGGAGCGCGGCATGGCACGCGTCTTCATCACTGGCTCTGCGGATGGTCTCGGAAGGGCGGCTGCGCGGACGCTGCTCGAGGACGGGCACGAGGCCGTCGTTCACGCTCGCGACACGGATCGGCTGATGGCTGTACGCAACCTTCTGGACCTTGGCGCCGCGGCCGTGGTTGGGGACCTGTCGGAGCTCGAGCAGACACGCGGCGTCGCCGACCAGGTGAACCGGCTCGGACGGGTAGATGCGGTGATCCACAACGCCGGTGTCCTTTCCGGGCGGCAGGTCTTGCCCGTCAACGTGGTCGCCCCGTACCTGCTCACGGCGCTCATCGACCGCCCGCAGCGTCTGGTCTACCTGAGCAGCGGCATGCACCGCGGGGGTCAAGCCAGGCTGACGGGGATGGACTGGAGCGGCCGAGGTACGACGGGCTCCTATTCGGACAGCAAGCTCTTCGTCACTACCCTCGCAATGGCGGTCGCCCGAATCTGGACGGACGTGTTCAGCAACGCGGTGGACCCTGGCTGGGTGCCTACGAAGATGGGAGGCCCCGGTGCGCCCGACGATCTGCGGCTCGGGCACCTCACCCAGGAGTGGCTCGCCACCAGCAATGATCTGCGAGCGCACACCTCCGGCGGATACTGGTACCACCAGCGTCACGTCGAGCCAGCACCCAGCGTCCACGACCAACCGTTCCAAGACCAATTGCTCGAGGACCTGGCTCGCCTCACCCGCACCCGTCTCGTCTGACCGACTGGACTCTTGCCTGGCTAGCGCCGACGCGCCACGCGACACAGCACCTGCTCCGATTGCGCAGCGCGTATCTCTCGGTCTCCCGTGAGCACCCGAGTTGCGCGGAGTGCAGGCGAGTCGGTGCCGACCGGCGGGCCCCTCGGCGTTTCCCACGCGCCTATGGCGCACCGCGCTGAGGCGCGGCTGATCGAGACCTGTCTGTCTTCGCTGTCACAGAAGACTGCCAGCCCGCACACCAGCTCGCGTACGACTCCGGTGGCCCGGCAGTTCAATGAGGCTGACAGCGGTTCTTGTCTGACCCCGTCTTGAGCAGCGACGCTGTCGTGGGGTAGCTTGCGCACATCCGCGAGGCCATCAGCACTCAAGACGCCCCCGGCTCCCCGCTGTACAGCCAGGCGGTGAAAGCCGGGCAACATGTCTACGTCTCCGGGCTGGTCGGGATCGATCCGATCACCGGAGACCTCGCCGGCGCCACGATTCAGGAACAGACACGACAGGCGCTCACCAACTGCCAGGCAATCCTGAAAGCGGCTGGCGCATCGTTGGAAGACGTCGTTGAGGTCGGCGTTCTCCTGACCAATCCGGCCGACTTCGTTGGTATGAACGAGGAATACGCGACCTGGTTCCCTGCTGAGCCACCTAGTCGCTACGTTGCCAGGCTCGGGGTCGAAATCCCGAATGTCCTGATCTCGATCCGCATGACCGCGTTCGTCGGTTAGCGGGCGGCGTTGCGGGTGCGAGCTCGACGCCGGCGAGATAACACGCGGGCCGTGCTCACGACTCGTCGCGGCCGCCTGCTCTGCATCCGGCACAAGCATCTCGGCTGCGCATCCGTGTCCCCTCGCTTGCGCGGACGGCAGGGAGGTCGCGCCGAAGCCGGCCCCCGCGATCGTCCGTCACGCATATGGCGAGTGGCGGGACTGACCGGAGAGGGGGCGGCTCTGACTTGCTTTATCGGTTCGGCCGGCACACGGCACTTACGCGACGGCGATGCGGTTCTCGCGGACTGTGCGCGGTCCGCGCCCATGGAACCCAACTGCTCGGCGGGCTATCCGATCTCGGTGGGGCCGCTGGGTCGTTCAGGGCCTGCGGCCGTGGAAGGTGCGGCGCAGGTCGTTCACCCCGGCGTCGGGGTCCTCCCAGGGGATGAAGTGGCCGCCGTGGTCGTGGGCGTTGACGTTGACGTAGTTGAACCAATCGGCTTGCGGTCCGCTCTTGAACGCGCGGACGCGCTCACTGGCGGTGTGGATGCCGGGCGGGTTCTCGTACGTGACGAAGGTGAGGCCTACCGGGGCCTGCACGACCGGGGTGCGGTCGTGGGCGGGTGCCCACGGGTAGCGATGGCGTTGGCGTAGTAACGCATCGACGTGGCGATGGAGTTGTTCACCCAGTAGATCGTGGTGTGGGTGAGCATGTCGTCCTTGGTGAAGACGGACTCGACGTCGCCGCCGTTGTCGCTCCAGGCGTTCCAGCGCTCCAGCAGCCACGCGAGCAGCCCGGCGGGTGAGTCGCTCAGCCCGTGGGCGAGGGTGGCGCCGTCGAGCATGTGCACGGCGAGGTGTGACGCCGAGCGGTGGTCCAGGTCGATGATGCGATCGCGGACGTCAGCGGGCTGGTCGTCGGTGAGGGGCCGATTCCGGGCCAAGTCCCAGGCGCGGGGGCCGTTGAAGAAGTCGAGCGGCAACCCGGAGCCGATGTGGATGCCGTACAGCTCGTCGGCGTACTTGTGCCCGAGCTGGCTGGAAACGATCCCGCCGATGTCGCAGCCCCCGGCGGCGTACTTCTCGTACCCCAGGGTCTCGGTCATCAGGGCGTGCCAGAGGTCGGAGACCTTCCAGAAGTTGACGTCCGAAAAGCCGGTGAGCGGGCCAGGGAAACCAAAGCCGGGCAGGGACGGCACGATGACTCGAACGCTCGGCGGGGTCACCGCCGAACGCGGCCGGGTCGGCGAGCGGGTCGATCACCCTCGACCAGTGCCAGAACGTCCACGGCCAGCCGTGGGTGAGGATCAACGGGATCGGACGGGAGCCGCGGCCGGGCTTGCGCATGAAGTGCACCGGGACACCGCCGACGCTCACCTGATAGTGCTCGTAGGCGTTCATGGCGGCCTCGGCCTTGCGCCACTCGTAGCCGTCCCGCCAGCAAGCGACCAACTCACGGAGATAGCTGTCCGCGACGCCGTAGGACCAGTCCCCATTCCCCTCCGTCCAGCGGCGAGCGCGTCAGTGCCAGACGGGCGCGCAGGTCATCGAGGACCCCGTCGGGCACACGGATCGTGGCGCGCTCCAACGGGAACGCGTGCGAGGTGGTCATGGCGTCGTTCCTTACTCGGTAGGGGAAGCCGTGTCGTCGGCGCAGTGGGTGGTTGGACCCGCGACCCGGGACATTCAAAGAGTGCGCGCAACCACGCGGCGAGCGCTTGGGTTTCAGTAGTACCGCTGCCGCGGTAGCGACGACGCCGGTTGCGCAGCTGGCGAATTGCGGGTGGGGTGCGTCCGCACCGCTGGCGTTACGGCCCCGCCGTCGCCGGCGGAGCCGCGGGTCCGGGCTTGGCTGACGTGCCCGACGTGGGTGGCGCCGTGGAGCTCGCGAGCGCCGTCGCGGGCGGAGCCGCGGGTCCGGGCTTGGCTGACGTGCCCGTGGGTGGCGCCGTGGAGCTCGCGAGCGCCGTCGCGGGCGGAGCCGCGGGTCCGGGCTTGGCTGACGTACCCGACGTGGGTGGCGCCGTGGAGCTCGCGAGCGCCGTCGCGGGCGGAGCCGCGGGTCCGGGCTTGGCTGACGTGCCCGTGGGTGGCGCCGTGGAGCTCGCGACCGCCGTCGCGGGCGGAGCCGCGGGTGCGGGCTTGGCTGACGTGCCCGGCGTGGGTGGCGCCGTGGAGCTCGCGACCGCCGTCGCGGGCGGAGCCGCGGGTCCGGGCGTGGCTGACGTGCCCAGACCGGGATGCTTGGAGGACTTGGCCGCCGCCAGCAGGTATGTGCCGTCGCGTGCGATGGGGTGCTGGAAGCGCTGTCCACCGCGCGACCAATTCAGGCCCAGGATCGTGCCCAGGGCAGCCACAGCAACGAGAGCGGGGATCGTCAGCCAAGCGTCCAGCCGCACCGTCCGCAGCCGCTCCGCTACCGCGCTCACCAGGAGCCCGCTCACAAGGCGCAACCGAGAGCGGTCGCCCGCAGCTTCGAGGTCGTTGACGAGGCCCTGCACCTCTGGGCCGTAGCGCCGTCTGAACCCTCGCGGATACAGCGCGAGGACGGCTCGCAGAAACCTGTTGCTCATGTGCCTCCCATCGCGATCCGGTCCAGACCGAACGCAGCGATCCGAGCAGACTCTGATAGGTGCTCGTGCAGCCGCCTGCGTCCCTCTCCGGTAATCCTGTACGGGAGGCGACGGTCGACAGCCGGCTGGGCCTCGACCAAACCGTCGCGCTCGAGCCGCGCGAGCGCCCCGTACAGAGTCCCCGGCCCAAGCGTGAGCCCGGAGAACGCCTCGATGTCCTTGATCAACGCGTACCCGTGCTTGTCTCCACCAGCCAAGCTGGTCAACACCAGCACGCTTCGCTCCGGCAGTCGCGATCTGCTGCCTGGCATCACCTGTGCACCGCCTCGAACGAAATCGTCACACGTAGCTCGCAAGTCCTCGGCTCCGCCCGCTCCGCGGTCGCAGACGGAAGGTCTGATGACTATTACGTTCAACGATATATCATTAATGGAGTGATCGCGAGGTCTTGTCTCTCGCAGTCCTCTCCACGACTGGGCCCGGCCGACATGGAGCTGGGCACCGCCAGGCCAGGAGAGTTCCGCGGCCTGCGGTTCGACAAGCCGGTCGACGCAGGACGGCTTGAGGTCGGCCAAGTGGTCGTGCTGGACGGACGCGTCCTCGAGAGGGGCCCGGATCCTGAGGACGCTAGCCAGGTGCGGCTTGTGCTCGTCACGGTGCTTGGTCCGCCCCCGGGCGACCATCCGGATCAGCGCGAACTGGTGCTTGGCTGCCCGGTGGACATGAGGCTTGGGACGGCGATCCCTAACAACGTCGGACCGCCAGGAAGCTAGCGCCTCAACTCTCAAAACCAGCAGCGTTTCGAGTAACAGCGACTCTCCTCGGCCTGAGCGTTCTCGCCGCTGGTCAGGGTTAGACCGCTGCTAATCGATCAACGGGGAGATGACGCGGACTCGCGACGACGTCAGGTCAGCAATAGCGCGGCAGCGTGGCTTAGCCGAAGCCCGGAATCTGGCGGACGATGAACGGGCGTGGGTCCACGGGCGGCCCCGCTGGCTCCCCGCTGGCGACGTTGGCGAGTCTGGCTCGCCGTTCGCGCAACGCGCTCAAGCGTCGTGCGGCGTCGGCAAGCTCGGCAGTCTGCTCGGCGTCAGTGGTTGGGGATGCTGCCCCCCGCTCGGCAACGACATCGGAGGTCCGGCGCGGGATATTGGTCCGCACGACCTCCCACTCTCCGACTGGGCGCTGGCGCACCACATACGTGTGCTGATGATCGTCTCGCTGCAGCCTCTGTCGTTCCGCTTCGGCCCCTTCACGCTTCATCGGCGCAGTATCTCACGCCTTGGAGGTCTGCTTCCTTTCCCTCGCCACGCGAGACTGTCGGACGAGGTAGCGCTTATTCCTTTCAGGGAGTATTGCCTGACGCTCGCCAGCGGCAGACTGCCCCTCCTCTGGGGCGGGTGCGCGCGGGCGCACGAGCTCGCCGCCACGCGCGGACTCTTCTCGCCCTAAAACTAACCTCTCAGCAGGAGGAACAGATGACCGAAATGTCCCCAGAAGACTGGCTCGCCACACATAAGTCAGAAGGGCCCACACACGTTCACGAGTTAGACCACGCTGTGCAACGCGCCTATGACGACATCGCCGACGCGATCAAGCTTCTCGCCGCGGGGTCCTATATACCCGCCCAGGTACCCCTCCGGGATGCTCTCAATTGGCTCAAGATCGCCGACGAAGCAGACGCCTGGATTAAGAAGACCGAGAGTCGCCCGAGGATCGAAGGCCCTAGCTGACCCGCAGCCCGGTGCCGAGCAACACGGTCGACCGCACAGGTCGACACGCCCGCTCCGGGCTTGCACTTGCCACCGACGCATGGGCGCGGATAGCGTGCATTCCCCAGGCGATCTCTTTCGCCTCTGGAGCGGCCTCAGAGCTCACAACAGCTCTTTGGCCACGGAGGGGTGGCCCTGTTGACCCCGCGCAGCGTCGCGCTGCGCTATCGGATTCGCTCGACGCGAGCGCCGCCCACACGTTGTCGAGATCACTCGGAAGGACCGGGCCCGGCGGATGCTCCGCGAGACCGCTCGTTTCGGCGCGGCGCAGAAGGCGCGGTGATCGCGGTGGATGTCACCCAGCCCGCTCCTTGGCAGCCGCCCCGCGCCGGCCCCGGCTCCTGGTTGTGCGCAGGCGCGCTATCGCTGCTTGCCGGCCACCGGGCCGAGTTGCCTCACCTGGCCGAGACGACGCTGCGCACAATGGCCGTCGGAAGCCGCGGCACCCACGCAGCCGCGCACCCTGACGCAGATGTCGTGATCACGCCTGAGTCGAGGGCGCCGGCATGCTCGGCTGGAGGCAGCTTCCGAGGATACGGGAGGCCGGTCGTACGATCCGTGTGCCGGCCGCTGGCTGAAGAACCAGACGCCCTTCTAGCGCGCGCATGAGCGGCGCCGTAGCTCTCCCAGACCCGAGCTTGACGCCCCCCGGCGGCGAGGCTAGATTCGCGACACCCGGGGCGTTGACGGCTCAGGTGAAAACGTTCATCCGAGCGCGAACGAGGGTGGGCTTTTGATGACCGGCGCATCGAGCGGAATTGGCAGAGCCAGGTCAACTGCGGGCCGGGTTTGTGTGGAATGAGGGCGCTGGCCTTCGAGCATCTGGCCTCCGATCCGATCGGTGTCTTCGGCGACGTGCTGACCGAGCGCGGGATCGGCGTGGACCGAGTCCTCCTTCACGAGGGGGACCCGGTACCCGATTGGCGCGAATATGACCTCGTTGTCGCGATGGGCGCGGGGGTGAGCGTTTGGGAAGAGGACGAGTATCCGTGGATCGCCGACGAGAAGCGTGCGGTTCGTGAGGCCGTGCTCGCCGGCATTCCGTACTTCGGCATCTGCTTCGGGGTACAGCTGCTCGCCGACGTGTTCGGCGCCCGCAGCTTTCCCGGGCCGGAGCCGGAGATCGGCGTCAACCAGGTGTTCCTCACCGCCGCCGCCCAGCGCGACCCCGTGTTCCGCGGCTTTCCGGCCGATCTGGAGGTATGCGAGTGGCACTCCAATCATTTCTCGCTCCCTCCCGGCGCGGTTCGGCTGGCGCGCTCGCCCCGGTATGAGAATCAGGCCATCAGGTACGGCCGCGTCGCCTACGGTCTGCAGTCGCACCTGGAACCTGCGGTCCAGGACATCCGGGCATGGCTGGAGGAGTTCCCGGATACGGCCGTGGTGTTCGAGCGCCGCCACGGCAAGGGGGCGGTCGCCAAGCTGCTCGACGACTATGACGACTTCGTTCCGTTCCTGCAGGAGACGGCGCGGCAGCTCTTCGGCCGGTGGCTGGAGAACGCGCTCGCGCTCGGCGCGCTGGGCCGCTCAGCGTTCCGGGAGAGGACCACGTTCACGTCTGCTCCCGACCGCCCGTTTCTCGTTGGCCGCGACGCCGAGATGTCGAGGATCGATGCGGCGATCACTTCCGCCCGACGCGGCGAGAGTGCGGTGCTGGTCCTGCGCGGCGACGCGGGGATTGGCAAGAGCACGCTTTTGGACGCCGCGATGGAGCGTGCGAGCGGTCTGCGTGTACTCCGAGCCTACGGCGAGAATGACGACTTAGCTCAGCGACCTTTCGCCGCGCTCACGGATCTGTGCCAGCCGTTCGTCAACCAGCGCGAGCAGCTGTCCCTTAGGCGAGCCGCGGTGACGGCCGTGATCCTCGAGCCCGACGCCGGCGCACCCTTGCGCGACCGCTTCGCCGTCTACGCGGGCGCGCTCGACCTTCTGGTCGCAGCGGCCGCGGACGCGCCGCTGCTGTTGCTGATCGACGACGCCCACCTGCTTGACGACGCTTCGCGCGAAGCGCTCGGTTTCATCGCTCGACGCCTTGGCAGCGATGGCATCACCCTGGTGGTCGCGACGGAGTCCGAAGACGATTTCTCGTTCGCCGAGGATCTCCGCTTGAGCGAGCTAGAGCCGCCGCCTGCGCGAGCCCTCCTGAACCGCCGCTGGACAGGCGAGCTTGCGCCGGCCGTCTCTGAGGCGATCGTGTCGGCCGCCGCCGGGAACCCCCTGGCCATACTCGAGATCCCTCGAGACCTCACGCCCGCGGAACGATCCGGACAGGCGAGAATCGAAGGGTCGCTCCCGTCATCAGCCGAATGGGCGTTCTTGAGAAGGATCGAGAAACTTCCGGGACCCGTCCGTCAGGCCTTGCTCGTGGCGGCGCTTGCTGGCGCGCATGAGGCCGACGCCGTCAGCTCGGCGTGCCGGGCTTTGGGCCTGACCAAGGCGGTCCAGGATGCGGCGGAGGCTGCCGGGCTGTTTCGGCGTGAGGACTCCCGCTTGCGGTTCACTCATCCCCTCGCCCGGGTGGTCGTCTCGTACGCAGCAACGCGCGCGGACCGGCGAGCGGCACATGCGGCGCTGGCCGACTCGACGGAGGGCAACACCAGAACCTGGCATCGCGCCCGTGCCGCCGCTCGTGCTGACGAAGCGATCGCATCCGAGCTCGAGCAGATTGCGGTGACGGCGCGCGATCGCACGGCGTTTGCGACTGCCGCAGCCGCTCTCGAACGAGCCGCGCGGCTCACGCCCGACGACGAGGTGCGGGCCAGGCGCCTGCTGGCCGCGTCGGAGGCGGCCCACCTCGCCGGGCATGTGAACGCTTCCTTGGACTACGTCGGGGCCGCTCTCCGTCATGCCGCCCAAGAGGACACGCGGCGCGAGGCGGAGCATCTTCGTGGTCGCATCTTGGCGCGCAGCGGCTCGGCGCAGGTCGCGCGCGACCAGCTCGTCGCCGGAGCTGGTCGATGCGAGCAGACCCAGCCCAACGTGGCGGCGCAGATGCTCGCAGATGCGGTTCTGCCGGCTTTGCGGGCGGGTGACCCTAGTCAGGCCGTGCGCCTGGCCAGGCGAGCGGAGCGACTGTCATCCGGGTGCGCGGGCGATTTAGCGCTGTCTGCTGACGTCGCCCTCGGAACTGCCCTGATCTTCGTCGGCGACTATCAGGAAGGGGTGGCGCGGCTTGACCGCGCTGAGCAGAGTGCAGAGCTGGCAAGAGATCATCAGCAGCTCGCGTATCTTGGCGCGGGACTCGGGCTGGCGGGGCGGCATGACCCGGCGCGCCGAGTCCTCGAGAACGTGATCGCCAAGGCCCGCGCGGCTGGATCGCTGAGCAGCCTCCCGTACGCGCTGATCCGCCTTGCGGATGTCCACCTAGACACTGGCCGGTGGCCGGCCGCATCGGTTGCGTTGCATGAGGCACTGGAGCTGGCGCGCGAAACCGGGCAGCCGGCCGACGCCGGTCTCGCTCTGGGGTCGCTGGCCTGGCTCGCTGCAGCGCGTGGCTCCGCTGAGGACTGTCATGGGTACACAGAGGAGGCGCTGCAGATCGCCGGAAGGCTGGGCGGCGGATCGCGTCTCGATCGCGCTGGCACCGCTATCGGGATGCTCGAGCTCGGTCTCGGCCGCCCGGAGGCAGCGATCCCTCATCTTGAGGCGGCGTGTCGGCTGCAAGATGCCCAGGGTTGGTCAGATGGTGCCCGTACCCCGCACCGCCGGCCCGATCTGGTCGAGGCCTACGCCTTGGCAGGCCGAGGCGACGACGCGCGGGGGGCACTCGATCTGTTCTGCCTGGATGCCGAGCACACCCAACGGCCCTCCGCGCTCGCCGCCCTGGCTCGATGCCGCGGGCTACTCGCCCGAGATAGTGACCTCGACGACGCCTTCTCAGCCGCCCGAGCCGCCGGCGCCGCGGCCTGGGGACCGTTTGATCAGGCGCGCACCGAGCTTCTGTACGGGATCCGTCTGCTGACGTCCGGCCAGACCCAGCCCGCCTCCCAGGTGCTTGTGGACGCCCTGACGGCGTTTGAGGCGCTCGCCGCGCAGTCGTGGGCTGAGCGAGCGCGGAAGGCGATAATGGCCGCCGGCGGCGCACCTCCGCCGCCCCGCCTGCCCTTGGCTGACCGGCTCACGCCCCGAGAGCTGGAAGTCGCGGTCGCCGCGTCCGACGGCGCTTCCCCGGCGGAGATCGCCGAGCGGCTGTTTCTTGGCCCACGGACCGTACTGATGCAGTTGGCCTCGGCAGCGATCAAGCTCGGACTCGATTCGCCGGCTGATATCGCACAGGTCCTGAGAGAAGAGCCTGTGGACGTCACGACAACAGCCTGACCTTCCTCAGGCTGGTCGTGCCGCCAGCCAGGGGTGCGCAACGCCACTGTGGCTCCCTCTGTCGCAGCGGGGAGTGCGCGCATTATCTGAGTTTCGCCACGCGCTTGAGCGCGGCAGCGCCAACCAGATCCGCGCGATCGTCGCCGAGCTCCCTCGAGCCGTTTGTGGGGACGGTGGTGGCGCACGGGCGCTGATCGCGAGCAGTATCCGCTGCTGTTGGGTGGCGGATCATCCGTTTGGGGTGACGACCCGTGCTGGTTTGTCGCGGACGATCGGATGGGAGTGACGGCGACAGATCACGAACCGACGCCCATGGCGATTCACGATCTGCCCCGCGCGCGGCGTCTCCTGATGCTCGAGTTCGGGTCGCGGGAAGAGTTTGAGGATCCGAGCCTGGAGTACCGTCGGCTGTTTTCCGAGCTCCTGGGCACCTTCATGCTCGTGCTGGTAGCGGCCGGGGGCGGGCTCCTGCACGCCAAGGGGCAGATCAGCCTCGCAGCGGCGGTCGTCGCTCCCGGACTGATGGTGCTGGCGATCATCCTGTTCATGGGGGCGGTATCGGGGGCGCATCTGAACCCAGGCGTATCGCTCGCGTTCGCGGTCCGGGGCGACTTTCCGTGGCGGAGGGTGCCCGGCTACATCATCACGCAACTGCTTGGCGCCGCCCTTGCCTGCCTGTTCCTGCTCGCGGTGTTCGGAAATGTCGAGCATCTCGGCGCGACATTGCCCGGTCCGGGGTACCACGACTGGCAGGCCCTGCTGATGGAGATCGCGCTGACCGCCTTGCTTGTCAGCGTGATTCTCGGCACCGCCTCCGCGGCGCAGAACGTCGGAGCAATCGGCGCGCTAGGGGTCGGCGGCTACATCGCGCTCGCCGGGCTGTGGTCAGCACCCGTTAGTGGCACATCGATGAACCCAGCCCGCTCTTTCGGGCCCGCACTGGTCAGCGGCGACTGGACCGCCTACTGGGTCTACGTCGTCGGGCCGCTCGCAGGCGCCGCGATCGCGGTCGGCTGCGCCTGGATCCTCCGCGGCCGCGGTGGGGACCCGATCTCCCATGCGGCCGGGGCCGGCGTGCTCACACCGGGCCGGCGAGCCGACGCCACGAAGCTCGCGCAGGAGATCGACGCCGGCACAACCGCCCCGCCCGGCCCCACACCAACCGACTCCCCCACACGCCCCGCGGACAGCTCCTGAGCTTGTCGGGACGCTCGCGTTTGCCAGTGCGGACCCGCTGAGCGGAATCAGCAGGGCGTCGAGGGCGCTCACCCAGTCCTTTACCGCGACTGCGCGCCTCGCCAGACGTGAGGATGAACCTCCGGGCGAGCCGCCCGAGCGTTTCCGCGCCACGCCTCCGCGGTCACTCGCTGGGGCGCCCGTGGCGCGTTGAGTCCGGCCCTAAGATTGATGAGTGCGGGACAAGAGGAAACACAAGAGGAGGCTTGGACGATGACCGACCACCAGCAAGAGGCCAATTGGAACATCGCCGACTGGCACGGCAAGATGCTGGTCGATCGCGATGGGGAAAGGATCGGCAAGCTGCAGGACGTCTACGTCGACGTCGAGAACGACGAGCCGCAGTTCGCCACCGTCAAAGAGGGCTTCATCGGCCGCCACCTGACGTTTGTGCCGCTGGGCGGGATTGCGATAGGCCCCGATGACCTGCAGGTAACGGTGACCAAAGAGCAGATCAAATCCGCGCCAAACATCGAGCAGCACGGCGAGGAGCTCTCCCAGGCCGACGAGTCGGCGCTCTACCACCACTACGAGCTCAACTACACGCCGCCCGACACCGAGAGCGGACGCCGGCTCGCCCGCCGCTGACGAGCCAGCGCCGCGACAGGCCGGCAAGGCCCCGGCAGCTCGGCACTAAAAAGCGACGTCCCCAGGCATCTGGACGATCTGCGCGCGCAGGCTCAACACAATCCCCAGCGCTAGCCGGCGCCAGAAGGCCAGGACCTACGGACAAACGTCCCGACCAGCCCGGGATGCATGCGCGCTCCCACGGGCGGCGTGCGGCACGCACCAGTACACCAGTACGTCTCCACGCCGCTGCGGCCGCGCTCACACCACGGACTGACCTGACGGGGCTGGCTCGTCAGCGGCGGGCGCCGCTCCGACGGGCGCCGCGCTCGCCGCGCGCCGCCGGGAAGTGGGACTCGGGGTGTAGCCGCCCTAGCCGATCGAGCCCTCCATCTGCAGCTCGATCAGCCGGTTCATCTCGACCGCGTACTCCATCGGAAGCTCCTTGACGATCGGCTCGACGAATCCGTTGACGATCAGCTTCGAGGCCTCGTCCTCCCGGATTCCGTGCGACATCAGATAGAAGAGCTGGTCGTCGCCGACCTTCGAGACCGTCGCCTCATGACCGACGTTGACGTCGTCGTTGCCGATCCGAATCGTCGGGTAGGTGTCTGAGCGCGAGCGCTCGTCCAGCAGCAACGCGTCGCAGACGACCTTGGACCGGGAGCCGTGGGCACCCTTCGCGATCTCGAGCAGGCCCCGATAGGACCCGCGGCCCCCGTCCTTGCAGATCGATTTGGCGAAGATGTTCGAGGTCGTGTTCGGCGCGGCGTGAATGATCTTGGCGCCCGCATCCTGGTGCTGACCGGCGCCTGCGAACGCGATCGACAGGACCTCGCCATGGGCTCGCTCTCCTAGCAGGTAGATGCTTGGGTATTTCATCGTCAGCTTGGACCCGAGGTTGCAGTCGACCCACTCCACAGTGGCATCCGCATGCGCGACGGCGCGCTTGGTGACCAGGTTGTACACGTTGGTCGACCAGTTCTGGACAGTGGTGTAACGGATGCGTGCGCCTGGAAGGGCGATCAGCTCCACCACCGCCGAGTGAAGTGAGTCAGAGCTGTACGTGGGAGCGGTGCAACCCTCGACGTAATGAACATATGAGCCCGGCTCAGCGATGATCAGCGTCCGCTCGAACTGGCCCATGTTTTCGGTGTTGATCCGGAAGTACGCCTGCAGCGGCATGTCGACGTGGACCCCTTCGGGCACGTACACGAACGATCCGCCCGACCACACCGCGGAGTTCAGCGCCGCGAGCTTGTTGTCGTTCGGCGGGATGATGGTCGCGAAGTACTGGCGCACGATGTCCTCGTGCTCGCGCAATGCCGTGTCCATATCCGTGAAGATCACGCCCTGCTTCTCGAGGTCCTCGTGGATCTGGTGATACACGACCTCTGATTCGTACTGAGCGCCGACGCCGGACAGGAACTTCCGCTCCGCCTCGGGAATGCCCAGGCGATCGAAAGTCCGCTTGACGTCCTCGGGCACGTCGTCCCAAGACCGGCTGGGCGTCTCGGAAGCGCGCACGAAGTATCGGATGTTGTCGTAGTCGAGCTCGGCCAGCATCGGGGAGCCCCATGTGGGCTGTGTGCGAGCGAGGAAGTGGTCGAGCGCCTTCAGTCGGAAGTCGCGCATCCACTGCGGCTCGGACTTGAACTCAGAGATCTTCTCGACGATCTCCCGGTTCAGCCCCTTGGGCGCCTTGTAGAGGTAGTTCTCGGCGTCGTGGAACCCGTAGCGCTGCTCGTAATCGGCATTGATTCCCGCGAGCTGCTCGTTCTCGGTCAGGATGGGTGCCTTGGCAATCGCCACTACTACTTCACCTCCAGCTTGGTGGACTCGCTCTCACCGAGTTTTGGGTGGCGGGGCCACGAAAACGGAGTCGTGGGGGCCTGCCGCTCGCCGCGTGGCACAGTCATCGCCGGGGTTCATCGTGGACGCGGACCGGCTCCGGCATGATCCCGGGGACCGGCGAGTCATTGGACTCGATTGCGAAGGTGGTTTGCATGTGCTGGTGACCTTCGCGAGTGCCGATCACCAAGCGCGCATGGTGCGCTCGCTGGGCGTTGTCGTTCGCCTGGCGCTTCGTAGCAACGCGAGCGTCCCATTCGGCCTTGGCTTCATCAGCGCGCCGTGAAGCCTCCCCACCGGTCTCCCTTGCTTGTCGAACCTCTTCACAGATCCGGGCATACTCAAGATCGCTTCGCTCCCATCGCGCTTGTTCTTCCGCAAAGGTTTCGTGCTCCCACGCCTCGGTGTGGCGCACGCCTTGATAGTGGCGGAACCTGTGCCAACCCCTTGCCGCGTGCCCGTCGCCGCCCTGTAACGGCTTTTGCAGAATCGTCATGACTGACCTCCGACCAAGACCCCCGCAACTTAGGGGCGGGTCCTGCGTGTGAAACGGCGTTTCTGTCGCTTTGGACGAAACGGCCCGTGAGGTCAACGAGAGGCAGGTCTTGCCCGCCGGGGGCCTGCGCGAGAGAATCGAGCAGCAGCGGCCGATAACGGCCCTGCGTTCAACCATACTCCTTCTCAAGGCGTGTAACCGTCGAATTCGGCTGATCGAGCATCGCCTCGGGCGAGCTTCCTCGGCTCATCGCGGTTGCTGAAACGCGACCATCGCGTCGGTCGCGGCGACGAGCAGCGCAGCGCCGGTCAGATGGGTGTCGCTGGCCGACACCGCGGCCTTCTCTCTCCGTCCTCCGGTGGGGTTCGCGCGCGAGGCGAAGGGCGATAGACCCGACGTGCGATCTATCCCCAGCTTAGCGCTGCGATCGGGTGGGCTTCGCACCGCGAGCACATCTCTGATGGGCTGGTCTCTGATGGGCTGGTCGCGTTGCTGAAGGAGTTCCACGGGGGCGGACCGACCCGCGCGAAGTCCTACTACGAGGACGACCTCGTGGTGGGCCTGCTGCGCGGCGGCTTCTCGCGAGTCGAGCAGACGCTGCTCGAAGGCGGTCGCGGTCCGGCGGTCATAAAGCAGCTGATGGAGTTCCAAGAGCTGATGCGAGAGCGCTTTGAGGCGGTGGTCGAGCGCGCGACCGGCTGGCGGTGATCGGCTTCATGAGCGATAACCAGCAGCATCCCGAGACGATGTGCGAGGTGTTCGTCCCCGCGCCTGCCGATCTCGTGGACGTCCACGAGATCGCCGCTGCCGGGGAGCCATCGACCCTGTATGACGCAGGCTCCGCGGACGGCCACGCGACTTGGGTCGACCGGCTGATCTGGCTTGACCCGCGGAGTAGGCTGGGTGTTGGAGGGCATCCTTTGTGACGTCGGCCCCGAGCGGGCCGGCAGCTCGATCTGACTTCCGAGGTTCCAACAACCGCGGAGGTCGACATGCCCCAGTTTCTCTCCGATTCGATCGCCGGGCGCGCGGGTGCCCCGCCGTCGGCGCTCGTGTGCGCTTCATGAGCGCCACGGCCGCCGCCGGAGGAGCCACTGAGATGGTTCCGATCGAGCACCAGAGGTCGGATCGAATCGTTCGGACGATGGTTTTCGTCCTGCCGCCGGCCGCGCTCTGTTTGGCGGGTTGGGTTACGTGGGGCGGAACCCTGCATTGGCAGGACCTGCTCGTCCTCGCGATCACCTACACACTGACCGGGCTGGGGATCACCGTCGGCTACCACCGGCTGTTCACCCATCGCAGCTTCAAGACAACGCGGCCGCTGCGGGCACTGCTGGCCGTGTTCGGCTCGATGGCGGTCGAGGGGCCGGTGGTGGAATGGGTCGCTACCCACCGCAAGCACCACCGCTTCTCTGACCATCCTGGCGACCCGCACAGCCCGTATCTCGACCATGCGCCTGGGTGGCGCGGGGCCCTACGCGGACTCGGCCACGCGCACCTGGGCTGGATGCTCCAGGGCACGGAGCTTGCCAACCCCGCCCGCTATGCCAAGGATCTGCTCGCCGACCGCGACCTGCGCTTCATCAGCCGCACGTTCCCGCTCTGGGTGGCGGTCGGGCTGGCCGTCCCCTTCGGCCTCGGCGTGGCGCTGACCGGGTCGATCGTGGGTGGGCTCACCGGATTGTTGTGGGGTGGAGCCGTGCGCGTGTTCCTCTTGCATCACGTGACCTTCAGCATCAACTCGCTCTGCCACTTCTTCGGGCGACGGCCGTTCGCCACCGGCGATCAGTCCCGCAACCTCGCCTGGCTCGCGCCGCTCGCCTTCGGCGAGGCTTGGCATAACAACCATCATGCATTCCCGACATCCGCTCGTCACGGACTGGGTCGCTGGCAGCTCGATCCCGGCGGCTGGCTCATCACCGCTCTCGAACGGTGCCACCTCGCCTGGGGCGTCGTCCGGATCACCCCCGCACGACAGCAAGCCAAACGCGGAGCCGCGGCATCGTGACTCGACCCCCACGCCATGCCGATGCCCATACGGTGCGATGGCGCGCGTGAGGTGGACCGAAGATCGAGCAACAGCGCGACGGAGACCAATGACCCCGACAGCCCCACGCAAATCGATACCGAAAAGCCAGCCCAACTCCGGCGGGCCAGGGGCGGGCCGGCGCGTGGCGCGTACGCGCCCGCCGGCGCCCGCACCCCAGCCCACCTCAACGACGCGGCAGGGGCGAGGACCGACAAGCCTGTTTCAGGTCCCGTTCGCAAGCGCGATGGACGATCCCGACGTCGCCCTGCTTGTGCGAACGCTCGACCTCACGGTGCATATGCACCCCAAGCTGCGCCGGAGTCCCGCCGGCCCCGGCGCCGTCCGCCTGGACCACTACTCCGGGCTGTTCCTGGAGCGCGGAGCCGCGGAGGGCCAATGGGTGCTCGAGGCCCGCACGTGGGGTAAACCCGCACCCGAGAGCGTCCACGAGTGGCAGGTGCTCGCTGCCGGCGCGGCGCGGCTACTCGATCCCGTCGTGACCATCCCGGAGCGCCTGACGGCCGTCTCGCCCGGGTATCCAACGCGTCCGGTGGGACGGGCCGCGAACAAGCGCCTTGCCGGCTTCCGCCGCCGCATCACCGGGCTGTAACGACCCCGCTGAGTCGGGTCCGCATCGTGTTCGTTGGACTTGTTCTAGCTCTGGCCTCCGCTGTGACTACGAGCGCTGCCTTCTTGTTCAAGCAGCGTGGAGCGGTGGCCGCTCCGGCCGTCGATGGGCGCCACCCGCTCCGCAGCGCGGCCGATCTGTTCCGGTCGAGATGGTGGACCATCGGCTGGCTCGTCGCGTTGGGCGCCTGGTTATTGCACGTCGGCGCGCTCTCACTGGCGCCGCTATCGATCGTGCAGGCCGTCCTTTCCGGCGGGCTCGTATTCCTAGCGGTCCTTGCCGAGCGCTTCTTTGGCTTCCACCCCGGCCGCCGACAATGGACCGGTCTGGTGATCACCGCAACCGGGCTGGCGGTGGTCGGACTCACCAGCGGCCAGCACCACGGTGGCAGCTCGTCATTAGGCGCGCTAATCGGAGTCGAATGCGGGGTGTTGGCGGCGGGTGCCCTGCTCGTTCTCGGCTCGGTCAAGCTCGACAACACCCGCCGCAACGAGGGGATGATGCTCGCCGTCGCCGCGGGCGCCGTGTTCGGCGTCTCCGATGTCGCGGTCAAGTACCTGACGCACGCGGCCCAGGGCGGCGTCCTGGCGCTCGTCAGCCCCTGGCTGCTGGCGGCGCTGCTCGCGATGGTCGTCTCGTTCTACGCCTCGGCACGAAGCCTCCAGCTCGGCCCAGGGCTGGAGGTAATCGCGCTCACATCGGTCGCGGCCAACGTGGTCGCGATCGGTGGCGGAATCCTGATCTTCCACGACCCCATCGGGAGCGGGCCAACGCAGATCGTGGGGCGCATGCTCGCGTTCTGCTTCGTGATCCTCGGCGCCGCGCTGATGCCCGCACCGACCCGGGCCAAGAGGCAGCGGCAGACGCCGAACAGTTGCGCCCATCCGGCCGCCTCGGCCGCGAGCCTCTCTAGCGGGAGCGGCCCGACCCGGGAGCCAGCGTGAACACAGACTATTCCTCGCCCGGGTGGCGGCAAACGCGTTAGCGCCCGAGACCGGCCATCGCGTCCATCGTCATCGCCTACAAGAGCGGCTGGGGAATGTAATGGGTGAGCTATCTATGAACTCGCGAAGGATGGACGACCGCGTTTCTGTTCGGAGCCCAACTCGACGCGATCACCCGCGCCCACGCGACCGGAACGCTCTCTGGCGTCGAAGGTCGACCGGTCCCCACATCGTTCCTCGGCCCACCATCCATAGCTGGCCCTTGGCCCACCATCCATAGCCGGCCACGGAGGCCGGCCGTGGACGTATCCTGGGCACGTGACAGACAAGCGCGCTTCCTCGCTAGGCGAGTTCATCCGTCGTCAGCGCGAGCTGTCGGAGCTGTCGATGCGCCAGTTCGCGGAGGTGGTGGGGATCTCGAATCCTTATCTGTCGCAGATCGAGCGCGGGTTGCGGGCTCCATCGGAGCAGGTTGTGCAATCGATCGCGGATGCGCTACAGGTGTCAGCGGACACGCTCTACGATCAGGCTGGCGTGCCACGCGAGCAAGAAGGACCGTCCAAGGTCGTTCAGGCGATCCGCGAGGACCCAAGGCTGACCGGGCGCCAGCGGCAAGCCCTGATCGAGGTCTACGAGGCGCTCGTCGCCGTCGGGGCGCGTCCGAGGCGCCGCTGACGGCTGCGAGCACCATTTACCGCCCGAGCGTTCAGGGCGGTGCATGCCGATCCCACCTCGAGCAACGCGGGCGCGCCTGCGCCCGTGCTGCTCGTGATGGAGGGGGACCGTGGCTCGCGTGCACGTGGCACGCGACCGCCCGCTACGGAGTGATCAGCTCGCGCGCGGCCGAGACGCTCGCCTTGGCGACGTCTTCGGTGAGCTGCGCGTGCGTGATGAGCAGGCTCGCGACGGCATCTACCTTGGTCTGCTCGCCGAGCTTGCGCTCGAACTGGGCGAAATCCGCCACGTACCTCTCGACGCCGTCCAGATAAGCGGTCGTGACCTTGCGGCTGACCTCGGCGAGGCGCTCATTGGCCTCGCGGGCGCGCTCGGTGGTGGCCTCGAGATCGGGAATGAAGCTGCTGTTCTTGGTTGATGTTGCGGCCATGGTGCGGTGCTCCTTTGTGCGATGGGTTAGTGCTAGCAGATTAGCAGATTATCAGCAAGCGCGCAAGCATTAGCCAGTTCCTGCTAACGTGCACGCGCCGTCTGCAGGGTTGCGTGCGCTACCGAAAGGAGTCCCCCATGGCTGGGGCGTGCCCACCGTCGTTCGAGGAGACCGCGCTGGCCGATGGCATCGCCGCTTCGGCTATCGCCCTCGATGTCCTGACCGATTGGTGGGCCGGCGCGCTCCGACGCCGGTCGACGCCGTCGGAGTTGCTGGCGGACTGGTTTCGGTGGTTGAGGGTGGTGACCGAGCGCCGGCCGCCGGCCTGGACCTCCCCGAACCAGGTCGTGTTCGAAGCGCCTATCGCTCGGCTGCGGGACTTCTCGACTTCGCGCCGGAGCGGGGCCCTCGCCACGCTCGTGCTGCCGCCGCAGGCCGGCCACGACTCGTGCATCGTCGACTACTCGCCGGCCCAGAGTCAGATGCGCACGATTCTCGCGGCGGGACTCGAGCGCGCGTACGCGCTCGACTGGATCGGCGCGAGCGCAGGCACCAAAGAGGCGACGATCGAGGACTACCTCGACGTCGTCGACCGCGCGATCGATCACGCCGGCGGTTCGGCGAATCTGATCGGCGACTGTCAGGGCGGCTGGCTCGCCACGATATACACCGCTCTTCGACCCGACCGCGTCAACACGCTCACGATTGCCGGCGCGCCAATCGATTTTCATGCCGGCGAGCCCGTCATCCACGCAGCGCTCAAGGCCCTCGCGCCCGGTGGAGACCTCGCCTTCTATCGCGGGCTGGTCGCGGCGGGAGGCGGAATGCTGGGCGGAGAGCAGATGCTCGCCGGCTTCATCGCGATCAGGCCCGACAACGAGGTCGCCCGCCAGATGCAGCTGCTCGCCCACCTCGATGACGCCGCCCACGTCCGCCGCTACCGCGAATTCGAGGACTGGTTCAAGCACACCCAACCCATTCCCGGCGCTTTCTACCTTTGGATCGTCGAGCACCTGTTCCGCGACAACCAGCTGATCGCGGGCAGGCTGGAGATCGGCGGGGAGCGCGTCGATCTAGGCCGGATCGACTGCCCGCTGAACCTGCTCGCAGGCGCCACCGACCACATCACCCCACCCGACCAGGTGTTTGCGCTCGCGGACTATGCCAGCACCCCGAGCGAGCAGATCCTTCGGGACACGACGGCCGGCGGCCACCTCGGCCTGTTCATGGGCCACGAAGCGCTGAGCCGGCATTGGCCCCCCCTGCTCGCTGCGGTGCGGGCAGACTCGGGCTGCACGAAAGCCTAGGCGCAGCGGTTTCACCTGGCGCTCCAGCCTTGGTCCATGGTCACCGGCACGCCGGTGAATGCGCGCCCGTCGGGGCTGAGCAGGAAGGCGACCGTCGCGGCGACCTCGTCGGGCTCGATCAGGCGCTTGACCGCATGCGGCGCCAGGATCACCTCCTCGAGCACGCGCTCCTCGGGTAGGCCGTGCGCCCTGGCCTGGTCGACGATCTGGCCCTCGACGAGCGGCGTGCGAACGTAGGCGGGGCACACCGCGGTCGCGCTGATCCCGTGCTCGGCTCCCTCCAACGCCAGCGTCTTCACCAGCCCGAGCACGCCGTGCTTGGCCGACACGTATGCGGCCTTGTAGGGGGAAGCCACCAGGGCGTGCACCGACGCGATCGCGACGAAGCGGCCGGAGCCGGATGCGCGCAGATGGGGCCAGGCGTAGCGGGCGAGCAGAAACGGGCTCGTCAGCAGCACGGCGATCAGCGCGTCCCAGAGGTCCTCGGGGAACTCTTCGATCGGCGCTACGTGCTGAAAGCCGGCGTTCGGGATCACCGCGTCCAGACGACCGAAACGCTCGACCGTCGCCGCGACCGCATCGCTGTTGCCCTCGCGCGTGGTGAGATCGGCACGCACGTCCACCTCGCCGCGTAGGTCGACGGTCACAACGTCCCAGCCGTCACTCCTCAGGCGTTCCGCGATCGCAGAGCCGATGCCGCTCGCCGCTCCGGTGACGAGCGCCGCGCGACGCGCGACGCTCACATGTCCATCCCGCCGTTGACCCCCCACACCGCGCCGGTGATGAACGACGACTGATCACCGACCAGGAAGTGGACGACACGTGCGATCTCATCCGGCCTTCCAAGCCGTCCCACCGGGATCTTCTCCTTGATCCCCTCGAGCACCTTCTCGGGCACACTTTCGAGCATCTCGGTCGCGATGAAGCCGGGAGCGACGGTGTTGACCGTGATGCCGATCCCGTCCTCCTCGAGCTTCCCCGCGCGCTTGAGCTGGAAGGCGGCCTCGCGCGCGAAGGTCTTTGTCAGCCCGAACAACCCAGACTTCGAAGCGGCGTAGTTCGCCTGACCGATGTTGCCCATCTCGCCGATGATCGAGGAGATGTTCACGATCCGCCCGGACCCCCGCTCGATCATATGCGGCAACACCGCTTGGCTCATGAAGAATGCTCCCGACAGGTTGACGGCGATCACCTTGTACCAGTCTTCGTCGGTCAGTTTCAGAACCGTCTTGTCGATTGTGATGCCGGCGTTGTTGACGAGGATGTCCAGGCGCCCGCGCTGCTCGATCACCTCGCCCACGGTGCGCCGGCAGTCCTCTGCCGAGCCGATGTTGCCCTGGTGGATGCTGCCCTTCAGCCCTTCCTGCGTGAGCTTGCCGATGAACGCCTCGGCGTTTTCGAGGTCACGGCTGTAGCCGGCCGCGACGTCCGCCCCCTGCTCGGCGAGGCTGTGGCAGATCGCCGCGCCGATGCCCCGGGTGCCCCCGGTCACGAACGCGACGCGGCCGTCGAGACGCGGGCGGCGGGCCATCGTGTCCCTGCGGTTGGCGATAGTTGCTGACATGTTGTCTCCTTCTCTCAACGGTCCGAGCGGTCGCGCAACCAGTCCGCGAGCTTGGGCCAGATCTCATGCTTGGCCTTCGATCCGGCCATCAGCCCGATGTGGCCGCCCGGCCGGTCGAGGTGGGTGACGTCCTCGCTGGAGACGAGGTCGAGAATTGGGACGGTGCCCTCCGGCGGGGCGATGTGGTCAGCGCCCGCTGTCACGACGAGGAGGTTCTGCTCGATCCGCGTCAGGTCGACGCGCTCGCCGCGCAACCGTATGCGGCCGGCGACCAATCGGTTCTCCTTGTACATCCAAGTGATCCACTCCCTGTAGGCGCGCGAGGGAAACGGCGGGTTGTCGGCGACCCACTTCGCCATCGCCTGGTAGCTCTCGCGCGGGTCGCTTCCATCGAGGATGCTCTGGAACAGCCGTCGGTAAGTGGTCGTGTAGTTCGTGACCGGCTTCATTAGCTTGTTCGCCAAATCGATCCCGGCCCCCGGGATCGCCCGATATCGCTCGGCGACGAAATCGACGTCGAAATCCTCGTGGCCTACCCAGCGTGCGTACAACGAGCCGGTCGGATCGATCGGGGTCGTCAGCAGCACGGCGTTGCGGACCGCACCAGTTGGGTGAAGCGCGCAGTACATCGCGCACAGCGTCCCCCCGATGCACCAGCCCAGCAGTGTCAACTCCTCCTCGCCGCAAGCGCGGAGCGTCTCGCGCACGGCCCAGTGCAGCTCGTCGCAGACGAACTCGGCGAGCCCCATCTCCGAGTCCTCTTCATCGGGCACGCCCCAGTCCACGAGGAACACGTCGTATCCCTCCCCGAGCAGAAACTCGACGAACGAGCTGCCTCGGCGGAGGTCGAAGATCTCCGGCCGGTTGATCAGCGCGAAGACGAGCAGGACCGGAACCGCGTGCTCGCGGTGCATCGACCGATAGCGGTAGAGCGTCGTCCCACGATGCGTCCACACGACCTCGCGCGCTGTCTGCCCGATCTCCGCGTCCGGGACCGTCAGGATCACGTTTGCGAACTCGAATGTGGCACGCGGAAGACGGGCCAGCGTCCCGATCGTGCTCACGACGCTTCCTGCTTCAACTTCCTCCCGGGGCGGCTGCCGGCGTCGCCAGACCCGTTCGCGGACGGGCCGCTCGCAAGCTCGTCGCGCAGGTCCTCCACCTCCTGCAGGACGCGCTCGAGCTTGTCCTCGGTTCGATGAAGCTGCTGGTGCAGCCGCGTCACGTCGGCCCGCCCTGCAAGGCGTAGATTGCGCAGCATGAGATCGCCGAAATCCGAGCCGATCCTCGCGATCGCTGCAACGTTTTCGGCGCTACGTGCCAGCAGCACGCCGAAGCTCGGCTTGGAGACGAGCTCCTCGAATGCCTGCGCGGTGCGAGACTCGGTCTGCTCGTACAGCGCCTTCACCTGCTCGTCCGGCGATGTGGGTGTCCGGTCTGCCATCCCCTATTCCTCCTGGGCTTGGGCGGCGGCGACCTTCTGTTCGAGCTCGGCCATCACCGTCGGGTCTCGAAGGGTCGTGACGTCGCCGAGCGTCCGGCCCTCGGCGATGTCTCGGAGCAGCCGTCGCATGATCTTTCCCGACCGCGTCTTCGGCAGGTCGTCGCTCCACAGGATCCGTTTGGGCCGCGCGAGCTTGCCGATCTGCCCGGCGACGTGCTCGCGGATCTGTGCCTCGATCTCCGGCGTCCCCTCGAGATCTCCCTGGAGGGTCACGAACGCGACGATCGCCTGTCCGGTGAGCTCGTCTGACTGGGCGACCACGGCCGCTTCGGCGACGTTGTGGTGAGCCACGATCGCCGACTCGACCTCGGCCGTGGAGAGCCTGTGCCCAGAGACGTTGATCACGTCGTCGATCCGCCCGACGATCCACAGGTAGCCGTCCTTGTCGCGGATCGCCGCGTCGCCGACGAGATAGGTGTCATTGCCGAAGCGTGAGAAATACGTCTCGACGTAGCGCTCGTCGTCGCCGTACAGCGTGCGCAGCATCCCGGGCCACGGGCGCTTCAGCACCAGCAGCCCCTGACCCTGCTGCACGCTCTCCCCCGTGGTCTCGTCGACGACGTCGGCGACGACGCCCGGAAGCGGGAACGTCGCGGAGCCAGGCTTGGTCTCGGTCAGTCCGGGGAGCGGCGAGATCATGATCTGGCCGGTCTCGGTCTGCCACCACGTGTCGACGATCGGGCAGCGCTCGCGGCCGATCACGACGTGGTACCACAGCCACGCCTTGGGGTTGATCGGCTCACCGACCGTCCCCAACAGACGTAGCGACGAGAGGTCGTGCGCGTTCGGGTGCTCGGCGCCCCACTTCATGCAAGCACGGATCGCCGTCGGGGCGGTGTAGAAGATGCTCACGCCGTAGCGCTCGCAGAGCTCCCACCAGATGCCCTTGTGCGGATAGTCGGGCGCGCCCTCGTACATCACACTCGTCGCGCCGTTGGCGAGCGGGCCATACACGATGTAGGAGTGCCCGGTGATCCACCCAACGTCGGCCGAGCAGAAGAACACGTCTCGCTGAGGGTCGAGGTCGAAGACGTACCGGTGCGTGGAGCTGACCCCGGTCAGGTAGCCGCCCGTGGTGTGCACGATCCCCTTCGGCTTGGCCGTCGAGCCCGAGGAGTAGAGGATGAACAGCGGGTGCTCGGCCTCCATCGGCTCCGCCGGGCAGACGGGTTCCGCCGCCGCGAGGATCTCGTCGTAGAACACGTCGCGGCCGGCTCGCATCGCCACGTCGATGCGCGCGTGGCGCACGACGACGATGTGCTCGAGCGACTCCACGTCGCCGATCGCACCGTCGACGGCTGCCTTGACCGGAGCGATCTTGCCCTTCCGCCGCGAGCCGTCGACGGTGATCAGCACCTTGGCGCCTGAGACCTCCATCCGCTCCCTGACCGCCTCGGGCGCGAACCCGCCGAAGACGACGTTGTGCGGGGCGCCGATCCGCGCACAAGCGAGCATCGCGACGACGACCTCGGGGATCATCGGCAGGTAGATCCCGACGATGTCGCCCTTGCCGACGCCGAGCTCCTTGAGCGCGTTCGCGAGCCTTTGCACGTCGCGGTGTAGCTCGGCGTAGGTGATCGCGGTCTGCTCGCCCTCCTCGCCGGCCCAGTGAAACGCGACCTGCTCGCCGCGCCCCGCCTCGACGTGCCGGTCAAGGCAGTTGTACGACGCATTCAGCTTGCCGTCGCTGAACCACTTGTAGAACGGTGGATTTGAGTCGTCGAGCACGGTCGTGAACGGCGTGTCCCAATGCAGCTCGCGCGCCTGCTCGGCCCAGAACCTGTCTTGGTCGAGCTCGGCCCGTGCGTGCAGCGACGCATCGTTCACGCGCGCGTCGGCCACGAATTGCGTGGGCGCGGTGAATCGGTCCTGGTGCAGGAGCTCCTCCAACCGACGTTCTAGCGTCTCGCCGGACGGTAGCGGCGAGGACGAACGCTTCTCTGTGGACTGTCTGCTGACGGTGGACGAACTCATATCGTCACGCTCCTTAAGGGTGGTTCGGTCGCGAGCGGGTGATCAGACGGTGAGGACCACGCGCGGCGACTTGTTGCGCGCGTGCTCGACGTCCTCGAACGCCTCGTTGACCTCCTCCAAAGGCCGGGTCTCGCGGAGCACGCGAGTGCGACCGAGCGTGTGCAGCTTGAACACGTCCTCGACGTCCCGGTGGGTCCCGACGATCGAGCCCTTGATATTGATCCCCCTGAGCACCGTCTCGAAGATCGGGAGCTTCACGTAGTTATCCGGCGGCAGCGCGACCATCATCAGCGTCCCGCCGCGCGCGAGCGAGTCGAACGCCTGCTCGAACGGCCTGGGAGCCACGGCGAGCGCGATTGCGGCGTCGGCGCCGCCCAGCTTCTGGATCTCTGCTGCGGGATCCTGTTCGGCGGCGTTGACGACGTAATCGGCACCGAGCTCCCGCGCCATCTCCAGCTTGTCGTCGTCGAGGTCGACGGCGACAACCGTCGCGCCCTGGATCTTGGCGTACTGCACGGCCAGGTGACCCAGGCCGCCGACACCGAAGATCGCGCACAGCTCTGAAGGGCCGACCAGGGAGCTCTTGACCGCCTTGTAGACCGTCACGCCGGCGCAGCTCAGCGGCGCTGCGTCCAGGGAGTCCACGGCGTCGGGCACCTTCACGACGTGGCGTGCATAGGCGGCGACGTACTCGGCGTAGCCGCCGTCCATGCCGTAGCCGGTATTGATCTGCGCCTCGCAGAGCGTCTCGCGACCCGAATTGCAGTACCGGCAGTGTCCGCAGGCGAAACCGAGCCATGGGATCGCGACCCGATCTCCGTGGGCGATCTCCTCGCCGACGCCCGGGCCGAGCGCCTCGACGATCCCGACGCCCTCGTGGCCTGGGATCAGCGGCAGTGGCGCCTTTATCGGCCAGTCGCCGTGGGCCGCGTGGATGTCGGTGTGGCACAGGCCGCAGGCCTCGATATGGACGAGCACCTGGCCGTCGCCCGGCTCCGGGATCGGGACGTTGTCGATGGTGAGCGGCTGGGTGTAGTCGTGAACGACGGCGGCCTTCATGGTGTCTTCCTTTGATTGCACGGCCGCTCCGCTATGCGAGCTGAGTGACCACGGATTTGGTCTCGAGGTAGTTCTCGAGCGCGTTGTGGCCCATCTCCCGGCCCCAGCCCGACTCCTTGTAGCCGCCGAAGGGCATCGCGGCGTCAAACACGCTGTAGCAGTTGATCCACACCGTGCCGGCGCGCAAGCGGTGGGCGGTCCGGTACGCCTTGTTGATGTCGCGCGTCCAGATCCCCGACGCGAGCCCGTAGTTCGTGTCGTTGCCGCTCTGGATGACGTCGTCGTCCTCGGACCTGAAGGGGATCGCGCACACCACCGGGCCGAAGATCTCCTCGCGCACCACCTTCATGTCGGGCGTCGTGTCGGTGAGCACGGTCGGCTCGACGAAGTACCCGCGCTCGCCCACCCGACCGCCGCCGGCCGGCGCGCGCGCGCCGGCCTCGAGGCCCGACGACATGTAGCCGATCACCTTGTCGCGCTGCTCGGCGGAGGTCAGCGGACCCATCTGGGTGCCGGGGTCGAGGCCCGGGCCGACCTTGATCTTCTTGGCCTGCGTCCGAGATCCCCTGCACCACCTCGTCGTAGACGTCGCGCTCGATGTACAGACGCGAGCCGGCGTTGCAGCACTGGCCCTGGTTGAAGAAGATCCCGTTCGCCGCGCCGGGAATCGCCACGTCCATGTCGGCATCCTTGTAGAGCACCTGCGGGCTCTTGCCACCCAGCTCGAGCGTGACCTTCTTGAGATTGCCGGCGGCGGCCTGCACGATCAGCCGGCCGACCTCGGTCGAGCCCGTGAAGGCGACCTTGTCGACGCCGTCGTGGGCCGCGAGCGCCGCACCGGCGTCCCCGAACCCCGTGACGATGTTGACCACCCCGGCGGGCAGCCCGGCCTCCAGCATCAGCTCACCGAGTCGCAGTGCCGAGAGCGGCGTCTGCTCGGCGGGCTTGAGCACCACGGTCACGCCGGCCGCCAGCGCCGGGCCCGAGCTTCCAGGCCGCCATCAGCAACGGGAAGTTCCACGGGATGATCTGCCCGACGACGCCCACCGGCTCCCTGCGCGTATAGGCGAGAAACTCCGACCCGGGCGAGGTCACCGCAGAGATCGGGATCGTGTGACCCTCGATCTTCGTCGCCCAGCCCGACATGTAGTGGAACAGGTCGGCGGCCAGGGCGACGTCCGCCGCCTTGGCGATCGTCAGCGGCTTGCCGTTATCGAGCGTCTCGAGCGCCGCCAGCTCGTCCGCGTGCCGCTCGATCAGATCGCCGATGCGATGGATCACCTTGCCGCGCTCGGACGGCGTCATCCGGCGCCAGTCCGAGCGCTCGTCGTCGAAGCACCGCCGTGCGGCGCGCACAGCGAGCTCGATGTCCTCGCGCCGCGCCGTGCGCCACCCGTCCCGAGGCTCTCCTCGGTCGCCGGGTTGAGCGTCTCAAACGTCTTTCCGCTCGCCGCCTCCACCCATTCGCCGTCGATCAGCAGACGGCCCGGCTTGCTGAACGAAGCTCCTGGACCCGCTGAGCCAGGCCCTTCGGAAGACCCGCGAAGGTTTGCGGCGAGCCGGCACCGTTGGTCGCCCGGTTCGACGTGGAGATGGACATTCTGGCTCCTGACGCTGGCAGTCGGCGCTGACCGTTTGAGGTCAAAACACACGCCGACCGAGAGCTGGAGCCGGAAGGTACGTGCCGCCGAGACCGGAGCAGGGCCGACATCCACCATGGATACCCGCTGTCCAGCGCCACTCCTCGCTCGTCGGGCAGCTCGCCGCAGAGCCGCGGCGAGCTGCATCAATGCGCTCGTGAGCGAAGGCAACAGTGGAGCGTATGCTCGGTTCGTAGAGGCACCGTTCAAGTTCACCATCATCCCGAGGAGGCTGTGATGGAAGATGCTGTGATCGTCAGCGCGGTGCGGACGCCGGTGGGTAGCTTCGGCGGGCAGTTCAAAGATGTCCCGGCCACGGAGCTCGGCGCGCAAGCTGTGCGCGCCGCGCTCGAGCGGGCCGAGATCGCCGGCGAGGACGTGGACGAGGTTGTGCTCGGCTGCGTCCTCACGGCTGGGCTCGGACAGAACCCGGCGCGCCAGGTCGCGATCGGCGCGGGGATCCCGAAGGAGGTGCCGGCGACGACGATCAACATGGTCTGCGGATCGGGCCTCAAGTCGGTCGCGATCGCCTCGCAGATGATCCGCGCAGGCGACGTGGACATCGTCGTGGCGGGCGGCATGGAGAACATGACGCGTGCTCCGTATCTGCTGCCGTCCGGGCGCTTCGGAGCGAGGATGGGCGACGCCCAGCTGATCGACTCGATGGTCCACGACGGCCTGTGGGATGCCTTCAACGACATCCACATGGGCATCACCGCGGAGAATCTCGCCGAGCAGTACGGCATCAGCCGCGAGGAACAGGACGAGTTCGCCGCCGACAGCCAGCAGAAGGCTGAGCGGGCCATCGCCGACAGGATCTTCATGGACGAGATCGTGCCGATCGAAGTACCGGTGAAGGGCGGCGTGCGCCAGGTGGAGAACGACGAGGCACCCGCGCTCGGGAACGACCGCCGAGACGTTGGCGAAACTGCGCGCGGCGTTCCGCCGCGACGGCGGCACGGTGACCGCGGGCAACGCCTCGGGCATTAATGACGGGGCCTCAGCGATCGTCGTGATGTCGGCGAGCAAAGCCATCGAGCGAGGCCTCCAGACGTTTGGGACAGTCGAGAGCTACGCGTCGGTCGGCGTCGAGCCGAAGATCATGGGCATCGGCCCTGTGCCCGCCGTGCGCAAGGCGCTGGCCAGGGCTGGACTCGAGTTGGGCGACATCGACCTGTTCGAGCTCAACGAGGCGTTCGCGGCGCAGTCGCTCGCCGTGCTCAGGGAGCTCGACATCGACCCCGAACGGATCAACCCCACACGGCGGGGCGATCGCGCTCGGGCACCCGATCGGTGCCAGCGGCGGCCGAATCCTCGTCACCCTCCTGCACGAGATGCGCCGCCGCGACTCCCGGCGCGGCCTCGCCACGCTCTGCGTCGGCGGCGGTCAAGGGCAGGCTGCGATCATCCGCAACGGCGCCAACCAGTAGAGCGACGAGGGCGCAAGCCTCTCGGCGAGGCGGCCGCCCTGGCCTCCTTACTCACGCAACGCGTCGTCCTGTTCCTGGCCGACATCCTTCCGACCGCCTACGAGATCGGCGTGCTCAACGGCATGGTCTCGCCGGGCGATGTCGTCGCGATCGTCGGCGCGGGGCCGATTGGCCTGGCGGCGATCCTCACTGCGACGCTCTACACCCCTGGGCGGATCGTCGCGATTGACCTGGCCGACAGCCGGCTCGACGGCGCGCTGCGCTTCGGCGCAGATACGACGATCAACAACGGATCCGAGAACGCGTACACGCGGGTGATGGAGCTCACCGACAGCCTCGGCGCGGACGTCGCCTTCGAAGCCGTGGGGGTGCCCCAGACGTTCGAGTTGGCGGCCGAGCTGATACGTCCGTGCGGACGCGTGGCGAACATCGGCGTGCACGGCAAGCCCGTGACGCTGCACCTCGAGACGTTGTGGACGCGCGACGTGACGATCACGACGGGGCTGGTCGACACCTACACGATCCCGCGGCTGATGAAGCTGGTGGCCAGCGGCCGTCTCGACCCGACGATCTTCGCCACGCACCGGTTCAAGCTCGGCGACACTATGAGCGCCTACGACACATTCGCCGACGCGGCATCGACCAACGCGCTTAAAGTCGTGCTCGAGGGCAGCCCGCGCGATCAAGAGCGCCAACGGTCACGTCGACGCGACTCTCGTAGCGGGAGCCGCATGAACCACTGGCATCGACTCGCACGCGCCACGCTTGGACGACAAGCGAGAGGAAGGCAGCAGTCTTATGAACGAGACCACGAAGTCCGAGCTGGCGGGGATGGCAAGAATGTGCACCGGCTCGAGCAAGTCGGACCGGTTCGTCTCGTCGGAAGAAATCTCCAACTCGCCGAGAATCGGCGTAGAGGCAGTTGCGGACGGTCGCTAACTAGCCGACTTTTCGCTAGTTGACCAGCCGACGATTGGCCTCCGCCTAAGCGGTCTGTGGCTGCTGAAGCCAAGATTTACGCCCGCTTCCATGGAGAGTCAGATCCAAGGACGTTGTGTCCTGGGATCGACGTCGACAAGCGACAAGGAGGAGACATGGCAACCGCCACCAAACCACCGCCAGCGCCTGCAAACGGGCGAGTTCAACGAGCTGAGGGCTGGTATCCCGATCCAAAGACGCGGCCGGGGCAACGCTACTGGGACGGTAAGGAGTGGACGGATCATCTTGCACCCCCGGGCCTGATGCTCAAGCTTTGCTGCGTCATGGGCGCGTTCGCTGCCGTCGGGATCATCACCGCCGCGGTGTTGGCGGAGGTCGTCGACAGCGGGCACGTCACCATGGCCGGCCGTATCGCGGCGATCTCGGCGGGTCTGCTGTTCGCCACGTTGGCGGTCGGATTCGTCGCCAGCTTCTACCGAAACAGAATGCTCAAGGCAACATCCGAGCTCCAACAGCCCCGGGATGGCGCGACCGGACAGGTTCAAAGCACCGGCTAAGGTCCGCGGCCATGCACAGTTGAGGTTCTGCGTCTCCCGGTTCGGGAGAGCGACCTCTGGGCCCGCGGGGGCGGGCAACCACGTTCCTGCCCCCGCAGCGAGTCCCGCCGAACCCTCTCGTTGATTGTCAACGCCGAATGCCGTAGGTGATCATCGGCGGCGCTTCGATCGGCGCACGGATCAGCCGCCTCGTTCGCCCGCACGACGCCGATCGAGGTGATCGTTTCAGCGATCCTGCCGGGACGCCTCGGTGAGCGCCCGGCTGTGGCGCGCTGGCGCGCCGCTCCGCGAAGCCGAGGGCCTCTCGATCGCGCGGATTGCCGAGTGGCTCGGCAGCTCGCCGGCGACGATCACGGCGTACGTCTACGACCCGACGGGCTATCGGTTGGCCCATGAAGGATCCTCGCGCACGAGCACGGTCACTGCTCTAAAACGCGGCCAGCAGCTTCGCCGCAACCTGCTTCTTGCGGCTCATCACGCCCGGCAGCGGGATCACGTTGTCCTCCGCCGGGGTGCCGAGCGCGCGCTCGACGGGCGCCCGGTCGCCGGACAGGAGCAGATCGGTGCCCCGACTCAACACGTCCGTGATCATCAACGCGAATACCGGGTACCCCTTGCCGTCGCGAACCTGGCGCATCGCCTGCAGCAGCTCCTCCTTACGGTCGAGCAGGCTCTTGCCGACGACCTCGACCTGGGCGATGCAGATCACCCGGCCACCTGCAACGCGGTACTCCTTCGCGTCGCGAAGCACCAGCTCCTCGGGCTTGACCTTTGAGACGTCGGCGGTCGCCTCGAACATCTCGCGTCCCAACTCAGTCGCGTCGACGGCGAGCACGCGCTCGAGGTACCCGATTACGGCGTGGTCACGGTCGGTGGTCGTGGGCGACCTGAGGATGACAGTGTCCGACAGGATCGCGCCGAGCAGCAGCGTCGCGGTCGGACGACCCGGCTCCATCCCGTTTTGGCGGAACCGCTCGGTCACGAGCGTGGCTGTTGAGCCCACCGGATCGAAGGTGGCCGCGACGGGCACGCGCGTCTCGATCGACCCGATGTGGTGGTGGTCGAGGATCTCGACGATCTCCGCCTGGGCGACGCCGGCGACGCTCTGGCCCTCCTCGGCGTGGTCGACGAGCACAACGCGGCGGCGGCGCGGCGCGACCAGGTCGGTGCGCGTGATCAGCCCGACCGGTCGCTGATCGGCGTCGACGGCAACCGCCGCGCCATAGTGGATCTCCTTGATCTGCGCGGAGATGTCGGCGAGCAGATCGTCAGGTTTCGCGGTCAGCGGATCGGGCTCCATGAACGCGCGGCAGGGCGCGGCCAGCGTGATCATGCGCCCGGAAACGTACGTGTCGAGGGGCGAGACGATCACCGCGGCGCCCCGCTCGCGCGCGAACGCGACCACGTCCTCTGAGGGCTCGGACCCGTTAGTCGTGACGAGCAGCGCTGCGCCGAGCTCGATCGCGAGCCGCTGGGCGTCAACCCGATTGCCTGTCACGACGACGTCGCCCGCGCCGATTCCGCTCGGTGACGAGGGGTCCATCGAGTGGACCCAGACCCGCCCGGCGAGCAGGTTGTCGCCACCGGTAACGAGCCTGCCCTCGAGCACCTCGACCACCGCATGGACGTGCGTTGGGGCGTCCTGGAGCGTTGAGGTTTGGCGCGACTCACGGATGTAGCGGCGCGCCAGCGTGCGCTCGGTCACCACCCCGGCCAGCTTGCCGTCGTCGCCGACGACCGGGACCAGGTCAAGGTTCGCGCGGGCCATCGCAAGACCGGCCTCCCGGATTGGCGCGTCCTCGCTCGTGACCTGGAAGCTCGTCTGCATCACGTCGCCGACCCGGAGCATCACGTGCCGGAGGAGCGGCGGCTCCGGGGCCCCAGCGCGCTCAAGCACCCAGCGCGTCTGCGAATTCAGCTCGCCAAGCCGCACCGCCACGTAATCGTTGTTCGGGTCGAGCCGGCCCTTGAGCTCCGCGTAACCGATTGCCGACGCGATCGAGTCAGTGTCCGGATTGCGATGGCCGGTTACGTAGATTTCGGGCACAGCCCGATTATCTACGAGACACGGTTCGCCTCTGTGCGCGAATCCTGCTCCTAAGGAAAGCCGACGCCCGGACTCGAACCGGGGACCCCTTCATTACGAGTGAAAGTCACGGCCGTCACGGCCGTTCATAGGCGCTAATCAGCGGGCACGAAATGCCTGCATCCGGGGCGAAATGAGGGTGTACGGCCGTGATGGCCAACTAGCACTGCTGGTGAACCTAGTGGACGCTCAATGGACGTCGCCGTTCCGGGTCTTAAGAGCGGTTGTCAGTCGGGATCGTCCGGGCTTGGCGTGGACTACCGCTTCGGCCAGTGCCGGTTGCCACCACGGCTGCAAACACCCGGCGGGTGCTCGAGTTCGGCGCAACTCGGGCTGGCCGCAAAACCGGACACAGACCCGCATTCGAAATATGCGGGTCTCAACGCCGGGCGCCCCGCTTTCGAGGAAACGCGGTAGTTCCCCCGGTCGTCGCGGGCGACCGGCCATCGGAGGTCACGCAGGGTCTCGCTGGTGGCGAGTTGCGAAACGCGCGAGCAGATCGTGGATGACTCCTCCTCTTGTGTCGGCCCGGGCATGCTGGGATCGCGTCGCGGCCGTCCGTATGCCACTCCGTTCCCGAGACGGTCGCCGGGCGGGTACGGTCTGGAGCCTTGCTGATCTACTCGATGAGCGTTTCGGTGGACGGCTTCATCGCCGACCGCGAGGGCGGGTTCGCGTGGGGTGTCCCTGACGAGGAGCTGTTTGGCTTCCATCTGGCGCGGGTGCGCGAGCTGGGCTGCCATCTGTGCGGCCGCAAGCTCTACGAGACGATGCTGGTGTGGGAGACGGATCCGTCGCTGCGCGACAGCGAGCTTCATTCCGCGTTCGCCGACGTCTGGTGTGCCCTTCCGAAGGTCGTCTTCAGTCGCACGCTCGACAGCGTCCACGGCAATGCTCGGCTCGCCGAGGGGTCGGTGGAGGAGGAGGTCGCCGCCGCGCTCGCCGCGACTGACAAGGACATCGAGATCGGCGGCGCTGGCCTCGCCGCGGCGGCCATCGAGCTCGGCCTAGTCGATGAGCTGCGCATGTTCCGCCATCCGATCGTCGTCGGTGGCGGCACGCCGTTCCTGCCGCCGGTCACCGAGGACATCTCGTTGGAGTTGATCGAGACCAGGACGTTTGGCTCCCGGGTGATCTACGAGCGCTACAGGCGCATCCGCGCTGACAACTACTGACACTTCTGACGGTGCGCTGGCGCCGGGTCGAAGCACTGCTGTTGGATCAAACCCCGACGCTCAGCCGAGTTCTTGCGCGAGCCCTATGAGAAGTCCTCCTGGCCCGCGGATGTAGCAGAGCCGATACGCGTCTCCGTACTGGACCACCTCGCCAACGAGCTGAGCGCCGTGCTTGCCGAGCCGGCTGAGCGTCTCGTCGATGTCGTCCACGGCAAACATGACGCGCAGGTAGCCGAGAGCGTTCACCGGGGCGTTCCGGTGATCGGCAATCGCAACCGGCGTGAGAAATCGCGAGAGCTCGAGCCGACTGTGGCCGTCCGGCGTGCGCATCATGGCTATCTCGACCCGCTGGTCTCGCAGTCCAGTGACGCGCCCCGCCCACTCTCCTTCGATCGTGGCTTGGCCTTCGAGCTCGAGGCCGAGCTCGCGAAAGAAGGCGATCGTCGCCGGGAGGTCGTCGACGACGATGCCCACGTTGTCCATCCGTTGGACGGCCATGTGCCCAATCTAGCCGCCAGCTGGGAGCCTGCCCGCCGTGAGCCCGTCGCCTGACCCGACGCCTCGGCTAGCGACGAAGCCACGGGTCGAGACCCCCTTTGCCTCGACCGCGGTACTTAAAGCGGTTTCGCGGCGGAGACCCCTTAAGCGCGGCAAGCATGACGCGAGGGGCGATCGCATCCATGGTGGAGCGGTCGTCCGCCCGGAGGGTGCGCCGGCGCCTCCCTGGTCGCCGACGGGATCGCCGGCTCGCGGCACATCGGGACGATCGCTCTCCGGGGATGCGATCGGCGCGCGCCTCGCAGCGGTTCGGCGGAGCCGAACCGCTGAGTTTGGGCGATTGGGCAAGTCCGATGGCCGCGGCGCCAAGCGGCGGCCGACTGGTGCTTCCAGCGTAGGTGCTGTCGCCGAACGGATCTCAGCTAGCCATCTTGCCCGTCCTGCTTCTGGCGACGAGGACGCGCGGTTCGGACTGAGTCCTGCTTCCATGATGGTGCGGTGAGTCAGGGGCTTCGGTTGGACCCCGGACCCGAGCCGTGGCGAAGCATCTGCGCCGCCTTTGCTGGCAGCGCGCGACTGCTGTCTGGAAGGTCATGGAGCCGCGGCGCGGACCGCATGGTCCGCGGTCGCCTTCCGGGTCCATTCCTGGGCGCCGGTCTGTAGTGCGTCCCAGGGTGAGCCGAGCGGCGGGGTGTAGGACAGGTCGAGGTCGGAGACCGCGTCGACCGTCATTTTGTTGAGGATCGCGGTGGCGGGAATGTCGATGCGCTTGGCGATTTCGGAGCCGATCCGGCCGGCGAGCTGGACGCCGAGAAGCCGGCCTGTTCGGCGGTCGCCGGTGTAGCGCATCGAGATCGGGTGGCTGCCGGGGTAGTAGGCCTTGTGGTCGTCGGCGTGGGAGGCGATCGTGAGTGGTTCGAACCCGGCTGCCGAGGCTTCGTGGTCGCGTAGGCCGGTGCGCGCTGCGACGAGGTCGAAGACCCTGACGACCTGAGTGCCGAGGCTGCCGGCGAACGCGCGGCGTCCGCCGAGGGCGTTCTCGCCGGCGATGCGTCCTTGCTTGTGGGCGGTCGTTCCGAGCGGGAGGTAGCTGGTCCCGAGCAGGGGGTGGTGGGTCATCACGCAGTCTCCGGCGGCGAACACGTCTGGCAGGTTGGTGCGCATCTGGCGGTCGACGGCGATCGCTCCCCTGACGCCGAGGTCGGCGCCCGCCGTTGCGGCCAGTTCGCTGTCGGGTCGGACGCCCACCGACACCAATGCTAGATCGGCGGGGAACTCCAGCCGGTCGTTGCCGGGGCCGAGGGCGCGGACTAGAAGCCGGTGTGGAGATCCTTTCTTTGACTTCTCGATCCTGTCGACGCGGGTGCTGCACGAGACCGCGACGCCGTGGCGTTCGAGCTCCTCGTGCACGAGCGCGCCGAGCTCGGAATCGACGGTTGGGAGGACCTCGGGCAGCTGCTCGAGCTGTGTCACGGAAAGGCCACGGGTCGTGAGCGCTTCGGCCATCTCGAGGCCGATGTAGCCGGCGCCGACGATCACAGCACGCTCGATCTGGCTTCGCTCGAGCGTCTGCATGAGCGCAAACGTGTCGCCCATCGAATGGAGGAGGTGGATCCCGTCCCAAGGGCCCAATTCACCGAGTCCAGCGATCGGCGGTCTGACCGGAGCCGCGCCTGTGCCAACCACCAGCGCTTCGTAGCCGACCCATTCCTCCTTACCCTTGGAAGGGCGCACGAGGATTCGATGCCGGTCGGGGTCGATCCGCCGAGCGACGGTGTTGAGGCGGAGCGTCATGCCGGTCGCCTCAAGGTCGGCGATCGTCCGGTGGGCGAGGTTGCGCCAGTCACCGACCTCGCCCGATACGTAGTAGGGGATTCCGCAGATCGAGAAGTTCGGGAAGGCGTCGGTGAGGATTACGGTGACCTCGGCGCGAGGATCGAGCTCGCGCGCGCGCAGCGCCGCGGCGATCCCTGCGTCGCTGCCGCCGATCGCAACGAGTCGCACGCGCGGGCTATGTCGGTAGGCGAACAGAGCGCGCGCCGTCGGGCTGGCTCTCGGCTTCAGCGACGGGCAGCCGGGCCGGTTGGGTGCCGCGGACGAGCTGGTAGGAGAAGGCGCCGACAGTGGCGCCCAGGATCGGACCGGCGACGTAGACCCAGAAGTCGGTCCATGTGCCGGAGACGAGCGCGGGTCCGAACGACCGTGCGGGGTTCATCGACGCGCTGGTCACGGGGCCGCCGAACAGGGCGTCCAGTCCGATGACGCCGCCGATCGCGATCGCCGCGGCGGCGCCGACGGCGCGGGTGTCGGTGGCGACGGCCATGATCACGAACATCAGGAACGCGGTCAGGATCGCCTCATACAGGAATGCGCTCCCAGCGGCGACCGTCGGGACCGTGGCGCCGAGGTGGGCGCGCTTGCTGGGCCAGACGCCGAGCAGAACGCGCGCCGCAAGCGTGGCCCCCGTGAGCTGCGCCGCGATGTAGGCGACGGCGTCGCGGGGCGAGAAGTGGCGGGTCAAGGTGAACGCGATCGTTACTGACGGGTTGATGTGCGCGCCAGACAGGTGACCCGTGGCGTAGACCATGACCATGATGATCAGCCCGAACACCAGGCTGATCCCGACCGAGCCGAGCGCGTCGTGGTACTGCGCGTTGGCGATGATCGCGCCGCAGCCGGCGAACACGAGCGCGAACGCGGCAAGACCTTCGGCGGCGGCGCGGCGCCAGAGTGTCAATGTCTTGTCCACTTCACGTCCTAGTTGTTTGAGGGTGCGAGCAGGTCGCAGCGCTCTTGGCGCAGGCAGTCGCGGGTGCGCTTGTGCGCGAGGGTGAGGATGTGGCTGCGGATCGGGACGTCGTCGTACTCGTCGAGGACGCGGTCCGCGCAGCCGCGGATCACCTCCGGCGTCGCGGCTCTCGCCGAACTCCTCGATCAGCTGCGGGAGCAGCTTGGCGAGCCGCCACCGGTGCGAGGTGGCGTCGGAGCGGATCGCGTCGATGTTCGTGGTCGCGAGCTCGCGTGACGCGCTCGTCGATCATGTCGCGGATCTCGCGGACCTCGTCGATCGGCCTGCCCGGCCGGGTCGGGGATGTCCCAGTCGTCGACGCGTGGTGGGGACGTAGGGGCAGACGTCGCCGCAGCCCATCGTCACCGCCCAGTCGGCGTGCAGCTGCATCTCGACCGTCAGCCGCTTGGGCTTGTCGGCCGGCGAGGTCGATCCCGACCTCGCGCATCACCTCGACCACCTCGGGCCACACCTGCCGGGCGGGGTCCGAGCCGGCCGATTCGCGCGCGGACAGTCGTCGGGCGCGTCGCGCTCGAAGAACGCTTGGGCCATCTGCGAGCGCCCGGCGTTGTGGGTGCACACGAACAGCACGTACTTCATCGCTGCCTTCTCCTGTCGTCAGGCGGCCGCGACCAGCTTCGTCGGCGTACTCGCCGGGCAGCCCGGCCGCCGCGACCTCGCGCGCGACGGCCTCGGCGTCGTAGGGCACGCGCTCGATCGACGCGCGCACCGGTCCGGCGTCGTCGGCCTCGAGGATCGCGAACGCGGCGCGCGGGTCGCCGTCCTTGGGCTTGCCGACCGACCCGCAGTTGACGAACAGCACGCCGCCGTAGGTGTGGATCCAGGGCTTGTGGGTGTGCCCGAACACGAGCACCTGGTCGCGTCCTCGGCCGCCGCGAGCCGCTCGTACAGGCTGCGCCGGCTTGTCCTCGAACAGGTACTCGTTGACCTTCCGCGGCGAGCCGTGCACGAGGTGGACGTCCTGGTCGCCGAGCGGGAAGTGCAGGTCGAACGGCAGCTCGCGCATGAAGTCCTTCGCGCGCCTGGTCGGTGTGCGCGAGCGTCCACGCGACCGACTGCTGGCCGAGCTCGCGGTCGTGCTGGGTGACGTACGCGCAGCCGCAGTCGTCGAGGTCGCGGGCGATCGCGTAGTCGTAGTTGCCGTAGATCGTCGGGATCCCGCGCTCCTGGATCAGCGCGCAGACCTCGTTGGGGTGCGGGCCGTAGCCGACGAGATCGCCGCCGCAGTAGACCTCGTCGACCCCGATCGCGTCGATCGCGTCGAGGCTCGCCTCGAGCGCGGGCAGGTTGCCGTGGATGTCGGTGATCACGGCGATCCGGTTCAAGTCGGGCTCCTGAGTCAGTTGCGCTGGGCAGGTGTTCGTCGAGCCGGGATGTCGAGCGATCTCGAGCAGCTCGCTGACGCGGTGGTGGATGTCGTAGCGGATCCGCGCGCACGACCTCGAGCGGCTGCCCCGCGGGATCGGCGACCGCCCAGTCCTCGTAGCGCTTGCCGGGATACACCGGGCACGCATCGCCGCAGCCCAGCGTGACCACGACGTCGGCGGCGCGGACGACCTCGTCGGTCAGCGGCTTGGGGAACTCCATCCGCACGTCGACCCCGATCTCGCTCATCGCCTCGACCACGACCGGGTCGATCTTCTCGGTCGGGTGCGAGCCCGCCGAGCGCACCGCGACCTGGCCGTTTGAGAGCTCGTGCGCGAGCGCGGCGGCCATCTGGCTGCGCCCCGCGTTGTGCTCGCACACGAACAGCACCTCGGGCAGCGCCTTGGCGACCAGCCCTCGGCCTGCGCGACCGCCTCGCAGCCGCTCGCGCGCGAACCGCTCGATGAAGATCGGCATGAAGTTCGGCCCGACCGTCGGGCGGTCCCCGATCTGCTCGTAGGAGTCCTCGACGACCCGGGCGACCGTCTCCTCGCGAGAACACGCCGCGGAACCGTCCCGCCAGCTTGCGCGGCGCAGTCTCTCGAGCGCGCCGCGCATCAGCGGGCTCATCTCTGTCGACATGACTGACCTCCTAGGCAAGACGCCGCGCAGTCTATAGATTGACAAACGTCAGTTCAATCGGTATATGTATATAGATGGCGATCGATCTGGAACTCACCCCGAAGACCAAGCGCCCGCCCGGCGAGCCGTGCTGCGAGCCGGTCGTCTACCCCGACGTCGAGCGCGACGCAGGCGCATGCGGATGGCGCACGTCGCCAAGGCGCTCGGCGACCCGGTCCGCCTCCAGCTCGTCGACGTGCTGCGCAAGCACGCCGGCAAGGTGTGCGTGTGCGAGCTCGTCCCGCTGTTCGACCTCTCCCAGCCCACCGTCTCGCACCACCTCAAGGTGCTGCGCCAGGCCGGGATCGTCGGCTCAGAGCGCGAAGGCCTGTGGGCCTACTACTACGTGATCCCCGACGCGCTGAAGGAGCTGTCCGCATGGCTGAGCTGAGACACCGACTGCTGCACGCCCGAAGCGCAGGCGACCTGCTGCGAGCCCGACGACAAGGCCGACTGCTGCGGCGACGCCGCACGGATGCGGCTGCGCCGCGGCACGCAGCACGCCGGTCGACCGGTCGCGACGACGGTCGCGGGCGGTACGCGAGACCGTGCGCGAGCAGCTACGCCGCCGCGGCGCAGGGCCGCTGCGGTCGCGGCGGTGTCTGCAGCCCGACGAGACACGGCCGCAGGTGTTCGGCTCGCGCTCTGTACGCCGACGGCGAGCGACGGATGCCCGAGCGGCCGCGGTCGGCGCGTCGCTCGGCTGCGGCGTCCCGACCGCCGTCGCCGACCTGCACGAGGGCGAGACGGTGCTCGACCTCGGCTCGGGCGCCGGCGCCGACGTGCTGATCTCCGCCCGCCGCGTCGGGCCGACCGGCAGGGCGATCGGCCTCGACATGACCGACGAGATGCTCGAGCTCGCCCGCGCGCAACGCCGCCGAGGCCGGCGTCGAGAACGTCGAGTTCCGTCAAGGGCTACCTCGAGGAGCTCCCGCTCCCCGACGCGAGCGTCGACGTCGTGATCTCCAACTGCGTGATCAACCTCTCCGGCGACAAGCCCAAGGTCATCCGCGAGGCCGCGCGGGTGCTGCGCCCCGGCGGCCGGTTCGCCGTCTCCGACGTGATCGCCGACCCCGACATGGACGACGCGACGCAGCGCCGACATGGCCGCCTGGACCGGCTGCATCGCCGGCGCGCTCACCGAGGCCGAGTTCCGCGCCGCGCTCGACCGCCGCCGGGTTCGAGCGACATCGAGATCCGCGAGACCCACCGCGTCCACGAGCACGCCGGCCGCCGCGATCATCCGCGCCCGCAAGCCCTGAGCGCCACGGCGCACCTGCACGATCCGCAGACGCTCTACCGCCACTGGGAGCACGAGCAGTGGAACCCGTGGTCGATCGAGCTCGCGACCGATCGCGAGCAGTGGCAGCGACGCGCTCGACCTGCAGGACAAGGCCCTCGTGTACTGGGCGCTGTCCTCGCTGATGGTCGCCGAGGAGCGGATTACGACCAAGTTCGCGGGCCTCGTGATGGCCGCGGGGACGAGACGCGATCGCAACAACATCCGCAACCGGTTGCTCGCTCCGGTGATCGCACGCGCGGACGGGCTCCTGAGCGAGCGCGGGCAGCGGCCCCTGCCCCGCCTCGCGGCCTTCCCGAGGAGCGGCCGCGGGTGACTCCGGACACGTTTCGCCGGACATACCTCACCTATTTGGCGTGGGCCGGGCGCCACCAGCGCTTCGCGATGGGTCGGGCCGGGCGCAGGGACGCAAAGCCAACGCTCGATCTCTACCAGCAACCGCTGCCCTCGAGATTCGACGAGCGCGTCGCCGCCTGGCTGACGTGAGATTCGCCCGATAAGGAGTTCAACGACTGAACGGACCGTGGGCGGGATGGATTATTGATCGTCGGTGTGACCAGTGGCAGACTGGTCTCATCGGAGCTGTGCATGTCAACGTCGGACGAGAAGAGGGCCGTGTGCAAATCCGCTGAAGTCGTTATCGCACGACGCAGGGCTAGCTGATCCTAAGGATCGGGACCGGGGGCACGGTGGAATCGTCAACTTGGAGCCAGCGACCGATGAGAAGCGCGCTCCTGCTCGTCATCGCTGCCGAGCGATGAGCGGCACGCTCCGGCTGGTTATCGCCGCCGACAACTCGCTGATTGTTGAAGCGATCCGCATTGGCCTTCGCACGAGTGGCGAGTTCAACGTGGTCGGATATGCCGACCTGTCCAGGACCTCATCTCGAACGATTATCTGTGCCGATCCCGACATCGTCCTGATCGACGACATGAACCGTTCGGCGCGGGTCCTCGAGCTGATTCGGGAGATCTCGAACGAGGCCGAGGAAATCAGCCTGATCATGCTCGCCACCGAAATAAGTCCGGACTGGCTTGAGAAGGCGTTCGAAGCAGGTGCGATCGGAGTGATCTCGAAAGCCGCCCATCCGAATGCTCTCGCCACGCTGGTGCGGGAGACGGTCGCTGACCACATCTTCCACAGGTTCTCCAGACCGCATGAACCTAACGGGAACGGACTCTCGTCCCATTCATCGAACCCGTCGCCGCTGACCGAGCGCGAGCTGGACATCCTCAAGCTGGTCGCGGGCGGTCTGACGAATGGCGAGGTCGCGCGGGACCTCTGGATTACCGAGCAAACGGTGAAGTTTCATCTCCGAAACATCTACCGCAAGCTCGATGTCGCGAACCGGACCCAGGCAAGCCACTTTGCCTACTCAAGCGGATTGGTGGGCACGAGGGGGGAGATTGCGACGCGCATGCAGATTTCGACAAACGGATTTGGCAAGATCGAGTCGAGACCCCCAGTCCGGCCCCCGTCCGAAACCTAGCCGGCAGACCGGGCGAAAGCTGGACTCACTCGGCCCGCGAAGCCGTGGGGCCTTGGAAGGTCGGCGTAGGTACCGAGCCAGAGCCCGTACTCAGCGAGGTTCCGCCGGGCGAACGGCCTGGTCAGTGCCCACAGCTCTTGCTCACGTCGATACTCCCAGGACTCACAGTGGAAAGCGACGTCTCGTTCCCCGGGGTGGCACACGAGCTCGGCGGGAGCCGCGCCCTCGCTGAGATCGCGGAGATGGGCGCGGAGTCGGTCGACGTCGAGGGTGCGCCTGTGATCGATCCCAGCCGACACCGCCGGACAGGCCAGCTGGTGCCGAGCAGCAGCGCGTCGTAGACGCTCGGCGAGCTCGTCGATCGGTCGTCGCAGCAGTGCCACGGGGGACCCTGGCACGCGCACCGCGCGAATGTCGTGCTCGACCGCAAGCGTCACCACCACCGTCGCCACCTTGGGCCAGAGATGCAGATGCTGATGCGTGTCGAGATGAGTGGGAGTTATTCCGCTCTGACGCGCGGCCTCGATCTGCGCGGCAAACTCGCGGGAAAGGTCGTCAGGATCGATCCGGCCACGAACAGCACACGCCAGGAAGGACCGCCAAGTCCTGGGGAGATGCCCCTTCCTGTCGGTCAAGGTGGGAATCTCACTGCGAGTAAGGAGCGGCGGATCCTCGCCAACCGCGGCCAGATGAACTCCGGCCCCCAGGGTCGGCGCGTCTCCTAGCCATGCCGCCGTACTCGCAAACGCACTCCCCAAGACGAGCGCCGAGGTGCTCGAGACGAGGCCCTCGCGGTGGGCGCGCAGGATTCCGCGCGAGATGCCCCGGGTGAGGCCGTAGTCGTCGGCGTTTACGATGAGCAGCCGGCCTGGAGGCTTGTCGTACGCGGCGTCCGGTGAAGCTCGGCTCGGACGCCGATCCGGTTGCGCTCGAGCGCCAGGGCCGACAGCGCGGGCGCGACTCACGTCCCCTCACGTTTGTACAGCCGGACCACCGCGTCCGGACGCACATCGGTAACCACGAGCTTGAAGCGGCGGAAGCGGCCGGGGTGAGCCGCCATGTCGCCAGCCACAGCGTCATCGTTGACGGTGACCACCCACGCGACGTTCGCCGCCGGCGCGCGCAATGCGTTCTTGTACCAGGGCTCGAACCCGACGGTGACGAACTCCTTGAGATCCAGGCCGCTCTCGAACATGAATGGGGACGCCTGTGAATCGTCGGCCAATATCTCCCCTCCCCGGTAATTTCGGCGGAGAACAGCCGACGAGAGCAGTGCCCGCCCGTGCACGGCGCTTGATTCGCCCACTCGCCCATCTTGGATCGTAATCGGGGTACCGATCGCCATGAGCCCCGCCGCGACAGCGGGCACCGCCGCAACGAGTGGAGCGAACCGTCGGAACTGCCCGGCCACAACTCCGAGCGTGACGGCCGCGAGCGGCAGCGCCATCACCCCGTACCGGTCATCGTACAGTCCGTGCGGCGGCACCTGGGGCACCAGGATCGTGGTTTGGCCAAGCCAGAGACTAATGACGTTGAAGACGACCGGAGCAGCAAGAACCGCCAAAACGATTAGGCTGCGGCGCCCGCCGGAGTATTTCCACAGAAGAAGGAAAGCGATGCCAATCGCGCTCGTCACGGCAACGGGCGGGCCGAGGACATCTATCACGCACCATCCATATGTAAGTGCACTTCGGACGAAATCGCCTTTCGTCGCAAGCTCGCCGAAGTGAGCTAGAGCACCCTGCTGCGCCTGCGCACTGTACGTGCTGTGCATGAAATACAGCGGGTCATGCCAAATGATGAGGTTGTATAGGAGCCACAGCACAATTCCATAGCTGGCAATGACTCCAAATATGACCCCATTGGCCTCAGCCTGCTTCGCATCGCGTGTTTCCAGCCATGTCCATGCCACCACGGCCACGATCGCGGCGCCGCACATCGCCCAGCCGTCATACCGGCTGAGCGTTGCGCAAAATGTCAGCACGCCAGCGATGACCATTTCGCGGAGGCGGCGCGTCCGTAACCAGCGGGCGAGGTGGAAGACGGCCCCAACCACGAACGCGAGCAGCACGGGCTCAGTGAGCGCGGTGCTTTGAAGGTAGAGAACGTTCAAATTCAAGACGTACACGGCGAATGCACACCAAGCCCCGACACGACTGCGGGTCAGCTCATCGACAAGGGTGTAGATGCGGAACGCCGAGTAGATGAAGCAGGCACCGCCGACGATCGCGCCCCCCGCCCCGCTGTGCCACATCCAGTTGATCGCTACGAGAGGCGCCATCAGGATGTGAGGTAGCGGAAGCCACACACTTCCCAGCTGGACCAGCCCGGGCCGAAGGCCGTCCGTGACATGGCGTGCGATGTTCAGATGAGACTGCGCATCGTCATAGAGCAGCATCGAGTGCGTGAGCGCCGCCCAGGTGGTGGCGACGGCCGCGCAGAGCACCGCAGCGAGGAACACGCGGTTGCCCGCCGCCCGCGCCGTCAAAGACCGCACGACTGGGCGAACGACAGCGTTGGCCCGGGGCCAGCTCGGCGGCGCGGGCGCCAGCCCTTCTAGCCCTACATCAACCACCCGCTTCCCCTCCCGTAGCGAGGCTGACCTCCGGCGTATACAGGCAGTGTCCGTGGGTGGTCTTCTCCCAATAGAACGGCTTGTGACAGAGCTGGATCACGGCCTTCCAAGCCGCCACTGACATCAATAGCCAATAAGCGGGAACCAACACCGCCCACTTGACGTCAGCGTAGTTTCTCCGTCCGTACGCCCCGCTGACAGCCAGGAGTATGAATACCGCGTTGCCCACGAACAGCCCGGCCACTCCCAGGTACAGCACAAGTCTCGGGAAGAGCACGTGGATGAAGTGATAGTGCTCTGCAAACCACGCCATCGTTAGCAGCCAGTAGACCGGATTGATGATCACGCAGAGCGTCGCGGCACCGAAGAAGAGCTGCAGCATCGCAAATGCCTTCGGTCCCATCAGACGACAGGTCCTCATCGGGTCACGCATATGCCAGAGGTACGTCTGGATGTAACCCTTGATCCATCTACTGCGCTGGCGGATCCAGTTGGACACCCGGCTCGTGGCCTCTTCGTACGTCGTTGAGTCAAGGATCGCTGTGGTCCACCCATTCATATAGATGCGAATACCCAGGTCAGCGTCCTCCGTGACGTTGAAAGCATCCCAGCCACCGAGTTGTCGTAGCCCGGCAGTTCGGAAGTGGTTAGACGTCCCTCCGAGAGGGATGGCGACGTCCATCACCTGGAGACCGGGTAGCAGCTGGTCAAACCAAAGCGAGTATTCCGCCGTAAACCACCTGGTAAGTAGGTTGTGCGTCCTGTTGAAGTAATTGAGCTTTGCCTGCATGCACACAACATCCGGTTGCGAGCTCCTGAATGCCGCCACCGCTTTGCGGAGCTGGTCGTGCTCGGGTCTGTCCTCGGCGTCGTAGATGACGAGATATTCGCCCCGAGCGCGCTCCAGCCCCGCATTGCACGCTCGAGGCTTACCGGTCGGGCCAACGTCGGGGACGATCACCGCCTCGAAGCACGTTGGCAGCGCCAAGTCGGACACAGCCTGACGTGTCGTGACATCGTCCTCCTCGAGGAGCAGTTTCACGTCGAGCTTTTCTTTCGGGTAGTCGAGAGCCAGAATGCCGTCGACCAACTGCTCGAGAATCGCGTCCTCGCGGTACACGGGCAGAAGGATCGTGTACACCGGCGCCTCCTCGTCTGGTAACCGAACCTGTAGACCCGCGTCGGCCGCGAGGTCGCCACGATTCGCGCTGCGTCGAATCAGGTCAAGCTTCACCAGGTTGGCGGCAGCGAAGAACGCCGTCAGCACGCCGCTCAGGGCCACCAGGACGGGCTTCCACGCGGCGATCACTCCCGCAACGAGCACGATGCTGCCCGCAATCAGTACGCGCTTCTGGCTCGTCGACAAGACCGTCCTGGGCTGCTCCGCAATTCCCAATGCGGCGGATGCGTCCCGCGGCGGCCGATATTTGTGGCGAAGCCGCATAACCTCGCGGAGCATCGCGGGAGCTGCTTTGTGCATCGAGACCGTGCTCCCGTCGTGATGGGCCCATAGGACAGGAACCTCCGTGAGCGCCAGACCTGATGCGTGTGCTGACAGGATGAGATCCAGATCGAAGGCGAATCCAGTCGAGTCCAGCCGCGACATCACCTCCGTCAGGGATCCCGCTCGCAGCGCCTTGGCAGCGCACTGTGTGTCCTTCAGCTCCAGCGGCAAAGCGAGCCGGACGCAGCGGTTGAACACTCGACTTGCGACCCGGCGCAGAAGTGGTTGCTTGCACACTTGCGCTTCCGTCCGCCGCCATCGAGAGCCGACTCGTAGCTCCTCTGGAGCTACGTCCTGGCAAAAGCGAACAATCTCGTCTCCGCCGATCGCGGCGTCGGCGTCCGTGTAGCAGACAATGTCGCCACGAGCGGCACGCCTATCCACAAACCGGTATCCGGCCAGGAGTGCGCCGCCCTTGCCGATCTTCCGCTCGTCTACGAGTACGCTCACTCTCCGATCGCACGCGGCAGCCCTGCGAGCCAATGCCTCCGTGTTGTCCGAGCTGCCGTTGACGACGACGACGAGGCGGTCGCGACGGGCTAACGCCTTCTTATACTCGACGAGCGTGGCGCCGAGGCGCGCCTCCTCGTTGTGCGCCGGAATGATCAGCCAAAGCGGGCCCCTGCTACGCCCATTCCCCGCGGAGTGCGCGCGCCCGTTTGTCGCTGCCGGAGCACCTGCTGGTGATTCAGGTGTCGACTCCTGAGGAAACCCTACTCCGGGCATATCCGGGAACTGATGCCCGACGCTCCTGAGTGCGGCCGGCGAGTGAGGAATGGGAATCCCTACGGGAGTCGTTACGCCTCGCGGTGAAGGCTGCGGATCGGCACCGGGCCGCTCGCGTAGGAGTGGCCCGCCTTCGAGAAGCGGCTCAAGGAGTTGAGCTACGGCGGGCTGGCGATCGCGCACGCGTTCAGCACTCTGAGTGGCCCGGGAACGGTGGACGAGGCGCTCGCAGAGCTGAAGCGGCATCCCTGAACCCCCAGCGTCCTCAACCGGGTGGCTCGCCGGCCGGAAAATGACACGGTCACAGACGAAATAGCTAACAATCGTCCCGGCTCCCACCCCGAGGACGGCTGCTGGAACAGCCGTCAGCAGCCAGTCTGTCGAAGCGAAGACCGCTTCATCCGCGAAGAAGATCGCGACCGTGGCGATGTTGAACCACAGCAGCCGCCGCCAGATCCCATCTCCCGTGGGGCGATCGGACCATACACAGCGACGGCTGAGTACGAACTTGACTTCCGCGCCGATCAGGAACGAGATCGCGTTCGCGGCGTTGCCGTCAAGGTGAACGCGGACCAGCCCCTCCAAGCTCGCCAGCTGCAGAGCGAGACAAAACGCGCCGACGGCGAGAAAGGAAGCCTGACGGATGTACCGTGCTGCAGAGAGCCTCAGCGCGGCCGCACCACCCGACGGGAGCGTTACGTGGCCCCAACCTGCTCTCGGCCGCCCCGCCGGAGCGAGCCCCATCCTATCCGCCGCGTAACCGTGGCAGCGTCGTGGTGCTCTGCGCGCGAGGAAGCGGCCGGTGCTGCGATGACGACCTCGCCCCAGGGCGTACGCAACGGTTCCACGCCATGTCTCCGAACATAGGGGTGGGCCCTGCCCGTTGCCTATGTCCTTTTTGACGGTCTTATCGGGGCGTTACTACCCGGCTGGCTAGTCATGACCCAACCGTTTGGGTAGGGATTGCACAACTGGCGATAGACTCTGACGAGCTTGTTTTGGGGTGTGGTCCAAGCGCAGTTGCTGTCTCACATTGCGGCGGGGATGCTGTGATGGCTCGCTGCCGCCGTGAGCTTTCTATCCGCACGCTCGTTGGGCTCCTGGCCGCAACGGCGGCGCTGCTCACGTTCGTCTTCGCCGGCGCCGCACGGAGCGCCGCGATCTCGGCGCGCCCGGTCAGCGACGACTGGCCGACGTCGCTACACGACACGATGCGCACCGGCGTGTCACGCGATACCCATATCTCGCCCGCCAATGCGTCGAGGCTGAAACTGCTGTGGAAGTTCCAAACGGGCGGTCCGATCGCGACGACGCCAACCGTCACCAACGGCATCGCGTACTTCGGCTCATGGGACGGCTACGAATACGCGGTAAACGCCGCCACGGGACGGCTCATTTGGAAGCAGTATCTCGGAGTGGAGATCGCCGAATCCGGTTTGCGACCCCCCCAAGATCGGGCTGTCCTCGCCGGCCACGGTCCTCAACGGCACCCTGTACGTCGGCGGCCCGGACGGCTACTGGTACGCGCTCAACGCGCGCACGGGAGCTGTCGACTGGCGGGTGTGGACCTACGGCTCGGACACACCTGGCGTCTACGACGGGCATTTCAACTGGGCGGGGCCGCTGATCCTCGGCGACTACGCGTACGTCGGCGTCGCTAGCGAGGGCGACTGCCCCCTGGTACAGGGGCAGCTGCTCAAGATCAGCCTGACCACGCACCAGATCGTCGCCACGCTCAACCTCGTTCCCGACGGCGAGGTCGGAGGCGGGATCTGGACCTCGCCGGCATACGATCCCAGCACCGGGTTGATCTTCACCGCCACCGGCACGAGGCAGCCTCCCCAACCCCTGGCGGAGGCGGTCCTCGGGATTAACCCAACGACGATGCAGATCGCATCCTTCTGGTCACTTCCCATATCGCAGGAGGGCGGCGCCTCCGCGGACGCCGACTTCGGTACCTCGACCACGCTGATCAACACTGCGGGCAAGGAAACTCCTCGTGGTCTCGGACAAGAACGGATACACATACGAGCTGAGCCGCAATAACCTGGCAGCAGGGCCGCTGTGGCGGCAATACATCGCCGTCGGCGGCATCAGCCCTACCGGTGGGGACGGCACCGTGTCGTCGGCTACGTTCGGCGGCGGGCGTATCTATGTGGCCGGGAACCGCGGGCTGATCGGCAACACCGAGTACGAGGGCACCGTGCGGGCGGAGAACCCAGCGACAGGCGCGTACATCTGGCAGCACGCAGCGCCCTTCTATGTGATTGGGGCGCTCGCGTATGACAACGGCCTGGTGCTCGACGGCGGTGGTTCCGTGCTGGAGGTACTCGATGCGAAGACGGGCTCGAGGCTCTACAGCTATGACACCGGGGCCCAGGTATATGCCGGCCCGTCCGTCGCCGACGGAGTGATCTACACGGGAAACTATGCCGGCCAAGTACTCGCCTTTCACCTGACAAGGCCCGTTGCTGCGCCGGCCGGCTTTCGCGCGGTCAGTGGCAACGTCCAGGTGGTCGCCCGGGTCAACCCTGCGCGCCTGGGACCGTCCTCGCAGGTCACCGTCGAGCTTCGACAGAACGGCGCCGCCAACTCGCCCTATTACGCATTATCCGTCGGAGCCGCGGCCACGGTGGTGTCGTACCGGATGGGCTTCGGAGGCAGCACGGCCGTTTTCGATTTTCCGGCGCCGCGCGGCCCCGAGTACCTCATGATCCAGCGACATGGAGACGTGCTCGACGCCGCGACATCCCCGAACGGCCGCAGCTATCACCTCCTGCCCGGACCAGAAGGCACGGTGGTCATGCCGACACGCCTGCTCGCCGGCGTCGTCGGAGGTTCGCGACACGCGGGCGTCTCGGGGGTTCGGGTCGGCGCCGCCGCCACCGAACCCCCAGATCAGCCAGGGGCCCATCCCTGTCCAGCGGGTTGGGGATGTGGGGACATCGGGGATCCGCTGCTAGTGGGCGATCAGACTCTTGCCGGCGGCACATGGACGCTCTCCACCGCCGGCAACGACATCTGGGAGATCGCGGACCAATTCCGGTTCGTGTGGCAGAAGGTGCCGACCAACAGCGTCGTGTCGGCCGAAATCACAAACCAGACCGCCACCAGCCCGACCGCAAAGGCCGGGGTGATGATGAGAGCCGGGACGGGTGAGGGTGCGGCCGATTACGCCGTCCTCGTCACGCCCGGTCAAGGGGTGTATGTGGAGCGTCGGTATGCGAATGGCGCCCCCACCGACCTGATCAGCAACCCAGGCGGAGCCGTTCCGACCTTTGTCAGGATCGTCCGCTCCGGGACGACCTTCTCGGCTGAAACCTCCGGCGACGGCGTCACTTGGACGCCGATTGCCGGCTCGACGGTCACGGTGCCGAATCTCTCGGGCACGCTCCTAGGAGGACTCGCGATCTCGTCCAACAACACCGAGAAGCTCGGATCCGCGACCTTCACATCGGTCACGATCTCGCCGTAGGTCCGGCGACGCAGACTCGCCTGAGGGATCCGGCAGGTCGCCGTAGCGATCAGCGTGGCTCGGCCCGGATCACGGCCAGCGTCAGCGGGAAGCTCGGCCCGATGTCGCAGGTGCCGCGGACCGCCGGTGTGCTGGCGAGGTTCCAGAAGTCGTTCCCGATCGACCGCCTCGCTGCCGGGGCGCCGCCACCCGCCACGCGGTACATCGCGCGCGCATGCTCAGCCATCGCTCGATCGCTCGCGAAATAGTCGTAGCCCGTGGCGGGATTGCCGTAGCACGAGCTCCATGCCGCTAGGAACCACGGCTTGCCGAGCCGCTTGCAGAACGACGATAGATGCCGGACGGCCACGCGAAGGTCATTGGCTGAATTGACCTCAACGTCACACGTAGCGTTGTTGCGGTCGCGGACGATGGCTCTCCAGTCGAGCCCGCTCGCGGGATCGCCGAGATAGGAGAAGCCACCGCTGCTGACGAGAATGTTTGGCGCAAGCGCCCTCCACTCGGTCAATGTTCGGCTGAAGAATGAGTTGATCTGGTCGGTGGTGCCTGCGGATCCCGGATCGGTTCCGTCGTGCGGCGGAGTGATCTCGCCGAACAGCTCGACCATCGCGATGGTCGGGTCGCTCCCGTAGAGACGGTGCGTAACCGTGTTCCGGCGGTCGGCGATGAACCGCAGGTAGCCGCCCCAGTCGACCGTCGTTGGCGTGATCCCGACGGCCTGCAACGACTGCCCGTATTCACTGAGGTTGAGGATCACGTGCAGCCGTGCGCGCGCGGCCGCCGCTATGAAGCGGTCGACGCGCCGCCAGGTCGCGCGCGATTCGACATCGCTGAGGACATGGAATCTTGTGTCGAACTCGGAGAGCTCGAGCACGTTCAGACGAGCGCGTCTTGCGAGCGCCACCTCGGCCCGAGGAGAGCACATATTTGCCGTAGCCGGTCGCGCCCCGGATCGTGAAGACGTGACCCGGCAAGCATAGCCGGGAGCCGCAGACCTTCACAAACGCGGGACCGGAGTCCGCCAGGAGAGAGTGTGTAACGAGCACGACCAAGGCGGCGGTGACGACGGCCCCGAGCTTAGAACCACTGTAGACCCGCCGTCCGAGCGCGGAGTCGACGCCGTTCATTCATCGCGTCGACCGAGCCGACGGTCTCGCGACAGATCTCGGCTTGCCACGGATCTCGACCAACCGCGGCGCGTCGCGGTGAGCGGGCGGCGATCGTAGACCCTCGCCGGCAACTCTCGCAGCCACCAGCGGATCGGGCCGCGAGTCCACCATTGCGTCGAGTGGCTGTCAAACCGCACACGACGCGCGCCACCAGGCTCGCGAGCGTCTAGGCCCAGCCGCCGACAGGTTCCGAGTGCACGCTTCAGGTGGACTGGGTGCGCAACGACGACGGGTCGCTTCAAACCATCTTCGACGAGACACGGCAGCGCCGTGAGAGCGACCTTGCGCGTGTCGAAGTATCGATCCCGCCCGGTCGAAATGATGCACAGACGGACCATATCCGCTGGAAGCAGAGACGCAATCTCGAATTCGGCAAGGACTGGCAAGCCCGAGTATCGCTGCACGATCTCCCGAGCAAGGTCCGCGTTGGAGGTGGCTGGGACGCCGGGCTCAGAGCGTCGTCCGAAGGCAAAGGCAATGACGCTGTCCGGGTCGCGGTTGCAAGGGTCTGGTCCCATGGCCTGCCTCGCCGCACATCTTGATGCGACTTGTCTGTCCGCGCCAGGGGTCTTGAGAGCGACGTCCGCACGGGTACCGGATATGCCCGGGACGGTCCTGCAGGCCGAGGGGCCGGCCTCGACTTTCGAACGCCGTCCGGCCGTACGGCGGGAATTTCAGCGTTTGACCCACCAGACCGATGGGTATCACCCAACCGCTTTCAAGAGCGCCGGTTCGGCAGGGCGGTGCTGGTGACCCCTGGAGGAACGCTTGCGACGCCTCGCTGTCTGCTCCTGCCTGTGTCTCGCGGCGCTCTCCGTGGCTTCGGTTGCCGTGGGGCTTGAAGGCGCGGGGCGATCGGTCGGGCTGACGCATCTGCTCGGGCACCAAGCACACGCGCGGCGCCACTCACGGGCTCGGTCCAAGCGGCGTTCGACCCGTCACACGACGCGACATCGCCGCCACCACAGAAAGCATCACCGGAAGACTCACCAGACTCCGCCGCCGCCGCAGACTCCGCCTCCGACGCTCACGGGAGGAGGACGGGGGCGCCGCCCCAGACTCCGCCGCCTGGACCCACGGGTGCGCAGCCGACTGGGGTGGCGCCTCCTGGGACACCGCCTCTCAGCGGGACCTCGTCGCCTCCTCCTGCACAGCAGAACTCAGATGCAGTCCTGTTTGGCGATCAGGCGGTCGAGTCGTCAATCGACCAGGCAACGGCGGGCTCGGCTCGGGCCGTGCAGTTCTCCGATCAAGCGGCGGGAACCGTGTCATCGATCAGCGTGTATCTGGACTCGGGGAACCAGGCGACCACGCTGATCGCGGGGGTGTACTCCGACAGCAACGGTCAGCCCGGCGCGCTCCTGGCGTCCGGTTCGCTGTCATCGCCCAGCGCCGGCGGGTGGAACACCGTCCCGGTCACGCCCGTAACGGTCACTCCGGGAAGCTTCTACTGGCTCGCCGTACTGGGCCAGGGCGGGACGCTGTACGTCCGCGACCGTCAGGGCGGCCCGTGCGCCAGCCAGAGCTCGGGACAGGGCCTCGCCTCGCTGCCGGTTTCGTGGACCGCCGGCGCGGCGTCGAATTCGTGCCCGACCTCGGCATACGTGAACGGGACACTCGTGTTGGCGACGGCCTCCCCACCGTCCAGTACCGTCGCTCCGTCGATCAGCGGGCAGGCTGAACAGGGACAGACGCTGACGACCTCGAACGGGTCGTGGAGCAACTCCCCCACTTCGTACGCGTACCAGTGGGAGGACTGCGACAGCGCGGGCGCCAACTGTTCATACATCTCCGGCGCGACGTCCAGCACGTACGCGCTGACGGGTGGCGATATCGGCCATACGCTGCGGTCGTTCGTGATTGCCACCAACTCGGCGGGGACCGTCTCGGCGCGCTCCTCGCAGACGGCCGTGGCCACCCCGGCGGTCCCGGTGAATAGCGCCCCGCCCCAGGTCACCGGCACGCCCCGGCAGGGCTCGGCGTTGGCGACCTCCGACGGGTCGTGGAGCAGCTCGCCGAGCTCGTACGCGTACCAGTGGCAGGACTGCGATAGCTCGGGCGCTAGTTGCACCAACATTGCCGGGGCGACCGCGAGCAGCTACACGCTGACCGGCGGCGACGTCGACCACACGATCCGCGCGGTCGTGGTCGCCGCCAACGCGGGCGGGTCCAACTCAGCGAGCTCCGCGGCGACCGCGCTCGTCACTCCGCTGCCGCCGGGCAACACGTCGCTGCCGCAGATCACCGGCACCGCGCAGCAGAGCTCGACGCTGACGACCTCGAAGGGGTCGTGGACGAACTCGCCGACCTCCTACGGCTACCAGTGGCAGGATTGCGATAGCTCGGGCGGTAGCTGTATCGACATCCCCGGCGCGACCGGCTCCACCTACAAGCTGCAGTCCTCGGACGTGGGCAGCAAGGTCGACGCGGTCGTCACCGCCACGAACGCCGGCGGCTCCACCCCGGCGACATCCAGGCAGACCGCCGCGGTCTCCACCCCGGCCACGCCGACGGCGGCGTTCACCTACAGCCCCTTTCCCCCGGTCGCGAACGCCTCGACGAGCTTTGACGCAAGCGCAAGCACGTGCGCCGCAACGCCATGCACCTACGGGTGGACCGCGACCGACTCCGGCGGGACCCGCTCGATCGGATTCGGCGTCCAGATCCAATACACCTTCACGCAGGCGACCCCGGAGACCGTCACGCTGACGGTCACCGACGCGCTCAACCGCACGGCGACCATGCAGCACTCGTTCACCGTGCAGTCGCCCCCACCACCTCCACCCAGCAACACCGCCACCCCCGTCGTGAGCGGGACGACGCAGCAAGGGCAGACGCTTTCCACGACCAACGGCGCCTGGAACAACAACCCCACCGCCTACACCTACCAGTGGCAGCGCTGCTCCGGATCGTGCTCGGACATTTCTGGCGCAACCAGCCAGAGCTACGTGCTCCAAGCCGCTGACGTCGGCCAGACGATCGACGTGGTGGTGACCGCCACGAACGCTGGCGGTTCGGCGTCGGCGACGAGTCAGGGCGTTGGACCGGTGACCAGCACTGGTGGAGGCGGTGGTGGTGGGAGTGGTTCTTTTGTTGGTGTGTGTGGGTCGGGTTTGTGTGTGAATGGTTCGGCGTTCCGGGTGAAGGGCGCGACCACGTACGGCTTCTACGACCAGCCGAACACGGTCATCTCCGAGGCGCGGGCGGCGCACCTGAACACGCTCGAGCTGTCGGTCAGCAACTACCAGGTCCTCTCCGACACCGAGGCCTCCGACACGTGGAACACGGTCGACGCGTACATCGCCGCCGCCAAGAACGCGGGCTTGCACGTGATCCTGAACCTCGCCGAGTTCGGCCAGGCGATGCTCGCCTCCGGCTACAACTTCTCCTCCACCGCGACCGGCAGCTCGTTCCCGAACCTGGGCTGGCAGGGAGACTGGCACCAGTACCTGCAGTTCATCGCCAACCGCGTGAACACCATCTCCGGCGTCACCTACAAGAACGACCCCACGATCGCGATGGTCGAGGTCTGGGGAGAGATCCCCGCGCCGGACGGCAGCGGTGGCGCTCCCTCCTGCGCCTCCACCTGCTGGACCGCAGCGCAAATGCAGAGCTTCTACGCCAACACGATGGCCCAGTGGCACTCGCTCGCGCCGAACATCCTGATCAGCTCGGGCGGCTTCTCCTACCTCGACTACTCAAGCGGGATCCCCTGGCAGAACATCATGTCCGGCGCCAACAACTCGGTCTGCGACGTCGAGATCAACTCCTACGGCGACCGCAACACCACCACCCCCAACGTCACCAACTACTGCCACGGCATCGGCAAACCGTGGTTCCTCGCCGCGTGGAGCGCGTGCTCGAACCCCAGCGGCGGCAGCTGGGACATCAACGACTGGCAGGGATCGGACCCCATCGCCACCGACACCGCGATGGCCGCACACGTCAACGACATGTACGCAATCGCGGGCGGCTCCAGCCCCGCCACCTACCCGGCCATCGGAACCGACTTCTGGAACCTCGGAACCGCGACCTACCACACCTGCGACCTAGGCCCCAACTCACCAGAAACCCCATCCCGGACCTGGACCGCAGTCACCAACGCCAGCTGACCAACGCCAGCTGGGCCTCGCTCGGATCGCATAAGCGGTCCCTCAAATGAACGTGGAGGTAGACGGTCACACATCTCGAACCTACAGGTAGAAGCGCCCGCCAGCCTATGCGACGCGTCGCCATCTGCTGCTGCCTCTGTCTGTCTATGCTCGCGGCTCCTGCCGTCTCCGCGACGCTCGGAGCTCCGACCAAACCGACCGCGGCGCCCCATCGGTCAAAGCGGCGGGCGCGGCACCGCAAGCGGCACTGGATCCCAAACCAGCGGCGCAAGGGTTCACGCCGCCGTCGGCGCCATGCTCGGCTGGTCGGTAGGCCGCGACTCCGTCGCGGCGGTAAGCCTCGACTGCGTGGGTTGCCGGTCGCGGGGCGAACGCTGACCGCCACCCGCGGAGTCTGGCAGCACTCCCCTAGATTGTTCGAGTATCAGTGGCAGGCCTGCTCGTCCCGTACGTGCTCGAACATCTCACGCGCAGCGAACTCGAGCTACACGCTGCAGCAAAGCGATGTGGGCCACAAGATCGAGGTCGTCGTGACCGCCAGGAACGCTGGAGGATCCTCTTCGGCGAAGAGCGCGGCGATTGGACCGGTGACGAACGGCAGGGCTGCGGCCATCCCACCGGTGGCGAGCGGCGGGAGTACCGGCAGCAATGGCGGGAGTGGGGGTGGTGGCTCGTTCGTTGGTGTGTGCAGGATGGCGCTCTGCGTCAACGGGGGCGCGTTCCGGGCGAAGGGCGCGACCACGTACGGCTACTACGACCAGCCCAACACAGTGATCTCGCAGGCGCGGTCGGCGGGGATCAACACGCTGGAGCTGGTGGAGTTCGACACGCAGTACCACACGCTTTCGGACACCGAGTCGGCCGCGACCTGGGACCGGGTGGACGGCTACATAGCGGCGGCGAGTGCGGCGCACATGCACGTGATCCTGCACCTGGCCGAGTACGGCCAGTCCCTGCTGGCCGCTGGATACAACATGGCCTCGACCGCGACCGGCACGTGGCCGAACCTGGGCTGGCAGGGGGACTGGGATCAGTACGTCCAGTTCATCGCCGACCGGGTCAACACCGTGTCCGGTGTTACCTACAAGAACGATCCGACGATCGCGATGGTCGAGATCTGGGGGGAGATCCCCGCGCCGGATGGGAGCGGCGGCGCCCCGGCCTGCGCCTCCACCTGCTGGAGCGCAACGCAGATGCAGAACTTCTACGCCAACACGATGGCACAGTGGCACTCGCTCGCGCCGAACATCCTGGTCAGCTCGGGCGGCTTCTCGTACCTCGACTATGCCAGCGGAATCCCCTGGCAGAACATCATGTCGGGCGCCAACAACTCGGTATGCGACGTCGAGATCAACTCCTCCGGCGACCGCAACACGACGACCCCGAACGTCACGTCGTACTGCCACGGTCTCGGCAAGCCCTGGTTCCTGGCCGCATGGAGCGCCTGCTCAAAGCAAAGCGCCGGCAGCTGGGACGCCAACGACTGGCAGGGGCCGAACCCCGGCGCGACGGACACCGCCATGGCGGCGCACGCCAACGACATGTACGCAATCGCCAACGGGTCCAGCCCCGCCACCTATCCCGCGATCGGATCCGACTTCTGGAACCTCGGCACCCAGACCTACAACACCTGCGACCTCGGCCCCAACTCACCCGAAAACCCGTCCCGGACCTGGAACGCCGTGACCAACGCCGGGTAAAGCCTCGCTCGGATCGCAGAGGCACGCGTTGCGAGAGCCGGCGACGACGCTTCAGTCGCCGCCGGCTCGCTACCGCATCCACACGCAGCGACAGCATCGCCACTCAGCAGGACGAGACGCTGGATTGGACGAGGAGGGAGAGAAAGCCCTGGAGCGTCGAGGGCACCTGCTCAGCCTGGCGAAGGAGCGGCGTGTCATCGAGCAGCTGCCGGGCCCTCGTCCGGTCGTCAAAGAGGCGCCGGCAGCCGTAGGGCGCGAGGAGACTCCGCTCCCAACGCCGCCTCGTAGAGGACCGCGTCGCCAGCTGAGTGTCGTGTCATGAGCCGGTCGAGCGATACGCCTCGCCGCGTCCGGGTCGAGCGCAACATCTACCGCCGGCCCACCGGCGTGCTCGAGGTCGGCTTCAAGGACGCGTCTGGCATTCAACGCTGGCGGACAGTCGACGGCGGGATCATGGCCGCACGCAGGATCCGCGACGATTTGCTGGCCCGCAGAGGACACGGCGAGACGATGGCGCCCGACTCGCGGCTCCGATTCGGTCAGGCAGCGGACCTGTGGCTCGCGGGACCAGTGCTCGATCTACGCCCTGCGACCCAGGCCGGGTATCGCACCGCAATAGAGCAACACCTCCGACCCCGCTATGGGAACCGCAGGCTGGAAACCATCAGTGCTGACGACCTGGCGGCGCTCGTCCGCGACATGCGCCAGTACCGCAAGAGCGAGGCGACGATCGCTGCTGCGCTTGGCACAGCCGGTCGCATCTACAAGTTCGCCGCTCGCCGCCTCGGCTTCAGCGGCATCAACCCGACGACGCTGATGCTCTCCTCCGAGCGACCCAAGGTCTCGCTGGCAAAGCGCCTGCCGATCTTCACACCAGAGCAGATCGAGCAGACGCTCGCCGGGTCAAGCGAGCCCTACCGCACGCTGTTCACGGTCGCCGCGCTGACCGGCGCACGTATCTCGGAGCTCTGCGGCCTCATGTGGGCAGACACTCGGCTCGACCACCTCGACGACGCCGAGATCGTGTTCGGCTTCCAGGTCGACCGCCAGGGCAACCGCCGACCGACCAAGACCGACGGCTCGGCTCGCACCGTGCCCATCCCTCGCGAACTGACGTTGGTCCTCTCGCGGCACAAGCAGGCCGCGCGCGACACCGGGCCCGACGCCTTCGTGTTCGCCACACGCACAGGCCGGCCGCTTTCACAGCGGAACGTCGCTCGTGCGCTTCGTAAGGCACAGCACCGCGCGACGGACGACCACGGCCAGCCCACGTTCTCTGTTCTCCACCAAACCGACGCAGACGGCAACGTCATCCCGGCCCCGCCCGACTCGGTGCCGTCGATGCACTCCTTTCGACACACGGTCGCCTCGTTGGCATTGCTGGCCGGGGAAAGCGTCGACGAGGTCGCGTTCCTGCTCGGACACCGCGACGCGACCGTCACACGTGTCGTCTACGTGCGGGAGGTCGCGGACGCCCGCCGTAGGCACATGCGTCGCTCCCGCAAGACCGCGGAGTAAGCCGGAGCTCTACGCATCGCCCTCGGCGACGGTCGCTCGTAGTCGGCAGAACGAGCGCCCCCGCCCCCGGACTCACGGGGCGGGGGCGTTTCTGTTTCAGGCTTCCAAAATCGCTTCCACAGCCCGATCGTAAGCGCTGCCTCGCAGCACCTTGGCGTTTAAAACCCACCAAGCTGCAGGCACTTCTTTAGAGCCGACGCCCGGACTCGAACCGGGGACCCCTTCATTACGAGTGAAGTGCTCTACCAGCTGAGCTACGTCGGCAAGTGCTGGTTTTGCAGGGCTTTTGCGACTCCGCGCCGTTGTGACAACGAATTTCGGGCAGCAAATCCTGCTGCACCAATCGCTACCAATCGCTCCGGCACTGCTGGAACGCAGCGTAGCCGACTCGTACGCCAGCTAGGGGCGACGACCGAAATGTAGGCTTAGCAGGGGAAATTCAGCAAGGATCTGCGAACCCTTCAACCATCCTCCCCATCGCCGCCGAGGTGGACCCCTGTACATAGGAGTGAACGGCTCTACTTACTGGGCACAACTCCACGGCGGGCGGCGCGCTGGGACCAGAGTTTCGCCCAGGGGCTGCGGACCGAGACGACCGCAACGCTCGAGCGCGATGCGCGAGTTTGGCGACGAGCAGATGCCTCGGCACGGCCGGGCCGGGACCCGCTTTCATGCTCGCGCGTACATAGGAGTCCGGCACGGCTGCGTGACCGCCTGTGTCGGATAGCGGTCGCGTTGAGCGCCGGCTCGAGCATCCACGCCTGGCTCGTTACGAGCATTCTTCATCCCATCGGGGTGACGTGCGCCCCAGCCACGGTGCCAGCATGCTCTGGTGGGGCACGAACTCTAGACACGAGGTCATTGATGACTCTTTATGCCTTCTCAGCGGTCGGCTGGACCCTCTCGGCGATCGTTTTTCTGATCATCTGGATCGCCATCGCATTCTGGCCTGCTCGTGTTGCACGACGCAAGGGGCACAGCTTCATCCTCTATTTCATCTTCAGCCTGATCTTCTTCCCGCTCGCACTGCTCACCGCCTACCTAGTACACGACCGCACGGCGCCTGCGTACTGATACGTATGCCCCGACCGAGACGCTGCGGCAAAGCAGCAAGGAGGGGTACTCGGATGCGTGGTAGACGTCGCCGCGTGTGTGACTTGCCGGTCGTCGTGACGACTTTGAAGGTCGGTCGCGGCCGCCGCCGCGATCGCCACCGCGGCGATCAGGAGAACCTTGCGAGCCGCACGGCCAACCCGAATCGCGCGATCTATTCGGCCACGGTGGCCCGACCTACGACATCGGTGATTAGCCTGAGCGCGAGCTGACCCGGGGGCTCATCCGCCACTTCGACCAGACAGCCAGGACGAGAGCCTGGCGATCGGTAGTGCCGCTCGTAGAGGCAGAGATCGCGGTTGGGATGCGGCTTCGGCCGATCACGTGTCTCGCCGCCTCGCGACCACCCCGACTGCGATGATGACGGAGAGCGCAAAGAGCGCGCCGAGCGCGCCGAGCCAGTTGAACCCGACGGTTTTCCGCTCGTGGTCGGCGTACGCGATGAATGCGATCGGGATGGCCAGGGACAGGAATAGGGCGATGCCACGGAGAAGCACTCGTTTGTCGTGCCCGCGGTCGCGGCGGCGCGCGGCGAGGGCCTTTGCCGCATTGACGCTGGCTGCCTCGCCGTCGTAGAAGACGATCGCGCGGCGACCGAGCTGGCGGGAGTGGGTCTCGCAGCCCCAGGCCAACACGACCATGAACGTGACCGGCAGCACCCAGGTCGTGACCCAGATGGCCAGACCCAGCAGCACGGTCGCCACCGCCCTGACCCGGTCAACCCACCCCTGCTTCGGCGGCTTGGCGGCGGACGGGGACATGAAACCGCCGAGCACCAGCAACAAGTAGACGCTGTGCACCCAAGTGCGCAGCGATCGCCGCTCGGTCGGGCGCTCGGGGAGCGGCGTTTCCTGCACCGAGACGAGCGCCGCCTCCGCGCTCTCCACGGTGGAGTGAACGCCGCGCAGCGCGAGCATCTCGGCCGCGGTTGTCAGCGCCTGCGGGTCGCGGCCGTAGAGCGCGGCGATCCGCATCGTCATGCGCACCTCCTGCCGTAGGTAGCCGACGTAACCGGGCACCAGGGCGATGAAGAAGGGCGTGCCCGCGATCAGCCCGTCGATTCTGGCGATCTGCGCCGACCTGACCCGTAGCTCCTCAGCAATCTCGGCCGCCGACGTGTCGGGCCGGTTGCGACGCGCGGACTGAGCCCAACGCGTCGGCTCGTCCCCGGCTCGATCGACCGCGCGGAGCGTGAGTCGCTCGGTCACGTGCTCAGGATCGCGATAAACGAGCCGCACGAGCGCACGCGAGCCGGCGAACGCGCGGCGGACATGCCCTCGCGGCGCTCGCGCGCCCGGCTCGGGCGTCGTGGAGCTTTGATGGTCGGCTGATTCCATCAGCTCACCGCCTCGACGGCCCTTGACCGAGCGCTGCTTCGATGCGCGCCAGCCGCTCATTTACTTCGTTGAGTCGCTGGCCTACGTCTTCCTCGGCGCCGGCAGCGAAGCGCCGCCGACTGCTCTCGACCAACGTCGCCGTGGCCGATGCGGTGATCACAGCCAGGACGCCGATCGCGGTGAGCATCAGTACCGTGGCGATGATCCGACCCGCCGTGTGCTCGGGCGTGACATCACCGTACCCGACGGTGGTGACCGTTTGCAGCGCGAACCACAGCCCCCTGCCGATCGTCGGGTACTCCTTATGGTCGAGCACGCGTTCGAGGATCCCGCCGGCGAGCGTGATCAGGACTGCGAAGGCGGCGATGACCGCTGCCGCTCGGCGCGCGGTCAGCGAGTCCTGCAGCAGCAAACGCGCTGTGAGCGGGACCCTCGCGGGCCGATCCGGGCCGCTCGTCACGGCCCCTGATTGAGGGCTCTTGACCTCAGGCATATGACACAAGCTCCTCTTTGTAGAACGACAGATCCTTTCTTGGTGGGTTAACCCGCCGATCACTGCGTGTCATCGCCCGTTTCTGGTCAGCGCAAGGCACGGACGCCATCACGCGCTCTGCCGTCCCCCTGAACGTCACTCCTTCGACCCCTTCGAGTGTGCTGGAGCTACCGTCGAGCGATAGCCCTGGAAATCCTCGCCCGTCTTGATGTTGGGATGTTGGGCGACGCTTTCTTGGAACTCGTGGACGAGCGCAAACACGGGGGCGAGCACCCACCCCATGTCCATCGTCTGCTCCCAAAGATTGTGGTGTTCTCCCGGATCGTTCATCAGGTCGAAGATCATCGGTAGCTGCACGTCCGTGATCGGCTCGCTGATGCTGTTCGCGGTTCGGAAGATGACCTTGTAGTTGTGCCACTTCACCGACATCAACCTGCCGTCAAGGCCGAAATAGAGGACTGACTCCCTCCCGGAGGTGTCCCGCTTGCCCAGGAGGAAATCCGAAGCGTCGATCCCGTCGATCGGTCGGTCGTCGGGAACTAGCCCCGCCGCTCCGGTCAATCCGGCGAAAGTCGGCAGCCAGTCCACGGCGGAGAGCATCTGCTGACTTCGCACGCCGGGCGAGATGTGTCCCGGCCAGCGGATCACGGCCGCCACCCGGTAGCTTCCTTCGTACGGCGGATTGAAGAACTCGCCCCGCCACGGCCCGTTTGAACCGCCGCTCGCACCGACGACATGGCTCGCGGCGTTGTCGCTCGAGAACACGACGATCGTGTTCTCCGCGATGCCGGCGGAGTCGATCGCGTCGAGGATCTGGCCGGTTCGATGATCGAGCTCGGTCAAGCAGTCTGCATAGATGCCCGCGCCAGACTTGCCGGCAAAATCGGGATGCACGCCTATCGGCGGGTGTATCTGAAGGAACGCCACGTACACGAAGAACCGGTCCTGTGCCTCGGCCCGCTCGCGGATGAACGCGACCGCGCGCTCCGCGATCTTCTCGTCGCCGTGGTGCTTGGCATTCAGATCGAACACACCGACGGCCTCCACCGGGCTGCCTTTCACGCCCGCCCACATCTGAGGCTCGGGATACCCGAGCTCACGGAAGAGCGGGTACGTGGAGTAACCCGCTTCGTCAGAGGTGTTCTTGATCCCGAACCACTCGTCGAAGCCCTGGTCGGTCGGCAGCCGCCCTCGGACCTCACCCAGGTGCCACTTGCCGAACGCCGCGGTCGCGTAGCCCGCGTCGGAGAACAACTCGGCCAGCGTGTACTCCCACGGCGCGAGCCCGTAGTCGCCCCCCGCCAGCGGCACCATCGTCGTCCCCGACCGCACCGGCAGCCGGCCGGTCAGCAGCGCCGACCGCGTCGGCGTGCACTGAGCCTCCACGGTGTAGTTCTGCAGGCGCAGCCCGTCCCGCGCGATGGAGTCGATGCGCGGGGTCGGAACCGTACCGCCGAATGAGCTCAGGTCGCCCCAGCCGATGTTGTCGGCCAGGATGAAGACCACGTTGGGCTTGGCTACTGAGCTCATCAGCCCACACCCTCCTGGACGCTGGGTCGCCGAGCAGAGCGACGGCAAAGGTGGCGACGCACGCCGGGCGAAGCACCCGCGACCGGATGCGACAGCGGCTGCGGAGTACTTCGGAAGTCCATGATCTCCTCGCTGGTCCTGATTGGTCTCCGGTTATGTCCTGCGATCCAGAGTGCGGCGCTCGGGGACAGGGCCCCGGTACCAACCCCATGGCGGCCCCGGAGCCCCAATGAGGGTCAGCCGTCCTCCTCGTCCTCGGCCATCTCGAGCGCGATCCCGAGCGCCCGGACCATGTTGCCGGTCGCGGCAGCGATCCGCGCGGTGCCGACGATCGGGGCGATCGCCGCGAGGATGCCGCGCGCCTGTTCGACGTCGATGCCCGCGTCCCTGGCTGCTCCCGCGTTCAGGAGATATGACGATGGCGGCGCATCGACCGCCACGAGCGCGGCGATCCGCACGAGCATGAGGTCCCGACCCTCGAGGGTCGACGCCGCGAGCGACGCGGAGGTCATGGTCGCGAGAAGGTCGAGGACCGGGGTGTCGCTGGTGCTTGACATGAACGGGCTCCTATCGAGAGGGGTGGACCGCGGAGTGCGGCATCGGTCAAGCGATCACACCACAGCGTCGTTAGCGCTGGCCTCAACCGTTTTGGTTGAACTCAGGCAGCTTGCTGGTGCCTGCGGGCCAACTGGCCGCTCGATCTCGACCGGCTGCGCGGTGCGCCGGAGGCGGCCGCCCGAGCGAATGGTGGGCGCCGCAACCGGACCTGGCGAACGTCAAGCTGGCCAGGCCGAGTGTCAACGCGATCAGGCCGTCTGATGTCGGAGGCCGTGCATCTTCCAGCCGACAGCGAACAGTCCGATGCCGATGGCGATGAAGGCGATGCCCGTAACCACCGAGAGCGTCGCGTACCCGATCGTCGGGTTGGCAATGATCACGATGCCGGCGATCGGCTCGATCGCGCCGAGCGCCACGATCCACCAACGACGCTCTGACTCCTCGAACGCCGCGACGCTCGGGCGGTCGATGGCGATCCGGGTTTCGTGGAGCCCGTGAGGACCTCCCGGGCCTCCCCGCTGGCTATGTTGCCGGCGTCGCGGTTGCTCGACCGGCAAGGAGGCCGACTGCCTCGAGGCGAACGACGGCCTGCGAGCGGTTCTGGACGCCGAGCTTGCGGTAAACGGAGTCGGTGTGCGTCTTGATCGTCGCCCGGGAGAGGTACATCCGATCGGCGATTTCCTGCAGCGAGAGATGACTGGCGAGGAACGGGACGAGCCGAAGCTCTGAAGGCGTCAGCTCCAGCCATCGCCCGCTGTGCAGCCGCCTGTCCAGCGCCTCGAGCCTGACGCGCAGCGTCCCCGGGTCCGGATAATGGGCCAGCGCCTCCCGCGCGAGATCCGCGAGCTCCAGGGCGGCGTCGATGTCACCCAACTCGAGGCTCAGATCCGCGCACCGGAGGCTCATGTCGGCCTCAGCCCAGGGCATCACGCGCGCCCCCGGGAGGATTCGCCGCACGTGCTCGAGCGCCTTGGCCGCCTGGTCAAGCAGGCCATCGTGTTGCAATACGGTCGCATGGGCCGTGTACGGGGGCACAGAATTAATGATGTGCTCCAGGCCGGTCTCGTTGGTCAGTGCGTACGCGTCGCGGGCCCATTTGCGTGCCCGCCGCCAGTCGCCCTCCTCGGCCGCGGCCAATGCCGAGTAGCCGAGGCAAGTCAGGGTGACGTGGTTAAGGTCGCGATGGCCTCTCGTGAGCGCCACGACTTCTGAGAAGGCTGCGATCGCCTCCTCGGGGCGCCCCATGAGTAGGTAGGCGACGCCGACGGCGCGCCAGCCGAGCGTGACCCACCGCGTACCGCCGCGCGTTTCGGCGGCGACCACGAACTTGCCGTCCCGGAGCATCTGCGACACCCCGCCGTCACCGAGGGTGGCGCGAAGGTTCGCAAGCGAGGACCGAAGGGAGCTGCAGCCGTCGGGTGACGGGGCGTCGAGATCATCGGCCGTATTCGTAACCGACGCGAGCCGGCGGGCTTCAACGGCATCGCCCGACATAAGCGCGACCCACGCCCCTCCAAGCGAAAGCAGAGGATCGGACGCCAGCTCATCTGGCGTGCACCGCGCAACCCAGGCACGAGCGGTGTTGATCTGTCCGCGAGATACGAGCCGATCAAAGTGATGAAGAAGGATCGTCCCGGCACGCGCCAGATCGCCGCATGCGTGGGCGTACTCGAACGCTTCGCCCGGATCGCCATGCAGCTCGTGCCACGCGGCGGCGCGACTCAGCACCGTGTCGATGACCTCGGGTGCTTGTCGGCGCGCCAGCGCTTGCAGCAGTTCCCGGAAGAGCTCGTGGTAGCGGTACCACTCGCCGCCCTCATCCTCCGGACGAACGAACGCACTAGTGCGCGTGAGCGTCGAGAGCAGCCGGCCGGACCCGGTGATGCCAAGCGCCGCATCACACAGCGCTGGGCTCATGCGGCGCAGCACCGAGGAGGCGAGCAGGAAGCGGCGCTCGTCAGGCGGCTGGCGTTCGAGGACCTCCTCAATCAGGTAGGCCGCCAGCGAGCGCGATTCCGCGACAGAAATAAGGTCAGAGTCTCGTCCGCCCTCGAGTCCGTCTGGGACGAGCAGCGCCAGGGCGATCCCGGCCGCCCAGCCCTCGGTGCGATTGCGGATCGCCTGCACGCGCTCATCACTAAGTTCCAGACCATCACTCGCGAGCAGCTCGCGCGTCTCGGTGACGTCGAGCGCGAGGTCGTCCGGTCCCAGATCGAGGACTTCGCCGGCCGCGCGCAGGCGGGCGAGCGGTAGGGCAAGCTGACGGCGCGTTGTCAGCACGAGCTGCGATCCCTGCGGGACCTCGGCCAGGAGAAAGGCCAACAGGGCCGACGAGTCAGGATCGGTTAGACGCTCGACGTCGTCTAGCACGACGACGAACGGATCGCAGGTCGCGAGTTGCTCCTGCAGGAGCGGCACGACGACCGCGTTGATTCGCGGTGCGCGGGATTCAAGCTCGCGCGCAAGTCGCGCGGGGATCGGGCCCATCTCCTCCAGCATCTGGACGATGTCGCTAACGAAGACGATCGGGTCGTTGTCGTTGTCTTCGAGCCGGATCCAGTACGCCGGACGGGGATCGTTCTGACTCAGCTGAGCGGCCGCAATCGTCTTCCCGAACCCCGCCGGAGCGTGCAGCACCACGACTCGCCGCTTCCGGGCACCCGCCACCCTCGCAAGCAGACGCTTCCGTTTCACGATTTCTCCCCCGAACTGGGGCGGCCGCCGCCGCACACGGCGAGTCCCGGCGGAATAGATGCGCGCGTCGCGCGGTCGCTCGACGACACTGGAGGCTTGCTCAGTCATTTGGTCTGCACCCCTACAGACGAACTCCACCGAAACGGTCGAGGGAGTCGACCGTAGACGGGGACGTGTGGGCTGTCAAGGTCGGTCGAAACCCGGCCACACGGGCGCAGTGTTCACAGCGCCCGCATGGGGATCCAACGTGGCCAACCCGCCGTGCGGGGATGGAAAACGCATTCGACGGCCGCTATGCCGGACCGAGTGGCCAAACAGGCCTCCGATCAACCGAAATGGACGAGGAAATCCACAGGAAGGGGCCCCTACCGTTTCGACAAACGTGGAGAGCAGCCGAAACGTACGTCTGGATAGCAAGCACCACACCGTTGGAGCGAGCTCAGCAGATTCCTTGATGCCAGGTCACGACCGACTACTCAAACCGCGCCACGAACCGGTCAGCTTCACTCCGGCCGAGGCTCGTGTGTTGCCCTTCTTAGCCTCGTACCTGACGCTCGAGGGGATCGCCGACCGGCTCGGGGTTCGTCGCAGCACAGTCAAGACCCATGTCGTGAGCATCTACAAGAAGCTCGGCGCGACCACACGCACACAGGCCGTGCAGCTGGCCGAGGCCGGAGGGTTCCTCAACGGCACCGGGGACGGATCTTAAGCACCGCGCCGGCGAGTTGAACGCTCGCTGGCTTGCTGATGGTGGTGGAGAACCGCGCTTTCCGCGACCGTCCGGCGCGGGCGCCGTCAAATTCGTGTCAAACGGTTGAGGAAATACGTACCGGTCGCCGTGCACAATCGCGCGGATGCCGTTGAACGCACCGCAGCCGGCGCGCGCGGCAGCTTTCTCATCCGGGGGTCGACGCTCAGCGAGCGCTGATCTCGATGACTCCGGCCGCTGTGGGCGACCGAAGAAGCCCACTGGCTATCAGAGTCGAATCGTCCATTGTGGTTGAGGCGCGGCGAGGCCGACTCCGGGTTTCATGAAGGCATGGCCCCGATGCCCTGATCGCGTCGGACAGCCAACCCAATGTCAACCAAAGGTTGGTGCTCGTATGTGGCTTCTCTGGACCCTACTGGCGATCGCGTATGTGGCGTGCTGGGTCTTCCTCGGGATGGCGACGTTCCGCAAGGGCCATTACTGGCTGTTCTGGATCGGATTCTTCTTTCCGCTCCTATGGATCATCGGTGCCTTCATCGCACCCACGGAACGCGCCGCTGCCCGGATGGCAGCCATGACCTAGGCGCATCGACGCGGGCAATCCTCAACGGCCGGAAGGCTCAATGACTCCGACCACACCCAAAGGGAGGGCTCATGACAACGACCACACGCACCGACCAAGACAGGGGATCGAGAACGCGGGCGGCCGTAGTGGTGCCGCATCTGTCGGTGGCGGAGCGGGTCGCACGCGGGAAGGCCGCCCGGGCGGAGGTGCCACGCTCACGTCACGCTGAGTTTGCGCCGGCGGCAGATCGAGCCGATCCGGTCGAGCTGCTCGAGACGCAGGCGCAGACGCGGGTGCCGGAACTCGTACCGATTCGCTACGGGCGGATGCTGGTCTCGCCGTTCACGTTCTACCGGGGCGCGGCCAAGATCATGGCCAACGACCTCGCCGCGACGCCGCGGTCGGGGCTGAACGCGCAGTGCTGCGGGGACGCGCACCTATCCAACTTCGGCGTGTTCGCCTCGCCGGAGCGGCAGCTGGTGTTCGACATCAACGACTTTGACGAGACGCTGCCCGGACCGTGGGAGGGGGACGTCAAGCGCCTCGCGGTGAGCATGCTGATCGCGGCGCGCGACAACGGCTTCGCCGCCAAGGACGGGGACCGGATCGTGCTCGAGACCGTTGGGCGGTATCGGACGGCGATGGCGGAGTTCGCCGCGATGAAGAATCTCGATGTGTGGTACTCGCGGCTGGAGATCGAGAGCGTCCTCCAGGAATTCAGGTCGCAGTTCAAGGCCACGCGCGTGAGACAAGCTGAGAAGCAGCTCGCGAAGGCTCGCACCAAGGACAGCATGACCGCATTCTCGAAACTGACAGAGTCGGTCAACGGGGATGTGCGGATAGTCGACCAGTCGCCGCTGATCGTCCCGATCGAGCAGCTCGCGCAGGGCCGCCAGCGCGGCGAGATGTTCGAATGGCTCCACCAGCTGTTGCGCCGCTACCGCGAGACGCTCGAGTTCGACCGCTCGGTGCTGCTGGAGCAGTTCGAGTTGACCGATTTCGCACGCAAGGTGGTCGGGGTGGGCAGCGTCGGCACCCGGGCGTGGATCGCGCTGCTGCTCGGCCGCGACGGTCAGGATCCGCTGTTCTTGCAGATGAAGGAGGCCGAGGCCTCGGTGCTGGAGGAGTTCCTCGGCAAGAGCGAGTTCGAAAACCACGGCGAGCGGGTGGTTACCGGGCAGCGGCTGATGCAGGCCGCGAGCGACATCTTTCTCGGCTGGCTGCACGTCGACGAGGGTGGTGACGGTAGGCCTCGCGACTTCTACGGCCGGCAGCTCAAGGACTGGAAGGGCTCGGCTGAGATCGAGCTGATGAGCCCCAAGGCGCTGGCCCTCTACGGCGGCCTGTGCGGCTGGACGCTCGCCCGTGCGCACGCCCGCAGCGGCGACCGCATCGCGATCGCCTCTTACCTCGGCAACGGCGACAGCTTCGATCGGGCGCTCGTCGAGTTCTCCAAGGCCTACGCGGAGCAGAACGACCGCGACTACCAGGAGCTCGCGCAAGCCGTCAAATCCGGGCGAATCACCGCCGAGACCGGGCTGTGATATCCGCCAAACCAACGCTGTGAACAATCAGAAGCACAGGCAACAACGACGCGGCAGTTCAAGCGCGACTGTCACCGGGCGTTTCGCGACGATCGACGGGGGGACCCTCACACTGAAGGAGGCTGCGTCGTCGACGACTTACTTCTCAGACCGGCCAAAGCGGATCGTCGGGCACTTGACCACGGCGGACTTTGTCGATCTCTGGGGCGAGGGAGACAACAGCTTCCAGGAAGATCCGCCGAACGCCGTGCTCGCCTTCCTCGAATCAGGCGATGATGAGCCCGACGACGCCGTCATCGTGATCCGGGAGCCGCGCCTGCAGGACGGCCAGCTCTCCAACTCGGTTGAGACTCTCAAGGGAAATCTCCCGACGCACGCCGCGGCTGCCGGTGCCGCCCGAAACCGACGCGCAGGTCGCAAGCGTAAGCGTCGCAGGCACAGCGGCCGTGTAATCGCAATACGAAATGAGAGGAGCCCCTCATGGGTGAGTTGAACCGACGCGAGCTGCTGGTGAAGGGAACGGGGGTGGCAGCGACCGCCGTCGCCGCGTATTCGCTTCGAGGACCCGTTTCGACGCTGCTCTCTGGCACAGCGCGCGCCGCGGCCACGGCGACGGCGTGGAATCACGACCCAGCGTCGCTGATCGGCCCCAGTCACTGGGGTGGGCTCGACGCCTCCTTCAGTGTCTGCGGAACCGGCAGCCATCAATCCCCGATCAACTTCGATACCGAGCACGTGGCTGCCCTCAAGGGTCCGCCACTGCTGCTCCGGTACGAAGCGTCGGAGCTCGCCATCGAGAACACCGGCCACGTGGTCGAGGTAGTGATTCCGGCTGGCGTCAACGACGTGCTGCAGATCGGCGGGGACCGCTACATGCTCACCCAGTATCACTTCCACGCGCCTTCAGAGCACACCATCAACGGGCAGCAAGCGGACGTAGAAGGACACTTCGTCCACACCAACGCCCAGGGTGCCGTAGCCGTCGTCGGCGTGTTCTACCGGATCGGGCATCGGCCGAACGCGCTGCTCGAGCAGATCCTCCTCAACGCTCCGGAGACTTCGGGCGCCGAGGGGCCGCCGATGGGTGAAGCTAACCCCGCAGAGCTATTCGTCGATTTCGACGGAACGCGCGTGAAGCGCGGCCACGTCCACGTCGACTCGTTCTACGCCTACGACGGTTCACTCACCACGCCCGGCTGCACCGAGAACGTGCGGTGGTCGGTGCTGTCCGACGGCGGGCACGTCTCGCAAGCGGCCGTGACCCGCTTCCATGAGGTTATCTCGAAGTTCGCGAACTACGACGGTTACCCGAACAACAGTCGCCCCGTCCAGCCACTCAACGACCGTGTGGTGAGGCTCCGCCGCTAGGGCATTAGCCGCCGCTGACCGGCGCCGCGAGGCAAGGATGGACGGGTAACGGTACCGCTGACCGTCGATGTGGAGGGCGGCATCTGGGTGACCTTCAGGGGAGGCGGGACATCAACCGCTACCCACCCGACGGGTCACTCCCGGCAGTTTGCGGCTCCCGGTCGAGCCTGCGACACCGTGAGCGTTCGGTGGATCACACCTGGAGGCCCTGTTCGTGACCACGTCCCGAGACGGACTCGACCACGCGACCCGCCCGCTGAAACCGGATGCGGGGCGACTGTTTTCGAATGTCAGGCCCGGCCTCCGAGGCCGTCGGTGCTAGGCCCCCCGCGGCCGAATGCCGCCGGCGGTTGGCGCATGATCCGGCCGCCAGTGCGCGCACGAAGATAGAACGCCCGTCGATCGGCATGATCATAAATCAGGCGATGATGAACCCGACGACGCCGTCATCGTGATCCGGGAGCCGCGCCTGCAGGACGGCCAGCTCTCCTACTCGGTTGTAACTCTCGAGGGAAATCTCCCGACGCACGCCGGGCCCGTCACCATCTTCATCGACCCATTGGGGCGGCCGCTCTCGCCGGCGTCGGTACGCGGCGACGCGGTCGAGACGCGGTGCGAGACGCTTTGAACGCGAACGAGGACGGGTGCGGGTCGACGATCTCGCCCGTCCCGCCATCATGTTGTCAGCCTCTGTCGGCGTCGATCACTGGCGCCGCTCTCCTAAGTGGCCGCTGCCGTCGTAGATCGCATTGCGCCTGGAGCGGTGATCCAAAGCATCCATCGAGCGCTGAGAGGTGCGGTCAAGAGGAGGACGATGTAGGCATCGAGTGGCGTGCCCTGCCCCTGGGCGAAGTTAACCGAGCCAAAGATCTGGGAGATCAACAAGAAGAGTAGGTAGCCGACGAGGTACGAGACCACATTGGCGCCGATCCACCATGCCCATCGATCTGTGTAGGGCCTCAGCGCCGTTGCTTGCGAGAAGCCGACGAGCGGACCAAGCGCAAGCGCTTGGCTGACCGCTAGCAGGTACGCCACGTCGAGGTCGTGCTTGGAGCCGCTAGCGTTGATGGCCGTCGGCACGACCACCAGGATCCAGGCGGCAAGCGCAGGGACCACGGCGGCGGAGATCCATTTGCGGCGCGGTATCGGAATTCGTTCGCGCAGCACCCGCCACTGCAGGGTGCCGAGGACGCCGCCATATAGCACCGCGCCAAAGGTTGCAATGAGCAACGTGCCGACAAGCCGATGGTTGGCGGTGACAACGTGGACCAGGTCAAGTCCCAAGGCCGCGAGCACTCCGACGGTCGCGAGGATGATCGTGTAGGCGAGCGCGGTGTAGAACGCCCACCAGCACCACAGACGCGTATCCCAGCCCCGGGCCGGATCAGTTACCCAAGAGGTCAGCTTCGCCCAGCGGGTCGTCGCGAAGCCAGTGGCGGGCGGAGCCGGCGCGGGATTCACCGCCGACCCTGGCTTGCTTGGCGTTGTTGAGCTCGCCTCCGGTACCGCGGGATGACCCAGCTGCTTATCGTTTCGTTCCATATCGCCCGCCTCGTTGATAGGCGCACCGCTTGGTCTGTCGGCTTTCATCCCTGGAACGTTGGCGCCATCTCGCGGCCAAGCGCATCATCCATTTTGGGGGATTTAGCGCCTTAGTCTTTGGTCACGAAATGCGGTGACTCAACGAGCATGACGCGGAACGTCGCCGTCGGCCTCTCTCCGGCGCTCCGATCGGTTTGGGGGTGAGAGTCATCGAGGGAGGGGGACAACGATGTGGGTGCAGCGGAGCTCGCGTGACGACGTCGGCGCTGGCCGCTCTCGCCGAAGTTGCAAGCAGCTGGGCGACGACTCGAGCGCCGGAGCTCGCGTTACCGATCTTGCTGCGAAGCGGCGACCGGACCGCGGTGACCGATGTAGGCGTGATTCAGCAGAGTCAATTCGATCGCGCCGGGAGCGAGCGGCCCCTGCTCTTCTTCCAGCACGGGCATCTCGCTTCGCGGGCAGCCTTGCCCGCAATGCGCGGAAAGCATGCATCTCGGTGGACGATCGCTCTCTCGGTGCCTGGGACAGACGCTGGGGACGTGACTCCAAACGATGCTGCACCCAGGCTGCAACCAGAGCGGCGATGGTGTCCACGTGCGGCCTTTCGTGGGCGCTCGTGGGCACGCTGCGCGCCATCGAAATGACCTGCACCTAGGGGATTTCCCGCCGCCCACGCGGGGAGCCGACGCCGCCGGCAAGACTGGGGGAGCGTCCTTACGAGTGAAGTGCTCTACCAGCTGAGCTACGTCGGCAAAGTGAGGTCTTTGCAGGGCTTTTGCGACTCCGCGCCGTAGTTGACGACGGTTTCGGCAGCAAATTCTGCTGCACCGTAGCGGTACCACTCGCTCAGGCTCTGCTGGACGCAGCGTAGCCAACTCGCAAGGCCGCCAGAGGCGACGGCCAAAACGTCGGCATTGGCAGGGGAAGTCAGCAGGAGTCGGCGATCACTTCACCGCCCGCGCCCCTCGCTGCCGAAGGGGATCCTGTGCATGGGAGTGAAGACAAGGACACGGCCGCGGCCAGATCGACCCGTGGAACCGATCACGACGGTGCCGGTCGTCGGGCCCCGGCCGTCGACCCTGGTCACCCACACATCCCAGAGGCAAGATCGCGGAGCGCTGGCGACCTCGTTCCCGCTCCCCGGCGGAAGCGGGCCGTGTCCCTGAAAGCGAGCGAGACGAACACGAGCGGGACCCGCATCGTCACGCCGCCGAGGTCGAGCGAACCGTCGATCAAGACGATCACGAACACCAATCCGACGGCGGTGATCGTTCCGACCACACGCGATCGCTGCCGCCCGCCGAGCAGCGTGACGGTGCAGAGCTCGACCATCACCATTGCCGTCGCCGCCCGGCTCGCGTGGAAGGCGACCACGCAGACGAGCCCGCCGACCTCGACGCCGACCAGGGCCACCAGCGGTGCGCGTGTCTGCCAGGCGAGCGGCGCCGCCGAACCCCGCGTGCCCGCTGGTTAGGGCGCTTCGGTGATGCTGTAGCCGACTCCGGGGGTGGTGTGGATGATGTCGGGCTGGCCGAGTTTGCGTCTGAGTCGGGCGATGGTGACCCTGACGGTGTTGGTGAATGGGTCGACGTTCTCGTCCCAGGCTTGCTCGAGGAGCTGCTCTGCGCTGAGTGCGCCGGGGCTGGCTTTGAGCAGGGCTTCGAGCACGGCGCGCTCTTTTGCGGAGAGCTCGATCGTTCGTCCGTCGCGGGTGACGGTGCCGGTGAGCGGGTCGAGCTCGATCCCGGCCGCTTGCAGGGTGCGGCTGCGGGCGGTGGGTTTGCGGCGGGCGAGCGCGCGGATGCGCAGGACGAGTTCGGGGAAGTGGAAGGGCTTGGGGAGGTAGTCGTCGGCGCCGAGCGCGAGCCCTTTGACGCGGTCGGCGGGGGCGCCGGCGGCGGTGAGCATCAGGATCATCGGGGGATCTTCGCTGTGGGTGATGATCTGGCAGAGCTGGTCGCCGTGGATGCCGGGGAGGTCGCGGTCGAGAAGGACGACGTCGTAGGGGTTGAGGTTGACCTTCGAGGCGGCTTCGTGGCCGTCGTAGGCGACGTCGACGGCGATCCCCTGGTCGCGCAGTCCTTCGGCGATCCGGTTGGCGTGGCGGGGCATGTCCTCGACGACGAGGACCCTCATGCTGTGGCCTTCGCGAGTTGTGGGACGGTCGCGGCTGGAAGGGTGATTTGGACGCGGAGCCCGCCTTCTGCGCGGGCGTGGAGGTCGAGGCTGCCGTCGTGCGCGGCGGCGACGGCGGCGACGATCGAGAGCCCGAGCCCGTGGCCGTTCTGCGAGCCGGTGCGGTCCTGGCCGAGGCGTTTGAACGGTTGGGCGAGCTGCGCGACGGCGGCCTGGTCGAGCATCGGGCCGCTGCTGTCGATGATCACTCGCGCCTGCTGTCCGTCGAGGGGTGCGAGTGTGAGCTCGATCGAGCCGCCCGGCTGGTTGTGGCGCACGGCGTTCTCGATCACGTTCTCGACCATGCGCCGCGAGCAGCGTGGCGCTGCCCGCGACCTCGACAGCGGCGAGATGCGTCTCGACGGTGAGCCGCTTGGCGGCGATCTGGTCGGCGCGGGCGGTGAGCGCGGCGCGTGATGAGCGGCTCGAGCGCGACCTGGTCGTGCTCGTCGAGCTGGCCGTTTTGGGCGCGGGCGAGCGTGAGGAAGCTCTCCAGCAGCCGGTCGGCGTGGTCGAGATCCACGCGCAGCTCGGCGTCCAGCTCACGGGTCTGCGGCCGGCACGCCGCCGGGCTTGGCGATCGCGACGTCGAGGGTGGTGCGCATCATCGCCAGCGGGGTGCGCAGCTCATGCGAGGCGTTTGCGACGAACCGTCGCTGCGCGTCAAACGCCGCCTCCAAGCGTTCCAGCAGCCGGTCGATCGTGTCGGCGAGCAGGCGCAGCTCATCGCGCGGACCCGGCATCGCGAGGCGCTCGTGCAGGTTCGTGTCCGAGATCCGCTCGGCGGTCGCGGTGATCGTCCGCAGCGGCGCCAGCACGCGCCCCGCCACGAGCCACCCGAGCACGCCGGAGACGAGCGCCATGATCGCCAGCGCGACCCCGTACCCGACCTGCAGGCGGTGCAGGTCGATCGGAGCGCTGCTTGGCGAGCGCTGTCGCGAACGCCACGATGCCGGATTCGGCGGCTTGCCGCGCGAGCGCAGGCTTGGCTTCGGCGGGTAGTACGAACGCGAACTTGGTGAACAGCCAGTACGTGATCGCCAGCAGCGCCGCGCCGCAGATCAGAAACAGGACGCTGTAGAGCAGCGTCAGCCGCCAGCGGACGGTCGGGTGGGGACGGAGCACTCGCAAGATGGGCTGGGCCAGCGTTCGGCCGATCTTCACGGCACTGACGATGCCGCAGGGCGGATAACAGCGACATAACACGGTAACCGGCCTGTAACGCGGCGCGGCGCATGCTCCCAGCTGTCCTTCCTCGGACTCAACGTGCCTCTCCCCGCTCTCGACCGAAAGGAACCGAACCTCATGCGCTGCCGCCGTCCACTCATCCCCACCTCCGTCGTCGCAGTCGCCGCCGTCGCGGTGCTCGCGGCCGGCTGTGGCGGCGGCTCGTCCACGACCGCCGCCAGGACGACGGCCCAGAGCGGAACGCTCGCCTACGCCCACTGCATGCATTCCCATGGGATGCCGAACTTCCCCGACCCCACCAGCAGCGGAGAGATCCCTAAGGACAAGATCGTCCCCCTGGTCGGGACTCCTCAGTTCCAGGGGGCCCAGAGCGCATGCCAACATGTGATGCCGGCCGGCGGTCTCGGGCCGGAGGAACCCGCCCTGCCGACGCGAGCCCGGCTCGCGGACGCACTCGCCTTCGCTCGCTGCATGCGTGCCCGCGGGTTCCCAAGCTTCCCGGACCCCACCAACCAAGGCCAGCTAACCCCGGAGATGGTGACCGCGGCGGGCATCGACCTGCACCGGCCAGAGCTGCTGAGGGTGGGGTTGGCCTGCGTGCCTGTGACCCATGGCCTGCTCACTCGGGCGGCGATCGAGCGGGCGGTAAATGGCGGCTGAGCCGGCCGCCGGTCCTCGACATTCGCCTGGAACGTTCGCGAGAGGTCAACGAGCAAGCTGGGCGTCGGTCTGCCGGATAATGTCGCCCGGCGACGTTTAGGCCTCCCGATAGCAGTAAGCGAACGTCGTCCAGAACGCTGAAGTGCCGGGGGTGTAGACCTCAGTCAGGGAAGCGCTTCGAGCGCGCGACGGCCCTCGGGCCGACGGCGCCAATCGTCGGCGAGCATCGCCCAGCGCTCGTGGTCGCGCCAGCGGCCCCCGATCTTCAGATACCGGGGCGAGAACCCCTCGCGCTGAAACCCCGCCCCTTTCGCGAGGGCGATCGACGCAAGGTTGCCGGGCTGGATATTGGCCTCGATCCGATGCAACCGCAGGTCCAGGAATGCGTGGCGGATCACTAGCGAGATCCCGTCACGCATGTAGCCGTGACCGGCGAACGCCTTGCCCACCGCGTAACCGAGATACGCGCTCTGAAGCGAGCGCCGCACGATCTGCGACAGGTTGAAGAAGCCGACGATCGCGCGGTCCTCCGACCGGCAGACAAGCATTGCTTCGAAGTCGGGGCGCCGTGAGTCGACGAGGTAGGCGGCAAACCGGTCGTCGTCGGTAGGAGCGGTCGCCCACGGCCGGTGGAACGAGCGGCTGGCGCGCATCAGGGAGACGAACTCCTCGCGGTCGGAGGCCGCCGGCGCGCGCAGGAACACGCGTCCGCCGCGGCCGTCTCGTCCGTCAATCACCGCGGATCTCCGTTCCTCATCCAGCAAGCACCCGCTCCAGCTTGTAGGCCAGCGCTTCGCACGCCAGCTCCTCGGAGACGTTCAGCTGGAAGCGGCGGCGGGTCTCCTCGACGAGTTCCACCGCGTTCAGCAAACGGGCCGGGTCGACCCCGTCGTCGGCTCGCAGCTCGGCCAGCCGATCGGTGTTACGGATCAGTTCCTCGGCTCCCCACGCCAGCGCCGCCAGGTCGCCGTACCAGAGCGCCGCGACCTGCAGCGCCAGGTCCAGCGAAGCCGTCTCCGCCCGGCGACGCGCACGCCTGATTCGCTCCGACCACTCGGTCTCAACGCGCTTTCGCTCCTTGCGCGGATAGAGCTCGAGATCGGCGGTGGCCTGGCGCTCCAGCTCGTTCTTCAGCGCCTCGCCAGTCGCGCCGACCGCCGCCAGCACGGCCGCCCATGGCTTCGTCGCTGCCGCCTCGCCGCCCAGCGCGGCACGCGCGAGTCGCTCGCCGCCGGCTCGTAGCGTCTGCCCGTCCTCTCCCGCTAGCGCCCGTGCGCGCTCGGCGTCACCGAGCGAAAGCCGCGCGCAAGCCATCGCCGTCTCCCAATCGACTCCCATCGCCTCGACCGTGCCCGCGACCTGCTCGACCGGCGGCGCGTCGAAACGCACCAGCTGACACCGCGAGCTGATCGTAGGCAGCACCTCGGTGAGGCGGTCCGTCAGCAGGATCAGGTGAACGAACCACGCCGGCTCCTCCAGCGTCTTCAGCATCCGATTGGCCGCCTCGTCGCCGAGCTCGTCGACGCGCTCGATCACGAACACGCGCCGGTTCGACTCGAACGGTGTCCTGCTGGCCGCCGCTACTACCGGCTCGTCGATGTCACCGACGAGGATCTCGTGGGCGCCGCTTGGCACAACCCAGGTCAGGTCCGGATGCGCGCCGGAGAAAACCCGGGCCCGCGCCCCGTCGGGGTCGGCAGAGCCCGGCGCGAGCAGCTCCGCGGCGATGGCCCGGGCCGCGTCGCGCTTGCCGGAGCCCTCCGGCCCGTGGAAGAGATAGGCGTGCGAGGCCTCCCCCTCCGCTGACAGCGCGGGTCCCAGCACGGCGCGCGCGTGGGGGTGGCGATCGAGCTCTGCCAGCACCTCATCGATGCTATTGCGCGTTAGGGTCAACCGCAGTTATGGCGCGCGGACGGCTGATCACGATCGAGGGAATCGACGGTGCCGGGAAGACCACGCTCGCGACCGCGCTGACCGCGGCCCTCGCCGACCGAGGGCTCGATGTGCGCGCGCTCCGCGAGCCCGGCGGGGTCGTGGTTGCCGAGCGCATCAGGGAGCTCGTCAAGGATCCTGGGCTGCGGGTGGGCGCGCGAACCGAGGCGCTGCTCTACGCGGCCGCGCGCGCCCAGCTGGTCGAGGAAGCCGTGGAGCCGCTGCTCGAATCGGGGACGTGGGTTCTGCTCGACCGGTTCGTCGACTCCTCGCTCGCCTACCAGGGGGCCGGCAGGAAGCTCGGAATCGACGAGGTCCGCGCGATCAACGAGTTCGCGACGGGGCGCCTGCGCGCCGACCGCACGCTGCTGCTGACGGTCGATCCGAAGCTCGGCCGCTCGCGCTCGCGCTCACGGGCAGAGCCACTCGACCGACTGGAGGCCGAGCGCGACGAGTTCTTCGACCGGGTCGCCGCCGCCTACGGCGAGCTGGCGGCACGGGAGCCCGATCGGATCAGGACGATCGACGCGGGCAGACCGCCCGATCACGTCGTTGAGGCGGCCCTCCAGGCGCTCGCCGACCTAGTTTGAGTATCCGCCCGGATGCGTCTGGGCGAACTCCCACGCGTCCGCGACGATCTGCTCGAGGCCGGGCTTGCGCGCGTGCCAGCCGAGCGCGTCGCGGATCCGCTCGCTGGCGGCGACCAGCATCGGCGGATCGCCGGGCCGCCGTGCGGCCTCACGGGTTGGGATCTCCGCGCCCGTCACCGCCTCCGCCGCTGCGACCACCTCGCGGACGGAGAACCCGCTTCCGTTGCCGAGGTTGAAGATCTGGTGCTCGTCGTCGCGGGTCCCGTCGAGCGCCAGCAGGTGGGCCTCGGCGAGATCGTCGATGTGGATGTAATCCCGGACCGCGGTGCCGTCTGGCGTGGGGTAATCGGTGCCGAAGATCTCGACGTAGGGGTTCTGCCCGAGCGCGGCGCGGAGGATGTTGGGGATCAGATGCGTCTCGGGCTCGTGATCCTCGCCCAGCGTTCCGCTAGCGCCGGCGACGTTGAAGTAACGCAGGCTGACCGCGCCGAAGCCGTGCGCCCGGCAGAAGTGGCCGATCATCTCGTCGACCGCGAGCTTCGACGCGCCGTACGCGTTGATCGGGCGGGGCGGGGCGGTCTCCGGGATCGGGACCTCCTCGGGCTGGCCGTAGACCGCGCAGGTCGAGGAGAAGACCAGGCGCGTGACGCCGCCTTCGGCCATTGCCTCCAGCAGGTTGAGCGTCCCGCCCACGTTGGTGCGCCAGTAGCGCTCGGGATTGCTGACGGACTCTCCGACCAGCGCGAGCGCGGCGAAGTGCAGCACCCCGTCGAACCCTTCTCCGAGGAGCTCGCCCAACGCCGCGCGATCGAGCAGGTCGACGACGACCAGCTCCGCGCCGTCCGGCACGGCCTCACGGTGCCCACGCTCCAGGTTGTCGAGGACCACGATCTCATGGCCGGCGGCCAGCAGGTGGCTGGCCACGATCGACCCGATGAACCCGGCGCCTCCGGTGACGAGCAGCTTCACGACCCGTAGCGTTTCATTTCGCCGGCAACGGCGTCCGCCGGCCCGTGGCCGAGTCCCGCGGTGAGGCCGCCAGCAGCACGAGGCGCAGGAGCGCCTGCGCGGCCTGGCCCTCTGGGTCGAGCGCCAGCACACGCTGCTCGGCGAGCGCGGCCGCCGACGAGTCGTGCAGCGCGTAGTCGGCCTGGGCGAGCTCGCTCCATGCGAGCCCGTCGCTGGGCTCCCTGCCGACCGCTTCGGTTAGGTAGTCGCGCGCGCGTGAGAGGCGGCCCCGGTGCAGCGCGACCGTCGCTTCTGCCCGGAGGCCGGCGTCGGAGAGCGGGTCCAGACTGCTCGCGAGCGCCGCGCTCGACTGGGCCGACTGGAGCGCGCCGGGAGCGCCGGTCGCGGCTTGCACCAGTGCCGCGTTCGCCTTGCTGCCCGCCAGGCTCGGGAGTACGGCCGACAGCGCCAATACGCACAGCCAGAGGACGATGCCCGCCAGCCACAGGGCCCTGGCTCCGAGACCCGGTCCGCCGATCTTCACCGGGGCTCGCGGCCGACGCCTCCCCACCAGCACGCCGATGAACGCCAGCGCCGGCAGGCTCACCGCCGGGATGTTCCAGTCCCAGTCGTAGAGGGCGTGTAGCCCATACCCACAGGCGCCTGCCAGCAATGCGGCCGCCAGCACGCGCTCGGGGCCGGGAGCCCAGCGCCGGACGCTCGCCACCGACGCGCGCAGCAGCAACGCGAACGCCGCCAGCGCCAGGAGCGCCCCGACGATGCCCGTCTCGGCGAGGAACTGGAGTGGGACGCTGTGGGGCTGCTGGACCGGCAGCGTGTCACGCCGGTAGAGCAGGTGGACGACCCCGAACGAACCCGCTCCCCATCCCCCGACCGGGCGATCACTGAAGGCACCGGCGGCCTCCTTCCACCAGACCCAGCGGTTCGAGGCGGCGGTCAGCAACCGGTTCGGGTTGTAGTTGCTCACGACCTGGGTCGAGGTGAAGCTGTTCCACGCGTGGGAGAAGCTTCCCGTGAACCCTCGCGAGGACAGCGCCAGCGCGAGCGCGCCGCAAACCACCAGCACGGCGGCGCTCGCGAGCGCCGCCCGCCGAAGCCCTCGCGCCCGATCGGGACCGACGCGCAGCCGGGGTTCGATCGCGAGCACGGCGCGCCCCGCAGCGACCAGCCCCGCCAGGGAGACCGCGAGGATGGCCGCGAGGATCGCACCCGCCCCTTCCCTGGTCGAGAGCGAGACCCCGGCCGTGGTCAGCGAGTGCGAGGCGAGCGCGAACGCCAGCGGCGGGATCGTCGCGACGACCGCGACGGCAAGCCACAGCACCGGACGCAGGCGCTCGCCGCCGGCGCCGATTACGACGATCAACACCAGCACCAGCGCCAGTAGGCCGCCTCGCGAGTAGCTGAGGCCGACGGCCAGCAGCATCAGCTGGAGGGCGCATCCCGCGGCGAGTCGGCCGCGGCGTGTCCCGGTCTGGTCGACCGTCAGCGCGAGCGCCACCGGGACTCCCAGGGCGATGAACAGCGCGAGTGCGTTCCAGTAGCCGAGTGGCTCTTGGAGCCGCGGGATCGTCCCGGTCTGGTTGAGGTTGAAGACCCCGGCGACGTGGAGGCCCGGGAACAACTTCTGGCCCAGCGCGTAGACCGTCACGGCCAGGGCGATCGCGAAGAAGCCTTTGGCGAATATCGGGACGGCGCGCTCGTCCGAGGCGCCGGCCGCGATCGCCAGGCAGAGCACGAGCACGTAGGAGATCGCGCGGTTGAGCTCGATCCAGGTCTGGTCTGGGGCGACGCTCCAGAACACGGTGATTCCGGACCAGCAGGCGAACGCGGCCAGCAGGACGACGCCGGCGGCTGCGGTACGCGACGCCGATAAGCGAATGGTTCCGGAGATCAGCCAGGCCGCCGCGCCGAAGACCGCGAGCGCCGCGACTGCCACCTCCACTCGCGTGTCCACCGACAGCCCGACGGCGCCGTGGTCAAAGGCCGCGTAGAGGATCAGCACGAGCAGCGCCGCGGCGATCAGAACCGGGCTCCTCGCCGTCGCTCGTGACGCCGCGCCGGGGGTCTCGACCCGCGCAGCGGGCAGGCTGCCGGGGGTTTCGATCAGCTGCCCGCTCGACATCCGCGGCGAAGCTAGCAGGAGGCCCGGTGTCGCATAGCGGTTTGATGCGGTCCGGGTCGCATGGCACGCTGAGTTCGTGGACGCGGACGCTCCGGTCATCCAGCAGGCGTATCGCTTTGCGCTCGACGCGACCGTCGAGCAAGAGGCATTCCTCAACGCGTGCGCGGGCGCGTCGCGGTTCTGGTTCAACCAGGGCCTCGCTTTGGTTAAGCATCGTCTAGATGACCGCGTCGCAGGCCAGAACGTTGATGTGCCTTGGTCGTACAAGTCGCTCTGCGTTGCGTTTCGTGGAGACGCCATCAAGGACCAACTCGCCCCGTGGCGCCGCGAGGTACTCACTGGCTCCTACCAGTCTGGCTTGGAGGCGCTCGGCAAAGCGCTTCAGAATTTCTCGGCGGCGCGCAAGGCTGGCCGCCGGGTCGGGTTTCCGCGCTTCCGCGTGAAGGGCCGCAGCCATGAGGCGGTCATCTTCCAGCGGCCGCGCATTCCCGATAACCGTCATGTTGACCTCGACCGGCGGCTGGGTCTGGTACGCACGAAAGAGTCGCTGCGCAAGGTCACCCGACTGCTGAACACCGACCCGCGAGCGCGCGTGATGCGCTCGACCGTCCAGCGCGTCAACGGTGGCTGGGTCATCAGCTTCACCGTGCAGCGCTCCCCAAACGCCGTCGAGCGCGGCAGTTGGACGCGGTCGTGGGAGTAGATGTGGGGCTCGCGCGCTTGGCGACGCTCTCGACCGGCCATGTTGTGGGCAACGGACGACCGCTGCAAGCGGCGCTGCGCACCCTGCGCCGCTTGCAGCGCCGGCTTGAGCGTCAGCGGCGCGCGAATAACCCGTCCAACTATCGCGCCGACGGGCGTGCCAAGAAGGGCTGCAGAACCTGGGTCAAGAGCGCGCGGATGGTGCGCACCGAGCGGCGCATCGGCAGACTGCATGAGCGTGTGGCGAACCTGCGGCGCTACCAGGCCCACGAGCTCACGACCTCGCTAACGCGTGAGTTCGGTGTCATTGGCGTCGAGACATTGGCCGTGAAAAATCTGCTCGGCAACCGGCGGCTGGCCCGGCACATCGCCGACGTCGGCTGGGGCACCACCCTCAGTCAACTCGCCTACAAGACCTCGTGGTCTGATGACTCGGTTCTCGTGGCCGCCGACCGGTTCTACCCCTCCTCGAAGACATGCTCGGCCTGCGGCGCAGTGAAAGCCAAGCTGCGCCTGGCCGACCGGGTCTTCACCTGCGACCAGCCCGGGTGTGGGTACGTTCAGGACCGCGATCTCAACGCGGCCCTGAACCTCGCCCGTATGGCTCAGCAGCACACGCAGGCGGAGGGCCTTCAGTCGTACGTGGCCCGCATCGGACGGTTCACGCCAACTGCGCGCGGAGGGCAGGTCAGCCTCGTCCACCCGGACGAGCACAGCTCCATGAAACGCGAAGGCTCCTCCCCGGAGTCATCCCGGCGCCGCGAGGCGCTGGCTGTCGCCTAACCATCACACCGCTATGCGACAGGAGGGCAGCAGGAGATGAAAACGCTGCCAGATAGCGGGTTTTGGCCACCCAGCGGAGTAAAATTCATCCCTAGTTTCCGTATTGCGCGGACCCTCCCGGAGGCAGGTTGCGGGCACACTTTTCCGTCCGAGGCATCCGCCAGTCTTTACTGCCCCGCTCGGCCGTTCCGGAGCCGAGTGAAAGCAGCCGAAGCAGCGGAGAAAAGGAGCTCGGCCGGTATGGACCACATCCCCCAGACAGAACTCGATCACGAGGCTCGTGCAGACCACGGTCTCTCGGTCCGCCGGTATTTCACGACGGCCGGTGAGCATCCGTTCGATTCCGTGGAGTGGGAGCTGCCGCGATGCGCGCATCGGCCACGGCGACAAGGTCTCCTTCGAGCAGCGCGACGTCGAGTTTCCGAAGAGCTGGTCCCAGAACGCCACCAACATCGTCGCCCAGAAGTACTTCCGCGGCCAGCTCGGTTTGCCGGCGCGCGAGTACTCGGTCAAGCAGATGATCGGGCGCGTCGCCGGCACGATCGCGAGCTGGGGGCGCGAGCGCGGCTACTTCGCGACCGACGGAGGACGGGGATGCGTTCGAGGCCGAGCTCACCTACATCCTGCTTCACCAGATGGCGGCGTTCAACTCGCCTGTCTGGTTCAACGTCGGCTGGCATCCGGTCGGCGACCCGAAGATGCAGGCGCAGCGCCTGCTTCATCCTCTCGGTCGAGGACAACATGGAGTCGATCCTCGAGTGGAACACCAAGGAGGGGATCATCTTCCGCGGCGGCTCCGGCTCGGGGATCAACCTCTCGAAGATCCGCGGCTCGATGGAGCCGCTCAGCCGCGGTGGCACCGCGTCAGGCCCGGTTTCGTTCATGCGTGGCGCGGATGCCTGGGCCGGCTCGATCAAGTCTGGCGGCGGCACCCGCCGCGCGGCGAAGATGGTCGTGCTCGACGTCGACCACCCCGACATCCGCGAGTTCATCTGGTGCAAGGCCAAGGAGGAGGACAAGGCTGCCGCGCTGCGCGATGCCGGCTTCGACATGTCGATCGACGGCGACGGCTTTCATTCGATCCAGTACCAGAACGCCAACAACTCGGTCCGCGTCACCGACGAGTTCATGCAGGCGGTCGAGAACGACGAGGACTGGCACCTGATCGCGCGCACCACCGGTAAGCCGATCGGCGATCCGATCCCCGCGCGTGAGCTGATGAAGGAGATCGCCGAGGCCGCTTGGCGTTGCGCCGACCCGGGCGTCCAGTACGACACGACCATCAACCAGTGGCACACCTGCCCGATCTCCGGGCGGATCAACGCGTCTAACCCCTGTGCCGAATACATGCACGTCGACGACTCCGCCTGCAACCTCGCATCGCTCAACCTCATGAAGTTCCGTCGCGCTGACGGCACTTTCGATGTCGACTCGTTCAAGCACGCGGTCGACGTCGTGTTCCTCGCGCAGGAGATCATCGTCTCGCCGTCGAGCTATCCGACGCAGAAGATCGGCGAGAACGCGCGTGCGTTCCGCCAGCTGGGCTCGGCTACGCGAACCTCGGCGCCTACCTGATGTCGAACGGCATGCCGTACGACTCCGACGAAGGACGCGCGACAGCAGCCGCGATCACCGCGCTGATGACCGGCCGGGGTTACCTTGGCTCGGCTCGGATCGCTGCCGCGATGGGCCCGTACGACCGCTACGACCGAGAACCGCGAGGCGCACAACGCGGTGATGCGGATGCATCGCGACGCCTCGCACGCGATCCCGGATTCGGCCTGCGCACCGACACCGGCGCTGCTCGACGCCGCTCGCTCGACCTGGGATGAAGCGGTCGCCGCCGGCGAGGCGTATGGCTACCGCAACGCTCAGGCCACGGTGCTCGCGCCGACCGGAACGATCAGCTTCCTGATGGACTGTGACACCACCGGCGTCGAGCCTGACTTCTCACTGGTCAAGTTCAAGGAGCTCGTCGGTGGCGGTCAGATGACGATCGTCAACCGGACTGTCCCGCTGGCGCTCCAGAAGCTCGGCTACAGCGACGAGCAGATCGAGCAGATCGTCGCCTACGTCAACGAGCACGGGACGATCATCGGCGCTCCCGACCTCGCCGACGAGCACCTGCCCGTGTTCGACGTCGCGGTAGGCGAGCGCGCGATCTCGCACATGGGTCACATCAAGATGATGGGCGCCGTGCAGCCGTTCATTAGCGGGGCGATCTCGAAGACGGTCAACCTCCCCGAGTCGGCGACCGTCGAGGACATCGCCGACGCCTATCTCCAGGCTTGGCACCTGGGGATCAAAGCGCTCGCGATCTACCGTGACGGCTCAAAGACCGCACAGGCGCTGCGTACCGACGCTCAGAAGGACGCACCCACGCCGCTGACACAGGCCGAACTCGACAAGGCCGTCGCTGAGGCGCTGGCCGAGGCTCCTCCGAAGCGCCGTCGAATGCCGCGTGAGCGCCAGTCGATCACGCACAAGTTCTCGCTGGCCGGCCACGAGGGCTACATCACCGCCGGGATGTACGAGGACGGGACGGTCGGCGAGATCTTCCTCACCGACATCGGCAAGGAGGGCTCGACCCTGCGCGGGATGATGAACTCGTTCGCGACCGCGATCTCGATCTCGCTCCAGTACGGGGTGCCGCTCGAGACGCTCGTGCGCAAGTTCAGCTACATGCGCTTCGAGCCCGAGGGGATGACGACCAACCCGGAGATCCCGTTCGCGAAGTCGATGCCCGACTACATCATGCGCTGGCTGGCGTCGCGGTTCCTCGACGCCGACCTCCAGGAGGAGCTCGGGATCCTGACGCCTGAGGTTCGGGCGCGGAAGGCAGCGCAGGACGCCGCCAGCTCTCGGATGAGCGACACCGCCGGTCCCCCGGCAACCGAGAGCACGGACCCCAAGGGCGAGGGCAACGGCAACGGGTCTTCGACCTCAGCGCCGGCGCCTGCGGCCTCGGCGTTCACCGACGAGCCGCCGGTCCTCCCGGCTGCGCGGACGGGACTCGACCTCGGACCCGCGTGCCAGCAGTGCGGCGGCATGATGCAGCGCACGGGCAGCTGCTACACGTGCTCGAGCTGCGGGTTCAACACCGGCTGCGGTTAGTTAGTTGTAGAGCGTCATTTGCGGAGCGTCACTGAGATATCCCGTGATGCGTCATGGAATGTCCAGCCACGTCGCGGATGTCCAGGGACGCGGTTCAGGAAGAGCGCTTCGCCTTAGGCTCGAATCGGGGCGTTTCGAGGTGCACGAGCGAACGAACCGCCTCCGCTACCTCCTCGGCGGGCGCGAGCGATAACGACCCGGTCGAGCTTCCTCAGGCCGGAGCCGGACGATCGGAACGTCGCCGATGCGATCGTGAGTTCCGGGACGGCTCAAGAAGCGAAAGCGATCGCCGGCGACTTGCGCGGTTTCTGCGCGTCGCGGGGCGCTCGCTGACGCCGATGGGATGGTCGTCGCCGCATCGAAGCAGGTGTGACTGATCGGGCTAATCGTGGCGTCTGTGTGTGACCAGAGCCGCCCTGTTTTGAGTGCTGGTTCGCAAACGCGAGTCCCGCTGGCAGCTCTTGAAGAGCGGCTCCGGGCGGGTGTATGGTCGGCGCCGATGCTCGACTTTGACGCTTACCTGGAGCGAATCGGGCTGGGGGCCGGCACCTCGCCGACGTGGCAGGGAGTTCACCGGGCCCACGCTACGTCGATCCCGTTCGAGAATCTCGATTCGCACCGAGGCATGCCCGTCTCGCTGGAGCAGCACGATCTCGAGCGCAAGATGGTGGAAGAGCGGCGCGGCGGGTACTGCTTTGAGCACAACTTGCTGCTCGCCTCGGCGCTTGAGCACCTCGGTCTGCAGGTTGAGCCGATGCTCGCGCGGGTTCGTGTCGGCGGGGCGCCTCCGGAGGCACGGCCTACCGGCCACCTTGTGCTGCGGGTCACCGACGGCGATGGCAAGAAATGGCATGCGGACGTGGGCTTCGGCCTTGGCACGCTGCTTGATCCGATCCCGTTCGGCCCGGACCCGGACACCGTGCACGAGCAGTCGGGCTGGAGCTTTCGCGTCATCGAGGACGGTCGCGAGCTGGTGCTGCAGACGCGCGGCCCGGACGGCTGGTCGGACGTCTACGGGTTTTTGCCGCGTCCGGTTCCGCGGGTCGACATCGAGGTGAGCAACTGGTGGATCTGCACCAACCCGCGCTCCCCGTTCGTGTTCGGGCTGATCGCCTCGATCAACCACGACGACGGCCGCCGCGAGGCGATCTCGGACTGGAGCGGACCCCTCCAGGTAATGACGATGACCCCCGGCGGCGTCGAGTCATCCGAGCAGCCCAGGGCCGTGATCCCGGACAAGCTCGCGCAGTTCGGCCTGCTCGGGTTCCAGCTCGGCGAGGATGGACGGATCAGCGCGACCTGAGTACGCGCTGTTGAGTTCACGCGTAAGCGATACTTGCGGGCGCAGGCTTCGTCGGGTTGCGCACAAGTCCCGGCGCTGATCGGGAACGCTTGCTTGACGCGATCAACGCGGGAGTTCTACTCGGCTGGGAATCGCCCGGTTGTTGTTGTCGTCGTGTAGGCAACCTGAGCTGCCCACGATTGGTGGTCCAGCTAGTCTCCAGCTGTGGAGATCCAAGGCGCCCGGCGGTGGGGCGCGCTGGTGCGCCCTCCGCCCATCGGGGTTATCTGGCCGGTCCTGGCCGTCGTCGTAGCGCTTTACGCCGCCCACGGGTCCCTTGGGTTCGGCGGGCGGGGCGCCGACGGTCTCTTTGATTACTGGATCAACGACGGGCTGCTGTGGTGCGCCGCGATCGCCTGCGCCGCGGGAGCGTTGCGCGAGAGCCGGAGCCGCACGGCGTGGCTGCTGGTTGCCCTCGCGCTGGCGAGCTGGGCGGTCGGCTCCACGATTTGGAGCATCCGGTTCGGCAGCGCTGCTGCGCCGCCGCAGACGAGCATCTCAGATGTGTTCTGGTTGGCCTGGTACCCGCTGATCGTCGCCGCGCTCGTCCTCCTGGTTCGAGACCGGATTCCGGGCTTCCAGCTTGATCGATGGATTGACGGCGTCGCGCTGATGCTGCTCGTCGCGACGCCCTGGGTGGCTCTATTCCTGGAGCCTGTCGTGGAGCACTCGAGCGCATCCGGGCTGGCCATTGTGCTCAATTTTGTCTATCCCCTGGGAGACGCCGTGCTTGTCGGGGCGGTCCTGGGGCTGTTTGTCCTGATGGACTGGCGCCCGGGTCGGATGTGGCTGGCGCTCGGGATCGGGCTGATGGCGATTGGGGTGGCCGATGCGATCTCTTCGGTTCAAGCTCTCGCGCACACTCATGACCGGGGTATCTACGACGCGGCCTGGGCGGGCGCCGCGGTTCTCGTTGCCTACGCGGCGTGGCAGCCGTACCCGGGTCGACTAGATCGGCGGGAGGTGACAGGGTGGCGAGCGATTGCCCTGGCGCTCGCGGCCCAAGCGCTGGCGATATCGATCCAGATCTACGCGTTCTTCCACGAGGTCCCCAGGACCGAGCGCATCCTGACCGTGATTGTCCTGCTGATCGCGACGGTCCAGATCGTGGTCAGCCGGCCTCGTCCCAGATCCGACACCCGTACAGAGCAGGACCCCGCGGGCTCGGGTGCACCGGGCATGAACTCTGACCGCCCAGCTACGGCTCGAGGCGAACCACGCGGCGACCGCGACGAACCTGCTGACCGTGTCGCAAAATCGCCCCACTCAAGCCATACCGAGCGAGTCGCTAGTCGTTCGTCTCCAGCGTGATTGGTCGATTACCGTCGGGCTCCTACGCTTGCTCGCCCCCGAACGCGATCGCCCGCTGGGGTACGGCCCGCGCTATCGCCTCGGCGACGTTTCGGATCGTCGCGCTGCAGACCTGGCGCTCGCCCAGGTCTGTCTCGCGGTCTGTCCTGAGACCGGGGGAGGTCGGGCCGGCGCGCCGAGTTCCCGGGTGGGCGAGCTGTCAGTCGAGGACCGTCAGTCTCCAGCGCCCCAATCTTCCGCCCAGCTCGTGAGCGGCTTTAGCGCCTCGAGAAGCCCGCGCCCGTGGCGCGATAAGCCGTAGCGCCGTGCGGTGTCTGTTTCCAGCAGACCCGCACCGTGCAGCTCGGCCAGCCGATCGCGCAGGACGCTCGATGACATGTCTCCGCAGCGCCGCTGCAGCGCGCGAAAGCCGAGGTGGTCCTCGCGCAGCTCCCACAGCACCCGCAGCGCCCATCGGCGCCCAAGCAGGTCGAACGCGACGAGCAGCGGCCTGCCGGTCCGGGTGCCACGGGCGGGTTGTCCTGGCCGTGGCCCTTGTGCTTCGGATTTCGAAGCACTATGCTTCCGCTTCGACATTCGAAGCATCGTATCGAGAGGAGAAGCTCATGCCTACCCCCGCCCACCGGCTGATCGACGCCTTTCTCAGCGGCGACGCCGCGTCGGCAGCCGCCCTGCTCGCGCCCGACGCGAAATTCCACAGCCCTATCCGGGACTACACCGGAGCCGCACAGATCAGCTCGGTCTGGCGGGCGGTTGCAGGCGTAGTCGCCAATGCACGACCCACGTCAGTCCACGAGCGCGACAGCGAGAGGATCGCCTTCTTCGCCGCCACGATCAAAGACCAGCCCGTCGACGGAGTCTTGCGAACGCTTACCGACGGCGACCGCGTCACTGACATCACCCTCATGCTTCGGCCGTGGCCCGCGCTCAAGGCAGGCCTCGCCGACATCAAGCTCTGAGCCACGCTCGCGCCGCCGACCTCCCCAGATACCGAGAAACTGCGACCGTCGCAGACGATCGCATTCGCCTTCCCGACCGAACCTAGCGGGCGAGCGCCTTGGCGACGTGTCGATCGTGCCGAGCCCGGCGTCGCTCTCGGGCTCCCCGGAACCGCGTGGCTGAGCGCCGGGCTATCGGCCGCCTGCCTCTCGCCACCGGCCGGACGTAAGGGGGTTGGCTCGGCCGAACGAGTGACGGTGTCCTTTTGAGGCTCTGCAATCGTCTGTTCTGCCGTGATCGACTATCTCTGAAACCGGCTGCACGAAGGAGCCCACATGCCGATCCCGATTCCCAACGACGTCCGCGAGCTGTTAGACGCGCCCAACTACGTGCACCTCACAACCTTGCGTGCCGATGGCTCTCCGCGCAACTGGGTGGTGTGGGTGGGACTCGAGGACGACTTCATCCTGGTTTGCACATCCGATGCGATTTGGAAGGCGAAGGACATGCGCCGCGATCCGCGTGTCGCGCTGTCGGTCACGGATATGGGCAACCCATACCGGATGGCCGCGATCCAGGGGCGCGTCGTTGAAGTGCGATCGGACGAAAGCTGCCACTACATGGACCCGATCTCGTTGAAGTACACCAGCGCTCCCTTCCCGAGTCGGGGGCCGGATCGTGTCTGCTTCGTGATCGCCGTCGAGAAAGCGGCGCAGCGCACGCTCGGCTTCGTTCACGATCCGAGTTGACTCCCCCGACCGTCGCGCGCGCTTCGTGACCGCCCGTCCTCCGCCAGCCGACGCAGCACGCCCGCAACAGGGCGAACGCCCGTGTCGGCACCGGTGGAAAACTGACCCCGCTCCGCCGGTTGAGATTTGACCCCCCTGTGATGGTGGCGGAGTCGTCCGGGGTGGTGGTGAGCCTGGCTCGGTCATGTGATCGAGACCGGGAGAAGGGTTGTGCTGGACGTGGAGCGCTGGGCCGAGCTGCGCAGGGAACACTTCGTCCGCGGGGTCTCGATCAAGGAGTTGGCGCGGCGGACGGGTCTGTCGCGCAACACGATTCGGGCGGCGCTGCGCTCGCCTGAGCCGCCGGCGTTTCGCTGCCCGGAGCGCCCGTCGAAGCTCGACCCGTTCAAGGACGAGATTCACCGGCTGTTGGGGAACGAGCCGAGACTCTCGGGGGTGAGGGTCCGGGAGCTGATCGAGCTGTTGGGGTTCGAGGGCTCACAGACAATCGTTGATGACTATCTGCGTGAGGTCAGGCCGTTGTTTCTCAAGCTGCGGACGCATCAGCGGACGGTGTATCGGCCGGGGGAGGTCTGCCAGTGGGATCTGTGGGAGCCCTCGAGCCCGGTGCCGGTCGGTCACGGCCAGGTCCGGCGGGCGTGGGTGGTGGTCGCGTGCCTGGGTTACTCGCGCGCCGGCGCCGGCGCGCTTGTGTTCAGCAAGGAGGCGCCAGACGTGCTGTGGGGTATGACCCGCTGCCTGTGGGCCTTCGAGGCGCTGCCGGAGCTGTTGGTGTGGGACCGGGAGGGGTGCCTGCACGCTGGTGGCGGGCGTCCAACGTTGGACTATGCGGCGTTCTGCGGGCGGCTGCCTATCGACTGGCACTTCTGCGAGCCGGCGGATCCGCAGGCGAAGGGGTGCGTGGAGCGGCTGCAGGGATACATGGAGACGAATTTCGAGCCCGGCCGGCGGTTCGCGAACCACCTCGACTTCCAGCTGCAGCTTGACGACTGGTTTGGGAAGGCGAACGCGCGGACGCACAAGACGCTGCGCGCCCGGCCGATCGACAGGCTGATCGAGGAGCGGGCGGTGATGCGACCGCTGCCCGCCTCTAAGCTCGACGTCGATCGTCGCTGGGTGACCCGCGTGCCGCCCGATCCGCACGTCCGGTTCGACACCAACGACTACTCGCTTGACCCGAACCTCGTCGGCCGCCGCGTCGAGGTTCGTGTCTCGCAGCGCCAGGTCACAGCCGTCGCGTTGAACACCGGCGAGCTCGCCTGCTCCCACGAGCGGGTGTTCGCTAAGAACCGGACGATTACCGCGCTCGAGCACGCCCGGGCGCTGCGCGAGCGCCGCGGCAAGCCGACCGACGACGAGCTGGTCGTCGAGCAGCGCCCGCTTGACGTCTATGACCGAGTGATCGCATGAGCCGCGGCTCGGAGCTGACGCACTTGTTCCGAGCGATGAAAGCGCCCGCCGCGGCTAGGGCTCTGCCGAAGCTCGCCGAGCGCGCCCGCGACGAGGAGTGGAGCTATGAGCGGTTCGCCGAGGCGCTGCTGTCGACCGAGCTCTCCTCGCGCGAGTCGTCCGGCGGGCGCCTGCGGATCCGCGCCGCCCGGTTCCCCGCCCACAAGACGCTCGAGGAGTTCGACTTCACCTTCCAGCGCTCGGTCAAGAAGCAGGTGATCGAGCACCTCGGCCAGCTCGACTTCCTCCACGCGCGCGAGAACGTGATCCTGCTCGGACCGCCCGGCACCGGCAAAACGCACCTGGCGATCGCGCTCGGGATCCGCGCGTGCCTCGCCGGCCAGCGCGTGATCTTCAAAACCGCGACCGAATGGGTCGCGCTGCTCGGCGACGCGCAACGCCAAGGCCGGCTCGACGACGAGCTGCGTCGACTCGAGCGGATCCCGCTGCTGGTCTGCGACGAGGTCGGCTACGTCCCGTTCGACCCGCAAGCCGCAAACCTGATGTTCATGCTCGTCTCCCGCCGCTACGAACGCGCCAGCCTGATCGTCACCTCAAACAAACCATTCTCGGCCTGGGGCGAGATCTTCGGCGACGACGCCGCCGCCGTCGCGATGGTCGACCGGCTGATCCACCACGCCGAACTGATCTCACTCAAAGGCGACAGCTACCGGCTCAAAGACCTCGACCTCGGACCCCGCCCCGCCCGCCAGAGCGCCGAAACAGCCTGACCGACCACCCTCGACGACCACGCCGAGCGCAGCAGACCGGCTCACAACACGTCAACAGAGTCGCTTCACCGACAAAGCAGCGGAATCGCCCCCTCCCACAGGTCGCGCCGGCGGCATCTCGCTCCGCTCGCCTACGGCTCGCTGCGCGAGAAGCCGCCACAACCCAGGGTGGTCCACTTTTCGACCGGCGCGATCCCGCCAGGGGGGGGTCAATTCTCAACCGGCGCCAAAGGGTCAAATCTCAACCGGCCTTGACAGCCCGCACCCGCGACGTCTCGGTTGGCTATTCCTTTCGTCTGAGCGCCGGCGCGGATCGTGCCACCGCTTCGGCGACATTGCGCTCGTAGCTATCCGGCCGGGCGCATGGCGCGCTCGTGCCTTCGCCCGGCAGCGTTATCAATCGCAACCGATGACCGCGTTCAACGGCCAGCAAGTCCGGAAGGGCTGAGCGGCCTGGCTTCTTTCGACGTGGGAGCGGTACTCCCAAATGCGGCGCCGTCTGCTTTGGGTAAAGGAACCGCCCTGAGGCGTCCGGCTGTTGACGGCTCCTTGCGAGCGGAATGAGCGGCCTTGCTCCGCCTGGGTCGCGAGGACGTCGTCTCGGCCAGTGGGGCGTGCTGCCGCCATGAATTCATCAGCAGCAGAAGTCCGCACGGGCTTCGGTGGTTCCCGGGGTCGAGGAGCCGACCGCCCGGACCTGGTCTAGCGCGCGGCTGGCACCCATCTGGAACTACTTGCCTAGGGCCTTGGACATGGCGTGACGCGAACCGGACATTTGGATGACGCTCTACAGTTAGTTAGTTGTAGAGCGTCATTTGTGGAGGGTCACTGAGATATCCCGTGATGCGTCACGGAATGTCCAGCCACGTCACGGATGTCCATGGACGCGGTTCAGGTAGAGCGCTTCGCCTTAGGCTCGAATCGGGGCGTTTCGAGGTGCACGATCAAACGAACCGCCTCCGCTAGCTCCTCGTTCCGCGTTCAGAGCGAGCGATCTTCACTGGGACGAAAACGCTACTCCGCGCCGATCGCGATTCGGTAACCGACACCATCGCGGGGGCCTGACGTGCTCAGAGCTCCGGATAGTTGATGGTGAACATCCGGACGCTGTCTCCGCCGTTCTTAGAGATCCTGAGGACAGCCTGGAAGCGCGATGGTGGAACTCCGGAAGGCCGATTGTGCGCGTCGAAGATCTCGAGGAACACGGCGTACTTTCCACTCTCAAGCTGTTTGCCGTTAACGCGAAGATCCCAGTGAATCTGATGTGTGCCGGCTGTGTACGCGCCGAGCGGCACGAGGCCAATACCGTCCGACTTGGTCTCGACGAAGAGGCCGATATGGCTAGGCTGCGCCAGCGTCGTGCTCACTGTTGCCCCGTCCTTGACGGTCCCTGCGACGCCAAGCGAGAAAAAAGCCGGTCCCTCCAGCATGCCCTTGGCACCATGGAAATACGCGACGGCCGGCGAGCTGAAGGTCGCGCTCAGCGCGACGGTCACGAACCCGCCGAGACATGCACTGCCGACCCTGCCAAGACGACGCGCGCGGCCGCGTGTCGCCCCGGGCGCGGCTCCAGGACGCGGGACAAGGCTACGGTGGCGAGTATTCACTTGGGTCCCCCTTTCCGAAAGATTCGAGCAAATCGCGTCGAGGCATCACGCCCAGTTTCCGGTCCTCGCGTCATACGTCAACACAGCGCACCAGATCAAAGTCGCAACCGTGTCTAAAGATGCGATGCTTGCCATTCTCTCCACAGCGGCGCTCGCGGTCAACGTGGCCGCGATGGGCTGCTTTCCGACACAGCGACCTCCCTCGCCTTCCTGCCGCGCTACCGCTCTGGAACGAGACCAGCGCTGTGTGATGAGCTCGTCACATTTCTCCTCTCAGATTGCCTGAGCGACAGCCACGGCCGGCCAGACCGCGGCGACGCTGACGCGGGACAACGGCGCCCTCGTGTCCCGCGGAGGGCAGGGCGCCGGTCGTCGGAAACGAGATGCTTGTGCGCTGCCTGAGTGCCAGGAGCACCCGATCCTAGCCGTCGCTCTGCAGTCTGCTCAGGCGCACCAGCGCCCCGCTCTGGACCCTGCTGCGTTCACTGGGCGTAGCGAGCGCGGGCGAGCTGAGGTGGGTTGCCTCAAGGCCTCAACCATGGGACTGTTGGCGCGGCAGTCGATATGCACACGAAAGAGGAGGCCTGAGATGAGGCGTATCTACCGGTTGCCGGGCTCTTCCGCGCTCCTCCGCCCGAGCCGCGCTGTGCCTAGTAGCGGAATCGGGACGATCGTCTCTCTGACCGCGTTTGGTTTGATTGCGGCCACCACGGCGCTCGCCGTCCCTTCGCCTCTCCTCCGCGCGTTTGATCGTTCCGGGGTGATCGCATCCGGCGGCAACGCGGTCAAGATCGGAGGCCCGTTTGGGTGCCCGGCGGGTGACAGCGTTCGGTTGCGAGCGACGGTGTCGCAGGGCGCGACAGGCGCGGTGGCGGAGGGGACCTGGTCGGCGACCTGCCAAGGACACAACGTTCGCTGGCACGCGACCGCGGTCGTGAGCGACGGCGCGCTGCTTAAAGCAGGCTGCGCGCACGGTGTCGGACTAGCGATCGTTCGACGCAACGGCCGGCCCGTCGAAGCATCGCAATGGCTGAGCACGCTAACGCTCAACATGGCCCGCCGCCAGCGGGCCGCGACAAAAAGCTGTTAGCGCGGCCGCGATCTGAACCATGCAGGTCGAGGGCTCGAGCATGGGCGACGGCCCGCCGAGCACGGTAGGCCGACTGTACCCATTCGAATCGCAGTTGCGCGATCACTACCCCGCAACGGGGAAGGAAGGGTTTTCACTTCGTCAAGCCGGACGCGCTCGAGCGGAACCAGCCTCATGCTCCCATGAGAACGCTGGTGCTAGCCCTTTACACCAGCGGCCGTTTCACGCCCGGGAGCGGAACTTCGGCGGTTTGGTCCACCCCCTCCGGACCACAACCCCAAAGTTCGCCAAGGGCGCTGCTATCGCGGCTGCCGCGATGATCGAAACCGAGGAACGCAACGTCCTGCCGTCGCTTGTCCGAAGGCGACTTCAACGCGCGCTACTCGGTCGCCCTCGCTCATGACTCGTCTCGCCACGAGGAACGCCGAGGTTGCCGCGCCGCACGGGGTGCGGTTACAGTCGCACACAACGACGGCCGTCACGACCAGGGAGCACAAGATGGCGCTTATGCTCATGAGCTTCGAGGTAGACAACTACGGCGAGTGGAAGCAGCTCTTCGACTCAGATCCCGCCGGCCGGAAATCGGTCGCGAAGGGTCATCGGATCTCCCGCTCAGTCGATAACCCCAACGAGATCTTCCTCTCGGTGGAGTACGCCTCAGCAGACGACGCCAGGACCATCCTCCAGCGGCTTCAAGAGGCAGGAGTCTTCCAAAGGTTCGAACCGAGGCTTGGCCCAACGATCACGGAGATCGCCGAGGAAACGACGTACTGACATCGCGCCCGCTCTCGCCTAGATCGAGCAAGACCGCTGACGCCCGGCTGCTGCTTGCCTGGCAAGCAGGGTCCCAGGGGGTACGAGAGCGCATCATGCGCTTCCGCGGGTTGGGCTACAGCGCGAGGCCGGCGCTGCCGTGCATCATCGGGGCGCGTCGCGCGTGGACCGTCGAGATGATTCTCTTCGGCGTCGATGCCCTGCAGGTAGGTACCGGTCGTTGAGAGGTGCGAGTGGCCGAGCTGGCGCTGGATCAGCGGCAGCAGGATTCCTTCGTGCAGCAGCTCGACCGCGGGCGCGTGGCGCAGCTGGTGGGGCGCGAATCGCCGCCGGACCCCTGCGTTCAGCGCGAGGTGGTGAAGCTCGTCCGCGCCGCGCTGGCTGACCACGCCCGCCCGCGGGTGGGACCGTCGACTACGCAGAACAACGGCCCGACTGGGAGCTCGACGCGGTCAGCCAGCCATGGGTCGAGGGCCGACCATGCCCACGCGTCCATGACCCGATGGTTGGTCGGCGACCAGACGCGGCGACTGACTTTGTCGGGCTCCTGGGCGGAGCGCAGGCACGTGATGGGCTGTTGCCTGAGTCGCGTCATTGCCGTCTCGTGCCGGATGCCTGTCTTCTCGGCGGGATAAGGAGCCCAAGCGCACCAGTGCCGCTGGCGTCGAGGCTGGGTGAGCGGTTCGCCGCGGGCGCTGGCGCGGGAGATCGCGGTGACGGTCGGGGTGACCATCAGTCCTCCAGCGCCCAGGCATATCAAGTTCACTCGCGGAGCATTCAGCCTGCTACGCGCGCCGAGCTTCGAGCTTGGCGCTCGCGGTGGCGCGAGACAGTAAGCGCGCCGCCGAGCGCGACCAGCAAGAGGCCGACGGCACCGGCAGCGCCGATGCCCGCGTCACCCCAATCAAACCCGCCGTTCGGCGCCGTGACGCGGACGACGACGGGTGGGACGCTCACCGATCCGTAGCCGCCGCCTGAGACAACCTCCGATCGCGGGCCAGCGCTCGGGGTCGCTGGCGCGGTCTGTTGGTCTGGGTTGGGCTGGACCGCCGGGCTCGCGGTTTGACCGGAGTGGGCGGCTGCGGCGTTAGCGGTTAGGACTTGCTCGTCGGGGTTGGGGCGGACCGCCGGGCTTGTCCCGGAGGAGTTGCCGGCGGCGATTGCCGGTATCGCGCCCCACGCGAGCACGAGCGCTGCGGTCGTGGTGATGTGTGAGTTGAAGCGCATTTCGCGGGACCTCCTTGTTGCTTCCAATCGCCGTTTGCGACCGGTTCGGGCCGAAACTGTCTGGGGGGACGGTGCGGAGGTGGTAAGGAGCGGCAAGAGGACGGTAAGAAGCCCGAGCCCACGGGGAAACGCGGTGGTACAGTCGCGCTCAGCTGTAAGGGGCCAGCGCGTGGATTTCCGGATACTTGGCTCACTTGAGGCCGCAGAGAACGGCCGGTCGCTCGCGTTGGGCGGCACGCAGCAGCGGGCGCTGCTCGCGTTGCTGCTGATTCACCGCAATCGGGCACTCACGATCGACCGCCTGGTCGACGAACTATGGGGAGGGCGCCCGCCCCCGACCGCGGTCAAGACGTTGCAGGGCTACGTCTCCAATCTGCGCAAATCGCTCCCCGCAGACATGATCGTGACGCGGGGACGCGGCTACATGCTGAACGTGGCGCCCAACCAGGTCGATGTCGCACGATTCGAGGCGATGGTCGCCGAGGGCCGGCAGGCGCTCCGCGACGGCGATCCGGCAATCGCGAGCAAGCGGCTGTCCTCGGCGCTCGCGCTTTGGCGCGGCGATCCGCTGTCCGACTTCGCCTACGAGCCCTTCGCTCAGAGCGAGATCGCCCGGCTCGAGGAGTTGCGCTTGGCGGCGCTCGAGGACCGGATCGATGCGGATCTCGCGCTCGGGAAGCACGCCGCCCTCGTAGGCGAGCTCGAGCCGCTCGCTCACGAGCATCCCTCCAGGGAGCGTCTCACCGGACAGCTGATGCTGGCCCTGTACCGATCCGGTCGCCAGGCCGAAGCGCTTGAGAGCTATCGCAAGGCGCGGCGGGCGCTGGTCGACGAGCTCGGGATTGAGCCTGGCCCTGCCCTTCAGGAACTTGAGCGGGCGATCCTGGCGCAGGACCCGGCGCTGGAGCCACCTGCCCCGACTTCGACCTTGGGCCGACTGCTCCCGGCTCGCGCCGGCGCGCGCAGCGGCCTGATGGTGGTTGCGGGCGCAGCGCTGCTGCTCGCCGCCGCGATCGCCGCGGCCGTACTGACCGGCGTTGGTGGTGGCGGCTCCGGATTGGCTTCGCTGGCGCCGAACTCGCTCGGTCTGGTCGATCCCGCGACGGATCATCTCCGTGCCTCGGTCCCGATCGCTGGCACCCCGGCGCGCGTGCAGGTGAGCGGGCGGCAGGTGTGGGTGACAAGCGACGATGCCCGTACCGCTTCGCGTGTGAATGCGACTACGCCGTCGGTCGCGAGGGTCGTTCAAGTGGGGGAGTTTCCGAGCGACTTCGCTCTCGGCGAAGGCGCAGTCTGGGTGATCGACCGGGTGCGTGGGCGGCTGGTGAAGATCAGCCCCGACTACGGGGCCGTCTTGGGTACCGCTGCGATCGGCTCGACGCAGACCTTGTCGACGACCGAGGACCGCTACGACCTCGATCCCTGGTCGATCGCAGCCGGCACTGGCGGGGTATGGATCACGGACGGCTCATCGCTGCTGCGCCGGGCGGACCCATCGAGCGGGCGGATCGTCGATACATACGACGTGCGGGCGCCGCTCAACGGTGTTGCCGTCGGCGAACGCGCCGTGTGGGCGATCAGCGGCTCATCCGCGACCGTACTTCGGATCGACCCGCGCAGCGGCAGGGTTACCGCACGGATCGTGATCGTTGCCAACAGGGGCGCCGAGTCGCCGTATCCGATCGCGATCGCCGCTGGGCTCGGATCGGTGTGGGTCCTGAACGCGACCGCCGCGAGCGTGACCAGGATCGACCCTGTTCAGGCGCTCGTGACGGACACGGTCCAGGTCGGGATCGAACGGGTTCCGCTCCGGCTGGCGGTCGGCGCCGGCGCGGCGTGGGTCGCCGACGGGGACGGCACGCTGGCGCGGATCGACGTGACCACGAACGCGCTGAGCACCACGGCGATCGCCCCCTCGCTATATGACGTCGGGGTTGGCGCGGGTGGCGTGTGGGTCACCTCGGGCACCACGAGCGCGGGCGGGAGCCTGGCTGCGAGCACGCCGGTGGGCGGCCAGGCGCAGGCGCTGCCAGCGTCCCAGTGCTCGCCGATCTACTCCGCTCCCGGCGCACGGCCGACCTACCTGATCACCTCAGATCTACCGGTTGGAGGGCTATCGCTGCTGCACGACGCCTCCGCGCAGCTCGAGCAGGCGATCGTGTTCGCGCTACGCGAGCGTGGTTTCCGCGCCGGTCGCTTCACGATCGGCTACCAGGCATGCGACGACTACGACATCGCCCAGACTTCGTCGGCCGCCGTGTCGGCGCGCTGTGGCCCCAACATGCGGGCGTACGCCGCCGACTCAAGCGTGATCGGAGTGATCGGGCCATTCACTTCGCCCTGCGCCTCGGCCGAGATCGCGATCGCAGACCACGCGTCGGGCGGGCCGCTGGCGATGATCAGCCCGGCGGCCACTGAGGTTGGGCTGACCCATCGTGCGCCCGGCAGCCAGCCGGGCGAGCCGGGCATCTATTACCCAGCGGGAGTCCGCAACTTCGTGCGGATCGTCGCCTCCGACGACGTCCAGGGGGCGGCCGACGCCCAGCTCGCCCAGCAGCTGGGGCTACGCCGAGTATTCGTTACTCATGACGGCTTCGGGCCCTCGTCCTATGGGACCGCGATCGCGCAGAGTTTCGGGCAGGCGGCTGCGCGGCTGCGGTTGGGCATCGCCGGCCTCGGGGCCTGGCCGGCCCCGGTAGGGACAGGGGGGGTGGCCAACCTCCCAGCGATCGCGAGGCTTGTCCGCACCATCGCGAGTACGCATCCCGATGGCATCTTCCTGGGCGGCTTTGAGGCAGACCCGGCAGTTTCGCCGCTGATCAAGGGCCTCCGGGCCGCGATGCCGGGGGCGCAGCTGATCGGGCCGGACGGCTTTGCTTTCTTCCCGCAACTGGTGCGCGATGTCGGCCCCGCCGTCGAAGGAATGCTCGTGAGCGAGCCCGAGATCGCACCGTCGCTGCTGCCCGGACCAAGACAGCAGTTCGTCGCCCAATTCGGCAAGCAGATTGGCGGTACCTTCTACCCCTGGACCGCCTACGGAGCCCAGGCCGCAGACGTCCTGCTCGACGCCATCGCCCTCTCGAACGGCACTCGCGCCTCGGTCACCAAAGCGCTGTTCGCCATCCACGTCCGTGACGGGATCATCGGCACGTTCGCGTTCACGCCGACGGGAGACACAACCGCCGGCTCCGTCACGATCATCCGCGTCGAGCACGGACAGCCACTGCCACTCCGTGCCATCACCCCACCAGCGAACCTCGCTTCAAGCAGATGAACGCGTGATCGCTCGGACAAGCGAAGCAGCCGTAGCCAATGAGACTGCCGACCGCTTCCTCAGACTCCTAGTGAGGGATCGTCAGGAACTACAACACAGGCTCCGAGCCACAGCCGCCGTCAGCAGAACGACAGTCGTCGACCGCAACGCCCAGCTGCTGAGTTCGCGTGATCCCGCAAGGCGGACGAGCGCTCGCCTTTGGGCGAATCCGCAAGTGCGCCACCGCGCGCGACCGGCGGATCGCGACGATCGCAACGTCGAGATGCCGGCAGCACCGACCACCTCTCAGTGAGATCGGGCCGCCGCGGCCGGCCGGGCCGGGCATCGTCGGGTAGCGCCGCCGGAGGCGAGGTCGCCGCCAGCACCGTGCACGGCTCGACTGACCGCGTCTCCGGCGTCGCGAAGGGGGAAGGGCGGCGCGGACGACCGGCTCGGACTGGGCGCGCTGCGCAGGAGAGCGGGGTTGCCGACGGTGCCGCGAGTTTTCGATCGCCACCGCTCGAGTTGGATAGCGTTGTCTCGTGGAAACTCCCGAGCCTCCTTCCGACGGACCCCCCGAAGGACAGCCACTGTCCCCGCCCGTGGCACCTGCCCAGGCCACACCGACGACCGCATTGCCGGTCTCCCAGGCGGTCGCCGTAGCCGATCCGTCCGGCCCGCCGTCGCCGAGCTACCCCGCCAGCTTTGAGATCACCTATCCCCCCGAGCTGAACCGGTGGCTCCCGCTAGTCAAGTGGTTGTTAGCGATCCCGCACTTCATCGCCCTGTTCTTTGTCGGGATCGGGGCGTTCTTCGTCCTGATCTTCGCGTTCTTTATCGTGTTATTCACGGGGCGCTGGCCGCGAGGGGCGTTCGACTTCGTCGTCGGAACGCTGAGGTGGTACTACCGCGTGCTCGCCTACCACCACCTAATGACCGATTCCTACCCACCGTTCTCGCTGGCGGACGACCCGAGCTACCCGGTGCGTCTGAACATCAACTACCCCGAGCACGTCGCCAACTGGCGGCCGCTCGTGCAGTGGCTGCTCGCGATCCCATACCTGTTAGTCGCCGGCGTGCTCTACTGGCTGACCGGCGTGCTGACGATCGTCGCGTTCTTCACCGTGCTCTTCACCAAGCGGATCCCGCGAGGGGTGTTCGAGCTGATGGTGCCGGGGCTGCGCTGGAACCTGCGCGGCGGCGCGTACGCATACTTCATGACTGACCGCTATCCGCCGTTCGTCTGGGGGTAGCAAAGCGCTCGCCGAGTTCCGGCGCATGCTCATGTCGCGTGGAAGCGTCCCTTGCAGGCGACTCCTTTTACACGCGCGGATTCCCGCAAACACCGACAAGCCATTGACAAAGGAGCGACATCGGTCGATCAATGTTGGGGTGCGGGTTGCGGCTCTCCGTAGATGAAGTTGTCCATCACGGCTACGTCGATCTTGGCGCTGTCGTTTGGGCCGAGGGCGTGATTGCCGTACTCGATGCGAACGCGCGCGACGACTGCCCGAGGGAATCGCACGCCCAGGAACGACAGCCCGCGAGGCTTGGCTGGCACCGTGAACGCGCCTAGGAGCTTCCCGTGGATGTCGTAGTAGCGAAAGCCCGTCCTCTCCGGTAGATCGACGTCTGTGTAGACCGCACCGAAGCCGCGCACCACCGCGGGCCGCTGTGTTCCGGGCACGCGGAAGGTCAGGTTGACGATGTTGCTGCCGATCGGCGAGAACAGGCGCGGAGGGCTGAAGGTGCGGAATCGGCTGGGGTAGGTGGGGTTAATGTTGCCGAACCGGACCGCTGCGCCGTAGGGGTTGCCTGGACGGGCGCTGACGGCGACGTACATGCCGGGGGTGCTGAGCAGCGCGCCGCGGGCGCGAGGGGCCGTGGCCGCATTGAAGAAATCGCCCGGCAGCGCGTTCGGCTCGGCGAACTGGTCGGGAACGCTGTCCCAGTTGATCTCGCGGTGACCATTCGCAAGGCCGCCGGGCGCACCACCATTGTCGGGGCCGAGCAGCGCGCGGTACCGTTCGACTGCGGCGCTGATGTCACTGGCGGTGCGACCGGCAGCCCGCACGATCTTGACACCCGTGGCCGCCACCGCATCCCTAGCGTGTGTAACGCCGCTCGACTCACGGATCGCGCCATCCGCGGCGCCAACGCCAAGCGCCAGCGCAAGCCCTCCTGCGATTCCGGCGATAACCGCTCGCCACTGCAGCCGATTACTGACCACTCTCATCTGAGGACCTCCCCTCGTGCATGTGCACCTCGATCACTGCCGCCTCATGCCCGACGTTCTCCCCGCGCCCGAGCCCGCTGCGCTGACACCGGAGTACGTCCGCCACGACAACTCCTTCTTTGTGCGGCCAACGCGGCCGCCGGCAAGCATAGTCCCGCGATTCCCCTTGCAACAATGCCGACGGATAACACGGACGCGACTCTAGCTTCGCGACCGCTCGCCGTCGACCTAGCCGGTCGTGAGCTGACCGCCAAGCTCCCGGGCGGCCCGGGCCGTCCGCGCCAGAAGCAGATGCAGCTGGGGTGCTGGCCAACGGGCCGCCCGACGAGCCCGCGGTGCTCATCGCCGACCTCGATCTCGACCAGCGACGCGACTGGCTTGAGCTGTTCCGTCCTGCGCGACGGCTACGGGCGCCTGTCGCGGCCGTGCTGAGTCGGTTCGAACGCAAGCGAGAGTTCGCTGTGTGTTGGCGGCGCCCGGGACGCACCGTTCCCTTGGGACCTCGAGTTCCGCGTCATCAAACATCGCGGCCAACGGTCCGGGTGTGATGACCGAGCGGATCGACGTCTTCAGGCTCTCTGACAAGTCGTTCGCGCTGCAGGTCATGAGGACCGATGAACGGCGGCCAGCATTGCGGTGTTAGGGCGCCATCGACTCCACGGCTATGTGCTGACTTCGATCCGGGGGCAGTGCGAGAATGGCGTTGGGCTAAGGAAGCGCCGTGGCACCGGAGAGGTTGATGATGTCACCACGCAGGCGTTCCTTCATCCCTGCCATGAGAAATAGGCTGGGCAGAGGGCTTGCTCGCCTTCTCGCATGTCCTCGGTGTGCGGCGCGCCTCGCGTGTCAGGTGGCAATGGTTCTGGGGCTACTGTTGGTCGGCGGGACGATTGCATCCGCCGACGCCGTGGGCGATGCTTCGTGCCAGCCGCCAAGCGCCGGTCCCACGTCCGCCAGCCTGTCGTTCGACAGTGGTCAAGAGTTGGGGTGCTTCCATGACGTCGTCTCCCAGCAGGGGGTCGGCATCACCGTGCACTACAGCACGTCGTGTCCTCTCGCCGCTGGGGAGGTGCTCGCATACCACTCGTGGCCGGTCACTATCCTGCTCACGCATGCAAAATGGCAACACACAGTTAAGTGGCCCGCTCTACTCGGTCGGAGTGACCAGCGCCAGCGCCAGCCAGGGTTTCTTTGTGCCAATTTCGCCCCCGACCGCAAAGACGGACACGATCCAGTGGACAGTGACGCAGCATTGCGGTCCGGACAAGGTCATCGGATCAGGGTCCTGTGTCCTCTGTGTCAGCGCCACCGCAGCGGACTCCGCGGGTCTGGCGTACATCAAGCGGCAGGAGGGACCCGGAGGCCGGCCGGTGCTTCACGAATACGACAACGACGGATCCGAGAAGGGGAACTGCACGATAGGTTGGGGACACCTCGTCCACACAGGAAGGTGCGTATGCCTGGACCCCAAGGTCACCTGTAGCAAGAACTCCGAGAAGCCGTTCTACAAGGGAATAACAAAGAAGAAGGCGCAGTCCTTGTTCGATCAAGATGTGCAGACGGCCGCGGGCCACGTGACCGCAACATCCCCGGTCGACGTCAGTCAGTGTCAGATGAATGGACTGGTCGACTGGTTCTTCAACCATGGCAACGGGCAGAACGGCGCGCGGATCAACCGTGACCTGCGGAAGGGCGATTTTCTTGACGTGTCGAACGATATCGGCGTCTATTACGGGACTCCGAATCCAGCTCGAAGGACGCGCGACCGCGATTTGCTGTTTGATGTGAACTGCCAAGACTGCTGACCGCCTGGAGGGACATCCAACCCGAGGAGCGAGCCAGCTCAGCTCGCTGCAGGAGGAGTGTCCGCGTCGGCCGGTGCTTGGGTTCGCTACTTGACGACGTCGCGTAAGGCGACTGCCTCGCCAGCGATCGCGGAGTGCTCCTCGATCGACATGGTCGGGGTCACCATGGAGCGCAGCCACGGCGTCAACGGTGCCGTCGTGGGCGTCAGCGCGACGCTGTCAGCTTCGAGGATCGCGACGCCGCCGAAGCCACCGGCGAAGAAGCCCTGGAACGGGGCGCCGGCCGGGCGCTGCCATTGGGCGAACACCGCGAGCGACTGCCTCGAGCTCTCCACACTCGTGGCGATGAAATCCCACGTTACGTTGAAGAGCATCAGCACATCCCGCTGCGGATCTGCCCAGCGACCCGACCACCGCCGGCGCTGTCGTAACGCGCGACGCTGTCGTAACACGCGAATCGTGACACCCGTCGGGAGCCTCATCGGCTGCCGGAACGAGTGCAAGCGACAGCGAATCGCGTTTGGCCGTGATCGTGCTCAAGCTGGTCGTGCTTGAGAGTGCTGCCTGTCGATCATCGCGACGGTCTGCGCGACCAGCTCGAGTCTTCACGTTGGGTGGCGCTCAAGCGGTTCCAGCGCCTCTGCGACCGTCCCCGGCCCGCTCAGGACGCTGAACGCGTGCGCGATCCCGAGGGGGCTGTAGCCGAGTCCCTTCAGCCGCTCCTCGAACGCCGGCCGCAGCTCCTCGGCGACCTTTCCTCGATCCGCAGCCTTTGCGGCGAGACGCAAGCATTCCCACTCCTCGGACACTGGTTTCATGAGGCAAGGGTACGCGCGTGCCCCCAGCTTCGATCTCGCCTTCCGAGCTTAGACCCTCAACGACACGCGCTTGCTGTGACTGGTGCTCCGGGGTTACAAGCAGCTACGACAGGCTGCTCGTTGCCGATCCGTGCGTCACTCTGCGGCGACCGACCTTGACGCGTGTCCGGTGCGGCGAAACGATTCGGCTTTGCAGGTCGACGCTCAAACCCACGTTGTCTCTGAAATCGCCCGGTTGCGCGTCTCGATCGGTCGCGAGGCCGCGGCGGTTCACAAGACGCTGAACGACCATCGGTCCACGTCTGATGATCTGTATCCACCAGGGCGATGGGTCGAGCACAAAGAGCTGAGGCGGCAACTCGACGCCCTAGACGAACGTGTGGCTCGCGCGCCATCCAGGAGTCAAGATCAGCTGGACCTCCGCGCAGAATTCGCAACACTGCTGTCTTTTGCCAAGACCCTGCGGACCGATGCGGAGACCTGGCGGACGGCGTTTGAAGACGGACTCAAAGAACTGGAGCGAAAGGACACCCTGGCGCGCGAAGAGCGGGAGCGATTGGCCGCTGAGCGCGTGACGCTTACGCGACGGCGAGACGCTCTTCAGATCACGATTGATGAAACGGCCGGACGTATCGCGCAAGAGAACGGCGGCGATTGTCGCCATACGCTGCCTGTCTTCAGGCTTGGTGAAGCGATCACTGTCTGTTCCGCACTTGTCTTGAGCCCGAGGAAAAGGTTTCGATCCCAGCCACACTGGCTGGTGACGCTCAATGACTCCCGCGACCAGGTGCGAGTCAGACGCAGCTACTGAGCAGGACCGAATGGTTTGTGCCGAGGTGGACGACGCTGCTGGACCGGGCTAGCACCAACGCTTTCACCGCGAACGCGACACCGCTGGATCCTTCCGGGGCTTCACGTGCCTGGGAGAGTGGGCAGCCCGATCGCGTACGACCAGGCGTAGAGCCAGATCCCTCGCTCACCGGGACCATGCAGCGGTGGCCGGCGACCGGGCAGGGCGATTGCTCGGACTCCCACCGCAGGAAACGCTGCACGGGCGCCGGCCGCGACCGTCGCGGGCATAGCAGCAGCCAGCGCACGGTACGCCACGCACGGCTGCACTCGGCCTGAGTGCAGCGGTAGCGGCCGTCCCGCCGGAGGCTCGCGTACAGGACGGGATCGACGCTGGGAGGTTTCGGGTGACGCCGCAGGTATCGCCCGCGCCGGCGCGAGAACAAACAGCGGTCGCCAGCTCGGACGACCGCCGGCGCATACGAGGAGCCGCGCCAGCCGTCCAGGGCGCGCTGTTGGTTCACGCCTTTAGGGTCATGCCGGGGGGTGGCTGCTTCCGACCAGGATCGGAACCGCAAGTGCGTGCACAGTCGGGGCGCTGCTCGGCCGCTTGCAGGTTCCGAGTCGTTGCCTAGCACACAGCGGCTCGTCGGGGGGCCCCCTCCGGGGGACTGCTTCGATGTCGAGCCTATCGCCAGGATGCGCGCTTGTGGCGACGAGCGAGAGTGAGCTACGTGGGCGGACAAGTCCTCTCTTTTTCCTGCGGGATGCCGCGTCCGATCCTCTCCCATCCGCGAGGTGTCTGTCGATGGCACCGGATCGGACGCTGCGGGTCGGCTCTATCCCACTCGGAAGGTCGGCAGGTTGCCACGCCCGACCCGCGCCCTTAGGCTCTCCAGTGAGATGGAGCTTGGTGGCGTGGCATTGAGGTCGGCAACGATTCCCGCACCCCCCTTTGCGCTGGCGGGCGGGTGGTGGATCTTTCTCATATTCGTGTTCGTCTTTCTGTTCGCAGTGATCTTTGGCTATTACACGGTCACGGGGAGCGGCATCAACCTCAGGCCCTACCGCCGCCCCGGAGGGCCTCCGGAATCGCCTCCCCAGATCGCCCACGACATCACCTCCGACGTTAGGAACTGGGAGCGCGGCACGGAGGGCCACCATCGCCGGTACCGGCCGACAGCTACGCACACGCCGCTTGATCCGGAGGTAGCGGAGGCACTGAAGGAGTGGAGAGGTTCTGACCGTCGGCCTCGACTTGATCCCCCCATCGGTGCCGCCGACCACGTCCGCGGCCCTCAGGGAGCACAGACGGTCACGCTGTACCTCGATCTGGCCGCTGAGCCATGCCGCAGCGCAATCAGCCTGGTGGAGGAGCTCAGCCGGGAGCGGCCCGTGAGAATGGCGATCCGCCACCTTCCTCTGGCTGATGTTCACGCACTCGCTCTACCGGCCGCCGAGGCGCTCGAGGCAGCGGCCGCTCAAGGCCGATTCTTCGAGACCCTGGACGTCCTGGCGCAGGCTGGGTTCAGCAACGATGCAGAGCTATTCGCGCGGATAGCTCAGTCGGTCCCCGATCCGGAGCGTTTGCGGAACGACGTGAAGGACGGACGTTTTCGCTCCACCATCGTCGAGCACATCCGCCAGGCCACGGCCAGCGGTGTGCAGGGGGTGCCCGAGGTGTTCATCGATGGCAAGCACTACGGCGGCGCGCTAACGCGCGATCCGCTCGGGGCGGCGCTCGAGGGTCGCGAGTGGCGTGCGGGTTGGCGGAGCCCGAAGTTCGACAGCTAGGCGGAGGCAATCCGGCCCCCTTGGCGAGCCGTGGCGCGCCCCCACCCCATCTGAGCGCTTCGCTGGGGCGGCGTGCGGCCGCTCTGTTGCGGAAAGCGCAACGGCCAGCGCGTGACCCGTTGGCGGTGCCCCCCACGCCTCAAGGGGTCATGTCAACGTGGTGGCCGCGTTGCTCTAGGAGGAGCACGCCGGCCTCGATCAGCGAGACGACTGCTCGGTCACGAACGGACCAGTCCGTCGATGCGAGCGTTGAGTTGTCGCTGCTCGTCCTGACGAGGACGGACGGGCGGACCACTTGGTTTGCACCGGCATACGAGAAGTGCCCGGTCGACGTCGGCACCGCTGCCTGCTAGCCAAGCAAGAGACTCGGGAGCAACGGCGCCGGACGGATCAACAGACGCTTTGGCGGTTATGCGCGAGGCTGGCGACAGCGAGTTCGCTGGTCATCGCCCGGCGGGTGCGAGAATCGGCTCGTGGATGCGGGGCTGCTTGAAGTTCGCAAGGTCACCTATCGGACGTTTGTCGAGCTGGGTCGCGCGCCGTCGGTTGAGGAGGTGGCGGGTGCGGCGGACCTCTCGAGCGCCGAGGTCGAGACTGCCTGGCGCGAGCTTCATCGCGCGCATGCGCTTGTGCTCAGCCCCGCCGCCGACGAAATTCGGATGGCCAACCCGTTCTCAGGGGTGCCGACCGCGTACCGTGTTCAGGCCGCGGGACGGTGCTGGTACGGCAACTGCGCGTGGGACGCGCTCGGGATTTGCGCAGCATTGCGCACGGATGGCCGCATCGAGACCTCCTGCCCGGATTGTGGTGAGGCAATCGCGTTCGACGTACGCGCCGAGCGGCCCGATGACGAGCGCCTCCTGTTCCATTGCCTGGTTCCCGCCGCGCGCTGGTGGGACGACATCATCTTCACCTGAAACACGATGAATCTCTTCCGGTCGGAGGAGCACATCGACCGCTGGCTCGGCCGGCGCGATCCGGGAGCAACGATCACGGTCGCGAAGCTGAGCGAACTTGCGCACGCATGGTGGAGCGATCGACTCGCAGACGACTGGCAGCCTCATGACCGCGAGCAGAACCAGGCGATCCTCGACGAGCTTGGCCTGACCGGCGACTTCTGGCGCCTTCCCTGAGGACGTCGAGGCGCCGGCGGCAGCGGTCACTGGTTCGAGGCCACCTGAGCCGGACCCGGAGTCCGCGCGCCTTGCAGGACTGTTGCCTTGAGTGATCGAGATGCTCGTCGGGCCCGCTTGACCTCAACCGGTCTATGCACCACCCCTGACGTTCCGCATCGTCTCATCGAGTCCGGGCGCTGTCGAGCGAAGGCCGTAAGCGAAATCAGCGCCCGGACTGGATGCCCGTGTCGAGCCCGTCGATCAGCTCGGTGAGTTTCTCGGCGATCCCCTTACGGATCGTCGGCAGCGAGATCTCTGGCGCCCGCGCTGTCGCCGCGATCCCACCCCGCCCAGCCGCACATTGACAAACAGATATCTATGTGATATCAATTTATAGGTGTTCGGTTGGTCGACACACAACCCACGGAGGCATCCCGATGAACGAACCCAATGACAGCACCGCTCCGAGAGGTCTGCGCGGGTGGTGGGCATCTCCCCCGCGATCCGGCCTGCGGCGCCTGATCATTCCATGGGAGTACCGCCACGTCCGCGTCTTTGGGGTCACGCGTCTTGCCGGTGGCAGTGTCGCGGGTGCCGCGGGCGTCGTGTGCCTCTCCTACGGCGTCTACGGATGGGCAGCCTTCTTCCTGGTTGTTGGGGCGCTGAATCTCGCGGGTGGCTACTGGTACATCACGGTTGATCGCGAACAACGAGCCCAGCGTCGCGACAAACGCGGTTCGATGACGCCGGCGCATAGCTAGAGCCCGTGAGCTGCGCGAGCCGGGGGTCCTGCTGATACCGGCAGCAGCAGGGAACCTCTAGCGCGCCTTTTGCTTCCCTCGAGCATCCGCGCAACAACGAATTCCGACCCACGCGAAGTGACGGCGCGGGCACCCGTGACGGCGGGTGGCGCGCACCGCGTCAAATCACTTACCGAGTAGCGCTCCACAAGGAGGAGCCATGAGCCAGGACGTACAGCAGTACCGTCAGCCCGAGGTGACCCCGGTCGGGCACGCGGGGACCCGCGTCGTTATCCAGGAACGGGCCGGCTGGGCGATCAGCGGCTGGTTCGGCGTGCTCGTCATCGCCGCGTGCATCGCCGCGGCGATTCTGCTCGGCGGCAGCTCGGTCCCGGGGCTGACGGCGCTGCCGATCGTCGTCGGGGTGGTGGTCCTGAGCTCGCTGATCATCGTGCAACCCGGCCACACCAAAGTCGTGCGGTTCTTCGGCAGCTACGCCGGCACCGTACGTCGAACCGGCCTGTGGTGGATCGTGCCGCTGGCGGACCGCAAGACCCTGAGCATCCGGGTCCGCAACTTCGAGACCAACCATCTGAAGGTCAACGACGCCGACGGCAACCCGGTCGAGATCGCCGCGATCGTCGTCTGGCAGGTCGCCGACACCTCACGAGCGTCATACGCCGTCGATGATTACGTCAACTTCGTTCAGGTGCAGGCCGAGTCGGCGTTGCGTCATGTCGCGACCACCCATCCCTACGACGACCCCGGGGGCAAGAGCACCTCGTTGCGCGGCTCGGTCGACGTGGTGGCCGCAGAGCTCGCCCAGGAGGTCGCCCAGCGGGTCGCGATCGCCGGCGTTGAGATCGTCGAGGTACGGATCAGCCATCTCGCCTACTCCCCGGAGATCGCCCAGGCGATGCTGCGCCGTCAACAGGCCAACGCCGTCGTCGCGGCGCGCGCGCGGATCGTCGAGGGCTCCGTAGGGATGGTCGAGATGGCCCTCGCCCGCCTGGAGGAGCACGGCATCGTCGAGCTCGACGAGGAGCGCAAAGCGGCGATGGTGAGCAACCTGCTCGTCGTGCTCTGCGCCGATCAACCCGCCTCCCCGGTCGTCAACACCGGCACGCTCTATTCGTGAGCCATGAGCGCAAGCAGGTGCCCCTGCGCTTGGATCCGGCGGTGCACGACGCGCTGTCCCGCTGGGCCGCCGACGAGCTCCGAAGCCTCAACGCCCAAATCGAGATGCTGCTGCGTCGATCCCTCCAAGATGCCGGCCGGATGCCCCGAAAGGCACGGCCTATGCCCAGACGCGGCCGGCCCCCAAAACCGTAGCGAGGTGACCTACCGACCCCGCGGCCACGCGCTCTACGGAGGTCCCCGAACAACGCGCGCGCCGCTGCGCTACTCCGGTTGCACCCCTGAACGAAGAGCTCTGTCTCGTCGCGAAACTCCGTCGCTGCAGAACCGCGATCCCATCGATACGGGTGTCCGGGCAGTCCTCAGCAGCGCCCTCCTTATCGCAATTGGGGCATCCCGCCCTCGTGGCGACGGCGGCGCGGACGGGAGCGATCGTGGCAGGCCTAACCCGCTCGCCCCAAAGCTGCTTGCGAGTCGTCGCCGAAGGATTCGTCTTCGGCACGCGGGCGGGAGCGCAAGAGAGCGATCGCGGGCACCGCGTCTGCCGGATGACCCAGATCGGGCGGAGGCGAAAGACCGGCGCGCTCGTCGCCGACGGGGCTCACCAGCCGTTGCGGTGCACGACCTCGTCGAAAGGCCGGCGCTTCAAGCGGGTGCCGGGCCTGAGCGGCCGGTCCGCCGGATAGCCGAGATCCATCACGAACGCGACGAGCTTCCCCTCGGGAACATGGAGGACCGACCTCGCTAGGTCCTGATCGCCGACGGCTGAATGACCGCTGCCGATCCCCCGATCGGCGGCGGCGATCATCATCTGCATCGTCGCTTGGCCGATGTCGAAGCGATTGCGCTCGCGGGCGCGGGGCTCCTCCTCGTCGGGGATCACCAGCGCGATCGCGGCAGCGGCGTTTGCGATATGTCCGCCACCGCGCCACACCGTGGAGAGCTCACGCAGCATCTCCCGGTCGGTCACGACGATGAAGTCCCACGGCTGGTGGTTCTGCGATGAAGGCGCGATCCGGCCTGCCTCGAGTACGTGGTCGAGGTCCGCGTCGGGGATCACTCGGTCGGCGAACTCGCGGACGTTGCGCCGAGCGGTGATGGCATCCCAGGTCTCCATCTACAGCCTCCTCACTGGTGGCCAGCGATATGCATCCGGTCAACACAGCTCCTGCAGCCTACGGAGCTTCTCCTCCGAGACGCCCGGCTCGGCGGGGATCACGTCCCCCAGGTGCGAGCGCTTCGTCCCACGATCGGTGCCGGCACCCCCGGCTGATTGTGGCGGTACCGGGTGGACCGCCGCCGCGTCGAACGGGAGCGCTGCTCTGTCGCCGAACGAGCCACTGCGTTTGAGATCGCCGAGATCACAAAGCAGTCGCCCGCCGCATGAACGGTTCTGCGCGAAGTTAGGGGGCGCGGCGCGAGATGCATGCGGCGCCGAGGAAGCAGCCCCGCGTGCCTGCGTCTTCTGCTTCGCCAGGAAGGCGTGGCGGGACGTCGGTGCTCGTCCTCGTCCGATCCGGTAGAGTGTCAAGGCCGGTTGAGATTTGACCCTTTGGCGCCGGTTGAGAATTGACCCCCCCCTGGCGGGATCGCGCCGGTCGAAAAGTGGACCACCCTGGGTTGTGGCGGCTTCTCGCGCAGCGAGCCGTAGGCGAGCGGAGCGAGATGCCGCCGGCGCGACCTGTGGGAGGGGGCGATTCCGCTGCTTTGTCGGTGAAGCGACTCTGTTGACGTGTTGTGAGCCGGTCTGCTGCGCTCGGCGTGGTCGTCGAGGGTGGTCGGTCAGGCTGTTTCGGCGCTCTGGCGGGCGGGGCGGGGTCCGAGGTCGCGGTCTTTGAGCCGGTAGCTGTCGCCTTTGAGTGAGATCAGTTCGGCGTGGTGGATCAGCCGGTCGACCATCGCGACGGCGGCGGCGTCGTCGCCGAAGATCTCGCCCCAGGCCGAGAATGGTTTGTTTGAGGTGACGATCAGGCTGGCGCGTTCGTAGCGGCGGGAGACGAGCATGAACATCAGGCTTGCGGCTTGCGGGTCGAACGGGACGTAGCCGACCTCGTCGCAGACCAGCAGCGGGATCCGCTCGAGTCGACGCAGCTCGTCGTCGAGCCGGCCTTGGCGTTGCGCGTCGCCGAGCAGCGCGACCCACTCGGTCGCGGTTTTGAAGATCACGCGCTGGCCGGCGAGGCACGCGCGGACCCCGAGCGCGATCGCCAGGTGCGTTTTGCCGGTGCCGGGCGGTCCGAGCAGGATCACGTTCTCGCGCGCGTGGAGGAAGTCGAGCTGGCCGAGGTGCTCGATCACCTGCTTCTTGACCGAGCGCTGGAAGGTGAAGTCGAACTCCTCGAGCGTCTTGTGGGCGGGGAACCGGGCGGCGCGGATCCGCAGGCGCCCGCCGGACGACTCGCGCGAGGAGAGCTCGGTCGACAGCAGCGCCTCGGCGAACCGCTCATAGCTCCACTCCTCGGCGCGGGCGCGCTCGGCGAGCTTCGGCAGAGCCCTAGCCGCGGCGGGCGCCTTCATCGCTCGGAACAAGTGCGTCAGCTCCGAGCCGCGGCTCATGCGATCACTCGGTCATAGACGTCAAGCGGGCGCTGCTCGACGACCAGCTCGTCGTCGGTCGGCTTGCCGCGGCGCTCGCGCAGCGCCCGGGCGTGCTCGAGCGCGGTAATCGTCCGGTTCTTAGCGAACACCCGCTCGTGGGAGCAGGCGAGCTCGCCGGTGTTCAACGCGACGGCTGTGACCTGGCGCTGCGAGACACGAACCTCGACGCGGCGGCCGACGAGGTTCGGGTCAAGCGAGTAGTCGTTGGTGTCGAACCGGACGTGCGGATCGGGCGGCACGCGGGTCACCCAGCGACGATCGACGTCGAGCTTAGAGGCGGGCAGCGGTCGCATCACCGCCCGCTCCTCGATCAGCCTGTCGATCGGCCGGGCGCGCAGCGTCTTGTGCGTCCGCGCGTTCGCCTTCCCAAACCAGTCGTCAAGCTGCAGCTGGAAGTCGAGGTGGTTCGCGAACCGCCGGCCGGGCTCGAAATTCGTCTCCATGTATCCCTGCAGCCGCTCCACGCACCCCTTCGCCTGCGGATCCGCCGGCTCGCAGAAGTGCCAGTCGATAGGCAGCCGCCCGCAGAACGCCGCATAGTCCAACGTTGGACGCCCGCCACCAGCGTGCAGGCACCCCTCCCGGTCCCACACCAACAGCTCCGGCAGCGCCTCGAAGGCCCACAGGCAGCGGGTCATACCCCACAGCACGTCTGGCGCCTCCTTGCTGAACACAAGCGCGCCGGCGCCGGCGCGCGAGTAACCCAGGCACGCGACCACCACCCACGCCCGCCGGACCTGGCCGTGACCGACCGGCACCGGGCTCGAGGGCTCCCACAGATCCCACTGGCAGACCTCCCCCGGCCGATACACCGTCCGCTGATGCGTCCGCAGCTTGAGAAACAACGGCCTGACCTCACGCAGATAGTCATCAACGATTGTCTGTGAGCCCTCGAACCCCAACGGCTCGATCAGCTCCCGGACCCTCACCCCCGAGAGTCTCGGCTCGTTCCCCAACAGCCGGTGAATCTCGTCCTTGAACGGGTCGAGCTTCGACGGGCGCTCCGGGCAGCGAAACGCCGGCGGCTCAGGCGAGCGCAGCGCCGCCCGAATCGTGTTGCGCGACAGACCCGTCCGCCGCGCCAACTCCTTGATCGAGACCCCGCGGACGAAGTGTTCCCTGCGCAGCTCGGCCCAGCGCTCCACGTCCAGCACAACCCTTCTCCCGGTCTCGATCACATGACCGAGCCAGGCTCACCACCACCCCGGACGACTCCGCCACCATCACAGGGGGGTCAAATCTCAACCGGCGGAGCGGGGTCAGTTTTCCACCGGTGCCGACAGCAGAGATGATTCACTCGTCCGCATAGCCGCGGGCAAACGGCAGTGATGGCGGGACTGTGAACAACGACGTGTGATCCGGGAACGGTGTAGCGCCGCTCTCGGACGCTGTGGCTCCAATCTTGCTAGTCGATCAAGGGTGCGGTATCCGCACTGCGGCGGCGGGCTGTGGCCGGGCCCACGGTGCTCAGGCTATGGGCGCCTACTTTGCCGTGAACGCGACCCGCAGCTTGATCGGATCGCTTGTCGGATTGGCGACCCCAAGGCCGAGCGTCGGCCCGACGGCCGACCGGAGCTTCTGGCCCCGTTTGCGGGGTCTGATCTTGATGTGCAACCCCGTGGCCGTGCGCTGGCAGCTCACCTGGAACCCCGAGCGGCGTTTGGGCCGCTTGGAGGTCGGCGCGACCTGGGCGCTGTAGCCAGATCCAGAACGCGTGTAGTTGACCGACATGAACAAAGGCGTCTGGAAGCAGCCCGCATTGGCGGAACTGCCCTGTGACGCCTGTTTCAGCGAGACCTCCAGTGCCGTCTGCAGACACGCTGCCAAGAAAAGGACCTGCAGCGTCTTGTCCTTGGGAATGGTGTAGCCCGGGAAGAAGTTTGGATTCTTGACGACTTGCTCAGTCACCGTCACGCACACCCCGACGCGGTCAGCGAAGTCGACGAACACAGAGCTCGACAGCACGAGCGAAAGCCGTGAGAAGAACTGCTCATCGGTCAGCGGCGTTACGGTCACGTCGGCCTGCGTCGCCTTCGCCGGCAACTGGTCGGTTTGTGCGGTCCCGATTCCGTCTGCCGGCATGTTCAGCTGTGCCGTCTCGGTACCGCCGTTCTCGGGGAACGCCTGCGCTGAAGGCGCAAGCACGATCGCGGTAGCAACGACGACGACCGCCACTATCGCGATCGAGCGCCTCATCAGCTCACGTGAATCCTAGACCCTCTACCACCGGATCGCAGGTCACCGGTGGACCTCCGGCGGGTTGGAATCGCCCACCGAAGTGACGGACCACCCCTCGTTCTCTCTAGAGCGAGAGCAGACTAGATACAGGCTGGCAAGTGACACGCTCGGCCGCGGACGAGAACCAGCGCTCTCATCGTCGCCGCCAGACTGCCACTTGCGCCCGAGGATGGGGACGTGCAACGCCGCTACTCCAGCTATCCCGTCGTCGCCAAGGCAATCGCTGACGTGGCGCCACGGACTGCACGAATGCGATCGTGCGCACGGCGAAATCGGGGGGCGCTTGCTAGTGAGCCAGACGAATCGCAGGCTTCCGGCGCGCGGGCCCGCACACGTGCGTTTGAGCCGGCGTGCGAAGCTCCCTGCGGATGAGCGCCTTCCGACCCCGCCTGATCGCCGCACTCGCGGCCGGAGCCGCGACCTGCGTGTGGACCGCGTCCGCCGCTGGAGCCACGCTGATGGTCAACACAAACCGGGACGAGCTCGCTGCTCACGACGGTCGCTGCTCGTTGCGCGAGGCGATCGCGGCCGTCGACTCGCCCGGCCGGCGGACCGACTGCGGGACCGCCAGCCGACGGTCAAACACGATCATCCTCCGCTCGGCGCGTGACGCGCTGACGATCCGACCTGGCGGGGCCGATGACGACACCACCGGCGACCTGAACGTGACCAGCTCGGCTCCGCTCGCGATCATCGGCGCAGGGACGGGCGTGACGCTGATCGACGCGAGCCGGCTGGGCGACCGTGCGCTTTCGGTCACGACCGGGGCAAAGCTCACGCTGCGCCGGTTGCGGATCACGGGCGGGCATGCCCCCGACGCTGCGCCAGCCGCGATCGCCGGCGCGGGCGCGACCTGTACCGCTGGTGCTGGCGCTGACGGAGGAGGCATCCTCAACAGGGGAAGCTTGTTCCTCGACACCGTGGTCGTCGTAGGCAACCGAGCAGGCGCGGGCGGTACGGGCTGCACCGGAGGGAACGGTGGCCAGGGCGGGAGCGGCGGCGGCGTGTTTAACCTCGGCCGGGTGAGCGTGATCGACTCCGCGATCCGCGGGAACGCGGCCGGCGCCGGCGGAGCTGGCTCTGCCGCGATCGGTGGATCGCTCGGCACCGGCGGCGCGGGCGGCAGCGGCGGCGCGGGCGGCAGCGGCGGCGCGATCTACAACCAGGGCACCCTGTCGCTGACGGCCTCCACGATCTACGCAAACCGGGCCGGGGCCGGCGGGATCGGCGGCGGCTCGGGCGGCTCGGGCGCTGGCGTGTTCAGCGCTTCTGGCCGCCTGACGGTCACCAACAGCACCTTGGCCGGCAACGTTGCCGGGGCGGGTGGCGCCGCCGCTGGACCGACGGAACCGAGCGGCAGCGGCGGGAGCGGCGGCGCAATCGCCGTCATCGGAGGACTGAGCGTGGTGCGCAACGCAACGGTCGCCGAGAACGCGGTCGGCGGTGGCGGCACTGGAGGCCGAGCCGCGGGCACGGTGGGCGCGGGCGGCGGTGTGTTCGCGCAGTCGGGCATGAGCCTGGAGAACACGGTCGTCGCCTCGAACCTCGGCGCAAACTGCGCCGCCGCGACGCGGAGCGCGACCACCAACGGCGCCCATGACTTGAGCTACGGCGACAGGACGTGTCCCGGTCGCGTCGGCAATCCGCGACTCGGCCCGCTACGGGACAACGGTGGCCCGACGAGCACGCTCGCGCTCGGAGCGGGCAGCGCCGCGATCGACCGGGTCCCGAGTCGCGGTGCCGGGTGTCCGCCGACCGATCAGCGGGGCGTCCGGAGACCCGAGGGCCGGGCGTGCGACGTCGGCGCCTACGAGTTCGCGGTCCCCACTATCACGATCGCCTCGCCCGCCCCCCGCGGTCTGTATCTGAAGGGCTCGCGGATCCTCGCGCGCTTTCGCTGTGATGAGGGAGGCATCGCGAGCGCGATTGCGACGTGCAAGGCGACCGCTCGGCCCGGACATGCCATCACGACCGCGAGCGAGGGCACCGACCGGTTCGTGGTGACCGCCGTCGACAAGAGCGGCAGCCGGACCAGAAAAAACGTCCGCTACATCGTGTTCGAGTACGTCAACCCCGTCCGCGAGGTGAGCGGCCTGACGCCGCGGCGCATCGACCTGGGCGTGGACTACGCCGGCTCGGGCCCGATCCTGGCGATCGGCGACGGCGTCGTGACGATGGCCACTGATACCGACTCCGGCCCGTCGAGCTGCTGGGCGATCAGCTGCTGGCCCGGAGGCGGGATCGTCGTCTACCGGCTGCTGGATGGTCCGTTCGCCGGCAAGTACACCTATGTGGCAGAACACATCACGGTCACCGTCAGGGCCGGGCAGAGAATCAGAGCCGGCCAGCAGATCGCGACGCTCTACGCGGGATACCCGTGGTCGGAATTCGGCTGGGCGGCAGGGGCCGGCCCGGAGGCGCTCGGGATGACGGACGCCCACCAGTGTCCCTGTAGCGACCCGGGCGACTGGTCGACGATCGACGGACGCACCATGAACAACCTCCTGGTGGCGGTCGGCGCGCCGTCCGGATTCCTGCAAGCCACGCCCAACCAGAGCATGCCCCGCGGCTGGCCGACCTGGCCCAGGTGAAGTCGACTATGAGCCGCGCTCAGCGCAGCGAGCACGCCCCGCAGCAGCCTCGTGCCCCTCGCGAGCTCGACGGTGCGGCTGCCCCCACGGGCATGCAGCAACGTCAGCGCTGTTGAGCTGTCGGTGGTGACAGTCACGGTGCCGGAGGCCGCGAACATCATCGGCCACCAGGTGACGCTCACAGCCGTCGGGAACCACCCGCTGAACAACCACCGATCCGTCGCCGAAGAACAAGCCACCGAGCAGCGGTCGGGCGCTAGGAAAGCAGTCGTGAGCGTGTGGCCTGGGCGGGCGATTGCGTGTAGCCCAATCCGACAGCCAGGTTCAGGTCAGGTCCGCGATCGCTTGCTGATAGGTCTCGATCGATGCTTGCAGTCCGTCGCCGAGGGCCGCGCCGACCACACCGACGCCCTCAACGATCAAACTCGCGCGGGTCGAGAGACGCACGAACTCGTCGTCGACGCGCAATTGTGCAAGTTTCTCCTCGCTCCCTCGCAGGAGAATGAATCCCTGAAGTTCGCCTCCATGGGGTTCGAGAATCACAGGCTCGACGCTTTCGATCGTTCCCTCCTGTTGCAGGCGCCCGTAGTACGCGAGCGCCTCGTTGAAGACCTCAAGTCCCTTCGCCTCACGGCCACGCACCGCCGCGCCCCATCCGATGAACAGCCCAGCATCCGCCATGAACTCCTCCTGTCTTCGCTCGCTCACGGGCACGCTATCCATGCCGGTCACCCCGGTCAACCGCGTGACCTCGACACTCCGCCATCGGAGGCGTGGCTGCCGTGTTGATCGAATGTGACCGGCGCGAGGTGCGGCGACGAAGCCGTTCGCCGCTGCTGGGAGCGCAGAGTGGACCGAGCGATGCGCCTGCGTTTCAGCGTTGCCGAGTGACTGCCACGGACCGGATGGTGGGCGCCACGCCGGACCGATCCCACAGTTCGCAACGCGGATCTCAAGTGGGACACTAGGAATCGTCTATGTCCGGCGCGCCGCACTCGGGGCAACGTCCAGCGCCTTCCGCGCGCCGACGCCAGCGGGCCGAGCTCGTGCGTCTGCTGCTAGTCGCAGTCATCGTCGGCCTAGTGGTGGCGTTCGTCTTCCTCAATACGCAGCAGGTCAGCGTGGACTGGATCGTGACGACCACCAAGACACCGTTGATCGTGGTAATCCTTATTTCGCTGGCGGTGGGCGGCACATTCGTCGCGGCGGCATTCGGTATGCGTGGACGGTCCTCGCGTCGAAAACGACGCGCCGCGAGTGCTGAGCGCTCACATCTCGCGGATCAGTGAGAGCGCCCTTTCAGGCTCTCGACGCCTTCACCGCAGAGCCAAGAGGTGCTGTCGGGATGATCGAGATCGAACAGCCGGACCTGGCTACACGCAATCGCCCGCCTGACCCGCGCGCTCACGACTGCTTTCGCTGCAGCGCCGGGGCCGAGCCCGGCGATTGCTTCGGCGACGAGGGAGGCGCCGCGTCTGCTTGGCTGGCGGGCTCGTGGGCGGTGGCACTCGCCCGCGGAGGTGGCGAGCGGGTGGAGGTTTGTCGAGCCGGCCGGAGGTCGGCGCCGCAACGGGCTACCGGCTGCGCCGCGAGCCTGTTGACGCTGGAGGCGATGATCCCCTACGGTAGGCCGACCTGGCGTCGGGCGGCGCCATCGACTAAGGAGGGGCATTCATGACAGGACGCACGCGGGCCGGCGTGGCGGTCGCGGCTTCCGTCGCGGTTTCTGGACTGCTGGCCGTCGGCGCGGCTGCGGTTGCCGCGGGTCGCGCCGACAGCGGCACGATCTACGCCGCGACCACACACACCTCTGGTGGCTACACGTTCGCGGCGGGCCAAGGGACGGACAAGCTGTTCGGCCCGATCGCGATCACCTACAGGATCAAAGCGATCCCGGCGGGAACGACCGGGACGCTCAACCTGACCGTCAAGCCAGCGATCGAGTACACCGCCACCGGCTCGATACTGGGCAGCGCTACCGCGACCCTGACGCTCGGCCCTAACGGTGCTGAGACGATCAGCAACGGAAAATTCTCGCTGACCCACGGGGTGGGAGCGCTGCGCGGCCACACCATGACGGGAACCTTCACCGGCAGCGGAAACAGCACCGCCAACACGCTGGTGATCCACTCCAAGAGCACCTATAAGTAGCCGTGCTCCCCGTGCGGAGGCGTGGCCGGCGCCTCCGCACGGCTCCCGCGCGGAGGCATGGCCGGGCGCCTCCGCCCGGCCCGGACGCGACGAGCGCCGCCGCAGCCCGCACCGATTCGCCCTCGGTCGCATTCCGAACTTCCCTGCGGCGCGCGACGACATCGGGATGGAGAGCGCCCGTAGTGGCACTGACACAACCCTTTCCCCCACCTGTACCGTTTCGCGCCGATCCCGGCTGGGGTGCGCAACGAGCGGTCGCCTCGTTATGGCGCGTCGCTAGGTTGGACCAACCCGCCCACAAAGACTCTAACCAGCGGGATTGCGAGGTGAACGGCGGCGTCCGCCTCGTCGAGCGTGTGATCGTCGCGACGGTTCTCTTCGCTGGTTCAGATTCTTAGCCGGCGGTGGGACCAGCTATCGCCACGCTGCCGGTAACTCCTATCGCATTACGCCGGTGTGCCCGGTCGAGTAACGCCCGGGTTGCGGCCAGACGCACAGGCCATGGGGAGACACTCCCGCCGAGATCTGTGCGATCAGCCGACCCGTGCGGGTTGAGATTGCGTACACGCCGCCGCTGTAGCGGCCCGACACCCACAGCACCTTCCCGTCCGGGCTGACGCCGCCCATGTCGGGTGTGCCGGGGACCTTCCACACGGCGGTGATCCGTCTGGTGGCAAAGTCGATCACGGTGATCGCTCCGCCCGCGCGGTTTGTCACGTAGAGCTCTCGGGTGTCTCGTGAGACATACAGCCCGTGGGCGTCGAGGGCAGTGTGGATGAAGCCGATCAGGTGAAATGTGCTCGCGTCCACGAGCTGTACGCCGCTGACCCCGCGGTTAGGTAGGAAGCGGTTGGCGACGTAGAAGGTGCGCCCGTCGGGGGAGAGCTTGACGTCCTGGGGGCTTCCGCCGACGTGCACGTATCCCACGACAGTCTCCGTCCGCAGGTCAACCCGCACCAGTTGGCCGGAGAACTCGCAGCTCGCCAGCGCGAACGACCCGTTCGCGGAGAAGTCCATGTGATCGACGCCCATGCAGTGAACGTTCAGCGCCTTCTGCAGCGCGAACGTGTGCGGATCGCGGAACGCGAGCGTCTGACGGGATTCCTCGACGACGATCGCGTGGCGCCCGTCGGGCGTGAAGTACATGTTGTACGGGTCGGCTACCGGGATGTTCGGCCCCGCCCGCCGGCCGGTGTTGGGATTGATCGGTGTCAGGCTGTTGCCGATGTCATTGGTGGCGTACAGAGTGCGCAGATCCCAGGCGGGCACAACGTGCTGGACAACCGCTCCGGTCGGGAAGTAGCCGATCTGCCGGTATGTGACGGGGTTGATCACATACACGCCGTTCCCCTGCGAGTCGGGCACGTACACGAGGTACCGGGCTCGCCGGGTGACCGGCGTGAGCATCCCCGCCAGGGTGTGCGAATAGATGTCCACCTTCCCGCTCGAGGGGGCCCCGTCGTGCGAGGCGGATCCGTGCGGGCGGTGAGCGGCGTTTGACGCATGCCGGGCGCCCGACGAGTCGTCGCGATCCGCCACCGCCATTCCCGCGCCGACCGCGGCGGCCGTCAGAGCGAGGAGGACGACGAATGCGCCGGCGCGCCTGCGACGGACCTGCCGTCGTCTCGCGGCGGCCGGTCCAAGCGTCGTCTTCACATGCGGTTGCAAGTCTTACCCGGGCTTCGGCGCAGGATTCCGGTATGCCCGACGCAGTATCGTCGGCGCTGCGGCCACACGCACACCCGATGTGGTCCCCGGCCGACGTCGATCGTGCCTCGCTCGGGCCGGTCCGCCTGTTGGTCGCGTAGACCACGGCGTTGTAGCGGCCGCTCAGCCACGTCGCGCTCCGACGCCTGAGACGCCCCCGGTCGGAGCTGGAGGGGCCGAGCGAGAGATGGCCAGCTCGTACCGACGCGATGAGGATGGTGCCGAGGCGGGCGTCGGCGCTGGTGCTCGAAGCCCAGAGTCACACCCTCGTCGGCAGGACCGCTTCTCCTCGAGGCTCACATGCTTGCTCAAGACCTCGATGGGAGCACGGGCTGTCTTTCGACCGTCATCCTCCGCCGCGACGAAGCGCGCCATTTGAGCGGGACTCGATCAGCGTGTGGCGTGTCCCGTGAACTCGATTACCTGTTGGAAGGTAGAGCGGTTGGTCCAGCGCATGCTGAAGGGGATGAGGCCTGGGATGAAGGTGATCCGCTCCGCGGTGGCGCTCGAGTACCAGTCCGAAGGGTTCGGCCCCTCAGTGGACGAGAGCTGGACCGCGGCAGCCTGAATCGCCGCCCACAGCGACTTTCGGCAGGTCTTCAGATTGCCGTTGCCGCAATAGCGACGACTGAATGGTCCTCGGACCTTCATCCCCAGCTCGGTGCGAAGGTCCTTAAAGACGTATCCGTACCAGCCGGGATCGAAGGACGGCGTCGCACTGGGAGTGATCATGCGTGCCAGGGTGTCGGTCAACGGGCCCAACACGGGGCTCATCACGGCCCGGGCGATCCCGTTCCAGGCGGTGTCCATCACCGCTGCACCCGGGGCGTCGATGCGTCCGTCCAGGTTCAGGTCGATCCGGCTTGATCCCTGTGCGCGCCAGACGTCGATCAGGTCCGCGGCCTCCGCGGCCAGTCGGCTCGGCGCCGGACCGCCGTCGAGCACACGCCTGATGATCGGCCAGACCTCGACGGTGCGAAGGTCCTCGGTGGCGGCTCGGTTCATGATCGAGACGTCGTCGTTCTCGTGCATCCCAGTCGTGAATCCGCGGTAGAGCAGCACGCGGTGTACCGAGCCGTAGTAATAATTGTCAGAGGCCGCGCCCCACCCCGGCGCCGGTTTGTTGTTCCAGTTCGTGAGCGTGTCGGAGCGCGGGGCGATCATGTGCGGATGGGCGTTCAACGGGAGCCAGCCACGCCAGTCGTACGTGCCCGTGCCGAGGGTCGGGAGGCTCGCGTCCGTGCCCGGCGCCATCATCGGCAGCCTGCCGGATGAGAAGTAGGCGATCTGCCGGCTGTCAATGTAAGGCCAGTTGAACGTGGTGCCGAATTGGTTGACCGCGCGGAAGAATTGCTGCGGGGAGTGCACCCGATTGGAGTCGAGGTCGCTGAGCGCCAGTTCGCCATAAGGCTCGTCGCCGCGCGTCGAGCGGTCCAGCGCGATCGCGTAGGGCCGGCCGTGCACGGTCACCGTGCCGCTGACGGGCCCATGGACAGTTTCGTAGAAGGTCAGCTCGCGGGCGGGCTGACCGCCGCCGGCGCCAAGCCGCCCTGCGTCGAAGCGCCGCATCGCCCGGCAGCGGCCCCGATATATGTAGTGCGTGGATGAACGGGTGACGAGACCTCCCGACGGGTTACAGAGCTGCTCGAGGAACTGCTGCTCGTTCTCGGAGTCGGCGCTGGTCAGGCTCCACGCGAAGTCTCGGCCGCGGCCGATGAACACGTACGGCGAGATCGGCGCGATGATTCCCTCCGCGTCGATGCCTCCACCGTGGAGATCACCCTGCATCACGATCTCCGGATAGAAGTAGCCGAGCTGAGGGCCCATAACGGCCAGCGGGTGACCGTCTGCCGAGTGGTCGTGCCCAGCGATGATGAAATTCGACGCGAGGTGATGTGAGCCGGCGCTTGCCGCTATCGCGGCTGTCGCCGAGCTGCTCTCCGATCCCGGATCGATGACCATCGCGCCCGGCGTTGGCCCGTTCGGCACGCCGTCGTAGGGGAACGCCTTGTCGATCGTGGTCGGCGCCTCGGGATCGTTGACCTCGCGCAGATCGCGGAACACCTGCGTTCCCGCTCTGGCACCTAGCCTGCGCTGCAAGCGTGCCAGGAAGTCGGAGTTCGCGACCTCGTTGCCGCCGCCGTTGCCGAAGATCGAGCCGATGAACGCGAAGCCGGCAATCGCATCAGTCAGCTTCGCCCTGGGGAGCTTTGGGCCAGCCTGTTCGGGCGACGCCTCGTAGGCGTTGATGCCGTCGATCCAGTCCTGAAGGTCGCGCAACACCTGACGGCCCCTCGGGCCCGCGCGCCGCAACACGCTCTCCTGCGCGGCGACGAAGCGGATCGTCTGCGCACTCGGCGTAAAGGACCGTGCCGAGGTCACCAGGCCGAACGGGTTGATACCCGGGACATCGAGCGTGGCCAGGTAGGCAGGGCCGAGACCTTCGAGGAGGAGAAGGCCGCGATCCTCCGCCGCCACCCACCCCGAGCCGAACATCACGTCGTCGCGCGTGCGGCCATAGATGTGCGGAACATCATGGCTATCGCGAAGGATCTGCAGCCCCGGCCGCCCGGTCTGCTCGCTACGAACGACGGGGCCAGTCACGCCGAACTTCTCCGACAAGTAGAAACGGCTCAGATCGGCCGCCGTGACCTGGCCCTGTAGCGGCGTCAGCGCATCGTAGAGCTGACCCTGATCAGTCGAGTACTGATTGGCAGGGACCCCACCGAACTGGCCGGGAGCCAGGATGTTGAACGCCGGCCCCGAGAAGTCAACCTGGGCCGCAGCCGGCGCAACGAACAGCAGCGCAACGACGACGGCTGCTACGAAGCCGCCGGCAAACTTTCGCACAACAGATCCTCCTCCATAGGCTGCCTGCCGGCCGCGCCGCGGAGCCTACCATCGAATCCTTACAGCAAGGATTGCGAGCAACGTGGCGTGAACGAGCGCGCAACCGACCAGGGGTCCCCAGCGATGCGCGTCATTCGGAAACGATCAGCCTCGGCGACGTTGACGCGATTGCTCCTGCGATCTCCAGCTCCGGACAATCGGCTGACGCACGAATGACAATCCGAGACGTTCTCCAGCTAGTCCCTGTAGAGCCGCACCAAGACTTCCCGCGATGCGTCACGGGAGTCGGGCGTGCGTCATCGGAATGTCCAGGAGCCCTGTCAGAGGTCTAGCGGGCTTCTCCTCCTGGCTCCAGCGAGGAACCGACTCGACCGAGCATGAAGCGCCGAGAGCGGCAACCTCGACGAGCCGTGTCTATTGCGGCGCGGGAACGTTCCAAGAACCTACAGGTCAGAGCGCCCGCGATAAGAGCGGGCGCGAGCGTGACACTGGAGCGCGCATAGTTGAAGTCACTCAGAGAGGACAAAGCCGCGCGGCAGACCACAAGCTCCTGACGTCTGCGCTTCGCTACGTCATCAGCTCGCGCCCGCAGCAAAACCTACGCCCTGACTACCGCTCTGGCAAGACCCAAGTGGGACACGCAGCCCGCAAATACCGCCACCACCGACGTGACTTCCATCGGTGGATCAAAGCCGAGGAGAACGAACCTTCCGCCGCGCGCGGTGAGAAGAATGCCCGCGTGTGTGCGCAACGGCCCCGCCGAGCACGGACGTCCAGGGCGAATCCGAGGACGAGCTCGTCTCGAATGTCGAGAAGCACATACAGGACCGCCATCCTGAGCTGGTCGGGAAGATGAGCCGCGAGGAGATCCTCGAGATGGCTCACGAGCACTGAGCGCTGTTCGAAAACGACCACGTGCGGCTGCCCCAGGCGCGGATTTCCCCCAGCGATAGCTCGGCTCTGGGCTCGCACCCCGACCACCTCGTCTGAACCTCGACGATGGCCGGATTAGATTCGGTTCGGCGACCGGCGAGAGCCAGGACGTCGACATGCCGCCCGGAGAGGCCATGTGGCGCGAGGCGGAGGAGCACCCCGGCGAGAACGTCGGGTCGACAACATTCGCGCGCTTCTCTTCGAGCTGACGCACCCGGCGGGCGCCCACCGCACAAGGGACCTGGTCGCCGCGCTTCGGTGCCGACGCATTCCGCCGGGCGTTATGGCAACCTCTCCGCCGTAACAGATCAGCCGAACCGCCCTCGTCCAGTGCGGGGGCGGGCGGGGAACCCACTGCAGGAGGACTCTGGTCCACCTGCCGGGGCGAATCGGACGCCCGGAACACACCGGCCGCGACCGTAGCGACAACCGACTTGGGTCGATCGTCGCGAGCCCGACAGCTAACCCCGTAGGCGCCAGCTGAAAAGGTAATACCGAGGAGGTTCTCCCGTGAGGGCCTGGTTGGTCGTTCCCAAACGACACCTCGGCCGGGTGGCCGGCCGCGCTCTGAGGGCGGCGATTTGCGTAGCTGCGATGGGGCTCGGCGTCGGCGTTGCATTTGCAGCGGGCGACCCGAGCAGCGCGCTCGCACACGGCAAACGACGGGCCACGTCCCGTAGCGTGGCCGCGGTCTATAACCCGCTCGGCCTGCGGGTCGCACCGACCAATGGGGATCCGTTGAGCGGCGCGAGTTTCTTCGTCGACCACGAGAACGCCGTATCCGAGGCGGCGGTCGTCTATCCGCAGCTGCGGATGATCGCCGATCAGCCAGGCACAGCCCGCTTCGGGGCCTTCAGCGGCCCGGACGTAGGAGGCGTGGTCCACGACTATCTCGCCCGCGCGTCGCGGGAAGAACCCGGCACGGTGCCGCTGCTCGCCACCTACCGCCTCGTTGACGGGCACTGCGGCGACTGGACCCCGACGCCGGGCGACGTGGACAGCTACGCCGCGTTCATCGACAGCTTCGCGCACGGGATCGGGAGGCATCGAGCGGTGCTGTTCCTCGAGATGGACGCGCTGATCACGTCGCCGTGCCTAAGCCCGGAAGGTCTCCGGATCCGGATGACCGAGCTGCGCCACGCGATCGACGTCCTCACCGCGACGTGCCCCCACCTCGTCATCTACCTCGACGCGGGCGCTGCCGATGCGGTGCCGCCGGCGCGGACCGCCAGGCTCCTGCGCTCGGCTGGCGTCTCCCACATCCAGGGCTTCTTCCTGAACTCGACGCACTTCGACTGGACCTCCAAGGAGATCCGCTACGGAGAGAGGGTCTCACGCCTCACGGGCGGCAAGCACTTCGTGGTCAATACCGGTGAAAACGGTCGCGGCCCGCTAATTCCCCCGGATCGAGCGCATCAGGGCAACGAGGTGCTGTGCAATCCCCCCGGCCGGGGACTTGGCCCACGGCCGACCACGAACACCGGCTATCCCAACGTCGACGCATTCGCCTGGACCAGCAACCCCGGGGAGTCGGGCGGGGCATGCGTGCCCGGCGCGCCGCCGATGGGGGCGTTCTGGCCCGCCTATGCGCTGATGCTGGTGCAGAACGCCGACTTTGCGGTGGGCTCGGGTTCTTAGCGCCGGGTTTGGGTGGGTGCGGAACAGAAAGGACACGCACCCGTAGTCTCTTGCGGTGACCGCGAAGCCGGCCTCTACACGCTCACCGAATCCGGCCGCGGCGAACAGGAACGACTGACCCAGCTCGCGAACCTACGCGGCCGGGCGCACTGCTCCTCGGCGTGAGCATCAGTCTCGACGAGCTCGCGATCGGGTTCACACTCGGCCTTATGCGGCTGCCGGCCACCCTCGTGATCGCGCTAATCGCCGCTCAGACGTTCGCGGTGACCCAGCTGGGACTCCGGCTCGGCGCACGACTGAGCGAGCGCCTCCGCGAGGGGGCCGAGCGTCTCGCCGGTGTGGCGCTGACGGTTCTCGGCCTCGTGCTGCTGGCGGAAAAGCTGGCCCGGTAGCGAAGCGACGACGGCTTCAGGCCGGCGGGTGGACGCGTACTTCGGGCGCGGCGCGGCGGGGCCCCATGAACGCGATGAGGCGCTCCCCCTCCTCGACGACCGCGTCACGATCGCTCGCCGACAGATCCCCGATCGGTTGGACGTGGAGGGCGGCGCCGTCGAACCGCCACGTGCCGGCGACGAACCCGTCGACGAGAAACGTCCGCAGGAGCCGATCGCCCGAAATCGCGGCTCGGTGCTCGGGGGCGATGATCCTGCCCCGGTCCTGGTGCGAGAGGATCGCGTTGTCGAACGGTGCCAGGAACCGTGGCGGTGCTGGCCCGTACGGGTCCGGGAGCAGACCTTCGGGGACGTCCAAAAGCTCGCGGCCCCGCTCATCGCGGAAGACCCGCAGCCGGTCGCGCATGCGATCGGTGACTTGGCTCAGCTTGGTCAGTCCCGACCACGCCTGCATGTCCTTGACGGTGGCGGGACCGAACGCGGCGAGGTAGCGGAGTACGAGGTCTTCTGCGGCCGGCTCTCCGTCGAGGCCATCACCGAGCCACGCCGCCGCGGTGGTCCAGCGCGCCTGGCCGCTCTGGCGCCACAGCCCCCGCGGCGGGACCTGGACGATCGGCTCCAGGTAAGTGACGGCGTAGGCGAGCGATGTCGCGTCCACCCCGGGCCAGTCCGCCGCGAGCAGCGGGGCTAGTTCCGCGCGACTGTGGGGCTTGTCCGCAAGTAGCGCCCGCCCGCGCTTCAGCAGCTGCTCCAGGTCGACCTCCGCGATCGCCTTACTGAACTGGCTCCCGGCGAAGTTGCGGGCCAGGACCGGGCTGCTCAAGGGCCGAAGCCCGGCCCAGTCGCGGGCCGTCACGAGATGGATCGTCGCGCGCATCAGCCCGCCGCGCACCGCCCCCCGCGTGGCGATCAGTTCGGAAAGCTCGTGCGGTGCGAAGTCCGCCAGCCGCGTCCACAGACCGATGTAGGGCGCCTGCGGCTCTTGGGCCTGCATCCCGACCAAGCGCTCGATCGCGTCGGCGACGGCCAGCTCGCGCCGCTCGAGCAGCATCTGGCGAGCGAGTAGTGCACGGTTCAGGGCGCGGAGGCTCAGCACCTCAGACGCTGCATCTCCGGTGCTTGCCGGTCGGGCCACGGGCGGAGACTCTAGGCCCGGTGCACCCGGAGCAGGCCCTGGATGCGCCACAGGCCTCCACCTAATCCGGAAGCAGCGGCACACTAATCCCAAGATCGCGCCCGAGCAGCGCGGCCCGCGTGATCGCGGCCGAGCCGTAGCGCTCCCTGACCGCGTCGAGCGCGGCATCGAGGTCGCCGCTCTCGGCAAACGGCAGCGCCAGCTGGACCCAGGCACCTGGCGTCAGGTTCGTGAGGCTGATCCCGATCAGCGTGAGCCCCCGCCGCTCGATCATCGGCGTCGAGGCCGCGAGCAGGTCCCGTGCGGTCATCAGGATCACCTGCGTCTGACACGTCGCCTCGAGCATCGTGTGCGAGCGGGTGGCGCGCGTGAAGTCGTCAAAGCGCATCCGGAGGACGACGGTCCGGCACAGCCGCTCGCCCTTGCGCAACCGGCGTGCGACCCGATCGACCAGCCCGGCGAGCGTCGCGAGCAGCTCGGCCGGTCGCCTGCGCCCACGGCCAAGCGCGTGCTGGGCGCCGATCGAACGCTGGCGTCGGCGCACATGAACCGGACGGGGGTCATGGTTGTTGGCGAGCGCATGGAGGTGGCGGCCCGAGGCTCGCCCCAGCATCGCCACGAGCGCGTCCTCCGGGATCTGCGCGACCTCAGCGACGGTCTTGATGCCGCGGGCGCGGAGCTTGTCCGCCGTGACCCGGCCGACGCCCCACAGGCGCTCCACCGGCAACGGGTGCAGGAAGGCCAGCTCGCCCCCAGGTGCGACCAGCAGCAACCCGTCGGGCTTGGCGACCGCGCTCGCGACCTTGGCCAGGAACTTGGTGCAGGCGATTCCAACGGTGATCGGGAGGCCGACCTGCTCGCGCACCTCACGTCGGAGCCGGGCGGCGATCTGCACCGGGGTGCCGGAGATCCGCTCGAGCCCGCGAACGTCGAGGAAGGCCTCGTCGATCGAGAGCCCCTCCACGACCGGCGCCGTCTCCTCGAACAGGCGGAACACCGCCTTGCTCGCCTCGACGTAAGCCGACATCCGCGGTGGCACGACGACCGCCTCCGGGCACACGCGCTTCGCCTGCGCTCCGCCCATTGCGGTGCGCACGCCGAACGCCTTGGCCTCGTAGCTGGCCGCCAGCACGACGCCGCCACCGACGATCACGGGCCGTCCACGCAGCCGCGGATCGTCGCGCTGCTCGACGGACGCGTAGAAGGAGTCGAGGTCGGCGTGGAGGATCGTCGCGGCGCGCTCCAAGGCAAACATATGTTCGCTCGGACGATGGACGGAACCGGTCGCGACCTGTTGGTTGGCTCCATACCAGCTCGTATGACTTTTGGCTAACGGGACGGACCACCCCAGAGCAGACGGACCACCCCAGAGCAATCTCACACAAGCGGGGCATCCCACCCGCCACACTTGAGCGAGAATGGTTCGGATCCCCTCAGGCACCCAGCCCCGGCGCACCGGAGCCCTCCCGCGCCGGCCTCGCATCGCGAGGCGCCGCGACGCTGCCGACCCGCAGGGGCGCGAGACCGTCGAGCTACGGGACGGCGCCGAGGTGGTCTTCAGCCGGATCACGCCCGCAGACGCGCCCGTCATAGCGTCCGCATTTGCCAGGCTGAGCGAAGAGTCGCGTCGACTTCGGTTCCTCGGGCCGAAACCGACGCTCACGCGAGCTGAGCTCCGGTACCTGACCGAGGTCGACGGACACCACCACGAGGCGCTCGGCGCGATCGATCCCCGCACCGGCGAAGGCGTTGCGGTCGGACGGTTCGTTCGCGATCCCGCCGATCCGACCCGGGCGGAGGTCGCGATTACCGTCGCCGATCACTGGCAGCACCGGGGGCTCGGGAAGCTGATGCTCGGCCGCCTCGCCGATCGCGCCCGCGCGGAAGGGATCACCCGCTTCACGGCGCTGGTCGCCGAGGACAACGAGAACATGCGGAGGCTGCTCGAGCGGATCGATGCACGGGCCGCCGTGACAGAGATCGGGAACGACGTGGCCGAGTGGGAGATCCAGCTGGCGCCAGCGGGCCTCGGCGCCGAGCTCGAGGGCGCGCTCCGCGCCGCCGCATCCGGCCACCTCCAGGTCCCGACGCGGGTCTACGAGGCGTTGCGCGCGCTGATGCCGCTCCATCTCCACAGGCAGTGACGATCCTGGCGGCCCGCTGGGCTTCGGGCCAACGCGCGGTCAGGGCACAGCCAGATCGGCCCAGACGTGCGTGGTTCCCTCGAACACGCCCCACTGAACCGCCAGCTGGTCGACGATCCGGAGTCCCCACCCCCCGCCGTCATCGCCATCCTGCGCCCGCACAGACGGGACTCCGCCGCGGCCCCTGTCGATCACCTCGATCCGCACGCGATCGTCTCGCAGGCGGACGCGCAGCTCGATCGCGCCCTCGCCGTGGCGATAGGCGTTCGTGACGAGCTCGCTGCTGACGAGGAGCGCCGTCTCGACCGCGTCGTCGGGCAGGCCGCGGCGTCGCAGGTAATGATCGACAAACCGCCTCGCGATTCCCGGCGAGCTTGGCCGTGGGGGCAATTTGAGGCGTGCTTCACGCTCGGACGCCGACTTCTTTTCCAAAATCCGTCCTTCCTCACTTGCCCCTGCCGGACCGCATGATCCTCGACCCGGATGCCCTGCGGAGATCAGGGTAGTACCGCAACGGCCATTGCCGCAACTGGCGCGAGCCGACAGCGCGCCTCGGCGCTCCTGCGGGAGCGGCCAGCCGACGCCTGAGCCCGCTGTGCTGGCAGAGTGCCGGGCGTGCTGGAGCAACACCAGGTCAGCGGGGTGCGTTCGGCGTGCGAGCAGACGCTCCGAGGTAACTGGGCCCAGGGTGTCCGCCCAACCGACGCGGTGCGGTTCGCCTATACCCAGCCGAGTCCCGGCCACTATCCGTGGCAGTGGTACTGGGACTCGTGCTTTGCGGCGATCACCTGGCGCCGCTTCGACGCCGCCCGCTCTCGCGCCGAGCTGTCGTCGCTGCTGGCCGCCCAGCGGCCTGACGGGTTCATCGGCCACACCATCTTCTGGACCGGGCCGCCGCGAGACATCAGGCGGTTCACCTACAACATCGTCTCGGTCGCCGACGGGATGACCGCGAGCATTCAGCCGCCGTTACTGGCGTGGGCCTGGCGAATCGCGGTCGGAGAACCCGCCGAGCAGCCCGGGATCGCGCGCCACCACGAATGGCTTCTGGCCAACCGCGACCTCGATGGCGACGGCCTGATCTGGATCGTGCAGCCCGACGAGTCCGGGCTCGACGCCTCGCCCCAGTTCGACGCGATCTGGGGCTGGCGGGCCCACAGCCGCCCCGGCTTTCTCGGGCTGGTGCGTCGTAACCGCCGCCTGGGCTACGACCTGCGACGGGTCGCGGACGCTGGCGGCCCCGTCTGCTGCGAGGTGATGACGAACGTGCTGTGGAGCCTTTCGAGGATGGCGCTGGGGCAGCCGTCGCTGACGCCCGTGATCGTCGAGCGGATGTACGACGAGTCGAGCGGGCTGTTCTGGCCGCTCGCGCGGCCGGCGGCGCGGAGCCGACCGGCGCTCACCTGGACGGCGCTCGCGCCGCTGGCGCTCCCCGACCTACCGGAGGAGATCGGACGGCGCCTGGTCGAGGAGCACCTCCTTGACCCGAAGCGGTTTTGGCTCGCGGTACCGCCTCCGTCGGTGTCGGCCGAGGATCCGGCGTTCTCGGTCAAGGACCGCGTGTACCTCGCCGTCCGCCGCTACTGGCGCGGTCCGACGTGGATCAACTCCGCCTGGCTCGTGTGGCTCGGCCTCGTCCGCCTGGGCTACCGCGAGCAGGCCGAGGAGCTGGCGCGGAGGCTCGCCAAAACGGTCGAGACCAACGGCCTGCGCGAGTACTACAACCCGTTCACCGGGGCGGGCATGGGCGCCACGAGCTTCGCCTGGTCGACGCTCGTGATGGAGTTGGTCGAGCCGGACGAGCGCGCGGCGCGGAGCTACCTGGAGGCCTGAGCGAGGGCCCGCCGGGCGGCGGACCCTCGGCTCGGATCGGCCTTAGTACGGCGGATTCGTAGGTGCGCCGTTGTACGTGTTGTTGTGAACGTGGCTGTCGATCGGCGGGTACGTCTGGATGTCGATCGGAGCCAGGAACTCTCCACCGGGCGTGACCGAGGGCCCGAATGCGCCGTCGGTCGAGCTGATCTTGTTGTCGTTGATCCGGTCGTGGTTGCCGGTGTCGGCGACGCCGACCTGATATCCGGTGTAGGCGTTGCCGTTTTCGTCGGTGAACGGACTGTGGTTCGTGACGCCGTCGTCCTTGACGATCACGTTGCCGTGCACGTCGTTGTTGGTGGGCGTCGCCGCGCTCGCGGCACAGCTCGGATCCGGCGTGTAGTTCGCCAGGACGACGCCGCTGTCGTTGTTCGTGAGGGTGTTGTCGTGGACGCTGACGTTGGTGGACAGCGGATCGCCGCAGCCGCCAAAGACGAGAACACCCGTTGCCGACGCGAACCCGCCTGGGCCGGTGTACTCGTTGTCGTTGACCGAGTTGTCGTGCACATCACCGGTCGCGCCGCGGCTGATCTGGATGCCGTTGCGGGCGATCATCGCGTTTTGGCCACCGCCGTCGACAGTGCTCCCGTGGATCTGGGCGTCGCTGCCCGACCCGTCGACGGTGATGCCGTTCTTCTGGTATCCGCTGACCGTCGTGTCCTGGATCTGGGCCTCGCCGACGAAGTCCTTGACGTCGAAGCCATTGTTCGCGCCGCTCGTGTTGGGCCAGTACTCGCGCCCGATCTGAATGCCAACCCCGTACTGGCAGCCGCCCAGGCCTGCCTGATCTGCCGCCTCGATGTTCAAGACGCTGTCGTCCTTTAGCTGAGCCTCAGCGCCGCCGATCGCGAGCACTCCGAAGTCATCGCCGCCGCAGCCAGCGTTCAGGAACGGTCCTTCAATCGTCAGTCCTTCGACACGCACCTTGGCGTCACCGATGATCGTCAGCACCGAGTTCGGGGTCTGCAGCCCCTGCGAGGAGAAATAGGTTCCCGGCACCGCGGCATCGGCCGGCGCCTTGATCGTTGCTCCGGGATCACCGCTCAGGTCGATCTGCTTGTCCTGGACCACCACGCTCTCGAGGTACGGCGCGGTGCCGCAGAGATACACGTGATCGCCCCGGCTGGCGGCGTCAACCGCGCCCTGCACCGTCGAGAACGCCGCCGTCGAGCAGCTCCTGTCGCTGCTGTTCGCGGTCGCGGTGTGACTCACGTACAGCGTGTCCGCCGCTGCGGCGGCCGGAACCGCCAGCAGCCCAAACAGAACCGCGCCGAGCGCGGTCGTCTTCTTCCCTGACAACATCGTGTTCGCTCCCTTTTGGGTCAGTCAGAGCATCCGTGCCCAGAACTCTGCGCCCGAACGGGCGGCACCGAGCAAACTGGCTCCCCAGCGGCGGACAAGAAACGCCACCGACGAGCAAAAGTCAAGCGACCGGCGCGCGATTGGTCCGAATTGCGACGTCCGAATTGCGACCCTGGCCGCCCCGATCGGTTCAGGCCCCGGCGGTCTCGTACTCCCCGACCGCGGCCACGTACTGCTCGAACGCGGCCTCCACCTCGTCCGGCCCGCCCGCCGGCAGCCAGAAGACCGACCGCGTGACCCCGGCGCGCTCCAGGTGCTCGATCCGGGCGGGGTCGCGCATCATCCCGACGACCGTCACCGGGATCGGCGAGCGCCCGGCCGCGGACGCCCGGCGCTGGAGCTCGTCGATCCTCGCGGCGAGCTCCTCGTCCTTGACTCGGTTGGGCATCCACTCGTCGCCGAACGCGATCACCCGGTCGATCACCCGTGGCCCGTCGCCGCCCACGAGCACCGGTGGATGGGGCTGCTGCACGGGTTTCGGCCAGGACCAGATCCGCTCGAAATTGACGTACCGGCCCGCGTAGCTCGCCTCGTCCTGCGTCCAGATCGCCTTGATCGCCTCGACCCGCTCACGCATGATCCCGAACCGCCGCGCCGGGTCGGTGCCGTGATCGCGCATCTCCTCCTTGTTCCAGCCGGCGCCGACCCCGAACAGGAAGCGGCCGCCCGACAGCCGGTCCACCGAGGCGGTCTCCTTGGCGGTGATGATCGGGTCGCGCTGGATAACGAGGCAGATCCCCGTCCCGATCCGGATCCGCCCGGTCACGGTCGCGGCGCTGGTCAGCGCGACGAATGGGTCGTACGTGCGGCTGTATTCGGGCGGGAGCTCGTCCCCGCCCGGCCACGGCGACTCGCGGCTCGCGGGAATGTGGGTGTGCTCAGGGAAGAAGAGCGACTCGAAGCCGCGCTCCTCGGCCATCCGCGCGAGCTCGGCCGGCTCCTGGACCGCCTCGGTTGGGAAGATCGCGACGCCGAAATCCACGGCTCCACCGTACCCCAAACACGGCGGGCGCTACCTTGGATATATGACAACCGAACCACACACAGACGAGCCGCGCGACGTCCAGCTCAGCGATGAGCAGTGGCGCGAGCGACTGACGCCCGAGCAGTACGAGATCCTCCGCCGACACGCGACCGAGCGCCCCTTTACCGGCGAGTACGTGCACGCCAAGGAAGACGGGACGTACCTCTGCGCCGGCTGCGGCGCCGAGCTCTTCAACTCCGAGACGAAGTTCGACTCGGGCACCGGCTGGCCGAGCTTCTACGAGCCGGCGGTCGCCCAAAACGTCGAGCTACGCACTGACCGGAGTCTCGGGATGATCCGTACCGAGGTCCTCTGCCGCGGCTGCGGCGGGCACCTTGGCCACGTGTTCGAGGACGGCCCGGCGCCCACCGGACAGCGCTACTGCATCAACTCCGGCGCGCTTCAGCTGGACCCGGCCTCTTCGTGAGCGGCCGGGTCGGCGGCGGGTGATTGGGCGCCGTTAGGCGTTTGGCCACCCGCCTCCGGGCTCTCGCGCGACCACCGCTTCAGCCGGCGCCGTTCGCGCACCCGGACGCGGACCAGGAACCACGCGACCAGTAGCACAAGCAAAACTGCTCCGCCGATTCCCGCCTGGGCCAGCACGTTTGCGGCCGCCTTTCCCCCGTAGTAGCCGACCAGCCCGTAGGTGACCCCCCAGGTGAGGCCGCCGAGGGCGTTCCAGAAGAAGAACTCGCTCCAGTGCATCCGGTTGATCCCGGCGAGCCACGCTGCCGCGAACCGCACGAGTGCGATCCAGCGAGCGAAGAACACTGCCTTTGGCCCGTGGCGATCGAAGAACCGCTCGCCCGCGATGATGGCCTGCTCGCGGTGCTTCCTCAGCGGGCCCCGGGCGACGAAGATCTCGCGCCCGAAGTGGCGACCGAGCAGATAGCCGATGTTGTCCCCCATGATCGCCGAGGCCACGCCGATCACGATCACCAGCCAGATCTGGAGCTTGCCCTGGCTGGCGAGCACGGCCGCCGCCACCAGCGCGGTCTCACCCGGCGAAGGGACGCCCATCGACTCGAGCCCGATGATCGCCGGCAGCAGGTAGCCGAGGCTGTTCGAGATGCCGATGATCGCCGCGAGCGCCAGCGTCAGCCCCCCGGCCCCGGATTCTCGAGCAGCGCCATCAGCGAGAGTCCGGCCGGGAGCGTCCCGCCCCGCTCCAGCCACCTGGCCTCAGCGCGCAGCGGCCGCTCCAAGAGGTCGTTGAGCCAGCTGGGGCCGAGCTTCAGCTCAGGCGTATAGCCGTCGTCGGGTCGCCTCCCCCGCTGTGCGAGCCGGATCACCGCCGCCGGCGGCAGCAGCAAGCTGTTGAACGAGGTGATCCGGCGCACGCGCCAGCCGGCTTCGAGCGCCGCCAGGCGGAGCGTCCGGCGCGAGTACCTGCGGTAGTGGTGATTGGCAGCGTCATGGAGCGACCAGAGCGCCTGATACGCGGGGACCGTGACGAGCAGCCACCCGCCGGGCTTGGCGACGCGCCGCACCTCCGCGAGCGTGAGGCGGTCGTCGGGGGTGTGCTCGATCACGTCGAGGCAGGTGATGAGGTCAAAGGTCCCAGGGCCCCACGGCAGCTCCTCGAGGCGACCCACCTCGACCTCGCCCCGCCCACGGGCGGCGGCGAACGCGGCCGCGTCCGGGTCGAGCTCGATCCCCGAGACGCTTCCGTAGTCGACGAGCTCCTCGAGCATTCGGCCCGAGCCGCAGCCCGCGTCGAGCACGCGCGCACCCGCGGGAATCGCGAGGCGCTCGAGCTCGGTACGGACGATCAACCGGCGCCCCCGATACCACCAGTGGTGCTCGTCGACGTCGAGCATCGCTTTCATCAGGCGTTGATCCATCGCTCTTGATCCTGCCAGGTGAGCCCGGTCGGCCGCCGAGGCGCTAGCCGACGGGGATCGGCTCTTCGTCGGGCGCGTGCGCGACCGGCAACCTCAGCGTGAACGTCGCGCCCGGCGCGTCGGGGTCCTCCAGCACGAGCTCGCCCCCCATCCGTTCCGCAAGCTCACGGCCGATCGCGAGCCCCAGCCCGAAGCCCCCGCCGGCGGCCGTCCCACGCCCGCGCTTGAAGCGCTCGAAGATCAGCTCCCGCTCATCCTCGGCGACTCCGGGGCCTTGATCGCGGACGCTCAGCGAGGCCCGCGACCCGTTGCGCAGCTCGACGGTGATCTCGGTCCCCGGGGGGCTGATCCGGACAGCGTTGTCCAGCAGGATCCGCACGATCCTGGCGACGCTGCCGGGATCCCCCAGCGCCCACACCGACCCCGCTCGATCATCGAGCACCGTTTCGATCCCGCGGTCGGAGGTCCCCAGCTCGAACTCGGCCAGCACCGCGCGGCTGATCTCGGCGAGCTCCACCGGCTCCGAGCGCAGCTCCACCTGCGCGTCGATCCGGCTGAGATCGAGCAGGTCGGCGGCAAGGCGACCGAGTCGCTTCGACTGGGCGCGCGCCCTCGCCACCAGCGACTGGGCATCGTCGAGATCCGGAGCCCCGCTCTGGAAGTCCTCGTCGATCAGCTCGAGGATCCCGTCGAGCGTCGCCAGGGGGGTCCGGAGCTCGTGCGAGGCGGTCGCGACGAATGCCCGGCGCGCCTCCTCCTGCTGGTGGAGGCGGAGCTGCATCAGCGCGAACGTCCGGGCCAGGTCCCCGACCTCGTCGCGCGCGCGGTCGACCGGCACGGCGACGCTCGGGCCGCCTTCGGCGAGCTGGAGCGCGGCCTGGCGCAGGCGCCGCAGGCGCCGCACGATCCGCGCCGAGAGCGGGATCCCAAGCAGCAGCGTGAGCGCGAGCGCGACCAGCGCCGCGACGAAGAACGCGGTGCGGACCGCCGAGACAGCGGCGCTGACCTCGTCGAGCGGCTTTCGCACGAGGAGCACCCAGCGCAGGGAAGGAAGCGGGGTGCCGTCCCTGAGCCTCACCGCCGGAGTGGTGAACGGGATCGCGGCGCGCGAGTACTGGACGCCGTTGATCGAACCCGTCGTGTAGTTCGCGACATGTAACCGGAAGGCCTTGGTGGCGTCGTCGAGCGGGTCGACCCGGGCGAGGTCTTCATCCGGCCAAACGGCGACCGTCTTCGCATGCCGTCCAGAGGGCTCGGCGTAGCCGAGCAGGGCCACCTCGGAAGCACCGATGTGTGCCCCAAGCGCACGCTCGTAGCTGAACAGTCGAGCCTCGGCGAGCTGCGCAGTCGTGAGATGGACATCCTTCTGCTGGCCGCCGACCTGTGTCGAAGGGGTGCTGGAGTTGATCGCCAAGCCGGGCTCGGCCGTCCGGAAGACCGCCGTTGCCCCACCAGGACCGGTCGTGACCTCCCGTTTGAGTGTCTGGAGCTCCGCGCTTCGAAGCGAGGACTCGAGTGGGCCGAGCAATACCGCCGCCGCGACAACGAGCGCCGCCACGGCGGTCACGAGCACCGCGCCGACGATCCGTCCGCGCAGACCGAGGGCGCCAAGCCGCGGTCGCGCCAGCACCGCTACGGTCCTCGCAGGCGGTACCCGGCGCCGCGCACGGTCAGGATGTAGCGCGGCTTGTCCGGCTCGGGCTCGAGCTTCTCCCGCAGGTGGCGGATGTGCACGTCGATCGCCCGCGGGTCCCTGTAGGCACTGTCGCCCCAGATCGCGCGCAGCAGCTCCTGGCGGTTCAGCAGTCGACCGGGATCGGTCATTAGCGCGTCGAGCAGTTCGAACTCGGAGAAGGTCAGACGGACGGGTTCCCCATCCATCTTGACCTCGCGCTGGGCGCGGTCGAGCGCGATCGGTCCGACGATCACGACCTCGTCGCCCATCGCGCGGGTCCCGGCGCGCCGTAGCACCGCGCGGATCCGGCTGCGGAGCTCGGCGAGCCCGAACGGCTTGGTGACGTAGTCGTCCGCGCCCGCCTCGAGTCCCAGGACCGCGTCGGCCTCGGAGTCAAGCGCGGTCAGCATGATGATCGGGACGACGTTGCGGCGTGCGCGGAGCGTGCGGCAGACCTCGTATCCGTCAGGCCCGGGCCCGAGCGCCACGTCCAGCAGCACGATGTCGACGTGCTCGCTGCTGGCGCGATCGATCGCGGAGCGCCCGTCTGGCACCGCCAGGACCCTGTGGCCCTCACGCGAGAATGAACGCGTCAGCATCTCGCGCAGATCGGACTCGTCGTCGACGACCAGGATGCTGAGCGAAGGGTCCCCCTTTCGTGCGATCCTGGGCGGGGCGGATGCTGCTTCTCTGCTCGCGCTCATTTGCAGGACGATCGTAGCGCCGGCGATAGATCTGCAACGAGGACAACGCGGTGGCCGTCGCGCCCGAACGGCTCAGCCCACGCGTGCTCGCGGCTGATATCCAGCCCGTCGAGCCAGGATCTCACAAGCTCGACAGTGAAGGTGTTCGGCTGACTCACGTTGGGGGCGTGGTCGACATCAAACAGCAGGATCAGCCGTCCGCCCGGGCGTAGGATCCTCCGGAACTCTCGCACGGCCTGTTGGGGATCCTCGACGTAGTCGAGCGTGTCCCGCGCCAATACCACGTCCGCGCTCGCGCTCAGCAGCGGGATGCTTTCGGCGCCCGCTGTCAGGTAAATCGCTGGAGAGTCATCGAGGAGGAGGCCGCTTTCGGCGTAGCGCTGCGCGAGTGGGTCGACACCGATGCTCACCCGAGCAGGGCACGCGTCGGGGAAGCCGAGCGGACCAGGCCCGACCTCGACTACGACCTTACCCGCGAAATACTCCTGTTCAGTGATCGCGGCCTCAACCAGAACGCGCCTCACCTGGGAGCGGGCGAGCTGCCAACGACGCTCCAGGTACGTCGGGGCCGGCTCATTGTCGTCGAGAAACGTAAGCGCGTCACGGGGATTCAGTCCCCCGGCCTTCAAGACCGGCTCCCACTCATCGAGCCACCAGCGCAACTGGGCGTCGTTCTTCGCAGCGACTGGGTCACGAAAGCGCTGCCGCGGCCTCAGCCACGCACGCATCCGGCGGAGGGATCCGTTCCAGCGCACGCGCCTAGCGTGAGCGCGCGATGGCCTCGAGCTCTCGAACGTCCGAAAGCTCGGAACGAGACTCGCTTTCGTGAACTGCGCTCGTCCGCGGCGCCAGCCGCCCAGCCACCGCAACCGACCACAACAACGCCAGCCAGGTGGCCGTCGCAAGGCTCACGTGCACCCAGACCATGTCCGAGGGCAGATGAAGCTCGTACTGGACGCTGCCGACGAGCCCTTGCGCCGCCAACAGGACGCCCAGCACCATCAGCGGCTCGAGCGTGCGGTCGGTCGCACGCCGGCGGTGGAGCAACCAGACGCCGACCACCGCGACACCAAACAGCGCCGCGATCGTTGCGTGCTGGTGAACGACCCAAGTCAGTGTGTCGGCCCCCTTAAAGGTCAGCCGATGGACCTTCTGGCCGGTGAACCCGCCGGAGTGCGGCCCGGCGGCGGTCGCGGCGGTGCCGGCGAAGATCGTGAGCGCGCCGAGCGGAAGTAGTAGCCGGACCGACCACACCCCGACCCGGTCCTCATAGCGCCGGCGGTCGCCCGGCTCATGACTGGCTCGCCAGGCGAGCGCGACGGCCCCAATCAGGATGATCATCGAAAGCCCGAAGTGGGCCATTACGAACCCCGGTGCGAGGTGCTGCTCGACCGTTATCCCGCCAAGCACGGCCTGCGCCACGACGCCGAGCGGCAGGATGGCAGCGAGCCACAGCAGGTCGCGGCGAAACGGACGGCGGAAGTAGGCAAGTACGAACACAACGACGGTGATCACCCCCACGACGCCGGAGACCGCACGGTTGCCGAACTCGATCAGCGCGTGCGTCGACAGCGGCGGCAGCACGCGGTTCCCGCCGCACTTCGGCCAGTTGGAGCAGCCAAGGCCTGAGTCGGTCAACCGGACAGCGGCGCCGGTGAGGACGATCAGGGTGAGCGCGCCCAGCGCGACGTAGGCCGCGCGGCGGAACTGGGTCGGGGTGACGCTGAAGCGGCTGCGCACGCGCGATAGATGCTAACCCCGGTCGGGCACCAGCGCATGGGCGGCCCCGGATGGCTCGGGCGAGGAGGTGCGTGCTGCCGAGGGCCGAGAGGTGTCGAACGGCTCAAACGGAGATCTGTTCAGTGCGGAACTACCGGCATGTAGCGTCATCGACTAAATCTTTGCCGCATGGAGCGCTACGCGAACGGTGAAGCGGCCGAGGCGACTGAGCGGAAGGCCCTTTATCTGTTGGCCGCACGGTCGATCGCGGAACATCAATCCATTACTGGCTGAGTGGCTCCGACGGAACTCGCCCTTCAGCCAATGAACTCATCCACCGCGCACACATGATCCCGGGTAGCCCGGCCGATACGATGGCGCCCGGTCGGATGACCTCAACATCCTCCTCAAGCCTCACTCGCGCCCGGGCGCAGCGCTCACCCTCGGTCGAGCCGCTTTTCCGCGCCAAGGCGCCGCTGCGGGTTAGCTTCGCCGGAGGCGGGACCGACGTCGCGCCGTTTCCCGAGCGGGAGGGCGGGCTCGTGCTTAGCGCGACGATCAACCGCTACGCGCACGCGACCCTGCAGCCCCGGACCGACGGGCGGATCCGGGTCGAGTCGCTCGATCTGGGCACGGCCCTCGAGTACGGCACCGAGGAACGGATCGCCCACGACGGCAAGCTGGGGTTGGTTACGGCCGCGATCCGCAGGGTCGCGCAGCTGGAGGAGCCACGCGGAATCGACTTGTTCCTCCACACGGCAGCGCCGCCCGGATCGGGGCTCGGCGCGTCCTCGGCGCTCATCGTCAGCCTGATCGGCGTCCTGGCGGACTACCACAAGCTGACGCTCAGTGACTACGAATTGGCTCACCTGGCGTGGGAGGTCGAGCGCCTTGACCTCGGCCTCAGGGGCGGCCTCCAGGATCAGTACGCGGCGACCTTCGGGGGCTTCAACTTCATCGAGTTCAGCGGCGATGGCGTGATCGTCAACCCGCTGCGGATCAAGCCGACGATCGTCAACGAGCTGGAGTCCAACCTGCTGCTGTGCTTCACCGGCGCCACCCGCGCCGGCGATCACATCATCGACGACCAGACCAAGCGCTACGAGGCCTCCGAGAAGGGCGCTCTCGTGGGCCTGCGGATGCAGAAGGAGCTAGCGACCTCGATGAAGGAGGCGCTCCTGCGCGGAAGGCTGAGCGAGTTCGGCGAGCTGATGGGCACGGCATGGGAATACAAGAAGCGCATGTCCCCGCGAATCACGACGCCAACGATCGACGAGGCCTACGCGGAAGCGATCAGGGAAGGGGCCATCGGCGGCAAGGTCGTCGGCGCAGGCGGCGGCGGATTCATGCTCTTCTACTGCCGCCCCGGTCACCAGCATCGCGTCGCAGAACGGCTGCGAGTGATGGGGCTCGAGTCGGCCGAATTCGCGTTCGACCATGAGGGGCTCCGGACTTGGACCTATGTCGAGAGCTGAGCTGCTTCGCGCCAGCGTGCGCGAGGCGATCGACGTGTGCGAGACGCTCCTAGGAGATGAGGTACTCGGCGCGACTGTCGATGCGGTCGTCGACGCGCTCGTGACCTCGATCAGGTCGGGCGGCAAGGTTCTCTTGTGCGGCAACGGCGGCAGCGCCGCGGACGCCCAACACCTCGCGGCGGAACTCGTCGGCCGCTTCTGCCTAGAACGCCAGCCGTTCCCAGCCTTGGCGCTCGCCGACAACGTCTCCGCGATCACCTCCGTCGGCAACGACTACGGCTACGAGGAGGTTTTCACGCGGGCGGTGCAGGCGCTTGGCAACGCAGGCGATGTGCTGATCGGGATTTCCACGTCTGGGCGGTCGCAGAACGTGGTCGGAGCACTAGGGGCCGCTCGCGAGCGCGGGATGGTCACGATCGCGCTGGTGGGCGCTCCCGGCTCGCCCATGGGAGCAGTCAGCGACCACGTTCTGTCCGTGGCCGGCCCGAACACGGCGCGGATCCAAGAGGGGCAGATGCTTCTGGGCCACAGCATCTTCGAGCTCGTCGAGCGCGAGCTTTGCGAGGACTGATTCACCCCGGCGTCGCCTTCCTCGACCGGGACGGCACGCTCAACAAGAAGGCGCCGGAGGGCGACTACATCAAGCGTCCTGAGGAGGTGGCGGTTCTTCCGGGCACGGCGGAGGCGGTGCGGCGGCTGAACGAGGCCGGGGTGGGGGTGATCGTGGTCACGAACCAGCGAGGCATCGCGCTAGGGCGGATGAGCGAGAGTGACCTGGAGGAAGTTCACGCCGAGGTCTCCGCTCAGCTTTGGGCGGCGAACGGCGCGCGAATCGACGCCTTCTTTCACTGCCCCCACGACATCGGCGAGTGCGACTGCCGCAAGCCGGGGACGGGCATGTTCCGACAAGCGGTCAAGCGGTTCCCGTGGATCGAGGTGTCGCAGTCGGTGATGATCGGAGATGGCGACAGGGATGTCGAGGCGGGCATGGCGATGGGGATGAGGACCGTTCAGCTAGGTGTCGACGCGCCGGATCTGAACGCGGCCCTAGACCACCTGCTCGAGGGGTCGAGCGCCTCCGCTCGCAACTCCGGCAAGTTCCGTGGGTAGTCCCCTCTGGACGAGCATCGCTGGCCGCGGCAGGATGTCGCACCCAGACCGCATTGGGTCTGCACAACCAGTATGGCGTCGTTACTACAGTTTCGCCGCGTGGCGATGTCGGACATGTGGAGACGAGCGAGAGCACGGCTCGGGCGCGAGGGCGCTCGTCTCCTTCCCGTCCGACGAAAGTCGGCACCACCATCGGTGAGCGTCGTCATCAACACGCTCAACCGTCGAGCGCACCTAGAAAGAGCACTCCGCGCCTTGCACGAGCAGACATATGAGAACTTCGAGGTGATCGTCGTCAATGGTCCTTCTTCGGACGGCACAACCGAGCTGCTGGCGTCGCTCCCTGACGGACCACGCATTGCGACGTGCGAAGAGGCCCGCCTAGGGCGCTCCCGGAACATCGGTGTGGCAATCGCGTCCGGGGAAATCGTCGCGTTCACCGATGACGACGCGATTCCACGGGCCGACTGGCTCGAGCGATTGGTGGAACCGTATGCCGATCCGAGAGTCGCGGCGGTCGGCGGACCCGTCTTCGACAGCCAAGTAAACGCCGTCATCTGGGATCTCTGCACATGCACAAGGCTCGGCCTGCCTGATACGAGTAGCACCCCACCCATCGAACGCTATATGGGTCCGGGTGCAGATCCTTTTGCTTACGTGCCCGGTTGCAATATGAGTTTCCGTCGACACGTCCTTCAGGACGTCGGGGGGTTCAACGAACTGCTCACCTACACCTATGACGACTCTGAGATCTGTTCCCGTGTGGTCGACATGGGATACCGAATCCACGTGCTCACTGACGCGCTCGTCCGCCACGACCGTGCCGCTAACGCCGCACGGGATGGGAGTCTTGCCGTTCGCGATCCGTACCCAGTTCTCTTCTGCCGGGCGATCTTCGTCCTGCACTGCCATCAGCTGATCATGCCGGCCGACGGCGCTGCTGGGGCCATCCGAGCAGCGGCTGACGAGATGGTCAGCCTGGCGAATCACCACCTATCGGACGGATCCCTCACGCCTGCAGAGCACACGGCCTTCCTGGCCAGGGCAGAGAGCGCGGTAGCAGACGGCACCGAGGCCGGTCACCGTCCGCGGCCTATCGTTTCGTTCGCAAGCGAGCCAACCGCGCCCTTTCGCCGCTATCGCCATCAAGGACTCAGCACGTTGCGGTGATTGGCCAGATCTGGGCGGGGGCCTGGATCAGATACTCCAGAGTTAACGCGCATCCGCGCGCAACTCGGCCAGGTCGGCTTCGACCATCCGCTCGACCAGTTGCTCGAAGCTGATGGTTGGGCACCAGCCAAGCCGCGCGCGAGCCTGGGTCGCGTCGCCGACCGGGACGGTCCGTTCGGCCGACCGCACCATGCTTTGGTCAACCCGGATGTAATCATGCGCGCAAAGTCCGACGTGCTCAAAGGCGAGCTTGGCCAGCTCAGCGACCGTATGGGGGACGCCGCTCGCCAGGATGAAGTCATCGGGACGATCTTGCTGGAGCATGAGCCAGGCGCCGCGCACGACATCACCGGCAAAAGACCAGTCGCGCACCGCGTCGAGGTCACCGAGCACCAGTTCTGTCGCCAGCCCGAGCTTGATGGCGGCCGCCGCACGAGTGATCTTCCGTGATACGAACACTTCAGGCCGTCGTTCGGACTCGTGGTTGTAAAGGATTCCAGAGCAGGCGAACAGACCGTCGTGCGTGCGTAGCTGCCCGACGAGCTGATGCGCAGCGAGCTTTGCGGCCGCGTAAGGGCTCTGTGGAAAGCACGGGGTGTCCTCCCGCTGGGGGGACTCGCGCGTGTTGCCGAACACCGCCGAGGAGGTCGCTGCGAATACTCGCGTCTCACGGCTGTGAGTTCGTATCGTCTCGAGCAGTACAGCCGTTGCGTCGGCGATCGCCGCCAGTGTGCGCGCCGGGTGCTTCCAGCTGTCCGGCACGAATGATGGCGCAGCAAGGTGGTAGATCTCGCGTGGTTGGAGGTCCCTCACAACAGCGGCGAGACTTGCTGGCTCTAGCAAGTCGCCGTGCACCAGCTCCACGCGGTCGCGGAGGTGCTCCGACGAGCCGAGCGAGTCGTGGGTCGAGCCGCGGACCATTCCCGCGACTGCATACCCTTTGCTGAGCAGAAGCTCGGCCAGGAAGGAGCCGTCCTGCCCGGTGAGCCCTGTGATGAGAGCCGTCGGCGGGTCCGGCTCGCGCACGGCTACGCCTACCTGCTCAGGAGCTTGTAATCAGCGTCGACCATCAACCGGATCAGCTGCTCGAAGCTCGTGCGCGGCTCCCACCCAAGCTCCCGCTTGGCCTTCGACGCGTCACCGATCAGATGGTCCACCTCCGCGGGGCGTTTCAGCGATTCGTCGATCACTACGTGATCGTCAATTTCGACGCCCGCCTGGTCGAATGCGATTTCGACGCACTCCCGCACGGAGTGCGCGACTCCGGTCGCGATCACATAGTCCTGCGGCTGATCCTGCTGGAGCATAAGCCACATGGCCTCGACGTAGTCCTTCGCGTAGCCCCAATCGCGCTGCGCGTCGAGATTCCCAAGCTCCAGTTTGTCGGCCAGGCCGAGCTTGATCGCCGCGGCGTGCCAGGTGATCTTGCGTGTCACGAACTCGAGCCCGCGGCGTGGCGCTTCGTGATTGAAAAGTATTCCGCAGCTCGCGTGCAGGTCATAGGACTCGCGGTAGTTGACGGTGATGAAGTGGCCGTAGGCCTTTGCCACTCCGTACGGGGAACGCGGGTAGAACGGCGTCTGCTCGTTCTGCGGAACCTCCCTAACCTTGCCGAACATCTCGGACGAGGATGCCTGGTAGAAGCGCGCTTCGGGGCACACCTGGCGCATCGCCTCGAGCATCCTCGTAACGCCCACGCCGGTGAATTCGGCGGTCAACGTCGGCTGGATCCAAGAGACCGCCACGAACGACATCGCCGCGAGGTTGTAGACCTCGCTCGGGCGTGCAGCGCGCAGCGCATCGACCAGCGAGCGCTCGTCGAGCAGGTCGGCCTGATGCAGCGTGACGTAATCGCGCAGGTGCTCGATCCGCTCGAACCTCTCGGTCGACGAGCGGCGAACCATCCCGTGGACCTCGTAACCCTTCTCGAGCAGAAGCTCGGCCAGGTACGAACCGTCCTGGCCTGTGATGCCGGTGATGAGCGCTCGGCGGGCGGGCATCGGCGCGAGAGCGTACAGACCACGGTCGTCTGCGCGCCCGCTCGCAGATTTCGCTTGGATTGTGCAGCGTGAGCCCGACACTGACAGCCGTTGGTCCGCGTCGCCGAGCCGCGGCGGATGCCGTTCGGGCTCGGATTCCCGCGATCAGAGGGCGCCTCCTGCGGCCGCTCGTCCGCTTCCGCGAGATGAGGTTTCCGACGTTCGACCGGTCGGTTCACGAGGCGATCGCGATCTCGGACGACTACTTCCGCTACGCGACGCTCGGGCTCGCACTGCAGCGCGTCCTCGACGAGAGCATCCCCGGCGCGCTGGCCGAGGTCGGCGTGTGGCGGGGCGAGACCAGCGCGTTCCTTCACCGGCTGGCTCCTGAGCGCACGCTTTACCTCCTCGACACCTTCCAAGGCTTCCCGGAGCAAGATCTGCCAGCGGGCGCCGAGGACCTGCGCTTCCGCGACACCAGCGTCCAGGCGGTCCGCCGGCGAGTGGGCCTCTCCGTGAACGTGGTCCTGATGCCCGGCTATGTCCCTCAGGTGCTCGCGGACGTCGCCGAGGAGCGGTTCGCGTTCGTGCTGCTCGACCTCGACCTATACGACCCGACCCGAGCGAGCCTCGAGTTCTTCTACCCGCGGCTCGCTCCCGGCGCCTACCTGGTGATGCACGACTACAACAACGACGAATCGGACTGGGCGTGCAAGCGGGCGTTCGATGAATTCCTCGCCGACAAGCCCGAGCGGCTGGTGGAACTCGGGGACGTGTGGGGCTCGGCGCTGATCAGGCGGGCCGGGTGACTATGCGGGTGCTACACATGACGCCCGAGCTGCCCTATGAGACGGGCGGCGGCGGGCGAGGCCGGGAGTACTTTCTCTGCCGGCGGCTGGTGGAATCCGGCCATCAGGTGCTGAACATCTCTCCAGTGCTTCCGTCCGAGGCCCACTGGGCGCAGGCGCTGCGCGAGGTAGGCGTCGAGAACTGGGTCGCGTTGCGCCCGGCTTCCCACCTGCGCGAGGCAGCAGAGGCCGCGCTCCGCGAGCCGGCGGTCCTGGCCACCGCGGCAGTCGCGCCGGTGCGCGCGCTCGAGATGCGGATCTTCTGGACGCGTCTGCGCCCGCTCGTCCAGCGCGCCGTCACGGAGTGGCGTCCTGACGTCGCCGTCGTCGGGCACGACATGGCCTCGGGCTGGGCCCAGGGGGTGCCACCCGAGATCCCTGCCGTGCTCACGCTGCACAACCTCACCTGGCACTGGTACCTCTCCCGCGCCCGGCGCAGCCACGGCGTCGCGGCGCTCACGCTCCACGCCGAGGCTGCCCGCTACCGCCGTTATATGCTCGCACGCATTCACCGCTTCAGCGCCGCCGTGGCGGTCTCGACGATCGAGGCAGGGGAGCTGCGCCAGACAACCGACTGCCCCGTACGGGTGATCCCGACGGGGGTCGACACGAAGGCGATCACGCCCGCGCCGGAGCCGAACGGTCCTCCCCAGATACTCTTCGCTGGGACCCTCTCCTACCTTCCAAACAGCCAGGGGATCAGGTGGTTCTGCGACAAGGTCTGGCCCGCCGTCCGCCGCGAGCTCCCGGATGCCCGCCTGGAGATCGCCGGGCGCGACCCGCCGCCTAGCGTGGTCGCGCTTGGTGAGCGCGAGGGAGTCACGGTGGTCGGGCCGGTGCCTGAGATGGCGCCGTACTTCGCCCGCGCCCACGCGGTGGTGGTCCCGATCCTGACCGGCGCCGGGATCCGAGTGAAGATCGTCGAAGCGATGGCCAACAGCCGCGCCTCGGTGTCGACCCCGCTCGGATGGGAGGGTCTTCCATACGTCGAGCCCGGGCGCCATCTGCTCGTCGCCGACGAGGCGCCGGCGTTTGCCGCCGCAACCGTGCGGCTACTCCGAGACCCGGTGCTGCGCTCTCGCCTTGCCACCGAGGCGCGCGCGCTGGCCGAGCGCCAATACGACTGGCGCCGGCTAGGGGACGAGCAGGAGGAGGTGTTGCGCGGTGTGGTCGCGCCCGGCACCACCGGCCGCTCCGGCGCATGACTCTCGACGCCGCGTATCGTGTCGCTCCGATGGAGCCCTCTCTGCTGGGTTGTCCAGTGTGCGGCAGCGCCCAGCGGCGGCTGCTCTACCGGGATATGACTGACCGCGCCTTCCAGGCGGTCACGGGCTCCTGGGATCTTCACCGGTGCGGAGGTTGCGGCGCCGCCTACCTGGATCCCCGACCGTCGAAAAGCGTGCTCGAGGCGGCCTACGCCGGCTACTGCACGCACGTAGTGCCGACGGTCGAGCAGCCACCCGAAGGGCTGCTGGCCACCATGCGGCGAACGCTTCGGAACGGGCACGTCAACGCCCTCTACGGATACGAGCTGGCTCCTTCGACGCGTCTGGCCCCACTGCTGCTGGCACCGCTGCCCGGCGTGCGTGGCGAGACCGAGCGGGCGTTTCGCCACCTGCGCAAGCGCACCCGCCTGCTCGACGTCGGTTGCGGGTCGGGCAACTTCGTCGCACACGCGCAGACCGTCGGCTGGCAGGCGACAGGCATCGACGTCGACGAGGAGGCGCTCCAGGCAGGACGCGGTGCGGGCTACGACCTGCGGGTGGAGACGCTCGATCAGCACACGGACGGTGACTACGACGCGATCACGCTTGGGCACGTGATCGAGCACGTCCCCGACCCGGTGGCGCTGATAGCGGCCGCGCGCGAGCGGCTAAATCCCGACGGGGTCCTGTGGCTTGCGACGCCAAACCTAGCGAGCCTCGGTCACCGGCGCTATCGCGAGGCTTGGTTTCCGCTCGATCCCCCGCGGCACCTCGTGCTCTTCGAGCACCAGTCGCTCCAGCTGGCGCTCACCCGCGCCGGATTCGGGATGCTCACCGACGCTCCCCACACGCCGGTCGCCGGCGCCATCTTCCAGGCCTCAGACGCAATCGCTCGCGGCGAGCGCGGCGAGGACTGGTTGCGCACCCCGCGATTTCACGTTCATGGCCTGATTGCCGATGCGGCCGCCCGTCGAGATCCGCGCCTGGGCGAGGAGATCGTGGTGCTTGTCACCCCTCGCAGGTGACCCACAGGCGACGCAGCCAGCAAGGCGGCCGCGCCGGTCAGACCTCGTCGGCGATAGCCCGCTGCAGGTTCCGGCGGCGCCCTAGCCTGCGCCAATCCGGGGTTGACGCGACAGTTCATCGCGCTGCTCCGATCTTGCGGGCACCGTAGACGATGTCGGAGGGGATGCGGCCTTGGGTGTGCCGGCCGGGGTGCGCCCTGTCGGTGTTGTAGTAGGTGAGGTATTCGTCGAGGTTGCGTCGGAGCGCGGTGAGCTTGGGGACGAGTGAGCGGGCGAAGCTGGGGTCGCCAGCATTCCTCGAGGATCGTGAGCTGGACGCGCTCGCCGCAGCCGTTTGAGGTGGGCCGCCCGGCTTTGATCCGCCGCTGTCGGGCGCCGGCGGCCTCGACGGCCTTGCCGAAGTCGCTGGAGACGAACTCCGAGCCGTTGTCTGTGGTCACCGTCTGCAGCTTCCAGCCGGCGAGCGCGAGCTCGTGCGCGAGGCGGTGAAGCAGCGTCTGGCAGTGGCGGGATCTGGGGTTTCGCTCCGTGGAGTGAAGCTCGGCCCAGGTGTACCCGGAGGCGACGTCGATCGCGGTGTATTGCCACACCGAGCCCTTGCTGCCCGACAGGCGGCCGATGAAGAAGCAGTCCATCTGCACGATCTCCCCGGGCTCTGAAGCGTCGATGTGGCGCTCCGGCGGTGGTGGCGAAGGAGCGCTCGTAGGGGTCGCGGTGGCGTGCGATCAGCGCGAGGCGTCTTGAGCGGGTGCTCAGGCCGACGCGGTGCAGCACCCTCCAGACGCCGTGCTCGGAGATCCGCAGCCCTCCCCACTTCTCGCGCGCGAGCTCGGCCGAGATCCGCCTGGGCCCGAACCCGGGGTGGGCAAGGCTGAACGCGATGATCCGCTGCTCCAGGTGCGGCCCGATCTCGTTCGGCATCCTCGGCCGCCGCCGCTCCCTGACGTTCAGCGCCGCAAGACCCCACCGGTCGACCCGCCGGTTCCAGCGGTAATAGGTCGAGCGGTGCACCCCCATCAGCGCGCACGCCCGGCTCACATTCCCAAGCTCATCGGCGAGCGTGAACAACCGCAAGCGATAGCCGACCAACACGTCATGCTCTGACACGACGACTGCTCTCCCTTCGTTCTGGCAGGAACAGCAGGGAGCTTGAGCAGACGCACGGACGGCCCCACCAGCTGGTGGGGCCGTCCGCACCTACGAAGCTCTACCCGTCGATCAACCCGAGTGTCGCCAAAACTCCGGGTTAGTCCACCCTAGACTGAGACTGCTCCGGCGTGCACCGGCGCTGACCACCGCAGCGTCTCTGCGTTGACCTGGTCGTCGAATTCGCGCAACGCCTCGAGCGCGAGCGGGACCGACGCGTTGTCGTCCCCACGGGCGTAGAACCCAAGATTGAGCGCGTACGGCTCGGACTTGAACGCGTAGTTGGCGATCAGCCACGACCCGAATCCGGAGTCACGGAGGAGCCCGTCCAGCTCGTGCTGATCGAACAGGCTCTTGTGCAGCTGTTCCAGCCACCACCCGGTGACGTGCTCGGGGTCGCCGTGCGTGTATCTGTAGACGTGATAGAGGTCAAAGCGCGGGCCGACGATTCCTGGCGCGCCCTCCAGGTAGAGCCGGGCGATCTCTTGGAAATCCGGCAGGCCGAGATACAAAACCCATCCGTCGGGCGTCAGTCCCTCCCGGATCGCCCGCAGGTGCGGGAGCCTGTCCTTTCGGTAGAGGTGCTCGAAGAACGCATGGCTCACAACCGAGTGGGCTGAGCGAATCGGCGGCCGGTTTAGATCCGCGACCACATCCGTGGCCGAGGTGGGCCGGACGTCGACGTTGACGCGGCCCCCGAGACGGTGGTCGCCGCAGCCGAGGTGCAGATCGGCCGCCTCGGGAATCGAATCCAGATCGAGCCGCCGTCCCAGCTGGTGCTGCAGCTTCCACCTGGCCTGGCTGGCGGCCGTCACGGCCCTGCGAGCAGATGCCTTCGCGTCCATCACCCGACCCTACCGGCTTCAGTCGCCCGGCTACTCCTGCTCGCCCGCGGCGCTTTCCAGCTCGACGTAGGCGCGCCTGATCGCCTCTCCCTGCTGGCGTTCCCACAGCATCACCCGGGCGCAGAACACAGAGAAGGGCTGGTAGATCGCCTCGATCACGCCCGGCATCCCGTCACGCCACGCCGTGCGGCGCACGAGCCGCCGGGCGATCTCATAGCCCATCGCACGCAGCAGCGTGAGCACGGCCACGGGGCGCGCGCCAGCGGCGAAGCGATCATCGGCCTCGAGCCCTCCGTAGTAGATCGTCTTGCGCAAGTTCTCCTCGATCGACCGATGCGAGAAGTGCCAGCGTTCGCCGTCGAGCCAGCCGACGCGATCATCGGGAAGCGCCAGCTTTTCGTGGACCCCGCCGGAGTGCTGTGCATGGTCGCGCCGGACGATCTTGACGTGCGTTTCCCGCCAGCCGCCGTAGTCCATCCTCCGGCCCCAGAAGAAGTTGACTGTCGGGGTTCTGAACGCCCACACGTCGGTGCCGCGAGCCACCGCCGCGCCCAGCTGCGCCGCGAGCTGAGGCGTAACCCGCTCGTCCGCGTCGCAGAACACGATCCACTCCCCGCTGGCACGCCGGACCCCCTCGTTCTTGAACGGACCGAATCCCGCGAAGCGAACGCGGTGAACGTTGTCGGTGTAGCGACGCGCAATCTCCTCCGTCCTGTCGGTCGTGCGGTCGTCGATCACCACGACAATCTCGTCGCAGAACCCGAGCAGACGCAATGCGCCCTCGATCATCGCCTCCTCGTCACGGACGGCGAGCACGGCAGAAAAACTCATCGCGCCCGCCCAATCGCCGCCCGCGCCGTATCGGACAGCTCACTCGGGATCGAGCCCAAGAGGATCGCCGCGGCGACGAACATCGCCAGCACCAGGACCGCGCGAAGAGCCGTTGCCATTCCCGGAATTAGCCCGACCCCCACCGCGAGCGCCGTCGCCGCGGCAATCCGCACCGCCGGACCTAAGGGCAGCCACTGACCCGGCCCTGCCCGCCGGAGGGCGATGTAGACCGCGATGCACAGCGTCACCTCTCCGATCACCGCGGCCACGGCGGCGCCCTTCGCCTGGTCGGCCGGGATCAGCACCAACCCTGCGACCACCACCGCCACGAGTCCGACGCACATCGCGACCCCCAGTGAGCGGACGCGGTACATCCCCATCAACCCCAGCTGCCAGGCGGCGGTCAGGAAGATCGTGATAGCCGCGAATCCCTGGATCTCGAGCACCGGGGCGGCCGGGGCGTACCCGGGGCCCGCGAGCACGCGGATGATCGTCGATGAGAGCGTCCAAAGGGCCAGTGCGACCAGGACGCCGCAGAGCATCATCACCTGGGCGACGCGCGAGGTCATGTACACGAGCCGCTGGTGGTCGTTGCGGGCCGCGACCGTAACCACTGGAAGCACGATCGCGATGACCAGGAACGGCAAACCACCGACCAACTCGAGCACCCGCGTTGAGGTGACGAAGTAACCCAGCTGCTTCGGCTTGCCGGAGACCAGCGACATGATGATCACGAGGATCCGGAGGTAGAGGACACCGAGCACGGTCACCACCGCCACCGGCACGGCGACCGCACCGAGGGCGCGGATCCGGGCGGGGGTCCAGCTCGGCGCAACGAAATCGACGCGCGAGAGCATCACCGGCGTGGCAGCGAGCACGACGACACCCATGAGGATCTGGACGGCAAAGAACGGGACCAGTCCAGTCCCGATCACGGCGAGCACGGCGAAGCCGACGAGAAGGGCAGCCTGAGTAAGGATTTGATTCACCGCGAGCGCCCCGTTGCGCATCTGGACGCTGAGCGGCATCAGCATCGCGACCTGGACACTCTGGAGCAGCACGCCGAGGCCCGCCAGCGCGGTGCCGATCACCATCGCTCCCTCGTAGCCGGCGATGATCGCGAAGGCAACCGCGGAGAGCACGCCGAGGCTGGTCACGAGAATCCGCAGGCCCAGGATGTGAGCCATCACGTCGCGGCGCTCGGCAACTGTGGCGGCCAGCGACAGCTCACGCGTCCCGGTGGCTGTGAGGCCCATGTCGCTGATCCCGTAGACGATCCCGACCAGCGCCAGCACGGTCCCGTAGCGGCCGAACGAGTCGACACCGAGGTAGCGGAGGAGGATCACTGCGCTTCCCGCGGTGAGCAGGTTTGCAATCACGAACCCGACGGCCCGCTGGGCGCCGCCGTGGATCACCCGCCTGCCGACGTTCTCGTCGGACAGGACCGAGTGGTCGCTCACCGACTCCTCAGTGATCGCCGGTTGAGCCACTGCCAAGCATCGTTCTTGCCGCCGCGATCAGTCGCGTGCGGAGCGGCGCGATCGCCAGTCCGAGCCGCAGGGCCGCGATCGCCAGCGCGGCGCGGGCTGGTGGCATCGCGCGCCGAAGATAGTCCTCCCGATTGCGCAGGAGGATCGCCGCGAGCCGCTCGGAGTGCGAACCGGTACTCGCGCCCTCCTCGTGGCGAGCCACCGCCGCAGGCACGTAGAAGATCTGCCTGCCGCGCGCACGAAGCCGCCGGCATAGCTCGACGTCCTCGACGTACATGAAGTAATCCTCGTGGAAGCCGCCGACGGCAAGGAAGTCCTCTCTCCGGATCACAAACGCTGCGCCGCTACATACCTCGACCGCGGTCGGACGCTCTAAGTCCGCGGCGCGGTACGGGTTGAGCACCTGGCCGAGCAGGTGCTCGGCGGCGATCGAGCCTACAGAGGGCAGTCGCTGGATGTTGGCCTGCACCCCGTCCTCGGCGGAGAGGAGGCGGGGCGCAGCGACCGCGGCAGTGGGGTGGGCGTCGAGGAACCGCACAAGCCGTGGGACGCATCCGGGGTCGGCCACGCAATCGCTGTTGAAGAACCCCAGGTAGCGACCGCCGGCACCACGGGCACCGAGGTTGCACGCCTTCGCGAAACCGAGGTTCTCCCGTTGCGGGATCACGGAGACTTCTGGGAAGGAGCTCCTGATCGCCTCCACCGTTCCGTCGCGCGAGTCGTTGTCGACGACCAGCACCTCGGGCGCCAGCGAGTCGCTCGCGAGAAGCGACTCCACGCACTCTAGGGTCTGCTGACGGGTGTTGTAGGAGACGACGATCAGCGAGATCACGCCCCCTCCCGACGCAGGGCCCTGCGCACGAGCGCGGGAAGCGTGAAGCGGACCACGACCAGCGCGGCGACAATGCTCGCCACGCCGAGCCGAGCCGGCCGGTTGATCCGGTCGAACGGCGGCGTCCCGCGGGCGATCAGCCGCCAGAGCCGCCCTGCGAACACGACGTGGTGCTGGCGCGCGGCCATCCCCCGCATCCCGAAGCTTTCGGCGAGATGTTGGGCGTTCGCGCCCATACCCTCCAGTGACCTGTGGATGTGAATATCAGGCAGCGTACGGATCGCGCCACGAGCCGCAAGCGCGGCCACCAGCAGCCAGTCGCCACCCACCTGCCTGGGAAAGCCCGTGCTCAGCAGCTGCTCGCGCCGGGCGATGCCGAACAGCGGTCCGTTCAGGCTGACACGGGCGAAGTACCGGATCAGGCGGATTCCGGGCCTCAACGAATCGAGATTGATCGGTCGCTCGTCGACCACGTGGGACCCGTCGCGGTAATAGCGTCCCTGCCCGCAGACCAACAGGTTGCGGGAGTCGGCATCGAGCACGGCCAGGCAGCGTGTCACGTACTCGGGATCGATCCAGTCGTCGTCGGCCAGCCACATGAAGTATTCGCCGCGGGCCGCCTTGAGCACCGCCTGATAATTGGCCGCGTGGCCCAGGTTTCGCGGCTGACGGATGATCCGCACGCGAGGATCTGCGGCAGCGAGGCGGAAGGTCACCACAGGGACGGCGGGATCGGTGGACGCGTCGTCGGAAACGACCACCTCAAGCTCGGAGTGATCCTGGGCCAGCGCGGAGCGCGCGGCGCGCTCGAGCAGCTCGGCCCGGTTATATGTCGGGATACCGATTGTGACGAGAGACACGGCCACACAATACGAACGCGCCCTGCACGTAGGGCTGAACCTCGTCTTCCTCGTCCCCGGCGAGACGGGCGGGATGGAGGTCTATGCGCGTGAGCTGATCCCGGAGCTCGTCCGGGCCGCCCCCGGGGCGCGGTTCACCGCCTTCATCAACCGCGAGGCCGCGGCGGCCCGGGACGGCCCCTGGGGCGAGCTGATCGAAGCGGTGACGGTTCCCGTCAACGCCCGCAACCGGGTCGAGTGGGTGCGTGGCGAGCAGCAGCTCTTGCCGGGGCTGGCGGCGCGCGCGGGCATCGACGTGCTCCACAGCCTGGCCAGCACCGCGCCCGCCTGGGGCCGCTTCAGGCGGGTGGTGACGATCCACGACCTGAACTACAAGATCGTCCCCGAGGCACATCTCGGCCTGCGTGGCCTCGGGATGCGTTTTCTCGTTCCACTCGCTGCGCGGCGTGCCGATCGGATCATCGTTGATGCGGCCTGCACTCGTGCAGACCTCGAGCGGCTACTGGGGATCCCGACCAGAAAGGTGGACGTGGTGCCGCTCGGGGTGAACCGAATCCATCGCACCGTGCCCGCACCGGAAGAGGAGCTCAGACGCAAGCTGGACGCCGGCGCGCGGCCGATCGTGCTGAGCGTCTCGGCCAAGCGTCCGCACAAGAACCTTGATCGACTTATCGACGCGATCGCGCTGACTCCGGCGGAACGTAGGCCGCTCTTAGTCGTGCCGGGCTACCACACGCAGTACGAGCAACAGCTCGTCGACCATGCTGCCGCGCTTGGCATCGCGGACAACGTTCGGTTCCTCGGTTGGGTTGATGACGCAGAGCTCGAGGCCCTTTACGCGGCCGCCGCCTGCTTCGTTTTCCCGTCCCTGTACGAGGGTTTCGGCCTCCCCGTGCTCGAGGCGATGGCACGCGACCTGCCCGTCGCCTGCTCGGGCCGGGGTGCGCTAGCCGAGGTCGCCCGCGATGCTGCCCTGCTCTTCGACCCTGAGTCTGAGCGCTCGATCGCCAATGCGATTGAGAAGCTGCTATTTGATGACCGGGAGGCTCGCAGGCTGGTTACCCTCGGCCGTCAAAGAGCGGCTGAGTTCAGCTGGGCCGCTACCGCCGCAGCGACCCTCGCTTCCTACGAGCGGACCTGCTAGCGGGTAGCTGCGAGACAACCTCTTTACGACTTAGAAAGCAACCGACGAAAACACTAAGCCGCTCATACGTCTCCGCGGCCGAGGAGAATAAGAGGGCCGTTGCGCGCCTGATGCTTCCGCGCATCGGAGGCTCACTGCTGGATGTCGGCTGTGCGGACGGTGTCGATTCGGTGAAACTGCGCGACGAGATCGGCGCCCAGGAGGTGATCGGCCTTGAGCTCGCGGATCAATTCATAGGACCAGCGAGAGCGCGTGGGGTTGACGTTCGCCAGGTTGACCTAACCGAGCGGTGGCCTATCGAAGACGGTTCGGTCGACGCCGTGCATTCGAATCAAGTAATCGAGCATCTTGCCGATACCGACCATTTCATGCGCGAGATTCGGCGCGTGCTTAGACCCAACGGATACGCTGTTTTATCGACGAATAACCTCTCGAGCTGGCACAACATCGTCGCGCTTCTGCTCGGATGGCAGCCGCTCCCGTGTCATGTGAGTGACGAAGCTGTGGTTGGCAACCCATTAGCGCTTGAAGAGCAGCGCTACGGCGAGCGTATACACCGGCATCTACGCGTTTTCACGTCGAAGGCACTTGCTGCCCTTGCAACCCAGCACGGACTGAGCCTCGAGCGCGCTGCGGCGTCGGGGTACTACCCGCTTGGAGTCCCGGCCGCGCGCGTGATGTCCCGGCTTGATCCGACGCACGGCGTTTATTTGGTGCATCGGTACCGACCGGCAGGTCCTCACGCCGGGTCCAGATGGTATGCCTCGAGTACTACCTGAAGCGACTGTTCAAGTGACACACGCCGCGCGTTTCGCGCGAACCATGCCGCGGTGGAGTTCCGCAACGCTAACCCGGCCTGATCGACCTTTTCGATCGCGTCGGCGAGATCCCGCGGAGAAGCGGACGCAGCGATGAAGCCGTTCTCTCCCTCATCGACCAGCTCGACGGCGGCGTTGTCAGGACCCGCGACGACGATGCTCGGCGTCCCACGCGCGGCAGCCTCAATCACGACCAGCCCGTAGCCCTCGCGCCGGGAGGGCAGCAGCATGCAGAGCGCCCGCGACAGCTGATCCTCGACCATCTCGGTGGCGACGAAGCCCGGCACGTCGACAACAGCTCGTCGAGACCCAAGCTCCCGCACCAGTCGCAAGCACCGTTCGGCCGTTCGGGACCGTCGCCGAGAATCGTCCGCGCGAAGGTCCGGCAGATGCTCGCGTGCCAGCGCGATCGCCGGTAGGATCGCCAGCACCCGCTTCTCCGGAATGTGCCGGCCGGCGAACACGACGACCGAGTTGGGTTCGCTGCACGGGCCGCGGCTCGAGCGAGCCCTCCGTATTCGCCGGGCAGACGGGTGATCTCGCCTCTCGCGCCTTCGCTCGCGCAGCCGTGCTGGCGTGCAGCTCGCGAGAAGCAGAACGCGCGCTGCGGGACCCGGACGCACAGCCGCTGGACCAGCCAACCGACGTCCCCGCCGACGCGCCCGAGGTACTCGCGCCAGTAGCTCGCGGCTCCACACCTCGTGCCAATCGACGACCAGCCGGTAGACGCCAGCGGCGTCTGGCGAGCGGCCGCCGCCAAGCAGCGAGAAGTACGGGAACGACGCGGTGTGGACGACGTCGTAGCGCCGCCCGTGGCGCAGCAGGTGCCAGAGGACACCCGAGCGCCGAACACGAGCGGCGGGAGCATCCGGCGCCGCCCGGGACCGGTGTATAGCTCCATCCGCGGACCCAACGACGCGCACGTCGACGCCCGCGACATCCGGGGTCGACGCCGCGCTCCCATTGGCGCAGGGTCAGGTAGGTGACCTCGTGCCCGTCGCGCCGCGAGCCGCTCGGCGAGGTTCCGGTACCAGCGCTCGGCGCCACCGACGGTGTGCGGGAACAGGCAGTCGTAGACGAGGCAGACGCGCATCGGCCGCCTAGAGGCTGCCAGATCGTGCGCTAGGATCGCCGGCCAAAGGCGCGACCTTCGGGCCGCCGTCGCGTTGTGCTTGAGCGGGTCGGAGCCAGGCGGCGGATGAGCACGATCGAGCGACAGACACCCACCGACGCCCTGCGGCGAGCCGACCGGCCCTCCGCGTCTCGGTCGTGATCCCGTGCCTCAACGAGGCCGGCGACGATCGCGAAGTGCGTGCGCCGGGCGCGCGCAGGCGCTCGAAGCCAACGGGCTCGACGGGCGAGGTCATCGTCGTCGACAACGGCTCCGACGACGGCAGCGGCGGAGCTCGCCGAGGGCGCCGGGGCGCAGGTCGTGCTACGAGCCCGAGCGGGGCTACGGAAGCGCCTACCTGGCCGGTTTCGCCGCCGCCCGCGGCACGCTACATCGTGATGGCCGACGCCGACCTGACCTACGACTTCGACGAGATCCCGCGGTTCGTCGCCGAGCTCGAGGCCGGCGCCGACATGGTGATCGGCAACCGGATGCAGCAACATCCATCCGGGCGCGATGCCGTGGCACCACCGCTACATCGGCAACCCGCTGCTTTCGGGCTTCCTCAACCTGCTGTTCCGCACCGGCGTCGACGACGCGCACTGCGGGATGCGCGCGCTGCGGCGCGACGTGCTCCCGCGGCTCGACCTGCGCACGACCGGGATGGAGTTCGCTTCCGAGATGGTGATCCGCGCCGCCAAGGAGAAGCTCGTCGTCCGCCAGTTCCCGATCGAGTACCACCCGCGCGGCGGCGAGTCGAAGCTCTCGAGCTTCCGCGACGGCTGGCGCCACCTTCGCTTCCTGCTCGTCCACTCGCCCAACTACCTGTTCATCCTCCCCGGAGCGGTGATGGCGGCGCTCGGCGCCGTGGTCGAGCTGATCGTGATCAGCACGCTCCCGGTGTTCGGGCGCCACTGGGACATCCACGCGCTGATCGGCGGGGCGCTGCTGGCGATCGTCGGCACCCAGGTCGTGGCGCTCGGCATCTGCGCCCACGCCTACGGCACCTACTTCATGGGCGAGCGGGACCGCTGGTTTGACCGGATGCGCGCACGCTTCAAGCTCGAGCACGGGCTGATGCTCGGCGGCGGGACTCGCGTTCGCGGGCATCGTCCTCGGGGCCGTCATCCTGATCGACTGGATCAACCACGGGTTCGGGCAGCTCTCCGAGGAGCGCCTCGCGGTGCTCGCCGCGACGCTGATCATCGTCGGCATCCAGATCTTCTTCTCGTCGTTCCTGCTGTCGATCCTCGGCTTGCGGCGCAAGGATCGCTAGCCGGGGACATACCAGTCGACGTAGCGCCCACACGCGGCACCGAGGGGGAGCTTCTGGTCGGATACCGCAGGGACCGCGACGAGCGGCTCAGGCGTAAAGAAGTGCGACGTGGACGAAACCGACCCTGGGTTGGCGACGTGGATCGTCAGCACGAAGGGAGCGCCCGTGCTTCGCACATCTCCCACCCGCCAGATCTCTCCGGGGCGGTCCAGGTTGGGCGGCATCAGGACGTCCAGACCCCCTCCCCGCACCGTAATCGCTTGGTGGCTAGTAAAGGGCAGCGACAGCTCCCATTTCCCTGCGGGGAGCGTTACGGGGACGGACTCGGTGCCACCTGTCAGCAGCGGGCCGGCGTTGAAATAACGCGGTACGGTCCGCACCATTGCGTACCCACGCTGCTTGGCGATTCGACGGTCTGCCGGGGTGCGACAGTCAAGGACTGCGCCCGACGCTCCTGACTCGGACAGCACATCGTGGGGAGCCGTGGGCCCAACCCGCTGCCACACCTCGTACGAGCGCGAGCTGCCGACGAGATGGAAGTTCGGTGGCGGTTGGCTCTGGGCATCGGTGCGGGTCGTGATGACATACGCGAACCTGTCGAGCGTCGCCGCGTCGACAGAGTCGAAGTCGATCGGCTGCCCGTAAACCCACGGCTTAGCGGGATTGAAGCCGACTGGAATCGGAGATGCCAGAAGCGGCGAGGAAACCGGAACGCCTAACAGCTCCCACGAGACGTAGTCGTCGTAGAACAATGCCAGCGTTTGCCTTCCGTGTAGGAAACGTCTCAGCGACCGTAGCTCGTTGGTGTGGTTCTGCGGGCCGACGAACGCGTCGCTCAGCACCAAGTAGCTCGACTGGAACGAGAACACGAAGAAGGCCACTGCGGCGGCGCCGACCGCGACCGTGGTCCATGAACGCCAGTTGACTCGGTCGAAGTAGCGCATCAGCGCTCCTCCTGACCCGACAATCAGGACTGGTGCAGGGATCATCAGCGCCTTGGCGGCCACGTACGGCGACTGGCTGTGCCGGGTGTAGAGGTAAATCAAGCCGAAGGCCACCATTGCTCCAAGCCACGGCAGCTCCCGCCGCTGAAGCGCCGAGACGACGGCGTACGCAAGAACCACGAGCCCGAGACCGGCCAGCACACCGGCCTTCAGCGCGTCCGGCGGCACGAAGCGAAAGTCGCCGTACAGCCAGATATTCAGACCCTCCAGCGCTCTGAGAGGGCCCGCGAGGTCCGCCAGCGAACTCGGCCCGGTGGTCCTGATTCCTCCATAGTTCCCCGCAGAGACCCCGCCATTGATTACCCAGAACGTATGAATCCGGCTGATCTCCGGCGCCACCAGAGCCAGGAGCACAATCCCCCCGGCCGCGAGCGCCGGACCCGCGCTTCGCGCCCACCGCCTGATCGCTGGCAACCGTCGCCACCCGCCCCCGAGTACGAGTTCGAGCACAAGCCAGCAAATCAGGATCCCAACCACCCACAACAAGCCCGGGTATGAGTAGTCGTAAAGGACCCCTGCTACCAGGACAGCCGCCGGCACGAATAGAGCGGCGGGGCGAGCGAACCCCTCCGCCCTGGCGTCCTTGAGCGCAAGTACGAGGCCGAGCAGCAGCAGCGCCAGGATCGGCTCCTTGAAGGCGCCCTGGATGTACCAAGCGGCGGCCAGATAAGGGATGCCCGCGAGCACGGCGACGAGCACCCGTCCCCAGAAGCGCACGTCGAGGAGCAGGCCGAGCGCGGTCAGCCCAGTCAGGAGCGGCGTCGCCACGAGCACGCCCGTGAGCGTCTTGTCGACATCGCTGCCAAGGCCCTGCGCGAAGGTGGCGGCCACTGCGTGAGGACCGAGGGGATATCCCACCCCATAGCCATACGCGCTGATCGACGGCCTGCGCAGGCCCTCCGCCAGCAGCAGATGCCAGTGCGTGTCGTTGAGTAACGAGACGCCAAGTACGCCAACTCTCGCGTTGGCCAGAAAAGGGATCGACACGAAGAAAAGGACGGGGACGGCGACCGCCAGGCCTGGGGCGATCGGAGGCCACGGTTCTCCGCGGCGCGCCGCCACCCAGACCGCTCCGAGCGACGCCAGCACCACGATTGCAACCGCTGTCCAGCCTCGCCCCGGCAGCCTGATCGCGATATCGCTGAGCACCATCAGCGCGGCGAAGCCAACCGCAGGACTGAGCCACGAGCCGCCGCCCCGGCCACAGAGCACGCAGATGCCGCGCCCAATCAAGACTGAGACGACAGTGATGAGAAGCGCCGACGCGTAGGTGCCGATCACGGCCGGGAACCGTAGCGTCGATAGGCTGCGGGCACATGCGAGTCGCCGGCTACTTCAAGGGAGTGATGGGCACCGGAGAACATGGCCGACAGCTGCTTGCGGCGCTGCGCACCCAGGGGATCCGAGCAGACGTCACCACCCTGCATCCAGAGGGATCTCCCGAGGATGAGGAGCTGTCGCCGGCATCCGACGCGGGCGCTGTCAGCGAGGCGTTTTCCGACTTCAACTTGCTGTGTGCAAACGCCGACATGACGCCAATCGTCGCGGACCGACTGGGCAGAGAGTTTTTCGCGGGTCGCTACACGATCGGCTTCTGGGCTTGGGAGGTCAGCACAATCCCGTCGCGATTCGCCCGATCATTCGGCTATCTCGATGAACTGTGGGTCGGCAGCCGCCATGTTCGTGATGCGATCGCCCCTGCATCGCCGATCCCCGTTCTGGCGATACCGCAACCGGTCTCGCTCCCCCCTGGTGCGCTCGATGCGTCGCCGCCCGCGGGGCTTCCGACGGGTTTCCGGTTCCTGTTCGCGTTCGACTACCTGAGCGTGTTCGAACGCAAGAACCCGCTGGCGACGATCCAGGCGTTCAAGACCGCGTTCGCACCGGGGGAGGGAGCAGCTCTGATCGTCAAATGCCTAAATCCGCAACACAACCCCGAGGCGCACGCGCTCCTCCAGAGCGCGGCAGATGAGCACGGGGATGTTCACCTAATCGACCGCCGGCTCTCACGTTCGGAGCGCGACGGCCTGATGAATGCGGCCGACTGCTATGTGTCGCTGCACCGGGCGGAGGGGTTTGGCTACACGCTGGCCGAAGCCATGTGGCTCGGGAAGCCTGTGATTGCGACGGCGTATTCGGGCAACGTCGATTTCATGACCCGGGATAACAGTTACCTCGTGGACTACCGACTTGTGCCGATCGGCCATGGGAACGATCCCTACCCCGTCGATGGAGAATGGGCAGAGCCCGACCTCGAGCACGCGGCCACGATCATGCGCCAGGTGTTCCAGAACCGGGAGGAAGCCGCCGCCCGCGGCGCCCGGGCGGCATCTGAGATCCGGAGAAGCCATGGTCCCGAGCCGGCCGGACGGGCGATGCGGAATCGACTCGAGCGCCTTGCGAGCTCCGAGGCTCGGGAGTCCGCAAATCTCAGCGCGCTTGCGCTGACCGAACGGGCGCGCGAGCTCATCCGCTCGGGCCCAGTGCCTCCTAGACGATCACGATTCGGGCGCCCTCAGCGCGCCGCACGCAGGGCGCTCCTGCGGGTGCTTAAGCCGCTGACGGTGCACCAGGGGCTAGTCGATGACCAATTAATCAGCGCTCTGGAAGCGCTCGAGGGGAGAACGCGAACACTGGAGCGCCAGCTTGAAACACAACAGCGAGCGGGCGATAACGGAGACGATCCTCAGACCACCTCGCACCGCAGTGGGCGCTCGTAAGAGATCTCCTCATACTCGGGACGACTGCCCGTCGGGACCAGCCCCAGCATCGCCCGCTCGGGATCCTCGTGCGGCCAAGACGCAGAGCTGGTCACGGCAAAACCCGCCGATCCGCACCACTCCTGCAAGGTCATCAGAGTCGGAGCGAACCAGTTCGAGGCGTCGCCGGCGAGCTCATCGGTTCGGTAGAACCGGGTGAGCGGCAGCGATCGAAGCTCAGGCTTAAGCTCGAAGTCACAGACGGCGCTCTCCAGGGAGGCATAAGCGCCGGTCACCGCGCGCAGATTGTCCAGCGCCAGAAGCGGGTGGCGCAAGTGATACAGGACCCCCCAAAAGATCACGATGTCGAACCCCTCGGCAAACCTCTGACCAAGTTCGTATACGGAACTCCGTACGTACTCGACGCGGGACCCAAGAAAGTCAGTCAGGGCCGCGACACCGAACCAGTCCGGATCAAAGATGTCCACCGCGACGACTCGCTCAGCTCCTCTCCGCTCGAGCTCGAACGCGGTACCGGCATTCGTCGTTCCGATGTCGAGCACGGTTTTTCCGGACAGGTCGTCTGGGAGGCCCGCCTGCTCGCAGAGCCACGGTACGGGGCTTGTACCGGGAGTCCATATCCCCGGAGCTAGCTCAAACCGCTGGTGCCAGACGAACGCGGATTGTTCGATGAATTCGATGGCGGCTTCGGACGCTGGAGTCACAGCAGCGGGCCCCTTAGTTTGAGGCCTGGTTCGCCGACCTCGCCGACTTCCCCGTGTCCAGATCCACATACTTCCTCCCGGTTTGGTCTTCAGGATGCCGGTAGCCCGTCTGGAAGTAGTTGGGGATCCCTCGCACCGTAACGTCGTCCGGACTCGGGAAGCGACCGTCCGCCAGCTCGGCGCGCACGAGGAACGCATTTGATCCGGCGAGCTCCGTATGGACGAGCCGGTACCCCTTGCGCTCGCCCAGAAATCGAATCGCGCCGAGCGAGGCGCCAAAGTAGTCGGTCCCATCCCAGCTCGGGACCTCCTTGGGCTGAACAAGTCGTCGGCCCGGGTCAAGCGCGCTGTTGTACTCGATCACGACCACTCTCGGGCGGCGCCTGTCGATGGCCTCCCAGATCCAGTAGTCCTGGCCATCCACGTCGATCGACAGCACGTCGGGTTCGGCCGGAACCTCCGCTTCGTCGAGTAGCTGCTCGATGTTTTCGGGGGAGACGATCGCCTGGGTGGTGCGGATCCCGGCTCGCGGCCGGTACTTGCGCTCCAGCAATCGGTACATCTGATCGTCAGCCTCCATGAACAGACCCTGCCAGCCGGCGACATCCGCCAGGTACACGCAGTTGCCCTCTACTCCCGATTCCACCCCAAACTCCACAAAGAAGCGGTTCTCGACCCCGATGCGCCGAAGGATCTCCGCGAGCACACCGTCCTCACCGTTTTGCGAATAGGCTCGGAGCTCGAAATCCGCGAGAGCGAGCCGCTGCGCCGGCTCGCCGGCGGAGGGCTTGATCGCGGAATGCCGATCGCCGAGCTCAGCAAGCGCGAGATAAAGGGCGCGGTCGCCCTGAAGCGTGATGAGACGACGGAGCTCGTCGACGGCACCGGCCTGGCTCTCGACCGCCGAGCGTAGCTGCCGGCTGCCACGCAACTCCGCCAGGAGTTGCGCCCGCTCGTTGGCGGCGCTGTCGTGGAACTCCTCGATCGCGGCGATCAGCGCCACGTTGACCTTCCCCTGGTAGTCCGTGTACGGCCGAAGAGTCCTCAGGATCGCGCGTCGAACCGCTGCACGCACCCGGTATGCGGCGCCTGCCCTCGGCACGGGCGGTGGTCCCTGGCGGACCCGGGCTTGAACGTGTGCGAGCCCGGCGAGTCGCTGGCGAGGGCGGCCGAACGCGCGCGGCGCTTGCCCGGTCGCCCGAATCGACTCAAGCCGACGCCCGATCACCTCGGCCGCAACGGCTGGCGAATGGCGGAGCCGGATATCAGCCGCCGCGCGCTCTCCCACGGCCTGCGCTGCGGAGCGATCATCAAGCACCTCGCGCATGAGCGCCGCGGCGTGGTCGAGATCAGGATCAGCCCATTGGTCACCGATTGGGGCGCCGCCGGCAAAGTCCGGCACTGGCGCCAGCTCGTACGTGACGAGAAAGCTGTTCGAACTGGTCGCGTAATCCGTGTTGCCGGAGTACCCGGTGACAATCACCGGCCTGGCGAGCCACATCGCCTCGGCGATCGAGAGACCGAATGCGTCGGCTCGGTGAAGGGACACAAAGGAGTCGCACAGCGCCGTCAGTCCGAGACTCGCTGAGCGCGTCAGCCCAGTAATCACCCGTACGTCAGGACGTTCCTCGGCAGCGGCCTTGAGCTCCTCAAACCCGTCACGCGCGTGCCCGGAACCGAGGCAGTTGACCACCAGCTGGGCCGGTTCGCCGACCTCGAAGGCGCGTCGGAAGGCGTCGATGACCGCGACCGGATTTTGGCGCGCGATTGGGCTACCCGGCTCGACGTTGCACACGAACATGAACTGGTCCTGGAGCAATCCGAACACCTCGCGGCGGAGAACATCAGGTGCGGGAGGTTGCACCGGGATTGGGACTACGTTCACCGGGACGGTGGCGAGCGGACCGAGGGTCGTCGAGACGTAGCTACTCGGAGCCCAGATCTCTTGCAAGAGACCGAGCTGATCGGTTGAAGGCGAAACCTCGGCCAGCCAGAGCGCGATGGAATAGCGCCCGGCGAAGAATCGCTCGCCGGCGCTGCTCGCAAACTCGCCAAGTGCTGCCGGGTCGATGCAGATCAGGTTCAGGGAGTACGGAGCGTCCTGCGGCAAGAGCGCTGAATACGACTGGTCCTCGTCGGTCTGAGGGCTCGTCCAGTCCTGGATCGGCGCTGATGCGATACCGGCGGCGTCGAACGAGCCCACGAGCTGCCGGGCGGTCTCTCCGAGCCTGTCCCCGGAGTGGAAGTAGCCCACCACGTTGACTCCGAAAGGTCCGTCGGAGAGCGGCTCGAGTGCGCGATGTGCAAGTCCGGGAAGCAATCGAGGCCCCGATTCGGAGTTAGAGCCCTGGCGGCCGTCGTCATTCTTTGAGGCGCCGACTTTTCCGAGTAAGGGCACCTCCTGCGATCCGATCTCCTGAGCCCACGTGACCAGCGGTTGACGATCCGCTCCCCGCAGGTCCGGAAACTCCTCCTGAAGATCGGGCCTGCCCTCGTACACCCGCGCAAGTACCCGATTGATGCCCGAAGGGCTTCCCGGCGGGTCCTCGCTCAGCCACGCCTGAAACGCCCGCGCACCCGCGAGCGTGAACGGCGACGGAGCGCTTGCACCGCGCTGTCCCAGGTCGTCCTCGAACTCCTCGCTCAGCGAGCGGACGAGTTCATCTATTTCTGTGCCGTCGCCGAGCGCGAGGTAGCTGTACGGCCAGTTGCGGCTGACGGCGTGCCCCTCCGCCATGACGTCGGCGGCGTATTCAGCGAGCAGCTGCTCCAGCGCCGGATGCGATGTGACATCGATCCTGTTCTGGTGGAGGCTGAGCGACAACGGCCGCGCCGGATCGAATCCGCTGAAGTGGAAGAACGCGAGCGGCCGGCCGTTTACGAGGTACTCGCCGTCGTTGCGTTCGAGCCGCCGGCTGTGGAGGTTCCAGTACGCAACGTTGAACTCGGGATCCCGCACGATGGCGAAGTCAGTGAGGAACCCCGGGACCAAATCAAACCAGCGCTGGTCCACGAAGTAGCCCCAGACGGGGTCTACGCGGCAGTCCCGGCGCAGCCGGTCGGCCCACCAGTCGATTAACCGGTCGACCTCCGGCCGCGAGGCAACCGAGACGTATCCAAGGTTATAGATGCCCGCAATCATGATGTCGATCTGGCTGGGTTTGCGTCCGTCGGGTGGCAGCGGCTCGTTGTTATGGGGAATCACCACCACTCCATGGTCGGCGGCCAGGTGGTCTAGCTCGCCCAACGGCCCGTAGACCTTGATGTCGGGATCCAGGTAGGTGATGGGTCCGCCGGTCTCGGCCATCAGGTGGCGCAGTAGCCAGGGCTTCACCGCGGTCGAGAGCTCGAGTACCGAGTACCGCAGAGCCATGAACTCGAAAGGCTCGCAACCCACGTCAGCGGGTGTGAGGACCTCGAACGGCTCGCTGGCCGGGTCGATGTACCGCGAGTAATCGTCGATAACAAGCGTCCAAAGGCGGCTGCCCGGGTTGTGCTCCGCCAGGGACCGTGCGAGAACGCGCGCGTGGGCGACGTAGTTCTTCGCGATGATCGTGCAGACTTCCACGGCCGCAGGGTACCCAGGCGCAGGGTTTGATCGCCTGCTTACCATGAGCACCGCCACTCTGCGGACAGATCCGTTGCTACCGTCCCGGTCGTGAGCGCCACCGCGAGCACGGAGCGTTTGGACGAACGCGCGGCCCCGCTCGCGTCTGCGCAGCCGGCGATCGCGATTCATCACCTCGGAAAGACGTTCCGCCTACCACGGGAGCGGTATCACACGCTCAAGGAGCGGGTTCTGCACCTGTTTCGCACCCGGCATTTCGACACACTCCGGGCAGTGCAGGAGGTGAGCGTGGAGATCGCGCCCGGTGAGTTTTTCGGAATCGTCGGGCGCAACGGGAGCGGCAAGAGCACGCTGCTCAAATGCCTAGCCGGGATCTACGCGATCGACGAAGGAGATCTGACGATCCGCGGGCGACTGTCTCCCTTCATCGAGCTCGGCGTCGGATTCAACATGGACCTGACCGCTCGCGACAACGTGATCATCAACGCGATCATGCTCGGGCTCTCACGCAAGCAGGCGCGCGACAGCTTTAACGACGTCATCGCCTTCGCCGAGCTCGAGGAATTCACCGAGCTCAAGCTGAAGAACTACTCCTCGGGGATGCTCGTACGACTGGCGTTCGCCACCGCAATCCAGGTCAATGCCGACATCCTCCTGATCGACGAGGTGCTCGCTGTCGGAGATGCCGCCTTCCAACAGAAGTGCTTCGACGAGTTTGGCCGGCTTCGCCAGGAAGGTCGGACGATCCTGTTCGTCACCCACGACATGGGCGCTGTACAGCGCTTTTGCGACCGGGCGATGCTTCTCGAACGCGGCCGCGTCGTCGACATCGGTGAACCGGCATCGATAGCCCGCCAGTACAACCAGCTCAACTTCGACCGCCTCACCGACGCGGCAGGAACATCGGCAGCCGAGGCACTGCACGAGGCGAAACTCGTCGAGGTCGTCAACGCATACTTCGAATCGCCGCAAGGAGAGGTGATCGTCACGGCGGCTCAGGGCGAGCGCTGTCACGTGCGGATGGACGTCCGGTTCCTCGCTGAGGTGGATGAACCGGTCTTCGCCATAGCGCTCCAAGACGAAACCGGACACGTGGCATTCGCGACCAACACGAACATTCAAGGCACTTCGACCGGTCGGTTCGCGCCCGGATCGAGGGCGGCAATCCGGGTGGGGTTCGAGAACTGGCTCGCGCCGGGCCGGTACCGGCTGATCGCAAGCGTCGCCCGGGCGGGCTTCGGCGCAGACGTCTACGACGCGCACATGGGCAACTCGATCATCGTTGTAGCCGATCACCCGGGAGGCGGGATGGCAGATCTACCCCACACGCTCGAGATCGAGCGAGGCTAACGAGCGCCGTTCAACCGTCGCTTACGCAACCGATGGGATGCGCGGTACCCGGCCTTTAAGGCGCCGAAGAACGGGGCGCCGAGCCTGGGATGGGTTGCGAGGGCAAGGAGTGGCCGCTCGATCTCAGGGGGGAGTGCGCCGTGCGGTCCAACCAGACGAATCGCGTCCTGGCTGAGCTCTCCTCGCATCAGCTGGCCAAAGCGCTCGCCCACGCCCGCCGGCGCGGGCGGTTCCCTCCAGGTGGCGTCGTAGATGTCGATCAGACGCTCGGCGGCCGTATCCCATCTCAGGCTCGCCGCCGCCTTGCTGACCGCCTCCACGTTGCGAGAACGAGCCCCCTGATCACGGAGGAGCGCCAGCGCGCCGTCGGCGCTGGCCGCTGCATCCCATGGAACGATGTCGGCGGCCGAGTCCGGGAGAACCTCACTAAGCGACGTGCCCGCCGCCCACATACACGGCACGTCGTGTTCGGCTGCCTCGAACGGGACCAAGCCGAAGCCCTCGTATACGGTCGGATAAACGACGACGCTGGCGCGTTGCAGCAACCACTCCTTCTCGTCTTCTGTGACCTCTGTCAGATCGAGCACGACCTCACGGAGCCCGGGTCGCTCGCGGAGCAGTCGCTCCTCTTCCGGCAACGAGGATCCGTACGGCACGCGAGGGCCGGCAAAGACGAGCCACCCCCGCCAGTCGTGCCTGCCCCGGAGCTCCTCGAGGATCCGCAGGGCGAAGACGCGGTTCTTGTGTCGGTAGTCGGTGCCGAGGCAGAGCAACATCTCGCAATCAACCGGTAGTCGATCGGCGCCGGGAGGCCGCGATGGCTGCGGCTGTCTGAAGCGTGTGAGTGGGTGGTCGACCCCGATCGGGACGACGTCGGCGCGATGGGCCTCGACTAGCTCGTCTGCAAGGGCCTCATCCCGTGCATGGGCAGAGAAGAAGAGGACCCGATCGGCGGCTGCGAGCGATCTTCTCGTCAGCTCCCGGTAGCGCTGCCAGGCATCAACCGAGGGGAAGTAGGACGGATTGTGGTGGCCGATCAGATCCTGTTGGGTGATGACAACGCGATCGGCCAGCTGCGCCAATAAGGCGAGGTCTGCCGGAGCCGAGACCTGGAGCGGGCGGTGTACCAGATCCACGCTCCAGCCGCGGCCGGCGGCTGCCGCGGTCGTCAGTCGGACCCCTGGAAGCGTCTCGATCACCGCTCGCGTGTCCGGATCGAGCCCGGGCGTCACGATCGCGGTGATTCGATGCTTCCCGGTTCGCGCGAGCGCGGCGATCAGTTCGAGCGTGTGCAGTCGGCTCCCGCCCGGCGGGCCGTCGAGGATGCGCGCATCGATCGCAACCGAGAGCCCGTCGACCACCCCCCGCAGCACGCCGACCGCTCGCGACAGGGGGCCCGTTGCCGCGTCGTTGCGTTCATCGGTCTGCTCCGCCGACGCCACTTGGGAACGGCAAAACACCAGCACGTCGTCGGCCACCACGTGAGCCAACCCGCTTTGAAGGCTCCGCCGCCAGAACTCATCCATTGAGTGAAAGTCGCCAACGAGCTCGAGTGCGGTTCGGCGTATATACAGGCACGGGCCGGTCACGACATGAACCCGCGGGCGTATCCGCGGGGAGCGGTGGCGTAGCTCCGCAGCGGCGCGAGCGAACTCAGCCTCACTGATCGCCACCGACGCGTGGCCTGCTTGATCGCCGAGCGCCGCAGCCGTCGCCACCCTGCTGTCGCTGTAGGCAGCGTCGCGCAGTCGATCGAGCCACTCTTCGGCAACTAGGCAATCCGAGCTGACCAAGACGACATCCGCAGGAAACGCTGCGGCAAACGCTGCTTGGAGGTCGGGGGCTAGCCCGATCGCCCGCCCCGACTCCTCGATCGTTCGCGCGAGTCCCTCCGGAGGGGATCCGCCGCAGAGCACGATCGCGACCTCCGGCTTGGTGCGCGCACCGAGGCTTTGAAGACAGCGCTCCAGATCATCGAGCGATTTGCCGACAGCGACGCACACGACGACATCGCCGCGCTCGGCCCGGATCCTCGAGTCGCGATCCACGCCGCGATTATGGCGCTGGTCCGCTGCTAGCTTCCGCGACCGTGAGCGTCCAGACGGCACAAGCGTACGGCCCATCAGCACTCGGCGGGGGCACACGGCGGTTTTTCGAGCTCACCCTGACGATGGCTCGAACCGAGTTCAAGCTGCGCTATTTCGGCTCGGTCCTCGGCTACCTGTGGTCGCTGATGCGACCGCTGCTCTTCTTCGGCGTCCTGTACTTCTTCTTCACCAAGGTCGTTGGCCTCGGGAAGGGCATCCCGCACTACGGCGTGTACCTGCTGATGGGCATCGTCTTTTGGAACTACGTTGCGGAGGCGACTGGAAACGCCGTCAACTGCCTCGTGACACGCGAGGGTTTGCTTCGCAAGGTCCGCTTCCCGCGGATGGTGGTCCCGCTGTCGGTGTCGCTAACGGCGACCTTCAATCTCGCGATGAACTTCATCGCGGTCATCGTGTTTGCGCTCCTGGACGGAGTGTCGCCGAGCGCTCAGTGGCTCGAGCTCCTCCCGATCGCGGTTGGCTTCATCGTGCTCGCGACCGGGATCGCGATGCTCTTGTCCGCGCTGTACGTGCGTTTCCGTGATATCGCGCCGATCTGGGAGGTGGCGCTTCAGGTGTGGTTCTACACCTCTCCGATCATGTTCCCGGCGTCGTCCATCAGCAAGCGGTTCGGACCGGGCCTCGCGCATGTGGCGCTCCTGAACCCGGTGGCCACGCTGCTCACTCAGGCTGGTCACGCGTTCATTGGCCACGATCCCAAGCACTTTCCTTCTGCCGTTAGCGCCGCCGGCGTCCCGGTCGTGATCATCGCGCTCGCGATCGTGCCGAGCATGTTCGCGCTCGGGTGGTGGTTCTTCGCCCATGAGGCTCCGCGGGTGGCAGAGAACCTGTAGAGGTTGGGTCAAAGACCGTCCAGAATCCCCCGCAGCCCCTCCAGCAGCCGGACCTCGGGTTCCCAACCTAGCTCGCGCCGCGCCCGGCCGACGTCGAGACAGCTGCGGCTGACCTCGCCCGGCCGCTCGGGCGCGAACTCAGGCTGGCCGAGCGGCTGATCGCCGCTTGCCTCGTTGAGCGCCGCGATCAGATCGAGCACCGAAGTCTCGCGACCATGCCCGATGTTGACCGGCCCCGTGACGTCCGAGTCCGCCGCCACCAGGTTCGCCCGGACCACATCTGAGACCTCGACCCAATCGCGGGTCTGCCGCCCGTCGCCGAACACCGTCGGGCGCCGGCCGTCGAGCAGGCAGCCGCAGAAGATCGCCACCACGCCTGCCTCGCCGTGGACGTCCTGGCGCGGGCCGTAGACGTTGCCGTACCGCAGGGAGACGGTCGAGAGGCCGTGAAGCCGCGCATACAGCTCGCAGTAGCCCTCGGCCGCGTGCTTGCCCTGTCCGTACGGGGCGAGCGGCCTGATCGGGTAGTCCTCCGGGGTCGGCAGCACGTCCGCCTCCCCGTACAGCCCCCCGCCCGTCGAGCTGTTGACACGACGCGGCGGGCACCGAACGCATGGGCAGCCTCGAGCACGCCGATCGTCCCGAGCACGTTCGCGACGGCGTCGCCCGACGGGTCCTCAACCGAATGGCGCACGTCGATCTGGGCGGCGACGTGGAACACGACCTCGGGGGCGCGCCGCCTCGAAGATCGCGCCGACTGCGTCGGCGTCGCGAACGTCGGCCACGTGCAGCGACAGCCCCGCGCTCCAGCGCCTCATCGAGGTTCTCGCGCTTCCCGGTCGAGAGATCGTCGATCACCGTCACGCGGTCGCCGCGCGCGACCAGAGCGTCGACCAGGTTCGAGCCGATGAAGCCGGCGCCGCCGGTGACGAGGCAGTCCATGGCCGCGGGAGGCTAGCGACGCATGACGGATCGCACGCGGCGCATCGCTTAAATGGCCGGGCCCGCACCGCGCAAATGCGGGTACGGGCCCGACCGAAGGACGACCCTGGTAGGGCTGGGGGCCGTCCGAGACCCGCGAGAAGGGGGCGATGCTCGCGGGCCGGTGTGACGTCCGTGTCGTCTTCCAGCATAGCGCTGTCGTGAACACTAAACAACTGGCGTGCGCGACAGCTGTAGCGGCAACTTACCGGCGCAACGCCGTAACTCAACGGGCCGTTTTCACGTTTCCGACTGGATAAGCGTTTCGCGCCCAGCTACGCGTGGAAGGCCAAAATGCAGCACTCCATGCGCCCAGAAAGCTCCCTCCAACCCGCACCCAGCCCGTCCCGGCGCCGACGACCGTCGACGTCCTCGGCGTCCCGCTCGCGCTGACCGACTACGACGAGATGCTCGACTGGATCGACGCGATGGTCGCGTCGCGGCGAGCGCGGCTACCTGTGCGCGTGCAACGTGCACACGGTGATGGCCTCGCGCGAGGACCCGGCGCTCCGCGCGTCGCTCGACTCGCCGCGTCGATCAACGTGCCCGACGGCCAGCCGCTGGTGTGGGCGATCAACGCGCTCGGCCACTCGCTGCACGGCCGCGTCTACGGCCCCGAGCTGATGTCGCGCGCGTGCGCGCGCGCGGCCGAGATCGGGCATCGCTTCTACCTCTACGGCGGCCGCAACCAGGGCGCGCTCGTCCAGCTCGCGCTCAACCTCCGCCAGCGCCACCCCGGCGTCAAGATCGTCGGCGGCTACTCGCCCGCCGCACCGGCCGCTGACCGACGAGGAGCAGGCAGGCGATCGTCGACGAGATCAACCACTCCAGGCGCGGACGTCGTGTGGGTCGGAATCGGCGTGCCCAAGCAGGAGAAGTGGATGGCCGATGTGCGTCCCCGGCTCGACGCCCCGGTTCTGATCGGCGTCGGCGCGGCGTTCGACTTCCACGCCGGGCTCGTGCCTCAGGCGCCGAACTGGATTCAGGAATCCGGCCTCGAATGGGCCTACCGGCTGGCGCACGAGCCGCGGCGCCTGTGGCGGCGCTACCTGCGCTACAACCCGAGGTTCGTCGGCGCGTTCGCCCGGCAGCTCTCCGCGCAGCGGCGCCGCGCAGACTCCTAGCTGCGCGTGCCGGACGAGTCTCTCGCGGCCGACGACTTCCTCTCCGGGAGAAGCGGTCAGGTCTTCGGCATCAGGGCGACCAGCAAGGCGCTCGTCAGCGGACGCCGTCGCCGACGCCGTCGCGCTCGCTCGAGCCCAGCCGTGGCGGCTACGTCGAGCAGCCCGCGCGTGGCCGCGCCGACGCGTCCTCGCGCTCGGAGTCGAGCGGGCGGACGAGCCCAACCTCCTCTCGAGCGCTCGCGATGAGCTGCTGCGCTCCAAGCACGAGGTCCGCTTCGCGAGCACGGTCACCGGTGAGCGTGGCAAGTTCGAAAACCTGAACGAGTTGCTGACGCTGAACCCCCTCAAGGGATGCGACTGGCTGCTGGTGCTCGACGACGATGTGGCGCTGCCGCGGGGGTTCCTCGACGTGTTCCTGTTCCTCATCGAGCGGTTCGGGCTCAAGCTCGCCCAGCCCGCCCACCGTGCCCGATCGCACGCCGCCTGGCAGATCACCCGGCGGCGCCCCGGAAGCCTCGTCCGCCAGACGACCTACGTCGAGATCGGCCCGATCGTCGCCTTCCACGCGGACACCTTTCCGGTGCTGCTTCCGTTCCCGCCGCTCCGCGCTGGCTGGGGTCTCGACGCCCACTGGGCAGCGCTCGCAGCGGATCACGGCTGGCCGGTGGGAATCGTCGACGCAACACCGGTTCGCCACGGTCTGCGGCGGATCGCCGCCGCGTACGACCGTGAGGAGGCGATCGCCGAGGGGCGGCGGTTCCTGGCCGGCAAGCCCTACGTGAAGGCCACCGACTCGCAGCGGACGCTGGCCACCCACCGGACCTGGACGTGAGCGTTTCGGCGAGGTCTCCTGGCCCTACCTGGCAGCATCGGCGCGACCATGCGCTTCGAGGATGTCGCCGACCGGATCCGCGGGGTTCCCTTCACGAGCCCGGAGTTCGGGCACCGCATCTATAGCCACGTCCGCGACACGCGCCCCGAGCGGGTCCTGGAGCTCGGCACCGGGCACGGCGTATCGGCCTGCTATATCGCGGCGGCGCTCGAGGCGAACGGCACCGGGAGCCTGATCAGCGTCGACCACGGCGGCGCCCGGTTTAACCCTTCGCCGGAGGAGGTGCTGGCGCGCGCGGGACTGACGCAGCGGGTCACGCTGATCCGCGCGCACAGCTCGTACAACTGGTTCCTCAAGCAGCAGGTCGAGGAGCAGAGCGACGCGAACGGGAACTGCACCCCAATCTATGACTTCGTGTTTCTCGACGGCTCCCACAACTTCGACGTCGACGGCCTGGCGGTCGTGCTGCTCGAAAAGCTCCTCCGGCCGGGTGGCTGGCTGCTGCTCGACGATCTCGAGTGGACCTACGAGCAGAACCCGTGGGTCGCTCCGGAGCTGTGGCCCGACGGCAACGCCCGCCCCTTCGGCCCGCTCTCGGAGGAGCAGCGACGGGCGCCGCAGATGCGTGCTGTGTTCGACGTCGTGGTCAAGCAGCATCCCGCGTTCACACGCCTGATCCGGGAAGACGAATGGCACGGCTGGGCGCAAAAGGGAGAGACCGCGGAGCGCCGCTACGAAGTCACGACCAGCCGGTCGCTGACGGCGCTTGTCACGGGCGAGCTGCGACGCCGCCGCTGGCGCCGAGCCGGTGGTCGCTGACGCAGCGGCCGTCGGGCGGTCGCTCACGGCGTCCTGCCGCGGCTTCGCAGAAGCTCGCCGTAGATGTGCGACCAGGCGCGCTCAAAGGGCTCATAGCCGTATCGAAGCTGGGCGCGCCGAGCGAGCGCCTCGGGGTCGACCTCGCCGAGCCCCTCCAGGGCGCCGGCGATCGTCTCGGCCAGGAGCGCCGGGTCACGTGGCCGGCACAGGAAGGCCCCGGGGCCGTCGGCGAGCTCGGGCACGCCGCCGACGGCCGTTGCCACAAACGGGAGTCCGCTCGCCAGCGCCTCGATGAGGACGCAGGGAAGGTTCTCGAACCGGCTCGGAAGCACGAACAAGTCCGCCTGGCGCATGAATCCCGCGACTTCGGCCTTCGGCCGCTCGCCGTGAAACCGCACCGCCTCCTCGATCCCCAGCCGGCGCGACAGTTCCTGAAGATCGGAGCGAAGCGGCCCGTCGCCCACCAAGTCGAGCGTGATTTGCGCCGGCTGAAGCTCGGCCAGCGCCTCGAGAAGGTCCGCGTGCCCCTTCTTGTCCGTGAGCGTCGCGACCGTGAGCAGCCGGGCCGGGCCCGCCGGCAAGCCGCCGTCCTCGGCGGCAGGATGGAAGACGTCGGTGTCGACGACGTTCTCGACAACCCGCGTTCGCGCCCTGGGCTCGACCGCCCGGACGTGCCGGAGCAGGTCTTCGCTGACCGGGGCGACCAGGTCGGCGAACCGAAACGCGAGCCGCGCCGTGAGACGGTCGTCCCCGGTTATGAGACCCCGCTGGAACCCGGTGTAGTGCTCGGTGATGACCAGCGGCGCGCGGCTCAGGCGCGCCAGCACGAGCGCGGGGAGACCCGCCGAATAGACGTGGGCGTGAACGATGTCCGGCACCCATCCCTCGCCTCGCAGCCTTCGCAGCGCCGCCAGCATCCCGACGAGCTGGCACGCCATCGCGGCCGGTCGGAAGCGCGGCCGGCGGTAACGCACCCGCATCGTCCGCAGCCCGTCCTCGTATGCGTCGCTCAGCTCGAACAGCCGGAAGCCCGGCGATCGGACGGCGTCTGAGGCCAGCACGACGACGTCGTGGCGGGTCGCGAGCGCCCGGGCCTGCTCCTGGCAGAAGATCCCGAACACCGGCCGGTCCGGCCACGGGTACCACTTGGGAGCGATCAGGACGCGCACGCCGCTCTAGTGTGCCGAGGCGCAGGGCGAACCGGCCGCCGCGCCCGCGCCGGCACGCGGCGCCGCCGCGGGCCAGACCTGAACGTTCGCCCCAGTGGCGAGCCCGAGCAGCGGCGCGGCGGTGACGGCCCGGGGCTCCGCCGAACCGAAGCAAATCAGCGTGTAGGTGCGCGCGTCTCTTCGCCCCATGAGCACGAAGCCCGGGGGCGGAGGCGGAGTCGCCGGGCGCCGGCTCGAGACGTCCGCACGCGGGAGGGGGTCGACGACGATCACCTCGCTCGTGGGCCAGCCGCCCGACGGGATCAGCGCGGCTCCCGGGCGGTAGAGCGCCATCGGAGCGTCGCCCAGGTTCGGCGTCACGACCACCTGACCGCGCGTCGCCGGCCCGAGCGCCCTCGCGGCCGAGCGATAGTCGGGCCGCTGTACGGCAGGATCGACCTGCCCATCGATCGTGATCGCGAGAAAGAACGCGGCGGCCACCGCATGCGCCGACGGTTCCGGCATACCTCGCCCGCTCGGCGCCGAGGATCGCGGCCACCCCGATCAGGAGCACGACCATCGCCGGCATCACGTTCTTGGAGATCAGGTAGTGAAGCCCGCCGAGGTCGAGCACCAGCGGAATCAGCAACGCCGCGCCCCCGGCGCCGAGAGCGAGGACGACGCCACGCCGCTCGCGGACCGTCAAGCGGTTGCCGCATACAGGGTGAGCGCGCCGACCACGACCGCGACGAGCGCCAGCTAGCCACGTCCGCGTCGGGGCGATTTCGCCGGTCACCCACTTCTTCGCGACTTCCTTGATTCGCGCCCACAGCGGTAGCGCCTCGATCCACTGGGTGCGGTTGTCCGCCTGGCTGATCAGCAGGGGTTCAGCGCCGCTGCCACCGCGGCGACGGCGACCGATGCGACGACCGCGCCGCGACGGCGGGTCGCGACGATCAGCCAAACGGCCTCGGGGAGCACCAGGAATCCGGCGAAGTAATGGCTGAGGATCGCCGCCGCTGAGACGACAGCCCAGAGCGCCAGACGCCTCGCAGTCAGGCGTGTCCAAGGCGCGGATGAACGCCCAGAACGAGAGTGCGCTCAGCAGCGCGAGCAGAGCGTAGGTCCGGGCCTCCTCGGAATACCAGACGAGGAACGGATTCACCGCGACGAGCAGCGCCGCGATCAGCCCCGCCCGCTGTGAGCCAAGCCGCCGGCCGACGAAGAACGCGACCGGGATCAGCGCGGTCCCGAAAAGCACGGAGAGCGAACGGATCCCGGCCTCGCCAATGCCAAAGACCCTCGTCCACAGCCACGCCAGGACGTAGTACAGCGGCGGTGAGGACTCGGTGATCGGGATCCGATTTAGCACGTGGCCGAGCGACCCATGGACGACCGCGACGGTGAACGACTCGTCGTAGTCAAAGCTCTGGCGCCGATCGTCGCCGCCCGGAGCGCCGCCCCGACCACGCACACACCCGACCAGCGCTAGCGCGTCGAGACGGCGGCCCGCGGCCAGGCTTTCGCGCGAGGCGCTGGCTACCCGTCTGCCCGGCGGCCCTGTCCTTGACCCGCTCGAGCGCGCCGCCGACGCCCGCTGAGCGCGCCGCTCATGGCCAGCGCTCGGCCAAGGCCTCCCGCAGGCTTCCCGCGCTACGCGCCCCCATCACGATGCCGTACGACAACGTCGCCTCACGGTGTGCCACGCGCAACCGGCGAGCACGCGCAACTCGGTGCTGACCGCCCGCGGCTTGCCCATGCGGACGTCGTCCAGACGAGCCTCGCGTCCTTGGCCGTAGGCGGCGCCGGCCAGCACCCGCAGCCCAGCGTCGGCGGCGGTCCGGCGATGATCCAATCCCGGTTCGCGAGGTAACGGACCTGGCCGCCCTGAGCCACCCAGCGGCCTCCCACTCCTCCTCGTTACCACGCCCGTGGAGCCCTTCGTCAAATGTACCCGACGCGATCGAATGCGCTCCGACGGATCATCATGTTGGCGCCCCAGGCGTGCGGAATGTCACGGTCCTCGGAGCCGAAATCGAGGGTCGTGATCGGGGCCGGCTCGCGTCCGCACGCCGCGCGGACCGCCGCCCTCGAGACGCGCCCGGATCGGGCCACCGAACACTTCCCGATCGGGAGTCGAACGGGCGCCGTGAGGAGCGCGTCCAGCCACCCGGGCGGCGCTTCTATGTCCTGATCGATGAACACCAGTAGATCGCTCCGGGAGGCGCGAATGCCGGCGTTGCGCCCGGCGTTGAGCCCTCGGTGCTCGGGCAACGAGACCAGCTCGCGCCGTGCCGCTCCGCGACCGCGGCGGTTGCCGGGTCAATCACCGTCACTGACGACGATCACTTCCGCCTCGGCCGCCCGCGCCTGTGGCACCACCGACGCGAGGGTCACGTCGAGGTACGCCGGAGCCGACCAGGTCGGAATCAGGATGGAGGCGGTCGGTGTGGCTGGCACGCTCGGGATTGTGCCCGGGTCCCGCCCCGCCCCGCACCTACACTCCCGCCCGCCGATGGGCTCCGAGCCTTACGACGCGCACAACCTGCTCGACCGCCTGAGCCGCCGCTCGACGCTCGAGCACTACTACGCGCACATGCAGGAGCGAGAGCGGCTGCTCGTCGATCGCCGGCTCGGAATCACGCGGCGGCGAGGTCCTGTCGGTCGGCTCGGGCTGGCACCCCGGCCGGCACCTGTTCCCGGCGCCCGCAGTTCCGGCTCGTCGGGGTGGACGCCGATCCCGCGCGGGTCGCGGGCGTGCTTCGAGACCGGTCGCGCCGACGAGGCGCTCGTCGGCTTGGCCGGCGAGCTCGACCTCCCCGACGCCTCGTTTGACGTGGTCCTCTACCGGCTCGTCCTTCACCACCTCGCCTTCCAGGGCCCGCTCGATCCGGTCTTCTCCGAGGCCCGGCGCCTGCTGCGTCCCGGCGGCGCGATGGTCGCGATCGAGCCGGGGCTGTGGCATCCGGTGGGCCTGGCGCTCGCTGCGGCGAACCGGCTCGGCGCTGCGACCGCGATCCACGGAACCCCCGACGACATCCCGCTGTCCCCGTCGCGTCTGACGGCCGCGGCGCGCGCCGGCCGGACTCGACCCCGAGCTCCACGCCGTGACCTACGGCTGGCGGCGCCTGCCCCGCGTGATCCAGGCCGCGCTCGGCCCGATCGACGCGCTCGGGTCGCGCCCGCGCGCCGCGCCGTTCGGCCACACGCTGATGCTGATCGCCCGTGGCCCCTTCGCCGGTAGCGCGTTGCTAGCCTCGCGGCCACTGTGTCGTCTGTCGTCACCGCGCCCGGCGGCGCGTCCTCACGGTCGAGGCCGGCGACGCGGCTGGCCGGGCTTCGACCGGGTTCGCTGACCGTCGATTTCCTCGCCGGCGCCGGCGTCGCGGTCGCGCTGATCGCTGATCGCGTTCCTCGCGCACCGGCGGCACCGACCTCGGCGCCGAACACGTGGGTCCAGGTCGCGCTCGTCGTGATCGGCGCGGTCGCGGCGATCGCGGTCGTGCTTGCGCGGCGCAGCCAGGGCGCGCGTGGGGAGCCGCGCACGTTGCTGCTGTTCGCGGCGCTCGCGGCGCTGACGTACGCGTCGATCGGCTGGTCCGTCCAGCCGGCATCCTCGTGGCTCGAGGGCAACCGGACGCTCTCCTACCTCGCGCGCGTTCGGCATCGCGCTGGCCGGCTCGCCCGGCTGTGGCCCCGGATCGCTGGCGCGGCTTGATCGGCGGGATCGCGACGGCGGCGACCGTCGTCTGCGGCTACGCGCTGCTGGCGAAGGTCTTCCCCGGCGACGTTCGATCCGATCGACCCGCTCGGCGCGGCTGTGCGCTGCCGTTGGGCTACTGGAACGCGGTCGGCCTGATCGCCGCGATCGGGATCCCGGCGTGCCTGTGGGCCGGCGCGCGTCGCGAGCCGCGCACCGTGGCTCCGGGCGCTGTCGGTCCCGGCGATCGCGATCCTGATCGCGGCGCTCGTGCTCTCGTACTCGCGCGGGGCGCTGGCCGCGGCGGTGATCGGGACCGGCGTTCTGGTTCGTGCTCGTTCCGCTCCGGCTCCGCGGGCGGCGCTCGTGCTGATCCTCGGCGGCGCCGGGGGCGCGGCGATCGCGGCGCTGGGCGCTCGCGACGCACGCGATCTCCGCCGACAACGTCGCGCTCGCCTCCCGCACCAGCGCCGGGCACGCGTTCGGCGTCGTGCTGCTCGTCGTGCTGGTGCTGACGACGCTGGCGGGGCTCGCGGCGGCGTTCGCGATCGACCGGGCTCGAGCTCTCCGCCGCGACGTTCGTCGCCGGATCGGCACCGTGCTGGTCGTGCCTGGTCGCGCTGGTCCCGGTGGCTGGGGTCGTAGCGCTGGCGGCCTCATCCCGCGGGCTCACCGGGGAGGTGTCGCACATCTGGAACACGCTGACCAACCCGAACGGCGCCGTCGGCGACAAGCCCGGGCGGCTCGTCGACCTCTCGAACAGCCGCCCGCACTACTGGAGCGAGGCGCTCAAGATCGGCGAGCATCACCTGCTGGCCGGCGTCGGCGCGCTCGGATTCGCGACCGCCCAGGGCAAGTACGCGAGCGGCGTCTGGGACGCGCTGCACGCCCACGTCGACCACGCCCACGGCTACCTCCTCGCAGACGTTCGCCGACTTCGGGCTGATCGGCGTGCTGCTGAGCCTCGCGCTGTTCGTTGCGTGGGCGATCGCGGCCGGCCGCTCGCTCGGGCTCCGGCGAGCCGCGGCGCGGGCCGCGGACGCCGCGCGCGCCGCCGGACCCGGCGCACGGCGCCGAGCGCGCCGGCCTGCTGACGCTGCTCGCGATCGCGCGTGACGTTCGGCGTGCACTCGCTGATCGACTGGACGTGGTTCATCCCCGCCACCGCGATCGCGGCGCTCGCTGTGCGCCGGGTGGCTCGCCGGCCGCGGCCCGCTCGCCGCGCCGGTGGGTCGCCTGGACCGGAGCGGCGCCGGCTGTCGCGCACGCCGAGCGCGGCGGTCGCGATCGCGTCGATCGTCGTGATCGCGCTGGCGGCAGTCTGGGTGACCGTGCAGCCGCTGCGCTCTCCGACGCGGACTCCGCCGCGCTCGCCGCGGCGATCCGTGGTAACGCCGGCGCCGCGCTGACCGACGCGCGGGCCGCGGCGGCCGACGACCCCGTGTCGATCGATCCGCTGTATCTGCTCGTCGAGCGATCTACAGCCCGGCTCGGCGACGCGCCTGCGGCGCGCCGCGAGCTGGTCGACGCGACCTCGCGCCAGCCGTCCAATCCCGCGGTCTGGGAGCAGCTCGGGTGCTACGACCTCGGCCGCCGCAAGACGGGCGCAGCGGACGCCGAATTCCAGCCGGGCGCTGAGCCTGACCCCGGGCAGACCCAGATCGCAGACGAACCCGGCGGCGTTCTGCGCGACGTGACGCCGGGCACGCGCCTGGCGAGTTCCTGATAGCGACAGCCGAGCGCCGACTGCGGCTCGGCGACACGTGCGTCGCAGTCGAGCAGCGACGGCGGGAGCGGGCCGTGGCCGCGCGCCGCGCAGACCTCGACGAGCAGCCGCTCGTACTCGTCGGTGATCGCCTCCCACGAGTAACTCGCGGGCGCGTCGGAGCGCGCGCGCGCGGTACCGCTCGACCAGCCGGCGGGTCGTTCAGCAGCCGCTCGAGCTGCGCCGCGAGGTCCTCGACGCCCGCCCGGCCGCGAGAAGTAGACGCCCGCGTCGCCGACGGTCTCGACGTTCGGCGGGTGGTCGTTGACGAGCACGCAGTTGCCGGCCGCCATCGCCTCGAGGATCACCGGATGCGTGCCGCCGACCTCGGTCGGCGCGCAGAACAGGTAGGCGTGGCGCTGGAGCTCCCAGTAGCCGCGACCGAACACGTAGCCGGGGAACACGACCCGCGGATCGGCGGTGCGCCACACCTGGCGGATGTAGTCGTCGGCGTACGGGGCCCCGCCGACGATCGCGAGCTTCATCCCGCGGGCGCGGTCCGCGCCGATCCGCGAGAACGCCTCGACCAGCAGGTGGGGGTTGTTCTCCGGCTCGAGCCGCCCGACGAACAGGATGTACTTGCGCGGCTCGAGCCCGAGGCGCTCGAGCGTCTCGGTCCCGTCGTAGCCCGGGATCCTCGACGCCGTATGGAACGACCCCGATCCGCGTGCCGTAGCGGCGCTCGAAGATGTCGGCGACCGCGTGGCTGTCGGTGATCGCTCGGTCGGCCCACCGCGGCGCGCGGCTCTCGGCGAAGCGCAGGTAGGCCTTCGCGAGCGCCGGCCACTTGCCGCGGTCGGAGTCGAGCCCGTCGATGTTGATCACCGCCGGGATCCCGCCTCGCCGCGTGATCAGGCACAGCGGCGAGTTGCCGGCGATGAAGAACAGCGCGACGTCCGGCTTGGTCACGCGCGCGGCGTGAAGCGCGGAGCGGAAGGTGTGGACGAACGTGTCCAGGTACTTGTTCTGGATCGTCCGCAGGTGCACGAGCTCGCGCGCCCTTGTAGCTGGTCGAGCCTGCGGTCGACGACGTGCGGCCGGCAGTAGACGATGACCTCGTGGCCGCGCGTCGCTCAGGCGCGAGGCCAGCTGCTCGACGGCCGTCTCGAAGCCGCTGTAGGAGGCGGGGATGCCGCGCGTGCCCAGGATCGCGATCTTCATCGGCTGCTCAGCGCCAGAGAGTAGGCGGCGACGTGCGCGCGTGCGCAGCCGGCCCACGAGAACTCGGCCGCCCGCGCCAGGCCGCGCCCGCCGAGCTCGTCGCCGCAGCCGCGGCTCGCTCGCCAGGCTCGAGCGATCGCGTCGCGCGAACGACGCGGGATCGCCGCGGGTCGGCGTACAGCGCGGCGTTCCGCGCACACCTCGCGCAGCCCGGCGACCTCGGCCGCGATCACCGGCGTCCCGGCGCTCATCGCCTCGAGCGCGGTCAGCCCGAACCCCTCGTACAGGCTCGGGTGGACCAGCGCGACCGCGCGACGCGTAGAGCTCGCTCAGCCGGCTCGGTCGGGGTGGCGGCACGACCAGCACGCCCGGCGCCTCGGCGCGCCGCCGAGCCCGCGAGCACGAGCGGCAGCGGGCTCCGCGAGCGCGCTCTCGGTAGCGCCGGTAGGCCGCGATCAGCGTCGGGAGGTTCTTGCGCGGCTCGGCGTCGCCGACGTACAGGAGGTGCTCGTCGGCGTCGCGCTCCGCGACCGCGACCGCGACTCCTGGCCCGGCCCGTGCGGCGCCACGACGACCCGCTCGGGCGCCACCCCCCACAGCTCGCGGACGTCGGCGGCGGTCGTCTCGCTCACGCAGATGACGGCGCCGGCGGCCCGCGCCGCGGCGCGGTGGGACAGATGCGCGTAGGCGCGGAACGCGCGCGTCGAACTGCTCGGGCAGCCGCTCGAACGCGAGGTCGTGGACGGTGACCACCTGCGGCGCGGGCGGGCGACGAGTCCGCGCCGGGAGCGGATGGTGGATCACGTCGGCCCGCATCCGCCGGGCGAGCCGCGGCAGCTCGAGCGACGTCCACCACAAGTCGGCGAGCAGGTTCCGCGCGCTGCCGAGCCCCCCGCCCGCCGGCGGCCGGCGCCGCGGCGGTTGACGACCGTCCACGAGCTCCACGCCGTCGACGTCGCGACAGCGCTCGGCGAGGCGGTCGACGTAGATCGCCGGTCCCCGAGTACGGCGCACGAGCGGCGTAGGTGGCGTCGATCAGCACTCGCATGGCGCCCCGAGTCGGGCGGCGAGGCCGGAGTACGCCGAGCCAAAGGACTGCACGCCGTCAGCGCACCGCGCGCGCCAGCAGCAGCCGCCGAAGCAGCGGCGGCCCACCGGCCGCCCGGACCGACACCTCGTCGAACCCGAACTCGTCGAGCACCGTCCGCAGCGAGCGCCGCGTGTACAGATGCAGGTGGTCGCCGAGCGGCTCGGAGAACCGCTCGACCCCTCCGAGCGCCACCCGCAGCGCGGCCGTGCGACGGCGTCGTCAGCAGCAGCCGCCCGCCCGGGCGCCAGCACCCGCCTGCACCTCCGAGAGCCAGCGCGCGGTGTCGGCGACGTGCTCGATCACCTCGCTCGCCCAGACCAGATCGAACGCGCCGTCCTCGAACGGCAGCGGCCCGTCGATCGGCACGCGGCGAAAGTCGAGCTCCGGGTGCGCTGTGCGCGCCCGCGCAAGCGCCGCCTCGGCCACGTCGACGCCCACGACCGCCGCTCCGGCCTCGGCGAGCGCCGCGGTGAACTCGCCGGCGCCGCACCCGAGGTCGAGCGCGCGCTCGCCCGGCTCGCCTGACCCGAGCAGGAAGCGCCGCCGGAGCTCCCAGTCGGGCGGCGTCGAGCCGCTGCCGGCAGCGCTCCCACAGCTCCTCGTAGTAGTCGCGCACAAGCGCGACCGTACCGCCGGGCGCCGGCCAGGTCCTACAGTGCCGACCCATGACGCCCGCGGCGGTGATCGTCCTAGCCGGCGGATCGGCCACGACGACGGTAGAGGCCGTGGAGCGCCAGACCCGTGTCCCCAGCCGGGTGATCACGGTCGACTCGAGCGAGCAGCTCCGAGAGGCGATCCAGGAGGCGCTCCGCGCCGACCGGTCGTGGGTCTGGGTGCTCGACAGCGGCGTCCTCCCGGAGCCTCAGGCGCTCGAGCAACTGCTCGTCGCGGCCGAGGCGAGCCCCGCCGCGGCGCTGCTCGTGAGCAGCGTGATCGCGCCGGACGGGGCGCTCGACTTCGCCTCGCTGCCGGTGCCCGAGGTGCACCGTGGCGAGCTCGTCGTGGACGCGCTCGCGCGGCGCGCGGTCCCACTGAGAATCGCCCGGCGAGGGTCGATGCTGGTGCGAGGTGAGGCCGCCCTGCAGCTCGACGCGGAGACGCTCGAGCGAGACCTCGAATGGACGGCTCGCCTGCTGAGGCGCGGTCGAGGGCTGCTCGCGCCCGGGAGCGTCGCGATCAGGACGACCTCGAGCGAGCGCCCCTATCGCTCGGAGGTCTCGTCCACGCTCCGCGCCCTCGCCGCGCTCGAGCCCCGCGAACGCCTGTGGTTCGCCGTCTATTTCGGCGAGCAGGCGCTGGCGGCCAGAAGACAGCGGGCGCGAGCCTAACGGCGCGCCGGCCGCCCTCCCCGCCACCCGTCCCGCAGCCCGCGCCACACCGCCGCGACGGTCGCCCGATCGCGGTTCTTGAGCACGTACGGGCCGGTCGTCGACCCGAGGATCCAGAACCGCAGCAACCGGTCGCGCCACGGACGCTCGGGCGCGAGCGCCATCAGCAGCGTGTTCCGCACGTGGTAGTAGAACCGCTGGGGGCGGGCCGCGCGGAAGTCCTCGGGTGTCGGGGTGTCGTGCAGCGCGACGCTCGCGGGCACGAAGTAGGCCCCCTCGCCTCCCAGCACGATCCGGCTCGTGTATTCGATGTCGTCGGCCCACAGGAAGAAGTGCTTCAGCGGCAACCCGTGTCGCTCGATCGCGCGGCGGCGCAGTAGCAGCGAGACGAACGTCGCGCCGCGGATCGGGGCGACGCCGTGCGCGGCGCCGGCAATCACGAGCTCGATCCGCCGGCGCTCGATGATCGGGTAGTTCATCGGGTGCAGCTCGCCGCCGCGCCACACCACCCGGCTGGCGAGCACCGCCGGCTCGACCACCCCGTCAACCCGTGCGGCGAGCTCCAGCCGTTCCGCCGCGTCGAGCAGCTCGGCGAGCGCGTCCGGCGTGGGGATCGTGTCGTCGTCCATCAGCCACAGCCACTCGGCGCCCGCGGCGTACGCGCGCTTGATCCCCTCGTGAAACCCGCCCGCGCCGCCCTCGTTGGAGCGAAGCGAGAGCAGCTCGACCTGCTCGTACTCGTGCTCGAGCATCTCACGCGTCCCGTCGTTCGAGGCGTTGTCGACGACGAGGATCCGATCCGGCACTCGCCGCTGGTCAGCAAGCGCAGCGAGGCAGCGTCGCAACATCTCGCGGCGGTTGTGGGTCACGACAACTGCGCACACGCCGCTCATCCGGGGTAACGGTACGCTCACCCCGTGCCCAGGCCGGCCGTAGATGTGGTCGTCCCGTTCACCGGCCCGCTCAGCGACCTGGAGCAGCTCTCGCGAAGCCTCGCCCGCCTGCGCCTCGGCGCCGGTGATTCGGTGCTGATCGCCGACAACGATCCGAGGCGACAGGGAGCCCCGGGCACCCGGGGTCCGGTCGCGATCCTGCACGCCTCCGAGCGGCGAACCCCCGGCTACGCACGCAACCGCGGCGCGGCGAGCGGGACCGCCGAATGGCTCGTGTTCCTCGATGCGGACACCGACCCCCCGGATGATCTCCTCGACCTCTATTTCGCGCGCCCGCCCGGTCCGCGCACGGCCGTGATCGGCGGCGGGGTGCGCGACGAGCCCGTGGCGCCGGGCGCGCCGGCGGCCGCGCGGTACGCGTACATCCGGGCCGCCACGAGCCAGGAGGACAGCTTCAGGTTCGGCGAGTGGGGCTTCCCGAAGACGGCCAACGCCGCCTTCCGGCGGGCCGCGTTCGAGGCCGTCGGCGGGTTCCGCGAGGACATCCGCACCGCCGAGGACGCCGACCTCAGCTTCCGGCTCATGGCCGCAGGCTGGGAGATCGAACGCCGCGAGGAGGCCGCCGTCACCCACCGCAGCCGCGCGACGGTGCGTGAGTTCGTCACCCAGCGGACGCTGTACGGCGCCGGGGCGGCCTGGCTCGAGCGGAACTACCCGGGGTCGTTTCCCGCCCGCCGCCGCCCCGGCCTGGTCCTCTGGGCGTTCCGCACGAGCGTTCGCGGACTCGCCGCCGCGGCGTGTGCGCGCGACCGCGACCTAGCGATCTGGGCGGTGTTCGAGCCGCTCGAGGCGCTGGTCTGGGAGCTCGGGCGCTCGCTCCCAAACGAGCGGCCGCTGGCCCCCGGGGTCTGGCGGCAAGCGCTGCGCCGGATCCGGGCTCCGAGGGGTGCGCCGCGCATCTGACGGTGTCAAGTGCGATGATCGCGTCGTGAAGGTCGGCTTCGATAGCCGCCCGGCGAAGGAGTCGCACGGGATCGGCCGCTACGCGCGATGCCTGCTGGGCGCGCTGCGAGAGCAGCGGGCACGGCGACATCGCTCGAGACCCACAAGCCGCGCCGCTGCGACGTGTTCCACTCGCCGTGGATCGACGGCGCGATGCTCCGCTGCCCGATGCCGATGGTGGTGACGCTGCACGACCTCGTGCCGCTCAAGCGCCGCGGCGAGTACCTGCGCTCGGGGCTGCGGTTCAAGCTCCGCTACCTGGCGGTGCAGCGGGCGACGCGGGTGATCGTCCCCACGCACGCGGTCGCCGAGGACGCGATCAGGGAGCTCGACATCCCGCACGAGCGGATCGCGGTGATTCCGGAGGCGCCGGCGGCGAAGCTGCACCCGCGCGGGGAGCAGGAGATCTGCGCGGTCCGCGAGCGCTACGGGCTGCCGGAGCGCTACCTGCTGTGGGTGGGGCGCCTGACGACCCCCGACCCACGCAAGCGCGTGGCCGCGCTTGGTACGCGCCCACCGCACGATGCCGCTCGTGCTGGTCGGCGCCGACCGGCAGCTGGGCGCACGAGCTGCCCGACGTGACGCTGACCGGCGCGCTCGCCGACGACGAGCTAGCCGCGATCTACAGCGGCGCCCACGCGCTGGTGTTCCCCAGCGACGACGAGGGCTTCGGGCTGCCGCCGGTGGAGGCGCTCGCGTGCGGCACCCCGGTGGTGGCCTGCGACGTCCCGGCGCTGCGCGAGGTCCTCGGCGGTCGCGCGGTCCTGCGCCCCGTCGACGACGTCGAGGGGCTGATCGCGGCGGCCGAGGCGGCCGAGCGCCCCGCACCGTCGCCGCCGCCGTGGACCTGGGAGGACGCGGCCGCGGCCACCTGGGAGGTCTACGCCGCGCGCCGCCGCGGTCTAGCCGCGTCGAGCGGCACCGCGCGAATGCGAGCCGGTTTCGTGATGCTGTCCTCCGACGAGGCGCCGCTGCTCGAGCACTCGCTGGCGGCGGCGCTCGCCGACGGGTTCGACGAGGCGCTGGTGATCGACAACGCCTCGACCGACGCGACCGCGGAGGTCGCGCGCCGTCACGGCGTCGAGCGGCTGGAGCTCGGCCGCCGGCTGCCGTACACCGAGGCGATGAACGCCGGGCTGCGCCGGGTCTCGGCCGACGCGGTCGCGCTGCTGCAGGCCGACACGTTTGTCACGCCCGGCTACCGCGTCGCCTGCCTGGCGGCGCTCCGCGACCCGAGCGTCGGCTCGGTCGCCCCGAAGCTGCTGCGCACTCGCGGACCGCGCCGGGAGGACCGGCTTCCGATGATCGACGCCGCCGCGATGTCGATCGACCGCCGGCGCAAGAACAGCCTCGTCGGGCACGGCTCGCCCGCCGCGTCGTACGGGGTCGCGGCCGACGTGTTCGGGGCCGACGGCGCCGCCGCGATGTACCGTCGCGAGACGCTCGAGGACTGCGCGGTCGGCCGGCGAGGTGTTCGACGAGAACATGCCCGGCTGGGGGTGCGACGCCGACCTCGCCTGGCGCACGCAGCTGCTCGGATGGACGGCGCGCTACGAGCCGGCGGCGGTCGTCCACCACATCCGCACCTACAGCCCGACGACCCGTGCCCATACGAGCGCGCGGGACCGCCGCACCCAGTTTCGGAACCGCTACCTGATGATCGCCAAGAACGACCGGCTGGGTGACCTTCTTCGCGATGCGGGTCCGCTGCTCGATGTACGAGCTGCTGGCGCTCGGGTACGCGCTGCTTGCGCGAGCCCGAGCTGCTCGGCGGGTACGTGGAGGCGCTGCGCCGGCTCCCGGGCGCACTTCGCCGGCGGCGCCTAATCCAGGCCGGCCGCCTGGCGCAAGTGCCGTTCGGGCTTGAGCCGGCGGAGTGACATTCAGCGGCTAGCTGTAGGTTCCAGCAATCGCCCGTTGGCGCTATCCTCGCGTCCAGCTGGTGGGCATTGTCGCCGCCTAGGGTTTTGCCGGGGGGCACCATTAGGTTCTGCGCAGGGGAGTTACGGGTTGGTCGGTTAGCGGTCGCGGTGTCCGTGGCCGTCTTGGGTAGCGCCGCGGCGGTGCTGTGGGCTGGGGTGCGTTTTGCCTTGGCCACCGGTGCTCATCCTAGGGCTGACGGCAGCCTTGCCCTGGCTCGCAGCGGGCAGCGGCTTGCGATCAGCGCGACGTCGAACTCGCTGTCGGCGAACCCGACCGCGGTGGGCACCGGGGGGACGGTGACGGCCTCCTGGACTACGGTCAATCCGACCAGCACCGATTGGATCGGGGTGTACGCGACGGGGGCGGCGAATACCGCGTATCAGAACTGGCTGTATGACGACTCGTGCCTGCAGACCAGCAACGGCAGCGCCAGCAGCGGCGGCGGCTGCCCGATCCAGCTACCCAGCACCCCGGGCACCTACGAACTGAGGCTCCTGGCCGACAACGGCTACACGCTCCTGGCGACCTCGCAGACGATCACCGTCAACGCAGCGGCGCTGACCGCGAACCCGACCGCGGTGAGCACCGGCGGGTCCGTCACCGCGTCCTGGAGCAACGTCGGCACGCCCTCGAGCACCGACTGGATCGGCGTGTACGCGACCGGCGCCGCGAACACCGCCTACCAAGGCTGGCTGTATGACGACTCCTGCAACCAGACCGGCAACGGCACCACCACGGGCGGCGGCAGCTGCCCGATCCGGCTGCCGACCACCCCCGGCACCTACGAGCTCAGGCTGTTCTCAAACAACGGCTACACGCTGCTCGCGACCTCGCAGACGATCACCGTCAACGCCCCCACGCTGACCGCGAGCGCGACCGCGGTGGGCACCGGCGGGTCCGTCACCGCGTCCTGGAGCAACGTCGGCACGCCCACCAACACCGACTGGATCGGCGTGTACGCGACCGGCGCCGCGAACACCGCCTACCAAGGCTGGCTGTATGACGACTCCTGCAACCAGACCAGCAACGGCACCACCACGGGCGGCGGCAGCTGCCCGATCCGGCTGCCGACCACCCCCGGCACCTACGAGCTCAGACTCTTCGCCAACAACGGCTACACGCTGCTCGCGACCTCGCAGACGATCACCGTCAACGCCCCCACGCCCGGCTACCAGAACCCGGTCTACGCCAGCGCCGCCTTCCCGGACCCCTTTGTGCTCGACAACGGCGACACCCACTCCGATTATTGGGCCTTTGCCACCGGCAGCCTATTCCCGGTTCTGCACTCGGGCGACCTGGTCCACTGGACCTCGGAGGGAACGGCCATGACGGTGAAGCCCGACTGGGTCGTCAGCACCGGGGACTGGCATCCGTGGGCGCCAAGCGTGATCCAAACCACATCGCCCTGCCCCGGAGCCAATGCTCACGGATGCGACGTCATGTACTACGTCGGCCTGAGCGCGACGTTCAACCGTAACTGCATCGGCGTCGCCACCTCACCTACCCCAGCCGGCCCCTATACCGATCGGGGGCCTCTGGCCCTGTCAGGCCAGCCAAGCCGCGGCTCTTCGATGCCGATCGGGTGCGGAGACGCCGCAGGGGTTGGGAACATCGACCCCTCGCCTTTTGTCGACCCCTCCGGACAGGCTTACCTCTACCTGTCGACGAGCAACGTTTGCACCAGCGGCTCATGCACGCTGAAGCCGACGATCTCGGTGATCCCGCTGACCTCCACCCTCCTCCAAGCCGCCAGACCCCGGGTCCCGCTCTTCTCCGGCGACGCAGGCACCTGGGAGGCGGCGGGCGCCCCGGCTCCCACCGTCGAAGGACCATCGATGGAGCTGCACAACGGGACCTATTACCTGTTCTACTCAGGCGGCAGCTACACCCACGGATACGGCATGGGCTACGCGACCTCGAGCGGGCCCACCGTACCGTTCACCAAGGCGGCGTCGAACCCGATCCTCGCGTCGACCACGAGTGCCCTCAGCGTCGGCGGGGGTGACCGGCTCGTGACCGGTCCCCATGGCGGTCTGTGGATGGTATACGCGGCGCGCTTGGACTCATATTCCAACCCACGCACGTTATGGCTCGACCCGTTCAGCTGGCAGCCCGCCAACACCCCCGGCGCCCCGGACGTGCCGGTGATAGCCGGGCCGACAACGACGCCGCAGACAACTCAGCCATGACGCTGCGCCAACTTTTACCTGCTGGTCGGTTAGCGGTCGCGGTGTCCGCGGCGGTCTTGGGCATCGCCGCGGCGGTGCTGTGGGCTGGGGTGCCCTTCGCCTTGGCCACCGGTGCTCATTCTGGGGGTGACGGGAGCCTTGCCCTGGCTCGCAGCGAGCTGAAGCCACTGAGGGCAACGCTGACCGTTTTGGTCAAGCAGGTGGATGCGGGGGCCCAAAGCGTCGGTCACCAGCGGGCCGGGGCCTCCGCTGCCGAGTTGCTCCGCACGCTCGGCCGCCTCGGCCGATCGGAGCTCAGAGTCGCGGCGCGGTTTCCGAGGGTGTACGGCGTCCCGTACCTGAAGACGTTTACGGAGCTCGCGTGCATCGGAGATCAGGTCGCGAGGAGCGAGGCCGTAGTCGGCGAACGCGAGCAGCGTGGATCCGCTTCGAGCGCGATGAGCGGATCCGGCTACGAGCTCGAGTTTGTCCTGGCGCGGGTTCGAGAGGCAGCCGGTTGCGCCTCCTCGCTCGAGCGCCAGCTCTTGGGGGTGTCAGGCGTACCCCGTCATGTGAAGAGGCAGCTCAGAGCCGTGAACGCGAGCGTGGCGGGCCTGGTCAGGCGGTTGAGCGGTCACGCGCTGGGTCGCTTGCCGGCAGACGCTCTCCAGCGGCTGGGGTCGCTCGAGAGATCCGAGACGCGCCTCGTCCTGGGGTTTCCGGCCACGTTTGGGTTCGCCTACGCGGGCGCGTTCGCGCCGCTTCAGTGCATCGACAGCGAGCGTGAGAGCGCCCAGGACATCCTGGGACAGTTCGAGCAGAGATCCGCAGGGTCCGGCCGCGGCGGTCGCGTCGCTCCTCCGTTCGCGGGGGTTGCGCCCGACCTCCGGACGGCGTCCGGCTGCGCGGCGAGTCTCGAACGCGCGCTGGAGCTCAAAGCCGCGAGGACCACCGCTCCCTCGGGGCAGAGGCTTGCGACCAGCGCGACGTCGAACTCGATGTCGGCGAACCCGACCACGGCGGGCACCGGGGGGACGGTGACGGCCTCCTGGACTACGGTCAATCCGACCAGCACCGATTGGATCGGGGTGTACGCGACGGGGGCGGCGAATACCGCGTATCAGAACTGGCTGTATGACGACTCGTGCCTGCAGACCAGCAACGGCAGCGCCAGCAGCGGCGGCAGCTGCCCGATCCAGCTACCCAGCACCCCGGGCACCTACGAACTGAGGCTCCTGGCCGACAACGGCTACACGCTGCTCGCGACCTCGCAGACGATCACCGTCAACGCAGCGGCGCTGACCGCGAACCCGACCGCGGTGAGCACCGGCGGGTCCGTCACCGCGTCCTGGAGCAACGTCGGCACGCCCTCGAGCACCGACTGGATCGGCGTGTACGCGACCGGCGCCGCGAACACCGCCTACCAAGGCTGGCTGTATGACGACTCCTGCAACCAGACCGGCAACGGCACCACCACGGGCGGCGGCAGCTGCCCGATCCGGCTGCCGACCACCCCCGGCACCTACGAACTCAGACTGTTCTCAAACAACGGCTACACGCTGCTCGCGACCTCGCAGACGATCACCGTCAACGCCCCCACGCTGACCGCGAGCGCGACCGCGGTGGGCACCGGCGGGTCCGTCACCGCGTCCTGGAGCAACGTCGGCAACCCCACCAGCACCGACTGGATCGGCGTGTACGCGACCGGCGCCGCGAACACCGCCTACCAAGGCTGGCTGTATGACGACTCCTGCAACCAGACCAGCAACGGCACCACCCCGGGCGGCGGCAGCTGCCCGATCCGGCTGCCGACCACCCCCGGCACCTACGAACTCAGACTCTTCGCCAACAACGGCTACACGCTCCTCGCGACCTCGCAGACGATCACCGTCAACGCCCCTACGCTGACCGCGAGCGCCACCACCGCCGGCGCCGGCGCGACCCTGAACGCCGCCTGGAACTACGTCGGCAACCCCACCAACACCGACTGGATCGGCGTGTACGCCACCGGCGCCGCGAACACCGCCTACCAAAACTGGATCTACGACGACACCTGCAACACCACCGCCGGCGCCACCACAAACACCCAAACCTCAGGCACCTGCCCGATCCAGCTACCCACCACCCCCGGCACCTACGAACTCAGACTCTTCGCCAACAACGGCTACACCGTGCTCGCCACCTCCCAGCAGATCACCGCCACCGGCGGCACGCCTGTCTACCTTGACACACACTACTCATTCCACGAACGCGCCGCCGATCTCGTGTCACGGATGACGCTCGCGGAGAAGGTGGCCCAGCTGCGTACCAACAGCGCGCCTGCAATCCCGCGGCTGGGTGTGCAGCAGTACACGTACTGGAGCGAGGGCCAGCACGGCATCAACGCGCTCGGCGCCAACACCAACAATGGAGGCGTCACCGGCGGGCCGCGCGCGACGAGCTTTCCGACCAACTTCGCGTCGACGATGTCGTGGGATCCGCAGCTTGTGTATAACGAGACCACCGCGATCTCCGACGAGGCCAGAGGATTCCTCGACAAGTCGCTGTGGAACACGGGCCAGAACAACATCGGCCCGTCGCGTAGCGATTACGGCTCGCTCACTTATTTCGCCCCGACCGTGAACATGGACCGCGATCCGCGCTGGGGCCGAACGGACGAGGCTTTCGGCGAGGATCCATACCTGGTGTCGCAGATGGCGGGCGCGTTCGTCGACGGCTATCAGGGAGAGAGCCTCAGCGGTCAGCCGCTGAGTCCGTACCTGAAGGTCGCCGCGACGGCGAAGCACTATGCGCTCAACGACGTCGAGAACAACCGGCAGGCGATCAGCTCGGACACGAACGACACCGACCTCCACGACTACTACACCGCTCAGTTCAAGAGTCTGATCGAGAACTCGCACGTGGCCGGCCTGATGACCTCGCTGAACGCGATCAACGGGACTCCGGCGATGGTCGACACCTACACCGACAACCAGGTCGCGCAGCGCACCTACGGCTTCAACGGCTACGGCACGTCGGACTGCGCGCTCTCGAACGTCTATCGGACCTCGCCCAACGGCCACGACTGGGCTCCGACTGGCTGGACCACCGATGGGCAGGATCAGGCGGCGAGCTGGACCAACAGCTCCACGGGCGTGCAGGTGAGCGGTGCGGCCGGGGCGCAGGCCTACGCGCTGCGCGCGGGCACCGACCTCAACTGCCCGGGGACCCAGGCGACGCTGGCGAATGTCCAGCAGGCGATCAGCGCTGGGGTCCTCAGCGAAGGGGTCATCGACGACGCCCTGGTCAAGCTCTTCACGATGCGGATGGAGACCGGCGAGTTCGACCCCCCGAGCAACGTTTCGTACACGAGCATCACCAAGAGCGTGATCCAGAGCCCCGCGCACCAGGCCCTCGCGCGCCAGGTCGCAGACAACTCGCTGGTGCTGCTCAAAAACGGCAACGTGTCCGGCACCTCCAGTCCGCTGCTGCCGGTCAGCGCGGCGAGGCTCAACAAGGTCGTGATCCTCGGCGACCTCGCCAACAAGGTCACGCTGGGCGGGTACTCGGGCGCGCCGTCCCTTCAGGTGAGCGCGGTCCAGGGGATCACCAACGGGGTGAAGGCGGCTAACCCGAACGCGTCGGTGGTCTTCGACGCGGCCGGAACGTCGACGACCTCCACGACGGCCGCATCGCTCTCGAGCCAGACCCAGCAGGCGATCCAGAGCGCCGACCTTGTAATCGTGTTCGTGGGGACGGACGGCTCGGTCGCTTCGGAGGGTCACGACCGCAGCACGATCGCGATGCCCGGGAACTACGACTCGCTGATCAGTCAGGTCGCGGCGCTGGGCAACCCGCGGATGGCGCTCGTGATCCAGTCCGACGGCCCCGTCTCGATCACCAACGACCAACCCGACTTCCCGGCGATCCTGTTCAGCGGCTACAACGGCGAGAGCCAAGGCGATGCGTTGGCCGACGTTCTGTTTGGAAGCCAGAACCCCAGCGGCCACCTCAACTTCACCTGGTACAGCGACGACTCGCAGCTGCCGCCGATTTCCAACTACGGCCTCACGGCAGCCGCGACGGGTGGGCTCGGCCGCACCTACATGTACTTCACCGGAACACCGACGTACCCGTTCGGCTACGGCCTGAGCTACACCACCTTCAAGTTCTCGAACCTCCAGGTGGGTCAACAGTCGGTTACCGCCGACGGCACCGTGCAGGTGAGCTTCAACGTCACGAACACCGGTAACACGCCGGGAGCCGCCGTCCCTCAGCTATACGTCGCGACGCCCACCTCGCTTGGCAGCAACTTCCCGAAGAAGCGACTGGAGGGCTTCCAGAAGACGTCAGTACTTAATCCGGGACAGACGCAGACGGTCACGTTGAGCGTGCCGATCTCGCATCTGGAGTTCTGGGACCAGCAGGCAGCGAAATGGGGGGTTCAGGACGGCACCTATCAGTTCGAGCTCGCACCCGATGCCACCGACACCGATGTGGCCGCCTCCCAAGCGGTCACCGTCAGGGGATCGATCACGCCCCACGTCCAGTACGTGACGGTGCAGCCGCCGCAGGTCGTCTTCGAGCCTGGCGACACGCTCGATTTCACGACGAAGAACCAGTGGATCGCTGACGACACCAATCCTTCCCTGGAGCAGCGAAATCTCAGCGTAACCGCCGACAACATCGTGGAAGCGGTCAATAACGACGGCTCGTTCGTCAACCTCAGTCAGACCCCCGTCAGCTACAGCAGCAGCAACTCGAGCGTCGCGAGCGTCAACAGCAGCGGAGTGATGAGGGCGGTGGCGCCAGGCGTCGCGACGATCTCGGTGACCGTCGGCGGCGTCACGGGATCCACGGTGGTCGTAGTCAAGCAGCCGGTCTCACTGGTCGCTCCCACCGTGGTACTTTCGGGCTCATCGTTCACGGCCACTGAGAGCTTCTCGAACACCGGCTCTTCCGCGGTAACCGGGGTCAACCTCACGCTCACTCCGCCGGGCGGCTGGACCGCGACGCCAAACTCCAGCACGTCGTTCTCCTCGGTTCCGGCCGGCGGCGCCGTGCAAGCGACGTGGACGCTTACGGTTCCCGCGGGCGCGAGTCCCGCCACCTACGAGCTCGATGCAGGCGCCGTCTCGCAGACCGCCAACGGCCAGGACACCGAGAGCAGCCCGACGCTCACCTCGGTCCCGTACGGATCCCTGAGCGCCGGGTTCAACAACGTCGGCGTCAGCGATGACTCCAACCCGAGCGCGGGGAACCTCGATGGCGGCGGACGCAGCCTCTCGGCGGAAGCGCTGGCAGGCGTCGGGCTGACTCCCGGCGCGGCGATCACTCACGACGGGCTCAGCTTTACGTGGCCAAGCGCGTCCGCGGGAACGGTGGACAACGTCGTCGCCGGCGGCCAGGCGATCCCGCTGTCGGGATCTGGCACGAAACTCGGCTTCCTCGGCACCGGGGACTACGGCACCGCCTCCGGCACCGCGACAGTCGTGTACAGCGACGGCAGCATCCAGTCATTTGGCCTCTCGTTCGCCGATTGGTTCGCGAACGCAGCGGCCCCCCACGGAGACATACTCGCGACCGCCCCGTACCTCAACACCGCGACCGGCCGCCAGCAGCACCAGGTCAGCGTCTACTTCGCATCGGTTTCGCTTGCAGCCGGAAAGACCGCCCAGTATGTGATATTGCCTCCGGACGTCAGCCAGAGCCAGGCCGGCAACACCACGACGATGCATGTCTTCGCCGTCGCGATCGGCTGAGCAAGCGGGCGGCGGGCTGGCGGTGGGAAGCGACGCCCGGTGCGTGAGGACGGCGTACCATCCGCGCCCGTGGCAGTCGACCTGCTCGCGCACGCCACCGTGGCTGACCGCCTGAGGCCGGCGTCTGCGATCTTCGAGATCCCGATCGACCTAGGCCATCCGGCCGAGTTGCTGGGCACGATCTCGGGGTGGGCATCGGAGGCGAACACCCGCCGCGTCATGTACGTCAACGCGCACGTGGTCAACCAGTCGCGTGTCACCCCCGGGCTCGAAGATGCGCTTCGGCGGGCCGACCTCGTGTACTGCGACGGCTACGGCGTCCGCCTGGCGGCGCGGGTGCTCAAGCGACCCGTACCGCACAGGATGACCGGAGCCGACTGGATCTGGGGCCTGGGGAGGCTGTGCGAGCTGGCCGGTCACCCGCTGTACCTGCTCGGGTCCGAGCCGCCGCGGGCGCGCGAGGCCGCCGCCCGCCTCCGCGGCCTGTACCCGGAGCTCGACGTGGTCGGGGCGCACCACGGATTCTTCGAGCTCGAGTCACCGCATAACGAGCGGGTGATCGAGGACATCAACGCGCATCGGCCCCGCATCGTGCTGGTCGGGATGGGCACTCCCAAGCAGGAGCTGTGGGTCGACCGGTACGCGGACCGGCTCGACGGCGCGGTCGTCTGGACCGTCGGGGCGCTGTTCGACTACGTGTCCGGTCGGACCCCCCGCGCGCCGCGCTGGTTGGCGGACCACGGACTCGAATGGATCTTCCGACTCGCGATCGAGCCCCAACGGATGTGGCGCCGCTACCTGCTCGGGAACCCGGTCTTCCTGAAGCGCGTGCTCAGCGAGGCGCGCCAGCAGGAGCGGGGCCCGGCCCAGCCGCCCGATGCGACCCGCGCCGTGGGCTTTCAGCCATAGGGGGCGTCAGGGCTCGACCAGCCGCTGCGACGAGGTGTCGGGGATCCGTTCGAATCGAGCGGGCCAGGCGATCTTCCGCACGACGAACTGAATGTTCTCGAACAGCGGCGGGTTCTGAGCGAGCGCGGGCGTCGGGTATCGCTTGATCCGCCCGTCCGCCGCGGCGTAGAAGCGGAGGCTGACCGAATAGTCCGCTCGGAAGCCGAATGCCGCGTGAGCGTAGGTCGTGCCGACGATCGGCGTCGCCGAATCGACGGGGTGGGCGCCCAGCATGTACACCGCCCACAGCTGGTAGCCAGAGGGGGGAATGTCGACCCGCACGCTCGCCCGCGGTGGCAGCCGGTTGGCCCAGGAGCGCAGCTGGAACATCTGCGGCGTCACCTGCGGTTCGGTGTTGAGGATCTCCCTTCGATCTTGCATCGCCGCCGCCGCTGCCCACGCGAGGACCAGCGACGCTCCCACGGCCAGGGCCGCTCGACGCCGGCTGATCACCCAGGTGGCGACCGTGGCGGCGGCCATCGCGACGACGATCGCGCCCACGAACGACAGCTGCTTGAAGTCCATGTAGGCGCCGCTGCTCGCGACGCGGAACCGCACGTCGACGAGGGACAGCGCCAGCACCGCCAACCCAAACACCCAGCCGACGCGTCGCGGCAGCGCACGTAGGCCAACGACAGCGACGGCGGCGACCGCCAGCGCGGGGAGGATCCCACCGCCGGTGCCGACGAAGCGGCCGATCGGCAGGAAGCTCGTGACGTCCCCGCCCCAGAGCGCGCTGTGGGGAGAGAGCAGCTGGCTCACGCCCTGATAGAGCTTGATCGCCGCCCCGACCACCGCAGGAGCGAGCACCAAGAGCGCCGCCAATCCGACGATCCACGACCGAGACCGGGACCGGGAGGCCCGGGGCAGCCGCGGCCGGCGCCTGTAGCCGATCGCGAGCGCGGCGAGGATCACCAGCGGGTCCGGGAGCGCCAGCGGATAGGCGAGCGCGAGCATCACGACGATCAGCGCGAACAGCGCTCCCAGGCGCACGTCGAGCGTCTCGAGCGCGCACCACCCGAACACGATCGCGTAGGGCATCATCGCGAGGCCCCACAACTGGTTCCAGTACGGGTGCCACGCGAGGTGCAGGGTGATCACCGAGAGCCCCACGGCCGCGGCGACCGCGGGGCCGGCGGCCGGCGGCGCGCGCAGGCACCTCACCGCCAGCACGCCGAAGCCGAGCGCGGCGAGCACGACCAGTAGCGCCGCCATCGCCGGGAACACCCGGATCGGGTCCATGTGAGCCACGTTGCTGGCGGCCGCGAGCGGATAGAAGATCGGATACCGGAATCGCCAGAAGCGCGGCACCGTGTCGATTGGCAGGGCGACGTCGGTCCCAGTCGGCGGCACGTGTTGAAACAGGACCGCGATTCCCACGACCTGATGAGCGTCGGGGTTCTCGCCATAGATCGTCGTCTGGCCGGTTCGCCAGGCCGGGATCATCGCCACGCAGAAGAGGGCCACCAGGACCGCGCCCCAGGCCGCAAGCACGCGGCGCTCGGCCCGTCCAGCGGCTGGCATGGCGGAGGGCGCTCGCCGAATGAGGAGCGCGAAGGCGGCGAGCCCGCCGGCGAGCACCAGCCACAGGCTTACGTGGAGCGGCACCCTCGCGATCCCCAGGGCGGTCAGGACAAGGCCGGACGTCGCGGCGCCGAGCGGAAGCGCGAGGAGCGGCGCAAGCGCCCCCCAGCTCCGCGGGACCAGCGCAAATGCCAGCGCCGCCCCGCAGATCGCGAACAGCAGGAGGCTCGCGAGCGCACCGAGCACGACGGTTGACACCGGCGCGAGCTGGTGCGAGACGCCGAACAGCGCGAGTGCGAGAAGCGCGAGGCCCGCCACGGCGATCCGGGAAGGGCGGGGCCGCCTCGGGGGTTCGGCCTTCGGGGGTGGGGTCGGCTGAGCCGCCCTTGTCGGCGCGGTCGTGGCCATCACGGCATCCGGGCAGAGGCAGCGGCTGCGGTCGCTTCCACCGCGCTGCGCAGTCGCCCGGCGACGATATCGGGGGTGTAGGCCTCCAGACGCGCCCGCCCGCGGCCGCGCAACTCGGCGCGCAGCTGCGCGTCGGTCACGGCCAGTTCGAGGAGCTCGGCGATCACCGCGGGGTCGCGGTCCTCGACGAGCACGCGCGGCGTCGCCGGCGACCTCGGGGACCGCCCCCGCGGGGCGCGCGATCACCGGGAGGCCGAAGTGAAACGCCTCCAGCAGCGGGATGCAGAAGCCCTCGTGCTCGGAGAGGCACAGGAACGCGTCCGCGGCGCGGTAGCGCTCGCCGAGCTCCTGGGCGCTCAGCCCGCTCTCGATCGAGACCGCGCCCGGCGCGAGCGTCTCGGCGAAGCGCTTCAGCAGCTCGCCGTAGGCGGCGGTGATCGGGTCGCCGACGAGCGACAGCCGGGCGTCGGGCGCCCGGTGGCGCCGGTAGACCGCAAACGCGCGGATCACCTCGTCCTGGCGCTTGTGCGGCGACAGCCGACCGACGAACAGGATCGTGGGCACCCGCTGTGCGGACCCGTTGCGTGCGGCGGCGTCGGCGCCGGGCGCGGGGCCGAGCCGGTCCCGGTCGACCAGCAGCGGGATCACATCGGTCCGCTCCGCCCCCAGGCGCCGCAGCTCGGCGGCGTTGAACTCCGAGTCGGCCGCGGCGACGTCGACGGCGGCGAGGAGCCGCGGGCAGCTGCTCGCGCCCGATCGCGCACTGCACACCGACCAGCGGCGCGTGATCCCACAGCCACGGCGCCGGGGTGACGTTGTGGTAGAGCAGCAGCTTCGGGTTCGCGAAGGCCAGCAGCTCGCCGAGCCGTGGCGCGCCCGCCGAGTGGTGGATCAGCAGCACGTCCTCGGGCGCCGGCCGCAAGCCGCCGAGCCGGGCGATCGTGCCGTCCACGCCGGGTGCGATCCGCGCCGCGTGGTCCCCGCCGCCCCAGCCCCAACGGCGGAAGTGCGCCCGGAACTGGAGCGCCTCGGTGGTGATGGCGTCGTGAGGCCCGGCGCCCGAGAGCACCTGGTGGACGTTCATCGCTCGGGTGGGTGCGGACCGCGCCGGAGCTCCCGCTCGAGCTCCGCCACGCGCTCCTCCAGCCGGCGCACGTAGAGCGCGACGTTGACGTTGAACCGGGCCTGCTCGGCGATCAGCTCGGCGTGATACTGGGCGAGCAGCCGCAGCAGCCACCCGCTTCAGCGCCGTGATCGGCGCCCCCAGGCGCCGGGTCGAGCGGACGTTGCGCACGTCTGGGTCGATCAGGGCCCACTCGAACAGCCTGCCCGGGGTGAGGGCCTCCGAGGGCTCGAGCCCGGCGGACTCGGGTTGCTCGCCGTAGGCCCCTCGCGCGCGCATCCGGGCCGCGGCCGCGCGCGCCTCGTCCACCGCCTCCTCGGGGCTCGTCACGAGAGCTCCTCGGCCGGCACGAGCGACTCGGCCGGCCCAGCGAGCGCCAGCTCCCGCGGAGGTCGACGATCCCCTCGGGCCCGTCCGAGCGCGCCACCGAGAAGCGGACGGTCCGGTCGAGGCTCGGGTCCTCGGCCTCGTGCGGCGGCGCCGAGCGCCAGGTCGTAGTCGCCGCCGAGCAGCGCCAGGTCGGGGATCTCGAACGCCAGCCGGGCGCGGCCGTCCGTGCGCCAGCTCCACCGGGGTGGCGGCGCGGAACACGCGCTCGCCGCGTCCGCGCCCGGATCTCGAGCGTCAGCGAGCCTCGGGCCGGCACATGCCTGGCGCGCAGCCCGACGTGCACCTGCATCGGACTGCCCGGTCCTGAAGACGCTGCCGGGCCGACCGAGCTCGTCGCGCAGCTCGACGTCGGTGACCTCGATCGAACGCGACGCCGGCGCTGGCGCACCGACTCGCCGCCGCCGTGCTCGGTCCCCATCAGGCGGTGGTAGTGCAGCAGCCCCTCTGCCGTCGGGCCGTCGAACACGACCCGCCCGCCGTCGAGCACGACCACGCGCTCGCACACGCGCTCGATCGCGCCCGGCGTCGTGGGAGACGAGCACGACGGTCGCGCCGGAGGCGATCTGCTCGGAGATCCGCCGCAGGCACTTGCGCTGGAACCCCTCGTCGCCGACCGCCAGGACCTCGTCGATCAGCAGCACGTCGGCATCGAGATGCGCGGCGATCGAGAACCCGAGCCGCAGCAGCATTCCCGACGAGTACGTCTTCACCGGCACGTCGATGAACTCGCCCAGCTCGGAGAACGCGATGATCCGCTCGATCCGCTCCTCGAGCTCGCGCCTTGGTCAGCCCGTACAGCGCGCCCTGGAGGTAGATGTTCTCGCGACCCGAGAAGTCACGGCTGAAGCCGGCCGCCAAGCTCGAGCAGCGCGACCGTCCGCCCGCCGCACGCCGCCTCGCCCGGCTGGAGCGGGATGATCCCGGCGAGCACGCGCAGCGTCGAGGTCTTGCCGGCGCCGTTGCGGCCGACCATCCCGACGGTCTCCCCGGGAGCGACCTGCGAGCGACACGCCGCGGAGCGCCGGGACCGGGCGCGGGCCCGTCGGCGCGCGCGCCGAGCAGCGAAGCCCTTCAGCGTGCCGGCCTGGTCGGCGCGGACGCTGAACCAGCGGGTGGCGTCGCGGAGCACGATCTCGCCCGGCGCCAGCTGCCCGCGAAGCTCACAGCACCACCGCCAGCTCGCCCTGCAGGCGGCGGAAGACCGCGCTCCCGACGGCGAGCGCGGCACCGCCCGCACGAGCACCGTATACAAGCAGCTGCCCCCACGGAGCGGTCCCGTAGTAGAGGATCGAGCGGAGCCCCTCGACGAACGGCGCGACCGGGTTGACCCACGACAGCAGCGTCCCGACCCACGGGTGGCTGCTGGACGAACGCGAGCGTGCTCGGCTGGAAGAAGATCGGCGTCAGGAAGAACCACGGCAACAGCGCGGCGGTGAGGATCGGCGCGACGTCGCGGAAGTACGCGTGCAGCACCGCGACGATCAGCGCGCACCCGAGCACGAAGCAGAACAGCGCCACGATCACCGGGCAGCAGCAGCAGCGCCAGGTTGAAGCTCCCCCGCAGCGCGATCGCGAGCGGCGCGAACAGCACGAGGATCGCCGCGAACGTGATCAGCTGCACGGTGACGGTCGAGGCCGGGATCGCCTCGCGCGGGAAGCGCGCCTTGCGAACCAGCGCGCCCTGATCGATCAGCGACTCCGCCGCCGCCACGCAGCGACTGCTGGAAGAACGTCCACACGACGATCCCGACCATCAGGAAGATCGGGTAGTCGGGGAACGACTGCACCTTCAGCACGTAGCCGAACATCAGCGTGTAGGCGCCGAGCAGGACCAGCGGGTTGACCAGGTACCAGAGGACGCCGAGTCGCGAGCCCTTGTACTTGCGGCGCAGCTCGCGCGAGACCAGCTGCGCGAACAGGTAGCGGTACGCGAGCACGCCGGGATTATCCGGGAGCACGACGCGTGCCGCGCCTCAAGACGCGGCGAAGGCCGCCGGCGCTGAGCCCGCGGCCTTCAGAACTTCGGGGGGTTAGGGTTCGCTAGCCGCGACGATACGGGTCGAGGTAGACGTCGTCGACGCTCCAGTGGCCCGTTCTGTCGGCGGGCGCGAAGCGGAACGCGATCACGGTCTGGCTGAGCGACAGCGTCGAGAGCAGATTGCTCAGCAGGAGCGTCATCTGGGGAGACGGCTTCCAGCTCGCCGTTCCGCTCAGCTCGCCGATCGTCGCGCTCGCGACGCCGCCGAGCAGCCCCGGGTAGAGCGCCTGCACGGTCAGCCTGGACGACGTCGAGCCGGTGTTCCTCACAAACAGGCGCACCAGCGGGTTATAGATGCTTGTGCACGAGGGAGGACTGATGGCCGAGCTCCCACCCGGAAGGCTCAGCGAATGCGCGTCGCTGACGCCGTTGACGACGAGCGTCCCGCTGTCGGGAGCCACGCTCGCTCCGCCGGAAAGCAGCCATGGCGCGCTTCCCGGAACGAAGGCCCCGCCGGGGACCAAGACGTAGCTGTTGGAGTCGCCCCAAGGAGCAAACGGCTGGGATGCGGCCTCGTTGCCGCAGCTTCCCGGGAGCAGCGAAAGCACATTTGCCTGGGAAGCGGGCGCAATCGCCGCCCCGAGGCCGAGCGCAGAGATCGTCCCCAAGAGGACAGCGCGCGCACGTCCGATCATTTGAAGTTACCCCCCATCACGGGTGCTTCCATCCTGGAAGCTCGATTGACGAGAGGCTGGCGGCCGAGCTATCTCGCGCCCTGCGAGACCTCTAGCTTTGCGTCCCCGCCTCGCAGCGGGTTTGCCATGAGCAGCCCTATGCGGGTGTGCATCGGCAGCCCAGCCGCAACATTTACCCCTGATTCGCCCAGCTGGACATAAGTATTAGTCGCCCGCAGAGGGGTCTTTGTCCCGGCCGCGCTTCGGCCGATATTGAACGGATGGCCACGGGTCCCAGCCCAGCCCGCGCACCAGCGCTGCAGCGTGTCGACGAGCGCTCGGCGGGGGTTCAGCGTCTGCTCTCGCAGTTTCGCCCGCGGCTCGCCGAGCGGATGCCGCGGAGCGAGCTTCGGGCCGAGGCGGTCGTCGCGCTCGCGTTCCTGCTGGCCGCGGTCCCGCTGGCGGACCTGGCGCCCGGCCGCGGAAGCCGCTCGCCGGCGGTGGTGCTGCTGTTCGTGGCGCTCTACGGGGCGATGTCGAAGATCGAGTTCGACGTCGGGGCCGGCTACGGCGTCCCGACTCAGCTCGTTCTGGTCCCGATGCTCTACGCGTTGCCGCCTGGGTGGGTGCCGCTGCTGGTCGCGGCAGGCATCGTCGCGGGATCGCTCCCCTCGATTGTCCGGGGGACACGCAATCCCGACCGGATCGTCCCTGCCATCGCCGACTGCTGGCACGCCGTCGGCCCCGCGCTCGTGTTCATGGCCGCCCGGATCACCACGCCGCGTTGGTCAGACTGGGCGGTTCTGCTCGCGGCGCTCGCCGCACAGATCGCCTGCGACCTCGCCGCCACCGTGGCTCGCGAATGGCTGCGACTCGGCGAGCTCCCGGTGCTTCCGGTCCGGCTCCTGGGGTCGGTGTACCTCACCGACGTGTGCCTCAGCCCGATCGGATTCGCGATCGCGTTTGCCGCGGCCGGGGAGCCTGCCGCCACCGCGATCGTGCTTCCGATGGGATGGCTGCTGATGTTCTTCGCGCGGGATCGCCGAGCACGGATGGAGGCGACGGTCGAGCTGAGCAAGGCCTACCGAGGGACGGCTCTACTGCTCGGGGACATGGTCGAGGCGGACGACCGATACACCGGGAGCCACAGCCGCGACGTCGTGGAGCTCGTGATGGCCGTCGGACCGACGATGGGACTGGACGAGGACCAGCTGCGCAGGCTCGAGTTCGCGGCGCTGCTGCACGACGTCGGCAAGATCGCGATTCCCAACGAGATCATCAACAAGTCCGGGCCGCTCACCAAGCACGAGCGCGCCGTGATCGAAACCCACACGATCGTCGGCCAGGAGATGCTCCAGAACGTGGGCGGCCTGCTCGGTGACGTCGGCCTGATCGTGCGTGCGTCCCACGAGCGCTACGACGGGCTCGGTTATCCCGACGGGCTATCCGGCGAGTCGATCCCGATCGAGGCCAGGATCGTCAGCTGCTGCGACGCCTTCAACGCGATGACGACCAACCGCCCCTACCGCGCGGCCCTCTCGGTCGACGAGGCGCTCGCCGAGTTGCGCGCACACCGCGGCGCCCAGTTCGACCCCGACGTGGTCGATCACCTGCTGGTGCTGTTCCCGGAGACCCGGGAGGAGCGCGACGGCCGCCTACCGGCCGCGGACTCTCCACCAGCAGCGTCACCGGGCCGTCGTTGACGAGCTCGACCGCCATCATCGCGCCGAACACGCCGCGCTGGGCGCCGAGCCGCTCGCAGAAGCGCTCGTACAGCGGCTCGGCGAGCTCCGGCGGCGCGGCCTCGACGTAGCTCGGGCGGTTGCCGCGCCGGGCGTCGCCGTACAGCGTGAACTGGCTCACGCACAGCACCTCGCGGTCGCCGAGCGGCTCGTTCATCCGCCCGTCGGCGTCGGGGAACACCCGCAGCGCCCGCGACCTTGTCCGCGAGCCAGTCGGCGTCGCGCTCGGCGTCCGCGTGCCGCGACGCCGAGCAGCACCAGCAGCCCGGGGCCGATCGCCGATACGACCCGGCCGTCGACCGCTGACCGAGGCGCGGCTGACGCGCTGGACCAGCGCCCGCATCGGCTCGCGCAGCTCGGCGGCGGCCTGCTCGGGCGCGACGATGTTCAGGTTCACGCCGGCGCCGAGCTCGAGCCCGGCCAGGTGGGTCAGCCGCGGGCAGGATGTCGATCCGCCAGCAGAAGTGCTCGGCGCCGCGCGGCGCGGTCCGCACCCACAGGTTCAGCGGCGGGCTCGCGCCGAGCCGCCGCGCGAGCCGGCCGAGCGCGTCGTGCAGCATCGCGCGCGCCGGTCGGCCCGTCGTCCTCGAACCGCGCGCGCGGCGTCCGCGGCGCGATCAGCAGCTGGAACGGGACCCGGCCGGCGTACGGCGGCGATCAGCACCGTGTCGTCGTCGATCGCGACGATCCGCTCGCGCCGGCGGACCTCCTCCTGGACCAGGTCGGCGAGCAGGTTGCCGCCCATCGTCCGCGTCGCGTAGGCGCCGAAGCGCTCGCGCTCGCGGGCGATCGCCGCGGGCACGAAGTCGAGCGCGTACAGCTGCGCGTGGGTGTGCGGCAGCGACGCGCCGGCCTCGCGGCGCTCGTTGACGATCAGGTGGACGTAGGCGCGCCTCGCGGTGCGCGCGCATCCGCTCGCGCCACACGTCGACGGCGCGCCGCGACCTGGTCGACGGTCAGCTCCGACAGCGAGACGACCGGCTCGGGCGAGTTGATGACCACCTCGTGGGCGCCGCGCGCGGGGCCCGCCCAGAACAGGTCCGGGTTGGCGTCGGGCGTCGGGCGGCGGCGGAGTCCTCGCTCAGCGCCGGGTACAGGTTCGGCACCACGCGGACGGTCCAGCCGGGCGTGTCCGGAGCGCCGCCGCCCGGGCGCGACCGCGTAGAGCTCGGGCGGGGTGCGGTCCTCGTGGCCCTCGGCGAACGGGTCGGTCTCCGGGTCGATCGCCGGCGCCGGCGGACGCGCGACAGCTCGCCGCCGGGGCGCCCGGCCCGGTCGCCGGCGATGATCGCCCGCTGTCCCGTCAGCGGGTCGATCCGAATCTCAGGCAACGTCGGTCCGCTCAGAGCTCCTTCTCCATCGCGATGTGCTCGATCCCGGCCTCCGTGAACACGCTCCCGCGGGTCCGGTAGCCGGCGTTCTCGTAGAGCTGCTGGGCGTAGGTCTGGGCGTGCAGCACGAGCCGCCGGCCGCCGGCGGCGCGCGCCTCGCGTCGGCCGCCTCGAGCAGCGCCGTGGCGATCCCGCGGCGGCGCGCGTCGGCGCGGACCGCCAGCCGGCTGAACTGGGCCGTCGCTGCCGACCATCAGCAGCGGCAGGTGCCGAGCAGCTCGCCCGTCCGTCGACCGCGACCAGATGGATGCCCTCGTGGTCGCGCCCGTCGAGCTCCTCGCGCTCGGGCACGCCCTGCTCGACGCAGAACACGTCGTGGCGCAGCTCCAGCGCGGCGGCCAGCTCGTCACTGCCGCGGGCCCGCCGGACCTCGTAGCGGACCGTCGCGCTCACGACCACGAAGCTTGCCAGACGGTCGCTGCGCCCGAGCGCAGCGCCGCCCTCGGCATCCGGCCAAGACCCGCTAAAATAACTTTCATCCTCCTGAGTGGTCCGGCAAGGGGCCGTGGGCGTCTGAGGTTATCCCTGCCGGAGCCAGTCTCTGCTGAGGCTTTCCTGAGCCGCTACGAAGCACCGCTGCGGCTCGCACATCGAGACGCCACCTTCCGATCTCCATGGGTGATTCCACCCCGCTTCCCAATCCTGCCGCGATCGCGCGCGCGGAGCTGTTCACGCGCGAGCAGTTCGTCTACGAGGGCGAGACCCTCGAGGACGCGCTCGCCCCCGGCTCGGCACGCCGCCGGGCGCTCGACGCTGCGCTGGCCGAGATCGAGGCGGGCAACAAGCAGCCCTCGATCGAGTGGCGGCGGCAGCTTCTCGCTGCTGCTGGGGCTCGAGCGGCTGCTCTCCGAGGAGGAGCCGCACCTCGCCGACGGCACGGTGCTCTCGGCCCACCAGGTCGACGCGCTGTCGGGGACGCTGACCGCGCTGCTGGCCGAGGCGCAGCGCAACGGCAACGGCGCCAACGGCAACGGTGCGCGGCGCTCGCCGCCGCGCCAATGGCGCGACCGCCAACGGCGCCCTCCGCGCGGCGAGCTCGCGTCCGCGGCGATCCCCGGCGAGGAGGACTTCGAGCTGGAGAGCGACGACGACGATCTCGACGGCGGCGAGGAGGACGAGGAGCCCCAGGACTGGCAGGACGCCGAGGACGAGCTCGACGAGGACGTCCAGCTCGACGAGCAGCCCGAGGACCCCAACGCCGACCGCCGGTTCTGGTTCGAGCACGCCACCGGCGCCGGCAAGACGGTCGCCGCGCTCGGGTTCGTCGAGGCCTCGCGCACCGGCGGCGTCCTGATCCTCACCCACCGCCGCAACCTCGTCGACCAGTTCAACGGCGAGCTGCGCGACCGCGGCTACCGCGACCGCATCCACGCGCCGCTGCTCGCCGGCCAGGACGCGGCCAACGGCCCGGTGACGGTCGAGACCTACCAGTGGTTCGTTCGCAACGCGGGCAAGATCTCCGACGCCTACACGATCGTGATCTGCGACGAGGCGCACACCGCGCTCGGCGAGAAGACCTCGGCGCGCGATCCGCGCGCTGGTCGGGCCCGATCTTCATCGGCATGACCGCCACCGGCGCGCTGATCGCCCGCCACGTCACCGACCTGTTCCCGACCCAGACCTCGCGCTTCGACCTCGCCCAGGCCGCGCGGCGCGGCGTGATCGCGCCGCTGCGCTGCATCCGGATCCCGCCCGGGCCGGGCGTGCGGACGATCGCCAAGGTGCCGCTGCGGCGAGGCGAGGTCGACACCGAGTTCGACCAGGAGATGCTGGCCGAGCTGCTCGACCAGACGCCGTTCAACATCGCGGTCGCCGACCTCTACAAGACCCGCTTCAACGGGATCCCCGGCGTCGTCTACGCCGCCGGCGTGCGCCACGCCTACAACGTCGCGCAGGCGTTCCGCGACCTCGGGATGAAGGCCCAGGCGGTCTCCGGCGAGACGCCCAAGCGCCAGCTGGCGCGGATCCTCGCCGACTACGAGTCGGGCAAGATCGACGTGCTCGTCAACGCGATGCTGCTGGCCGAGGGCTGGAACAGCCCCCGCGCGACGATCTGCATGCACCTCGCGCCGACCGCCTCCAAGCGCGTCTACCAGCAGCGCGTCGGCCGCGTCACCCGCCGCCACCCGGGCAAGGAGGCCGGGATCGTCGTCGACTTCGTCCACCCCGCGACCAAGCACGACGACCCGGTCGTGACGCTGCACTCGCTGCTCGACCGCGACGTCTACCGCGGCGGCGCGATCGTCGTCGGGCCGGTGCGCCGCGGCCGCGGCCGGCGGGTGCGGGTCGAGCGCCGGGTGCTGCCGGTGACGCCCGATCCCGAGCGGCGCGCGCAGGTGTTCGAGCGCGAGCTGTGGCGGATCGCGGTCGAGCACCTCGACTACGGCGAGCAGCACGTGTGGGCGGCGCTGGCGGGCGCGCGGGTCGCGCCCAACGGCTGGCGCCGCGCCAAGGCGATGCTCCACTTCGACCGCCAGGGCGAGCTCAAGCGCCGCTTCCTGCTGACCGCCGTGCAGCGCAACCGCAACTCGCAGCTGCGGCTGCGCGCGCTCCAGGAGATCGCCGCCAGCGCGCGACGCCGAGGCGTTCGACACCGCGATCGACATCATGGCCGGCTGGCCGCGCGACGAGCGGCGCGAGGGCGTGAAGATCATGCTCCAGGCGCTCGCCGAGCGCCGCATCGGCCGCCGCGACCAGGCCAACGCCTGGATCTGGCGGATGGCCGAGTACACGCGCGAGGTGCACGAGGAGTACGCGGTGCAGCGCTGGCCCGAGACCAAGCGCCTGCTCGGGCTGCTCGTCAACTCGAGCGGCGCGGCCCACGCGCGCAACGCGCGCCGGCTCGTGCACGCCGCGCGCAAGGAGGACCGCCGGCTGTCGGCGGCGCTGCTGGCCGCGGCGCTGGCGCACACGCCCGAGGCCGAGGAGGCGCTGCGCGGCGCGCGCACGCGGATGGCGCGCAAGCCCGCCGCGCTCGCGCGCGAGCTGCTGCGCAACTTCCCCAAGGGCCGGCGCGGCAAGAGCCGGCGCAAGCGCAAGGCGCCCGGCCCCTGAGGCGGTCGGCGCCCGCGAGCCAGAACGGCGCGGTCGAGGCCGCGGCGCTCGAGGCCGCGGCGGCTGGAGGCCGAGGTGGAGGAGGCGATCGAGCCGGAGGCCGTCGCGGCCGAGTTCGACGACCCGGATGACGAACGACGAGGACGACGACGAGCAGGAGGACGCGCGACGAGCGCGATGGACGAGGACGAGGACGAAGACGGCGAGCCCGACGCCGAGGAGCTGTCGTCCTCCTCCAGGCCGCGTCGGTCAAAGACGGCTGACCACCAGCCCGACGGCCAGCAGCACCAGCGCCAGCCACAGCACCGACAGGGCGCCCTCGAGCGGCGCGGCGATCCGCGCCTCGTCGAGCTCGATCACGCGTCCCGTCCGTCAGCCGCTGCCGGCCCGAGACCTCGGCCGTCCGGCGGCGGAGCTCGCGGACCGGGGTGCTGAGCCGCCGCTGCGCCAGGCTCACGAGGTAGCAGCCGGCCGCGACCAGCACGCCCGCCGGCCTGATCGTCGAGCGTCTGCGCGAAGTAGCCCGGTGAACGCCGGGAACGCGCCCCAGGCGAGCGCGAACCACTGGTCGGAGTGAAAGCGGCCGCCGGCGAGCTCCAGGTTGTAGGCGGGCACCAGCAAGCCCGCCGACGACCACCAGCGGCGCCAGCAGCGGCGAGACGACCACGATCCCGACGATCCCGATCGCCAGCGCGCCGAGCAGCGAGGCGACCGCGAGCGCGATCAGCAGCCGCGCGGCTGAGCTGCGTGCCGCAGCGGCCGGCCGTTCAGCTCGTCGAGCGCGTGCGCGCTCACCCCCACCGCGAGGAAGAACGCGCCGAGCGCCGCGCCGAGCCGATCGGCGTGCAGCACGCCCGGCGCCGCCGCCGCCCCGATCGCGACGTAGCTCAGGTGCCAGCGGTGTACGGAGGGTGCAGGAGCGTGACCAGGTCGCGCCAGCCCCCGGAGCGCAGCGCGTAGAACGCCGGGCGCGAGGCGAGGCTCGGTTCGCGCGGGGTCGTCGTCATCGCCGGCGCCGCCCTTGACGCCGTAGATCACCAGCCCGCGCCGAAGCTCATCCGCCGCTCGCGCACCTGCTCGATCCCGGCCCGCCGCCACAGGCCCGGCAGATCGGGCTCGCGGCCGTAGAACTCCTCGATGTTCGGCCCGAGGAAGCGGCCGACCTCGAGCCACGCCGGCGACGCCAGCCGTCCGAGCGCCGGCAACCCCACGCGCGTGTACAGGCGCCACAGGGCCCGCAGCGGCGGCGAGCCCGGGACGCCGAACTCGAGCATCCCGATCCTCCCGCCGGGCCTCACCACCCGCGCCAGCTCGGCCATCGTCGCGGCGCGGTCATCGACGTAGCGCAGCAGGTAGGTGAACGCTGAGCGCGTCGAACTCGGCGTCGCCGAACGGCAGCCGCTCCGCCTCCCCCTGGACGAAGCTGACGCGGTCGGCGAGCGCCGGGCTGGGCCTGGAGCTTTGCGCGCGCGCCGGTCGAGCATCTGCTCGCTCTGGTCGAGCCCGACCACCTCGCAGCCGCGGGCCGCGAGCGCGAACGCGACCATCCCGGTGCCGGTCGCCACGTCGAGCACCCGCTGGCCGGGCCGCGGATCGATCGCGTCGACCAGCGCCCGGCGCCAGCGCGGGTCCTGGCCGAAGCTCATCACCGCGCCCATCCGGTCGTAGCGCGCGGAAGCCCCGCGAACAGGTCGAGCGCGTGGCGCTTGCGCGCCGACGGCGCGGTCAGCTCAGCCAAGGTGCACCTCGCCGGCCTCGAGCGTGACCTGGCCGCCGCCCGGTCACGACCACCAGCCGCCCGTCGCCGTCGACCCCGGCGGCCTCGCCGGCGCCGCCCGCCCAGCGCACCTGCCTGCCGAGCAGCGCGTCGCGCGCACGAAGCGCCTCGAGGACCGTCGTCGGGCGGCGCGGCCACCCATCGCTCGAGCCGGTCGAGCAGGCGCGAGAGCGTCGGCTCGAGCGTCGTCGGGCGAGAGCCCCAGCGTCCCGGCTCGCGCCCGCAGCTCGGGCGGCAGATCCTCATCGCGCACGGCGACGTTCAGCCCGATCGCCGAGCACCGCCCAGCCCTCCTGGGGGCGACCCTCGACCAGGATCCCCGCGACCTTGCGCCCGTCGACGAGCACGTCGTTGGGCCACTTGACGCGCGCGTCCGTCGCCGACGACCTCGGCGACGGCGACTCCCGCGGCGAGCGGCAGCAGCCGGGGCGGGTCGCGCAGCACCAGCGAGCACAGCAGCGCGCGCCCCGGCGGCGCGGTCCAGGTCCGTCCCTGACGGCCGCGCCCGGCGGTCTGCTCGCGCGCGGTGACCAGCGTCCCGTGCGGCGCGCCGCGCGCGGCCAGCGCGCGGGCGCGCTCGTTGGTGGAGTCCACCAGCCGGAAGTGCACCCTGGGCGTCCCGAGGCTCACTGTCGGCCGGATCCGCAGCTCGTCGTCGATCTCGAGCCGCAGCCGGTCGGCGGCGTTGCCGTGGCTGACCGCGACCGCGAGCCGCCGGTAGGCGTCCTCGTAGACGCAGCAGCTGGCCCGGCTCGACGTCGGCGAACGTGCGGACGTAGTGCGCGACGTGCGACGCGCCCGACGCGGCCTCGACGCCGACCCGCTGGCCGAGCTTCAGCCCCAGCTCGCGCCAGCTCCTCGTGCCCGGCGTTCAGCTGCGACGTTCCCGAAGCGGTCGATGTAGACCGCGTGCGCCAGCGAGCTGCTCCGTCGGCAATTCGCGGCCGCGGCAGCTCGAGCCGCACCAGCTCGATCGGGGTCGCACGGCTCGCCGACCGCGCCAGCGGCGACGCCCCTCGGCGAGGCGGGCCGCGACCGGCGCGAAGATGTCGCGGCCGTGGAACGTGGCCGAGACCGGCTCGAGCCGGAACTCCGAGCGCGCGATGTCGACCGCCTCGACCACGCCCCCGGCGCGCTCGGCGGCGAGCGACAGCAGGCCGTTGTCGGGCCCGACGAGCATCCGGTCGTCGGCCAGCCGCAGCGCGACCGCGCGACGCTCGGCGCCGACGTCCGGATCGACGACCGCCAGGTGCACGCCCACCGGCATGTACAGGATCGCGCCCTCCAGGATCAGCGCGCCGGCGCGAACGTCGTGGCGCGCGACGCCGTGGGTCAGATCGATGATCGCGCGCCTCGGGACACAGCCACGCGATCACCCCGTGGCAGACCCCGACGAAGTCGTCGTCGAGCCCGTAGTCCGACAGAAACGTGATCACCGGAGCCGCAGACACCGAGCCCATCTTGGCATGCAGGCCCCGTGCGTCACTACGAAACCGCATCGTTCGCCAGCGCCTCGACCAGCCCGTCGATGTCGTGCCGCTCGGCCTCGACGTGCGGGCTCGAGCCCGCGCTCGCGGAGCGCCGCGCTCGTGACCGGGCCGATGCTGACCAGCCGCGGCGCGCTCCAGCACGGCGCCGTCGATCGCCGTCGAGCAGGAATCGCGACCGTCGAGGACGAGGTGAACGTCACGTAGTCGGCGCGCTCGACGCGCGGCGAGCTGCTCGTCGGACGAGCGGCTCGGCGACCGTCTCGTACAGCGCCACGCACGTCGACCTCGGCGCCGCGCTCGCGCAGCGCGTCGGGCAGCACGTCGCGGGCCTCGGCCGCCCGCGCGACCAGCGCGCGCTCGACCGGGACGTCCAGCCAGCGCCTCGACCAGCCCCTCGGCCGACGAACCGCTCCGGCACCACGTCGGCGATCACCCCGTGGCTCGCGGAGCGCCGCGGCGGTGCCCGGGCCGATCGCGGCGACCGCGGCGTCCCGGCCAGCGCGCGCGCGTCGCGCCCGGCCGCGCGCGAGCCGCTCGAACAGCAGCCGGACGCCGTTCGGGCTCGTCAGGCAGACGAGGTCGTAGTCGCCGACGTCGGGCGCCGGGCCGTCGAGCGGCACGATCCTGATCGCCGGCGCCTCGACCACGGCGGCGCCGAGCGCCCGCAGCCGCGACGCGAGCTCGCTCGCCTGCGCGCGGGCGCGGGTCACCGCCACGGTCAGTCCCGCCAGCGGCCGCCGCTCGAACCACTCCAGCCGCTCGCGCAGCGCCGACCACCGGGCCGAGCACGGCGACCGCGGGCGCGCCGACACCCTCCGCCGTCGGCCTTCGCGGCGATCGTCGCGAGCGTCGCCGTCACCACCCGCTGCTCGGGCAGCGTCCCGCGCTCGATCACCGCCGCGGGCTCGCCCGGCGTCGCGCCCGGCGGCGATCAGCCGCGCGGCGATCGACTCGAGCTGGCGCACGCCCATGTAGACGACGAGCGTCCCCGGGAACGCCGCGAGCGCCTCCCAGTCGAGCGCCGACTCGGGCTTCGCCGGGTCCTCGTGGCCGGTCACGAACGCGACCGCGCTCGCGAGCTCGCGGTGGGTCACCGGGATCCCGGCGTACGCGGGCGCGGCGACGCCGGCGGTCACGCCCGGCACGACCTCGAACGGGATCCCGGCGGCCGCGCAGCGCCTCGCGCCTCCTCGCCGCCGCGGCCGAACACGAACGGGTCGCCGCCCTTCAGCCGGACCACGGTGCGGCCGCCGCGGCCGTGCTCGACCAGCAGCCGCTCGATCTCGGCCTGGGCGGTCGACGCGCCCGCCGCCCTCCTTGCCGGCGTAGATCAGCTCGGCGTCGGGCGCGCGCGCCGTCGAGCGCGCTCGGCGGGATCAGCCGGTCGTAGACGATCACGTCGGCGGCCGGCGATCAGCTCGAGCGCGCGCGCGGTCAGCAGCCCCGGATCGCCCGGGCCCGGCGCCGACCAGGTAGACGGTCATGCCGAACCTCGCGCTCCGCGCGCGCGAGCAGCTCCGCCGGCCCCGACGCTCAGCATCCGCTCGGCGAGCGCGGCGCCGAGGCCGTCCGCGCGCGCCGGCCAGCCGGTCGCTGATCCACTCCGACCCGTCGGGCAGCCCGACCCAGGCGACGAGCTCGAGCTCGCCTCCTCCGAGCGACGCGCGCGTGCGCGCCGACCGGCGTGTTGCACGACGCCCCGAGCGCGCGGACCAGCTCGCGCTCGGCGCTCACGCACGCCGTCGCCTCGGGATCGCTGACGCCGTCGAGCGCCGCGACGGTCGATCCGCGCCGGGCCGCGCCTCGAGCGCCAGCGCGCCCTGCCCGGCGGCCGGGACGAGCTCGCTCGAGCACGCCGCCGGCCTCGTCCGGCGCGCCCGAGCCGCGCGAGCCCGGCCGCGCGAGCACGAGCGCGTCGACACTCGCCCTCGGCGAGCTTGCGCAGCCGCGTGTCGACGTTGCCGCGCACGCGCGACCACCTCGAGGTCGTCGCGGGCCGCCCGGATCTGCGCCGCCCGGCGCAGGCTGCTGGTGCCGACCCGCGCCCCCGGCGGCGAGCGTCGCCGAGCGACGCGGCGCCGCAGATCGCGTCGCGCGGATCGGCGCGCGCCGGGATCGCGACCAGCTCGAGCCCGTCCGCGAGCTCGGCGGGCACGTCCTTGGCCGAGTGCACGGCGAGCGTCGATCTCGTCCGTCGAGCAGCGCCCGCTCGAGCTCTGAGACCCAGCGCGACTTGTCGGCCTCGTCGGCGCCGCGGTCGCCGGCGGTGGTGATCGTCACGAGCTCGGTCTCGCCGGGCAGCCGCTCCGCGACCCACGCGCGCCTGCGCGAGCGCGAGCGCGCTCCCGCGCGTCCCGATCCGGATCAACGCCGGCGGAGCTCGCGAACTTCGGCCAGCCGCTCGGGCTCGGCGAGCGGCTCGCGTCGGCGCCCTGCGCTCGCGCCGCGGCGACCTCTTCCTGCGCCAGCCCGAACAGCTCGCGGACGAGCGCCATCCGCGCGTGGACGCGGTCGTCGCGCAGCTCCTTCATCCGCAGCGTCGGCTCGTGCAGCAGGCGGTTGACGATCGCCCGCGCGATCGCGTCGACGCGCTCGAGGTCCCGCGGCGAGGCGGTCTCCCACTTGCCGTCGTTCTCGCGCGACGACCTGCTCGGCGATCTCGGTCGGCGCGGGCGCGCAGCGCCGCGACCGTCGGCAGCACCTCGAGCGACCCGAGCCAGGCCGCGAACTGCTGGATCTCCTCCTCGATGATCCCCTCGGCCTTGCGCGCCTCGGCCTGGCGGACCTTGCGGTTGCGCGCGATCACCGCCTCGCAGGTCGTCGATGTCGTACAGCGACACGCCCGTCGATCTCGCGCGCAGCGCGGCGTCGATGTCGCGCGGCACCGCGAGGTCGATCAGCAGCAGCGGCCGGCCGCCGCGCGCGCCCATCACCTCGGCGAGCTCGCGCGCCTCGAGCAGCAGGTGCGGCGAGGCGGTCGCGGCGACGACGATGTCGGCCTCGCTCGAGCGCCAGCGGGCAGCTCGTCGAAGCTGACGCTCTCGCCGCCGTAGCGCCTGGCCAGGCTGATCGCGCGGTCGCGCCGGCGGCTGGCGACGAACACGGTGCTGGCCGCCGCTGTCGGCGAGCGCGCGCGCGGTCAGCTCGCTCGTCTCGCCGGTGCCGACGATCACCACCTCGCGGCCGGCGAGCGTCGCCGAGCAGCTCCTTGCGCGAGCGCGACCGCGACCGCCGGGAGGCTCAGCTGGCGCTCGCCGATCGCGGTCTCGGTGCGCACGCGCTTGCCGGTCTGCGAGCGCGGCCTTGAACAGGTGGTTGGTCAGCGGGCCGGCCGTCTCGCTTGGCCAGCGCGGCGTCGTAGGCGCGCTTGACCTGGCCCTGGATCTCGGCCTCGCCGACGACCATCGACTCGAGCCCGGCGGTCACCCGGTACAGGTGCCGCGCGGCGTCGCAGTTGCGGTGCGAGTAGATCGCCGGCGCCAGCTCGGTCGGGCCGGATCCCGGCCTGGCTCGCGAGCATCGCCAGCACGCGTGCTCTCGGCCTCGACCGGGTCGCCGACGACCAGGTACAGCTCGGTGCGGTTGCAGGTCGAGATCGCGACCGCCTCCTGGACGTCGGCGGCGCCGCGCAGGTCGCGCACGAACTCGGCCGCGCGCGCCTCGGGCAGCGCCAGTCGCTCGCGGACCTCGACCGGGGCGGTCTTGTGCGAGACGCCGATCGCGAGCAGCTCGCTCACGCGACCGTGCTCCGTGTCGCGCTCCGGCTCGGGCTCGGCTTCGCGCGCTCGCGGCGCCAGAGCGTCGCGCTTGCAGCTCGGCGAGCTCGCGCTCGGTCCGTGCCGAGGCGGATCGCCATGATCGCCACGTAGACGAGGATCAGCGACCACGAACACGATGTAGGCGCGCGGCGACGTACTTGCCGGCGCGTGTGCAGCGGCAGCGCGGGTGCTGCGGCGAGCAGGCTCATGACGGCGCCGCGCTCCTTCCGAGCGGCCTGACCGCGTCGTCGCCGAGCAGCTCGCGCCGCAGCGCGGCGGACCTGGATCCGCGCGTTCTTGGCCGTCATCTCGTACTTCCACAGCGTCGCGAACAGCAGCGCGATCCCGACCAGCGAGACCGCGAACGTGAGCCGCATCGAGCCCGGGCAGGTTGCCGCCCGTCGAGCGTCAGCACGCGCGGGTGGACGAAGCCCTGGGCGAGCCGCACGGCGATGAAGTTCAGCGGCACGAACGCGCCGGCGACGATCGCGAACACGCTCGCGTAGCGCGCCTGGCGCTCGGGGTCCTCGATCGAGAAGCGCAGCGGCTGGTAGGTCGCGAACAGCAGCACCACGATCAGGAACGAGACGAGCGTCGGGTCGCTCCACACCCACCAGTGCCCCCACGACGCCTTGGCCCAGATCGAGCCCGTGATCAGCGCCGCCGACGCGCGAAGATCAGCGACATGTGGATCGCCACGTAGGAGCGCATGTCCCACTTGCGATCGCCGGTCCGCAGGTGGCCGATCGCGAGCAGCGCCGCCGAGCGACGAACCCGCACAGCGAGACGATCGCCAGCGGCACGTGGATGTAGAAGATCTTCTGGATGAACCCCTGGTCGGCGTCGAGCGGCGCGTAGAAGAACACCAGCGCCAGCGCGACGCGCGATCGTGGCGATCGTGGCGAGGGTGAGGCCGCGCAGGCCGCGCGCCGTAGGTGGTCGAAGCACGCTAGTCCTCCAGCAGGAAATCGAACACCGCGTAGGCGAGGAGGGCGAACACCACATCATAGAGAGCGAGGATCGCCAGCCACTTGCCCTGGCGGCGAGCCGCGAGCCGTGGGCGCGCGAGCAGCGGCCCGGCGCCGCGGGCGGTCGCGATCAGCGCCGGGATCAGCAGCGGCAGCCCGATGATCGGGCCGATCAGGTCCCGCGCGCGGGTGTGGACCGCGATCGCCGAGACGAGCGTCCCGATCACGGCCAGCGCGAGGTCGGCGAGCACCAGCAGCACGACCAGGCCGCCGCAGCGGCGGCCCGAGCGAGGGCCCGAGCAGCAGCAGCGCGAACGCCGGCACGGCGATCACCTCGAGCACGACCAGGAAGATGAACAGCGCCGCGCGCCTTGGCGACCAGCAGCGCCGTGCGGTCGACCGGCGCGAGCAGGAACGCGTCGAAGCCGCCCTGCTCGCGCTCGGCGACGAACAGCCGGTTGATCGCCGAGCATCGCGGCGAACAGCAGCGTCGCGGTGAGCACCCCGGCGGCCAGCTGGCCGGCGATCGTCGCTCGGTTCAGCGCGAAGTGGAAGATCACGAACGTCGAGATCGAGAACAGCACCATCGCGGGGACGGTCTCGAGCGTCCGCAGCTCGAGCGTCAGGTCCTTGCGCAGGACCGCCGCGCACGGTCCTCATGCGTAGAGCGCCTTGAGCCGGTCCTCGCCGACCTTGCCGGGCTCGGTCGACGAACGCCGGCCGCCCGTCCTTCAGCCCGAGCACGAGGTCGGCCTCGGCGAGCGCCGCCCGCGGGTCGTGGCTGGTGATCACGCGGGTGGCGCCCGCCGGCGCGCCCGATCAGCGGCTCGACCAGCTCGCCGGCGCCCGGGTCGAGGTTCGCGCGCGGCTCGTCGAGCAGCAGCAGCTGCGGGCCGGTGCAGGACCGCGCGGCAGACCGCCAGCCGCTGCACCATCCCGCGCGAGCAGCGAGCGCACCGGGTCTCGGCGCGAGCGCGCATCCCGACCGCCTCGAGCACCTCCTCGACGCGCTCGTGCGGCGACGCCGTGCAGCCGCGCGTGGTAGCGGAGGTTCTCGCGCCCGCTCAGGTCGCGGTACAGCAGCGGCTCGTGGGCCAGGCAGCCCGAGCCTGGCCGCGGACCGCGAACGCCCGCCGCGGCAGCGGCTCGCCGAGCAGCGCGACCTCGCCGGCGTGCGGGCGCAGCAGCGTCGCCAGGATCCGCAGCAGCGTCGACTTGCCGGCGCCGTTGCGCCCGAGCACGGCGAGCGTCGCGCCGGCCGGGACGCTGACCGACACGTCGCGCAGCGCGGTCCGCTCGCCGAAGTGGCGCGCGAGCCCGCGCAGCTCAATGGCCTGGGGTTCGGGTGCCACGCTCGCGCTGAAGCGTCGCGACGACGTGCTGCAGCGTCGGCGCGATCACCGGGAACAGCTCGCCGATCGCCTTCGGGTTGCCGGGGAAGTTGACGATCAGGGTGCGCCCGGCGATCCCCGAGACGCCGCGGGACGAGGATCCCCATCGGGGTGTGCTTGAGCGACTCGGCCCGCATCGCCTCGGCGAACCCGGGCGCGTCGCGGTCGATCACCGCCCTGGTCGCCTCCGGCGTCACGTCGTCGGGCGTGAGCCCGGTCCCGCCGGTGGTGAAGATCAGCGCGATCTCGGCCTCCGGCGCGGAGTGCCTGCGCAGCGCCTCCTCGATCTCGTCGCGGTCGTCGGAGACGACCTCCGTGGCGACGACCTCCGCGCCGGCGCCGCGCCGCGAGCTCGGCGAGCGCCGTACCCGAGAGGTCCTCGGTCTCCCCGGCGGCGACCGACGTCGAGACGGTGATCACGGCGGTCCTCACCGGCTGAGCATTACACAGGGGCGGCGGGTCGGCCGCTACGCGCCGGCCGGCTGCGTGAAGAACTGCTGGCTGAGGCGGCCGCGTCGAAGCGTGAGCGCCAGGTGACCCCGGAGCGTGCCCGAGTAGCCGTCGTCCTCGAGCGACGGCGCGGCGTTCAGGGTGATCGTGAACACGCGGCGGGCGAAGTCACTGCTGGGCAACCGGCCACTGGCGACGGTTTGGCTCGGCCCGATCATCGGCCCCGGGCACCGCGTTCGCGGCGGCGTCAGCGGGCTGTAGCTCGCGAGCGCTGTCCCGCCTTGCAACTCCAGGACGACAGATCCGCCGCCGAGTGCTCCGGAGTCGACGCACGCCCCGGACTGCGTCAGACGCGTGACGACGGTCCCGGTGTCGCGCCAGTTGATGGCGCCGAACGTCTGGATCCCGCGTGGGTTGCCGACCCGGCTCAATCCGAGTGCCGCGAGGAAGTCACGATAGGGCCGGTTGGCAGGGCCCGTGGCCGACAGCGAGGCGTCGACACCGTGGGGACTGGGAGACATCGTCAGCGTGCCCCGGAGCGCACACGAGTCGAGCAGCGCGCACTCGGTTGGGTCGGCGGTGCCGCGCAGCAGCGCCATCAGGCTTCCGCCCGCGCTCTGTAGCGACAGATGCTCGGTGACCGTCCGGACCCGCTCCGTCCTGAGGCCTGGTGGCAGACCCGATTCAGACCCCGTCTGGGGCCGTTGAAGGCGCAACACGATCGTCGAGCTCACGGTGCCCGCCAGTCCGTGCGCGGCGAACGTGTGCGCCCCGCTCAACGAGAGGCGCGCACGACCGCTGAGCAGCGAGCTGAGTGGAACCGTGACGCTGGGACCTGCCGCGACCACGTCACCGTCAAGGGGGCCGGCGCAGCGCGTCGCGAGCAGCGTCCCGCCCGGTTGGAGCGGCGCGAGCGTGACCAGGCCGCGCTTGATGCTCAGCGCGATGGTCCCGGTCTGTTGCCCGGCGTCGGCGCACACCCCGGGGGACCCTCCGACCGCGGCGCGCTCGACGCGGGCCAGGGTCGACCCCTGGCCAAAGGCGAGGTTCAGGAACATCGAACCCTCGTAGCCCACGGCGTGACCGCGGCGGTACTTGAGCAGCTCGATGTCCACCGAATCCGGGCGCACGATCACCGTGCCGCTGTAGTCGCACAGCCCCGCCGCCGCGCAGCCGCTCGCCGGGTCGCCGTGGAACGAGACCGCCAGCTCGCCGGTTGCGCTGGCTTGGATGCTCGTGCTCGAGAGCACCGTGGCGCCGGACGCCCCGCCGAACAGGATCGCCGACCCGCCGCCGTTCTGGGCGCGTGCCGGTACCGCGGCGAGGAGCATGGCGATCAAGATCGCGGCGGGCCACCGCCGGCTCACTGCAGCACCTCGGTGCCCGCCGCGACATGGACCAACGTCAGCCTGAGCTTCGCCGCTCCGCTGCGCTCCCCGGCGTACCCGAGACCGGCGAAGCTGCCCGGATCGGAGAGCGAGATGTCCGTCATCGGTGAGAGGAGCTGACCTGGTGCGAGCGATCCGCGGCCGAGCGTCGCGCCCTGACCGTCGGCGCCCTCCCCGGTCACATCCGCGCCCGTGGGCCCGGGACAGTGCGTCCTGAGAACATCGCCCGGCAGACCCTGGTCCTCGAGCGACACCTGAACCGGTCCCGTCCGTTGATTTGCCCCGAGCGATCCGATCACCAAGTCGAGACCTGAAACCGTCGTCGCGTCGCTGCAGCTGGAGCCGTCGGGTCGCGTCAGCGTCTCGACGAGCTGAGCCGACGCGGGCGCGGTCGTCGGGTAGGAGAGCTTGAGAAGGCCGCGGCGATAGTCCGCCAGCGCGCGCCCCCGCGAGGCGCGGGCGTGGACCACCCGGGATGCCACGAGCATCACCGCGGTCTGGGCGCGCGTGAGCGAGAGGCTGAGCGAGCCGGTCGTTCCGCACGAGTCGAGCACGTCGCAGTCCGGGGCGGTCGTGCCGGCGAACTCCTCCCTAAGTGCGCTCGGCGCGATCGAGAGCCGGAACCGGAGCGCCACGAATTCCCTGAGGATGCGGCGGTGCGGAAAGCTACCGGGAGGGAAGCTCCCGCTGAACGATGTGCTGCTGAAGGACGACTGGCCGGTCGCAGGAGCGGTCAGCACCGCCATCGACGAGACGACCTGGCCGCTGAATGGACCCGCGGCGAAGGCTCGCGTCCCGCGCAAATCGAACCTGGGGTACCTTCCTCCACGCTCGCCGATGGGCAACGCCAGACCCGCCAGGTCCGCCCCCAGCGGGCCCGCGCACCTTCCGCTCGTCGGGGCCGGCTGGAGCGTCGCCGCCCAGTGGCGGGCGAGCACCAGCTGAAGGCCGGCACCGAACCCTTCGCTGATCGGCTCGACGCACTCGGCAGGCGCGGACTGGCCGTCATCACGGCGCACTCGCACGGTGCCGACGAGATCCACCGAGAGCGCCGAGATCGGCCCCGAGGAACCGAATCCCTCCGATCCGGCGCTCGGCCGGAGGATCAACTCGCCGTAGGTTCCGCACAGACCCGCCGCCGCACACCCACGGGCGACGTCCCCGTGCCAGCTGACCGTGAGCGATCCGCTCGCCGAGAGCGTGAGGCTGGACGGGAGCTGATTGGTTCGGGCGGACGACAGGGCGGCGTGAAGCAGCATCACGGCAGTCGCCACAGCGATCCCCCGAGCCACCCTGGACCCCCTCACGACGGTGGATCGTAGCTGCGCGGTCAACGAATCTCCAGCGAACGCGGTGCGACACGGGCTCACGGCTAGGCGGGTATCGTCGAGCGGGTGCGAGAGCACCTCCGCGTGCGACCCGTCGTCAGCGCGGCGGCGGCGACCGGGATCGCAGCGATCGCGGTGCTGGTCATCGCGCGAGTGACGGGCGCGGACGCCGTGGGGCGCGCCTTCGACGATTTCAACCCCGGGTGGATCGCACTGATCGCCGGCGCGGAGTTGCTCGCATACCCGGCGTACGTGATCGCGTACCGGTCAATCGCGCGAGTGCACGGACACGCGCCGCTTTCGCTTCCGCTGGTGGCGCGCGTCGTCGTCGCCGGATTCGGGCCGTTCTCGATCGGGGGCGGCTTCGGCCTCGACAAGCGCGCGCTCGAGGCGTTGCACGAGGACGAGCGAAGCGCGCGGGTGCGCGTGATCGCGCTCGGCGTGCTCGAGTGGGCGGTCCTCGCACCGATCGCCTGCGTCGTCTCGATCGTGTTCCTCGCCCAGGGCACGAACGTCATGGCTTCGCTGTTGTGGCCCTGGGCGCTCGGAGTGCCGCTCGGGTTCGGGTTCGCGCTGTGGGCGAGCGCGCCCCAGCGGATCGAGCGCCTGGCGCGACTCGGAGGGACGCGACGGGAATGGGCCACGAACCTGCTCGAGGGAGTGGGCGTGATCCGCATGCTGCTCGCCGATCCGCGTGCCTGGGCCGGGGCGTGGCTGGGGACGGCGTTCTACTGGGCGGCGGACATCTCCGCCTTCTACGGAGGCCTGCGCACGTTCGGGCTCGACCCGAGCGCGGGAAAGGTGATCATCGCCTATGCGACGGGGTACGCGGCGACGCGTCGCTCGCTCCCGCTCGGCGGAGCGGGGATCACCGAGTTCCTGATGACCTACGCGCTCTACTGGGTGCGCGAGCCGCTCGCTCCCGCGCTGGCGGCGGTGGTCGCGTACCGCATCTTCAACTTCCTGCTCGCCGCGGCTCCGGCGCTGCTCGCCCATCGCCAGCTCGGCCCGCTGCTGGAGGGCCGAAAGGGCAGGCGAGCGACCGGTTAGTCGCTCCGCCGGCGCCAGTCGCCCGAGCGCCCGCCAGACTTCTCGACCAGCACCACCTCGGCGATCTGCGCGCCGCGCTCGATCCCCTTGATCATGTCGTAAACGGTCAGCGCCGCGACCGACGCCGCGGTCAGGGCCTCCATCTCGACGCCGGTCGGGCCCGTGGTCCGCGCCTCGGCGGTGAGGACGATCTCGCCGGCGGTGGCGTCGACGGCGCCGTCGACACCGACGAAGCTCAGCGCCAGCGGGTGACACAGCGGGATCAGCTCCGAGGTGCGCTTGGCGGCCTGGATGCCGGCGATCCGCGCGGTTCCGAGGACGTCGCCCTTGGGGGCGTCACCCGCCTCGACCGCGCGCGCCGTGTCGGGCGAAACCCGCACCACAGCGCGGGCGACGGCCCGGCGATCGGTCGCCGGCTTGTCGCCGACGTCGACCATCCGCGCCCTGCCCTCGGGATCGAGATGGGTCAGCTCGGCCACGATCGGTCCGACGTCAGACGGGCGCGACGGTCCGCTGCGCGTCCTCGATCAGCCCGCGGACGGCCGGCACGTCCCCGGCCCGCAGCAGCTCGATCGGGTCCGGCTGGCCGTTCACGATCGCCTCGAAGAACTCCTTGCGGTCCTGGTAGGTCGGGAGCGTGGCCTTCGCCCAGCCACGGACCTCGTTGAGGAGCACGGCGAGGATCGCGTACGGCTCGCCGAACAGCTCTCCAATTTCCCGCTTCATCCGCTTGGCGACCGCGGGAGACGCGCCGGCCGTCGAGATCGCGACGGCGAGCGGCCCGGTGCGGACGATCGCCGGAAGGATGAAGTTGCACAGCGGCGGCACGTCGACGACGTTTACGAGCATCGCGCGCTCCTCCGCGTCCTCGAACACGCGGACGTTGAGGTCGGTGTCGTCGGTCGCGGCGATCGCGATCAGCGCGCCGTCGAGATCGCCGGCCTCATACTCACGCCGCTTCCAGCGGATCGAGCCCTCGAGCGCGAGCTGGACGAGCTCCGGATGCGCCTCGGGAGCGATCAGCGTCACCTCGCCGTCGCACGCCAGCAGCCCCTCGACCTTCTCGAGTCCCACCTCGCCGCCGCCGATCACGACGCAGCGTCTGCCCGTCAGACGCAGGCACGCGATGTAGAAGGGCGTCTCGAGCATCCCCTGGACGCACGACTGATCGCAGATTCCCCTGCGGAGCTGACACACGCATTCCTTGCCGGCGTAGGCCTGAGCGGGCATGCGTTAAGGGTACTGGGCGGTTTTCGGGCGTCCGGGCCGGTTCTGAGGCCGGTTGTGAACGAGGGTGGCCGAGAAACGGACGCATGGCGACCGGTTTTCGGCCACCCCTGTCGCCGCGCCCCGCGGTCTAGCGCTTGACCGCGTCGCGCGCCAACCGCGCGCCGAGCTTCAGCAGCGGGCCGATGCCGTCGCGGAGCGCCGCCGCGCGGATCGACGGCCGGCCGTAGAGGATCGTCGCGGTCTGGCGCAGCGCCTTGCCGAGCGTCTCGTCGTACGGGTGCCACCACGGATCTCGAACCGCCGAGCCCTCCCACACCCGCAGCTTCACGTTGACGCACTCGTACAGGCCGAACTTCGAGTGCGTGCGGCCGAGGCCCGATTCCTTGACACCGCCCCACGAGCACTGGCAGGCGCCGTGGCTGAACATGTGGTCGTTGATCCACACCATCCCCGACTCGAGCTCACGCGCGACGCGTTCGCCCTTGTTGCGGTCCGACGTCCACACCGACGCCCCGAGGCCGAAGTCGGAGTCGTTGGCCAACGCCACGGCCCGCTCCTCGGAGTCGACGACGACGATCGGCAGCACCGGCCCGAAGATCTCCTCGCGCATGATCCGCATCTGATGGGTGACGCCGGTGAGCACCGCCGGCGCGTAGAAGTCGCCCGCCAGTCCGGCCGGGGCCTCGACAGGGCCGCCGCACCGCAGCGTCGCGCCGGCGGCGACCGCGTCGTCGACGAGCTCGCGCACGATCTCGAACTGCGAACGCGAGATCATCGGTCCGATCTCGGTGTCCCACTCGAGCGGGTCGCCGACGCGCAGCCGCGCGGCGCCGGTGACGACGCCGTCGATGAAGCGCCCGGCGGCGTCGCGCACGACGTACACGCGCTCGATCCCCGAGCAGGTCTGGCCGGCGTTGGCGAAGCCGCCCCACAGCGCCCCGGCGATCGCGTGGTCGAGATTGGCGTCCGGGAGCACCACCATCGGGTCCTTGCCGCCGAGCTCGAGGACCGAGCCCTTGAGCTGCCGCGCGCACTCCTCGCCCACGCCGCGTCCGGTCTCGACCGAGCCGGTGAAGAACACCTTCGCGACGCTCGAGGCCACCACCGCCGAGCCGGTGCCGGGCCCGTGCACGACCCGCACGAGCCCCTCGGGCACCCCGGCGCGGTCGAATACCCGGGCGATCCGCTCGCCGAGCAGCGGCGTGAGCGAAGCCGGCTTCAGGACCACGCCGTTGCCGGCCATCAGCGCCAGCGCGAGCTCTCCGAACGGGATGCTCCACGGGTAGTTCCACGGCGAGATCACTCCGATCACACCGAGCGGCTCGTAGGTGAAGGCCGACTTCTTGGTCTTCAGGAACGGCTGCGGCATCGGGATCTTCTCGTCGGCGAGGATCTCCTGACCGGCGCGGGCGATCCAGTGGAGCGCGTCGATCGTCGGGAGCACCTCCATCGCGAACGCCTCGTTGCGCGGCTTGCCCTGCTCACGCACGATCAGGTCACGGATCTCGTCGCCCTCGTCGATCACGACCTGCGCCGCGCGCTCCAGGTACCGCGCGCGGTCCTCGAGCGTCAGCTGGGCCCAGATCGGCTGCACCCTGGCGACCGCGTCGACGACGCGCTGAACCTGGTCGGGCGGAGTGATGGCGACCGCGCCGAGCCGCTCGCCGGTGGCGGGACTGAAGGACTCGAGCTGCTCGGTGGCGGCGCTCAGGGCCACGCAGGCGAGCTTATCCGCTAGGCGGCGCGCGACCCCACGGCCGCGGTCACCTTGAAGGCCAGGGTCGCGGCCAGCAACTGCGTCAGCGCCTCCGAGTGCTCGGCGTCGACGATCACGACCTCGGGCTCGCCGGTGCCGTCGAGCTCGGCCGCCCCGACCGCGACGAGCGTCTCGGCGGAGTCGATCAACGTGGTGGCGCAGATCACCACCCGGCGGCGGGGATCGAACTGCACGAGGCGAGCCAGCTCGAGCTCCTCTGGACGGCCCCCGAGCCGTGCGACGAGATCGCGGATCAGTGCCGTGTCGCTGCTCCGCGCCAGCCGAAGCCTGACACGAACGCCGTCATCGAGCGTGAATGAGCTGCCCAGCAGCGCACCTGGATCGAAGCTTTGGGCCACTTCCTACACCGTAGTAGGTTAATTCCGCACCCATGTCAAGGAGGCGTTAGCGGCGAACTGATGTCCCTCAGCGCTGACTGTTGCAACTCAGGGACATCAGTTCGCCCGGACGGGGCGCGCTCGGCTCGTCCGCTCCACGGACGGGCTAGCTTCGCCCTCGCGCGCGGCGGATCGCCTCGAGCCGCTCGCGCAGCAACTCCTCGGCCTCGTCCGGCGCGTAGAAGCGCTGCCCGATCGCCGAGTCCGGCATCAGCTCCTGCGGCGACAGGCGGCCGGGGCGCTTGTGCGGATTGTCATAGTTGCCGTCGCCCCGCGTCGACGAGCGGAGGTGGGCGGGCGGCGCTTCGGCTCCGCGCTCCCGGATCCACTGCGCGCGGCTCCGACCGCGCGCTTGGCCGCGTCCGACTTCGGCGCCATCGACAGGTAGATCGCCGCCTGTGCGAGCGCGAACTGCGCCTCGGGCATGCCAACGTGCTCGACCGCGTCCGCAGCCGCGGTCGCCACGACCAGCGCCTGCGGGTCCGCGTTGCCGATGTCCTCCGAGGCGAGCACGACCATCCGCCGGACGATGAACCGGGGGTCCTCGCCACCCTCGAGCATCACCGCGAGGTAGTAGAGCGACGCGTCCGGGTCCGACCCCCGGGTCGCCTTGATCCAGGCGGAGATCGTGTCGTAGTGGCGGTCGGCCTGGCGGTCGTAGAGGATCGCCCGCTGCTGGAGCGCGTCCTCGGCCTGAGCGAGCGCCGACCGGGCCGTCGAGCCCGGCGCGTCTCGCACGCCAGCTCGAGCGCGTTCAAAGCGATGCGGGCGTCGCCGCCCGAGCGCTCGGCCAGGAACTCGAGCGCCTCCGGCGCCACCCGCTCGGCCGGCCCGCACTCGCCGCGGGCCGCCGCCCGGTCGAGCAGCACCCGGACCTGGTCTGCGGTCAGCGGCTCGAGCTCGTAGACGCGCGCCCGGGACAGGAGCGCCGAGTTGACCTCGAAGTACGGGTTCTCGGTCGTCGCGCCGATCAGCGTGACGAGGCCCTCCTCGACCGCGGGCAGGAGCGCATCCTGCTGGGCCTTGTTGAACCGGTGGATCTCGTCGAGGAACAGGATCGTGCGCTTGCCGCTGCTCGAGAGGCGCTGACGCGCCCGCTCGATCACCGCCCGCACCTCCGCGCGGCCGGCCTGGACGGCGCTCTCCTCTTCGAATGCGGCGTCGGTGCTGACGGCCACGAGCCGCGCCAGCGTCGTCTTCCCGCTGCCCGGGGGGCCGTGCAGGATCATCGAATGGACGTGGCCGTCCTCGATCGCCCGGCGGAGCGAGGAACCGGGCGCGAGCAAACGGTCCTGGCCGACGAACTCATCGAGCGTTCGCGGCCGCAGGCGGGTCGCCAGCGGCGCATCCGCGGGAGGCTCGGCGCGGTCCCCGGTACCGGGCGGCTCGCCGGTGTCGAAAAGCTGCTCCATCACTCAAGTATGAGGGCGTCTCAGCGGTTATCGGCCGACGATCGCGAGCGCGGCGTCGTGGAGCAGGGCGTTGCTCGCGATGCCGTCGCCGCCATCCGCGGTGGAGTCCCCGGCGAGGTCGGTGAAGCGCCCGCCCGCCTCCTCGACTATCACCTGCACGGCCGCCAGGTCCCAGACCGACACCTCGGGGTCAAGCGCGAGCTCCGCGGCACCCTCCGCGACCAGCATGTACTGCCAGAAGTCGCCAAATCCGCGGGTGCGCCAGCAGCTTCGAGCGAGCGCGATCAGCGCGTCCAGCCTGCCCAGCGCGTCCCACGCGTCGAGGCCGCCCGACAGCAGCTGGGCATCGCCGAGCTCACGCACCGCGGAGACCGCCAGGCGCCGCGGTGACTCGGAGAGGCCGTCCGCGACAAAGCCGCCGGCGCCCTGGGCGGCCCACCAGCGACGGCCGAGCGCCGGCGCCGAGGCCACCCCGACGACACCCCGACGCTCGTGCTGGAGCGCGATCAGCGTCGCCCACACCGGAATCCCGCGGACGTAGTTCTTGGTCCCGTCGATCGGGTCGAGCACCCAGCGGCGCGACCCCTCCGCGCCGCTGGCCCCGTACTCCTCGCCGACCACGGCGTCATCCGGCCGGGCGCTCGCAAGCCGATCGCGAATCGCGTGCTCGACCGCCGTATCGGCCTCGGTCACCGGTGTCAGGTCGGGCTTGCTTTCGACCTCGAGATCGGTGGCTCGAAACCGCTCCAGCGTGATCGAGTCGGCGATGTCGGCCAGCTCCAGGGCCAGCGCCAGATCGTCGGGGTCGGTCGCCACTGGCGGGGGATCCTAGGGCGCCAGCTACGCTGCGCGCCTGATGGTCGACGAGCAGCTCCAGCGGGAGACCACCGAGCTGTTGCAGCGCCTATTGCGGTTCAACACCGTCAACCCGCCCGGCCGCGAGCGCGCCGCGATCGAACATCTGGCCAGCTATCTGGAGGAGGCTGGGTTGGAGACCCAGCTGCTGGCGGACGATCAGGAGCGCCCGAACCTGGTCGCCGACCTCGGCGGAACCGGCGACGGCCCGACCCTCTGCTACCTCGGCCACGTCGACACCGTCCTCGCCGATCCGGCGGACTGGACCCACGATCCGTGGTCGGGCGAACTCGCCGACGGGTACCTGTGGGGGCGGGGCGCGCTCGACATGAAGTCGCAGGTGGCCGCCGAGGCGGTCGCGGCGGCGCGGCTGGCGCGCAGCGGTTGGCGGCCGGCGAACGGCCATCTGAAGCTGGTGTTCGTGGCCGACGAGGAGACCGGCGGCGACGTCGGCGCGAACTGGTTGACGTCCACGCACCCGGACCGGGTGCGCAGCGACATGCTGCTCAACGAAGGCGGCGGCGAGTCGTTTCGGTGGAACGGCCACCGCCGCTACGGGGTTTGCTGCGGGGAGAAGGGGATCTTCCGCTTCACGCTCACCGCTCACGGGATGGCCGGGCACGCCTCGCTGCCGAAGACCGGCGACAACGCGCTGCTGAAGCTCGCCCCGGTACTCGAGCGGCTCGCCCGGGCGGGGGCGTCGTTTGAGTTGACCGAGGCGCCGGAAGCGCTGCTGCGCGGCCTGGGGGCCGACCCTTCTGACCCGGCGGGCGCGCTGGAGCGGATCGCGGCGGTCGACCCGGCGCTGCTGGTGGTGCTCGAGCCGATGCTCGGCGTGACGCTGACGCCGACGATGGTCCGCGCGTCGGAGAAGATCAACGTGATCCCAGCCCGGGCCGAGCTCAAGGTCGATTGCCGCGTCCCGCCCGGGTTGGGCGAGGAGGCCGCGCGCAGACGAGTTCGAGAGGTGCTGGGCGACCAGGCCGAGGGCCTGACGCTCGCCTTCACCGAGACCGTGGTCGGCAACGAGTCGCCCGTGCAGACACCGCTGATGGAGGCGATTGACGGGTGGGTCAGGCGCAACGACGACGGCGCCGAGACGGTGCCGGTGATCCTCCCGGGGTTCTCGGACTCCAGGTGGTTCCGCGCGGCGTTCCCGGAGTGCGTCGCCTACGGCTTCTTCCCGCACCGCTATATGAGCCTGCACGAGGTGGCGCCGCTCGTCCACAACGCCGACGAGCGGATCGACGTCCGTGACCTCGGCTTTGCGGCCGGCTTCTACACCGACATCGCGCGCGAGCTGCTCGACTGATTTCGGTCAGACCGCGACGCCTCCGAGCAGCGGGGCGCAAATAGACTGCGCACATGGCGACGCAGGCCTCCGCCCGCCAGCGCCTTGACCCCTCGATCTTCCGCCTGCCGGTGGAGCGGATCCGGCGCGGCTACTACTCGGACGCGTACTTCGTCTACACCAAGCACCTGCTGGAGGCCGAGAACCACCGGCCTCGCGTCACGATGCAGGTCTTCCAGAAGCAAGACTCGTTGCTCGGGGGGATCGACGAGGCGATCGCGGTGCTGAAGCTCGGGTCGGGGTACGAACGAGACGGGGCGTGGGTGCCCGGCTGGGACGAGCTGGAGGTCCATGCGCTGCACGAAGCCGACGCGATCTCCCCAAACGAGACGGTGATGACGATCGAGGGCGATTACAGCCTGTTTGCGCATCTGGAGACCGTGTACCTGGGGTCCCTCGCCCGCCGTTCCTTGATCATGCGCAACGTCAAAGAGGTGGTGGATGCCGCCCGCGGCAAGCAGATCTTCTACTTTCCGGCGCGACACGATCACTGGCTGGTGCAGACCGGCGACGGCTGGGCAGCGCACGTGGCGGGGGCAATCGGCGTCTCGACCGATGCGCAGGCGTCGTGGTGGGGCGGCCGCGGGATCGGGACGGTGCCGCACGGACTGATCGCCGCCTACGGCGGCGACACCGTCAAGGCGGCGAGCGTGTTCGCGGAGCGCTACCACCTCGAGATGAACATCACGGTGCTCGCCGACTTCGAGGACGACTCGCTGCGAACCTCGCTGGAGGTGGCGGAGGCGCTCGGCCCGAAGCTATGGGGCGTGCGGCTGGACACGAGCGAGGACATGGTCGATCGCTCGCTGATCGACGAGCTCGGAGGCTTTAAGCCGACCGGAGTCAACCCGCGGCTCGTCGAGAAGGTCCGTGGCGGGCTCGACGACGCCGGGTTCACCGACGTGCGAATCGTCGCCAGCGGCGGCTTCAACGCCAAGCGGATTCGCGAGTTCGAGGCCGCCGGCGTTGCGGTCGATGCCTACGGGGTGGGCTCTTCGCTGATCCGCGGCGACAACGACTTCACCGCCGACGTGGTGCTCCTGGAGGGCCGCCCGTGCGCCAAGGCCGGGCGCCGCCACCGGCCGAATCCACGCCTTGAACGGGTCGGCTGACTCCGAGGGAGGCTGAGGGATCGATGTCCGGTTTGACTCATCCCGACTTCGAGCCGATGATGGGCTAGAGCATGTTCGGTCCAGCGTTCCTCGGTTCCTACAGTTTCACGGACTGGCTCCAGACGTGGCTGCCGATCATCTTCATGGGGCTGCTCGTCGTCGGCGTCTTCGCGCTGATGCGGTTCATGCCGCGGACCCGCCCGCAGCAGATCAAGCCCGACGCCGCGCCGCCGATCGGATGGGCCGACATCGCGGGCGCTGACGAGGCCAAGGATGAGCTGCGCGAAGTGGTCGACTATCTCCAGGATCCGAAGCGGTTCAAGGAGATCGGCGCGAAGGTCCCGAAGGGCATCCTGCTCCACGGCCCGCCCGGAACCGGCAAGACGCTGCTGGCAAAGGCCGTGGCACACGAGTCGGGGGCGTCGTTCTTCTCGCAGTCGGCGGCGTCGTTCGTGGAGATGTTCGTCGGGGTGGGGTCGGCCCGGATCAGGCGCCTCTTCAAGGCAGCTCGGAAGAAGGCTCCCGCGATCGTGTTCATCGACGAGCTCGACGCCGTCGGCGGTCACCGCGGCTTCGACGTCTCAGGCGAGCGCGATCAGACCCTGAACCAGCTGCTGGTCGAGCTGGACGGGTTCACGACCAGCAAGAAGGACGTCGTCGTAATCGCCGCCTCCAACCTGCTCGAGAAGCTCGACCCGGCCCTCCTGCGGCCCGGGCGCTTCGACCGGCAGATCTTCGTCTCGCCCCCCGACGTGGGCGGCCGCGAGCGGATCCTCCAGGTCCACACGCGCAACAAGCCGCTCGCCGACGGCGTCGACTTCAAGCTGCTCGCGCGTCAGACCTCGGGGTTGACCGGGGCCGACCTGGCCAACATCTGCAACGAGGCGGCGATCTTCGCGGCGCGTCGCGGCGCGGGAGCGGTCGAGATGGCGGACTTCGACTCCGCGCTCGAGCGCGTCGTCGCCGGGATGCAGTCGCGCCGCACGCTGACCGACCATGAGAAGCGGGTCGTGGCGTATCACGAGGCCGGCCATGCGCTGTGCGGCGAGCTGCTGCCATCGGTCGACCGCGTCCACCGGATCTCGATCGTGCCCCGCGGCCGCGCGCTCGGCTACACCCTCAACCTCCCGGAGGAGGACCGCTACCTGAAGACCCGCGAGGAGCTGATCGACTTCATGACGATGCTGCTCGGGGGGCGGGCGGCCGAGCAGCTCGTGTTCGGCTCGATCACCACCGGCGCGGCCGACGATCTCCGTCGGGTCGCCGAAATCGCCAACGCGATGGTCAAGGAATACGCGATGGGCACCGGCTCGAGCTCGCTGCAAGCGATCGGCGACGGCGCCGCCGAGTCGACCCGCCGCGTCCGCGACGCGGAGGTGCTCGAGCTCGCCGATGAGGCGTTCCGGGCGGCGACCGCGATGCTCGACTCCCACCGCGAGCAGCTCGACGCGCTGGCGAGCACACTGCTCACCAACGAGGTGCTCGAGCGCGAGGACATCACGAGGATCTTGGGCGACACGCCCCCGGCCGCGCCCCGAAGGATCGGCGAGCTCTCGGTCGCGGCCGCGACCGCGCTCAATCCGGCGCATCCGCCGCGCCGGCGCGTCTAGCGCCGCGACGGCGCGTCTGGCGCCGGGACGCCCTCTGTAACCTCCCGGCCGTGCTGTCGACGATCGACCACGTCGGCGTCGCCGTCGAGGACATCGACGCCGCGCTCGCGCTCTACCGCGACTCCCTGAGGATGCCGCTCGTGCACCGTGAGACGATCGCCGACCAGGGCGTCGAAGCGGCGCTGCTCGACGTCGGCGACGGGCACGTGGAGCTGCTCCAGCCGCTGGGACCCGAGACCACGGTTGGGAAGTTCCTGGCGCGCCGCGGCCCGGGGCTGCACCACGTCGCCTACCGGGTCGACGACGTCGAGCAGACGCTGAGCGCGCTGGCGCAGGCGGGAATGCGGCTGATCGACGAGCAGTCCCGCGCCGGGATCCGGGGTTCCCGCGTCGCGTTCGTGCACCCGGGATCCACGGGAGGGGTCCTGACCGAGATCGTGCAGCCGGCGGAGGAGGATCACTGAATGGCAGACGGCAAGGCGCAGAAGGTGTCGATCGGGTTCCTCGGGAGCCAGGTGCTGAGTGGGCGGATCATGGCCGAGGAACTGGCCAAGCTCCGCGACGCGCTCGGCTCAGACGGCTGGCGGGACGTGCGGCTCGAGGACGGGACCGCCGCGCTCGACCTCTCGAAGGTCGTCTACGTGCTCGTGGAGGACGAGGAGCACCGGGTCGGCTTCGGGTCCTAGGGCCTGAGCCGGTCGGCCCTAGCGGCTCACGAACGCGATGTGTCCCTCGGCGTGGGCGATCGCCGGGCCGTCCGCGACGTGACGGAGCTGACAGCTCGCCGGGCCGCAGCGGACGTCGTCGGTCAGCGCGCCGCCCTCGGTCGCCACCAGCAGGTCCGACGGGTGCACGCCGGCGGCGCTCAGCTGCGCGTGGCTCAGCGCCAGCAGCAGGTCGTCGCCGGGATGGCGGTTGCCGGGCGTCAGCCGGTCGGCGAGGAGCGCCTCGGCGTGGGTCCCGCTGGGCACGAACGCCTCGCTCTCGACCCCGATGTCGCCGCCGTGCGGGAGCCCGGAGTTGGCGACGAGGATGCTGCGGCCTTGCGGGGTGATGGCGAAGATCCGCCCGCCGGTCTCGTCGGGCGCGATCAGGTCGCCCGCGAAGCGGCCGAAACTCGCCGGCGCGACCGCGATCCCGCCCTCGACCCGCGGGGCGTTCGTCGTGATCGTGGCGACCGACCCGTGGCAGTTGATCGCCTGGACGGTGGTGGTCAAACCATGGTTGATCGTGACGACGAGGCGGTGGCCGAACCTGCCGGTCTCATCGAACGCGATCCCGTCGATCAGCCCCGGCGCGGTGATATCGGCGAAGCGGCTGACCTGCCCGGCCGCGCTGATCTTGGTGATCCCGCGTCCCTGCTGCAGGCGGATGGCGTAGACCGAATTGGTCCGATAGCTACACCCGGGGTGCCCGGCGGCCGCGAGCGCGATGTACGGCTCCTCGCCGCCGGGGCTCGCGTACGCCGGCGCGAATCGCGTCAGCGCGCCGGAGGAGCGCAGCAGGAACAGCTTGCCGGCGGCGGCCACGATCGCGGAGCCGTCCGACCGGCCGGCGACATCGAGCGGACGGTGGACCGGCATCAGCCTCGTCCAGCGGACGAGGGTTGCAGCCGGGCGGGCGCTGATCGTGGCGGTCGCGGCGGTCCCGCACGCGGCCAGGCCGATGCCGCTCAGCGCGGCGAGGAGGGCGGTTTTACTACGACGCTTCATAGTTACCTACGGGGAAGACGCTCGCGACGGCGATTCGTTCCCGCTGCGTACAGTGCTGCCCGTGCTTCTGACCCGGCTCGACAGGACGACGCTGCTCGCCGCCCGCACCCGCGGCCATCCGCGGTGGGCCGAGCGGGCGATCGGCGCGTACTCGCGGACGGGCGAGCACGCGGCCGCCTGGCTGGGGCTCGGGCTCGCCGGGGCGGCCGTGAGTCGCGATGATCGGCGCCGTCGCATGTGGTTGCGGGGGGTCCAGATCGTGGCTTCAGCGTACGCGGTCAACTATGCGGTCAAGGTGACCGTGCGACGCCGCCGCCCGGAGCTAGACGGGCTGCCGCCGCTCACCCCCACGGTTTCGCGGCTGTCGTTCCCCAGCGCACACGCGACCACATCGTTCGCCGCCGCGCGCGCCTACGGTGAGCTCGTTCCGGGATGGGCGCTGTACCTCGCCGCCACGGCGTTCGCGGCCAGCCGCCCGTACCTCGGCGTCCACTACCCCAGCGACGTGCTCGCCGGCGCGGCGCTCGGAACCGCCGTGGCGGAGCTCTGGCCACGGTGAAGGTCGGGATCGTCGGTCTCCCGAATGCCGGCAAGTCATCGCTGTTCTCGGCACTCACCGGGGTCGCGGCAGCGGCGGCGAACTACCCGTTCACGACGATCGAGCCCAACGTGGCGGTCGTCCCGGTCGCCGACGAGCGGCTCGACGCGGTCGCGCGGACCGTCGGGGCGTCGAAGGTGGTCCCGGACACGATCACGTTCCATGACATCGCGGGACTGGTCGCCGGTGCGCATCGCGGCGAGGGCCTCGGGAACCAGTTCCTGGCCAACATTCGTGAGACCGACGCGATCGTGCACGTGATCCGGGTGCACCACGATCCGAACGTCGTCCATCCGGAGGGCCGCGTCGACCCGCTGGCCGACGTCGAGACGATCGAGACCGAGCTGATCTACGCCGACCTCGAGCAGGCCGAGCGCCGGCTCCAGCGGGTCGAGCGCACGGCCAGGAGCGGCGACCGCCACGCCGTCGCCGAGGAGGCATGGCTGCGGCAGCTGATCGAGGCACTCCAGGCTGGACGGCCCGCGCGGACCGTGCCACCCCCGGCCGACGCGCCCGACGCCGTGTCGCTGATGCAGCCCCTGACGGCCAAGCCGGTGCTGTACGTAGCCAACGTCGACGAGGGCTCCGACGAGGTGCCTCCCGAGCTGGCCGCGTACGCGCGGGCCCAGGGCGCGGCCGCGGTGGCGGTCTCCGCGCGGCTCGAGGCGGAGCTGGCCGAGCTCGATCCGAACGAGGCGGAGGCGATGGGAGCCGAGCTCGGCCTGAGCGAGTCGGGGCTCGAGGCGGTCGTTCGCGGGGCGTTCTCGCTGCTCCAGCTGATCGCCTTCTTCACCGCCGGCGAGGACAAGCCGGCGCAGTCGTGGCATCTCCGCCGCGGGCTCTCGGTGTGGCACGCCGCCGGGCTGATCCACTCGGACATCCAGCGCGGCTTCGTCCGCGCCGAGGTGGTCCCGTGGAGCGAGCTGGTGAACGCCGGGGGCTACGCCGGCGCACGCGAGCGGGGCACGCTGCGGCTCGAGGGCCGCGACTACGTGGTCGCCGACGGCGACGTGATCACGGTCAGGTTCACGCCGGGTTGAGGAGCATCGCGAGTGCGACGGCGGCCCGTGGTTCACCCCGTTGAGTCGAACTTTGTTGATTTAGGTGCGTATACGCCATCTTTGGCAGCAAAGGTCGCCGGACGCACGCGCTCGAGGCCAGGGCGCGCGGCCGTCTGGACCGGAACGGCCGGGCGCGCGTGTCGTGCACGACGGCCCAGTGGAGGGACCGACCGCCCCGCGTCGCTACAGGTCGGCGACGGACTCCGCCGCCTCGAGCCGCTCCGCCAACCGGTTGAGCCCGAGCCGACGCGCGGACCGCGCCCCACCCGTGAGATCGGTCTCCCTGTCAGGCGGACGGGGCAGGTCCACGGTCTGGAGCGTCGCGATCTGCTTGAACGCTCGGAGCTGGTCGGCGGACTCGGTCAGCGCCGCGGCGAGCCGGGGGCGCTCCCACATCGCGCCCGCGATCGCCCCCTCCAGCGAGCCGTGGCGCTCGAGCAGCTCGGCGGCCGTCTTCGGCCCGATCGCCGGGTGCGCCCGGCAGGCCGTCGGACGGATCGCCCCGAAGCGCGATGAAGTCCGGGACGAGCTGCGGGCGGGATCCCGTAGCGGCGCTTGACCTCCGCCGGGTCGACCTCCTCGAAGCCGCTGATGCCCGACTTCAGGTACAGCACGCTGACATGCTCGCCGGCGCACTGGTACATGTCGCGGTCGCCGGTCACGATCAGCGCCTCGCCCGCCGGCGTCGACCTCGGCCTCGGCGAGCGAGCCGAGCAGGTCGTCGGCCTCGAGGCCGGCGCGATGTCTCCTCCGACCAGCCGAACGCCGCGAAGAACTCGGGAGCCTGCTCGAACTGCCACGCGAGCGCGTCGGGCACCGGCGGGCGCTCGGCGTGGTACGGGGGATAGAGCTCGACGCGGTAGTGCGCCGGCCTCGGCGCCGAAGCACAGCGACGATCGCCCGCGGGCCGCGGTCGGCGGCGATCCGCAGGAGCGCGTTGGCCGCCCCCAGCAGCGCGTTCACCGAGTGACCGTCGGCGCCCCTGATCGAGTCCGGCAGCGCGAAGAACGAGCGGTAGAGCAGGAACGGGGCGTCGACGGCGAGCAGCGGGCCGGGCATCGCCCGCGCAGCCTAGCGACGCCTCAGCCGACGGCTGATCGCCGGTCCCGGGACGCCGTGATAGACGACGCCGGTAGCGCCCGGCCCGCCGGAGCCTGCACGGAGTACCGGCCGCCCGCCGCGAGGCGCGCGTGGACCGATGCCGCCGCCATCGCCCGGCGCGTGCTGCGCTGGATCGTGATCGGCGCGCCCTCGGCGCCGGGAAGACGATTCCGTGCAGGCCGCGCGGCGGCGGGGCGAGGGCCGCGATCGCGGCCTGGACCCGCTGGAGGAACGTGCGCCGCGGCGCCTGCCGCCGGAGCTCGGCGCGACGCCGGACGTCGACGAGATCGTCGCGAACGCCATGTACGTCGACGGCAGGCCGAAGATGCCCTGAAGCTGGGGGCCGGTGACGTTCGTGCGGCCGCGGCTGCCGACGACCTGGGCGCTCACGACCCGCGGCGAGACGCCGTGCTTGGTGACCTGGATCCCGACGAGCGTCGCCCTTCACGAGCGACCCGAGCTCGCGCGCGGCGCGGCCGACGCTCATCGAGTAGGTCCAGCGGTGATAGGGGTTGCCGCCTGCGCCGTCGTAGGGGTCCGGAGACGCCGCGCAGCCACGGCTCCGGCGTCGCTCCCGAGCCAGACGTTCTGGATGTTCTCGGTGTAGCCGCCCGAGCTCGAGAAGAAGTACGTCGCGACCGGGCGCGCCGTTGTAGGTGACGATCTGCCCGCGGGTCGCGGCGACGGCGGCGTCGGTCGACGGCGTCTCGGCCGCGACGCCGCCGTACATCTGCGAGCGGGTGTCGGAGTAGAGGCTGTAGCCGTCGCCGCTGACGGAGGTCGTGATCGCGTATGTCCGCGCCGCGACCGCCTGGGCCTCGAGCGCCTCGCGGCGACCAGCTCGACGGCATCTCGGCCGAGGCGACCACCCCGCGCACGTAGTCGTCGAGTCCGCACGGCGTTCGACCGTCTGCACTCCGCCCGCAACCGCACGGAACTCCAGCGATCCGCGGTAGCTGGCCGTGGCCGGCGAGACTCGAGCGGCGCCGGGACCGGTGACCGCCGAGCGGCGACGGAACTGCCCGACCTTCTTGCCGGTCTGGTCGTAGAGCGCGAGCTCCAGCGTCGCCTTCGGCATACGTCGACGCGAGTAGGTCGTGGCCGGTCTGGTCAGCCGCTTGCGCGCCGGCCGAGGTGGCGCCGGCTGAAGGCGGCGCCTGCGCCGGTCGCCGAGCAGCACCCGCACCGTCTGGTCGGGGTTGGTCGTCCCGATCGAGGTGCCCTGGTAGTAGTGGGCGAGGATGAACCGGTAGTCCTTGCCGTGCAGCGCGTAGCCGTAGGCGCCGTACTGGCTCATCCCGATGCCGTGGCCGTCGCCGCCGCCGCTGATGTAGAAGCTCGCGGCGGCGCTCGCCGCCGGGGCGAACGCGAGCGTCGCGGCGAACGCTGCCGTATCGCAAGCACTGGCGCATCGCGGGCCTAAGACACCGGGCGGCACGGCAGGTTGCGGTTAGATACGGTGACGATCATGGCCGCGCGGAAAGCTTCTGAAGTGTTCGTCGAATGCCTCGAGGCGGAAGGTGTTCGCTACGTGTTCGGCATCCCGGGCGAGGAAACGCTGGATCTGAACGAATCGCTGGCCAACTCTTCGATTCAGTTCGTCCCGGTTCGCCACGAGCAGGGCGGGGCCTATATGGCCGACGCTACGGTCGCCTCACCGGCCGCGCCGGAGTATGCCTGGGCACGCTCGGCCCAGGCGCGACGAACCTCGTCACGGCGGTGGCCGACGCGTTCCTCGATCGCGCTCCGCTGGTTGCTCTCGACCGGGCAATCCGACCTCGAGCGGATGCACAAGGAGTCACACCAGTACATCGACTCTGATCGGCATCCTGCGGCCGGTGGTCAAGTGGAACGCCCGCGTGTCGAGCCCGGAGATCATCCCCGAGGTCGTGCGCAAGGCGTTCAAGGTAGCGGAGTCCGAGAAGCCGGGGTCGACCCACCTCGAGCTGCCCGAGGACGTGATGGCGCGCCCGCTCGACGCCTCGCCGCTGCCGCGCCACGCGCCTGTCCAGCCCGAGCCGGGCGGCAAGGAGCTGCGAGCGCGCCGCCGAGCTGATCGACGCGGCCGAGAACCCGATCGCGCTGGTCGGAAACGGCGCGATCCGCGCGCACGCCAGCCGCGCGCTGCGCGCGTTCGTCCACACCACCGGCATCCCGGTCGCCGAGACGTTCATGGCCAAGGGGCTGGTCGACTTCGAGGATCCGCACGCGCTCGGAACGGTCGGGCTGCAGGCGCGCGACTACGAGATGGCGGGATTCGAGGACGCCGACCTGGTGATCGCGATCGGCTACGACCTCGTCGAGCACGCACCCGAAGCACTGGAACCCGCATCGCGACAAGCGGATCATCGTGATCGACAGCGTCGCCGCCGAGATCGACGAGTTCTTCATCCCCGAGGTGGAGCTGATCGGCGACATCGCGCACGTCGCTGGCCCGGCTGGCCGCCGGCTGCCACCGCGCCCCAGTCGCACCCGCCCGAGCTGGTGCAGCCTCCACGAGCTGGTGATGCGGCGCCCTGCACGAGGGCCGCGACGACGACCACTTCCCGCTGCGCCCGGCGCGGGTCCTGTGGGACATCCGCGAGGCGCTCGGCCCGCAGCGACATGCTCGTCTCCGACGTGGGCCTGCACAAGCTCTGGATCGGGCGGATGTTCCCCGCTCACGAGCCGGGCACGGTGCTGATCGCCAACGGGCTCGCCGGAATGGGGTTCGCGCTGCCGACCGCGATCGCGCGCAAAGCTCGTGCACCCCGAGCGCAGCGTGGTCGCGGTCTCCGGCGACGGCGGCTTCCTGATGAACTGCCAGGAGCTCGAGACCGCGGTTCGGCTCCGCACCGCCGGTCGTCAACGTGATCTGGGAGAACGGCGAGTTCGGGTCGATCGCGTGGAAGCAGGACAAGAAGTTCGGCCGCCACTTCGAGGTGGACTTCGGCAACCCCGACTTCGTCAAGCTCGCGGAGTCGTTCGGGATCCCCGCGTGGCGCTGCTGCGAGCGCCGAGGACGTTCGCTCGCCCGGCTGCGCGAGGCCCTGGCGCTGGACCTGCCGTCGCTGATCGTCGTCCCGATCGACTACTCGATCGATGTCGCGAAGGCTGGTCGAACTCGGGGCCGAGACGGTCGCGACGTAGCGGAGCGGGGTTGAGCGCACCGCCGAGTTCGGCTCGGGGCCGGCGCCGCCAGACTTTGAGACAGCACGTTGTGGGCGTCTCACTGCGTTAACATCTCGCGCCGCGGCGCCGCTGAACAGGAGAGGGTCAGCATGCGTAAGAGGCTCGTCGGGGTTGTACTTGTCACGCTCGGCGTGGCGATCTGGACCGGAGCGGCGACATCGGCAAGCGTCGCCAAGACGGTGTGGCTGTGCAAGCCCGGGCAGTCGCCCGACCCCTGCACACCCGGTCTCTCGACGACCGTCTACAGCCCCACGCTGAAGCCGCTGTTGGTCGAGCACCCCAGGCCGGTCGGCCATCCGGCGATCGACTGCTTCTACATCTACCCGACCGTCAGCGGCCAGCCAACCGGCAACTCGAACTTGAACGTCGACCCGGAGGAGCGCTCGATCGCGCTATATCAGGCGGCGCGGTATTCGCAGTACTGCCGCGTCTACGCGCCGATGTACCGGCAGGTGACGCTCGCGGGGATCGGGCAGGGCAAGCCGACCACCGCGCCGAACGCCGCGATCGGGCTTTCGGACGCGGAGAACGCATTCGAGACCTACTTGAGCAAATACAACCACGGCCGCGGGTTCGTGCTGCTCGGGCACTCCCAGGGGTCGTTTGTCCTCCGCCAGCTGATGGCAGCGGAGATCGACCGAAAGCCCGCCGTCCGCAGGCTGCTGGTCTCGGCGATCCTGATGGGCGGCAACGTACTGGTAAAGCGCGGGAAGGACGTCGGCGGCGACTTCCAGCACATCCCGGCGTGCCACTCCGTCACGCAGCTGGGATGCGTGATCGCGTTCTCCACCTTCGATCAGCCAGTGCCCACGCCCAGCCTGTTCGGGCGACCCAGCGACGTGCTGGGGACGGGAGCCGCCAAGGGTGACGTGGTGCTCTGCACCAACCCCGCCTCGCTCGCCGGCGGCAGCGGGTTGGTGGACCCGATCTTCCCGTCGCAGCCGTTTGACCCGAAGAGCATCCTGTCGACCGGGATCGCGCTGCTCGGCCTAAAGCAGCCGACACCGCCGACCGTGTGGTCGACCGAGCCCGGCTCCTACCGTGCCCGGTGCTCGTCGGCCAACAACGCGCATGTGCTGGAGATCAGCGCCGTCGGCGGGGCAACGACGCCGAGCCCCAGCCCGACGCCCGAGTGGGGCCTGCATCTGCTCGACGCGAACATCGCGCTCGGGAACCTGATCTCGATCGTGAAGACCGAGGCCGCGGCGTTCGCGCGCAGCGCGCACTGACCGCGACACTCGCGATGCGTGTGAGAGGCAGGTGCCTCGGAGTAGCCGGCCTACTGGCCACGATTGCCCTCGGGACATCTGCCTCGGCCGCCTCCGCGAGGACCGTGTGGCTGTGCAAGCCGGGACAGTCGCCCGATCCGTGTACGCCGGGCCTCTCGACGACCGTCTATACCCCAACGCTTAGGCAGATGGGCGTCGAGCACCCCAAAGCGGTCACGCATCCGGCGATCGACTGCTTCTACGTCTACCCGACTGTCAGCGCCCAGCCGACCGGCAACTCGAACCTCCGGATCGAGCCCGCGGAGCGGTCGGTGGCGCTTACGCAGGCGGGTCGGTACTCGCAGTACTGCCGCGTCTTCGCACCGATGTACCGGCAGGTGACGCTCGCCGGAATCGGGTTCGGGACTCCGACGACCAAGCCGAACCCGGCGCTCGCGCTATCTGATCTACGCGCCGCCTTCCGGAGCTATCTCCAGCAGTACAACCACGGCCGCGGGTTCGTCCTGATCGGTCATTCGCAGGGCTCGTTCATGCTGCGCCAGCTGATCGCCGAGGACGTCGATCCGAAGCCGGCGGTACGCAGGCTCCTCGTCTCGGCGATCCTGCTCGGCGGCAATGTCGAGGTCGGGCGGGGCAGGGATGTCGGCGGCGACTTCAGCCACATCCCGGCGTGCGATTCGGCCACGCAGCTGGGGTGCGTGATCGCGTTCTCGACCTTCGACCAGCCGGTCCCCGACCCGAGCATCTTCGGACGACCGCTTCCGATCCTTGGCACGACGCCGCGTAAGGCCGACGTGGTGCTGTGCACGAACCCCGCGGCGCTGGGCGGCGGCAGCGGCCTGGTGGATCCGATCTTCCCCACCGGCGACATAGGTCAACTGGGCTCGCCCAAGCCGCCGCCCACGACCGTGTGGGCAACCGCACCGGGCTCCTACCGGGCGGTCTGCTCGTCGGCCAGCGACGCCAATGTTCTTCAGCTCCGTCCCGTCGGCGGCGCCCGAACCCTGCCGGAGACGCTTGGTCCCACGTGGGGGCTGCACACACTGGACGCGAACATCGCGCTCGGGAACCTGATCTCGATCGTGAAGCTGGAGGCGGCTGCGTTCGCGGCGCGCCGCCGCTAGTTCACCGGCGCGACGGAGGGCTCAGTCCTCGATATTCCCCTGCGCCATCTTGCGCAGGTCCATCGCCTTGTCGTAGGTCTCCTCGTCCACGCCCATCTCGAGCGCCACCTCGCGCAGTGGACGTCCGGAGCTCGCGGCCTCCTTCACGATCTCGCTGCTCTTGTCGTAGCCGATGTACGGATTCAGCGCGGTGGCGGCCGCCAGCGTCATCTCGGCCGAGCGAGCCGTCCCCTCCTCGTTGGCGCGGATCCCGTCGACGCACTTCTCGCGGAACACGCGCGCGGTCGAGCTCAGCAGGCGGATCGACTCGAGCAGGTTCTTCGCGATCAGCGGCACCCGCACGTTGAGCTCGAACTGGCCCTGGGTGCCGCCGAGGGTGATCGCCGCGTCGTTGCCGATCACCTGGTCGGAAACCTGGATCACGACCTCGGGGATCACCGGGTTGACCTTCCCGGGCATGATCGAGGAGCCCTTCTGGAGCTCGGGCAGAAACAGCTCGCCGATCCCAGCCCGCGGGCCCGACCCCATCAGCGCCAGGTCGTTCGCGATCTTGATCAGCGACACCGCCAGCACCTTGAGCGCGCCCGAGAGCTCGACCAGCGCGTCGCGGCTGCCCTGCGCCTCGAACGGGTCCTCGGGGCCCCGGATCTCGAGCGCCGTGGTCTCGGTGAGCCGCGCCCGGACGCGGCCCGCGAACTCCTTGTGGGTGTTCAGCCCGGTGCCGGTGGCGGTCCCACCGAGCGGGATCTGCGCGACCTGCGGCAATGCCCGCTGAGACGCGGAGGATGCCGAGCCGGATCTGGGCGGCGTAGCCGGCGAACTCCTGGCCGAGCGTCACCGGCACGGCATCCATCAGGTGTGTCCGGCCGGCCTTGACGATGTCCTTGAACTCCTCCGCCTTGGCCTGGAACGAAGCCTCCAGCTGCTCGAGCGCGGGCAGCAGCTCGTTGGTCGCAGTGTCAAGCGCGGCGAGGTGGACGGCCGACGGAAAGACGTCGTTGGAGGACTGCCCCATGTTGACGTGGTCGTTGGGATGGACGCCCTCGCCGGCGAGCGCCGCGATCACCTCGTTGGCGTTCATGTTGCTGGACGTCCCGGACCCCGTCTGGAACACGTCGAGCGGGAACTGGTCGTCAAACTCGCCTTCGGCCACGCGGTCGGCGGCGGCCGCGATCCGCTCGGCGAGCTCAGCGTCGAGCAGCCCGAGATCGCGGTTCACGCGGGCGGCGGCGGCCTTGATCCGCCCCAGCCAGTGGATCACCGACGCGCGGGACGCGCTCGCCCGAGATCGGGAAGTTCTCCACGCGCCTTGCTGGTCTCCCCGCCCCAGAGCTGCTCCTGTTCCTGAACGCTCATCGCCGTCCTTTCACGCTTTCGCTTTCTGCTCTAAACGTACTCCACCGCGGGAGCCCGCCGCCCTCAGCCGCAGAACGCGATCAGCTCCCGGGCGACCGACACGGGATCGTCGTAGGCCATCAGGAAGCCCGTCCCCGGGAGCGTGCGCAGCTGCGCATCGGGGAGCAGCGTCAGCGCCTCCTGGGCGCCGCACCAGCGGATGCGCCGGATCCTGCTCCGCCCACAGCAGCAGCACCGGGAGCGCGATCCGGGGATAGAGCGTCGAGCAGTTCGCCGCTGCGCGCCCGCCGGCCAGCGGCGGGCGAACCGAGCCCACGAGCGCGCCCGGTTGCCGTTGCCCGCCGACGTCGGCGAACGCGTGGCGGATCAGGTCGCGCGCGGCGGGGTTGCCGCTGCGCCGTCAGGCGCTCGCCGAGCGACGGCCGGAAGACGAGCGTCGCCGACCGCGCGAGCAGCGCGGTCAAGCCCCGGGACCGCCGCCACCAGGCAGGCCGCGCGCCACGCCGCGCGCGCGCCCGGCGAACTCGTCGCGGCGGTGCAGGCGGTTCGGCATCAGCACGAGCCGCGCCGGCTCGAGTCGGTCCGCGAGCTGACCGCGCGGAGCGCCAGCTCGGCCCCGAGGTCGTGGCCCGCCAGCATCGGCCGCGGGACCGACCACCTCCTTGCAGAATCCCGCCATCACGTCGGTCAGCCAGTCGACGGTGTAGGGGTGCCGCGGCCGGTCCTCGGAGTCGCCGTGGAGCGGCAGATCGGGGAGCACGACGCGAAAGCGCGCGGCCAGCGGGTCCACGATCGGCTCCCATTCACGGTGCGAGAGCCCGAGCGAGTGCAGCAGCGCGAGCCCCGGGCCGGTCCCCGTCTCCCGGTAGGCGACCCGCGCGCCGTCGCGGATGGTGGTAGAGCCGCAGGCGCATCGGGTCCACACATCGTCGCAGCCGTGCAGCCGCTCTTGCGCGATTTGCAAAATGCCGGCGATTAGCTCGATAAATCGGGAGATGATCCGGACCAACGCGGCAGCCACGATGCTCGGGGTCAGCACCAACACGCTCCGGAGCTGGGAGCGGCGCTACGAGCTTTCCCCGGCCGCGCCGCTCCGCGGGAGGTCACCGGCAGCTACGACCTCGACGAGATAGAGGCGCTCAAGCCAGACGCTGGCCGAGACCCACAACGTCTCCTCGGCGGTGGCGCTGGCGCGAGCGGCGAGGGCTCGGGCCCGTCGTCTCGCTCCGCGCCTGACCGACGGCGTTCGCGGCGCTTCGACCAGCCCCTACGCCGACCGGCTGCTCGAGGAGAGCCTCGCGCTCCGCTCGGTCGAGCGGACGGTCGAGGAGGTGCTCCTTCCCAGCGCGTCGCCGAGCACGCCGAGCGCGGGTCACTCGAGCCGCCGCCTACGAGTTCGCCTGGCGCCACGCGCACCGGTTGGCTGTCGGCGCTTAAGCGCCTCGGCGCCGACCTTCCAGCCGTAGCCGGACGGCGTGCTGATCTTCGACGCCTCGACCGCGCCCGACCTCGACACGCTTTACGCCCAGGCGCTCGAGCTCGTGCTGCGCCGAGCCGGCTGCGGACGCGCTCGCTGAGCCCGGCGTCGATCGCGCGCCGGCTGGGGCGCGCGCTGCGGGCGCTCGAGCCTCAGGCGGTGATCCTGACCGGCCAGGCGCTCTCGCTGGATGACGATCGGGCGGATCGTCTACGCGGTTCGGAGCGCGCGTCCCACAGCTGGCCGTGTTCGATTACCGCGACGGCTGTCCCCGAGACGGGCGCGAGCACGATCTGGCCGTCTCGGCGAGCTCGCCGCTGGCCGCGCGAGACGAGGTGCTCGCGGCAGCTCGACGGCCAGGCTGGCGCGCGCGAGCGCCCTGGTTACGGCGTAGCGCGACGTCCGGCGCGGCTTGCAGGCCCGGCCTGGACTCGCGGCCGGCGGACTCCCGCGGTCCGACACGCGGGTCCGCGCTCCTAGCAATCACGCGCCCATGCCGACCCATCCGCACCGTCCGGTCGACCCGCGGGCCTCCTTCCCGGAGCTCGAGGAGCGGGTGCTCGAGCGCTGGCGCGAGCGCGATGTGTTCGCCGAGTCGCTCCGCCGGCGGCAGGGGTGCCAGCAGTGGGGCTTCTACGAGGGACCGCCGACCGCCAACGGGCCGCCGGCCTTCCACCACGTGCTGGCGCGCGTGTTCAAGGACATCTTCCCCCGCTACAAGACGATGTGCGGGTACTACGTCGAGCGCAAGGGCGGCTGGGACTGCCACGGGCTGCCGGTCGAGCTCGCGCTCGAGGCCGAGCTCGGCTTCACCTCCAAGGACGACATCGAGCGCTTCGGGATCGCCGAGTTCAACGCCCGCTGCCGCGAGAAGGTGCTCAGCCACGTCGAGGACTGGAACCGCCTGACCGAGCGGATCGGGTTCTGGATCGACCTCGACCACGCCTACCGGACGCTCGACCCCGACTACATCGAGTCGGTGTGGTGGGCGCTCAAGACGATCCACGACAAGGGGCTCCTGTACGAGAAGCTCAAGGTCGTCCCGTACTGCCCGCGTGACCAGGTGACGCTGTCCAGCCACGAGCTGGGCCAGCCGGGCGTCTACCAGGACGTGCTCGATCCGTCGGTGTACGTGCGCCTGCCGGTGCGCGAGCCGCGCGGGCCGCTGCAGCCCGGCGACGAGCTGCTGGTCTGGACGACGACGCCGTGGACGCTCGTCTCCAACGCGGCGGTCGCGGTCGATCCGGAGCTGACGTACGTGCGCGCCCGGGCGCGGGCGAGGGCACGTGTTCGTCGTCGCCGAGGCGCTCGTCGAGCGGGTGCTCGGCGAGGGCGCGGAGGTGCTCGAGCGGTTCCCGGGCAGCGAGCTGGTCGGCACCCGCTACGAGCCGCCGTTTGACTTCATCGCCGGCTCGGAGTACGGCGAGAAGGGCCACACCGTGCTCCCGGCCGACTTCGTCACCGCCGAGGACGGCACCGGACTCGTCCACACCGCGATCGCGTTCGGCGAGGACGACTTCCGCCTCGGCGAGCAGCAGGGGCTGAACGTGATCAACCCCGTCCGGCTCGACGGCACCTACGACGAGCGGATCGGCCCGTACGCCGGGCGCAAGGTCAAGGACGCCGATCCGGACCTGATCGAGGATCTCCGCGCGCGCGGGCGGCTGCTGCGCGCCGAGACCTACGAGCACTCCTACCCGCACTGCTGGCGCTGCGGCACGCCGCTGCTCTACTACGCCAAGCCCTCCTGGTACATCGCGACCAGCGAGCTCAAGGACCGCCTGCTGGCGGCCAACGAGACGGTCACCTGGTACCCCGAGCACGTCAAGCACGGGCGCTTCGGCAACTGGCTCGAGGGCAACGTCGACTGGGCGCTGTCGCGCGAGCGCTACTGGGGCACGCCGCTGCCGGTCTGGCGCTGCGACGCACGGGCACGTCGCGCGCGATCGGGTCGCTCGCCGAGCTGCGCGAGCTGCTCCGGCGTGACGCTGGAGGACCCGCACCGGCCGTTCGTGGACGAGGTCGTCGTTCGCCTGCGACGCAGTGCGGCGAGGCGATGCGCGCGCGTGCCCGAGGTGATCGACGTCTGGTTTGACTCGGGCTCGATGCCGTTCGCGCAGTACCACGCGCCCGTCGAGAACGAGCGAGCACTTCGAGCAGCGCTTCCCGGCCGACTTCATCTGCGAGGCGCTCGACCAGACGCGCGGCTGGTTCTACTCGCTGCTCGCGATCTCGACGCTGCTGTTCGACCGCTCCGCCTACCGCAACGTCCTGTGCCTGGGGCTGATCCTCGACGAGCAGGGGCGCAAGATGTCCAAGTCGCTGGGCAACAGCGTCGAGCCGTGGGACGTGATCGACCGCTTCGGCGCCGACGCGCTGCGCTGGTACCTGTTCACCTCCAAGCAGCCGTGGGACGGCTACCGCTTCTCGCTCGAGACGATCGGCGAGGCGGTCAGGCAGTTCCTGCTCCAGCTGTGGAACACGTACGGCTTCTACGTGCTGTACGCCAACGCCAACGGGATCGCGCCGCGCGGCTGCGCCGGCGAGCCGCCGCACCGAGCTCGACCGCTGGGCCCTCTCGCGGCTGCAGGCGACGGTCGAGGTCGTCCGCGAGCGCCTCGACGATTTCGACGCGACCAACGCCGGCCGGGCGATCCAGGCGTTCGTCGAGGAGCTCTCCAACTGGTACGTCCGGCGGTCGCGCCGGCGCTTCTGGGACGGCGACCCGGCTGCGTTCGCGACGCTGCGCGACGTGCCTGCTGACGGTCGCCAAGCTGCTGGCGCCGTTCTGCCCGTTCGTGGCCGATGAGATCTACGACAACCTCGACGGCTCGCGAGCGCGAGCGTCCACCTGTGCGACTTCCCGGAGCCGGCGAGGCGGACCTCGCGCTCGAGCAGGCGATGGCGGTCGCGCGCGAGACCGTCCGCCTCGGGCTCGCCGCGCGCGGCGAGGCGCGGGTCAAGTCCGCCAGCCGCTGCGCGCGGCGGTGGTCGTCGCGACGGGCGCCGAGCGCGAGGCGATCGAGCGCTTCGCCGACCTCGTCCGTGAGGAGCTGAACGTCCGCGAGCTGCGATTCGTCTCGCAGGCCGACGAGCTCGGCGAGCTCGAGGTGAAGCCCAACTACCGGACGCTCGGACCGCGGTTCGGAAAGGACATGCCGCTCGTGGCCGCGGCGTCGCCGCGCTCGACCCGGCCCGCGTCGGCCGACGCGATGCGGCGACGGCCGGACCGTCGGGATCACCGTCGCCGGCCAGGACCACGAGCTCGGCGCCGACGACCTGACGTCTCGATGAAGCCGCTCGAGGGCTACCAGGTGGAGCGCGAGGGCTCGCACGCGGTCGCGCTCGAGCTCGAGATCGACGTCGAGCTGCAGGTCGAGGGCTGGGCGCGGGAGATCGTCCATGCCGTGCAGGCCGCACGGCGAGACGCGGGGCTCGACGTCTCGGACCGGATCGCGCTGACGTTGTCGGGCGACGAGGACCTGGTCGGCGCCGCGCGCGCCTTCGAGGACTACATCGCCGGCGAGACGCTCGCCACCAGCGTCAGCTACGAGTCGCTCGATGGCGCCGAGCCGGTGCGGATCGACGGCCGCGAGCTCCGCGTCGGCGTGGCGCTGGCGTAGGCCCTCGGAACTCAGTAGTAGTCGTCGACGGCGATCGACCAGTGGGCCGTGTCGGAGCCCGGGGAGACCGTGATCTGGTAGAGGCCGGGACCCGATTTGAACACACGGGTCTGGCCGCTGCCCTCGCCGAGGCCGAACTGGCCCACGTCCGCGCCCGAGCGCAGCTCGCTGACCTGGACGCTCGGCCCCGAGCAGAAGAAGATCAGCGTGCAGCCGCCGTCGTAGCCCATGCTGTACACGATCTGCCAGCGGCTGCCCTCGATGCTGAACGGGACGGAGCGCCCGCTGCCCGTGCCTGTGAGCGAGGTCAGCTGCCGCCAGCGCGGCGTCTCCGCGACAGAGAGCGCGACCGTGGAGCGCGGCGCCAGCTTCGTCCCGGCCCCGGGAGATTGCCCCACCACCTGGCCGGGAGTCACTCCCGGCGCCGGCACCGGCGCCTCGCCGGCGACGAGCCCGAGCCCGTGGAGGGTCGCCGCCGCAGCGGCCGATGACTGGCCCACTAGCGCCGGCACCGGCACCGGCGCGGGTCCGGCGCTGAGCGTCACGCCGATGGTCGACCCGTCGTCGACGCGGGTGCCGGGGGCCGGCCGCTGCGCTACCACCGTCCCCACGGGCGGCGAGGCGTAGATGTGGCCGAACACGGCGCGTAGGTCGAGCGCCCGCAGCCTGGCCTGCACGCCGGCTTCGCCCATGCCGTGGAGGTCGGGGGCCTTGACCTGGCCGTTCGCGCTGAGGACGGCTCCGGCAATCAGCCCGAACAGGAGCAGCATGACGCAGGCGAGCAGCGCGCGGTAGCGCCTGCCCTCCGCGGGATTCACGTTGCGCCGTGGCGTCATCCGCCGGCGAACGCGCGTGGGGGCCGGTCGTCGGGGAGCACCTTGGACGCGCGTCGCGCGGAGCTCCTCGACCGGGTCCCCGAACACGGCTGAGTCGGCGGTCGGCGACGCGGCCGCGGGTCGGTCCGGAATCGAGGCGCGGGCCGCTGCGAGGGCCTCGGCCATCTCGTGGGCGTTCGGGTAGCGAGCCGCGGGATCCTTGGCGAGCGCGCGAGCGACGATCTGCTTCAGCGCCTCCGGCGTCCCGTCGGGAAGCGGCGGCGGCGGGTCCGAGAGGTGGCGCAGCGCCAGCTCCACCGCGGAGCGCTCGGTGAACGGCGGCCGGCCGGCGAGCATCTCGTAGAGCACGATCCCGGAGCCGTAGACGTCGGTGGCGGGGGTGGTCGGGCGGCCCTGGGCCTGCTCGGGCGCCATGTATCGCGGGGTGCCGACGACGGTCCCCAGCGCGCCGTCGGTGCTGCCGTCCGCCAGCCGGGCGATCCCGAAGTCCCCGACCTTCACGCGCCCGTCGGCTGAGATCAGCACGTTGGCGGGCTTGACGTCGCGGTGCACGACCTGCTGGGCATGCGCGTGCGCGAGCGCCCGGCACAGCTGCTCGGCGATCGCGCGTGCGACGCCGGGCTCGAGCGGCCCGCGACGCAGTCGATCGGCGAGGCTCTCCCCGTCCACCAGCTCGGCGACGTAATAAAGCCCCTCGTCAGCACGGCCGATGTCGAAGATCTGGACGATGCCGGGATCGTTGACGCGGGCCATCAGCTGAGCCTCGCGCTCGAAGCTGCGGGCCCAGTCCGGGTCCTCGGTCCACCACGGCTTGATCACCTTCACCGCCACCAGCCTCGCCAAGCGCTGGTCCCGGCCGCGGTAGACGCGGCCGAACGTCCCCTCTCCGATTACGGCGTGGAGCTCGTAGCGACCGTCAAGGGCTCGGCCGGAGAGGACAGCGGCGTGCGGCATCGAGGACGAGATTCAAGCGCATGCTCCTAGCGCGCCCTCGCCCGGGCGCGGCTGCGCCCCCCAACGTCGGCGTAACCGCTAGGCGAGCGCCGGCTCGAGCTCGGCCTCGAGCTTGCGCTTCGGGTAAGCGCCGATCACCGTCTTCGCGACCTCGCCGTTGCGGAACAACATGAGGGTCGGAATCGACATCACGTTGAACTGGATCGCCGTGTTCTGGTTCTCGTCGATGTTCAGCTTCACGACCTTGAGCGCCTCGCCGCGCTCCTCCGCGATCTCCTCGACGACGGGGGCGACCATGCGGCACGGACCGCACCACGGTGCCCAGAAGTCCACCAGCACCGGCACCTCAGACTCGATCACTTCGGCCTGAAAGTTGCTGTCGGTTACTTCGGCGATGCTGGCGGCCATGGAGCGCTCCTTAGGGAAAGTATCGTTGGTGCTTCAGAAAGTATAGCGTGCGGCGCCCACGGGCAGAATAGCCTTGGTACTCGACGCATGGCCGAGCGAGCCGAGATCAAGACCCCGCCCCCGAGCGCAGCGACAACCGCGCGCGATCCGACCAACGCCGAGATCGCGCTGGCGCTCGACGAGCTGGGGGATCTAAACGAGCTCGACGGGGCGATCATCCACCGGATCGTCGCGTACCGCAACGCGGCCAAGGCGGTCCGCGACGCGTCGGTCTCGGTCGCCGCGCTGGCACGGGAGGGGCGCGCGACGGAGCTTCCCGGGATCGGGCCGACGATCCAGGAGAAGGTGGTGGCGCTCTCCACCGAGGGGTCGATCCCCGCGACGGTCAAGCTCCGTGCGAAGTACCCCCCCGGCCTGGTCGAGATGATGCGCCTCCCGGGGCTGGGGCCGAAGCGCGCCCGCCGCCTGTTCGACGAGCTGGGGGTCGACTCGCTGCAGTCGCTCAAGGCCGCCGCGGAGGGACACCGGATCCGCGAGCTCAAGGGCTTCGGGCCGAAGGCCGAGGAGGCGCTCCTGGCGGCGCTGCAGGTCGACGACGCCGGCGAGCGCGCGCGGCGGGTGGTGCTCGACCGAGCGCTCGCGGTCGGCGAGCCGCTCGTCGCGGCGCTGCGCGAGCATCCCGCCGCCGAGCGGGTCGAGCTGGCCGGTTCCGCCCGGCGGATGACCGACAGCGTCAAGGACCTCGACGTGATCGCCACCGCCTCGGACCCGCTCGAGCTGGCGCGGGCGGCGGCGGCGCTCGACCTGATCGAGTCGTCGAGCACACCGGCCGAGGCGGGCGTTCGGATGCGGACACACACCGCGATGCGCGTCGACCTGCGGATCGTCGCGCCCGATCAGTTCGGCAACCTGCTCCAGCACTTCACCGGCTCCAAGGAGCACAACATGGCGCTGCGTGACTTCGCGGTACGCAAGGGCATGCATGTCTCCGAGTACGGGGTCCTCGACGACGCGACCGGCGAGACGCACCGCTGCGCGACCGAGGAGGAGGTCTACGCGCTGCTCGGGATGCGGTACATCGAACCGGAGCTCCGCGAGAACCGCGGCGAGCTCGAGGCCGCGCTCGACGGGACGCTCCCGGACCTGATCGAGCTGGGCGAACTGCGCGGCGACCTGCACTGCCACACGACGGCGTCCGACGGCACCGCCTCGATCGAGCAGATGGCTGTGGCGGCCCGCGACGCGGGCTACGAGTACCTGGCGATCACCGACCACTCGGCGACGATGGGTTTCGGCTCGGACGTCTCACCCGAGCGGCTCCGCGAGCAGATCGCGCGGATCCGGTCCACCGAGGTGGACGGGATCGAGCTGCTCGCGGGCTCCGAGGTCAACATCCTCCCGAACGGCTCGCTCGACTACGACGACGAGCTGCTCGCCGAGCTCGACTGGGTGGTCGCGAGCGTCCACACCTCGTTCCGGATGGCCGCCGAGCGGATGACCGAGCGGATCGTGCGCGCGATCGAGCACCCGTTGGTCGACGTGCTCGGCCACCCCTCGGGCAGGAAGATCGAACAGCGCCGGCCATATGAGTTCGACCTCGAGCGGGTGATCGAGGCCGCTGCCGCGACGGGCACGATGCTGGAGATCAACTCGAGCCCCGACCGCCGGGACCTCAACGAGACGGCCGCCCGGGCGGCGGCGGCGGCCGGGGTCCCGATCGTGATCAACTGCGACGCCCACCGCGTGAAGGGCTTCGCCGTCGCGCGCTACGGGATCGCCACGGCCAGGCGCGGCTGGCTCACCGCGCGCGACGTCGCGAACACGAGGCCGTGGGCGGAGGTCGCCGCGATGCGCCCGCGCAACCGGTAGCTACCCGCGGCGTCTTGCGGCGACGGCCTTTGGCCGATCCGGGCTCGGAGTCTTGGCCCCACGGACGCTGCGCGGCTCGCTCTCGGGCTTCGGTCCACCGGGCCTGCGGCCGCGCAGCCCCCAACCTCGCTGGATCGCGACAAACCACGTGAGGCCGGCGAGGAACCCGGTCAGCGCGATCCAGAAGTTCAGGCGCATCCCGAGGATGTGCACCGAGTAGTCGATCCGGAGGTTCTCCTCGAAGATCCGAAAGCCCGAGTAGCCGGCGACGTACAGCGCGAATATGCTCGGCGGGCGGAAGCGCTGCCGGCGCACCAGCCACGCGAGCACCCCCGCGAGCAGCAGGTTCCAGATGATCTCGTAGAGGAACGTGGGCTGGTAGGTCGCGAACCGCTCGAATCCGGGCGGGCGGTGGGCGGGATCGATCTTCAGCGCCCACGGCAGCGTGCTCGGCTTGCCGAACAGCTCCTGATTGAAGTAATTGCCGACCCGGCCGATCGCCTGCGCCACGAGCAGCCCGGGCGCGGCGCAGTCCATCAGCTTGAGCAGGTCGGCCTTGGTCAGGCCGCGACGCCGCGCGTACCAGAGGCCGACGATCACGCCGCCGGCGATCCCGCCCCAGATCCCGAGCCCGCCCTTCCAGATCGCGAACGGGCCCCACCAGTGCGGCGGGATCTGGCTCGGCGTGGTGATCAGGAAGTAGATCCGCCCGCCGATCAGACCGGCGGGAAACGCCCAGATCGCGATCTCCTGCGGGAGGTTGGGATCGCCGCCGTCTCGCTTCCACAGCTCGCGCGTGACGATGATCGCCGCGGCCACCGCGAACACGTACGCCAGCCCGTAGGCGTGCACGAAGAACGGCCCGATGTGAAAGCCGTTGGAGGAGGGACTGGGGATGAACGCGGGGGCGATCACCTGGACAGCAATCGTGGCAGAAGGCGTTCGCCGACCGCTCGATCGACCTCGGTGCGTGAGAACGGCGCGAGGAGCTCGCCGGCGCGGGCCGCGTAGCCCGGGAGCGGATCGTCGAGCGCGGCCCTCAGCGCGGGGACCAGATCGTCCACCGCCAGCCGGGGGTCGAGCCGCCAGGCGAGCTCGAACGCCGGGTACGGCCCCTCGGCCGGTGTGGTCACCAGCTGGCACCCGTCTGCGAGCGCCTCGAGCGGCGCGATCCCGTAGTCCTCGCGGCGCGGCGCCGCCACGAACACCCGGGCGCGGCGAAGCAGGGCTCGGTAGGCGTCGGGGGCGAGGCGCCCCGCCACCTCCACGCCCGGGCGCGGATCGAGCCGCTCGAGCCCCGCCACCACGAGCCTCTCGCCGTCGCGGCGCGCCCGCTCCCACGCCCCCAGGACGTAGTCGAGACGCTTCTTCTCGGGGTTCCCGGCGTAGGCGATCGGCGTCGATGTCGCGCGACTCATCCAGCGGACCCGAGCGGTCGACGGGGACGGGCACGAGCAGCGTGCGACCGGGTGGCGCCGGGACATCTCCGAGCGCGCTGCGGGCTCATCGTCAGCACCAGCGGCGCCTGCTCGAGCCGGCGACGCTCGACGACCCGCTGCCACACGCCGTGGCGGCCTGGGCGGTTCTCGGCGGCCAGCGTGTCGAGCCAGATCGCGCCCGGCCGCGGCCACAGCAGGGACGCGGTGATCGAGCAGTAGATCACCGCCTGCGGGTCGTGCTCGGCGATCCCGCGCTCGGCAGGCCCGCCTCGCCGCCCGCGCCTCCTGCAGATCGGTCAGCGCGAACGTCCGCACCAGCGGTAGCGGCCCCGTCCCGATGACCGCGACGCGCGCCCCGGCCCGCTCGAGCGAGCCGGCCAGCTCACGGGCGGCAGCGCTCCACCCGGTCGTGCTGTCGACCGAGACCAACAGGACGTCCGCGGCTGGCAAGGGCTGCGCTCCTCGGTCGGGGCTAGGCGCGGGGCCGCGCTCGCGGGGCGTGGCCCGAGGCGCCGTTCAGCTCGAACAGGTTCGAGCGGAAGCCAGGCGTACGGATCAGCCTGATCGGCTTCAGCGGCGAGGTTCGCACCAGGTAGAAGCGGGCGCCGTCGCGCTCCTCGATCGCCGCGACGGCCGAGGCCTGGCGGCGCCACGCCAGCGCCCAGATGATCGCGAAGCCGGTCGCCACCGCCGGCACCTGGGGTAGCACGAACGCCAGCGCGCCGGCGCCGATCGTCGAGAGCAGCAGCGGCCACAGCCGGTTCAGCACGATGCGCCGCGGGGTTGAGCTCCGGCAGCGAGGACTGCGTGCGCGCGCTCGCGAGCAGCGAGGCGATCGGAGCGGAGGCCCGCGGCCCGCGGCCGAGCCAGACCCCGATCAGCGCGGCGACCACCCACCAGCCGGCGGCCACCGGGACGACGAGCCCGTCGTTGTTGCCGGCTGCGCCGGCGACCGTCACCGCCGCGAGCGCGCGTCGCAGCGGCCGCGCTGATCAGAACGGTGGTGCGGAGGAAGTCGGTGAACCGCACGCGTCCTCAGTCCGAGACCAGCAGCGTCAGCAGCGTCACCACGCCGCGGGTCCCGTCGACGACGATGTCGGCCTCGCTGACGATCTCCTCGGGCGACTCGTCGGAGCGAACCCCGACCCTGATCGCGCGCGACAGGCGGCCCTCCTCGACCAGCTGCCCGAGCGCGCGGAACGCGTCGAGGTCCGTCGTGTCGTCGCCGACGTACATCGCGACGTCGACGTCCTCGCCCTCCAGGAACGCGATGATCCCGGCGCCCTTGTCGATCCGCACCGGGGGTCGCACCTCGAGCACCTTGCGCCCCCAGTGGGTGCGCAGACCCGCCGCCTCGGCTCGCGCCGCGATCGCGTCGATCAGCGCACGAGCGGCCTCCTCGTCGGGAGCTCCGCGCCAGTGGAACGCCAGGATCGCGCCCTTGTCCTCGATCCGCACGCGGCGGCGGCGAAGCTCGGAGGTGTCGGCCTCGCGCCCGAATTCGTGGATCCGTCGCCTCCAGTCCTCGAGCTCCGGATCGAGCACCGACTCCGTCCAGCCCGGCCCGCAGCAGCTCGGCGCCGTGCGAGCCGAGGTAGGAGATCGTCCCGATCGAGACCATCGCCCGTGCCTCGGACGCGCGTCGGCCGCTGACGCACGCGACCACGCCGTAGCGGCGCGCCAGCTCGATCAGCAACTGGCGTGTCGGCTCGGGCACGCGCGCGTCCGACGGTTGCGGCGCGATCGGCGCGAGCGTGCCGTCGATATCGAACATGATCGCGGCGCGCGCCGGGTTCTCGCGAAGCGGCGCGAGCTCCTCGGAGCGAAGCGCTGACGTCACGGTCCAGAGTCTAGGCAGCGCGCAGCTCTCCTACTATCCCCGCCGATGCTCGCGCCGCGCACGCTCAAGCTGGCAGCGACCGGGAGCTTGGCCGGGCTGTTCAGCGGGCTGTTCGGGGTCGGGGGGGGCACCGTGATCGTGCCGCTGCTGGTGCTGTGGCTCGCGTACGGCGAGCGCGAGGCGACCGGGACATCGCTCGCGGCGATCGTCGTGATCGCGACGATCGCGACGATCGCCCAGGGCGCCTACGGGAACGTCGGTACTCGACAAGGGCTTGCTCGTCGGCGTGCCCGCCGTGGGCGGAGCGCTGGTCGGGACCTGGCTCCAGCAGCGGGTCCAGACCGACACGATCGGATTCCTGTTCGCGCTGCTGATGATCGCCGTCGCGGTCGACCTGGTCGTGTCGTGATCCTCGCGATCGTGATGGGTGCGGCGGCGGGTGTGGTGAGCGGGATGCTCGGGGTGGGCGGCGGGATCCTGTTCGTGCCGGCGCTGACGCTCGTGCTGTCGCTCTCGCAGGTCAAGGCCGAGGCGACCTCGCTGCTGGCGATCATTCCGGTGGCGCTGGTGGGGGCGGCGCAGCAGTACCGCTATGGAAACGTGCGGGTCCGCGACGGGGCGGTGCTCGGCGCGCTCTCCGCCGCCGGGGTGGTCGGCGGCGTGGCGCTCGCCAATGTGCTCCCGGAACGCGCCCTGAAGCTCGGGTTCGCCGCGCTGATGGTGATCGTGGCGGCCCAGTTCCTGCGCCGCTCGCTGGAACGCGAGGAAGGCCCGGCGTGCCGAACCCCGCTGATCCGATCCTGCTGCTGCACGGGCAGCCGGGCAGCGCGCGTGACTGGGGTGCTGTGCGCGAGGCGATCGGCGACCGGGCGACGACGATCGCCTTCGATCGCCCCGGGTGGGACGGGCGCACCGCGCCCACGGATCTGGCCGGCAACGCCGAGGCGGCGCTCGCCGTGCTTGACGCCCACGGGGCCGAGCGCGCGCGACCGTCGTCGGACACAGCCTGGGCGGCGCGATCGCCGCGTGGCTCACGGCCGAGCGCCCCGAGCGGATCGGAGCGTGGTGCTCGCCGCGCCGTCGGCGAACGTCGCTTCGCTGAACCGCGCCGACCGGCTGCTGGCGCGGCCGCTGGTCGGGCCGCAGTGGGGCGGCGGCCCTCGCCGCCCTCGGCGCCGCGCTGACCGCGCCGGACTCCGCGACGCGGATCGGCGCCGGCTCGGGGGCTCGACGAGCGCTACCTCGAGGCCTCGGGCCGGGCGCTGCTCGCCCGCGCGCGTGGCATGCCTTCGCCGCCGAGCAACGCGCCCTGATCGACGAGCTGCCGTCGCTCGAGCAGCGGCTAAGCCGGATCTCCGTCCCGGCGACGATCGTGACCGGGACGGCCGACCGGATCGTCCCACCGGTGTCGGCCCGGCTGCTTGCGGCACGGATCGCCGCCGCCGAGGTGATCGAGATCGAGGGCGCGGGCCACCTGCTCCCGCAGCAGCACCCGGAGCGGCTTGCCGAGATCGTCCTCGAGGCCGCCCGGCGCTCCGGACGCCCGCTAGTCGTCGCCCGGCTCGGTCTGCGGTCTTCACCGGGCTCCGGCTCGGGCACGACCGGGGTGGCGGGCTCGACCGGGGGGGCACGGTTGCCGGCTCCTCCGGATCTGCCGGCGTGCCGGGATCGGGCACGGCCGGGGACACGGGCGCCTCGGGCACGGCCGGCGTCACCGGCTCGGTCGGCTGCGGAACCTCGGCGAGCGTCCGCGACGCCGCGAGGGTCGAGGATGACGTGGCCATACGGGGAGCGCTACCCGCGCGACAATCTTCCAATCAGCGGCCGTTCGCACATCCCCCGCGGGCCCGGCGAGAGATGAGGCGGAGGACGAGTGAAGCCGGGGGCTTGCGCTCGCTCCGTGCGCGCGCGAGCATTGAGAGTCCGTGCACCGCTCGTCTCAGCCCGATCCCGGTCGACGGTTTCCCCGCCGCGGCGTCCGTGCGCTTCTGATCGCGGCGGCCGCGGTCGTGGTCGAGACGCTCGCGATGAAGATGCGGGGCTACTCGGTGGGCCGAAACGTGATCGTTCGCTGCCGCGAGGGCCATCTGTTCACGACGATCTGGATTCCGGGCGCCTCGGTCAAATCGCTCCGCCTCGGCCTGTGGCGAATCCAGTGGTGCCCGGTCGGGCATCACTGGTCGATCGTGACGCCGGTGCGGGAAGCCGAGCTCACCGAGGGCGCGCGGCTCCTGGCTGCGCAGACGAGGGACATTCCGGTTCCCTGAGGGCTGGGCGTGCGGGTTCTCCGCCTCACCTTTACCGTCGTCCGGACCGCAGTCCCAAGTCCCAGTCAGCCCGTCAGAGCGAGACGATGACCGCCGATAACAACAAGGCGCTGGTGTTGCGCCTGGTTGAGGCGGTGAACGAGAGCGATCTGAACGTTCTTGAAGACGTTGCCGAAGGCGAAATCGCTGCGGCCGCGAGAAGGTGGATCGGACCGTTCCGGGAGTCGTTTCCGGATTTCTGCATGGAGGTCGTCGAGCTCGTCGCCGAGAACGACAAGGTTGTGGCGCATCTGTTGTGCTCTGGGACGCATCGGCGACCGTGGCGGGGATTCCCGCCAACCGGAAGACGGTTTGAGCGCGTCAATGAGATCTACATCTTCCGCGTCGTGAACGGCAAGCTCGCCGGCGCCGTAGGCGTCGAGGACAACCTGGGCAGACTTCAGCAGCTCGGGATCGCGCGGCCAACGCCCAGGGCGGTTGGCGACCCGCCGAACGACTAGGTCACCCTTGCAACCGATCCAGCCACCGGGCAGCGATAGAGCGATCGTGATCGTCGGCGGCGGGCTCGCCGGCGGCAACGCCGCGGTGACGCTCCGCGAAGAGGGCTTCAACGGGCGGGTCGTCCTCATCGGCCGAGAGCCGGGGATCCCGTTTGGCCGCCCTCCGCTGTCGAAGACGTACCTCCGCTCGGAGGAGGATCTCGACGGGTGGTACGTCAGACCTCCCGGTTGGTATGACGAGCACGATGTGGAGCGGCTCGAGTCCAGCGTTGTCGAGGTGGACGTGGCGGCCCATACGGTCGTGCTCGACTCGGGCGAAGAGCTCGAGTACCAGAAGCTCCTGATCGCGACCGGCGGACGGAACCGGCGGCTCGCGGTTCCCGGAGCGCAGCTGCCGGGGATCCACCACCTGCGCACAGTCGCCGAGTGCGACGCGATCAAGCAGGAGATCCGTCCGGGCCGGAGGGCGGTGGTCGTGGGGATGGGGTTCATCGGTTGCGAGGTGGCGGCCTCGCTGACGCAGCTCGGGGTTCGGGTGACCGCGATATTTCCAGACCAGGTGCCGCTGGAAAGGGTGTTGGGCGACGAGGTCGGCGCAGCGTTCGGCGCGATCCACCGCGAAAACGGCGTCGAGCTGCGCAGCCGAGAACAGATCGTCGGGTTCGAAGGGAGCGAGCGCGTCGAGGCGGCCGTGACCGGCAGATGGGGGCCGCGTGGCCTGCGACTTCGTGGTCGTCGGCGTCGGGATCGAGCCCGAGATACCGACCTTCGGGGGCCAGCCGGTCGCGCAGTCCAACGGCGTGCTCGTCGACGAGTTGTGTCGGGCCAGCGCGCCCGACGTGTACGCCGCCGGCGACGTGGCAAACCACCTGCATCCGGTCTTCGGCCGCGTCCGCGTCGAGCACTACAACAACGGCGAAAAGCAGGGCCGCGCGGCGGCGCGGTCGATGCTCGGCTCGACCGCCCCATACGACTACATCCACAGCTTCTGGTCCGATCAGTACGAGCACAAGCTCGAGTACGTCGGCCACGCCACGAAGTGGGACCAGTTCGTCGTCCGCGGGAGCGTCGAGGAGCGAAGGCTGGTCGGGTTCTACCTGCTCGACGGGCAGCTACTGGCGGCGGTCGGCCTCGACCGCGGCGGTGACCCCGAGCTCGACACCGACTCGGAGATGGCGGCATGCGCGCGCCTCGTGGGCGCTCGTGCTCGACCCACCCCGGGTCAGCTCGCGGACGAACGCGTCGACCTGTGGTCGCTGGCGCGCTGAGCGCGCGCGCGCCCACGGGCCCCTGTGGCGGCGCTAAGCGTTTGAGAACAGGGGGATATTGGCCCCGCTGGCCGGCACCAGCGGGCTGTCGAGCAGCGCCACGATCAGGCTCCGCCACCTGATCGGGCGTCAGGCCAGGACGAAGCTCGGGGTTGGCCCGCCGCAGCATCTCGGTGTCGACCGCGCCGGGACTCACGCAGATCGCGCTGATCCCGCGCCCTTACCCTCGACCGCGATCGCCTCGGTCAGACCGATGACGCCGTACTTGGAGACGTTGTATGCGGTCAGGCCCGGGAACTTCTCGGTGGCGTAGACGCCTGACAGCGACGCGATGTTGACGATCCGTCCTCCGCCGGCCGTCCGCATCGCGGCGAATGCCGCTCGACAGCAGAGGAATGCGCCCGGTCAGGTTGACGCCCAGCGTCTCCTCCCAGATCTCCGAGGTCGTCTCCGTCAACGGCGCCGGCGTCAGCACGGCGGCCGCGCAGACGAGAGCCGCGAGCGGGCCCGACTCCTCGACCGCGGCAAACAGGCGCTCGACGTCCTCGAGCGCTGCTGACGTCCGTCGGCACCGGCGTGGCCTCGCCGCCGGCGTCTCGGATGCGCTGCGGCGACGGCATCGAGAGCCTCACGGTCGCGGGCGGCCAGCACGACGTGCGCGCCGGCGGCCGCGATCGCCTCCGCCGTCGCCGCTCCGATCCCGCGGCTGGCGCCGGTGACGACCGCCAGCCGTCCCGCGAGCCAATGCCCCGGCTCAGCCACCGGACCGCGGCCCCGACGCCGGCTGCAGCCACTCGCCTGTAGAGCTGCTCGTGCGCGTCGAGGCTCAGCTCCAGATCGAGGTGGCTCTCGGCGTGATCGCGGCATTCCGAGCGCGAGAGCTCGGTCGCCTCGTGACCGCTGCGGCTGCCGCGGCGATGTCGCCGGGCGCCACGAGGAAGCCGGTCACCCCGTCGATGATCACCTCATCGAGCGCGCCGCGGCGGAAGGCCACGACGGGCGTCCCGCACGCCTGCGCCTCGGCCGCGACCATCCCGAACGGCTCCTCCCACCTGGCGGGGCACAGAACGACGGCCGCGCGAGCCATCGCCTCCCAGATCACCGTTCGCGGAACGCCCGGATGAACCGCGACGCCCGGATCGGCTACGTCGCGGGTCGATCCGCTCGCGGGTGTATTCGGGTCGTAGCCGTCGCCGTAGACATCGATCCGGACGCCTGCGGCCCGCGCGATCTCGATCGCTTCGAGCGCTCCCTTCTCCGGACTCAGCCTGCCGGCGAAGACCGCGCCGTCCCCTGGCCGATGACGACCAGCGGATCGACCCGCGTCGGGACGTACGGCGGCAGGATCGCGTCGACCGGGACGACTCGGCGCCAAGCGCTCGCCTGGCGCAGCGGATACGCCCGCGACCGTCGGGGCTCGCTCGTGACCGAGCGGCGTCACGCAGCGCGTCGGCCACCGCCGCGTCCGGGGGTAGGTGAAGCGTGTGCACTACCGGCGCGCGCAGTCGAGTCGCGAGGCTGATCGCGGGCGCGTCGAAGGCGTGGTTGTGGACGACGTCGTATCGAGCCTCCCGCACGGCGGCGTAGACGCGCGGCGAACGCCGCCTCGGCCACGGCCAGCCGCGTGCGCGGCTGGGCCAGAAGCTCGGTAGAGCGTCGCGGCCAGCGCGCGCGGATCGACGCCCGTGTCGATCACCTCGCACGCCCGGCACCTCCGATCCGGAAGCGGCGTAGAGGTGAACCTCGTGCCCCCTGTCGACGAGCCCGCGCGCGAGATCGGATACGAACGCCTGCGAGCCGCCGCGCTGCGGCTCCCGGATGGCCGAAACCAGCGGGGCGACGATCGCGACCTTCATCCCGCGATCACCTTGAACGCGAGGTCGCGCGGCGGATTGATCCCCAGCACTCGTAGGGAACCCGTCTGCCAGCCGCGGCGACGGACCTCCTCGGCCCCGCTGGGATAGAAGATCTCGGTCAGCTCGGCCGCCTCCTCGTGGCTCGCGAACTCGACGAACATCTCGCCGTCACCGAAGCTCACGTACCGGTAGCCGTGGGCGGCGAGCCACGGGACCTCGTTCGGCCAGACGATCACGACGCAGCCACCCGGCCTGCAGACCCGCTCCATCTCCGCCAGCCCTGCCTCGCCGCCGTGCCCCGGAGCCGGCGTCAGCGCCGAGCACGCGACCACCAGGTCAGCGCAAGCGTCGGCCACGGGCAGGTCATCGAAGAAGCCATGCGATCACCCGCGACGCGGTCCGCCATGATCCGCTCGCGCGAGCTTCTGCTTCAGGATCTCGCGCAACGGCCCCGCAGGTTCGATCGCCACGACCTCGCGCGCGCGGCGGACCAGCTCCAGCGTCAGCCGGCCCGTGCCCGCGGCCACCTCGACGATCCGCTCGACGTCGTCCGGCAGCCACCCAAGCACGCCCGGGGTGGAGCCGCTCGGCGCTGACGAGCCGGTCGTAGAGCTCCGGTTCGAGCCGGTACAGCAGCTCCCAGGCCAGGGTGATGTCGGTCTCGCGGGTCGCCGGGTCCGCTCGCGGACGAACCGTCTCGCCTCGTCTTCGGTGAGCACGCCGACGTCTGCCGCGCGTGTAGCGCCTTCGCAACTCGAGACCCCGCCGCGGCGGCGTCTCAGACGTGATCACCGACTTCGGCCCAGTTCTTGTCGGTCTCCCACAGCCGGACCGACCGCAACGACCCGTCTGGGAGCTCCGAGCGGACCCGCTCCCAGAACGCCAGGGCCAGGTTCTCGGCGGTCGGGATACGCCCCTCCAGCCACGGAACGTCCGTGTTCAGGTTGCGGTGGTCGACGTCCTGGATGACCCGCCGGGAGATGACATCCGAGAGCTGCTTCAGGTCCAGGACGTAGCCCGTGGCCTGATCGATCTGGCCGGTCACCACGACCTCGAGGACGTAGTTGTGCCCGTGCAGATTCGCGCATTTCCCGAACAGGCGCTCGATTCTCCTCGTCGGACAGGCCGGGATCGCGCAGCTGATGCGCCGCGTTGAACGACTCGCGGCGACTGACCAGCACGGTCGTGCGAGCTCCGGCCGCGTTCCGGTCGGCGACGGCCGTATCTGCATCGCTCAGATCGTGATACGCCACGTCAACCCTCCTAGCCTTCGCTAAGCCTGATCACGGACTGACGACGATACCGACAAATTGGCCCGTGCTGACCCGCGCAGGACCGACCCGGTCGCCGAGCCCGTAACGCCTCCGAATAGGGCATACCAGCAGCGAAATCCTGAAGCGACGCGGCGAAGGAATCGAACCTTCCAAGACGGGGGCTGCCCGGCCCTGCGAGTTTTGAAGACCTGCAGGACCCCGGCAGACGCCCGTCCTACTGTGGCTCCGCCCTTCGGGGATGCAACGGGAATGACGACTCCTCAGCCAGCTTGTATTGCCACCCGGGGCGATCGGGGGCTGTCGCGGTGGTCGTGGCGGTAGCCTTACTCTTGAAGCTGGGTTGAGGTCAAACGGAGCGCCACAACATTGAGCGAGGTCGTGCGACAGCTGGCGATTGGCGAGGTGGCAGCGCGGGCGGAGATGAGCGCGTCGCGGATCCGCTACTACGAGCGCTGCGGCTTGCTTCCCGAGCCGGAACGCGCAGCGGGAAAGCGCCGTTACAACGAAGACGTGTTTCGGCGGTTGGCGATCATTGATGCGGCGCAGCGGGTCGGCTTCACGCTCGAGGAGATCCGCGACCTGCTCGGGTCACGTGAGGAGCCCGCGCACGAGCGGTTACGCCGGCTTGCTGTGTTGAAGCTGCCTGAGCTCGACGATCTGATCGCGCGGGCGACGTCGGTGCGCCGTGTGCTGAAGATCTGCAGCAAGTGCAACTGCGAATCGATCGACGTGTGCCGCATGTTCGACGATCGCGTCCTGCCGCTTCGCGGGCACACCGCCGCGACCGTGGCGACGCCGGTCCGGGGGCGGGTGACCGCCGGCGCTTGACCTCAACCTCGGTTGAGGTGCAACAGTTGGCGCGTTGGTCTTAGCCCATCGTGCCAGGAGAATCAGCGAATGGCGTATGTGATCGCCGAGCCCTGCATCGGCACCAAGGACAACTCGTGCGTGGAGGTCTGCCCGGTGGATTGCATCCATCCAACCCCGGACGAGCCCGACTACGACAACGTCGAGATGCTCTACATCGATCCGGAGGAGTGCATCGACTGCGACGCGTGCGTCGAAGCGTGCCCGGTTGACGCGATCTTCGCCGAGGACCAGCTCCCCGACGAGTGGCAGAAGTACACCCAGATCAACGCCGACTACTACAAGCGCACATAGACGCCCAGCGCCAGTCCGCCTCCGGAGAGCGGGCATGACCAGCACACCATTTGCGCGCGGATCCCCGTTCGGGATCGCGACCGGGAAGCCGGGCCTGATCGCATCGTGAAGGCCCGCCGAACGAAGCTCCGCCACCTCGCCGGCGGGCTGATCGCGGCCAGCGTGGGCACTGGAATACTCGCGATCTGCGTCCGTGCCGGGTGGGGCGGATCGGCCGCCCGGGCACTTGAGGGTGCGACCCTGTTCCTCGCCGCCGGGGCGTACCTCGCCCACGTCGTTGCGCACCACGACGACCGACGCGAGCTACTGACGCGATCGATCCTGGTCACCGCATTTGCGCTCTGGGCGATCGTGCAGATCGCTCCCGGGCTGCCCGACAATGCGCTGCTAAATGACGTCGTGATCGTCCTGTTCGTGGTCGACCTCGCAATCCTTGTCAGTCCTTGGATCTGAGAGACGCGAGAATGAGCGTGTGCTTGACAAGCGCTCACGCCCGCTTCGAGACCTGCGGATATCGGTCACCGATCGGTGCAACTTCCGGTGCACGTACTGCATGCCCAAAGAGATCTTCGGCCGCGACTACACGTTTCTGCCGCGCGCCGAGCTGCTGTCGTTCGAGGAGATCACGCGCCTCGCACGCGCGTTCGCCGAGCAGGGCGTGACCAAGGTCCGGCTCACCGGCGGTGAGCCGCTGCTGCGACGCGACCTCGAACGGCTCGTGGAGATGCTCGCCGGCATCCCCGGCATCGGCGACGTCGCGCTCACAACGAACGGCACCGCGCTCGCCGCCAAAGCACGCTCGCTGAAGGACGCGGGGCTTACCCGCGTCACCGTCAGCCTCGACGCGCTCGACGACGAAACGTTCGGCGCGATGAACGACGTCAGCTTCCCCGTCGCACGCGTCCTCGACGGCATCGACGCCGCCGCCGACGCGGGGCTCTCGCCGGTCAAGGTCAACATGGTCGTCAAGCGCGGCGTCAACGACCACGCCATCGTCCCAATGGCCGAGCACTTCCGTAACAGCGGCGACATCCTGCGGTTCATCGAGTACATGGACGTCGGAACCACCAACGGTTGGCGCCTCGATGACGTCGTCCCAGCCGCCGAGATCCGCTACGCGCTCGACACCAACTGGCCGCTCGAACCGCTCCAAGCCAACTATCCGGGCGAGGTCGCGAGCCGCTATCGCTACCGCGACGGAGCCGGCGAAATCGGTCTGATCGCCTCCGTCACACAGCCGTTCTGCGGCGGCTGTACCCGCGCGCGGCTATCCGCCGACGGCAAGCTCCACACGTGCCTGTTCGCCACCCACGGCCACGACCTCCGTGCAGTGCTCCGCACCGGAGCGACAGACCAGCAACTCGCGCAACGCCTGCGCTCGATCTGGACCGGGCGCGCCGACCGCTACAGCGAAGCACGGACGGCTGACACCTCGCCGACGCAGAAGATCGAGATGTCCTACATCGGCGGCTGACACCGGAGCCGGTCGATTTGTGTCACCCCCGCCATCACCGTCGTCGCCGAAGCGCACGTGAGCCGCACCGTCGGCCGGACGGCGAAACCGATCGTCCGGCGTATACGCGCTTTCCGCGGGTCAGTCAGCCAGCGTCCATCGAAGCTCTCCGCCGCTGGAGCCCGTCTGTCTGAAGCCGGCGCGCTCAAGCGTTCTTACGGACGCGCGGTTGTCCGGATCGCAGCCGGCGACGATCGATTTGACTTGCCGCTGCTGGCGCGCCCAACCGAGCAGCGCATCGGCTGCCTCGGTCGCATAGCCACGCCGACGACGGCCAGGAACGATGCTGTAGCCGACCTCGACGACGCCTGCGTCCGAGGGTGGTCCATGAAACCCGATGTCGCCAATAACGGTGTCATCACCACGATCGATGATCATCCAGATGCCCCACACCACTTCGTCCGGAGCCAGCGCGGCGTGACGATCGAGGATCTTAAGTAGAGCCGGCTGTGGCCAATCTGGCGCGAGCTGAATCCCGATCTCTTGCGCAGCGTGTTCGCGATCGTTCCGCAGCGCATCGACGGCCGCAGCCGGCAGCGGACGCAGCTCCAGGCGGCTGGTGGAGAGGAACTCGCCGATCTGCACAAAGTTATCGCCGCCATCAGAGCCGGTCTGTCCCGGGCGCGCAAACGAATCCTCACTGGCCGGTGCCATTTTGATCAAGCACTCGGCACCATTCGGAACGTCACCCGTTGCGCTTGCGCGGCCCGCCCCGGCGCGAGAACAAACAGCGGTCGTGACGGCGCCTGGTGACAGGCGCTCGGATCTTGGGGGAAGGTGACAGCGTGCGAACCCTGCTGTCCGGGGTCGGCTGACGGCATGGCGGACTTGTGCTCTGGCGTCGCGCACGCTTTGGTGTAACGAGCGCTCGGAGACCGCCGAGCTGCGTGGCGCCGGGCGTAGTATCCGCGTAGTGGAGCGGCCGCGTCTCGTTTCTCACGCTGAAGCCCGAACGAATGTTGCGAAGGGTTGGCTATTCCAAGCAGGAGATCGAGGATCTGCTTCGCAACCTTCCAGATCCAATCGACGCCGAGCGGGACGCCGTGGCGCTCGTGAAACGCGGGCTTACCTTGGCCAATTTGACTGATCGGAGGGGCGGCAGCCCCTAAAACGACGGCCCGCCCCGCGTCGCCGGACGTTACTGTCGGCAACGCAAGAAGAGCATCCGACCGACGCCGCTTGGACCGGCCACGACGATGAGTTTTCGTCTCGCGATCGGTCGATAGCTGTGGCAGGGCAGCCTGCAGAAGGAAGGAGAGCCCGATGTCGAGCTCAATGGTGAACTTCATCGCGATCATCGTCCGTCGCTCCGGTGCGATGAGCTTGAAGCCGTGCTGATCTACTCGATGGGCGTCTCGGTGGACGGCTTTATCGCCGACCGCGAGGGCGCGTTCGGGTGGACGGCCCCTAGCGAGGAGCAGTTTCGTTTCCACATCGCGCAGATACGCGAGCTCGGCGGCTATCTGTGCGGCCGCAGGCTTTACGAGACCATGCTGGTGTGGGAGACGGATCCGTCGATGCGCGACGACGAGCTCGGGGCCGCGTTCGCTGACGTCTGGTGCGCTATCCCGAAGGTCGTCTTCAGCCGCAGGCTCGACAGCGTTCGGGGGCAACGCCCGGCTCGCCGAGGCGTCGGTGGCCGAGGAGGCCGCTGCGGCGCTCGACGCGACCGACAAGGACGTCTCGATCGGCGGCGCCGGCCTGGCCGCGGCAGCGATCGAGCTCGGCCTCGTCGACGAGCTGCGCATGTTCCGCAATCCGGTCGTCGTCGGTGGCGGCACGCCCTTCCTGCCGCCGGTCACCGAAGACGTTCGGCTAGACCTCGTCGAGACCAGGACGTTCGGCTCGCGCGTGATCTACGAGCGCTACGGGCGCGCCCGCGATGAGTCGGACTGACACCGCCGTCCGAGTCATCAGCGCCTCGCCGGACCGGGTGTTCGCCGGCGCGAACGGACTCCGACGCGCTTGCCGTGTCGCTACCGCCCGACGGGTGGGCGGCTCGGTTGGAGCACTTCGATGCGCCTCCCGGCCGGTCCTACCGACTGGTCTTGGCGGACGCGGACGCGTCGACCGCGCCGGAAATCCGCCGTCGACTCCGACGTGGTCGACGCCATGAGAGGTCACCCCGTCGACGCCCGATCGCGCGTGGACGTCAGGGCCGACGATGCGCGCAACTGCTCCGATCGCTCGGCCCTCGCTGCCGCAGCCCTGAGACAGCTCGCGAGAGCAGGGGCACCGTTTACCGGCGGTCTAGCCGATACAGCCGTTTGTCGATCTCAAGAGTGTCGCTGGTCGATCGTCGCGGTCGTCTCGGCCGCGCGGCCAGGACTGTCGCTTTCGCGTAGCTTCGTGCTGCTGGCTGGCCGAATCAGTTCGGCGTCCTGGTTCGGAGATGCTCGCGTAGGAACGGGATCACGAGTTCGGCCACGTGCGCGGGATCCTCGAGGAACGGCCAGTGCCCGAGCCCTTCGAGCAGCTGAACCTGGGCCGAAGGGAACGATTCCCGCTGGCGCTCAGCCTGTTGCCACGGAATGTAGACATCGTCGGTGCCCCAAACGACGAGTGCGGGTCGGTCGAGCTCGTGCAGTGGTTCGCGGAGGGCTCCCATCGCCGATGCCGGGGTGGCTCGATAGAGCTTCAGCACTGCACGTTTGGTCGGCCAGCTCCGTGAAACCTCGTAGAGGCGGTCGACCGCAGACGAGGGCAGACGCGGGTTGTCGTGGCTCAGCAGCATGCGGAACGCGGGCTTGCTCGTTGTCGCCATGAACGCCTCCCCAAGGCCAGGCGTCCGCCAGATCCTGGCCAGGCGATGCCATTTGTAGTCGAGCAACACTCCGGTGTTGATGAGGGTGGCGCTGGCGAACGCGTCGGGATTCTGGACCGCCCAGGCAAGCCCCCACGGCCCCCCGAAGTCATGCATCACGAGGTGGACCGTGTTGATCCTGAGCTGCTCGAGAATCCCCGCTAGGTGTTTGGCGTAGCCGTCGCTCGTGTAACGGAAGTCCGCCGGCTTGTCGGCCGTGCCATAACCGGGCATGTCGGCGGCCACGGCCCGGCCGAACTCCCCCGTCCGCTGGAGGAGAGCCTCCCAGTCTTCCTTAGGACCCGGGTTTCCGTGCACGAATACCACGGCCTCGTTCGCGTCGGGATCGCCCGCCTGCAGCACCGGCGATCGGACACCGTTGACGGTGACCGCTGTAGTCGTGAGGCCGTTCATGCCGTTACCTCCTCGGGGACCTCAGTGTCCCCGGCGTCGCGATGCTCGGTGATCGGGACGAATTCCGGTCTACGGTTCAGGCGGCGACGCCGGCTATCAGTCGTGATCGCGTCCTTGACCTCGCGCAGGATCTGGGCGCGGTCGGCCCCGGGTCTGCGCATCGCTGAGCCCGCCGCCTGGAGCAAGACAGCAGGGGTGAAGACCGCCGATGGTTTGGCGCGATGTTGGAACACATCCCCCAGCTCTACGGTGCGACCCTGTTGGTACAGCCGGCGCGTGATCTCGACCACTACCGTGGGGGCCGATCCAGCCGCACCGAAGTCCGCGGCAAGCCAGGAGTGCTCGGCGGCATCGCGGTCGCGCCAACGCGCCCAAGCCGTTACTGCCGCGTCGAGCGCTGCGTCCGAGTCGTGGACCGCGCTGACGATGACCGGCGCCAGCGCCTCGGCCTGTCGGAAGGCGTCGGCGATGCCTTGCCCGGGCGCCGGGTCCTTGAAGTGCCCCGCGTCTCCGACCAGAGCCCAGCCCGGGCCAGCGGATTCGCGAAAGAAACACTCGAACTTCAGGACCCCGAACATCTTTCCCACAGGACGCGCCCCGCTGAGCGTTTCGGCGACCGGTTGGCACGAGCGCGCGTGAGCCATGAACGCCGCCTCGCGATCCTTTCGAAAATCGGGCAGGAACCTCATGTCCGGCAGCAGGATCACCTGATATAGGCCTCCGTCGGCCGGCATCGCGATGACGAACCGGCCCTCCCAACGGTGATAAACGAGGGGCGGATCGGGACCCGGATCCCCGTCGGCGAAGAACCACCAGTAGCCGAACCGCACGCCGGGGATGACGTTGTACTTGCGAGCGCCCGCCAACTCGGCCACCCTCGAGTTTCGCCCGTCTGCCCCGACAACCAGCCTCGCCTCGAGCGCGCGCTCCTGCCCCTGGGAGACGGCTGTCACGCCAGCCACCCGGTCGCCGTCGCGCCTCAGGTCGATGACGTTGGTCGACATCAGCACCTCGGCACCGGCCTCCGCCGCAGCGTCGAGCAGAATCGGATCGAGCACGAAGCGCCGCACCGACATGAACGCACCCACGTCGCCGGGCCGCTGATTCACCTCGAACGTGCCCCGAAAGTCCTCCTGCCGAAGGTCAACCCTCCTGTAGGTGCGGGCTCCGGTCTCCAGAACCTTCTCGAACACGCCCAGCCTCTTGAGAAAGTTGATCGCCGGCGCCTGGAAGATGTGGGTCGACAGCGTGTCTTTCGGAAACCCAGCGCGTTCGACCACCGCCACCCTCAGCCCTTGTCTCGCCAGCAGCGTGGCGAGCGGCGAGCCCGCGCACCGGGCCCCCACGACGATCACATCGAACTTGTCCGCCATCAGCCCCTCCTGTCGCTCGTTCCCAGCGCCTGTGCGTCGCGCCACGCCCGCTGCCGGTGCGCCGAGCATACCCGAGGAGCCGCCCAGATTTGACCCCGTCCTGCCCGCGTGACCTCCAGCATTCGCTACCGGGGGCGCGAGCCGCCGCCCAGCGGCGCGGAGTGTCGATCATCGATCGGACCGGCCTTGCGAAGGGTTGACCGGAAGGCCGTGACGCTGGCACCGCGCCCGAGCCCGAGAGTCGCGCAACCACGCGCAAGCAGAAGTGAAACATCGTCTGATGGAACGCGTGGGCGTGACGAGCTTCGTCCACACGGGCGTGGTGGTCGACGACCTTACGACCGGAGCGAGACGCGACCGATCCGCGAGAGGAGCCCTGCGTTCGCGCTCGCCCGGGTACGCGAAGGCGTCCTGTCGTGGCCCCTGTTGTCTGGTGACACTCGTTGCATATCCAGGCCGGGCAGGCGTAGGGTTGCGCCAAGTCCCCGACCCAAGGAGGTCCTCATGACCACCACCAGCGCGCTACCCTGACGTTGGGGCTGAGCTTCGGGAGGGTTACGCCGAGGTCGGCGATCAGAGCTTGCATTACGTCGAGGCCGGCGATGGGCCGCTGATCGTTCTGCTGCACGGCTTCCCGGAGTTCTGGTTCGGCTGGCGGCTGCAGATCGCGCCGCTCGTGGCGGCCGGCTTTCGGGTCGTCGCGCCCGACACGCGCGGCTACAACCTGTCATCGAAGCCGGAGGGCTTCGAGGCCTACGCCGTCGACCTGCTCGCCGACGATATCCGCGGCCTCATCGAGGAGCGCGGTGCTAAGTCCGCGCTGTTGGTCGGTCACGACTGGGGCGGAAGCATCGCCTGGACCATCGCGATGAATCACCCCGAGGTGGTCGACCGGCTCGCGATCCTCAACGCGGCCCATCCGCGGCGGCTCTCGGAGGGACTGCGCCACCCGAGCCAGCTCCGGAAGTCCTGGTACTTCTTCTTCTTTGCGACGCCGGGACTGCCCGAGGACGTGGTGCACGCCAGAGACTGGCACTTCTTCCGGCACTTCCTGCACGACGCGAACCCGCCTTACACGCCGGAGGAAATCGAGCGCTACGTCGAGGCGTGGTCGCAGCCAGGGGCAGCGGCCGGGATGATCAACTACTACCGCGCCTCGGTGAGGCAGTCCCAGAAGGAAGCCGCAGCAAAGCTTCGCCCGATCTCGGCGCCGACGCTGGTCATCTGGGGGGAGCGCGACTCCTACCTCGGCTCCGACCTGGCCGAGCCCGACCGCGACGATGTGCCCAACCTCGACCGCGTCGAGCGCCTGGCCGACGCGTCGCATTGGGTCCATCACGACGAGGCTGAACGCGTCAACCAACTGCTCATCGACTTCTTCGCCCCCGCCCGTCCCACGTCGACGACGTAGAGGACTAACCCGCGACCACCGGAGCGGCGGGGACCTCAGCGGTCCCAGAAGTCCGGTTCCGGACGATCGACGGAGTCCGCATCCGCTACGCCGACAGCGGCGGCTCGCGGGAGCGGGCGGTGCTGCTCACCAGCCCGTGGCCGGAGAGCCTGTACGCGTTCGCGCCAATCTGGGCCACGCTCGCTGAGCGCGCCCGCCTGTTCGCCATCGACCTGCCGGGGGTCGGCGCATCCGAACGCCGCGAGGGCATCCTGTCTCCGCGCGCGATGGGCGGGTTTCTGGCCCAGCTCATTGCCGAAGCTGAGCTGGACCGGCCTCACATCGTCGCGCCGGATGTGGGGACGGCGGCCACCCTCCATTCGCACGCTGCCCGCGCAGCCAGCGACGTAGTGAGCGAGCGCATGGCAGTTGAGGTAAACGGTGACGAACCCGACGATCATCAGGGCGGTAGCGCCGGCACCCGTCGTCAGCTGCGTGGCCAGGGCCAGCAGCTGCGCGTCGGCTTCTACCGGCTGAGCACGGCGCACGCGCTCACGCCGGGCGCGCCGTAGACCTGGGTGAAGCCGACCCGGCGCGGCCCGGGCGCCTGCCGCTCGCCGGCCTCGCCGCGCAGCTGCAGAACGCACCTCGTGCACCTGGCGCAGTCCGGAGGCGCCGATCGGCTCGCCGTTGGCGAGGCAGCCGCCGTCGGTGTTGACCGGCAGGCGGCCGCCGATCTCGGTCGCGCCGCTCTGGATCAGCGCCTCCTGCTCGCCGTGCTGGCACAGAGCCCGGTCTCGGCCAGGTGCATGACCTCGGCGCCGGACTCGGTGTCCTGCAGCTGGGCGATGTCGACGTCCTCGGGTCCGATTCCGGCCTGCTCGAACGCGGCTGCCGCCGCCTCGGACGTCGGCGAGGGCGCCGACTCGATCGGGATCGACGGGCTGAAGACCTCGAATGAGCCGAACCTGCGGGTGCGGAACGCGACCGACCGGAGGTAGACCACCGACGCCGAGCGATCGACGCAGCCGCTCCCCGCGAGCGAGCACGAGCGCGACCGCGCCCTCGCCCGGCGAGCAGAACATGTACTGCGTCAGCGGGTGGTTGACCATCCTCGAGGACAGGATCTCCTCCTCGGAGAGCGGCGTGCGGCGCCACGCGTTCTCGTTCGCAGAGCCGTTGCGGAACGCCTTCGCCGCGACCTTCGCGAGGGTCGGATGAGCTGATCCCGTGCTCGCTCATGTAGCGCTGGATCTTCATCGCGAAGAACTGCGTCGTGAGCATCAGCCCGGTCTCGCCGTACCAGGAGCCGAGCCCCCACTCCTCCGGCAGCGGGTTGAAGGCGCCCGGCGGGTGCTTGTCGAAGCCGACCACGAGCGCCAGATCCGGCCGAACCCGAGGACAGCATCGCGTGGGCGGTCGTCAGCGCCGATCCGCCGGTCGCGCATCCGTTCTTGACGTTGATGAACGGGATCCCGGTCAGCCCGAGCGCCGCGACCGAGGTGTCGGCGTTGCCGGCCGCGTCGGAACCGCCGGCCGCGAACTCGATCTCCTCCCAGCGGACCCCTGCGTCTGCGAGCGCAGCTCGGGCGGCGATCGCGGCCATCTGCAGCCCGGACACGCCCGGGTGACGGCCGAACGGGTGGATGCCGATGCCGATGATCGCGACGTCCTCCGCTTCGGTCATTCCGCCGGCCCCTCCGTCGGCGTGAACGCGTACGTGCTCACGCCGTCCTCCCTCGGCCTGGCGCGGGGATCAGCGTCAGCTCCATCGGCATGCCGATCCGGAGCCTGCTCCGGATCGGCAACGGTCAGGCGAGCCTCCACGCGGACCTCTCCCGGCAAGCTCGACGTAGCCGACGCCGTACGGCTCGAACGCCTCGGGGTCAGCCACCGCATACGGCGGCGACTTCGGCGGGAAGCACTGGATCGTCCACGACCACAGCGTCCCGCGCCGGCCCAACAGCCTCTCGCGGACTCTCAGTGACGTGCAGCGAGGGCACGAGGGTTGGCTCGGGAACGTCGACCACCCCGCACTCGTCGCATTGCGAGCCGACGAGCCGGATCTCGCCGCCGGCGTCGACGAACAGGCCCTCGCTCACGGGGCGTGCGCTGGTCAAACTCATGCCGCGAGCAGCATCGACTCGGCGGCCTCCGGCGCGACGCCGACCATCGCGAGGGTGCGGGAGATGTAGAACTCCGCGGCGCGAGCCAGGGCGACCGCTCCATTCGGCCGGTACCAGTGCCAAACGCTGTTGTAGAGGCCGAGAATCGCCCGGGTGAGCAGCCGCGGATCGCCGTCGGGGATCGCTCCCTGCTCCATCGCCCGCGCCAGGAACGTGGCCCAGGCGAACTCGAGATCACGGATCCTCTCGCGCACCGCCTGGCGCGCCTCCTCCTCCCGTGGCGACTCGCGCTGACTCGCGAGCAACCCCTGCTCGGCCACGAGCACGCGATTGCGCTGGATGTCGCGATCGCTGAGCTCGAAGCAATCGAGCAGAATCGCGACCAGTGCGTCGAGGTGCGTCGGATGCTTTGCTGCCAGGCGCGCAAACCGTGAGTGGAAGCTTTCGATTGCCTGATCCATGATCACGAACAGGCAGTGCTGCTTGGACTCGAAGTAGTGGTACAGAGCCGTTGGGCCGACCCCCACGTCTGCGGCGATGTCGGCCCACTTCGTGTCCTCGTAACCGTCCCGGCCGAAGCGGTCCGTCGCGGCGGCGAGGATCCCCTGGCGTTTGGCCCCATCGTGGCGGCGCTCCCCCTTCTGTCTCGTCCGATCATCCTGAGCCGAACTCATATCAGGTAGGATATCAGAAGACAGACGGGCGCCAGCCACTGGAGGTCCCGCGCCCCGCGGCCGATGCCGCCGCGATACCTGAAGCGACTTCATTTTCCCGCAGGTTCCGATCATGCAAGCGATCCGACTGACGCGATGGAGCAGCGAGCCGGAGCTCGTCGAGATTCCCACCCCGACACCCGGCCCAGGCGAGGTCCTGCTGAGGGTTGACGCCGCAGGCCTCTGCCACAGCGACCTACACCTGATGGAGTGGACGGAGGAACAGGTCCCCTACACGCTCCCCTTCACGTTGGGACACGAGACCGCTGGGACCGTCGCGGCGCTCGGCCGAGGTGCCACTGGCGTTGCCGAAGGCGACCGCGTCGTCGTACATGCGCGCTGGGGCTGCGGCCGCTGCTGGCGCTGCCTACAGGGTGCGGAGAACGGCTGCGAGCTGCCTGCGGGCGCGCTCGGCGGACACGGTGGCGGGGTCGGGCGCGACGGCGGCCTCGCCGACTACATGCTCGTGCCATCGGTCCGCCACCTGGTTGGGATCGACGACCTCGACCCGGTCAGCGCCGCGCCTCTGACCGACGCAGCCCTGACGCCCTACCACGCGATCAAGCGGGTGTCCCACCAGCTCCGGCCCGGCGTCACAGCCGTCGTGATCGGCGTCGGCGGCATCGGCCACATGGCGATCCAAATCCTCCGTGCCGCTGAGCTCGGTGCGGGTCGTGGCGGTGGACGTGCGAGACGATGCACTCGAGCTGGCGCGCAGTGCCGGAGCTGATCTTGCGGTCTCGGCGGTCGACCTCGCCCCGGCCCAGCTCCGCGCCGAGATCGGGCGGACCGGAGCGGCGGTCGTGTTCGATTGCGTCGCCTCCGACGGGACCCTCGCCCTGGCGGCCGGTGCGGTCTCGATCGGCGGCGACATCTCCTACATCGGGCGTGGGGACGGCTCGCTCGCCGTGCATCCCAACGCGGCTGCCGTTCGAGTGCTCGGTGACTCTGCCGAGCTGGGGGACGCTTCCCGAGCTGACCGAGATCGTGGCACTCGCGCGCTCGGGAGCGATCCACGTCGAGGTCGAGCGAGTGACACTGGAGGGAACGATCGACGGATATCGGCGGCTGAAGCGAGGTGAGATCCGGGGCAGGGCTGTGGCGGTGCCGACACACGGCTGGTCATCGCCGTTCATGCACCCGAGGTGATGTCACTTCAGACATGGAGCCACTGCCTCCGATCCCGACCTGCTTGACATGCATCGGCGCCACGGATATTCTGAACCGAAGTAAGCTCAATAATTGTTGCTTCTCGGATCCGCAGCCCGGGCGCCCCTTCACCGACGCGGCATCCCGACGACGCTCAACCAAGGAGAGACGGCACGGCCATGAGTGTGCTGACTGACCCCACGACTTATCCGATCTCGTCCGCGGCGGCGCGGCAGCTGGAGCGCCCGCTGTTCGGCCACGTGATCGATGGCGAGGTCGTGCCCTCGCAGGACGGCGCCACGATGCCTGTGATCGACCCCGCCACCGGCGAGCAGGTTGCGACGGCCGCGTCGGGCTCCGCCGCCGACGTCGAACGGGCGGTCCGGTCCGCGCGCGAGGCGTTCGACGATGGCCGGTGGCGCTACCTGCGCGCCGCTCGAGCAGGAGCGCCGCCTGCGCAAGCTCGCCGGCCTGCTCGCCGAGCACGCGGACGAGCTGGCGGACCTCGACGTGATCGATTCCGGGCTGCTGCGCGATGTACGCCGGATTCATCGCCCAGTTCGCCGTCGACGGACTCGAGTACTACTCGGGCTGGCCGAGCAAGCTGCACGGGGCGATCCCGGCGGTCCCGCACGAGTTCGTCGTGCACCAGGTTCGGGAGCCGGTCGGCGTGGTCGGATCCATCGTTCCCTGGAACGGCCCCACTGCCGCGGCCGCGTTCGGGGTGTTCCCGCTGTGCGCCGGCAACAGCGTCGTCCTCAAGCCTGCCGAGCAGACGCCGATGACCGCGGTGGTCGTGGCGGAGCTCGCACTCGAGGCCGGGATCCCGCCCGGCGTCTTCAACGTCGTCCAGGGGACCGGCGAGGCCGTCGGGGCGGCTGTCGTCGCCCACCCGCAGGTGGACGTGATCTCGTTCACCGGCTCGGTCGACGACCGGCCGGGCGATCCAGGCCTCCGCGGCGGCGCGCGTCAAGCGGGTCTGTCTCGAGCTCGGTGGCAAGAGCCCGTCGATCATCTTCCCGGACGCCGACCTCGACGCGGCCGCGCCCGCGGTGATGATGGGCGTGTGGGGCGCATCGGGTCAGGTGTGCACCTGCAACACGCGCGTCCTGGTCCATGAGCAGCGTCTACGACGAGCTGCTCGAGCGCGTCGTCAACGGGTCGAGCGGGCTCTGCGGATCGGCGGCGGCTTCGAGCCCGACGTCGAGATGGGCCCGGTGGTCTCGGCCGCTCAGCTCGAGCGCATCCAGCGCTACGTTCAGATCGGCCGCGACGAGGGAGCTGAGCTGGTGCTCGGCGGCGAGCGTCACGGCGACCGCGGCTACTTCCACCAGCCGACCGATCTTCACCTCGGTCCGCAACGACATGCGGATCGCGCAGGAGGAGATCTTCGGTCCGGTGATGTCCGTGCTGAAGTTCTCGTCCGAGGAGGAGGCCTACCGGATCGCCAACGACGTCGAGTACGGCCTGGCCGCGGGCGTCTGGACCAACGACCTCAACGTCGCGCACCGCGCCAGTCGCGCGCTGCGAGTCGGGACCGTCTGGGTCAACACCTACCAGATGGTCTACCCGTCGGTGCCCTACGGCGGCGTCAAGCAGTCCGGGCACGGCCGCAACCTCGGCGAGGCGTCGCTCGACGACTTCACCCAGATCAAGAGCGTCTGGACGAAGGTCGGCTGACCGCCGGCAACGACCGAACCAGACACAGGACTTCGACATGGCAGCAAGTCAACGACATCCCCCAGCGCCGACCCGGCGCTCCGAGCGATCCAGGACCGGATCGAGATCACCGACGTCCTCTACCGGTACGCCTCGACGATCGACAAGTTCGACCTAGACGGCCTGCGCGGCACGCTCGCCGACGATCTCTGGTGCCCAGTACGGCAACGCCGATCCGGTGATCGGCGGCGACGCGGTGGCGGCGTGGATCGCCGAGGCGATCGCGCCCGGTGACCTGGCAGCACCACCTGCTCAGCGTCTACCACGTCGAGGTCGACGGCGACGACGCGAAGGCGCTCGTCTACCACACCTCTCACCAGTTGTTCGAGGACGAGCCCGAGAGCGCCAAGGTGCTCGTCGGCCGCTACCACAACGAGCTTCGGCGCGAGCCCGACGGCTGGAAGATCTCGAAGCTCGTGCTCGAGCTCCTGTGGGGCGAGGCGAAGCTCGACGCGGCCGGCTACTTCGCGCTCGTCGGAGGCCGCGGACCCGACCGACTGAGTCGATGAGCGGCGAGGTCCATCGCGCGGCGGAGCCGTTCGCGCTCGGCAACGAGGCTCGTCCTGCGCAACCGGCTGGTCGGGACGGCGCACGGCGCCGGACTCGTCGCGGACGGTCTCGCGCTGCCCGCGGATGCCGAGTACTGGCGGCGTCGCGCGGCCGGCGGCGCCGCGATGCTGATCGTCGGCGGCACGGTGACGGCGCCGGAGTCCACCTGGCGGCGACGGATCGTGACCGAGGCGTGGCGCGAGGAGGCCGTGCCGGGCATGGTCGCTCCGCGCGCGAGGCGATCCGCGCCGAGGGCGCAGTGGCGGCCTGCCAGCTCGTGCACCTCGGCCGCGAGACGACCGGCGCGGAGATGTGGTTCGCGCCGGTCGCCCCGTCGGCGGTTCGCTCGCCGCGGGAGCCGACCCGGCCGCGCGTCCTGACCGACGACGAGGTCGACGCGGTGATCGAGGGATTCCGCGTCTCGGCGGTCAATGCCGGGCGGGCGGGATTCCAGGTGATCGAGCTGCACGCCGCGCACGGCTACCTGCTCGGCGCAGTTCCTCTCCCCGTCACCAACCTCCGGCCGGATGGCGGCTCGCCGGCTGAGCGCGCGCGGATCGTCGCGCGGATCGCCGACGCGATCCGCGGCTGCGGCGCCCGAGCTGCTGATCGGCATCCGGCTCTCGACCGAGGGCGGACGAGGAGGCCGGGCACACGCTCGACGGGCTGTGCGAGCTGCTGCCGCACGTCGCCCCGCTCGTCGACTACGTGAACCTGACGGTCGGCGTGCGCACGACCTACGTCAAGGACATGGCCACCGAGGAGCCGCCGCTGCTGGGCGCGATCGAGCGCCTCCGGCCGCTGGTCGAGCGGCCGCTGCTGATCTCCCAGGCGTTCCGCCGCGGCGACCAGATCGAGCGAGCGCTCGCGGCGGGAGCCGACCTCGTCGGGATCGCTCGCCCGCTGATCGCGGATCCCGACTTCCCGGCCAAGCTCCTGTCGGGACGCGAGGCCAAGATCCGCCCGTGCGTGTCCTGCAACGAGGACTGCCGCGCCTTCGATCCGGTCCTGCTGTGCTCCGTCAATCCGGAGCTCGCGCCGCCCGGGATGGCGCGCCGGCCGGCGGCCCCGCTCGTCGTCCAGCGCGGCGGCACGCGACGAGCGCGGGCCGGTCGCGATCGTCGGCGCGGGCCCGGCGGGCCTTGAGTGCGCGACCTCGCTCGCCGGTCGCAGCGGAGATCGTGCTGTTCGACGAGCGCGACGCGATCGGCGGGCACCTGGCGATCGCCGCGGCGGCGCCGCACCGTCACGGCTGGCGAGTCGCTGCTGGACTTACTACGAGTCCGCGCTCGAAGCCGCGCGCCGATGTCGACGCTCCGGCTCGGCGCGCGCGTGACCGCCCCCGACCTCGGACGGCTTCGAGGAGGTCGTGATCGCGTGTCGGCAGCGAGGAGGTCCTCCCGTCGCTCCCGGGATCGAGCGCGCGCTGTCCGCGTCGGCACGCGATCGCCGCGGCGCCGCGCGGCATCGCCCGCGGGTCCGAACCTGCTGATCGTCGATGACGGCTTCGGCTCGTGGTTGTGCGCGAGCGCCGTCGAGCTCGGCGTCCAGACGCGGCGCGAGGCGGATCACGGTCGCGACGCCGGGCGCGGCTTTCTGCGCCGGGCTCCCGGCGGAGGGCCGGGTGCAGCTGCTCGCGCGGCTGCGCGGCGCGCCGCTCGAGTTCGCCCGCTCGACGGCGCTCGCAGCGATCACCGACGGCGGCGCCGAGCTGCGGAACCTGATGTCGCACCAGACCGAGATGATCGCCGCCGACACGGTGATCGTCGTCGGCGAGCGCCGGGCGCGTGACTGGACGCGCGTTGTGCCGGCAAGCGCGACGGTGCGCGTGATCGGCGATGCGCTGGTGCCACGGCGCGTCGCCCACGCGATCTCCGAGGGGCGAGCCGCCGCCGAGGCGATCACCCGCGCGCGCTGCTCACGACGAGATCAAGGCCCCCGCATGAGCGCCACCGTGCCGAACTCTGCGCGCCGCGGTGATCGGCGCCGGTCCGTCCGGCTTCTACGCGGCCGATCAGCTGCTCGATGCCGGCTTCGAGGTCGACCTGATCGACGCGCTGCCGACGCCGTTCGGGCTGGTCCGCGCCGGCGTCGCTCCGGACCACCCGAAGATCAAGTCGGTCACGCGGGTCTACGACAAGACGGCGGCGAAGCCCGGCTTTCGGTTCTTCGGCGGCGTCGAGCTCGGGCTCGGACATCACCCGCAGCGAGCTGCTCGAGCGCTACCACGCGGTCGTCTACGCGGTCGGGACCGCCGACGACAACCGGCTCGGGATCCCGGGCGAGGATCGTCCCGGCTCATATCCGGCGACCCGATTCGTCGCCTGGTACAACGGCCACCCGGACGCCGCCGACGAGCGACTTCGATCTCACCGCCAGGACGGGCCGTCGTGATCGGCAACGGCAACGTCGCGGTCGATGTCGCGCGCATGCTGGTGCTCGAGCCGGCCGAGCTGGCGCAGACGGACACCGCCGACCACGCGCTCGCGGCGCTCGCGAGGGCACAGATCGAGGAGGTCGTCCTGCTCGGCCGCCGCGGACCGGCGCAGGCTGCGTTCACCAATCCAGAGCTGCGCGAGCTGGGCGAGCTCTCGCGGGCCGACGTCCACGTCGACCCCGCCGAGCTCGAGCTCGACGAGCACAGCGCTCGCTGGCTCGAGCAGGAGGCCGACGCCACGGCCCGGCGCAACGTCGAGCTGCTGCGCGAGTTCGCGCGGCGCGAGCCGGCTGGGCACAGCCACCGCATCAGCCTGCGCTTTCTGCGCTCGCCCGTCGCGCTGCTGGGCGACGGCGAGCACGGCCCGGTCGCGGCGCTCCAGGTGGTGCGCAACAGGATCGAGCCCGACGGGCGCGGCGGGCTGCGCGCGGTCGCGACCGGGCAGACGGAGGAGATCGAATGCGGGCTGGTCCTGCGCTCGATCGGCTACCGCGGGCGCCCCGTCGACGACGTGCCGTTCGACGAGCGCCGCGGACTGATCCGCAACGTCGGCGGCCGCGTGTGCGACGAGGAGTCGCGCTCGCACCGCGGCGAGTACGTCGTCGGCTGGATCAAGCGCGGCCCGAGCGGGGTGATCGGCACGAACAAGAAGGACGCCGCCGACACCGTCGCGAAGATCGTCGCAGGACGCGGCGCCGGCGCGCTCGGCGAGCCGGCGAGCTACGACCCCGATTGGATCTCTCGAGCGCGCGCCGACCGCGGTCGAGCTGGAACGGCTGGTGCGCGATCGACGAGCGCGAGCGCAGCGCCGGCGAGCCGGCCGGCCGGCCGCGCGTGAAGATCGTGCGGGTCCCGGAGCTGCTTGCGGCCGCGGTGAGCGTAGACGACCGTGCTCGACGGCAAGGTCGCGCTCGTCACCGGCGCGGGACAGGGAATGGGACGCGCGATCGCGCTCGAGATGGCTCGCCAGGGAGCGGCGGCGGTCGCGGTCGCCGACCGAGACCACGAGTCGGTGGCCGAGACCGCCCGGCTGCATCGCGACAGCGGGCGGTGAAGCGCTGCGCGCTGGCGCTGCGACCTGCGCGAACGCGATCAGATCGCGGCGATGTTCGACGAGACTGATCGCGGCGTTCGGCGGTCTCGACGTACTCGTCAACAACGCCGGCGTGATCGAGACCTCGCTCACATCCGAGACCGCCGATCGACACCCTGCCCGAGGACGTCTGGGACACCGTGTACGAGATCAACCTCAAGGCGGTGTGGCTGACGACCAAGTTCGCCGCGCCGCATCTTGCGCCGATCGAGCCGCGGTCCGAGCATCGTCAACACGGCCTCGGTGTCGGGGCTGATCGGCTTTGCGCCGCGCGCCGATCTATTGCGCGAGCAAGGCCGGCGTGATCCAGCTGACACAGGCTTGCGGCGATCGACCTGGCTCCGCGGGTCCGCTGCAACTGCTACTGCCCGGGGTGATCGCGACGCCGATGGCGCGGGCGTTCATCGACACAGCCGAGGACCCCGTCTCGCAGGAGCGCGCGATGGTCTCCACCCAGCTGGTCGAGCGAATGGGGACGCCCGGAGGAGGTCGCGAAGCTCGCCTGCTATCTCGCCTCGGACGACGCCGCGTTCATCACCGGCGCCACGTTCACGATCGACGGCGGCGCGCTCGCCTGGCACGGCGTGCGCGGAGTAGCCGACCCGGCCGCCGCGGCCGACCGATCTCCGTATTACCAAACTGAGATCAGGTATGTCACTCGATCGATGCCGTGCCGGTATAACCTCGCGATAGCTGACCAATATTTACTTGACATCAGTTCAGTTTTTCGCTTATCATTCCACTCCAGCTTAGCCGCGATGCGGAGTGAACCCAGGTCCGCTGGGCCCACCACGGAGAGAGCCAAGAGGAGACCGGAGAGCAAGCGTGATCACCGATTCCGCCACCGCGACGCCGTTCGCGGACAGCTCCCCGTCCCGGCATTGCGCGTCGAGCGGCTTTCGAAGACGTTTCCTGGAACCCGCGCACTGATCGACGCCTCGATCGAGATTCGCAGAGGGCGAGGTTCACGCGCTGGTCGGGCAGAACGGGTCGGGCAAGTCGACGCTGATCAAGACGCTCGCCGGCTACCACTCCCCTGACCCGGTGCCGTCGCCGAGCTCGCGGGCGAGCCGTTTGCGCTCGGTCACGCGGTCCCCGACGGTCTGCGCTTCGTCCATCAGGACCTCGGTCTCGTGCTCGAGCTGAACGCGATGGACAACCTCGCGCTGCGCGGCGACTTCATCCGGGGCTTCGGCGGCCGCGTCCGCTGGGCCGAGCAGGCTCAGGAGACCTACCGGATCCTCGAGCGCTTCGACGTCGAGCTCGACATCCATCGCCCGCTCGCGGAAGCCACCCCGTCCAGCGGACGGTCGTCGCGATCGCAGGAGCGCTCCGGGGCTGGCACGGCGGCGGCGGCGTGCTCGTGCTCGATGAACCCACCGCGGTCCTTCCACACGACGAGGTCGAGCGCCTGCTCGCGATGGTGCGTGAGGTGCAGCGGAGCGGGACCAGCGTCCTCTACGTCTCGCACCGGCTGGATGAGATCTTCGAGATCGCCGATCGGGTCACCGTCCTTCGCGCGGGCCGGGTCGTGCAGACGCTGCCGGTGTCCGACGTCGACCAACGCGGCCTGGCGCAGCTGATGGTCGGCGCCGACGTCGACCCCGGCTATCGGGCTCCGGTTGCCGCACGTCCAGATTCGCCGGTCGTGCTGGAGCTTCGCGACGTCCACGCCCGCCGCCTGCACGGCCTCAGCCTGGACGTTCACCGCGGCGAGATCCTCGGCGATTGCAGGTCTCGCCGGAGACGGGGTCAACGAGCTGCCCGTATCTGATCGCCGGCATCCACGTCATCCGGCTACGGGCACCATCCGGCTACCCCGGCGCTCGAGCGAGTCGACGGACGTCGCCGACGCGCGCCGCCTGGGAATCCCGCTCGTGCCCGCCGACCGAGCGCACGAGGCGATCATCCCGGACTTCGCGGTCAGCGAGAACATGACCCTCTCCGTGCTCGGCTCGCCTCGGGTCGCGCGGAAAGCTCAGCATGGCGGCGGAGCAGAAGCTCGTCGAGCGATGGACGGAGCGGCTCGGGGTCGTGACGGCGAGCTCGGACGCGATGATCTCGACGCTGAGCGGCGGCAACCAGCAGAAGGTCGTGGTCGCTCGCTGCCTTGCTCGCGACCCCGAGCTGCTCGTCCTGTCCGAGCCGACCGCCGGCGTCGACATCGGCACGCGCGTAGCGATCTACGAGCTGCTCGCCGGCCTCGCGCGTGACGGCCTGACCGTGATCGTGTCGTCCTCGGACCTCGGCGACCTGCTGGCGATGTGCACGCGGATCGTCGTGCTGAGGGATGGGCGCGTCGGCGCCGAGCTCGGCGGTGACGGCCTCACTGAACACGCACTTGTGAACGCGATCGAGGGAGAACGGAGTGCAGACGGTGCAAACCATGGAAACCAATGACGTGCTGCAGCCCGGCGCCGGCGGACTGGCCGGTCCGGTCCGGAGCCGCGCAAGGTGACCTCGGCCGCCCTCGCTCGGAGCACGGGTCCTGCGCGGGCTCGCGTTCAACAAGATCGGAGCCGTCTACGTCTGGCTCGCGATCGTGGTCGTGTTCTCGATCTGGGTTCCCGACACGTTCCCGACGATGGCGACGGTGAAGCAGGTCCTGAACGCGAACGCGATCACGGCACTGGCGGCGCTGTCAATCACGATCCCACTCGCCGCGCGGGTGTTCGATCTGTCGTTCGCTTACACGATGACGCTGACCGGCGTGATCACCGCGCACTTCCTGTCGGTCGGCGTTCCGCTCGCTGCCGTCGCTCCTGCTCGGCCTCGGTGCCGGCCTCCTCATCGGCGTCGTCAACGCCGATCGTCGTCGTGGTCATGCGGATCGACTCGTTCATCGCCACGCTCGCGACCGGGTCGCTGATCCTGGCGCTGATCACGATGGCCACGGGCGGCACGGCGATCATCAGCACGAAGCTCCAGGGAGGGTTTGCCAAGATCGGCCAGACCAACGTCGCCGGCTTCACGCTCCCGGTCGCTGTACGTGCTCGTGGTCGCGATCGCGATGTGGTTCCTGCTCGAGCACACCGCCACCGGCCGGCGGCTGTACGCGACCGGATTCAACCCCGATGCCGTCGAAGCTCGCCGGAGTCCGCGTCGACCGCCTGCGCTTCGTGTCGCTCGTCGTCTCCGGGTCGCTCGCCGGAGCGTCGGGGCTCGTGCTCGCCTCGACGATCGGCTCCGGCGGATCCGACCGCCGGCACGTCGTACCTGCTGCCGGCGTTCGCGGCCGCGTTCCTCGGGCGCGACGCAGCTCAAGCACGGGCGCTTCAACGCCGTTCGGAACGCTGATCGCGGTGCTGCTGCTCGGCACCGGCACGACCGGCCTCGCGCTCGCGAACGCGCCTCAGTGGTCCGCCGACATGTTCGTCGGATCGTCCTGATCGCGTCGCTCGCCGTGACCGGGATCCAGCGTCGCGCGACCGTCGGAGAGCGCCGGGAGGCTGCAGGTTGCTGTTGCGACGGCTGCAGGCCGAGCGAGCGGCTGAAGACGATTCACCCGGCGTATCTACGCGCACCAACACCGTAACCCCCAATCCCCACCAGGAGGAGACAACAGTCATGTTCCGATTGACGCCGGCGCGAAGCCGGATCCGTCGCGCCGCCGGCGTTGCGGCGGGCGCTGTGATGGTCGCGCTCGTCGCCGCCGGCTGCGGCTCGTCGAGCAGTTCGAGCGGCGGCAGCGCGAGCGCGCGAGCGCCGGCAGCAATGCGAATATCACCGCCGCCCAGCAGGTGGTCACGCAGGCGATGCAGCGGCCGTCCACGATCACCGTCACGGCAGCCGGTCGGCAAATCCGTGCCCACGGGCAAGAAGCTCGTGTACATCAGCTGCGGCGTGTCGGTATGCCAGCTGCAGGGCCAGATCGTCGCCCAGGCGGCAAAGGCGCTCGGCTGGACCACGTCGACCGTCACGACCGACGGGACGCCGACCAGCGTCCAAGCCGCGTATGACACGGCTCTGCGCCAGGGCGCCAACGCGATCGTCACGACCGCCGCGCTCCGCGCGGAGATCGCGTCGAAGCTTCCGCTGCTGGAGTCCAAGGGCGTCGTGGTGTCGGACTGCTGCTCGACCGATCCCGTCGCCTCTCCATTCATCTACAACACGAGCACCCCGCGCGCAGGCGGCCATCGGCGGAAGTCCCTGGCCGCCGAGGTCGTCGCCAACAGCAAGGGCAAGGCGAACACGCTGTACGTCAACATCCCCGCGTACACGATCCTGAGCTCTCTCGGGCTCCACGTTCAAGAGCGCCTATAAGCAGTACTGCCCGAGCTGCGGGTATGCCTCGATCGACGTGGCTCTGACGCAGCTCGCGAACGCGTCCGAACCTGATCGTGTCCTACCTGCGCAGCCACCCGTCGGTCAACTACGTAGCGCTGTCGGTCGCGAACGAGCTCGACACCGGCCTACCGGCGGCTCTGTCGGCTGCCGGCCTTTCCAACGTCAAGATCGTCGGTCAGGGCGGCGGCCCCACCGACTTCCAGTACGTGGCCAATGGTCAGGAGCTGGCGCTCGTGCCGTTTGACTACTACAACGTCGACTACCAGATGGTCGACGCGCTGGCGCGTCACTTCGCCGGAACGCCGGTCCAGCTGACGCCACCGCCGCTGTGGCTGGTCACAAAGGCAAACCTGCCCGAGCAGCCACGCCAGCCTGTTCCCGGACGTCACTAACTACCAGAGCCAGTTCCTGAAGCTCTGGGGCAAGGCGGCCTGAACAGGACCGATGACGCGCGGCCGGCTCCCGCTCCCTCGCGAGCAGGAGCCGGCCGCCCGTCACCGGCTGCGATCAAGGAGCGAATCCGATGCTGGATCGGGCGAGTCTGAACTTCATCGCCGAGCTCGAGGCGAGGGGAATGCCGCCGATGCACGAGCTGACTCCGAGCGAAGCCAGGGAGGCCGGCGAGCGAATGGTCGAGCTCTACGGCGCTGGACCCGCGATGGTGCGGGTCCAGGAATTCGAGGTCCCGACCTCCGACGGTGATCGGATCACCGTGCGCGTCCTCGTCCCGCACGAGGAGGTGCGCGGGGTGATCGTCTATTACCACGGCGGCGGTTGGGTGCTCGGCGCACTCGACCAGTTCGACACGCTGGCGCGCCTGCTGGCGCAGCGCAGCGGCTGCGCCGTCGCCTTGGTCGACTACCGGCTCGCGCCGGAGCACCCCTACCCCACCGCCATCGAGGATGCATGGGCGGCGCTCGCATGGATCGCTGCGAATCTCGATCAGATCGCCGAGGATGAGGTGCCGCTGATCGTGGCCGGCGACAGCGCCGGCGGAAACCTCGCGGCGGTCGTGTCGCAGCGAGCGCGCGAGGCCGGCCCGCAGATCGCGCTGCAAGTGCTCGTGTATCCGGTCACGGACTGCGATTTCGACACGGCCTCGTACGTCGATCCTCGGAACCAGCTGATCGTCAGCCGCGAGACGATGACGTGGTTCTGGGACAACTACGCGCCCGACCGGTCGGTCCGCACGAGCTCGGATGCCTCGCCGCTACGAGCGGCGAGCCTTACGGGCCTGCCCCCCGCGGTGATCGTGACCGCAGAGCACGACGTGCTGTGCGACGAGGGCGAGGCGTACGCGCGGCGCCTGGGCGAGCACGGGGTCCGGGTGGAGCACCGGCGCTTCGAGGGTCAGATGCATGGCTTCTTCATGATGGTCGGGCTCCTACCGGGAAGCGCCGCCGGGCTCGAGTTCGTCGCGCAGGCGATCAATCGTGAGCTCTCGGCGGGCGGCGGGGGCGGTCGGGGGGGCGAAAGTGTTCCCGAATTCGATGCGATCGTCGTCGGCGCCGGCTTCGCCGGTCTGTACGCGCTGCACCGCCTGCGCGACTCGGCCTGAGCGTGCAAGGTGTTCGAGCAGGGCGGCGAAGTCGGCGGCACCTGGTACTGGAACCGCTACCCCGGCGTGCGCTGCGACATCGAATCGGTGGACTACTCGTACTCGTTCTCGGAGGAGCTCGAGCAGGAATGGGAATGGAGCGAGCGCTATCCGACCGGGCCGGAGATCCTGCGCTACCTGAACCACGTCGCCGACCGGTTCGACCTGCGCCGCGACATCGAGCTCGGCACCCGCGTCACGCGAGGCGCGCTACGACGAGGCGCGCGGCCGCTGGCAGATCGTCACCGACCGACGGGACGAGCTACTCGGCGAGGTACTGCGTGATGGCCTCGGGGTGCCTGTCGTCGGTCAACCGCCCCGAGTTCGACGGCCTCGAGCAGTTCGAGGGCGACTGGTACCACACGGCGCGCTGGCCGCACGAGGGGGTCGAGCTCGCCGGCAAGCGCGTCGGCGTGATCGGCACCGGGTCGACCGGGATCCAGCTGATTCCGCAGCTCGCCAAGCAGGCGGCGCACCTGTACGTCTTTCAGCGCACCGCCAACTTCAGCATGCCCGCCCACAACGCGCCGCTCGACCCGGAGCTGCAAGCGGGCGGTCAAGGCCGGCTACCGCGAGCGGCGCCGGCTCGCGCGCGAGTCGCTGAGCGGCGTCCCACGGCTCGCATCCCGACGCGGTCCCGCAGCGCTCGGCGCTCGAAGTCACGCCCGGCGGAGCGCGAGCGCATCTACGAGCAGGATGGGCGGAGGGCGGGATCGGCGGGGTGCTGCTCGCGTTCAACGACATCAACGTCGAACAGCGAGGCGAACGACACGGCCGCGAGTTCGTGCGTTCGAAGATCCGCCAGATCGTCAACGACCCGGCGACCGCGGAGGCCCTGTGCCCGACGACGCATCCGATCGGCACGAAGCGCATCTGCGTCGACATCGACTACTACGAGACCTACAACCGCGACAACGTCACGCTCGTCGACGTCCGGACCGACCCGATCGTCGGAGTGACACGGCGCGGGATCAAGACCGCGGGCGCCGAGTACGAGCTCGACGTGATCGTGTTCGCGACCGGCTTCGATGCGATCACCGGGGCGCTGCTGGAGATCGACATCCGCGGTCGCGATGGTCGCCCGCTGAAGGACAAGTGGGCGGACGGGCCGCGAACCTACCTCGGGCTCGCGACGGCTCGGGTTCCCCGAACCTGTTCCTCGTCACCGGGCCCGGAGCCCGTCGGTGCTGAGCAACATGGTCTGCTCGATCGAGCAGCACATCGACTGGATCGCGGACTGCATCGGCTACCTTCGCGAGCACGGCTCGAGACGATCGAGCCGACGCCCGACGCCGAGGACGGCTGGGTCGCGCACGTCGAGCGAGGTCGCGCAGGCGACGCTGTTCCCGCGGGCCAACTCCTGGTACGTCGGCGCCAACATCCCCGGCAAGCCGCGCGTGTTCATGCCGTACCTCGGGGGCGTCGGCAACTACAGGACCCATTGCGACGCGGTCGCCGAGAACGGGTACGAGGGCTTCTCTGTCGCCGGCCGGCTCACGGGGGCGAGGTCATGACCACCGGACACCGGACTCCTCACCGGACACGAGACGTGCCTGTACATCGGCGGGGAGTGGGTGCCCCCGCCGGACGGCCGGCTCGTCGAGGTGATCAACCCGACGACCGAGGAGTCGATCGGATCGGCCGCGCTGGCGGGCCCAGCGGACATCGACCGCGCGGTCCGCGCGGCGCGAGCCGCATTCGACGGCGGGGCGTGGGCGAGCTCGACGCCGCATCCGAGCGCGCGGCGATCATGACCAGGGCCGCGGAGCTGATCTCCGAGCGCGCCGAGCTGTTCGCTCGGACGATCACGCTCGAGGTCGGCTCGCCTGTCGCGATCGCCAACTGGCAGCCGCTCGCGGCAAAGCTCTATTTGGACTGGTATGCCGCGCACGCCGCCACGTTTCCGTGGGAGGAGGAGCGCGACGGGATCCGCAGCCGGCTGCTGGTGCGCCGCCAGCCGGTCGGGGTCGTCGGCGCGATCGTGCCCTGGAACTTCCCGCTGGCGCTGTCGTTCCCGAAGCTGGCGCCCGCGCTGCTGACCGGCTGCTCGGTGGTGCTCAAGCCGCCCGAGGAGACGCCGCTGTTCGGATACCTGCTGGCGGAGGTGTTCGAGGAGGCCGGCCTCCCGCCAGGCGTGCTCAACATCGTGGCCGCCGATCGCGAGGTCAGCGAGGAGCTGGTCAAGCACCCGCTGGTCGACAAGATCAGCTTCACCGGCTCGACGCGCGCCGGGCGGCGGATCGCGGCGCTGTGCGGCGAGCAGATCAAGCGCTGCAGCCTCGAGCTGGGCGGAAAGTCCGCGGCGATCGTGCTCCCGGACGCCGACCTCGATGCGGTGATTCCCCAGCTGGCGCCGAACACGATGCGCAACAACGGCCAGACCTGCACCAACCAGACGCGAGTGCTCGCGCACCGCAACCGCTACGGCGGACGTCGCTCGAGGCGCTGCGCGAGGCGATCGGCGCCTTCCAGATCGGCGATCCCGCCGATCCGGACGTGTTCATCGGACCGCTGGTCAGCGAGGTCCAGCGCGAACGGGTCGAGGGCTACGTCGCCGCGGGCGTCGACGAGGGCGCGCGCCTCGTGCTCGGCGGCGGCCGCCCCGACCGCGACCGCGGGTACTTCGTCGAGCCGACGATCTTCGCCGGCGTCGACAACGGGATGAGGATCGCGCAGGAGGAGATCTTCGGCCCGGTCGTGTCGGTGATCCCCTACGACGACGAGGATCACGCGATCGCGATCGCCAACGACTCGAGCTACGGGCTGTCCGGCAGCGTCTGGGGGCCGGACGCCGAGCACGCCAAGGACATCGCCCGTCGGATCCGCAGCGGCAACGTCGCGGTCAACCAGCACACGCTGGATCCGGCCGGGCCATTCGGCGGCTTCAAGCAATCGGGACTCGGGCGCGAGAACGGCGTCGAGGGGATCGAGTGCCTACGTCGAGCTGCAGTGCATCCCATACGTGGGCTGCATGAAGATCAAGGCCGCCCTCTCCGCAAGCGCACAGGCGCCGTTCGAGATCGCCGAGGTCGAGCTTGACGAGCCCCGCCGCGACGAGATCCTCGTCGAGATCAGCGCGGTCGGCGTCTGCCACAGCGACTTGACGATGAAGTCGGTCTGGCCGCAGGAGATCTCCCCGATCGTCCTCGGTCACGAGGGCGCCGGCGTCGTCGTCGCGGTCGGCGACGGACGTGAACGGCGTCCGGGCCGGGGACCACGTGCGTGCTGAGCTACCGCAGCTGCGGCTCCTGCCCCGAGTGCGCAGCGCGGCCACCGGCCGTACTGCCGCAACTTCCGGTCGCTCAACGGGATCGGGACGCGCGTCGACGGCTCGATGACGATGCGCCGCAACGGCTCGGCCGTGTACGGCTCGTACTTCGGGCAGTCGAGCTTCGCCTCGCACGCGATCGCGTACGAATCGAACGTCGTGGTCATCGACGACGCGATCGATCTCGCCGTCGCGGCGCCGCTGGGATGCGGCGTCCAGACCGGCGCGGGAACGGTCCTCGGCGTGCTCGAAGCCGGGCGAGGAAGCGTCGCTGGTCGTGTTCGGCGCCGGCGCCGTCGGGCTGTCGGCGCTGATGGCCGCCAGCGCCTGCGGCGTGCGGACGATCATCGCCGTGGATCCCGTTGGGAGTCGTCGCCGGCTCGCGCGCGAGCTCGGCGCGAGCGCCACGATCGACCCCGACGAGCGAGGACGTCGTGGCGGCGATCCGCGAGGTCACCGGCGCCGGCGCGACGCACGCGATCGACACGAGCGCCAAGGGCGCGGTCATCAACCAGGCGATCGAAGCGCTCTGGCCCCGCGCGGCACGCTCGCGCTGCTCGGGATCGGCATTCCCGAGTTCGCCGATGGACGTCCGCGAGCGTGATCAGCGGCGGGAAGACGATTCGCGGCGTGATCGAGGGCGATGCGGTGCCGCAGGAGTTCATCCCGCGGCTGATCGCCCTGCACCGTGACGGCCGGCTGCCGGTCGAGAAGCTGATCCGCACCTACGAGTTCGAGCAGATCGACGCCGCTTTCGCCGACGCGGCGAGCGGCACGGCGATCAAGCCGGTGCTCAGTGTTTTGACCTGAATTCAATTTGATTTCATGACCGAGAAAGGGTACAGTTCCGCCATGGACGAAGCGATCGTCGCCGCACTGACCGAGGACGTGCTCGAGGGCGGCCGGGTGGTCGTCGACGTGGACGGCGTCGAGGTCGGGATCTTCCGGCTCGACGGGCAGCTCTACGCCTGGGAGAACCGCTGCGTCCACGCCGGCGGCCCCGTGTGCCAGGGCACGCTGATGAACCGCGTCACCGAGCGCCTCGACGGCGAGCGGCGCAGCCTCGGCGACGACTTCGCCGACGAGCTGCACATCGTCTGCCCATGGCACGGCTACGAGTACGACGTACGCACCGGAGAGCACCCGGCGGATTCGGGGCTACGCCTGCGCAGCGTCGACGTCGAGGAACGCGAGGGCGAGATCCGTGTCCGCCTCTGAAACCGTGCACGCTGCTCGCGCGCTGCTCGCCGAAGACCGCCCGCTGTCGCAGGCCGAGGTCTCGGCGCTCCTGCCCAGGCGATCAAGCTCTACGTATCCCTGTCGGCCGATCCGTACGGCGACGAGGCGCTCGCCGGCCTGACGTCACGCCCACCGAGGCCTGCACCGTCGCGACGGCACTTCTTCACTCGCAGTCACTGTCGCCGTTCGAATTCTCGGTCTGGTTCTCGAGCAGCGGGAGGTAAGCCGCACATGCCCGTCGATCCTCGTGTCAAGCCGCTCGTGCCGATGCACGACCGTTTCACCTCCGAGCGCGAGATGCTCGCGCACGCGCGCAACGAGGCGGACCGGCTCGGGCTCGACGACTACTTCGTCGTCGACGTCGACTCCCACCGCGACCCGAGCTCGGTGTGGCCGGCGGTTCTGCGCCACATGGAGAATCCGGTGATGCGGTTCAACTCGCAGCACGATCTCGAGGTGATGGGCGTCACCCAGTACGTGCCGACGCCGGGCGGCAGGGGCTTTCAGTTCCAGTCGATGCACGGGCGGATCCCCCACCAGGAGCTGACGCGCGAGGACCTAGGGCCGATCGACGTGCCGCGCGATGTCGAGCTCTGCCGGCGCGCGATGGACGCGATGAGCATCGACGTCCAGGTCGTGTTCCCGACCTCGTTGCTCTCGCTCGGCATGTCGCCGATGCCGTTCGGCGAGTCCCAGGTCGCCTACGCGTACAACCGGTGGATGATCGAGGAGTTCTGCAGCCGGGAGGAACGGCTCAAGTTCCTCCCCTTCCTCCCCTTCCAGGATCCCGACATGTGCCTACGGATGATCCGCGAGTTCGCGGGCAACCCCAGCGTCTGCGGCTTCCTGGTGACGAGCGTCCGCTACGACCCGGTGCACGACAACAAGTACATGCGGGTGTACGCGGAGATCGAGGAGACCGGGCTGCCGCTCGCCTTCCACGCCGGTCCGACATGGGAGGACGACTGGATGAAGACGATGAACCGCTTCATCTCGATGCACGCGATCTCGTTCGTGCACTGCAACGTGGTGCACATGACCAACTGGCTGATCAATGGGCTGCCGGAACGCTTCCCGAGGCTGAAGGTGATCTGGGTCGAGAGCGGGCTGGCATGGGTGCCGTTCCTGATGCAGCGTCTCGACCACGAGTACCTCAAGCGAACCTCGGAGGCACCGCTGCTCAAGCGCCCCCCGAGCGAGTACATGCGCGAGATGTACTACACCTCCCAGCCGATGGAGATGGACCACCTGGGCCTGCTCGAGTCCACGCTGGAGGCGATCAACGCCGAGACTCAGCTCGTGTACGCGTCCGACTGGCCGCACTGGGACTTCGACCTCCCGAGCGTCTTCCTGCACCTCCCGTTCCTGGGCGAGGAGGCGAAGCGGAACATCCTGGGGCTGAACGCAGCTCGGCTGTTCAACCTGGATGTCCCCGCTCTCCAAGCTGCAACTGAAGTCAGTTGAGGAAGGTCGCCGGGTGCGCGCCGCAGCAGCGATCGCCGGACTCGGGATCACCGAGATGGGAAAGGTGTACGGCCGCACGGCCTCGGACTTCGCGGGCGAGGCGATCGCGCTTGCGCTCGACGACGCCGGGCTCAGGCGCGCGCGATCTCGACGGGCTGCTGATCAACGGCAACAACTCCAACGAGATGGCGCCGGCGCTGCAGTTCTCGCTCGGTCTCACGGACCTCACGCTCGTCAACTCGATGAGTGCGTTCGGGTCGACGGCGACGGCCATGCTCCAGTACGCCGCGCACGCGATCGAATGCGGGCAGGCGAACGTCGTGGCGTGCGTGTACGCCGATGCGCCGCTCACCGACGGCCGGTCGATCTCGCAATCGGCCTACAACGGCAAGCGATTCAGCGCGCCCGGCTTTGCGGGGCTGCGGTTTGCCTACGGTGACTACGGCCCCGCCAACTCGATGTACGCGCTCGCGCTGCGGCGGCACATGCATCTGTTCGGGACCAACCACGATCAGCTCGGTGCGATCGCCGTCGGGCAGCGCGCGTGGGCGCGGATGAACCCCCGGGCGCAGATGCGACAGCCGATGAGCATCGACGACTACCACGCCTCGCGCTGGGTCGTGGAGCCGCTGCACCTGTTCGACTGCTGCCTCGTCTCCAACGGCGGCGTGGCCGTGATCGTGACCTCGGCCGAGCGGGCGCGCGAGCTGAGCCAGCCGCCCGTCTACCTCCGCGGCTTCGGGCAGTGCGCGCCCGGCGACCCGGCGCGCGCGGAGCGCGACCCCGCGATCCACACCGGGGCGGCGAAGTCCGGGGCGCACGCGCTGGCGCAGGCGCGGGATCGAGCTCTCCGACGTCGACGTGCTCGAGCTGTACGACTGTTACACGTACACGGTCCTCGTGACGCTCGAGGACTACGGGTTCTGCGAGAAGGGCGAAGGCGGCGCGTTCGTCGCCGACGGGAAGCTCGCCCCCGGCGGCTCGCTGCCGTGCAACACCGGCGGCGGCCAGCTTTCCTCCTACTACATGTGGGGCTTCACGCCCGCTGTCCGAGGGCGTGATCCAGGCTCGCGGCCAGGCCGGCGAGCGCCAGGTCGACCAAGCACGACCACGTGCTCGTCTCGGGCAACGGCGGCGTCCTCAACTTCCACTCCACCGCGATCCTCAGCAAGCACGAGCACTAGGAGCCATGACGAGCACCACCGCCACGCAGCCAAGCCGGTCCCGGTTCCCGACGAGGCCAGCGCACCGTTCTTCGCCGGCGCGCTCGAAGGAAAGCTGATGCTGCTGCGCTGCCGGACATGCGCGCACGTTCATGTCGCCGACGGCCTATCTCGGCGTCCCGCTTCGCCCGCGCTGCCTGCACTGCTTCGCGCGCTGAGCTCGAGTGGGCCGCCTCGAGCGGCAAGGCGACGCTCTACAGCTTCGCGCTGATGCACCAGCTCTACGACGAGGCGTTCGCGGCGGAGCTTCCCTACAACATCGCGGTCGTCGAGACCGAGGAGGGCGTCCGCCTGACGAGCCAGGTCGTCGACTGTCCGAACGAGGAGCTCGAGATCGGGATGCCGCTCGAGGTCACGTTCGAGCGGCTGCAGTGACGAGGTCGCGATCCCGAAGTTCAGGCCGCGCGCGATGAGCTACGACCACGTCATCTACGAGAAGCGCGACCACGTCGCGTACGTGACCCTGAACCGGCCCGAGCGGATGAACGCGCTCGACAAGCACTCGCATCGGGAGCTGATCGAGATCTTCGACGACTTCGCCTCCGACGCCGGCGCGTGGGTCGCGATCATCACCGGCGCCGGCGACCGCGCGTTCTGCGCCGGCAACGACCTCAAGGCGACCGCGCAGGCGTCGGCCAACGGGGAGAAGCGGGTCGACCCGAGCTCGCGCTTTGCCGCGATCACGCGCGGCTACGACTGCCCGAAGCCGCTGATCGCGGCGGTCAACGGCGTCGCCGCCGGTGGCGGGTTCGAGATCGCGCTCGCGTGCGACATCGTGATCGCCGCCGACACCGCGCGCTTCGGCCTGCCCGAGCCGCGCGTCGGACTGATCGCGGGCGCCGGCGGGATCCACCGGCTCACCGCGGCAGATTCCGCTCAAGCACGCGATGGGGCTGCTGCTGACCGGCCGCCTCGTCTCGGCGGCCGAGGGCCACCGGCTCGGGTTCGTCAACGAGGTCGTGCCGGCGGCGGAGCTGATGCGCGCGGCGGAGCGCTGGGCCGAGCAGATCCTCGAGTGCTCGCCGCTGCTGGTCCAGCTGACGAAGGAGGCGGCGCGCGACGGGTACGGGCTCCCCGTCGACGACGCGATCGCGCGCGACTGGGAGCGAGCGGATCCCGCGGATGCTCGCCTCCGAGGACTACATCGAGGGACCGCGGGCGTTCGCCGAGAAGCGCAAGCCGGCGTGGACCGGGCAGGTGAACGCGGTGAGCCTGAAGCTCGGTCTCAACACCGGCTTCTGGGCCTCGTCGGCGCCCGCGCCGGCGACGCTCGAGGCGATCCTGGAGGCCGAGCGGCTGGGCTTCGATTCGATCTGGACCTCGGAGGCCTACGGCTGCGATGTGCTGACGCCGCTGGCGTGGTGGGGTTCGCAGACACGAGAACGTCCGGCTCGGCACGTCGATCATGCAGATCAGCGCGCGGCGCCCGACGGCGGCCGCGATGGCCGCGATCACGATGGACCATCTCAGCGGCGGTCGCTTCATCCTCGGCCTCGGCGTGTCCGGACCGCAGGTCGTCGAGGGCTGGTACGGCGAGCCGTTCGCCAAGCCGCTGGCGCGCACGCGCGAGTACGTCTCGATCGTGCGCGACGTCATCGCCCGGCCGCGAGCCGGTCGCGCTCGGATGGCCCCGCACTACCCGCTGCCCGTCGAACGGGCGCGAGGGGATCACGGGCCTCGGCAAGCCGCTGAAGACGACCGTCCATCCGTTGCGCGATCGGATCCCGATCTTCCTCGGCGCCGAGGGCCCCAAGAACATCGCCCAGACCGCCGAGATCGCGGACGGCTGGCTCGCGCTGTTCTACTCGCCCGTACCATCACGACGAGCTCTACCGGCCGCATCTGGAGGAGGGTTTCGCGCGGCGCGGACGGCCGCCGCGATGACTTCGAGATCGCGGTGTCGCTCGACTTCATCGTCGACGACGACGTCGAGCGGGCGGCGGACATGATCCGGCCTCGACTGGCGCTGTACTTCGGCGGGATGGGGGCGCGCAGCATGAACTTCCATCACGAGGTTGCCGTGCGGATGGGCTACGGGGCCGAGGCCAGGAAGATCCAGGAGCTGTTCCTCGAGGGCAAGAAGGACGAGGCGGCCGCCGCCGTGCCGACGAAGCTGGTCGAGCAGCTGTCGCTGATCGGGCCTGCCGACAAGATCCGCCACGACCTCGAGGCCTGGCGGGACTCCGGCGTCACGTCGCTGCTGATCGTGGGCCGCCCTGAGCTGCTGCGGCAGGCGGCGGAGATCGTGCTCGGGCTAGCCGCGAGGTCGCATGGAGGATCGACCGACACCCCTGCACGGCGTCCGCGTGATCGAGATGGCCGACGGCAGAGGAGAGATGTGCGGGCGCATGCTCGCGGACCTCGGCGCCGACGTGATCAAGGTCGAGCCGCCGGGTGGCGCAGCCTCGCGCGCCGAGGCGCCGCTGCACGACGGCGTCAGCCTGCGCTTTCGCGGTGCGCAACGCGGGCAAGCGGAGCGTCGTGATCGACCCCGCCAGCACGGGGGGCCGCCGGCAGCTGCTGGCGCTGCTGGACGCCGCCGACATCTGGATCGAGACGACCCGGCCCGGGCGCCCTGCCCGACGCTGGGACTCGCTCTCGACCTGGTGCGCGCCCGCAACCCGGCCCTGGTCGTGCTGTCGATCACCGACTTCGGCCAGACCGGGCCCTATCGCGACTGGGTCGCGACCGACCCGGTCCTGCTCGCGATGGGCGGCGTGCTCAGCCGCTCGGGGCTGCCCGGGCGCGAACCGCTGCTGCCGCCGGGGGATATGGCGCTCGCGCTCGACCGCCGCGCAGGCGGCGTGGGCAGCGCTCGCCGCGTACTGGAACCGGCTCGAGACCGGCAGCGGCGACCACGTCGACTTCTCGCTGTACGAGGCCACCGCGCAGGCCATCGAGCCGGCGATGGGCACGGTCGGCACCGCGCAGGCCGCCGGCTACGAGCCGACCCGCGACCGGCCCGCACCCGGCCCGTATCCGATCTTCCGCTGTCGCGACGGACACGTGCGGGTCGTGCTGCTGGCGCCGCGCCAGTGGCACGCGATGCGCGCGTGGCTCGGCGACCCGGAGGACCTGCGAGGATCCGGAGCTCGAGACTATCCGCGGCCGGGCGCTCGCGTCGGAGCGGCTGCACGCGGCGTTCGAGCGCCACTTCTCGCGCGCGGGGCAAGCACGAGCTGACGCTCGAGGGCCAGGCGCGCGGGGTGCCGATCGCGCCCGGTGCTGACGCTCGCCGAGGTGCTCGCCGCCGAGCACTTCCGCGCCCGGGGCGCGATCGCGCGCACCGAGCTCGCGCCGGGGATCGCGGCCGACGTGCCGACGGGGCTCGCCGAGATCGACGGCCGGCGCGTTGACCTCGCTCCGCCGCGCTCCGCTGGCTCGGCGAGCACACGCACGAGGTGCTGGCCGAGCCGCTCCCGCTCGCCTCCCCGGACGCTCCGCCGACCCGCCCGGCGGCGCGTCGCCCGCTCGAGGGGCTCCGGATCCTGGACTTCGGGCGTGATCGTGTTCGGCGCCGAGCTCGCGCGGCTGTTCTGCGAGCTGGGCGCCGAGGTGATCAAGATCGAGAGCCGGGCGTTCCCCGACGGCGCGCGTGTCTCGCCCGTGCACTTCGCGATCGGCCACCGGGGGAGCCGGAGCCTCGGCGTTGAACCTGCGCAGCCGCCGAGGGCGTCGAGGTGGTCAAGCGGCTCGTCGCCCAAGTCCGACGTGGTGCTGGCCAACTTCAAGCCGGGCACGCTCGAGAAGCTTGGGCTCGGTGCCGAGGCCCTGCGGGAGATCAACCCCGGGATCGTCGTCGTCAACGGCAGCGCGCTCGGTGCGAGCGGTCCCTGGAGCAGCTGGATGGGCTACGGCCCGCTGGTGCGGTGCGTCTCCGGGCTGACGAGCCTGTGGCGATATCCCGACGACGACGGCAGTTTCAGCGACTCGACGATGATCCACCCGGATCACTACGCCGCGCGGTTATCCGCCGATCACCGCGCTGGCCGCGCTGATCGGCCGCCGGGAGTCGGGTCGCGGCGCCGTCGATCGCGCATCTCGCAGGCCGAAACGATCCTCGTGCAGCTCGCGAGCCTGCTCGCGTCCGAGTCGCTGGCCCAGGGGCGCGCGGGCGGCGCCGGCGACGCCGGCGGAGCGGCCGCCTGGGGCCTGTACCCGTGCGCCGGCGATGACGAGTGGTGCGTGGTGACCGTCCGCGACGACGATGACTGGCGCCGCCTTCGCCGGGCGCTCGGTGATCCGGGATGGGCGGCCGGAGCGGCGCTCGCGAGCGCCGGCGGACGCGTCGCGCATCGCTTCCGGATCGACGCCGAGCTGTCCGCCTGGACCCGCGCGCGGCCGCCCCGCGAGGTCGCGGCGCTGCTCCAGCGCGCCGGGGTCCCGGCCGGGTTCATGCAGCGTCCCGAGGAGTACGAGGACGATCCTCAGTTCCAGGCGCGCGACTTCCTGCGGACGTTCGAGCAGCCAGGTCTGGCGCCGATGCGGATCGAGCATGCGCCGTTCCGCTCCGAGCGGATCCCGCCGCCGCCAAACCTGCGGGCACCCGAGCAGGGGGAGCACACGCTGGAGATCTGCGCGCGGCTGCTCGACATGGATGAGCGACGACGTCGACCGGCTGCTGCTCGCAGGTGCGCTGGAGGGGCCGCGACCGACGGCCGAGGCCGTGGTGAGGGATTAGACCGACGGCGCCGCGGGGACCGGCTCGCTCGCCAACGCCGTCTGCGCGGCCTGCAGCCCGAATACCAGCGCCGTCGCAATTCCTCCCGCGTACGCCTGAAACCACAACCCGCCGCTGTCGGCACCGGCCGCGAGCAGCCCCGGAATCGGATCGCCGCGCTCGTCGAGCACCCGCGCGTACGCGTCGATCAGGAGTCCGCCGAACGTGAACGTGATCGCTGGAACGAGCTCGGTGATGTAGTAGGGCGGATCGAGCAGCGGCGCCGCATCGAGCCGGCGAGCCGGCTCCGGCCGCCCGTCCTGGCAGGCCGCGTTGAACTCCTCGAGGCTTCGGCGCACGAGCCACCCGGGGTAGCCCCACTCCTCGGGCAGGTAGTCGAACTCGTCGAGATCGTCCGCCACCGCACAGCGGGCTCCGCGTCGATAGGCGAGCCTGAACGCGTCGATCGGCTCGACCCCATTGACGTACGGTCTCATCATCCACTCGTCGTGGACTCGCTGGTCGCAGACGAACAGCGCGCGGGCCTGCGGCTGATCGAGCACGCCAAGCGCGTTGAGATGGTCTCCGGCCGTCTCGTCGACGAAGCGTCGGCCGTCGAGGTTCAGCAGGACTTCATGCTCGCTGTGGTAGAAGGTCGCTTCCCAGAGCTCGTGAGCATCCGTCGCCGCGATCCCGAACGGAACGAGATGGCCGTAGAAGCCCGCGTTGTCCTTGCCGAAAGCGGCCCCGGCGCAGAGGCCCAGCCAACTCGCGTCGCGTCGCTCATTCCGCTTCGATCCTCACCAGTGTCTTCCCGATCGTCTCCCCCGCCAGGACCCGTACGAGGGCCTCGGGAGCCCGCTCGAGTCCGTCGATGATCGACTCTCGGTAGCGCAGCTTCCCGTCGCTCAGCAAGCTCGCGACCTCGCGCTGCATCTCGTCCATCAGGTGGACGTAGCCGCTACCTCGGAATCCGCGCAGACTCAGCTCGTTGGCTGTCGCCTGAAACAGGTTCCGCGGCCCGGGCGGCGCCTCCGCGCGGTCGTACTGTGCAATCGCGCCGCACATCGCGACGCGCCCATCGCGGCGCAGCGCCCCGAGCGCCGCCTCGAGGTGCTCGCCACCGACGCTGTCGAAGTACACGTCGATACCGTCCGGTGCGGCCCACGCGAGCAGCTCGGCCACCGGCCCCGCCCGGTGGTTGAACGCCGCGTCGAGACCGAGCTCGTCCCGCAGGTAGGCGACCTTTTCGTCGGATCCCGCGCTCCCGATGACGAAATGGCCGCGGAGCTTCGCGAGCTGCGCCGCCAGGCTGCCGACCGCTCCCGCCGCGGCGGAGATCCAGACGATGTCGCCGTCACGCAGCGACGCCGCCTCGAGCAACCCCGCGTAGGCGGTCAGCCCGGCGCCGCCGAGAGGGCCGAGATAGCTTTGCGGCGGAGCCAGATCGGGGTCGAGCCGCGTGAGCGTGCCGAGACCAGCCAGGGCGGGAGCCGCCGCCTTCACAACCGCGTAGTCGCGCCACCCGAGCGCGTGCCAGACGGTGTCACCGGCCGCGAACCCGGCGGCGCGCGACTCCACGACCTCCCCCACGGTCATGATCCCATCCATCGCGCAACCGAGCGCGAATGCGGCGAAGTAGCCGTTCGGCTCCGCCTCCCGGAGCCGCAGCCTGAGGCCGGGATCCACCGAGGTCCAGGTATTGCGCACCAGCACCTCTCCGTCGGCCGGCTCGCCGACCGGCGCCTCGACGAGGCGGAAGTGGGTCGGCATGACCGCGCCACGTGGGTATCGATCGAGCTGAATCTGGCGGCTGGTCAGCGGCATCGCGGGCTGTCGCGCCTCGGGTTGCGGGGATCTGCGTGAATTGACATGATATCAGTTCAATAAACACTCGGGTGATGGAGCAGTGCGGTAATGGATCAGCGGAGCTTCGAAGGGAAGGTCGCCGCCGTCACGGGGGGCGGCGCGGGCATCGGTGAAGCGATCTGCCGGCGCCTGGCGGCCGACGGCGCGGCGGTCGCGGTCCTCGACATCTCACTCGCGACGGCGCAGCGGACGGTCGATGCCCTCGGAGCCGGAATCGCGGTGGAAGTGGACGTGTCCGACAGCGCCCGCGTCGACGCCGCGGTCGCGCAGCTCGAGCAGCAGCTCGGCCCGCTCGAGATCCTCGTTAACAACGCCGGGGCGGTGGCGCTTGAGCACGTCAGACGGATCTCCGCACCACTCGAACGCCAGCGCCAGGAGATCGCCGAGACCGGCACATCGAGCACGCCGCTCGACGCCCTCGTCCGGCTGACCGACGAGGAGTGGCGCTTCCTCCTCTCGGTCCACCTCGACGGCACGTTCTACTGCACCCGGGCCGCGGCCCGGGTGATGGCATCGCGCGGCAGCGGCTGCATCGTGAACATGGCGTCGATCTGCGGGATCGAGGGCTGCACCGGCCATCCCCACTACTCGGCCGCCAAGGCGGGGATCCTCGGGTTCACGAGATCCGTCGCGAAAGAGCTGATCGTGCAGGGCATCCGGGTCAACGCCGTCGCCCCAGGCTTCATCGACACGAGCCGCCTGAAGGACTCGCTCGGCGCCCGCCGGCAGGCGGAGCTCGCGCGCACGCCGGCGGGCCGCCTCGGCAGTCCGGAGGAGATCGCCGCGGCGGTGGCGTTCCTCGCCTCCGAGGACGCGGGCTACTTCGTCGGCGCCACGCTGAGCCCGAACGGCGGGCTGCTGACCGCGGTGTGATCGGGCATCTCCACGTACTTGAAGTGACGTCAGTTTAGTTGCTAGACTTGGCCGCGCGATGCGACTCGCGGTCACAGCGGACGAGCGCCAGGTCCAGGAGGAGGTCAGGGCATTCCTTGCAGACCGCGTTGCCGACCACCTCCCGCACGCGCTCGACGAGCGAATTGCGCAGCTCCGCGGCTGGCAGAGCGCCTGCTAACGACGCCGGGTACGTCGGACGGGCGTGGCCGCGGGAGTTCGGCGGCGGCGGCCGGCCCGCGGTCGAGCAGATCATCGTCGACCAGGAGCTGGCGGCCGCCGGGGCGCCGGAGTTCGTCAACGTGGTCGGGCTCGACGTGCTCGGCCCGTCGCTGCTGCGGTTCGGCAACGACGAGCAGCGGCGGCGGTACATCCCCCCGATCCTGTCCGCCGAGGAGATCTGGTGCCAGGGCTTCTCCGAGCCCGAGGCGGGATCGGACCTCGCGTCCCTGCGAACCCGGGCGGTCGAGCACGACGATCAGTTCGTCCTCAGCGGCCAGAAGACGTGGGTGTCGTGGGGCCAGTTCGCCCGCTGGTGCGGGGTGCTGGCGCGCACCGAGGACTGCATCGGAGAACACGCCACCTCACGAGGGCATCTCGATGCTGATCGTCGACATGGACTCCCCGGGCGTCGAGGTCCGGCCGATGACGCAGATCACCGGCCACGCCGAGTTCTGCGAGCTGTTCCTCGACGAGGTGGTCGTCCCCAAGCGAAACCTGCTCGAGCGAGCGCGGCGACGGCTGGAAGATCGCGATGTACACGCTCGGCCACGAGCGCGGCACCGCGGCGCTCCCCCGCCAGGTCAAGCTGCGCACGTGGCTCGACCGCGCTGGTTCGGACCGCGGCCGAGCGCGAGCTCGACGGGCCGTTCGGCCCTGCTCGACGATCCCCACGCCCAGGTCGCGCTGGCGCGCGCGCTGATCGGGATCGAGGTGCTCCGCCACCACGCCTACCGGACGGTCGGCGAGTTCCTGAGCGGCGGTGCGGTCGGCCCGGACAGCTCGAGCGTGAAGCTGCTGATGGCCGAGGCCGAGCAGCGGCTCGCCGCGACCGCGGTCGAGCTGCTCGGGCCGACGCCTCGAGCAGAGCCGACCCGGCCACCGCTGACGAGGACGAGTTCTGGCAGGAGACTTATCTGTACTCGCGCGCGGCCTCGGTCTACGGCGGCACCCGCCAGATCCAGCGCAACATCATCGCCGACCGCGTGCTCGCGCTTCCGCAGGAGTAGCCATGGACCTCGAGCTGACCGACGAACAGCGCTGGCTCAGCGAGTCGGTCGACACGCTGCTCGACCGCGAGTGGCTGCCGCCGCAGGCCGTCGCCGGCGCGAGCGATCGAGCGCCGGCGCCGAGTCTGGGAGCAGCTCGTCGACGTTCGGCGCGCTCGTCGATCGGAGGCGAAGACGGGATCGGCGCGGTCGAAGCGTGTCTGATCGCACGCTCGCTCGGCTCCCATCTGGCCGCGGTGCCATTCATCGGCAGCGCGGCGGTGCAGGCTCGCGCTCGGCGGTCGGGCCGCGACGCCGGCCTCTGACGAGACGGGACCGGCGATCGCCGTCGCGCTGCTCGAGCCTGGGTCCGGCTGGTCGATCGAGCGAGCCGGCCACCACCCTGCGGGCGTGACGGCGATGGCGTTCACGCTCGCCGGCGAGAAGGTCGCGGTCGAGCAGCCGGAGCTCGCCGACCAGCTCGCGGTCGTCGCGGCGCATCGACGGCGAGCCCGCGCTCGCGCTGGTTGCTGTCACCGGCTGACGGCGTCGCGGTGGAGCCACGCGAGTCCTTCGACGTGACGCTGCCGATGGCGGCGCGCGTTTCGACGCGTCCGCGGTCGCCGCTGATCGCCGTGCTCACCGGAGCGCCGGCGCGGGAGACGCTCGAGCCGGCTGACGACCGCGGGCTCGCTGCTCGCCGCCGCCGAGGCGATCGGCGCCGCCGCCCGGATCCTCGAGCGAGGCGTGCCGCTACGCGGGCGAGCGCCGGCAGTTCGGCCGCACGCATCGGGAGCTTCCAGTCGCTGCGGCACCTCCTCGCCGACATGTACGTCCGATCGGCGAGCGGATGGTCGACGGTGCTGTACGCGGCCGCGGCGTTCGACGAAGGCATCCGACGAAGCCGCCCAGACCGCGTCGATCGCCAAGGCATACGTCTCACGCGGCGCGCGCGAGGTCGCGCACGGCGCCATGCAGGTGTTCGGCGGGATCGCGTTCACCGACGAGCACCCGGCGCACCGCTTCCTACGCCGGATCATCGTCCGCGAGCAGCAGTTCGGCGACGCCGCACATCACGAACGGCGCGCTCGGCCGGGAACGCTCGCTCGTCAGCCGGCCGGGCGCACCCTGACCGGCATCGGCGGAGGCCTCGGGCCGCGATGACCACGTCGTTCACCGACCCGACCGCGCAGCGCCTCGAGCCGATCGCGACCGGAGCCGAGCCCGAGATCGTCGGGCCGCACCTGGCGGAGGTCCTGCACGACCCGCGCTGGCGGGAGTGTCAGGTCGCGCTGATCTCGGGGGGAAAATCCAACCTCACCTACCGCGTCGCGTCGGATGCCGGCGAGGTCGTGCTGCGCAGGCCGCCGCTGGGACACGTGCTGCCGACCGCGCACGACATGGTCCGGGAGTACCGCGTCCAGGCGGCGCTCGAGCAGACGGCGGTGCCGGTTCCGCGGATGCTGCACCTCGGGCGACGCCGACGGCGTGCTCGGAGCGGACTTCTACGTGATGGAGCGCGTGCTCGGCCACATCTGCCGCAACCGGCTTCCCGCCGGGCTACGCCGACACGGTCGAGCAGCGCGAGGCGATCGGCCGCGCGCTGATCGAGACGCTCGCGCGGCCTGCATGCCGTCGCTCCTGCAGAGCGTCGGCCTCGCCGACTTCGGCCGCCCGGCGGGATTCATGGAGCGGCAGCTGCGACGCTGGTCAGAGCAGTGGCAGCGCTCGAAGGTCGCCGATCTGCCCGCGCTCGACGCGCTCCGCGACGAGCTGGCCCGCACGCTGCCCGCCCAGCGCGAGTCGACGATCGTCCACGGCGACTACCGGCTTGACAACACGATCCTCCACCCGACCCGGCCGGGCGAGATCGTGGCGGTGCTCGACTGGGAGATGAGCACGCTCGGCGATCCGTTCGCCGACCTCGGGGCCCTGCTTGCCTACTGGAGCGAAGCGGACGACGACGAGGTGCTCGGCGCCGCGCGGATCGTGCCGCCGGTCACGGCGGCCGCGCGGGTTCCCGACCCGCGAGCAGATCGTCGAGACCTACGCCGGGCTCACCGGCTTCGACGTGGCCGACCTCGGCTGGTATCGCGCGTTCGCCTACTTCAAGCTCGCGGTCGTGTGCCAGGGGATCGCCGCCCGGGCCGCGGGCGGCGCGATGCTCGGGTCGGGATTCGACGAGGCCCAGGGCCTCGTCGAGCCGCTCGTCCGCGCGGGCCGGCACGTGCTGAGGGTGTCTTAGAACGACAGCGAGGGATACATGACGGCATCGATCGAGACAGGCCTCGTGGTCGTCGGCGGCGGCAGCGCGGGCTGCGTGATCGCGGCGCGGCTCAGCGAGAATCCCGGTACGGAGGTTGTGCTGCTCGAGGCTGGACGTGATTGGCGCTCGGCGGACGCCCCGATCCAGGTCCGCAGCATGAACGGGTGGCGCGCGCTCGACGAGACGATCCCCGAGTATCAATGGCTCGGTCTGCAGTCGCGCCGGACCCGCTCGCAGGAGCCGAGGCCGCACGTCCGTGGCAGGGGACTGGGAGGATCCTCGGTCGTCAACGGGATGATCGCGATCCATGCGATGGCCGACGACTACGACCGCTGGGCATCGTTCGGTTGCCCGGGGTGGTCGTTCGAAGACGTCCTTCCCTACCGCCGACGGATGGAGAGCGACCTCGACTTCGGCGATCAGCCGTACCACGGTGCCCAGGGCCCGATCCCGGTGCTGCGGCTCGCTCGAGAGCGCTGGGGACCGGCTGACAACGCTCTTGCCGCGGCCGCCGAACAGCTCGGCCACGGATGGTGCGAGGACCACAACGCGCCGGCGGGCACCGGACTCTCGCGATACGGCATGAGCGCCGGTGACGGCGGCCGCGTCACCACCAACGATGGCTACCTCGAGCCGGCGCGTGAGCGAGAAAACCTTCGTCTGATCGGGGAGGCGACCGTCGACAAGGTGCTGATCGAGGGCGGACGTGCGGTCGGGGTCAGGGCCCGCGTCGGCGGCGAGTGGGTCGACGTTCGAGCGAGCGACGTCGTGTTGAGTGCCGGGGCGATCCACTCCCCCGCGATCCTCCTGCGCTCGGGAATCGGCCCGAACGGGTCCGTCGCTCGGCTGCCGGTCGGGATGGGCATGCAGGAGCATCCGCTCGCGCTGCTCTGGCTCTTCCACCGTCCCGAGGCGACGCCGAAGCTGGACGCTCGCCAGACGAACTGCTGCCTGCGCTACTCCTCCGGTTTGGCGGGAGCGACGGAGAACGACATGATGATCGTGTCCGTCAACCAGACGCTGGCCTCATCGGCCGACGCGATCGCGCACACGGAGGCCGACCGAGCGACGCCCGGAACCTGGGGCGGCGCAGGCGGTGGTCAGGCCGCCGGCGGGCCGGGCCTGCTCTGCATCTGGGTCAACCAGCAGGACGGACACGGTTGGTTGACGCTCGCGTCGCCGGATCCGGACGTCCACCCGCTGATCCAGCAGGACCTCCTCCACGATCAGCGCGATCTCGTCCGCATGCGCGATGGCATCAAGCGCGCGCTTCAGTTCGTTCGCAGCGGCGCGTTCGACGCGGCCTTCGAGCACATCGCGATCGACATGACGGGGCGCAGCATCGACGAGCTGTCCGACGACAGCGCGATCGACGCGTGGCTGATGGAGACGGTCGGCGACACGGGGCACGTGTGCGCGACCTGCCGGATGGGCGCTCCCGAGGATCCGCGAGCGGTCGTCGACCCTCGGGGCCGGGTCCTCGGCATCGAGTCGCTGTATGTCGCCGACGCGTCGGTGTTCCCGGAGGTGCCGCGCGCCAACACCAACCTCCCGACGATCACGGCGGCCGAACGTCTGTCGGACCTGATCGGCGATGCGGCCGGCATCGAGCGCGCCTCCGCTTCGGCAGCCGCTTAGCGCGTCGCCATCCCGCCGTCGACGGTCAGCACCTGGCCTGTCACGAAGCTGCTTCCCTCGCCCAGCAGGTACAGGATCGACTGGTCGAGTTCGCCGGGGCGCCCTCCGCGGCCGAGCGGGATCTGCTCTGTCAGCCACGCGGGGAAGCTGTCGGCGTCGTCACCGAGCCCCGCCGTCATCTCCGAGGCGAAGAAACCGGGAGCGACGGCGTTGACACGGATCCCGTAGCGTCCCCATTGGGAGGCGAGCTCCCGAGTCAGGCCGACCAGGCCCGCCTTCGAGGCGACGTATGCGGCGTCGGCGATCTGCGCGACCGAACGCAGACCCATGACCGACGCGACGTTCACGATCGAGCGCCCTCCCCCCTGCCGCATGTGCGAAGCGGCGAGGCAGGAGAGCGCGTAGGGCGCGACGAGGTTGAGGTCAATGACGCGGGAGAACGTGTCGACGCTGGTTCGCAGGGCCGGACCAGCGGCACCCATCCCGGCGTTGTTGACGAGCCCGTCGATCCGCCCGTGCCGAGTCACCACCGTGTCGATCAGGCGCTGCCGATCGGCGTCGTCGGTCACGTCGCAAGGCACCGCGTCGAGCGCGCCGTCGAGCTCTACTTCGAGCGCGCGCAGGCGCTCGGCCCGCCGGGCCGCGAGCACGGGTTGTGCGCCGTGCGCGATCAGCGACCGCGCCAGCTGCTCACCGAGGCCTGAGCTCCCGCCGGTGACGAGGACAACGCGTCCATCGAGGCCGCCGGTCGAGGTCATGCGGTCTGCTAAGCGACGATGACGGAGACCGCACGAAGCGCCTGACGGAGCTCGGGCTCACGGCTCCGCAGCGCCGCGGTGCGCACAGCGCAGCCGACGGCATGCTGCTCCCACGGCACGTAGATCGGGCGCGAGTACGTCCGACACACCGCGCACTTGGTCCCGGAGTCCCGGACGGCGGGTTGGCTGATTCGCTTCATCTCGGATACCTCCTCTCAGACCGGCAAGGGCTGCCGGTAGCGCTTGCTCTCGCGGCGAGCGATCGCCATGTGATGAACCTCATCGGGGCCATCGGCGATCTGCAGGATCCGTGCCACCGCGTACAGCTCGGCGAGCAGGAAGTCCTGGGAGACGCCGGCGCCGCCGTGCGCCTGGATCGCGCGATCGATCACCCAGGTCGCGACCTCCGGGGCGGCGACCTTGATCGCCGAGATCTCGATCCGGGCGCCGCGGTTGCCGACCGTGTCCATCAGCCACGCGGTCTTCAGCACCAGCAGGCGTACCTGCTCGATCCGCACGCGCGCCTCGGAGATCCAGTGCTGGACGACCCCGTGCTCGATGATCGGCCGGCCGAAGGTCGAGCGCGACGCGACGCGCCGGCACATCATCTCGAGCGCCCGCTCGGCCATGCCGATCGCGCGCATGGCGTGGTGGATGCGCCCCGGGCCGAGGCGCTCCTGGGCGAGCCGGAAGCCGTCGCCCTCGTCGCCGAGGAGGCTGCTCGCCGGCACGCGGACATCGTCGTAGACGACCTCGGCGTGACCCCCGTGGGGACCATCGTCGTACCCGAACAGGCTGGTCGACCGCAGCACGTCGACGCCCGGCGTGTCCTTCGGAACGAGGATCATGCTCTGGCGGCGGTGCCGCTCGGCGTCCGGGTCGGTGACGCCCATCACGATCAGCAGCTTGCAGCGGGGTGACATCGCGCCGGACGTCCACCACTTGCGGCCGTTGATCACGTAGTGGTCGCCGTCGCGCTCGATCCGCGTGGCGATATTGGTCGCGTCCGAGGACGCGACCTCCGGCTCGGTCATCGAGAACGCGGAGCGGATCTCACCGGCGAGCAGCGGCTCGAGCCACTCCCGCCGCTGCTGCTCGGTCCCGAACAGCGACAGCAGCTCCATGTTGCCAGTGTCCGGCGCCGAGCAGTTGAGCGCCTCCGGAGCGATCCATGGGCTGCGCCCGGTGATCTCGGCAAGCGGCGCGTACTGCGCGTTGGTCAGCCCGGCGCCGTACTCGTGCGCGACCGGCAGGAACAGGTTCCACAGCCCGCGCGCGCGTGCCTCCGCCTTGAGCTCCTCGATGATCGGTGGGGTGTCCCACTGGTTCTCGGCGGCTCGCACCTGTTCGCGGAACGGCTGCTCGGCCGGATAGACGAACTCGTCCATGAACGCGAGCAGCCGCTCTCGCAGCTCGACCGTCGTCTGATCAAGGGAGAAGTCCATGATCGGCCGACCTGCTCAGCTGTGCGTCCAGACCGGCTCGCGCTTCTGGAGGAACGCCTGCACGCCCTCGCGTGCGTCGTTGGACTGGTGCGCGACGTTGCAGGTCATGCTCTCGAGCGCGATCAGCGTCTCGGTGTCGCCGTCGAGTCCGCGATTGGCCGCCAGCTTCGTGATCCGCATCGTGAACGCGCTCTTGTCCTTCATCGGGGCGATGAACTCGGCGACCGCGTCGTCGAGCTCCTCGGCTCGGCGCCGGACACGTTCGCCAGCCCCCACTCCGCACACTTGGTCCCCGACAGCAGCTTGCCGGTCATGCAGCAGCTCCTTCGTGCGGCGCAGCCCGATGTAGCGAGGCAGCCGGTAGATCGGCCCGGCGCCGCCGAACAGCGCGCGGCGGATGTGGAAGTCGCCGATCTTCGCGTCGTCGGCGACGACCGCGAAGTCGCACGAGATCATCAGCTCGAACCCGCCGGCGACCGCGTATCCCTCGACGACCGCGACCGTCGGCTTCTGCGAGGTTGAACGCCCGATCGTACGTCCGCGCCGAGACCTGCGCGATCTCGACGGAGTTGTTCGTGGTGCCGAGGAACTCCGCGTCGAGCATGTTCAGGTCCGCGCCGGCGCAGAACGTGTGGCCGCGTCCGCGGACCAGCACCACGCGCACGTCCGGATCGCGCTCGGCGCGCTCGAGCGCCGCGCCGAACTGGGTCAGGAGCCCCCAGTTCACGCAGTTCTTCACCTCGGGGCCGGTTGAACCAGATCGTCGCGACCTCGTCGACCACCTCGTACTGCACAAATTCGGGCTCCACCCCCACCGGATCCGCTTGCAGCTGAACGCTCATGCCTCATCCCTTTCGTGTTGCAAGATATCAAACTGAATTCAAATCATAGCGCAGTTCGAGCCAAGCGCAAGTCCCTTTTGGTGGAGCGCTCGAGCGCCAGGTTCCCTATGTTTGGCGGGACTTTGTGATAATCCGCGCTCGGACCTGTGATTTGTGCGCGCTGGACAGGCATGCAATACTGAAGTGGATTCGGTTCTTGATAATGATATGGGACAAGTAGACGCAATCCACCTCCCGCTGCCGCACGTCGGGTCGGTCAACGCGTGGCTGCTGCGCGGAGACCCCCTCACCCTGATCGACACCGGCCCTCGCAGCGATCAGGCGCTGGATGCGCTCGAGGCGGGCCTGCGAAGCCGCGGACTGCGAGTCGAGGACATCGAGCTCGTGATCGGGACGCACCACCACCACGACCACGTCGGCCTTGCCGCGACGATCAAGCGTCGCTCAGGAGCGCGGATCGCGGTTCTTACGCAGGCCGCCGACTACGGCAGCCGGTATCTCGACCGCGTGTCGCTGGACCGGCGGTTCGCTCGTGAGCTGATGGCCGCGCACGGCGTGCCCGACGAGCTGTTCTGGCGGGCAGACGCCCTGTGGGATTACATCGCGGCGACGGCCGAGCGCTTCGATGCCGATCTCCGCCTGCGGGATGGCGATCGCCTCCGCGCCGGCGGCCGCGACCTGCACGTGGTGTCTCGCCCCGGACACAGCGCGACCGACACGCTGTTCGTCGACAGGGCGGCCAGGCTGGCCTTCGTCGGCGACCACCTGTTGGCGAGGATCTCGCCCAACACCGAGATCCACCTCGCGGCCGACGCGACTCGGTCCCGCTCGCGAATCGAGTACCTCGACGGGATCAAGCGCACCGCGGGGATGCCCCTCGAGCGGCTGCTTCCCGGTCATGGCCCGGTTCTCTACGGAGTGCCGGAGCGGGTTCGCCGCGAGCTTGAACCAGCACCGTCGGCGGTGCGCCCGGATCATCCGCATCCTCGAGCGAGCCCCCGCGGACGCGTTCACGATCGCCGGACACCTCTGGCGGGCGCAGACCGTGCGCGAGCAGCCACTGCTGGTCGTCTGGGAGACGATCGGGCACCTCGATCTCCTGGTGGCCGCCGGCGTCGCCGACGAGCACTCGGATGCGGACGGCGGTTGGCGATATTCGCTGGCGCGGATCGACGTCGACGGCCCTGGAGCCAAGCGAGTTGTCCACGCCGGCTGACATCAGCCCGTTCCCACTCGGGGCCGGGGATGACCCGCGTCAGATGTTCGACCTCTCCGGTCGGGTCGCGCTCGTGACCGGTGCCACGCGAGGCCTCGGCCTGGCCATCGCCTCCGCCTACGCGAGCGTCGGCGCAGATGTGATCGTCGTCAGTCGCACTCTCGACGCGTGTGAGCGACTGGCAGCCGCGATCCGCGCACGAGGTGCTCGCGCCACCGGCTGCGCCTGTCACGTCGGTCGCTGGCACGAGCTCGAGCGCCTGGTCGACGCGGGTCTACCGCGACTTCGGTCGGATCGACGTGCTCGTCAACAACGCCGGCATCTCGCCCCTGTACGAACGGCTCAGCTCGGTCTCCGAAGAGCTGTGGGACAAGGTGATCGACGTCAACCTCAAGGGGCCCTTCCGCCTCTGCGCGCTGGTTGGCGAGCGGATGGCGGCCGCCGATGGCGGCGCGATCATCAACGTCAGCAGCACGGGATCGGTCCGCCCGACCAGCGACATCGTCCCGTACGCGGCTGCCAAGGCCGGCGTCAACGCGATGACCGTCGGCCTGGCGGACGCGTTCGGGCCGAAGGTTCGCGTCAACGCGATCATGCCCGGCCCGTTTCTGACGAGCATCGCCAGGAACTGGGACATGGACCGTGCTCGCCGAGCGCACTGAGACCTTTCCGCTGCGACGCGCCGGCGAGGCTCGTGAGATCGTCGGTGCGGCCCTGTACCTCGCGACGCGACGCCTCCTCATTCACGACTGGCACGATCCTGACGGTCGACGGCGGCGCGCAGTGGAGCATGCCCGGAGGGGGTGGCGCTCGGCCATGACCGAACCTCGCGCCCCGCTCCGGCGGGCCCCTGTGGCTGCGCGCCGTGCACCGGCTCGAGCGTGCGATTGGCGAGCCGCTCGAATCCGCACTGCACAGCGACACGTACTTCGACCTGATCACGGAGATCGTGCGCGCCAGGGCACGCACCAGCCTCACCTTGGAAGGGGTCTCGCGGCGAATGCTGCACCTGCTCAACCTGCCGGCGGGAAGCGACATCCGGCGTGTCCGCGAGCAGCTCGGCCGAGTCGAGCGCCGGCTTGCTGCGCTCAGCAAGGAGCTCGATGGAGCGGGGGCCGATCACGCCGACCGCCCCGAGCTTTACCTGGGGTAGTCCCACGATGGCCCCGAGCCTCAGTCCTTCGGACCTGATCACGCGGGTCAACCGGGACCTCGAGCGCTCGATGCTGCGCGCACGCAATGGCGTTCGCTACGTGCGCGGAAGCTCGAAGCCGAAGGTCGGCGCCACGCCCAAGGAGATCGTCTGGCAGCGAGACAAGGCTCAGCTGTGGCGCTATCGCGGCGGCCCGTTCGCTACAGCCCGCCGGTGCTGATCGTCCACAGCCTCGTCAGCCGTAGCTACATCCTCGACCTGCGGCCGGGCAACAGCGCCGTCGAATACCTCGTCAACGCGGGCTTCGACGTGTTCATGCTCGACTGGGGGGTTCCGGACGAGCTGGACGCCAACAACGACTTCTCGTCGTACGTCGACGAGTACGTGCCACGCGCGGTTGCCGCGGTGCGGAGCGAGACCGGCTGTGCCGAGGTCACGGTGGCTGGCTACTGCCTCGGCGGGGTGATCGCGATGTTATACGCGTGCGGTCGCGACGACGCGGCGGCTCGAAACCTGATCCTGATGGCGACCCCCGCCGACTTCAACAAGATGGGCCCGATGGTGGCGGCGCTGAGGGAGGGCCGACTGGATCCCGAGGAGCTGATCGACGAGACCGGGAACGTCCCCGCCGATCTCCTCTACAGCGGCTTCTTCATGATCGCCCCGACGACACCGGTGGCGCAGTACGCGACGCTGTTGGAGAACCTCTGGAACGACGAGTTCGTCGAGGGCTACCAGGCGATGGCGCAGTGGTCGCGCGACCACGTCCCGTTTCCCGGGCGCCGCGTTTCGTGAGGTGGTCGAGCAAGCTCATCCGCGCAAACGCGCTGACGACGGGTTCGCTCCGGGTGGGTGGTCGCACGGTCGAGTTCGCGAACACCCGCGCGAACGTCCTGATCGCGATGGCGGAGCGCGACAGCGTGATCCCGCTGGCGGCGGCGGAACCCTTCACGAAGCTGGTGGGCAGTCCCGGGCGCCGCCACGAACTGCGGCTGCGCGGGGGTCACGTCACGTTCGGGACCGGGCGGGAGGCTTTCAGGCACACGCTGCCGGCGCTTGCCGCCTGGATCGCCGCACACAGCGATGCACTGACCCGAACCAAGGAGACGCTGAGATGGACATTCGACCGCTCGAGGCGCCGCGACCGAGCCTGCGCTGGAGGAGTTCCTCCGACGGATCCCGGAAGGCGACAGGACGTTCTTCAAGGAGCCGGTCGACGACCCGGCCGTTGCTCGCCGCGTGGCGTCATGACGGCGCCGGGAGGTGGCTCGCCGTTGCGGACGGCGGCGTGGTCGGCTACGTCGCGGTCGTGCCGCTGCATGGCTGGTCCAGCCACGTCGGCGAGATCCGGCTGATCGTCGACCCGGCGCATCGCGGCGAGGGCGTCGGCACGGCGCTCTGGCCCGGCACGCGATCGCTCGAAGCGTTTCGGGGCGGACTGTCGAAGCTGGTCGTCGAGGTGCTCGCCAACCAGGAGTTCACGATCGAGATGTTCCGCGCGCTCTGGGGTTCGATCCCGAAGCGCTGCTGACGGGACAGGTCCGTGATCGCCGCGGCGAGCTGCTGGACCTGATGATCCTCGCCCATACCGCCGAGGAAGGTCCGGCCGCGATCGCTGCCGCGGGGTTGGCTGCGATTGGGCTGCCCGGCGCGCCTAGTGGAGGCGATCGCGCTGCCGGCGCGTCAGGCAGACCATAAAGCTAAACTGAATTCAGTTTATGTCTTCGTATCTTCCTGGACCCGGCGTGCCGCGCACCAGACGGCGCAGAGTCGCTCGCGGCCGCGAACCTCGACGCCTACGAGGCAGCGACCCGCGCCGTGACTGAGCTCGAATGGCTGCTCGCGCGCAGCACCGTGTGCGAGCCGTTCGGCGCGCTCGCCTCCGCCTGGGCGGGCCTCACCCGCGATGCGACGGCCATCCAGCTCTCCACCGCACGCTGGATTCTCGACCTGTGAGCAAGGGGCGACATCCCGGGTGGACCGGCGACCTGCACTGGGAGGCCCACGGAGAGGGCCCTCCCGTGCTGCTGATCATGGGCCTGGGGCTGAGCGGCGGCGCGTGGTGGCGAACGGTTCCCGTGCTCTCCAGGCGCTTTCAGATGATCACGTTCGACAACCGCGGCGTCGGCCGTTCGAAGTCGCTCACGTACGCGTACACGACCGAGGCGATGGCGGACGACGCCGTGTCGGTGCTCGACGCGGCGGGCATCGCATCCGCGCTCACGTCTACGGCATCTCGCTCGGCGGGATGGTGGCCCAGCAGCTCGCGCTGCGCCATCCCCGGCGCGTCGGTCGCTCGTCCTCGGCGCCACCCATCCCGGCGGGCCGCGGGCCGTCGCACCTGAGAGCGAGGTGCTCGACGTTCTTCCGGCGGCGACCCGACCTGCCGCAGGAGGAAGCGGCGTGGGCCTCGGTGCCGTACAACTACGGGCCGGCCTGCCGGCGCCGACACGCCGTCGCGGATCGCCGAGGACGTCGCCCAGCGGCTGGCGCACCCGTTTCCCGGCGACGCGTATCGCGCGCAGCTCTACGCAGCGGGGCTGCACAACTGCCTCGGACGCCTGTCTCGCATCCGGGTGCCCACGATGATCGTGCACGGGCGGCACGATCGGCTGATCCCGGTCGCAAACGCCGAGCTTGATCGCCGAGTCGCATGCCGCACGCTCGGCTCGAGATCCTGGAGCACTCCGGACACCTGTACCCGACCGAGCAACCGGACGTCGACGAGACGATCGCCACATTCATCGCCGAGAGCTTTCGGTCCGATGCGTCGGGGTGACGACCTCCGGGTGGCGGACGTGATCCGCGACCGAGCCGCCGAACGGCGCGACGCGATCGCGATCGTCCAGGGCGCCCGCGGCTCACCTTCGCCGCGCTCGATCGAGCGCTCGAACCGATTGGCGCAGGCGCTGCTCGAGCAGGGGGTCGGACCGGGCGACACGCATCGCCTACCTCGACCGCACCGCTCCCGAGGTGATCGAACTGCTATTCGCCGCCAGCAAGATCGGGGCCGTGATCGTGCCGATGAACTGGCGGCTGGCGGCACCCGAGCTGTCGAACGTGCTCGCGGACAGCCGCGCGCGGGTGCTGATCGCCGGCGACACGTTCGCGGAGCTCGCGGGCGGAGCTCATCGGCCGGGGCGCCGAACGCACCGAGCTGATCGTCGTGGGAGACGACGGGGCCGGCGGCTACGAGCGATGGTGCGCTGCTCATCCACCCCGCGATCGACCCGGGGCAGCGCGGCGACGCGCGGCGACGTCGTCGTGCAGATGTACACCTCGGGTACGACCGGCGTGCCGAAGGGCGTCCTGACGACTCACCGCAACCTCGCCGCCGCGGCCGAGACCTCGCCGCGCTGTGGCAGTTCGACTCCCGCTCGGTCAGCCTGACGCCCCTGCCGATGTTCCATATCGGCGGCATCGGATGGGCCTTCGTCGGCCTCTGGAACGGGGCGACGACGATTCTCGTCCGGGATTTCGACCCGCCCGTCGTGCTCGACACGCTCGAGCGAGAACGGGTGACGAACGCGGTGTTCGTGCCGACGATGCTGCAGATGCTGTGTGACTGTCCCGGGTGCTGCCGCGCCGGGATTTCTCCGTCGCTGCGGTCGATCGCCTACGGCGCGTCGCCGATCACGACGACGGTTCTGAAGGCCGCGCTGCGGACGTTCCGGTGCTCGCTGTTCGGCATCTACGGGCTGACCGAGACGACCGGCGCGATCACCCAGCTCGATCCCGGCGACCACGACCCCGACGGACCGCGCGAGCATCTGCTCCGCTCCGTCGGCAGGCCCTACCCGTGGGTCGAGCTGCGGATCGCCGACCCGGCTACCGGCGTCTCGCTCGACACCGCGTCGAGGTCGGCGAGGTCTGGCTGCGAGCGCCGAACGTCACGCCGCGGGTACTTCAACCGGCCCGACGAGACCGCCGCCGCGCTCACCGGCGACGGATGGCTGCGCACCGGCGACGGCGGCTACGTGACGAGGATGGCTACCTGTTCCTCACCGACCGGATCAAGGACATGATCGTGTCCGGCGGCGAGAACGTCTATCCGATCGAGGTCGAGGAGGCGCTGTCGCAGCACCCGGGTGTACTCGAGGTGGCCGTGATCGGTGTTCCGGACGAGCGCTGGGGCGAGACCGTCAAGGCGCTGATCGTCCGGCGCCCGGGTTCATCGGTGGAGGCCGAGGAGCTGATCGCTTTCTCGCGCGAGCGGCTCGCCGGTTACAAGCTGCCGCGCCTGATCGAGTTCGTGCGCCGAGCTGCCGCGAACGCCGACCGGAAAGGTGCTCAAGCGCGAGCTGCGAGCGCGGCACGCGAGTCGAGGCCGAGCTCCGTAGGGCCTAACCGCCGCGGTGCCGTGGGAACCCGCTGATTACTTGAACTGAACTCATTTGTCTGCTAGCCTGCTTGCACGTTAGCTGGGAACTGCTAGCGCCCGCATTCCGCCCCACGGAGGTACCAACGTCATGCCGACGCAAACCAAGTCCAACCCCATCACCGACAGCATCGAGACCGCGAGCGAGAAGTTCACGGCGCTCAGCGAGAAGGCCGTCGAGAACGGCAAGAAGGCGAGCTCTGTCGCTGCTCGACTCATACGAGAAGACCGCCGTCGCGCTCGCGGACTCGTACGTCAAGGCGGCGCGGTCCACGAACGTCGAATGGATCACGACCGTCGCCGACGCTCAGGCCGATTTCGCCCGCGAAGCGGCGAAGTCCTACACCAGCGCCGCCCGCACGTTGGTCGACTAGCGCGGGGCGCGACCCGCTCGACAGGCCGTGACGCCCTGGCTGGCGTCACGGCCTTTTTTTCGCGATCGCCCGGCCTGTTTCTTTGGATCGCCCGCCTGAGAACTTGAACTGACTTCAATTCATGTGATAATCTTCCCCGCGGCCGAGAGGTCGCCGGTGCGCCGACGCGGTCACCTGGCTGGTGCGTGCCGAGTGGGCCGCCGGCAGCACGGGTGGCGCCCCGGCGCCTGCTGGTTGAAAATGAGAATGAGACGAGGAGAGATGGATGTCGACTTTGGGTTTCCAGCCCGACGCCGAGCGCTACTACTCAGAGGGCTACTGGCGCGACGGCGACCTGTGGAGTGAGTTCGTCCGTAGCGCGAGCGTCGACCCGGCGAAGACCGCGCTTCCATGTCGACGAGCGGAGCATCAGCTACGACGAGCTGCGGCGTGCCGCCGTCGCTCTTCGGGAGCCTGGCGAGCGAATGGGGTCCATCGTGGCGACGTCGTCCTGCTGCTCGGCCGCAACTCGATCGAGGCCGCAGTCGCCCTGCTCGCGTGCTTCCACCTCGGGGCGCGTCGCTGCCCCGCTGCCGCCCATGTTCGGCTCGCGCGCAGCTCGCGGCGCTGGCGGCACAGGCCGGCGCCAAGGCGCTGATCTCGTTCGGGGGCGAGGCGGAGATCGAGAAGTGCGAAGAACTGCGACGGCCAGCTCGACGGTGATGCCGCTTCGCCCTGACGACGTGTCGCGCTTGATCCCGAGCGACTCGTCCGCCGACCGCGACGCTGTCGGCGCAGACGAGCTCGCGCTGCTCCTGCACTCCTCCGGAACGACATCTGTGCCGAAGGGGATCATGCACTCCTCCAACACGCTGCGGTACGCGACCGAGCAGATCCTCGAACGTTGGGAGCTGACCGGCGCAGGACACGAACCTGGTCGTGTGCGAGTTCGGCTTCGTCGGCAGCCTCGTGTTTGGGTATTTGGTGACGCTGCTGTCCGGTGCGACGGGCGTCCTGCTCCCGCGCTGGAGCGCCGAGGAGGCGCTTGCGCTCATCGGAGAGGCATCGCTGCACCTACGTCCTTTACATGCCGACCCATGGCGCCGACATCATCCGCGCCGGAGCAGAAGTCCGCAACGCCATTGGTCGAGCCTACGGGTGCTCGTCGCCCCGGGCCTCTCCGAAGAGCGTCGGATCTCGATGTACGAGGTGTTCGGCCTTCCGCCGATCGCCGACTACGGGCTCTCGGAGGTCCCGGGGCACGTCACGCATGGCCTTGCGAGCCATGGGAGAAGATGATCAAGACCGAGGGCATCCCCTTCCGCGGGACCGAGGTCCAGATCCTCGATCCGCTCGGCAACCCGGCGTCCGCCCGGCGAGATCGGCGCGGTCGTCGTCAACGGCCCGAGCCGGTTCCTCGGCTTTCTCGCCAACGACTCGCTGACGCGGGAATCGCTGACCGAATCGGGCGCGTACAAGACCGGCGACCTCGGTTACCTCGACGAGCGACGGCCACCTCATCTACGGAGGACGCAGCAAGGACATCATCCGGCGCGGAGGCGTGACGCTCGTGCCGGCCGAGATCGAGGCGGCGATCCTCAAGCATCCGGCGATCCACGAGGTCGCCGTGGTTCCGCTCCCTGACGACCGGTTGGGTGAGCGGGCTTGTGCGGCGGTTGTCGTCGAGCCGGGTGCCGATTCGCCGAGCCTGCCCGAGCTCCAGGACTTCCTCGCGTCTCAGGGCCTGTCGAAGTACTTGTGGCCCGAATCGGTCGAGGTGTTCGACGACTTTCCCCGGACGCCGTCGCTGAAGGTCGTCAAGCGCGACGTCGTCAACGCGATCCTCGATCGCGCGCCACGCCGGCCTGAGGCTCGGCCGACGCGATGACCTTCTTCGAGCGGTATTTCGCAGCACTTGACGGACCGGATCCGCACTCGTCGCTCGAGCTCGTCTCCGAAGATGTCGAGTTCGCGATCCAGTGGGCGTCACGGCGCCGGACCGCAAGAGCACTCAGATCCTGGGCGGAGTCTGCCGAGCTGCGGGCGTTCATCGACGCGGCGACATGGGCGACTGGGCCCACCACGTGCTCCATTCGGCGAGAGGATGGTCAGATCGCGTTCGCGCTCGGCGAGACGCGTTACGACGACAGCGGAGAGCGGATCGGCACGTTTCTTGCGGTCGCCGAGCTCGACGCCGAAGGCCGGATGCGCAAGTACCTGGTCGCGCGCACGCAGGCGATCGACTTCGGGCTAGACAGGCGCCCAATTTCAGTCTAAACTAAACCGACTTCAGGTCAACCGCGGAAGCGGTTGAGACCGGACCTCGAGGAGAGAGCAGTGGCGATAGATGACACCGTGGTGACGGAGCCAGGCGACTCACGAGAACCAGCCAGGCGCGGGACCTCCGCGGCTGCCCGGTGATGCACGAGGATTACTCGCGCACGCGAGAAGTCGGATCCCATTGGCAGTGGGCGGACGAGCTGCGCGAGAGCAGTCCCGTCTACTTCAACACATTTGCGCAGGGCTACTGGATCTTCACGCGCCACGACGCCGTCCGCGACATCTACAAGACACCCGAGGTCTTCTCGAGCGAGTCGTTCACACCGTGGGAGCCCGAGCCGATCTACCGCTTCGTGCCGACGCAGATCGATCGCGCCCGACCACATCAAGTACCGGCGGATTCTGAACCCGTGGTTCTCCCCGCGCGCGATCGACGAGGCCGAGCCGATGATGCGTGAGCTGTGCCAGAGCTGGTCGAGAAGACCGCGCGCGCCGGCAGTTGCAACTTCGTCAACGATTTCGCCCTTCGATTCCCGACCGAGGCGTTCCTGGCGGTGATCGGCGTCGACACCGCTGATGCCGACATGTTCGTGCGCTGGGTCGAGGACTTCTTCGCCGGCTTCGGCGGCGACACCGAGAAGCTCGAGCCGATGGCGAAGGCGCTCGAAGGGATCCGCGAGTACTGGGTCGAGGCGCTGGCTGACCGCCGCGACGACGCTGAGCCCCGCGCAAGGCGACCTGGCGTCGTATCTGCTGCACGCCAGTTTCGACGATCGGCCGCTGACCGATACCGAGATCCTCGACATGCTCACCGTGCTGGTCCTCGCCGGGCTGGACACAACGCGCGCCGAGCTCGGCTACATGTTCCGGCACCTGGCGACGCACCCCGAGCACCGGCAAGCACTGATCGACGATCCGCAGCTGATCCCCTCGGCGGTCGAGGAGGTCCTTCGCTACTACACGATCATCTTCGGCGACGGCCGCAAGGTGACCCGCGACCTCGAGTTCCACGGCGTCCAGCTGAAGCGCGGCGACATGGTCTACGGCCTCGTGTCGGCGGCGAACCGCGATCCCGCGCGCCTACGAGCGGGCGGACGAGTTCATCCCCGACCGCAAGCGCAACAACCACATGGGCTTCGCGAGCGGGCCGCACCGCTGCCTCGGCCAGCACCTCGCGCGGCGAGAGATGCAGATCGCGGTCGAGGAGTGGCTGCGCGTGATCCCCGACTTCCGGATCGCCGGCGATTGCGCAGCAGCTGCTGGAGCGCGGAGGCGGCTCGATGATGACGCTCATCGACCTCCCGCTCGAATGGGATGTGAGCTCATGAAGCTGTCGGTCGACGGAGAGCAGTGCATGGGCCATGGCCGCTGCTACCGGCTCCTGCCCGACCTGCTCAGCTCCGACGATGAGGGCTACGTGACGATCCGGGACCAGACGATCGAGGTCCCCGACGACCAGCGGGAGCTCGCCGAGGAGGCGGAAGGCACCTGCCCCGAGGAGGCGATCTCGCTGATTCGAGACTGAGGGCTCGAAATCGAGTCGACCTCAGTTCCGCGTATCATCGGCGCCGGTACCCGATGCAAGCAGGAGGCGATTGTGCCGGCGCCACGCCAGGCAACGCGGGCAGGAGCAGCAGTCGATCAGCGACGGCCATCGTCGCGCAGCAAGCGAGAGCGATCCTGACCGCCGCGACGGCGTACTTCGGCGAGCACGGTTACGAGGACACGAAGTGGGCGGACGTGGCGGCGGCGGTGGGGATCGGCTCAACCGCGCTGTACCACTACTTCGAGTCGAAGCTGCATTGCCTGTACGTGATCATGGCCGATGCGCTCGACTCGTTCCTCGCCGATTTCGAGCGAATCACCGGCGAGCACGACGACTTCCTCGATGCGCTGGTGGAGGTGCTTGCGGGCCGCGTATGACCTGAGCGAACAGGAAGTCCTGCGCAACCGCGTGCTCGTAGCCGAGCAGGGACTGATCGGCATTCCGCGCCAGTCCCGCCGCGAGGAGGAAGCCCGCGAGCTGGCGCGCGCGCGAACGCGCGACCTCGAGTTCGCGTGGGCGACTTTCCTCGTGCGCGGGATGGAGCAGGGTCACGTCCCCCAGGCCGACGCCCGCCTGCTGACGCGCGCGGTGCTCGGCCTTTACAACAGCATCTGGCACTGGTACCGCCCGCGCGGCACGCTCGGACTCGACGAGGTCGCGGACTTCTTCATCCGCCGCCAGCTTGCGGTGCTTTCACTGCCACCGGAGCTGGCCGACCGGACGACGAAGGCGAGCTAGCTGTAGCTCCTGAGTTCAGCGAGCGTTCGCTGTCCCGCCCGCTGAAGGTCCTTGAGGTACTCGATATGAGCGATCCAGGCCGTGGCCGCTGGGAGACTCTCCGCCAAGCAGACCGTGTCGCAGTGAGCGTCCAATAGCTCTTCGGTGAGCTCCACGAGCCGTTCGGCACCGGGTTGAACGCGTCTGGCCGAGAGGGACATTCGTTTGCCCTTCCGTGTTAGCGCTCGGCTCGTTCGGACGAACGGGGCTCCGGCCGCGCCGGCCGGGCTGCAGCCAGATCCGCTCGATCCATGACCCGTGACTCGGGCCGTTGACTGACCCCGAGGCCCGCAATGCGCGGGTCGTGCTCTGGGCGGATCTCGATGACCGTTGGGTACGTGTAGAAGTGCTTGTCCACGGTCCCTCCTGCTACTATTTGATCTGAACTCAGTTCAGTTTACTCGCTTGCCATGACCTGTCAAGTGGATTCGAGAGCATCTCGCTGTGTTACGGCTCGGGATCACCGGCAAGCTCAAGCCTTGACAACGAGCCCTCGTTCATAGAGCCGAGGAGCAGGTCGCTCGGGCTCGCTGCTTGAGAGACTTGCGTTGCCATGGTTGCGGTAGTCGTGTTGGTAGCGGCAACGCTTCGCGGTTCGTTGCCAACGGGGCAGGGTGGATTTCTCGCGTCGTGTGCCGCGGGATGGCAGGGAGAGCGCTGGGACAGGTATTCGTCCGACGTCGAGAGCAGGTGCGTGGCGCGCTGCCACGGGGTGCTCGCATCCGCCCAGAGTCGAACAGGGGGTAGCGCGCAGCGTCGAGTACGCCAAGTGGCTGCCGCCTAAGCGTCAGTCGCCGTTCGGTGCCTGCGCCCTGGGCGCCCGCGCGGTTAGCTGAACCGGAAGGTCACGTGGGCTCCCACCGAGTGCTTACTCTGGTTGGAGTAGCCGACGCTGAATTGTGGGCCGACGACTGACCGCAGCTTGCGCCCGCGCTTGAGGGTCCGCAGCTTGATGACCAGCCCCTTGCCCTTCGCCTGGCAGGAGACCGCCAGCGCAGCTCGGGCAGCCCTGGACACGGTGGTGTTGGCCGAGATGGTGTAGAGGGAGCCAGAACGTGAGATCTGGACCGGGAACGAAACCACCGCGGTGGAGCAGCGATTAGCCGAGGCCGCGTCGCGGGCCACGCCCACAGCCTGCTGGCCGGTCACCGCAGCCTGGATGCACATGGCCAGAACCGCCGCGTTGGCGTTGTCCCCCGCAACCGACTTTGTCACCATGCCGGCCTTTGTGAGCGCCCCGTAGACGTTTCCCACGTTCCGGGAGATGAGCGCGCAGGTGATCACGCGCCGGACGGTGACGTTCTTGATGCCGCCCAACTTCGGGTAACTGAAGGACACCGCCTCCCACAGGTTGTCGAAGTCGGCCAGCTCATCTGTAGTGAATGGCTCCATGATCAACGACGTAGCCTTGGACAGGCTCGGCACCGTATCGGTGGTCTGAATGGCATCGCCGCCTGGCGGGGTGGTGACGTCGCCTGACTCCTCGCACACGCCCGGGGCGATGCGCTTGCACGCGATGCCGGCGATCGGACCGGAGCCTCGCTCGCCCTGAGCCGAGGCGACGAGTATCGCCGTCCCCAGGAGAACCCCGACAAGCGCGATCCGGCGCTTCACCCGCATATCACTGTTGAACCATACGCCCCCGACGGCCCGCAGGCAAAGAGCCAGAAGCGTGGCTCGGTGAGGGCGTCTCGACCTCCTTTGAGGTGTTGACGAGCCTTTCAGCGCAAGGCCCGCCGGTCCCCCAATGCGCGGTAGGTAGGAACGTGCTGGGTGGTGGCGGGTTTGCCGTGATGAACTGATCTCTCGGTAGGGGTTTCATGGTGGTGTGGCGATTCGGTTCGCCCGCCAAAGGAGGTTTCGCCATGAAGATCGAGTACCTGCACGCCTCTAAGTACGGCAACGGAGCCAAGGTCGCGGCGGCGTTCAAGCAGCAGATGGCCGTCAAGGGAGTGGTTGTCGACGTGCATCACATCCGGGAGGTGAGGCCGACGGAGCTAGCGCCGGCGGACCTGTACCTATTCAGCTCCCCGGGACGGTTCGGCAAGCCGATCGGCGGTATGCGCCGCTTCCAGAAGAAGGTGAAGCTGCCCGTCGGCACGCGGTACGCGGTCCTGACGACTGAGGCGGCGCCGAAGCCGGACAAGAAGACCGGGCGGCTGCCGACCTAAGTCGAGCTGGCCAAGTACCAGCGCGTCAGACCGATCATCAACGAGATTCTTCAGGGCAAGGGCCTTGTCAAGGTCGCCGAGGACAAGGTGCTCGTGACCGGGCTCAAGGGACCGCTGGAAGAGGGATGGCAGCAGAAGGTGCAAGCGGTCGCTACCCGGATCCTCGCCAGCGCGCCTCGTCAGGGCTCCGCGGCCACGACCGCCGTGGAGGCGGCAGCATGAAGGCGCATCGGCGGCGAACGTCGTTGGGTGGGTGGCAGAAGCGGCGACTCTCCGGGCTGGTCGGCGTGCTCACACTCGCGGTCGTCTACTGGGTCCCGCTCCGGCGCTGGCTCAGCCGCTGGGGGACGACAGCTGAGGAACTCGAACGCGTGATGCCGGGCGACGGGCTGATCGCCAATCCCACGGATATGTCTACCGGGGCGATCACCGTGAATGCGCCACCTGAGGACATCTCGCCGTGGCTGGTACAGATCGGCACCGGGCGGGGCGGGCTCTACAGCTACGACTGGCTCGACCGACTGTTCGGCTTCCTCGATCATCCGAGCACCACCCGCATCCTCCCCGAGTTTTCAGCACCTCGCGGTGGGCGACAAGATCCCCTGGGGGCGCGACGAGCTCACGGCCTCGGTTCCGCAACCGCCTCGCGCGCTCGCTCTGAGCACGGACGCTCACGGAATCGAGTGGGTGTGGCAATTCGGCCTCTATCCGCTCGACGATCAAAGCACCCGACTGGTTGACCGGGGCACGGAGCGTATCCCGAACACACCGCTATGGCGGCTCGGGATGCGGATCATGGAGCCGGCGGCGTTCATCATGACCCGCCGTTTCATGCTCGGCGTCAAACAGCGGGCCGAAACGCTGCGAGCGTCCGCCCCCGTGAGCACCGCCGCTGCTAGCACCGCTCCAACCGTGGGCGCCCGCGCTACCAGCTGACCAGCGGCGCCGCCAGCGCGTCACCACCGACTCCGATTACACCAGTAGCCGGACGTGCAGCGCCGACTGGCTGGCGTGTCGCGGAGACCCGGTTTTCGCGTCTACACGAGCATCCGACCGTCGCCGACGATGCACCTGCAACGCGAGCGGATTACCGGACCACGCTAGTCGTAGCGCCGGCCGGGACAACGACCCTGTCGGCGACCGTCCGCCCTACTTCTTCCCGCGCCGCCCGAACCGCGACGTCAGGCGGCTCAGCCCGCTCCGGATCTCCTGACTCGCGTCAGCAGCGATCCTGCCGACCGTATCGTCGGTCTTGATGATCCCCAGCTCCTCGTCGGTCGGACGCACGGGGCCTCCTCGGGCGACCGTCTCGGCAGCCTGCGCGCGGTAGCCAGCACGGCGGGCCTTGGCGGCGTCGATCTGCGCCCGCAGGCGGGCGACGTGGTCGTCGGGATCAGGCGGGGCGGGGGTAGCGTCGGCGTCGTCGGTTATGGGACGCATTCCATCACCTATCAGATCGTGCGGGGGGCCGCATTGCAGGGACCAACCGCCCTGTCCTCCTGTCGTGAGCCGACGCTCACCTCAGCGCGGAGCCGGAGCGCCTTGCTGTGCGCGGATACCGGGGCGCCGGCAATTCCTCGGCGACGAGCGTAGCCCTGAGACGCGAGTCTGGTCCTAGTTTCAATCCCGCGCGACTTCCGCAATCGGCTCGAGCGCCACTCAGCGTACGGCCGGCCGGTGCTTCTCGACCTGGTCGGATGAATCAGTAGCGAGATACTGCGGCGCATGTGGGTGCCAAGGCGACGCCATCCGAGGGCAAGGCGCGCCGCTCCGGTCGGCGTTCAGCCGGGCCCAAGCCAGCAAGTAGCACCCCCAACGACTCGGAAGTTCATCAGTTGGACGGCTCTGGCGATGATGACGGTGGGATCCGTCGGCTACCTCGGGTCGGCGCCTGCGACCTCCGTGTTCGGACTCGCCTCGGTGTTCCTGTATGTCCTGCCGGCCCTTGTCTTCCTCGTGCCTGTCTCGCTTGTCGCGGCGGAGCTTGCATCTGGCTGGTCAGGCGGGGTCTATAACTGGGTGCGAGAAGGCGTCTCCGCGCCGATGGGGTTGCTCGCGGTGTGGTGCGAGTTCTCGCAGACGATCTTCTACTACCCGGCCCTGCTCGGCTTCGTCGGCAGCACGTTGGCCTACGTCATCGACCAGCGCCTGGCCAGCAACGGGGTCTACACCGCCGCGATCATCATCGCCCTGTTCTGGGGCGGCGTGCTGGTGTCCTCACGTGGTGTGTCGGCTCGTCGCTCGGCTCTCCTCGAGCGGGACAGCTGATCGGGACGCTGATTCCCGGAGCGATCCTCGTCATCCTCGGCGTCATCTACCTGCTGCAGGGCAACCCGTCCGCAGCGCCGATGAACGGCCACCACGTCCTGCCGCCATGGCATGGCCTGGCCAGCATCGTGCTGGTCGTCAATAGCTTCTTCACCTATGCCGGGGTAGAGATCAATGCCGTACACGTCGACGAGCTGCGCGATCCCGGGCGCGAGTATCCGAAGTCCATCTTCTTGGCCATGGGGCTCGTCCTCGCCGTCTTCATATTGCCGACCCTGGCCATCGCGTGGGTGATCCCCGAACATCAGATCAGCTTCACAGCCGGTGTCATGCAGGCATTCGACAGCCTCCTTACGCACTTCGGCATCTCGTTCGCGGTGCCGCTTGATCGCGGTCACCTTGGCGGTTGGGGCGCTCGCCGGAATGCTGGCCTGGCTTGCCGGCCCGTCCGAGGGGCTTCTGAGGATCGGTCGCGAGCAGGGCTATCTGCCCCCCTACTTTCAGAAGGTCAACCATCAAGGCACCGAGGTCCACATCCTCGCGGCCCAGGGCGTGCTGATCACCGCCATCGCGCTGCTCTACGCGTTCGTCCCAACCATCTCCCGCGCGTACTGGATCTTCACCGCCATGGCCACCCAGGTGTACCTGATCATGTACGTGCTGATGTTCATCGCCGCAGTGCGGCTTCGGCGCGCGCAACCGGATCACCCGCGCGGATACCGGGTTCGCTGGCTGGGCGTGCTGTGCCTGCTCGGCGGTGTCTCCTCTGTCACCGCGTTCGCAATCGGGTTCGTGCCTCCGTCGCAGCTCGGCCACCAGAGCCCGCTGCTTTACGGGCTCCTGGTATTCGCCGGGATCCTCGTGATCGGGATCATCCCGCCGCTGCTTCTCGACCGATTGCGCAAACCCGGCTGGAAGGCAGCGGCCGCGGGTCCGCCGGCCAGCTCATAGTCCGGCCAGAGCAACGGACCCTCACGACAACCAACCGAAACCCGTGTCCCGAAACCGTGCGGTTCGTAGGCCGGCTCTCGCTGCTGACGGACCTCATAGGTCATCCTGGTGTTGCCTCGACCGCCTCCGGGACAGGGCCACGAGACCTGGCCCGTGTGGAGGGCCGAAGCCAGCGCGGCGATCGTCTCGGGACGGTCACCGCCGGCGTCTGTCACGGAGCTTGGTCGAGGTCGTGGGGCGGGTGGCTGCGCTGGTCGACCGGGGGGGCGTGCAGCTGGCTCGTCGGCGCAGGCCGTCCCCCGGTCTATTCGGGAGCTCAGCGGTCCTGGGATGACAAGCCATGACCGGCGATCGTGCGGCCGAGCGTCCCTCCGAGCAGCGCGCGTCCGACGAGCAACCCGTCACCGGGCCGTGCGTCGTACTCGGACTGCTGCTAGCGGGGCGGTGGGCCAATCAGGTGGCGACGGGCTTGAGCAAGGCGCTGGAAGATCAGCTGGGGACACGGCACCCCACCGTTCGCTGGCGGCTCAAAGTGCAGGGCCACCGGCTCGTTCCCGTACCCCGCAAGGCCGGTGAGGCCATCGACGCCACGCGGCTGCGGATGCTCAAGGAGGGATGGGACCTCGCAGTGCTGGTCACCGATCTCCCGCTCGCCGAGGGGGGTCGCCCGGTCGTGGGGGAGGTGATCAGCCCGACGCATCGTGTAGCAGTGATCTCACTTCCGGCGCTCGGCCCGCGGCACGTGCGCCAGCGTCTGGTCGACGCCGTGATCGGCATCGTCGGAGATCTCATCGGAGAGCAATCCAGCGAGCGCGAGGTCGTGGGTGGCGGACGGCGCATGACTCGCCGCCGGCGGCGCACGCGGTTGCGCCTCGCCGAGATTGCGGCCGAGCTGCGCGAATCGGCGGGCTCACGCCCGTGGTATGCCGTGCAGATCGGCCTTGACCATGCCAGGCTGTCTAACCCGGGAACTGCGAGCCAGCTGACCAGCGTGGACGGTTGCTCTGGGAACCGGTGATCGGATCGGGCGCGAGCCCTGCTCTCATTCCGCGACGAGCATCTCGGGGGTGATGCCGACCGCCCTCCAACGCGCGGAAAGCGCTCTTCCACGGCGGGTAGTGGCGGGGTTCCGAGCGGCTTCAGTTCGGTCGCCGCCTGCTCGGCCGACCAGAATGACTGGGACGGCTGCCGCGGATCAGATCGTCCGGCGGTGTGGTTTCAGATCAACCGGACGCCAGCGCTCCGTGGTCGTCGCAGTGGTCGCCGTGCGGATGATGGAGCCGTTCGCCGACCAGATAGTCGACGTGGTCGCCGTGTGGCACGGCCGCATGTTCGCATTCAGGGCCGTGTTGGTGGCCGGCATCGTGACCGTCGGCGGCGTCGGTGTGCTGCGCTGGGTGGTGTTCGTCGACGGCGACCGTGTGTTCATCTACGTGGTCATCGTGGGGATGGTGCAGGTGGCCGTCGTGCAGGTAGTCGACGTGGTCGTCGTGGCGCACCGCTGTGTGCCCACAGCCGGGGCCGTGAGCGTGCGGATGGTCTTCGTGTGGATCACATGGCATCCATCGAAAATACGCGATCCGTCAGCACCCATCAACCGACCGCTGCGAACCAGCCAGTTGTCAGCGCTGCAGCGGGCCGCAACGCCTTGGATTGCGCCGGAGGCAGGACCCAAGCGGCGCCTTTTCCTGAGACGAGCGCCCGCATCCGGTCCCGCTCTGCTCCTAACCTCGGAGCCCGCCCCGTTCCCCGCCAACCCCAAGCCGGCCGCCGTTGGTGTAGGTCGGCTTGGCGGCGGCGGGCGGTCAATGACGCCTGGCGCGCAGGACGACGTCGGCGATGTGCGGGGTGCCGGGCGGCGGGTCGATCCGCGGCTCGACCGCGTGCAGCTCGACCGTGAAGTCGTCGCCGAGCAGCCGGAAGAGGTCGTCGGCATCGACGTAGTCCGCCGGGTCGACGCCCCGCGACTTCATGTGCTCGCGGTGCTCGTCGTCGAGGTCGTGGTAGACGGCGAGCAGCAACCCACCCGGACGCACCGTGTCGAGCAACGTCCGCACGGCGGCCTCGCCGGCGGCCTTGGGCAGCGCCGGGTACTGCATCGACACGAGGTCGAACGAACGGGCCGGGAACGGCGTCTGCAGGGCGTCCCCGCAGATCCACTCGACGGAGGCGCCAGCCAGATCGGCAGCCTCCCGCGCCCGGCATATGGCGACCTCGGAGATGTCGATCGCAGTGACGGTCCAGCCGCGCCGAGCGAGCCAGATCGCGTCGGCGCCCTCGCCACAACCGACGTCGAGCGCCCGGCCCGGGGTGAGGGCGGCGACCTCCTCGACGAGCCGCCCGTTCGGTCGCCCGCTCCACATCGCCCCGTCGCGCTCGCGGTACCTCGCGTCCCACTCGGCGGCCTGCGCCGCCACGCCGAAGCGCTGCTCGCCGGGTTCGTGATCGTGCATCGTCCCCAAGATAGACCTCTATGGAAACGTCAAAGGACTGGCGAATCAGGCCACCCAAGCGCTCGTTCATCGGGGGATTACCGCCTCAGCGTTCCCCCCGCGGCCCCACCACCCGCTGACATGCCACCTCGCGAACCATCCAGGACGAGGCATCATCACCAGGCGCGGGCAAGCGCGAGATCTCCCGGTTCTCGGCACGAGGAGATCGCACACGCGCACGGGTCTCCGACCACGCAGGGCCCGCCGGCGACTAGCGATAACGCCGCCAGCGATGTTGCCTTCCGCACCCACGACCGCGTCGGCGCCCTGAACAATGGAGTTTTTCGAGGCTGAATAGCCGGCCCGCGTGCACCCCTGTCAACGCTTCGCTGCGTCTCGCGAGTCGCAGACGCATGACTCAGGCGAAAGGTGAGATCCGACGAGTCGTTTATGGGCTCAAGGCCCGCGCCCACGAACTCCGGGAGAGGATCGAGGCGGCCGTACACCGTCAGTAACCGCGCCGACCAAAGCTAATTCGCTTCGCGCTCTATCCGGAGCTGTCTTCTGCCCTAATTCGTATTGGTCCGAGTTGCCGGCGGAGGAAGACGTAGGCGATCGTCCCGCCGGTCAGCGGCACGAGCAGTCCGATCGCCTGGTGGAGCAGGACGGCCGCGACCGCCGGGTTGTGGTCGACGCCGTAGACGATGAGCATCCCCGCGATGCCGCCGATCGTTCCGATGCTCGCGGGCAGGGGAAGCGATCCAGCCAGCGCGCCGATCACGTAGGCCATCGTGACGACGGCGAAACCGGGGACAGGGTGCGCGCGGATTGCGAGGAAGGCACTCCAGAGGACGAGCACCTCGAACCCGAGGTAGGCGACCCCCCCGAGCACGATCTTCCAGCCGCCGCGGTGAAACAGGGTTCGCGTGTCGGCGACGGCGGCCGCGAGCGTGGAGACCGAGGTGGCGATCTTAGGGTGCTTGGCCCGTAGTCGCTCGGCGTAGCCGCCCGCCCGGCGCGAGAGCAACAGCGCCGCCGCGATCCCGATCGCCGCGACCGCCGCCGGTAAGAGCGTAAGCAGAAGCTTCTGCTTGCCGGCGAATATGCCTGTCGCGAGCCCGATACCGAACACGATCAATGCCAACGCGCTGAGGGCGGTGTTGAGAAAGCTGAGGTTGAACTGGCGCTCGGCGATCTGCTTCGGCGGCATTCCAAAGCGGTGCAGAAACCAGGCTCCAACTCCCATCCCCCCGAGCGAGCCCCCCGGGATGAGCAGGCCGCCTCCCAGCTGCGCCCACGCGACGCGCTGGTCCATTCGCCGGCCGCGCCCGTCGCGTTCGAGCACGCGCTCCGGGTCAACGACCCCACGCCAGGCGATCACGAAGCCCGTCTCAGAGAGCACCTCGATCGCGATCAGGCCAACTAGCCATTCCCAGGACAGATGCTCGAGGCTGTGCAGCGCCTGCTCGAGCGTGGGGACCAGCCTGAGCACCACGTAGGCGGCGACTAGATAGCCCACCAGCTTGAGCGCGGATTTCTGCAGGTGATGTTTGGCATCGCGCAGCGCGAGCCGGTTGTGCTGCGCCGCTGCAGACTCGCGCATCCGGTCGAGGGCTGCGACGGGGGAGTGGGCGGCCATCACGTGCTCACTGACGCCAGGCGAGCGCCACGAAGCACGAGGCCCAGTACCACTGCGAGCGATGCCGTTCCGGACTCGGACGCGCATAAGCGAACGACAACCCGTCGCGCTCCCAGACTGTCCAGCTTCGCTCGAGCGTCTCACGGCAGCGCTGCTCAAGCGCGGTCATACGGCGCAGTCTGGCAAAAGGGCAGCGTGGAGTCCCAAGTGCGTCGCGGTCGTCGCCTGCGGTTGCGCCGAGCGCTCCCGTTATGACGTGATGCTGGCTCGCATGTTCGGCACCGGACAAGACGGGCTCCACGACCGCGTCACGAGTTCTCGCAGCCGATGAGCCGGGCCTGTTACTTCGCGCCATCCCGAAACGCACTACGCGAAGTGGGCGGACCAGAGACCGACAGAACCGCCGGCGCGCGGCATCGGCGCTACGGAAGCTGGCACGCGGAAGACCTCGTTTCGGTCCGTGGCGCTAATCCTCCGCCTTCCAACCGCGCACCCGCAACGCGCGGTAGGCGCGTCTCGGCCCCTGGCTGCTGGATCCGTCTCAAGGGGCGGTATCGAGCCCGTCCTTGGCCCTCGCTGAGAACCCTGCAAGTAGCCCGAGACGGAGTGTCTTCGCGGCGCGGCGAGACTGCTACGTCCGAGCTCGGCCGCTTGCTCAGGGACCTCGTCGAGCACTCACGCCGGACCGTGCCGCTGGCCGAACTCTCCATCTCCCGCATCCACGTAACGAACTCACCTTTGCCAGGCCCCGGGGCCAGGTCAGGGCACGAAGAACAACCCCTTCGGGACGATCGTGATCCCGTGGACTGGGATCGTGGCGATGGCCCCTGTGGACATGCTGACCTGACCCAGATAGTTGGGCCCCCACTTCGGCGGGGAAGGACAAGTCATCGGTGCGGCGTTGGCATTGCACGGTGTCACGCTGACGATCTCGGTGCCCGGCTGAAACGGCCCGGTCACCTTCCAGATCAGGTCGTCGGTGCTGTCGGTGACATAAAGCGTGCCCGACGCCGAGGTGGCCCATGCGCTGTCGTCGACAGACCGCGACAGCTTGAGCTCCGACAGCCGCTTGCCGCTCGTGTCGGCCGCGAAGATCTGCAGGAGGTCTCCCTGGCTGGTGAGCTCGAACTGCCCGCCGAAACGCGGCGCGGACGCAGGCACGACCGCATTAGAGTCGGGGTCGGTCAGCGCCAGATGCGTCGTGCCGCGGGCGCCCGCTGCGGTCGCGTTGTCCGCGAACAGGGCGTGCACGCTGGCGGTGTTGTTGCTCGAGTTCAAGCTGACCACGTACACGGCAGGCCCGGATGTCGCGCTCGGCGCAGAGGCGGAGATCAGGATCATCCCGTGCCAAATGCTGATCGCGTCGAGCCCACCACCGTGAGGAAGTGTTGGCAGGTGGTACTCGACCGCCTGCGGGCTTGATGGGTCGATTAGGAAGAGATGCGCGTTCCCATCCTCGTTGGTAGTCACGATGAGCTTGCCGGTCGCCGGATCTCCGGTGAGGCCGTCGAGGTGTCCGGGGACGTTCCATTGCGCGGCCGGCGAACCGGAGCTCGAGAACTCGACGACCGTCGAATCGCGGTAGCCGGCGCCCGCGGTGCCCGAGGGCACCGGCTCCCCCTTGGTGCCTACCTGGTTCTGGAAGCCGACGAAGATCTTGCCGTTAAGGCCGGTGACGTCGTCGGGCTGGGTGACCGACGCCCTCCCGCTAGGAGTGTTGATGATGATCGGGGTGCCTGAGGCCAAGGCCGTGCTCGTGAACCCCGAAGCGTTGCCGGTGGTCGAGCTGGCAGTGCTGGTGCTGGACGAGCTGGAAGTGCTGCTGGACTTGCTGCTCGAGCCGCAGGCAGTCAGTACGACGCCTGCGATCAGCGCAGCGGCCACCAGGCTCGCGGTCGACGTCCGCGAACGGCGCGGCGCCTTCAAGCGTGACGGTCTCATGGTCGAATCAGGACTGGCGGACATGGGCCTGGACGCGCAACAGCGTGCGAATCTACCCCCGCCACAGCACCCACTTGTCACCAACGCGTTAATGTCGGCTGGGAAGGCGGCGCCGCCGGCTGGGAGCGCCGATCAAATCTCAAAATAGCGGGCCGTTCTGAGTGCGTGCCGCAGGCGGCGACGGACGTTGGCGTCGGGTTAAGAGGTCGTGGTTTGCAGCGCTTCGCACAAGCGAACCCGCTGAGGGCAAGAGTGGTGGTTCGATCGACACGCACCGGTCTCAGCGGCGTTGCTGCTCTTGAGGAGCTCCAGCAGCGCGACACGGATCGCGCGGCTTCTGCTTTCCTCGCCCGGCGGTCATTTAATCGTGGAGCGACGCGGCGAAGGAATCGAACCTTCCAAGCCGGGGGCTGCCCGGCCCTGCCAGTTTTGAAGACTTGCAGGCCCGCCCGCAAACGCCCGTCCCTACTGGGGCTCCCCTCTCGGGGGAATGAAAAAGGGAATGACGACCCCTCCGCTGCGCTTCGGCCACGAGCGCCCGCGACCGGAAGCCGCTCGATTTGATGGGGACCGCGCGCCGACGACCGTCCCGAGCTTGGCGATCAGCAGGGAACTCGTCCCCGCGTCCAGCTGGTCGTGCTTTTCTCACGGCGCCGTCGTCGGTCGCCGTTGTGCTGTCACTGGATTCGGGTTGACCGTGAGCGGCGCGGGACCTTGGCGGCCGGCCTCGCCGCTAGGCGCGCGAGTCATGCCCGGGCCTGATCCGACAGGATCAGCAGGTCGAAGATTCGCACCTCGGTGAGCTCGTAACTGCGCCCGGCGAGGTCCTGCCGCACGGCTCTGAGCGCGGCCCGGTTGATGTCCACGTCGCGTTTGTAGCCACGTACGAGAACGAGTGCGCGCTCTCCGAATGGGGCCTGGGCTCCGACGTCGTTGTCAGCCAGGTACTTCTGAACGACACTATCGAGGATCGGGATCAGGGCGGGGCGCTTTGGGTGTAGTCCTTTGGTCATCTTCGCGAAGCCGACCCCTCGGAGGTCCGCGAATGCATCGAACAGCTGCCTGAGCGGTAGCCACGGCACCTGGTTCGGCGCGCTCGTTAGGGCAGCATCGGAAGCGATAGCTCGTAGCGCTCGCTCGATCGGCCGGCGGTGCTCGAGGATCGCGGTGACCTGCGCCGCTGAGATGCGGGCGCCCTCCCGGTTCGCGAGCCTCAGGTCCGGCTCGCCGAACGACGCCGGGCCTGGTCGATCGCTGACGTTGATGCGTCTGTGGGCCTCGAGGAACGCGAGCACCACCCCCACGGGATCCTCGATGGTCGCCCCGTGTCGAAGGACAACCGGCCCCACCGGTCTCATGGGTCCTCGGACGCCGTCCTGCCGCTCTGGATCGCCCGACTCAGTGCGCCGCCTCCTGCGCGCGTCGCGGCAGTTTCCAGCCGGGACGGACGAAGTGGCAGGTGTAGCCGTTGGGGTAGCGCTCGAGGTAGTCCTGGTGCTCGGGCTCCGCCTCCCAGAACGGTCCGGCCGGCATGACCTCCGTGACGACCTTTCCGGGCCACAAGCCGGAGGCGTCAACGTCAGCGATCGTGTCCTCCGCGATCCGGCGCTGCTCGTCACCGACGTAGTAGATCGCCGAGCGATAGCTCGTGCCAACATCGTTGCCTTGACGGTTCTTCGTCGTCGGGTCATGAATCTGAAAGAAGAACTCGAGTAGGTCCCGGTAGGAAATGCGGTCCGGGTCGAACACGATCTCGATGGCCTCCGCATGCGAGCCGTGGCTGCGATAGGTCGCGTTGGGCGTGTCGCCACCCGCGTAGCCAACGCGCGTGCTGATCACACCGTCGAGCTTGCCGATCAGATCCTGCATACCCCAGAAGCACCCGCCGGCAAGAATCGCCTTCTCGGTTTCAGCCATTCTCCACTCCTCCTCATTCAGGCGCCGGCCGCGGGTGCAGCCAGCATCACAGCAACTCGATTAACCCGGCAATCGTCTTAGCCCGAGCGCTTGATTTCAAGAGCACTTCCTGATCGTCCGATCCAGTCGGCGGATCAAGGCTCGGTTAGTCGCGCTCGTGGCGAATTGCGAGACCAACCCCGCGGCTAGGGGCTGGACCTGCTTTGGCGGCGCCACGGGTGGCAGCGGTTCCACTCGCAACGAGCTTGCGCCCAGCCGAGCGCTGCCTTATGTGGCGGCCCCCGTCCAAGGGAGCGCATTCTCAGCGCGGAGTCAGGTGCGCACGTAGACGTTGCCGTCGCGTTCGACGACCTCGGCACGGCGTAGTGGCCAGAGCTTCGTTAGCTGGATGAACGCGGTGTCGAGCCCTGGCACTTTCTCGAATCCCGCCTGCGGCCCGACGACCATTCGGCCGGTTGTAGCGTCATAGCGGGATTGGTGCCACGGGCAGACGAGGCAACCGTCCTCGTCGATCTTGCCGTTCGCGAGATCGGCGCGCAGATGCCGGCAGCGCCGTGAGACGGCGTACCGCTCACCGCTGACGTTGAGCACCGCCCAAGCTCCGATTCCCCGGACCGATCCGGGTCCAAGCTCGTCAACGGTTCCAACGAGTTGCTCTGGCATCTCTCGATTCCTCCATCCACGATGACATTAACCAGGAACTGCGTGGTGCGCGCTCCTGCACGCGTGTTATTCCGCCGCGATCGATGAGGCGCCGGAGGCCCGCTGCCTCCGCTGCGACCGGCTCGAGCTCTGACGGAACCTTCAGCGGCACGTCATAGACCGCGCAGGAAATCGAGCAGCGCCGCAGTCACTAGGTCGGGTCTTTCCTGCTGCGTCCAGTGAGCGCAGTCCGGCACGTCGATGACGCCGCGCAGGTTGGGCACGATCGCTCGCACGGCATCGGTCAGCGGGTAGACCACTCGCATCGCGTCGTGCTTGCCGGTGATGTACAGCGTTGGCGCGGTGATCGGAACGTCTTGCCAGGCCGCTGTCTGCTCCCAGTTGCGGTCGAGGTTGCGGTACCAGTTCAGACCGCCGGCGAAGCCACTCGCGGTGAACTGGTCGACGAACGTCGCCAGGTCCTCGTCGGTGAGCCAGTCCGGCAACGCCTCTGGTTCGACGAACAGGCCGAGGAAATCTTCCGAGGGCTCAGGGTTGCGGACGCCTGCGAACGCCAGGCGAAAAGTGGCAGCGACATCCTTCTCCAGGCTCGCCTCCGCCACTCCGGGCTTCTGGAAGTAATTCTGGTAGAAGCCCTTGCCGAATCGTTGCTCGCTCACCGTCATCGGCGGAACCGGACCCCGCGGGATCGGCGGGATGGCGACGCAGACGAGCCCGCGCACGACGTCGGGCCGCAGCAGGGCGGTGTTGGACGCGACCATCGATCCCCAGTCGTGACCGACGACAGCGGCCTGCTCCGCCCCGAGCTCATGGATGAGTGAGACGACGTCGCCGACGAGGTGGAATATCGAATACTGGTCGACGGCATCGGGGCGGTCGGTGGTGCCGTAGCCGCGCTGGTCCGGCGCGACCACTCGGTATCCAGCGGCCGCGAGCGGGCGTATCTGGTGCCGCCAGGAGTACCAGGTCTCCGGCCAGCCGTGCAGCAGCAGGACAAGGGGCCCATCGCCCTGCTCGGCGATGTGCATCTTGATTCCGTTGAGCCGGACGTGGCGGTGGGTTACCAAGACTCGCTCCCTGATCGTTCCGGTGTCGGTCGCTTGGATCAGTCCGAATGGGGCCTGAGGAGGTACTTCTCACCGGTGGCCGCGCGGTGGCAGCGACGGATCACCTCCGGGTCGAGCGCCTCAGCCAGAGAGATCTCGCTCGTGTAGCCGCTGGCGAAGGTCGTCGTGATCTCTCGTGCGACCCGATCGCGTAGCTCGCGCGTTTCCTCGGGGCCAATGCGGGTCAGGTGGTAAGGAAGGAGCCAGCCGCCCATACCCCAGGCCATGCCGACGGACGGCGGCGTCGTCGTGGCGGACCGGTCCAGCCGGCCATAGATGTACAGCTGCTTGTGGACAGGGGAGCCGTACGGACCCCGTGGAGGAGACTTGGCGACGAGAGCCGACTCCATCGCGGCCAGGATCTGACCGCCGAGCGGACCGCCTCCGACCGCGTCGAACGCAAGCGTGGCTCCGGTCTCACCGATCGCGGTCGTCAACTGCTCACGAAAGTCGGGGTTGGTGGAGTTCACGACGTGGGTGGCGCCGATCGCTCGCAGGATTTCCTCCTGTTCGACGCTTCGGACCACGTTGACCAGCTTGGACGCCGTCAGCGATGCACAGCTTGTTGAGCATCTGCCCGAGGTTGGACGCGGCGGCGGTATGTACCAGCGCCGAGTGTCCCTCCCGTCGCATCGTCGACAGCATGCCGAGGGCGGTGAGCGGGTTTACGTATGCGGACGCGCCCTGCTCCGCCGTTACCCCGTCCGGGAACGGGGCGACCTCAGAGGCTGGGAGCCTGCGGTACTGCGTGTACATCCGCCCCGCGCCGGCGCTCACCACCTTCCCGAGCAGATGCTGCGCGTTGGCGCCGGCGTCGACTACCACGCCGGCGCCCTCGAGGCCGACGGCCAGCGACTTTCCAATGCGCGCCTGCCGCGAGCCGAAGGAGGCGTCGGTGGCACCTCGGCGGTGGTAACCGGCTCGATCAGCCGTTGCTTCGCTCGTGAGGGTCGCTACATCGGCAGGGCCGAGCAGCTCGGCCAGGTCGGCCGGGTTGATCGGCGCCGCCTCGACCCGGACGACAACCTCGTCAGGTCCCGGGAGCCGCGACCTCTCGCTCCTCCGAGGCTAAGACGGAGCTGACCAGCCGGCGTGATCTCCGACCGCAGCTCTAGTGAGGTGACGCTCAAGTTCGTCTGCCCTTCCATCGCGTGCTCATTGCGACAGGTCGGCGATGGCGCGACCTAGGTCGAGTTCGAACGGACTCGCCGTGTTGAGGCCGCGCTCCCGCCCCTTAGCCATGAGCTCCGAAGCGGCCGGCGAACCCAGGATTTCGACGAACGCGACCCCCGTAGCCTTTAGATGACCGGGGTCGGGAAGGAATGTCTGATTGAGCCGTTGCTTGGCCGTCGCCAGCGCGTGACCGTCGAACGACACCACGCGCCTAACGAATCCGTTGACGAAGTCGTCGAGCTCCGCTTCAGGGATAGCTCGGTTGATCCAGCCGTACCTCTCCGCGGTGTCCGCGTCGAAGTCGTCCCCGCCGAGCACGATCTCGATCGCCCGCGACCGCCCGACCAGCAGCGGAAGGCGCTCGGTCGCGCCGCCGCCCGGAATCAGGCCGAACCCAACCTCCGGCTGGCCGAAGATGGCCCTTTCCCGGCTCCCGAACCGGACGTCGCAGCCGAGCGCGAACTCGCTACCGCCTCCGCGCGCCCTACCACGGATCACGGCGATGCTGAGGACGTTGCTGTGAGCCAGCTGGATCGCGGCGTCGCGCCAGCGCGGCGCGCCGAACCGGCTCTGGGACTCCCCGACGCCGTAATGGGCGAGAAAGTAGTCGGGATTCGCGCTCTCGAAGGTGACGACCTTCAGACCCGGCGCGGCGTCGATCGCCTGAACCAGGTCGAAGACCTCGTCGTACATCAAATCATCGACGGTGTTGATCGGCGGGTGATTAAGGGTGACCCGCCAATATCCGGGCACCTGCTTGTCGACGGTGAGCCTGGTCGTCGCGTCGTCCATCGCACCTACCTACCTTTCGTTGGATAGCTCTGCCTTTGCCTGATTTGTCTAACCGGTGACGCCACGAGGTCGCGGAAAGCGTTAGCGGTTGTTGAAGTTGGCGTGTCCGGGGCCGTAGCGCTGGAGGCTTGCGATGCCTTCCTGCGTGTCCTGGCTGAGCATCACGGCCGGGCCTTCGGCGTGGGTTACCCGGTCGGCGGCGGCCACGCCGCCCGAGCGCCAGGCATGGAGCACGCGTTTGGTGACGGCGTGAGCGCGGGTAGGGCCGCTCGCGAGGCTTTGGGCGAAGGCGCGCCCCTCTCCGTCGAGGCGGTCGGATGGGAGGACTCGGTTGATGAGACCCCAGGACGCAAGCGTCTCTGGGGGCAGGATTGCCGCTGTGAACACCATCTCCGCGGCGCGCCCTGCGCCGATACGTGACGCAATTCGCTGGGTCCCGCCTCCGTATGGGATGCTTCCGGCTACTGCCTCGATCTGTCCGATCTGACTGCCTTCTGCGGCCCAGATCAGATCGCACGCAAGGCAGACCTCGAGCGCGCCCGCGTAGCACTGGCCGTGGATGAGCGCGAGGGTCGGGACCGCGAGATCCTCGATCGCTGCGATCAGGGACAGGACCGTCGTCTCGAGCTCCTTAGCCTGCACCTCGTCGAGCCCGATGAAGACCGAGACCTCCGCCCCTGCCGAGAAGTCATCGCCCTCGGCGCGCACAAGCAGGGCGCGGATGTCGTGCTCGGCCGCCTCATCGAGGGCGGCGCCCAGGTCGGTGAGCAGCTCTCCGCCGAACAGGTTCTGCGGAGGGTTGTCGATCACGATCTCGCCGAGCTGATCGATCTGCTGGAAGGTCACGAGCGGCATGTCAGTGGCCGGAGTAGACCGGGTATGTCCCGGTGCTGGATTCCTCGAACCAGTCGCGAGCCGACTTGGGGTCCACGGCGAGGATCGTCGTCATCGCCAGCTGCGCGTCGTCGGACTGCATAACCTCAGTCCAATTCATGTTCTCGATCTCGTACGCGGCCTCAAGGTTGGTGTCGGCCCCGTGGTAGAGCGCCCGCTTGGCGTTCGACACGGCCATTGGCGGGAGCAACGCGATCTCCTCGGCCAGCTCCAGCGCTCTTGCAGGAGCATCGTCGACGACCTCATGGACGAGGCCGAGCTGCAGAGCGACTTCCGGGGTGACGATGCGACCCCGAAGTACCCAGTCGAGCGCGCGTGCCAAACCGACGAGTCGCGTGATCCGTTGTGTCCCGCCACCACCCGGAATGACCCCGGCACGCACCTCGGGATTGCCGTAGCGGAAGTCGCCGTGCTGGCCGATCCGAAGGTCGCAACCGAGTGTCAGCTCAAAGCTGCCCCCCAACGCGTTGCCGTTCATGGCCGCAATGGTCACCTTTGGCAATGCCATCATCCGATCGAGGGTCGCCTTGAGGCTGCGGCCGAGTGCGCCCGAATAGCGCGACAGGGCCGGGTCGCTTGCGATTCCGTACAGCTCCTCGACGCTGTACGACGAAAAGCCGACGCCTTGGGGATCGGCTTGGATCACGACCGCCCGGATCGCGGGGTCTTCGCAGGCGACAACTAGCTCTTCAAGCTCGTCGAAGACCTCCTTTGTGACAAGGTTGTAGGGCGGGTTCGAGTACGTCGCGATCTCTACGGCGCCACGCCGGCTTGTGGTCCAGAATTTCACTGTCGGTCCTTCCTAGTCGATTGGCGGTTGGGTGTAGTCCGTGGCGCGGAAACAGCCGTGAATGTGGTCGTTGACCACGCCGACGTTCTGCATGAACGCGTAGACGCTCGTGGGCCCCACGAAGCGGTATCCCTGTGACTTCAGCTGCTTGGCGAACTTCTCGGCCTGGGGTGTCGAGGTGGGCAGGTCCGCCAGAGCCCGTGGCGCGCGCTTCCGAGTGCGCTCGTAGGACCTCGCGAGCGCGGCAAGGCTCGGCGAGGCGGCGCTCATCGCGCGCGCGTTCTGGACGGTCGCCAGGATCTTGGCGCCGTTGCGGATGATCGAGGCGTCCCGCAGCAGCCGGTCGACGTCCCGCTCCGTCATCGCCGCGACCTTCGCGATGTTGAAGCCGTGGAAGGCGCTCCGGAACGCGTCCCGTTTGCCGAACACGATCGACCAGCTGAGCCCGGCCTGGAACACACCCAGGGTAAGCGCCTCGAACAACGCCGACTCGTCGTAGGTCCTCGTACCCCAGACCTCATCGTGGTAGCGGCCACCCGGGGTATCGCCGCCTCCAGCCCAGGCACAGCGCGGCCTGCCGTCGTAACCGATGATCACGTCGTCGCTCATCCGGCCCTCCAGCTCCTAGTACTCCGGGCCGTGAGCACCCTGGGCGTTCGCTGCGAGCTCCGCCCGGGCGGCCTGGGCAAGATCAGCGCCGGTGTTCGCGTGGCCGGCGACTCCCCAGCCGCCGTCGGGCGATTCCGCGAGCAGCACCCACGTGCGCTGCGTCATGGTTGGGTCGGCGCTGGCGGCCGCGATGATCTCCGTTAGCTCCTTGACGACCCCGAGTTGCTTGTCCCGGTCCAGCACGCCCGCCGGGGTGAGGATCTGCACGCGCACGTAATTGCTCTCCCCGGGGACGTTTGCGATTGAGTCCGCCGGAAGGTCATGCACGAAAGCGGCGGTGTTGTCCCGAAACAGCGCCAGGTCCGGCACCTGCTCCCATAGCATCACCGCCGCGGCGAGGCTCTGGGCGAGCGCGTGCTTGTCTGCGAATGTTCCCTGCGTCGCGTACACCTCAATCATCGGCATGGCAGAGCTCTCACGTAGACCGTTGGGCGACCGATGAGGTGCCCGTGGCGTCTGCCGCAGCCTCGATCAGGCTCACCACCTCACCTGGGCGCGAGACCATCGCGACATGACTCGAGGCCACCTCGACCGTGCTGGCACCCATGCGCTGCGCGAACATGCGCTCGGCGTCGGGCGGGATCGCCTGGTCTTCTGTCGCGACGAGGTACCAGGAGGGGTGCGACTTCCAGGCCGGCGTACCCATTACGTCCTCGAACGTGCTCATCGACAGCGCCTGCTGGACGGCATACATCACCCGGGCCTTGACCGGATCGACGTCGGAGGCGAAGTGCGCGACGAAATCCTCCTCGGGTATCCAGGCGAAACCCTGCTCGTCAACGATCAGGTGCGCCAGCGCCGGCGTCGGCGGGCCGGCGCCGAGGAGCGCGCCGAGAGATTCACCCTCGTCGATCCCGAACGCGGCGATGTAGACAAGCCCGACCACGTTGGGCGCGTCGTCGCCGAGCGCGGTCATGATCTGCCCGCCGTAGGAATGACCGACGACGATCGTCGGGCCGCTCTGACGGTTGAGAACCTGGCGCAGCCGGGCAACGTCGTCGGCCAGTGACGTTTCGGGAAACTGCGGGGCGGTGACGGAGTATCCGCCCGCCTGGAGGCGCTCCACGACGGCGCTCCAGCTCGACCCGTCGGCCCACGCGCCGTGCACGAGCACGATGTTCGGCGACTCGCTCATGTTCTGACCCCTTCTTCGCGGATGTGCAAGCAGCCCGATCGTGACCGGGACGTCCGGGCCTGTCATCAGTCACGCGACTGATTGATCAGCTGTCGCGGCTGATCAGCTGTCGGCGGCGGGCAAGGCGTCGCGCAGCTGCGTCCGCGAGATGATCGCGAGCTTGGGAAAGATGTGGTAGAGGTGCGAGCCGATCGTGCGGTGAGACAGGAACAATCGCTCGCCGATCTCGCGATTGGACAGACCTTGGGCGGCGAGCTGGGCGATCTGAAGCTCCTGGGCGGTGAGTTGATCGCGGGCATCGGGCGGGCGGGGGCCGGATGCCTCGCCCGTCGCGCGCAGCTCCTGCCGCGTGCGATCGCTCCAGCGGGTGGCTCCCAGAACGTCGAAGAGCTCGATCGCTTCGCGCAGGGGAGCGCGTGACTCGATGCCACGACGCTGCCGGCGCAACCACGTGCCGAACGAGAACAGCGTCCTCGCGCGCGGGTACAGATAGGCGGACCGATCCTGTTCGAGTGCGGCCTGGAACAGGGAGTCCGCGTCTTCTTCGGCGGCCATCAGCGGTCGCGCGCAGCTCAGCAGGACGAGCAGCAGCGGTGGTCCGCTCCGCGCGGCGATCGCCTCCAGCTCGGCCATCGCAGCCACTGCCTGCTCGAGATGGCCGCTGTGGGTCGCCGCCTCAACCAGGTCGAGGACCGCCGGCCAGCGCATGAAGCGATGAAACGCCGGATGGGCTTCGTCGAATACGGGCCAGAGGTGGTCGAATGCGTCCGCATGGCGGCCATCGCCGAGGGCGGCCGCCCCGCGGGCCAGATGCGCGGGCGCCAGCAGCGGGCCGCCATTCATGGCCCTCAGGGTTCGCTCGGGGCCGGCGATTTCGGGCTCGTTTCCGCGCAGCGCAGCCACGAGCCCGGCGTACAACTCACCCGTGAGCCCGAACTGCGGTTGATCGGTGTCGCGGGCCAGCCGCGCAGCCTCAGACCCTGCGGCGGCGGCGGCTGACCAGTCGCCGGCGTGCACGGCCGCCCACGAGTAGTGCGAGAGCGCCTGCGTCAGCACACCAAGCCTTCCCTGCTCCCGGAGACGGTCAACCGCGCGCCCGAGGAACCGGGCGCCGAGAGCGAAGTCCCCAACATTCTCCGCCGCGATCCCGACATGGATCGCCGCGAGCGGATCGGTCACGTTGTGCAGCCTGATCCGGGAGAGCCGCAGCAGTACCGATCTTCCCGTCCTCTCCGGATCAGTCAGGGCCATGATGGCCAGCAAGCGCGGCTCATCCTCGCGAAATCCCATGTCCTGCGCTGTATCGACGACGTACTTCCGTGTCCTCGTCCGAGTTTGGGTCCACCAGGAGCGCTGCGCGATCGGCACCAGCGAGCCCAGCGCCATATCAGCATCGCCTGCGGCCTGGGCGCGACGTGCGATCGTGACGAACGTCTTCGCGGCCCCGCGCTCAACCCAGACATCCCCGCTGACCATCTGCTGGAGCCACCCCAGCTTGGCCGCCTCGAGCTCGCCGACATCGAGCGACTCGGCTTGCTCGAACAGTCCCCGGACGACGTCGACCGCGCCAAGCTCCCAAGCGGCATCCGCGGCCCGCACCAGCCGCTCACCCCTCCGCCGCGGATCGGCTGTGAGCGCAGCCGCACGCTCCAGCGCAGCGGCGGCCACCATCACCGCCCCCCGCCGACGGGCCGCCACCGCATGGCGCTCCAGTCCGTCCGCGACCCCCTCGTCGTGCCCCACGGTCGCCATCGCCCGATGCCAGATCCGGCGCTCCGGATCCGTCACGACCTCGGCCAGCGCTGCGTAGGTCTCCAGCACCTGAGCCGGTGCCGCCGCCTGATGCACGGCCGAGCGGACCAGCGGGTGGCGGAAGCGCACCTTCCCGTCCACGATCGAGACCAGCTCCGCCGCGACCGCCGCATCCAGGTCCGAGACGACGAGCAGCGTTCCGGCCACCATGGACGCCGACCCGACGAGCTCCTCCACCGATGCGCGACCATCGAGTGCAGCCGCCAGCAGAACGCCGCGGGTGTCCTCCGGAAGGCCGCCAAGCTGAGCGGCAAACGCTCGCTCCAAACGCGCTGTGATCGTCAACGGCGTCTCGCCGAGCTCAGCGAACGTGCCTAGGTCACGCTGTACACGAACCAGCTCGACCAACGCCAGTGGGTTCCCGGCCGCCTCGCGCAGAACGCGGGCACGAAACACCGGATGGAGATCGGGCGCCGTCCGATCCAGCAGCGCTCCCGCCGCAGACGGCGACAACCGCTCGAGCTCGAGTGCAGGCAGGCCCGCCTCGGCCAGACGCGTTGCAGAGTCCGTTCGCACTGAGACCAGAAGCGCGACCGGCTCGCTCTCCAGGCGCCTCGCGATGAACGTCAACACTCTCAACGTGGAGCGATCCAGCCAATGGGCGTCGTCGGCGAGGATCACCAGCGGGCGGTCCTCAGCCGCATCGCACACCAATTGGTAGGCGGCGAGGGCGACGAGAAACACGTCAGGCTCGGGGCCACTCGCGATGCCGAACGCCACCTCGAGAGCGCGGCGCTGCGGCGCCGGCAACAGCTCCACCAGCTCCAGCACCGGAACCAGAAGCTGATGCAACCCCGCGAAGGCAAGCTCCGCTTCGGATTCGACCCCCAAGCTGCTCAGCGCCCGGAGACCAAGGCCGTCCGCTCGAGCGCGCGCATAGTCCAACAGCGCCGATTTCCCGACCCCGGCTTCACCGGACACGAGCAGGGCCGCCCCTCCCTCAGCCAGACGCTCGAGCATCGCGTCGACGCGCGCTGCCTCCACGTCGCGCCCGACCAGCTGAGAAGCCGCCAAGTCAACACTCCCCGGCGTCATTAGACGAGCATATGCGCCTGACTCCCGCTTTCGTCCCCCGACGCGCCTCTCGACGATCAAGGCACGGGACGTCCTTTGCGCGGATTGCGCAACTGGCGAGCAGGAGGTGCGACGCCAAGCGCGGGTCGACACTCGCTTTCGAGGCTACGAAGCCACACCGACCCTGGGCTTATTCAGACACGCCCCCCGCCAGGAGCTCAACGCCCCACCCGACCTCGCACCCCATTCCTGAGCTCGCAGACCAGACCGCCGACGCTGCCGTCCCGGCTCCCATGCTCTCGTCCACCGGCAGCAAGAGTCTGATGTCGCCGTTGACGTTGTCGTTTTGGATTCGACTGGACCACCACCCCACCACCGACCGGTCACCCGGCCTCCGGCATGTGACCTGAGTCTTCGCCTGGCCCCCGCCCGCCCTCGGACCCCGAAACTCCCCGCGCCAGACTACCCGAACGCAACAACGTGGAGGGCGGGTAGTCTGGCGCGGGGATGGGGCGAATCCCTAGGGCGGGCGGGGGCTAGCCGGCTCTCAGTGGTCACCTGATGGGACCGGTTTGAGGACCACTTTGCGGACCGCCTCAGCGATAGCTGCAGGTCGATGCCGCCCGCGACGATCCGCATTCATGGCGAGCGGTCGCCCCGCGGTCGCTGCGCTGCCGAGCATCTCGCCGCCGAATCGTTGGTCCGCCTCGTGCCTGCCGGACGGCCTCCGAAGGTTCGCGCTATCCGCGCATCGCCTGGACCAGCGGCGCGGTCGCGTTCGCGGCGAAGCGGCACCCGCGCACTCGAGCGCTTGTTAGAGCTGCTGGTCGGGCGACAACTGTGTGGTGTCGGGCGTGGTGTTTGGCGGTGCGGCGGTCGTGAGGGCGTCCTTGAAGCCGCGCAATCCGCTGCCGATCCCGCGCCCGAGTTCGGGTAGGCGCTTGGCGCCGAACACAAGCAGGAGTACGACGAGTATGAGCAGCATGTGGATTGGGTTCTCAAGTCCGCTGAGCATGCGGGCGTCGCCTTCGGTTGCGGGTGGTGGTATTGACGTTGGTGGTCAGGCAGCGACGCAGCGGTCGCTGCGGGGGGCCTTGGCCGGGTACGGCGGGCCATCTTTGGGGGGTAGGCTCTGTCGCTGCAGAACCTGCTCGTATTCCATGGGTCCTTCCGATGACGGCTGTCCGTGTCGGTGGCAGGTCATAGTGAGCGCAGTGCTTCTCTGGCGGCGCGGTGGCCGGCTCGCACGCCGCCCTCCATGTAGCCGCTGAAGCGGTCGGAGGTTTCAGTCGCCGCCCAGTGGATGCGGCCGACGGGCTCGCGGATCGCGGCTCCGTAGTGGCTGATCAACCCGGGGCCGAGTGGGCTCTCGCATCCTGAGATGCTAGGGCCGATCAGCCAGTCGGTCTCGAGGTACGCGAGCGGCGCTCGGGCTTTGGGTCCGAAGAATTCGCTGAGTTGCCGATCACCGCATCGCGTCGGGCTTGCGGGTCGTGCAGCACGGCCGGGGTGTTGCCGACCGTGTAGATGAAGCTGATCAGCACGCCCGGTTTGCCCGATGGCGGGGTGTTGTCGTACACGACCCCGAGCGGCGCGCGGTCTGAGATCACTTGGCCACTGAGCCCGGCGGCGCGCCAGAACGGCTCTCGGTAGACGACGTTGACCTTCCAGCCGCTGCCGGTCTGCCATTTTTTGATCAGCGCGCGGCGGGCGACGGGGAGCGTGGGACGAAACTCGATCCGCCGGGTATCTGCGGGGTGGATCGCGACGATCACCGCCTTCGCCTGGACCGTGATGCCGCGGGCGCTTACGTCAACTCGGCTGCCGCTGTGCTCGATCTTCGTGACTGGCGCTTTGAGGATCACCGCTGAGCCGAGCTGGCGGGCGATCTTGATCGAGAGCAGCTGCGAACCACCCACGAACCGGGACTGTTGCGCGCCGCCAGCCGTGTCTAACATCTGGTTGATCCCCTGGTTGGAGGCGATGAACCACGCCGCCCACAGCAGCGAGACCTGGCCCGGTGCGGCCGCCATGGTTGCGTTCGCGAGGAGGTTGAAGAGCACCTTTGCGCCGCGGGTGTTCGTGTTCGCGGCGATCCAGCCTGCGAACGTCTGCGCGTCGAGCGACGCGGCGTCGGGGGCGTTCTGCGGAGCGTTGAGTGGGATCGTTTTGCCTAGCGCCTCGATCTTGCTCTGCGCAGCGGCGAAGTCGATCAGCCCGGCCGTGTCGATCGCGGGCACACCGCCGGTGTAGAGGCTGCGCGACCCGTCGTAGAAGAGCACGTTCTGACCGCGGTCATAGGTCTTGAACGTCTTCACACCGAGGGCCTTCGCGAGCGCCAGGACCTCGGTTTGTGCGGGTCCTGCCCATTGCCCGCCGACCTCGACGACCTGGCCGTTGCCATGCGGGAGCTTCGTATTCAGGGTCCGCCCGCCGACGCGGTCGTTGGCCTCCAGGACAAGCACCGATCTACCCGACGTGCGTAGCGCTCGCGCGGCCGCGAGGCCAGAGATTCCAGCGCCGACCACGACCACGTCGACCGAGCGCCTGCGGGCACCCAGCGCGCGTTTTCCCGCCGCCTGGCTGGCGAGCGGACCCGCTGACACGGCCGCTCCGACGGCTCCGGCAGCTCCGATGAAGCTGCGACGGGTGAGCGGTTTTAAATCGTTGCCTTCGGTTATCGATCCTCGTTCCATTGGGTGAGGCAGGCGCATCGGGTGACAGCCGGTTGCGATCAGGCCGGTAGGCCTGTCGCTCAGGGCGTTTCCGTTGTCCGGCCTGTCGCTCAGGCGTCGTAGTCGAGACTCACGCTC
>CAWGWP010000005.1:0-649999 GCA_963826395.1 uncultured Solirubrobacterales bacterium | reverse complement strand
TCCGAGGTGGGCAGCTTGACGCGCACGGCGAACCCGCCGCCGGATACCGGCCCCGCCGTCAGTTGGCCGCCGTGCAGGGCGGCACGCTCGCGCATGCCGATCAACCCCAGGCCGCCCGGGCTCGTCCCTGATAGCGCCGTCGCGCCGCGGCCGTCGTCGATGATCTCGACCTCGAGCTCGTCGGGCCAGTACCGCACGCGCACGTCGGCGCGCGAGGCCGCCGCGTGCTTGAGGGTGTTAGTCAGCGCTTCCTGCACGATGCGGTACGCCGACACGCCGATCATCGACGGCAACAAGCGTTCCTCCCCTTCGATGCTGACCACGACAGCGAGCCCGGACTCACTCATGCTCGCCGCCAGCCGCGGAAGCTGGCTCAGGCCAGGGCGCGGAGCCAGAGCGTCCTCCTCGCCGGCCTGCCGCAGGAATCCGAGCAGGCGGTGCAACTCCCCCACCGCCTGACGGCTCGAGACCTCGATCGCAGTCAACGACTCCTTCGCCTTGACACCGTCACTGTCCATCACGACCCGGGCAGCGCCGGCCTGGACGCCCATCATGCTCACGTGGTGGGCGACGACATCATGCAGCTCCCGCGCGATCCGCACGCGCTCCTCGAACACGGCGTGCTCGGCCTGTGTCGCACGTGACTCCGCCACCAACGCCTGCTCGGCCCGCGCGCGGACAGCAAGGCCTGCAACCCAGGCGACGGCGAAGTCGACGGGAATGAAGACGAGCTGGTCGACCGAGTGCCCGGGGATGTTGTAGACGAGGGTCACCGCAGCGCCGACCACGATCGCCAGTCCGAGGCCAGCCCGCCGGACGTCCCGAAGGTTCCCGAGCAGGAATGCGGCCGCCAGCCCGAGCAGGAAGACGGACTCGGGGTACGGGATCAGCAGCGGGTCGACGAACGAGATTCCCGCGGCCAAAAGCCAGTACGCCGCCGGTCCGGCAAACGGAAACCATCGCCGCGCGAACACGGGTAGCACCAGGATCGCGAGCGCGGGAAGGCAGAACCACAGCGTCGTTGTCGGAGCTCCGGACGAGCCGCGTCCGAGCACCACGTCAAGCATCGCCACGATCGCCAGCAGCGCGATCAGCAGATCGAACCAGTACGTGCGGGCGAGATGTTCGCCTCGGCTCACGCATCGAACGTACTCCACCTGCTCGCGGACCGCCTCCCACCAAGGTCAGACCCGGGATCCCTCTCAAGTACTACCCACCTCGGAACCGGCAGCCTGGCGACGACGCCGCGCCGGCGACACCTCGCCCTAACGGCGCCCACACGCTCGCGGACGACGCCCACACTGCACCACTGGCGCACGCACGGCGCTGCCGCCACCCGCGCCCGGACGAGGCGCCGGAACCGCTACCGGTCAGTCCCCCGCGCTCACGGCCAAGACCGCCGCATCCCCGCCGCTGCGGAGCTCATCAAGAACGACCGCTTCCGATCCGCCAACTGCCAAAGGAGGCCTCGAGCCCGGATGCCCGTGCCGACGTCAAACCAGGGCGCAGAATCCAAGCGCTGGTTAGTACCGCTCCTCGCCAAAGGTGCGCATCCGGTGCTTGCAGAGCCGCTGCTAGCGCTGCCCGTCGGCTTTGGCTGCAACGACCCGCTCAAGTGGTACAACGAAGTGGTACAACGGCGATGCCTCCGACGCCGTCGACCGCGTTGATCATACAAAAGCCCCGCTAATCGCCGCTTTCTACGAAGGTGAGCGATGGGACTCGAACCCACGACCGCCTGGACCACAACCAGGAGCTCTACCAGCTGAGCTACGCCCACCGCGGGCGACTGAATCTAGCAGCGCAATTGGCCGCGCGACAGCGCTCTGTGTCCGCAAACGGCCCGCCTGACTGCCTCGTTCCGGCGGCGTCCGCTCTAGGATCGCGCCCGGATGGCCCGATCCTCGCCGGGTCGCCTTCGGCCCCAACCGCAAGATGCCGCGCTGGCTTGTGCTGCCCGTGAGCAAGCGCCTGATGGCGCGGAGCTAGATCGCCGGACGATCTCCGGGCAGCGTCCTGGGCAGCCCGAAGTCCGGGCAGGATCGCCGCTGTCGCCGAACCGGGTCATGCCCGACGATCCGGTCGCCCTCGAGCGTCAGCACGAGCACCCCGAAGAACCTGCCGATCGGCGCGTGCGCGTCCTCGATGTAGTGGCCAAACGCGGGCTGGCAGTTGGCTCGCGTCGGCACCAGCCATACGCGGCGGCCCGGCGTGCGTCGCGAACCGGTCGGCCAGGAACTCGCCGATCGCCCGGTGCCCCTGGTACTCGAGCGGCTGTGGCGGCATCGTCAGCAGCGCGTCGTCGGTCAAGCAGCGCGACCAGCCCGCTCACGTCGCTGCTCTCGAACGCCTCGACGAACCGGCCGAGCAGCTCGCGCTCACGCGCCGAGCTCGGTAGCGCGGCGCGGTCGCGGCTGGCGGGCAGCCTCGCGTCGAGCGTCGCGCGGGCGCGCTGGAGCGCGCTGTTGACCGAGGCCTCGCGTCGCGTCGAGCATCTCGGCGACCTCGGCCGCTGAGAACCCGAGCACGTCGCGCAGCACCAGGACCGCTCGCTGGCGCGGCGCCAGATGCTGGAGCCCGGTCACGAATGCGAGCGCGATCGACTCCTTGGTCTCGTATCGCGCCTCCGGCCCCGGCGCGAGGTCGGCGATCCCCTCGAGCAGCACGTCCGGGTAGGGCTCGAGCCACAGTGGCTCGGTCATCCGGGTCGGCTGCGGCAGGTCCGGACGGCCACTCAGCCGGGCGGCGCCGGCTGTCGCGCAGCGCGTTCAGGCAGCGATTGGTCGCGATCCGGTACAGCCACGCCCGTAGCGAGGAACGTCCTTCGAACTTCTCAAGCCCTGTCCATGCCGCCAACAGCGTCTCCTGGAGCAGGTCCTCGGCGTCCTGGAGGGAGCCGAGGATCCGGTAGCAGTGCACTTGCAGTTCGCGCCGGTATGGCTCGGTCAGCTCTCGGAACGCCTGCTCGTCGCCGGCGCGGGCGCGGCTAAGCGTCGCTTCTGTCATCGCTCATTGGGACACCGCCGGGGCCGGAAATTCATCGGTCAATTTTCGAGGCTGCCCGTGTCTCATCGCTCATCTGATCCCTCTTGGAGAGGACATGCGCATGAGTCACAGGCAGAAGTGGGTGTTGGTCCTGACGGCGATCGCGTCGCTGATGGTCGCGCTCGACGTGACCGTCGTCTCGACCGCGCTCAGCACGATCCGTCTGCACCTGAGCGCGTCGATCACGCAGCTCGAGTGGACCGTCAACGCGTACGGGCTGAGCTTTGCGGTGCTGCTGATGACGGGCGCGGCGCTCGGCGACCGGTTCGGGCGAAGGCGCGTGTTCGTCGCGGGCCTGGCGTTGTTCGTAGCCGCGTCGAGCGCGTGCGCGCTGGCTCCGAGCGTCGGCTGGCTGATCGCGGCGCGCGCCGTGCAGGGTGCGGGCGCGGCGGTGATCACGCCGACGTCGCTGGCGCTGCTGGTCGCCGCGTTCCCGCCCGAGCGGCGGGGCCAAGCGCTCGGGTTATTCGGCGCGATCACTGGGCTCGCCGTCCTGGGCGGTCCGGTCGTCGGGGGCGCGGTCACGCAGGGACTGGCGTGGCAATGGATCTTCTGGCTGAACGTCCCGATCGGGCTGGCCGCGATCCCGCTCGTGCTGAGGCGGATGGAGGAGAGCTTCGGCGAGCGCTCGAGCGGTCGACATCACCGGGCTGGCGCTCGTCACCGGGGCGGCGCTCGGCGTGGTGTGGGGCTTGGTTCGCGGCAACACCGCCGGCTGGGGCAGCCTCGAGGTGCTCGCGACGCTGATCGCGGGGCTGGTGTTCGCCGTGCTGTTCGTCCTCTGGGAGCTCCGCACCCGCGAGCCGATGCTGCCGATGCGGCTGTTCCGCTCGCGAGCGTTCGCGTCGGGCAACGCGGTCGGATTCCTGATGTTCGCGCTCGCTGTTCAGCGCGGTGTTCTTCATGGCCCAGTTCCTGCAGACCTCGCTCGGCCAGTCGCCGTTGCACGCGGGCCTGCGCCTGATCCCCTGGACCGGAACGGTGTTCTTCGTCGCCCCGATCGCCGGCGCCCTCGTCGACCGGATCGGCGAGCGGCCGCTGCTCGTCGGCGGCCTGCTCCTCCAAGCGGTCGGCTTCGCCTGGGTGGCGTTGCTCGCCCGCGCAGGTCTCCCCTACTCCGAGATGATCGCGCCGCTGATCCTCGCCGGAACCGGCATCTCGTCCGCGCTGCCGGCCGCCCAGAACGCCGTCATGTCCGCGGTCGCGCCGGCCGAAATTGGCAAGGCGTCGGGGACATTCAGCACGATGCGCCAGCTCGGCGGAGCATTCGGGCTGGCGATCGCGGTCGCGGTGTTCAGCGGCGCCGGAAGCTACGCCTCGCCGGTCTCGTTCAGCAACGGCTTCGCCCCGGCGCTCGCTGTGTCGGCGGCGCTGTCGCTCTGCGGTGCACTCGCCGGAGCATGGACGCCGCTCCGACGCGTCGCCCCCGGCGCGGCCGCGCTCGAGGCCGCCGCGTGAGCTGACGCGACCCGATATGCGTCGACGGGCCCCGCCGGCAGGCCGGCGGGGCCCGTCGGCTCCGTTGACGCCACTGACGTGCATCTGATATATCAGCACGATGAGCGCGGCTACCGACGGCCACGGATCAGCGCCCGGGGCGCGGGTCGGTGGGCCCGGGGCGCAGGTCGGTGCGCCCGAGGAGGGCGCCACGCCCGAGGCGAACGGCAGGCTCCCCTCCTCGCAACGCGTCGTCGTGATCGGCGCTGGGATCGTCGGCAACAGCCTGGCCTACCACCTCGTCAAGCTCGGCGAGACCGACGTGACGCTGGTCGACAAGGGGCCGCTTCCGAATCCCGGTGGGTCGACGGGCCACGCGTCGAACTTCATCTTCCCGGTCGACCACTCCAAGGAGATGACGCTGCTGACGCTCGAGAGCATCCGTCAGTACAAGGAGCTCGAGGTGTTCATCGAGAGCGGCGGGATCGAGATCGCCCGCAACGAGCCGCGAATGCAGGAGCTCACGCGGCGGATGGGGTCGGCCAAGTCGTGGGGAATCGAGCCGGTCTCGCTGCTCAATCCTGAAGAGGTCTTGGAGCTCGTCCCGTTCATCAACCACAAGCTGATCATTGGCGGCTTCTACACCCCCGGCTCTGGCGTGGTCGACTCGCTGCGCGCCTCGACCCTCATGCGCGAGCGCGCCGCCGAAGGTGGCCTCACCGTCTCCGCTAATACCGAGGTCCTGGGGATCGACGTCGAGGGCGGGCGCATCAGGCGGGTGCGGACGACCCGCGGGGACGTCGAGGCCGAGCGAATCGTGATCGCGTGCGGCGCCTGGAGCCCGCGCCTCGCGCGTATGGCCGGCGCGTCGATCCCGCTCACTCCGATGGTCCACCAGATGATCGACATCGGTCCCGCGCCGCGGTTCGCCCACTCGAAAACGATGATCGAGTACCCGATCGTCCGCGACATGGATACCAACATGTACGAGCGCCAGGAGGGCACCGGTCTGGAGATCGGCTCCTACGCGCACCGCCCCATCACGCTGGACGCCGACGAAATTCCTTCGATCGAGGAGTCGGCGCTGACTCCGACCGAGCTGCCGTTCACTCAGGAGGACTTCGACCCGCAGATGGAGATCGCACTCGAGCTGATGCCCGAGATCGTCGGCGACGAGAGCGTCGGCGTGAAGTACGCGATCAACGGCGTCCTGTCGGTGACCTATGACGGGATGCCGCTGCTTGGCGAGACACCCGAGGTTCGTGGGCTGTGGTCCGCGGCGGCGATCTGGATCAAGGAGGGGCCGGGCGCGGGCAAGACGCTGGCCGAGCTGATGGTCCGCGGTGAGTCCGAGATCGATGTGTATGAGTCGAACATCGCGCGCGCGTATCCGTGTCAGCGCACCCGCACCCACATCCGAGCCCGAGCCGCTGAGGGCTTCAACAAGATGTACGGGATCATCCATCCCTCGGAGCAGTGGGAGTCAGATCGTCGCGTCCGGCTCTCGCCGTTCTACGAGCGCGAGCGCGAGTTGGGCGCGACGTTCTTCGAGGCCGCGGGCTGGGAGCGCCCTCATTGGTACGAGTCAAACGCGCCGCTGCTGGAGCAGTACGGCGACCGGGTCACGCGCCGGGACGCTGAATGGGAAGCGCGGTGGTGGTCGCCGATCATCAATGCCGAGCACCTCGCGATGAGGGACAGATGCGCAATGATCGATCTGTCTGCGTTCACGGTCTTCGACGTCACCGGGCCAGGGGCGGTCGCCGCGGTGCAGCGGATCGCGATGCGCCAGGTCGATGTGCCGGTCGGTCGCGTCGTGTACACGCCGCTGCTGACCCCCAACGGCGGCTTCAAGCAGGACCTGACGATCATGCGGCTGGCCGACGACGTCTTCCGCTTCGTCACCGGCGGCGCCTACGGGATGTCGGACCGCAAGTGGGTCGAGGACCACCTGCCGGCGGACGGCGCAGCACAGCTGCACGACCAGACTAATGCGTGGTGCACGCTCGGTCTGTGGGGGCCGCGCGCGCGCGACGTCTTGGCGAGCGTCACGAGCGCCGACGTCTCGCACGAGGGGTTCCCGTTCGCGCGCTGCCGGACGATCGAGGTCGGGCCGTTGTCGGTGCTCGCGTCGCGGATCTCCTACGTCGGCGACCTCGGCTGGGAGCTCTACGTGCAGATCGAGCAGGGCGCCCGACTGTGGGAGATCATCGCCGAGGCCGGGGCGCCGCACGGGATCATCCCGGCGGGGATCGGCGTCTACGGCACCACCGGTCGGCTCGAGAAGTGCTATCGCGCATACGGCGCCGAGCTCGACGCCGACTACAACGTGGTCGAGGCCGGGATGGCGTGGGGCAAGGTCAAGGACGAGGATTTCATCGGCAGGGACGCGCACATCCGCCACCGTGAGGAGGAGCCGGCCGCGGTGATGTGCGCGCTGACGGTCGATGACCATACGTCGAAAAGCGGCGTCAAGCGCTACATGCTCGGCAACGAGCCGATCCTCACACCCGACGGCGATCCGCTGGTCGATCGCAGAGGCCGGCGCTCGTACGTGACAAGCGCCGGAGCGGGGCCGTCGGTCGGCAAGCACATCCTCATGAGCTACCTCCCGCCCGAGCACGCCGTTGTCGGCGGGCAGCTGGCGGTCGAGTACATGGGGGAGCGCTACCCGGTGACGGTGGTCACCAACGACTCGACGCCGGTCTTCGACCCCGGCAACACGCGCGTTCGGTCGTAGCGATGAACATCCTCGTCTGTGTCAAGCGGGTGCCCCTGACCGGCGGCAAGATCGTGCTCACCGACGACGAGCGCGCGATCTCGACCCGTCACCTCGGGTTCACGATCAGCCCACACGAGGAGTGCGCCGCCGAGGAGGCGATCCGGATGACCGAGCAGCACGGGGGCTTTTCCACGGTGCTCACGCTGGGTCCGCCTGAAGCCGAGGAGCAGCTGCGCGACATGATGGCGATCGGCATCGATCACGCCGTGCACCTGGTCACCGACGGCGAGGAATGGGATCCCCAGGCGACCGCGGCGGCGATCGTCGGGGCAGTGAGCGCCGCGCCCGAGCCATATGACCTCCTGCTGTTCGGCAACGAGTCCGCCGACGCGGGCAACTACCAGGTTCCGATCAGGGTCGCCTACGCGCTCAGCCTCCCCTCCGTGACCGGCGTGAAGGGCATCTCGGTCAGGGACGGGCGCGTTCGCTGCGAGCAGGAGGTCGCGGGTGGTCGCGACGTGTACGAGCTCCCGCTGCCCGCCGTGGTAACCGTCAAGGAGGGACTGAACCTGCCGCGCTATCCGTCCGTTCCGGGGAGGCTCCGGGCGAAGCGCAAGCCGGTCGAGACAATCACTCCCGGCCGCCCCGAGCCGCGACTCGAGATGGTGCGCCTGAAGCTGCCGCCGGGCTCGGGCAAGCAGGTGGAGGTCCTCGGCCGGGGCCCCGAGGCGGCGCCCGCCGTGGTGGAGGTGCTTCAAGGCCTGGGGCTCGTGTAGCGATGGTCCTGGCGTTCGTCGAGAAGGCCGACGAGGAGCTCTCACAGCAGGCGCTGGTGTTCGCGCGCGCGCTCGGTGAGGAGATCGAGGCGGTTTCGATCGACGCCCCGTACGCGCCGGCCGAGTGGGCTTCGTCAATCGCCGACACGATCGCGCAACGCGCCCCGTCGACTGTCGTCGGCCCGGGTAGCGACCGCGGCCACGAGGTACTCGCGCACCTGGCGGCCAAACTCGACCTGCCGATGGCGGCCAACTGCACCTCGGTGAGCCCCGGCCAGCCGGCAACGGTTACCCGGATCCGATGGGGCGGCAGCCTGCTCGAGGAGGCACGCGTGCACGGCTCCCCACTGCTTGTGACCGTCGCCCCCCACGCGGTCGCGGCGGAGCCGGCCGACGTCGAGCTCACCATGCTCGCGCCGAGCCTGGATGGCGCGGTCGCCGCGATCGGGCACGAGCAGACCACGGTCGCTGGTGTTTCGCTGGCCGACGCGAACGTCGTCGTTTCTGGGGGGCGTGGAGTCGGCTCAGCGGACGGCTTCGCCGTGATCGAGGAGCTGGCGGAGCTGCTCGGTGCGGCGGTCGGCTGCTCGCGCGCGGTGACCAGTGCCGGCTGGCGGCCTCACACCGACCAGGTCGGCCAGACCGGGACGAAGATCTCGCCTGAGATCTACATCGCGTGTGGGATCAGCGGCGCGACCCAGCATATGGCGGGCGCCAAGGGCGCCAAGAAGCTCCTGGCGATCAATCCCGACGCTGAGGCGTCGATCTTCGCGAGCGCAGACTATGCCGTGATCGGAGACTTGCACGAGGTGGTACCGGCGATCTCCGAAGAGATCAGGAAGGCGAGGGCGAGATAGCGTTGCTCGCCGCCGGGCTCGTGCTGGCCGTGGCGGTCGCGGTCAGCGCTTCTTTGTTCGTCGTCCGCATTCGCTTCCTGGTGGGGCTGCTGCGCGCCGCCCCGGCCGTTGACCGCTCGAACCACGTGCCGGACAGGCTCCGCAACGAGGCGACGATCGTGCTGGGCCAGCGCAAGCTGCTTCAGCGGCTCGGGCCTGGACTCGCGCACGCGTTCATCTTCTGGGGCTTCATTGTGTTGCTGCCGACGATCGTGATCGCGCTGATCGGGGTCGTCGCCAAGCGCTCGACGCTCCCCTGGCTTGGGCACCAGGGGTGGTACGCGTTGCTCGATGACGTGTTCGCGGTGCTCGTGCTCGTGGGCGTGCTCGCCGCGCTGTGGATCCGCAAGGTCCAACGACCGCGGCGGTTTGAGGGCAGCCACCTCGGAGAGGCGGACCTGATCCTGACGATGATCGCCACGATCGCGGCGACGCTGCTGTTGTGGCACGCGACGCGGATCGCGCTCGGGTTGAACGAGTGGCCGCGGCAATGGTCGCCGGTGTCGACCGCGCTCTCGCACCTGTTCGGTCGAAACGAGGCCACGCGCGTCCTCGAGCGGGTCTTCGTATGGGTGCACGTGCTGACGATCCTGGCGTTCCTCGCTTTCCTCCCGCGCTCCAAGCACCTGCACATCCTTTCCGCAGCGGCGAACGTATGGTTCGGGCGCACGGGCCCCGCCGGGAGGCTTGAGCCCCTGCGCTTCGACGACGAAGACGTGCCCGAGGACGAGCTTCGCTTCGGGTCGGGAACGATCGCGGACCTCACCTTCAAGGAGGTCCTCGACGCTTTCTCGTGTACGGAGTGCGGCCGCTGCCAGGACGCCTGCCCGGCGTTCGCGACCGGCAAGATCCTGTCGCCCAAGCTCGTGATCATGGGGCTGCGCGACCAGCTGCTGGCGCAGGAATCGGGCCCGCTGGTGCCCGGCGCCGTCCCCGAGGAGTCCATCTGGGACTGTGTGACCTGCGGCGCCTGCGTACAGGCATGTCCAGTCTCGATCGAGCACGTGGACCAGATCGTCGACCTCCGCCGACACCTGGTGATGGTCGAGTCGAGCTTCCCGGCGGAGGCCGAGCCAATGCTCCGCGACGTCGAGCGCGCCTCGAACCCATGGGGTAAGCCGCAATCAGAGCGCGCCGATTGGGCGGCCGGGCTTGGCGTACGCGTGCTCGAGCCGGGTAGTCCAGCGCCCGCTTATCTGTACTGGGTCGGCTGCGCGCCGTCGTTCGACGAGCGCGCGCGCACCGCCGCGATCTCGACCGCCAAGCTCCTTCAGGCAGCGGGCGTCGACTTCGCGATTCTCGGCCCGCGGGAGAGCTGCACCGGCGACCCGGCGCGGCGGATCGGCAACGAGTACGTGTTCCAAGCGTTCGCAGAGCAGAACGTTGCGACGCTGGAGGAAGCCGGGGCGACGAAAATCGTCACCGGCTGCCCGCACTGCTTCAACACACTCGCCAACGAATATCCCGACTTCGGGGGCGACTACGAGGTGATCCACCACTCGGAGCTGCTCGCGCAGCTCGTCCGCGAGGGCAGCCTGGAGCCCTCGCCGGCCGGCGGCCGGGCGATCACCTACCACGATTCGTGCTACCTGGCGCGCCACAACGACGTGACCGAGGCACCGCGCGAGCTGGTCTCGGCGGTGGGCAGTCCCGTGGAGATGGCCCGCTCGCGCAGGCGCACGTTCTGCTGCGGTGCCGGCGGCGCGCACATGTGGATGGAGGAGCGCGGCAAGCCGATCAACGCTGAGCGGGTGCGCGAGGCCGCCGCGACGGGAGCGGACACGCTCGCGGTCGCGTGTCCGTTCTGCACCGTGATGCTTGACGACGGCGTGCAGAGCACCGGGGTCGAGCTCGAGGTCATCGACGTCGCGACGCTGCTCGCCGAGGCGACCGAGTACCGTCCGTCAACCGCCGGCTAGGGGATCTGGCGGATCACCTGGCAGGGGTTTCCGAAGCACAGGTGACCCGCCGGCAGATCGTTCGTGACGACGCTGCCCGCGCCGACGACGGCGTCGGCCCCGATGTTCACCCCAGGGAGGACGATCACGCCAGTGGCCAGCCACGCGCCGTCCCCGATGCTGACCGGGGCCGCGGTCTCTACACCGCGACGGCGGGGTTCGGACTCCAGCGGATGTAGCGCGGTCAGCAGCTGCACGCCGGGCCCGATCTGTACGTCGTCGCCGACGGTCACCGTCGCCGCGTCGAGAACGATCGCTCCGTAGTTGATGAACGTCCTCGCGCCCACGCTGATCTGGTAGCCGTAGTCGCACTGGAACGGCGCCATCACCTCGGCCCCCTCGCCCAGCTCGCCGAGCAGCTCGGCGAGGATTGCGCGACGTGTTTCCGTCTCCCCGAAGCTCGTCGCGTTAAAGCGCTCGACGATCAGCCGGCAGCGCTTACGCTCAGCCAACAAGGCCTCGTCGTTGGCGAGATACGGCTCGCCAAGAAGCATCCGTTCCTTCTCGGACGCCACCACTACCCCCGCACGCGCTCTCCGGATGGATCGAACAGCGGCTCTTGTACCACTTCCCCGCCGACCCACGCGCCAAAGATGTCGACCTCGACCGCGGTGCCGAATCCGACCTCCACGGGAAGGTAGGCGTAGGCGATCGAGCGCTGGATCGTGTAGCCATGGCCGCCGCTCGTGACTCGGCCGACGATTTCCCCACCGACCCGGACGGGCTCGTTGCCGAGCGCCACCGACCGAGGGTCGGCGAGTAGCAGGCAACGGAGGCGCTTGCGCGGTTGGCCGAGTGCGTCGGAGCCAATGAACGTCTTGTCGTCGCGAACGCAGAAACCCAGGCCCGCTTCAAGTGGGCTCTCGTCGGGGGTGATGTCGGTTCCCCACACCCGATAGCCCTTCTCGAGCCGCAGCGAGTCGATCGCGCGATACCCCCCGGCCAGCATTCCATGTCGCCGGCCCTCCTCCCAGAGCGCGTTCCAAAGCGCGGCCCCGTACTCAGTAGGGACGTAGAGCTCCCAGCCGAGCTCGCCGACGAAGGTGACCCTCACCGCCCGGGCGGGCGCATCCGCGGCCGTGATCTCCCGCATGCTCATGTACGGGAAGTCGAGCGGGTCGGCGGTCAGGGAGCCGAGCACCGCGCGCGCCCTCGGCCCCCAAAGGCCGAAGCATGCCCAGGCGGCGGTGGTGTCGGTGACCCGCACCGACCCGTCATCCGGCATGTGCTTGCGGATCCACCCGAGGTCGTGGTTACCGAAGGCAGTCCCGGTGACGATCTGGAACACGTCCGTTTCGACGCGCGCGACCGTGCAATCGCACTCGATCCCACCGCGGCGGTTGAGCATCTGCGTATACGTGACCGCGCCCACGGCGCGGGCAACGCGGTTATCGCACAGGTGCTCGAGGAACTCGGCGGCGCCCGGACCGACGACCTCGATCTTTGCGAACGAGGACTCGTCGAACAGCGCGGCCGTCTCGCGAGCCGCGCGATGCTCGGCGGCGATGGCCGGGGACCAGTTCATCCCGGCCCAACCGTTTGGGCGCAGCGAATCCTCGCTCGCAGCGGCGTTGCTCTCGTACCAGTTGACGCGCTCCCACCCCGACTTCTCGCCGAACGCTCCGCCGTGCCGGCGGTGCCAGTCGTACGCGCAGGACGTGCGCAATGGCCGCCCGGCCGTCCGTTCGTGGCCCGGATAGCGAATGTCGTAGTAGGTCTCGTACACCTCCTTGGCCCGCGCCAGCGTGTAGTGCGGGGAGCGATAGTGCGCCCCGAAGCGGCGGATGTCCATGTGCCAGACGTCGAGTGACGGCTCCCCAGCCATGATCCACTCGGCCATCACCTTGCCGATCCCGCCGGCGCCTGCCAAGCCGTGCGCGCAGAACCCGGCGGCGACGAAGAATCCGCGCACCTCGCTCTCTCCCAGACAGAACTCGTTGTCTGGGGTGAACGCCTCCGGCCCGTTGATCAGCCGCGTGACCGTGATCTCGTCCATCGCCGGCACGCGCCTCGATGAGTTGCGCGCCAACTCCTCGAACCTTGGCCAGTCTTCCTCGAGCAGCCTCCCGTTGAAATCCGCGGGGATCCGGTCGAGGCCGTGCTCATCGAGCGCCCACGGCGCACTCTCGCGCTCGTAGCCGCCCATGACGAGCCCGGCCCCCTCCTCTCGGAAGTAGACCAGCAGGTCGGGGTCGCGAAGCGTCGGGAGATACTCGCCGACGGCGCGTTCCCGGAACGGCTGGGTTACGAGGTACTGGTGGGCGAACGGAACCACCGGCACACGCACGCTCGCCATCCGGCCGACCTCGGCGGCGAACATCCCGCCGGCGTTGACGACGACCTCCGCCTCGATCGGGCCCCGTTCGGTCCGAACGCCGACGACCCGAGCCGCCGCGCGCGAGCGGTTCACGTCCACGCCGGTCACGCGCGTGCCGGTGAAGATCCGGCAGCCGCCAGCCCGTGCGCCCTCCGCCAGCGCGTATGTCAGCTGCGAGGGATCGAGATAGCCGTCGCTGGGCAGGAATGACGCGCAGCGCACGCCGTGAGTGACCATCAGCGGGAAGCGCTCGCGCGCCTCCTCTGACGAGATGAGCTCGAGCGGCAGCCCGAAGGTCTTCGCCCACGCGACCTGCCGAAGGACCTCCTGCTCACGCTCAGGCGTGCACGCCAGGCGGATGCCGCCGCACTCGACCCAGCCGCAGTCGAGTGCCCGGTAGAGCTCCACCGAGTCCATCATCATCCGGGTCAGCGAGACCCCTGCCCGGAGCTGGCCGACTAAGCCCGCCGAGTGAAACGTCGAGCCGCTGGTCAGCTGGCTGCGGTCGAGCAGCACAACGTCGCGCTCGCCGAGCTGCGCGAGGTGATACGCGATCGAGGTCCCGCCGACGCCCCCTCCGATGATCACGACGCGGGCGCGCGCCGGCAGCTCACCCGGGCCGGGCACCGAAGCTCGCCGCGAATCGGGGTCCCGAGGTCGTCGTGCGCAGGCGGGCGAAGTGCCGCTCGGCATAACCGGCGAAATCGAACTCGAGCTCCGAGATCGATCCCTGTAGCACTCCCCACACCGCCTCACGCACATCGGACATCGCGCGCATCAGCACCAGCGCCGCCGCTTCCGAGGCCTCCGGCTCACGATCCAGGTAGGCGCGGAGCAGACGCCGATCCGCGCCCTCGTCGAAATCGTTGTTGATCGAGAGGTTGCCGAGGTCGAAGAAGCGGTCGCCCATCCCCGCATACTCCCAGTCGACGAGCAGGAGCCCCGAGTCCCGGGAGACGATCAGGTTGGCGGTGAGGAGGTCGTTGTGGCACGGCACGGGGTGCGAGAGGGGGCGGACGGCGGCGATCCGCCTTGCTATCTCCAGCGCGTACTCATACTCCGGGGAGATGGTGCCGCCGTGCTCGAGAACAATCGTGGCGTACGCCTCGGCGAGCTCTGGGACCCAGAAGCGGGTCGGGAGCACGGGGCCGCGGTCGTGGAACGCGCGCAGCGCGCGGGCGGCATCGTCCGGCGCCGCGGATAACTCTGCCGTGCTCGCTGGACGGCACGAGACGAACTGCGTGACGAGGCAATCCTCGTACGCCGCGGCGACGGCCGGGGCGATCCCGAGCTCGGCCGCCGCGGCGTTCGCGGTCCGCTCTGCTTCGCGGTCGATCCCGAGCAGCGCCGTGTTCTTGCCGGGGAGCCGGATCACGTAGTCCTGGCGCCCCAGCCGGGCCCGGTAGTTGCGGTTGGTGATCCCGCCGTCGAGCGGCACGGGTTCGCCGGCGGCCGGTCCGAGCAGCGGCTCCAGCCGCGCGACGATCCTCACCAGCTCAGGCGGTGTCGTCATGCGCCCAGGGTCCCTCTCCCGTGACCCGCCGCTCCGCGCGACCAGCTTTCCCCAGACGATGGCTGGCCGGGGAAGCCCGCAGCTGATATATAAGTCGCATACATCACGCCTCGAACACCAGGAGCCGTCATTGTCTCCAGTAAACGAGCATCCGGAAATCCTCCAGTACTCGCGGATCCGCAAGTCGCCGTATTTCTACGCCTCGCGCAAGCACGGAGTGGCGATGTACAGCGTCTACAACCACACCTACCATCCGCGGCACTACGGCGACCCGGTCGCGGAGTACTGGCAGCTGCTGGAGGGCGTGACGATGTGGGACGTGGGCGTCGAGCGCCAGGTCGAGATCTCCGGCCCGGACGCGTTCGACTTCACGAACATGCTCGTGGCGCGCGACCTCAATAAGTGCGCAGGTCGCCAGTGCAAGTACGTGTTCGTCACCGCCGCGGACGGCGGGATCATCAACGATCCGGTGCTGCTGCGGCTCGAGGAGAACCACTTCTGGCTCTCGCTCGCCGACAGCGACGTGCTGCTGTGGGCCCAGGGCGTCGCCTACAATTCGGGCATGAATGTCACGATCAGCGAGCCGGACGTGGGACCGGTTCAGATCCAGGGGCCGAAGTCCAAGGACGTAATGGTCGACCTGTTCGGCGAGGAAATCCTCGAGCTGCCGTACTACTTCTTGCGCACCTACGAGCTCGACGGGATGCCGGTGAAGGTCTCGCGAACCGGATACACAGCGGAGCTTGGCTACGAGATCTACCTGTACGAGGCGAGTCAGAGCGGCGAGCGGCTGTGGAACGCGGTCCTCGAAGCGGGCGAGCCCCACGGATTGACGGTCGTCGGCCCGTGCCACATCAGGCGGATCGAGGGCGGGATCCTCGCCTGGGGCGCCGACATGGGGCTCGACACCAACCCCTACGAGGTCGGCATGGGCTACGACTGGATGGTCGACCTCGAGCAGGGAGCCGACTTCATCGGCAAGGAAGCGCTCAGGCGGATCAAGCAGGAGGGGCCGTCCCGAAAGCTGGCGGGCGTCGAGATCTCGGGCGGCAGCCTCGGCACCTACAACGACGGATCGATGATCGACTTCTTCCCCGTAGTCACGGCGGCGAGCCGGTCGGCCGAGTGACCTCGGCATGCCACTCGCCGCGCCTCGAAAAGAACATCGGCTACGCGATGGTCCCGATCGAGCTCGCGGAGCCCGGCACCGAGCTCGAGGTCGACGTCTACGGCGAGCCCAGAGAGGCCGTTGTCGTGCAGATGCCGTTCATCGATCCCAAGAAGGAGATCCCGAAGCAACGCCTCGCGGCCGAGCACTGATCGACGCCAGCGGCGTCCTCGTCGACTTCCTCCAGCGCACGCGCCTGGAGGTGATACCCGTCGACGGCGTCGAGCAGGAGGTGCTCCGGCACGTCCCCCCGGAGCTGACGGTCACGATCACGTCCTCGCCCAGCCGTGGACCCGATGCGACGCTCGCGCTTGCCGAACGGCTGATCGGTCGTGGCTACAAGGTCGTTCCTCACCTTGCCGCGCGGCTGATCGCCGATCGCGCTCAGCTCCGCGAGCTGCTCGCGCGAGTCGAATCACTGGGCATCCACGAGGTTTTCGTCGTCGCCGGTGACCTCGACGAGCCGCTGGGCCTGTTCGACGGCGCGGCGACCCTGCTGAGGGCAATGGCGGAGGTCGGCCACAGCCTCGAGGACGTCGGCATCACGGGCTATCCGGAGAGCCACCCGTTCATCAGCGACGAGACGACGATTCAGGCGATGTTCGAGAAGGCGCCCTACGCGACGTACATCGTCAGCCAGATCTGTTTCGACCCCGTGGTGATCGCAACTTGGCTGCGGCGCGTGCGCGCCCGTGGCGTCGAGCTCCCCGTGTACGTTGGACTACCCGGCCCGGTCGACCCCGCGCGGCTGCTGCGGCTGTCGACCCGGATCGGGCTCGGCGAATCGGCGCGATTCCTGCGCGGGCATGGAAGCTGGCTGCGGCGGCTCGCGCTGCCGCGGGGCTACCGGCCCGGCTCGCTGCTCGAGCGCCTGGCACCTGATCTCGCCGAGCCGGCCAACCGCGTCGCTGGGATGCACCTGTTCACGTTCAACGAGCTCGAGCAGGCGGAGGATTGGCGCAGGACCGAGATTGAGCGGCTCGGCGGCCTCACGGCACCGCGTAGCGACACTACGACCAGGGGGTAGAAGTGCGATATAGACTCCTCGCCGATGACTGATATATCAGTTATTCCTGGCTCGCGACGCGAGTTGCTTGCCGACCGGGCCTACATTGAGCTGCGGGATCGGCTCGTGACGCTTGCGATCGCGCCGGGGGACCCGATCGACGAAGACCTCCTCGGCCGGCAGCTCGAGATGGGACGCACCCCTGTGCGCGAGGCCATCAAGCGGCTCGCGCTCGAGAACCTGGTCACGGTGTTTCCCCGCCGCGGGACGTTCGCCAGCGAGATCAACATCACTGACCTCAACCAGATCTCGGACGTCCGGATGGTGCTCGAGGGGCACGCCGCCCTTCGGGCCGCCGAGCGGATCACCGCCTTGCAGCACGACGAGCTGGAGGAGCTGCTCGGCGAGCTCGGACGTAGCCGGGGAAGCGATGACCTCGAGGCGCTGATGGCGCTCGACGCGCGCGTCCACCGGTTCATCTATCGATGCACCGGCAACCAGTACCTCGAGGAGACGCTGACCCGATACTTCAACCTCTCGCTACGGATCTGGTACCTGGTGATCGACAGGCTCCCGCATCTCTTCGCCCGCGTGCACGAGCACGACGAGGTCCTGCGCGCGATCGCCGCCGGGGAGGGCGAGCGTGCCCGCGCGGTCCTGTGCGAGCACATCGCGACGTTCGAGGACGAGATCAGAGCGGTGCTCTGAGGCGCCGCGAGCTCAGCCTTCGCCTCCGGCGCCCTCGGCCAGCTCGCCAAATTTAGCGCGCGCCCTGGACCACCCGGTCGGGGGCTTCGATCGTCACGTGCGTTCCGTCCGTCCCGAGATGCTTAGGATTGCTTCGAGGGCCGCCGGGTCGAGGTGATCGATGATCACGTCGGCGTACCCGCTCGCTGGGTCGTAGCCGAGCCCCCGGATCGCAGCGACGCGCATCCCCGCGGCGCGGGCCGCACGCACCCCGCCGGTGGCGTCCTCGATGGCAACCACGTCGAACGGGTCGAGCGGTGGCTCCAGCTCCAGCGCGTCGTTGAGCCGCGCGAGCGCGCGGGTGAAGGGTTCCGGGTCTGGCTTGCCGTTCGTCACGTCCTCGGTCGAAACAACGACCGGGAAGTGCTCGGACAGGCCAGCGGCTTGAAGCACATATTCGATCTCCTTCCGGAAGGCGCCGGATGCGATCGCGAGCGAGACTCGATCGGACGCTGCTCGCACGAACGCGGCCGCGGCCGGGCCGATCGGCTGCGCGATCGCCACTGCATCCAGGTAACCCGCAACGCGTGTACGGACGAGCGCGTCTCGGTGCGATGCGTCGGCCGGGAGGCCGGCGCGCGCGAGCGCGAGCTCGAACACGTCGCGGTCGGGAAGCGCGGACAGCTCGCGGTGGTACTGCGCGGCGGTCAGCGGGACACCTACAGAGGCGAACGCGTCGACGTAGAGCGGCGCCACGAGCTGATCGTCCTGCGCGAGGGTGCCATTGAAATCGAGCACGATCGCCCGGACCGGCCGGCTCGCGGCACTGGGCTCAGGCAAGGATCCGGGTCCACTCGGCGTCGTACGGCGAGCATCGCTCGATCGCGGCGGGCACCAGTCGGTCGAACACGTCGACTGTCAGCGGGTCGGCCTCCTTGAGCTCTGCCGGGACGGAGGCCAGTGCGTGGCTGACGCCCCGCCGCGGATCGTGGAGGGAGTCGGCACTCGACGCGATCCGGACGCTAACGACGAGGACTACAGTTCTATGAGGCGTTATGGAGGCCCTGCACAGACACGTGCTGGTGCTGTTCGAGCCGGGTCGCGCCGGCGCGGCCGCGGTCACTCTCGCCCGCGAGCTCGCCGAGCGCGACGACGCGACCGTCACGGTCCTCGGTGTCGTACCAACCGCACCTTCGGGATCGCGCTGCGGCAACTCAGCGACGCTATACAACCTCGTGGTCCGAGACGCAGTGGCACAGGAGCTTGACGCGGCGCGCCAGCCGCTCGCTGAGATTGGCGCTCGCGCGGCGTTCACGCTGCTGGTCGACGGCACCGATCCCCCACTGCACGAGTGGGTCAACCGCGATGGCGTCGACCTCGTTCTGCTGCCGGCGCGTCGTCGCCCGCTTCGATCGGCAAAGCACCCTGCAGCCGCGGCGTTACGGCGCCACACTCGTGCCGAGGTTCGGATCGTCGAAGCGCGTTGAAGGGCGCTCAGCGCTTTCCGCCTGAGCGTCGCCGCCGCTGGAGCTGGCGCTTGCTGGCGGCGGCCACCGCCCGGCGCTGTCGCTGGCGGATTCGGATCGCTGACCCGATCGCGGCCCCGAAGAAGAGCGCGCTGAAATACCACGGACCGACAAGCAGAGCCACCGCGATGCCGAGCATCGCGAGCCAGATGGTCGGCCTCCAGATCTTCCAGTCGCCGTTCATACTCGAAAGCTACCGAGCGTCGAATGCGCGCAGAAGCTTCAGCCGCTGCCCCGCGCGGGCGAGGCTTCCGGCCGTCTCGGGTTTGAGCGCGTTGAGGTGCGCAGCCAGCGCAATGAATACCTGCGCTGTGGTCAGCGCGTCACCGAGCGCGTGGTGGGGCCGTTCCGCCGGCAGCCCGAGCGCCATCGCCAGATCTCCGAGCGAGATGTGACTCGGGCCGCGGCCGTCGCGTTCGTGCAGCCACACTCGCCCGAGCACCTGGGTGTCGATCATCGAGCCCCGGAGCCGCACGGCGGATTCCCGGAATGCCCGTCCCAGGAACGCACGCTCGACAGGAGCGGCGTGGACCACGAGGAGCCGTCCCGTGATTGCGGCCAATAGCGGACCGATCGCCTCCGCAAGCCGCGGCGCCCAGGCAAGGTCCGCCTCACGGATCCCGTGCACGCGGATCGATTCCTCGCTGATCGGGCGCTGTGGTCGCACGAGCCCCTCGACAGCCGCGTGCAGCTGGACGCGGCCATCATCGATCGGGATCGCACCGAACGAGATGATCTCGTCGTTGTCGGGGTCGAGTCCGGTCAGCTCGAGATCCACCGCGCACCATGGGGCGTCGCGCCAGGGCGTTCTGCGGCGCGGTAATTTGGCGGTGGCGTACGCAAGCCCGGTCCCGTCCGGTGCGCCCCAACGGGCCAGAAGCGGGACCCTCATCGCGCACCGATATCGAGCTCCGCCGCCAGACGTCTCTGGATCGATGCCACTGCACGAAAGGCATCCTTCAGGTGGGTCCGCATCAGCGAGCTCAGCGCCGCCGGGTTGACAAAGTCGTCGGGCTCCTCGCCGGCGCGGAGCTGCTCCACCTGGTGCGCCAGCCGAAGACTTGTGATCAGTGCAAATGCGTCCTCGAGCGTGTGCGCGTCGGCTGCCGACAGTGTTCCGGCGGACGCGGCGGCTTTCAACCGCTGGGTCGTCGAGGCGCTCGTCACGCCGGCCGCGATGCCCGCCCAGCGCGCCAGGTCGACGATCGGGATCACGCCCCCGTGCTTGAGATCGAGCCGGCCGCGATGCTCGCCCGAGTGCTCGACGACGAGGCCGCGCAGGAAGCCGGTCGGCGGCTGATGCGAGAGCGCGAAGCGGGCCAGCAGGCGGAGAAGAGCGGGGTTGCTCGGCGCCAGCCGGAACGTGTCAGCCACCGGCGTGCCAGTGTGAATCCCCCACACCGGCCTGCTGTCGACGAGCACCGAGACGAGGATCAGCGCCTTCTCCTGCGTTGGATCGGCGATCCAGCTCCGCACGGCTCGCTGCCAGGAATCGAGCGACCGGATGAAGCGCACGTCGCCCGCCGTCGCTCCGTGTTCGTCGGCGTGCAGTCCGCACGCCTCCAGTCCGGCGACCACCTTTGTGGCAACCGCGTGCAGGTAAGGCCGCATCTGGTCCTGGCCGGCGTCGCCGAACCAGACGATCGCGCTGTCGACATCCGAGCTGGGCATCGGCTCACGTCGAGCCTGGCTGCCGAGCGCCAGCCACGCAAAGTCAGCGCCCGGTTCCCCGGTCTCCGCCACCGCGAGCTCGAGCAGACGCCGGGTCAGCGCGTCGACTACGACCGCATAGACAGCACAGATGTTTGCCGCGGCAATACCAGCGTCGTGCATCGCGATCACCATCGGGTGCAGCTCACGCGCGGCGACCTCTAGCTCGCCGAATCCGCCGGCCATGGCGATCGCCTGGCGCAGATAGAACGACGACCGGGTCTGCGCGGCGACGATGTCCATCGGCTCAATGACCCCGAGAACTTGACCGGTCGCGGACACGACGGGGAAGTGACGGAAGCCGCGGTCGAGCATCTCGAGTAGGACGTCGCTGCCGAGCACCTCGGGTCCGCAGGTGTACGCGGGCGCGGACATCGCGGCGGACACCGGCGCGTCGGCCGAGAGACCCGCGGCAACGACGCGCGTGCGCAGATCGCGGTCGGTCAGGATCCCGAGCGCGCCGCCGCCGAGCTCGACGAGGACCGACGTCGCGGGCGCCGCCGCCATCCTTTCCGCCGCCTCGCGGATCGACGTCTCGGGAGTGCAGATCACGGGGTCGTCGTGGACCAGCGCGCTCACCGGCTGGTTGACCGGGGCGTCGGTCGGCTGGTCCGGCGCTGGTCCGGCGGCTTCGGCCCAGGGTTCGAGCAGCGACTGGGCGACGAACCGCAGACCCGCCGGCGCTGCCAGCAGCTCACGCGCGACGTCGGCGGCGATCCGGTAGCAAAGCGTGTCCTCCGCCGCCCGCGCCTCGAAGCCCGTCGGGAACCCCGAGAGCATCGACGCCTGACCGAACAGCTCCCCCGGTCCCAGCAGGTCGAGCACGCGGCCGTGATAGACGATCTCAACCGCGCCGGTGCGGACCACACGCAGGTACTCAACCGGCCCGGCCCCCTGGGAGAAGATCGTCGTTCCGGCCCGGTGGAACTCGACCTCGGCCGCCGCCGCGACGCGCTCAACCTCATCTACCTCAAGCGCATCGAACGGCGGATATTCCCGCAGGAAGCGGGTGACCTCGGGCGCCGCGGTGGCGCTCACGACCTGGCGCTCAACCGCTCGCGGGTACTGCCACCTGCTCGGCGCCGCGTCGTGCGTCCTCCTTGAGCATGCCCGCGCACTTCTCGCCGATCATCATCGTCGTGATGCAGGGGTTGATCGCGGGCAGGAACGGCAGGATCGAGCCGTCGGCGATCCGCAGACCGGTCACTCCCCGGACCCGCAGACGCGGGTCGACGACGGCGAGCGGGTCGGAATCCGGACCCATGTGCGCGGAGCACGCCGGGTGATAGACCGTGTTGTGCGTCTTGTGCATGTAGTCGATCAGCTCGTCGTCGGTCTGCGCGTCCGGGCCCGGAGCGAGCTCCTCACCGGCCCAGTCGGCCATCGCGGCTTGCTTGACGATCTCTCGGGCGAGCCGCATGCCGTAGGCCATCACCCGCTCGTCGTGGCCTTCGGGATCGGTGAAGTAGCGCGGATCGACGCGCGCGCGATCGCGGAAGTCCGACGAGCGCAGGCGGACCGTCCCGCGGGAGCGGCCGCGGCACACGTTCGGCGTCAGGCAGAAGCCGTTCTCGGTCGTCGGATAGCCCCAGCGCGCGGTGTTCATGTCGAACGGGACGGAACCGTAGTGCATCATCAGGTCCGGGCGGTCGAGCCCCTCCTCGGAGGTCGAGAAGAGCCCGATCTCCCACCACTGCGTCGAGCTCCGGATCATGGGCTGCTTCGCGTTCCACTGCACGATCCCTTCGACGTGGTCGTCGAGGTTTGACCCCACACCGGGGGAGTGCACGAGCGTCTCGATTCCGAACTCGTGCAGGTGCTCCCCGGGGCCGATCCCCGACAGCATCAGCAGCTTGGGGGTATCGATCGCGCCGGCGCTGAGGATCACTTCGCGCCGAGCCTTCACCGACCCGTGCGTCAACAGGTCGGGAGTCAGGTATTCCACCGCGCTCGCGCGACCGTCCTCGAGCGCCACGCGCTTGACCCAGCAGTGGGTGCGGATTTCCAGGTTCGGCCGCCTGCCGATGATCGGGTGCAGGTACGCGTGCGAGGACGACATCCGCGTGTTGTCCGCCGCCGAGTTGATCTGAAACCAGCCGGCTCCGTTGGTGACCGTGTGGCCCTCGTTGAAGCGGCTGGTGGGGAGCCCCGCCTGCGCGGCCGCCTCGAGCAGCGCGACCCCACAGGGGTCGTTGGGAGGAACCGTACGGATGTTGACTGGGCCGTCGCGCCCGTGGTGATCTCCCGGCCCGTCGTTGGTTTCGAGCCGCTTGATCAGCGGCCAGCAGTCGGCCGAGCTCCAGCCCTCGCAGCCCATCGACGCCCATTCGTCGAGATCCTCCTTCGGCGTCCAGAATGCGATGCACGAGTTATGCGAGGAGCATCCGCCGAGTACCTTCGCGCGCGCGTGGCGCATGAAGCTGTTGCCCCGCGCCTGCGGCTCGATCAGATAGTCCCAGTCGTAGCCCGAGTCGAGCAGGAACATCCAGTCCTCGAGCCGCAGGATCTTGGGGTCGTCGACATCCGAGGGCCCCGCCTCCAGCACGCACACGCTGACCGCGGGGTCCTCGGACAGGCGAGCCGCGACTACGCACCCGGCGGTCCCGCCGCCGGCGATCACGTAGTCGAACTCGCCCGCAGCGATCACGGGAACGCGTCTCCCAGCGGCGCCGGAACCGGTATGCCAGCCCGGTGCTCCTCGAGCACCTCCTGCGGCTTCTTCGTCTGTACCAGGAAGTAGTACGCGAAGCCGATGATGTACACCGCACCGATGAACAGCACGGCGGACCACTTGAAGTACCAGTGGGCCGGCGGCAGGGCGTTGTAGATCGCGGCCCGTGGCCACGCGAGGTTGATCACGACCAGCACCTGGTAGACCACGGCTACGACGTTCACCAACATGCCCCAGCGTCCAAGCGAGAAGTACGGACCGTGATCGGGCGTTGGCCACTGACCGCGTATGCGCCGGACCAGCATCGGGAGCGTGACCCCGAGGTAGGCGAGGTAGAACATGATGATTGCGATCGAGGTGATTGCGGCGAACGCGCTCTGGTTGCCGACGTTGATCGCGGCAACCGCGATCGCGAGGATGCCCGTCACCAGCGCCGGCACGATCGGCACCTTGCGACGGCCGGAAACGCGCGCCACCGCCGGCCCAGCCGGCAGCTTGTTGTCACGCGCCATCGAGAACAGCATCCGGATCGTGGCGGTCTGGACCGCGAGGCAGCAGACGAAGATGGCAATCCCAGCGTCGGCGAGGAAAACGTTTCCGGTGGTGTTGCCGAACGCCTGCTTGATCACGTACGGGAGGCCGAGGAGCCCGATGTTCTTGTCGGCGAGGTTCTTGTTCGACAGGATCCCGAACAGGATCACGAGCCCCCCGATCAAGGCGGCCGCCCCGACCGCGCGGATGATCGCGGGTGGCGCGTTCCGGCGCGGATCGTTGGTCTCTTCGGCAAGCGTCCCGGCCGTGTCGAACCCGTACATGACGTAGGCGCTCACGATTCCGCCGACGAGCAGCGCGCCGAAGTAGCCCCACGGATGGCCGGCGCCGTACCCGTAGCTGTGGACGATGGCCGACGGCGAATGGTGCAGGTGGAACGCCAGCAGGATGATCAGGAGGCTCGCGCCGACCAGTTCGCAGATGACGCCCACGTTGTTGATCCGGCTCATCAACTTCACGCCGAGCATGTTGATGATGGTCGTGATGACGATCAGGATGCCGCCGAGCAATAGCGCGTTTTGAGCTCCGTGCTTGGTGACCGTCGTGCCGGCATCGGCCGCCCCGCCGAAGAACTGGAGGCCGGTTGTGATCTGCGGGAGCACCACCTGCCAGTCGATCGCGACGGCGGTGATCGTCACAATCGCCCCGACGATGTACATCCAGCCGGTCATCCAGGAGGCCAGCGAGCCGGAGATCTGCTTCCCCCACTGGTAGACCGAGCCGGCGATCGGGTATTGGGCGGCCATCTCCATGAAGCACAGCGCCACCAGTCCCTGGCCGGCGATCACGACCGGCCACGTCCACCACACCCCGGGTCCGGCAAAGCTGTACGCGAGGCCGAATAGCGCCGTGACGCCGGTGAGGATCGAGATGTAGCTGAACCCGGCCGCGAACGAGGAGAAGCTTCCCAGCGAGCGATCCAGCTCCTGCTTGTAGCCGAACCCCGCGAGCTCCTGAGTATCGGTGGTGCGGGTGCTGGGCTCTCCGGTTGCAGTGGCCATCGATTAATCAACCTCCCCAGAGGCGCGTTTCTTACCGCGCTGCTCCTCGAGTTTGGCCTTCCAAGCCGCCGGCGTGCCCCTAGCAAGCGGGCCCCATTGACCCGGGCCTGATGCGGCTGTTATATATCAGTTGTCGTACTGTGTCAACGAGCGCAAACCCGGCTGGAGTTCGAATGGCGACGGCCACCGCACACCAGATGTTCCTGGACGGCGCCTGGCAGCCGAGCACGAGCGGTGAGACGTTCGAGGCGACAAGCCCGGCAACCGGTGAGTTGATCGGGACGGTTCCCCAAGGCGACCGAGACGACGCGCGCCGCGGGATCGCCGCCGCGCGCGGCGCTGCCCATGGCTGGGCACGACTCACCGCCTTCGAGCGCGCCGCGAAGATGAACGCGGTCGCCGAGATCATCCAGTCACGGCGCGACGAGCTCGCGCGCACGTTGACGCTCGATCAGGGCAAGCCGCTACGCGCCGAGGCGTTCGACGAGGTCGACGAGTTGCTCGAGTACTGGCGGATGGCGGCCGAGGACGCCAAGCGGCTGGGCGGCGAGCTGCCGAACTCGTTCTCTCCGGGCAAGCGCGTGATGCTCGTACGCCGCCCCCGCGGCGTCGTCGGCGTGATCAGCCCCTGGAACTGGCCGTACACGATGCCCGCCGAGCTCATCGCGCCGGCGCTCGCTTGCGGCAACGCGGTCGTGTGGACGCCGGCTCCGTCGACGGCCGTGTGCGCGGTCGCGCTCGCGGAGTGCATCGCCGACGCCGACCTCCCCCCGGGCGTGTTCAACCTCGTCACAGGCCCCGGTCCGGTCGTCGGCGATGAGATCGCGCGCAACCCCGGGACCGATGGCATCGCCTTCATCGGCTCGACCGCGACCGGCCGGCTCGTGGGGCAGGCCGCCGCGGGCAAGGCGGCGCTGCTCGAGATGGGCGGCAACGGGCCGCTCGTCGTGCTCGCCGACGCAGACCTGGAGGCCGCCGTGGACGCGACGTTGACGGCCTGCTACCTGTGCGCGGGCCAGAGCTGCACCGCGGGGGAGCGGATCCTCGTCCACCGCGATGTGCAGGAGGAGTTCGTCTCGCTGCTGGCGCGGCGGGTCACCGAGCGGATCCTTCTCGGCGATCCGTTTGTCGACGGCACGACGATGGGGCCGGTCAACAACGAGCCCGTGGCCGAGAAGATGGACGAGCACGTCGGCGATGCGGTGGAGCGCGGCGCGAGCGTCGTCAGCGGCGGCTCCCGCGCCGGCGGCTTTGCCACCTCGCTCTACTGGGAGCCGACCGTGCTCACAAACGTTCCGGCGGACGCCCGGATCGCGGTCGAGGAGACGTTCGGGCCCGTGGCGCCGGTCGTGGCGATCGGTTCGCTCGAGGAAGCGATTCGTCTGACCAACGCCTCGCCTTACGGCTTGCTGGCGGGGATCTTCACCGCCGACCTACAGAGCGGACTCGAGTTCGCAGATCGGGTCCGCACAGGCTGGGTGAACATCAACGAGTCGACCAATTACTGGGAGGCCCATCTGCCGTTCGGTGGTCGCGCCGGTAGCGACAGCGGCATCGGTCGCGTAGGAGGCTCGCACGTGATGCAGTCGTTCACCGAGCTCCAGACGGTGGTGCTCACGCCTGATGCCCGAGGTGGGTCCGGGTCGGGCGCCATCGCTTGAGGCGAACGGCATGAGACCACCAGCCGCTTCATCCGCTCGCGCGGCGAGGGACGGGAACGCTGCAGGCCGGGCTCGGGGACGCCGTCGCAACGGAGGGCGGCGGACCGCGGCACGCCCGATGGTGATCAGCCTCGAGATCGCGCAGCAGGCCACGCTACGGCCGATCGAGGAGGTCGGACTGGCACGCGAGTCTGCGGCCGTCAATGTCGACATCACCGAGACGGGCCGGACCGTCGGTCTGTTCTAGCGTCGCGTGACGGGCAGCGCCGATCGGCCATTGGCAGAGCTGCTCGGCGCCATCGCCGAGTCCACCGCCACGCCGGCCGGCGGGAGCGCGGCGGCTTGGGCCGGCGCGCTGGCGGCTGCGCTTGCGCAGATGACAGCCGGCTTCGCCCACAGCCAAGCGGCGAGCGAGCGGGCCCGTGAGCTGCGGGACGAGCTGCTCGTAGCCGGCGAACGCGAGCTGACGGCCTACGAGCCGGTGCTCGAGGCAGCTCGGCTGCCGGCGGACGACCCCTTGCGTGCCGAGCGGCTCGGGTCCGCGCTCGCGGCCGCGTCGGAGTCCGCGCTGGCGATCGCACGCGCCGCGGCGGAGCTCGCCGAGCTGGGAGCCGCGGTTGCCGCTCAGAGCAAACCGGCGCTAGCCGGTGACGCATTGGCGGGCGTGCTGCTGGCGGAGGCGACGTGCGCCGCCGCGGTGCGAATGGTCGAGATCAATCTGGCCGGGCGCGAGGGCGACCCGCACAGCGCAGCGGCACGCGCGCTGGCCGTTCGGGCGGCGGCGGCACGCGAGCAGGCAATCGAGGGCGCGTGATCGTCGAGCGCCCCATCGCAGGCCGGTACGCTCGCGACAGATGGCCTTCCCCCCGCCTGCCCGCCACCTGCTCCGGGCCAAGGACCTGGTCGACGCGCGGTACACCGAACCGCTCGACGTCGATGACCTAGCGCATGCCGCCGGGCTCTCACGGGCGCATTTCAGTCGTCAGTTCCGGCGCGCGTTTGGCGAGTCGCCCCACGCGTACCTGCTGACGCGCCGGCTCGAACGCGCGGCGGCCCTGCTGCGGAGCACCGACCGCTCCATCGCCGACATCTGCTTCTCGGTCGGACTACAGAGCGTGGGATCGTTCACGACCAGCTTCACCCGGACGTTCGGGACCTCCCCGACCGCCTACCGCGCGAGGTTTCCGCCGGCGGCCGACTATGCGATGGTCCCGGCCTGCGTGGTCCGCGCCTACGGTCGCCCGCAACACAGCACGTTTCGAGAAGACGGCACGCCGGTGCCCGATTAGTGTGGCTGGGGTCAGCAGACGCCCCAAGGAGGCCACGATGATCAAGCTCAGCACCGCCCAGCTATGGGTCAACGACCAGGACGAGGCGCTCGAGTTCTATACGAAGAAGCTCGGGATGGAAGTGCGTTCAGATGTCACGCTCCCGGAGTTGGGAAACTTCCGCTGGCTGACCGTCGGCCCGACCGGTCAGCCCGATATCGCAATCGTGCTGATGGCGATCCCCGGACCTCCGGTGATGGACCCGGACACAGCCGAAGACGTCAGGACGCTGATGTCCAAGGGATTCGCGGGGACGGTGTTCCTCACGACCGACGACGTCTACGCCGACTACGAGCAGCTCAGGGCCCGCGGTGTGGAGTTCTCGGAGGCCCCCGAGGATCGTCCATACGGGATTGACTCGGGCTTCCGCGACCCCTCTGGAAACAGCATCCGCCTGACCCAGGTCAAGGAGCTCTCGGGGGTCTGAGCGCCCTCACGGCCGGAGAACGGCAACGGCCCATGCCCTCAAGGGCGTGGGCCGTCGTGTTTCGCGGGGACGGCGGCACCTGCTGCCGCCGCGGTCGGCTCACGAGTTCGCCGCCGCAGTTAGGGCACCGTTGCGCTAGTTCGCGGGTGCACTCGGGACAGAACGTGCACTCGTAGCTGCAGACGCAGGCGTCCCCGTTGAGAGCAAGGGTTGCGCTGCAGCGCTCACAGCGTTCGCGCATTTCAAGCATCGCGCCGCGCGACCATATCGCGCAAAGCACGACTGAGCCCAGCTCAGGACGATCGCCGAGGCCGCATCATCGGACGATGGCTGACCAGCCGGAGCGCCCCCGGCAGGACTCGAACCTGCGACCCACGGCTTAGAAGGCCGTCGCTCTATCCAGCTGAGCTACGGGGGCTCGACCGGGACTGTAGAGCCAGCCCAGGCAGTAGCAGCGGCGCGACTGACAAGCGTCCCGGCCGTCGCGAGGTCACTCGCGCGACTCCTGATCGGGCGACTCCTCGGCGGCCTGCTCTTCGCGGCGGTGCCGGTCCGAGATCGCGTGTATGTAGGACGCGATCACAGCGTCCGTCGTGAGCTGGATGCTCGGCCCAGTGGCCGGGCCGGTCGGGGAGTTCGGTCTTGGGCGGATCATCTCAGCTCCTCGCAGACGAAGTTCGATCGACTTCGTACGATAACAAAGTTGTTCGATGGTCGTCGTACTCACGCCGGCCGCCCCCAGTCCTTTAGTCTGGGCGCGATGCGCGGTGGCCGAATCGATCACATCGCGGGCGGGATCTACCGAATCTCGGTCTGGGCCCCGGACGCGGGGCTGACGTTCAACCAGTTCCTGATCGACGACTCGTCGCCCACGCTGATTCACACCGGCCGGCATGGCGACTACGAGGCCGTGGTCGACGCGGTCGGTGAGGTCATCGATCCCGCGCGGCTGGAGAACATCGTGCTGCTGCACTGGGAGGGCGATGAGAACGGCGGGATGGATCGGTTCATGTCGCGCGCGCCGCGCTCTCGGTTGGTTGGCTCGGCTCTCTCGATCGCGCTGAACGGTGCAGGCTTCGGCTTTCACGAGCGCGCGACAGGCTTCAGAGACGGCGAGACGCTCGATCTGGGGGAGCACAAGCTCCGCTTCCTCGAGACCCCTCACGTCCATCACTGGGACTCGATGATGGTGGTGGAGGAGAAAACCAACAGCCTGTTCCCCTCAGACCTTTACCTGCAGCCCGGCGAGCAGCCGGCAGTAAGCGGCGAAAACCAGTCGAACGAGATGATCGAGGCCTACCGGATGTTCGGGATCTTCGCTCACGAGGACCCGGTGCGAGCGGTTGCGCGCCGGATCGAGGAGATGCGACCGGCCTGGATCCACGCGATGCACGGCGCGACGATCACTGGCGACGCATTGCCGGCCTACACGAGCGCGCTGTTCGAGCAGCAGTTCGGATACCGAGGGTTGCTATTCGGGCGTGCGATCGGCGCGGAGGAGGCGCCGGGCCGCTGGACTAGGATGACTCCGGGAGGTTCGCTTGGCGACTGACTCAGACCAATCGGCTTCGCTGCGCGCGGCGCTTCAACCGGACGCGCTGCGAGCGGCACTCGTCCCTCGCCGACCGGTTTTCGCCAACCCGTGGGACTCCGAGGCCGACATGTTCGCCTGCGTGGTGGCGGTCAGCTTCCTCGAGCCGCTGCTGCTCTGGGGTGGCGGCAAGTTGATGGGCGCGATCTTCGGCTTTGGATCACATTGGCACCTCGGGCTGTTCATGGCCGCCGCGCTCGTCGGCGCGGCTGGGTTCATGACGATCGTGGGCCGCGAGCGCACGAGCCTGTCGGTCGACTTCCTGGCGATCACCGCGTGGGTGCTGCTCGGCCTGGTAATTGCGCCGATTCTCGGCTTGGCGCCCCCGATCGGGGTGGCGATCGGCGCTTACGCGGTCCTGTTGATCGCCACGTTCATCTACGTGCTCCGGTTCGGTCGCTGGCAGACCGCGTTCCTGCACACCGTGAGCTGGCCGATTACTTGGAGCCTCTTGGCGGTCTTCTTCGCCTACTGCGCCTACAGGCTGATCCTCTATCAGTAAGGGATGCCGCGGGGCCGGTTCAGAAGTCCGGGCCGGCGTGAGCGCCGAGGCTGTTCAGCCACGCGCGGATCGAGCGTCCGGCCGGGGTGATCTGCCCCTCCTCGTAGCCGGTCGTCGCGACCGCCAGCGTCACGCCGCTCAAGGTGGACCAGCCGAACTCGATCCCGGTTCCGGAGGGCGCGAAGCGCGCGATGGCCTGGCCCTGCTGGAGGATGCTCCCGGGCCGGGCGATCTGCGTGATCTCCTCGGCGACGTACTGCACGTGACCCGCGTCCGCGCCGTCGAGCAGCTCGTAGTACACGAGCGGCTGACCGGCGTACCAGTCCGGCTCGATCGCGAGGATCTTGACCCTGCCGGGCGCGAGGATCGGCGCGCCAACCGGCATCGTCGCGTCCACGCCCTGGTCGGTGCGCTCCCACCGCGTGACGTACTGGAGCGGGTCGATGTAGCCCGCGCTGGTGACCGGCGCGGAGATGACCTCCAACTTGAGCTCGTGCTTGACCTGCGCCAGCGACGGCGCGTGCGCGTTGGGGTCACCGATCGGATCGCTCGGCGTGACGGCGCTCGCCTGTGCGCCGGCGCTCGGTTCGATCACCTGCGGGTGCGCTCCGGGGAGCGTCGCGGTCGCCGAGCGGTTCGACGCGCCGGAACCTCCGCACGCGGCGAGGGTGAGCGCGGCGAGCAGGGTCGCGGCGCGCAAGAGACTCTGCACGTAAAGCCGATGCCGTTGAGGTCGCACCTGCAAGAGGTAACACAGGATTGTCCACAAAGGCCCGGCGGGCGGAGCCAACCGGTGTTCTGAGGCCGTGCCGTGGGGCGGCACGCATCGGCGATGCCGCGAGATCGCTCATCCGGGAGATGCCAAAGTTCTCCCACGAGTCGGAGATCTCCCACCGTGTGAGCAGCGATGCGGATCAGCTTCCTCCAGCACGAGCCTGAGGCGCCGCCGGGATACCTGGCGGAGTGGGCCGTCGAGCGCGGTCATTCGGTCGCCGTGGTCGAGGTCCCCGCGATCGAGCTCTGGCCGCGTCCGGAGGTTCAGGATCTGATCGTCAGCCTCGGATCCGACCACTCGGTCCACGCCTCACCCGATCGGTGGATCGCGGAAGAGATCGATTTCGTCCGAGCCGCAAGGGCCGCTTCGGTGCCGCTGCTGGGGATCTGCTTCGGCGGCCAGCTGCTCGCGGCCGCCTTCGGAGGGCGTGCGCTACGGGCCCCAGCCGCGCGTGCGGAGTGGCGCGAGATTTCTACGTCGGTGCCGCGGCTGATTCCGCCGGGCCCGTGGTTTCGCTGGCACGAGGACATGTTCGAGATCCCGCCCGGTGCGGAGCTGCTGGCCGGGACTCCGTCGGCCCCGATGGCGTTCGCGCTCGGCTCGATTGTCGGGCTCCAATTTCACCCCGAGGTCGGTCGCGAGCTGACGGAGGCATGGGTGGACGGGGGCCGGGAGCGGCTGTGGTCGCAACGAATTAACGAGCGCCACTTGCGTGGCGAAATAGAGCGCTGCGCGGCGGGCGCCCGAGCGCGAGCGTTTGGCCTGTTTGACCGCGTCGTGGCCCTGCTGACCGGCAAGTAGGGCTTCCTCGGCGACCTGCCCGACGCGAGCCCGTGGGCGCACTGCCCCGGACGGGACGTTGTTCAGGTGCCGGCCGGGGTCTGACTGCCGGTCGCGCCTCCCACCAGCGCCAGGACGTCTCGTCCATGGCGCTCGACGAACGCCGGTCCGACGCCCTTGATGCTCGCCAGTTCATCCAGCGAGCGAGGTCGCAACGTGGCAATCGCGTCGAGCGTGCTGTTGTGAGCGACCGTATACGCGGGTTTGCCCTTGCTCGCGCGCACCCGCCACACCCGTAGCGTCTCGAGGAGCCCCAGGTCAGCAGGATCGACCGGCGCGGCGTCTGACGCGCGGCCGCGCTTGGTGCGCCTCGGGGTCAGCGACGCAGGGTCGGGTAGACCGATCGTCTCGGGATCGCACACGTCACAGCAGCGTCCGAGCGGGGCGCCTGGCCGCCTGTCTCCGAAGTGATCGAGCAGCGCGCGGCGGCGGCACCCCACCGAGCCCGCGCTGAAGGATTCGATCGCGCGGTAGGCGCGCCACGCGCGGTCCTGGGCCACCCGGCAGATGGAGGTCACCTCCCGGGCGGCGGCCGAGGTGGCAAATGCGACCTGGAGCCGTCCCCCGGGGGCCGGCTCCAGCGTGCACAGGCCGGCGCGCTCGGCGATCCCGAGGCAGATCCGGTCGCGGTCGGATCGCGGAGCATCGATCACCATCGCCTCGCCACCGCACGCGGCCTTCAGGCGACGGAGGTAGGCCAGAACGTCATCGGTGTCGACCGCATCGCCCCTGATGAAGTTGATCAGACGTCCGAGGTCGGCGCGGCTAGCCAGCAGGATTCCGCGCGCGGGCCGCCCGTCGCGGCCGGCCCGGCCCACCTCCTGGTAGTACGCCTCGACGCTCTTGGGGATCGCCCAGTGCACCACCAGGCGGACGTCAGCCTTGTCGACTCCCATCCCGAACGCGTTGGTGGCCACGACGATCTCGGCGTCGCCCTCCATGAAGCGATGTTGTGCCGAGGCTCGCTCGTCGGCGGGCATTCCCGCGTGGTAACCGACGGCAAGCAGCCCGTCGGACCGCAGCTGCTCCGACACTTCCTCGACCTCACGACGGGCGCCGCAATAGACGATCGCGGGCCGGTTGGCTGGGTCCGAGAGCGCGAGCGAGAGCAGCATCTGCTTACGCCCCTTCGACCCCTGGCCCTCGAGCGCGATCACGTCGAGCGATAGGTTCGGCCGGTCGAACCCCGCCCGCAGCACGTGGGGGTAGCGTAGGCCGAGCCGCGCGCTGATCTCCTCGGCCACCTGCTCGGTGGCGGTCGCAGTGCAGGCCATCACGGTCGGCGAGCCCAGCCGATCGATCACCCCACGAAGGCGCAGATAGTCGGGGCGGAAGTCGTGGCCCCACTCGGATACGCAATGGGCCTCGTCAACCGCGAACAGGCCGACGTGGCGCTGTGCCAGTGCCGCCAGGAACGACGTCGAGGCGAACCGCTCGGGCGAGCACAACACAATCCGCGCGCGCCCGTCGCGGACGTCCGCCAACGCGCGCGCAGCAGCGCCCGAGTCCATGCCCGAGGCGATCATCGCGGCCGGATGCCCTCCGAGCACGAGCCGGCGGTACTGATCTGCCATCAGCGCGATCAGCGGCGAGACCACGACCGTCAGCGCGTCGCTCGCAATCCCCGGTAGCTGATAGCAGAGGCTCTTGCCGCCGCCGGTGGGCATCACCACCAGGCTGTCGCGGCCGCCCAACGCAGCCTCCACCGCCTCGCGCTGTCCGGGGCGAAAACGATCGAGCGCGAAATGCGCCAGCAGCGCGTCGGGGTCTCGCGGCCCGTCGTACCGACGCTGTGGCGGAGCGTCGATCTCGATCCGGTCCAGGCCGCTCAGCGCGAGCTGCGCGGCGGCATTGTCGTCGAGGACGGGGCGCGGCGGCGCGACCTGGTCCTGAACTTCGGCCAGTGCGCGCGCCGCGTCCGCTGCCTGAAGCCGGTCGCTGGGAGAAAGTGAGCGCCACATAGCCCTGAGCGCCTCGAGCTCCTCGGTCAGTTGCGGGTCTGACTTGTCCGACTTGACCCGGTCGACGAGCGAGTGGGCGCGGGCGGAGAACTCATCCATCTCAGCCAGCGTAGGCGGCGGCCAGGACGGCGGAACAAAGCGCGCGACGTGCGTATGAATCGGGGCGGCCGGATTCGAACCGGCGAAACCTCCGCGACCCAAACGCGGCGCTCTGACCAGGCTGAGCTACGCCCCGCGGCGTGCCGCAGAGTCTAAGGCCCAGCCCTCGCAGATCCGATCGATCCAGCCGCTTCGTCGTTCGAAGCTCCGTTGCCGCTCCCGTAAATACCTCGGATACGCCACTTACTTCCCCCGATCGAACACACGTTTGCATGCTGCTCGGACGGACGCTCGCTCCGGTGTACGAGCGCGGAGGCCCCGCGGCGGCGATCGAGTAGCCTCGCGGCGCCTATGGCCGAGATCGAGCCGCTCCGAGCGCTGCATTACGACCTCGAGAAGACCGGCGGGCTCCAGGACGTCGTCGCGCCTCCTACGACGTGATCGACGCGGGGCAGCGGGCCGAACTCGAGGCGAGGTCGCCCTACAACGTCGTTCACATCGACCTCCCGCGGGGTGACGATCCATACGCAGGCGGCCGCCGAGCAGCTGGCCGCGTGGCGGCGGGAGCACGTGATCGTCCAGGACGAGGAGCCTGCGCTGTGGGCGCTCGAGCAGGACTACACCGGTCCCGACGGACAGCGCCGCGGCCGCCGCGGATTCCTCGGGCGCGTGCGCGTGGAGCAGTACGGCGCCGGGCGGATCCGCCCGCACGAGCGGACCCACCCGGGTCCGAAGGAGGACCGACTCCGGCTGACGCGGGCCACGAAAGCCAACCTCTCGCCGATCTTCTCGCTTTTCTCCGACCCCGAAGGCCGGCGTGGGCCGCGCTCGAGTCGGCCACGACACGAGGCTCCGTGGGGCGAGCAGACGGACGAAGACGGCACCCACAACCGGCTCTGGCGAGTCGCCGACCCGGAGACGATCGCGTCGATCACGGAAGCCCTGAGAGGCGTCGAACTGCTGATCGCCGACGGCCACCACCGCTACGAGACCGCCAGGATCTACGCCGACGAGGTCGGCGGCGAGGGCGACCACCGGTACGTGCTGATGGACCTCGTCGCGCTACAGGACCCCGGCCTCACCGTGTTCCCCACCCATCGCCTGCTGAAGAACCTACGAGCGACCAGCACGAGACGCTCGCGGAGGCGATCCGGCGCGACTTCGACGTCCAAGAGCTGGAAGCTCCGACGCGCTGGCGCCGGAGACCGACCCCGACGCGATCCGGATCGGCTACATCGACTCCCACTTCCAGCGACCGTTCATGCTGACGCTGAAGAGCCCGGAGATCGCCGATGCCGCCCTGCCCGACCGCGCCGAGCCCTACCGCCGCCTCGACACCGCTGTGCTGGAGGCGCTGATCCTCAAGGGAGCGCTCGGGATGAGCGACGAGGACATCGATCACCTCACCCAGCTCGGCTACGCGCGGGACGCCGAGCAGGCGCTCGAGCTGGTCCCGAGCGGCGAGTACGACGCGGCCTTCCTGATGGCCCCGACCGCCGATCGAGCTGGTCCAGGCGGTGGCGGCGGCGGGCGAGAGCATGCCGCCGAAGTCGACGTATTTCTTTCCCAAAGTCCCCACAGGGCTGGTCTTCAACCCGCTCGGGTAGGCCATTCGACTGATAAAAGGACTGCTCGACGTACCAACGTCCGCCCCGACGCTACGATGATTGCAGGGGGAAAAAGGGCTTAAAAAGGACACTCGATGAAGGCGACCGCACGCCGCAACACACAGACGTTCACACACCGGATCGACATCCGGAATCACCAGCTGACGGCGGACGAACCTTCCGAGCACGGTGGCGAGGACGAGGGGCCGAGCCCGCAGGAGCTGTTGGCGGCGAGCCTCGCGTCCTGCACCGCGATCACGATGGAGATGTACGCGAAGCGCAAGGGCTGGGATATCGGGCCGGTCGAGGTCGAGTGCGAGTACACGCCGGCTGAGCGCGGTTGCCCAACGCACTTTAACCTGGTTCTGCGGATCCCCAGCGACGCCACCGAGGAGCAGGTGCAGATGCTCCGCGTGATCGCGGCCAAATGCCCGATCCATCGCACGCTCGACGGCGAGGCGATCTTCGACGAGCGCGTCGAGCGCGTCGAACCCGCAGCGACGTAGGCCGCCCCTTAGTCCATCATCTCGACCCAGGCGGACCGCGCGCGCGCCTCCGGGACAGAAGTCGTTTCGCGCGTCGACGACGACCGGGCCCTCCGTGTCGAGCCAAATATAGTCAGGCGATGTCGCTGGAAACCGGGGTCATCCGGGAGGAACTGCGCCGCGTGCTGCTTGCGCCGGCCGACGCGCTCGAACTGAAAGTTCGCGGACGCCAGGACGCCGGCGTCCTCGTCCCGCTGTACCTCCAGGACGACGAGCTCCACGCGGTCTTCACCAAGCGTCGCGAGGACCTGCGACGCCACCCCGGCGAGATCTCGTTCCCGGGCGGCCGCTACGAGGAGGGCGAGCGCGACCTTGTCGCGACCGCGCTGAGGGAGGCCGAGGAGGAGATCGGGCTCCGACGCCAGGCCGTCGACATTGTCGGCGCGCTCCAGCCGACGCCGACGATCGCCACCGGCTACGCGATCTATCCGTTCGTTGGGCTGATCGAGCCGGGGATGAGCTGGACGCTCAGCGCGCGTGAGGTGGCGCAGGTGCTCGAGCTCTCGCTGCGGGAGCTGCGCGCCGGCTACCAGCGCCAGCGCCTGGTCCGGCGCGGGCTGCCGATCCGCACGGACACCTACGTGGCCGGCGACAACCTGATCTGGGGGGCCACCGCGAGGATCCTCTCGGACCTGTTCGACCGGACCGGGACGCTGCTCTAGCGCTCCGCGACCAATTCGTCGACCGCCGCAACGGCGGCCGCCAGCCAAGCGGCGTGATCGTGAGGGTCCGCGTCGAGGAGCGCCCACCCCGCGAGCGAGCGCTCGCCGAACGCCCGCACCCGCGCCGCGCCCGCCGCCAGAAGCGCGTCGTCCAGCGAGCCGCGGGCCTCGTACACGACCCCGCGGACCGTCGTGTCGACAATCTTCGTCAGCAACATCTCGAGCCGCGTGGAGTGAAGCGCCGAGAGCTGCTCCGCCGAGCCCACGGCGGACCCGAGCAGGACGCACGCCACCGTCGCGTGCTCGAGCGCGGCGACGAGCGTCGCCACCCGGTCCGGATCGGCCAGCACCGCCTCCGCCCCCGCGGCTTCGATCTCCTCGAGCCGCGACGCGGTCACGGGTCGTTCCGCGAACGGCATCACCGCGCCCGACCAGCTCCCGCGACAGCATCTGGCCGCGGCACCCGCAGCCGATGATCAGGCAACGCACAAGCCCCGCGTCAGCCGTCCGCCGGCGGCTTGCCCCCGAACTCGTCGCGAGCCTGCTCGGCTGTTCGCTCGGGCAGGCCGCGGGCGCGCCGGCGTGCGTTGGTCGCGTCGAGCAGCTCGCTCAGGTCCTGCTGGGCGAGATGTGCCTCGCGACGGCGCTGCTGCTCGCGGACGTCGTTTGCCACCCGCAGCTCCATGTCCGCCGCGGTCACCTCGGCTTCACCGCGGGCGCGCCGGCGCGCGTTGTGCGCGGCCAGCATCTGCTCGAGGTCATCGGCCTCCAGTCTCTCGCGCGTCTCGGCGATCTCCCGAGCCGATCGCAAACCAACCTGCTCCAAGCCGGACCCGGGTAGAACCTGCCGACGAGCCACACCGAAACGACGATGACCGCGACGGCACTGAAGATGATAAGCGCGAACGGGTCCACCGCACGCCCAAGTCTATCCCCGCGTGTCACCCCAGGAAACCGCAAATCGCCGCAACTTCCATGGGCGGCCGCGTGTTCTTGCAACCGTCCAAAAGGACCTCCGTCAGGTAGGGAGCCGGGGAATCTGGGCGGAGGGCAGGTCACCTTCAGCAAGGGAAAGGAGACAGCGCACAATGCGCCTGCGCCTAGCCGTGCTCGTGTGCATGCTGACCGCGTTCGGGACCATCGCCGCCCCGAGTCTCGCCAGCGCAGCACCCCGGCACAACCACCATCTGACCCTGGCCGCGACACCGAATCCGGTGCCCGCGGGCGAGGGAGTCGTGATTTACGGCAGGCTCCTGGGAGCCGACAACGCCGGTCAGCAGATCAGGCTCTACCACCACATCTCCGGCTCCAACCAGGGCTACACGTTCGTGCAGAAGACGACCAGCGACTCGTCGGGCTACTACGAGTTCACCCGCGCCGAGGGCATCGTCCTCACCAACCGCAGCTGGTTCGTGCGGGGTCCCGACGGGTCGCACAGTCGGACTGACCATGAGCGCGTGATCGCGCTCGTAAGCATGAGCCCGCCGAGCAGCTCGACCGACACCAGCACACCCGTCACGTTCACCGGCCAGGTGTACCCGGCCCACCCGTTCGAGCGGGTTGTCCTGCAGGAGCAGAACGGCTCCAGCGACGATTGGACGACGCTCAGGAGCGGGTTCACCGACGGGAGCTCGGCGTACTCGATCAGCTACCGCTGGCGGCGCCCCGGCGAGCACGACGTCCGCGTCGTCTTCCCCGGCGACTTCCGCAACATTCGCGGCGTCTCGGATCCGATGACGATCACCGTCGACCAGGCGCAGGTGCCTGATTTCACGATCGCCACCTCGGCTCCGATCATCGCCGAGGGCGGCACGGCGACGATCTCCGGTGTCCTGTACATGCCGGGGACGACCACGTCCGATCCGAACACCGTGGTCCAGCTGTGGGGCAGGCCCGCCCCCCAGGGCCACTTCAAGGTCGTAGCGGACGCCACGACCGGCTCGAACGGGAACTACTCGTTCGCACCGCAGCAGTTGACGACGAACACCGTCTACTACGCCGCCACGATGCCGCTCAGTCACACCAAGCGGCGCCACACCGCCGCGCTATACCAGGGTGTTCACGACGTGCTGACGTTCCAGGCCAGTCCGACCAGCACCACCACCGGCCAGACCGTGACGTTCACCGGGACGGTGCTGCCCGATAAGGCCGGTCACTCGATCTACCTCCAGAAGCTCGGCAAAGACGGAGACTGGGAGACGGTCGAGGTCCGGAGGGTGCACCACGACTCAGCCTTCCAGTTCACCTGGACGATCGGGTCGCCCGGCAACCACGAGTTCCGTGCGCGGATCACGAGCGATGCGGCGAACGTCGGCGCGGCCTCGGCGCCGATGGCCGTCACCGCGACGACACCGGCGGCCGAAAGCCTCCCGCCGGCCTCCTAACCAAACCGAACGGCGGCCGGCCTCCCCTCGTGGGGGGGCCGGCCTCTTTTCAGGCGGCGACCGCCCACAGGCGCCACAGGCCGGGCACGCCGCGCAGCTCGTGCTCGCCGCGATCCTCGAACTCGATCCCCGAGCCCACCACCAGGTCCTTGACCGTGTTCGAGACGACCAGCTCGCCAGGGCCGGCGCTCGCGACCACCCGAGCGCCGATGTGGACCGCGATACCACCGATGTCGTTGCCGATCACCTCGACCTCGCCGGTGTGCATCCCGGCGCGGAGCTCGAGCCCGTAGTCCGACCGGGCTACTTCCCGGAGCGCCAAGGCGCAGCTGATCGCCCTCGCCGGGCCGTCGAAGGTCGCCAGGAGGCCGTCGCCGAGCGTCTTCACCGCGCGGCCGCGGAACCGCGCGAGCTCCACCTCGACCCGCCGCTCGAATGACTCCAGCAGGTCACGCCAGCGTCGATCCCCGAGCTCGGCCGCGCGACGAGTCGATTCGACGATGTCCCCGAACATCACCGTCGCCAGCACCCGCTCCGGGTCGGCCGCGCGCCGCGCCCCCGTGAGGAACACCTCGATCTCATCGGCGAACGCGTCCTGGCCGGGGCCGAACGGGAGCGTGTGCTTTCCGGGCAGCTCGAGCAGCCGGGCGCCGGGGATGTGCTCGGCGAGGTAGAGCGCGTGGCGGTTGTCGATGTTGTGGTTCTCGGGGCGGTACATGACGAGCGTCGGCGCCTGGATACTCGGCAGCACCGGCCGCACGTCGGTCTCGCTGTGCGTGCGCGTGATCTGTACCGCCGTACCGGGGCTCGCAGCCAGGCGCTCGAGCCGTCCCGCCCACTGCCGCAGCCGCGCATCGCCGCCCGCCGTCACACTCAGCACCCGCGCGCCCGAACCCCAGTCCTCGCGCAGTACCTCGAGGTACAGCTCGCGCTCCTCGCGGCGCGTCGCCCAGTCGTAATCGGGCGCCCAGCTCATCCGCGGCTGGGCCTCGAACAGGACCAGGGCGCCGGTCCGCTCGGGATGGGTGGCGGCGAACAGCGCTGCCATCCCCCCCGCTTCGAGCATCGCCACCACGGCCGCCTGTTCCGATCCGACCGCATCCATCACCGCTACCAGGTCGTCCATCTGCTCCTCGAGCGTCGGAGCACCGCCGCCCGGTGGGGGATCGGAGAGACCGCACCCGCGGCGGTCGAACATGATCACGCGAGAGAACGACCCCAGCCGTCGCAACAGCCTCGCGGTCATCGGGTCCTCCCACATGTGCTCGATCTGCCAGATCCAGGTCGGGACCCACAGCAGGTCGATCGGGCCGTCGCCGACGACCTGGTAGGCGATGTGAACCTCGCCGCTGCGCGCGTACTTCGTCTCGGGCGGCATCGCGTCGTGAGCCTACTGCGCTGCTGTAGCGTCCCGGCCCATGGATTTTGAACTCAATGACGAGCAGCGCCTGATCCGTGAGACGGCCCGCGCGTTCACAGACAACGAGATCGTCGAGCGGGCACGCGAGAACGATCGCAATGAGCACTTCGACGTCGACCTGGTCAGGAAGATCGCCGATCAGGGCTACCTCGGCGCGATCGTCCCGCGCGAGTACGGCGGCGCCGGCCTTGACTACCTCACGTACGGGCTGGTCGTCGAGGAGATCGGGCGCGGCGACTCGGCGATGCGCACGGTCGTCTCGGTCCAGACCTCGCTCGTCTGCTCGGGGATCTTGCGATGGGGGACCGAGGAACAGAAGCAGCGCTACCTGCCGAAGCTCTGCTCTGGCGAGTGGCTTGGGTGCTTCGCGCTGACCGAGCCCGACACCGGCTCCGACGCCGCCAACCAGAAGACCCGTGCCAGGAAGACCGACTCCGGCTGGGTGATCAACGGCTCGAAGATGTTCATCTCGATGGGCAACCACGCCAAGGTGGCGCTGGTGTTCGCGCAGACGGACCCGGACAAGGGCCACCGCGGCGTCGCCTGCTTCCTCGTCGACACCGACCAGCCCGGCTTCCAGCCCCAGGAGATCCATCACAAGCTCGGTCTGCGCGGCTCGGATACCGCGTCGATCTCCCTGGACGACGTCGAGGCCACCGACGACCAGATGCTGGGCGAGGTCGGCGACGGCTTCAAGGTCGCAATGAGCAATCTCGACTCCGGGCGCTACAGCGTCGCCGCCGGCTGCGTCGGGATTTGCCAGGGGTGCCTTGACGCGTCGGTCAAGTACTCCAAGGAACGCCAGCAGTTCGGCAAGCCGATCGCGAGCTTCCAGCTCGTACAGGAGATGCTCACCGACATCGCCGTCAAGACCGATGCCGCCCGGATGCTCGTATGGCGCGCCGGCTACCTGAAAGACGCCGGCAAGCCGAACACGACCGAGACCTCGATCGCGAAGCTGTACGCGACCGAATCCGCGATCGAGTGCGCCAACACGGCGATCCAGGTCCACGGCGGCTCGGGCTACGTCGACGACTATCCGGTCGAGCGCTATCTCCGCGACGTCCGCGTGACGACGCTCTACGAGGGCACCTCGCAGATCCAGAAGCTGATCATCGGCCGCTCGCTGACCGGGATCAACGCCCTCGTCCCCGCGTAGTGGCCGCGGTCCAGCCCCCGAAGACGATCGGCGTCGCGGGCGCCGGCACGATGGGCGCGGGAATCGCCCAGCTCGCCTGTCTGGCCGGCGCGCGGACGCTCCTGTACGACCTGCTTCCGGAAGCACTCGAGCGCGCCGTCCAGCAAATCGAGGGCCACCTCGACCGCGGCGCCGAACGCGGGCGCTACCGCTCCGAGGAAGCTGAGGCGGCCGCCGCGCGGCTCGAGCGCGTCGCCTCGCTCGAGGACCTCGCGCCGTGCGAGCTCGTGATCGAGGCCGCGCCCGAGCGCATCGAGGCCAAGCGGGCGCTGTTCGGCCGCCTGTCGGAGGAGATCGTCTCCGAGGACTGCGTGCTCGCGACGAACACGTCGTCGCTGCTCGTGACCGCGATCGCCGCCGGGGTCAGACGCCCCGAGCGGGTCGTCGGGATGCACTTCTTCAACCCCGCGCCGCTCATGCGCCTGCTCGAGGTCGTCGCCGGGGCGCAGTCCTCTCCAAAGGCGATCGCCGTCGCGCGCGCCACCGGCGAAGCAATGCGAAAGGTGGTCATCGAGGCGGTCGACGGTCCCGGGTTCCTGGTCAACCGCTGTAACCGGCCGTTCGGGCTCGAGGGGCTGAAGCTGCTTCAGGAGCGGATCGCGGCGGTCGAGCAGATCGACCGGATCTGCCGGATGGAGGGCGGCTTCAGGATGGGACCGTTCGAGCTGATGGACCTGGTCGGCGTCGACGTCGGGCTTGAGATCGCGCGCTCGTTCTACGAGCAGAGCTTCGGCGAGCCACGCTGGCGCCCCTCGCAGATCGCGGTAAAGACGGTCGCCGCAGGACGCTTCGGGCGGAAGTCCGGGCGCGGGTATTACGACTACTCCGAGGGCACCGACTCCTACCGGGCGCCCGACCCTCAGCCGCCACCGGCGGGCGGCGGCGACGCCAACATCGTGATCGCCGGCGCGACGGCGCTGGCGATGGAGCTGCGTGAGACCGCAGCCGAGGCCGGCTGGGACGTGCTCGAGCCGGAGGAGGCCGGGGACCGCCAACCGCCGTTCCTGATCCTCGACACGCGCTTTCCCGGGGAGGAGGAGCTCGACGTCCCGCTCGAGGGCGGCCCGCAGGCGCTCTGTTGCTCGGCGGGCTCACTCGCGTCGCTCGACCCCGGCGGGAACGCCGTGGGGTTCCACGTGCTGCCGCCACTGTCGGAGGGGAGCCTCGTAGAGCTGACCCGCGGCCCCGACACGGCGGACTCGGCGGCTGACGCCGCCGAGCACTTCTTCGGAACGATCGGCAAGCACGCCGCGTGGGTCGGCGACGCCCCAGGGCTGGTGCTCGGCAGGATGGTCTGCCAGGTGATCAACGAGTGCGCGTTTGCGCTCGGTGAGGGCGTCGGCACCGCCGAGGACATCGATGCCGGGATGGTTCACGGGCTGAGCTACCCCCGCGGACCGCTCGCCTGGGCCGATGAGATCGGGCTGGACCATGTAATCGCGGTGCTCGACGGCCTACACCATGAGCTCGGGGAAGAGCGCTACCGCGTCGCCCCAACGCTCAGGCATCTGTCGTTCTCAGGCCGGCTTGGTCGGCTGACCGGCGAAGGCTTTTTCCGCTATGAAGGTTGAGCGTGATGAAAATTGCCGAAATAGTGCGGCAAATCGAGCACGGTCACGGAGGATGAGCTCGTGAGAGCGGTCACCTTCCAGGCGCCGGGCGAGGTACAGGTCGAGGAGCGGCCCGAGCCCGAGCTCCAGTCCGGCGATGACGTGGTCGTCGCGATCGAGGCGAGCGGGATCTGCGGCTCCGATCTTCACATCTACCACGGCAGGGTGAAGATCGAGGAGGGGTTCACGCTCGGCCACGAGTTCGTCGGCAGGGTGGTGGCCGCGGGTGACGACGTCACCCGGGTGGCCAGCGGCGACCGCGTGCTCGGCTGCTTTCACACGGCCTGCGGGACATGCCTGTTCTGCCTGCGAGGCGCCTACCACGAGTGCGACCTCAAGCGGACCTTCGGCCACGGCGCGAACATGGGCGCACTCCAAGGCACCCAGGCCGAGCAGGCGCTCGTCCCCAACGCCAACCTGACTCTCCGGAAGGTCCCCGACAGCGTCTCCGACGAGATCGCCCTGTTCGCCGGCGACGTGATGGGCACCGGCTACCACGCGGTCGCCGACGGCGAGGTCCGGCCCGGGGACAGCGTCGCCGTGCTCGGCCTCGGGCCGGTCGGTCTGTGCGCGGTCCAGGCGGCGGTCGCCGCCGGGGCCGGCCCCGTGGTCGCGATCGACACCGTCGAGGGGCGGCTGAAGGTCGCCAAGCAGTTCGGCGCGGTGCCCGTTCACCTGATCGAGGAGAGCCCCCGAGACGTTGTGAAAGCGCTGACAAACGGCCGCGGCGTCGACGTGGCCGTCGAGGCGGTGGGGCACCCCGACGCGCTGGAGCTGGCGATCCGACTCGCCTCCAAGGCCGGCACGGTCGTGGCGATCGGCGTCTACGCCGAGCGCACGGAGGTCCACATGGGACTCGTCTGGATCAAGGGGCTGACGCTCAAGGCCGGACCGGCCAACGTGATCGGTCACGTCGACCGCGTGCTTGGGATGCTCTCCGCCGGCTCGCTCGACCCGACCCCGCTCGTCACCCACCACATGGCGCTCGACGACGCTCCCGAGGCTTACCGCCTTTACGATCGCCGTGAGGCCCTGAAGATCGTGCTCACCCCCTGATCGTGACCCAGGCCAGCCCGAGCCACTAGTCGCAGGAGGCAGCGATGTCAGCCACCGCCCTACCCGAACAGCTCTCCGACTCCTCGCGCGAGTTCGCGTCGCGCCGGCACGAGCTCCTGATCGACGGCGAACGCGTACCCGCCGCCGACGGGCGCACCTTCGAGACGCTCGACCCCTCGACCGGGCGCCCCATCACGCAGGTCGCCCACGCCGGCGCAGAGGACGTCGATCGCGCGGTCAGGGCGGCCCGCGGGGCGCTCGAGGAGGGCAAGTGGCGGACCGCGCCGGCCGTCCAGCGCGCGGCACTGATGAACCGGCTCGCCGAGCTCGTCGAGCAGAACGCCGACCAGCTCGCTGAGCTCGAGTCGCTTGACAACGGCAAGCCGGTGAAGCTCGCACGGATCGTCGACGTCAACCAGACGATCGCGTGGCTCCGGCACTTCGCGGGCTGGGCCGAGCGGATCTCGGGGCGAGGTGATTCCGGTCCGCCAGCCCGACATGCACATCTACACGCGCAAGGAACCGGTTGGGGTCTGCAGCCAGATCATCCCCTGGAACTTTCCGATGATGATGGCGTCGTGGAAGCTGGGCCCCGCCCTCGCCGCCGGGTGCACGGTCGTCCTGAAGCCCGCCGAGCAGACGCCGCTGACCGCGCTGCGACTCGGCGAGCTGGCGCTGGAGGCCGGGATCCCGCCGGCGTGCTCAACGTCCTCACCGGCGAGGGCGACACCGGCGCGGCGCTCGTCGACCACGACGGCGTCGACAAGATCGCATTCACCGGGTCGACCGAGGTCGGCCGGGAGATCGGCGCCAAGGCAGGGCGCGCGCTCAAGCGGGTCACGCTCGAGCTCGGCGGCAAGTCGCCCAACATCATCCTGCCCGACGCCGACCTCGACGCCGCGATCGCCGGATCATTCGCGGGCGATCTACTTCAACACGGGCCAGGCCTGCAACGCCGGTAGCCGCCTGTTCGTGCACCGCGACCAGTTCGATCACGTGGTGAGCGCGCTCGCCGAGCGCGCCGGCTCCGCACGCGTGGGCCCGGGGCTCGACCCCCAGACCCAGCTCGGCCCGGTCGTCTCCGAGGAGCAGCGCGAGCGGGTCCTCTCCTACATCGCCTCGGGCCGCGACGAGGGCGCCGAGCTCGTCGCGGGCGGCGACCCCACCGGCGAGAACGGCGGGTTCTTCGTCGCCCCGACGCTGTTCACTGCCACGAGCGACGATCTCCGGATCGCGCGCGAGGAGATCTTCGGCCCGGTGCTGGTCGCGCTCCCGTACGAGTCGCTCGAGGAGGTCGCCGCCCGTGCCAATGACACCGAGTACGGCTTGGCGGCCGGGGTCTGGACCCGTGACGTCGGCAACGCCCACCGGCTGGCCGGGCTGCTGAAGGCGGGCTCGGTGTACGTCAACTGCTGGGGCGAGGTCGACCCGGGCGCGCCTTTCGGGGGCTACAAGGCATCCGGGATCGGCCGCGAGCACGGTCACGAGGGACTCGAGGCGTACCTCGAGACGAAGACCGTGTGGACGAAGCTGTAGCGGCGTCGTTAAAGCACCCAGCTGGTCTAGCCGATGAGGGAGTGTGGGTGAACGACGCACGGCTTTTGGGGGACTGCCGGCCTTGCGGTGGGTTGTGCTCGTCGCCCTGTGTGGGGTGTGCGCGGCGACCTTTTCAGCAGTAGCGCTCGCGGCCGGCGCGCGGGCCGCCACGCCCGTAAACCGCCACGCGAAGTTCCACCATCGCCGCCGCACAAGGCGTCGCGTGGCGGCGCTCGCTCAGTGCGCCAACGCCAACGTTCCGGCGACCTCGGCGTCCGTCGACGCGATGCGGGCCGCCGTGGTCTGCCTGATCAACCAGCAGCGCAACAGGCGCGGGCTGCCGAGCCTGAGCGTCTCCCCGCGGCTGAACAGCTCCGCCCAGGGGTGGAACAGCGTGATGGTCTCGACCGACATCTTCACCCACGGCACGAACTTCGCCGAGCGGATCAGCGCCGTCGGCTACGACTGGCAGTACGCGGGCGAGAACATCGCCACCGGCTACCCGACGCCCGCCGCAGTGGTCAGCGCGTGGATGGCGAGCCCCGACCACTGTCGCAACATCCTCGACCCACACTTCCGCAACGTGGGCACCGGCGAGAGCCCCGCGGGCATCGCCAGCGAGCAGAGCGGCTCCGCCACCTGGACCCAGGACTTCGGTCTGCTGATGAGCCAGTCGGCGCCCTCCGGCAACACCGGTCCGCAGAACGCCTGTCCGCACTGACGGCGTCTTAGCCGGAACCGGCGAAGACGCCGTCGTAGCCGAAACCGCCGAGGATCCCCGCTGAACCGCTAGGACGCGGAGGCCGCGACGTCCTCCTCGCTCTCAAAAGGGAGCGGGGTGTCGCGGAGGTACCACTCGGCGTCGAGCGCTGCCTGACAGCCGCTGCCGGCGGCCGTGACGGCCTGGCGGTAGATGTGGTCGACGAGATCGCCGGCCGCGAACACGCCCGGGACGTTGGTCAGCGTCGAGCGACCCTGGGTGATGACGTAACCGGCGGGGTCGGTGTCAACCTGCCCCTGAACAAGCTGGGACTGCGGTTCGTGCCCGATCGCGATGAACGCACCGCTGATCGGAAGGTCGCGGGTCTCGCCGGTCTCGCTGTGACGAAGCCGAGCGGAGGCGAGCGAGCCGCTGTCGCCTGGCAGGAATTCCTCCACGAGGTACGGCGTGATCCACTCGATGTTCGGCAGCGCTCGGGCGCGGTCGAGCATGATCGCCGACGCGCGGAAGTCTTCCCGGCGGTGGACGATCGCGACCCGCTTGGCGAACTTCGCCAAGAACATCGCCTCTTCCATCGCCGAGTCGCCGCCGCCGACGATCAGCGTCGGCGCGTCCTTGAAGAACGCGGCGTCACAGGTGGCGCAGTAGCTGACCCCCCGGCCGCTGAGCTCGGCCTCGCCGGGCACGTCGAGCTTGCGGTGCTGGGCGCCCATCGCGAGGATCACCGTGCGCGCCAGGTGCATCTGGTCGCCGGTCCAGACCTTGTGCAGCCCGCCGTCGCGGGAGAGTTCGACGGCGGCCGCGTCGTCGGTCTCGAGCCGGGCGCCGAAGCGCTCCGCCTGCTCGCGGAAGCGCTGCATCACCTCCGGGCCCATGATCCCCTCGGGGAATCCCGGGTAGTTCTCGACGTCGGTGGTCTGCTGAAGCAGGCCACCCCACGCGAACCCCTCGATCAACAGCGGATTCAGGTCTGCGCGCGCCGTGTAGAGGCCGGCGGTGTAGCCGGCCGGGCCGCTACCGACGATGATCACATTCTCAACGCGCTCGTTCACTTCATTAAGTATAGCTAGGGACCAGCGCGGCGCGCCACCGGTTGACGGTACGGCGCAACTGGAAGTAGGCGACGCCGCCGGGAAGCGTGGGCAACCAGAAGGCAAACGCACGATACGCGAGCACCGAGACGACCGATAGCTCGACGTCGACCCCGAAGGCGGTGAACGCGCCGATCATCCCGCCGTCGACCCCGCCGATCCCCCCCGGCAGTGGGAGCGTGTTGGCCAGCATCCCGACGAAGTACGCCATCACGATCACGGCCTTTGGCGGAGCGTTGCCGAATGCGTGAAAGCAGGCCCACAGCACCGCGATATCGAATCCCCACCACCCCAGTGCGCCGAGCAGATACGGGTCGCGTGACCGGACGAGGCCGATCGCCATGCGCACGCCGACCGACAGGGTCGCCGGCAGCGCGGCAGCGCGCCGCGCCAGCCGCCCGGCCCAGTGCTCGCCGGCCGTCCACCGCCTCACGAACGCCTCGGGGTCGCCGCGCAGGAACGCGGCCCCGAGGAAGATCGCGATCACCGCCATACCGAAGATCGCCGGCACGACCGTGATCGCGAACGGGTGCGGACCCGGGAAGGCCCCCACGTAGAGGCCCAGACCGTCGACGACGAACGCGGCCATGTAGACCCCGTAGAGCAGCACGAGGAACGCGATCATCCGCGCGGCGACAGTCCGCGGCCCGAGCCTCGCTCGCCGCAGTGCCCAGACACTGAGCGCGATCCCGCCCGCCCCCGCTGCGGCGAACAGGCGCGCCGCCGCCAGCGATGCCATCGTGATCTCGTAGCTCTCGCGCCAGCCGACTCTGGAGACCCCGCGGGCCAGAACCGCCTTGAACAGCGCCACATAGCTCGCGAACGAGAGGAGCTCCAGCAACGCCGCCAGCGCGAACCACCACAGGTTGCCACGCTGGATCCGGCTCCAGGTCTCCTGCAAGCCGAGCAGCTTCGGGAGCACGAAGTACAGGAACGCCGGGACGGACACCACGAATACGATCGATGCCGCCAGCCGCCGCCCGGTGAGCCGAACCCGCGGCATCTCCGCGGTGTGATCCCGGCGTCGAGGTGCGGCCGGCGTGGAGACCGGGACCTGCTCCTCGATCGCCTGGTCCTCGGACATCTGGCCCCTAGCCCGCTGCCCCCAGCATCCGCACTGCCTCCAGCCCGCCGACCAGCCGCCGCGCGAGCGGCGCGAGCCGCGGGGCGGACGCCCAGATGGTCTCGGTCAGCGCTGCGCCCGCGAGCAGATCGACCAGGTAATGCTCCCCCAAGTAGACCAGCGCCAGGCCGAGGGCGCCCGCGTACGCCCAGCCGACGGCGCCTGCGACCGGCCCCACCTCGCGCAGCAGGTGGGCGCCCATTAGGGACGTGGCGAAATGCAGCGACGGCATCGCAGCGAGCGGATTTCCTCCGAGGACATCGTAAAGGGGCTCCCAGAGGTCTCCCCAGAACTGCGGGCCGTATTCGATCATCATCCGGCGAATCCGGGGCGATCCCCGGTCCTCCAGGTGCCCATGGGCCGCAGCCCACCACGGCGGCGCCGTGGGGATCGCCCAGTAGAAGATCGCCCCCACATCGAACACCGCGTACATCCGTGCGGCCGCGCCCGCGAATCGTCCCGGCCGTCGGATCAGCACGTAGGCGACGCTGCTGTGCGGGACCAAGAACCACGCCCAGTGGCACATCACCAGAGCCCGCTCGAACCGGTTCAGCGAGCCCGGCGATGAGAACGCCCGCTGCAGGCGCAGCGTCGGTGGCGTCCCCAGGCCCAGGAACCGGTCGGCCGCCAGCGGGTAGTCGACGCGCGTTCTGGCTGCCAGCCGCTCGGGGTTGTCGTGGGGCATCTCGTAGGACGTGATGTAGGCCCACATGTTCAGCGCGCAGACCCCTGCGTCGCGCGTCCGGGAGCGCGGCACCGCCACACACAGCGCCAGCGGCGCGCTCCAGGCGGCGGCCAGCACCGCGGGGGCCGGCAGCCGCGCGCGGCGCCTGACTGCGGGCGCGGCAACCCCCGCTGCGACGAGGACCCATGCGCTCGCTCGGATGGCCCTCGAGATGCGCAAGACGGGCGAGTATATGCGCGCTCCGGCCGCCTCCGGCGCCCCGACGGGAGGGCAGGCCCGTGGATAGAATGCCGCGCCTTGCGCCCCGACGCCAAGCCACACCGCCGCCGCAAGGTCCTCGTCGTTCTGGTCCTCGCTGTCGGCGGTGCGCTGCTGCTTCCCGCGATCGCCTCCGCCAACTTCATCACGCCGAAGGCGGGGGGATCGCCGAACGCCAACCAGATCGCGTCGCTCTACAAGATCGTCCTGTACATCGCCGCGGTCGTGTTCGTGATCGTGGAGGGGGCGCTCGTCTACTCGGTGATCAGGTTCCGCGCCCGAAAAAACCGGGTCGCGGCTCAGATCCACGGCAACACCCGGCTCGAGATCGGGTGGACCGTCGCCGCGGCGCTGATCCTGGTGGTGCTCACGGTCGTCACGTTCGTGAAGCTCCCGAGCATCATCAACCCGCCGAACTCCAGCACCAGCGCCACCTTCCTGACGGCGCAGGTCACCCAGCCCAGCCCGCCAAACGGCAAGAAGCTGACGGTCTGCATCCAGGGGCGCCAGTACATCTGGCGCTACACCTACGGCAACGGCTGCCTCAACTTCGCGTTCGCCAGGAAGCTCCCCTACTCCTACCAGGAGATGGTGGTGCCGGCAAACGTGACCGTGATCGTCGACATCCAGTCGACCGACGTGATCCACTCCTGGTGGGTGCCCTCGCTGGGCGGCAAGGTCGACGCCGTCCCCGGATACACCACCTACACGTGGTTCAAGGCGCCTCACGCCGGCGCTCTCTACCACGGCCAGTGCGCGCAGCTCTGCGGCCGGCAGCACGCCTACATGACCGCGCTCGTCAAGGTAGTGACGCCTGCCCAGTATCAGCAGTGGGTCACGGCGCAGTCCCAGAAGATCTCCGCGGCCAACTCACAGGTCGGCCAGCTTCGCCGGTACCTGAACACGACCGGCAACCTCCCATCCGCCACCCCCACCGGCTCTTAGCCGACCAACGACCCAACCACCTAAGCGATGTCCGTAATCAGCGAGCCCGCACTTCGCCCGGTCCCCCAGGTGACCACACACCAGGTGGCGCGCCCCCGTACGTCGCACCGCTGGATCGACTGGGTGCTGACCACCGACCACAAGAAGATCGGGATCATGTACCTGGTCCTCACCTTCGTCTTCTTCATCCTCGGTGGGGTCGAGGCACTCCTGATGCGCCTCCAACTCGGGGTCCCGGGCAACACTCTGCTCTCAGGCGAGCGCTACAACGAGCTGTTGACGCTGCACGGCACGACGATGATCTTCCTGTTCGTGGTGCCGGTGATGGCGGGCTTTGGCAACTACTTCGTGCCACTGATGATCGGGGCGCGGGACATGGCCTTCCCCCGGCTGAACGCGCTCTCGTTCTGGCTGCTGCTGACCGGCGGGCTCGTCTTCTACTGCACGCTCTTCTTCAACCCGCCCGAGGCCGGCTGGTGGAGCTACCCGCCGCTCTCGAGCATCCAGTTCTCGCCCAGCGGGGGCCAGGACGCGTGGATCTTCCTGATCCACCTCACCGGCATCTCGTCGATGATCGGCGCCGTCAACTTCTACGCGACGGTCGTCAACATGCGCGCGCCCGGGATGAGCTGGGGAAGGATCCCGCTGTTCATCTGGACGATCCTCGTCTACGCCATCCTGCTGATCGTCGCGCTACCGGTGGTCGCCGCGGCGGTGACGATGCTGCTCACCGACCGCCACTTCGGCACCCACTTCTTCGACCCTACCGCCCACGGCTCGCCCGTCCTTTGGCAGCACCTGTTCTGGTTCTTCGGACATCCCGAGGTCTACATCATGGTGCTGCCGGGCTTCGGGATCATCTCCGAGGTCATCCCGGTCTTCAGCCGCAAGCCGATCTTCGGCTACAAGGCGATCGCCGCTTCGACCGCGGTGATCGCGTTCCTGGCAACGCTCGTATGGGCGCACCACATGTTCGCCTCGCCGGTGCCGATCGTGGTCCTCGGCTTCTTCATGCTGAGCTCGTTCCTGATCGGTGTGCCCACCGGGGTGAAGATCTTCAACTGGATCGCGACCCTGTGGCGCGGGTCGATTCAGATGACGACCTCGCTGTGGTTCGCCGTCGGGATGATCGCGATCTTCACGATCGGCGGGATCACCGGGATCTTCCTCGCGATCTTCCCAGTCGACTGGCAGCTCAACGACACCTACTTCGTCGTCGCGCACTTCCACTACACGATCATCGGGCGGCGCGCTGTTCCCTGTGTTCGCGGGGCTCTACTACTGGTTCCCGAAGATGACCGGCCGGCTGATGAACGAGCGCATCGGAAAGCTCTCCTTCTGGCTGATGTTCATCGGCTTCAACCTGACGTTCTTCGTCCAGCACGCGCTCGGCCTTTCGGGTATGCCGCGCCGGATCTACACCTACCAGCCCGGGCTCGGGTGGTCGACGTACAACTTGATCTCCACGATCGGATCGTTCATTCTTGCCGCGGGCGTGCTGGTGACAATCTTCAACGTCGTGCGGAGCCTCAAGGTAGGGGTGAGCGCGGGGCCCGATCCGTGGAAGGCCAACACGCTCGAATGGTTCGTCCCGTCTCCGCCCCCGGTGAACAACTTCGACGTCATTCCGCGTGTCAGGTCGGTGGAACCGATGCGTGACATCCGACGCCAGGTGGAGCGAGAGACCGGCGTGACGCAGAAGACCGGCGGCAGCGAGCAGTTCGTCCGGGCCTAGTCGATGGCGCCCCTGAACGTCAGCTCGATCGGCACCACCGCGGTCGCCGGCGACGCGCTGACGCTTCCGGCGCGCACACGGCAGCTGCTCGCCGACTACGCCGAGCTGACCAAGCCGAAGGTCCAGACGCTGCTCCTGTTCACGACGGTCACGACGATGGAGATCGCCGGCAGCCCCCCGATCTCCAAGATCGCGCTCACCTGCCTCGGGGGCTATCTGTCGGCCGGCGGCGCGGGCGCGGTCAACCACTACTACGACCGCGACATCGACGCCCAGATGAAGCGCACGGCCACCCGCCCAATCCCGGCCGGGCGGATCGCGCCGCGCTCGGCGCTGCTGTTCGGGGTGGCGCTGGCGGCGCTCGCGTTCCTCCTGCTGTGGACGTGCGTGAACCTGCTGGCCGCCTCGCTCTCGCTCGCGGGGTTCGTCGGGTACGTCGGCGTCTACACGGTTTGGCTGAAGCGTCGCACCCCGCAGAACATCGTGATCGGCGGCGCCGCCGGGGCGGTCCCCCCACTGGTCGGCTGGGCCGCCACCCGCGGCAGCGTCTCCTGGACCGCCGTTTACCTGTTCGCGATCGTCTTCTACTGGACCCCACCGCACTTCTGGTCGCTCAGCCTGTTGATGAAGGACGAGTACGAGAAGGTCTCCGTGCCGATGATGCCGGTGGTTCGGGGTGAGCGCGAGACGCGCCGCCAGATCGTCCTCTACACGTTGTTGCTGTACGCGATCTCCCAGCTTCCGTTCTGCGCCGGGGAGTTCGGTGGCTTCTACCTGGTCGCCTCGATCGTGTTGGGGCTCGCGTTCGTGGGCGGTGCGGTGGTCCTCTACCGGCGCGCCGATCGGCGCACGGCGCTGCGCCTCTACCTCTTCTCGCTGGCATACCTCGCGCTGCTGTTCGGCGCGATGGTGGCGGACGTGAAGCTGTAGATTCTCCGGCCATGGATCGTCGGCTCGCGCGCAAGAACCTCCGCTCCGGGCTGATCGCCGGAGCCATCTGCGTGCTGATGTTCGGGATCACCTTCGTGGCAGCGGCGATCTACGTGCACCCATGAGCGTCACGCCCACCTCGGCCGAGCACCCCGCTCCGGCGCCACCGCCGAGCGAAGAGATCCATCTCCCCGGGCCGACGATTCTGCCGCTGGCAACCGCTGTCGCGATCACGCTGATCGTGATCGGGACGACGATCACCTGGGGGCTGTCGATCGCCGGCGGGATCCTTCTGCTCGTCTGCGTGGTCCGCTGGATCCGGGACACCCGCCGCGACATCGCAGCGCTCCCCGAAGAGCACCGGCACTAGCCCGCTACGGCGGCGCCGGCGGCGCTTGGGTCCCGGCCGGCCTCAGGCCCCGGCCACCGCCCCAACCTCGCTCGTCGCCCCGTCGGCGGTCCAGACGCGCACGATGTCGCGCATCGAGAGCATTCCGATGAGCTCGCCGCCCTCGGTCACCACGAGGTGGCGGAAGCCGCCTCTGACCATCGTCAGGGCAGCTTGCTCCAGCGACCAGTCGGGCGAGGCGAACGTGAGCTGCGAGGTCAGGTGCTCGGCGACGAGCTCGGTATCGGGATTTTGGCCGGCGCCGACCGAGTGAAGGATGTCCCGCTCGGTGATCACGCCGGGGCCGGGTGCGTCAGGGTCGACCACGACCGCTGCGCCGACCCGGCGGGCCGACATCGCGGCGGCCGCCTCGCGCAACGTGTGGTTTGGACCGACGGTGAGAACGACTTCGGACATGCCCTCGCGCACTTGCATTGTCGTCTCCAGGTCGCTTGCAACAATTGCCTCGATCATAGGGCATTACGGGGATTTGCCCGCTTCCGGTCGCCGCACCATTCGTCGCCCGGAACCCATAGGATGCCGCCCCTAGCGATGCGCCCGGGAGAGGCACAGGAGTAGCCCAGATTGCGGAACCGCCCCATCTTGCAGGTCGTGGTGATCGCGGTGATCGGCACCGCGATCGTGATCCCGCTGGCCCTCATCGTCCCCTGGTTCCCGACCGACGCCTCGCGCCAGGCGCACAACGTCCACACCCTCTACAACGTGCTGTTGATCGCGACGGTGCCGATCTTCGTGATCGTCGAAACGGTCGTCGTGTTTTCAGTCTGGAAGTTCCGGATGCGCCCCGGCGAGGAGCTCAAGGACGGCCCCCCGATCCACGGCAACACCCGCCTCGAGGTCGTGTGGACGGCACTGCCCGCCCTGCTCATCATCGGGATGTGCGCCTACGCGTACACGGTGCTGCGCTCAAACGAGGACAGCCAGAAGGGCGAGATGACGGTCAACGTCACCGTCCGCCAGTTCGCGTTCGAGTACTCCTACCCCAACCAGGGCGGCAAGACCGTGGTCTCCTCGGCGCTGTATCTCCCGAAGGACCGGCCGGTCGTGTTCAAGCTGCGCTCGCTCGACGTGATCCACAGCTTCTTCGTCCCCGAGTTCTCCGAGAAGCTCGACGCCGTTCCGGGGATCACCACGACGCTCCGTGTCACCCCGACCCGGCTTGGCACCTACCCCGTCGAGTGCACCGAGCTGTGCGGCGCCGGCCACTCGCTGATGCGCTCGACGGTGTACGTGGTCTCCCCCACCCGGTTCCAGTCTTGGCTCGCCGCGCAGCCGGCTAACGCGCCTCCACCGATCGGCACCCCGCCGCCGAAGGCCGTCCAGCCGGGTGTCCCGGGTTCGCCCTCGGGCGGGTCGGCGGCGCCCGCCCCGGCGGCGGCCGCCCCGACCACGACCCCACTCCCGACGGCGGCCGCGCCCGCCGCCGGCAAGGCGGTGTTCACCGGAACCGCCGGTTGCAGCGGCTGCCACACGCTGGCCGCGGCGGGCGCCACCGGGACGATCGGGCCCAATCTCGATGTCAGGCTCCGGACAGACTGCGCCAGCCCCGCCTCGAGGAAGGTTCGCGGCGCCACGTTCGACCAATGCATCCACACCGCGATCGTCAGCCCGTACAGGTTCATTCCGACCGGCTACACGGCCGGCATCATGCCTCCGAACTTCTCCCAGCGCCTGGCTTCGACCCAGATTCAGTCACTTGTCACGTTCCTGGCGAGCGTGGCAAAGTGAGGACCATCGGCACCATGAGCGAGACCGAAATGGAGGCGAGGCGCTGATGGCGACAGCTGTGTCCGAAGCGGTGGCGCAGAGGACCCGGACCCGCGTTCCTCTGCCTCCCAAGCTGCGGGCCCCGGGCTGGTACCGAGCGGCACTCTGCGAGGTCATCGGCCTGGGATTCGCCTTCGGGATCACCGCGCTCATCAGGTGGCTGCAGCACATCCACCCGGTGATCTCGGGCAACGCCGTCACGACTGTGGCGCTGTTCGCCGTCCCGCTCGCATTTCTTGTGGGGATCGGGACCTGCGACTACTGGCTCTACTGGGCGGCCGGCAGGGTGACTCGCCCCGAGGACCACTCCGGCCACGGTGCCCACAGCTGGCGCGACTACTTCCGCGTCAACACCGACCACAAGGTGATCGGGATCCAGTACACCGTCACGTCGTTCTTCTTCCTGTTCGTGGGCGGTCTGCTGGCGATGATGATCCGCGTCCAGCTGGCCAAGCCGGGGATGCAGTTCCTGACCCCCGAGGAGTACAACGGCATCTTCTCGGTCCACGCGACCGTCCTCATCTTCCTGTTCGTGATTCCGGTGTTCGCCGGGCTCGCGAACTACGTCCTGCCGCTGATGATCGGCGCGCCGGATATGGCGTTCCCGCGCCTGAACGCGCTCTCCTACTGGCTGCTCCCGCTGGGTGGCGCGATCATGCTGCTGAGCTTCCTGGCGCCCGGGGGCTCATTCGCGTCGGGCTGGACGGCGTACGCGCCGCTCTCGACGACGATGCCGCTGGGGCAGCTGTTCTTCTCGATCGGGGTGCAGTTCGCCGGCTTCTCCTCGATCTTCACCGCGCTCAACTTCCTCGTCACGATCATCACGATGCGGGCGCCCGGGATGAGCTTCTTCCGGATGCCGCTGCTCGTGTGGGCGAACTTCTCCACGTCGCTGCTGGTCGTGATCGCGACCCCGTTCATCGCCGCCTCGCAGTTCTTCGTGCTGCTCGACCGCGCGCTCGGCTTCCACTTCTTCGACGCGTTCGTGGGGGCGGGCCGCAACGGCAACGTGCTCATGTACCAGCACGTCTTCTGGTTTTACTCGCACCCGGCCGTCTACATCATGATGCTGCCGGGCTTCGGGATCATCTCCGAGATCATCGCCGTGAAGGCGCGAAAGCCGATCTTCGGCTACCGGATGATGGCTTTCTCCCTGCTGGCGATCGTGGTCCTCGGCTTCACCGTGTGGGCCCACCACATGTTCGTGTCTGGCATGTCGCCGTGGATCCGGATCCCGATGATGATCACCACCGCGATCATCGCGATCCCCACCGGGATCAAGGTCTTCTCGTGGCTGGCGACCCTCTGGCGCGGCGTCCTCCACCTCGATACCCCGATGCTGTTCGCGCTCGGCTTCCTGACGATGTTCACGCTCGGCGGGATCAGCGGGGTGATGCTGGCGATGATCCCGTTCGACATCCACGTCAGCCAGACCTACTTCATCGTGGCTCACATCCACTACGTGCTGTTCGGCGGCTCGCTGATGACGATCTTCGCGGGCGTCTACTACTGGTTCCCGAAGATGACCGGGCGGATGTTCGACGACCGCCTGGGCCGCTGGCACTTCTGGACGACGTTCATCTTCTTCAACCTGACGTTCGCGCCGATGCACCTGATCGGGCTCCAGGGGATGCCCCGCCGGGTCGCTGAGTACGCCGCGAAGTTCGCGGCCTGGAACCTCTTCATCTCGATCTCGGCGTGGATCCTGGGCCTCAGCACCCTGATCTTCCTCTACAACGTCGTCGTCAGCTGGCGTGGCGGCCCGCGGGCGGCGGCCAACCCGTGGCGTGGCCTGACGCTCGAGTGGCAGGTCTCCTCCCCACCGCCCGTGTTCAACTTCGACGCGGTCCCCACCGTCGTGGGCGGTCCGTACGAGTACGGGGTTCCCGGCGCGGTGCACGGCATCTTCAAGCCGCCGACGGAGGCCAGGCCGGTCACCGCCGGGTCGTTCTCACGACCACCTAGCCAGGAGACGCACACGTGAGAACCGTGCTCGTCGTCGCCAACGAGACGCTCGGCGGACGAGAGCTCGTCGAGGCGGTCCGCGCCCGCGCCGCCAAGGGCGACGTTCGCTTCGTCCTCTGCGTCCCACAGACCCGCCCGCGCGCTGGACTCGTCGTCTACGACGACTCGGTGTTCGATGCCGCCCAGACGCGAGTGGATATCGCGTTGGAGTTCGTTCGCGGCGAAGGCATCGAGGCGATCGGTGAGGTCGGCGACCCTGATCCGTACACGGCGACGATCGACGCGGTGCGTGAGCATCGGCCCTCCGAGATCCTGATCTCCACGTTTCCGGAGACGCGCTCGGGTTGGCTGCGGCGCGACCTGATCGACCGCGTGCGTGAGGCCACGGGGCTCCCGGTCGAGCACGTCGTTACGGACATCGACAGCGACGAGGGGCTGGCCTTCCACGTCACGCTCGCGGTCGCCAACCGCACCGCCAGCGGCGATGAGCTGCTCGAGGCGCTGAAGACGAAGGCACAGACCAAGCCGGAGGAGGGCCGCCGGAGACTGTTCATCGTGGTCGTGCCGCAGGAGGGTGGGCACGGTCACGCCACGGCGCGCGCGCGGACGCGCCTCAAGCTGGTCCTCGACCGGCTGCACGAGGCGGGGCTGTACGCCGCCGGGATGATCGGCGATCCCGACCCGTACACCGCGATCATGAACGCGCTCCAGTACTTCCGGGTCGACGACATCGTGATCTCGACGTTCCCGGAGACGAAGTCGGGGTGGCTCCGCACCGACCTGATCGAACGGGTCAGGAGCTCCACTGGCAAGCCGGTCGAGCACGTCGTCCAGCGCGACCCCCAGGCCACGACCGCCTAGGCACAGATGGAAGCCGCCGCGATCACCCACGAGCACCACGGTCCGCCGCCCGCGCACCGGTCATCACGGGTCGAGGCCCCGACCCTGGGGATGCTCCTTTTCATCATCTCGGAGGTGATGATCTTCGGGGCGTTCTTCACCGCGTACTTCTTCATCCGGGTCGTAACCGGCGACCCCTGGCCGGCCCACGGCACGAAGATCCCGGAGGCGGTGGCAGGCGTCAACACCGCGATCCTCCTCTCGTCGTCGCTCACGATCCACTGGGCGCTGACCTCGATCAAGCGGGGCAACCGGTTCGGCCTGAAGGCGGGGATGGTCGCCACGTTCCTGCTCGGTCTCACCTTCCTGACGATTCAGATCAACGAGTACGTGCACCTCGGGTGGGCGCCGCAGAACTCGGCCCAGGGGACGATCTTCTACTCGTTGACCGGGCTGCACGGCGCGCACGTGTTCATCGGCCTGTGCGCGCTGGCGATCGTGTCGATCCGCTCGTTCCGCGGCCACTACTCGCCCGAGCACCACCAGGGCATGGAGGTGCCGGGGATCTACTGGCACTTCGTCGATGCGATGTGGATCGTCGTCTACACGCTGGTCTACGTGGTGTAGGGCGCGCCGCGCGGCCTTGGCTTTCGACCCGCTCCACAACGAGGCCGACGCGTTCCGCGTGCTCGTCTATTTCGTCGCGGCCGTCGCCGTGATCGCCGTTGTGGTCCTGGTGATCCGGGCGCTCAGCTAGCGCGCTCGGCCGCCCCCCACCTGTCGGGTATCGATGCTCACACCCTAGGCAGGGTGCCGAATGGCGTTGATCGTGGGGACGTGGAGACCGCCACCCAGCGCGCAATCGGACCTCGATTGAGCCTCGCGCTTGCGGACCGTTCGGAGCTCCGGGGTTCGCCCCTCGGCCGTCTGGAAGCGCTGTGCGATCGCGACTCGCTACACGTGATCCGCTCACAGGTTCGCTCATCTCGGATGGGCGAGAAGGCACGCGCCGGTGACGGCGTCGTCGCGGGCGCCGGGCTGGTCGACGGTCGGCCGGTGTTCTGCTACGCCCAGGACTCGGATTATGCGGGTGGGTCATTGGGCGAGGCGCACGCCGACACGATCGTGCGCGTGCTCGAGCTGGCCGGCCGAGCGGAGGCTCCGGTGGTCGGATTCGTCTCCTCCGGGGGAGCCCGGATGCAGGAGGGGGTAGCGGCGCTCGGTGGCTACGGGCGGGTCTTCGCGCAGACCGTCGCGCTCTCCGGGAAGGTTCCGCAGATCTCGATCATCACCGGCGTGTCGGCCGGCGGCGGGGCCTACTCGCCCGCGCTCACCGACTGGACCGTGATGACAGAGGAATCGAGCATGTTCCTCACCGGCCCGGGCGTCGTGCGCGAGGCGCTCGGCGAGCAGGTCACCGCCGAGGGGCTCGGCGGAACCCGCGTCCACCAGCGAAACGGGGTCTGCCATTTCGTCTCGCCGACGGACTTCGACGCGGCCTACCTGGCGCGAGAACTGCTTGGCTTCCTCCCTTCCCGCCGGGGCGCACCGGCCCCCCCGCGCCCCCGCGCGCCCGCGGGCGGCCGCGATCCGGGCGGCTGCGTCCCGCCGCAGGCCCGCCGGGTCTACGACGTCCGCGATGTGATCCGTTGCCTGGCCGACGGCGGCGAATTGCTCGAGGTGTCGTCCGGCTGGGCGAAGAACCTTGTCACCGCGCTCGCGCGTATCGACGGCCGCGCCGTGGGCGTGATCGCCAACCAGCCGCGCTTCCTCGGCGGCGTGCTCGACGCCGACAGCTCGCAGAAGGGAGCGCGGTTCGTAAACAAATGCAACGCATTTGGTGTCCCTCTGCTGGTACTCGTCGACACCCCGGGATTCATGCCGGGCAGCCGGCAGGAGTCGGCGGGAGTGATCCGCTTTGGGGCAACCCTGGTCCACGCGTTTGCGGAGGCGACCGTGCCGCGGGTGACCGTCATCCTGCGCAAGGCGTTCGGCGGCGCATTCATCACGATGAACTCCAAGGATCTAGGGGCGGACTACGTGTTCGCCTGGCCGGATGCGCAGATCGGAGTGATGGGCGCCAAGCCGGCGGTCGGCATCATCCGCCGCCGCGAGCTGGCAGACGAGCCCGACCCCGAATCGGCCCGCGAGCGCTTCGCCGAGCGAGTACGCGCGACACCCAGCTCCGCGCCGAGGTCGCCGCGAACGCCGGGTACGTCGACGAGCTGATCGCGCCGGCCCAGACCCGCGAGCGAGTCGCATGGGCGCTCGAGTCGATCGGAGGCGCGAGGTGAGTCTCGGCGAGCGGCGGCGATGTGCTCCTGACCGGCGCCACCGGCTTCGTCGGGATGGAGCTGCTCGCTCGCTACCTGGAGCGAAGCGATCGCCGCGTCATTCACGCTGGTTCGCGCCGACGAGCGACGAAGCGGCACGCGAGCGGATCGACGCAGTGCTGCTGAATCTGTTCGGCAGCCGCGGCCGCTGTACGCGTATCGGGTCGTGGCCGATCGCGGGAGACCTGCTCTCGCCACGGTTCGGGCTGTCGAGGCGGCTCGCTTCGACGAGCTCGCCGCCCGAGTCAGCGCGATAGTCCACTCGGCCGCATCCGTCTCGTTCACGCTGCCCTTGGCGGAGGCGCGCGCGATCAACCTCGAGGGCACCCGGCGGATGCTCGACTTTGCCGAGCTGGTGTCGGCGACGCGGCACGCTCGAGCGTTACGGCCACGTCTCCACCGCCTACGTTGCCGGCACACACCATGGTCGCTTCGGCGAGTGCGACCTCGACCTTGGGCAACGGTTTCGCAATTCGTACGAGCAGTCGAAGTTCGAGGCCGAGCGTCTTGTCCGGGCACGCACCGGGTCTGCCCGCCACGATCCTGCGGCCGAGCATCGTCGTCGGCGATCGGCGAAGCGGCTGGACTGCCGCTTTCAACGTCCTCTACTGGCCACTGCGCGCATTTGCCAGGGGCCTGTTCACAGCCGTGCCCGCGATCCCATCGGCGCCGGTCGACGTGGTCTCGGTCGACTACGTCGCCGACGCCATCTACGCGCTCTGCGGAGAGTCCGGCGAGGCCGGCCAGACGTACAACCTGACGGCCGGACCCAATGCCAGCACGATCGGTGAGATCGCGAGCATCGCCAGCCGTTACTTCGGGCGCCCACCCCCGAAGGTCCTTGCGCCGGCGGAGTTCGCCGTGCTGGAGCGCGATGCGAGCGCTTCGCATCGGTCCGCGCTGGAAGGCAGCCAAGCTTACTTCCCGTACTTCGCGATCGGAACCGTGTTCGACGAGGCGCACGCGCGCGCGCAGCTCGATCCGGCCGGGATCCGTCGTCTCCCCGCTGCATGACTACCTCGATCGTCTGCTCGACTTCGCGACCCGGAGCCGTTGGGGGAAGCTTCCGATCGCGCGCGTCGAAGCCCTAGCTACCTGAGGCCCAGGTTCGAGCGGCTCCCCTCCCCCAGCCGGGGGGTTCGGCGTCGGCGTGCGTTGTCGAGCCGCCTTCAAGTGTCCGATCCTGACTGGGTGAAGCGCCTTTCCGATGTTGCGCGCTTTCGCGAGGATGACCCCGATGAGCTCGTCATCGCGCGCTGGCGTGCCCAGTTTGTCTGGGCGGCGAACAGGTCGGCTGGGAGCTCAAACGGGCAGCTACGATCCGTCGGTGCAATGCGCGTGCCCACGCTGCGAACAAACCTGGAGCGTTTTCGTGACGCAGCAGCAGGCGCTGCGATTGGGGCTGATGGAGCTGCGCGCCGCTTAGCGGGCAGGAGGTAGGGACCGTGAGCTCCGGCGGGGCAACGGGCGAGCCGGCGGGCATCGACGTCGGAGCACTAGAGCTGTTCGTCGAGCTGCTGTCGCAGGCCGACGCGGTCTCGACCGGAGACGAGTTCTACGGGCGTCTGTGCGAGGCGGTGTGCCGGCTGGTGGGGATGCGCCGGGCCGTGATCTTCCGTTACGACACTTCCAGGCGGAGGGTCCGGGCCGCGGGCGCGCACGGGCTCGACCTCGCGCAGTTCGCGGGCGCACGCGTGACCGTTGAGTCCGCGCCGATCGCCGCGCGGGCGCTGCAAGAGGACAGCGTGATCGAGCTCAGCGGCGACGTCAGCGGAGAGTTCCCGGCCGAATACGCTGCCCTGGTCGCCGAGCCGATGCGGCTCGTGTGCGCCCCGATGACGGCCGCCGGCCTGGCGATCGGCGTGATCTTCGCCGACCGTCCACTGTCGGCGCAGCCGCTCGACGACGCCGGCCGAGATCTCCTGTGGACGCTCGGCAAGGCGCGGCGCTGGTCTCGGTCACCAGGATCATCGCGACACAGGCCGAGAAGTCCCACCAGCTCCAGCAGCGAATCGACCTGGCGCGCGAGATTCACGAGCGCGTCGTCCAGCGACTGTTTGGTGTCTCGATGGCGCTTGACGGCGAAGGCGACCTGCCGCACCCCGCGCGCGAACGGTGCGCGGACGAGACCCAGGCGGCGCTCACCGATCTCCGCATCGCGCTCCAGCGCCCGCTGGGCAGGCCGCCGCGCCCCGACCGGGACGACCTTCATGGCCGAGGTTGAGCGCCTCGCGCGAGTGCATCCCGACCTGGGGGTGACGATCGAACCGGGGAGCGCGAGGGATGTGCCGCCGGCGCTCGAGCCACTCGCACAGTCCGTGCTTGCCGAGGCGGTTCGCAACGCGCACAAGCATGCCCGCCCGACCCGGGTTAGCGTCCGTATCGGACACACGGACGGCACGTTCGTGCTCGAGGTCGCGAACGACGGCGTCATCGGCCATCGGCGCCGCGCCGGAATGGGATTGCGCCTCGCCGGGTTCGAGGCACTCCAGAGCGGTGGGGTGGTCGAGTTCGGCGAGCGTGAACCCGGTACCTGGCAGGTCCGCCTGGTCGTGCCCGACGATGGCTGACGCACCGCGCAGCCCCGAGCGCCTGAGGGTGTTGGTGGTCGACGACCACGAGGTAGTCCACTGGGGGTTTCGCCTGATGCTCACCCAGCAGTCCTGGGTTGAGCGCTGCCTGATCGCACGTAGCGGCCGGGAAGCGCTCGCACTCGGCGCCCGCTACAGCCCCCACGTCGCGATCGTCGACCTGTTCATCGGCGAGGAGTCGGGGCCGAGATCTGCGCGCAGCTCCGTGCCAGGTCCCGTCGACCCGTGTCCTGCTCTTCTCTGGTGCGGGCGATATCTCGCCGCATGCAGCACGCGCCGCGGGCGCCTCGGGGTTTGCCCACAAGGACTGGCCGGCACGGCGAATCGCCGCCGCCATCCATGCCGTCGGACTCGGCAAGACCGACGTTCGAGCGCCACGAGCGGCCGACGGCGCTCGGCCTCTCAGACCGCGAACGCTCGGTCCTCGCGCTGATGGCCTCCGGCGCGACCAACCCGGAGATCGCAGCCGAACTTCACCTTTCGAAACACACCATCAAGGAGCACACGAGCGCCGTCTACCGCAAGCTCGGCGTGCGCAACCGCACCGAGGCCGTCGACAGGGCACAGCGACTCGGGCTCGCGTCCCTCCGGCGCCGGCTCGGGATGCCGGGTGATAGCGCGCCGCTACTTGGTCACGCTCTGGAGGAACGTCACCAGCGCCGCGATCTGTGACGGGCTGAGCGTCTTGGCGAAGGTGTTCGGCATCACCCCTGAGGTGTAGCCCGAGGGGATGAATGCGTACGGGTTGACGATCGCGGTCTGGATGCACTGAGCGAGTGTCGGCCCGCGGATCTTCTTGGAGGTGGGGAGCGAGCAATCGCTCTTCAGCCGCGTGTCCAGGTTCGGCCCGACCGTTCCCGAGGTCCCGGCGGCCGCCAGCGTGTGGCAGGCGCCGCATCCGCCGACCCCGGTGAAGATCGCCTTGCCGGAGGCCGCGGTCACCGGGACGGTCGCTTGCACGGCGGTCGCGAGCGCGCCGGTGTCCTGGCCGGGCCGCGCGGCGACGGCGCCGACGTAGGCGGCTACGTCCTGAGCCGCCTGGCCCTTGTAGAGCATCGCGGGCATCACCGCGCCGCTGTTGGGGTTGGCGTTCGGGTACTGGATCCAGTAGTCGACCAGGCCCTGGATCGAGGTGCTCTTGATCCCATCCGAGCGGTCCTGGCGAAACGCCACGTCGAGATTCGGCCCGATCGTCCCGGTCGTGTTCGCGTGGCTGAGCGTGTGGCAGGCGCCGCATTTGGTGACGAACATCTGCTTGCCCCGCACAAGGTTGGCGGTCGGGTGCTTGAGCGTGCACCCGCCCAGTGCGATCATCAGTAGCGCCACCGGCACGAGCGCAGGGAGGCTTCGGGAACGTCTGACAAGGCCTCTCATGAGCGCGGCACTCTATCCGAGCGGGCGGTAGGATGGCGTCGAATGAGGACGCGCCAGAAGTACCGCATGCGGACGCCCTCCACCGGCCGTGAGGTCATCATCGAAGCGGAGTCCGACCGGGTCTACCTCGACAGGGAAACCGGTGAGGAGCTCGAGGTGGTGGCGGAGCTGCTTCCGCTGGCCCCTACGCCCTCGGAGCTGCCCTGGGCGGTCGGAAACCTGCGGTTCTGCAATTGGTGCGACCAGCTCGCGCCGAAGGACCTGAACGACTGCCCGCACTGCGGCAGGCGAATGGAGCCGCTTGAGCCCTGAAGGCTCTCGCCGGAATCGGAGCCGTCGGGCGGTGACCAGGAAGCTGGCCCTCCTGTGCGCTCCAGCTCGCGCTTTCGGGCGCGCTGGCGGCCTGCGGCGGCGGCTCGTCGACCACGGCCGACACCTCGGGCGCCCCGCCGCTCACGGTGCCCACCTCGACGGTCGCGGCGGCCCCGGCCACGCCGCCCACGACCTCGACGACGACCACCAGCACCACCCCCAGCAGCTCGTCGAGCGCGTTCTTCGGGCAGCTCGAGCTCGGGCGTCGGCAGCTCGGGCTCCGGCGCCGGCTCGGGTTCGAGCTCGGGCGGTGCCAGCCCTTCGAACACCGGCGGCGCGTCCTCCGGGGGCGGATCCGCCGGGACCGGCGGCGCTCGAGTTCGGCGGCCTCGGAAGCGGCGGCGCCGGCCTCGGCCCGTTCTGCCAGCAGAACCCCGGCGCCTGCTAGGCGCCCCACCCTCGATCCCAATCACGCGCACCTGCGCGCTTACGAAGCTCGCGGCCTGGTGCGCGTGGTGCGCGGCGGCGGTGCAGTGACCGAGCTTCTACCTAGTGGACCGGGTCCGAGCCGTTCGGGTAATAGACCTCGGTCGCGGAGTACTCGAGCCGGGTGCCCGGATAGTCGCACTTGTAGTCCGCGGTCTGGCTGCTCGTCAGCTGCGCCTGGCTCGTGGCGGGTGGGCCCGAACAGTTTGAACTGCGGCTCTGCCGGTATGCGAACTTCTTGCTGTTGACGCTGATCGTCAGCACCGGGGCCCAGGTCGGCGTCGTCAGCGCGATCACGTCGCCGGGTTTGACCTCGATCGTCGTCTCCAGGGGGATTTGCACCACCGACCCGAGATACGGCTCCACGTGGTAGATCGCGCTCTCGCCGACCACCTCCCAGCGGAAGTCCGTCTTCTTGCCGCCGCCTGCGCGCAGCACCGTGATTGCGATCCGGGTGGTCCCGCCGTAAGTGGCGTCGAGGTAGTGGACGAAGGACCTCCGCGTCGCCTTGCTGCTCGACAGCTGCGAGAGCCCGACGGTGAACGCCGTGATTCTCCCGGCCTGCCGGACCGTCGTCGGGTACGTGGTGCCGTCGCGTAACGTCTCGAGCGCGGTCACGCGCGTGAGGATGATCGTGCATTGAGCGGCGGGCAGATTCGGGGGGCAGCTCGGGGCGACGAGCGGCGAGCGGGTTGCGCCCAGCTCGGTGTACGCCGCGTACGCCGCGGCGGGGAGGGCAGCCGCGCCAATGAAAACTGCGGCCGCCACCGGCCAGCGTGAAATTCGTCTCATGTGCACCATTCAACACGACCAGCCAGTCGCAGTTGCGCGCCGCAACCGCTCTTGCGCACCGTGGGAGCCAGGATCGGGCACGCAAAGCAGCGGCCACGGAAGCCAAGGAAGAGAAGGTGGAAGGGGCGGGCGCTTAGAGCTTGGTGACGTTTACGGCCTTGGGGCCCTTCGGCCCCTCCTCCGCCTCGTAGGAGACCTTGGTCCCCTCCGCAAGCGAGCGGTAGCCGTCTCCGGCGATCCCGGTGAAATGGACGAACAGGTCACGCCCGCCATCGTCGGGCGTGATGAAGCCGAAGCCCTTGTCGTCGCTGAACCACTTGACGGTACCCGTTGCCATTACTTCCCCTTGTGTTACCGCGGTCGAACCGTTCAGAGGCGCCTCAGACCCCCCCAAATCGCCGAAAACCGTATCAGGGCGGGTCCCGGTATGGCTTTAGGTCGCCGAGCGACCCGCGGCGGGTGCGGTCGGCCCTAACTGAGCGCCTCCGCGGCCGCCGCGATCTCGTCCGGGTCCCCGGGCGCGGGCGTCCACGGCAGCTGCAGCGGATCGCCCTCATAGCGCGGGATCACGTGGATATGGAAGTGGAAAACGGTCTGCCACGCGGCGCGACCGCACGAGTTCAGCAGGTTGACCCCGTCGGCGCCGAGCCGATCGGGCATTCTGCGCGCGAGCCGCTGCGCGGCCACGATCGCGGCCTCCAGGTCATCGGTCTCGATCTCGAGCAGATTGCGCGCGTGGCGGCGCGGGACGACGAGCGCGTGCCCGCGGGTGGCGGGCTGGATGTCCATGAACGCGACGGTCCGCTCGTCCTGGTCGACGATCTCCGCCGGTAAGTCGCCGGCGATGATCCGGCAGAAGATGCAGTCTGGGTCGCTCACGGCGGCGCAGCCTATCGATCCCGACCGAGCAGCTCGCGCGCGCGTTCGACCGCTTCATCTCTGGACCGGATCTCTCCCGCGAAGCTGTCCTCCTCGAGCTCGCCGAGGATCCGCCCGAGCTCGGGACCCGGCGTGACCTCGAGCGCCCGCGCCAGCTCGTCACCTCGCAGCGGCGGGCGCGGCGGGTGGTTCACCCAGGCCAATGCCTCGCCAAGCATCTGGTCGGCCAGCTGCAGATGCTTTGCGATCGCGCCCTCCGAGCGGTCCCCGCGGGTCGCCAGCCGATCGGCGACGCTGAGCGCGGTGACGTCGACCTGGACCGGATCGCATGCGCGCAGGTAGCGATAGATCGCGCGCCTCGACAGCGGCATCTCATGAACCAGAAACCCCAGCCGCAGATGGCCCCGGGCCAGCGCCGCAACGTGCTCGCCCAGGCGCTCGCTGGCGCGCAGCCGGGTGAGCACCTCACGCGCCGTCTGACCGCCCACGGCGTCATGCCCAATGAACGTCACCCGGCCCTCGGCGGTCACCTCCCGCGTCTGCGGCTTGGCGATGTCGTGCAGGAGCGCACCGAAGCGAAGCGCCTGCCACCGCGTCAGCCCGTTGGCGAGCGGCCGGGAGAGGAACTCACTGACCGCGGCGGCGTGGACGCCCAGCGAGCGCTCCGGGTCGCGCTCCAGCTCGATCGCCTCGCCGAGGACCGCGAGCGTGTGTTCGTAGACGTCGAGGTGGTGAAAGCGGCTCTGCTCGATTCCGTGCAGGGCGTCGAGCTCGGGCAGGACGACCGCGGTGATCGCCAGCTCGTCCAGCAGCCTCAGCCCCTCGATCGCGCGGTCGGCGGCGACGATCCGCTTGAGCTCCGCGAACACCCGCTCCGGGGCCATCGCGGCGAGCCGCGTCGCGTGTTTCGAGGCCGTCTGTGCCGTTCGTGCCTCGGGCGAGAAGTCGAGCTCGGTCGCCAGCCGTGCAAGCCGTAGGACGCGCAGCGGGTCCTCCCCAAACACTCTCGGAGAGACCATCCGCAGCCGGCGCGCCCTCAGATCGCGCAAGCCCCCAAACGGATCGATCAGCTCGCCGCCCGACAGCCCCTGGGCGATCGCGTTGACGGTCAGGTCGCGACCCGCGAGATCGGACTCGATCGAACCGCCGACCAGCGGGAGCACGTCCACCTGCCAGCTCCGGTCGCGGGAGACCACTCGCCAGACCCCGAACCCCTCTGACAGCTCGAACGCATGGCCGGAAGCGCGGCGTGCGAGCTCTCGCGCGACGGGTCTTGGCTCCCCGTCGAGCGCGACGTCGTAATCCGCCGTCGCCCTGCCCAGGAGCCGGTCGCGCAGCGCGCCTCCTACGAGCCAGGCCGGCCGCTCGATGATTGCCGCCAGCACCACCAGCGGATCGGTTGCCACGTCGCTCAAGCCGGCTCTCCATCGCGGTGATAGACGCGGGGGACCCGCCGCGAGAGGCCGCAGAGGATCTCGTAGTTGATCGTCCCGATGCGGCGCGCCAGCTCCTCCGCCGTCTGGCGCTCGCGGCCGTCCCGACCGATGATCGTCGCCTGCTGGCCGACTTCGACGTCGGACTGGGGTCCAAGATCTAGCGCGATGTTGTCCATGCTCACCGTCCCGACGAGCGGATAGCGCCGCCCGGCTACGAGCGCGTCGCAGTTGTTCGTGAGCGCACGGCGGATTCCGTCGCCGTAGCCGATCGGCAGCGTCGCGATCCACGTCTCGCGCTCGGCGACAAAGCGCCGCCCGTAGCCCACGCTGTCCCCGATCTGTGCGCGCTTGACAGCCGCGACGTAGGAGCCCAGCTCTAGCGCCGGCTCGAGCTCGTACGCGTCGGGGTCCGAGTTCATCGGATCACAACCGTAGATCGCAATCCCGCACCGGACCATGTCGAGATGCGAAGCCGGCACGGTGAGCGTCGCTGCGCTGTTGGCGGCGTGGACGACCAGCTGCCCATAGCGCCGGCGCAGCTCGGCGACGACCGGCCCAAAGCGCATCAGCTGCTCATCGACGAAGCCCGAATCTTCGTCGGCGGTCGCGAAGTGGGTCATGGCGCCGGCCAGCTCGAGCGCCGGGACGGCCGCGGCCACCTTCCCAGCCAGCGCGAGCGCCTCGTCCGGGTCGCGAGTCCCGAGTCGGCCCATGCCCGTGTCGAGCTTGACGTGCACGCCGACCGGCGCGCGCGCGCGCTCGGCCGCGACGCCGAGCAACTCGTCAATGAACCGCTCGCTCCACGCGACAAGCTCGGCTCGGGCCGCGAGCGCGTCGGGAAGCTCCTCGGCGCTGACCGCTCCCATCACGAGCACGGAGGCATCGATCCCCGCGTCGCGGAGCTCGAGCGCCTCTCCCGCCGTCGCGACCGCGAGCTGTCGCGCCCCTCCCGCGAGCGCAGCACGTGCTGCCTCGGCCGCGCCGTGGCCGTACCCGTCGGCCTTCACGACCGCGCACAGCCCGGCTCCACCCGTCAGCCGAGCCCGCAGACGACCGACATTGCGCTCGATCGCCGCGAGGTTCACGCGGGCCAACGCGCGGAGCGCCATCGCCCGCTACCCGGCCCGTGAGTCGACCAGCGCGCGAGGCAGCAGCTCGATCACGTCACGAGCGATCACGCCCTCGGGCCCGATCCGCTCGGCCGCCAGTCGCCCCGCCCGCGAGTGCACGAGCACCGCGGCGCAGGCGGCGTGGAACGGCTCCATCCGCTTCGCTAGGTAAGCGCCGAGCACTCCCGAGAGGACGTCTCCGGTCCCCGCCGTCGCGAGCGCCGAGGAACCGCCGGGGCTGACCGCGACACGCCCATCGGGCGCCGCGACGAGCGTGTCGTCGCCCTTCAGCACGACGATCGCCCGCGCCCCGGCGGCCGCCTCGCGGGCGCGCGCCAGGCGGTGGGATTCGATCTCGTTGCTGTCGGTCCCGAGCAGCCGCGCCAGTTCGCCCGCGTGCGGGGTGAGTACGGTCGCCGCGGGCCGCGTGGCAAGCGATGGGAGCGCTCCCGCGTGCGCGTTCAGGCCATCGGCGTCGATCAGGAGCGGCAGCTCCACCAGCCGCGCCAAGTCCCGGGCGAGCTCCAACGCGCCGGGCTCTCGGCCGAGCCCCGGCCCCAGCACCAGCGCGTTCGAGCGGCCTGCCCGCTCGAGCACCTTGTCCGCGGCGGTCGGTTCGAGCGACCCGTCGACGTCGGGGAGCGGAACGGTCATCACCTCCAGCAGCCGCACCTCGAAGACCACGTTCAGCGACGCCGGGACGCACGCGGTGACGTAGCCGGCCCCCGCGCGAGCCGCGGCCTCCGACGCCATGCTGGGGGCACCGGTCAGCCCGATCGATCCCCCGCACACGAGCACGCTACCGGCGGCGAATTTCGTCGACTCCCGCCCCCGGCGCGGGATCGCCTCGGTGACCCGGTCGGTGATCAGCCCGATCGAAGAGTCGGCCGGCCCACCGTCCGGGATCCCGATATCGATCACGGTCACCTCGCCGGCATCGTTCTTGCCCGGGGCGATCCAGAGCCCGGGCTTCGGAGCGTGGAAGGTACCCGTCGCATGGGCGCACACGGCCCCGGCGTGGACCTCTCCGGTCGACGCGTCAACGCCGCTCGGCACGTCGCACGCGATCACGGTCACGCCGGTATCGGCCGCTGCGTTTATCGCCTCGATCACGCCGGCGGCGGGCTCCCGGGGCTCCCCGCTGAAGCCGGTCCCGAGGATCGCGTCGACGATCCCGGTCACCTCCCCGAACGCCGCCGGATCGAATGGTTCCGGCGCTTCGCCGGGGAGACGTTCGTAGTTGGCGCGAGCGTCACCCTGGAGGTCCCCCGGATCGCCGAGCAGCAGCACCTCCACCTCGCGGCCCAGCTCGCGCAGGACGCGCGCGCAGACCAATCCGTCCCCGCCGTTGTTGCCCTTTCCGCATACGACGGAGAGCCGGCCGGTCGGCGCGCGATGCTGGGTCAGGTCGGCAAGGCCGCTACCCGCGCGCTCCATGAGCTCGAGGCCCGGGATCCCGCGGTCGTGGATCGCCCACTCGTCGAGGGTCCGCTGTTGCGCGGCGCCGAGCAGCGGTTGGAGCCAATCGGGTAGGGCCATCGGACGCTGAGCGTACCCGGGCCGCTGCGCGACTGCCGACGGCTTCGCCGCTACGCGTCCCGGCGCACGAGCAGGACGGCTGCGATCACGATCGCCGCCGCCGCGTAGGCGCAGAAGATCCCGAAGCCGGCCCATGGGGCGAGCGTGTTCGGATCGGGATGGATCGTCCACACGGCGCCGCCCGCGTTGCTCGGCAGGTAGGGATCGATCGCGTTCGAGGCGCTGGTCGGCAGCAGCCCGATGATCGGCGGGAGCACGAACACGATCGCCGCAAGCGCCGAAATGCCGCCGGCGGTGCTGCGGACAATCGCCCCGAGCCCGAGGCCGAACAGCCCCATCACCGTGATGTAGAGGGCGGCGCCGAACAGCGCCCTGACGACGCCTGGGTGCGAGAACGCGACGTTGATGTGCTGCCCGGCGAGGATCGCCTGTCCGGCGAAGAACACAATGAACACCGCCGGGAGGCTGACGATGAATGCGACGGTACCGAACACGAGCACCTTGCTCCACAGGACGGGCAGGCGCTTGGGCACGGCTGACATCGTCGAGCGGATGGAGCCGGTCGAGTACTCGGCCGTGATCACCAGCACCCCGAGCACGCCGATCGCGAGCTGGGCGAAGTTGACTCCGACGAGACTCGCGCGCAAGGGCTGGAAGTCGCCGCGCTCGTGCGGGGCCAGATGCGGCCAGCGTGACTCGAAGATCACGCATACGAGGATTCCGATCCCGATGATCAGCAGCAGGCTGACCCCCAGTGACCACATCGTCGAGCGCACGGAGCGCAGCTTGGTCCACTCCGACCGGGTGACGCGCAGCTGGGTGACCCGCGTCACCGGCGGCGACTCTGCGGCGACGGCGCTCATGCGGCCGCTCCTTCGCGCTCGGCCGCGATCAGCTCGGCGTGAGCGTGAAACTCGACCTCGTCGCGCGTCATCTCCATGAACGCCTCCTCGAGCGAGGCCTCCAGCGGGGTTAGCTCGTAGAGCACGATCGTGTTCGCGGCGGCCGTCTCGCCGATCTGCTCGGAGCTGAGGCCCGAGACCTCGAGCACCGTCGGCTCGAGCGCTTTGACGTCTACATCGGGGCTGCGGAGGCGCTCGGCGAGCCGGGTCGCGTCGGGTGAGCGGACCCGAACGGAACGCTTTGACGCGCTGCGAACGAACTCCTCGACGCTCTTGTCGGCGAGCAGGCGCCCGCGACCGATCACGATCAGGTGCTCGGCGGTCTGCGACATCTCGCTCATCAGGTGCGAGGAGACGAACACGGTGCGGCCTTCCGAGGCCAGCTGGCGCAGCAAGGTGCGCACCCACAGGATCCCCTCGGGATCGAGGCCGTTGACGGGCTCGTCGAACATCACGGTCTTTGGGTCGCCGAGCAGCGCCGACGCGATCCCCAGACGCTGGCCCATGCCAAGCGAGAACGTCCCGGCCCGCTTGCGCGCGACGGACTCGAGCCCGACCATCTCGATCAGCTCGTTGACGCGCGCGCGACCGATCCCATGGGTTTGGGCGAGCGCCAACAGGTGGTTGCGCGCGGAGCGACCGGGATGCACCGACTTTGCCTCCAGCAATGCCCCGCACTCGTGAAGCGGCGCCGCGTGCTCGCGGAAGGGCCTGCCGGAGACGAGCGCGTGTCCGGAATCGGGCGCGTCGAGGCCCAGGATCAACCGCATCGTCGTCGACTTGCCGGCCCCGTTGGGGCCGAGAAACCCGGTCACGATTCCCGGCTTGACTGTGAAACTCAGATCGTGCACTGCCACGGTCGAGCCATACCGCTTGGTCACGTTTTCGACCTCAATCACGGTCAACCACTTTCGTTCGGAGCCCGGCCCCGGCCGAGCAAAGCAGGGTTTCTTAAATACCGCCTGACAGTTTCGCGGTCAGGCGGCGATTGCGATGGCCGCGGCGTCGCGGCGTGTGTGCGTCAGCGAGACGCTGACCTGGACCCCCAGCGCCCGGGCCCGTTCTGCCGCGGCTCCGGAGAGCCGTACTGCCGGCGGGCCGCCCGTCGATACGACCTCGACGTCGCGAAAGCTCCAGGCCTCGAGTCCGAGGGCCTTGGCGACCGCCTCCTTGGCGCAGAAGCGCGCGGCGAGGTGCTGGGCCGGGCGGGCCCGTTCTGCGGCGTACCGGCGCTCCGCTTCGGTGAACAGCCGCAGCGCCAGCCGCGGCCGTCGCTCCAGCGCGCGCTCGAGCCGCTCGATCTCGAGCGCGTCGATGCCGACGCCGGTCACGCGCTCACTCGACGGTGACCGTCTTTGCGAGGTTGCGCGGCTGGTCGACGTTCAGCCCTCGCTGACGCGCGATGTGGTACGCCAGCAGCTGCAGCGGGATCACCGCCAGCGCTGGAGCCAGCATCCAGTGGCTGCGCGGCACGGTGATCACGTCAGCGGCGTGCCTGGCAATCTCTTCGTTGCCCTCGCTGGCGATCGCGATCACCCGGGCCCCGCGTGCCTTGACCTCCTGGATGTTCGAAATGACCTTCTCGAGGACCGGGGAGTCGGTCGCCACGACGACGACGGGCGTGCTCTCGTCGAGCAGCGCGATCGGGCCGTGCTTCATCTCGCCGGCCGCGTAGGCGTCGGTTGCGATGTAGGAGATCTCCTTGAGCTTCAGCGCGCCCTCGAGCGCCGCGGGAAGCCCGGCGTGGCGCCCGAGGTAGAGGAAGAACTCGGCTGCGTGGTTCTGCTCGGCGATCCGGCGCACCTCTGCATCGCCACGTTCGAGCAGCTCGGTGATCAGGTGCGGCAGGCGCTTGAGCTCCCCGACCATCTCCGCAAGCGCGTCTGGCTCGAGCGACCCCCGCAGCTCGGCGAGGCGCAGCGCAAGCAGGTACATCGCAACCACCTGGCTGAGGAACGTCTTCGTTGCAGCGACACCGATCTCGAGGCCCGCGCGCGTGTAGAGAACACCGTCGGCGTCGCGGGTGGCCTGAGAGCCCATGATGTTGGTCAGCGCCAGCACCGCTGCGCCGCGGGTGCGCGCCGTTCGCATCGCGGCGAGCGTGTCGGCGGTCTCCCCCGACTGCGAGATCCCGATCACCAGGTCGCCGGGCCCGACGACGGGATTGCGGTAGCGGTATTCGGAGGCGATCTCGACCTCGACTGGCACGCGAGACCACTCCTCGATCGCATAGCGGCCGATCAGCCCCGCGTGGTAGGAGGTGCCGCAGGCGACGACCACGATCCGCCGCACGCTCCGCAGCAGATCGTCGTCGATCCGACCGAGGTCGCCGAGATCGATCCCGGTGTCACGGGCGCCGCGCTCGCCGATCGTCTCGGCGACCGCATCGGCCTGTTCGTGGATCTCTTTGAGCATGAACGTCTCGTAGCCCTGCTTCTCCGCCGTCTCGGCGTTCCAGTCGATTGCGACCGTCTCCCGCGCGCGTGGCTCGCCGTCGACGCTCAGGAAGTCCACCCCTCCCGGCCGCAGCACGACGATCTCGTCATCCTCGATGTACTGGACGTCGCGGGTCTCCCGCATGAACGCCGGAATCGCGGAGGCGATGAACTGTTCGCCGTCGCCTCGGCCGACGATCAGTGGGCATTCCTTGCGAGCGCCCACCAAGAGCCCCGGCTCGTCGAGGCTCATCGCCACGAACGCGTAGTGACCGCGGAGCTCGCCGTAGGCCGCGCGGACCGATGTGACCAGGTCGCCGTCGTAATGCGCCGCGACCAGGTGCGCGATCACCTCGGCATCGGTCTCGGAGGTGAACCGTGCGCCGTCACGGAGGAGCCGCTCCTTGAGCGCGACGTAGTTCTCAACGATTCCGTTGACCACGATGTGGATCCGGTCGGCGGTGTCGAAGTGCGGATGGGCGTTCTCCTCCGTGACCCGGCCGTGGGTCGCCCAGCGCGTATGGCCAATGCCGGTCCCCTCGCCGGGGCGTTCGGCGACCGCGACCGAGCCGCCGTTACCACCAGAGTTGATCGCCTCGCGGAGCTTTTCCAGATTTCCGACCGCACGGACCGCCTCGATCCTGTCACCGGCCAGCACCGAGACGCCGGCGCTGTCGTAGCCGCGATATTCGAGCTTCTCGAGCCCCGCCAGTAGCAGCGACTGCACATCCCGTGGCCCGACGTAGCCGACGATTCCGCACATCCGCCTGCGTCTCCTGAGTCGAATTGCTCGTCGAGCCGCAGCGGCGGCCCGCGTCTCCCAGTCGTGTCCCGCTGGAGAACGAAAGTCAGATGTTAGAGGCGATCTCGGCGGCAGCGTGCGCTGCTCGTTCGTTCGCCGACCCGCCGACCTGCCGCCGCGCCGGCCGTTGACACCATCCGGTTATCTGACTAAGGTCAGAGAATGTCGGATGCGGTCGTCGATCAGGTCCGCCGCTTCAACCGCACGGTCACCGAGCGGGTCGGCGCCCTCAGCGACCGCTTCCTCGGCCTCGAGCGGCCACTGGGCGAGGCACGGCTCCTCTGGGAGATTGGGGTGGACGGCAGCGAGGTACGCCTGCTCCGCTCCCGGCTGGGACTCGACTCCGGGTACCTGAGCCGGCTCCTGCGCTCGCTTCAGAAAGCCGCCCTGATCGAGGTCACCGCGAGCGCGAGCGACGGGCGGATCCGTGTCGTGCGGCTCACCGCCGCCGGCCGCCGCGAGCGAGCCGTCCTCGATGAGCGTTCGGACCGGCACGCGCGATCGTTGCTCGCCCCGCTGAACCCGCGGCAGCGAGCGCGGCTGGTTGCGGCGATGCGCGAGGTCGAGCTCTTGCTTACCGCCGCGAGCGTCGAAATGGCGTCAGTCGATCCCGAGCACCCAGATGCGCGCTACTGCCTCGCGGAGTACGTAGCCGAGCTCAATAGCCGCTCGGAGCGTGGCTTCGACCCCTCGGTCGGCGCCACCGCGCCGCCGCACGAGGTCCGCCCACCCGCCGGGGAATTCTTCGTGGCGTACCTGCGCGGAGAGGCGATCGGCTGCGGCGCGGTCAAGCACCACGACGACGCGCCCGCCGAGATCAAGCGAATGTGGATCGCTCCCCACGCCCGCGGGCTGGGGCTCGGCCGCCGTTTGCTCGAGATACTCGAGGAGTGCGCGTTTGCCGCCGGCGCGCGCGTCGCGCACATCGAGACCAGCGCGGCCCTGACCGAGGCGCTCTCGCTGTATCGCTCCGCCGGATGGGTCGAGGTGGCTCGATTCAACGATGAGCCGTTCGCCGACCACTGGTTCGAGAAGCGGCTGACCTCCTCGGGGTAACGTCCGGATTAGAGGCAGCGGTCAGGGGTGCTTTGCGGCGGCGGGAAGGATCCTCGGATCGGAGCGTCCTGGCTGGTTACGGCCCCTTGCGCGGCTGAGCGGCCGCGCGCCCCGCACACGACGGAGGATTGGATGTACATCTCGAAGCGCATAGCTGTGGTGCTGTTGACGGCAGCTGCCCTTGGGGGATCGGCGGCGACGGCAATGACCGCCCTCGGTGAGGGAAACCGTCAGGGAGAAGGTCAGCGGGAGCACGGAAACCGCATCGTGCTGTCTTCATCCCTTGCACCAAGCGTCCCGACCGACCCCACGCTGCTCGGCGCCGTCGCCGGGAACGTGCCCTGGGTGCTCGAGTCCGGTAAGGCCAAGCTGCACAGCGACGGGCTGCTGATCGTTCGTATCCGCGGTTTGCTGATCCCATCCGGTCAGTTCGCCGGGACCACCGGGCCGGTGAAGACGGTTAGCGCTTCGCTCTACTGCGGCGCCAACCCCACTCCGGTTGGGACAAGCAGCGCCGTGCCGCTCTCAGCCGACGGCGATGCGAACATCGCGACCACGCTCGCACTGCCGGCGAAATGCCAGATCCCAGCGCTGCTGATCCATCCCAACGGCGCACTCGCTGCATACATCACAACGAGCGGATTCGGCGGGTAGTTCGCTACCCGATCGTTGGGGATCACCCGCGGTTCGCTTCAACCGCGGTTGCACCAGTCGATGATGTCCTGCGATCGCTGCTCGGGCACCCAGTGCGCGACGCCATCGAGCGTCTCTACGTGGAGCTGCGGCTGCCCGCCCACTGGCCCTCCCGGGATGCCGCCTGTGACTCGGTCACGCTTACCCAACATCATCGTCGTTGGTACTTGGAGCACCATGTGGGCGTAGCGACCGCGGATTATCGGCGTTAGTTCACGGGCCAGGAAGGTCCGGTACATTGCGACGGTCACGTTCGCCGGGAGCAGCTCGGCGAACACGGCGACCTCCGCATCTGTGAGCCGCTCGCCTCCGCGACCGACCTGCAGGATCCGCCGGACCATCGGGTCGGCAACTCGTGGGCCAACGAGCGGCAGGCTGATCGGCCCCTGATAGCTCAGCAGCACCGCCAACCGCCGCAGGCTCGGCTTGGTCCATAGATGTGGGCTACAGACCACGAGCATCCGGTCAAGGCGCTGCGGCGCCCGCAGCGCCGCCAGCAAGCCCACCCATCCGCCCCAGTCGTGACCGACCCAGGTCACGCGCCCTATCCCCAGCACATCGAGAAGGGCCAGCAGGTCCGAGGCCAGCTGCTCCTTCTCATACCCGGATTCCGGCGCCTCGGTCCAGCCGTGGCCGCGCAGATCGGGGACGATCACCCTAAACCGCTCGACCAGGCCTGGTATGACTCGGCGCCACGACCACCAGTTCTGCGGCCAACCATGCACGAGGGCGATCGGTGGCGCGTCCTCGGGGCCTGCCAGTGCGACATGCGTGCGCAGCCCCCCGGCGTTGACGTAATGGTGGCGGACGCCGCCCAGGTCGGGTGGATCACTCATGGTCCGCTTTGCCCGTCCCGTTTAGGGCCGCAGGCTGAACGGTGGGTAACGGTCCGTGATCAGAAGTAGCGCGTAGGCCGACACGCGGTTGTGCCAGCGCAGCACGCCCTCGACGAACTCGAACAGCGGGCGTGGAAAGCGGCCGGTGAACAGGATCGCGAACCAAGCAGCGACGGTGCCGAGCAACGCAGCGATCGTGAGAAAGATCAGCACGATGTAGTGGGGAATCGCCAGCAGCCACTTGATCAGGGGTAGGCCGCGGATGAGGCCATGCTCGGCGTCGGGGTAAGGGAAGTCGAGGTGGACGGCCTGCTGCTCGTCGGTGGAGGGATAGCGGTCGTCCATAAGCGCGAAGTACACCGCGATGCGGTTGCTGAAACGGGCTAGCTGCAGGTTCCAGTCGTACCACCAGCGCGGGTACTTCTTGCGGAATAGCAGCATCAGCACCACGGGGATGAAGAGGATTCCGATACCGCCGCCGGCGTAGCGAACGCCGGACCCTCCAGCACTCGCCCCGAAGCTCCCGCCCTCTAACGTCGCGGCGAGGATCGCCATCGGGATGATCGTCAAGATTCGAAAAGCCGTGGTGAGACGGTTGAGGCTGCGGTCGGGATAGTCGACCGAAAACGTCAGCGGGTAGTCGTAGCCGCCACTCGGCGGCGCCCCGTTGCCTGGACCGGGCGGTGGTACGGGTCCCTGCCCTGAGCTCTCCATGGGCGGCGTTTTCTGTGCCGCGATGGGATTTCCTCCAGGAGTTGGCCAGACTTGCGGCCCTGCGGTCGGGTTCACAGGGCTGCCGCGGACACGCAGCGGCGGCCGGCGAGGATCGTCGTGACCCCGACAGCCGGGGGGTTTGATCACGTTCGCGCGCGTGGGCTTCTCACGGGGTGTGCGATGGTTGGAGGGTGACGCGATCGGAGCGCATTGCCAATCTGACGGGCGTGGCGGTCCCGTTTGTGGGGGTGCTCGTCGCTATCGGCCTGCTATGGAATCGTGCGGTCGACGGGGTCGACCTCGCGATCCTCGGTGTGATGTACCTGCTGACGGCGGTGGGCGTTACCGTCGGCTTTCACCGGCTGCTCACGCACCGCGCCTTTCAGACATACCCGTGGCTCGAGCGGACGTTCGCAGTGCTCGGATCGCTGTCGGTGCAGGGGTCGGTGATGGATTGGGTTGCTGACCATCGCAAGCACCACGCCCATACCGACAGGGAGGGCGACCCCCACAGCCCGCATGTCGGTCACGGCAGCGGACTCCGTGGACTGTGGCATGCGCATACCGGCTGGCTGCTCGAAACGCAGGGTCAGGCGGACTGGAAGCGCTATGCCACCGAGCTCTACGAGGATGAGCACATGCGGCGGATCGGGAGGCGTTTCCCGCTGCTCGTGGTCGTGTCGCTCGTAGTTCCCACCGTCGCCGGCTTCATCCTTGACGGCTTCACCCTTGGTGGTGCGGTCCGGGGCTACATCTGGGGCGGCCTCGTGCGGATCTTCTTCGTCCACCACGTCACCTGGTCGGTGAACTCGATCTGCCATTTCTTCGGACGACGGCGCTTCGACATCGAGGATCGGTCGACCAACGTCGCGTGGCTCTCAGTGTTGTCGCTTGGCGAGTCCTGGCATCACAACCATCACGCCTTCCCGCGTTCCGCATACCACGGACTGCGACGGTGGGAGATCGACCTCTCAGGGCTACTCATCTCGGCGCTCGAGCGAGTAGGACTCGCCTGGAACGTCGTCCGGATCACGCCTGAGCGCCAGCTTCAAAAAACCGTCCTCGAGCTCCCCGCCCGCTAGAGCGAAGCGCGGCACGTCGACGCTCGCCCGTGGTCGCGCTCGGCTGACGGCCCGCGGCGGCGCCACGGCGACACACTAAGGATCGTCCGAGAAGAACGGAGGTAAGGCTTATGCGTGTTGGCGTGGTCGGCGGCGGGCTGATGGGCTCGGGGATCGCGGAGGTGTGCGCACGCGCGGGCATCGACGTCACCGTCATCGAGGTCGACCCCGATCGCGCGGAGGCCGCGCGCCGATCGGTTGAGCGCTCGCTGGACAGGGCCGTCAAGACGGGCAAGCTGGATGCGCAGGCCAACAGCGATGCGCTCGACCGCGTCGCGTTCGCGACCAGCCTCGAGGAGCTAGCCGGCGCCGAGGCCGCGATTGAGGCGATCATCGAGTCTGAGGACGCCAAGCGACAGGTCTTCCTCGAGCTGGACCGAATCCTCCCCGACGCGAGGTTTCTTGCGAGCAATACGTCCTCGGTACCGATCATGAAGCTCGCCGCGGAGACCTCGCGCCCCGAACGTGTACTGGGCTTGCACTTCTTCAACCCCGTCCCGGTGCTGAAGCTCGTCGAGGTCGTGCGCTCGATCATGACGTCCGAGTCCGTATTGGCGGAGGCCAAGGGCTTCGCCGCTGGGCTCGGCAAAGAGGTGATCGACTCCCAGGACCGCGCCGGGTTTATCGTCAACGCCCTGCTCGTGCCATACATCCTCTCGGCGATCAGGATGTACGAGTCGGGCTTCGCATCCAGGGAGGACATCGACCGCGGGATGGTGCTTGGGTGCGCCCATCCGATGGGCCCCCTCGCGCTCGCCGACCTGATCGGTCTCGACACCCTACAGTCGGTCGCCGAATCGATGCACGACGAGTTCCGCGACGCGTCCGACGTACCGCCCCCGGTGCTGAATCGGATGGTCGAGGCCGGTCTGCTGGGGCGAAAGTCCGGACGTGGCTTCTACGATTACGGCCACGCGAGTTGACCCGTGCGCCGGCGAGCGGATCGCTATCGCCGGTCAGCGGTCTCGGGGCTTCGCGGCCGGTGACCGAGATCCCGAACGGCGCCTCGCCTGCGGACCAGACGCCGTAGTAACCCTCTCACGACGGAGCCGCCCCTGGCCCCGAGGGTCGGGAGGACCGTCGCTTTCGAGGCGAGCGCCTGTAGCTCCCCGCGCGCGAGTCGCAGGCTCGTCTGGAGGGCGAGCACCTCGCGCGGCTCCCTGGGGGAGATCCGCTCGAGCTCGGCCCTGTCGATCGCGACCGCGCGCGGGCGCAGCGCGATATAGCTAATGCGTGACCTGCGTGGAGCCCGTTGCGTCTCTGGCTGGACGCCTCACCACGAGTACTTCAAAGGCACGCCCACAATGCTCGCGCAGCCACCACTCTGAGTGGAACACCCACCCCCCAGGTCCAGCCCGCGGGCAGCAGCTCTTCGATCACGGCGCGCAGGCGGGCGCCCTCCTCGCTGTAGAACCGCAGCGGGTCGGCGGCATCCGGCACCCCGACCCTCGACGCGAGCTCCCCACGGCGGCAGCGGTAGCTCGAGGTGATCCACCGCGCCAGCGTACTCGGGGAGATCGACGGGGCCGCGGGGCGCCGAGCCTCCACCCGCACGTAGGATGGCCGGCATGCCAACCATCGAACAGCTGATCCAATCGATCGACGGCCGCATTCGAGAGCTCAGAGGGGAGCTCGGTTCCCTCCAGGATGCGCGCTCTGCACTGATCTCCAACGGCTCCGCGGCCATACCCTCCGGCAAGCCGAGACCGAAGCCGGCGAGGGGCCGTAAGCCGACCAGGGCTACCTCTGTCCTCCTCGCTGACACCGCCGAGCGCATGCTCACCGAGCCCGGCGGGCTCACCACGTCGGCACTCGCCAACCAGGCCGGCGCGAATCACGATCAGGTGCTGGCGCTTCTGCGCGACCTCGAAGCCGCTGGGCGGGTCCGCCGGACCGGGGCACGACGAGCAACGCGCTGGCACGCGATCACCGACGAGGACCGGATCCGGGAGCGTGCCGCGGAGCTGTCGAAGCGCAGCACGCGCCGCGGCGGTTAGCTATCGCATGCCAACGGCCCGAGCGATGTGTGCCGGGCCTATCAGCGGGGCGCAGTATCGAGCCAGCGGCTGAGCGCGTGTCGCCCCACCAGCGTTAGCTCACCATCGACTGCGATCCAGTCGCGCACCCGTAATTCCCGGACGAGGCCGAGCGCGTCGCTGGGGCCCGGGCCGTCGCCCCTGGCGGTCAGCGCATCGGTGCCAGGCTCAACCGTCCAGCGACCGGAGTCCAGCGCCGCCAGCGCCAGCCCCTGCTCGTCCGTCGGGAGATCGAGCGGGTGCGGCCCGGCCCCGCCCAGCGGATCGACCCGCGCCACGGCGCGTCTGGACCCACCGGCACGGTGCGCAAGCTCCTCGCCCGCACTCTCCGTCTGCGCCCGAAGCCAGCCCGAGGCGGTCTCGACCCATTCTCTGGCGAGCGACGGATCCACGCCGATCGAGTCGGCGACATCGCCTACATCGAGATTGTCGACGTAGCGCTCGATCGAACGACCCAGCTCTCCCGCCATGGAGCGCAACATCTCTTCGAAGCTCTCGCCGTTAGGGCCCGATTCAGACACACATCAATGATGCCACCTCCGGCAGCCGGGCGGAGGATTGCGCGTCAGCGCTCCTTCGCCTGCTTGCGCAGCTGCTCAACGTTGAGCTGAAAGTTCACCATTGCTCCCTTCCGTCGCCGATCCTCACCCGGCGATGCCGTTGAGCTTGGCCAGCTCCTCCTCGGGAATGCTCAGCGCAGCCCCGCTGACGTTCTCGCGCAGGTGGGCGACGGACGAGGTCCCGGGGATCAACAGCATGTTCGGGGAGCGATTCAGCAACCACGCGAGCGCGACAGCCATCGGTGTGCTGTCGAGATTGGTGGCGACAGCTTCGAGCGTGTCCGATTGCAGCGGGGAGAACCCGCCGAGCGGGAAGTACGGCACGTACGCGATGCCCTGCGCGGCGAGCGAGTCCACCAGCGCGTCGTCGGCTCGGTTGGCGATGTTGTAGAAGTTCTGCACGCACACGATCGGGGCGATCGACTGTGCTTCGGCGACCTGCTCGGCGGAGACCGTGCTGACGCCGAGATGCCTGATCAGTCCCTGCTGCTGCAGCTGCGCGAGCGCGGTGAACGGTTCGGCGATCGAGCCCGGTTCGGGGCTGTCTAATCCCCCTACGCGCAGGTTGACGACGTCGAGCGCGTCGAGGCCGAGGTTGTTCAGGTTGTCGTGGACGGCCTGCCGCAGCTGCTCGGGAGCGAGCGCCCTGGGCCAGCCGCCCTCGGCGTCGCGCAAGGCGCCGACCTTGGTCACGATGTGCAGCTTGTCCGGGTACGGATGCAGGGCTTCCTTGATGATCTGGTTCGTGACGTGCGGGCCGTAGTAGTCGCTGGTGTCGATGTGGGTGATCCCCAGCTCGACCGCCTCGCGCAGGACAGCGATAGCAGCGTCACGGTCGGCGGGTGGGCCGAACACGTGCGGGCCGGCCAACTGCATCGCTCCGTACCCCATACGCGTGACCGTCAGGTCCTCGGCCATGGTGAAAGTTCCGCCGGGGAGCGTCGTTGCCGCCATCAGAATTCCTCTCTTCGTTGTCGCGGGCGCACATCGCGCACGTATCGAGTGAGCGCAACCAGTGCCGGCCTATCCAGGGATCGTCTGTTCCTGGATGCGACATCGCGCCGGTGCCCGAGCCGCGCCAGTTGAACACCGCATGCTGCGCGGATAGGTTGGCGCCGTCAAGTCGAGCACGGGCAGCGCGGCTCACCCGCCTGCCCTGCAACCCGAATAGGAGGTGCCATGGCCACCTACATCGCGCTCATCGATTGGACCGATCAGGGCGTCAAGGGCTTCAAGGAAAGTGTCGATCGGTATGAGGCGGCCCAGAGCGAGCTCCGGTCGATGGGAGTCGAGTTCACTGATATTCATTGGACGCTCGGCGCCCACGACCTCGTCGGCGTCATCGAGGCACCAGACGATCAGACGCTCGCCGCAGCCCTCCTGACCGTGGCCGGTCAGGGCAATATCCGGACAACAACACTGCGCGCCTTCAGCGCCGAGGAGATGAGGGGCGTGATCGACAGAGCGGGCTGAGCCGCGGGCCCATGGCGCGCGGCCGGGGGACCAGGGCCTCGCCGCCGTTGCGGAGCGCCCCACGGCTTGGATAGGCTCGGGTTCGCGTCCCATTCACCCACGCCGAAAGAGGTCTCGATGCCGCCCGCCAGAAAGTCCGCTCGGTCCTCGTCGCGCACGCGGCCCACGTTCAAGGAGCCGGCCGCGCTCAAGCGGCTGCAAGGCTCGCTCGACACCGCCCAGAAGGCGCTCACGGAGCTGCGAACGCACGCTGGCCGCAGCGCCGGCCAGAGCACCCGTGACCTACACAAAGGTTTGGGCGGGTTCATCTCCAATGCGCGACGCGACGCCGTCAAACTCACCAAGGCGCTGACCCGCGATTTCGAGGAGGCGCAGAAGCTCCTCGCAAAAACGGCATCTCCGCGGTCTCGCTCGAAGGCGACGGCCAGCCGGCGCAAGCGGAGCTCGACGACGGCCAAGCGAACCGGGCGCAAGGCGAGCTGAGGCGGGGCTGCGCCCCACCGCCGGAGGCCTCAGCCTCCGATCGGGGTGAGCTCGCAGTCCGCGAGCATCGACTCGCGGCGGCGTTCTTCCAGCGCCTCGGCGTAGAGCCACAGCGCCGCCTTCTGCTCCTCGTCGACCGGCGCTGGATCGATGATCGCGAGCTCGATCGCGTCCAGCTCCGCACCCGCTCGTACCGCGAGCGCTATCCGCCGTTGACGCTCCAAAACCGCTTCTCCGTCTCCCTGTCTTAATGGACAAACCACCCGTCCCCGCGGCGCTGCCGCGGCCCCATCACGGCATTACACCACGCCTTTGGCCGCGCGTCGAGGCGACGAGGGCTCGGCGAGCGCCGAGCCCTCGTCAGCGATCAGGCTCCGTAGCCGCCGGGAGGTGACCCACCGTGTCCGTCAGGGCCTTGCATCACGTTGTACGAGCTGTCGAGGTGGACTTCGACCTTGGTTGCGTCGGATTTCGTCACGGTCGTTTCGAAGCCCCTGCCGGTGATGTCGGTCGTGACAACCCCAGCGGTGCCGCTACCGACGCTCTTGACGGCCGCGGCCTGGGCCTTCGCGGCCGCGGCACCCGTCACGGTCTTCTCCGCGTCCTCATGTGCGGCGGTCCCGTGTGCTGGGCCGTTGAAAGCCGGCCGGGCCTGGGAGGCCGGCGCGCTCTGGGTGGCGGTACTGGTGGTCGACGATGTCGCTGCGCCAGCGACCGCGGCGCCACCGAGGGCGAGGGCGGCGAGGGCCGCGACGCCCGCCAGCAGCTTCTTGATGGATGAGAGCATTTCGCTTCAGTCCTTTCGCTTGTCCGGGCCTTCCCGGGGGTTGACGCCTGACGGTGCAGTCCCCGTCTAAGACGGTGGTCTCAGGACCGTAAGAAGCCCGGAGGAACGGTCGAGTCGACGAACGTCGGAGCGAGCGCGTCAACCCGCCAGCGCGTCTTCAACGACCCGCGTGAGCCGGGCGGAGACCTCGTCGGTCTCCTCGTCGCTAGGGGCCTCGACCATGACCCGGATCAGAGGCTCGGTGCCGGAAGTTCGAACGAGCACGCGGCCGCGCCCGGTGAGCGCCTCATGCTCACGGTCGATCGCGGCACGGACCTCGGCGTCGTCCATCGCCGCGGCGAGCGCCTTGCGGTCACCCGCCCGTACGTTGACGAGCCGCTGGGGAAGCTTCCGCATCGCGTTGCGTTGCTCCAGGCGACGCTCGCCAAGCGACTCGAGCGCCAGCAATGCGCTCGCGATCCCGTCGCCCGAAGGCCCGAAGCTGAGGTCGATGATGTGCCCCGACTGCTCGCCACCGAGGCTCCACCCCCGCGTTCGCAGCTCGTCGAGCACGTAGCGGTCGCCCACCGCCGTGGTCGCCACCTCGATCCCGGCGTCGGCCATCGCGCTGTGAAAGCCGTAGTTGGTCATCACCGTCACAGCTACGCCTCCGCCCGCAAGACGGTCGTGGTCGCGCAGGTGAAGGGCGGCGAGCGCGATCAGCTCGTCACCGTCGACCACGACGCCGTTGCGGTCGACGGCCAACACGCGATCGCCGTCGCCGTCGAACGCGAAGCCCACGTCGTAGTCGCCGGCACTCATTCCGCCCACCAGCAGATCGAGGTGCGTGGAACCACAGCCGTCGTTGATGTTGCGACCGTCCGGTTCGTTCGCCAGCACCTCGACTTCGGCGCCGAGCCGGCGGAAGATCTCGGGCGCGGCGCGGAACGTCGCCCCGTTGGCGCAATCGAGCAGTGCCCGCATCCCGCTCAGGTCGAGCTCGGCAAACCGCTCGTGGAGCTCGCGCAGGTAGTCCTCGAGCGCACCGTGGAACCTCCGCACGCGCCCGATATGGGCCGGCGGGATGGGCGGCTTATCGAGCTCTTCCTCGATCGCGTGCTCGCTGTCGTCGTGGAGCTTGAAGCCGTCGGACGAAAAGAACTTGATCCCGTTGTCCTCGAACGGGTTGTGGGACGCCGAGATGACCGCGGCCAGGTCGAATCCGTGACGGCGGACAAGCATCGGGGCGGCCGGCGTTGGGAGGACGTCCGCGAGCAGCGCGTCGCCGCCGCTGGCGGTGACACCCGCGGCGATCGCCGACTCGAGCATCTCACCGGACTCGCGGGTGTCCCGGACGATCAGAACCTGCGGTCGCGGCGACTCCAGCCTTGCGACCGCCGCGCGCGCCAGCTTCAGCGCGAGCTCGGCCGTGAGAAAGTCTCCCGCGTGCCCACGGACGCCGTCCGTGCCGAAAAGCTGGCGAGCCATACCCCGGCGAGCGCTGAAGTCAGCGCTTGGAGAACTGCGGCCGCTTACGGGCCTTCTTCAGTCCGGCTTTCTTGCGTTCCTTGACGCGCGGATCCCGCGTCAGGTAGCCACGACGTTTGAGCTCTCCGCGAAGATTCGGATCGGCCTCGATCAGGGCGCGGGAGATCCCGTGGCGCAGGGCGCCGGCCTGGGCAGAGACCCCTCCGCCGTGCATCCGCGCGATCACGTCCATCCGCGCTTCGTACCCGACCGCCTCGAGCGGCTGCCGAATCATCCGCTGCAGCGTCTCACGCGGGAAGAACGTCTCGAGCGACTTGCCGTTGACCGAGTACTCGCCGCCGCCGGGCTTGAGCACCACCCGGGCAACCGCCGTCTTGCGCTTTCCGGTCGCCGTGTAGCGAGCGCCGCTGGCCAGGTCGATCGCGGCGTCGGCGATCGGCCTTGACTGCTCGTCCTCGGCCTCGGCGCGCGCGCGCTCCGCTTCGGCCTCCGCCTCGGCCTCGGCAGCCGCCTGCGCCTCGGCGTCGAGGTACTGCTCTTCCTGCGCGACGAACACAGGCTCGAGATCGGCACCGGGAATCTCCGGCTTCTCCCTCGGGGTCGGCTCGTACTCCTCCTCTTCGCCGGCGGGCTCGCCGGAAGGCTCTGCCGCCGAGGCCGCGGGCGCATCGCCGGCGGGCGCCGCCTCCGAGGTGGCGGGCGCGTCTTCGGATGCTTCGGCATCCGGACCCGATGGGGCGCTAGCCACCTCGGCGGCGTCACCCTCCGGCTCCGTCTCAGAGACAGGCTCAGACGCCGGCTCCTCCAGCGAGTCCGAGGACGCGTCCGCCGTCGACGCCGCTGGCGTGGGCTGCTCCTCGCTCTGACCCTCGGCTGAGGTTGGTGCGTCCGGCGCCGAGTCCGCTCGCGTGGACTGCTCCTCGCCCTGACCCTCGGTGGCTGCACTCGCGGACTCGGCGTCGGGTGCGGCCTCCGGCTCGTCCGGGGTGCGCTCGTTGTCGTCTGTGCTCAACTCTGAATCTCCATCGGTTGCGGCTGCTGGGCGGCGTGCGGATGATCGGGACCGGCGTACACCTTGAGCTTGGTCAGCTGCTTACGCGCCAGCCGGTTGCGCGGGAGCATCCCCTTGACGGCGAGGCGGATTACCTCCTCGGGGCGGCGCTCGAGCATGTCCCCGAGCGACCGCGACCGCAGTCCGCCGGGATAGCCCGAGTGGCGGTAGTAGCGCTTGTCCTGACGCTTGTTGCCGGTGACCGAGATCTTCTCGGCGTTGACGACGATCACGAAATCGCCCGTGTCCACATGCGGCGTGTAGGTCGGCTTGCGCTTACCGCGGAGCGCGTCGGCGATCTGGGTAGCCAGACGCCCAAGCGTCTTGCCGGTGGCATCAACGACCAGCCAGTTGCGCTCTCTGTCAATCGGTGTTGCGACGTAGGTCTTCATGGCACGGATAAGCCGCGCGTTACGACGCGCGGCTGTGGCAATGATAGGCGAATCCACGCCGATTGAAGGACGGCGACCGGCGTAGGCTGGATACGTGGACCGCATCCCCGTTCCGATCCGTCGAGTCGGCTATCGCGTCGCGTATGTCGGCCTGGTGGTCTACTGGTTCCTGCGCCGGCCCGTGGTCCGCGGCGTCAAGTGCGTGATCACCGACAACGGCAGGGTGCTCCTGGTCCGTCATACCTACGGTCCTCGGGGCTGGGACCTGCCAGGCGGGTCGATGAAACGGGGCGAGGCACCGGTCAATGCGGCGCGCCGCGAGATGCACGAGGAGCTCGGCGTCTCGATCGATGAGTGGCGATCGCTCGGGCTGGTGTCGGCGAGCTGCAACCACCGCCGCGACCGGCTGCACTGCTTCCAGGCCGAGGTCAGTGCACCGAAGATCGAGATCGACCGCGGCGAGCTCGCCGACGCCAATTGGTTTCACCCCGGGGCGCTTCCGCGCAAAGTTGGGCGCTACACCCGCCCGATCCTGGCGAGACTCGCTTAAAGCGCCTAGCCGGCGCCCTCAAGCTCCTGGCCGGCGCCCTCAAGCTCCTGGCCGGCGCCCTCTGCCGGTCCTAGCCGGCGCCCTCTCCCGCTATTCCCACTCGATCGTGCCCGGCGGCTTGCTCGTGATGTCGAGCACGACCCGGCCGACGGGCCGAATCTCGTTGATCATCCGACTGGCGATCTGCTCGAGCAGGTCATAGGGCAGGCGCGCCCAGTCGGCCGTCATCGCGTCGTCGGAGGTGACCGCCCGGATCACGATCACGTTGCCGTAGGTGCGGGCGTCGCCCTGGACGCCAACCGTTCGAATGTCGGGCAGCACGCAGAACGACTGCCACAGCTCGCGGTAGAGGCCGCCGTTGCGGATCTCGTCCTGCAGGATCGCGTCGGCCTCGCGCAGGATCTCCAGGCGATCGCGAGTGGCCTCCCCCCCGACGATCCGGATCGCCAGGCCCGGGCCGGGGAAGGGCTGGCGCCACACCAGCCGCTCCGGCAGGCCCAACTCGGCGCCGACCGCGCGGACCTCGTCCTTGAACAGCGCCCGCAGCGGCTCGACGAGCTCGAACTCGAGATCATCGGGCAGGCCACCGACGTTGTGATGAGACTTGATCGTCGCGGCGCCGGTTCCGCCCCCTGACTCGATCACGTCGGAGTACAGCGTCCCCTGGACCAGGAAGTTGACGTCGTCGAGCTTCCCGGCCTCCTCTTCGAACACCCGAATGAACTCGCTCCCGATCCGCTTGCGCTTCTCCTCCGGATCGGTCACGTCCTTGAGCCGAGCCAGGAAGCGGTCGGCTGCGTCGACCGCAACCAGCGGGACCTTGAAGTGGTCACGGAACGCAGCGATCACCTGCGCGCCTTCGTTCTTGCGCATCAATCCGTGGTCAACGAATACGCACGTCAGCCGATCGCCGATCGCGCGGTGCACGAGCAGCGCGGCGACGCTCGAGTCGACCCCACCTGACAGCCCGCAGATCGCCCGGCCGCCCCCGACCTGGGTCCTGATCCGCTCGATCTGCTCCTCGATCACCGAGCTCGGGCTCCAGTTGAGCTCGCAGCCACAGATGTCCTTGAGGAAGTTCGTCAGCACCTGCTGGCCGTACGGCGTATGGACGACCTCGGGGTGGAACTGGATCCCGTAGACGCTCCGCTCGGCCGACTCGAACGCCGCCACGGGCGAGGCGGTCGAGGAGGCGAGCGCGTCAAACCCAGGCGGCGCCGCGAACACCGTGTCACGGTGAGACATCCAGCAGGTCTGCTCCGCGGGCGTCCCGGCCAGCAGGCGTCCGGGCTCACGTACGGTCAGCCGCGAGCGTCCGAACTCCCCCACCTCGGCCCCCTCGACGGTCCCGCCGAGCTCGAGCGCCAGGAGCTGCATCCCGTAACAGATGCCGAGCACCGGGACGCCGAGCTCCAACAGGTCACGCTCGAGCGGTGGGGCGCCCTCCTCGTAGACCGACGCGGGGCCGCCCGAAAGGATCACGCCCTTGGGCCGGCGGCGGAGCACCTCGGCCGCCCCGACGTGATGGGGCAGCAGCTCGGAGAAGACGCCGCACTCACGGACCCGGCGCGCGATCAGCTGCGAATACTGACCCCCGAAGTCGAGGACAACTACTTCGTCGATCCCGGCTTGGCGAGCGAAAACCGAGGCGGCCGAGGACGCAGCGAGCGTGGCGTGCTCCGCACGCGAGCGAGCGAGGAGGTCGGCCGACGAAGCGTTTGCAGCCGCCAAGCTAGTCGGCGACACCGACGGTCGCTGCCTTGGCGCCCATTCCCACGCCCTGCTCGCGCTGCAGGTGCTTGCCCTCGGTCTGCAACGCCGGCGCAACCGCCAGCTCGGCGCGGTTGAACTCTGCGATGTCGCGGTAGCCGCAGGTCGCCATCGAGGTCCGGAGCGCACCCATCAGGTTGAAGGTGCCGTCGTTCTCACGCGCCGGGCCGCGGATGATCTCCTCGAGCGCCCCGTTCTGAGTCGTCGCCACTCGGGTGCCGCGCGGGAGCGTCGGATGGAACGTCGCCATCCCCCAGTTGTAGCCGTGCCCCGGAGCCTCGTAGGCCCGCGCCAGGGCGGACCCGAGCATCACCGCGTCGGCGCCGCAGGCGACCGCCTTGGCGATGTCGCCACCGTTGCGCATCCCGCCATCGGCGATCACCTTCACGTAGTCGCCGGTCTCGAGCATGTGCTGGGAGCGAGCCGCAGCGACATCGGCGATCGCCGTCGCCTGCGGGACGCCGATCCCGAGCACGCCGCGCGTGGTGCAGATCGCACCCGGGCCGACGCCGACCAGCACCCCGGCGGCGCCGGTGCGCATCAGGTGCAGCCCCGTGTGGTAGGACGCGCAACCGCCGACCACGATCGGGGTGGGCGCCAGCTCGCGGATGAATTCCTTGAGGTTCAACGGCGGGCGGGTCTCGTCGAGCGAGACGTGCTCGGCCGAGACGACGGTGCCCTGGATCACGAGGATGTCGAGACCCGCCTCGAGCGCGATGTCGTAGTACTTGCGAACCTTCTGCGGGGTCAGCGAGGCGGCCACGACTACGCCCTGATCCTTGATCTCCTTGATCCGCTGAGCGATCAGCTCTGGCTTGACCGGCTCGCGGTAGATGTCCTGCATCTCCCGGGTCGCGATGTCACGTGAGAAGGTCGCGATCCGCTCGAGCTGCGAATCTGCGTCCTCATAGCGGCAGTAGATGCCCTCGAGGTTGAGCACCGCGAGGCCGCCGAGCTTGCCGATGATCCCGGCGGTCTCGGGCGAGACGACCCCGTCGAGCGCGGCCGCGAGGAGTGGCAGCTCGAAGCGGTAAGGCCCGAGCGTCCATGAGATGTCGACGTCGTCGGGGTCGCGCGTGCGGCGGGAGGGGACGATTGCTATCTCGTCGAAGCCGTAGGCCCTACGAGCCTTCTTCCCGCGGCCGATCTCAACTTCCATTGCGTCATCGTAGCGGGGGAAGGCGACGACTCCGGGGTGGCCTTCTCGGATTTTGCGGTGTCGGTCTCAGCCGATCTCGGCGCCGATCTCGAGGCGCTCGGCCTCGACCTCACCGAGCAGCCTGGCCACCTTCGCGGGGTCGAGCACCCCGGCGCCGAAGTGCTGGATCGACTCCGCCCCGCAGGCGACCCCATGACGAAGGCATTCGATCGGCGGGCGCCCGCCGTAGCGCGCCGCGACGTAGCCGGCGAGGAACGCGTCGCCTGAGCCGATCCGTGAGCGCGCCTCCTGCTCCTCGACCGAGACCCGGTATACGGCCGCGCCCTCCTCGAGCACGCACGCGTAGCAGCCGTCGCTGACGGTCATGATCGCCTCGCCCGCTCCGAGCCGGGTCATCTCGACGACGGCCTGAGCGCGGTCGTCGACGTCGTTGAACTCCTGGCCGACGAGCTCCTCGGCCTCAACTTCGTTCGGAGAGATCACGGCAGGCTCGGCCCGGGTCGCGAGCCGCAGCGGTTCGCCTTCGGTGTCGACCACGGTGACGACCCCGAGGCGCTTGACTTCGCGGATCAGGTCCGCGTAGACGTCGGTCCCCACGCCTCGCGGGAGGCTCCCCGCGAACACACACATGCTCGCTCCCTTGGCGAGGTAAAGGAGCTTCTCGTGGAACAGCTCGAGCTCCTGGGAGGACACCGCCGGTCCTCGCTCGTTGATCTCGGTCTGGAGCCCGGTCGTGGGGTCGAGCACGGCAGTGTTGGTCCGCGACTCGTCGCGGATCCGGACGAACGCGTTCAGGATTGCCTCGTCGTTCAGAGCCTCGACGATCCTCGTGCCGGTCGCGCCGCCGGCCAGCCCGGTGGCGATCACGGGCTGGCCCAGGCGCTTGATCGCGCGGGCCACGTTCACGCCCTTTCCTCCGGGCATCGTCACCTGATCGACCGAGCGGTGCCGTCGCCCCGGGGTGAAGTTCGGCACCTCGAGCGTCTTGTCGAGCGCCGGATTGAGCGTGACCGTGATGATCATCTTGGTCCTCTGCCGCGCGAGCCTGCCGCTGCCGTTCCCGTCGAACCATCCTGGAGGTGATGCCCACCGGGGTCGGCAGAGCGGGCTTCAAAAGCCTAGACGGTCCCGCGCCAGGGCCTGCATCCTCACCCCAGACACGCTCCCGGCGGGGGCCTCACCGGCGTAGCCGCAGGCGCTGACCCGTCTGCAGTGCGTTGGGGTCAGCAGAGGGGTTCAGGGCCTCCAGCGCGGGCACGGAGACGCCGGTCCTCACCGAGATCGTCGACAGGCTGTCGCCCGACCTTACGACGTAGAACAAGCTGTGCGACGCCGCGGGGACGGACAGCACGGTGCGGACGGGGCGGTGTACGGAGGCGGCCGGGTGCTTGGTGCTGCTCGCCTCGAGCCCGGAGCTGACCACCACGACGGTCGCCACGATCACGGCGACCAGCGCGGTCGGCGCCACGTACCGGCCCACGTTCCTCGCCACCATCGCAGCGCGATCATAGCGGCGTGATCAACGCAATTTACGTGCTTTGGCTCCTGGGCAGATACGTGCAAAACGCATCCGGCAACGGCGTCCTGAAGCCCTCAGGACGAGAGCCGCCAGGCGAGCTCGCGGAGGGCCGCCGCCTCCGCGCGAGCGGCCGCTCCCGGCTCCCCGCCGCGCCGCTCGTACGCGGCTACGATCCCGCGGGAGGCCGAGATCAGGCCGCCGGCCGGACCCGGCGCGAACGCGGGCGCGAGCGCCTCGACGGCGCCGCCCTGCGCCCCCACCCCGGGGAGCAGGAAGATCGCGCTCGGCATCTGGTCACGCAGCGCCGCCACCCAATCGGGCGCGGTCGCGCCGACGACAGCGCCCACGTCGGACAGGCCGGACTCGCCCACCCCCTCCGAGCCCGCGTCAGCGATCATCGCGGCGAGCCGATCGCTGACGGTCCCGCCTCCCGACAGCTCGAGACCCTGCACGTCGCGCGCGCCCGGGTTCGAGGTGCGCGCCAGCACGAACACCCCGGCGCCCTGGTCGCGAGCCCGCGTGATGAAGGGCGCCAGCGAGTCGGCACCCAGCAGTGGGTTGACGGTGAGCGCATCGGCGCCGAGGCTCGCCACAGGGCCGTACGGCGTCGGGGTCTCGCCGAAGAACGCCTGCGCGTACGCGGCGGCGGTGACGTCGATGTCGCCGCGCTTGGCGTCCGCGATTACCAGCAGTTCGTGCTCCCGTGCGCTTGCGACGACGGCTTCGAGCGCGGCCCAGCCGGGCGGGCCCAGCCGTTCGAAGCAGGCCACCTGTGGCTTGACTGCGACGCACTCCTCGGCCACGGCCTCGATCACCAGCCCGCAGTGCGCCGCCACCGCGAGTGCCGCGCACTCGCGCGAATCGTCGGGCCGGCACTCGGCCGCGCCCAGCAACTCAGCCGCCCCAGGCCATAGCCGCTCCGGATCCGGGTCAAGCCCCAGCACCAGCTGAGACTTTCGCGCAGCCACCCATCGCGCCACCCGGTCTCCGAACAGCTGCCGGCGAGATGCCCCGGTCACGGCTTCGGGCACGTGACCGCGGCACCGCTCACTGAAGGCGACCTTACTTGACCGCCTTCTTCAGACCCGCGCCGGATGTGAACTTCGGCACGCGCGACGCTGCGATCTGGATCCGCTCGCCGGTCGCCGGGTTGCGACCTTCTCGCGCGCTCCTTTGTGAGACGCTGAACTTCCCGAAGCCGGAGAAGGTGATCTCGCCACCGCGGCTGAGCGTGCCTTCGATCGTCTCGAGAACGGCATCGACCGCGCTCGCGGCGTCCCTCTTACTCAATCCGGCCCGGTCTGCGACCTGGTCGACGAATTCGGACTTCGTCACTTGTTCCCTCCTCACTAGGTGGTAGGAATCACCGACGCTAACACTGGCCCCGGACGGTGCGAACGGCCCGCATCCCCCCAGTGGCCGGGCAATTCTCTCCATAACGTCCCCGCCCAAGCGGGGTCTCAACCACAGGAATCCCGCAATTTCCGCATTTCCGAGCTCATGATCGACGACGAAGGCCGGCAAACAACCGCAGATCTGGCCCGTGTGGCCTGGGTGGTGACGGTTCTGGCATGCCTGATCGCGGTCCTGATCCTTGTTCTACAGGGCTATCTGGGGTATGCGGGGGTCACCCTGGCGGTGGCCCTATCCGCCGCCATCAACCTCCGCTAGACCTCCGGGACGAGCGCCCCCGCGCCCGGCCCCCCCATCCCCTCGGCGGCGTTGCCGCATGCGCGATCTCCTCGCCCGGACGGACTCGGTCCTCGGGCTCGAGGTGGATCAGCACGTCGGCGTCGCCGAGCCGCGCCTCGATCAGGTCCTGGAGCTCGTGCGCGGTGCGGTGCGCGTCCTCGAGCGAGGTGCCCGCCCGGAACTGAACGTGGGCGTCGACGTAGCGGCGCGATCCTGCACGCCGCGTGCGGAGCTCGTGATATCCGACCACGCCTCGGTCGGCCTGCGCCTCGATCGCGTCGCGGATCGCGGCCACCTCGTCAGCGGGCAGCGCCTCGTCGACCAGCACCCGCGAGGAGCGCGACAGCAGTCGCAGCCCGGTGAACACGATCGCGACCGCGACCGCGAGCGCGACCGCCGGGTCAAGCCACTGGGCCCCGGTGACGTCGACCAGCACGAGCGCGGCGAGCACCCCGGCCGAGGTCAGCGCGTCGGTGCGCAGGTGTGCAGCGTCCCCCTCAAGCGCCGCGGAGTCGGTGCGGCGGGCGTTGCGGGCGATCACGGTCGAGACCACCAGGTTGACCACCAGCGACAGCGCCACGACGGCGATTCCGAGGCCCACCGTGTGCACGTGCCCGTGGCCCGCGAGCCTGCGGATCGCTTCGAACACGATCACCGCCGACCCGACCAGGATCAGGATCCCCTCGATCGCCGCCGCCAGGTTCTCGACCTTCTCGTGCCCGTAGCGATGGCTCTCGTCGGCCGGCTCACCGGCCTTGCGAACCGAGAAGAATGCGACGACCGAGGCGACCAGATCGATGCTCGAGTGGACCGCTTCGGTGAGGATCGCCACCGATCCCGTAAGCGTGCCCGCGACGACCTTGATCAGGATCAGCGTTGAGTTCGACGCGATCGAAAGGAGCGCGGTGCGCAGCTTGACGTGCGGGGCGTCCGGGTTCATCGCACCAGCCACTCCGCGAACGCGCGGACGGCGTTCCCGCGGTGGCTGATCGCATCCTTCTCGCCGTCGCTGAGCTCCGCCATCGTGCGGTCGCCGGGGCCGTCGTCCGGTAGGAACGCCGGGTCGTAGCCGAATCCGCCCGACCCGCGGGGGCTGGGGGCCACGCGCCCCGAGCAGTACCCGAAGAAGACCTGCTCGTCCCCGGACTGCGGGTCGACGTAGGCCAGCGCGCACACGTACCGCAGCGGGCTTCCCGCGGGTGCCTCGCGCATCAGCTTCTCGAGGTTCTCCTCGTCGGCCGCGTTCGGCCCGGCGTAGCGGGCGGAGCGGACCCCGGGTCTGCCCGCGAGTGCCTCGGCCTCGATCCCTGAGTCGTCGGCGATCGCCGGGCGCCCTGTCGCGACGGCGGCGGCCCGCGCCTTGGGCAGCGCGTTGGCCTCGAAGGTGTCCCCGGCCTCCGGGGGAAGCTCGATCCCGCCGGGAAGCGGCTCAACCTCGATCCCGTTCGGCTCGAGCAGCCGCGCGACCTCCCTCACCTTGTGCGGATTGCGCGTCGCGAGCACGAGCGGGCGGGTCGCCGCCATCCTCACCCCTCGGCGGCGGCCACCGCCTCGTCCTGAATCGCGCGCAGCGCGCCGATGCCGGTGGCGGCGAGGCCCAAGAGCTCGTCCAGGTGGGCGCGCGATAGCGGCGTGCGCTCGGCGGTCGCCTGCACCTCCACGAGCCCACCCTCACCGGTCATCACGACGTTGGCGTCGACCTCGGCGGTGGAGTCCTCGGAGTAGTCGAGATCGAGCATCGGGACGCCGGCGATGATCCCGCACGAGACCGCGGCGACCGTCCCGGTCAACGGCGAGCGCTCGAGCTTCCCCTCGGCCACCAGCCGGTCGCAGGCAAGCCGGAGCGCGACCATCCCCCCGGTGATCGCGGCGCAGCGCGTTCCTCCGTCCGCCTGCAGGACGTCACAGTCGACGTAGACCGAGCGCTCGCCGAGCGCGTTGAAGTCGACCACCACACGAAGCGAGCGGCCGATGAGCCGTTGGATCTCGACGGTTCGGCCATCGGGGCGCCCGCGTGAGACATCCCGCTGCTTGCGCTCACCGGTCGAGGCCGGGAGCATCCCGTACTCGGCGGTGACCCACCCGCGCCCGGAGCCCGCCAGCCACCGCGGGACGCTCTCCTGAACCGACGCGGTGCAGATCACCCGGGTCTCGCCGATCGAAATCAGCGTCGAGCCCGTCGCGGTGCGAACGAACCCGGGCTCGATCTCGGTCGGGCGCAGCTGATCAGGAGCGCGGCCGTAGCTTCGCTCGAGCGTCGCGCTCATGCGATCGCCCTTGCCTCGAGCTCAACGTGTACGACGTCTCCGAGCGGCATCTGCAGGAAGCGGGTGCCGAGCTCGCGGAACGAGTCGACATCAGCGGTGCACTGGAAGCGGTAGCTGCCCTCGTCGGGCTGCGGGTTGAGCAGGCCGCGTGAGGCAAGCGCGCGCTCGACGCTGCGAGCGACGCCGGTGCCCGCCGAGACGAGCGTTACTCGCCGCCCCAGCATCCGCTGAAGGATCGGCTCGCACAGGGGGTAGTGAGTCGAGCCGAGGATCACGGTGTCGACATCGGCGGCGCGCAACGGCGCGCAATATTCACGCACCGTCTCAACGACCTCGTCGTTGAAGGGGAAGCCGGACTGGATGATCGGGGCCAGATCGGGACACGGACCGACTCCAGGTGCACATGCCGGTCGGCCTCCGCGATCGCCTGCTCGTATGCACCGCTCGCCACGGTCGCCGGCGTCGCCAGCAAGCCGACCCTGCCGGTGTGAGTCGCGACCACCGCAAGCTGAGCGGCTGGTCGAAGCACACCGATCACGTCGACGTCCTGGCCCGTCGCCTCGACGTGGCGCTCAACCGCGTCGAGCGCCGCGGCGGTCGCCGAGTTGCACGCGATCACCAGTAGCTTCGCCCCCTCCGTCAGCAGGTGATCGGCGATCTCGATCGCGAACGCCTGGAGCTCCTCCGCGCCGCGCTCGCCGTACGGGAAGCGCTCCGTGTCACCGAGGTACAGGATAGTCCTCGGTAGGGAGCGAGACCAGGAGCTGGTGCAGGACCGTGAGTCCGCCGACGCCCGAGTCGAACACCGCGACGGGCTGCTTCGCGTTGGAGGCCATTCGGCAGATCCTAGAGGGGGGTCCCGCGGCCCGGATACGCTCGCGACGCGATGCGCGCGCTGATCGTCACCAACATGTACCCCTCGCCCGCGAACTCCGTGCTCGGCAGTTTCGTCCGCGACCAGGTGGAGGCGCTCGAGCGAATCCCCGAGCTCGACGTCGAGCTGTACGCGTTCCACCCGGGAACCGCGGCCGCGTACGGGCGCGCCGCGTCGGCGCTTCGCCGCCGATACCGTGGCGAGCGCTTCGACGTCGTCCACGCGCATTTCGGTCTGACCGCGTGGCCGGCGCTCGTGGTCCGCGCGCACGCGCACGCGGTCACGCTCCACGGCACCGATCTCTCGCACCCGCGCTCCCGGGCACTGACGACCGCCGCACTGCCGCTGCTCGACCTGGTGGCCGCGGTCTCCGAGCCGCTGCTCGCCCAGGCTCCTCGGTGGGCGCTGCGGTCGCGTACCGCGGTGCTCCCCGCCGGCGTCGACACGGGACGCTTCAAGCGGATCCCCCGATCCGAGGCCCGCGCTCAGCTCGGCCTGCGCCCGGAGGGCCCTTATCTCCTGTTCGCGGCCGACCCGCGCCGGCCCGAGAAGCGCTACGACCGCGCGCGCCGGGTCGCGGCCGGCGTCGAGTTGCTGACCCTCGGGAGTGTCGACCCGGCGGAGGTGCCGCTGTGGGTCAACGCCGCCAACGCGGTGCTCGTCGCCGTCCGAGCGCGAGGGGTTCGGGCTCGCGGTGCTCGAGGCGCTCGCGTGCGACGTGCCTGTCCTGTCCACCCCGGTCGGGGTCGCGCCCGACGCGCTCTCCGGCATCCCCGGCACCTACTGCGGCCCGTTCGACGTCGCCGACCTGGCGGCAGGCACTCGCGCCGCACATGACCGACGCCGACCCCCGGGTTGGGGGACGGCACCGCGCCGAGCAGTTCTCCACCGACCGGATGGCCGCGAGGATGGTGGCGGAGTGGCGCGCGCTCGCGGCGTAGGGACGCGACCCCGAGCGTACGATGCGCGCATGAGCGGACTGGTAGAGCGGATCGTCCGGCAGGACGCCCCCGCCGGCCTGCGCGAGCGCGGAAAGGCCCGCCGCCGCGTCCGCTACCTGCGCAAGCTTCGCGAGCTCCAGCTGCGCGACCTCGGGGGCTTCGCGCTCGAGCAGCGCCGCCTCGGACGTGACCGCCCGGAGCTGATGCGGGCCAAGCTCGATGCCGCCGGTCAGACTGACCGCGAGTTGCGCGCGCTCGAGCGGGGGCTCTCCGAGCGCCGGCCGCTGCGCGAGCTGCGCGAACCAGGGATCGGCGGAGCGTGCGCCGCGTGCGGAACCGTCCACGGATCGAGCGACAGGTACTGCTCGTGGTGCGGGCAGAAGCTCTGAGCCAGCCGGCGACGGTCGGCGACCCCTGCGCAGCCTGTGGCGCTTCGCTGGCCGAGGATCAGGAGTGGTGCCTCGAGTGCGGCGCCGCCCGAACGCAGCTTCACGCCGCCCCGGACTGGCGGATCCCGGCGGCGGTCGTCGGCGCCGTCGTCGCGCTCGTGCTGATCGGGCTGCTGATCGCCCTGGTCAGCCTCTCGATCCAGGCAAACCACGCGTAGCCGGCGCGGCGAGCGCCGGCCACCACCGCGCAAGCCGCTCGCGCGCCACGGCGGCGAGGGGCGCGACCCCGACCTCCTCCTGGGCCCCGGCTTCCTCCGGCGCCTCCGGCGTCAGCTCCGTCATCGTCGCGGCGACCGATCGCGCCAGCGCTTCGAGCGCATAGCCGCCCTCAAGCACGCACCCGAGCGGCACCCCTGCGGAGTCCGCCGCGCGCCGCACCGCGCGCGCCATCGCCGCGAACCCATGCTCGCTGACCAGGCACTCCGCCAGCGGGTCGTCGCGGTGCGCGTCGTACCCCGCCGAGACCAGCACCAGCTGCGGCTCGTAGGCTCCATCAACGGGATGGCGACGTGCTCGACGAGCGACAGGTATTCCTCGTCGCCAGTGCCCGGCGACACCGGGAGGTTGACCGTGAAGCCCTCGCCAGGTCCGGCCCCCACGTCACCCGCCGGTCCCGTCCCCGGGTATAGCGGCGACTGGTGGAGCGACACGAACAGGACGCGATCGCTGGTGTGAAAGATGTCGTTTGTCCCATTGCCGTGATGGACGTCCCAGTCGAGGATCATCACCCGCTCGAGCCCGCGGCGATCGAGCGCGAACCGCGCCGCCACCGCGACGTTGTTGAACACGCAGAACCCCATTGCGCGGGTCGGTGTCGCGTGGTGGCCGGGAGGGCGGTGCGCGCTGAACGCGTACGCCGCCTCGCCGTCGAGCAGCAGCTCGATCATCCGCACGGCACCGCCGGCGGCGTGCAGCGCGGCCTCGAACGAGCCCGGGCTGATCACCGTGTCGGCATCTAGGGCGCCACCACCGCTCGCGGCCGTCCGCTCGATCGTCGCCACGTACGCCTCGGGGTGCACCGCCGTCAGGACGTCGCGCTCCACCTCCGGCGAACTGACCCGCTCGAAGCCGAGCCAGTCGCGGGCGGCCAACTCGCGCTCGATCGCGATGATCCGCGCGGCCCGCTCGGGGTGTCCGCCGGTGTCGTGCTGAAGCGAGGAGGGATGCGCCAGGAACACGCTCTCCATTCGCGAGTACCGTACTGCCATTGGATCCGATGGAGACTCAGGTTGCGGTCGTCGGGGCCGGCGCCGCCGGCCTGTACACGGCGATCTGCGCGGCGCGCGCCGGAGCCGGCGTCACACTGATCTCGGCGACGCCGCTAGCTGAGTCGTCCACCTACTGGGCGCAGGGTGGGCTGGCCGCCGCGGTAGCCCCCGACGACAGCCCTGAGCGCCATCTCGCCGACACCGTCAAGGCTGGGCGCGGCGCCGTTCGTGAATCCGCCGCCCGGGTGCTGTGCGAGGAGGCCCCCGCGGCGGTCGAGGACCTCGCCGGGCTGGGGGTGTCGTTCGACGCCGACCGCCACGGTCGCCTCGCGCTCGGGCTCGAGGGAGGGCACTCGGTACGGCGGATCGTGCACGCGGGCGGAGCCGCGACGGGGCAGCGGCTGATCCGGCAACTGAGCGCGTTGGTCGCCGAGCATCCCCGGATCGAGGTGCTCGAGGACCGCCGCGCGGTCGCGCTCGTGGTCGGCGGCGGGCGCTGTCAGGGCGTCGTGCTCGATCGCGGAGCGCGGCTGGCGAGCGCGGCGACGGTGCTCGCCACGGGAGGAGCCGCGGCGCTGTGGGCGCGCACCACCAACCCGGTCGGCGCCGTCGGCGGCGGGCTGCTGCTCGCGTACGCGTCGGGTGCGGTGCTCGCCGACCTCGAGCTCGTTCAGTTTCATCCCACCGCCGTCGCTGCGACCAACGGCGCGGACGGGTTCCTCGTGACCGAGGCGATCCGCGGCGAGGGGGCGACCCTGCTCGACGCCGACGGGGAGCGATTCGTTAACGAGCTCGCGCCGCGCGACGAGGTCGCCCGGGCGGTGCAGCAGCAGATGACGCGCAGCGGCGCGACCTCGGTCGACCTCGACATGCGCGACGTGGATCCGGCGCTCTTCCCGAACGTCATCGAAGCGCTCCGCCGGGCCGGAATCGACCCCGAGCGCGAGCTCGTGCCGGTGGCGCCCGCGGCGCATTACATGATGGGGGGAATCGCGACCGACCTTCACGGGCGCGCGACGGTGCCCGGTCTTTATGCGGTCGGCGAGTGCTCCTGCACCGGGCTTCACGGCGCCAACCGGCTGGCCTCCAACTCCCTGACCGAGTGCTTCGTGTTCGGCGCGCGCGCCGGGCGCTCGGCGGCCGCCGAGCCTGCCCCCGATCCGGCGGACGTGGTGGATGCGGACGCGCCCCCGCTGGGCTCCCCGATGCCCTTGCCCGAGAGCCGCGCGGCGCTCTGGCGCGACGCCGGGATCGAGCGCGATGCAGGCGGCCTGACCGAGCTGGCCGGCGACCCGCACCCGCTGGTACGGCTGATCGCTGGCTCGGCGCTGACGCGAGAAGAGACCCGCGGCGCCCACCGGCGCCGCGATTTCCCGGAGCTCGACCCCGGGCTCGACGGCGACCACGTGACCGTCCGGACGGGGGGCGAGCCGGAGCTCCAGCGCTGGTCCTGAGCGACCTAAAAGCTTTCGTGGGCAGCCGCGTTAACTGACCAAATGCGAAACACACCAACTTTTCGCTTAACGCTGCGTTAACACGTATTACCTAGTGCAATTCACAAGCTGGGGACATACTGCTCTGCCGATTGGAACGGAAGCGCCTCTGGCAGGGGTGCCGAAAGGAGTCGTGCATGTACCGATTTAGTCGCGCCATCTATCGGGAATTGGCCGACGACGATCGTCGAGGATCCGCACAACGCCGGATCCCGCACGAACCACGAACGCGTGCTTCGCGCATGCGAGGCCGCGGTCGAGCGACTGGCCACCGACCGTCGCTACTTCGCGCACCCTCCACGGACGCTGTTCTGTGACATTCGCGCGTACTTCCCCATGAACCAGCAGGTCCGGGTGCTCCGGGTGATCGAGCGGTATCTGGCGCTGGCGGATGAGTTCCTGCGCCGGCTTCCGCAGAACGGGTTCGACGCGTACGGGAACCCCCTCCAGTGTCGCGCTAGTACCCGCAAGGGGACGCCGTGCCAGCGGATGCCTCTACCGCACAACGGCTACTGCCCATCGCATCAGCATCTGGCTGAGACCGAGGAGTTCGAAGCAGCCGAGACGCTCGTCGCCGCGTAGCCCGGCCGCGATCCGCACGAACCGAGGGATTGAGAGGGCCCGGCATACGCCGGGTCCCTTTTTTTGGGAGCGGCTCCACGAACTTTGCTGGCGGATGTGGCGTATGCGCACATACGGCCACAAAGCTCACGCGCGGGCCGGCCCTGCGCGGCTATAACCCGCAACATGCTGCTCGGGGTCGACGTCGGCGGAACCTTCACCGATGCGGTGCTGGCGGTTGACGGGAGGCTGTTCACCGCCAAGGCCCCCACGACCCCGGCCGACCAGTCCGTGGGCGTGCTCGCCGCCGTCGAGGGCGTCCTCAGACGCGCCGGGCGTCCCGCGCGCGACGTCCGCGAGTTCTCGCACGGGATGACCGTGACGACCAATGCGCTGCTCGAGGGCCGTGGGGCACGCACGGCGCTGATCGCCACCGAGGGCTTCACCGACCTCATCGCGCTCGCGCGCCAGAACCGTCCGGAGCTCTATCGCCTGTGCGCCGCCCGGCCGGCGCCGCTGGTCCCCGACGAGCTCCGGTTCGGCGCACCCGAGCGGATGACGCCCGACGGGCCGCTCGTCCCGCTCACCGCTCCGGACGCCGGCCGGCTGGCCGGCCGGGTGCGTGAGGCCGAGGCCGAGTCCGTTGCGGTGGTGCTGCTGCACTCCTACCGCCACCCCGAGCACGAGCGCGCGGTCCGCGACGCACTCGCGGATGCGCTGCCCGGCTGTGCACGTCTCGCTGTCGCACGAGGTCGTCGGAACGTTCCGTGAATACGAGCGGGCGGCCACGACCGAGATCGACGCCGCGCTCTCGCCGCTGCTCGCCGGCTACCTTCACGCGCTCGTCGAGCGGGCCCGGGAGGCCGGGCTCCCCGCGCCCTCGATCATGCAGTCCAACGGAGGCCTGATCGACCCGGACGCCGCCGCGGGCCACGCGGCGTGGACGGTCCTGTCGGGACCCGCCGGCGGAGCCGCCGGGGCGGCCTTCGTGGCGCGGGCCGCCGGCGAGCCGAAAGCGCTGTGCTTCGACATGGGCGGAACCTCATGCGACGTTTGCGTGGTCGATGACGGAGCGGTGCAGGAACAGAGCGCGGGCGAGATCGCCGGCCGGCCCCTGGCGTTGCCCATGCTGGCGGTGCACACGGTCGGCGCCGGTGGCGGCTCGATCGCGTGGCGCGACTCCGGCGGGGCGCTGCGCGTGGGGCCCCGCTCGGCAGGAGCCGACCCCGGACCAGCCTGCTACGGGCGCGGCGGGACCGAACCGACGGTCACCGACGCCAACCTGTTGCTCGGCTACCTCGCGGCGGATTCTCCGCTGGCCGGCGGAGTTGAGCTCGACGTCGATGCCGCCGCGCGCGCGGTTGGAATCCTGGCAGAAGAGCTCGGACTGGACCTGATCGCCTGCGCGGAGGGGATCCGTCAGGTCGCCGGGGCGGAGATGGTCCGAGCGCTGCGCGTCGTCACCGTGCAGCGCGGGGTCGACCCGCGCGGCTACGCGCTGATCGCGTTCGGCGGGGCGGGCCCCCTGCACGCCGCGCAGATCGCCGAGGAGCTCGAGATCGAGACGATCCTCTGCCCCCGTGCATCGGGCGTGCTGGCGGCGCTCGGGCTGGTGGTCTCACAGCGGCGCCGGGATGTTCAGCGAAGCGTGCTCTTGGGCGGCGAAGAGATCACGGCCGAGGCAATCGCCACGATCTTCGCCGAGCTCGGAGACCAGGTCCGCCGCGCGCTCGGCGAGCCGCGAGCCGACCTCCACGCGACCTACGAGCTCCGCTACCGCGGCCAGTCGTTCGAGCTCGCGGTCGCCGCCGGCCCCGGGGCGTCGCCGCAGCAGCTGCGGGCCGCGTTCGAGGCCGAGCACGAGGAGCGCTACGGCTATCGCGATCCCCGGCAGACGCTTGAGCTGGTGACGGTCCGGGTGACCGCGACGACCCGCGGTGCGGAGGTCGCGCTGGCGGGATCGGGCGAGGAGCAGACGCCCGTGCGGGGGCGCCGAGACGCGACAATCGATGGCGAAGGACTCGAACTTCAGGTCCTGCGAGGCGCCCCGGCCCCGGGCGAAACGATCACCGGCCCGTGCGTGATCGAGCTGGCGGAGTCGACCGTGCTCGTCCCGCCTGCATGGTCGGGTGAGGTCGACGGCACCGGTTCGATCAGGCTGCGGCGGGTGCGGTGATGGACCCGGTCGAGCTCCAGGTTCTCACGGGCGCGCTCCGCGCGGTGTGCGAGGAGATGGGAGCGGTCCTGATCCGCTCCGCCCACTCGGCGAACATCAAGGAGCGCCGTGACGCTTCGACCGCGCTGTTCGACCCGCGCGGCGAGATGGTGATGCAGGCCGAGCACATCCCCGTCCATCTGGGCGCGATGCCGGCCGCCGTGGAGGCGATCCTGGGCGAGGACCACGCCCCCGATCGGCCCTGGATCCTCAATGACCCCTACCGCGGTGGCACCCACCTCCCCGACATAACGGTGGTCACGCCTGTGTTCGCAGGCGGCGAGCTGGTCGCGTTCGCGGCCAGCCGCGCGCATCACGCCGACGTCGGCGGGCCCACTCCAGGGTCGATGCCGGCCGACAGCACGACGCTCGCCGCAGAGGGGGTGGTGATCGAGCCGCGGGTGCTCGACGAGCACGCGATCGCCGAGCTGAGCGCGCAGATGCGCCAGCCCGAGCAGCGGCGAGCCGACCTGCGGGCGCAGCTCGCCACGGGCCGGGTGGGAGCGCGCCGGATCCGGGAGCTGCACGACCGCATCGGCGCGGGCAAGCTGCGCGAGGCCTTCGCCGAGGTGCTCGACTACGCCGAGCGGCGAACGCGGGCCTGCCTGGGCGACCTCCCGGACGGCCGGCGCCGCGCGCGCGACGTGCTCGAGGCGCGTGAGGGCGATCTGGAGATCGTGCTTCAGGCGAGCGTCGAGGGCGACCGGGTGACCCTCGACTTCTCCGGCACCGCGCCGCAGCACGAGGGGAACCTCAATTGCCCGCTGGCAGTGACCCGATCGGCGTGCTACTTCGCGATCCGCGTCCTGACCGACCCCGAGATCCCGCCGAGCGCGGGCGCCTACCGGCCGGTGGAGGTGATCGCGCCCGAGGGGTGTCTGCTCAACGCGCGGCCCCCGGCCGCCGTGGCAGGTGGCAACGTCGAGACCTCGTCACGCGTCGCGGACGTGGTGCTGCGGGCGTTCGGACGGGCGCTCGGCCAGGGGACGATGAACAACGTCACGATCGGCAGCGAGCGGGTCGCCTACTACGAGACGATTGCCGGCGGGCAGGGCGCCTGCCCCGACGCGCACGGCCCCAGCGCGGTCCACGTGGCGATGAGCAATACCCTGAACACGCCGATCGAGGCGCTCGAGCTCGAATTCCCGCTGCGGGTCGTTGAGTACTCGCTCCGGCGCGGCTCTGGCGGGCGCGGACGCTTCGACGGCGGCAACGGCGTGATCCGCGAGCTGGAGGCCCTGGTCCCTCTGAGCTATTCGCTGATCACGGAGCGCCGCCGCCACCCCCCGGCCGGCGCCGAGGGCGGCCTCCCCGGTGCTCCAGGGCGGAACCTGCTCGACGGCGATGAGCTCCCGCCGAAGGTCGCCGGGCGGCTCGCGCCTGGGCAGCGGCTGCGGATCGAGACGCCCGGCGGCGGCGGGCACGGCGCCCCACAGCCGGAGCGCTAGGGTGCACTGCACCTGATGCGGATCGCTTTTCTCGGACTCGGGATCATGGGCTCGCGGATGGCCGCGAACCTGGCTCGCGCCGGGTTCGAGCTGACCGTCTGGAACCGCACCATCGCCACCGCGGAGGCGTTCTGCTCCGAGCATCCCGAGGCCCGTCTGGCGGCGACTCCCGCCGAGGCGGGCGCCGGCGCCGATGTGGTCGTGACGATGGTCGTCGATGGCGAACAGGTCGAGCGGGTGCTGCTCGGTGACGACGGCGCCGCCACCTCGGCGGGGCCGGGAACGCTGTTCATCGATTGCTCGACGATCGGGCCCGTGGCGGCCCGATCGATCGGCGCCGCGCTGAGGGAGCGTGGGTTCGAGATGATCGACGCGCCGGTGACCGGCTCCTCGCCCCGGGCGCAGGACGGGACCCTGACGATCATGGTCGGCGGCAGCGACGAGGCCTTCGGGCGCGCCAGCCCCGTGCTCGAGGCGATGGGCAAGTTGATCGTCCACGCCGGCCCGCCCGCGCACGGCCAGATCGTGAAGGTGATCCAGAACGCGGTTGCGGCCACAAACGCCGCCGTCGTTGGCGAGGCGCTGCTCGTCGGCGCCCGGGCGGGGGTCGACCTCGACGCGCTCACCGAGGTGATGGGCGCCGGGTCGGGGGCCTCGGCGATGCTCGAGCTGAAGGCGCCGGCGATGCGCAGGCACGACTACACGACGCTTTTCAAGCTCGACCAGATGCTCAAGGACGTCCGCCTATGCCTCGAGGAGGGACAGGCGGCCGGCGCGCCGTTCGGGTTCGCCGCGCTGACCCGCGAGATCCTCACCGCCGCGAGCGGACGCGGCCTCGGCGACGCCGACTTCGCGGCGATGATCGAGGTCCTCGAGGCGACCGCCGGCACCAGGCTTAAATCGCCGCCCGCAATCGGTGCGAGCCCGCACTGCTCGGCCCCCATGCCGCGGTGTCCTCCGACCAGCACCCGGGGAGGAGAGGGAACCGGGCACTCACGTCGAGAGGCTTGGGCCGTGGCTTACTGGTTGAGCAGCGGGCCGTCGAGCATCACACCGATCGCGGACGGCTGACCAGGAGCACCTCCTGTCACAACCTGGCTCATCTGGTCTGCGAGAAGGATGCCGCGCGGAGATTCGGCCGACATGGGCCAGATGTCCAGAATTCCCGGCGGCGGGCTTGTACAGGCGCGGTCGTCGTGGCGTCGCGCACGCAGGTCGATCGCATGCCCGACGGCGTCGCACGGATGATGCATCCTCCCGATGGCCATAGCTACAGGCCCGAAGCAATCAGCTCGCGCTAAAAACCATGTGTTTGCAGGGAAATTTGGGATTTTCCGAATTCTTCCCTACAATCCTGCCTTCCTGTCGCTTGTTGCACCGCGGTGCGCGCGCAGGACTGTCTGCTTCGTAAATCTGTCTGACCCCCCCAACTAATCCATGCCGATTGCCTTTAAAGAATGGGCCGTGACCGTACGGGCACTGGCCGAGGGCGAGCAGCTGGTGACGCTCCGCAAGGGCGGCATCCGTGAGCCCGACAAGCACTTCAAGCTCGACCACGAGCGTTTCTTCCTGTACCCCACGTTTGACCATCAGCGTCCAGACCTGGTGCGCCAGTCGCACCGCCCCGAGTTGCTCCGCGCGCTCGAGGAGGGAGTCTGGGCCGACGACGAGCCGGCGCCGGATGCGCTGTATCGGGGGATCGAGATCGCACAGCCGGACCGGGTTCGGATCCGCGCCTGGGCCGAGGTCGCCGCTCACTACACGATCACCGACCGGCGCGCCGTCGACGCGCTCGCGCCGTTCTACGTGTGGACGACGGACTACGCCGAGAAGCGCCTGGCCTGGAAGCGGCGCCACCCGCTGCACGTGATCGTGCTGCGCACCTACCGCATCCCGCGGCCGGTGACGGTCAAGGTCCGCGACGAGTACGGCGGCTGCCGCTCATGGCTCGAGATCACCCGCGATCTTCCGTTCGAGGGCACACCCGTGCTCTCCGACGAGGAGTTCGACCGTGCGTCCGAGGAGATCGCGTCGGTCGCCTCGGATCGCCAGCCGGTGATGGTCTGACCTGGGTCGAGTCCGCTTCCCACTCGTTCCGAGCACGCCACGACTCCGCGTCACGCGATGACACCGAGCGAGTGCTGCACTCGCTCGAGCTCGCGCGCGAGCAGCTAGCGGACTACTTCCCGGTCAAGCTCGATGAGCTGACGGTGGTGCTGCACCGCAGCACCACGTCGCTCTCGCTCGCGCGGCCCGTGGTGCCGCTGGCGTGGTGTGCGACAACGCCGGCGGCGCGCCGCTATCTGGGCGGCTGGGCCGGGCGGCACGAGCTGCACATGCTCGACCCTGCGGCGCTCGAGGCGCGGGCGTCCGTGGTGCCGGGATCGCGGGAGATGCTCGGGCTGACCGCGACCGCGCTGTATGCACGACGAGTGATCGCCGAGAGCAACCGCGACCTACCCCGTCGTCTGGGTCCTGCGCGGCTGCGCGCGGAGCTCCGCTGGGCGTGGCTGCTGGAGGGCACTGCGCGGTGGTTCGCGGGCCAGACCGAGCACGCCCGTCCCGCGATCGCTCGGCGCCTACACGAGGGCGGCCGCCCGAGCTTCCCGCCCGGGGTTCGCGACGCCCTGCTTCTGGGCAGCACCGTGATCGACCTCCTCGTGCGCGAGCAGGGTGAGCAGGCAGCCGCAGCGTTCGCCACTCGGCTCGACCCGCACGGGCCGCGCCGGGCGCTGGCCGGCGCTTTCGACGGCCGCCCAGTGGTCCGCACCGAGGAGGCGTGGCGCACGCACCTGGGCCGGCTCGTCGCGGCAGGCTGAGCCCGGCGCTCAGTGGAGCAGCGACAGCGCCCAGACGATCACGGCGCCGACCGCCAGCGCCGCCAGCAGGCCGAGCAGCAGGTGCCCCGGGGCCACGACCGGCACCACCGGTTCCGTGGAGATCAGCTCCGCCTCGAGCAGCGCCTCGCGCGCGGCCGGGACCCCCGACTCGGGGACGAGCACGTCACGAGGGCCACCGGCGCCGTAGTCGGGCACGTCGAACCCGGCGCTCCGGCGCAAGACGCTCGGGACGCCCTCCTCGAGCAGCATCGACTGGATGAACTCGCCCTCGGCCTGGTTGCGCGCACCGACTACGCGCACGAGCTCGCCCTCGGCCAGCTGGGGCTTGATCTTCCGCGCCAGTCGATGACGCTCGGTGACCGCGTCGTGCTCGTGGGCCGCGGCGGGGTAGGTCAGCGGCAGGTTGCAGACGGCGCAGAAACGCTCACCGGGGCCATACCTGGCCCCGCAACTCGGGCACACCAGCGCTTCTGCCGGGGCCTCCGCCACTGCACCCTCACTCCACGACGAGCTCGGCGTCCGCAACCCGGCCGTCGCGGATCGTGTACGCCCGGACGTCCGGCTCCTCGCCGACCAGCCCGACGATCACGTAGAGGGCCTCCGGATAGAAGGCCAGGTTGATGTCTGTCTGCGACGGATAAGGCTCGGTCCGCGTGTGTGAGTGGTAGATCGCGCCGAGCTCCAGGTCGCGGTCGTCGATCGCCGTCTGGATCCGGTACTGCTCGCCGCCGTCGATCTCGTAGCGCAGCGGGCTGGCGGCGGCGTTGGTGGCGCGGTACACCTCGACGGCGTGACCGTCGCTCGACGCGACGATCCCGCAGCACTCGTTCGGCGCCTCCTCGCGGGCGTGCTCGATGAGCTGGTCGTACAGGGCGCGTGGGATTCGCATCACAATTCGAGGTTATTACGGAGATCCCTGGACGAACGGATATGGGACCGAGCGGGTGACGTCGCCGTGGTGCTGAAGCGCGCTGAGCACCGTCCAGTGCTGGGCCTCGCAGCCCATCGCGGCGGCGCTGGTGCGAACCAGGCCCGGATCGGTGAGCTTCGAGATCGCCGCGAAGTACGCCCCCTCGGCGAGCGACTCGACGTCGATCAGCAGCCGCAGGCACTCGTGCTGGGTCGGCAGGTCGGTGAGGCTCAGGTGGACGTGTTGCGCTGCGAGCTCCCGCTGCGCGGTGTTCTCGGCGGTTTGCGGAACGGGCGCTCCGAGGGAGCGCAGGTCGCGCTCGAGCGTGGCGACGTGCTCGAGCTCCTGGCCGAGCATCGCCTGCAGGGGGCGCGCCACCGCCGGCTTCACCACCCCGGACGCCAGCACGTTCCGGTATGCCGTCACGACGAGCCGTTCGATCCGCAGCGTCCGCGTCAGCACCGCCGCATCATCCGGGGCGGGGGCGGCGGCGGCCGCGAGCTCGGGCGCCAGCAGCGCCGAGGCCGAGGCCGCGGTTCCGGCTGCCAACAGCTGGCGCCTTGTGGGTTCGATCTCCATCGCCGGTCAGCCGCCGGTCACGAACGCCGCCGGAACCGCCGGCTCTCCGAGGTGCTCGCGCAGCACCGCCACGTGCTGGGCATCGTTTGCGAAGATCGCCGCGACCGCGGCGCGAAGCTTTCCTGGGGTGAGAAGCGGCGTCATGGCAAAGTACGCCGCGAGCTGCCTGTCCTCGAGGCCGCGCAGCAACGTCAGCACCGCGGCCTCGGTGGTGGGGTTGCCGAGGCCGTAGCTCGAGCGCGGCTTGTCGGGCTTCCCACCGGCCTTCTTGACCAGATCCGACAGCGCCTGCGCGTGCGCGAGCTCTTGGGCCAGAAACTGCTGTGCGGCCTTGGCTGCGGGCCGCCGCAACAGTGGGATCCCCGCGGCGTATGCGGCGATCGTGCGCTGCTCGAGGTCGAGGAGCCCGTTCAGCACCGAGACGTCGCCGCGCTGCACCGTGACCCCGGTGCGAACCTTGAGGCGCAGTGGCTTGGAGCCCGAGCATGCCGCGAGCAGTCCGGCGGTCGTGGCGGCCCCCGCCACGAGCAGCGCCCGGCGGGACTGCGGGTGGTCTTCGAGCGAGCGAGTCACCGGCGCACCGGCGCGCTCCCCGGAGCTACCACCAGACGGTGGATTCCAGGTTCTCGATCTCCTCGAGGGGCCGACTGTAGATCCCAGAGGACAAGTATCTCCATCCGTCGTCCGCGACGAGGAAGACGACGTTGCCCTCGTCGAGCTCGCCGGCTATGCGAACCGCGACGCGGGCGATCGCACCCGACGAGACGCCCACGAACAGGCCCTCTTCCTCGAGCAGCTTGCGCGTGAACACGATCGCGTCGGTGTTGGTGACGAAGATCTTGCGGTCAAGTAGCGAGAGGTCGATGATCGGCGGGATGAAGCCGTCCTCCAGCGAGCGGAGCCCCTGCACGGGCTCGCCCTGCATCGGCTCGGCGGCGACGATCTTGACCTGGTCGCCGAGCTCCTCCTTCAGACGGCGCCCGTTGCCCATCAGCGTGCCGCCTGTGCCCAGGCCGGCCACGAACGCCGCGATCTCGTCGAGCTCTTCGAGGATCTCGACCGCGGTCCCGTTGTAGTGAGCCAGCGGGTTGGCCTCGTTCCCGTACTGGTATGGCATGTAGTAGGAGGCATCACGTTCGGCCATCTCGAGCGCCAGCTCGACCGCCCCGTTTGAGCCCTTGCTGCCCTCGGAGTAGACGATCTGCGCCCCGTACATCCGCAAGAGCTGGGTCCGCTCCTGCGTGACGTTCTGTGGCATCACGACCTTCAACGGGTAGCCCTTGCGCCGGCAGATCATCGCCAGCGAGATGCCGGTGTTCCCGGATGTGGGCTCGAGGATCGTCTGCCCGGGCCGGATCAGGCCCTTTTCCTCGGCGTCCTCGATCATCGCCCGCGCGACGCGGTCCTTGACCGAGCCGGTCGGGTTACGGGACTCCAGCTTGGCCCAGATCCGCACCCCCGCCTTGGGGCTGAGTCGCTTCAGCTCGATCAGCGGCGTGTGGCCGATCGACTGGACGATGTCCCCGTAGCGTCCGCCGCACGGCTTGTTCTGAAGCTGCTCCGCGGCCATGCTTCACGAAGTGTAGCGAGGCCGCGGAGCCCGATCACGGTTAGGGGCGGCCCCTAGTAGGCGTAGCCCGGGTAGGGGCTCGTGGGCGTTGCGTTGGGGGTGGTCACCGTCGGCTGCGGGCTGGTGTTGCCCGCGCCGGCAACGGGATCGGCGTTGACCAGGTGCCAGATCGAGCCGAAGGTCTTCAGCTCGTCGCCCTGCGCGGTGCCCTTGTGGCCCGACATCAGGTCGGGGGTGAAGTAGTAGAGCGGTTGGTTGTTGAGCGTGGCCTGGAGGGTGCCGTGGTTCCGGAAGCTCCCGAGCTTGCCCTTGATTCCTGTCTGCTTGCTGAGGCCCTTCGCGGACGTGACCGAGACCGGCGGCCAGAAGCCCCAGCAGTTCGTGGCCTGGCTGCCCGTCTTCTTGCAGATGATGTGGTGTGTGGTCTCGCCCTGGAAGGTGTAGACGGCAAACCCGGCGGGGCCGACGGCGATCGACTCCGTCTTGTTGACGGCGCGCACGGCGAAGGACTTGAACGCCGCGTTGGTGTCGTGCGCGTTCTTTTCGACCTTCAGCGTGAACGTCGACGCGGCGGCGATCCCGCCGATCGCCGCGAGCGCGAACCCGCCGAGACCGGCGACGAGGACGATCGCTGCTCGCGGCAGGCGACGTACTCGCGCGTTACCGTTTGCTCCAGACATCGGTGCTCCTTTGGATCGTGGATGGGTCCTATATAGGGACGCCTCGTGGCGTCCGACCCTTCCCGATCGGAGGCCGTCTAGCGGTTGCCGCCGGCCATCGCCGGCAGGATCACTAGCGTGTCGCCCTCGCCGACGGGGGTGTCGAGGCCGCCCAGCACCCGCACGTCCTCATCGTTGAGGTACACGTTCACGTAGCGGTTCAGGCCGCCGTCGGGCGCGAACAGCTGCGCCTCGGTGTCGGGATGGCTGTCGGCGACCGAGCGAAGGATCTCGCCAACCGACTCCCCGGTGGCCGTCAGCTCCTTCTCCCCGCCCACCGAAGGGCGCAGCACGGGCGGAATCCGGACGGTGGCCATCTCGACCTCGAGCCTAGTGCGCACCGGCGCAGAACGCCTCGTAATCGGGGAACGCGCCCATCTCCTCATCGGCGATCGCCTCGGGGTGCCGCGAGCAGATCGGGCACTGCGGATCGCGCCTGACCTTCACCTCGGTGAACGAGGCCGCGAGCGCGTCGTACATCAACAGGCGCCCGATCAGCGGGTCACCCTCGCCCAGGATCAGCTTGATCACCTCGGTGGCCTGGAGCAGGCCCATCGTCCCCGGGAGCACGCCGAGGACGCCGTTGGCGCCGCACGACGGCGCCAGCTCGGCGGGCGGCGGCACCGGGAAAAGGCACCGATAGCACGGCCCGTCATACGGGTTGAAGACCGACAGCTGGCCCTCAAAACCGAGGATCGCCGCCGACACCACCGGGATCTGGAGGCGAACCGAGGCGTCGTTCAGGAGGTATCGGGTGGGGAAGTTGTCAAGCCCGTCGACGACGACGTCGTAGCCGGGGAGGATGTCCATGATGTTCTCAGGGCCCAGCCGGACGGGGTACTTCTTGACCTTTACGTCGGGGTTGAGCGCGTTGATCGTCTGCTCGGCCGAGTCGACCTTCGGCACTCCGACCCGCTCGGAGGAGTGAATCACCTGACGCTGAAGGTTCGAGACGTCGACCTCGTCGTCGTCGACGATCCCGAGCGTCCCGACCCCGGCCGCCGCGAGGTAAAGCGCCGCCGGCGAGCCCAGCCCGCCCGCGCCCAGCAGCAGCACCTTCGCGTCGAGCAGCTTCTGCTGACCCTCAGGCCCGACCTCCGGCAGGAGCAGGTGGCGCGAGTAGCGCTCGCGCTGCTCCGCGCTCAGGGTCCGCGGGACCTCGACCTGGTATCCGCGGTCCTTCCACAGCGTGAACCCGCCGGTCATCGACTCGACGTGCTCGTAGCCCAGATCCTCGATCAGCGTCCGCGCCGCCCACGCCGAGCGGTTGCCCGAGGCGCAGTAGAGGATCACGTGATCGGAGCGATCGGGGACCGCGCCCTCGATCCGCGACTCCAGGTGGCTCTTGGGGACGTGCTTGGCTCCGGGGATGTGGCCGGCGCGCCCATTCCTCGGGCTCGCGGACGTCCACGAGCACGGCGCCGTTCGAGGCCTGCTCGCGCACGGCCGCCGGATCGATCTCTTCGATCCTACTCTTGATCTGGCGGAGAACCTCAGCTCCGGACGGGCTCATCGTCAAAAGCTCCTAAAGGCGGTAGGGATTCAATACTTCACCGAGTATAGCCCTCTGGTGAGGTCCCCAGCGCATGAGCCCGCAGGCCGCGGAGACCCCCCACCGCGCGCAGCGGGGGTCTCCGGCCCCACCCGCGGATTGCCGCGGGGCGCCTCCGGAGAGGCGCCCCACAAGCTCAGACCCAATCGTTCGTCGCCGACCCCGAATCGCTCCTCGTGAGGCTCTTCTGAAAGGGGGCGCACGAGCATTATCGGCCGCACCCGATTTCGCCGATATCAGGGCTAGACCCCATTTGGCGATCACGCCGATCAGCCGACCCAAGACGTGGGGTGCGAGTCCATGAAATCCCGTTCGCTGCTGACGCAGGTCCTGACCGTCAACCTGGTGCTGGTCGCCGCCACGGCGCTGGTGGCCGCGATCGCGGTCCGCGCCAATCTCCACGGAGTGGTCAGGGGCCGCGAGGCGCTGGTGCTCGGGCTGGCGCTCGTCGCGACCATGCTCGGGAACTGGCTCGTGCTGCGGCGGCGTTTCAACCCGCTCGAGCAGCTGATCAGCGCGATGGAGTCGATCGACCTGAGCGCTCCGCGACGACGCCCGAGGGTGAGGCGACGCGCCGACAGCTCCGAGGTCCGGCGTCTCGAGCTGTCGTTCGACCGAATGATCGCCCGGCTGGAGACGCAACGCCGCGACGCCGGGCGCGCCGCGATCCAGGCCCAGGAGCGCGAGCGTCGGCGGATCGCCCAGGATCTCCACGACGAGGTCAACCAGGCGCTGACCGCGGTCTCGCTGCGGCTTCAGGCCTCGATCGAGCGCGCCACCCCGGAGCTCCGCCGCGAGCTGACAGAGACCAAGCGGCTCGCCAGCCAAGCGATGGAGGAGCTGCTGGCGCTCGCACGGCACCTGCGCCCGGCCGTGCTCGACGACCACGGCCTGCTTCCGGCGCTGCACAGCCAGGTGCGCGACTTTGCCGAACAGACCGGCATCAACGCCAATTTCAACACGCGCGGGCAGATGCCAACGCTCACCCCGGAGCAGCAGCTCGTGATCTACCGGGTGACCCAGGAGGGTCTATCGAACGTCGCGCAGCACGCCGCGGCGAGGAAGGTCGATGTGGAGCTGTCGTTCATCGGCCGCACCGTCCTGCGGATCAGCGACAACGGTCGCGGCTTCACGGAGATGAACGGTGCGACCCGCAACGGCGGGCTCGGGCTCTCGGGGATGCGCGAGCGCGCGCTGCTGATTGGGGGACAGCTGTCGATGTGGTCGGGTCCCGGACAGGGAACGCGTGTCGAATTGACGATCGAAAGGTGACCAGATGCGGATTCTCGTAGCCGACGACCATGGCATCGTGCGCGCCGGCATCCGGCTGCTACTGGAGCGCCAGTGCGACCTCGAGGTGGTCGCCGAGGCGGCGGACGGCGTCGAGGCGGTCGAGTGCGCGCTGTCGTTCAGGCCGGACCTCTGCATCCTGGACGTCGGCATGCCACGGATGACGGGGCTCCAAGCCGCTCGCGAGATTCGCTCCCACCTGCCCGGCGCGCGGGTGCTGATCCTCTCCATGCACGACGATGAGCGCTACCTGTTCGAGGCGCTCAAGGCCGGCGCGTCGGGCTACGTGCTCAAGCGCGAGGCCGACCAGGACCTCGTCGGCGCGGTCCGGGCCGTCGGCGGCGGCGAGGCGTTTCTGACGAACGCGGCCGAGCGCTCAATCATCCGGGAATGGATGGATGAGGGCGCCGAAGGACCCGCGATCCCGCTGACCCCGCGTGAGGAGGAGGTCGTCAAGCTGATCGCGGAGGCTTACACCAACCAGCAAATCGCCGAGATCCTCCACCTCTCTGAGAAGACGGTCGAGTCCCATCGCGCCAACGTGCTCCGAAAGCTCGGTATGCGCGACCGCGTGCAGCTGGTCCGCTACGCGATCAAGCGCGGGCTCGTCGAGCCGTGAGACGCGTCCGACGGCGCGGCCGCGTACGCGCCTCGCGCAGCCAGCAGCGCCACGACTCGACCGCCCTGAAACCCAGCTTTTCGTAAACCGGCAGCCCCAGCGAGCTGGCCTGGAGGAACGCCCAGGCCGCACCGCTGGCGAAGCCGTCCCGGACCGCATGCATGGTCACCGCGGCGCCGTAGCCACGCCTGCGATACCGATCCGGGGTCGCGATGTTGAAGATCCCCACGCTGTCGGCGAGGGTGAACCCGAGCCCGGTGGTCACCGGCTCGCCGCGGACCTCGCCGACGTAGCACCTGACGCCGCGGGTGCGAAGCAGTGCGGGCCCGATCAGCTGGCGGAAGTACTCCTCTGGCACCCCGAACCCCGCTGCCGCGAGGCTGGCGTGCTGCTGGGCTTCCTCGGGGGACAGAAGGCGGATCGCGAGCTCGCTCGGAACGTCGTCGGGGTACCCACCGCTCCCGTCCAGGACCATCAGCGGAATGCTCTCGTCCGGAGTCATCCCTCGGTCGGCGGCGAGCTCGGAAAGCCGGATCCGCGAGGCCCGGACGCACCTGAAGGCAGTGCGGTAGCCCGGTCGCGGCGACTCGATCGAGCAGCGCGTCGACGGGGTCGACCCCAAACTCGAGGTCGGATACCCAGACGCCGTTAAGCGTCGAAATCGGGACGGTCGTGACGCCGCCCACCGCGCCGCCGACGCGGCGGGCCCACCACCCCGGCGACGAGCTCAGGAGCCGCTCCCAGGCATCGACGAGCCTTGAGGCGGTGACGTCTGCGTCGACGGTCATGGGGCCACGGTATAGCGCTCCCCCTACCATCGCGAGGGGATGCGTGCTCCGGTCGATCACATCGCCGCCCCCCCGTTCCCGCCGAAGCTCCCGTGGATCAACGCGGCCCCGCTGCGGATGGAACAACAGCTGGGGCGGCCGGTGCTGATCGAGTTCTGGGACTTCTGCCGCGCCAACTCGATCCGCACGCTGCCCTATATGAAGGCCTGGCACGAGCGCTACGCCGATCGGGGGCTGCGCGTGATCGGTGTGCACGCGGCGGGATTTGAGCCCTCGCGCGACCCTGATGCCGTGCGCGCGGCCGTCGCGCGGCTCGCCGTCCCGTACCCGGTGGTGGTCGACACCGAGCTCGAGATCTGGGCCCTCTACGGGAACCTGGGGTGGCCGGCGCGATACCTCTTCAACCAGGGGGGCATGCTGTTCGAGCACCACTACGGCGAGGGCGGATACGCGGAGACCGAGCTGGCGATCCAGGAGCTGCTCGGGATCGAGAGCCGACGCTGCCCCGCTCCGGCCCGAGGACGAGCCCGGAGCGCTGCTCGAGCCCCAGAGCGACGACGTCGACGGGCCCTACTCGGGCAGCTACTGCGCGGGCGGCGTCTGGGCCGTGCTCGACGGAGGCGGCGAGGCCGCGGTCAATGGGCGGACGCTCACGGTCGATGGCCCCGGCTGCTACGAGCTGATCAGCCACGCGCGCAGCACGAGCGGCGAGCTGGCGTTCGCGCCCGGCCCCGGGGTGCGCTGCTACGCGGTCTGCTTCACGCCGGGTCTAGCAGGTTGACGAGCGCGCGGCGGGCCGTCGTCCTCGACGACACGGCGCAGAACCCCGGCCGGTACGGGCTCTCGCTCGGGCGAGTCGCCGAGGAACACGCGCTCGTAAACCCAGCAGCCCGATGTTCATGCATCGCGCGCGCCGCCGCCCGCGCTCCACTCGCGGGGGTCGTCGCCGGGCAGCGGGCCGGCTCGGTGGGTGTGACCGGAGATCACATGGCCGGCGGCGACGCCGAGTCGCGTCGATTACCGCGTCAAACGCGCGCAGCGCGGCGCGGCGCAGCTCGGCCCCCGAGACATCGGTCCGGAGCGGCCCGAACCCGGCGCGATTGAGCGCCGCGATCGCAGACGGGAAGGCGACCGCGACCCCGGTGCCGCGGATACTCCGCCGGCGCCGCGAGCCTTGCAGCGAGCGCCACGCGCGCACCTGCAGCCCGCCGCCTCCGCGCCCGTGCCCAGCCGCCGGTCTGCGCGACGGCGTCGATCCACGCGTACATCGGGCCGAGCACCGCCTCGTAGTCCTCGGCCCGCGCCGGCCGCGCCGTCGCGCTCGGGCCTCGACCCGCGCCATCAGCCCGGCGCCGAGCCGCTCGAGGATCGGCACCGTCGTGTGGCAGGTCGCCGTAGTGGCCGTGCATCGCGTAGACGTCGTCGCGCAGCCACACCCCCGGATAGGCTCGCGCGAACCTTGGCTGGCCCGAGCCACGCCGGCGATCGCCGCCAGCGGCTCCCCGCTCGCGCCAGTCGACGCGGCCTCCAGGCCGAGCGGCGGCGGAGGCGCCTCCGCGGCGCGGCGCTCGAGCCAGCCGCGCAGCAGGCGGTGGTCGTGGTTGCCGGGAACGATCACGACCTCGGCGCCGGCGCCGAGCGCCCGGCCGATCGCGCGAGCACCGGCTCGGCAGCGACGAGCGCGTCGCGCATCGGGCCGTGGCGAAGCTCGAGCGTGTCGCCGAGCAGCACCAGCCGGTCGCAGCCGTCGAGCGCCGCCTCGCAGCGCCTCCCGCGAGCTCGGCGCGGCGCAGCACATCCGCCTCGGTGCGCGCGCCGAGATGCAGGTCGGAGACGACCAGGGTGCGCAGGGGGCTGACGCCCGGCCTACGCGGTCGCCATCGCCTGGCGGATCGCCTTGGGGAGCATGAAGCGGACGTCCTCGTGGACCACCTCGAGCTCCTGGACGTCGGTGATGCCGCGCGCGCGGAAGAACTCCACCAGGCGCTGGACGAGCTCCTCGGGAGCGCTCGCGCCGGAGGTGATCCCGACCACGCGCATTCCCGTCCAGCCACTCCTCCTGGACCTGCAGCTCGTTGTCGATCAGGTGCGAGGCGGCGCCGTGCTCGCGTGCGACCTCGACCAGCCGGTTGGAGTTCGACGAGTTCCGCGAGCCGATCACCAGCACCAGGTCGCACTCGCGCGCCAGCTGCTTGACCGCCGCCTGACGGTTGGTCGTCGCGTAGCAGATGTCGTCGGTGCGGGGGCCGACGATCGCGGGGAAGCGCTCGCGCAGGCGGTTGATGATCGCGCGCGTCTCGTCGACCGACAGCGTCGTCTGGGAGATGTACGCGACCTTCGTCGGGGTCCTCGACCTCGAGCCGGTCGACGTCCTCCACGGTCTCGATCAGCACGATCTGGTCGGGCGCCTCCCCCATCGTGCCCTCCACCTCCTCGTGACCGGCGTGGCCGATCAGCACGATCGTGTAGCCCTCGGCGGCGAACTTCTTCGCCTCGACGTGGACCTTGGTGACCAGCGGGCAGGTCGCGTCGATCGTCTGCAGCCGGCGCGCGCGGGCGTCGGCGTGGACGCTGGGGGCCACGCCGTGGGCGGAGAACACGACCGTCGCGCCCTCGGGCACCTCGGTCTCGGACGTCGACGAACACCGCGCCGCGCTCGCGCAGCTCCTCGACCACGTGCTTGTTGTGGACGATCTCCTTGCGCACGTACACGGGTGCGCCGTACAGATCGAGCGCGCGCTCGACCGTCTGGACGGCCCGATCGACGCCCGCGCAGTAACCGCGCGGCGCAGCGAGCAGCAGCTTCTCCGGACAGGCCGCCATGGCTCAAGTGTAGGGGCCGGTGGCTGCCCGACGGCAGACCGCGAACCGCTGACGCACCGTACCCGTTTCCGCGTACCCTTCACACTCGTGCAGCAGCACCTGGACCGGCTGACCTCGATCGACGCGTCGTTCCTTCACCAGGAGGGGCCGACGTCGCACATGCACATCGGCGGCGTGCTGATCTTCGAGGGGCCGCCGCCGCCGTTCGAGGAGTTCCTCGATCACATCCGCAGCCGGCTGCACCTGGTGCCGCGCTACCGCCAGAAGCTGGCCACCCCGCCGCTCGAGACCGGCCGCCCGCTGTGGGTCGACGACCCGACCTTCAACCTCGAGTACCACGTGCGCCACGCGGCGCTGCCCGCGCCGGGGACCGAGGAGCAGCTGCTGCGGCTCGCGGCGCGGATCGCCTCCCAGCAGCTCGACCGCTCCAAGCCGCTGTGGGAGAACTGGCTGGTGGAGGGGCTCGAGGGCGACCGCTTCGCGCTGATCTCCAAGACCCACCACTCGTTCGTCGACGGCATCTCTGGCGTCGACCTCGCGACGGTCCTGTTCGACGCCGAGCCGCAGCCGGCCCCGCAGGCCGACCGAGCTCGAGCCGTGGCAGCCGAGCCCCGAGCCGTCCCCTGCGGACCTCGTGGTCGCCGGGGCGCGCGGCGTCGCGAGCGTGACGAGCAACTTGGTCGGAAGGGCCGTGTCGGCCGCCGCTCTCTCCGGGCGCCTCCGCGACGCGCCTGCGCGACGCCGCCGAGGGCGTTGGCGAGATCGTTTGGGCGGGGCTCAACCCCGCGCCCGAGACGCCGCTGAACGTCGAGATCGGCCCGCACCGCCGCTTCGCCGTCGTGCGCCAGCAGCTCGACGACTACAAGCTCGTCAAGGACGCGCTCGGCGGAACCGTCAACGACGTCGTGCTGACGGTCGTCTCCGGTGCGCTCGCGGGGTGGCTGCGCTCGCGCGGGATCCGCACCGAGGGCCTCGAGATGCGTGCGCTGGTCCCGGTCTCGGTCCGCGGTTCAGAGCGACCGCAACTCGCTCGGCAACAAGCTCACCGTGATGCGCGGCCCGCTGCCCGTCTACATCCGCGACCCGGTCGCGCGCCTGCGGTTCGTCAAAAAGGCCATGGACGGCCTCAAGGAGTCAAAGCAGGCGGTCGGCGCGGCGACGCTCGCGGCGGTCAACAACCTCGCGCCTCCGACGATCCTCGCGCAGGCCAGCCGGCTGAACTTCTCGACCCGGCTGTTCAACCTGATCGTCACCAACATCCCCGGCCCGCAGGTGCCGCTGTACGTGCTCGGGCGCAAGCTCGAGGACCTGTTCCCGATCGCGTTCCTGCCCAAGGGCCACGCGCTGGCCATCGCGATCATGTCCTACAACGGCCGGCTCGACTACGGACTGCTCGGCGACTACGACGCGCTGCCCGACATCGACGTGATCGCCGAGGGTCTCGACGATGCCGCTCGCGGAGCTGCTCGACACCGCGCGAGGCAAGAGCCGCTCCGGCGAGCGGCGCCCCTGCCCGACGCTCGAACGGATCCGCTCAGCCCAACGGCGGTCCGATTCGATCCTGCCGGACCGGGCTCCAGGCCGAAGCACGGGCCGGCCGCCGACATGCGCGCCAAGCGGCCCGCCGGCGCGGGCCGGCTCCGAAGCGCGACCAGGGCTAGGCTCGCGCGTCCATCCATCATCGCCGGTTAACGATTGCGCCCACCATGGACGATGATCTGATCCAGCCCGACGAGATCGCCTATCGCCTCGAGCTGACGGCGGCGCAGCTGAAGATCGTGCACACCGCGCTGAAGTCGCTGTTCGACGACCTCGGGCACGAGGAGCACGACGTCAAGCAGGTCGTCGCGGCGGTGCTCGACAAGCTCCCCGGCGAGCACGAGATCCGCGCCATCGACCTGGACCGCGAGCTGCGCGGTTAGCTTCGAGCGGGCCGCCGGCTCAGAACCCGAGCGCGAACTTCGCGTCCTCGCTCATCCGCTCAGGCGTCCAGGGCGGCGAGAACGTCATCGTCGGCTGCACGTCCTCGACGCCGTCGAGCTCGGAGACGAACTCCTCGATCTGCTCGGAGACCTGCGGGCCGATCGGGCAGCCAGGGCTGGTCAGCGTGTAGGTCACTCTGACCGTCCCGCCGTCCACCTCGACGTCGTAGATCAGACCCAGCTCGACGAAGTCGAGCCCCAGCTCGGGATCGATCACGTCTCGGAGCGCGTCCCTTACGTCTTCTTCGGTCGGCATCGAGATTGAAGTGTAGGCAACCGCCGCATGGTTCCCCCTTGCGGCCGTTAGCCCGGCCGTGTAGGTTGCCCGGATCGTCGACTTCGATTACACCTCAGCAATCTTGCGCTGTCGAGGGGACGAGGACAAGGCGACCCAGGGAATCCGGCGCCAGGCGTTTGCGCGCGCCATCAAGGCGCAGCGCGATGTGATCGTGGACATGCGCGAACTCGCGTTCGCGGACTCCTCTCTGATGCTCGACCTCGCCGCGCTTGCGCGCCGACTGCGCGTGCATGGATGTGCGCTGCGCCTTCGAGCCCCTCAGCCGCAGGTTCGCTCGGTGATCGAGGTCGTCGGGCTGCACCGGCTCCCCGGCGTGATGCTCGAGGGCCCTGCGCCGGCCCTCGCGTAGGTTCGCCGCGCCCGCACCGAAGTAGCCTTCAAGCAGATGCTGTTTGCGCTGCTTCTGCTGATCGCGTGGCCAGTGGCCGAGGTGTACGTCGCCATCCAGGTCGCGGAGGCGATCGGCGTGCTGTGGATGCTTCTGCTGCTGATCGCCAGCTGGCCGATCGGCACTTGGGCGCTTCGCTCGCAGGGGCGCGCGGCGTGGCGGCGGCTCGGCGACGCGGCGGCGCTCGGACGTCCGCCCGGTCGTGAGGTCCTCGATGGCTCGCTGATTCTGCTTGGCGGACTGCTCCTGATCCTGCCGGGGTTCATCACCGACGCACTGGGCGTGTTCCTACTGCTCCCACCGACGCGGGCGCTGGTCCGCCGGACCCTCGTGCGCAACTTCCAGAGCCGCCTGGTGGTCACGGCCACGCGGTTCACCCGCAGGCCTGCCGACTACGACGTCGACTCGACGGCGACGGACGTCGACCCACCGCGGCTGCACCGATGAGCGCCGGCCGCGCGCTTGCCTTCGGCGATCTCGACGCCGGGATCTGGGGTGCGGCCTGGGTCCCGCCGCTCGCGGGGCCGGTGCCGGTCGCGGTCGGCGCTGGGTCAGACACCGAGGTCCGCGAGGCAACGCTTTACGGCGCCGACCACGAGCAGCAGTGGCGCTTGGAGGGCGAGGGGATCGAGGTGATCTTCTCCCCGTCCGCGCCGGCCGTCAGCTCGGAGGAGAGGACGGCTGGAGTTGGGGGATTTGACCAGCTTTGCCGGGCCACCGGCCAGATCGCGGTCACGGGCGGGGAGCGCGCGGTCGAATGCCTCGGCTGGCGGAGCGCCCGCAACGGCGCGCTCGACCTCGACCGGATCGAGTCCTTCCGCCAGGTTTCGGCCTGGTTTGACGCCGAGGACGGTCTCGCCCTGGTGGCGCTTCGTCCCCGCGGCGCCCGCGGCCAGGAGGCCGACATCGTGGTCGCGTCGGTGTTCGAGCACGAGCAGGCGCGCCGAGTCGCCGACCCCAGGCTCTCGACCACCTACACGGGGGCCGGGCGTCCAGCGCGCGCCGGGCTAGAACTGTGGGTCGACGACGAGGAGGCCGAGGATCCGGACACGGAGAACGGCCCCGGACAGTTCCCCCGGCGCGCGGCCGCGGAGACGCTCGCCGACGGTGCTGGCTGGCAGATCGGCGGGTTCGCAGTCCACGGGGCGCCACTTCGGTGGCACAGCCGGGGTCGCGACGGCGCTGGCGTCTACGTGCTCGGGCGGCGCCCGTGAGCCGCTTCGAGGCGGTCATCAGCGACTTCGGCGGCGTTCTGACCTCGCCGCTGATGGGCTCGTTCGCGGAATTCCAGAACAGCTCGGGCGTGTCGCTCGAGCAGCTGGGCGGGGCGATGGCGAAGATCGGCGCGCGGATCGGCGCAAACCCGCTGTTCGAGCTCGAAACGGGGCGGATGACCGAGTCAGCGTTCCTGGGGTCGCTCGCCGAGGAGCTCCGGGCGAGCCTGGGCCGGCCGATCGAGCTGCACGGGTTTGGCGAGCGCTACATCGAGCACCTGCATCCCAACGAGCGCATGATCGGGTTCATGCGAGAGCTCCGCGAGCGCGGCTACCGGATGGCGATCTGCACCAACAACGTGCGCGAGTGGGAGCCGCTGTGGCGGGCGAAGCTCCCCGTCGACGAGATCTTCGACGTCGTCGTGGACTCGGCGTTCGTGGGGACCCGCAAGCCCGAGCGGCGAATCTACGAGATCACGCTGGCGCGTCTGGGCGTCGCGCCCGGGGCGGCGCTGATGGTTGACGACGTTGAGATCAACTGCGATGCCGCGCGTGAGGTCGGGATGAGCGCGGTGTGGTTCAGGGACACCGACCAGGCCATCGCGGACATCGAGGCCGCGCTCTCGGAGCGGTAGCTAGACGTTCACGCAGGCCCGTCTGGACGAATGTTGGGGCTTTGCCCCAGCTAGGAGTAGCTGCGGCGTCATCAGCCGATACATGAGACGACCGACCAGATTCGGTCCGAGCGTCGGCCCCCGGCGCAGCCGGCCCGGCGCGACCTGTGAGCCAGCCCTGCCCCCCCTTAGGCTCGCAGGTCCCGCCCGGGCCTTATTTTTTCCCCGCGGACCGATATCTGGGGACGAGGATTGCGCCGCGCCGCGAGAGAGCGCCCTCCCCAAAGGTCGTGGGAGATTTTGCCCGCTACGCGGTCGTTATCTCCCAGACCGCCTCGCGGACCGTCCCAACTTGAGTCCGCGCAAGTGTTCTCCCCGCTCACCGCGGCGGCGCCCTGGCGGTCGGTGGCTGCCGCCCGGCTAGTTGTCGACGCCGAGGCGGTCCCAGCAGTAGAGCTCGAGGCACTCCTGCGCGAGCTCGATGCACCGTGCCTCGGAGAGCCACGGCAGCACGGTGTCGAAGGCCTCGTCCTCGCCGACTCCTGCCTCGAACGCATCCTCGCCGCGGAAGCTCGCGGCGATCTTCAGCGCCTCCCGACGGTTGTCGCCGAGCGACGAGAACACGTTGACCAGGAACTCCTTGTTGGGGACGGGGTGTCCGACCTCCAGCGAGGCGTGCCAGGCGGCGAGCAGTGAGAGGTCGTGCTCGTCGAGGTCGGCGACCGCCTTCACGTAGTGTGATTCGAGCTCCGACTCGGGTATCTCGTCGACCCACGCGCGCACGACCTCGCCAAGGATCTGGCGCCGCGCCTCGCGTCCGACCGAGTCGGCGATGACCCTGATGGCGTTCTGCGGCTCTATGAAGCAGAGTGACATGCTGGCTCCGGGATCCGGCTCGTTGACGGGACCGCCCAGAAGGTAGGCCCTCCCCCGGACGTAATCTCGGCGGCGGAGGCCACCAAGCCGGGGGGCCGCTAGTGGGGCGGGGTCGACGCGGGACCGGGTGCCGGATGGACGGGAAGGATGACCGGATTGCGAAGGCGGGCGCCGAAGTCGAAGTCGCGCTGGAGGTCGCCGAGCAGCGGGTTGGCCTCGCGCACGTCCGGACGCGGATCCGGGCGCCCGTCGGTCACCGGGTTGAGCCGCTGGCCGCCGAGGAAGTCGTCCTCGATGAACTTGTTGTAGGCGTCGTGGCTGAGGATCTGGTGATCGATGAAGCCGCGCCGCGCATACGGGCTGATCACGATCCCGGGCACGCGCAGGCCGAGGCCGTTGCGGTCGATCATCGGCGGGACCACGTGGTCGTAGAAGCCGCCCCAGTCATCCCACGAGAGGAAGATCGCGGTGCTGCTCCAGTCCGGGCTGCGCATGATCGCGTTGACCAACCCGGTCACGTACGTCTGGCCGGCGCTGACGAGCGCCGGCGGGTGCTCGGACACCGACCCGTTGGGCGCGATCCACGAGACGGCCGGGAGCGTGCCCTTCGACGCGTCCGAGAAGAAGTTCGAGAGCGACTGCGATGTTTCCCAGCTGGCCGTCCTGGCTGACGTCGGTGAACGACGGCAGCGGGTTCCAGATGCCGGGCGTCTGGGGCCCCTGCTGCACCGGCGCGCACGTCATCGCCGCGTCGTTCTCGCAGTCGGGCTCGGTGCCCTTGAACACGTAGTAGCGCCAGCTCACGCCGTACTGTGTGGAGCAGGTAGGTCATGTCCGTCCAGGCGTAGTGCAGCTGGCCGTCGTTGGGTGCCGCTGATAGCCGCCGATCGGGGTTGGGGTCCTGAAGCGCGCCCTTGCACGAGAACGGCTCGAGCGGGTTTGCGCAGTTGGCCGACCATTCGGAGACCAGGTAGAGGTGCTCGGGGCAGGCTCCAGGATGCGTTCGGCTCGAACATGTGGTCCTGGAGGACGAAGTCGCTGGGCGTAGGTCCAGTAGTTCGGGATCTCGCGGGCGTCGTGGTAGCCCATTACGTCGACGCACTGCCCTGGCGGCGCCTGCAGCGTCGCCTGCTCGGTGCAGGGGCTGCAGTTCGGGTCGTTGCGTTGGTGCAGCCAGACGCCCGTCTCCGCCTCGCCGACGAACCCGTCCATCGCGCCCGCCGTCGATGTCGGCCGTCGGCGGCCGGTGCGCCGTGCGGGCCGCCCGAGTTGCGGTCCGAGGAGTCGTGGTATGGCGCGATGCAGCCGCCGGTCATCGGGTCCGGTACGCACACGCCCGGCGGGGATCCCGTCGGCGCCGGGGAACGTCCCGAAGTAGCTGTCGAACGACCGGTTCTCCTGCATGATCACCACGACGTGCTTGATCTTGTGGATCCCGGCGACGTCGAGCGTCAGGGCCGGCGACGCCGACGCGGCGTTGCGGGGATCGGACGGAAGCACAGCGCGGAGGCGGACCACGCCGCGAGTGAACCGGCGCGCTGAGGCGAAGTTCGAAGCCGCGCTCAGGGATCGTGTCGCGACCACGCGCCAGCGACCGCGTCGCAGCTGCTCGATCAGGATGTGGTTACCGCCGTGCCACGGAGTGACGTGACCGCTCAGGACGACCCGGTCGCCGGGTGCCACGAGCGTGCTCGACGGCTGCAGCGAGACCAGCGCGCGGACGCTCTGGCGCACCGGCGCACTGGACACCCCGCGAGCCGTCGCGTACCACCGGGAGTTGGTCCTGACCGAGGCGGCGGGCAGCACCACGGCGTAGTACCCCATCGCGTCCGTCACGGTTCGGATCGCGACGCGGAAGCGCTTCTGCTGCGCCATCTCCCGCCATACGGTCACCGGCGCTCCCACTCGCCCCGGGCCGGTCACCCGCCCTGAGATGATAACCGGGGTGTTCGGGCTCGCCGGGTCCGGCGCGGCCGCGAGCGTTACGGCGCTCACCCCAGCCTTGGTCCTGGCCCGCCGGTGATCGTTCGCTCCGGCCGTCGTCGTCACCACGGCCACGGCCGTCCCCGCCAACAGCGTCGCCACAGCACGCGCTACAACCGCCAACCGCGGCATCGAAGCTCCCTCCCCCGGAGGTCGAAGGACCACACTCCGCGTAACCCCGGGCGCAGCCCGAAGTTGCGGGCGTCGGCGGGCGCCTAGAGCTCCAGCGCGCCCAGCGCCGACTCGAGATGCGTTGAGCTCGGCTCCGCGCCGGGTCCGAGACCCGCGGTGACGCGCTCGCCCCGCTCCCAGTTCTCGAGTCCCAGGTCCAGCGCCTCCACCGGGAAGCCGCAGCCCTGGGCGAGCTGGGCGGCCCGTCGCTCCAGCAGCATCCGGTCGCCGATCCCCAGCGCCCGCTTGGCGGCGACGGTCACGAGGTCATCGCCCCCCAGCCCCAGCGCGCCGGCGTGCAGCTCGTAGACGCCGAGACACCCGAGCGTCGTCAGCAGGTCGAACCGGGCGGCGCGCTGCATGCCCGGCAGGGCAAGCCGCTCGAAGTCCCGAGCGAAGCGACGCTCGGCCGTCCAGCCGGATTCGCCCTCAAACGCCGCCGCCTGCGACCCCGAGCGGCTTGCCCACGCCCGGTAGGCCTCGAGTGTTTGCGCACCGCGACCGGGCTCGTGCGCGGTGCGGGGACCGGTCACGGCTTCATCGAGAGCCGGCGGCTCGCCCGACGCCCATGGCGTGCGGACCGCGGCGACCCCAGCGAAGGGATCCTCCTCCTCGAGCGGTGACAGGTAGGCGATGAGGAACGCCAGCCAGGTCCGCTCCTCGAGCTCTTCGAGGCCGGCGACCTCGGCGTACAGTCCCGGCGGGTCGCTCCTCAGCACGTCCAGACGGGTGGCCCCAAATGCCAGCTCCTCTGCCAGTCGGCGGGCCTCCTCGCTCGACCTCAGCCCGGGCGCGAGCCGCGAGCGGTAGCCGTCGTCGACGGAGGTTCGCACCCGGCGGACGGTCACGCCGGCACGGCTTCCCGGCCCGGAGGGCCGGTCGCGCCGAGCGGGCGCGGTCGCGCGCGGCCGTGGCTCGGCCACCCGCGGAGCGCTCGACGACACCAACGGGCGCAGCTCGACCTCCTGCTCACGCGAGCAGATCGGGCAGTTCTGGAGCAGGCGGTTGTGGCGGCAGAATCTCGGCACGAGGAGTTGAGTCTGCCCGGTCGAGCCAGGACCCTATGCGGCGACGCCGGCCCGCCGCCCGCGGTAGCTGCGCGCCTTGGCCCGGTTGCCGCAGACCTGCATGTTGCACCAGGTTCCCGACTGGTTCTTGGTGTGGTCGTAGAACGCCCATTCGCAGGTGTGATCGCGACACGCCTTGAGCCTCGACCAGCTGCCATCGGTCACCGCGGCGTGGACGATCGTCAGGAGCCGCCCGAGGGCTCCGTCGACTCCGTCGGCCGCCGGCTTCACCCGGACGCCGCCGTGCTCGTCGAAGCGCAGGCCGAGCCGCGCGCGCGCCGCGAACTCGTCGAGCGTCCGGCTGACGGCCGTCGGTGGGGGAGCCCCGTCGGTGTGCGCCGTGAGGACCGCGCGCAGCGCCTCCCGCAGATCGATGGCGCGTTGTAGATCGGCGCGCGTGGCGCGCGTCTCGCCAGGCCCGAGGCCCTGCTCAGTCAGCCAGCGTCGCAGGTCCGTCCGGCCCACGCAGCTCCTCCGTGCCCCGTTCTATGTCGAGCGTGTTTACGAACCGGCGGACCCGCTCCAGCTCGCCCGGTGCTTCTTGGCGCTTCCTCATAACCACCAATCGTACTTGAATAGTGACGTCACCTTCTATATACTTTAGCTAGTTACGACCACCAGCGGGGAGGACGACATGCAGAGCGTCAATCTCAACTTCTTGCAGCGCGGGAGCACCGGCGTGAGCTGTGCGAGCCGCCCGGCGAGCGCGGCATCTGGACGCGGCCGACGCCCGTGACGCGGGTGGTCCTCCGTATGCCGGCCGCCGCCGACGGCGTCGCCTGCGGAGCCTGGCGGAGTTCGACTGGCGCGCGCCCCCGGCCGTGTGACGCTGGTTGCCGAGGTCGACGGCAGGTTGCGGGCGGCGCTGCCGCTTGACGGCACCGAGCCGATCGCCGACCCGTTCCACCGCGGCTCGGAGCTGATCGAGTTGCTGCGACTGCGGGCGGCCCAGCTCGGGCGCGTCTAGCTCGCGTCGAGCCGGCGATTCCACCGAGGAGTTGCGCGGTCTGCGGTGGGCGAAACGGGACGGCCTCACCGCGGGGCGCTCACGGCGCTGGCATAAAAAAGCCCGGAGACCCAGATCCATCTGGGCTCCCCGGGAAGTCAGGGAAGTGGGGGCGCAGTTCCCTGACCGTACAGGGGCGAGTTTCCCCGTCCCAAGCTTTTCTAAACCTGAGTCTCTTCCCCGCCCTTCCCAGAGCGGGACAGATCCGCCCAACAGCGTGCAGGCTACCACGCTTGCGAAACGCGAGTGTCAAATCGCACACGATGGGTCGGCGGCGACCACCCCATATTCGAGCGACGTGGCCCCGCTCGCGGGTTCAGCGGTCGCGCGCGCCGGGACCGGTGAAGAACTCCTCCCCGGGTCGCACCGTCCCGGCCGCCTCCGCCTCGTGGCGCAGCGTCCGGTCCGCCTCTCCGCTCCACGCGCCCACCGCCAGCATCTCGCGGTCGGCGTCCATCGGGCTGCCGCCGAGGTCCTTGTTGACGATCCGCGCGCACTTGCGGCCCTCGGCGATCGCGGTGACGATCAGCGACTGACCGAGCCGGGCGTCGCCGCACGCGTAGACGCCCTTTGACGGAGGTGCGGTAGGTCTGCTCGCGTGCGGATGTTGCCGCGTCGGTCGAGCCCCAGCCCGAGCTGCTCGACCAGCCCCTCGTGCTCGGGATGCTCGAAGCCGATCGCGATCAGCGCCAGCTCGGCCTCGAGCACGAACTCGCTCCCGGGCACCGGCGTGAGATCGCGCGAGGAGGTACCGGTCACCTTGCGTGCGTAGACGTGGCTGACTGCGCCGTCCTTGCCGCCGAAGCCCGTCACCTCGGTGCCCCAGCGGCGCTTACCGCCCTCCTCCAGCGCGTACGTGCTGGCGGTGCGCTTGGCGGGCAGCGGCCAGGGATGGCGGGGGTCGTGCCCGTCGGTCGGAAGCTCGGCGTAGACGTCCAGCATCACCACGCTCTCGGCCCCCTCCCGGTGGGCGTTGGAGATGCAGTCCATCCCGGTGTCGCCGCCGCCGACCACGACCACCCGCTTGCCGGCGGCGATGATCTCGGTGCCGGGCTCGGGCGCCTTGAACGGGCGTCCCTCCTGCTGCGCGACCCAGCGGTTGCGCTGGTAGAGGTAGTCCATCGCGAGCTCGATGCCGTCGAGGTCGCGGCCGGGGGCATCGAGGTCGCGTGAGACACGCGAGCCGATCGTCACGACCACCGCGTCGTGGCGCTCGGCGATCTCCTGCGCCGGCAACGTCGCGGCCGACGTCGGTGTTGTAGACGAACTCGATCCCCTCCTGCTCGAGGATCGCCACCCGCCGGTCGATGATCCACTTCTCGAGCTTTGCGTCTGGGACCCCGAAGCGCATCAGCCCGCCCGGGCCCTCGTCGCGCTCGTACACGGTGACGCGTGTGTCCGCTGCGGTTGAGCTCGGCCGCGGCGGCCAGGCCCGGCGGGCCCGGCGCCGATCACCGCGACCGTCTTGCCGGTGCGGCGGTCGGGCGGCTCGGGACGACCCAGCCCTCCTCGAAGGCGCGCTCGGCGATCGCCATCTCGATCTGCTCGATCGTCACCGGGTCGTCGTTGATCGCCAGCACGCATGCCGACTCGCACGGCGCCGGGCAGATCCGGCCCGTGAACTCGGGGAAGTTGTTGGTCATGTGGAGCTGGTCGGAGGCCTCGCGCCACTTGCCCCGATACACGAGGTCGTTCCAGTCGGGGATCAGGTTCCCGAGCGGGCAGCCCTCGTGGCAGAACGGGATCCCGCAGTCCATGCACCGCGCGCCCTGGCGCGCCAGCTCCTCCGCCGGCTGAAGCTGGAAGTACTGGTTGTAGTCGTGCACGCGCTGGCGCGGGTCGCGCTTGTCGAACCCGACCCGGTGGATCTTCAGGAATGCGCCCAGCTCACCCATGGGCGGACGAGGGTACCAGTGCGCCACCGCCGTCCTTTACGTACAGTCCGGCCCGCGTGTCAGCAAGGTGCACCGCCCTCGTCGCCGCGATCTGTCGCCTGCCTGGGGCGCGCGGGCCCGCGCCGCCGCGCCGCGTCCACGATCGCCGCTCCAGCCGAGCCAGCTCGATGTCCCGAGCGGGCAGACGGTGACGCTCGACGGGCCAGCCGCCGCCGGGTCGACGTGTCCAGTTGCTCGCGAGCCCCTATCCATATCGCAGCGCCGTACCCGCTGGCACGGCGACCGCCGGGACCGATGGCTCCTTCTCGTTCAGCGTCCGACCGGACCGCAACACCCGCTACCAGCGGCGATGGCGGGCGGCCAGACGAGCGCCGACGTTGAGGTCGACGTCACCGGCCTTGTGATCACCAAGGTCCAAGCGCTCGCGCTTGGGCGGGCGCAGGTGACGCTGGTCGTGTTCCACCCGCGCGACCTGCAATGGAGCGGCGCGACGGTCCAGTGGTGGTTTGCGAGCGGCGCGCGCGGCGCGTTCGAGATGCCGCGCCCGCGACGAGCGCCTTCCAGCTGAGCGCGTCGGTGATCGTGCTGAAGTCGACGATCGCGCTGCCTGCCGGACCGTTTCAGTGGCGCGCGTGCTTCCACGCCGCCGGACGACCAGGCGCTGGCGAACGCCAGGCTGACCGCCCCGCTGTACCGGCCGCGGTTATCACGGCGCCGGCACGCCTGCCCGAGGGGTATCCCGGGGCGATCGGCGATCGCCCGGGCCGCTTCGTATCTGGCCGGGCGAACCGGCCGTAACGCGTTCGCGGTGGTCGACAGCGAGGGCCGCCTGGCTGGGGTGAACGTCCACGAGACGTTCATCACGGCCAGCGTCGTCAAGGCGATGCTGCTGGTTGCCTACCTGCGCCGGCTCGACGCCCAGGGCCAGCGCCGCATCGACTCCTACAGCAACTCGTTCCTGTATCCGATGATCCACGTCTCGGACAACAACGCCGCCACGCAGTGCTGGTCGATCGTCGGCGATGCGGGGCTGTATGCGGTGGCGGCGGCCGCGCACATGACCGACTTCTCCGTCTCGGGCCTGTGGGGAGCGCGCTGCTCAGCCCCGCCGACCAGGCGCGGTTCTTCTTCGAGATGGACTCGCTGATCCCCAGGGAGTTCGTCGGCTACGCGCGCTTCCTCCTCTCGACGATCGAACCCTCGCAGAGCTGGGCGATTCCCGCGCTCGCGCGTCCGCTCGGCTACACGGTCTTCTTCAAGGACGGCTCCGAGCCGGTCGGCTCGGCGCAGCTTGTGCACCAGATCGCCCGGCTCGAGGGCCACGGCCGGACCTTCGCGATGGCGGTCATGACCGACGGCGACCCGACGATGCAGTACGGGATCGACACGATCGCCGGAGTCGCGAGCGCGCTCCTGCACTGAGCATGCCCGAGCCGCGGCGCGCTACGCCTCGACCGCCGCTTCGGGCTCCGCCGCCACCCGCTCGCGCTCGGCTCGTTCCTCGAGCGCGCGCCTGTAGTCGCGCGGCATCACCTTGACGAACCGTTCACGGGCTCCCCGCTCCCACGACGCCAGCAAATTGCGACCGACCATCGATCCGGTACGCGCGACATGCTCGGAGATCAGCGCCTTCAGCTCCTCCTCGTCGGCCTCGGTCGGCTGCTCCAGCTCGACGAGCTCGCAGTTGCAGCGGTCGGCGAAGTGCCGGTCCTTGTCGTACACGTACGCGACCCCGCCACTCATCCCGGCCGCGAAGTTGCGCCCGGTGGTCCCGAGCACCACCACGCGGCCGCCCGTCATGTACTCGCAGCCGTGATCGCCGACGCCCTCGACGACCGCCTTGGCGCCGGAGTTGCGCACCGCGAAGCGCTCCCCCGCGAGCCCGCGGAAGAACGCACGCCCCGCCGTCGCACCGTAGAGGACGGTGTTGCCGACGATCATGTTCTCCTCGGCCAGGAACCGCGCACGCTCTGGCGGGCGAACCGAGACGATCCCGCCGGACAGCCCCTTCCCGGCGTAATCGTTGGTCTCCCCGCGCAGCGAGAACGTCACGCCCGGCGCAAGCCACGCCCCGAAGCTCTGCCCAGCCGACCCGAGAACGAGATCTCGACGGTTCCCTCGGGCAGCCCCCTGGCTCCGCGGCGCCGCGCGATCTCGCCGGACAGAATCCCGCCTACCGCGCGATTGACGTTCCGGACGGGGATCGGCCCCAGCCGCACGCCCTCGCCGTGCTCGAGCGCGGGCCCGCAGCGGCGCAACAGCTCCCAGTCGAGCGCGTCGTCGAGCACGGGCACCTGCGGCCGGGTCCGGTGACGCGGCGTCTCTGGAGGCAGCTCGGGCGATCTCGAGCACCATCGACAGGTCCACGTGCCGTGCCTTCCAGTGGTCGACCGCGTGGTCCATGTCGAGCAGCTCGGTGCGCCCGATCATCTCCTCCACGCGACGGATCCCGAGGGACGCCATGATCCCGCGCACCTCCTCGGCGACCATCATCAGGTACGCGGTCACCTGCTCCGGGGTGCCGCGGAACCGCTTGCGCAACTCGGGGTCCTGCGTGGCGATCCCCACCGGACAGGTATTCAGGTGGCAAACCCGCATCATGATGCAGCCCATGGCGATCAGCGGCGCGGTCGAGAAGCCGAACTCGTCGGCACCGAGGAGCGCCCCGATGACGACGTCGCGGCCGGTGCGCATCCCGCCGTCGACCTCCACCGTGATCCGCGACCGGAGGTCGTTCAGAAGCAGCGTCTGTTGTGTCTCTGCCAGGCCGATCTCCCAGGGCACGCCCGCGCCCTGGACCGAGGACTGCGGCGAGGCGCCGGTGCCGCCGTCGTGCCCCGCGATCGTGACGTGGTCGGCGTTCGCCTTGGCGACCCCGGCAGCGACCGTCCCCACTCCGACCTCCGAGACCAGCTTGACCGACACCGATCCGGTCGGGTTGGCGCAGCGCAGGTCGTAGATCAGCTGCTTGAGGTCCTCGATCGAGTAGATGTCGTGGTGGGGCGGCGGCGAGATCAGCCCGACGCCGGGGGTGGAGCTGCGGATCCTCGCGATGTAGGCATCCACCTTGTGCCCCGGGAGCTGCCCCCCCTCGCCGGGCTTGGCGCCCTGGGCCATCTTGATCTGGAGCTGGTCGGCATTGACCAAGTAGTGGATCGTGACGCCGAACCTGCCCGAGGCGACCTGCTTGATCGCCGAGCGGCGCAGGTCGCCGTTGTCGTCCGGGGTGTAGCGCGAGGGGTCCTCTCCCCCCTCCCCGGTGTTCGAGCGGGCGCCCATCCGATTCATGGCGATCGCGAGTGTCTCGTGGGCCTCGCGGCTGAGGGCACCGAGGCTCATCGCCCCGGTGGTGAAGCGCTTGACGATCTCGGTGGCGGGCTGCACCTCGTCGATCGGCACCGGCTCGCCGGCTGCCCGGAGCTTCATCAGCCCGCGCAGCAGTCCCTTACGGACGGCGTCCTCGTTGACCATCCGGGCGTACTCGGCGTAGGTCTCGCGGGGGTCATAGGCGGGGGCGCCGTTCAGCGATCCGTTGCCCGTCTGCGCCGCGCCGTTGGACGCCGGCTCCTTGACCGCGTGCTGGAGCTTGGCGACCGTGTCGGGGTTCCAGACGTGGAGTTCGCCGTCGCGGCGCCATTGAAGCACGCCGCCGACCGGCAGCAGCTCTCGCGCTGTCCGCGGATATGCCCGGTAGTGGCGCTCGAGCGCCTCGGTCGAGAGCTGGTCGAGCCCGACTCCGCCGATCCGCGAGGCGGTGCCGGTGAAGTGGGTGTCGATGACCTCACGGTCGAGGCCCACCGCCTCGAAGATCTGCGCGCCGCAGTAGGACTGAATCGTCGAGATCCCCATCTTCGAGATCGTCTTCATCAACCCCTTGCCGATCGCCTTGACGATCCGCTGCTCGGCCTCGTCACGGGGAAGGTGTTCGGGTAGGAGCGAGCGGTCGGCGAGCTCATCGAGCGACTCGAACATCACGTACGGGTTGATCGCCGCCGCGCCGTACCCGATCAGCGTCGCCATGTGATGGATGTCGCGCGGCTCGCCGGACTCGATCACGAGCCCGGACCGCAGCCGGGTCCCGCGCCGGACCAGGTGGTGGTGGACGGCTGCGACCGCCAGCAGCGAGGGCATCGCGACGCGCTCGGGGCCGAGGTTGCGGTCCGAGAGGATCAGGATGTTGGCGCCGTTGTCGACATAACGGGCGGCCTCCGCGGCGAGGTCGTAAAGTCGAATTTCCATCCCGTCTGGGCCCTGCTCGATCGGCCACGTGATGTCGAGCGTGGCCGCGTCGAACACCTCGTGGGAGACCTGGCGGAGCTTCTCGAGCTCGTGGTTGCGGAGGATCGGCTGGTCCATCACCAGGATGTGCGCCTGCTCGGCCTGCTCGCAGAGCAGGTTGACCTCGGCGCCGACGCCCGTCTGGAGGCTCATCACGACCTGCTCGCGGATCGGGTCGATGGGCGGGTTGGTGACCTGCGCGAACAGCTGCTTGAAGTAGGAGAACAGCGGCGGCTGGCGGTCGGAGAGGATCGGGAGGGCGGCGTCATTGCCCATGCTCGCGACGGGCTCCTCGCCCTTGGCGGCCATCGGCGCGATGATCAACCGCAGGTCCTCCTGTGAGTAGCCGAACGCCAGCTGCTTCGAGCGCAGGGGCTCGATCCGAGGCGTGCGGGGCTCCCGATCGGGCAGGTCGGAGATGTGGACGACGGAGCTCTCGTACCACTCCGTGTACGGCTTGTGCCGCGCGATCCGGCGCTTGACCTCGTCGTCGTCGACGACTCTCCCCTCTTCGAGGTCGACGAGGAACAGCTTGCCGGGGGCGAGTCGGCCCTTGCGCTGGACGTGCTCCGGCGCGACCGTCATCACCCCGGTCTCCGAGGCGAGTACCACGTATCCCTCGGTGTCCTGGATCCAGCGGCCGGGGCGCAGCCCGTTTCGGTCGAGCACCGCGCCCGCCACGCGGCCGTCGGTGAACACGACCGCGGCGGGGCCGTCCCACGGCTCCATCAGACACGAATGGAAGTCGTAGAAGCCCTTCACGTCAGGATCGAGGTTCCCGCGCGTCCGGTAGGCCTCCGGGACCATCATCATCACGGCGTGGGGGATCGAGCGGCCGCCCAGCACCAACAGCTCGAGCACGTTGTCGAAGATCGCCGAGTCCGAGCCGCCCTCGCGTACCACCGGGATGACCTTCTCGAGGTCCTCGCCAAACAGCTCGGAGGCGAGCTGCGACTCGCGCGCTCGCATCCAGTTGATGTTGCCCCGCAGCGTGTTGACCTCGCCGTTGTGGGCGATCATCCGGTAGGGGTGGGCGAGCTCCCAGCTGGGGAAGGTGTTGGTGGAGAACCGGGAGTGCACCAGCGCCAGGCGCGAGGCAAGGCGAGGGTCACGCAGATCGGTGAAGTAGCGCGGCAGCTGCGGCGCGGTCAGCATCCCCTTGTAGACCATCGTCCGGCTCGAGAAGCTCGGCAGCGCCAGATCGCGGCCGGCAGCGCGCTCGATCACCCGGCGGATCACGTACAGCCTGCGCTCGAAGCCCTCCTGATCGGCGAGCTCCTCGGAGGCCTCGATCAGGACCTGGCGGATCACCGGCGCCGACAACCGCGCGGTGTCGCCCACGTGACGGTCGTCGACCGGGACGTCGCGCCACCAGATCGCGCGCTGCCCCTCCGCCTCGATCGTGTCCTCGATCAGCTGCTCGAGCACCACGCGGCGCTCGGCGTCGGCCGGTAGGTAGCACACGCCCACCCCGTAGCGCCCCGGCGAGGGCAGCTCGACGCCGGCGGCCGCCCCCCTCAGGAATGCGTCGGGTATCTGGAGCAGGATGCCTGCGCCGTCACCGGTATTTGGGTCGGCGCCCTCGGCACCCCGGTGCTCGAGGTTCTCGAGGGCGTCGAGTGCCTTCTCGACGACAGCGTGACTGGCCTCGCCCCACAGCTTTGCGACCAGCGCGATGCCGCACGCATCGTGCTCGTTTGCGGGGTCGTAGAGGCCGATGGCCCCCGGTGGAGCTGAACGGTGATCCATGTGGAGCAGTCCCGGAAGCGAAGGACGTACGGCAGGAGACGGACGCACAGGGTACCAGCGGAAAGGGCGGCCGCATCAGCGCTCGCACGCCCCGGCGCGCGCTCTGGCAGCCCTGCGGCTTACGACTTTTCCGCGAGGGGCGTGCGACCGCTGCCGCGGCCCCCGCCCTTCTTGGCCGGCGTCCGCGCCTTCTTTGCGGCGGGCTTCTTCGCGGGCTCCCTCTTCCCGTCACCGCTGACGGCCGCGAGGCTCGCCTCGAGCGCCGCCATCAAATCGGGGGCCGCCGCGGGCTCCTCGGCCTCCGGCTGGACCGCGATCTCCTCACCGGCCGCCTTCCGCTCTATCAGGTCGAGCACCCGCTCGCGGTACTCGTCGCGGAATCTCTCGGGCTCGAAGTCGGCGGAGAGCGAATCGATCAGCTGCTCGGCCATCTTCAGCTCACGATCGGTGGCCTCGCTTTCGTCGACCGACTCGAGCTCATCGAGCCGATCCGGCGAAAGCACCTCATCGCCCCACAGCATCGTCGTCAGCGTGAGCACGTTGCCCGTCGGCCGAAGCGCCGCCAGCTGCTGCTTTGACCGCAGCACCACGCGCCCGATCCCGACCTTGCCCGACTCGCGCATGGCGTCGAGTAGCAGGCGGTACGCCTTCGCCCCGCCGGTGGCCGGAGCGAGGTAGTAGGAGTGGTCGTAATAGATCGGATCGATCTGGTCCAGGTCGACGAATTCCTCGATGTCGATCGTCTTCGTCGCCTTTGGGTCGAGGGCATCGAGTTCCTCCGGCTCGATCACGACATACCGATCCGGAGTGATTTCGTAGCCCTTGACGATCTCCTCGTAGGGAACCTCTTCGTCGGTCGAGGGATCGACGCGCTTTTGGCGGATCCGAGCGCCGGTCTTACTCGAGAGCTGGTGGAAGCGAACCGCCTTCGGCGAGGTCGCCGAATACAGCTTCACGGGTACGTTGACCAGCCCAAAGCTGATCGCGCCTGACCAGATTGCACGAGCCATAGCTTCATTTGTACCCCACCTGGTGCGTAGGACAAAGTGCTGATCGGAGTCTTGCCGGACGCGAAGCCGGGCCGATCTCACAAACGCCGAAGGCGTCACGATCTATACAAAGTGAGTCTCCCGCCGTTCCAGACCCTGCTCGACACCCACGGCCGCGACGTCCACCGCTTCCTGATTGCGACCGTGGGGCGGCTCGACGCAGACGACTGCTATCAGGAGACCTGGCTGGCGGCGCTTCGCGCCTATCCGCGTCTGCGCGACGCCTCCAACCTGCGCAGCTGGATCCTGACGATCGCCAACCGCAAGGCGATCGACCACGGTCGGCGACAACGCCGCGCCCCGGTGCCCATCGCGGAGGTTCCCGACGGCGTGGCCGCGGCCCCGCAGTCCTCCGCCGACGATGTGCTCTGGCGCCGGGTCCGCGAGCTCCCGCCCAAACAGCGGACCGCGCTCGCGCTCCGCTACGTCGCCGATGCCGCCTACGAGCAGATCGCGGCGGCAATGGAGACGACCGAGGACGCCGCGCGCCAAAACGTCCACGAAGGCCTCAAGCGACTGCGATTGGAGTATCAACCGTGAACGACATCGACGCGCTCGAGCGTGAGCTGACCCGCGTACTCGACGGTCCGCCGCCGCTCCCGGAGATCGCACCCGCTGCCGCGGCGGCGGGGTTGCTCGACATCGCCTACGTGACGTTCGACTCACCGGTCGGCAGCCTCCTGCTCGCTGGCACGACCCGCGGCCTCGTGCGACTCGCGTACCTCGACAGCGCCGATCAGGAGGACGCCGCGCTCGAGCAGCTCGCCGCCAAGTTGTCGCCGCGGATCCTCGCCGCGCCCGCCCGACTCGATCAGCCGCGGCGCGAGCTCGACGAATACTTCGCGGGTGGGCGCGACCGGTTCGAGGTCCCAATCGACTGGTCGCTGACCAGTGGCTTTGGCCGACGCGTGCTCCAGGCGACCGCGCGGATCCCGTTCGGGTCCTCCTCGACCTACCAGCGCGTGGCGGCGCAGGCCGGAAGCCCGCGGGGCTACCGGGCGGCGGGCAACGCGCTCGGCGCCAACCCGATCCCGATCGTCGTCCCGTGCCACCGGGTCCTGCACTCCACGGGCGGGCTCGGCGGCTACACGGGCGGGCTGGAGCGCAAGCGGCTGCTGCTGGCGATCGAGAGCGGGCAACAGCGCCTCGAGTGAGCGTTGGCGCGCTGCGATCTGCGGCTCGCGCACCCGCTGCCCGTGACGCGCTTGTAACACTCCAAACAACAGGGTATGACTGGGGCGTGGACCCGCTCGCCCCCGTGCGCGCCGTAGACAAAGCTCAGCACCGCCACGCGTGGCTGGCGGTCCCGTTCGCCGTGTTCAAGAAGTTCAGCGACGACGGCGGCGGAAGCCTCGCCGCGCTCGTCGCCTACTACGGATTCGTCTCGCTGTTCCCGCTGCTGCTGGTGATGACGACGATCCTCGGATTCGTCCTACAGGGGAATGAGGGCGCCCAGGACGCGGTCGAGAACTCCGTGCTGGCGCAGTTCCCGGTGATTGGGAGTCAGATCAAGCTGCACGCGCTGAGCGGCAGCGTGACCACGCTGGTGATCGGGCTGGCGATCTCGCTGCTCGGCGGCCTCGGCGTGACGAACGCGGCACAGAACGCATTCGACCGGATCTGGGCGGTCCCGTTCAAGAACCGGCCCGACTTCCTCCGGTCCCGGCTCCGCGGACTGCTGCTGCTGGCCTCGATCGGGGTGCTGTTCATCGTCTCGACCGGCGTCTCGGGGCTCGTCACGGGATTGGGCGGTACCGGCGTCAAGGTCGCGGGCTTCGCGATCTCGCTGATCGTTAACTTCGTCCTGTTCCTGGCGGCGTTCCGGTTCCTGACCTCGAGCACGATCCCGACCCGGTGCCTATGGATCGGGGTCGCGTTTGCGGCGGTGTTCTGGGAGATCCTTCAGGTCGTCGGCGGTATCTACATCAATCACGTGTATCGGCACGCGAGCGCCACCAACTCGCAGTTCGCGCTCGTCATCGCACTGCTCGTATGGCTGCACCTCGGGGCGCAGATGACGATGTACGCGGCGGAGATCAACGTGGTGCTGGCGCGCAGGCTCTGGCCGAGGAGCCTGATCGGGCCGCCCGACGCCGCCGCCGACGAGGAGACGCTGTCGGCGCTCGCAAAGGTCGAGGAGCGCCACGAGACCGAGCAGGTGAACGTACGCTTCCGCCGTTGATCGGGAGGATTCGAGGCGCGGCCGCGACCGGCCTGGTCGCGGCCGCGGTAAGCGCGACGGCCCTCGCCACCGTGGGGGCGGGCCGGACTTACGCCGGGAGGATCGGCGGGTCGAACAGGATCTACCTGACGGTCGCGGCGGACGGCAGGAAGGTGAGCGCGCTCGCTGACAACGGCCCCTGCCCGCAGCCGCCGATCTCCTTCATCGAGACCTCATTCCCCGCGGCCCGCGTCGCCAATGGCGAGTTCAGCGCCGCGCGCACATATCAGGTCAAGCGCTCCGCGGTGACATTCGTGGTGACGGGGCGCCTCATCGGGGCCAGGGCCGGCGGAACTGCCTCGACGAGCACCACGAACTACCGCGGCCAGCGCGGCCGCGTCTGCATGACGTCGGAGCGCTGGACCGCCACCGCCCAGCCACCGGACTTCCGCGCCTGCGTCCCGCATCCACTGGGCGACTACGGCGTCGCACAGGACATTGTCGACGAGCGCACGGCCTGCCGCGCCGTGGAGCGGGCGCTGACGCACGGCAGCTTCACCCCGACCACGCTCCCGCTGTCGCCTGCCGCGAGCTTCTCCACCCCGGGGTGGGCCTGCACGACCGGGCACCGCTCCTGGACCTGCCGTACCGGCGCCCGCAGCTTCAGCTTCAGGGTCGCCGGCTAAAACAGCCGGTCGGGCGCCTCGCGGCGCGTCATCTCGAGCGGCCATGAGCAGAGGCCTCCCTCTGCCGGGCAGCCTGCGCAGAGCGCGCGATGGGGCATCTCAGCGACCGCGAAGCGCCCCTCGAGCGCACCGGCCGCCACCGCCTTCAGCCGCGTCTCGAGCTCCCGGGCCTCGGCCGCGGCGAAGGTCGCGCTCACCGGCTCGTCGGAGCGCTCGAGGAACACGTGCACGACCTCGACCTGTGAACCCCCTCCGGTAAGCGCCGCAAGGGCGTAGGTCAGACGCTGGGTTTCGTACTCACGGGCGACGATCGCCCCCGGGTCGCCGCCGTCGAGCCGGTCTGTCTTGTAGTCGACGATCAAGGTCCCGCCGCCACGCTCCAATCCGATCACGTCGAGCACGCCCGTGATCAGCGCGCTCCCGAGCGCGAACGCGAACCGCTGCTCACGCCTGACCCCGGTCGCCCGCCCAAGCCGCTTGCACAGCTCGGTGGTGCTGAACCGCCCGATCAGGGCGGCGATCTCGTCCAGCTCCTCGGCGCTCGGTTCCCGCGCAGCGGCCGCGATGATGGCCGCGGGCTGCGGCACGGCTGGTCGGCGGAAGTCGAGGCGCTCCAGCAGCGCGTGGACGACCGTGCCGCGCTCGGCGGGCGTCAGCATGGCGCCGCGTGGCACGGCCGGGGTGGGCGCTCCCGGCGCGTCCAGCGCGGGGACGCCGAGGATCCGCTCGACGTAGAAGCGGTACCCGCAGCGCTGGTAGGCCGCGAGCGAGGTGTAGGAGAGCGTCCCGACGGGCGGGGCGGATGGGGCCAGCGGCGCGGCGGGCGCGCGCACCTCGACCTCGTCCGCAGTTGGACGATCCGACGATCCGGGTCGGTCGGCGTGGTCGTCGGCAACCGTCTCGTGGGACGGGCGCACGACCGTGAACCGAACCCCCTGATAGACCCCGCGCCCATCCGCGATGTCGGGCACGAGCGCTGGACCGAGCCAGCTGATCGGCGCGCCGCCCGAGCCGGGACCGCCCCACGTCTCCAGCCGCGCCGCGCCGCTCAGGATCAGCCGCTCCCGGGCGCGGGTCATCGCCACGTAGAAGAGGCGCCGCTCCTCCGCGGCCTCCTCCCGCTTGCGCGCTTCGCCGAGCTCGTCGTAGGCGAGCGCGGGCTCGCGTCCGCCGGTGCCGGGCCGCGCGAGCCGCAGACCCATGCGTCCGTCCCGCCCGACCCGCAGGACCTCCGAGCGCCACCGCGGTGCGCGGCCGAGGTCGGCCACACACACGATCTCGAACTCGAGCCCCTTGGCCCGGTGGATCGTCATCAGGCGAACGGCGTCGAGCGCCTCGCTCTCGACGGGCGCCTCGCCCTGGTCGGGGTCCGGGCGCCACGACGCCACGCGGAGCGCCACGAGGTCAAGGAAGCCGCGCAGGTCCGCGCCGTGAGCCGCCCAGTGCTCGCGCCCGAGGCGCATCAGTTTGCGGATGTTCGCCAGCCGGCGCTGGCCGCCGGGCATCGCCAGCACCTCGAGGTCGTAGCCGGTCCGCTCGAGCACGCGCTCGAGCAGCTCCTCGATGCCGAGACGCGCCGCCGACGAGCGCTCGGAAGCCATCCATGATGCGAACGCCTCGAGCTGAGCGCGCTCCTCGGACCCGATCTCGCCGAGCACACCGGGCGCTTCCCGCAGCACCCACCACGGGTCGCGGCCGCTATCCCGGGCGGCGGCCCCCAGCAGCACCAGCGCGTCGGGGGACGCGCCCACGATCGGGGAGCCGAGCACGCCGTACAGAGCTTCCTCGTCGCGGGGGTTGGCGAGCGCCCGCAGGTAGCAGACCATGTCGAGCACCTGCGGATGTGACCAGTAACCCCGGCCGCCGACCACGTACGTGGGGACGCCCTGCTCCTCGAGCGCGCGTTCGTAGGCGCGCATGTCCGTCGCGGCCCGGGTCAGCACGACGATCTGCCCCGGGGACGCGCCGTCTGCGACCAGCTCGTGCACCCGGGCGGCGAGCGCGCGCGCCTCGGCTATCCGCCACGGCGCCGAGAGCCCCTCGGAGCTCCACTCCGCCCCCTTGTCGGCGACCAGCAGCTCAACGACGGTCCCCTCGGCCGGCTCGGCGGCACGCCCGGCGACGAGAGGCACGAACCGATCGCCGAGCTCGACCTCGAACACCCGGTTGATCTCCTCGATGATCTCGGGGGGGGCGCGGAAGTTCACGCGCAGTGTGGCCCGCGCGCCGTCGGCGTCGCGGCGCTCCCCGCGCCGCTCGAACAACTCGACATCCGCGTGGCGAAAGCCGTAGATCGACTGCTGCGCATCGCCCACCGTGAACAGGTTGCCCGCCGCGACCAGGTCGATCAGCTCGAGCTGGACCGCGTTGGTGTCCTGGAGCTCGTCGACCATCACCCGTTCGAACCGCGACCGGTAGCGGTCGCGGAGCTCCACATCGGCGCTCAACAGGTCCCGGCAGAGCAGCTCGAGGTCCTCGAAGTCGAGCCCCGAGCGGTGGCGTTTACGCCGCTCGTACTCGGCCCCGAAGCGTGCGAGCAACTCGTCAAGAAGCGTCACCGCGCGCCCCGCCCAGCCGTGTTCAGTCGCCGCGCGGAAGCGGGCTAGCGCCTCGCCGTACTCGACGCACACCGGGGTGCTCAGCGCCGCGCCGTTGCCGCCGGGGAGGCGCGCGCGGCCGAGCTCCCCCGGCCACGGCTGTCGTTCGGACAGGGGCACGGACAGCCGCTCCAGGCGCTCGAGCGCTTCCACGACGCGAGCGGATGGCTCGGCGAGCGCACCAAGCTCGGCTGCGGCCGCCGCCGCGGCCGCCCAAAGCTCGCGCCGGGCCTTATCGAGATCAGGCGCCTCCGGCAGCGCGGGCAGACGCGGCGCGCGCTGCCCGCGCGAGCGCAGCTCGGCGTACAGGGCTTGCGTCGTGCCGCTCAGGTCCCACGCGCCGTATGACGAGATCAGCTCGACAGCGCCCGGCTCGTCGTCGGCGAGGGCCACCAGCGCCCGCTCGAACGCCGCGTCGGCGAGCCGGCCGGCCTCGAGCTCGTCGAGCACGATGAACGCCGGGTCGATCCCGGCGGCGAGCGCGTGGGCGCGCAGCACTCGCGCGCAGAACCCGTGGATCGTCGAGATGAACGCGCCCTCGGTGGCACGCGCTGCGTCCGGTGCCCCGAGCTCCTGCAGCCGCGTCCGGATCCGCTCGCGCATCTCCGCGGCGGCTTTGTCGGTGAACGTGATCGTGAGCATCGCCCCGACATCGATCCCGTCCTCGAGGACCGCCTGGGCGAAGCGCTCGACGAGCACCGCAGTCTTGCCGCTGCCGGCCGCGGCGTCGAGGAACAGGTCGCCATCCCGGCGACCGATCGCCTCGATCTGCTCCGGCGTGAACGTGGCGGCCTCGAGCGCGGTCATGTGGTCCGGCAGATCGCCGGATAACGACACCCGTCGCGGGAGCAGTTGGTCGGGCACGGGGTGAGCTCACCCGAGCGCAGCCGTGCCGCCAGTGACACCGCCCGCTGCCGGGCGTCTTCGAGCTCGGCGGCAAGCCCCTCGGGGTCACGGCCGTCGGTGGCGACCAGGGACGCGCCCACCGGCGCGCCCTCCAGGAACACGCCGCGGGCTCGGAGGTCGCGGCCGCCCAGCGGCTGGTAGAGGCCCGCAACCGGCTCGAGCCCCAGCAGATCCCGGACGGCCAGCATGTAAAGAGCCACCTGGAGGCGGCGCTCCTCGCTCCAGCGACCGCCCTGGTGCTCGGAGCGGGCACTGCCGCTCTTGTAGTCGCGAACCACTGCCCGCCTGCCACCGGGTTCGACATCGACGCGGTCGATCGCGCCTCGAACCGCGATTCGTCCCGACCCCTCCCCCAGCTCGAGCGCCGGCAACGAGGGCTGCCCGTCGTCGAAGCCGAAGCGCAGCTCGAGCCCCCGCGGATCCCACCCCGATCCGGTGGCCGCCTCGTGCTCTAAATACCGCCGCAGGTCGGCCGCGATTGTTTCTGCCAGTGCCCGGCGCAGGCGCTCGGGGCGCCCCCGCGCGATCTCCGGTGCGTCCTGTGCCATCACCTCGTCGAGCAGCCCGAGGGCCTGCGGCAGCGAGTCCGGAGTGACCGCCCGTCCGAGCCGCTCGAGGACCCGCTCCAGCACGTCGTGCATATAGGTCCCCCGGGCGATCGGATCGGGCTCGCGCTCGAAGCGCTGCGGGCGCAGCTCGCGCTCGACGAGCCACTTGACCGGACAGTCCGCGTACGTCTCGAGCGCTCCGGCCGAGAGCACCTCGGTGTGCCGGACGTGCCCGAGGGCCCGGGCCGACAGCAGCCTCGGCGGCTCCGGCGCATCGCCGCCGACGGGCGCCCGCGCCGCGGCGCGGGCCAGGGCGAGCTCGTGCGCGGTCGGCGCCCGGTCCGCGGGCCACACCACGTCGGCGAGCAGCCTGCGGCGGCGCCGCTGACGCCAGTCGCCGACCATCAGCTCGGCGACGTCGGCCACGAACGGGGAGGGCAGCTCCAGGTTTCCCTCCTCGTCCGCGCTCCGGTAGCTGAGCAGCACCGTCTCCGTCGCGCGTGAGACGGCCGAGTAGAACAGATAGCGCTCGCGCTCCAGCGAGTCCTCGCGAGAGCGCAGCCGCAGGCCGCTCGCCGCGGCCAGCTCCCAGCGGCGTTCGTCGGAGAGAAACGGCGCGGGCGCCGGCGAGCGCGGGAACTCCCCCTCCTGCAGCCCGCAGACGATCACCACCCGGAAGCGGCGGGCTCTGATCGTCAGCGGCTCGGCGATCAGCACTCCGCCGTCCGCCGTCCGCCCGCGCCGTGCGAACTCGAGCCGCTCGAGCAGCTCGATCAGCTCGCGCCCGCTCACCCGCTCCCGCAGCGCGTCGAGCTCGTCGAGCGCGCGCACCAGCGCCGCCAGCGCGCCGGCGTCGAGCTGCTCGCCAGCGTCGAGCAGGGCGGCGCTCCCGCGGTGCGGAGCCGCCAGCAGCCGGCGGCCGCGGCGGACCAGCTCCGTCGCCGGGTCCGAAGCGTCCCGGAGCGAATCGATCTCGTCGACCTCAAAGGACAGCCGCTCGCGGGCCTGCACTGCGGAGGTCAGTCCGTCACGGCGAACCTTGAGCTCGAGCGCGTCGGCGACCTCCGGGCGATCGAGCAGCCCCGGGGCGCGAAGGTAGTCGAGGAGATCTTGGGCCGAAGCCTCGCCGGGGGGCAGCAGCGCGCAGCGCCCGAGCCCCAGGAGCGCGCGCCCGAGCGCGGTGTGCGAGAACGACACGCGCCGCGAAAGCGCCGCGGGAATGCCGTAACGCTCGAGTGCCCTGGCGAACACCGGCCCGGAGCTGACCAGCGACCGGCACACCACCGCGATCTCCTCGGCCGCAACCCCGTCGCGCAGCAAGCGGACGACCTCCGCTGCGACCAGCTCCCCTTCGGCGCGCACTCCGGCCGCCTCCAGCAGGCGCACCGCGTCACCGGGGTCGACGGGGGCGCCGGGCTCCGGCTCGAACAGCAAGCGCTCCAGGTGGTGCAGCGCGCCTCGCGACCGTGGCTCGTAATAGTCGTCGAGCGCCGGCAGCTCGAGCACGCGCTCGGCGAGCGGGCGCAGCTCCTCCACGACCTCCGCGCGCGCCTGCATCGCAGGCCGCCCCCCCTCGTAGGTGAGCGACACCATCACATCGACGCCCACCACGCGGGCCAGCGTCTCGACGGCGTCGCGCTCAAGCGGGTGCAGGTCGTCGAACCCGTAGAAGAACACCGGCTCGCCGCCCCACCGCCCGGGAGCGAGCCGCAGCGCGTCAAGCGCCCGCCACGCAAACAGCTCGCCGTCGACCCGGCCCAGCCGCTGGAGCTCGCGGGCGTAGGCCAGATACAGCGCCGAGACGTCCCGCGCGTACGGTTCTCGCCGGGAATCCTCCGCGGCCCACCGGCGGATCGCCTGCGCGAATCGCTCCGGGTCGACCAGCGAACGCTCCAGCTCGGCGATGAACTCCAGCACCGCCGGAGCGAAGCCGTGGGCCTCCGCCGACCGCGCCAGCGTAACCAGCCGCGCACGCCGGACCGCGCGCTCCACGACGCGCTCGCGCTGCAGCGTGGTCAACCGCCGCTCTCCGTACCCGGCGCGCCGCGCGATCTCATCGATCAGCCCGGTGAACGTCAGCACCGACGCGAGCACCGAGCCCCGCGCCGCCAGCTCCCGCGAGTAGTGCTCGGCGTCGCCGGCGTTCGGCACGACCAGCAGCGCCCCGCGGTGGGCGGCGGCGCCGAAGGCGCCGAACACCTCTCCCGCCTTGGCCGAGTTGGCGGGTCCGAGCACCAGTGTCAGCGGCATCTGCCTATGGTGGCGCTCCGCCCCGACGACAAGCGACCGCCTCCGGCCCCCGGCCTCGCTCGCGGCGCTCCTCGCTACCGGGAGACCGCTCCGCTCGCGCGGCGCTCACCACGGCTGAACGTCCTGCTCCGCCTATGCCGCGGCCGGGTGCTCGGTCGACGGCGGGGCCTCGGGCTCCTCGGCCTCGGGCGGCTTTGCCCCCTCCTTCGCCCACGGTTCGTCGAACTCGACGCGCCACTTGCCGTCTTCGTTCTGCTGCAGCGCGAGCCGTGCTCGAAAGCTCCGGCCCGAGCGGCCCTTGAAGCCGGTCACGGGCTTCTCAGTGCGGCCCGTCTTGATCAGCTCGCGAGCCACCGACAGCGGGAGCTGCTTGCCGGCCTTGGACTTCCAGATCACGAAGCCGCACCCCGGATCATCGCGTGACCAGCACGAGTAGCCCTTGCGGTTCTCGATGATGTCGCGCCCGCACACCGGGCACGGCCCGAGGTTGGCGCGCTCGATCCGAACGCCCTTGAGCTTCGTGTCGAGCTCACCGACCGTGCTCTCGGTGAACTTGACGATGTCGCCCATGAACGCCTCGCGGGAGTCCTCGCCGGTCTCGATCTTCGCCAGCCGCGCCTCCCACTCGCCGGTGAGCCCCGGCGAGGTCAGCGCGTGCTCGCCGAGCAGGCGGATCACGTTCATGCCCTTCTCGGTCACCACGAGCGCGCGGCCGTCGCGCTCCACGTAGCCGACCTGGATCAGGCGCTCGATGATCGCGGCGCGCGTTGCGGGCGTCCCGATGCCCGAGTCCTTCATCGCCTCGCGGAGCTCGTCGTCGTCGACCAGCTTGCCGGCGGTCTCCATGATCGTGACCAGCGAGCCGTCGCTGTAACGCCTCGGTGGCTGGGTCTCCTTCCGCTCGAAGGCGACCTCCTTGACCGCGGCCGCCTCGCCCTCCTCGAGCCGCGGCAGCTGCTGCTCGCGGCCCTCGTCATCCTCGCCGCGCTCCTCGACGTCGGCGGTCTCGCCGTATACCGCCCGCCAACCGGGCACGAGGATCCGTTTGCCGCGGGTGCGGAATACGTGCTCCGAGACGGTCGTCTCCACGCGCGTGTTCTCGAGTACCGCCTCGGGGTGGAAGACAGCGAGGAAGCGGCGCACCACCAGGTCGTAGATGCGCTTGTCGTCCTCGGACATCTTCTCGACCGGGTGATGGTCGGCGCGCGTCGGGATGATCGCGTGGTGGTCGGTGACTCGCTCGTCGTTGATCACGCGCCCCAGCGGCAGCACGTCGAGCCCCAGTACGTAGCGCGACCCCTCGGCGTACTCGGCGCGCTCCCCCACCAGCCGCGCGATCGGCTTGATCTCGTCGATCATGTCGCTGGGGAGGTAGCGCGAGTTGGTCCGCGGATAGGTCAGCGCCGTGTGCTCCTCATAGAGGCGCTGCGCCGCGGCCAGCGTGCGCCGGAGCGTGAACCCATAGCGGGAGCTGGCGTCGCTCTGAAGACGGGTGAGGTCGTACAGGAGCGGCGGGCGCTGCCTCTGCTCGCTTTTCGCGACCTTGGTGATCTGGCCGGTCTGGCCCTCGCACGCGGCGACCACCGCGGCCGCTTCCTCCGCGGACTTCAACCGCGGATTGGCGCGGGCGTGGTAGCGACCCTCGTATGCCCGACCGCTCGGCTCCGCGACCGGGTCGAAATTCGCGTCCACGATCCAGTAGGGCTCCGGGACGAACTCGCGGATCTCCTGCTCGCGCCTGGCGAGGATCGCGAGCGTGGGTGTCTGCACCCGGCCCAGCGAAACCGCGCCGTCGAATGCCGAGCGCAGTCTGATCGTCGCCGCGCGGGTGGCGTTCATTCCGACGATCCAGTCGGCCTCGGACCGCGAGCGGGCGGCGGCCTCGAGCGAGGCCAGGTCCGCCCCGGGCCGCAGCTCACCGAAAGCATCCTTGATCGCGGTCTGGGTCATCGAGTTCAGCCACAGCCGCCTGACCGGCTTCTTCGAGCCCGACTTCTCATACAGGTAGGCGAAGATCAGCTCGCCCTCGCGCCCCGCGTCGCATGCGTTGACCACCGAGTCGATGTCGGCGCGCGCGATCAGCCTCTTGATCGCGTTCATCTGCTTCTTCGAGCGTTCGTCGCGAATCACGAGCCTGAAGCGCTCGGGGACGATCGGCAGGTCCGCCATTCGCCATTTCTTGAAGCGGTCGTCGTACTCGTCGGGCTCGGCGAGTTGCACCAGGTGCCCCACGGCCCACGTGATCACATGCTCGGGACCCTCGAGAAACCCCTCGCCCTTTGTGAACGGGCCTCGGAGGACCTTCGAGAGATCGCGCCCCACGGACGGCTTCTCGGCGATGACCAATGTCTTGCTCATGAGCCGCAGGAGGGTAGCGCGCGGGGCAACGTCCCCCAAAAGGTCGCCGGTACGCCGGCCGCAGGCGTGGCCTCACCCAGCCCGCAGGCGCCGGGCCCGCTCCGCCACCCACGGTAGGCTCAGCGACGCCGCCGTCGCCGCGGCCTCTTCGATCAACCGCGAGGCGCGCCCGCCGCCGTCGAGCGCGGCCGCAAAGTCCAGCTGCGTATGGGCGAGCAGGACGGGGGCTTTGAGCCGCCCGTTCTCCTCGAGCGCGCGCTCGAAGTGCTCGATCGCCTCGCCCTCGCGGCCGATCGCGGCCGCGAGCTTGCCGAGGTACCTCGCCGCCGACCCCAGGCAGATGACCGCGATTCCGGCGACAACGTTGAGTCCGGCGTAGGGGAGCAGCACGTCGTAGAGGAGCGCGGCTCGCCGCCCATCGCCGAGCGCGGCGCAGAGGTCGCAGAGCAGCGTGATCGTCGTGATCCAGTCTCCATCCTGGGGGACGTCGCGGAAGTTCTGCGCCGCCAGCTGGTCCAGCTCGGCGCGGGCGCCGTCGAGCTGACCGCTCTCCGAGAGCGTCGTCGCAAGCGCGGCGCGCCACGCCGGCCGCGCCGGGTTGCTCGCGACCATCTGCCTGGCCGCGGGCTCGAGCTCGCCGATCCGCGCCTGCTCGCGCCTGACCGCCAGCAGCTGGATCGCGTAGTACTGGGCCGCGGTTATGCCCTCGGCCGGCGCCCCGGCCGCCAGCGCCTCGGCCGCGAGCTCCTCAGTCAGCTCGAGCTCGCCCTCCATCAGCGCCCGCATCGCCCGCCATACCCCCGCCTGCCAGAGGTACAGGGGCTGGCGGAGCTGTTCGGCGCCCTCGCTGAACGCCGAGATCTGGGCGTCGACCGCGTCGCGATCGCCGCGCTCGAGCAGGTCGAGTACGAGCCACGCGTGTGCCTGGAGCTGAAGCTCCAGGCTGCCCGCCCGCCGCGCCAGGGTCAGCATCTCGGTCGAGGTCGAGAGCCGCTCCTGCAGGTGCGCCGCGTCCCACAGCGCGCGCCGGCGCGCCGCCCGCGCGTGGGCGGCTGCTTCGGGATCCCCCAGCTGCGCGGCGATCGCGCTCGCCTCGTCGCTGAGCTCCGCCATGCGCTCGCGCTGAGGGGAGTAATAGACCGCCCCGCACATCCGCGCCAGCAACCGAACCCGGTCGAGCGTGACATGACCCTCGGTCAGCTGGAGCGCGCGCTCGAGCAGGTCGATCAGCTCGGCGTCGACGACGCCGGGCTGCTGGACGTAGCGGCGAGAGGCACCGACCGCGGCGCGGGCCATGCTCGCGCTGTCACCGCGCCGCTCGGCGATTGCCGCCGCGTCGAGGAACGCCGCGCGCGCCAGCTCCCCCTCCCCCGAGCGCACCCTCGCCTCACCGACCTGGAGCAGCAGCTCGCAGCGACGCTCGTCGGCGTCCGGTGCGAACCGGGTGAGCACGTCGAGCGCCCGCGAGTAGTGCTCGGCAGCCTCCTCGTGGGCGAGGATCTCCACCGCCTCCGCGCCGGCGCGCGCGGCATAGGTGATCGCCTTCTCCGCGTTGGCCGGATCCGCAGCCCGGGTGAAGTGGTGCGCGAGCACCCGCGCCGATCCTTCCCCGGCCGCCTCCAGCGCCTCGCCGACGCGGAGATGGATCCGGGCGCGTCGGTGCGACGACATGCCCTCGTACAGCGCCTCGCGGATGAGTGCGTGGGAAAAGCTGTAGCGGCCGGGCAGGGCGGTGGACTCGAGCAGCAGCCCGGCCGCCAGCGCCTCCTCGAGCGCCGCCAGGAACTGCTCCTCGTCGAACGCGACCAGCTGCTCCAGCAGCGCGGCATCGAACTCACGGCCGATCACCGCGGCCACCCGTAGCCATTCGACGGTCTTCGGATCGAGCCGTGCCAGGCGCCTCGCGAGCATTTCCTTGACGCCTTCGGGGAGACCGAAGCGCTGGAGCTCAGAGCCGGTGGCAGCCCCCGCGCGGACCCCCGCCTGCGCGAGGTTGCGAACGATCTCCTCGATGAAGAACGGATTGCCCTCGGTCTCAGCGTGCAGCTCGCGGGCGAACGCATGCGACGGCGCGTCGCCGGTTCGGATCCGGACCAGCTCCGCGGTCTCACGTTCGCTCAGCCCGCCGACGTCGAGCTGGGTGATCAGCCCCTCTCGCCGCAGGTCGGCGACCGCATCGGCGAGGCCGTCGCCGGTCGCCTCGGCTCGGTAAGCGACCAGGATCAGGAGGCGGGCGGGCTCCGGGGCACGCGCCAGATGACGGAGCAGCAGAAGCGTGGGGCGGTCGGCCCAGTGCAGGTCGTCCAGGACCAGCAGGATCGGCGCGCTCGCGGAGATCACCGTCAGCAGCCCCACCACCGACTCGAACAGGCGGTAGCGCTCGCTCTCGGGCTCTGCCGGCGGTGCCGCGGGGAGGTCTGGGACTCGGCGGCGGAGCTCAGGCACGAGCCGGGCCAGCTCCGGCCCGTACTCGCTCACTGCGGCGCGGAGCTCGACTTCGGGGGCGGTCGCGAAGTAGTGTCGCAGCGCCTCCAGAAACGGCTGGTAGGGCGCCAGCGCCTCCTCTGGCGCGCTGCCGGCGAGCACTACGCCGCCGTCGTCGTGGGCGCGGCGGGCAAGCTCGGCGGCGAGGCTGGTCTTCCCGATCCCGGCGTCGCCGCTCAAGATCATGATCCGTCCGCCTCGGTGCACGCGGCTTGACGATGACCCTCCCCGGCCATTGCGGGCGATATCCCAGACGCGGGCAAGCTCGGAGAGCTCGCGCTGGCGTCCGACCAGCGGCGCCTCCGCACGCGCCCGTAGCTCGGCGGGCAGGTCGATCGAGGTCGATACCTCGCTCTGCGGTTCGAGAGTCGCCGGCGTGCTCCCAGGACGCAGCAGGCGCTCGTAGGCCGAGATCGCGTCGCGCGAGGGGGCTGTGCCGAGCTCGTCCCTGAGCAGGGTCCGCAACCGCTCGAACACGCGCATCCCCTCGGCGACGTTGCCGCGGGCCGCGAGCGCATCCATCAGCAGCACGTAGCCGGACTCGCGGTATGGCTCCGAGTCGATCAGCGCGCGCGCCGCGCGCTCGACCGAGCTCAGCTGCGCCCCGCCCATCCGCAGGCCCGCCCGGCCCACCACCTCGAGCGCCTGCAGGCGGACGTCGTCGAGCTCACGGCGGTGTGATTCGAGCCAGCCGGCCTGCGCCCCGGGAAGCAGCCCACGGCTGGCGATGTTGAGCGGGACCTGCGCGAGCGCCCAAGCGCTGCGGGCGTCGCCCTGCTCGAGCGCCTGGACCGCACGCTGGAGCTCCGCGCCGGCCGCCTCGAAGTCGACCCACACGGGCTCGGGGAGCGCCAGGATCAGCTCCTCGCGGCCCGCCAGCGCCGAGGCGCCGACGGCGGAGCGCAGGCGCGAGAGCAGCGTGCGCAGCGCTGCGTCCTGGGATACCGGAGCACGCTCGGGCCACACCGCCCCGATCAGCTCCTCACGGCCGACGTGGCGTGAGCGATTGAGCAGCATGTACGCGAGCAGCAGCCGGGCCTGGCGGCCACGCAGCCGCTCGGCTAGCTGGACACCCCCAACCTCGACGGAGAGGCGCCCGCACAGCTGAACCCTCGTGCTCTCACCAGCTCGCGCGGCCACGGCAACGTTATGGAAACGTATCGCCAACGCGTCCCAGGCATCTTGCTCGTCGTGGATCGGGAACTCCCATCGACAAAATCGGCGGGGCGCAGCGTGGTACCGCTCGAACGCAAGGATCAGGACAGATGACAGCGATCAGCGAAGGCCAGCGCCGGATCGCCCAATGCGAGTGCGGGGCGCAACTCGCGGGCTATTCGGACGCCGAGCTCTTCGATGCGGTCGAACGGCACCTCGCACACCATCACCCACAGCTCTTGGGGGCGCTTGAGCCGGAGGTGGTGTTTCAAATGGCCGAGGATGTCGGTGGCCCAATTGACGCCTACGGGCGCCCGGGGGCATAGCACCGGTTAAGGGCGGGCGGTTCGCAGACACCGCCCGCCCACGGTGCCTTCTGGAAGGCTTGGTCGACTCGCTGTGCATCGGGGGCGCGACGCACAGTGGGTCCTCCGCCCTAGCCGGCGCACGGACCGGGTCCTCCGCCCTAGCCGGCGCACGGACCTGAGCTGACCGGGCCAGTGCGTCTCTCGGCGTTCGCCAGCTGGGTGCGCACCAGCGCATTCGGGACCGCCAGACCGTCGCCGTTTGAGCTACCCGAGCTCCCCGCGATGGCCGCGAACACGGTGCCCAACACCAGCCCCGCGGCGTCCACGAGCGGACCACCCGAGTTGCCGGGTCGTACCAGCCCGCGCAGGGCCTCGATGCTCCGCATCACCGGCCCGTTGCCGTAGGCGTCCTGGGTGGTTGCGACGACGGTCTGGCCGATCCGGCCCGGCTCGACGTTGAGCGGCCCGTCGAGGGGGTAGCCGATGATTCCGGCGGGCGTGCCGGACGCCGGGCTCGGGGCCAGCGGCAGCGGCCGCTCGCCGAGACCGCCGACGCGCAGCACCGCGATGTCGTCGTGAGGATCGAAATCGACGAGCGAGGTCGGAAGCTGCGGAGGATTGCCATCCACCTCCACGGTCGTGTCGGTCTCGCCGGCCACGACGTGGGCGTTGGTCACCACCAGGCCGGGCGCGGCCACCCAGCCGCTGCCCTCGATCCCCAGCCCGCAGGCCGTGCCGAGCACCCGTAGGACGCTCGATTCCGCGGCCCGGACCCCAGGCGCTGTGGCGATTCCTGGTGGCGGCGGCGGGACCAGCGCGGCCGGCCCGGTGACCGACGGCAGCGGGTCGACCCGCGCCAGCGCGTTCAGGATCGGTCCCGATGGCGGGAGCAGCTGGTTGAGCTCACGCAGGATCGCGGAGCGCTCGATGTCTGAGCGCAACGTCGACGACCCAGCCGAGTCGAGCGCCACCGCGCCGAGGATCCACACGATCCCGAGCCCCACGCATGCGGTCAGCGCCCCGCCGAGCAGTCCGTCGGCGGTGCGCAGCCCGGGCAACCGCAGCGCGGCGCGCGCGTGAAGGCCGATTCCCTCCAGTCCGCTCGCGAGAACTCCCCCCGCCAGCAGCGCGCCCAGGAGCCCGAACAGCGGCGCGTACTGGGAATGCGACCCACCGGGTAAGACGAGCGGGCCGATCCGCGTGCCGATGAAAGCGCCGACGCCGAAGCCGATCAGCGACAGGACGCCGACGATGAATCCCTGCGCGTAGCCGTAGAGGGCAAGGAGCGCGCAGAAGGCGACGATCACCCAGTCGACCGCGGTCACCCGGAGGAGGTTAGGCCGTCCACACCCGCCACCACATCTTCTACCGTTCCCCGTGAGTGGGGTTGGCCAAGCTCCATAGAGGGGGTCCGCGGCACGGGCCGCACGGCTTGCGTCGCAGGCGGATGTGGCGCAGGCGGGCGCCGTTGATCGTGGTCGCGCTCGGCGCGTTCGTCGCCGGGCTGCTGGTCGCCAGTGCGTCGGGCCGCGCGGAGCGCCAGCTTGTCAGCGACTACGTCGGTGCCTGGTCGCGCAACAACTACGCCCGCATGTACTCGCTGCTCGATCGGGGCTCGCGGCAGCGGCTGAACGAGGCGCGGTTCGCCGCCGAGTATCAGGCGGACGCCCGGATCGGCACCTTGATGTCCCTCGTCCCGGTCCGCGTCGGCAACCCGCGCGGCGACGTGATCGCGGTCACCGTGCGGGCGCGCACGCGCCTCTTCGGGACGCTCCGCGAGACCCTGCTGGTCCCGCTCGTCCAGTCGAGCGCCGGGCCCAACGTCCGCTTCTCAGGGACGCTGCTGTTCCCCGGGCTGCGGCCCCGCGAACGGCTCACGCGGCTAGCTCAGCTGCCTCCGCGGGCGACGCTGCTGGCGCGCGACGGAACCCCGCTGGCGGAGGGCCCCGGGCGCACCTCGCCGATTCCTGGCGTCGCCGGGGAGATCGTGGGGGTGCTCGGTCCGATCCCGGCCGACGAGGCCACAACGTACGAGGCCGAGGGCTATCCGCCGAAGGCGAAGGTCGGCCAGGACGGGCTCGAGCGGGTCTTCGAGCGCCAGCTGGCGGGGACTCCGGGGGCCACCCTGCTCGCCGGAAAGCGGCTGCTGGCGGCCGCTGCTCCCGTCCCCGGGACGACCGTCAGGACGACGATCGATCCGGCGATCGAGTCGGCAGCGATCAGCGCGCTCGGCGGGCGTTACGGCGGAATCGTCGCGATGGACCCCCGCAACGGGCAGCTGCTGGCGCTCGCCGGGGTCGCCTTCTCGGCGCTTCAGCCCCCCGGCTCGACGATGAAGATCATCACCTCCACCGCGGCGCTGCAGGCGGGGATCGTGAAGCTCGGCGATGTCTTCCCGATCTCGACCAGCGCGACGATCGAGGGCTACACGCTCCAGAATGCGAACGGCGAGGCGTGCGGCGGGACGTTCCTGAACGCGTTCGCGGTCTCCTGCAACTCCGTGTTCGCGCCGTTGGGGGTCAAGCTCGGGGCGCAGCGGCTGGTGTCGATGGCCGAGCGCTTCGGCTTCAACCAGTCACCCACGATCGCCGGTGCTGCAGAGAGCGAGATTCCCTCGGCCGGGTCGATCGGCGACAGCCTGGCGGTGGGCTCGTCAGCGATCGGTCAGGGCAGGGTGCTCGCCAGCGCGCTCGAGATGACCGACGTCGCGGCGACGATCGCGATGGTCGGCCAGCGGCCGATCCCGACATTGCTCGACGGTCAGCCGCCCACGTTCGTCCCGGTCACGAGCAGCGCGATCGCGAAGCTCGTGCAGCGAATGATGATTGCCGTGGTGAGCTTCGGGACCGGCACCGCGGCCGCGATTCCGGGCGTCCAGGTCGCCGGCAAGACAGGCACCGCAGAGCTCGCGAACACCGCCACCACGAACCCCAGCAACTCGAGCACCAACACCGCCAAGGAGACCGACGCCTGGTTCGTCGGCTACGCGCCGGTGGGCCATCCCCGGATCGTCGCCGGGGCGATGTTTCCGAATCAGGGCGCGGGGGGCGCGACCGCTGCACCCGCCGTGCGCCAGGTGCTCGCCGCGGCGCTTCAGTCCGGCTGAGCCCGCTCCTCGCCCGCGGCCCTCCGCCTCAGAGGTCGAGGGAGATCGTGCCCCACACCTTGCCGGTTTGTCCCCGGATCAGGAGCGTCAGCGGGCGGTTGTCATAGACGGTGGTGTTCAGCTTGAACAGCAGCAACCCGCCCTGGGTCGGGCCGAAGCTCGCGGCGGTGTCGGGACCGGGCTCGATCGCGCCCGGAGCCAGCGACTGGGCCGTCCACACATACGGGTTGAGCGAAGGGCTGACCGCCACCGGGTAGTAGCGGTTGCCCTGGGTGTCGACGATCGTGAAGTTGTCGCTCGTCACCGCCGGATGGTTGGTCTGGTTCTTGGCCCAGAGCGAGACCATGTACCAAAACTGAGTTGGGGTCACCAAGCTCTCGGCGGGAGTCAGCCCTGCAAGGTACTGCTTGTCCTCGACGGCGTATTGATTGAGCTCACGCGACACCTGGAGCTGGTAGGTGATCGGCCCGGCCTCGACATACACGCCGTCGTTCTCGGCGGTCGCCGGGTGGTTCGACTTGCCGCAGGCCGCCAGCCCCACGGACAGGGCCGCGGCGCAGGTCAGGGTAAGAAGGCGGCGGCGGGCGACAACACGAGCGCTCACGGGCGCGAAAGTGTAAATCAACCAGCTGCCGCTGATCGTTAGCGTCCCGCGACCGTTGGCCTGCGGCCGCGGTCGCGCCCCTCCTCGAGGATCGAGCGCAGCCGGCGCATCGCCTTGGCGATCTTCCGCCGGGTCCAGGCCCCACCCCCGAAGGTCTCCATCAGCTTGTCTGAGAGCAGCGGCGGCAGGGTCTCGAATGTGAACTCCACCACGGTGGTACCGGACGCCCCCGGGGACAGCGTGTAGGTGCCGAGCATCCGGACCCGGTTGTACTTGCCGCCGCGCCCCTTCTCGACGATCCGGTACGGCGGGCTTACCTCGGTCAGCGTCACGTCGGCCCATGAGAACCGGCTGAGCGGAGCCTTGGCCCGGAAGCGAGCACCGGCGCCGGCGCCGTAGGAGTCCTCACGCAGCAGGTGCCATTCGACCAGGTAGTGATCCGAGAACTCGGCGTGGTTGGCGATGTCCGCGAGGTACTCGAACACGTCCTCGCGGGGCTTGGCGATCGTCGTCGTAACGGTGAACGGGTCCACGCGCATGGATTCTATGGACGGGTCCCCGCGTGCGCCGTCGGCCGCCGCCGCCGGTTACGCAGCGCGTTGGTCGACGATCCGGATCGAGTGCCCGAAGGCAGGGCCGTGGACCACCCGTGAGCCGAGCGCCTGCCCGCCGCCGACCGCGCGGCACAGTTCGCACACCCACGTGCCGCCCTCATCGAGCGTGTACACCCGCTCACCGAGCAGCGGCGTGCGGCCGCAGCGCGAGCAGCATTCGCGCCCGGCGGCCCGTTGATCGACGCCGCGCCGGAGCAGCGCGAGCTCGAGCTCAGCCATCTCACACGCGATGCCGTCGTCGCCCGAGCCGTCGAAAAGAATGTCCATAGCAGGGGTATTTCGGCGGCGCTCCGGGGCATCCTCCCGCCCCGCCCGCGCATCGGCCAAAAGGACTAGAAACTGGTCCTTCGTCCAGTAGCCGGTACGAGCACGTTCCCCCAGCAAAAGGAGCTTAAATCGGACCTTCAAAATCATTTGTAATCATTACCGAAAAGTTGTTTTCAGATTTATGCGGCGCGGCTATGATGCTCCAACCGAGGATCACCCGTAGCCAACCGAGGATCACCCGTAGGTCTGTCTGCAGCCCGTAGCAAGGAGATTCGCGCCCCATGAAAGCTTGGACGTCGGGCAACGTAGCGGGGACCGGAACGTTTAGATGCACGGACTGCGACTACCCCGTGTCGCTGGACGCAGTCGATGAGCTTCCGACCTGCCCCAACTGCGGCGGGACCGAGTTCGTTCGCGCGTCGCTGTTCACAACCGCGCAGACGAGCATCGTCGACATCAGCCCGGAGAACGAGGACAGCGCCTGGCTCGATGAGGTGCGCGACGGCCTCACCGACCCGGGCCAATACCTTGCCTACCGAACCGATGACCGCGACGTCGTCGCGTACGCGCTTCAGCGCGAGTGGACTCGGATCGGTCGCAGCCTGGCCGCCGACATTCGCTTCGACGATCCGACCGTGTCGCGTCGTCACGCCCTGATCGTGCGCCAGCCCGATGGCCTGCGGGTGCTCGACGACCGCAGTCTCAACGGGGTGTTCGTTAACGGCGAGCGGGTCGAGTGGAGCGCGCTTGCCGACGGCGACGAGATCGTCATCGGTCGCCACCGGTTGTTCTTCCTGGACCTTCCGGCTATCTCGGGCGTGCGCTACCGGCAGGCGACCGAGTCGGGCACCGCCTGACCTGCGGGGCCGGCGGCGGATGCTGATCGGCGGCGCCGCCGCTGGCCTATAGTCGCCCCATGGCGGCGACGATCGCGGTTCTCTCGCAGAAGGGGGGTACCGGCAAGACCACCGCAGTTCGCACGTTGACCGACGTCTTTCGCCGGATCGACCTGCGTGTGCTGGCCGTCGATCTCGACCCGCAGGGCAACCTGTCCGACTACCTCGACGTCGATCCCGAGGCCTCCCCCACGATCGGCGATGTGCTCGCGGGCCGCGCCCGGATGCCCGAGGCGGTCCACGACGGGATCGTCCCAGCGAACCTCGGGCTGGCTGAGGCGGAGCTGATCCTCGGCGGCAAGCTCGGGCGTGAGCTCGCGCTCAAGCGGGCGCTCGACGACGTCAAAGACGACTTCGACCTGATCATGATCGACTGTCCGCCGTCGCTGGGACTCCTGACGGTCAATGCGCTGGTCGCCTCGGACTACGCGCTGCTGTCAGCGGAGGCTCAGTACTTCGCGCTGCAAGGCGTCGAGCAGGCACTCGAGGTGATCGAACTCGCGCGCGACAACCTCAATCCGGGTCTCGTCTGGCTCGGGGTGGTGCTGAACATCGCCGACATGCGCACGCGCCACTCGCGTGAGGCGTTCGACTCGCTCCGCGAGCATTTCGGCGAGAAGCTGTTCGATATGACGATCAGGGCCTCGATCGCCTACGCCGAGTCGGCCGAGCGTGCCCAGTCGATCCTCGACTACCGCCCGGATCTGGCGACCGACTACCTGAACCTCGCCGACGAGCTGCTGCGGCGTCTCGGGATCGAGCCGCCCCGCCGGCGGCTCGCCGCGCTGGCGGGGTCGTTCGCTCCCGCCAGCGCCTAGCCCACGCGTCACACAAGTGCGTCGACATCCTGGATCAGCACGGGAGCATGAGCGCGGGCGACCTGGCGCGCGAAAGCGGTCTCAGCACCGGGGCCGTCACCGCCGTGATCGATAGGCTCGAGCGCGCCGGACTGGCCCAGCGCCTCGCCGATCCGGCCGACCGGCGACGGGTCCTGGTGGAGCTCACGCCCGAGACGCGTGCGCTGATCTACGAGTTCATGTGGCCGCTGGCCGAGCTGGCGGCCAAGGCGTTCGCGTCCTACTCGGAGGAGCAGCTCGAGCTGTTCATCGAGTTCACGCGGATCGGTCGCGAGATCCAGGAGCAGCACGCGGAGTGGCTGCGCGCTCGGCTGGCGGAGCGCGCAGCCCCTACAACCCCCTGACGTCCGCCCCGTGCGGCTCGAACGGCGCGCGCAGCACGGTCGCCCAGCCCTCCGCCTCGCGCTCGAGCGCCGCGGCCACCGGTCCGGTCTGCTCGTACTGGCACCAGACGAGGATGCTCGGACCCGCCCCCGAGATCGTGGCCCCCAGCGCTCCGAGCGCCGGCGCTCGCTCGACGAGCTCCGCCGAGCGCGGATAGAGGTGCGCGCGGTAGGGCTGGTGAAGACGATCGCGCAGGCCGGCGGCGATCAGCTCGAGATCGCCCTGGGCCAGCCCGAGGATCAGCGTCGCGGCGTGGGAGACGTTGTAGATCGCATCGGCGAGCGGCACAGACTCGGGAAGCGCGGCACGCGCGGCCTGCGTCGCGACCGCCTGCGACGGGACGACGAGCACGGCCTCGAGCCCCATGGGCGGCTCGAACCGATGCACGCGGGTTCCATCACACACGACAAACCCGCCCTCGAGCGCCGCCCCGACGTTGTCCGGATGCCCCTCGAGCTCGGCCGCCAGCGCCAGGATGTCGGCGTCGAGCTCGAACACGTGGTCGGCGGCCAGCAGGCCGGCGACGATCGCGGCGGCGCTCGACCCGAGGCCGCCGCTCAACGGGATCTCCGACGAGATCGTGAACTCGAACGAGTCGGCCGGGTGCAGCCGCTCGAAACCGCGGACGACGAGGTTCGTGCGGTCTCGAGGGACCTCCAGCTCGGTATGCACGGCGAAGCTCCCGGTCTCCCGCACCTCGACCTCGAGCTGCAGCGACAGCGCCGCGGCCAGCACGTCGAACCCCGGTCCCAGATTTGCCGACGAGGCAGGCACGCGAACGAGGCGTCGGCGCTGGAGGCTCAACCCAGCACCGCCCGCTCGACCGCACCGAGCTCCGGGTCGCACGGAACGACCTTGCCGGCGCTCTCCAGCGCGACCTGCGGGTCCTTGAGGCCGTGGCCGGTGAGCACGCACACCACTCGGCGCGCGTCGCCGGCGCCGTGGGTCAGGAGCCCAGCCACGCCGGCGGCCGACGCCGGCTCGCAGAAGACCCCTTCGCTCGCGGCGAGGAAACGATACGCAGCGAGAATCTCGGCGTCGGTCACGGCGCCGATCTTGCCGCCGGACGCGGTCATCGCGCGCATCGCGTCCTCCCAGCGCGCGGGGTTGCCGATCCGGATCGCGCTGGCGATCGTCTCCGGGTGCTCGACCGGCTTGCCGAGCACCAGCGGCGCGGCGCCGGCCGCCTGGAACCCGAGCATCCGCGGGCGGCACCCGGCCTCCTCGAAGCCGCGCCAGTAGGCCGTGATGTTGCCCGCATTGCCGACCGGCAAGCACACCGCATCGATCTCGTTGCCGAGCTCGTCGACGAGCTCGAACGCGCCCGTCTTCTGCCCCTCGAGCCGGAACTCGTTCACGGAGTTCACGAGCGAGATCGGGTGCCGCGCGGTCAGCTCGCGGACCAGCTTCAGCGCGTCGTCGAAGTTGCCCCGCAGCGCGATCACGCGAGACCCGTGCATCAGCGCCTGGGCGAGCTTGCCCGCGGCGATCTTGCCCTCGGGGACGATCACCGCGCCGCGCAGCCCGGCGCGCGCCGCGTACGCGGCGGCCGACGCGGCGGTGTTCCCGGTCGACGCGCAGACGATCGCCTCAGCTCCCTCGCGGACCGCCGCCGAGACCGCGCACGTCATCCCCCGGTCCTTGAACGAGCCGGTCGGGTTGGCTCCTTCGAGCTTCAGCCATACCTCGGCGCCGGCGCGCGCTGATAGGCGCGGCGCGGGCACAAGCGGGGTAGAGCCTTCCGCGAGTGACACCACCGGGTCATCCGGGCCGAAGGGAAGCCGGTCGCGATACCGCTCGATGATCCCGGACATCGGCGGCAGCATGTCAGAGACACTGTTTTCCGAGCCTCGCGAGGGGGTACCCACCCTGCTTGCTCCCAACGTGGAAGGAAGGCCCATGCTCGCCCTGACAGACAACGCCTCGACGGCGATCGAAGGCATCCTCAGCTCATCGGAGATTCCCGACGGCGCCGGCATCAGAATCGCGCCTCCGGAGGGAGAGGATCCGGGCTCCGCCGCGCAGCTGGAGGTCACGGTTACCGGCGGTCCGGCGGAGACCGATCAGGTGATCGACGAGGCCGGCGCGCGCGTGTTCGTGGATGAGTCGCTCGCGGCCCTGCTCGACGACAAGCTGCTCGACGCGGGCGTCGTGGAGGAGCAGGTCCACTTCATGCTCGGAGCGCAGGGCGCGCCCCACCCGTTCGACTCCAGCGCCGACGGGTCAGGGCCCGAGGGGTCAGGCGACGTCTAAGACGACCTTGCCGGTGGCCCCGCGCTCGTCGATCAGCTTGAGCGCTTCGGCGGCGCGCTCAAGCGGGAACCGTGCCCCGACGACCGGCCGCACGAAGCCGCGCTCGATCAGTCGCGCGATCTCCGCGCCGATCTGCCGGCACAGCTCCGGCTTGGACATCACGTAGGCGCCCCAGCCGGCGCCGATCACCTCGAGGTTGCTCAGCAGCAGCCGGTTGACGCGAACCTCCGGAATCGAGCCGCCGGTGAAGCCGACCACCACCGCGCGCCCGCCCTCGCCCAGCGACCTGAGGCTGTCGGTGAAGCGATCGCCCCCGACCGGGTCGAGCACCACGTCGACGCCCCCGTCCGAGAGCTCCCTGGCCTGGTCCTTCCACGGACCGTCGGCTCGCAGCACCTCGTCGGCGCCCGCGGCGCGCGCCACCTCCTCCTTCTCAACGCTCGAGACGACCGCGAACGTCCGCGCACCGAGCCCCTTTGCGACCTGGAGCGCGGCGGTGCCGACGCCGCCGGCGGCTCCGTGGACGAGCACCGTCTCCCCCTCCGCCAGCCGGCCGCGGAGCTTCAGCGCGAAGTACGCGGTGTGGTAGTTGAGGACGAGCGCTGCGCCCTGGGCGAAGTCGAGCTCGTCGGGGAGCTTGAAAGTCAGGAACGCCGGAGCGACGGCCACCTCGGCAAACCCCCCGAGCATGCAGAGCGCGGCGACCCGGTCGCCCGGCGCGACGGCGGCGCCGTCGGGCGCCGACCTGACGACGCCGCCGACCTCGCTCCCCGGCACGAATGGAAGCGGGGGCTTCATCTGGTATTCGCCTCGGGTCTGGAGCACCTCGGGGAAGGAGACGCCGGCGACGTGTACATCGACGAGCACGCCGCTGCCGGGGGTGAGCATGTGCGAGGGCTCAGGCTCGGGCAGGTCGATCTGCTTCAGCGCCTGATCGGGCCCGCTCAGCTCGACGATCTGGATCGCGCGCACGGCGGCGCATCCTATCCAGGCTCGGACGGAGAGCAGGAGATCGCAGCTTTTCCAGAGGGGTTGAGGGAGATAACTTTCGCTGAACGAAAGAAATACCCCAGGACCACCTCCGCGCGGAGATTGTTCGCGGACTTGAGTTCCGACGGAAGACACCGGCCACGGGCGCTTCGGGGCCCATCGCCCTGGGGGTCGTGGGAGATTTTGTCCGCCATGCGGTTGTTATCTCCCACACCGCCTCGCGGACCTCCCAAGGTAAGTCCGCGGTCGACATTTTTCCCGCGGACTTAACGCGGAAGGACGCAACGCCGATGACCCGGGAACTTTGCTGGCGAAGTTGACGCAGGCGCAACTACGGCAGCAAACTTGACGCGAACCGGCGCGGCGCCGCCGTCGCGCGGCGGTCGCAGCGCCCGCAGGCTCGGCCCGCGGCATCCCAACGTAAGTCCGCCGGCGACATTTTTCGTCATCCCGAGGACGAGGAACTCCGACATCAGCCGGCTGTGGCCGCTGCTGCCCGTGGGGACGCGGGTGACGATCAGCTGACGCCGGCCGGCGCCGCCCCCGCTAGCCGAACTCCTCCTCGAGCACGCGGATCGCCCGCGGCCGCGCCCGCAGCACCTCGAGCCGGGCGAGCTCGCGGGTCGCCGCATCAAAGCGCGACTCGAGCACGGGGTGCAACACCATCACGAGCCGGGCCTGGTCACCGAGGCCCTTCTGCACGACCGACTTCACCGACACACCGTCGTCGGCGAGCACCTGCGCGACCCGCGCCAGTACCCCCGGCTCATCGGCCACCTCGAGGTGCAGATAGAACGCCGACACTACGTCCTCCACGATCTCCAGCTGCTGGCTCGTGGGCGGCGTGGAGGCGGGCGGGATCATCGCGCTGATCACGTCGCCCAGCACCGCGCTCGCGGTCTGCGGGCCGCCGGCGCCGGGACCGGACATCGTGATCTCGGTGATCGCGTCCGACTCCACGGTGACCGCGTTGAACGGGCCGCTGATCGCCGCGAGCGGGTGACCCGGATACAGGAACGCCGGATGCACACGAACCGAGAGCCCCTCCCCGATCCGCTCGGCCGTCCCGATCAGCTTCAGCTGTAGCCCCAGCTCGCGCGCGTACTCCAGGTCGTCGGGCTGGATCGCCTCGATCCCCTCGTAACGCACCTGGTCCAGGTGCACCGGGGTGTCGAACGCAAGCCTGGCGAGGATCGCCATCTTGGCCGCGGCGTCGCGCCCATCGACGTCCTCGGCGGGGTCGGCTTCGGCGTAGCCGAGCCGTTGCGCCTCGGCGAGTGCCTCCTCAAAGGTCATCCCCGTCCGCGCCATCTCGGTGAGGATGAAGTTGGTGGTCCCGTTGACGATCCCGTGGACCCGGTCGATACGGGCCCCCGCCAGGGATTCCTGGAGCACCCGGATCACCGGCACCACCCCGGCGACCGCGCCCTCGAAGCGCAGCTGCACGCCGCCCTCGCGTGCCGCGTCCCACAGCTCCTCGCCGTACTGGGAGAGCAGCTGCTTATTGGCGGTCACCACGTGGCGACCCGCCGCGATCGCCCGCAGCACGTAGTCGCGCGCCGGCTCGATTCCTCCCATCAGCTCGACGATCAGGTCCGAGCGCTCGAGCAGCTCCTCGAACGAGCCACTTCGGCTGGTGAGCACCCCCGACAGCTCCGGCCGGTAGCCCGTCATCAGCTCGATCCGGTCCGCGTGTTCGGGCAGCAGACGGGCGAACGCCGAGCCCACGGTGCCGTGGCCCAGGAGGCCGACGCGGAATGCGCGATCGGCTCCGGTCACGCGGGGCCGTCAGTCGAGGTCACGCGCCGCGAGGTCGTCGTAGGTCTCACGCCGAACCACCGCCCGCGCCGTCCCCCGGCGGCAGAAGATCACCGGCGGCCGAGGGACGCTGTTGTAATTGTTGGCGAGCGCGTAACCGTAGGCGCCCGTGACCGGCGTCACGACCACGTCGCCGGCGGCGGGGTCGGGGAGCGCCACGTCCCGCACGAGCACGTCGCCCGACTCGCAGTGCTTGCCGACCAGGTGGCAGCGCTCGGTGCGGGGCGCCAGCGGGCGGTCGGCGATCAGCACCTCGTAGGGCGCGCCGTAGAGCATCGGCCGCAGGTTGTCGGACATCCCGCCGTCGACGGCGACCCACGTCGAGACGTTGCGCTTGACAGTCTGCACGGTGTAGAGCGTGACGGTCGAGTTAGCGACCAGCGCACGTCCCGGCTCGAGCAGCAGGCGCTTGTCCGTCCCCAGCCAGCGGTGCGCCGCATCGACGATCGCCTGCACATACTCCGTCACGCTCGGCGCTTGCTGCTCTGCGGCGTAGGCGACGCCGAGCCCGCCGCCGAGGTTATAGACGGGGAACTCCCCGAGGCCGGCGATCGCCTCGATCGCGGCACCGAACGGCTCGAGCCCCAACAGCTGGGAGCCGATGTGGGAGTGGAGCCCGACGAGCTTCAGGCGCGGGCTGTCCTCCAGCCGCGCGATCGCCTCGCGCGCCTGCTCGATCGAGAAGCCGAACTTTGAGTCGGCCTGACCGGTCGAGATCGCATGGTGGGTGTGCCCCGAGACATCCGGCGTCACGCGGATCAGCACCTCCTGGCGCCTGCCCAGCTGAGCCGCGACGCGCTCCAGTCGCTCCAGGTCGTCGAACGAGTCGAGGACGATGTGGCCCACCCCGGCAGCGATTGCCTGATTCAGCTCGTCGACCGACTTGGCGTTGCCGTGGAGATACACGCGCGCCGGATCGAACCCGGCCCTCAGCGCCAGGTGCAGCTCGCCCCCGGATGCGACGTCGCACGCAAGCCCCTCCTCGGCCAGCGCCCTGTACACCGCGGTGCACGGGAACGCCTTCGAGGCAAACAGCAGGTCGCTCTCGGAATGGCGCGCGGCGAGCGCGTCGGCAAACGCGCGTGCGCGAGAGCGGAGGTCATCCTCGGCCACCACGTACGCGGGCGACCCGAACTCCGCGGCCAGCTCGAGCGCGTCGCAGCCGCCGATCTCGAGGTGGCCGCGCTCGTTGACCCGGGTCCCGCTGGGGAACACCCGCAGCAGATCGGAGGCGGTCGCCGTCATTTGCGGCGATCATGCCAGGTGGATGCGTCGACGCATGCGAACCGTGACCCCGGTGATGCCGACCGAGATCGGCACGCACCAGGGGCTCTCCTACTCGCTGTGGGTCCCGGAGCGGGCCTCACCGCCGGTCCCCGGCGGGGTCGTGATCCTGCACGGCGCCGGCTCGTGCAAGGAGAACCACCACGACTTCGCGCGCGAGGTGCTCGCCGCCGGCCTGGCGGCGCTCGCCTTCGACCAGCGCGGTCACGGCGCGAGCGGGGGCGCCATGGACGGGCGGGCGCTCGATGACGTGGAGGCGATCGCGGCGGTGCTGCGGGCCGCCATCGGCGGCCCGGAAGCCGCGATCGCGCTGCGCGGATCGAGTATGGGGGGCTATCTGGCGATTCTGTCCGCGCCGCGCGTGCGTGCCCGGGGGGCGGTCGCGATCTGTCCGGCGAGCGCCGAGGGGCTGCGACGAGGACTCGCGTCGCAGGCGTTCGCGTTCAAGGCCGACGCCGCCGCGCTCGACCGGTTCTTCTCCGCGCACGAGCTCGACACCGTGGTCGCCTCAACCGACACACCCGTGCTGCTGCTGCACGCCGAGGGGGACGAGCAGGTCCCCGTCGAGCACTCCCGTGAGCTCGCGCGGCAGCTCCGCTCACCCCAGAGCCGGCTGATCACCGTGCCGGGCGGCCATCACCGCTCGGTCCAGCACGATCCCGAGCTGGTGGCGCTCAGCATCCGCTGGATCGGGCGCGTCCTCGACACGCCCACGCAGCCGCGCGTCCTCGACACGCCCACGCGGCCGCGCGTCCTCGACACGCCCACGCAGTCCGACGGCTACTGACCGCCTGGCAGGGCGCCCGCGACGGTCGTCACGGTGCCCGCGGCGGTGCTGACCGTGCCGGACACGGCGCCGCCGGCCGTGTTACCCGAGCTTGACACCGTCCCCGCGGTCGACGGGCTCGTGCCGCTGACGGCGCCGGCGACCTTGTTCGCGACGCCGCTGACCGCCGAGCCGACCGCGGAGCCGGCGTTCGAGACGGCCTGCCCCGCGGTGTTGGTGGCGCTGACCACGGTCCCCGGCGCGCCTGAGACGGCGCACGCGGCACCACTGCAGCCGCCGCCCGAGGGGCTGGTCGCCGCGGTGTGCGCCGGAACCGACGAGCCCGTGGCGCTTCCGGTCGAACCGGGTGCCCCGCCGGTTGCCGCCGTTCCGGTCCGCGTTCGGGTCCGGAGCGGGGTCCCCCGCGCTCCCGATCCCGTGCGGCGCACCAGGGCCACGGTCCCCGCCGCCGGGGTGGCGAGCGCGGCGGTCAGCCGGCGCCCGGCGCGCGAGCTGGCCCCCCTGGGCGGTGCGGGCACGGTCACGGCGGCGGTAGCAGGCTGGGTCGCCACCTGCGGCCAGCCACGAAAAGCCACGATCGCGCTGGCGAGCACGAACAGCACGGCTCCTCCCGCGAGCAGCGACCCGGAGGTGCCAAAGCCTGCCAGGTATGCGCGAGTCGCACGCACCTCGAATTTGTATCGGCGTCTGCCGGTCATCGCTTTAGCCTCTTAAAGAAGCTTCAGTACGTCTGCCAACATTGTTGCTCTAAATGGCTCGAAATACCTCATTTGGCAGAGACACCGGGCTCCAGGCCCGGATGATGCTGACGCTGTTCCTGCTCGGGCTCGTATACGCCGTGCTGATCGGCGTGCTGATCGCCGCCGGCACCGGCGCGGTCACGATCGCAGTGATCGCGGCGGGTCTGTTCGCGCTGCAGCTGTTCAGTTCGGACAAGATCGCCTTGTTCTCGATGGGCGCGAGGGTAGTCCAGCCCGGTGATTCCCCACAGGCGCAGCGACTACACGCGATCATCGAGCGGCTCTGCATCCAGGCGAATCTCCCGAAGCCGCGGATCGCAATCGCGCAGACGCCGATGCCCAACGCGTTCGCGGTCGGGCGCTCGCCCAAGAGCGCGACCGTGTGCGCCACCACCGGACTGCTCGAGCTGCTCCCTGACTCGGAGCTCGAGGCCGTGCTCGGGCATGAGCTCACGCACGTCCAGAACCGTGACGTGATGGTGATGACGATCGCCAGCTTCTTCGCGTCGATCGCGGCGTTCATCACCCAGATGGGGTTCTTCTTCGGCGGAGCGTTCGGTGGAGACGGCGAGAACAACAACAGCGGGCTCGCGTTTGTCGTCGTGATCCTCGTCTCCGCGGTCGTGTACATGGTCTCGTGGATGCTGCTGCAGGCGCTCTCGCGATACCGCGAGTTCGCCGCCGACCGCGGCTCGGCGATCCTCACCGGCCGCCCCAGCGCGCTGATCTCGGCTCTGATGCGGATCGACGGCGCGATGAGCAGGATCCCGCAGCGGGACCTGCGCGCGGCCTCCGGCGAGCTCGCCGCGTTCTACATCTTCCCGCCGAAGGCCAAGCAGTCGGTCTCAAACCTGTTCTCGACCCACCCACCGCTCGCCGCGCGGATCGCGGCGCTCCAGCGGCTCGAGGCGCAGCTCCAGGGCACGGCGTAGGCGCCAAGCCCACGCCCTACCATCCGCCCGATGGGCTTTCTCGATGTAGTCCTCGGCAAGCGCAAGCTGGCCGGGCCGGCCCCTGATCGCCTGTTCGCGGTCAGTACCGCGTACGTGAAGTTCGAGACCGAGCTCGGAATCAGCTCGCGCGGCACCGCGGCGATCGTGTTCCAGCCGCTCTCGAGCGCCGACTTCCAATCGATCGTCAAGGAGACCGAGCAGGTCGTCCGCGCGACCGGAGCCGACAGCGGCGTCACCGTCGAGACCTCCGACGACAGCTACGGCTTCCGCTGGCTCGTGCTCCGCGGCAAGGAATTCGACGACCTGGTGGTCGGGATCAACGCGGTCAGCGGCTCGCTCGAGGCCGGCGGTTACGGCGACCGGGTGCTGTGCGCGGTGTTCGCATTCGAGGACGAGCAGAAACGACCGCTGTACTGGATTTACAACTACAAGCGGGGCATGTTCTACCCGTTCGTGCCGGCTCCCGGCCCGGGCACCACCGGCGGAGCCGATCGCGCTGACGCAGCCTCGGCCGGTGGTCTGCGCGACAACGAGCGCGAGCTGGTGCTGAAGGCCCAGGTCGGCTCAGAGCTGCCGGTCGAGCCGGAGCTCGAGCGGTGGTTTCCGCTGTGGGGAATCCCGATCTGAGCGGGGATGGCGGTCGCGGCCGCGAGCGAGCCGAGCTGCCGCGGGGATTCGTCGTCTTCCCGAGCGAGGTCCGCCTGCCCCGCCGGGGTGCTGCCGGAGCCAGCCCCGGCTGGCTGCGCAACTGGTGGATCGTGATCGCCGCCGTGCTCGTGGCGGCGGCGGTGATCGCCGCCGCGCTGATCGTCCGCTGAGCGGCTAACCCGGGATCAGACCTTCGCCGGTGAACTCCGCCCTGGCCTCCTCGAGCGAGGTGTCGGGCGGTGGCAGGATCAGGTCCGAGGGCTCCAGCTCTTCGTCCGGGACCTTGCGTCCGTTGCTGCGGACGAACTCCAGCAACCGCGCGAACGTCTCGTGGAACCGCTGCTCGTCATCGTTCGCGCACGCCACCACCGCCTGGTTGTCCAGCTCGCTCAGCGCCTCCTCGTCGTTCGGACGCATCTCGTACTGGCCCTCGGTGGCGATCCGGACGATCACGGCGCGTCGCCCTGGGCGGGCTGAGACTGCTGCCGTGATCCCGCGCCGAGCTGTCCCGCGGCGCCGGAGCCGCTGCCGATCTCGGCCTTCATCTTCTCGAGCTCGGCATCGACCTCGGTCGAGCTCGAGAGCTGCTTGAGCTGGCGGTCGATGTCGTCCTCGCCGGGGCCGAGTGCAGTTAGGTCGGTAAACGTCCCGGCGGCTTCCAACTCCTGGACGGCGTCGGCGCGAGCCCGCATGTTCTCGGTCTTGTCGAGCGCGCGCTGCATCGCCAGGCCGACGTCGGCCATCTCCTCGCCGACTCCCGTCGCGGCCTCGGAGATCCGGACCTGGGCCTCGGCGGCCGAGTACTGGGCCTTGATGACTTCCTTCTTTGAGCGGAACTGCTCGATCTTCGCCCGCAGCTTCTGCTCCGAGGCGGTCATCTGCTCCTGCTGCTGCTCGAGTTGGCCGATCTGCGAGTCGAGCGACTGGAGCTCGGTCTGGGCGACGTTCTTGCGCTCCAGCGCGGTCCGCGCCAGATCCTCCTGACCGGCGGCCAGCGCCTGGCGGGCCTGGGTGTCGAGCTTTACGACCTGATCCTTGATGCTCTGCTCCTGAAGCTGAAGGCGCTTTTTCGACGTGACGACGTCGGCGATCCCCTTCTTGACGTTCTGGAGCAGCTCGATCTGCTTCTGGTAGCTGTACTCGAGCGTCTCGCCGGGATCCTCGGCGCGATCGAGCATCTTCGAGATCTTGGCTTTGACGATTGTTGACATGCGCCCGGAAAGACCCGGCATCGCATCCTCCTTGCAAATAAGTGACGAGCAGCTGAAGCGTAGCGGGGTGCGGACCCCGGATCGCCGCGTGCACCGGAGATCCGCGGGCGACCGGAGCCGGGGTTAGAAGCCCGCGGGATGCCGCGCGATGAACCCGGCGCTGGTGGCCACGAGCGGGCGCCACCGCGGCCCGCTGCCGGGCGGCGGGTTGGGATCCTGCTCGGCGGAGGTGTCGAACCGGATCCCGGCGATCTCGATGAACGCGTGGCCGGGGTTCGTGTAGACGGTGATCCAGGCGCCCGCGCCGCTGAGCCCCCAATTCATCATCTCGCCCGAGTCCATCGAGGTCTTGATCAGCCCGGCCGCGTGCAGCACGTAGGAGACCGACCCGGAGCAGTCATAGCCGGCGTCGTTCCACTTGCCGTGTCCACCGCCGTAGATGTACGGCTTGTGGCGAATCTGGTTGCCCGCCCAGATTGCGCGCTGGACCTGGATCGGGGCGTAGGACGGCGCGTAGGCGAGCCCGTGGATCACCTTGGCGACGAAACCATGGACGACCGGGTGCTGGGGGGTGCTCTGCGGACCCTCGCCGGGTGCCACCCCCACTCCCCCGGAACTGGTCGAGGCCTGAGGTGGAGAGGCGGTGGGCGAGCCCGACGAGCTCGTCGACCCCGATGAGCCGCCCGAGCCGGGCGTCGACGCGCTCGCCGTCGAAGCGGTCGCAAACCCGCATACGGCAAAGCCAACGACGATTAGTTTTGCTACCCGCACGGTCTGGTTCCTCTTTCGCACGCCTGCGGGGTTAGCTGTCGGGCTGGCGCTGAAAGAGCTGCGCCTCCCACGGATTCACCGTGAGATTCGCCCCGGGAACTGGGTCCCCCGCTCCGCGGATTTGGCAGCCCGCGGATTAGGCGCCGGGCAATATACAGGGAATTGGGGTCGCCCACGCCATTCGACGCGATCAAGGCAGCTCCTGCCGCCGCGCGCCTCCGCCAGCGCTAACGTCCGCGCCGCGATGCGACGGACCCGGCTGCTCCCCCTGCTCGCCTCCTGTGCCGTGCTGACGGCGTGCGGGTCGGGGACGAAACTCCTGCGCCCGTCCGTCTCGGCCCCCGTCTCGAGCGACGCGACGGCCGTCCCACAGATCGGGTTCCCCGCCCTGGCGACGAAGAACACGACCCGCGTTCCGGGATCAAACCCGATCGCCGACGCGGCCGCGATCGCGCTCGCGGTCTACCCATCGGTCGGCCCGGGAAGCCATCCGCCGGCCGTGGTCCTCGCCCCCACGGACGACTGGGAGGCAGCGATCGCCTCCTCGGTTCTGGTAGGGGCCCCGATCAAGGCCCCGATCCTGCTCTCGGGCAGCACGTCGCTGCCGCCGATCTGCACCGGCGCTCTGCGCGCGCTGGCGCCCGGCGGCGCCGGCGCAGCGGGCGGGGCGCAGCTGATCAGGATCGGCCCCGTGCCCAGGGTCGGAGGCATGCGGTCGGTGTCGATCTCTGCTTCCGGGCCGTTCGCGCTGTCGGCCGCGATCGATCGCTTCGCCAGCGCCGCCGCCGGAAGGCCGAGTCCCGACGTTGTCATCGCGTCCGCCGACGCTCCGCAGTACGCGATGCCAGCGGCGGGCTGGGCGGCGGAGAGCGGCGATCCCGTCCTGTTCGTCACGAGCTCCGGCGTGCCCGCCGCCACCAGGCAGGCGTTGCTCTCGCACCAGAGCCCGCACATCTACGTTCTCGGCCCCCCGAGCGTGATCCCGGGCAGTGTCGTCGCTCAACTCGCCAAGCTCGGCACCGTCAAGCGAGTCGGCGCGTCCGACCCGGGGGCCAATTCGGTCGCGTTCACGATGTACCGAGACCCGCCGTGCCCCTTCGGCCAGCCGTGCGCACATGTCCCCGGTAGCTTCGGATGGGCGCTGCGCAGCCCCGGTCACGGCTACGTCCTGATCAACGCCGGGCGTACGCTCGACGCCGCGGCCGCGGCGCCGCTCTCGGCCAGCGGGTCGTTCGGCCCCCAGCTACTGCTCGACGACGCCAGGTCGCTGCCGAGCGCGGTGCTCAACTACTTCCTCGATTTCGCCACGCCTGGCTTCACGGCGGAGGGGCCGACGGCGGCGGTTTACAACCACGCGTGGATGATCGGCGACCAGCACGCTGTCTCGCTCTCCGTCCAGTCCGAGGTGGATACCCTCCTGGAGGCGGTGCCGCAGAAATGAGCCAAGCCGAGAATCCAGAGCGCCTGCGCGAGGGCCGCGAGGTCACGGTCGACGACGTCCGTCAGCTGATGGGCGCCTCCACGCCACATTTCGCGCTACAGCTGCGAGAGCGCATCCGTGCCCTGATCCGCGGGCTGCCGCCCGATCACCCGGCGCGCGTCGCGGGCGAGCGCGAGATCGCCAGGCTCGACAAGATCGCCTTCGTGGGGGAAGTTCGCGGACACGACCCGGAGCCGGGGCTAGATCCGCTGCCGAGCCTGGAATTCAAGTGAGCGCGAGCCGGTCCGTCTCGGTCATCGGCCTGGGCCGGGTTGGCCTCCCCCTTGCACTGTCGTTCGCCGACCGCGGCCTGCGGGTGCTCGGCGTCGATCACGACCGCGCGCTCCTTGACTCGATCCGCACCGGACGGATGCCGTGGGGGGAGGCCGGCACCCAGGAGCTGCTGGATCGAGTCGTGGGCACGGGGCGGTTGGAGCTCGCCGAGCGCGCCGCCGACGCGGCCCAGACCGACGACATCGTGATCACCATCGGGACGCCGTCGTTCTCGCACCTGGAGAGCGACCTGACGGGCGTCCGCGCGGTGGTCGATGACCTGCTGCCGCTGCTGCGCCCCGGCCACGCGCTGATCCTCCGCTCGACGATCGCCCCCGGAACGACGGAGTTCGTCGCGGGTTACCTGGAGAAGCGCCGCGGGCTACGCGTCGGGGAGGACGTTTTCGTCGCGCACGCACCCGAACGGATCGCCGCCGGCCGGTTCCTGGAGGAGATCTCGACGCTTCCGTGCATCATTGGCGGCGTCGGCGAGGCATCGACCGAGCGCGCGGCAAGCACCTTCTCGGCATTCGGCGCGCCGATCGTCAGGACCACGCCGGTGCAGGCCGAGCTCGCGAAGATCTGGACGAACATCCTGCGCTACGCGACGTTCGCGCTCCCGAACCTGCTGATGATGGATTGCGAGCGCTACGACGCGAATGTGTTCGAGGTGATCGAGCTGATCAACCACGACTACCCGCGCGGTGGGATCGCGATGCCGGGGCTGACGGCCGGCTCCTGCCTGCGCAAAGACTTCGTCTTCTCGGAAGAGCGCTCGAACGCTCCCGGGATGCTCCTCGCCGTCTCCCGCGTCAACGAGGCGGTGCCGCTGTTCCTGGTGGAGGGGATCAAGCGGCGGCTCGGCGAGCTCGGCTCACGCAAGGTGGCGGTGCTGGGCCTGACCTTCAAGCGCGACACCGACGACGAGCGCGACTCGCTGTCCCCCAAGCTGATCCGTCTGCTCGAGCGCGAACTGGCCGACGTCGCGGTCTGCGACCCGCACGCGGGCACGCCAACGCAGCCGCTGGCCGACGCGGTCAGGGACGCCGACGTGGTGATCGTCGCCACCAACCACTCGGCGTTCGAGGGGCCGGACGCGCTCCGCGCGATCGTCGCCCGGGCGTCCGAGGACTGCCTCGTGGTCGACCCGTGGAACGCGCTCGGCACCGCCCAGGTGTTCGCTTACGCCGCCGAGTCGGCTGCGATGCTGGGTACTCCGGCCACGCAGTGACTCGGGTGCTGGTGACCGGCGGCGCCGGGACGATCGGCGCCGCTGTCGTCCGCCGGCTGCTCATCGACGGAGAGTGCCTGGTCCGGGTCTCCGACCAGCGACCCGTCCCGCCGTGGATGCAATCCGAGCTCGAGGTGCACACCGCCGACCTGCGCGATCAGGACAGCGCCTGCCGGGCCGCCGTGGGCTGCTCGCACGTGATTCACCTGGCCGCGATCGTGGGCGGGATCGCAAACTTTCATCGTCTCCCCCACACGCTGCTGGAGGCCAACAACGCGCTCACCGGCGCGGTCGTCCGCGCCGCGCTCGACAACGATGTCGAGCGCCTGGTGTACGTCTCCTCCTCGATGGTGTTCGAGCGGGCCACCGAGTTTCCGACCACCGAGGCGCACGTGCTCGAATGCCCCGCCCCGCACTCCGCCTATGGGTTCTCGAAGCTCTCCGGGGAGGTGTACGCGCGCGCGGCCCACGACGAGCACGGCCTGCGGTACACGATCTGCCGCCCCTTCAACGCCTACGGCCCCGGCGAGCTCCCCGAGCCCGGCGAGCCGGGAATCGCGCACGCGGTGCCGGACCTGATCGCCAAGTCGTTGGCGCGCCAGCGGCCGCTTCAGATCTTTGGGTCGGGAGATCAGACCCGCACCCTGACCCACGTGGACGACATCGCCGACGGGATCGTTACCGCGATGAGCTCGCCCGCCGGAGAGAATGAGGACTTCAACATCTCGGCCTCGCGCGAGCTGAGCGTCGCTGAGATCGCCCGCCTGATCTGGGCGGCGTGCGGCAACGATCCGGACGAGCTCCGCTTCGAGCACCGGCCGAGCTTCGAGGTGGACGTGCAGCGGCGCTGGCCCTCCGTCGAGAAGGCGCGCAAGCTGCTCGGCTGGGAGGCGCGGGTTCCGCTCGAGGACGGGGTCGCGGAGACGGTCCAGTGGCTGCGGGAGTCGGTCAGCCCTGGAAGCTGAAGCTGCACCCGCGGGCACGCAGCTCCGCGAACATCTCCTCGGGCTCGATACACCGCTCCGGCGGGTGTGCGCCGCGCGCATGAAGCGAGCCGCGCGCCAGCAGCCTGACGGCGGCGGCGGCGGGCGCCGCCGTGGAGTTGACCGATCCGCCGACCCCGTTGTGGGGGCGGGTCACGGCGCGGGCGACGATCGTGCGGTCGCCGGCGGCGACCGTCACGAGGTGCACGGACACGGTGCGGCCCGACTGGGGAGCTGCCGCACGGCTCGCCTCGGCGATCTCCGCCGGCGACGCGGCGCTGAGCTCCTTCAGCCGCTCGAGCAGCGGCTCGGACAGCGACAGTCTGAAGCCGGCGCTGGCGCAACCGAAGCTCTCGCCGAACGTGGCGAGCTCCGAGTGGAGCGTGTAGATCGTGTCGGCGCGGCCGATCGGATCGCCGTAGTCGACCGGCCCGCCGGCGCTCAGCGGCGCAATCTGGACGGGCTCGGAGTCGCGGAGCACAACGGGCTCGAGCGTCAACTCGTCGAGCAGCGTCTGGATCGCGTAGGGCGGGCGCAGGCGAGCATCGGACCCCGCCTCGGGGTCACGCCCCGCGGCGGCGACCTCGATCGAGTCGACCGCGTCGACGTCGCCGAGCATCCTGACCGCGGCGAGCGCCATCAGGTTCGTCTTGCCGGGGCTCGAGCCGATCCCCAGCACCGCCAGCAGCCCGGCGCGCTCGAACTCCGGGCCGAGCTCGAGCTGGCGCAGGGTCATCCAGTAGAGGCCGCCGAGGTCGAGGTAGTGACAGCCGGCCTCCAGGCAGGCTCGCATCGCCTCGAGATTGACCCGGTAGGAGGCCGAGTTCACGAGGACGTCGGCGCCCGCCAAGGCGCCCGCGAGCGCCCCCCGTCGGTCGCATCCACCGCTTGTGCGCCCGCCTTGCCCGCGCCGTGGTCGGCCGCGACGCGGGCGGCACGCTCGCCGTCGACGTCGAGCAGCGTCATGCTCGCCACCTCGGCCGAGGCGGCCAGGTCGCGGACGATCGGCGGTGCGATCGTGCCCCCCGCGCCGAGCACGGCGATGTGCATTGCGTTGTCTTGCGTGGCGTTCACGCGCCGTTTACCGTACCGTTCGCGCGCCGCGGGAGGTCGTCGCGAGTACAAGGAGGAGAGGTAGGAAGTGGACACAACAGCAGTCCCGGCACAGCAAGAGGCCGCGGTAGACCCCACGGCACCCGGCGCCAAGGGCCTCAAGCCGAACGCGCTCGGCTACATCTCGAACCTCGTCATCGCTGTCGCGTCGACGGCGCCCGCCTATAGCCTCGCGGCGACGCTCGGCTTCATCGTCGCGGTCGCGGGCGTCGGCGCCCACGCCCCCGCTGTCCTGATCGTGTCCTTCATCCCGATCCTGTTCGTCTCCGTGGGGTACCGGTACTTCAATCTCGCGGACCCGGACGCGGGCACGACCTTCGCGTGGGTGACGCGGGCATTCGGGCCGCAACTCGGCTGGATCAACGGCTGGGCGATCTTCCTGGCCGACATCATCGTCATGGCCTCCCTGTCGGTCATCGCCAGCACCTACACCTTCCAGCTCGTCAGCTGGCATGCGGCGGCGCACTCAAACGTCGCGATCATCATCGGCTCCGTGGTCTGGATCGCCCTGATGACGTGGATCTGCTACCGCGGTATCGAGCTCTCCGCGGAGGTCCAGACCGTCCTGCTCGGGATCGAGATCTTCACCCTGGCGCTGTTCACAGTCGTGGCGCTGGTCAAGGTTTACGCGAACTCGCCTGCTCACTCGATCCATGTCTCAGGGTCGTGGTTCAACCCGTTCGACCTCAGCTGGGGGGCACTGATTCCTGCCGTTCTGCTGGGCATCTTCATCTACTGGGGCTGGGACTCCGGCGTGGCCGTCAACGAGGAGTCGCGCAACCGCCGTCGCGGGCCAGGCAAGGCGGCGGTGGTATCCACGCTGATCCTGCTGGTGATCTATGTCGCCGTGACGGCCGCGGCGCAGGCCTACCACGGGACGGCGTTCCTATCGAACAACTCGAGTGACGTGCTGAACGCGCTCGCCGGGCCCGTGTTCGGCTCGCCGCTGAACAAGCTCCTGATCATCGCCGTGCTCACCTCGGCCTCGGCATCGACGCAGACGACGATCCTGCCGACCGCGCGGACGACGCTGTCGATGGCGAAGTGGGGCGCGATCCCGTCGGCATTCGGACGTATCCACCCGCGGTTCTTGACGCCCAGCTTCTCGACGCTCCTGATGGGCGGGCTGTCAATCGTCTGGACCGTGTGCCTGATTGCCTTCAACCCCAACCAGAACGTGCTCGGAGACACGATCTCCGCCCTCGGCTTCGCGGTCTGCTTCTACTACGGCTTCACCGGGCTCGCGTGCGCCGTCTACTACCGCCGTGAGCTCTTCAAGGGCGTCCGCAACTTCTTGTTCGCTGGGCTGATCCCAGTTGTGGGCGGCGGGATGATGGCCTACATCGGGGTCCGGGCGTACCAGTACTACAGCAAGGCCGGGAACAATTACTCCCATGCGCTACTGGGCATCCAGACCCCGATCCTCGTCGGGGTCGGCGGCCTCATCCTCGGCATCGTGCTGATGTTCGCCTCGTGGCCGTTCTTCACCGGCTATTTCAGTCGCCGTCCGTTAGAGGCCGTCGATCCCAAGCTGCTGGCCGAGGAGCTGGCGGACGAGCCCGCGGACGCCCCCATCACGGCGGTGCCGAGCTAGTTCTCGCCGGTTCGGTTCCCCGCCCCGCGACCGGTTAACCGATCCGAGCCCGTGCGCCGGTTGCGGCCGAATCGCGGGCGATCGCCGTCCGCACCATCTTCTCGTGCGTCCGTTGCCCGCGGAAGAACTCGTACAGCGCGGCCATCCGGTATGGCAGCTGGGCGAGGTGGTAGAACGGCGGCTCCAGAAGGGCAAGTCCGGCCAGGTGCACAAGGCTCCGCCGGGGATAGACCCTGAAGTAGAGGATGTCGGCCAACAGGCTCAGCGCCCTGACGATGGCTGTGAGCCCGAATGAGAAGCACAGGAACAGCACCAGCGCTTGCACGCTGAGCATGCCCAGGCAGGCAAGTACCACGACGAAGATGTAGGCGAGGGTTTCGAGAAACGCCCCGAGCCCCTCGTACAGCAGCAGGTACGGCATGCAGAGCATCCCGAAGTAGCCGTAGCGCGGGTTGAGTATCAGCCGGCGGTACCTCCACAGCATCTCGTATACGACCCGCTGCCAGCGTTTGCGCTGGACCATCAGATCGCGCCAGCTCATCGGAACCTGGGTCCACACGGTCGCTTCGGGGACGTTGAGGATCCGGTAGGGAACGCCGGCGGCACGCAGCATCGCGTGCGCGTGGATCGTCGCCTCGATGTCGCAGTGGGTGTCCTTGGTGGAGAACCCCCCCAGATCCATCAGCACCCGCTTCGGCCAGGCGCCGCAAGCCCCGGAGATGACGGGTACCGCGTTTAGCGCCCCCCAGCCCAACCGGTTCAGGACGAATGCGCTCAGGTACTCGATCACCTGGAAGCGCTCGACCATCCGATTGGGAAGCGACTCACGGATGATCCGCCCCTTCCTCACCTCAAGGCCGTTGGCGACCCGCAGCGTGGCACCGACCACCACGACCTCGTCGGGTGCGAAGTTCAGCGGGCGCATCAAGCGCATCAGCGACTCTGACTCGACCAGGCAATCGGCGTCTATGTGAACCACGACCGGATACCGCGCGAGGTTCAACCCCGCGTTCAGAGAGTCGGCGCCGCCGCCGTTCTGCTTGTCGATCAGCCATAGGTTCGGATGGCGGCGCGATCGGAAGACCCCTCGAACGGGCGCGCTTGGGAGCGGAACCGGGTGAAACACATCGTGCGGCTCGAGCTCGAACTCCGTGGTCGCCACCTTGAGCGTGTCGTCGGTCGACCCGTCGTTGATTACGATGACCTCGAACTCCGGATAATCGGATGCGAGCACGGCGGTCAGCGCGTCGCCGAGAATCTCCGCCTCGTTGTAGGCGGGAATCAGGACGCTGACCGGCAGCGTCGTCGCGGAGGCAGACAGCCGCTCGAGATCGACGTACCGGCGGCCGCTCTCTCGGCGCAGCTGGAGGAGCGCTGCCACGGTGATCGCGACGTAGAGCGAATTCAGGGTCAGGAAGTACCCCAGCAGGCAGACGAAGACGATCTCGACGAAGACGGTCACGCGTGCATCAGCTCGGGCGGCCGAGCTGCTCCAGGGCGGCTTTCGCCTGCTCTGTGCCGATCTCCTCCAACACGCCGATAAGACGACGGCGGCCACCGGGGTCCCCGGTGGTGCGAGCAGCGACCTCGATCGTGCGGATCGCCTCGGCCCGCCCGAGATCGACCAGTACGCGGTGGGCCGTCTGGGTACCCGGCGGCCCGCCCTTCAGCAGCTCGATTTGGGCGGCCGCATAACCGTTTCGGACAAGTGCCTCGGCGGCCTTGTTGCGCGCGAAGCGGTCGCGGGAATGCAGCTGCCCGAGTAGCGCGGGGATCGCCGCCTCACCGAAGCTCGCCAGCGCAACGGTGGCGTTCTGGCGGACCCACCAGGAGCGGTCCTCGAGCAGTTCCGCGAGCCGCGGGGCCAGCTCCGTCTGGCCGCCGGCGCCGGCCGCCTTGGCCGCGTGCGAGCGCACCACCCAGCTTTCGTCGGCCAGCAGCCTGTTCAGCAGCACCGGGTTGGGGAAGCTCGCCAGTGATTCCGCCGCGTTGGCCCGGACATCCTCGCTTGGATCGCAGGCGAGGTGCTCCACCACCCGAGCCGAGCGCGGGTCCGCGAGGCTCCCCAGCAGGTACGCCACCCAGTAGCGCACCTGGGGGTCTTCCGACTTGGCCCGCCGCTCGATCAGCTCCCGAGCCGCGGGGCAGCGGAATGCCTCCAGCAATCCGGCGATCCGGGCGGCCGGAAGCCGCTTCTTCGTGAGCGCGAAGAGCAGCGCGGCGTACGCGGTCGGCGACGTGTACAGCGCCAAGGCTTGTGCGGCGGCGTATGCCACATCGACATCGCGATCGTCGAGCGCCCGCCCCAGTGCGGCGATCGAGCTCTCGGCTCCGAGCAGCCCGAGGACGCCCGCGGCGCTCACTCGATGCCACTTGCTTCGCGAGCTCGCCAGTTCCCGTTCCACGCGCGCGGCGACCCCCCCGGCCACCAGCTCCGCGCGCACCTCGGGGTACATCGTCACGAGCTCGTCGAGCGCATCGCGGGTCACGTCGAGGCGCTCGATCAGCAGTTTCTTCGCCGCCGCCCGCTGCGAGGGCTCGAGCGAACGGATCCCGGCGGCCAGCGCGCTGATGCGCTCCGCGGTCAGCGCGTGGCGACTCCGTCGCCGCTCCCGCGAGGCTCCGACGAGCGCCCACGCCGTGACCACGAGAATCGTCGCCACCGCGGTCGCCGCCAGCCACGGGACCAGCTTGAACAGCACGTCGATGTGTCCGGCAAGCACGACGACGATGCACGCCACATACGCGCACCCCGTACCAGCCACGCAAAGCGCCACGACCGCGAAGCGGATTGCCTGTGTGGGGTCGCCCCCTCCTGCGGTGGCAATCCGACGCTCCAGCGCGCCGAGCATGGCTTGACGGCTCAGGCCGCCGCGCGGACGCGGTCAGGCGACGAAGACCCAGCGCCGGTTGAGCTCGCCCACGACACGACCACTGCCCGATCGAGCTGGTGGGCGATGACCGAGTCGATCGTCTGCTCCAGCCTGCGTTCTGGGGTCCATCCGGTCAGCCTGCGAAGCGCCGAGGTGTCGGGCGCGCGGTTGCCGAGCTCCTCGAAGCCCGGGGAATGCGCTTGCGCGTACGGCACGAACAACACCTCGGACGCCGAGCCCGTCAGCTCGATTACCAGATGGGCCAGATCAACGACCCGGACCGATGCCGAGGAGCCGATGTTGTATGTGCCGCCGAGCGCGGCGTCGCATGCGACAAGCTCTCGCAGCGCCCGTACCACGTCGTGGACGTCGGTGAAGCAGCGGCTTTGGGTTCCATCGCCATACACGGTGAGCGGCTCGCCGGCGAGGGCCTGGCGGACGAATCGCGGCAGCACCATTCCGTACTCGCTGGGCTGACGGGGGCCGACCGTGTTGAACAGGCGGACGACGATCATCTCCGCGCCGAGCTCTTGGACGTAGGAGTGAGCGAGGGCCTCGCCGAACTCCTTGGCGATCGCGTAGCTCCAGCGCGACTTCGCCGGCGAGCCGATCACTCGGTCGCTGTCTTCGGCTAAGCCGCGCTGGTTCAGTTTGCCGTACACCTCCGAGCTCGACGCGAACAGCAGCCTGCGCCCGTGGCTGGCGGCGGCGGACAGCACGAGATCGGCACCGAGGACGTTCTCCCGAAGGCAGCCGAGCGGACGGCTGACGATCTGCTCGACGCCGAGCCGCGCCGCCAGGTGAACGCACGCATCGGCAGCCCGCATGCAGCCGTCCACGAGCTCGCGGTCGAGCACGCTGCCCTCGACGAGCTCGACGCTGCCCGTGGCGAAGCTCCGGGCGAGATTCTCACGGCTTCCGCCGCTCAGGTCGTCGAGCACGATCACGCGGTGATCGTCTGCGACGAGCGACTCTGTCAGGTGGGAACCGATGAAGCCGGCTCCCCCCGTCACGAGGAACGTTGCGCCCATAGGTCATTTATCGGACCATTGGGGTCACAGCTTGACAACGGCCGTTGCACCGGTGCCCACCGGCCCCGGCTCGCGGCTAGGACGCTCGGGATGCACGGGGCCGCCGGCGCCGACCCGGCCGCTAGCCTCGGTTTCAGATGAGCACACCGGAGCCCGTCACCACCGAGGCCATTCCCGGCAGCGCCCTGCCCGGCCCCTACCCGGTCGGGTCCTACGCCGCGCAGCTGAAGCGCCGGCTGCAGGACTTCGCCAACGTCCAGCTCGTCGGTGAGGTATGGGGTTTTCGTGGCGCTCGCGCGCGCGTCTACTTCGAGCTGCGTGACGCCCGCGGGGCGCTCCCGTGCTCGATGTGGCGAAACGAGTTCGACGCGCTCAAAGTCAGCCTCAGCGACGGGATGCGGATCGTCGTCGGCGGCGGCTGTGACTACTACCCGGGCAGCGCCGCCTCCTCCCCGTCGTTCAGCTTTGCCGTCACCGAGCTACGCGTCGCCGGTGAGGGCGACCTGCTCGTCCAGCTCGAGCGCCTTCGGCGGAGGCTCGCCGCCGACGGTCTGTTCGAGCCCCAGAAGCTGCTTCACCGCCCCGCCCTCCCGCGCACGATCGGGGTCGTCACTGGCGAGCGGGGCAAGGCTCGTGATGACGTGTTGGCGGGGCTGAGACGACGGGGCTGGGCGGGCCGGCTCGTCTGGGCGTTCGCGCCGGTTCAGGACCGTCACGCCGCCCCCGCGATCGCGGCGGCGCTGCGAGAGCTGGCGGCGACCCCCGAGGTCGAAGTGGTGATCGTCGCGCGCGGCGGCGGATCGCTTGCCGACCTGTTCGCGTTCTGCGACGAGGCGCTGTGCCGGACGGTGGCGCTGTTGCGTGTGCCCGTCATCTCTTCCGTGGGCCATCACACCGACCGCACGCTGATCGACGATGTCGCCGCGGTGTCCTGCTCTACCCCCACCCATGCGGCCGAGGCCGCGGTCCCGGTCGACTGCGGCGCGGCGCGCTCCGACGTCGCGGCGTACGCCCGGCGCTTGGACGGACACGGTCGCCGGGCGGTCGTTCAGCGCGCCCGGGTGCTCACGCATTTGTCGCGGTCCCCCGGTCAGCACGTCGCGCGTAACCGCACGCGCCTTCACCAGCTGCTGCGCGAGCTGCGTGCGAGCGCCAACCGCGCCGGCGAGAAGGGCAGAGCATTGGCGTCGGTGCACCTGCTGGTGCTCGGGCGCACCGCCGAACGGGCGAAGAGCTCTGAGCAGGCGCGACGCCGCAGCGACCTTAACCGGCTGGCCCTCGCGCTCGCGGCACACGATCCGGCACGGACGCTGGCCCGCGGGTACGCGCTCGTCGAGGATCGCGAGGGGACGCCCCTCGCCTCAGCCGCCGCGGCGCGTGAGGCCGGGGCGCTCGGCCTGCGCTTCCACGACGGGGTCGTGCCGGCCAGCGTGACGGAGGCCGAGCCGGAGTGAACGAGGAGCGCACCTACGAGTCGGCCGTTGCGAGGATCGAGGAGATCATCCGGCGCCTTGATTCCGGCGAGGCAGGGCTGCGTGAGACGCTTGACCTGGTCAAGGAGGGGCGCGACCTGGTCGAGTACTGCGCCGCCGAGCTGGAGGCGGTCTCGGCCGGTCTGCAGGAGTTGCGCCTGGAGGAGCTGGTGGCGCGACTCGAGGGCGCGGGGAAACCCGAATGACGACATTTGATCTGCTGGCCGGCCTCCCCCTCGAGGTCGAGCGCTACACGCTCGAGGGGCTGCAGCTGGCGGTTTCGAGTGGCTTCGAGCGCCTCACGACTGTGGTCCACCTCCACGGCGGCGGTCTCGCGGGCGTAGGCGAGGACGTCGTCTACCAGGCCGAGGACCATGTGGCGTTTCAGGAGGCAGGCCCCGTTCACGACCTAGCCGGCAGCTACTCGCTCGGCGAATTCTGCGAGCTGATCGACTCGCTCGACCTCTTCCCGGTGCCCCCTCAGACCGAGGTCTCACGGCTCTACCGGCGCTGGACGTTCCACAGCGCCGCGCTCGACCTGGCGCTCCGACAGGGCGGCAAGCCGCTGTACGAGGTGTTGGGCCGCGAGCCTGCGCCGCTCGCGTTCGTGGTCTCGATGCGCCTGGGCGAGCCGGCGAGCATCGCCCCGATCGAACGGCGACTGGCCCGCTACCCGGAGCTTCGTTTCAAGCTCGACGCGACCAGTTCGTGGACGCCCGAGCTGTTCGACGCGCTGGTGGCGACCGGGAGCGTTGACTCGATCGACTTCAAGGCGCTCTACCGGGGCACAATCGTCGACCAGGGTCCGGATCCGGTTCTATACCGGCGGGTCGTTGAGGCGTTCCCGCACGCGTGGCTCGAGGATCCCGACGTGGTCACCCCCGAGACCGCGGCCGTGCTGGCAGGCGAGCACGCCCGGATCACCTGGGACGCGCCGATCCACTCGATCGCCGACATCGAGGCGCTCCCGTTCGCGCCGAGGATGGTCAACCTGAAGCCGTCGCGGATCGGCGGGCTGAAGCGTCTGTGCGATGCGTACGACTACTGCGCCGAGCGCCGGATCGGTGCCTATGGCGGTGGGCAGTTCGAGCTCGGCCCGGGACGCGGCCAGGCCCAGTACCTCGCCTCGCTGTTTCACTCCAACACGCCCAACGATCTCGCGCCGTCGGGGTACAACGTCGACGATCCACCGCCGGGCCTGCCGTCCAGCCCACTGTCACCGGCTCCTGCGCCGGTTGGCTTTCGCTGGGATAGCGATTAGCGCCGCAGTTCGAGGACCAGATTGCCCCGGACCTTGCGCTGGGCGAGGCGCTCAAACGCCTCGTTGACCATGTCGAGTGGGAGCACCTCGTCGATCCGGACGCGCAGCGCGCCGTCGCGGAGCGCCTGGAGCGCCTGCTCCAAGCCCGCGCGCCGCTCCTCGTGGCCGAGCTGCCCGCCCGCGTAGCCGAGGATCGAGAGACCTTTGCGGTAGAGCATCTGCATGTTGAACTGGACATCGGCTCCCGCCGAGGTGCCGAAGCTCACCGTCCGCCCGTGGACGGCCAGCGCCTCGATCACCGGCGCAACAAAGCCGTCGCCCAGCGAGTCGAACACGAGCGTCGGCTCGAAATCGCGGATCACCCCGAGGAGCTCGTCGGGTCCCGCGACGAACGCCCTGTCCGCGCCCTGCTCCTCGATCACGACGGTCTTCTCGGGCAAGCCGGTCTGGCCCCAGACGGTCGCGCCCGCCGAGCGCGCGAGCGAGACCAGCATCGTGCCGACCCCGCCGGAGGCACCGAGCACGACGACACGGTCCTCGGGGGTCACCCGGCCGAGCTCGTGGGCGACCTCCCAGGCGGTCAGCCCGGCAATCCCCATCGTCGCGGCGTCGCGCGTCTCGACGCCATCGGGGAGGTCGATCACGGCCGGCTCGGGACTACCACCGCCTCGGCCCAGACCCCGTCGCGCATCGTCCCGAGCCCCGCCCCCGCGACCAGCACTCTTCGGCCGTCGAACGTCCCAGCGGCCTCGCCGCCGAGCGTACGCGGGATTAGCCGGTCGGCGCCGACGAGCCCGAGGGCAACGTACCGGTCGATCGGGTTGATGCCGCCGAATTCGAGATCGACGAGTACTTCACCTTCCCGCGGCTCGGCCAGCTCGACCTCCTTGACCACGAGCGGTTTGCCGTGTTCTTTGAGCCGCGCGGCTCGGACCCTGCGGGATGGGCTCATCGTCACCTCACGATCGGTACCCATAATGGGCATATGACATCGACTACTGAACTCCAAGGAACAGTCTCACTGATCACAGGCGCGTCGAGCGGCATCGGCGAGGCCACCGCGCTCAGCTTGCCGCTCAAGGCTCCTCGGTGGCGATCGCCGCCCGCCGCCGCGACCGGCTCGAGCAGCTGGCGGCGAAGATCGAGGCTCAGGGTGGCAAGCCGCTGGTGATCGAGGCGGATATCGGCTCCAGGGAACGGGCGGCCGAAGCCGTGGAGCGTACCGTCTCCGAGCTCGGGCCGGCTCGACACGCTCGTCAACAACGCCGGCGTGATGCTGCTCGGCCCGATCGAGAACGCCCCGCTCGAGGAGTGGGAGCGGATGCTCTCGGTCAACGTAGCCGGGCTGATCTACTCGACCCACGCCGCGCTGCCGCACCTGCTCCGCGCCGCCGAGGACGGCCCTCGGGGGGTCGCCGACATGATCAACATCAGCTCCGTCGCGGGCGGGTCGCGCGAGCTGGCAGCGGCGTCTACAACCTGACGAAGTACGGCGTCGGCGCGTTCAGCGAGTCGCTGCGCCAAGAGGTCACCGAGCGCCATGTGCGGGTCTCGCTGGTCGAGCCCGGCGCCGTCGAGACCGAGCTGGCCTCGCACAATCGCCCCGAGATCCGCGAGCAGATCGGCCAGCGGTTCGGAAACATCGAGCGGCTGCAGGCCGAGGACATCGCGGCCGCGATCCTGTTCATCGTCACCCGACCGCGGCACGTGGCCGTCAATGAGCTGCTGATCCGGCCAACCGAGCAGCAGGCGTAGACTCGGAAATCGATCCCGGGCCAGCCGCGCTCACAACCCGTCAAGGCAGGACGTCCAGCGGCGCCCGGTCGACAACGGTGTCGTCGCCGTGCTCGCCAGATCGAGCGCGTCGCCCCCGTAGGTGGCCGTCAGCTCGAGCGAGCCGGGCGGGCGGCGCCGGGCGCGAAGCCCAACCTGCAGGAGGCGACGCCCGCGCTCCGCGTCCCCCGCAGACGGCACGCCTCACGCAAGCCGGCGACCCGCGGGCGGACCGTTACGAGCCCGGTCGCGGTCGCGTCGCGGGTATCGGTGACCGTCGCCGTGCAGTTCGTCGACCGACCGGACGTGACCGTCGCCGGCCGGCACGCAAGCGCGGTGGCGCTGGAGGCACGGGACGAGCGTGCGAACACGTAAACCACCCCTTGTGCGCGGCGTTTCGAGACGACCGTGTCCGGCGCGCCGGCGACGACGATGGCATCTCTGCCGGCGAGCGCGACCGACGCACCGAGATGACCGCCGCCCGTGGCGTCGAGGTCCGTGAGCCGCGTGCCTGCCCTGGTCGTGAGCCAGCCGGCGCCCGGCCGGTCGAACAGCTGGATGATGCCTTGGCCGGGGTGACCGGAGGCGCGCGCGCCGGGCGCGCCGCCGTCGATGATCGAGCCGTCGCCCGAAACCACCACGGCGCCGCCGAGGAAGTCGGCCGTGCCGCCGGACAGAGCAGTGAGTTTCGCGGTCTCGGTCCGCGTAAGCGCTCCGCTCGCCGGGTCGGCGTACGCGTACAGCGCCCCCTGGCTCAGGCGACCGGAGACGGTCGCGCCGACGGCCCCGGCGGCGAGCGTCGAGCCGTCAGACGAGGCGGCGACGGAGACCCCCAGCGCGTCGCCGGGAACTCCGTCCGCGGCGGTGAGCTCCGCGGCCTCGTGCTGCGGTTGCGACCCGGCTCCCCAGCCGCTGCCGGGACGTGTGAAGAGATACGCGGCTCCCTGGCCGCCGAGGCTCGCGACGGCCGCGAACGGAGCGCCCGCGAGAATCGTCGAGCCATCACTCGAGATCGCCACCGAGTAGCCCAGGTAGTCGGACTGACCGCCGTTGGAGGCGGTCAGGTCGGCGGTCTGGTGCAGCGGCTGGGGTCCGCCTGCCCATCCGCCCGCGGGCCGCGAGAACACGTACACGGCTCCCTGCTGGAAGGTGCCGTCCACGGTGGCCTGGTCGGCGGCGGCGGCGATCGTCCAGCCGTCGCCGGAGATGCCGACAGAGGTCCCGAAGAAGTCTTTGGCGGCCCCGCCCGCGGCCGCCAGCTCGGTGGCGGCGACGTTGCCGGACCAACCCCGCGCCGGCCGCCTGAAGACGTACGCCGCTCCCGCCTCGGACTGGCCCGCGACCATCGCGTCCTGGGCGCCGGCGACGATCGTCGAGCCGTCGCTCGAGACCGCGACCGAGATGCCGAGCACGTCGCCCGCAGCACCCCCGGGGATGGTCAGCCTCGCCCTTTGCGTCGTCGTCCGCCAGCCGCGCCGGCCGCGGACGAATACGTACACGGCGCCCTGCATTGCGTGGCGGTCGACGGTTGCCGAGGGCGCCCCGGCGACGATCGTCGAGCCGTCGGGGTTCGCCGCCAGCGAGAGGCCGAGCCGATCGCCCGCGCCGCCGCCGCGGGCACTGAGCACCGCCGCCTGCACGTACGTGCTCGGCGCGTCCCGGCAGCCGCCCGAGCTCGCGGCGACGCCGGGCACAGCGACGACCAGCAGTGCAAACGCCGCCGCGGGGCGCCGAACGCTCACACGCGCTGAATCAGCGTCCCGGTTCCGAGGCCGCCACCGCAGCACATGGTCACGAACCCGACCTCCTTGTCCGAACGCTCCATCTCGTGCAGGAGGGTGGTGATCAGGCGCGCGCCGGTCGACCCGAGCGGGTGCCCGAGCGCCATCGCGCCGCCGTTGACGTTGACGCGGTCCATGTCGGGCCTGTGTACCCGCCGCCATGCCGCCACCACCGGGGCGAACGCCTCGTTGATCTCGATCAGGTCGATGTCGTCGATCGTCATCGAGTTGCGCTCAAGGATCTTCTTGGTGGCCGGAATCGGCCCCTCGAGCATCTTCACTGGGTCGCACCCGACGGTCGTCTGATCGACGATCCTCGCGCGCGGCGTCAGCCCCAGCTCCTTGGCCTTGCTCGGGCTCATCAGCAAGCACCGCCGCCGCGCCGTCGGAGATCTGGGAGGAGTTGCCGGCGGTGATCACGCCGTCCTCCTTGAATACCGCCTTCAGCTGGCTCAGCGCCTCGAGGCTCGTGTCCGGCCGGATTCCCTGGTCGGTGACGTACGTGTCGCCGTTGACCCGCATCGCGATCATCTCGCGCTCGAAGCGTCCCTCCTCGGTCGCGCGGTACGCGAGCTGATGCGAGCGCAGCGCCAGCTCGTCGAGCTCGGGGCGCGGAATCTCGTATTCCTCGGCGATCATCTCGGCGCCGAGTCCCTGGCCGACGATGTTGTGGTGCGAGAGCAGCTCCGGCGTGAACGCGTAGCCGAACTCCTCCTGAGTCTTCTGCGTGGCCGCGAACGGCAGCTTCCCCATGTGCTCGACGCCGCCGCCGATCACGATGTCGTGGACGCCCGAGGCGACCTGGGAAGCGGCCAGATTGACGGCTTGCTGGGCGGAGCCGCACTGCAGGTCGATCGTCGTCGCTGAGGTCTCGATCGGGAAGTCCTGCTGGAGCCACGCGTTGCGTCCCACGTGAAGCCCCTGCGGCCCGAACTGCGCCACGCAACCGGCGATCACGTTCTCGACCTGGCCTGGATCGATCCCAGCCCGCTCGACGACCGCGCGGTAGGCCGCGCCGAGGAGCTCATTCGGGTGGACGTCCTTGTAGTAGCCCTTCTCCGGATGTCCGCGCCCGATCGGGGTACGGGCTGCCTCGACGATCACAACCTCGCGGCCACGTTCAGCAGGCATTCGCCTCTCCTTGTCATCTCTCCTAAACAGATCGCGCCGCCGGAATCGGCGGCGCTTTGAAATCAGGCATGACGTACTGTACCCCGGCGACCAGGGAGCGCTTGCCCCTGGGCCGTGCCCCGGACCAAGAGGAGACGCCTTGCAGGAACGATTGGGAATCGCTGGGTCGGGCGCGATCGCCTGCGGGCTCGCCGCAACCGCGGCGGTCAACGGCGAGGTCGTGCTATGGGCCCGCTCGTCCGAGTCGGCCGAGCGCGCTCAGGCGACGATCTCACGCAATTGCGCCAAGCTGCTGGGAGGCGAGGTCAACCTGAACAACGTCCGGATCGTGACTGAACTGGCCGGCCTCGACTCGGCCACGTTCCTCGTCGAGGCGGTGGTCGAGCACCACGACATGAAGTCCGAGATCCTCGGCGAGCTGGGGGAGCTCTCCCGGCGCGCGGGAAGCGACGCCGTGCTGGCCACGACCACCTCGTCGCTGTCGATCTCAGAGCTCGCCCATGCGAGCGGGCATCCGGAGCGGTTCGTCGGTTTTCACCCTTTCAATCCGGTGCCGCGGATGGAGCTCGTCGAGCTGGCTTTCCCGCGCCAGGCCACCGATCAGACGCGGGAGCGAGCGCGGAGCCTCGCCGAAGCGATCGGAAAGACACCGGTCGAGGTGCCCGACTCCCCGGGCTTCGTCGTCAATCGCCTGCTGTTTCCGTATCTGTTCGGCGCAGTCGAGCTGATGGCGGAGAGCGGGATGTCGGCCGAAGACGTCGACCGCTGCATGACGCTGGGCGCGGGGATGCCGATGGGCCCGCTCGCGCTGCTCGACTATGTCGGCCTCGACGTCTCCCAGGCGATCGGCGAGTCGATCGGTGCCCAGGTGCCACGACCGCTCCTGGACCTCGCGGCCCAGGGCAAGCTCGGCCGCAAGTCCGGCGAGGGCTTCTACGCCTACGACTGAGGCGCTTGACGCGGGCCCTGGCGCAGCGGCCCATTCACGAACCTCCGACGAACTATTTAGGGCTCATTCATCTGCAAAGCGCATCATTCGGGACGCGACGTACCTCATAGCAGCACCTCCTCCCCAGAAGCACAGAGCCGGCCCGCACCTCGGGCCGGCTCTTTTTTGGCGCGGAGCCCGTCAGCGTCCCCGTCTGCCAGCACGCGGCCCTTGAGCTAACGAAGCCGGCCCCTGGGGGCCGGCTTCATCTCTCCTCTCAACCACCGGGAATGGGTGCCTTTTGGCGTGCCCGGCGCTTGCTTGTGAACGGAAATGTAACGAATGACGCAAATTCGGGCTACGTGACCGATCTCACGTACGGTTCTGGCCGGCGGCGGTGTCGGGCGCCGGCCGGCGGTGCCGGATGCGAACCGCTTCGATCCGGTTCTGGCGAACCGACTCGACCCTGATCGAGTAGCCGTTGGCCGAGATCGTGTCGCCGCGCTTGGGAAGCCGCCCGAGGGCCGCGAATACGAACCCGCCGACCGAGTTATAGGCGTCGGTGTCGACCGGCAGTTCCAAGCCGTAGTCCTCGAGGTCGGAGACAGCCACGTGGCCGCGCACGAACCAGTCGCCATTGGCGAGGCGGCGGACCGCACCGCCCGCCGGGTCGGTCTCGTCGGAGATCTCGCCGACGACCTCCTCGATGATGTCCTCGATCGTCACGATCCCGGCTGTGCGGCCGTACTCGTCGATCACGATCGCCAGCTCGGTCCGCTCGCGCTGCAGGTCGGCGAGCAGGTCATCGAGCGGCTTCGTCTCAGGCACGATCGGCGCCTCGCGGACCAGGCGGTCGAAGTGGGCCGCCATCCCCTCGGCCATCATCAGCTTTACGAGCTGGTTCACGTGGACGATGCCCTTGACCCGGTCCTGGTTCTCGTCCTCGGTCACGACCAGCCGCGAGTGCCCGGTCTCCACGCAGCGACGCAACGCCGCCTCGACGGTCTCGGCGAGGTCGACGGTGACGACCGCCGGGATCGGCGTCATCACGTTGCGCGCCTCCTGCTCGTGCAGGTGGAAGACGCCGGTGAGCATCCCGGCCTCGCCGACATCTAGCTGGCCTCCGGTGGCCGAGTAGGCGATCAGCCGCTTGAGCTCCTCCGGTGTCCCACCCTCCGGCTCCGCGTCGGGATCGGTCCCGAGCATCCGCAGGATCGAGTTCGACGCAGAGTTCAACACGACGATGAACGGTGAGAACAGGACGCGGAAGAACCGCAGCGGCCCGGAGATCCGGCGTGCCAGAGTCTCCGCGTGCTGGATCGTGTAGAGCTTCGGGACGATCTCGCCGATGACGCTCTGCGCGCTCGTGATCAGCAGGTAGGAGATGACCACCGAGATCGCCACCGCGAGAGCGTCGGCCTTGGCGCTGCCAAAGGCGCGTTCGAGCAGGTGCGCTATCGCGGGCTCGCCGAGCGCGCCGATCGCGATTGAGGCCATCGTGATTCCGACCTGACAGGCCGCGATGTAGTCGCCGATTTCGTCGATCTCCTGCAGCGCCAGGCGGGCGCCGCGCGCGCCTTCGTCAGCGAGCGCTTCCAGCCGCGCCCGGCTGGAGCGGACGAGCGCGTACTCCGCGATCACGAAGAAGGCGTTGACCAGCACCAGCAGCGCGGTGAGGATGATGAAAAGCGCCGTCACCGCTCAACGAGCGCGCGGATGTTCGGACCCGGGGCTTCGCCTCCTGGTCCGCATTGTCCGCTATCGCGCCCGTGCCCTCTCGTGGCGCAACTACTTCGGGGTGGGTCGTCGTTCATTCAGCGACGGGCCGAACGGTAGCAGCCGTTCAAGCGGAGTCGGCCAGGTAATCCGGAATCGGGGCCGGTGACTGCGGACCCCTCAGCCCAGCCGATCGATCCGGGACGCCATCTCGAAATCTGCATCCGTCAGGCCGCCCGCAGCGTGGTTGGTGAGCGTCAGCCGGACCTTGTTCCAACCGTGGACGAGGATGTCCGGGTGGTGGTTGGCCTCCTCAGCGGCCTCCGCCACGCGGTTAGCGAACGCCATCGCCTCTCCGAAATCGGCGAAGCGCCACTCGCGCACGATCTCGTCCCCCTCGCGGCGCCACTCGCTGTCCTCTAGCCTCGAAGCGATGTCATCCTCGCCCAAGAGCTGTGCCATATCGTCTCCAATGTCGGTGATCGTCTTGGCTGCCTTCTCAGTTTCCCGCCTGGCGCCCGCGCGCAAACAAAGCTGATGCGAATCGTCAGTCTCGTCCCCTCCGCCACGGAGATGCTGTTCGCGCTGGGTCTCGGCAGCGATGTGATCGCGGTGACGCACGAGTGCGACTACCCCGCGGCCGCCCGCGAGCTCCCCCGCGTCACCCGCGACGTGCTGCCCGAGGGTCTCAGTTCGGCCCAGATCGACGCCGTCGTAAAGGAACGCACACTCGCCGGCAAGTCGATCTACGAGCTCGACGTAGACACGCTCCGCGACCTGGGCCCGGACCTGATCGTCACCCAGGCGCTGTGCACGGTGTGCGCGGTCTCATACGACGACGTGCGCCAGATCGCCGAGGAGATCGAGACGCACCCGCGTGTCATCTCGCTTGACCCCCGCACGGTCGGCGAGGTGCTCGGCGACGCGCGCACGCTCGCGCAGGCGACCGACCGCAAGGACGCGGCGGTCGAACTGGTCCGCGATGCCTCGGCTCGGATCGACAAGGTGCGGCTGGCCGCGCGCAGCGCCAAGCGCAGGCCGCGCGTCGCGGCGCTCGAGTGGCTCGACCCCCCGTTCGCGGCCGGCCATTGGACCCCCCAGCTGATCGAGTACGCCGGCGGCGAGGATGTTCTCGGCCTCCCCGGCGAGCACTCCGAGGAGCGCAGCTGGGATGAGGTCCGGCTTGCGGACCCGGACATCGTGGTCGTGATGCCGTGCGGGTTCGACGCCGAGCTCGCCTACCGCGAGGCCGAGATGCATCGCGATCAGCTCTCCGCGATCGGCGCTGGCGAGGTGGTTGCGGTCGACGCAGCGGCGTACTTCTCGCGCCCCGGGCCGCGGATCGTGGACGGCCTCGAGCTGCTCGCCCACATCATCCATCCCGAGCTCGTCGAGAGCGCGCCGGGCGAGGCTCTGGCGGTCGACGTCTAGGTGACGCCCGGTCCTGCGGGCGTCCTGCTCGTCCATTCTTCGAGCGGGCGCTACGGCGCCGACCGCCAGCTCCGTCTGATCGCGACCGGCCTCGACCGGGGGCGCTTCACACCGATCGTCGCCCTGCCCTCCGAGGGACCGCTCGCGGCAGACCTCCGCGAGGCCGGCGTCGAGGTCCTGATCGCGCCGCTCGCGGTGCTACGGCGCGCGCATGCCAGCGCCCGCGGAGGAGCCGCCGTCGCCACCCGGGCGGCGCGCGACGCCGCCCGGCTGGGGCGGCTGATCCGCCGCCGGCAGCTCGCGCTCGTGCACTCCAACACGTCGGTCGTGCTCGCTGGGGCGGGCGCCGCGACCCTCGCCCGGGTCCCCCACGTCTGGCACGTGCGGGAGATCTACGCGCGCTTCGGGCGGCTGTGGCCGCCGTACCGCTCGCTGCTTCAGACCGCGGCCGCGCTGCCCTGCGTCTCACGCGCGACTGCGTCCCAGTTTCCGCGATCGCGTCGCGTGCGGGTCATCGCCGATGGTCTAGCGACCGACCCGCAGCGGGCTCCGAGAGCGGTCGCCCGGGGAGTGCTCGGGGTCCACGACAACGCCGCCGTGATCGCCGTGCTCGGAAGGGTCGCTGACTGGAAGGGCCAGGACGTCCTGGTGCGGGCGCTCGCCGAGCCCCAGCTCCGAGAGCGCGAAGCGATCGCCCTGATCGCGGGCGATGCGTGGCCCGGAGCCGAGCACCGGGCGCGCGCGGTGCTGGCGCTGGCCGGCGAGCTCGGGGTCTCCGACCGCGTGCGGATGCTCGGCTTCCGCGACGACCTCGACAACGTCCTTGGCGCGGCCGATCTGATCGCCGTCCCGTCCACCTCGCCGGACCCCCTGCCTGGCGCCGCGATCGAGGCCGCGGCGGCGGGGTGCGCGGTGATCGCGAGCGCCCACGGAGGCCTTCCCGAGATCATCCGCGACGGCGAGACGGGCAGACTCGTGCCGCCCCGGGACCCCGGCGCGCTGGCGGGGGCGGCCGCCGAGCTGCTCGATGACCCATGGGAGCGAGACAGGCTCGGCGCCGCAGCGTCGCTCGACGTCCGGGAGCGCTACTCGGCGCCCCGGCTGCTCGAGTCGATCCACACGCTTTACGACTCGGTGCTCGCCGACCGCTAGAGCGTGAAGCCGTTGGGGGTCAGCCCGTGGCTGCCCGCGACCGCGATCGCCAGCACGACGCTCGCCACCCCCACGACCGCGCACCCGGCGAGCGTGAGCGCGGGCATGCGCCGCCGCTCGCTCCACTGCACGACCATCTCACCGCAGATCAGGCCGGCCGCGAGGCCGCCCAGGTGGCCGCCGATCGAGATCCCGGAGAAGGTCACCGAGAACAACAGGTTCAAGACCAGGACGAACCCCAGGCCGCTCTGCCAGATGGGGATCCCGCGGTGGTAGGCGACCACGATCAGCGCCCCGAAGATCCCGAAGATCGCACCCGAGGCGCCCACCGTGGGAGCGCCGGGCTCGAACAGAAGCGCTCCGAACGATCCCGCCAGCAGCGAGGCGAAGTAGATCGCGGCGAAGTTGAAGCGCCCGACGGCGGGCTCGAGCACCATCCCCACCCAGTACAGGGAGAGCATGTTCACGACGATGTGCAACAGCCCGTCGTGGAGGAACCCTGCCGTCACGAGCCGCCAGTACTCATGACTCTGGGATATGAACGGGCCGTATAGGACGCCGTGGAACCAGATCGTCCCGCCGCCCCCGCCTCCGAGCGGCGCCCCCGCGGCGGTCTCCGCCAGGAACACGATCACGTTGATCGCGATCAGCGCCTGGGTGACCACCGGCGTGGTCGGTCCGGACCGCACCGTCCTGACCTTGGTGCGGTGCCGCGAGCACTCGGGGCACCGCATCCCGACTGAAGTCGGGGTCATGCAGTCGGGGCAGATCGGCCGCCCGCACGAGGAGCATGAAACGCCCGTCTCGCGCGACGGATGGCGGTAGCAGACGGGCATTTCGAAGCTGACGCTAGCAGCGGCGCAGGTCCCTCCAGGGACTGCGGACGCTAGCTATCGGGGAGGATCCGCCTTGCCTCGTCGGCCACGTCTTTGAGCGTGCGTCCGGCGAGCTCGAACAGGTTCCTGGACTGCTGGCGGCGCGTGCGGTGGCGCCCCCGGACCCTCAGCGCCACGAGCGCCGTCCCGGCGCTCACCCCGACGAGTGCAGCAGCCGCGGGGCGCACCCAGTTACGCGGGTCGCGCATCGCCGAGAGCTCCCACGAGTCCAGTTGGTCCTGGGCCATCTCGGTCAGGCTGATCAGGGTCAGCTCGAGCCGCTGGATCAGGTCGGCCGGTGGCTCGACCGGCCTCAGCGCTTCCCGCAGCAGCGACTCGAAGTCGGGGGCGCTCGCGCTCATCGCTTCTCCGCGGCAGTGCCGGCGTTCTCTGAGACGAGCCCCTCGAGCTGGCGGATCGCGCGGTGAAGGAGGACCTTGGTGGCGCCGTCGGTGCGGCCCATCGCGCGCGCGATCTCACGGTTGTCCATGCCAAGCGCGAACCGCATGATCAGGGCCTCCCGGCGGTCGTCGGGGAGCTGCTGCACGCCCGCGAGTATCGCCGCCAGCTCTTCGCGCCCCTCGACCAGCGACTCGGTTGTGTGCGGGGCGGAGACCAGGTCCGCGTCCTCGATCGCCGACTCGGGACGACGCGAGCGGTCCCGATAGAAGTTGGCCGCAAGGTTGTGGGCGATCCGGATGAGCCATGGGCGCAGGGGACGGCCGTTCGACTCCCGCAGCGCCCGCTCGAAGTGACGGTAGGCCTGCAGGAACGTCTGCTCGGTGAGGTCTTCGGCGTCGTGATGGTTACCGACTCGGTAGTAGCTGTAGGAGTAGACGTCGCGCAGGTGCGCGCGGTACAGGTCCGCGAACCGAGCGTCGAGCTCGGCCTTTCCTTGGGGTAGACGCTCGACCACAGCATCAGCCTACCTCCGCTAGGCGGCGCGGACAGTGCCTTTTCGCGGCTGCCATGACGGATCGGTGATCGTCGCCGTCCACCGCTCGGGCTCGATCCGGCCCTCGACGAGTGCCGCGAGGCTGTCAAGCGCGGGGGTCGGAAGGTGCTCGCTGCGCGCGACGCTCGCCAGCAGCGGGACCGCGTCGACCGCCTCGGGGGTCTGCCCGAGGGCCTGACCAATCTCCGCTCCGGGAACCCCCTGTGCGAGCAGCTCGCCTGCGCGACGGCTGCGCGAGCCCGCGGCACCTACGGTTGCGACCAGGTCGCCGACGCCGGCCAGACCAGCGAAGGTCTCCGGCCGACCGCCACGCCGGCGCGCGAGCGCGTCGACCTCGGCGAACACCTTGCCCGCGGCCGCGCCGGCGACGTTCGGGCCGGCGATCGACGCCGCCGCCGCGGCCAGCGCCGCGGCGTTCTTTGCGCACCCAGCGAGCTCCACGCCGGTCACGTCCTGCGTGCTCGACACGTCGAGGCTGGCGGCGCGCAGCACGTCTCTGAGCTGGCGGGCGAAGCCGCGATCCGGGGTGGCGACCACGAGCGAAGCGCCGTTCTCCAGCAACTCAGCCGCGTGCGAAGGGCCACCGAGCGCCGCCACCGCGCGAGCCCCGCAGCGCTCCGAGACGAACGCCGAGGGAAGTGTGCCGAGCGGCGGGACAAGGCCCTTCGATAAGACGAGCACGCCGGCGCGGCGCCGGATCCGTTCGCCCTGCGCCGCCATCACGCTGGGCAGCGATCGGGCGGGAACGGCCAAGCAGATCAGGTCGCTGCCGGAGAGCTCGAGCTCGGAGGCACGCATGATCTCGATGGACGCCGGAAGCTCGATGCCGGGCAGGTACGGCTCGTTCGTGCGAGCCCCGGTGAGCGCGGCGACCTGCTCACGCGTGCGGCACCCGAGCCCGACCTCCAGGCCTGCGCGCGCGAGTGCCACTGCCAGCGCCGTGCCCCCGGTACCGGCGCCGATGATCGCGGCGCGGCGGATTGGTGGAAGGCCGCCGAGCCACTCCCACTGGAGCATCACGCACGGCCAGATCCGGTCCGTGACCGCGCGAGCGAGCGCCGGCGAGGCATGCTCGACCGTCGGGAAGTTCAACGGGCGGCCGGCCCGGATCTTGACCTTCCGCGGGCGGATCCGCCAGCCGCGCCGGACATCCTCGGTGCCCAGCACCGCGACGGGAACCACCGGTGCTCCTGTCTCGAGCGCGAAGCGCCCGACGCCACGCTTGGGCTTGCCCAGCGAGCCGGGCCGGGTCCGCGTGCCCTCGGGGAAGATCAGCACTATGTCCCCGCGCGCGAGGATCGCCTTCGTCGTCTCGATCGTGTCCTCGTCGCCCTCGCCGCGCCTGACGGGGAAGGCCCCGAGCGCGTTCAGGAGCCAGGCGACGAAGCGATTTATGAAGATCTCCTGCTTGGCCATGTAGTAGACCGGTCGGCGCGCCATTGTTCCGATCACGAACGGGTCCAGGAAGCTTCGGTGGTTGGCGGCGATGATCACCGGGCCCTCTGCGGGGATGTGCTCGCGGCCGTAGCGCGCCATACGGAAGTAGATGTGGAAGAACGGCTGCAGGAGGGCGCGCACGATCAGATAGACGACGAGGTTGACCCCCTTTTCTCGCGCGCGTCTATGTAGGAATTCGAGATCCACCGCAATTGGCGTACCCGGCTGAGCCACGCCCGTTACAGTTGCTCTCCTTGACCCCAGCCCACGACCGCACACGAACGCTGAGAGGGGCCGTCTGCGGCGCGTGCGCGGCCGCTGCGTGGGCGCTCGAGCAGCCGCTCGACAAGCTTCTGTTCGAGTGCGGCTACGACGACGTCGAGGTGCTCGGCAGGGCCGTGGTGCGCGGAGACGGCTGGTATCCGGCCGGCGTCGCAATCCACCTCGCGAATGGGGCGTTATTCGGCGCGGTCTACGCGAACGTCGCACCCGCGCTCCCGCTACCGCCGGTGCTCCGTGGCCCGGCGGCGGCGCTCACAGAGCACCTGGCGCTATGGCGGCTGACCTCTGTAACCGACCGTTACCACCCGGCGCGCAAGAGCCTCACGCAGCTGGCCGGCAACCGTCGGGCATTCGCCCAGGCGACGGTCCGCCACCTACTCTTCGGGATCGTCCTCGGAGAGCTCGAGCGGCGGGTCAATACCGTCCCCGAGCCCGCGCCTCTGCTCTCCGAGAGCGACTTCTCGAGCAACGGCCACGGCTCACTCGAGCACGCGACCTCGGCCGAGTCGGCGTAGCGCTCGGGCCGGTTCGCCGAGACGCCGACCCTTCGGGGCCGCGGGGCACCGGGGCAGCGGGGCAGCGGGGCACCGGGGCGATCACGCCCGCCCGCCGAGTGGCCGAGAAATGGGCACCGGGGCGATCACGCCCGCCCGCCGAGGGTGGCCGAGAAATGGACGGCATGCGTCCGAAACTCGGCCAACCTCGCGGCTCCCACCGAGTCGGGCCTCCGTGCGACACTGAGCGCCGCGCCCGCCTAGCTCAATTGGCAGAGCACTTGATTTGTAATCAAGCGGTTTGGGGTTCGAGTCCCCAGGCGGGCTTGGGGGGCTGTTCTCAGGTTCATTCTCAAGTTCCGAACCTGAGAATGCCCTGCTAATCGGCCTCTTTTTTCGAGCGGGACGAAACTCCCGATCACATTCTCAGGTTCGCCGCATTCTCAGGTTCGAAAACCGGGGGTCATTCTCAGGTTCGGGCCGCTGAGACGGCGCATCCTGAGTCGCCGCGGGAGATTCGGACGACCCCGCCATTTGCCGCAGCGGGTGCCGAGGCCGTCAGGACGCCAGGATCTTCGGCTGGCTTGGTCACCGGCGCAGCGCCGGGGGATACTGGGCCGGTGCCAGGAAAACCGGACGAGGTGGTGACCCTGCGGCTACCGGCGGATGTGGCGGGGTTCGTCGAGCGGACGTTGTGGGACGCGGCCGAGCACATCGCCGGCGGCCGCGAGATCGTGCCCGGGCCGCCGGATATGGAACGCGAGCTCGTGGCCCTCATGTGGGACATCCGCGACGCGTTGGGCCAGCAGCAGCCGTACGACCAGCCGAGGCCTCCTTCGCGAGCCGCCGAGTCTTACGTTGTCCGGGGCGACAGGTAGCGGCGCCGCCGGTTAACTGCCGGCGGTGAGCAGTCCCGCTTTGATCGCCCGCGGCATCACGGAGGTCGTGTCTGTCTCGCGCAGCACTGCCCGGAGGTTCCGCCAGAGTTGCTGGCGTACTCCCCAGCGATCCATATCCCATTGCGCTTCGAGGGCGCGCTCGATCGTCTCCGTTCGACCGGGACGATCTGCCGCCCGGTCCGATCGCTTGGTGCTTGGGAAGTCGGTCTCAGTCAGCACGCGATCGCGGGGCAGCAGCGACAGGACTTTCGGTCGGCGCACCTCCGCGCCGTTGAGCGAGAAGAAGCACCCCATGTCGATCGCAGCGCTCGTCTCCTCGGCGCCGCCCCGCCACCAGTGAAGCACTGCGCCCGCGATAGGCCGGGCGCGCAGCACGGCGATCACGTCAGCGCTGGCGGCAACGCTGTGGATCGACACCACGCGCGGCGTGGACTGCACGGCGGTCAGGATCTGGTCAAGGACACGGCGCTGATCGTCGAGCGGCACCTTGGAGCGTCCGTCGAGTCCGACCTCGCCGACGAACGCCGCGGTGGCTAGTCGGCGGGTGAACTCCTCCGGTGAGAACGAGCGGACGGCTGCGGCCACGCCGGGGTGGCAGCCGATGCCCCATGCGGTCGAAATGTCGTGGCGCTGGACGGCCGCCTCCCAGTCCCGCGGCTCGCGAGTCACAGCAAACGTGACGGCGTCCAGTGCCGTCAGGTCACCTGCGCTGATCGTGGTCTCGACGTGGGCGTGCATGTCGAGTGACGGGAGCGGCAGCGTCATGGGACGTGCACGGCGTCGAGTTCGGCCAGTCCCGCGCGCGCGAGATCGAGCGCGTCGGCGGGGGCGATCCGAGGTGGCAGGCCGAGGGCGAGCACATCGGCGGCCGCGACGCCTCGTGTGACTGCGTAGCGGACCGTCTCGTAGTGCTGGCGCTTGGGGCGCATCCAGTCGTCCCGCCGGCTGTCGCCGCGAAGCGCGATCTCCACGTACGGCGTGCGGTCTGTCAGGCCGGCGGCGAGAAACGCGCCACGGCGAACGAGGCAGCCGAAGCACAAGCCGCATTGCGCGGCCGGCGAGAAACCACCGAGGTACTGGGCCCCGGGCTTGGCGCAGGAGTGCGATTGGGAGAGCAGCTCGGCGGCGGCATCGTCGCCGTGGGCGTCGGCGACGCGACTGAATATCTGACCCTTGGTCAGTGATTCGAATGGGTTGCGCAGCCGCGCGCTCAAACCGACGTCCTGGAGCGTCGCGCTCAGCGAGTCGAGGAACGCCGGGTGGGTGGTGCGGGTCGACAACGCGCCCCGGCGCTCGCCCGCGAGCGGGACGTTTAGCGACGCATACCCGTTCTCGGGAATGAGCAGCTCGGTGTCGCGGACGGCCGCCGCGGCGAGGCCCAGTGCGATGAACAGGAGCGAACGCGTCCGGCTGGAGGGCTCCTGCCGAAACTTGTCGCCAGAGCCGAGCTGATACTCCTGACGGCCGAGTCGAAACGCGAGGTGCGTTGGCTCGTCGTCCCACAGCGCACCAAGCTCGGAGACGAGCGCGCCCTGCACGCCGCTGATGGTGTTCGAATCCCAGTGCGAGACGAGCACGGGCGGGTGTCCGAGCTCGTCGGCTGTGATCAGGGCGCCGCTGAGTGAGTCCGCGCCGCCGCTGAATAGGCACACCGGCCCCTTGCCCTCGACAGACGCGAGTTCCTGGCGCTTGGGCAAGCGCCGCTTCTCGAAGCGCAGCGTCCAGAGGTCGGAGGAGAGGAACTCCAGCTCGGCTTGGAGGTCCTCGGCGTGGGCCGCCCATGCGTCGGGGTCGGAGACGGGGATCGTCAGCTCAAGCTCGCGCTCCCACCCGCGGGTCCCGCGCTTGGCGGTGCGGTCGGTGAGGTAGACGAGCGCCGCGAGCCGGATCAGGTCGGCGTGGAGCTCCGGTACGGGCCCGAGCGCTTCGGCACGGGGACCAAGATCCGCGTGGAACGACGAGGCCTCGGGCGGGGGTCTCCACAAGAAGTCGTTGACGGACAGCCGTTCAAGTTGACGGTCGCCGGCGGAGAGCAGGAGCCGGTGCGCGCTCACTCGCCTCCGATCAGATAGAGGGTGTCCTTTAGGCCAGCGTTGACCGCGGCTTCGAACTGCGCCGGGGTGACAGCGTCGGACGGCAGCTCGATCTGATCCACCCGCGCGCGAATGTAGTCCTTGACCATCACCTCCTGAGTGACCGTGGCCGCGCCGTCCCTGCTGCCGTCCCGGAGTTGAGCACCCATCTCGGTAATCGCCACCTCATACAGGTACTCCACGATGAACAGCCGGATCGCTGCCGGTCCATCTGGCGGGGCGCCCGAGTCCAGGAGTTCCAGCAGGGCGTTCGCGGCGGCCTTGCGCATCTCGCCGTCCTCGATGGTGCCGGTCGCCGGCACGAGCGCATCAAGGATCCGCTCGGTCGCGGAGAACGGATCAAGCCCCTGGAGCTCGGTAAGGTCGAGACCCAAGGCGGCGAGCGTGGCGCCATCGCCGGCGCGAAGCGCGTAGCCGGCTGCCACTGCCCGGCCGCCAGCACGCGAGGTCGCGGCCCGCGAGCGCCCCGACCCTCCGCCGGCTCCGCCGCCCGTTGCCCCGCCTCCTCCGCCGGCGCCTCCCCCTCCCCCGCCGCCACGGCCGCGTAGTGGGCTGACGCGCAAACCCGGGAGCCCCAACCCCTGGCGAGGTGCGGGAGTGGTCTCGCCCTCGCCGGCATCCCCTTCGCCCGACCAGTCGAGAGCGTTGGCGATGTCCTTAGCGACCTGTTCGGCATCGTCCGGAGTCGGGTTGCTGACGAAGTCATCGACGTCGCGGCGAACCCGCTCCCACCGTGGACCGCTGCTACCGCCGTACGCGCCGGACGTGCCCACCTACGACGCCTCTGCAGTCGGCTTGCGTCCGAGCGCAAGCTCGGCGGCCCGTCGGGCCGGTTCCTCCATCTCGCCCGAGTCGAGCCAGACCGCGACAGTCTCACGCAGCGAGGTGCGGGAGTCCTTCGTGATCAGCCGGGTGACCAAGGAGGGCTGCACCGACCCGGGGCTGAGCTCGCGCAGTCGGGCGGCGACGTCGTCGGCGATGACCTCGTCGGTCACAAGCTCTCCCAGGGTCTCAGCAATATCCGCCTGCCGCGCGGGCTGCGATCGCAGTGTGTCGAGCAGCTCGCGTCCGATCGCGAGACGGTCCTCGACCTGAAGCTCGCGCGCCTCGTTGCGCGCAGTCTTGCGCTTGGTGGCGCTCTGGTCGAGCAGCCGCTCGATCAGAATGTTGAGCTCGGACCTCAGCCCGCTGCCGGGTCCGGGCTGCCGGCGCAGCGAGGCAGCGAGCCGCAGGTAGGGGCCGAGTTCGAGCTCGGCGAGCGCGGGCGGAGTCTGCGCCCACGGTCGCAACGCGGCGTCGGGATCCGGGGACGGGATCTTCGCGTCGCGGTCCTCAAGAGCGGCCAAGCGTTCGGGCAGCTCGCCGTTGCCGAGCCAGTCGAGCAGCTTGTTGAACTGGTCGGACTCAAGCTCCTCCAGCACCATCAGCTTCGCCAGCGCCGGCGGGTCGAGCTCGGCGCTGCGGCGGCGGGCGATGCTCGACCGGATCCAGAACGCGTTGAGGAACCGCTTCAGGCGCCGCGGGTTGCCGGCCATCCGCTCGGTCAGGATCGGCGCGAGCTGGTAGGCCAGCTCCACATCTGCGCGTGCGCCGTCTGGGATGGATCCGTCGGGCAATCCGTCGAGGAGGCGCGTCTCGCCCGCGCTGCGCCGGGCGGCGCAGTGCTCGACCAGGCGCGTCAGGCCGTCGGGGTCGTCCTCGAAGCGGGGCTCCAGGAGTAGAAGCGCGAGGTATGCCTCGGTGTCGGTGAGGCCGAGCGCCGGGACGCTCACCGGGATCTGCACGATCTTCTCCAGGTACTCGCGCGCCATCTGCTCGGCCCGTGAGGCCGGGGCGTACCGGGTGGCGATCGAGAGCGTCACCAGCCGGCGGTCGGCGGCGATAACAAACGCCATCTTCTGCACCGAAAGGAACAGCTTGATCGCCTCCAGGGCGGCGATCACCGACGTGGGCAGGCAGCGGTCGAGATCGTCGACAAGCACGACGACGCGCGTGATCTCCGGCAGGTCGTCCATCAGCGCGGCAAACTCGTCTCGGAAGCCCTGGAGTGTCGGCTCGGTCGGGCCGTCCTGCTTCTTGCCGAATAGCTCGACGACCTTGTCGAATGACGGGGGACTGAAGGTGACCGCCGTGTTGGCGGCGAGCGCGATCGCCTTGGCCCACTGGATGCGTTTGGCCAGGGCCACGAGGCGCTCTCCCGCTTTTCCCGCGAGACTCTTCTCGGCCTCAGCCGCCGCCTGCACGGCGTCGAGGACCTCGGCGATCAGCGTGGCCTTCGGGTCGGTATTTGGGTCGTACTCCCACGGGCGCGTGTAGACCCAGACGACGCCCTGTTCCCCCGATAGCCGCTCGCGGATGAGCTCCAGCACCGTCGACTTGCCGGAGCCCCAGTCGCCGAAGACGCCGACGGCTACCGGATCGAGCTTGTCCCGCCCGACCGCCTCCAGGATCGGCTCGGCGATGTCGGCGAAGCCGAGCAGATCGGTAGTGGCGGGGTTGTCCGCCCAAAGGGGTGTGGTGTGTTCGACGGACATGGGCTGTTAGCAGTCGACCAACGAGCGTAGGCACACGAGCGGACCGATCGCACGTCGTAATGACCTTTCCGTGGAGGTCGCCTGGGTCGCGCTCAGGGTTGGGCCTTCCCGATGATCCACGCGCGGGGCACTGGCCCCCAGAATCGGCTGTCATCGGACGCTCCCCGGTTGTCCCCGAGGACGAAGTAGTCGCCGGGCGGGATCGTGATGGCTGCCGGGAAGTTGCAGGACGGATCGGGGCCGCACTGGTAGATGTAGGGGTCGCTCTCGCGACTGCCGGCGCGGTAGACGTGGCCGTTGATGATCGTGATCGTGTCCCCGGGTACCGCAACGACGCGTTTGATGAACGTCTGCGCGGACTCCTGCGATGTTGGCGCGTCGCACGCTTGTGGGTGCCCGGCTCCCTGGTTCGGGTTGCCGCAGACTGGCGACGCCGGGTCCGCTCCGGCGGGCGGGTGGAAGAGCACGAGGTCCCCTACCTTCGGGACGTAGCCGGGGTACACGCTGACCGCGACCGTCTGCCCGATCTTGAGCGTGGGTTCCATCGAGGGCGAGGGAACGCGTACTTGGATCGTCGGCGTGCTGCCGCTGCTGCTGCTTGATAGGACGACGACGAGCACCGCCGCGACGACGGCGGCCACCACGATGGCGCCGGCGGCAACGATCCGCGACCTGCGTCGCGGTACTGGAGGCCGGTCTCCTCGCGGCTCTTCGGCGGGCGTACGTTGTCGGGCCTCCCATTCGTCGCGCGAGGGAAGCCGGTCCACTTGGGTGAGGTTGCGTCCACACGCTGCGCAGAACGGCTGGCTGCCAGCCGGCTCGCCGCAGTCCGGACACACGCGAGTCGCCATCAAGCGGCTACCCGCGGTCGCTGGTGAGTGACCAGACGGACGCTCCGATGCTGATGAGCCCACCGACAGCTACGGCGTATACGCCCCAGCCGACGTGGGCGAACTGTTGCCCGAACAGCGTCGCACCCATGACCTTGTGGTGAATGTGGATCACCTCGTACATGCCGAGCCCGAGGATCAGGGTGCCGAACGAGGCCGCGAACAACTCCGCACGGCGTGTCGTCAGCACTCCGAGCAGGCCGAGCACCGCGAGCGCGATGCTGATCAGGCCGTCCCCGTTGGTGCCGGCGGCGGACGCGAACGGCGTCGTCACCCATGGCCCGAGCGAACCGACGATCGCGACCAGGAACCCGAGCGCGGCCGCGGCCGTCGTGAGCTCCATTCCCGCCAGCGCGTCCCCGACCGTGCGCGGCCGATAACTGTCATTCATGGCAATCCTGTCCCCTATCCGCTGGCGGCTGAGCACGCCGCCTGTGCCTTGCTCGCGTAGCCCTGCGCCGTGTTCAGCATGCCCTGCGCTTGGCTCAGCGCGCTGCCCGTGGTGCCGTTCTCCCCGCCGATCTTCGCCTGCGCCGACTTGATCGCCTGGCTGATCTGCGAGTCGGAGGGCGCGTTCGAGGGGACGTCGCCCGGGTCGCTCTGGCGGTCGGAGTCGAGCGCGGCCTGGTCGTGCTTGAGCTGCTTGATCGCGGAGGTGATGCTGGAGGTGTCGCCGCCGCTCGAATCCTGGTCGCCCTGAATCGTGTTGAAATCACCCTGGACGGTGTCAGCGTCGCCTGAGACGGTGTCCGCGTCGCCGCACAGCGTGGAGCTGTCGGTCTGCCCCTGCTCGCCCAGGACGTGCTGCAGGTCTGACTGGGTCTGGCCGACGTGCTTCTGCATCTGCTGAAGGTCGCCGGCGACCGAGCCGGTGCCGGTCGCGTTTGAGATCGACGACTGCAGCGAGCTCAGGTCGTTTGATACCGCTTGCGCGTCGCCGGCGACCTGATTGGCTTGCTGCTGGGCGGCCTGGGCTTGTGCGGCCTGCGTAGTGGCCTGCCCGGCCTGGCCTTGCAGGTTGGCCACGTCGGAGTTGAAATCAGACGGGCCGCCCGGCTGCATCGGGATCGTGATCACAGTGCCGTTCTGGCCCGGGTAGCTCAGATCGAGCCCGGAACCGTTGAGCGTGCCGGTCAGGTTGGACACAGACCCGAGGCCCTGGTTGAGCGACAGGGTCACGCTGGACCCCGAGATCGTGCCGGTGAACGCCTGCGACTGGTTGGACACCTGCTCGGAGCTGCCAGATCCCTGGAGCAGCGCCTGCTGCAGCTCGCCGGTGAGCTGGCTGCCGGTGCGCGTCCACTGCACGAGGATCGCGGCATTCGAGGCGGTGCCCACAAACGACCCGCTGTTATCGGTGCTGCCGGTAGGTGACCCGGCGTCGCTCACGCCTGTCGCGCTTGAACCGCACGCGGCGACACCGAGAACCGCGAGCGTGATCGCCACCGCCCCGAGTGCGCCCTTTGCTGTGTTGACCACCGCGGTCATGACCCCCTCAGCTCTATCGGCGCAGCCTCGCCCGTCCTTTACCGGCCGGATGGTCTTGAAGCCGGCCTGAGCGCACGCGTCAACATTCGTGCACGGTTCCGGCTCACGCTGCTGTGCGCCCGTCAACGAGCCATCCCGACGTGGTCTCCTTCGTCCATCCGGGCTGGCCGCGGGTCGCCTTACGCCCGCGGCCCATGAGCGCCTGCCGCGCGGGGTCCGGTTGCGGTGGGGTGCGCGGACGGGCTGGGGCCGGAGCCGCCGGCGCGCTCGGCTGTGGCGGCTGAGCGGGACTGGACGGGGTAGACGGAGCCGTTGATGCCGTGCCCGCCGCACCCGGGGTCGTTACTGGCGCGGTACCGGAGCCGGGGCGCGGCACGCGGATCCCACGCCGCTGGCGCTGGTCGGCGAGCGTCAGCGCGGTCGTGCCGAGGAACGCGAGGTCGATCAGCGCCTCGTGCGTGGTGCGGTTGCACATCTTGGTCCGGGACGGTCCCGAACCGCCGAGCATGTTGCCGCTCTTCAGGACGTTGAACAGCGACTCGATCTGGCCGAGGCGCGCGAGCATCACCTGGCGCATCGCGTAGAGCTCGGGGCGGCCCCTCGCGTGGTGCGGGTAGCGGGTCAGCTTGCTCCAATCGAACTCGGCTTTCAACGACAGGTGACCGCAGGGCCGTCCGCCGCCGTTGCCCCCGTGGTGCTCGCACCGCGCGCGGACTCGGTAGTCCTCGGTGCTGGTCTGGCCGGGGTAGAGGCTGCTGTCGCGTTTCGCGGGCTCGAACTTGACCGTCTTGCAGGGCCGCAGGTGTCCAGCGCAGATCAGCTCGCCCTTGTGGGTGATCCCCGCTACGCGAGTGCCTCGGGTCTGGCCCGCCTCGACCATCTTGGGCCCCCGGTCATCGTGTAGTCGGAAGATCGGCGCGATGCCGTAGTCGACCTCGCACAACCGGCACCATTCGTCCTTGTCCCAGGCGGAGTCCCCGGCGATCATCTCCGTGATGCGGTCGTCGTGGAGCTCGGGCCACAGCGAGAACAGGTCCGAGAACAGCGGCACGATCTGCCGGGACTCGTCCTGTTTGGCGTCGACGAGTGACCAGACCATCGGCAGGCCGGTGGCCTGGTCGGCGATCACGACCAGGTAGTAGCCGCGCCAGGCCTTGACCCTGCCCGCGCGCAGACCGCTGGCGACCTTCTCGTCTGGGGGAACGACCTTGCCGTTCTTGGTGTACGCGTGCATCCGAAAACCAGCGTCGTGGGCTCGCTTCCGCAGTTCATCCTCGCGTCGGTCGTGAGCTTCCTGCTGCTCCGGCGTCGGGTTCTTGGGAAGCCGCCCGGCGGACACCTGCGGCGCCCACGCGGGCACGGCGGTCCCGTCGATCAGCAGCCGCTTGCCGATCTCCTCAAACCCCAGGTCGCGCAGCGATTTGAGCATCTCGATATTCGTGTACTGCGCGAGCCGATGGCACGGAACGGCGGCGCGGTGGATCAGCCGCATCGCCGTCGAGTACACGGGCTGCGAGAACGAGCGCCCGGCGGCAGCGCTCAGCAAGGCGAACGTGTGCTGCAGCGCCGAAGTGTCCCTTAGCAGCCTGTACGCGTCGTCACCACGGCTGGTGATCCCCGGGACTGCCATGGTCGCCAGCATCGCCTTGGCGAACTCGACGTTGGCCGCCGGGCCCGAGCTCCGGCGCGCGACCGTCCACACCTTCCAGAACTCGGCCATCTCGGGCTGGCCGAAGATGTGACCGAGATCCTCGACCGGGTCGGTGACCTCGGGATGCGCGAGTACTGGCGTGGTTCGCGTCATCGCCTTGGCGAAATGCGTGTCGGAGAACTCCTCGCCGCGGCGGCGCATCACCTCCTGCATCACCCACCGGAGCTGGGTCTCGTTCAGGTCCCGCGCACGGGCTGAGGGGTCCGCGAGCAGCCGCTGCGCCCATTTGTTGACCTGCGGGTCGTGCTTCAGGCGCGCGTCGGGCAACTGCATCGGGGCCGGCTGTGGATCGGGGCGCGATCTCACGACCGCTCCTTCTCATCGCTTGAGGTGCGTCGGGGTGTTTCAAATTGACACATACGTCTGCGTCCTTGCTTTCGGGGCCCGCAGATTGGGCCGGTTGGTTGTTGACAGAGCGACCTGTAGTGCCTCGGTGGACCCGTGCCGTCGCTAATCCGCAACCGTTGCGAGTTATCTTCCGGACGCTTGACTGTACGAACTGATGTTCGCCCCGTCAATAAGTCCGTTTTGAACTGCTAACTGGCCGGCAGGACGTTCCACGTTTTCCTGACTTACCGTTCAGCGGGATGGCGACAGGCGATTCCAGAGACCCCCGCGTGACCACCCGGCTGCGGGCTACGCGCTTGGATCGAGGCTTCAGCCAGCAGGACCTGGCGGAGCTGACAGGTATCCCTCTTCGCTCGCTGGAAAGACTCGACCGTGGCGAGGTCGATGATCTCCCCTTCCGCTGGCTGGTCAACCTGTCCATCGCGCTCTGGTGCAAGCCGGTAGACCTCGCGGAATCGGAATGGTTCAAGTGGAAGGAAGACATCACCCCGGCACGCCGCACGCCCCGGCCGTCAGATCCGCCGGCGCAGGGCAGCCGCATCGGCTATCAGCGCGCCCGCAGGCGCAACCCGCGTACCGGCAAGCGAGATTGACGGGGGCGGTTACGGTCACGGGTACCTGGCGGCCCTTTTCGGTCGACGGTGGCGAGGCCTCGTCAGCGACCGACCTCGGAGCCCGCGAGACGGCTCCGGCGATGGCACCCACCTGACGTTCAGATGGGCTTGATTGCTTTGGCTCCCAACAGTTCATAAGATCGGGGGCGAGGAACCCGGAGCCAACAGCGCGAGTCGTACGGCCCAAGTCTGAAACAGGGCCGCAAGGGCGAATCTATGACGACCATGCCGGAACCCTCAGCAGGGGACAATGAGCGGATTGGTGTCGCCTATCTGAACGCCGTCTACGGTTTCGAAGGCAGCATCGAAGACGTCATTTCGTCCAACTGCTCGATCATCTCGGTGGACCCGGCCGACGGCACGGAGCGACGGCTTGATACCGCGGCAATCGTTGCGAATGCCCAGCTCGTCCGCAGAGCATTTTCAGACCCGAACTCGGCGGTCGAGCGACAAGAAGCTGCCGACGACAGAATCACATACGAGGTTCGGTGGTCAGCGATTCACAGCGGTCAACTTGGAAGGTATCCGCCAACCCACCGTCGCGTCGATGCGCGATTCATCGAAACGCTCCGCTTCGACGCCGGTCGCATAACTTCAATCCGAACGGTCCAGCCGTCGCCGACTTTGATGCAGCAGCTTGATGCCCAAACGGAGCTGCGAACCGCTGAACAAATCGGAGACATCAAGCTGCTAACGGAGGCGGAGCGGCGATTCGGCAAGCCTGTCGCGGCAGCATGCTTAGTGCGAGCCCCGGGGCTGCGCGCGGCACCTTGGCTCGGCGGCTTCTTTGGCGCACTCGTTCCGGGCGGCGTGGCAATTGACATGGTGGCTGGACTCGCAGCCGGAACCGCCCTTCAGAAAGGGGCCCGAAGCAAAGCCGGACATGACCAAATCACTGACCGAATGGCGCTTGTTCTCGATGACGAAAAAGCGGTCGTCGTGGAGATGCACCCCAGGCGCATGCGGATGAGAAAAGCCCTGTTCCACTTCTCCTACTCCAACATCGTCCGAGTCGACGCGGAACTCAACGCCAAGTCGGTGCTTGGCATGATCGAGCTCTCCAACGGAAGGGAGCTCCGCCTGAGCTCGCCCAAAGCCGGGGGCGCTGAGCGTGTCTTCATTGCTCTGAAGGAAAGGGCTGGCGTCGCCGCCGCTCGCAGACCGCTCGGAACTGAGCAAGCCCCACCCCAACACATGGCTCGACAGCAGTCGCCAACGGCCGACGGGTCGGCGAACGATGTCGTAGAGACGCTCGAACGACTCGTCGCGTTACGTAGAGACGGATTCCTGACCGATGACGAATTCCGTTCGCAAAAGGCGCGCCTGCTCGGATCAAACTGAGCAGCGGCCGCGAACGCTACCTAGGCGCCACTCGGCGGGGCAGTGCGCCGGGTGACCGGGTTCGGTGCCACCGACGCGTCCTGGAACGCGCATCCCGCGGCCGACTCGCAGTTCGCCCCTCGGGCCGTGTAAAGCGCCGACCCGAGCCTGCCACAGGCGCCGCCGCAGGTCGCCGCGTGCCGAACGTCCCTCTTCCACATCAGCGCGGATTGGTTGGTGTGACGCGGAGCTCGATGAACGTCTCCTCGGTCGGGACCCAGATCGCGTCGGCTCCGTGCGGGTTGATCGAGGCGTGCGCTCTAATCACGCCTGGCTGCGGCTCCTTCGGCTCGTCACCCTGCCGAGTGACCGGAACGAAGCTCACCGCAATGCTGCCGGTGATGCGACCGCCAAGCTCCTCGAACATCCGCTTGGGCAACGTCCATCGGACGCCCTGCGAGACCCCTCCCGATTTCGACACGGTCGTGACCTTGGACACGGCCCAGGTGTAGCCCCCGACCTGGGGGATCTGGTTGATCTTCATCTGTGCGAGCACATCCAGGGTTTGCGCTGCCTTGGAAGCCACACCACCGATCGCCGGCTGAACCAGCCCGACCAGCTTGCTCGCGTCTTCGAGCAGCGGCTCAACCGTGGTTAGGGCTCCGGACGCCCGCTCGGTGAGCGTCGGATCATGCGGAACCGGGCTCATGTACTTGACCGCGGCGGCAACCTCGTTCACCCGCCAGCCTTGATCGGTCGGAAAGAACACGGTCACCGAGCCCGCTTGGTCCTCCAAGCGATCCCAGATCCAGTCTTCGGTTGCGAGTCCAATCCGTTGCTTGAGCCGAGAGCCGCTGGCGCCAGCGGGGCGTCCCTCGTGCCCGATCGTCCACCAGTACTCGTAAACCGAGGCCTGGGGTGCGGTCTGGTGACCGTCGGCTTTCGACTCGGCTAGCTGGGCAAAACTCCCGTCCAGGACCGGTGACGTTTCGCCCAACAGCTCCAGGTAAAAGGGCTTCGAGCCTTCCTGATCAGCGCTCCACGAAGCGAGATCTACCGGGTGACTGACTGTCTCGATGCCCATTACTGGAATCGTCCCCTGCCGACCGGACGCCCCCGGTCCGGCGTTGACCGAGTGTTCGCAAAACCCGCCTGCACCGACGTTTAGCACACGCCGATGGCAACAGTCGGCACACGAGGGATCTAGTCTGTGGTTCGTGACCGACGACAACACTGCGCCTACCGAGCCGTTCTCCGCTGATGACGACGACCTCCTTGACGAGGAGGCGAACCCCGGGGGCTTTGACATCTGGAAGGCGCCCGTCCGGGAGGATCCGTGGGGGCGTTGGCCGGCGGGCGACGAACCCTGGCGGGAGCTGGAGATCGTCTATGTCAACGCCGACTCTTCCGTGACGGCCCTGATGCGCAACACCTCGATCGAAGTAGAGCCCGGAGTGATCCCCGACCCGCGCCATGACTTCGAGGGCGACAGCTACTCGGACCTGCAGTTCGTTTCGAGGTGGAACGCCACGTGGCGGGGAGCGCGGCTCACGGAGCTGAGCCTCGACCTGTTCAGCAAGGACTGGCCGGAGATGTTGCGCCTCGTCCTCGATCCGTCGAGCCCGGTTGAGTTGCTGTGCGCTTACCACGCCAGCTATCCGGGCCTTTGGGGCATCGACCTGTGCAACCACGGCACTCCCGCGCGCAATGCACGTGACGAGCCGCTCGGCCATCAGGTGGTGTGCCGCGATCCGCGGCTCGCACTCCGTATCGGGGCCCGCTACCCGGGAGTCGCCAGTCACGCCGCGTTCCTCCAGTCTCGTCTTTGGCATCCCGAGGAGCCGACCAGCGATGCAGGGCGCGAACTCATGTCCGAACTGCGGGCCGCGGCGAGGCGTGTCTCCAAAGAGCCCGTCCCCGGGGCCCACGAAGCGATGCAGGACGACCCGCTGAAGGCGCTGACCGCCGTTCTAGTCGGCGAAGCCGAGCCCCCGCCGACGATCGGCAGCCCGTTCGCGGCCTCGCTGGACACCTACTCGCTGATCGCCACCAGCGGGCTGACCGAGCTCGCCGACGCTGACCTGGTGCGCGCCGACCGCAAAATCGTCAACCAGCTCGCCGCGCATGTGACCTTCCCCGACGCGGTCGCGGCGATCCGCCGCAGCGACCCAAATCGACTCCCGCTGTGGATCGACTTCACGGACAACGATGGAGAGCCGCTCCGCCGGCTCCACGCCGCTGGGATCGAGCAGCCCCTCTACGGCGCCCTGGTCGGCTACGACGAGACCGATGAGGACCGCCCGCCGTGGCACGCCGTCGTTCTGGTAGGACGCACCTGCGGGCTGATCGAAGAGGCGGTGCCGTTGTGCGTCTTGGGGATCGGTCCGGATGACAGGTGGCGGTTCCCGATGAAGGACAACCACATCAGTGTGCTCACCGCTCACTCTGGTGGCGTGACGGTCCGCCACGTCGCCTTTGACTTCGAGTACCACGGAGTCGAGCCGCCGATCGCGCCGCGAGAACTCGCCCACGAGCTGGCCCGCAGCATGCAGCGGGCCACAGAGTGGGCCCTGGCCCGGGTAGGTGCAGTTCTCAGCGCCCTTGATGATGGGCTGCTGTTGCTCGAACGCCGCGAGCGCGCCACTAGAACCTACGACCTGGTGCGAGCTCCAGCAGGACCGGCCACGACGCGGACTGCAGCGCTCCCCGATGCGGCGAGCCTCGCGCGCCGTCTCCGTGAACTGGGCTCCCTTCACCGTGTCGCGGAGGTGACTGGGGTGGAACCGGCGGCCGCATACCGCGTGCTTGAACTCGCCGGGGTTGACCCGGATCAGGTCCTGCGCGACGAGGTCCTTACGCGGTGGCGTCGCACGGTGTCGATCGAGGCGGTGGTCGCCGCGACGCATCTCCAGCGCGATCTCGTCGAGCGCTACCTGTTGGAGGCAGGCCTCGACCCGGCCGACACCCCTGTCCCCCATGACGTGACCGACCCTGACGTTCTGGCGGCGGTGAGCGCCTACCGTGAAGCGGGCACGCTGGAGGCCGCCGGCGAGCGGCTAGCGATCAGCGGAGAGACCGTCCGGCGGCGGATCGCCCGCGCAGGGCTGAGCACCGATGAGATCGAGACCGAAGCCGAGCGGCGGTTGGCGCATGAGGCCGTCGAAGCCTGGGAGCGCGCGGGCCGCAGCCTCGTCGGCGCCGCCCGCGAGATCGGCGTGGACCCGCGCACCGTCAAGGAGCGCCTGCGTCGTGCCGGGATCTCTGCCGCCACCCTGCAAGGCACCAACGGTGATCGCAAGCACGAGGTGCGGGCGCTCTACGAGCAGCTCGGCTCACGGCAGGCCGTAGCCACGGTCCTGGGTATGTCGCCGAAGACCGTCCGCGAACTGCTCGCCGACGAGCCCGCGCCAGCCGGTCCCGAGGAGAAGACCGCGCCGGCGGGCGGCGGCTCCCGCCGCGGGCGCCCGCGCGTCAGTGATGAGGAGCTCACGCGGGCGGCGGACGCGCTGGCCGAGCACGGCACGATGCGCGCCGCCGCCCGCGCCCTGGGTCTCAGCACCGGCGGGATGGCTCATCGGCTGAAACTCGCCCGCGAACGCGGGCTGGCTCAAGACCCCGACGACACGCGGCCGAAGCCGCGAAAGGAGCACTAGGTGGCTGACGATCTGCCGATCATTCCCGTGGGTGTGCGCGACGCGCCGTTCACGCTGGATCTCGTGGCGCGTGACTGCCCGGCGACGCAGTTCCTGCGGGAGTTCACCGTCAACGGCGTCGAGGCGATCGCTGCATACCGCGAAACCATCGACCCGACCTACGAGGGCGAGGTGGTCTGGTCGATCGACCCCCATCAGGAGCAGCTCGGTCGCTTGAAGCTGACCTGCGTCGATACGGGCATCGGGATAACCGCTGCCGAGATGCCGAGCTATCTGAACGACCTGGCCTCCTCTGGCAAGCCGCAGGGCCTCTCCCTCAACTACGGGCTGGGCGCCAAGGTCTCCGCCGCGGTCGGCAACTCCCGGGGCGTCATCTACATGTCTTGGCGCGATGGGTATGGCCACCTGGCGGAGCTCGGGCGCGACAGCCACGGTACCTGGGGCATGCGCCAGCACCGCGACCCATGGACGGGCGACGTCGTCGCCATCCCGCCGCTCAGCGCCGACGCTCGGCCGCCCGAGCTCGCGGGCCTCGATCACGGGACCGCGGTCACCTTCCTCGGCGAGGGCGACGACCAAGACACGACCCTGCCGCCCAGGGGCGAGAAAGGTGACCGTTGGATCGCCAAGAACCTCAACCAGCGCTTCTACGAGCTGCCGAGCTGGGTGACGATCAGGGTCCGCGAGATCAAAGTCGCCGGCGACCGGCGCCATGTCCGGTTCCGTGTCGTGCGCGGCCAGCGCTACCACCTCGATCAGTACACGAGCGCCAGCGGCAGCCATCAGCTCGACGGCGCTGTCGTCCACTGGCGGATCCTGGACGACCGCCATGACGAGCGCACCAAGCAGAGCAACATCTGGGCCAGCACCGGCCACCGGGCCTGCTTGTTTCAGGGCGAGCTGTTCGAGATGGCGGTCGCCGCCCGAGGTGGCTATGAGAAGCTCAAGGAGTTCGGCATCCGCTTCGGCTACGAGCGCGTCGTTCTCTACGTCGAGCCGACCATCGCTCCTGACTCGGTCGTCACCCAGGACACCGTCCGCACCCAGGTCAAGATCGACGGCGAACCGCTGCCGTGGACCCGCTGGGCCGCGGAGTTCGACGAGCACATGCCCGCCGAGCTGCGCGCCTTCCAAGAGGAGATCGCGGCTGGCGCACAGCACCGCGACCACTCGCAGACGGTCCGCGAGCGGCTAGCCGACGTGGCCGACCTGTTCAAGATCCCTCGCTACCGGCCCGAGCCCGATGGACACCACGCAGTCGACGAGCCCAACGTCGGCGGCACCGCTGGGGCAGGGGAGCTCGACGACGCCGACGGCGGCCGGCGCTCGCGCACCCGCGGCGGCACCGCCGGGAACGTCTACGCCCTCTTTGAGCGACCCGAGGGTCAGCCGGCCGAGCCAGTCGACGCGCATACCCTCCCCGAGATCGAGGTCGACTGGGTCTCCATTCACGACGGCACCCGAGGCCGCGGGGAGATGGAGGACCGCGCCGCGCAGTACGACCGCCGGCGCAACTACCTCCAGATCAACGCGGACTTCCGTGGCTACCAGGACGTCATCAAGCGCTGGACCAAGCGCTATCGCAATGTCGCCGGCGCCGCCGCCACCATCGAAGAGATCGCCGCCGGGTGGTGGCAGCAAGCTCTGGAAGAGACGATCCTCGGCGTCCTCGCGCTTCAGGGCTCGCAGTGGTGGGACGAGCGGTCCATCGCAGATGCGCTCTCCGAGGTCAGCCTCACCGCGGCAGCGATGCAGCGCTATCACCTCGACGCCGTCCTCAAGCGCGAGCTCGCGCAACGGCTCGGAACAGCCAAGCAAGCCGCCTGATCAGATCTCGACGACTCACCTTCACAGACGGCCGGCTCCGCAATAGGATCGCGATCGGTGCTGCGCACGCTGCTCGTCTCATCGGCGACAGTGCTCGCCGCGGGGGTCGCGTCGGCGTCCGCTGCAGCGCTCCCGAAGGTCCTCACTCAGGAGCGGCCGGCGTTCCAGATCCGTCCCGCCGTGATCGGCTACACCGGGGACGGCACCGGCATCGTCGGCGGGCCCGACGGGACAGGCCCGCGTGATCTCGGGCATCTGCGCTGGACCACGTACAACGGCCGCGAGGGCGACGCGGTCGGCCTCGTGTGGCTCGACAACTGCACGCCCGACTGCGCCGACGGGACCTTCTCCCCCGCGAAGGTTCGCGTGCGCGTGTCATTCCCCACGCATGGCCACTTCCGCCTGCTCACGTTGAAGTACAACCACCGCGGGCGCCGGTATGTCGACCGTCGAGTGGCGCAGTACTACCGCGGCGGCAGTGGCATCCCAAGCTATTGGGAGTACGCGATCTGCGGCATCCCGTACGCCCCAAGGTGCTGACGCTAACCGCCGCCCAGGTGTCGCATAGCGGTGCGACGATGGACAATCCGGTTGTGCGTGAACCCAAGAAATCCGGCCGCCGCAGCCTCAGCCCCGAAGAGCTCATGGAGGAGGCGCGGCGCGTGGCGGCTGACCCGGCGGACCGGGCAGAGACGCAGGCTGTGAGAAAAGACATGGACGCGATCGCGGCGCCCTGGCCCGATGACGACTTGGGCGTAGCCGACCGCCCGCGCCGGGAAGCCGATTAGGCACGGCAGCCGCGCGCCAGAGCCTCGCTCAGCCGCTCCCGCTCTACCCTCGCATCACACCGCTATGCGACACCGGGGCCGCCTGCTAGCGCACCGGCGCGCGAGAACTGGGACCTAGCGCCGACTAGGGCGTCGCTTCTGAGTGAGATGAATCCCTTGGAACCGCAGTTCTGCGGCCCGCTGAAATGGACGCGCTTGTGCCATCAGGCCGATATTCGGTCAGTTCGCCTTGCTCGTCGAGCCCCACCGTCGTGATACCTCGGGCGGCCAGTACAGCACCAAGGTCCGTGTTCTGCAGGCGCGCGTTCAGACGGGACTCGACCTCAGCGTCTAGAGCGGCTCCCTCGGCCTCGGAGAGCTCCTCGACCGCCAGATCGCCCGCCAAAGCAGTCTCTACCCGCCGCCGAGCAGCGGTCCCGAGCTCCCCCCCTTCGGAGTTGCGGCCTGGCTTGCTGCTTGAAGGCATTTCAAGACGGTATCTCACCGGCGCGCGAGAACTGGGACCTAGCGCCGACTAGGGCGTCGCTTTCGGATGAGATAACTGGTAGCGCCAAACCCATCCGGCTCAACTCCTGGGATGCTCGCTTCCGGTCGAGTTCGCGGAAGGGCCTCAGCACTCAGGGCTTCGTGACCCATGTCTTGGGGGACCGCGGAGCGGCCGCGACGGACTCAAGACCCCGCTGGAGGCGCCGGAGCGTGTCGCCCGAGTAGTACGTGAAGTCGACCTCTGAGTCGACGGCGACCGCGTGGGTCCTGACGATGCGGATCCAGTGCCCGATGAGCGGCATGCCGTCGCCCATCAACTTCTCCGTGTGAGAGAAGAGACGCCCGTCATAGGTGAGCGCGAAGGTCTGGCCCCGCATGTCCGGCCACTTGAACAGGTACCAGCCACGGCCTAGATTCTCGCCCACGCAATTCCAGGTGTAGGGATTCATGACACCGTGGGTTCGTGTGTAGACCTTCGCGAGAGTCCGAGTCCTGGCCCGAGCCTGCCGGAGGGCAGAATGGGCTGCCGTCACGAGCTCGCGAGTTTTTTCGACCTCGGCCTCATGCTGGCGCTTACGCTCCGCCTCGTGGCGATCCTTCTCCTGCTCCGCTCGCTGAGTGGCCGCGTCGCTGCGTTCCCTGTAGTGCGTCTGGCACAGAAGGCGATCTCCGTACATCGTTCCATGCTTGAAGCAGACCGGCCCCGAGCATTCCTTGCAGAACCCGATTGCAAGCAGGCCGCACGTTTCGCATGTCGCCTCAGTGCTCACAGTCGTGAACTCGTGTGCGCACGGCTCCTCGATCGGGATGTCGGTGGGGTTGCCCGACTGCCATGACGGGATGACGCTCACCACACGCGGACTGAAGCATTGGTAGCGGCCGCCGCCGAGCGGCCGCAGGTCGTTGCCCCCACATCTCGGGCACCCAATCACAAGGAGGCGCTAGCGGTTCGCCGGCTGCCTTGTCTCACATCACGCGCCATTCTTCGCCCCCCGTTAGATCCTTCACCTCGGCTCGCTACGTCACCTGTAGCCGTCGAGATGATGCCAGGCGGGGCCGTCGCGGGGCAGTGCGAGATCTCGGCGGGGTCGCTCCAGCCCGGCAGCTTCACAGACCGCCGGCCCGTTTCGGACAACTCGCGCGCCCGATCACATCCAGTAGAGGTCGTCGTACTGGCTGTCGTAGTGGAGTTTGTAGGCCACCGAGCCGTGGCGGTAGCCGGGATAGGGTGGGCGCGTTCCGGTGTAGGTGACGGTCACTCGCGTGAAGACGAGGTAGCCGTCGATAACACGCGGCCGGTAAGCGTGCACATTGACCGGATAGCCCGAGAAGCTGCCTTGGGCACAGTTGGGAATGCAGTTGTCATACCAGTCATCGCCCGAGGCGCGCCCCTGGGTCGTGTTCCAGGTTGTCTCGGGGACGCGCTCGTTGTTAGGGCGGATGCTTCATCGACCCGGCGACTTCCCAGGAACGCTGAAATCGCGGACCCTGAGCCCACTCGCCGTCGGCGCCACGGGTACGCTCGCAGCAGCAGCAGGCTTCGAGGCCGCGGCGCCGCCTTGGAATTTTCACCGAGCCAGATATCTCGACTTGATCAAACGGAAGTCATCCGTGATCTGCTCCGAGCGCGTGAAGCGCCGTCCGACGCAACGCTTTGACGGTCACGAATGGCGATGGGTACGATCGCTCCCGTGACGGACGCCGTTGTAGCAATCGCCGCTGTAGGTGCGGGGACGGCGGCAATCATTGCTGCTGGCGTGTCGATTGTTGTCGCGGCCATCACAGCTTTCGGCACATTCCGCACGCAGGAATGGAAGCTGCGGACGGAACTGCGCACCGAGTTTATGGCCGAAGAAGCGATACGCGAATTACTGAGCCACCCGGACTGGACGCTCCGAAGTTTCGGTCTCATATCTGCGTCGCTTCCGGGCTTCGAGGCGAACGAGCTCCGGAGACTTCTAATCCGGTCGGGCGCCTTGTGCTTTGAGGGCTCACCGGGCAACGAGTGGTGGGGCCTCCGGGACCGAAACCAAGATCGGCTGAAAGCTGGAGCAAAAAAGGACGAAGAGCCGCCACCGGTTTAGGTTGACCTAGATCGTCCAACGGCTATCCGGAGACGATCACTTTCTAGGTCACGGCTGATTGCTCAGTGACGCCCGAGCCACCACCTCAGCCGCAGCCGGCGGATGAACCGTCGGCGCGGTAGCGCCTGCAGCGCGTAGAGGCGCATCTCGTACTTGGCCTTGCGGGTCCGGCTGTCTCGGTCGGGGTATCGCGGGTTGCGTTTCCAGTGCTCGGGCGTGTTCATGATTCCGCCGCGAGTAGGTGCCTTGGGTCGGCGCCGAGGACGCCGGCGAGCTCGATGAGCTCACGGAGGCGCGGCTCGTCGCGTCGTTCGAGGATCCGCCGCCAGTCGTTGGCGGTGAGGCCGATCTGATCGCGGATCGCCTGCTCGGGAACCTTGCGCTCGCGGCGCAGCCGCCGGACGGCGGTGGCGTCGAGCGCCAGGTCTCGGTCGGACGGGGCTCCGGGGTGCATGTCCGCGCCGGCGAGCCACGCGAGCGAGCCGTTCAGTAGCCGGGCGAGGCTTGCCGCCCGGGAGAGCTCAAGCGAGCCGAACCCGCGCTTGAGCATCGTGGCGACGTCGTCGGGCCGGAAGCCCGCGGCGACGAGCTCGTCGGCGTCCGCGGCGCGCAGCCGCCCGGCTGGCGTGTGCTCCTCGGGGATCTCGGGCCCGGGCTCGTTGCGGGCGGCGCGCGCTTGGGCGAGCTCGAAGTCGCTGATCGCCGCGAGCGCGAGCGCTTTCGGCCACCCGCCGAAGTTGTCGTGGTAGTACTTGTAGGCGGGGAGCCGCGGCGGCGGGCTACCCGTGGCGCGGGCGTGCGCGCGCCGGCGCGCCGACCATTCGATGTACAGGTTGCTGGTGGGCCTGCGGCCGTATGCCAGCGCGCACTGACGGATCGCCGCGAGCGCCTCCTGCCGGGTGTACTTGCGCGGGCGTTTCTGTCCGCGGCTGCCATTGACCCAGGGCCTGCTCATTCCCGCGTAGCGCCCGTCTGGTTTCAGCCCGTAGACGGCCCGGCAGGCCTCTATCCAGGTGCCGAAGCGTCGCGTGAGCTGCTCGCCGGTGGGTGCCTCGGGTGGACGCTGGCGGTCGTAGTCGACCTGCGCGACAACAGGGAACCGTTCCCAGCGCCCGGCGAGTTCCGGCAGCCAGGCGCCGCGCCCACCGTACGCGGGCGTGATGCCCTCGCGGCGGGCCTGCTCGTCGAGCATCAGCGCGAGCGGCAGCAGCTCCCTCAGACGCTGCTTTCCCGCCGCGGGGTGTTGGTTGAGCTCACCGTGCAGCGCCCGCGCGACCTGCCCGCGGGTAAGGGGCGTGAGGTTGTCGACCATCGCGATCACGACCGCCGCCCGGTCCGTGCTGGAGTGAGCGCTCATGGCCGCGGCGCCCCGAGTGCTGCACGACAAGCGGTGCCCCAGTCGCCGAAGCTCTTGTGGATCGCGGTGTAGCTCGGGATCCGCCTCAGCACCCGGTTGCGACGGTCGCTCGCGATCCGGCGTTTGCGCCAATTGGTGTACGCCCTGGCCGTGAACGGGTGGCCGAGCGCTTCGAACGCCTCTTGGATGGAGGCCAAAATCTCCTCCTTGGAGATCTTCTGGGCCGAGGGCTCGCGGCGTCCGTTGTGGTCAAGCCGCCCATTGGTGGGCTCCAGGCCCGCGTCCACGAGCGCCGCGTCCCAGCTCTGGAAGCGGTTGAGGATCACGGGCAGGGACGGGAACGGGCGAGGTGGCTGACCTGAGTCTTCCTGCTCGGCGATCAGGCGTTCGCGCTCGCGCGGGTACTCGCTGGTGTTCGGCGAGCGCCCCAGACGCGAGGCGATCGTGCGCAGCGCCTCGGTGAGCTGCTCGTCAGCCCACCGGTAGCCCGAGCGCGATCGCATCGACGCGTCCGGGACGCGGAGCACCGGCCCGGTGATCTCCCCCTCGTTCGCGAGCCCGGCGGCGACGAGCACGTCGGCCCAGCGGGCGAAGTTGCGGTTAAACGGGGCCTGTGAGTGCGGCCGGCGGCCCGGCCGGCGGCGGATGTCGGGCCGGCGCGACCATGCGATGTAGTGCGAGTACGTCGGTAGCGGGTTCTGGGTGTCCACGCTGCACTCGCGCACCGCGGCGGCGCACTCCTCGGGGCTGAGTCGTCCGCCGAGCTGCACGCGGATCGCGTCACCGTCGGCGACCGGGTCGAGCTGGGCTCGGCGCAGCGCGTCGTTCCACGTGCCCGCGACGAACCTGCGGATCGAGCTCTCCGGCGGCCAGTCACCCTTGCGGTCAAGCTCGCGACGCAGCTTCTCGTACGCGTACGTGGTCAGCTCCCGCTGCTCCCCACCGACGGCGAGGATCTCCGATGCTTCGCGCAGCGCGGAGACGGCCTTAGCGATCTGCGTCTGTTGGCCGGTCTGACGACCGTCGGGGATCGCGAGGTGGGTCCGCAGGTGGGTGAGCACCTCGTGCTTGGCGGCCTCGTCGAGCGTCTGGATCGCGGCCCACACGATGTCGGCCGTCGGGTCGTTGAAGCGAAGCCCGCGTAGGGGCTCCGTCGGGTTGGGGAACTGCGGTGTCGTTGTCATGCCGCGACGCTAGGTCGCCGGCGGTAGGCGAGTACAACGTGACCACGATCAGCGCCACCAAAACGTCCAACAGGCCGGCTCCGAAAACGCCCGTCTGCACTGGCATTCTCAAGTTCACCGTCTGGCTCGGTCCCTTCTTCTGTCCCAGCGACCCGAGAATGCGGTTTTAGGCGAACCTGAGAATGTCAGACCCCGCCGGGCTTCCGGGCCCTCCGCAAAGAACACAAGAACAACCCTGGGTTTTTCGGAGCGCGATGACCTCCCCTCGCGACTCGGGCGCGCGCCTACTTTCGTGGCGATGCGGTACGGGGCGACGCCTACGTTGGAGGCTCAAGGCCGTCGCTCGACAACGCCTGTTCTCGCCACGATTTACTGAGCCGTGATCGCGCCTGCGCCGGCCACGACGCCGTCGCCGAGCAGCCGCCCGATTTCGGCGTCGGATAGGCCCAGCACGTCGGCCAGCACCTCCTCAGTGTGCTCGCCCAGCGTCGGCGCGCGCTGGGGCGCGAGGCGCTCGGCCGCCCCGAAGACCAGCGGCGAGCCGGGCATTCGGAAGGTGCCGATCCCCGGCTGCTCGACGTTGGCGAACAGCGGGTTCGCGGGCGAGCAGCGCGGGTCCTGCTCGACGAGCTCGGTGAACGTCTGGTAGGGGCCCCAGCAGACGTCGTGGGCGTCGAATATCTCTCGCACCTCGGCTATCGAGCGGGACAGCACCCACGGCCTGAGCGTCGCTCCGATCAGCTCGCGGGCGGTGAAGCGCCCCCCCTCGTCGCTCAGGTCGACGTTCATCATCTTCTCGATGCTGGCGCACGCCTCGCCCAAGTCGGTGGCCGCCACCAGGCTACGCCACTGGCGGCCGGTCAGTGCGACGATCATGATGCGACGCCCGTCGCGGGTGCGGAAGTCGCGCCCGAAGGCGCCGTACAAGTAGTTGCCGTCCTTGACGCGCTCGTGGCGGTTGATCTCCACCTCGGCGATCTTGCCGAGGTTGCCGACCATCCAGAAGGCGACGTCGGACAGCGCGACGCGCACGTACTGGCCGGCGCGGGTACGCGCGCGGTGGCGCTCGGCCGCCAGCAGCGACGTGGTCGCCAGCGCCCCGGTGATCGCGTCCCATGCGGGCAGCAGGTGGTTGAACGGGACGCCGAGGTTGCGCGGGCCAGTGGCCCAGGGGAAACCGGTGGCCGGGTTGATGGTGTAGTCGACGGCGGAGGAGCCGTCCGCGTTGCCCGTGATGTTGACCATGATCAAGTCGGGCCGACGGGCGGCCAGCGCGTCGTAGGCCAGCCACCCACGGGCCGGGAAGTTGGTCAGGAATAGCCCGGCGTCCGGTCCGGGCGCGCCGATCAGCTCGGATATCAGCTCGCGGCCCGCCGGCGAGGTGAGGTCGACCTGGATCGACCGCTTGCCCTTGTTCAGACCGGCCCAGAACAGGCTGCGCCCCTCGCTGGTGATGGGCCAGCGTCCACGGTCCAGTCCGCCCCCGATCGGATCGAAGCGGATCACGTCCGCCCCGAGCTGGGCCAGCGTCATCCCGCCCAGCGGGGCGGCCACGAAGGCCGAGCCCTCGACGACCCGCATGCCCTCCAGGATCCCGCTCATCGCGAACCTCCTCGCACGGCCCGCTCAGGCCACCAGCGCCACGAAGCGCCAGTCCAGGACGGGCGCCTCCTCATCACCCGGGCGATATGCAGACACCAACGCCCGCAGGTCGACCAGCCCGCCGTCCGCCGACGGCTCGACACCCTCGACGCGCAGCTCCGTGCGCAGCACATCGCCCTCGAAGACCGGACCCAGATGATCGCAGCCGGCCCAGGCCACGATCGTGGCCAGTCTTGGCAGCGCGCGCGTCACGTGCGCCGCCGCGATCGAGATCGTGTGCCCGCCGTAAACGAGACGCCGGCCGTGGGCACTGCCCGTCGCATCTGTGTGCGCCGTGGCGACGTTGAGCGTCAGCCGCGCCAGTTCGGGGGCTCCGGTCACCGTCTCGCCGCCCTCGAACTCGAAGACCGCACCGGGCACCAGGTCCGCGGCGGCCGGACCGCCCGCTCGCGCCCGCAGCGCCTCAAGGCGCCAACCCGCCGGCGCCGCTGCGCGCACCGCGGCGCGATTCAGCTCCGCCGGAATGGCATCTAACGCGTCGCCGTGGCCGGTGCGCATGTTCGGGTCGCGCAAGGGCAGCATCGGGCATCGCCAGAAGTCCAGCACCGGCTGATCCTCCTGATCCGTGGTGCGGATCCGCAGCACGACCAGCCCAGTGGCTGGTGCGCCCTCGCGAGGCCGATTTTGCTTGAGCGCCACCACTTCGGTGCGCGTGCCCAGCGTGTCTCCCAAGAACACCGGGTGCTGGAGCACCAGCCCGCGGTAGAAGAGGTTGCCGCGCACGCGCTGGGTCGGCCCTGTGGACTGGCCGATAGCGACGTCGCAGACCAGGTTGGGATGCGCCAGCAGCCGTTCGCGGCCGGTCACGAGGCGACACAGCGGCTCGTCCAGTGCCAGCCGTAGCCGGTCGCCGGCGATCGCCTGGTGCAGAGCGGCATGACCGGCACCGAGCGTGAGCGCTGGAGCGTCGTCGAAGACCTGCCCGACCGCGAAATCCTCGAACCACGGCCCACCCACGCGCACCCGCGGCGCCGATCCTGCCATCGTCATGCGCCCGCCATCGGCGCCGGCGCGCTCGGCAACTCCGCCGCGCGAGCACGCGCCACGACCCCCAGTGCCTGCTTGCGCAGGGCCTCGTCGATCATCTCGCCGTCCAACATCACCGCGCCGCGGCCAGCGTCGGCCTCCGCCTGCTGCAGCGCCGCGACGATGCCACGCGCACGCTCAACCTCCTCAGGGCTGGGCGAGAAGGTGGCGTTGAGCGTGTCCAGCTGACTCGGATGGATCGCCCACTTTCCGTCGTATCCAAGCGTGCGAGCGTGTGCCGCCCACGCCTGCAGGCCAGCGGCGTCGCCCACCCGCAGGTGCGGCCCGTCGATCGCCTGCAACCCGGCGGCCCGGGCCGCCACCAGCACCGCCTCCTGCGCGAAGCTCCAGCGGTCAGGCGGCTCCTGATCGTCGGCTGGCCGGCCCAGCGACGCCCGCAGATCGGCATAGCCGAGGATCAGCGCCTCCAGGCGAGGACCGGCCTGCCCGATGTCGCCGGCCCGGCGCAGCCCGGCCGCCGTCTCGATCAGCGCCTGCAAGCGGATCGCCGTCGCGCCGCTGCCGATCGCGTCGAGCAGCCGCGCCACCCACTCGATGTCCGCGGGTGCCTGCACCTTTGGGACCACGAGCGACGTCACAGTGCCGGCCGCCGGGCCATCGGCCAACGCCACGATGTCCCGATGACACCACGGCGTGTCAAGGCCATTGACGCGAACGGCAACCGTCCGTCCATCCAGATCCCCGGCGGCGAGGGCGCTGACCACGGCAGCCCGTGCCTTGTCCTTGGCAGACGCCGCCACCGCGTCCTCCAGATCGATCACGACCTCGTCCGTCGGCAGGCCAGCCGCCTTGGCCAACATCCGCCGGGAGGAGCCGGGGACCGATAGACACGAGCGACGCGCACGCATGCGGCAAGCCAGCCTACCGCGAGCAGCCGAGCGCCAAAGGATCTCGCGCGCCCGCCGGTCATCCGAGCCCGGTGGCGCAGCACGCGAGCCAATCGCAGCGCCACGCCGCCCGGGCAACGCGAACTCGCCTGGACGCCATCCAAGGCTACTTCAACCACTTGAGCGCGCAGTTGTCGCGCGCGACCCCTGGGGTGGGTCAGCGCCACGTTCGCCCACATCCAGCCCGCTGTCCAAGCTCGCCAAGAGCGGCGAGGTGGTCAAGGCCGAGCGTGGCTCCGCCTCGCCTCTTCCGGCCGAAGCTGAGCGACGGCACACCGCCCGCAGCGGCAAACCACGAATCGTGTCAGTGAACCGCGAGCTCGCCGTCGCTCAGCATCGACTCGCTGCGACGTCCATCGAGCGCCTCGGCGTAGAGCCACAACGCCGCCTTCTGCTCGTCGTCAAGCGGCGCCGGATCGATCACCAACTCCTCGATCTCATCCAGGGCAACACCCGCTCGCACCGCCCTCGCGATCTCCCGCTGAAGCGCTGGAACCATCGATTCCTCCCGCAATGGTGCTTGTTAGAACCCTGCCGAGCGCGGCATTCCCACTACCGCACCATTCGATTACACCACTAGCTTCGCCGGACGTCCAGCCGGCCAAGCAAACGTGTCCTGCTCTCCAGCGCCGGAGCGGCGGCGCTGCGCTTGAGCTCGTTCCCGGCGGCGAAGTTAAGACGGAGGCTCGCGGTCGGGCAGCTCGACCAGCTCAAACGAGTAGCGCTGCCAGGTGCGCAACCTCGACCAGCCCGAAGGTCACCGGTTTCGTGACGAACGAATTGACGGCGAGGTCGTAGCTGCGCACCACGTCCTCCTCGTCCTTGGAGGTCGTCAGCACAAGCACGGGGATCTGCCGCAGGCTGTCATCGGCCTTGATCTCAGCCAGCGCTAGTGCGCGCCGCGTAGACGGTCCATCTCGCGCCGGATCTCGTCCTCGGCGATCGGCCTACGCCGGTACGTATGCCACCAATCGATCGCCACGCCGAGCGCCAACGCGATGATCGGATAGATGATCCAGTAGTTCCACACGTGGTAGATGCCAGAGCTCTGACTGAACCCATTCGTCGGCCAGCCGTGCGCGTTGTTGTACTCCGCGATCCCCCAGATGATCACCAGCACGACGGCGACCGCGGCTGCGCCGAACGCGCGCATTTGGAAGCGACGCTTGCGCTCGATCTGCTCGACCGCCAGTTCGCGAACGCGCTCATCATCGCCGCTCGCGGGACTCACGACAACAGGCGGAGCCCCATCGGTTGTTGCTTGCTGGGCCGGCACAGCACGCCTCCTTCTATCGGTACCGGGCCACAGAAATACCCAACCACCATCACCCGATCGCGGTCTCTGCTCATCCGTAGTTCAGGGCAGGCCGCTGTGCTCTCTTACCTATTCGACCGCCGGCTGTTGGCACATGCGGCCGACCAGGACCTCGCCTCACCCGCAAGGCCCATGCCACCTCATGCTCTGCCCAAGCCGCGTCCGGCGCGAGCACCGCACGGCGCAGTTGGCTCACAAGCGCCGTGACGTGGCATCGGCATCCTGCTTTGCGATCAGGCGGATATCCGGGCGGTCCCGCGACGCCGTACCGCCGCGAGAAGCGGGAGAGTTGGAAGGGCTTGCGTTGTCTCGGTGAAGATCCCCTGGCTATAGGAAGGAGATCCTCCAGAAGCAGCCCGAGACGCGGAACGGATCGCTGCGCTGGCCGGCGCAGTGCTGCGGTGTCAGCTCGCTCAAGTGCACTCTGGGCACATTGCCAGTGCTGGTGGGTAGTTCGTCCTCGTTGACTTCGGGATCGCCCGGATGACGCAGGCGTTGGGACACACCATCCTCGGAGCGTGACGAACTTCTTGGTCGCTTACACTTCAAAGCGCGGCTCGACCGCGGAGATCGCGGAAGCGATCACGGAGACCCTGCGGCAGTCCGGCCTGACCGTCGACTGCATCGAGGCTGGGAAGGTCAGCGGCGTTGAGTCCTACGACGCGGTTGTGCTGGGCAGCGCCGTGTACATCAGGCGCTGGCGCGGCGATGCCAAGCACTTTCTTCGCAAACACGACAAGGAGCTTTCGCAGCGACCGTTGTGGGTGTTCAGCTCGGGTCCGGTCGGAGACCCGAAGAGCGACGCCGACCCGTCCTGGCTGGAGCCGCCAAAGATAATCGAACAGGTCGTGCGGCTCGGGACGCGGGAACACGTCGTGTTCGGCGGGCGCTTACCCGTTAATCCCCGCGGGCCGATGGAGCACGCGATCGTCAAGAACACTGTGCCTGGGTACCACGACCGGCGCGACTGGGACGAGATCCGCGCGTGGGCCGCGGGCATCGCAGCCGAGTTGGGCGCCTCGGTGCCTAGCGAGTAGCCGCCGCTCGGACACGCGATGACGTCGAGAGACAAGAGTCGTTGGTTGCGTCGGCCGACGAACCGCTGTTACTCGACAGCTACCTCGGCGAGTACGACGTGGCGGAGGTTCACGCCTGCATCGTGAACGGGGACGCGAAGACGACCTGGGAGGCGATCAGACACGAGCGCACAAAGGAATTAGGAGGTGGACCATGCGGGCGGTGATCGTCTACGAGTCGATGTTCGGTAGCACGCACGCGATCGCCGATGCCGTCGGCAAGGGCCTCGAATCGATGCTCGAAGTCGTCGTGGTTCCAGACTGCATCGCCTGCCATCGTGCCCAGCGCTCCGAGCTAGCCGCCGAACCTCTGCGTTCGCGACCCGCGCCTACGGCGCCGGCGATCGACGGCCAGCCCGGCGAGTCCGTCGGTCACCGCCGCTGCGAGCACGGCGGCCGCGATCCGGTTGCCGACGCGCTGTGCGCGGGTCAGCACGGACTCCAGCTCGTCGGTTCGCAGCCGTACCTCCAGTCCGCCCGACTCGACCGACTTCAGAAGCCGGTCGAGCTCGCGCTTGGAACGGATCACCTGGAACGAGCCGATCGCGATGTTCGCGACGACGATCCCCAGGAACAGCGCGTCACGCCAGGAGTCGAATACGAGCGTCAGGATCCCGAACACGACCAGGATCACGTTCGGGATGGTCAGCGCGTTTGCACGGACGATGCTGGCGCAGGAACGACTGGATTAGCGGCGCAACGGCCCACCCCCGTGTCGGAGCCGACCTGCCGTCGCGATGCTACTCAGCCCTCTCGGCGGCCGCTCTCTCGGCTGGTCGGTCCGTCAGGCGTCGAAGGCGGAAGCGAACACGTAGCTCGTCGCGTGTGTCGATACGGACGCAAGGGTTCGGCGATCGCCGCGACCTCGTCCCGGCTCGGTACGGGGTCGAGCCTATAGGCACGCCCGATCACCAGAGAGATGCGAGATTTCGGCGCGAAGGGGTGCGAGATGATCTCAGCGGGCAACCGCCGCGGCCACGAAACCAGGTCTCTCGATTTGGGGTGCCGTAAGCCGTCGTTGGCCCGGGCACCGTCGCTTGGCCACTGCTCGAGAGCGATGTCGCTTCCGGTGTGGCAGGGGCTAGTCTCCTCAGGAGCGACAGAGCAGCAGTTAGCAGACCACGAGCGGTGCTCCATCTGATGCGCGTCAGGCGGCCGAAGGCGCACGCAAGCGGTAGACACAGATCGGCTCGCTGAAGCCGCGGATGGCCTGTGTCGTGCGCGACTCCCAATCAAAGCGCCCCGCCGTGGCGCGCACCACCTCCTCCGAGGCGAAGATCTCGTCGCGCCCTGCCAGGCCGAGCAGCCGCGCGGCGAGGTTGACGGCGCGGCCGAAGTAATCGCCCTCCCGGTACAGAACGACACCCTGGTGGACGCTGGCGTGTACTCCAGGCGCGCCGGCGCCGCGCATCTGATCGATGATCCGCAGGCAGGCGGCGACCGCCTCGCCGGGCTCGCGATAGGTGAGCATGAACCCGTCTCCTAGGGCCTTGACGACGTGGCCGTGGTGCCCAAGCTCGCCCGCGATCACCACTGCTAGGCGCTCGATCAGGTCGGCCGCCGCGCGGTCACCGTGATCCTCCGCGTACGCGCTGAAGTCCTTCAGATCGCAGAACGCAAACGTCACATCGATCGCGCCCGGCAGCACGCCTTCATGCGTCCTGATCTCAGCCGCGCGCACCGCCACTTGAGTAAGCTCGTACTCGACGCGCCGGCGGTGCACGCCCAACAGGATCGGGTCAGCAAGCGGCAGGAGCTCTCCAAAGGCCTCCTGCACCGCCTCTCGCGCGCGCGCCGGGCCGCCGGTCACGCTGCGTAGTTTCGGCTCGATGTACAGCCGAAACATGTTGATCTCAGTCTGAGCGATGTGGGCGAGCGCTTGGCCGTAGACGCGCGCGATCTGCAGGTAGACAGCCGGCGGCCAGATCTGGCGGAGAGACCCAAACCGCACGAGCACGTCGGCCTCAGCGGCCGTGAAGTAGGGCTCCTGCGGGTCCGGGGCCGGCAGGCCGAAGGTTCAAGACCAGCAGGCGCGTCTCGTCCACGGTCAGCCCACCGTCGGCGTCGATTTGGGCCGGCGAGACCGTGCGCTCGGCGCGCGCCGGATCGAGCACAGCATCGAAGATCGCGGCGGTCTCGGCCGCGGCGCGGTCGTCCTCACTGCCGTACGACATCGTCGACATCATCGCGCGTCCCGAACGAGGCCGGGAGATTTGCATCGCGCCTCGCGGTACCCATGCGAGCGAATACGGGACCACTCAGCGCGGTGCTGGCGAGTTCTCTCCGCCGCGCGTTGCGGTGCACCCCCACCGCGGGCATGCAACTGCCGCCGGGCAACTGACCTGGCTCGGCCGAAACCGCGCATCCCGCGGACGATTGCTTTCACGATCCGGGCGGCCTCAGACCGGACGACTGCTCCGGCGACGCGAACTCAGCAGCTGGGCGTCGCGCTCCATGGCTGTCGTTCTGCTGACGGCGGCTGCGGGCCGGACCCTGTGTTGCAGTTCGCTGACGATCCCTCACTAGGAGTCTGAGGAAGGGGTCGGCAGTCTCATCGGCTACCGCTGCTTGGCCTGTCGGAGCGACGCTCTGGCTCAACGCCGTGACGCGCGCGGTCAGACCGCGCGATCCCGTCGGCTTCTGAAACGCTGGGCCGATTCAGCGATCTCATACTCGCGATGAGGCCCTTGGTGCCAGTCCGATGTAGCCGTCTGATCGATCCGCCGAAGACGGCCCCTATTCCTGCAAAGCAGCGGCCGCTGAGGGCGCGCGGTCGAGCGGCCGCGGGAACGGCCGGATCGCGATGGATCGCGGCCGGACGCAAGCTGACGGGCCGACGGCTTCGGCTGGGCTAGCAGCTAGCGATCCTGTCCTCGGTGAATGCGATCTTGTGCTTGGCTCACGGTGGCAATCGTGGCGAGCGATGATCGAACCGTCCCACAACAAAGAACTCGAGCCCCGCTTTGCCCGCGCGATCCGTAATTCGCTGTGGGGGATCGAAGAGATGCTCTACCTCGTCGTCGGCCTGCTATTGCTAGCCGCCGCGGTATTGGTCGTCATCGGAACGGTGACCGGGCTGATCGATGCGATCAAAACGCACCAGAACGCGGTCAATACGGGTGTAGTCGTGCTGGACCGGGTCTTGTTGATTCTGATCGTGGCTGAGCTCCTGCACACGCTGCGTTTCGTGGTCCTACGCGGCCAGATCGTGGTCGAGCCCTTCTTGTTCGTGGGTCTGATTGCTGTGGTGCGACGGATACTCATCATCACGGCTGAGCTCGAGCGTCAGATTCCGGCCGGCCGTGCGTTGACCAACCTCCTTCTGGAGCTTGGGTTGCTCGGCTTCCTCACTCTGGCGCTCGCCGTAGCTATCTACATGGTGCGGCGAGGTGGCTCGGAGGAGCCTGGCGAAGCCAAGCCGCCTGAGATCGACTCGCCGGCCACGCTGCCGGTGTGATGTCCTCGGACTATCGCTGAGCGCACTTGTGCAATCGCGTGAAACGCAGCGCTCTGCGATGGGGATCGTCGGCTCCCGTGTTGATCGACCAGCAGCGCTCACGCCTGACTGCTTCTTGCCCGCCTAGCGACGCTGAGCTCGACGGGTCGCGCGAGGTCCGGTTCCCGACTCGCGCTGACTTCTGGAGAGCGGGGCGGATTCCGCAGCGCGGGCGGTCGCGACGAGAACGCTGGTGCTCGTCCGTCTCGGTAGCGCCACCCTTGTCAGCGTGCGCTTCTCCATCGTCGGGCCGAAGCAGGAGCGGTCGCCTTCGCGGGGCGTCGCCGTCGTGCCTCGCCGTTGTGTACGCCACCGGCGGGCAGGCAGTGGTGCCCGTCCGGATAGCGGGGGAGCGTGAGAAAGATCTCGCCTCGATGGCTGCCTATAGCTTCGTCCAGCAAGCGCGGGATTCCTATATATCGCCGACGTTAGCCATTCGAAACTCGAGCGACAACCGTGGTCTGATGGGTCACTGGCGAGCCGTCGGAACCGACGCGCCGACCCCCTAGCTCGTCTGCAGCGTCCTTCAGGGTCGTGCTCCCGCGGTGGCTGGCCGCTTTTTGGATTTCGGCGACGGCGCGCCCAGCAGCTCCGCGACGCCACGTTCGATGGCGCGGCAGAGCACCCCGATATCGGGGGCGGTGTCGCGATCGCCGGTGACTCCGAAATTGATCCCCCCGTCGTAAGAAAAGATCGCGACCCCCACCCGCACGTGGCCTCCCAAAGGCACGAACGGAAACGCCTCGAGCATCCGCCGCTGCGCGAGGTACAACGGGTACTGCGGGCCGGGGACGTTCGTGGTGACGGTATTAACACTGGTCTGCGGCAGCCGCGTGGCGACCCTCCCTCCGAGCGCCAGCAGCATCGCCGGGGCAAACCCGCCGAGCGCAGTCAGCCGCTCCGCCGCGACCGCTTGACCCGACTGCTTGAGATCCTGCATCTGATCGCGCAGTGAATGCACTCGCTCGACGGGATCCTCGAGCCCGACCGGCAGCTCCGCGAACATCGCAGACACCTTGTTGTCATAGGTCCCGGGCGCATCATCGGCGCGGACCGACACGGGCACGAGCGTACGAAGAACGCGTCCCTCGACGGTCTCGCCGCGACTGAGCAGGAGCTCCCGGAAGCCACCCGTGATCACGGCGAGCACGACATCGTTGATCGTGCCACCGTGGAGCGCGCGGATCTGCTTGATGTCCACCAACCGCGCCCTCGCCCAGTCCCACCGTCGGTGCGGGCCGATCGGACCGTTGAGCGTACTGGAAGGGTTGCGGCTCAGAAGCGTCCGCAGATTCGCGAAACCGCGGGCGACGTCGACGGCCTGTCGAGCAACACGGCGCGGACCGCGCACGGCCGACAGCCCGGTCCGCAACCACTCGAACGGACTGGCCGCACGCTGCGCCAGCGCGTAAGTCACTAGCTCGGCGGAGTTCGGTTCGGGCGCCGGCTGCCAGCCATCGTCAACCGCGGCCGTCGCCTCGCGCTCCTTGCTGAGGATCACGGTCATCAGGTCCGTCCCCGAGACCCCGTCGACCATGCAATGGTGCACCTTTGAGATCACCGCCCAGCGGCCGTTGTCGAGCCCCTCCGCGACCCACATCTCCCAGAGCGGCTTTGCGCGATCCAGCTGCTGGGACATCACCCGCCCGACCAGGTTGCGCAATTCCTCGTCGCCACCGGGCGCCGGAAGTGCCGTGCGGCGCACGTGGTACTCGAGGTTGAAGTGTGGATCGTCCACCCACGCCGGGCGGCCGAGCGCAAGCGGCACGAACCGGACCTTCTGCCGATATCGAGGGACTTGCGGCAACCGGTGGGCAACCGCCGACTGCACCTCCCCCGGCCCCGGCGCAGGGCCCTCGAAGATGCCCACCGATCCGATGTGCATGTGCGTCACTGCGTCCTCGACGTCCAGGAACAACGCGTCGAGCGGGCTCATCATCTCCATTTCGCAACCTCCTCCGCTGGCCGGGCCGGTCGGCTGGTTGAAACCTAGCGCGGGAAACCCGTACCAAACCAGCGCTCGAGTCCCGATCAGTTCGCGCACGGATCGCGCAGATCGGGATCGCGCTCCGCCCGCTGAGCGATACCCTCGCCTCCGCTAGGATCCTGCTCCGCTGAAACACCGCTCCCAGGGATCGCCCGGCTGGTCGTCGGTTCCCGTAGCCACGCAAGCGTGTTGCGCCGCGACCGCCATCACGATCAGGGCTCCGCGGACCGGACTGCTCCTTCGGCCACAGCGTGATCGAATGCACTGCCGGGGCCAGACCTTTGGCGGCGCGTGACAGCACCACTATCTCGCGGCGCCGCCTGAAGGCAAAAAAAGATCGCCTCCTGCCCAGCGCAACTCTCATGCGTGGCAGCCGGCTGCACCGAGCGCGGCTGCTGCTGCCGGCGCCGCTCGAGCAGGACGCGCTTGAGGTTGGGCTCGCGCTCGAGCCGTCCACTTGTTCGGGCCGCGCGTGATAGCCGAGCCGGAGGGATGAACCGGCGGCTCAGGCGTGCGCGAGCGCCAGCAGGGCCGCGAATTCGTCGCGTAGGCCACGCTCGAGCACGTCGAGGTCGGGATTGGAGGCCCGGTCGACGTTGATGCCGAACACGAGCTCGCCGTCGTAGGAGATGATCGCGATTCCGATCGCGTGGTCCTTGAACAGCGGCACCAGCGGTACGATCCTGCGCAGCTCCGAACCGAGCGCGTACAGCCGGATCTGCGGCCCCGGGACGTTCGTGATCGTGAGGTTGCAGAGCCTCGTCGAGTACAACATCTCCGCGATCGAGCCGTGGACCACGGGCGGCAAGACGCCGCTCATGCTGATGAGCATCGACGCTCCGAGCGCGGCGCTCCCGGACTTGAGCTCGCCGGCGGCGGCCCGGGTGGCCTCATAGCGGCGGTGTCGATCGGACTCGCCGATCGGCAGCTCGACGAACAGCGAACTCACCTTGTTGCCGAGACTCTCGTGGTCGTCGCCGCGGAGGTTGACGGGCACCATCGCCCGCAGCGGCCGGTTGAGCTGCTCGCCACGGTGTTCGAGCAGCGTTCGGAGCGCCCCGGCGCAGGTTGCGAGCACGACGTCGTTGACGGTCCCGCCTAGGCCCTGCTTGACCTGCTTGACCTCGGATAGCTCGAACGGCACCGACACAAACCGCCTGGTGGACCCGATCGGTACGTTCATCGTCGACGGACGGGCGCCCAGCACCTCGTCCTTCCACAGCACCTCGCCCATCGCGGCCGTGGCCTGTCCGGCCTTCAGCAGCCGGCGCGGGTGCAGCGCGGCGCCGACGGTCTCGTCGAGGACGTCGTGGGCGGCGGATAGCGCCGACGGCAGCCAGCCCGGCAGGCGCGAGCGGCGGTCCTCGGCGCCGTCCGAGCCCGCATCCCCGGGCGCGTCGCGCGGGGCCGGGTGCGGCTCGGCGTCAAGCAGGATGTGCCCGATGTCGACCGAGCCGACGCCGTCGACGATCGCATGGTGGGTCTTGGTCGCGAGCATCCAGCGCCCGTCCTGCAGCCCGTCGACGAGCGTCATCTCCCACAGCGGCCGCGAGCGGTCCAGGCGGTGCGACCAGAAGTCGCCCAGCCAGTCGTCGACCTCCGCGTCGTCACCGGGGGCCGGGAGCGCCGCACGGCGGACGTGGGCGCTCAGGTCGAAGGCCGGGTCGACAACCCAGGCCGGCCGCTGCAGGCCGTGAACGCGCTCCCCCGAGAGCCGCATGCGGAAGCGGTGAAGCTGGCCGAGGCGCTCATGGAGCAGCGCCAGCAGCGCGTCGAGCGACGGCGGGGCACCAGTCTCCGGCAGCGGCTCGAAGATCAGCGCGCCGCCGATATGCATCGTCGCGCCGTCCTCGTGCTGCTCGAGCTCGAGGAAGGTGGCGTCCAGCGAGCTCAGCCGTTCGTCGGTCTGCTGCATGTCGGGACTCTACGGCGGACAGTCGTGCCGTCGCCAGCGTGTAACCCCGCACACTCGCCACCGCGAACTACCCATCGAGACCAGCGGCGAGTACGGGCGCGCGCGGCGCTGCGTCCAACTAGCGTCGGCTTGTGGACGATCTTCGCAGAGCGAACGCGCTGCTGACCGGCGCGGCCGGCGGGCTCGGCGGGCACGTCGCGCGTGCGCTCGCGATGCGGGGCGTCCGGATCGCCGCCTCCGGCCGCCGGATCGAGCCGCTCGAGCGGCTGTGCCGCGACCTGCGCCGCGACGGCACCGTGGCCGAGCCGGTGATCGCCGACCGCTCCCACCGCGAGCAGACGGCCGGGCTCGTGGAGCGTGCGGAAGCGATCGTCGGACCCTTGACCCGCTGATCAACAACGCCGGGCTCGAGCCGCCCGGCGCGTACACGGCGTTCACCGACGCGGAGCTCCTCGAGGTTGCCGAGGTCAACCTGTTGGCCCCGATTCTGCTCACCCGGCACGCGCTGCCGGGAATGCTCGCGCGGGGCCGCGGACACGTCGTGATGATCTCCTCGCTGGCGGGCCGCGGCGGCAATGCCTTCAACATCCCGTACGCCACGACCAAGGCCGGGCTAGTCGGCTGCGCGCGGTCGCTGCGAGCCGAGCTCGAGGGCACGCCCGTGAGCGCGAGCGTGATCTGCCCGGGGTTCATCGCCAACGACAGGATGTACGCCGATATCCAGCGCGAGCGCGAGCTCAACACCCCGGTCGCGCTGCGCGCGGTAGACCCCGACCGGGTCGTGGACGCGGTCATGCAAGCGATCACCGGCGACCGGCCGGACATGCTCATCACCGGCTGGCCGATGCGGCCGCTGCTCGCGATCCAGGAGCTCGCGCCGCGCGTCGCCGAGCGTCTGATCGTCGCCACCGGCGCACCGCGGTTCTTCCGGACGGTCGCCGAGCTCACCGGTCGCGGCCCAGTGATCGGAAAGGCCGAGAGCGCAGACCGCAACATAGGGCGGTGGGCCCGGAGCGAGCCGCCCGCGTAGCGTGGCGCCGGTGACGCGAGGCACGCGGACACGGTCCCGGACGCTTCGAACATCTCGAACGGCCCTTGCCCAAACGCGGTCAGTAACTCGGGGATTCACAGGACAGCCTCGCGCCAAAGCAGCGGCCGCGCGCGAGACGCTGCGCGCCGTTGGTATCGCGCGATAGCCCTACCCGGTCAGGACCGCTGCGCGACCCGCGTCGCTCGTGGCCATCGGGGAAGCGTGTCCCGAACCGTGTCCCGAACTCCCCGATTCTGACGTAGTTCCAGCGAACTCAGAAGACCTCAAACACCCGCAGCGACAGGCAAAAGCCCTGCAAACTCGAGATTTGTTAATCAAGAGGTTTGGGGTTCGAGTCCCCAGGCGGGCTTATTAGTGATGAGTCGCGACATGTGTCTCGGATGAGTCGCGTCATGGGTCACAGTCTCGGGGAGCTCGGCCAGCGGCCGGGTTCTTTGTTTGGTTGCGCGGGCCGTATGGGAGGTCGATCCCGTGTCTGCGGCGTACGCGCCGCGGCCGATAGAGAGCTCGCTCCGCGTACTTCTTGCGTACTTCCAGCGTGCCCGGCTTGGCGTAAAGCCCGGCGTGATTGGTGCCGGATCCTTCTCTGCATAGGGCGGCGAAGAACCTTGGGACTAGGAAGTTAGTTCGGAGTTCCCCGGTCTCGCACAGGAGTGTGATTCTTGGGCCGGCCAGCGGGGTTGTGCTCGGGAGGGGCGCTATGTGCGGAGGCCTGCGGCCGCCGACTCCGAGTCAGCCGCGAGGCGAGACTCCGGGTTGGCGCGGAGCTGCTCGCCCCGGCTCTGCTTGTACAGCAGGTAGACCAGTGGGATGCCGACGTAGACGAACAGCCAGACGACCGTCTCTCAGCGGCTGCTGCTGGGTCGGTGGCTTCATCCACGGGATCGAGAACTCCGCCTTCCAGTTGTTCTGGTCACGCCCGCAACGTACGAGCACCGGACGTCTGGCCGGCGGGCCACCCGGCCCGACCGTAGAACGCTCGTCCTCGTCCATGTGAGCAGCCGGTATTAGCGAGCTCGGGCACGCACGCGGCCCGGCCGGGCTGCTCGACGGTGCGCCCTAAGCAGGACAGCCCAGCTCTTCGTCGACAACAACCTCGGCATCGGCAACGAATCTCGCCTTGAAGGTGAACGCATAGGGCGTGGGCCCGTGCTCCTGAAGGTGCGCAAGCCGCTCCTCGGCATCCAAGACCGACGGGACACGCCCAATCGGAATCCACCAGAGCGCCATACGCATACCGATGCGCTCGAACCACTCCCGGCGACGGCGCATCACCGCGACGTGCCCGCTCCGATACACGAAGTCGGCGAGCAGATCGACCGACTCCCAGACCGACAAGTTGACGATCATGCGATCGTTGTCGAAGCCGCGTACCGCCATTGCGTTCCCGTCTTCGGTCTGTAACCGCCACACAAACCTCGGAGCTGCGTCCGCAGCGCGTTGACCGGGTCGAGCTGCGCCACGAACCCAGACAGCAAGTCTGAATCGATCGGCGCTCGGGCCAACGCGATATTGACCTGCGCGACATGGAAACCAGACCTCCGCATGGAGCAAGGCATTCTGACGCCGCCGGGATGCCCGTCCTTCCCGCCCCCAGTGCCGCGCTCCTGCCTTCCTCGGGCAACGCGCATCTCGCGTGCCCTGCGCCGTCGACGTCCCTTCCTTGCGCGGCCTGCAGGGACGACGCGCACCGGCGCCAGCGTCCGCCGGCGGCGTTCAGCTCGCCTGATCCTGGTAGGTCATGATCTGGTCCCCGTGATCAGCCGCTCGCGGTCGAAGAGCGCGGACACGAGCCGCCAGCCCAGACGGTCCAGCACGAGCAGTAGCGCACCGAGGGCGAGCGCGAGGCCGAGCGTGGCATGGATCACGTCGAACGAGATCAGGGCGGCCACGATGACCGTAGGGAGGCTCGCGAGGGTGCTGAGCTGCTGCGCTGCCCGGAAGTCGCTGGACCGGGCCGAGATTGCCATTGCCACCCAGATCGACCAGATGGCCACTGGCGGCGTGAACAGGACCTGCGCGAGCAGCTCCGGGCCGCGGAGGACCGCGGAGGCGACCGGCGCCTGCGCAAACAGCTCGATGCTGGCGACGGCAAGGCCGAAGACCGCGTAGGAGATGACGAGCGCCGGTACGAGGACCGCCAGCGCCTTGCCGAGGATGAGTTCCTCGCGACGGATCGGGGTTGTGAGCACCGGCTCCAGGGTCCCTTGCTGGCGCTCGCCCACCACCGAAGCGGCGGCGATCAGGGCCGGGGTGATGGCGGGAATGCCCAGCATGTAGAGCAGCGGGTGCTTTTGCAGCAGCGTGCCGGCCGAGGACGCGGGCAGGTTGAATATCTGGATCAGCGGCTCGATCAGGAAGATCAGTGGAACCACCGCCATCGTGATCACGATCGCGCGGTTGCGGCGGTACTCCCGGAGCTCCTTGCGGAGGATCGCCCGGACGCGCGTCGCGCTCATCGCCGCCTCGCGTTCAGTTCCACGTCCTCGTTGATCAGTTCGAGGTAGACGTCCTGGAGCGAGTGGTGCGATTCGCCGATCGAGAGCACGTCAACCCCCGCCTGGACGAGTGCTCGAGTGACCGCGGGCGCCGCGATGTTGGCGTCGGAGACGCTGATCACGTAACCGCCGGCGCCGTCCTGTTGCCAGCTTTCGATGGCCGGGAGGCCGCGGAAGACACGGTCCGGTTCCGGAAGCGGGACGAGTGTCCTGACCGTGAGGGTGCTCGCGAACAGCTGCTCACGAAGATCGGCGGGGCGACCGATCATCCGCACGGTTGTGTTCAGGATCGCGACGCGGTCGCAGACGCGCTCGGCCTCGTCGAGGCGGTGCGTGGTGAGGAAGATCGTGACACCGCGCCGGCGGAGCCCGTCGATCAGCTGCTCGACGTCGCGTGCGGCGACCGGATCCAGGCCAGAGGTCGGCTCGTCGAGGAACAGCACCTGCGGGTCGCCGATCAGCGCCCTCGCCAGGGCGACGCGCTGACGCAAGCCTTTGGACAGCGCACCGCAGGGGTCACCAGCCCGGTCAACGAGGTTGACGGCGCGCAGGGCACGGTCAATGCGGTCGTTCGAATTGGGCGCCTCGTAGAGGCCGGCGAAACACTCGAGGTTCTCCTCCACGCTCAGACGCAGGTAGAGCCCCGGCGACTCGGGCATGATCGCGATCCGGCGGCGGATCTCCACCCCGTTCTCCGGCGCGAGCGGCACACCCGCGACCGTCGCCGAGCCCGACGTCGGAGCGATCAGCGTGCCGAGCGTCCGCACGGTCGTCGTCTTCCCCGCGCCGTTCGGCCCCAGGAACCCGAACACCTCGCCGTAACCGACCTCGAACGAGACGTCCCGAAAGGCGACGCGGTCACCGAAGCTCTTTGTCAGGCGGTCCACGGCAAGCGCCGGGGCACCGCTCTTCCGTTCAGGAGCCAGCGACCCGTCCGCGCTCACAGAGCTTCACCTCGCCGGTAAGAATCGAGCACTCCCGTAGAAGACTGCTTGATTGATACCACGCTCCCGAGGTCCCTCCCTGCAGCGGATAGCTCGCCGAATCCCGCAGCGAGTCGACCCACTTTCGACTCTCGCGTAACTCGGCGCCCCGAGCGCCGGAGAACCTCCGTCCGGACAAATGGCACGCGAGCTTGTGCGATGCGATTGCTTCGTGGGACGCCTGGGTGGAATCCTTCTCTTCCTTGGAGCCTCCGGAGACGCGCTACGCGAAAAGCGGCGAGCTCAGCATCGCCTATCAGGTCACCGGCGACGGTCCGCTCGATCTCGTCTACACCGGTAGCTGGACAAATCAGATCGAGCACGCGTGGGAGCTGCCCTCGTACAGGCGTTTCCTCGAACGCTTGGCCTCCTTCGCGCGGCTGATCACCTTTGACAAGCGGGGCTCTGGGTTGTCCGACAGGATTGCCGGGACACCGACCTTGGAAGAACGCATGGACGACCTGCGTGCGGTGCTGGACGCCGTCGGGTCAGAGCGGGCTGCGCTGTTCGGTTCCTCTGAGGGTGGCGTGTTGTGCGCCGTGTTCGCGGCCTCCTATCCGGAGCGCGCCTCGGCGCTGGTGATGTTCAGCTCGATGGCCCGCCTGGCGCGCAGTGACGACCATCCTTGGGGCTGGACCACCGAGTTCTTCGATGCGGTGCTGGACTACATTCAGCACCGTTGGGGGAGCGGGCAGGTGACCGCCGTCGCGCCGGATGCGGCGCGGGACGAGGCGTTCCGGCGTTGGCACGGCCGACTAGAGCGATTGGTCGGCACGCCGGGCGCCGTCCGGGCGATGCTCTTGTGGAACTGGGCGATCGACATCCGCGTCTTGCTGCCGACGATCACTGTCCCGACGCTCGTGCTCCACCGCGCCGAGGAGGTCTGGCTCGAGCCGGGCTGCGGGCGCTATCTCGCCGATCACATCCCGGGCGCTCGCTTCGTCGAGATCCCAGGCAGAGATCATTACCCCTACCTGGAGCCCGTCGAGCCCACGCTTGACGAGATCGAGCGCTTCCTGACCGGTGCCCGTCACGAGCCGGCCGGGGAGCGCGTGCTGGCGACCGTCCTTTTCACCGACATCGTAGGGTCCACGGGGCGCGCCGCGGACCTCGGCGACCAGCGCTGGCGCGAGCTCCTGGACCGTCACGACTCCGTGGTCGCCGCGGAGCTGGAGCGCTTCCGCGGGCGCTTGATCAAGACCCTCGGCGACGGTTCGCTCGCGACCTTCGACGGCCCCGCCCGCGCAATCAGCTGCGCTCGCGCGATCGTGGACGCCCTCGCCAGCCTGGGACTCGAGCTGCGCGCCGGAATCCACACCGGGGAGTGCGAGCGCCGCGGCAACGACCTCGGAGGCATCGCCGTACACATCGGTGCCCGCATCGCGGACTGCGCAGAAACGGGCGAAGTGTTGGTCTCGGGAACCGTCAAGGACCTCGTTTTCGGATCCGGGATCGAGTTCGAAGCTAGGGGTACTCGCTCCCTGAAGGGCGTCCCCGGCGAATGGCCCCTGTTCGCGGCGACCCCGGACGGGTAGCCGCCGTCAGTCGTTTCGCGCATGTCGCGCGGGATCAGCGACACCTGACGCGGTGTCCTCGTTGGCCGGCGAAGCAGTTCACCCTTGGTCCCGGGGATGACTGTGATGAACGACGGAGGGGGCGTTCGAAGTCAGGAGCTGGGTGAAGGCGGTCGGTCGTCCGCGTCGGACAACGTAGTTGTGGCCGCGCGGTTGCGGTCCGCACTGCACGGAGGCTCGAGTCCGCCGCCCTCGTTCGTTCGTCATTCAACTGGGGAGGAGCTGTGGCATTGCCCGGCTCAGCGGACTCTCATTGGGGACGATCAGATTGCCCGACGTCAGCCCAGCGTGCGGCGACCGAGCTGCGCGCTTCGGCGACACCGCGTTCGGATTGCATGAGCGCTCACGAGGCCCCCTAGTCCTGTAGGACGATCTGCTCGGCCCGCCGTCATTTACCTTCCGGCCATGGCCAACAAAGTTGAGGTCCGCAGCTACGGCCGGGTGTTCAACGAGATTGCCGACGAGTACGACCGTCACCGCCCGGGTTATCCGGATGTGCTCGTCGACCGCGCCTGCGAGGTGGCAGGGCTCGCTCCAGGAGCCAGGGTGCTGGAGATCGGCTGCGGCACAGGCCAGTTGACGGGCAGCCTGCTGGCGCGGGGCTTCCGGGTTACGGCCGTCGAGCCCGGCGAACAGCTGATCGCGCGGACGGGCGATCAGCTGCGCGGCGCCGGTGAGGTGCAGTTCGTTAACGCGCGCCTGGAGGAGGCGCCGCTGCCGCACGCGCACTACCGAGCCGTGTTTTCGGCGTCGGCGATCCACTGGGTCGATCCAGATGTGAGTTGGCGAAAGGTAGCCGACGCGCTCGTGGGCGGCGGGACGCTCGCACTCGTCTCCTACTTCGGGTTGAAGGACTCGCGCAGTGGCGACGATCAGCAGGCTCTCCGCGCCGCGCTGGCGAGGATCGCACCGGAGCTCGCCGCCGACTGGCCCATTTACCGAGATCTCGATGGCACACTCGCCGGCGTCGCGCAGCGGCAAGACAACGTGTCGGAGGCGTGGGCGTGGCTCGGGAGCTACGAGGTCGCGCGCGGATATGCCGCCGACCTGTTCGAGGACTCTCAGCTTGCGGCGATGCCATCGCTCCTCGAGCACACAGCCGATGCACTTAACGCCCTGCTGGGCACCATGTCGTTCTGGGCGCGCCTCTCGCCCCGCCAGCGCGACGCTCTCGCCGCCGAGAACCGTGCCCTCCACCAGCGGCTCGGGCGGCCGATCCGCTCGAGCATGGTCGCCTGCCTCCTAACGGCGCGGCGGGCGCCGCGCACCTGACCGTTCGGCCGAGATCGCCAAACCACACGCGATCGCTTCTCCCCTGGGGCGGCCACGTGGTCCACCATCGCTTCGGCGAGGACGCGATCCCTTTGCAGCGCGCGGAGCCGGCCCTCTTCGCCGGCTATTGGCTGGCTCAGGACTACAGTTCGGCTGCACACTTGGATCAGCGGCGCAGATGCCCGTTGTTTTGGTGTCCGCATCAGGCTCGCGAGCCTGAGCCGGCTCGAGGAGCAGTTGCAGGGATCGAACTGAGCTGGCGCGGCGACACCAACCCAAGGTCCCGCCAAACACGAACGCCTAGGAGGACATGATGCCTGGACTCGCCGGCCGCATCTCGACGATGACGAAGGCCAAGGTCTCCCATCTGCTCGACAACGCCGAGGATCCGGCCGAGACCCTCGACTACGCCTACAACCAGCAGATCGAGGACCTCCAGAAGGTCAAGTCGGGAATCGCCGACGTCGTCACCGCCAAGAAGCGCCTGCAGCTGCAGGAGGAGCAGCTGCACCAGCAGGCCGACAAGCTCGACTCGCAGGCCAAGCAGGCGATGTCCGCAAGCCGCGAGGATCTCGCGCGCGCGGCGATTGAGCGCAAGCAGCTGATCATCGGCGAAGTCACCTCGTTGGACCAGCAGGTAGCCGACCTTGAGGCTCAGCAGGAGAAATTGACGGATGCCGAGCGCAACCTGCAGACGAAGATCGAGGAGTTCCGCTCGAAGAAGGAAGTGATCAAAGCGCAGTACTCCGCGTCGGAGGCCCAAGTGCGGATCTCGGAGGCTGCAACCGGCATCGGCGATCACATGGCCGACCTCGGCGAGGCGATGCAACGGGCAATCGACAAGACCGACGATATGGAGGCGCGGGCGGCTGCAGTCGACGAGCTTCAGGCCGCTGGGACCTTCGACGACCTGACTTCGATCGGAGGGCCGCCGCAGGACGACATCGACAAGCAGCTCGCTCAAATCGGGGCGCGGGGTGCGGTCGACGACGAGCTGGCCAAGATGAAGGCGGAACTCGACTCCGAGGCGGCGCGGCCCGCGCTCGGCGCCGGCGAGCAGGCGACCTCGGCTCCGGGTTCCGCTTCGGACCAGGAGGCGACTTCGGCTCCGGGCTCGGGCGAGGGGACGACTTCCGCCTAACCTCGCCGCCCGCTCCCCCGCGGCGGCCGCAGCGCGAGCGGCTGCTGCGGTGGCGCTGAAGGACCAGGAAGGCGATCGTGCCCCACGTTGCAGAAACCTGGTGGTGCCGGGCGGACCGCGTGTTGCTGACTCGTTGGGGTTCGGACGAGCCCGCGTCGTCGCTTTCAACGCAAAGCACAAGTCCCGGCGGATCCAGCGGCACGGCTCATTCGCGTGAAGCCGGCGCCCGGGGCTTCATCGCACACCATCAGAACCGGAGTTCTGGCAGTCTCGCCCTCTCCTTGACGGACGAGCCATCCTACTGGCGCCGCGGAGCGAGATCGTGGAATCAGATGACGTGAAGCCTGAGACCTGGGTAGTCGTAGCAGGGCGTCCCGAGCCGGTGCCGGGCGCGCCCCTCAATACGCCAGTGATCGCCGCCTCGACCTACGTGTTGGGCTCGGATCGGGTCTATAGCCGGAACGAGGCCACCGAAGGATGGGAGGCGTTCGAGGTGATGCTGGGAGGGTTGGAAGGAGGAGACGCCGTTGCCTTCTCATCCGGGATGGCGGCCTGCGCGGCGGTGCTCGGCCAGCTTCCCACCGCCGCTCACCTCGTGCTGGTGGACGACTGTTACCAGGGCGTGGCGGCGATCGCCGAGGCTGGCGCGCGTGGCCACCAGTGGGAAGTCGAGCGGCTGTCGGCGACGGACCCGCTGTGGTTGCAGCGAGCCTCGGAGGCGGATCTTTTGTGGATCGAGTCGCCGTCAAACCCGCTGCTTGAGGTCGCTGATCTCGCGGCGATCTGCGCCGCACCCCGCCGCGCCGGAACCCGGGTGGTAGTCGACAACACGTTTGCCACCCCGCTGCTGCAACGTCCGCTCCAGCTCGGCGCCGACATCGTCGTGCACTCGGCGACCAAGCTGATCGGCGGCCATTCGGATCTTCTCCTCGGAGCGGCGGTCACCGCCGACCCGGCCGAGCTCGCGCTGCTTCGCGAGCTGCGCGGCCGGAACGGAGCCACGCCCGGGATGCTCGAATGCTTCCTGGCGCTGCGCGGCGCTCGGACGCTGGCACTGCGGCTACGCCACGCCCAGACCTCGGCGCAGCAGCTCGCGGCACGCCTGGACGGCCACCCCGCCGTCATCCGGGTGCGGTATCCGGAATTCGGCACAATCGTCAGCTTCGAGCTGAGCGACGCAGCAGCAGCCGATCATGCCTGCCGAGTGACCCGAATCATCCGCCACGCCACGAGCCTCGGCGGCATCGAGACATCCATGGAGCGCCGGAGCGCACACCCCGGCCAGGAACACATACCACCGGGTCTGATTCGCCTCAGCGTCGGGTGCGAAGACCCCGACGACCTGTGGAACGATCTCGACGCGGCGCTCAGCGCCGCCTGACGGTGCGCGGCGCGGCTCGCGCTTCGGGCCTGAACCGAGCGGGCCGGCGCTTGGCGCGGAGAGAGCGGTCGGGATGACTCGTGTGGCCGGGTTGTGGCGCTGGCTCTCGAAGTAGACCGGGCGAGGCAGCGGGGCCTGCGTTGACCTGTGTAACGTCGTCGGAACAATTACCCCTGGAGGCCGGAGTTGCGCGGTTCTACCCTCGGTGTTGATCCGATTGGAGTGAGCTGATGACCGACCGGCACAGAGGCGAGTCCGATGCCTGAGCGATCTCGGATCTTCGCCGTCACGGGTGACGACGTTGTGCGCTTCACGCTCGAGGGCACGCGGGCGAACGAGCCAGAGAAGCTGCTATACGGCATCGGCGCGCGGTGTGTGGCAGTCGACGGTCGGGATCCCGATCGCGTCTACGTCGGGACTTTCGACAACGGGCTGTACGTCAGCGACGATGGCGGGCTCATCTGGCGGCAGCCGGAAGATGGACTCGGCGATCGGCGCGTTCTCTCGCTCGCCGTCTCGCCGTCTCACCAGGAATCGGGGGTCTCGGTGGTGTATGCCGGTACCGAGCCGAGCAACCTGTACCGCTCGGAGGACGGCGGGCACAGCTGGCACCGGCTCCCGGCGCTGCGCCAGCTGCCCAGCGAACCGCACTGGTCCTTCCCTCCCCGCCCGTGGACCCATCATGTGCGCACGATCGCGCTGCATCCAAGCGACCCTGGCTGGCTCGCGGTCGGAATCGAGCTCGGCGGGGTGATGCGCTCGCTCGACGGCGGCGCCTCGTGGATCGACCACAACCCCCAGGCCCACAGCGATGCGCACCAGCTGCTCACCCATCCACTTGCCCCTGAGTGGCTGTACGAGGCGGCCGGGCAGGGCGTCGCCCGCTCGGAGGACCGCGGCGAGACCTGGAGCAGGTTCGAGGACGGCTTGGACCGCCACTACGCGTGGGCGCAAGCGGTCGACCCGGGCCACCCGGAGCTTTGGTACGTCGCGGTCAGCCGCTCCCCGTTCGCCGCCCACGGCGACGGTGACGGACAGGCACGGCTGTGGCGCTCACGCGGCGACGACTGGACCGCGGTCGACACCTGGGGTGGCTCGCCCGAGCTGCGCCGAATGCCCTACGCGCTGAGTGCGCTGCCGGGGAAGCCCAACGGCTTGCTCGTCGGGTTGCGAGGCGGAACGCTGCTACTCACCCACGACGCCGGCGAGACATGGTCACGGCTGGCGTTCGAGCTGCCTGACGTGATCGACCTTGTTGCCGTGGCTGCCTAGACGCGAGGCACGCGCCAGATCGCTTCCCAGATGACAGCGTCCCGTCCCGACCCCTACGAGATCCTCGGAGTGAGCCCGGGGGCCTCCGACCGTGAGCTCAGGACTGCGTATCGGCGGCTTGTCCAGCTACACCACCCCGACCACAACCACGGGTCCGCAGAGTCGACCCGTCGCTTCGAGGAGATCGAGCGCGCGTATGCGCAGATTCGGGAACGCCGCGAAAACCCGCCGAGCGCCAAGCAGACGCCGAATCGGGCGACCGCCGATGCGGACGTCGATGCGCGACTCGCCGATCTCGAGCGGGAGCTTCGCGAGGCGAGCGCGGCCCGCGAGCGGGCGAGGCGCACGGCCCGCGAGGCGGCAGCGGCCAGCTACCAGCGGCCAACCGACGAAGAGCTTGGATATGTGACGACCGACGACACCCTCGCCAAGATCCTCGCGGACGCCCGCGCAGAGATGTCAGATCGCCTCGAAGACGCACGCGAGCATCGCGTCGGCAAGCGGATCGCGGAGCTGATCGACGAGCTTGCCGCAAGGCTCACCGGAGAGCCGCCGCCCGACTCACCGAAATGACGGCGACCAGATCCGTGCCACGCAACGGACGGTGAACGCGAAAGCACGGCCGGAAACCCGCTCATCGGGCGGATGGAGCCGCGCGGCGCGGGTGCCTCGCGCAGGAGCACGTCCTCGCGGCAGTCCCTTATATCGGCCCGGGCGCGATTCACCGCTTGACTAGCGGCGCCACGGCTCGGGCCAGCCGCGTGACCGCGACCGGTAACCCCGACGCGCGAACCGGAAGAAGAGGAAGAGCGTCAGCGGCCACGCGAGCCACAGCAGGTGCGCCGAAGTCACCAGAGCGATCGCCAGGAGCGCCGCGACGATCGGGACGACGAACGCCGGCGGCCACGTCCTAAGCCGCCGCGGCCGCCGCGCGCCCTCGGGCGCGCGTAACCGCGGTAGGTCCCCGAACAGTTGATCCAGATCGCCAAGTGTCGTGGCGGCGTACGCGCGCTCCGTGCGTTCCTCGAGCTCGTCCGTGGTGAGCCGGCCGTCGGCATGGTGCTGGCGCAGGGTCTCCGCGGCGCGCTCGCGCTCGGCGTCGGATGCCCGCAGCCCCGATCCGGCGCCTGTCAGCCCAAGCGTTCGCAGCAGCGCCGGCTCCGATGGGTCGATGTAGGGACGTCGCATGGTTGTTCTCCTTCCAGATCAAATCGCTGGCGGGGACGGCGAGGATCAGGCCTCGCCGTCCCCTCCCAGCACGGTGTAGACGCGCCGCCGCGCGTCGTTGAGGATGTCGCGGGTCTTGGCGATCTGGTCCTCGGAGCCGGTCCGGGCCACCTGGATGATCGCCGCCCCGAGCTGAAAGGCCGAGTCGCGCAGGCTCGACGCGTGCCCGTCGCCCTGGTCGGTTACCTCCTCCCACGGCGGACGCTCGAGCTTCTCCGCCTCCGCCCGGCCGGCGTCGGTCAGCGAGAAGCGGCGCTTGCCCCCCGACTCCTCGCCGGCGACGAGTCCCTCGTCCTCGAGCAGCTGAAGCGTGGGATAGATGGAGCCGGCGCTCGGCCGCCACACGCCGTTGGTCCGTGCCTCGAGCTCTCCGATCATCTCGTAACCGTGCATCGGCCGCTCGGCGAGCAGCGCGAGAATCGCGGCGCGAACGTCTCCGCGCCGCACCCGCGGACCGCCGCCGCGCCCGCCGAACGGCGGGCCCCAAGGCCCAAACCCGCCCCACGGCCCACGCTGCCAGCCGCCGCGTTGCCCGCCCGCCCAACCTCCGTGGAACTGCATTCCGTGACCGAACATCGCGTTCGCTCCTCCGATCTGACGTGAGCTAACGCGATATATCGTAACTATGTCGGCAATAATGTCAAGGGTCGGGGCAAATCTCCTCGCGGCGCCGGTAGCTCTCAGGCGCCGCAGCGTGCCCGCGAAGGCTCACCGTCTCACCGCGTGGAACTCGATTCGGTAGACGAGCGTGTGCTCGTAGATCGGCCCGGCGTGGGCGGCGCGCTGGCGCAGCGTCTCGCGGTCGGGCTCGCCGGCTCGTCGGACGTCCTCCCAGGTGATCGCCGCGAACGGGAGAAGTTCGATCGCGTCGATCTCGATCTCACCGAGGCCGACGCGGTAACGACCGCCCTGCTTGACCCGCGGGCGCTTCCATATTCGGACCGAGAGCGTGATGTCTCCGGCCAGGACGTCGTTGCGCAACTCGCGGCTGAACTCCACACCCAGGACGCTAGCTGGCGCATGCGAGCCTGAAAGCAGGCGTCCGATCAGCCGTGGAGCCATCGGCGTGAGAACATCAGCGGGCACGGTTAGCCGATCGAATCAGGCGAGCGAAAGGAACAAAAGTGGACCTTGAAGAGACTCTTGAAAAGATCGTCGAGCTGTCGCGCGAGGAGCTTCACATTGTCCGCAAGCGCGCCGAGGAGAAGACGCCGGCTCGAGACCACGGTAAGGACTATCACGAGGCCCAGGCAGCCGCCGACCGGCTGGACCATTACGCCCACCAGCTATACCGGCTGCACGACGCCGAGTATGCCGATGGCTGGAGGCATCACAGCGCCGGCGCCGCGTAGGCGAGGTCGCCGATCGCGAAGGTGGCGAGGAGCGCGACTGCCCGACGTTCCGATCGCCGCGAATCAAGCTTCTGGACCGCTTGAGCGAGGTCTTACCACCGGAGTGAAGGAACCGACCGAGTCTGCAGATGCAATGGTCGAATCTTGAATCGCGCTGCGCGATACCGGCAATCGGCGGTCCCGGTTTCCAGGTTCAGCTTTCGTAGTGCGGCGCCCACTGGGCGCCGCTGACGCGGGTTCGCAGGTCGACTTCGGCCGCGTGGGGAGCTACACCGTCGGCGACCGCTGCGATTGCGACCGCCGAAGCGATATGGAGCGCTACCTCGCGCAGCTGCGCTACCGGCGGGAGCAATGACGCCTGCGGGTCTTTGAGTGTTGGCGACACCTCCCCGAGCGCGGTGGCGGCGGCCTGCATCATCGCATCGGTGACGCGCGTGGCACCTGACGCGATCACTCCGAGGCCGACGGCCGGGAAGATGAACACGTTGTTGTTCTGCGCGACATCTACGCTCCTGCCGCCAACCTGGACCGGCGGGTATGGCGAGCCGGTCGCGGTGAGCGCCCGCCCGTCCGTCCATCGGAGGAGATCGGCCGGATCAGCCTCCGAGTGCGACGTGGGGTTCGAGAGCGGAAAGATGATCGGACGATCGACCTTCGACGCCATCGTCCGCACAATCGGCTCGGTGAATGCGCCGGCGGCGGTCGAGAGGCCGATCAGGATCGTGGCCCGCACATTGTCGATCACGTCCGCGAGACCGGGCAGCCCGTCGCTTCGAGTGTGCCAGCTCGTGAGGGTCTCTGTTGGCTGCGCATACACGCGTTGCTGAGGAGCGAGGTCCGTCCTGTGTTCGGTCAGCAGCCCCATCCTGTCGACGACGAAGAATCGCCGCCGGGCGTCGGTCTCGGAGAGTCCGTCGGCGACGATCTGCGCGCGGACCATGTCGGCGACGCCGATTCCCGCCGACCCAGCGCCGAGCAGCACCACGTGCTGGTCACGCATGCGCGAGCCAGACGCGTGCACAGCGCCGGCTAGCGCGCCCACAGTAACGGCGGCGGTGCCCTGAATGTCGTCGTTGAACGTCAGCAGCCGATCTCGGTAGCGCGCCAGAATTGGCAGCGCATGCGAGGTGGCGAAGTCCTCCCACTGCAACAGCACGCCGGGCAGCTCGGACTCGACGGCCTCGACGAACCGCTCGATGAAATCGAAGTACTCATCGCCACCGATCCGCTCATGTCGCCAGCCGAGGTACTCAGGATCCTCCAGCCGTTCCTGGTTGTTGGTCCCCACGTCGAGCACGATCGGCAGCGTCCGGGCGGGATGGATCCCGCCGATCGCTGTGTACAGCGAGAGCTTGCCGATGGGGATGCCGAGCCCACCGACGCCTTGGTCACCCAGCCCGAGGATTCGCTCACCGTCAGTCACCACGATCACATGCACATCGCGCGTAGGGTGGTTGGCCAAGAGTCGCGGCAACCGGTCCCGCAACGCGTAGGAGATGAATAGGCCCCGGTTGCGCCGGTAGATATGACTGAACTGTTCACACGCGACACCCACCGTCGGCGTGTACACGATCGGGAGCATCTCGTCCACGTGGTCGATCAGCAACCGGTAGAACAACACCTCGTTCGTGTCCTGCACCGCCCGTAGGTAGACGTGCCGGCCGAGATCGTCGTGATAGCGGCCGAACGCCTCATAAGCTCGCGCGACCTGCTGCTCGAGCGACTCGACAACCGGCGGGAGCAAGCCGTCAAGACCGAACGCGGCTCGCTCGGATTCACCGAACGCCGTGCCCTTATTTGCGATCGGGTCCGCGAGCAGCGTCACCCCCCGGGCGCGCGACGCAGTCATCGCGAACGAACAATACTCGCCCAAGTGAGGCTCGATCGGGGGCTCGGGGACGAGCGGCCGTGGCTCATCGCGCGCCTCGTCGGCGATCGGCAGGGACCGTTGCCGCTCAGCTCGGCGCGACCGGTTGGCTAGTCCCCTCGCCAGACGGGGTCGCGCTTTTCCAGGAACGCGGTCATTCCCTCTTGCGCATCGTGGGCGAGCGCGTTCTCGGTCATGACGAACTTGCAGTGCTCGTACGCTTCGTCCTCGGCGCGGTCGATCTGCGAGTAGAAGGCGTGCTTTCCGGTCGCGACCGTGTACGCGCTTGAGCGAGCGATCGCGCCGACAAGTTCAAGGACCGCCGGTTCGAGTTCCTCGGGCGGGACCACGCGGTTGACGAGCCCCCAGTCGAGCGCGGTCGCGGCGTCGATCGGCTCGCCGGTGAGCAGCATCTGCATCGCACGCTTGCGGCCTATCGCTCGTGACACCGGCACCATCGGCGTCGAGCAGAACAGGCCGATCTTGACGCCCGGCGTGGCGAAGCGTGTGCCTTCCGCAGCGACCGCCAGGTCGCACGCGGCCACCAGCTGGCACCCAGCTGCGGTAGCGATCCCGTGCACCTTCGCGATCACGGGCTGCGGAAGCTCGTGGATCGTCTCCATCATCACCGTGCAGCGATCGAACAGCTGGCCGAGGAACTCTCTCCCGCGGCCGATCATCTCCGAGAGATCGTGGCCAGCAGAGAAAGCCGGACCGGCGCCCTCGATCACGATCGCGCGGGTCGTTCGCTGCGCGGAAGCCTCGCGCAGCGCAGCGATCATCTCCTCCATCAGCTCCAGCGACAGCGCGTTGCGCTTCTCGGGACGGTTGAGCACGATCGCGCGCCGCCGAGCCGTCTTGGACGACGAGCAGGTTTCGATACTCGGTGGCTGGTACGGAGCTCATGAGGGCAACGTACTCCCGGGGCGTCCACGAAACAAGCTCCCCCGGCTGGTCGGCCTCAGGCGGGATAATGACGCTGAGGGGATGCCGCCGACGGGCGGACACGATCCGAGCTGGAAGGAGGAGGGGCATGAGCGATTGGCCGATTGCGAGCGAAGGCACGTCCGCGCCCGAGGACGCAGCGAGCAAGGTTTCTCGCACGGAGCTGAACCCGGTGGACTTCCTCCGGAGGGCGGCGTACGTGTATCCGGAGAAGATCGCGGTGGTGGACGGGGATCGCGCGCTACTCGTACCGTCAGCTGGCGGAACGCTCATGGCGATTGGCCAATGCGCTTGAGGTCGGCCGGGCTGAGCAAGGGAGACCGCGTGGCCACGCTGCTGTTCAACTCGGCGCCGATGCTCGAGGCCCATTTCGGCGTGCCGGCAGCGGGCGGGATCCTCGTGGCGATCAATCATCGGCTCGCGAGCCCGGAGATCGGGTACATCCTCGAGCACAGCGGTGCCCGGTTCCTGTTGCTCGACGCCGACCTAGAGCCGCTGATCGCCCCGCTGGCATTGCCCGGCGTCACCGTGATCCGCTCCGCGAACGCCGACCGATGACGAAGATCCCTACGAGCGATTCCTGACCGCGGCGTCCTCCGAGATGCCCGATGGCTGGCTCGAGGACGAGGAGGAGACGATCTCGATCAATTACACCTCCGGCACGACCGGGCGCCCGAAGGGGGTGCAGTACACGTACCGCGGCGCCTATCTGAACGCGCTGAGCGAGGTGATCGTCGCTGGGATGAGTCCGGACTCGGTCTACCTGTGGACGCTGCCGATGTTTCACTGCAACGGCTGGTGCTTCCCGTGGGCGGTAACCGCGGTGGCGGCTCGCCACGTGGCGCTGCGCGCGGTGGACCCTGATCTGGTCTGGCAGCTGATCGACGAGGAAGGCGTGACGCACTACAACGGCGCCCCCACGGTTCAGCTGATGGTCATCAACCATCCTCGAGCGCACCGCTTGGAGCGGCCCGTGACGGCGATGGTCGCCGCAGCGCCGCCATCCCCGACGCTGCTGGCGCGCATGGCCGAGTTGAACTTCCGCATCGTCCACGTCTATGGCCTGACCGAAACGTACGGACCGATTACCGTCTGTCCCACCCAGGAGAACTGGCAGCAGCTGCCGCTCGAGCAGCGGGCGAAGCTGCTCGCGCGCCAGGGCCAGGCCTACCCGTCGGCCGATCTGGTACGCGTGGTCGACGACGACGTGCACGACATCCCGCGGGACGCCGCAGACGATGGGCGAGGTGGTCATGCGCGGCAATAACGTCATGAGCGGCTACTTCGCGGACCAAATGGCCACCGAGAAGAGCTTTCCGCGGCGGCTGGTTCCACTCCGGCGACCTAGCTGTCTGGCACCCGGACGGCAACGTCGAGCTGCGCGACCGCGGCAAGGACATCATCATCTCGGGCGGCGAGAACATCTCGAGCATCGAGGTCGAGCAGACGATTGCGGCTCATCCGGCCGTCCTGGAGTGCGCCGTAGTCGGGATTCCACACGAGCACTGGGGCGAGCGACCGAAGGCGTTCGTCACCCTGAACTCAGGAGCTGACGCAACCGCCGAGGAGATCATCGCGTTCTGCCGCGAGCGGCTCGCTCACTACAAATGCCCCGACGCGATCGAGTTCGGGCCGCTGCCGAAAACCTCGACTGGCAAGGTCCAGAAGTTCGTCCTTCGAGAGCGGGAGTGGGCTGGGCGCGACACTCGGGTGGGCGCCTCGTAGCCGACGGCAGAGAGCTGCGCAGTCGTTAGCGGTTCCGAAGTTGTCCAATGCCTCCCGACCCGGTTCGTCTACGCAGCGAATGAGCGCAGGTAGGAGTAGGCGGCGTCCAGGGCGATGCGGAGTTGTTGCGCGTCGCGGCGGGTTTGGGTAAGAACGAGCCCGCCTTGGATTGCGGCGAGGGTGGCGGTCGCGAGGCGGGCGGGGTCGGCGTTGCGCCGGAGCTTCCCCTCGGCCCGCATCTGCTCGAGCCCTTCACGGAGTGGGGTTTCCCAGCGGTCAAATCCAGCGACGAGCTCCTCTCGGGCTTGTTCGTCGGTCTCTGCGAGCTCTGCGGCGAGGCTGCCGATCGGACAGCCGCCGACGGCGTGGCGGTCGACTTGTAACTGGACCAGTTCGTCGAACCAGCCGGCGATTGCGGTCCAGGAGGAGAGGTCGGTCAGTCGTGGCTGCGCCTCGAGCACCTGGTAGATGGTGCGGTCGATGACGGCGTGGATCAGGTCGTCTTTGTCGGCGAAGTAGTGGTAGAGCTGGCCCTTGCTGACCTTGGCAGCCGCGCGCACGTCATCGAGCGTGGTTCCCGCGACCCCGTGTTCGAACACGAGCTCCGTGGCGGTGTCGAGGATTCGGTCGCGGGTCGCTCGCCCTTTGTTTGTCGCTGGCCCAGTCGTGCTCATACTCGGATCATAGCGCTTTTTGGACCTTATAGTCCAGTCTGCTGCTATGCTCGTCTTGAATGGACCGCAGAGTCCAAAATTCGAGCCGAGGAGCGACGATGACCGTGAAGGACAAGACTGTGCTGGTGACCGGAGGGACCTCAGGGATTGGCGAGGCGACGGCCCGCGCCTATGCCGCAGCCGGGGCCGATGTCGTGATCACTGGGCGTGACGATCAGCGGGGGCGCCAGATCGTCGACTCGCTCGTGAACGACGGCGCGCGGGCGCGGTTCGTGCGCGCCGATCTCGGGCGCCTTCAGGACGTGCAGCGGCTCGCCGGGGAACTGGAGCACGTCGACGTGCTGGTCAACAACGCCGGCGTGTTTCCGTTCGCCGCCACGCACGAGGTCGACGGGGCGCTGTTCGACGCGACGTTCGCGCTGAACGTCAGGGCGCCGTTCTTCCTGACGGGGGCGTTCGCGCCGCGGATGGCGGCCGACGGCGGGGGCGCGATCGTGAACATCTCGACCATGGTCGCGAGCTTCGGCGCGCCGGGAATGGCGCTCTACGGCTCGTCGAAGGCGGCGCTCGAGCTGCTCACGAAGGCATGGGCAGCGGAATACGGGCCGCAGGGGGTACGAGTCAACGCTCTCGCCCCGGGACCCACGCGGACACCTGGCACCGAGCCGATGGGCGACGGCCTCGAGCAGCTCGCGGCCACGCTGCCACTCGGCCGCCCAGCGGCCGCCGAGGAGATCGCCAACGCCGCCCTGTTCCTCGGCTCCGAAGAGGCGTCATACGTCAACGGTGCCGTGCTCGCCGTCGACGGCGGCCGGACCGCCGTGTGACGATCTCGCCGACTGTCAGCCGGCGTGAACGACCGACAAGTTCATTGCTCAAGACCCAGAAAGAGGACAACGTGACCCCCAGCTACTTCAACCGCTACGAGAACCTCGCGATGGAGCGCACCGACTCGGGCATCCTGACCTTGCGCCTGCACACCGGCGACGGCCCCATCGTCTTCACCGGCCAGGCCCACCACGACCTGCCGCACGCGCTGGCCGAGATCGGCGGGGATCGTGAAAACAAGGTCGTGATCCTCACCGGCACCGGCGACGTGTTCATGGACGAGATCGATGGCGCCTCGCTAGGTGAGATCTTCCAGCCCGCCGAGTGGGACAAGGTCTACTGGGAAGGGCGACGCGTGCTGCAGCGCCTCCTGGAGATCGAGGCGCCGATCATCGCCGCCGTCAATGGTCCGGCGACCGTCCACAGCGAATACGTACTGCTCGCCGACATCACGATCGCCTCGGACGACGCCACCTTCGCCGACAAGCCGCACATGGGCCTCGGGATCGTCCCCGGCGACGGCCTGCAGGTGATCTACGAAGAACTGCTCGGCGTCAACCGAGCTCGATACTTCGCGCTCACGCAGCAGCAGCTCGACGCACACCAGGCCCACGAGCTCGGACTCATCAACGAGGTCGTGCCCAAGCGCGCCGTCTACGACCGCGCGCTCGAGATCGCAGAGCAGCTGGCCGGCAAGCCCCAGCTCTTCCTGCGCTACACCACCCTCGCCCTACGCCAGCGCCTACTCAGGCGGCTAAACGAGGGTACGCAACTCGGGATGGCGCTCGAAGGCCTCACGGCCGCCGACCTCGCCTACCAGTCGCAAACCGGCCAGCCCTCTTAGCGCAATCCCGGCGCGCGCTCCCAAACCCGTGGGCGCGCGCCCGCGCTGGCCGGGAAGCGCTCGCGCTTCCTGTGCGGCGCGTCAACCGGTGCTTCCTATCATCACCTGAATGCCGCGCCCCTCAAGTCCCGTCCCCCCGCCGCCGAGCCCGACGCTGTCCGCGTCGCAGCTGGCGACGCTCGCCGAGCTCGGCGAGGAGCGCACGGCGGAGGTCGGCGAGGTGCTGTATCGCGTCGGCGATCGGCGCTATCCGTTCATCGCGATCCTCGAGGGCGAGGTCGCGATCCTCGACGCGGCCGGCAACGAGATCGTCCGCCACGGCGCATCGGGCTTCCTCGGCGAGCTGAACCTGCTGTCCGGGCAGACGGTGTTCGTCACGGCGGTCGTCACCAAGCCGCTGCGTTACATCGCGGTCGACCGCGACGCGTTGCGCTCGCTGCTGTACGAGGACGGCCCGCTCAGCGACCTCGTGCTGTCGGCCTTCATCGCGCGGCGCGAGGCGCTCCAGCGGGTCCAGGGCATCGGTCTCGAGATCGTCGGGCCGCACTCGTCCGAAGCGACGATGCGGATGCTCGAGTTCGCGCGCAGCAACCGCCTGCCGTTCACCTGGCGCGACCCGGACCGCGCGGACGATCCAGCGGCGGCGGCGCTGGTCGCCGGCCTCGATGAGGCGAGCCTGCCGCTGGTCAGGCTGCCGGGCGGCGCCGAGCTGCGCGGCCCGACCGCCGGCCAGGTCTCTCGCGCGCTCGGGATCGGCCGCGAGCTCGCGCCGCGCGAGGAGGTCGACCTGCTCGTTGTCGGCGCCGGCCCGGCCGGGCCTCGGCGCCGCGGTGTACGGAGCCTCCGAGGGTCTCGACACGCTCGTGATCGACAGCACCGGGCTCGGCGGACAGGCCGGCGCGTCGCGGAGGATCGAGAACTACCTCGGCTTCCCGGCCGGGATCAGCGGCACCGAGCTGACCAGCCGCGCCGTCACCCAGGCGCGGAAGTTCGACGCGCGCCTGGCGACGCCGTACCGCGCGCTCGCGCTCGAGCCCGGGAACGGACGCCACGTCGTGCGGCTCGAGGAGGATCACGAGATCGCCGCGCGCGCGGTCCTGATCGCCACCGGCGCGCAGTACCGGCGGCTGCCCGGTCGACCACCTCGACGAGTACGAGGGCATCAGCGTCTTCTACGCCGCCGGGCCGCCCGAGGCGCAGCTCTGCGGCGCCGAGCGCGTCGCCGTCGTCGGCGGCGGAAACTCGGCCGGCCAGGCCGCCGTGTGGCTCGCTCGCGGCGGCGCGCTCGTGACGCTGCTGCACCGCCGAGCGGACCTGCGCGAGACGATGTCCGACTACCTCGTGCGCGAGCTCGAGCGCTACGGCGTAGCGGTGCGCGACCGCAGCGAGATCGCCGCGCTCCACGGCACCGACGGCCAGCTCGAGGCGGTCACGCTCAAGAGCGGCGAGCGCCTGCCGTTCTCGTTCCTGTTCCTCTTCCTCGGCGCGCTGCCGTGCACCGAATGGCTCGACGACGCGGTCGCGCGCGACGACCACGGCTTCATCCTCACCGGCGCCGGCGTCGGAGCCGGCAATCCTGCTCGACACCAGCGTCCCGGGCGTCTTCGCGGCCGGCGACGTCCGCTCGGGCTCGACCAAGCGCTGCGCCACCGCCGTCGGCGAAGGGGCATGGGCGGTGCAGCTCGTCCACGCCCACCTCGCATCCCGCTGAGGGCTCTCACGGGCGACGGCGTGTCGCCCATTCGTTTGGTACAAGCAGCCGGGCCAAGAGATCATCTACGTCCTGGAGGGTCGCTGGCGGACCGCTCCCGATGGCTATTCCGGGGGCGGCCCACCCCAGATCGTCCCGTCCCTCAGGCATCTATCGGAGCCGGGCCCCGCGCGCGCAACGTCGCGCCTGCGCTGGCGGCGACGACGAATCCGATCGCCACGACATCGAGCACGCTCAGACCCTGCCCGATCACCACCAGCCCCGCGAGTGCGGCCATGGCGGGCTCGAGGCTCATCATCACGCCGAACACGTGAGGGCGGATGCGGCGCAACGCCTCGAGCTCGAGCGAATAGGGCACAAACGAGCTCAACATCGCGACCCCGAAGCCGACGGCGAGGTACGCGGGGTGGAGAAGGTGAGTACCCGCGCTAGCGACCCCGAAGGGGATCAGCGGCACCGTCCCGATGGCCATTGCGATTGCCAGCCCGCCGCCACCGGTGAACGCCCGCCCAACGCGGGCGTTCAAGAGGATGTACGCGGCCCAGAATCCACCCGCCACGAGCGCGAATACCACCCCTGCCGCATTCGGAGTGCCGAAACCGCCGAGCAACGCGACCCCGGTCGCGGCGAGCAACGCCCAAAGGAGGTCCAACCGGTTTCGCGATCCGGCGAGCGCCACCGCCAACGGCCCCACGAACTCGAGCGTCACCGCGATCCCGAGTGGGATCCGATCGAGAGCCTCATAGAAGGTGAGGTTCATGAACGCCAGCGACAGACCGAACACCGCGGCCAGCCGGAGCTCCTGGGTGGTATGGGCCCCCACCCTCGGCCGCCACACGGCCCACAGCACCAGCGCCGCGAACAGCACGCGCAGCAACACGGTGCCGGCCGGCCCCAGATGGACGAACAGCTTCGTGGCGAACGCCGCGCCAACCTGGACCGACGCGATCCCGACCAGCACCAGCCCCGGTGCCGGCACGCGGTCAAACGCTGAGCTGGCGCGGTCAGCGGGGACTGACGAACCCCACCAGCATCTTTCCGATTTCGAGCTCACCCGTGCAAGCCGCGAGGCTGAGCGCAAAGGTGTTCACGCAAGCAGTCTAAGCGCGCGCCCGGTAGATGCCCTCAGGCCGTGCGGGCAGTGCGCGAACCCGCGGATCTCCACCCCAACGCCCGCCTGTCGCGTCGCCCGTCAGCGGTGCCGCTCGAGCTGCCGGGCCGGCTCGGGAGCGGACCGCGGAGGGGCCGTTCATGTTCCGGATTCCCCTCCCCACCCACCCTGGCCGGGAGTACATTTGGTTGCACGGTGTAGTTGCTCGACAGAGGGAGCATCAGATGTACGAGAGGGACGGTGAGAAGTACTTCGTAGTTGACGGGCACCTGCATTTCTGGGACGCCAGTCCCGAGAATTGGGTCAAGGGGCAAGAGCAGTACGCGAAGGGGTGGATCGAGTGCTTCCACGCTTACATGGGCCTTGGTCCCGCCGAGACGCATTGGCCGCTCGAGAAGTTCATGAAGTACTCCGAGGAGGACTTCGTCAAGGACGTGTTCGAGGAGGGCCACGTCGACGTCGGGATATTCCAGTCGACCTACCTACGGTCCTGGTACACGGACGGTTTCAACACCGCCGCCAAGAACGCGACGCTCGCCGAGAAGTATCCGGACAGGCTGATCGTCAACGGGCGGTTTGATCCCCGTGAGGGCGAGGCGGGACTCAGGCAGCTCGAGGAGGACGCCAAGCGCTACAACCTGAAGGGCGTCAAGCTGTACACCGCCGAGTGGTACAACGGATCGCGGGGATGGACGCTGAAGGATCGTGAGGCGCAGTTCTTCCTGGACAAGTGCCAGGAGCTGGGGATCAAGAACATCCATGCCCACAAGGGCCCGACGATCTGGCCGCTCGACAAGGACGGGTTCGACCACAAGGACATCGATTACGCGGCGACGCAGTTCCCGGAGCTCAACTTCATCATCGAGCACGTGGGGCTCCCGCGGATCGACGACTTCTGTTACATGGCGACCCAGGAGCCCAACGTCTACGCCGGGCTGGCGGTGGTGATCGGCGCACTGATGCACGCCCGGCCGCGCTTCTTCAACCGCGTGATGGGCGAGCTGCTGTTCTGGGTCGGCGAGGACAAGATGCTGTTCGCCAGCGACTACGCGATCTGGGAGCCGAAATGGCAGGTCGAGGGCTTCGTCGACTGGACGATGCCCGATCGCGAAGAGTATTCGGACTATCCGGCGGTCACCACGGCGACCAAAAAGAAGATCCTCGGCCTCAACGCCGCGAAGCTCTACGGGATCGACGTCCCGCCGGAGCTCCAGCTCAAGGACGAGACCCCGGGCGAACGGGAAGCCGCGCAGCTGGTCGAATCGGCATGACGACGGCGTCGAGCGTCATCGAGGCGCTCGCCGAGGTACGCGACCCCGAGCTGGATGAGCCGATCACCCGGCTCGGGTTCGTGACCTTCTGCGACGTGAGTGCTGACGGTGAGGTGGAGCTCGTCCTGCGCCTTCCCACGCCCCAGTGCGCGCCCAACTTCGCGTTCCTGATGGCTGCCGACGCACGGGCGGCGGTGCACCGGCTCCCCGACGTCCGGGCGGTCAGCGTCAAGCTCGAAGACCACTACACGGGCGAGGAGATCAACGGCGCGATCAACCGCGGGGAGGGGTTCACCGGCGCGTTCCCCGGCGAGACCGAGGATGACGAGCTTGCGGCGTTGCGCGAGCTTTTCTTGCGAAAGGCCCTCGTCGCGCGCCAGTCGCGGGTCTGCGAAAGTTTGCTGAGCACCGGTGAGACGTCCGAGCAGGTGACGGCGCGCCGCGTTGGTGACCTTCCCAACGTCGACGATGTCCGCCGTTGCCTGGAGATACGGCGGCACCTCGGCATCCCGGGTGAGCCTGGCTCCCCGGCGTTCGTGCTGCCCGACGGATCGGCGATCCTGGCCGGCGATCTGACGCGCTGGCGGCGAACAGCCAAGCTGGTGCGGATGGGGCTCGAGGTCAACGGTGGCATCTGCCGGTCGCTGTTGCGGGCACACCGCGGAGTGGAGATCGAGGATCCCGAGGAGGCGTTGTGAGATGAAGGCGGCAAGATTGCACGCATACCACGAGGCGCTGGAGATCGACGAGGTCGACGAGCCCACCCCGATCGGCCCGCTGGATGTGGTCGTCAGGATCGGTGCGGCCGGCCTGTGCCGGACAGACCTTCACATCCAGGAGGGACAGTGGGCAGAGAAGTCGGGCGTCAAGCTCCCCTATACCCCGGGCCACGAGAACGCCGGGTGGGTGCACGAGGTTGGCTCGGCGGTCACCAACGTCGCCCCCGGGGACACGGTGATCGTGCATCCGTTCATCTCCTGCGGGTTGTGTATTCCGTGCCGGCGCGGCGATGACATGCACTGCCTCTACGGCTCCTTCCCGGGGATCAACCGAGATGGGGGCTTCGCCGACTTCCTGCTCACATCGGCACGCTCGGTCGTGAAGCTCGATGGTTCGCTGGATCCCAAGGACATCGCCGCCCTCGCTGACGCCGGCCTGACAGCGATCCACGCGATAAAGAAGGCGATCCCGGTGCTCGGTCCCGGTACCTATGCTGTCGTAATCGGGGCCGGCGGGCTCGGCCACATCGGAATCCAATGCCTGAAGGCGATGACACCGGCTGAGATCATCGTGATCGATCCCTCCGAGCCGGCGTTGGCTCTAGCCGGGGAGCTCGGCGCCGATCACACGGTCAAGCTTGACGGCACGCAGGTCCGCCAGGTCCTGGAGCTCACCGACGGGCTCGGCGCCGAGGCGATCATCGACTTCGTGGGCGAGAAGGGAGCCATCGAGGACGGCATCGCGATGGTCCGTGATGGCGGCTTCTACTACGTGATCGGTTACGGCGAGAACATCAACATCCCGACGATCGACGTGATCTCGCGGGAGATCTCGTTCATCGGCAACCTCGTCGGGACCTACGTCGATCTCCAGGAACTCATGACCCTGACCGCCGAGGGCAAGGTAACCCTGCACACGAGCACGTATCCGCTCGACGCAATCAACGACGCGATGGCCGACCTCGACGGTGGGCGGCTACAGGGTCGCGGGATCCTCGTGCCCGCGGGTGCGTGAGCCTTCACGGACTCCCGGGCAGTCCTCGCGACCCGAGCCAGTTGACCACAGAATCGACCCACGTCGGTAGCGACCGGTGGACCATGAACAGGTGCGCGGTGTTCGGTAGCAGGAGCTGCGTGACGTCGCAGCCGCAGTGGGTCTTGTAGTAGCTGTAGTCGGCATCCGCGGACGAGGGCGGATCGGTCGTATCTTCCTCGCCGGAGGTCAGGAGCACCGGGGTCGACGGACCGATCATCGCGATGTAGGCATCGTTCTGGGCATACATCGCCGGGAGGTCGAGAATCTCGCCAAAAGGTGAGTCCAGGAACGGCGGCATGCACGCGACGTCCGCGACATACCGGACCACGCCCGGTGGGTAGGTGTTGAAGTCGAAGCAGTTCTGGCTGGTCTGGAAGAACTCGAAGTAGTCCGGGTGGTTTGGATCGGGGGTGAAGCCGCCCCCCGATGACGATCCCAACGGGCTCGTGGCCGAGCCGCCTGCGGACCCCGATATGTCCGTTTGGATCATCGCCGCGACGTCGTGGTATTCGCCGGGATAGCCGGCGACGATCCAGCCGCCCGCGCTGTGGCCGATGACGATGACCGTGCGGTTGCTGGTGTCGCCCGGCGTCGTTGGGCCAGAGCAGTCGCCGGTCGAGGTGATGGCGTACCCGCCGGTCTTCACGTCGCCGACGACCTCGTGCAACATCGACCGATGTGCCTGGGTGGTGAGGGTAAAGCCACCACCGGGCTGGCCGAAGTAGCTGCTCTTGGCGTAGCCCAGCTGGTCGTAGGAGAACACCACGTAGCCGGCGCTTGCGAGCGCCCTGGCGACGGACCAGGTTGGCGAGAAGTCCCAATTCTCAGTCGAGGAGGCGATCCCGTGCACGAGCACGATCGCGGGCGTCAGCGGGTTCACCGCCCCGTCCGTGAAGCGCTGCCCCGTAGAGCAGGCTCCTGCCGCCCGCAGGGTTGGTCACGGGCAGACAGACCGAGACGACCTTCATGTTCTTGTTGAACACCATCTGCGGAGCGCCGGGTGGACCGGTGACCGGCAGGCTGAAGGCCTGTGCAGTTGGCGACAGCGCAGCTAGAGCCAGCGCGGCAGCGAGCGCGACCAACACACGGGAGCGAGTGGCGCGGTTGCCCATCTCACTTTCGTATACCCACGACGGACGCAGAAGCCACGCCATCGTCCCGCACTCCAAGCGACCCCGCCGACCCGACGGGGTACGCCCGTAACGTCGAGATCAGCTCTGGGTCCTCGCCGTCGAGTGCCATCCACGCCGCGCGCAGCCCGTCGCACGCCGCCGTCCGAAGCGCTGATGCGCGATTCTCGAGCTGACCCGACGACAGCCGAGCCCACGGCTGGTCGGATCACGCACACCCCCGGGACCCGCTCGGGATCGTCCGACCGCGCTGCGAGGTCGGCGGTGAGCGCGTCGTACGCGAGGAGACCGCGTCCGGCCCAGTTCGACGAGAGCCGGGTTTATCCCGCGCAGATAGCGATCCGTCAGCCGGGCGATCACCGGCGATAGCGGAGCGTGGCGCAGGCCGCGGGGTCGAGTCTGGAGCACGAGCACGTCGGTTGCGGTCGCGAACGCCGCGTGCACGGGGATCGCCTCGGCCAGCGTCGCGTCCAGCAGTCGCATTCCGCGAAAGCTGACCGGCGCACCGGCGAGCCACGGCAGTCGGCTGGAGGCCCGCAGCGCGCAGCGGATCTCCTCCTCGTCACGGAGCCCGGTCAGATCGATGATCGACGCCCGGTCGGCGTCAGTTGCCGTGCAGTGCAGCTCGATCGCGCCGGACAGGATCGCGTCGAAGCGGAGCGGTCGGTGCCGCGTCCAGACTTGGTTGATCACGTGGTCCATGTCGAACGCGGGCCCGCCGCGCAGGGCGCGCAGCGACGCTCACAAACGGCGGATCACCGAACCCGTGCTGGTATAGAGTGGCCAGATAGCCGGCCTGGCCGGCGAGCAGGAATGCGGCGTTGAAGGCTCCGGCGGAGGCGCCATGCACCTCGTCAAACGCGTCACGCAGACCGAGTTGCTCGATCGCGGCGGTCATCCCCGCCGAGACGACCCCGCGCATCCCGCCGCCCTCGATCACCAGTGCGACCCGGCGGCCATCGCTCCTCGCCCCGGGACGAGAGCCCTCGCCGCGCCGCCTCAGGATCGTCTGCACCACCTTGTGGCGGCGTAGGTCTTCGGTCACCGGCGAGACAGCTCGAAACGGATCCGGTGGAAAGCGTGGCGGCAGCATCGAGCGCGGCTAATCGTAGTTCGCTGGCTGGCCCCGCACGCGCACCACCTCCGCCGTTTCTCGCGGTGCTTCGCGGGTCGCGGAGGCCGCTCAATGCTGGGCGTCGGGCCCAGGAGTCTGTAACACGCGTCACGTGAGGGGGTAATCCACGCGCCGTGTTTCCGTTCTTCCGCCGCAAGCGCCGCTGGTCAGCGCCGAGTTGTCGACGCGGGCACGAACACGCAGCGCCGGCCGTGGCCGCAGAGCTGCGACTCGCTGCCGCGCAGCTCGACCTCCCATGGGCGCGTCGTGGCTCGCCGGCGCGGCGCGGAGAACTTCATGCGCTTCGTGCTCAACCCCGTTATGGACTACTACGCCGCCCGCCGCGCGACGGGAAGCGAGAAGCTTCCGGGGTCAAGGGCCCGGTGATCCTCGTGGCCAACCACGCCAGCCACATGGATACGCCCGTGATCCTGTCGGCGCTCCCGCGCCGACTGCGCAAGCACACTGTCGTGGCCGCCGCGGCCGATTACTTCTACCGCAACCGGCTCGTTGCCTCGGTCGTCTCGTTGCTCTTCAACACGGTCCCGATCGAGCGCCACGGCGGCGGGGGAGTCTCGAAGGAAGGCAGCCACCTCGACAAGCTGCTCGACCAGGGCTGGAGCCTGCTGCTCTATCCCGAGGGCACGCGCTCGCGAGGCGGTGTGCCCGGGCGCGTACGCCGCGGCGCCGCCGTGATGGCCGCGGCCCACCACCTGACGATCGTCCCGATCCGTGTGACCGGCACCGCCCAGGCGATGCCGCCGGGCCGGCTGTGGCCGAAGCGTCTGCGGGACAAGCCGGTCCCGAAGCGCCATCGGATCGAGGTCTCATTCGGCGAGCCGATCACTGCCTCGGGCGACCCGACCGAGCTGATGGAGTCCGTGCGGCGGTTCTTCGAGAACGGCGGCCGCCGACCCCGTATCGCTCGCCGTACCGGCAGCGCGCGACCGCCAAGTCGCGAGCGCTGACAGCGCCTCCGACCACGCGCAAATACGCGTGTGTCCGTGGCGTCTGCATTGCCGAAACAGTCGTTTGACATTGTCGCACGCAGGCTGGTAATCTCGGCCCATCGCGGATGTCAGTGGGTCGCCGCGACGCGCCCGCCGGGCGGAGGATCTGAGGGTGTGTCCAGTTGAATTCAGACAGGACCGGAGTCGGGCCCGCGTGGTCGACGCTGGAGCTACTCGCGGCCGCCGATGCGCGACCTTGACGGCTGGCGGAAGGAAATGCGGTTCCGGAAGGGAATGTCGTCCCTTCGACGACCGTGACGGCGATCCCGCGGAGCGAGGCGCCATTCCGTGAACCCAACGTCTCGGAGGAGGTTGCGTGTCGACAGTAGCTGAATCAAGACGGTACGGGCCCTCGCCGTGGCGGCGGAAACAGGGCATCGTCGGGGAGTTGTGGGCCGAGTTCTTCGGCTGCTTCATCCTGATCAGCTTCGGCGACGGGGTCGTGGCGATGCTGTGGGCGCTGACCGGGTCCGGGCGTAGCTCCGCCGGACCTCTTCAATCGTCGGGTGACTGGCTGCTGATCACCTGGGGATGGGCGTTGGCGGTCGCATTCGCGGTCTACACCGCGGGCGGATCACGCGGCGCGCACATCAATCCGGCGATCACTTTGGGCGTCCGCCCTCCGCAGGGCGGTATCTCGTGGCGCAAGGTGCCCCCTATTGGGTCGCGCAGGTGCTCGGGTGCTTCGTCGGCGCCGCGCTCGTGTTCCTGGTCTACAACAACGCGATCAACCACTTCGACCAGGTCAACCACATCATGAAGGGGCAGCCGGCCTCAGTAGCCACCTACAGTACGTTCGCCACCTTCCCGGCGCCCTACTTCAACACCGTCTGGGGGCCGCTCATCGACCAGATCGTGGGTACGTTCTTCCTGGCTCTGTTCGTGTGCGCGGTGACCGACGAGTTCAACCTGCCAGTCGGGGCCAACATCGCGCCCGTGGATCGTCGGCATGATCGTGATGGCGGTCGGCATCTCGTTTGGCGCGAACGCCGGCTACGCGATCAACCCGGCCCGTGACTTCGGGCCGCGCATCTTTGCCTGGATCGCGGGCTGGGGTAAGGTGGCGTTCCCTGGCGACTACGTGCACATCAGCGACTATTTCTGGGTGCCGATTGTCGGGCCTCTGTCGGCGCCGCGCTCGCGTCGTTCGTTTACGACTGGGTTATTCAGGACATGCTAAGGCACGAAGCCGCCGAACCGGGAGTCGCCGAGTCGGCGACCGTCCGTCGCCCAGGGCCAGAAACGCTCGCCGCCGTGGCCGGCATCTGCCCGAGCGTGGGCGGCGGCGCCAGGATGGTGCCGTCGCCCTTCGCATCTCAGGGGGCAGCGGTGTCCGCGAGGCTGCCGCATCCCGCGGCGCGATGTCACTCGTCGTCGTCGACCCAGTCGACCGCCCGCGCCACCGCCTTCTTCCACTTCCGGTATCCGCGGTCGCGGACGGCGGCGTCCATCCTCGGCAGCCACTCGGCCGCCTTGTGCCAGTTCTGCTTGAGGCTGTCGGTGTCCGGCCAGAAGCCGACGGCGAGGCCCGCCGTGTAGGCGGCGCCGAGCGATACGGTCTCGGCGACGATCGGTCGCGTCACGGGTACGTCGAGGACGTCCGCGAGGAACTGCATCAGCAGGTTGTTCGCGGTCATCCCGCCGTCGACGCGCAGTTCGGAGAGCTCTGCTGCCGTAGTCGGCGTTCATCGCGTCGACCACTTCGCGCGTCTGCCACGCGGTCGCCTCGAGCACCGCCCGCGCGAGGTGGCCCCTGTTGATGTAGCCGGTCAGGCCCGGCGATCACGCCGCGGGCGTCGCTGCGCCAGTGCGGAGCGAACAGCCCCGAGAAGGCGGGAACGAAGTAGCAGCCACCGTTGTCCTCGACGGTCAGCGCGAGCGTCTCGATCTCCGGGGCGCTGCCGATCAATCCGATGTTGTCGCGGAACCACTGCACGAGCGCGCCGGTGATCGCGATCGATCCCTCGAGCGCGTACGCCGGCGCGGCCGACCCGAGCTTGTAGCCGAGCGTGGTCAGCAGCCCGCTCGTAGGAGGCCACCGGGCGCGCGCCGGTGTTGAGGAGGAAGAAGCTTCCGGTCCCGAACGTGCACTTCGCCTCGCCCGGGTCGAAGCAGGTCTGCCCGACCAGCGCGGCGTGCTGGTCGCCGAGCGCCGAGGCGACAGGGACCCCGGCGATCGGCGGACCCGGCCTCGCCGTAGGCCTCCGACGAGGCCCGGATCTCCGGCAGCATCGCCGCCGGGACTCCGATCACGTCGAGCAGCTCCGGATCCCAGTCGAGCGTGTGGATGTTCATCAGCAACGTCCGGCTGGCGTTGGTCACGTCGGTGACGTGGCGGCCGCACAGGTTCCAGATCAGCCACGAGTCCATCGTCCCGAACAGCACCTCGCCCGCCTCTCGCGCGCTCGCGCAGGCCCGGGATGTGGTCGAGCAGCCAGCGGATCTTGGGGCCCGAGAAGTACGTGGTCACCGGAAGCCCGGTTTTCTCCCGGAAGCGATCCTGCCCGAACTCGCGCGCCAGTTCGCCGGCAGAGACGGTCGGTTCGCGTGTCCTGCCAGTTGATCGCGTTGTGCACCGGCGCACCGGTGCGGCGGTCCCACAGCACCGTCGGTCTCGCGCTGGTTGGCGATCCCGAGCGCGCATAGGTCGGCGGGCGAGAGGTCGGCCTTCTCGAGCGCAACTCGCACGACCGGCAGGACGTTGCCGCCAGATCTCCTGCGGGTCGTGCTCGACCCAGCCGGGCCGCGGGAAATGCTGACGGTGCTCCTGCTGGGCGACCGACACGATTCGCGCTCGCTCGTCGAAGACGAAGCACCTCGACGACGCCGTGCCCTGGTCGATCGAGGCTACGTAGCGCCCGGTCATTCTCCGCGAGTCCTAGCACGGAACGGCTCGGGCAGCTACCACGGGATTGCGCCGAGCTCGCCGTCGACACGGCGCGGGCCGCCTCCATCACGTAGCCGACGAAGCTCGGCTCGCGGCGACGCTCCGTCGCATCAGACGCTCGATCGGACCGGCGATCCCCATCGCGCCGACCGCACACCCGGCGGCGATCTTCGATCGGCGCGGCGATCGACGCGAGCCCGTGGAACAGCTCGCCGACGCTCGCCCGCCCAGCCGCGCTTTGAGATCTCCTCGAGCTCTTGGCGGAGGCGGTACACGTCGGTCACGGTGGCGGGGGTATAGCTCGGCCAGCGGGCTTGCCGGCAGCTCGCCGGCGACGTATCCATGGTGCGCGAGCAGCGCCTTGCCAAGCGCGGTCGCGTGCGCCGGCATCAGGCTTCCGACCTCGAGCGCCTGGCGGCTGTCGTCGGGACGGAAGACGTGGTGGACGATCAGCACCTGGCTCTCGTGCAGCGTCCCGATGCGCACGCTCTCGCGGCTCCGCGACGCCAGCCCGTCGGCCCAGTTGAGCGCGCGGGTCCGCAGTTCGTTGCCGTCGAGGTAGCTCGAGCCCATGTGGAGCAGGGCCGGACCGAGCTGGTACTTGCCCGACTCAGTGTCCTGCTCGACGAACCCGACCGCTGGAGCGTCCTCAGGATCCCGTAGACGGTGCCCTTCGGGAGCCCCAGCTCCCCGGCGAGCTCCGCGACCCCGAGCCGTCGCGAGCGCCCCGAGAGCAACCGCAGGATCGCGGCCGCGCGCTCGATGGATTGGATGCGCCCAGGCACGTGAGGAGCGCTCAGCGAAGAGCCGCGCCTGCGGCCCGACCAGGCGTTCGAACGATGTTTGACATTGTCGCACCGTTTCCGTTATTGTCGCAAGCAAGGGTCGTGGGTGGAGAGGGTTTGGTCCAGAAGGAGAGTGCTTGCTCGGCATTTTCGGTGCTGAAGTTATGGAGCGAGGCGGCTGGACCGGTCGTCCGCCCGCCGCGCGCCGAAGCTCACCTGGCTGACCGCGTCTCCGGGACCCGGCATCCGGCTCCGCGTCGCGGTCCGGACGGGCGTTCGACGAACGTCCCGTCCTATCAACTTTCGGCTTGAGGGAAGGGGCATGAAGAAGCTGATCAACGCGCCCGACTCCGTCGTGCAGGACGCGCTGCACGGCGTCGAAGCCGCACACGGTGACCGGCGTTCGGGTCATCTACGACCCCGCGTTCGTGGTCCGCATCGACGCGCCGGTGCAGGGCAAGGTCGGGCTGATCTCCGGCGGCGGCTCGGGCCACGAGCCGATGCACGGCGGCTTTGTCGGCCTCGGGATGCTCGATGCCGCGTGTCCGGGCGAGGTATTCACCTCCCCCACGCCCGACCAGATGCTGGAGGCGACCAAGGCCGTCGACGGCGGCGCCGGCGTTGTGCACATCGTCAAGAACTACACCGGCGACGTCATGAACTTCGACATGGCCGCCGAGCTGGGCGACGGGCGAGGGCATCGAGGTCGAGACGGTGCTCACCAACGACGACGTCGCGGTTGAGGACTCGCTGTACACCGCCGGCCGGCGCGGCGTCGGGGTCACGGTGCTGGTCGAGAAGATCTGCGGCGGCGCGGCCGAGGACGGCCGCAGCGCTCGCAGGAGGTCGCCGAGCTTGGCCGGCGGGTCAACGCGAACGGCCGCTCGATGGGGATGGCGCTGACCCCGTGCATCACCCCGGCGTCGGGCAACCCGAGCTTCGAGCTCGCCGATGACGAGGTCGAGATCGGGATCGGCATCCACGGCGAGCCGGGCCGCTTCCGCGAGAAGATCGGCCCCGCCTCGCAGATCGCCGAGCGGCTGATGACGCCGATCCTCGAGGACCTGCCGTTCTCCATCGGGCGACCGCGTGCTCGCGTTCGTCAACGGCATGGGCGGCACGCCGCTGATCGAGCTTTACGTCGATGTACAACGAGGTCGCGAAGATCGCGCAGGACCGCGGGTCTGAGCGATCGAGCGCAACCTGATCGGCAACTACATCACCTCGCTCGAGATGCAGGGGTGCTCGATCACCCTGCTCAAGCTCGACGACGAGATGGTCGCGCTACTGGGACGCGCCGGTGAACACCCCGGCCCTGCGCTGGGGCGTCTAGTAGGCCCGGTGGCGATCACGCGAGACGGCGTCCTCGACTGGATGAACCGGTTCGCGGACGAGATGAGCGAGCACCGCGAGGAGCTCGTCCGTCTGGACACAGCGATCGGCGACGGAGACCACGGGACGAACATGGACCGGGGGATGCGTAAGGCGCTCGAGAAGACTCGACGCCTCCGAGCAGGCCGACCCCGGCGCGGTGCTCAAGACCGTGGCGATGGCGCTCGTCTCGAGCGTCGGCGGAGCGGCCGGTCCGCTCTACGGGACGCTGTTCCTCCAGATGGGCAGGCGCCCTGGCGGGAGTGATTCGGAGGTCGACCTGCCCGCGCTATCGCCGCGGCGTGGCGCAAGGGCCTCGAGGGCGTTCAGGCGCGCGGCAAGGCGCAGCCCGGAGACAAGACGATGGTGGACGCGCTGATTCCGGCCGTTGAGGCGCTCGATGCGGCGTCCGATCTCGACGACGGCCTGCGCGCGGCGGCGGAGGCCGCTGAGGAAGGAATGAAGGCAACGACGCCGCTCGTCGCGCGCAAGGGTCGCGCCAGCTACCTGGGCGAGCGCAGCAAGGACCACCAAGACCCGGGCGCGACTTCCACCTACTACCTCTTCAAGAGCGCCGCCGAGGCGCTGGCGGGCTGAAAGGAGAGAGCGAGATGGCGAAGTACGCAGCAGCACTGGACCAGGGGACGACCAGCTACGCGCGCGATGGTCTTCGACCACGAGGGCCGGTCGTGGCGGTGTCGCAGAAGGAGCACGAGCAGATCTATCCCAAGCCGGGGTGGGTCGAGCACGACCCGAAGGAGATCTGGGCGCGCTGCGCAGGAGGTGCTCGACGAGGCACTGGAGAAGGCCGGGGCGTGCCGGGACGACATCGCCGCGCTCGGGCATCACCAACCAGCGCGAGACGGCGGTGGTTTGGGATCGCAACACCGGCGAGCCGGTCATGAACGCGATCGTCTGGCAGGACACGCGGACCGACAAGCTCGTCGACGAGTTGTCCGCCGACGGCGGCCAGGACCGGTTCCGCACGCACGGTCGGCCTGCCGCTGGCGACGTACTTCTCGGGTCCCAAGGTCCGCTGGATCCTCGACAACGTCGACGGCGCCCGCGCAGAAGGCGCGAGGCCGGGGATCTGGTCTTCGGCAACATCGACACCTGGTGCATCTGGAACCTGACCGGCGGCACCGACGGCGGCCTGCACATCACCGACGTGACGCAACGCCAGCCGGACGATGCTGATGGACCTCAAGACGCTGTCCTGGGACACGGACATCGCCGTCGACGATCGGGGTGCCGATGTCGATGCTGCCCGGAGATCCAGCGCCTCGAGCGAGGTCTACGGCGAGGTGAAGACCGGCAACCTTGACCGGCATCACCATCGCGGGCGACCTCGGCGACCAGCAGGCGGCGACGTTCGGCCAGGCGTGCTTCTCGCCGGCGAGGCCAAGAACACGTACGGCACGGGCAACTTCATGCTGCTCAACACCGGCACCGAGGCCGTGCAGTCGAAGGCGGGCCTGCTGACCACGGTCGGCTACAAGATCGGCGACGAGCGGCGGTGTACTGCGCTCGAGGGTTCGATCGCGATCACGGGGGCGCTCGTGCAGTGGCTGCGCGACAACCTGCACATGATCAAGGCGGCACCCGAGGTCGAGGAGCTCGCCAAGTCGGTCGACGACAACGGCGGCCTGTACATCGTGCCGGCGTTCTCGCGGCCTGTTCGCGCCGTACTGGAAGTCCAACGCCCGCGGCGTGTTCGCCGGCCTGACACGGTACGTCAATGCCGGTCACATCGCCCGCGCCACGCTCGAGGCGACCGCGTTCCAGACCCGCGAGGTCGATCGACGCGATGGAGTCCGACTCCGGCGTCACGCTGATTCGAGCTCAAGGTCGACGGCGGCATGGTCGCGCAACGAACTGCTGATGCAGTTCCAGGCCGACATCCTCGGGGTGCCGGTGATCCGCCCCGAGGTGCCCGAGACGACCGCGCTCGGCGCCGTCCTATGCCGCCGGGCTCGCCGCCGGGTTCTGGAACAGCAGAGGAGGTCCTGCGACGAACTGGGCCGAGGACAAGCGCTGGGAGCCGAAGATGGACGCCGCCAAGCGCGACGAGTACTACAAGTACTGGAAAAAGGCGGTCACGCGGACGTTCGACTGGCTCGACTGAGGACAGCGCAGGCACAGGGTGGGCGCAAAAGGCGGTTTAGCCGCCGGTCGCGCCCAGGCCCGCCTGGCGCGGGGGTAGTCTGAGACGTAATGGTCACGCTCAGCACCGACGTGCTCGTGATCGGCGGCGGCGCCACGGGCGCCGGCGTGGCCTGGGACGCGGCGCTGCGCGGCTTCGACGTCGTGCTCGTCGACCGTGCCGACCTCGCCGAGGGCACCAGCGGCCGCTTTCACGGCCTGCTGCACTCCGGCGGGCGCTACGCCGTCAAGGATCCCCGCGCCGCGAGGAATGCATCGAGGAGAACCGCATCCTCAAGCACGTCGCCGCCGACTGCATCGAGGACATCGGAGGCTTCTTTCGTCACGACGCCGTGCGACGACCCCGACTACGCCGACCGCTTCGCCGAGGGCTGCCGCGCGACCGGCGTCGACTGCGAGGAGATCGACCCGGCGCAGGCGCTGCGCGAGGAGCCGCTGCTGAATCCCGGGAATCTCGCGCGCCTTCCGGGTGCCCGACGCCAACATCGACGTGTGGAAGACCGTCTGGGCGATGGCGCGCGGCGCGCAGCAGCGTGGCGCGCGCGTACTGCCCTACCACGAGGTCGTCGGCCGTCCACCGCGATCGGCGACGAGGTCACCGGCGCGCGCGTGCGCGACGCGCGCACCGGCGAGGAGCTCGACGTCGAGGCGCGGGTGACGGTCAACGCGGCGGGCGCGTGGGCCGGGCAGATCGCCGATATCGCGGGCATCGAGGGCGTCCGCGTGCTTCCGGGCCGGGGGATCATGATCGCGATGAACCATCGACTGGTGAACACGGTGGTCAACCGCTGCCAGATGCCGACCGACGGCGACATCATCGTCCCGATCCGGACCGTCTGTGTCGTCGGCACCACCGACGAGCACACGATCGATCCCGACGACCACACGGTGCTGGAGGCCGAGGTCGACGCGATGCTCGACGACGGCGAGAAGCTCGTACCGAGCTTCCGCAGCGCCCGGGCGCTACGCGTGTGGACGGGCGTTCGTCCGCTGTTCGAAGACGCCAAGGCCGCCGATACCGATACGCGCGACGTCACACGCGCGCACGCGCTGCTCGACCATTCGAGCGCGACGGCGTCAGCCGGTTCGTGACGATCACCGGCGGCAAGCTCACGACCTTCCGGCTGATGGCGCAGGAGACGATCGACGCGGTCTGTCGCCAACTCGGCGAGGAGCGCGAGTGCACCACCGATACCGAGCCGCTGCCCGGCTCCGAGGACGGCGCAAGTTCTACACGCTCGGCGAGCGACTGCAACGCAAGGAGTCGGCACTCTCGCGACGAGCAGATGGTCTGCGAGTGCGAGATGATTCCGCGCAGCAGGCTGGAGCGCGAAATGCGCCGGCGCGGGAGCTCAAACCTCGACGATATCCGCCGCCTCCTGCGCCTGGGGATGGGGCCGTGCCAGGGCGGGTACTGCATCTACCGCGTCGGCTGGGATCTTGCACGGGCTCGACGGATTGACTGCCGAGCAGGCCAACGGCGCTCTGCTGCGGTTCCTCGACGAGCGCTGGAAGGGCACTTGGCCGATCCTGCACGGCGACCAGCTGCGGCAGGCACGCCTCGACGACTGGATCTTCCAAGGGGTGCTCGACGTCGAGCACCTGCCGACGTCATGAGGGGCGAGCTGCATTTCGACGCCCTCGTGATCGGCGCCGGCACGGCGGGCCTGACAGCCGCCACCCGGCTCGCCGAGGGCGGTGCGACGGTATGCGTGCTGGCCAAAGGGGTGGGTTCGACGCATCTCGCCCCCGGGACGATCGACGTGCTCGGCTACATGCCCGACGCGCGTCGAGTCGGCCGAGCCGGCGCGCTGACGGAGCTGATCGCGTCGCGACCGGATCATCCGTACGCGGCGCTCGGCCTCGACGCGCTGGCCGACGCCGTGCGGTGGTTCGCCGACGCGGGTCGCGTCGGGACCGCTTCCCGGCTACCGCTATGTGGGCGACCTCGAGCGCAACCACCTGCTGCCGACGGCGGTCGGCGCGCTGCGCCCGTCGGCACTCGTGCCGGAGACGATGGCTGCCGGAGACTGCGGCCTCGCTGGAGCGTGTGTGCGTGGTCGGGACGCGGGGCCTGCGCGACTTTCATGCCGGCCTGTGCGCGGCGAACCTGCTCAAGGCTCGGGATCGGGGCGCGTGCGGTCGAGGTAGACGTCGAAGCCGACCGCGCCGATCAGAACGCGCTCGGGCTGGCGCGGAGATTCGACGATCCGGCATGGCGCGGCGTCGTTCGCGGCCGGGCTGGCGCTGCAGCTCAGGCCGAGGAGCAGCGTCGGCCTACCCGCTGTGCTCGGCCTTCGCGACCCGCACGGCGCCTGGTCAGACCTGGAGCATCGCCTCGGCCGGCGGTGTTCGAGATCCCGACATTGCCACCGTCGGTTCCGGGGATGCGGCTGTTCGAATCCTGCGCGGCGTCGCTGCGGGGCGCCGGCGGCCGCCTGGTGCTGGCGCCGAGGTCGTTGGCGCCGAGCGCGATGGCACGCGCGTCAGTCGGTGGCGGCGCGCGCGTACCGGGCGGCGAGATGCGCTACGCGGCGGCTTGGTTCGTGCTCGCCAGCTGGCGGGTTCGCCTCGGGCGCGATCGAGCTCGATTCGCGATGGTCAACCGCACGAACGAGTGCTCGGTCTGCCGCTGCGCGGGCTTCCGAGCTCGGGCGAGCCGCGGTTCGTGCGCCGATTACATGCGCGGAGCAGCCGATGGCGCGCGTCGGCGTCGCCGTCGACGCTCGAGCTCCGTGCCGAGGGCTGCGAGAACGTGCTCGTCGCCGGCGCTGCGCTCCCGGGCGCGGCGCCGTGGCGCGAGGGCTCGGGCGAGGGCATCGCGCTTGCGAGCGGCTCCCACGCCGCCCAGGTGGTTTTGGCGCGGCTCGGAAGCCTCGGCGAAGGCGGCGGCACCCCATGACTGATGGCGGCGGCCACGGCATGATCGAGACCCCGCTCGACGAGCTGCTTCGGGGTTCGCTCGACCACTGCGTGAAGTGCACGATCTGCGAGACCGCCGTGCCCGGTCTCGAACGTGACCCCGCTGTTCCCGGGGCCGAAGTACGCCGGGCCGCAGGCGGAGCGCTACCGCGTCGCCGGACGAGCCGTCGGTCGAGTGGTCGGTCGACTACTGCTCGGGGTGCGGGATCTGCTCGCAGTCGTGCCCGCAGGGGGTGAAGATCGCCGAGATCAACGCCCAGGCGCGCAACAAGCTCAAGCGGCAGAACGGCGTGCCCCTGCGCGACCGGATCATCACCCGCCCGACCTGGCTCGGGCGCGCTGGGCACCCCGGTCGCCCCGCTGGCCAACTTCACGACTCGATTTCGCGGCCGGTGCGCATCCTCGGCGAGAAGCTGCTCGGGGATTCACCGCGACGCGGCCGGCACCCGAGTTCGCCGGCCGGCGCTTCTCGCGCTGGGCGCAGAAGCGCACCGAGCCCGCGCGACCGGGCGCAAGATCGTCTACTTCCACGGCTGCGGCACCGAGTACTACGAGCCGTGGGAGGGCGAGAAGGTCGTCGCAGATCCTCGAGCACAACGGCTTCGAGGTCGTCGTGCCCAAGCAGGACTGCTGCGGCCTGCCGCTGCAGTCGAGCGGCCTGTTCGACGACGCCCGCAAGGTCGTGCTGCGGCTGGCGCGCGCGCTCGCGCCGCACGTACGCGACGACCCGGACACGATCATCGTCGGCAACGCCACGAGCTGCACGCTGATGCTCAAGCGCGAGGCGCGCGAGATCCTGTCGCTCGAGGACGACCCCGACCTGAAGCTCGTGTCCGAGCGGACCTACGACATCTGCGAGCTCCTGCTCGACCTGCACGACCGCGGCGAGCTGCAAGACCGACTTCCAGCCGGTCAACGAGCACATCTCCTACCACGCGCCCGTGCCAGCAGCAGGGCCACTGGATCGGCAAGCCCGCGCTCGACCTGTTCGCGCTGATCCCGGGGCTCGAGGTCACCGAGATGAACGCCCGCTGCTGCGGGATCGCGGGCACGTACGGGCTGAAGGTCGAGAAGTACGACATCGCGATGGCGGTCGGCGCGGACCTGTTCGGCCAGGTCCGCGCGTCCGGAGCGGACCGACGGTCGCGTGCGACAGCGAGACCTGCCGCTGGCAGATCACCCACGCCACCGGGCAGAACGTCGGTCCATCCGATCGACTACCTGCACCGCGCCTACGGGCTTTGAGGCGCGGCTGAGCATGGTCGGGATCGTCGTCGTCTCCCACAGCGACGTCGCTGGCCGCAGGGCGTCGTCGCGCTCGCGCGCGAGATGGGCGGCGCGGACCTGGCGCTCGAGCCGGCCGGCGGAACCGAGGAGCCGGGCGTGCTCGGAACCGACGCCGAGCGCGTGCGTGCGGCGATCGAGCGGGCGATGTCCCGTGACGGCGTGCTCGTGCTGATGGACCTCGGGAGCGCGCTGATGAGCGCCGAGTTCGCGGTCGAGTCTGCTCGGCGACGCGCCCGGGACGGGTGCTGCTGAGCGAGGCGCCGCTCGTCGAGGGGGCGGTCGCGGCCGCGGCGGCGGCGAGCGGCGGCGCGTCGCTCGAGGAGGTGGCCGCCGAGGCGCGCGGCGCGCTCGCGATGAAGTCCTCGCAGCTCGGGCGTCGAGGACGCGGGCGACGGCGATCGCGGCGGACGCCGGCCGACGGCGCCACCGCGCCGACGCCGACGCGCCGCGATGCTCGAGGTGCGCAACGCGATCGGTCTCCACGCCCGGCCGGCCGCGCGCTTCGTCGAGACGGTCCGCGGCTTCGACGCCGACGTCCGCGTGGCGAAAGCGCCGGACGGCCGACCGGTGAAGGCGACCAGCCTCACGAATGTCGTCGCGCTCGGGGCCCGGTTCGGCGACTCGCTGCTCGTCAGGCCTCGGGCCCGCAGGCCGACGACGTGCTGCTCGGCGCTGGCGCAGCTCGCCGACGAGGGCTTCGGCGACGGCATCGCCGCGGGCGCACCCGCGCCAGCGCCGCCGGCAGCCCACCAGCCGCCCGCCGCCTCAGCCGCTGGCCAGCCACGGCACGCGCCACGCTGGCCGCGCGCCGCGCGGCCGGCATCGGGCGACGTTCTGTCCGGCGTCCCCGCCTCGGCCGGCCTCGCGGTCGGCCCCGGCCCACCATCTGCACGGCGCCACCGGCGCCGCCCCCGGACCGCGCCGCCGACGACCCCGACGCGAGCGCGACCGCCTCGAGCAGGGCATCGCCGCCGCCCGCACCGCGATCGAGCGCGACCGCGACACGGTCGCGCGACGCGCGCGGGCAAGGCCGAGGCCGCGATCTTCGACGCCCACCTCGCGCTGCTCGACGACGAGGCGCATGCTCGAGCCCGCGCACGCGGCGATCGACGCCGGCGCCACCGCCGAGCGGGCCTGGTACGACGCCGCCAAGAGCGTCGCCGAGCGCTACCGCGCGCTCGACGAGCCGCTGCTCCAGGAGCGGGCGGCGGACGTGCTCGACGTCGGCCGGCGAGTGGTGGACGCGCTCACCGGCGAGCCGACGACCAGCGGTCCGCGAGCGGGCGGCATCGTGCTCGCCGGCGAGCTCACCCCTGCTGACGCCGCCGCACTCGATCCCGCGCTCGTGACCGGGATCGCCACCGCCCACGGCACCGCCACCGCGCACGCCGCGATCCTCGCCCGCGCGCTCGGGCTGCCGGCGGTCGTCGGCCTCGGCGAGCCGTGCTGCGAGGTCCCCGACGGGCACGCACCGTGCTCATCGACGGCGAGGCGGGCACGCTCCAGGTCGACCCTCCGGAGGACGTCGCAGCGCGACGCCGCGCGACCGGCGCGAGCGCGCCGAGCGGCGGCGAGCACCGGCCCGCGAGCGCGCGCACGAGACCGGCGCCACCCGCGACGGCACCCGGATCGAGGTGTTCGCGAACCTCGGCGCTCCGGCCGGCGAGGCCGCCAAGGCGGTCGAGCTCGGCGCCGAGGGCGTCGGGCTGCTCCGTACCGAGTTCCTGTTCCTCGACCGCGCCGAGCTTCCGGACGAGGAGGAGCAGGCCGAGACCCTGCGGCGAGATCGCCGGCGCGCTCGACGGCCGCCCGCTCGTCGTGCGCACGCTCGACGCCGGCGCCGACAAGCCGCTGCCGGCGCTGCCGATGCCGCCCGAGGCCAATCCGTTCCTCGGCGTCCGCGGCATCCGGCTCGCGCTCGAGCGCCGCGACGTGCTGGCCGACGCAGCTCCGAGCGATCCTGCGGGTCGCGGCCGAGCATCCGGTCAAGGTGATGCTCCCGATGGTCGCCACGCTCGACGAGATCCACGCGCGCGCGCAGCGCTCGAGCAGGCGCGGGCCGACACCGGGATCGACGCTCCGCTCGAGTTCGGGATCATGGTCGAGATCCCCGCCGCCGCGCTCACCGCCCGCCGGCTCGCCGAGCATGTCGACTTCTTCTCGATCGGGACCAACGACCTGACCCAGTACACGATGGCAGCCGAGCGGGGCGACGAGCGGCTCGCGCCGCTGCTGACCGGACCGCAGCCGGCGGTGCTGCGCCTGATTCAGGCGACGGTCGAGGCGGCGCGCGCGCACGGGCGCTGGGTGGGGGTGTGCGGTGAGCTCGCGGGCGATCCGCCCAGCGGCGGCCCTCCTGGTCGGCCTGGGCGTCACCGAGCTCAGCATGGCCCCGGCGCTGGTACCGGAGGTCAAGGCCGCACTACGTGAAGTCGAGCTCTCGCGCGGCGAGAGACGCGGCGGATGCTGCGCTCGCGATCGGAGAGCGCGCGCCGCGGCTCGCTCGCTTGGGGCTGGCTTGCTGTGATGTACCTTCTGGGATCCGTGGAAGCCGGGGCGTTGAGCGCGTTACGCTCGTCGAGGGTGCTCGCGGCCGGCACCGGCCTGCGGGTCGCGCTGGCCCCTGTGGTCATGGCCCTCGTGCTCGGAGGCTCCTACACCGTCGCCGCGATCCTGTTCGTGATCGGGGCCGCCACCGACCTATTCGACGGCCGGCTGGCACGCTCCTGGGGGGTCACGACGAGGCTGGGGGCGTTCCTCGATACGACCGCGGACAAGTTGCTCGTCGCGACCGCCCTGATCGCGCTGGTGTCGGTGCACCGCGCCTCGCCATGGGTGGCACTTGTGATCGTCGGGAGAGAGTTCACGATCCTCGGCCTGCGAGCCGCCGTTGAATCCGGCGGTCGTCACTTCGAGACCTCGTTGCTCGGCAAATGGAAGGCGACCGTCCAGTTCGTGGCGATCACGCTGGCGATGCTCCGCCCCGATGCGGTGATCCTCGGGGCATACCTCGATCAGTGGGCCATGGTGGTTGCGGCGATCGTCACGGCCTGGTCGGGACTCGATTACCTGTTGCAGTTCTCGGCCGCGCTGCGCTCCTGAGGATATGCGCGTATTTGTCACCGGTGGCACCGGGGTGATCGGCTCTGCGCTCGTCACCCGTTTGCTCGAACGCGGCGATGAAGTCGTCGCGTTGGCCCGATCCGACTCCGCGGCGCAAGCGCTCGCCGCCCGCGGAACCCAGGTGATCCGCGGTGACGCGTGCGACGAGGACGCGCTGGCCCACGGAATGGAGGGGTGCGTGCGCGCGTTCAACGTCGCGGGCGTCAACTCGCTGTGCGTGGAGGATCCACGCCCGATGGAACGGCTGAACGTGGACGGGCCGGTCGCCGCGGTGCACGCGGCCGCCCGGGCGGAGTCGCGCGGCTCGTGCACACCTCATCGGCCGCGACGATCGGCGAACCGAAGGGAACGATCGGTACCGAGCAGACGCTGCCCCGCGGCTGGTACCTCTCGACGTACGAGCGGACGAAGACGGCCGGCGAGCGCGCCGCCAAGGCCGCCGCGAGCGAGGTCGGCCAGGATCTCGTGTGCGTCAACCCGTCCTCCGTTCAAGGGCCCGGCCGCGCGGGCGGGACGGCACGATTCCTGCTCGCGTTCCTCGACGGCCGCCTGAAGGTGTTCGTTCCTACCACGGTCAGCCTCGTCGACATCGCCGACTGTGTCGAGGGCCACCTGCTGGCCGCCGAGCGCGGGAGCGCCGGGGAGCGGTACCTGCTCAACGGGATGACGTTGCCGATCCGCGAAGCGCTGTCGCTGGCCGCCGAGGTCGCGGGCGTCAAGCGCGATCCCCGTCTGATACCGGGGCCGGTCGCGACGGCCGCGGCGTCCGTCGCCGAGCTGGGCTTCAAGCTGGCGGGACGGCATCCGCCGGTGTGCCGCGAGATGGTGCGGACACTCCTACATGGCCACCGTTATGACGGATCCCGCGCCCAGCGCGAGCTCGGCCTGCGCTATACGGCGCCGCGCGAAACGCTGCGGAGGACTGTGGAGTGGGCGCTGGCGCAAGGGCTGCTGCGCAAAGAGTAGGTGGCGGCCCACCGCTTACAGCGCGCGCAGCAGTTGTTTCTCGAGGACGATCGACACGACGAGATCGCGATAGCCGTGGTCGTCGAACAGGACCGTTACCTGATCTCGGTCGTAGCGTTGGACGGTGCCCTCGCCCCAGCGCCCGCTCGTCACGCGTGCGCCGATCGGAAATGGCACGTTCCCGCGCGCTGGCGCGGCGCGCGCGACGTCGTTGTCGCAGGCTCCGCACGGACCCTCGTAGTCCTGCCCGAAGTAGCTCAGGAGGAACGAGCGCCGGCATCCCGTGTGCTCGGCGTAGCGGCGCATCATCTCGAGCCTCGAGACCTCGACCTCGTGCTCGCGAGCTGTCTCCTTCTCAGATGCCTGGAGCGCGTCCGCGACGCTCATCGCTCCGCTCCAGCGGACGCCTCCGTCGGCCAGCCAGTCGGCGGCGTTGAGATCGACCAGACGAGCGAGCGCGAGCGTGGCCGACCGGGCGCTCAGCCCGGCGGCTTCGGCGAGCTCGCCGACGCCGGCGTCCCCGGGTACGTCGGTGAGCTGCTTCGCGAGCTTGGCCACGCTCGCCGCCGACACACCTCCCGCCGCCAGATATCGCGCCGTGGCCAAGTCGGCCTGCCGGTACACCAGGCGGGCGTGCGCCGGCTTGCCGTCCCGGCCGGCGCGCCCGATCTCCTGGTAGTACGCGTCGAGCGAGCCGGGCGGATCGGCGTGCAACACCCATCGCACGTCGGGCTTGTCGATCCCCATCCCGAACGCCACCGTGGCCGACACGATCCGCGCCGACCCGTCGAGGAACGCATCCATCGCCTCGCGTCTGGCGGCCGTCGGAAGTCCCGCGTGGTAGAGGGCCACGGCGTGTCCAGCGGCGGCGAGCGCGTCCTTGACCGCCTGGGCGCCTGCCCGGGTCGCGGCGTACACGATTCCGGAACCCTTCAGCTCAGACGCGGTCCGTTCCACCTCTCTCTGCTTTTCGCGGTCGGAGCCGACGTGGTGGACGGAGAGATAGATCTCCGGCCTGTCGAAGTCTCCGATCACCACCTCCGGATGGCGAAGCCGGAGCCGCCTCACGATCTCGTCGCGCACGGGCGGGGCGGCCGTCGCGGTAAGGGCCACTCGCACCGCCGCGCCGACAGCGTCGGCCTGGGCGCCGAGCCGCAGGTAGTCGGGGCGAAAGTCCTGGCCCCATTGGCTTATCAGATGCGCCTCATCGACCACGAACAATCCGGGCCGCGCACGGCGCAGCGTCTCCCGGGTCTCAGCGTTCGCGAGCTGCTCGGGCGAGAGGAACACGAACTCGTCCGGGCCGCGCGATGCCGCCAGCGCCTCCACTCGCGTGGCACCGGACTGCGTCGAGTTCACGACGGTGGCCGACAGGCCCGCGTCACGGAGATGCGCCAGCTGATCGTCCTGCAAGGCGATCAGCGGCGAGAGAACCATGGTCGGACCCGTCCTCAACAGCCCCGCGAGCTCGTAGATCGCAGACTTGCCGGCACCGGTCGGGAGCACCGCCAGCACGTCGTGCCCTGCCACAGCCGCGACGATCGCGTCGAGCTGACCGGGGCGCAACCGGCCGAGCCCGAGCCGCTCTCGCGCCAAGCGGCGGATCGATTCGGTTGCCGCGAGCGTCGTCGTCATCGCTTCGGCCATTTTCGCGGAGCCGCTCGGGCGACGACCTCGCGGTCATTGCTCACCACCTAACCTCCTCTGAGCAAACCGCGGCGCGCACTCGCGGTTGGCTCGCCTGATCGGCACCTCGCTCCCACCAGACCGCAGTCGCAAGCGAGCGCTGCCCGCGGAAGCCGGGAGGTACGCTTAGTTGGCACCCACGGGCCACGAGAGGCGAGGCGGGCTACGCACCGAGGACGAGCCGTCTGCATCCCGGAGCGGCCCGCAGCCGGCGCGGCGACCCGATGGACATTGACAGGCTGAACTGCGAGTAAGGAGGCCGGACATGGCCGAAGATGAGTCTTCACCGCAGCGCGACCCGCACGAGGCGTTGAACGAACCGGCCTCGGATCCTGATCCCACCGAGTGGCCGGACCCCTACGACAAGCGGCCGGACCCTCGCGATCCGTCCGCCGATCAGTACGGGATGGATTTCGGCGACGAGCACACCCCGACGGGCGCCACGAGCACGAGCGAGCCGCATCACGAGGTGGACCCCGAGGTCGATCCGCGGAAGGCGAACCCGCACGAGCTCTCGCGGCGTGAGCGGCGTCGAGCCGGCGGCTAAGGCCCGAATCCGCTCGCTTTGAGGAGGCAGTGATGAATCGCCGAACGCCCACCGTCGCCGAGCTGGTTCGTCGAGCTGTTGAAATCTGCGACCCCGAGGATCGTGAGGAGGCCCTGGGCCGGTTCGAGCAGCAGCTCGAGGACGACGACGAGCCGATCACTGCTGTTGAGAATCTGGAGGAGCGCCTAGCGCTCGCCAGCGAAGGCGCCGACTACGAGATCGAGGACCCGGCGGTCTCGGTCGCGACGGCTGTGGTTCTGTACCTGGCCGCGAAGCGCGACCACGGGGAAGGCGTACGCGACCCCCGCGAGCTCATGCTCCTCGCGGCAAGGCTCCAATGGCACGGAGACCCCCCGGCCGATGTCGCGGACTGGCTCGCCGGTCGCGACGTGAGACTTTGATGCGAACGCCTCCGGGCTAGTCGAGACGGCGGACCGGCGGCGAGATGGGGTTCGTGCTCGACCTGCCGCCGATGATCATCGGCCCGCGGTCACGGCCCTGAGCTCATCCAGCGACTCTCGGATGAGCTGCGGGAGGTCTTGGTGCTTGGCCTCGTCGGTCCAGCGTTCAAAGGCGACCTTGAAGACCGCGATCCCTGCCTCGGCTGTCAGACTCGCCGCCGGCTCGGTGACGCCGCTTCGGCGCAGCGTGTCGGCGACCGCTGAGGCGAGTGATGCGAGCTTGATCAGCTCGCGTTCTTGCAGCTCTGTGTTCGCGACGATGATCCTCTGGCGCTGACGTGCGAACTCTCGACGCTCCTGGAGCACCGCGCCCGCGGCCTCGAGGCCCGTTGCTACCGCGTCGATCGGCGCTCCGGTATCAAGCGCGCCGGCGACGGCGTTCACGAGGAGCTCCTGTAGTGCGTTCGCGCCTGAGAACAGCACCTCCCGCTTATCGGCGAAGTGCCGGAAGAATGTTCGCTCGGTGAGCCCCGCCCGCTCGGCGATCTCCGCCACTGTGGTCTGCTCGAACCCGCGCTCGCCGTAGAGCTCCAGTGCTGCCTGCTCGAGCCGGCCGCGCGCGTTTGGCTCCCATCGCATCGCGCTGATGATAGTGATGGCAGCGACTGACATCGTGTGATACAGTCATGTCAGTAACTGACATCAGATCGTCGCAGCGCTGCTGTGAGACGGTCCACCACCTGGAGGTCTCTCATGCGTGTATTCGTCACTGGCGCGTCCGGCTGGATTGGCTCCGCGGTCGTTCCCGAGTTGATCGGCGCGGGTCATCAGGTCACCGGGCTCGCCCGCTCGGATGCCTCCGCCGATGCCCTCGCCGCCGCCGGCGCAGAGGTGCACCGCGGCACCCTTGATGATCTCGACACCCTTCGCAGCGCGGCCGCCGCGTCGGACGGCGTGATCCACCTCGCGTTCAAGCACGAGATCGCCTTCTCGGGCGACTTCCAGGGCGCTGCCGACGCCGACCGCCGCGCCGTCGAGATACTCGGCGAGGCGCTCGCGGGCTCCGGTCGACCCCTGGTCATCGCCTCCGGCACGCTCGGCGTCGCGCCGGGGCGGGTAGCCACTGAGCGCGACGGGCACGATCCCGCGACCAGGGTCGCGCTTGGCGATGGCCCCCGGACCCGCTGGGAGACCGCCGAGTACGTGCTCTCCCTCGCCTCCCGCGGCGTCCGCTCGTCCGTCCTGCGACTCCCCCCTACCAATCACGGCGAAGGAGATCACGGCTTCGTCGCCGCCCTGGTCGGCATCGCCCGCGACAAGGGCGCATCCGGCTACGTCGCGGACGGGAGCAACCGCTGGCCGGCCGTGCACCGGCTCGATTCCGCGCACCTGTTCCGCCTCGCGCTGGAGAACGCGACCGCGGGATCGACGCTGCACGCGGTCGCCGACGAGGGCGTCCCGATTCACGACATCGCCGAGCTGATCGGCCGCCACCTGGACGTGCCGGTGGTTTCGATCCCCCAGGAACACGCCGGGGATCACTTCACCTGGCTGGCCGGCTTCCTGGGAGTCGACGCCCCGGCCTCCAGCGCGCTGACCCGTGAGCTCCTGAGCTGGGAGCCGACCCGACCCGGGCTCATCGCCGACCTCGACCAAGGGCACTACTTCCAGCAGGCGCACACGGTCGCTGCGTGACGGGGCCGATCCGCACTGAGCCCGACGCTAGCCATATGCGTGCTCGACGACCCGCCGATGCCCACAGGCGGCCCGCTCTTCGCGATCGAGCGCGGCGACATACCGGTCGAACGCGACACGGCGCTCACTGCCGGCCGCGAAGCTCCAGTTCCGATATGACTCGGCCACAGCGCGGCTTTCGCGGCGCCAGTGCACATAGCTGTCCATCGTTGCATCGAGAAGCTCGAGGCGACCCGAGCCTTTGTGGTGAGATCTCTTCAGCTTCATGGTGGATTTGCTCCTAAGTCTCTCTGGATAGGAGTGCCATCTACGACACGCGGTAGTAGGCGGATCGATTAAATCGACACCTCACCGGCGTACAAACTTCCCCCGTGTGCCTGAGCCCGTGCGTCTCGGGCCTAAGTGCCGAGGCGTTCGTGTTTCGCGCCGCCGCGGTCGTGCGATCTCTTTTCTGACAGGTCAGGGAGCCCGGCCGCCGGGTGCGCTCTCGGGAGCGCGCTCGCCGTGGCGCTCTGTGGCGAGCCTGGTCAGGTCAACCCGCGACTTGACCTCAAGCTTTGCGAACACCTGCCGCAGATGCGTGTTCACCGTATGCGGAGACACGAAGAGCCGCTCGGCGATCTCGCGGTTCGTGAGGCCGTTGGCGACGAGCTGAGCGACGGCCAGCTCCGACTTCGTCATCGCCGCCCATCCCGTAGCTGGCTTCTCGGCCGCCGCCACGCGGCGACGAACCCCGAGCGCTCGGAGGCGGCTTCGGAGTCTCGCCGCATCCGTGGTCGCCCCGGCCCGCGCGAACAGGACCAGGGCCTCGGTGAGAGCGTCGATCGCAGCGTCTGCGGTCCCCCGTCGCTGGTGCGCCAGACCGAGGTCCTCCCACGCGGCGGCAAGCGCAAGCGGCCGCGGGGTTCCCTCGAACAGACTCACTGCCTCGGACAGCTTGTCGATATCGCCGTCGAGCAGGCCACTGGCGTGCTCCGCAATCCCGGCGAGCGACGAAACGCCGGGACAAAGCTGGGCGCGTCGATTCGCGTCCGATGCCGCGCGCTCCGCAAGCTCGCGGTCGCCGACTGCGAGGGCGATTCGCACCATCTGGGGTTCGTCGGCGGTATCCATCCAGATCCTCGTGAGCACACTCGTGCGCTCTGGCTTGCCCATTACACAGAGCCACCGGTGAGCCTGCTGCGGATCGCCGCCGGCCGTTGCCTGCAGACTCAGCAGCCAGGCGGCGTGACGACGAACGCCAGGAGTGCTCTCGTTGAGCATCGCCTTGGCGATCTCGCTCGTCTGGCGAACCTGCCGGCCATCACCCACGTGGAGCGCCCGTCGCCCGAGCGCGACAACCGCCGAGGCGTCCATGACCGTGACGACCGCCGGACCATGGGGATCGAACCGACCTTCGAGCAGCAGGGACGCGTCCTCGAGCCGACCGAGCGCAAAGAGCATCTCTCCCCGCGTGACCTCCGCGACGTGCAAGAACCAGGAAAACCCACGCTTGACCGACTCGGCGATGACTCCGTCGATCGCCTGGAGCGCATCTTCCTCGCGATCGAGGGCGAGGAGCGACTTCGATCGCCACAGGCGGGTCAGGAGCTCATCGAGTCCGTGTGCTTCTGCGAGGCCGTCGCGGAGAATCGTCTCGAACAGCGCGAGCGCGCGCGCGAAGTCCCCGCCGACGTACTGAAGACCGCCGTCGCTCAGCGCGAGCGGGAACCGGGCAACGGGGTCGAGGCGACCGCCAGCGGCGACGGCATCTGATAGTGCGGCATGCGCTTCCTCTGTCCGCCCCGCCGCTACGAGGTTGTAGGCCAGCTTCGCCGTGTGCGCGAGTCGCAAGTGCTCGGGCAGACCCGGCAGCTTCAGGGCCTCGCAGCTCGCGTGCACCCTCATGTCGGGGGACACCAACCACATACCCGCGATGCCAAGACGAACCGCCGCATCCTCCGCTACTGGGAGTACCGCCCTCATCCGGCTGTCCGCGAACGCCTTCGCCTCCTCGATCCGCCCCGCCGCGTGGAGCGACATCGCGGCTTGCACGACGAGCGGACCGCACAGCGAATGCCTCTCGGGGGCTAACTCCAGCGCCCGTCGGCTGAGGTCCGCGCTCGCTCCCGGATCAGTCGTCGCTAACGCCTCCGCGGCCGCTAGGAGCGTGGTGATCGCGACCTCGTCCCCCGGCTCCGCGCTGGCAGCAAGCTGGATAGCGACTTCGACCGGCAACGCGCCCCTGGCGAGCATCACGTCTGCGGCGTGTCGATCGAGCGCGCGGCGGGCTGAGGGCGCACAGGAATGGCGCACCGCTTCGCGGATTAGGTCGTGCTGAAAGGAGAGCTGGTCTCCGCGCTCTCTCACGATGCCGGCCTCGATCAGCTCCTCGACGGAGGTCAGTACGGATGCCGGGGGAAAACCGAGCATCGTGGCCAGATCCGAGACCGAAAACGCTCTTCCCAACGATCCGGCGACCGTGGCGACCTGCCGCGCCGAATCGGACATGCGGCCCAGACGCTCTCGCATGCTCGTGCTGACCCGATCGGGAAGCCTGTCGTCGGTCAGCGTCGCATGTCCGGAGTCGACTCGGACCAGGTCCTCCTGCCGCAGACCCTCCAGCAGCTCCACAAGTAGGAACGGGTTGCCGCCGGCCTCGCCCGCCATCCGCAGCAGGGTCTCATCGGGCTCGGCCTGGATTACGTCTCTCGCCACCTGCGCCACGGCCGCTGGGCTCAGCGGCTCGAGCAGGAGCCTTTCTGCGCCCTTGCCGGCGAGATACTCGACGGCACTCCGAAGCTGCCCCAGACCCTGATCCGGGCGCATCGCCAGAACCCATCCGATCGGCAGCGAGGCCAGACGCGGTGGCAGTGCGCGCAACGCGGCCACAGTGCCGCTGTCGACCCACTGCACGTCGTCCAGGAATATGAGCAGTGGGCCGTCCAACGCGGTGCGCTCGAGCAGAGACTGCAAATCCTGCAGCCGCCAATAGCGCTGCTCGGGTGCGGCGTGCAGGCTGCTCAGTCCGGCGCGATCCAGCAACGGCTCCGAACCGTCGAAGAGCGCCCTGAGCAGCGGCGCAAGCTCGGCCACCGACTCCGACGGCTCAGCCGTGCCGATCCCAACCGGGAAGCCCATGCGGTGCGCCATCCTCACGCCCTCGCCGATCAGTCGGCTCTTGCCCATACCAGCCGCCCCCTCTACCAGCAGAACCGCACCCGAGCCCGAGCACACCCGATCGAGTAGCTCGCCCAACACCCCGAGTTCCGCGTCTCGGCCCCGGATGATGGGGCTAAACGCTGATGCCAGCGCCATAGGTGGTCCTCATCCTAGTCCCCACCAGGCAGAATCAGTCGCCGGCTGCCAGGACTGCTTGGGGTCTGGGACGATGACAACCATGCCGATCGCGCTGATGCTTGCGACGCTGACCGACCGTCGCGACTTCGGCGACGACTGGCTGCTGGAGCGCAAGTTCGACGGTGAGCGCTGCGTCGCGCGCAAGGACGGCGGCGAGGTGCGGCTCGAGTCGCGCACGGCCAAGGACCTCACCGGCACCTACCCCGAGGTCCGCGCCGCGGTGGCCAGCCAGCGGGACCGGGAGCTCCTGCTCGACGGCGAGGTGGTCGCGTTCGACGGGGAGCAGACGTCGTTCAGCCGGCTCCAGCAGCGCCTCGGGGTCACGAACCCCTCCGCCGGAGCTGGTGGCCGCGTATCCGGTCGTCTTCTGCGTGTTTGACCTGCTCGAGCTCGACGGCGACGATCTCAGAGACCGGCCGCTGCTCGAGCGCCGCGCGCGGCTGACGGAGGCGATCCGGCCGAGCGCGGCATTGCAGCTGAGCGAGGCGTGGCGCGATGACTCGCAGCGGCGGTTCGCGCAGGCGTGCCGGGCGGGCTGGGAGGGGCTGATCGCCAAGCGCGCGCAGGCGCCGTACGTCGCCGGCCGCTCGCGGGACTGGCTGAAGCTCAAGTGCGTCTGGGAGCAGGAGTTCGTGATCGGCGGCTACACCGATCCCGCCGGAAGCCGGACGGACTTCGGCGCGCTGCTCGTGGGGTATTACGAGGACGGCCGGCTCAGATACGCCGGCAAGGTCGGGACCGGGTACACCGCGGCGACGCTCCGCGACCTCGGCGCTCGGCTGCGCGAGCTGGAGACGCCCGAATCGCCGTTCGTCGACGCGCGACCGATCCCGCGCGGGCACGCACTGGGTCCGGCCCGAGCTGGTCGCCCAGATCGGGTTCGCCGAGTGGACGAACGACGGTCGCCTGCGGCAGGCGCGCTTTCTCGGGCTGCGCGACGACAAGCGCCCGGCCGAGGTCGTCCGGGAGCAGCCCCGGTGAGCAAGCCCGCCGGCTCCGACCCGCCGCGGGCGCGAGCCGCGTCGACCGGTGGGCGGCCGGACGGACGCTGCTGCGCGCGGCGGACCCGCGGATGGCGGAGCTCGTCGACGCGGAACCCGGCCTCGACCCCGACCGTCTCTTCGACGGCTTGCCGAGCGACCTGTGGGGAGCGCTCGTGCTCCAGGTGATCGGCCAGCAGCTCTCGCTCGCGGCCGCGGCGGCGATCCTCACCCGGCTCGAGGCGCTCCACGGCGGTCGGATGCCCACGCCGGCGGAGCTGCTCGCCACCGACGCCGAGACACTGCGCGGCATCGGGATGTCCTACGCCAAGGCGGCGTACCTGCACGATCTCGCCGCGCGGCTCGAAGACGGCCGGCTCGACCTCGATCGCCTGCGCACCCTCGACGACGACGCGGCCCGGACCGCACTCACCGAGGTCAAGGGGGTCGGCCGGTTCACCGCCGACGGAGTGCTGATGCTCTCGCTTCGCCGGCCCGACGTCTGGCCCGCGGCCGACCTCGCGTTCCGCCACGCGGTCGAGCGGGTCTGGGGGCTCGATCCTCCGGCGTCGGTCGAGCAGGTCGACGCGCTCGGGGAGCGCTTTCGCCCGTGGCGCACGCTCGCCGCCGCGTACCTCTACTCGAGTGTTGAGTCTTGAGCCGCGCCAACGTTCGACCGAAGCGCTGATCGCCCGCCGCACCTCGATGCGCCGCCGGGAAGCGCCTCGCCGACATGGCGGGTCGCCGCGCCGCAATCGTGTTGGCTCAGGAGCGGGCCATTCCGCGGTGACCCGCTAGACCGCCGGTACGTCGTCGCTCCCCCGGAAAAACATCTCCGCGATTTTAAGTTAAGTCCGCGGGGAAAATGTCGACCGCGGACTTACGCTGGAAGATCCGCGAGGCAGTCTGGGAGATAACAACCGCATAGCGGACAAGATCTCCCACGACCCCCAGGGCGAAGCGCCCAGGCGCCCGGTGGGCGTGTCTTGCGTCCCGACTTAACTCCGCTGGCGAAAAAACATCACTCGTGCGTGCGATGCGCCACCCGATGACCGGTGGACCCTTCACAGAAATCGCCAACGAAGGAAGACGAATGTCAACTTCCACGGAAAGCAACCTCGAAGGCCAGCGGGCGCTGGTGACCGGCGCGACGTCGGGCATCGGTCGCGCGGTCGCGCTGCAGCTGGCCCGGGATGGCGCCGAGGTCGTCGTTCACGGCCGTAACGCCGAACGAGGCGCCGAGACGGTCCAGGAAATCACCGCCGCCGGCGGCAGGGCCAGTTTCGTCGCTGCCGACCTCACCGATGCTGCCGACGTGCAGTGGCTGGCGAGCGAGGCCGGCGACGTCGACATCCTGATCAACAACGCCGGGATCTCGGCTCTTCGGCCCGACCGCAGAGTTCGACTCACCGTGTTCGACAAGATGTTCGCCAGCAACGTTCGGGCGCCGTTCCTCCTTGTGGCGGCGCTCGCTCCCGGAATGGCCACGAGGGGCCGCGGGAGCATCGTCAGCCTCAGCAGCATGGCCGGCGGCGTCGGGCTCGTCGGCGGTGCGGCGTACGGCGCGACCAAAGCGTCGCTTGAGGCGATGACCCGCGCATGGGCCGCGGAGTACAGCCCGAGCGGCGTGCGCGTCAACGCGATCGCCCCAGGACCGGTCTACACCCCGACACCGTCAGGCCGGGAGTTCATCGCGGCGCTTGGCGAAACCACGCCGATGCACCGCGCCTCACAACCCGAGGAGATCGCCGAGGTCATCGCCTTCCTCGCCTCCCCACGAGCGAGCTACATCACCGGCACCACCGTCGCCGCCGACGGCGGACGCAGAGCGATCTAACCCCAACCGAACTAGGCCTCCGTGTTCGACCACATCACCCTACGGGTCCCCGACCTAGCGGCCGCCACCCGGGCCTTCACGGCTGCGCTCGATGAGCTCGAGATCGAGCAGACGACAAGCACCCCGAGCTTCTCGGTCTGGGGGAACTTCGCGCTCACGCAGACCGACGACGAGCATCCGATCACTCGGCGCGTCCACATCGCGTTCATCGCACCGACCCGCGCGCACGTCGAACGCTTCCGCCGGGCCGGCCTCGACGACCGGGTTGGCCGATGACGGGCCTCCCGGCCCGCGTCCGGATTACGGCGACAACTACTACGCGGCATGTCTCAAAGACCGCGCCGGCAACAGCTTCGAAGCCGTCCACCGCGACGGTCACCGGCCCAGCGGCAACATTGATCACGCCGCGATCCGTGTCACCGATGTCGAGGCGTCGACCGCGTTCTACTCGACGATCGGGGCCGCGGCCGGCCTCACCATCCAGCGCCAAGCCGCCGACGCGCCACGTTCTCCCTCGGCCTATCAGACGGTTTCCTCTCTCTATCGCCGATGAGCCGACCGGAACGTCCACGTCGCCTTCTCGGGCGATGACGACGACGTGCGCCGGTTTCACGCCGACGCGACTCGGGCCGGATACCGAAGCGACGGCGAGCCGGGCGAGCGCCCCCGCTATCACGCCGGCTACTACGCCGCGTTCGTGCTCGATCCCGACGGCAACAACATCGAAGTCGTCAACCACCACCACCAGCGCTCTCACCGCTTGAGCGGGTCCCGCGCACCGGAGATGACCGCGTCCGACAACTTGCGAGGCGCCAAGCCGCGCGCCACGCACCACACAGCCTCTTCTACCAAATCTCTCAGGATTCTCTGAGCTTTGGGGTCAATAATCGTCGCGTGGAAGAGCAGCCGGAAGCTGTCCGCGTGCTCGTCGTGGACGATGAGCCGAGCATCGTCGACGTGATCTCGATGGCGCTGCGCCACCACGGGTTCGGCGTCGAGGCGGCCGGGACCGGCAAGGACGCGCTCGACCAGGTGCGGCGGTGGCGTCCGCACGTGATGGTGCTCGACGTGATGCTGCCCGACATGGAGGGCTTCGAGGTCGCCCGGAGGCTGTCGGCCGAGCACGCTGAGGTCCCGATCCTGTTCCTCAGCGCCCGCGACGCAACCGCGGACAAGGTGCGCGGCCTCACCACCGGCGGCGACGACTACGTGACCAAGCCGTTCAGCCTCGAGGAGCTGATCGCGCGGCTGCGCAACATCCTGCGGCGCACAGGCGCGTTCGGTGAGTCGTCCGGTCGCCTGCGGTTCGCCGACCTCGAGCTCGACGAGGACACCTTCGAGGTCTCCCGCGGCGGTCGGCCGATCGAGCTGACCGCGACCGAGTTCCGGCTGCTGCGCTACCTGATGCTCAACCCGCGGCGGGTGCTGACGCGGGGGCAGCTGCTCGACCACGTCTGGAGCTACGACTTCGGCGGCGACGCGCGCGTGCTCGAGACCTACATCAGCTACCTGCGCAAGAAGATCGACGCGGACGGGCCGTCGCTGCTGCACACCGTGCGCGGCGTCGGCTACTCGCTGCGGCTACCGAAGGGCTGAGGCGAGTGTCGCTGCGCGCGCGCCTGCTCGTCGGTCTCGTCGCGCTCGTCGCGGTCGGGCTCGGCGCCGCCGCGATCGTGACCTACGAGGAGCAGCGCTCGTTCCTGCTTGACGAGGGTCGATCAGCAGGTCGCCAACTCGAGGCTCCCTGTGTCGGTCTTCCTTGGCCTCGTACATCCCGGCCGTGCCCAAGCGCCAGACGCGTGGGCCCCGGAGCCGCCCCGCGGCCAATCGTTCCAGACCTCGGGGACCTACGCGGTGCTGCTTGATTCGAGCGGCGGAGTGACCGAGATCCACGCCTTCGTCTCCTACGGCGCGAGCACGCCCTCGCCGCCGGCGTTGCCGGCGAAGTTGCCGATCTCGCAGTTCAGATCGAAGCGGCCGCGTCTGTTCACCGTCAACTCGAGGGCCGGCTCGGGCCTCCAGTACCGCGCGGCGGCGTTCGCGCTGCCCGGGGGGCGCGTCCTCGTGATCGCGGTTCCGCTGCGCGACGTCGCCAGACGCTCCAGCGGCTGATCCTCGTCGAGGCTGCTGGTCGCCGCCGGGGTGATCCTGGCGCTGACAGCGCTCGGCTGGGTGGTGATCCAGCTGGGCCTGCGCCCGCTCGAGCGGATGGGACGCGTCGCGAACGAGATCGCGCACGGCGACCTCTCCCGTCGCGTTAGTCCGGACAACCAGCGGACCGAGGTCGGGCGGCTCGGATCGTCGCTGAACGAGATGCTCGTGCAGATCGAGCAGGCGTTCGCGGCGCGCGGCGAGAGCGAGGACCGCTTGCGCCGGTTCCTGTCCGATGCGTCGCACGAGCTGCGCACCCCGCTCGCCTCGATCCGTGGCTACGCCGAGCTGTTCCGCCTCGGCGCGGCGGACGACCCCGACGAGCTCGCACGGGCGATGGCCCGGATCGAGGCCGAGGCGACACGGATGGGGGTCCTGGTCGAGAACCTGCTCCTGCTCGCGCGACTCGACGAGCTACCCGAAATGCGACTTGTCGCCTTGGACCTGCGCGAGCTCGCCGAGCACGCCGCGCAGGACACGCGGGCGATCGCCCCGGACCGTGAGATTCGGGTCTCCGCGCAGGACGCGGTGCAGGTGCTTGCGGATCCCGAACAGCTGCGGCAGGTCGTTGCGAACCTGACTCGCAACGCGGTGATTCACACCCCGCCAGGGACTCCGATCGAGATCAGCGTTCGACACGACGGTGATCGAGCGGTGCTCGAGGTTCGCGACCACGGGCCCGGTCTTCCCGCCGACGCCGGAGACCATGTCTTCGATCGCTTCTGGCGCACGGAGGGAGGACGGAGCCGCGGGCCCGGGGGGTCCGGTCTCGGCCTCGCGATCGTCAAGCCGATCGTGCAAGCCCACCACGGCGAGGTCCGCGCCTGCAACGCCCCCGACGGCGGAGCGATATTCCGGGTCACGCTTCCGGCGCCGGCACCCGCCGTCCACGTAGCGATGCCCGAAAAGCCCGCGGCCCGGGCGTAGTCCTCGGCGAGCTCAGCAAAGTCCCAGCTTCTCCAGGGGCGCCGCTCAGCCGAGCGGTCGAAATTGCTCGCATGATCAATCGCGCACCTGGGATCCAATCCCCGCGCCCCCTCCACGCGAGCTCGCACACCGACCGTGGGCGGGCCCGCCATGAGTAAGCGTGGGGCGAGGCCCTGGTACCTGTACGCGCTCGCGGTCGTCGCGGTCGCGCTCGCGATCCTCGGCGTCGCCGAGATCGGTCCCCCGACGAGCTCGGCGCGTACCTCGACGCAGATCGTCACCGCCGAGAACGGCGTCGTCCAATCGACGGTCACGGGCACCGGCAATATCGCGGCAGGCGCCGATCTCAACGTGAACTTCCAGACCAGCGGCACGCTGTCGAGCGTCACCGTCATCCAGGGTCAGCACGTCAACAAAGGGCAGCTGCTGGCCTCGCTCGACTCCACCTCCGCGCAGCTCACCCTCGACCAGGCCGAGCAGAACCTCACCGCGGCGGAGGACCAGCTGAGCACCGCGGAGTCGAACACGAGCTCCACGACCAGCTCCTCCACCACCACGGCCGGCCTCAATACGAGCGCGGGTTCGGGCACCACCCAGTTTGTTTCAGACACGACCAACGTCCCGGCGAGCACCACGACGACGCCGGCCGCCAAGACCACCACGGCGGCAACTAAGCCCAAAACCACCGCCCCCACCACCACAACCAGGTCGACCACCGCCTCGCCGACGACGACCAGCGTGTCCAGCCCTTCGACGGCAGCGCCGTCGGGCGGCGGTGGCTCGGCGGGAGCGGGCTCCGTAGGGACCGGCTCCACCAGCAGCAGCAGCTCCACATCCCCCGCGGGGTCGGTCGCATCCGCGCAGGCGGCGGTGTACAGCGCGCAGGCGAGCGTCAACAGCGCTAAGACCGCGCTCGCCAACACCAAGCTCTACGCGCCGATCAGCGGCACGATCGTGTCGCTCGCGAGCCTGACCCCAGGTGACTCCATCTCAGCGGGATCGACCTCGACCGCTACGGCGTCGACCTCCAGCAGCGGGGCCTCGTCGGGCTCCTCGACGGGCGGGACGGGCGGCACCACCGCCGGCAGCCTCGGCGGCTCGAGCTCATCGTCGTCCTCGACCACTGGAAGCTCAAGCTCACCGTTCGCAGAGATCGTCAACACCAGCTCGATGACGATGAGCGTCTCCCTTAGCGAGTCCGACATCAGCAAGGTCAAGGTGGGCCAGCCGGCCACGGTGACGCTCGACGCCCTCACCGGCGTGCAGCTGGCCGCTCACGTGAGCGCGATCTCGACCGTCGGGACGACAAGCAACGGCGTCGTCTCCTACAACGCGACGCTGAGCCTCGACCAGAGCAACTCCCAGGTGAAACCCGGGATGAGTGCCTCGGCGTCGATCATCGTCGCCCAGGCCGAGGGTGTCAACGTCCCCAACAGCGCGATCACCGGCACGGGCTCGATCGGCACTGTCACCCTTGACCGCAACGGCAAGAAGACCCAGCAGCAGGTCGCCGTCGGCCTGCGGGGTACCACCCGGACCCAGATCGTCAGCGGCCTAAGCGCGGGCCAGCAGCTCGCGGTCACCACTGTCCTCCCGCCGCTCACCTCCGGCACCTCTACGACCTCCAGCACCGGCAGCGGAACGCTCGGCGGGACGACCGTCCGGCCCGGCGGGTTCGGCGGTGGTGGAGGATTCGGCGGCGGTGGCGGGTTCGGCGCTGCGGGCGGCGGTGCCCGCGGCGCGGGCGGCGGAGGCGCGGGCGCGACACCCGCCGGCTGATGCCCAGCCCCAGACGAGCGGCGGTCGAGCGGGTTCAGCGCAAGCTTCACACCGCGCAGGGCTACGGTCCTGCGCAGCCTCGACCGCAACCCGTTCCGCGCCCGAATGCGCCGGTGATCGACGTCCGCGACGTCCGCAAGACCTACCAGCTGGGAGACATCGCGGTCCACGCGCTGCGTGGTGTCAGCCTCCGAGTCGCAGCGGGGCGAGTACGTCGCGATCATGGGGGCGTCGGGCAGCGGCAAGTCGACGCTGATGAACATCCTCGGCTGCCTCGATCTTCCGACCAGCGGCGCATATCTGCTGAACGGCCTCGATGTCCGGGACGTGGATGAGGACACGCTGTCCGACGTACGCAACCGGTTCATCGGGTTCGTCTTTCAGAGCTTCAATCTGATCCCGCGCACGCGAGCACTGGCGAACGTGGAGCTGCCGCTCTCGTACGCGGGCGTCCCGCATCGTGTACGCCGCGACCGGGCGCTCGCGGCGCTGAACGCCGTCGGTGTCGCAGACCGGATCGACCACCTGCCGTCCGAGCTCTCCGGAGGCCAGCAGCAGCGGGTCGCGGTCGCGCGAGCGCTCGTCACGAACCCGGCCCTGATCCTTGCGGACGAGCCCACCGGGAACCTCGACACCACCGCCAGCGAAGAGGTCCTCGCGATCTTCGAGCGGCTCAGCAAGCGAGGGCCGGACGATCGTCCTGATCACGCATGAGGACGACATCGCAGCTCACGCCCAGCGAGTGATCAGGGTCCGAGACGGCGTGATCATCGCCGATGAGCCGGCCCGCGCCCGAGAGGTCGATCCGATGATCGAGACGATCCGGGTCGCGTTCGCGGGCATCGTGGCCAACAAGCTGCGCTCGGGGCTGACGATCCTCGGGCTGATGATCGGCGTCGGCTCCGTGATCGTCCTGATCGCGGTCGGCACCGGCTCCTCGGACGCCGTCCAGAAGCAGATCGACGCGCTCGGCTCCAACGTGCTGCTCGTTCAGAACACCCAGGGGCTCGGTGGCGCTGCGTGGCGCGACCTACGAGCACCGCGCTCACGCTCGCCGACGCGACCGCGCTCCGAGAACAGCTTCCAGGCTCCCGACGTCGCGAGCGTCTCGCCCGTCGTCACGCCGACGGCGTCACCCTCACCTACAACGGGGTCACCTACTCGCCCACGCAGTTCGTCGGCACGACGCCGAGCTACGAGACGGCCCGCAGCTACACGACCGCCGAGGGCTCCTGGTTCTCCACCGGCCAGGAGAACAGCCACAGCCGCGTGCTGGTCGTCGGCCCCACGGTCGTGAGCCAGCTGTTCGGCGGTCAGGATCCCGTCGGGGACACCGTCCAGGTCAACGGCACGAGCTACCAGATCGTCGGCGTCACGGCGTCCAAGGGATCCAACGGGACCGCCAACCAGGACGACGTCGCGTTCGCTCCGCTGACCGCCGTACAGGACACGCTCACGGGCTACGGGAGCATCAACCAGATCGTCGTGCAGGCGAAGTCGACGCAGGCAGCTGACCGCCGCACAGACCGAGGTCACGCAGATCCTCAACCAGGTCGACCCGCCCACGCCGGGGTCGGCGTCGACGAGCAACTTCAACGTCATCAACCAGGGATCGATCCTCCAGACCTCGGCGTCCAGCAGCAGCGTGTTCACCACGCTGCTCGGCGAGGTTGCTGCGATCTCGCTGCTGGTGGGCGGGATCGGGGTCATGAACATCATGCTCGTGTCCGTCACCGAGCGGACACGGGAGATCGGGATTCGCAAGGCGGTCGGGGCTCGCCGGAGCGACATCCTCAAGCAGTTTTTGATCGAGGCGGTGCTCGTGTCGCTGCTCGGCGGGGTCGCCGGCGTCCTGTTCGGTGTGATCGGTAGCCAGTTCAAGATCGCCGGCGTCCAGCCGGTGATCGCGCCGTACTCCGTCGCCCTGGCGTTCGGGGCCGCCGTCGCCACCGGCCTGTTCTTCGGTACCTACCCCGCGAGTCGTGCCGCCGCGATGCGGCCGATCGAAGCGCTGCGCTTCGAATGACCGACCCAATCAGACCGAGAGGAATCCACATGAGCGCCGTCCCCTACGACACCCCCGAACAAGACTGGGAAGAACCACGGGAGGAGTCCTTCGTACCCCCGGGCCGCCCGCGCCGGCACTTCTTCAACCCCAGGAGCGCGGCGCTCGCGGCGGTGATCACGTGCGCCGCCGGTTTCTACGCGGGCATCCGGGTCGAGAAGGGACAGCTTGCCGGTACCGCGTCCGCCGCAACCACTCCTGGCGTGGGCACGACGGCGGGCGCGGGAGGCGGATTCGCGGGACGGTTCGGCGCAGGCGGTGGCGCGGGCGGTGCAGCCGCCAACGCCTCAATCGGAACGATCTCGAGCGTCAACGGCAACACGATTTACCTAACGGACGCGAGCGGCAACACGGTCAAGGTGACTCTCTCCTCGAGCACCAAGGTGGCAAAGAGCCTGAGCGTCTCCAAGAGCTCGCTCCACCCGGGTGACGCGATCGTCGTCCAGGGCGTAAAGAACTCCAGCGGCGCCGTCGTCGCGACCTCTGTCAGTGACTCCGGCGCCCGCACGGCCGGTACCGGCGGCGGCGGCGCTGCAACGACCACCGGCGGCTCGACCACCAGCAGCAACACGACCAGCGGCGGCTGAGCCCAACACCACGAAAGGATCAACACATGACGTCCCCTAGCAAGACCCGTCGGCGAGCACTTCGGCTGATGCCCGTGCTCGCCGCCGCCACCGCGAGCCTCGCGCTGGCGGCGTGCGGCTCGAGCTCCTCGAGCAGCTCCGGCACCACCTCGACATCGTCGTCCTCGAGCAGTGGCGCGACGAGCGCCAGCCGCACCGCGTTCGTTCAGTGCCTGAAGAACCACGGCATCGCGCCTCCGCCGAACGCCGGGAACGGAGGCACTCACACCGGGCCGCCCCCGGGCGGCGCGACCGGTGCGGGCGGGTCGACGAGCTCGGCCCGTCAGGCGGCGTTCAAGGCGTGCGGGGCGCCCGGAGGGGGCCACTTCGGAGCGGGCGCGGGCTCCTCGACGACGACCACGGGGTAAGCCGTGAAGCCGCTCCGCACACGCGGGCCCGGCGTCCCTGGTTCTCGGCCCCGCTGCGGATACCGTCCTGTTGGAAGCTGGATCGACGTGTAGGTCTCCGCCGCACACAGGAGGAAATGGGCAACCTAGCTGTCGTCCCTGACCCCTTTGGATCGTACGGGGACGTGGATTGTCGTGCGTCGATCGTCGGCCGCTGCAGAACAGACGGCAGCGGCCGAGATCGATGCCCGGTGAGCCGGCGCCGAGACCTCGGCCCGTCCCGAGCTCGTCGGGCGCCTGCCGACCATCGAATTCGCGCTATGCGGCCGCAGCGGTCGAGCCCGCTTCGCTGACGAGCTCCCCGTTCTGCGGGACGAATTTGCTGGCCGTAAAGGTGGCGCCTTGCGGATCGCCGATCACCGTCATCCTCACCCATGGCGCGTCGAACGGGGGGACAATCACCTGGCCACCTAGTTCTGCGGCCCTTTCAGCGGTCGCGTCGGCGTTCTCGACCGCGAACGTCACGCTCCAGTGCGCCGGGACCTCGGGTTGATCGCCCTGGATCGGATTGACGGTCGCGACCACGTCCTCAAAGCGTGGCGGAGCGCCGCTGTCTGCCATCCGCTTGCGGAGGCCGGGATCGCCTCGCTCAAGGAAGTCACCGTAACCACGGAGCAGCCACATCGCGGCGCCGGCTCCGAGCCCCAGGATCTCCCATCCGAACACCGAGCCGTAGAAGGAACGCGCGCGTTCCACATCGCGGGTATTGAGGCCATTGAAGTTCAGAGAGCCGGGTTGGTTGACGATCCGCGCGCCCTTGTGCTCCTTCGCCTGCCAGAGGCAGAACGTCGCGCCTTCGGGGTCGCTCACCACCGCCATCCGGCCTGCGTTCATGACGTCGGAGGGCTCCATCAAGACGCGACCGCCGGCATTCAGCGCCTTCGCTGCGGTCTCGTCCGCATTCTCAACCCACACGTATGTGTTCCACACGGCGCCGACTGGCCCGGCGGCGGGCTGTGAGGCGACTGCCGCCACGTCACCACCGTGGAGGCGAGCAATGAAGTACTTGCCGGCCGAGCCGGGGGGCATCACGTCGTGGAAGTCCCAACCGAAAAGGCCGCTGTAGAAGACAACGGCGGCCTCTGGGTCGGGCTGGCTGGTGTCGATCCAACACGGGACACCGGGGAGGTATCCGTCTCGCTCGAGCATCGCGCTCCCTCCTGGTAGTAGTTGACATCACGCCGGATGCTACGCACGATTTAGGTCAGGATCTGTCCTCAACTTCCGGGAATATGAGAGCGCGGTGAGCCCGACCTCGAGCCGACTTCTGGACCTACTCTCACTGCTCCAGGCACGCCGGGACTGGGCGGGCGGCGAGCTCGCCAGCCGCCTCGAAGTGTCTGGCCGGACGATCCGGCGCGACGTCGACCGGCTGCGCCGGCTCGGCTACCCCGTCGAGTCACTCACCGGCCCGGCGGGCGGATACCGGCTTCGGGCGGGGAGCGCGATGCCGCCCCTGCTTCTCGATGACGAGGAGGCGATCGCGATCGCGGTCGGCCTTCGCACCGCCGCCCACACCTCCGTTACCGGCATCGAGGAGACCGCTGTGCGTGCTCTCGTCAAGCTCGAGCAAGTCCTGCCAGCTCACCTGCGCCGTCGCGTCGCTGCGCTCGGCTCAGCGACGTCCACGCTCCCGGTCCCCGGCCCGACGGTCGATCCCCGGCACCTGACCCTGATCGCCGCCGCCTGCCGCGACTCGGAGCGCCTACGCTTCGGCTATCGAAGCCGCGATGGGGCGGGCAGCCGCCGCGAGGTCGAACCCCACTCACTCGTCAATCGCGGCCGCCGCTGGTATCTCGTCGCGTGGGACCGCCACCGAAACGACTGGCGGACTTTCCGCCTCGACCGTTTGGCCAAGCCGGCCTCGACTGGGGTGCGTTTCATGCCCCGCAGACTCCCGGCGAACGACGCGGCCGCGTACGTCGAGCAGAGCATTGCTGGCGCGCCAAACCGCTTCGAGGCGCTCGTCACCCTCCACGCTCCCGCGGAGGAGCTCGCAAACCGCGTTCCGGCCTCCTGGGGCACGATCAAGCCGTTAGACGCACACTCTTGCGAGTACAGGACCGGAGATGACGATCTCCGATGGCTTGCACTGAGGATCGCAATGCTCGGCGTCGACTTTGAGGTCCACGAGCCGCCTGAGCTCGTCGAGCATCTGCGGTCGCTGAGCATGCGGCTCAGCCGCGCGACTCGCTGAGCCGACACCGGCGACCACCCGACGCCTCCTTCGCGCAAGCGGCCGCTCGACACCGCCAAGTGCTCTCTGGTCTAGCTTGCTTGGCCGTGCCCTCGAGCACCTATCGGGTCCTCTTTCGCGCTGCGACAGTCCGCAGAGAGGCGGTCGCCGGGCTGGTCGCCCAAGTCACGCAGGGCGCGGTCGGTGTCGGGCTGATCCTGGTGATCCGGGAGCATGGGGGATCGCTCGCACTTGCGGGCGCGGTCGTCGGGTCGCTCTCGCTGGCCGCGGGAATCGCTCGGCCGGTCCAGGGGAGACTGATCGATTCGCGCGGCGCAGCCTCGTTGATGGCGACTTGCGGGGTCGTTCACCCGGCGGCCATCACGGGAATCGTGATGCTGTCGAACGTCCAGGCTCCCGGCGCTGCGATGCTCGCGCTCGGGATCGTCGCTGGAGCGGCGCTGCCGCCAGTGTCCACGAGCATGCGCGTCGCGTGGGGCTCGGCCTTCCATGCCGAGGAGCGGACCGCCGCCTATAGCCTCGTCTATCTAACCCAGGAGTTGGCGGTGCTCGCCGGCCCGTTGGCACTGTCCGCGCTGCTTGCGGTTGGGACCGCTTCGCTGGCGGTCATCGTCGTCGCAGCGGTGGCCGGTGCCGGGACGCTGACGTTCGCGGCATTGATCGGGAGACGTCAGGGACAGCCATCTCCCCGCGGTGCCCGGACGCCGGGAAGGGTGCTTCGCAGGCCGGGGATGCGGGTCCTCGTCGCGGTCGCGGTGACCCTCGGTGCCGTGATCGGCGCGCTCGAGGTCGCTGCGCCTACCGTCGCCACGGCGCACGGCGCGCCGGCCGCGAGCGGCCTGCTGATCGCGGCACTCTCGGTCGGCGGCATTATCGGGGCGATCGTCTACGCCGGCCGCCGGTGGTCGACCGCGCCGAGCTGGAGGCTCGTGCTCCTGCAGGCGGCGCTGACCCTGGCAACGGCCGCGATGATCCCCGCTGCAAGCCTCGTCCTGATAGGCGTGTTGATGCTGATGGGCGGGCTCGCCCTCAACCCCTCGCTGACCACGCTTTCGGTCCTCGTCGACGAACACGTTCCACGCGCGAGCGCCGCCGAAGCGTTCGGATGGCTCTCGCTCGGATTTGCAACCGGGACCGGCGCCGCGAATGCTGTCACCGGTGCGCTGACGAGCCCCTCGCAGCCGGGGGCGGCATTTGTAATCGCGGCGATCATCGCCGCCACGGGAACGGTCGTCGCGATGGCGACTCGGCGCGCACCGGCTGCCTCCGGGTCACAGGTGAGCAATCAACGGATTGGGGGTTCAGGGCCGGACGGCGGCTCCGTCGCGACTTACGAGCTATAAGGTCGGCGTCCACACAGAGTTGGTGGGGCGCTGCAAGCGAACTCAGGAGGGAGTCCATATGGCCAAACTCACACGGTCGGTCGCGCTGACAGTTGGACTGGCCGCGTTCGTCGGGATCGGAGCCGCTGCCGTCTGGGCGAAGCCCGTCAGACAGGGAAGAGCGGACAGCGGCGTGGTGTACTTCGGTGTAACGCACACCGCGAACGGGAACCAGTACGCCGCGGGGAATACCGAGGACAAGCTGCTCGGTGCGGGAGCGGTCACGTACGTGATCCAGTTGAGCCGGACGCCCGCCGGTGGGTTCGAGATGACGAGCAAGCCCATGACGCTGTTCTTTTCAAACGGCACGCTGACCGGGACCGCCACAGCGACCGTGGCACCGGGTGCTGGGGGCACGGCCCTCACCGGGGGGAGGCTCCTGGCGGCACACGGGACGGGCGGCCAGAAAGGGCACTCCGTGACCGCCACGTTCCAAGGGGTCGGGAACCCCGTCGCGGGTACGTACAAACTCACCTACACGGGCGTCTACAAATAGCGCGCGGCCGCGTCGCGGATGACAGCGCAGCCCCTCACTCCCTAACCGACTTCAGCCGCCGTCGCGGAGCGGGCTGCTACGTCGCAACCGTACGCGCGCTGCGCCCCGGTCCGAGCCCCCAGCTGACGATCCGCTCGGGATAAATCCGGATCAGCGGCGTCGGCATCGCGATCGCGTCCGCCCGTCCACGCACCTCGATCCCGCGCGGGCGCCAGGGATCTGTGCTCTCGAGGTCGTCGATGACGATCGCCACTCGCCCGGTGCGCGCGACGTCGCGGAACTTCTTTGACCGCTCCAGCTCGTAGCCGCCGATATCGATCGTGTCGCGCGCGGCGTTGTAGATCCATCCGACCGGGACCACGTGCGGCGTACCGTCGGCACCGACCGTTGCGATCCGTCCCAACTGGCGCCCGCCGGCCAGGTAGCGAACCTCGGCCTCGGTGAAGACGCTCATCGCCACGGCCCCGCGTGCCCGCGCCCGACCCACTTCATCGAGGACCAGCCGACAAACAGATCACGAATTGCCCGGCAGAGCAACGTTCACCTCTCTTCCCGGCAGACCAACGTTCACCTCTCCTCCTCGGCAGAGCAACGTTCACCTCTCTTTCGGACGGGGCTGACACTACCGCTGGGTGCATGTGGCCCCCGGCGGCCGCCCCGAGGGCCCCCGGGTTTCAAGCGCCGCAGCGCGGAAAGCACTCGTGAGACAGAGGTCACAAGCACCATCCACGGAGTGAGGAGAGGGAGGATGCGAGCACTACGACCGACCGGCCGAACGATCTATTTTTTCGGCGCCCTCGGCGGGCTGCTGTTCGGCTACGACACCGGCGTCATTTCGGGGGCGCTGCTGTTCATTCCCAATGCCTTCAAGTTGACGCCCTTCGTAAAGGGGGCGGTGGTCGCCGGGCTGCTTCTGGGCGCGATGATCGGAGCTGCGCTCGCCGGACGCCTGGCAGACCGAATAGGCCGTCGGCGATTGATCATCATCGCCGCGGTCGTATTCACCGGCGGCTCGCTGCTGGCGGCGTTTTCGCCGACCGTCACGGTGCTGATCGCGGCCCGCTTCATCATTGGGCTGGCGGTCGGTTCGGCCGCGCTCGTGGTGCCGCTCTATCTGGCCGAAATCGCCCCGACCGAGGTGCGCGGGAGGATCGCCTCGCTGAACCAGCTGATGATCGTCCTCGGCATCCTCGCGGCGTTCATCGTCAACGCGATTCTCGCGTCCTCGCAGGACTGGCGCCTGATGCTCGGCTTGGCAGCGGTGCCTTCGGTGGTCCTGCTGGTGGGGATGCTCTTGATGCCCGAGACGCCGCGTTATCTCGTACATGCCGGCGAGGAGGACACGGCGCGCGGCGTGCTCGAGGATCTCCCGGGCGACGAGCGCCCCGCGGACCAGATCGAGGAGATCCGCGAAGTCGAGGAGCACGAGGAGAACGGCGCAGGACTCGCCGGACTGCTTCGGGCGAAATGGGTCCGGCCGGCGCTGGTCGTGTCCATCGGACTCGCCGTGTTCCAGCAATTGGTAGGGATCAACACGATCATTTACTACGCGCCCACGACGCTGACGAACGTCGGCTTCGGGAAGACGAGCGCGATCTACGCAAACCTCATCATCGGCGTCATCAACGTCGGCATGACGGTCTTCGCAATCCGGATGATCGATCGGTGGGGACGCAAGCCCTTGCTCCTCGCGGGTGTGGCCGGGATGGTCGCGAGCCTGCTGGTCCTCGGGATCTCCCTGTCCGTGTTGCCGACGCCGCACCATCCGGGCGACCCGGCGGCGATCATCACACTCGTCTGTCTGGCGACGTTCATCGCCTCGTTCGCGGCCACCTGGGGTCCGGTGGTGTGGGTAATGCTCCCCGAGGTCCTTCCGTTGAGCGTGCGCGGGACCGCCATGGGCGTGGCGGTGTTTGGCAACTGGGCGGCCAACTTCCTTGTCTCGCAGCGGCCAACTTCCTTGTCTCGCAGACATTCCCTCCGCTGGTCTCAGGCCTGGGCCCGGGGCCGGTGTTCCTCGGCTACGCGGCGCTGGGGATCCTCGCGGGCATGTTCGTCAAGATCTTCGTGGCCGAGACCAAGGGTCGCAGCCTCGAGGAGATCGAAGCGGACCTTCGGAGCGCGGCGGGCAGACGCCACCGCCTCCGCGCCGCGCCGCGACGTGTGGCCCCCTCGCGGCACCGCACCACATAGCGCGTGGGGCGAGGCCCGGTAACCGACTTCAGAGTCGGGCCGGACCTCGCCCCTGGTCCGGGCTGCGGGTCTCCCTTCATGACGTGTCAGCGTGCGGCGATCGCCGTCGAGTCGACGTTCAGCGCGATCTCTCCGCGCAGGCCGATCGACCTCGCAGTGCGCCGCATCGCCGCCTGGCAGAGCTCCTGGAGCCGCCGCGCGTCGCCTCCGGGGAACCGCGCGATCGCGTGGCAATGGATCGCCCGGAGCGCAGGATCCTGTCCCACTTCCCCGCCGACCTCGGCGTCCAGCGCAGCGCTGATCTCGAGCTCCAGTGCCTGCGTCCCATCGTCGACTAGTTCCGCCGCCAGGACCCACGCAAACACGCTGCCGAACGCGCCAGCGATCAGCTCTCCCGGCGAGGTGGCCAGCGGATGCGGCGCCCCGTCGTTGATGCTGAGCGGCACCGGCGGGAAGGTGTGGCTGTCGACCATCAGCCGCGGCACGCCCTCGGGCGGATGGGTCAGCCAGCGGATGGTGGCGCTGGACTCGCGGACCTTGGCTGACATCGGCGTCCTCCTGTTCGTGGGCGAAGCTGGGTCGGCAATCCTCGCGCCCCACCCCGGCCCTGACAAGTTACGCCGCGCCGACGGCTGCCGGCTGACGCAGGCGCAGCACGGCGTCTGCCCCGGCGATCAGCGCGGGATCGTGCGTCGCACAGATCACGGTCTGGCCCTCCTCCGCTGCTCGCCTCAGGACGTTGGCGACGACGCCCGCGTTGCCCTCGTCGAGACGCGACGTCGGCTCGTCAACGATCAGCAGTCCGCGAGCGCTCGCGAGCGCACGGGCCAACGCCACCCGCTGCGCCTCGCCGGCCGAGAGCCTGCTCACCAGCTGTGAGGACACCTCGCCCAGCCCGACGCGCGCCAGCGCCGGCCCGGCCCGTGACACAGCGTCGGTCGCATCCCAGCCGCGAATGCGCAGCACCAGAACAACGTTCTCGAGCGCGCTCAGAAACCCGACGGGCGAGGGCTCCTGCGGCAGGTACCCAATCCGCTCGCGGCGCAGCGCCGCGAGCTCCTCGGCGTCGCGGCCGGCCAGCGGCACACCGTCGACCCTGAGCTCGCCCGACTCGGGGCGGTCCAGTCCGGCGACGAGTCGCAACAGCGTCGTCTTCCCGGTGCCCGACGGGCCCGCGACGACCGTCACCCTGCCGGAGGCGAACGTGTGCGTGAGCCGGTCGATCACCTCTCGCCGGACCCGGCCCTGGGGATAGGCGCGGCTCACCGAGTCGAGCTCCACGAGCGCCGGAGCAAAGCGCCGATGGGGCTCTGCGGTCGGCTTGGTGGTTCGATGCGCCGAGTCGGGCCAGGTCCCGGCGCGAGTCAGGAGCAACCCGCCGGCGTCCGAGAGCACACGAGCCCGTCCCCGGATGCCTGCCGCGCCGAGCTCGTGCTCGGGAAGCCGAACCCAGCCACGGCGATCGACGACCAGCGCTCGATCCTCGGCGGCTCGTTCGGCGACGACTCGACCGTCGCGAATCTCGGCAGACCGGTCGGCGATCGCGGTGGTGGCGGCGTCGTGCGAGACGACGATGGCGCTCGTGCGCTCGCGACGTACCAGCTCGGCGATCAGCTCGCGGGCGGTTTCGGCAGAAGCCTCGTCGAGCTCGCCGGTCGGCTCGTCGGCGAGCAGCAGCGCGGGCCGATGGGCGAGCGCCACGCACAGCGCGACCCGCTGGCGCTCGCCGCCCGACAGCTCCGCCGGGATCGCCTCGGCGCGGTCACCCACCGCCACCGCCTCGAGCAACTCCTCCGCGCGAGCGCGACACGTCCGCCACGGCGCGCCACGCAGAGCCAGAGGCAGCGCCACCGCTGCGTGCGCGGTGAGATCGGGCGGCAGCGCCGTATCGGAATGCTGGCCGAGGAACCCAAGCCGCGCGTGGCGCAGGCGCGCGCGCTGGCGGCCCCGCAACCTGCCCACGTCCTGGCCGAGGACCCGCACGATCCCCGCTTGTGGGGACTGGAGACCCGCGATGACGCGCAAGAGCGTGCTCTTGCCGGCCCCGCTCGGCCCGAGCACGCAGAGCAGTTCGCCGGGCCCCAGAGTCAAATCGAGGCCCCGGAGGGCGGCCGCATCGCCTTCATTTGAACGATGCACGCAGAAAACGTCGCGCAGCTCGACCGCTGGCTCGATCATCGCCCCACCCGCGTCGCCACCGAGCCGCAGAGCAGGAGTGCCGCGGCGGTGCCCACCCCCCAGGTGGCGAGGGCCACCCATGGCACCACGGTGACCAGCTCGGGGCGCGGAACGACGAGCGTCGTGGCAGCCCGGACCGCGGCGACCGCCACCCGGACGAGCAGCACCGCGATCACGAGCCCGGCACACACGCCGAGCGCGCTCGCAAGGCCCAGTCGCGTCCGCAGCTCTCCCCGCAGCCCGCGCGGCCCGATTCCCTGAGCTTCCAGGTCGCGCTCAACGCTGCGGTCGCGGGCCGGACCGAGCAGCGCCGCGAGCAACCCGATCACGGCGAGCACAGCCGAGACGGCGCTCGCCGCGATCAAGGTGCCGAGGACGCCGCGCGCCAGCGGCGCGGCGAGGAGCCCGCGCTCGATATCGGCTCGAAACGACGAGACCAGCTGCGCAAACGGCGGTCGAGCGAGCGCGGCACGGAGCTCCGCTGGATTCCTCGTCGCCACCCACAGCTCGTCGGCACGGCCCTGCCCGGGCAGTTGCGCGTCGAGCGCCGCGGACAGAGTCGCCGCATCGGCCACGACGAACCCGGCGCTGTCGGCGGGCAGCGTTGGGAAGCGACGAAGCTCGCCGACCACCTGCGCGAGGATCGGCAGGCCGTCGACAGTCAGCCCGAGCCGTCCCCCGGGTCCGGCGGCGCCGACGGTCTGGGGGTCGGCCAGCACGGGCACCGGGCGCGTGTCGCTCGGCTGGGCGGGGCGAACCACGCCCGGCTGACCGGTCGCGTCGAACACGACCGTTACGCTCGATGCACTCGCCGGCCGCCCCGGGGCGGCCGCGCCGATGGCTCGCCAGCCGCGGAGCGGGGCGTCGAACAGCCCTCGGCCGGCCGGAGAAAGCGCCCGGATCGGACCGAGCGTCACGGTCGATTGCTGCTCGTTCGTGGCGCCTGGGCCCTCCGCGTTCTGGTGCGCGTTGGTGATCTCGAGCCCGGTCGGCTCGGCCAGCTCGAGCGCTTCGAGCTCCCAGCGCCCTGGAGGTATCCGCGCCCGCAGCAAACGCCGCCCCGACGTGGCGGTTCCGAGCGGGAGCTCGGTGACGGCTCCCGTCGGATCGCGGAGGGCGGCCGTGACAAGCACCGCGGTCGCGGCCGAAGATGCGCTCACTGCCAGCCAGGCGGCGTGGACGGGGAGCTCTGGCCCCGGGACTCGAACCGTCCCCGGAGGTCGGAGTCGACCGGCAAGCACGCCGAGCGGCGCCGAGCCGTCGCTGGCACGCCAGCCGTGAATCAGGTCCAGACCGGACGCCGGCACTCCCAGCGCCGAAATGGTTACGACACCGGCTCCGCTCGAGTAGCCGGCCTCGGTCCGGCGGACCGGAAGCACCGGCCCACGGGCAAGCGCGCGCCACCGCGCCAGCGGCGCGAGCGCGAGTGGAGTCTTGAAGTCCGCCCCCGGCGCGACGGTCGCGTCGAGCGGAACCCGGTCCGCCGCCTGGTCGGCGGCCCCTCGGGCCAAGGTCGCGTGGTACGCCAGTGAGAAGCCGCCGAGCCCCACGCTGACCGCGACGAACGCGATCGCCGCGGATGGGAGTGACGGCGCACGGGCCAGGCCGACGAACGCCAGCCGGGTGCGCACCGTGCCTCCGCGCGTCACCCGCTCGCCGAGGCGAAGGAGCGAGGCCGCCAGGCGATACGTGGCCACGCCGGCGGCGAGGCAGCACAGCGGCGCGACGAGCACGGCGAGCGCGGTGCCGCCACCCGGGTTCGCGGTCAGCGCGACCACGAGCACGGCGAACGCGACGATCGCCAGAACGTCGAGCACCCGCTCATCGGGCGCGAGGACCGACGCCGTCATCAACAGCGTGGCCAGCAACCAGGTCACGCCGAGAGCCGCCGCGGCAACCGGCGTCAGCAGGCTGTGTGCGAGCACGCCGCCGACGGGCTCGCCGGCCGAGCTCGAAACGAGGACCGCGGCGAGCAACCCGACTGCGGCACCGGCGAGCAGCGCGACCGCGCAGACCCAGGCCGACTCGGCCGTGACGAACAGTCCGCATTGGACGCTCCGCGCGCCCGCGCGGCGCAGGCGATCCAGCTCGGCGAGCTGATCGCGCCGCAATCCGGCGGCGGCGAGGACGGTGAACAGGCCAAGGATCGAAACCGCGCCGCCGCCCACCAGCAGGAGCCGCCGGGGCGCCGCGTCCGCCTGTGCCCGTGCGGCGTCGAGCCCGGCGAACGGAGCGCTTAGGCTGAACTGGCTGCCGCTCGCCTGCAGCGCCGCGGCCGAGCCAGTGAGTCGCTCCTCGATGGCGCGAAGCTCCCAGCTGTGCAGACGACCGACCGCGAGCGGCGCGAGCCAGCTGTACGTTCGGTACACGCCGCTCAGGCCGGGCAGTCGAGCGAGCCCGGTCGCGTCGCCGGTGAGGAGCGCCGGCGGACCGCCGCCGGCGAGCGGGCTGAACGCGAGGGGTACGGCCGAGGCCAGCGGCGAGGCTCCTAGGACCCGGAGCCGCGCGCCGGCCGTGCCCAGCGTGGCGGGCACGCCGCCGGCACTCGCGTCCAGCACCGGGCAGTCGGCCGGCCCGCAGCGTCCGAGCCGGCGCGCCGCGTCTCCCGCAAGCCAGCGCGGGAGCGGGTCGATCGCGGCCGGACGGACCACGACCCCCCTGAGCCGGACCGGGTTCAGGAGCACGACCTCGGTCGGCGCCCCCAGCCCTAGGCCGCGTAGCAGCCGGCGCGCGGTCGGCTCCACTGAGGGCGTGAGAACGCCCTGCCAGGTTACGCGAACGGTGCGATCCAGTGGCGAGAGGCCGGCGAGCGCCGCCCGCGCGCCCTGATCACCCGCGACCGCTCCCTCGGCGGCAACGCCGGCGAGGAACGACGCCGCCAGTGCGATCCCGAGCGCCGGCAGAAGCCACCGTCCCGGGCGGCGGCGGCCTCGAGCGACCACCAGCGAGAGCGGCGCGGCGAGGACCCTCACTGTCCCTCGCCTCGACGCCGCCGGTAGTGCGCGCGCGCCTTGGCGCGTCCGCCGCACACAGACATCGAGCACCAGCGGCCCGACTGGTTGCGCGAGTGGTCGTAGAACGCCCACCCGCAATCGTCGCCGGGACAGATCTTCAGGCGGGCCCAGGTTCCGTCGATCATCGCGCTGGCGGCGATCGACAGGACGATCGCGAGCGCGCGGTCAAGCGTCCCCCCTCGCCGGGCACGAACCGGGGGCCGCCGTCCGCAAACCGGACCTCGACCGTCGCCCCGCGCGCCGCCTCGTTGAGATCGGCCGTCTGGCCATTGCCCCGCGCGAGCGCTCGCAGACCCTCGCGGACCGCTACGGCGCGATCCACGTCCAGGCGCGTGAACGTCGAGGACTCGGTCAGCCGACGGCGCTCGAGCCAGCGCCAGAGCGCCGCGGGTGTCGCGATCAGGTCCGCGCCGTGCTCGAACTCGAGGTCATAGTGGCTGTTGATGAACGACTGAACGAGCGCTAGCTCGCCCGGCGCGGGATCGCGGCTCCCCGGCTGCGGGAGCGACGGCTCGCACCAGGCATTGGCCGGGCCGATCGACCGTGCGACACTCTCACCAGTCACTAGCTCTGACTGGTGAGAGTACGGCTAACGCGGGCGGAGCGCTACTTAACTTCCCTGCCGGCGGCGTTGACCGCCGGCCAGAAGCCTCCGAACTGGAAGATGTTGACGTAGAAGGTCATCCCGGGACCGCCGTCCTCCGCGTAGGTGTAGAGCGGGTGGCCGGCATATGTGACCTGCTTGGTGCCGCCCTTGAGCGTGATCGTCCCGATCAGCGAGGACCTCACACCCCTGCCGGCGATCGCCTTGGCGCTTGTCGCAATGACCGGCCAGAGGCCCGAGCAGCCGGTGACCTTGACGCAGTTGTCCTTGTTGCGGCTGTCCTTCGTGAACGCATAGACGGTGAAGCCGCGGGCGTTGACGAGGATCGTCCCCACGCTCGTCTTTCGCAGCTGGAGCTTCGCTCGGCCGGCGCTCGCGGTGGCGAGCGAGGTTGCTAGCAATGCCGCGGCCGCGGTCGCCATCATCACAGTCAGAATCCGCTTCAAGAGAACCTCCAGCGTCGTTTCGTTGCAACCGGTCCGACGCGGCCCCCGGCGGAAACTTCCCGACCGCGAGCACCGGAGGGTCCCCAATCGGAGCGCCGCTGTCAAGGACCCGGACAGGCCGGGAGCACCCGACCTGGTTCAATACCGGGCGGAGGCGCCACCGACTCTGGAGGAGCGATGCGAGCGGCGTGCAGAGCAGTGGTGGCGGCGCTGGCCGTGCTGGCGTTCAGCCCCGCGCTCGCAAGCGCGGCCGGGACGGGCGGAGCAAACGGGGTCGAGCACCTGAATTTCGCCGCTGGGCCCTACCACGTGATCCCGGGGGCCAACCTGATCCTGGACCAGTACAACAACGTCCCGAAGCCGCACGTGAACGGCTTCATGATCAGGATGGAGCCGAACCTCGTCTACGCGCTGCCGAACGGCAAGTGCTGCGGCAAGGTCCCGCCGACCGACATCGTGCACCTCCACCACGGGGTGTGGCTCAGCAACGGGGCGTCGGGCCAGGGCGAGGGAGAGAACGGTGCCTACGGCCGCGCTGTACCCGTTCATGGCGGCGGGCGAGGAGAAGACGACGATTCAGTTTCCGCCAGGGTTCGGCTACCCGATCGGCGCCAACGACACGTGGATCCTCAACTACATGATCCACAACCTCACCGCCAAGCCACGGACCGTCTACATCACCTACGACATGGACTTCGTCCCGGAGACCTCGCCGCTGGCCTCTTCGATAACGCCGGTGCATCCGATCTGGATGGACGTCGAGGACCACCACATCTATCCGGTGTTCGACGTTCACCGCGGGAGCGGCAAGAACGGAAAGTTCACGTTCCCGGACATGGCCAAGAACCCGTACGGCGGCGGCGCACCGCTGAACGAGTTCACGGTCGACCATCCGGGTACCCTGATCGGGACCGCCGGCCACCTGCACCCCGGTGGCCTCTACGACGACCTCAACCTGACCCGCCCCGGCGTGCGGCCCGCTCCGGCGAACGATCCCCGGGAGCGCCCCGGGCTCAGTGCGGCTGTTCCGCTCGGCCGCCGTCTACTGGGACAAGGGCCGTCAGCCCGTCTCCTGGGACGTGTCGATGACCGCCACGCCCGCCGACTGGCGACCCCAGGTCCAGTCCGGCGACGTGCTGAGCGTCAGCGCGACCTACGACTCGCAAGCTCGCCTCCTGGTATGAGGTGATGGGGATCATGGTCGTGTGGGAGGCGTGGGGCGAGCAGAACGGCGCGAACCCCTTCACGTCACAAGCTCGACGAGGCGGGGCACATCACCCACGGCCACCTGCCCGAGAACAACTACTACGGCGGCACGCAATTCGTCGGCGTCAACCCCACCTCGCTGCCGGCGTGCGACGCGCACAAGGTCCTGATCGCCGGCTTCAAGTACATCCCCGCCGTGACCGGCAACACAAACTGCGTCCCGACGATCAGCCGCGGGCAGTCGATCACCTTCATCAGCGAGGACGCCAGCCCGCTGGGGACCTTCAACCCGAATCGGGCCAAACCCGTTCTACCTCGCGTCGGTGTTCCACACGGTGACCTCGTGCCAGAACCCGTGCCGGCTCAACTACGGGATCTCGTACCCGGTGGCGAACGGGGGCGGGAACTTCGACTCGGGTGAGCTGGGCGTCGGCCTGCCAGGGGTCGGCAGGTTGACTTGGAGCACGCCGACGAACCTCGCGCCGGGGACGTACGCCTTCTTCTGCCGGATCCATCCCTGGATGCGGGGCGTCTTCCGGATCGTCGGGTAGCACGCTTGGCGGATCCGCTCAGGCGCCGCCCAGTCCCCCTGCTAGCCGCCGCGGGTATGGCCGTTCTGGCGCTCAGCGGGTGCGGCAGCTCCAAGACGCAGAACCCTCCCACCCCCGCCGCTTCGACGCAGCCGTCGACGACGACCACCGCTTCGACCGCCGTCATGCCCCCGGCTGTCGCCGAGCTCCCGGCGGCAGAGCGCCCGCGGGCCGGCGAGTTCCCCGCCGCCGCCGGGCGATCGCTCAAGCAACTCGCGCAGCTCGTCAGCGGCACGGCGCAGCTCGGCGCGGCGACCGGTACCTACACCCCGGGTGTGCGGCGGCTGGCATTCGCGCTCACCGATCGCTCGCAACGCTTCATCTACGCGCCCACCGCGATCTACCTCGCGCCGACGCCGAGCTCGCCCGCGCAGGGGCCGTTTCTCGCTCCCGCCGACCCGATGGGTGTCGCGCCCCGGTACCGCAGCCAGCAGAACGCGGGCCCGGGCGGGATCCAGGCGATCTACTGGACCCAGGTCCCCGTGGCGCGCAGTGGGATCTTTGACCTGCTCGCGCTCACCCGCGCCGGGGGTCGCCTGATCGGGTCCACGGGCGAGATCGCGGTCGCGCTCACGACGCCGATTCCCGGGGTCGGGCAGCGGCCGCCCGCGATCAGCACCGAGACGCTCTCGTCGACCGGCGGCAACGTGGGTCTGCTGACGACGCGGCTGCCGCCGGAGAACATGCACGCGGTGTCGTTCAACCAGGTCCTCGGCAAGCGCCCCGTCGCGCTGTTGTTCTCCACGCCGGAGCTCTGCACCTCGAGGGTGTGCGGGCCGGTGACGGACATCGCGGTCGAGCTGCAGCACGAGTTCGGAAACCGGATCGCGTTCATCCATCAGGAGATCTACGTCGACAACCAGCCGACAAAAGGCCTGCGGCCGCAGCTGGCGGCGTTTCACATCGAGACGGAGCCCTGGCTCTTCACGTTCAACCGGCAGGGTGTGATCGCGGCTCGGCTCGAGGGCGCGTTCGGCGTGAACGAGGCGCGCCAGGCGATCGAGTCCGCGCTGCGATGAATTCTGGAACCGATCGCCGTCTAACGCGGCATGAGATCCACGAATCCGCCGGTAGCTTCGCTTCACTCACAAACCCCCATGCTCCGCCGCGAGTCATCGGCGCGCCCTAGTGCCCCTACTGTCGACGCCGACACCGGCGCCGCGATCGTCGCGCGCTCGCTGCGGCGAACGTTCAAGGGCGGGATCGAGGCGGTCCGCGACATCGACCTGACGGTCGCTGCGGGCGAGGTCTTCGGCTTCCTCGGCCCGAACGGCGCCGGGCAAGACGACCACCGTGCGGATGCTCTGCACGCTGCTGCCGCCGACCGGCGGCACGGCCACGGTCGCCGGACTCGACGTGACACGCGAGGGCGCGGAGGTCCGCCGGCGGATCGGCGTCGCGCTCCAGGAGATCGGACTCGACCCCGTCCAGACCGGCCGTGAGCTGCTCGAGCTCCAATGTGGCCTGTACGGAATCACCGGGCGACAGCGGCCGGGAGCGGGCCGCGGAGCTGCTCGAGCTCGTGGGCCTGACCGACGCCGCCGAACGGCGCACCAAGACCTACTCGGGCGGGATGAAGCGCCGCCTCGACCTGGCAAGCGCGCTCGTCCACTCGCCTGAGGTGCTGTTCCTCGATGAGCCGACGACCGGCCTTGACCCTGCCTCCCGGCTGACGATCTGGGATGAGGTGCGCCGGATCAACGCCGGCGGGACCACCGTGTTCCTGACCACGCAGTACCTCGAGGAGGCCGACAAGCTCTGCGACCGCCTCGCGATCATCGACGACGGGCGGATCGTCGCCGCGGGAACGCCCGAGCAGCTGAAGGCGGAGATGGGCCACGACGTCGTCTCGGTCGCGCTGAACGGCGCGGACCAGGTCGCCACCGAGGCTGCCCTCGCGGGGCTGCCGGGGCTCGAGCGGGTGGTGGCCGAGCCCCACGCGCTCGCGCTATACGTCGAGGACGGGCCCGAGCTGATCGCGGAGATCGTCCGCCGGCTCGACCGCGACGGGATCCGGGTCGGCGCGATCGCTGTGTCCCGCCCGTCGCTCGACGACGTCTTCCTGAAGGCGACGGGCCGCCGGCTCGAGGGACGGGAAGAGCCGAGCGACCCGAGGAGGTCGACGCGCATGACCGAGGTGATGCTGCTCGGCCGGCGCGCGGTGCGCGAGGTGGTGCGCTATCCCGAGGCGACGATCCCGACGCTGTTCATCCCGCTGTTCTTCCTGGTCGTGAACATCGGGCAGGTATCGAAGACGTTCCCCAGCACGACGCCGTTCCTGCGCGGCCAGGGCTACGTGGCGTTCCAGCTGCCCGTCTCGCTGATGTTCGCGGTGGCGACCGCAACCTCCGGCCTGGCGCTCGTCACCGAAATCGACCTCGGCTACTTCGACAAGCTGCTGGTCGCGCCGATCCGGCGCTCGTCGCTGATCTTCGGCCGCCTCACCGCCGACCTGGTCCGCGGCATCGCCGCCTCGGCACTCGTGCTGCTGGTCGGGATCGCGCTCGGCGCGCGCGTCCAGAGCGGCGTGCTCGGCGCGCTCCTGATCGTGCTGCTCGTCGGCGCTGTTCGGCGTCGCCTACGCGGGCTTCGGGATCCTCATCGCGCTGCGGACCCGCAACGTGCAGGCGACCCAGTCGAGCTTCCTGCTGTTCTTCCCGCTGCTGTTCCTGACCCCCAACTTCGTCCCGTTCGACCGGCTCTCGCCCGCGATGGAGACGCTCGCCCGGATCAACCCGATCAGCTACGTGATCGTCGGCCTGCGCTCGCTCGTGATCGACGGCTGGGACCCGGGCAAGATCGGGGTCTGCATCACGGTGATCGTCGGGCTCGGCGCGGTCCTGACGGCGCTCTCGCTACGCACGATCGCCAGCTATAACCGCTGAGCGGGCTCCGCGGCGCGTGCCCCGGGGCCGGCTAGCGCCCGAGCCACTCGGCTCACGCCGCTTACCCCGGCTGCCACTCCGCGGCCGGGGTAATTGGAACATGGACAGCCGTATGTCTTATAAGCTTGCGGCATGAGGAGCGGGAGGCTTTTCGCAGCGCCTTTTACCTGGGCGCTGACCGTTGGATTCGCGCTCGCGGTCGTGCCCTCGGCGCTCGGCGCGTCGAATCCGTCGCTCTACTCCGGGCCCGGCCCCTCACCAGGCCCAGCGGTCCTCTACCAGCCGCCAGCGGTGCCCCCCGAGCTCACCAACAGCGGAATCTGGAAGGCGTCGCCGATCCTCGTTTCCGGCGCCACCGCCTACCGCAGCGGCGAGTTCCTCTACCAGGACTGGCTGTACGACGACTACGGGGCGCATGAGGCCCCAGACCCCAACGATCCGCGTGCCTCCGGCGACCTCTTCTCCAAGCCCGACGGGACCTACACGTATCCCACGGGTCCGGGGTACGACAACGACGCCGCGGACCTGGTCGAGTTCCGCGTCAAGCCGCTGAGCACCCAGACCGCCTTCCGGGTCACGATGAACACGCTCCAGAACCCGTCTCTGATCGCGTTCTCGATCGCGATCGGGGGCACCCCGGCAGCGTGTACCCGTTCCCGGATGGAGCCAACGTGACGGCCCCCGCCGACCTCTTCCTGACCGTCCACCCATCCGGATCGAAGCTGGTTGCCGATCTGGTGCACGCTTCGAGCGGAGCTCCCGTCAGCGGCCCGGCGCCGACCGTGAACGTCGATTTGACTCGCCGCCAGATCGAGGTTGACGTACCACACTCCGACTGGGACCCCGGTCAAGCCACGGTTCGGCTGGCGATGGGAGTCGGCCTGTGGGACAGCTCGACCGGCCGCTACCTGCTGCCACAGGCGACCGCCGACGCGACCCATCCCGGCGGCGCCGGCGCCGCGGCGAACCCGCCGGCGTTCTTCAACGTCGCATTCCGATCAAACAGCCAGGAGCCGCTGCCCTCTCCGACCGCCGGGGCGGGCGTGGTCACCGACCCGCGCTGGTGGCGCGACGAGGCCCAGGGCGCGGCCCTCGCGACCGGCGACATCTCGAGCTTCCACGCCAGCGTCGACTTCGCGAAGCTCTCGAAGAAGATCACCGATGACTCGCAGATCCCCACCACGGGGCCGATCGACCGGATCCTCGCCAGCCACTACGAGGTGGGACAGGGCGCCGACTTCTCGCACGAGTGTGGGCTGAACGGCGCGAGCAATCCATCGACCTGCACGCCCGAGTACCTAGGCCAACTCCAGCCGTACTCCATCTACGTGCCGTCCGGCTCGGCTCCGAGTGGCGGATGGGGCATGACCCTGCTGCTGCACTCTTTGTCTGCGAACTACAACCAGTACATGGCCACGCGCAACCAGTCGGAGTTCGCGGATCGCCAGGTCCCGTCGATCGTGATCACGCCAGAGGCACGGGGCCCGGATCAGTTCTACGAGGGCCTCGGCGAGGCGGACGTGTTCGAGGTCTGGGCAGACGTCGCACGCCTGTACAAGCTCGACCCCGCGTACACCGAGCTCACTGGCTACTCGATGGGCGGGATCGGCACCTATGACGTCGGTGCGCAGTTCCCAGACCTGTTCGCCCGGGCCCAGCCGACCGTCGGCGACGAGTCCGACACAAACGTGCTGGCCTCGTTCCGCAACCTCCCGGTGCTCGCCTGGAATGTGCTGGGCGACGAGCTCGTCGGCCCCGAGCTCTATGGCCCGACCGAGATGAAGCTCGGGAGTCTCGGCTATCGCTATGAGCAGGACATCTACCAGCCGTGCGCAAACCCGCTGTGCTCGCCGGTGCTGCCCAACCATCTGATGCTGGCGATCAACGATCAGTTCGCGCCGGCGGCGGCGTTCCTCGATACCTCGAGGGTCGACCGGAACCCGCCACACGTGACGTATGTGGTGGATCCGGCGCGTGACTCTGCGAAGTACGGCGTGGTCGCCGACCACGCCTACTGGGTCGGCGGCCTGACCGTGCGCCAATCAGGGTCCGAGGGACAGATCGACGCCGTCTCGCACGGCTTTGGCGAGGGCGACCCGACCCCGTCTGGCGTGCAGAACGGCACCGGGACGCTGACGGGCGGAAACATGGGCGCTCTCCAGTACGTGAGCAGCACGCAGACCTGGGGAGCGACCCCCAGCGCCCCCCGTGGGGATGTGATCGACGTCAACGCCACGAACGTCGCTACCGCGTCGATCGACGTGCAGCGAGCCGACGCCGACTGCCAAGTCACGCTCAATATCACCACCGACGGCCCGATCGCAGTCACGCTGCCCGGCTGCAACCGGGTCGTTCACGCAGGCTGAGACCGGCCGTCCTCGGGCTAACGGCGCCGCTGGCGCGCGAGCGGCCCTCCCTCCCTAAGGGCAAAATGACCTTCCGTGCCCGGGCGTCCTCCGAGCTTCGATCTCCAGAGCCACTCTCGCCACTCCGACGGGGCGCTTTCGCCTTCCGGGGTGGTCGGCGCCGCCGCGGCAGCGGGCGTCGAGCTCCTGTCGCTGACCGACCACGACACCGTCGACGGAGTACGCGAGGCTGCGAGCGCAGCAACCGAGGTCGGGATACGGCTTGCGACGGGCGTCGAGATCTCCGCTCTCGACCGGAGCAGCGCCGATCTCCACATCTTGGGCTACCTCGTCGACGACCGTGATCCCGCGCTACTCGAACGGCTTGAGCGTTTCCGCGCCGACCGCGAACAGCGGACCCAGGCGATGGCGAGCGCCTTGCGTGAGCTCGGGTTCGAGATCGATGACCAGCCCCTGGCCCGGCGCGTCGCGGAAGGCAAGCCGATCGGTCGCCCCCACATCGCCCAGGCCGTGACCGCTCACCCCGCCAACGCCGAGCGACTCGCTGCCGAGGGTCTGAGGGAGCCTTCGGCGTTCCTGGGGTCCTATCTGACCGAGGGGCGCCCCGCATTCCGCCGGCGGGAGACCCCGACCGTCGCCGAGGCGATCGCAGCGATTCACGACGCCGGAGGTCTCGCCGTCTGGGCACATCCGTTCTGGGATATCCCGTCGCCCGACGATGTTCTCGCCACGATCGACCGGTTCCGCGCGGAGGGCATCGATGGCGTCGAGTGCTTCTACCTGACCCACGATGCGGAGCAGACGGCCCTTCTTCTCACGCGCTGCCAGGAGCTCGACCTGCTGAGCACCGGGTCCTCGGATTTCCACGGGCCCGCGCACCCGGTGATGTCACGGTTCCGGGCGTTCAGCACCTACGGCCTGGAGCCTCGGCTCGGCCCGATTGCCGGCCCAGGCTAGGCTCTGACCGCGAGCCGCCCGGGACCAGCGCGGGCGCTGCCGAACGCGGCTACGACCCCCGCGTCGAGCTGGCTTCCCGCCTCCCCCGCCAGGATCTGGAGCGCCTTGTTGCGTGGGTTTGCAGGCCGATACGGCCGCGTGGACGTGATCGCGTCGAAGGTGTCCGCCACGGCGATGATCCGCGCGCCGAGCGGTATCTCGTCCCCAGCAATGCCATCCGGGTAGCCGGTGCCGTCGAGCCGTTCGTGGTGGTGGCGAACCATCGCGGTCAGCTCGGAATCCCCCAGGCTCGCCACCAGTTCCGCTCCGTCGACCGGATGGAGCTTGATCACATCGAACTCATCGTCCGTTAGCCGACCGGGCTTTTGGAGGACGGCCGGAGGCGTGTTGATCTTGCCCACATCGTGGAGCGAGGCCGCCGTTCGCACCTTGGCCACCTGGCGCTGCGAGAGCCCCATCCGCCTGGCGATCATCGCCGCGTGGCGGGCAACTCGGTGCGAATGTCCGTGCGTGTAGGGATCCCGGGCCTCAAGCGCGGCGGCCAGCTGAGCAAGTAGCTCGGCGCGACGATCGCGGCTGAGCCCCTCGGCACCCTCGACCCCGCCGAGTACCTCGAGCGTGGCTGCGAGCCGCCGCTCGGTCCACCACCGCCGCGCCCAGCCCCAGATCATCAGATGCCGCAGGTCCCAGGTGATGATTCCGGTGGCGCCTCTACGCAGGGACGCTGCGCTTTGCCAAGTGGTGGCCGACCTTGCGCTTGACCCGCTGGAGCGCGTTGTCGACGGTCTTGCAGTCGCACCCGATCCGGCGGCCGACCTCCTCGTAGGAGTGCCCGTCCAAGTACAGCGCCAGCACGCGCGACTCGAGCTCCGATAGCGCGGTCGACAGGCAGCCAACGAGCGCGCGCAGCTCCTCCGAGCTGATCACCTGGTTGACGGGATCGTGGACCGTGGACCCCGGCAGCATCTCGTCGAGCGTCGAATCGTTATCGCCCGCGTCGCCCGACGGGAGTGCTCGAGAACGAGACGTACTGGTTCAGCGGCGTGTGCTTGTTGCGCGTGGCGGTCTTGACCGCGGTGATGATCTGGCGGGTGATGCAGAGCTCCGCGAAGTTGCGAAAGCTCGACTCGCGGTCGGTCCGGTAGTCCCGGATCGCCTTGTACAGCCCAACCAGGCCCTCCTGAATCAGGTCGTCGGAGTCGCCGCCGGCGAGAAAGTACGACGACGCCTTGAGCCGGACGAAACCGTAGTAGCGCCGCATGAGTCGGTGATACGCCTCGGCGTCTCCCTGCTTCGCTAGCGCGATCAGGAACCCATCCTCAACCTGAGGTTGAGCCTGAGTACCGGCAGAAAGTCGGGCCACGAGACATCCCTTCCGATCGCCGGCAAGCCGGCGGATCCATGGAATTCGTGGCGCTTCACCTCCCCTGGCGCCGCACCATATAGCACAGCTAAACGACTAGCCACACTCCTCCAGATCTCCGAGAGGCTCAACCTCCAGTTGATCGTTATCTCCCGCGCGGCAGAGTGACAGAACAATGTGTGGCTGTCAAGACCCCAGATCGGGAACGGATGCGCACCGCTACCGCGACCATCAGGTTCCCCGCCGCCCAGCTGCCTCGTAGACGAGCACCGCTCGCGGCTGCGCTCACGCTGAGCGACTCGATCCGCCCGCGCAGGGGGATCGCGACCAGCGCGTCGCATGCGCTCGCGACACGCGGCCGCAGGCCCCGCCCCTCGGACCCCAGTACGAGCACCACCGAACCGGCATAGTCGACCTCGTCGTACGCGACCGCCCCGTCCACGTCGGCCCCGTAGCACCACATCCCCGCCCGCTTGGCCTCCGCAAGAAAGTCGGCGAGGTTCCGGACGCGCGCGACGGGCAGATGCTCAACGGCGCCCGCCGACGCCTTGCACACCGCGGCGGTCACTTCTGCCGCCCTGCGCTCGGGGATCACGACGCCGGTCGCGCCCGCGCACTCCGCGGTCCTGCAGATCGCGCCGAGGTTCTGGGGGTCCTGGACCTGGTCCAGCGCGACGAGCAACGCCCCGCTCACTTCGATCAGCGCCTCCGGCGTGCGCGTAGACGAACTCGGAGACCTCCGCACAGATCCCCTGGTGATCGGGCGAGCCTGCGCGGCGCTCGATCTCCTCCGCGCCGGCGGGGTCCAGCGGAGCGCTCGCCCCTGCCAGCCACGGTTCCCGGAGCGCGTTCTTCGTCGCCCAGATCCGCCGCACCGTACGTGGCCCCCGGAGCGCCTCGCGGACCGGATTACGCCCGTAGATGACCATCGGGTGCCCCGGTCGCTCACCCGGCGGGTAGCAGCTCGGGGCCCTCGGGCCCGTCGCGGACGTCCCATCCGAGGGCATGGAGCTGCTCCCTGAGCCGGTCAGCAGCGGCGTACTCCTTGGCGTCGCGGGCGTGCTCACGCGCGGCGAGCAGCTCTCGCACCTCGTCCGGGGGGCGCGCAACCTCGACCGTCAGCAGGTTGGCCAGCCCCAGCACCCCGAGCATCTCGCGCAAGTCGGCATCGCCCACCGGGTCGCTCGAGCGGTTGGCCTCCCTGACCCAATCGAACACGGCCGCCAGCGCCGCGGGGGTGTTGAAGTCGTCTGCCAGCGAATCGAAGAAACGCTCCTTGAGGGGCGCTGACCATTCCGGCGACGGGCCTTCATGAAGCCGCCTCGCCGCCTCCGCGACGCGATGCACACGGGCAGTGGCCTCAGCCAGGCGCTCGTCGTCGAACTCGATCGGCTGACGGTAGTGGCCTCCGACGAAGTACATGAGCAGGGCGTCGCGGCCGTAAGCGTCGAGCGCCTCGTGGAGCAGGAAGATATTCCCGACGGATTTCGCCATCTTCGCCTCCTGGAGGCGGACCATCCCGTTGTGGACCCACATCCGCGCCAGCTCCACACCGCGGGCTGCGTGGGTCTGGGCGGCCTCGTTCTCGTGATGGGGGAAAACGAGGTCCGATCCGCCCCCGTGGATCTCGAAGTCGAGCCCCAGGACCGCTTCCCCCATCGCCGAGCACTCGATGTGCCAACCCGGCCGCCCCGGGCCCCAGGGCGAGTCCCACGCGGTGTCCTCCTCCGGCTTGTGCGCCTTCCAGAGCGCGAAATCGAGCGGGTCACGCTTACGCTCGGCGCCCTCCACCCCCTCGCCCTGGTCCATGTCATCTATGTTGCGGTGGGAGATTGCTCCGTATTCCGGGTAGCTGCGCACGTGGAAGTAGACGTCTCCGGATCCGTCCGACGTTGTATAGGCATGACCGCGCTTCACAAGCTCCTCGATCAGGTCGATCATCTGGGGGATCGTCTCGCTTGCGAGCGGCTCGTGGTCGGGGCGTCCGAGCCCGAGGCGGTCGGTGTCGGCCACGTATGCGGCGGTGAGCTCGAAGGCCAGCTCCTCGCTGTTCCGGCCGGCCTCGCGCGCCGCGACGTAGATCTTGTCGTTGATGTCCGTAACGTTTGTTACAAGATTCACCTGGTAACCCTCGTGCTGGAGGAATCGCTTCAACAGCAGGAAGACCACGTATGGTCGGGCGTTGCCGACGTGAATCCGGCCATAGACGGTCGGCCCGCACACGTAGATCCCGACCTTCCCCGGCGATCGCGTCTCGATCGGCCGGATCTGGCCGGTCCGCGTGTCGTGCAACTGAATTTTTCTTCCCAAGATCCGCGAACCCTAGCGGCCGCGCGTGCGTCCGCCCGGGACGGAAGGTAGGGTCCCGCCGGTGGCAGGGACGGCCCCCGACCGGAAGCGCCTCGAGATCGTAAACGAAGGGTTTCGCTCCCTTCCAGAGCGCTATCTGGGAGCTGACAAGGGCTTCGACGCCACCTACCACATCAAGCTCTGCGACCTCGGACACACCTGGGAGGTCCGCTGCACGAGCCACGGCGCCCGCGTACGCAAGGGCGCCACGCGCCGTGATCCCGACGTCACGATCACCACCGATGCGATCACCTGGATGTCTCTGCGCCGCGGCGAGCTGTCTGGGATCGAGGCCTTCCAGCGGCGCCGCCTCGGCGTCCGCGGCAACCTCGACTACGCGGTCGCGTTCGAAGGGATGTTCCGTCTGCTCGGCGGCCGTCCTCCGCTGCTTCAGATCCACGACGTACCGGTGGGGCGTCAGCGGATCTCGACCCTGACGATGGGGAGCGGCCCCGACGTGGTGCTCCTTCACGGCCTCGGCAGCACCCGGGCGTCGCTGTTTGAGACCGCCGCCGAGCTCAGCCGTCATTACCGCGTTCACGCGCCCGATCTGCCCGGCTTCGGTTCCTCATCCAAGCCCGCGCGCGGCGCCTACAACGCGCGTTGGTATGCCCAGCTCATGCTCGGCTGGATGGACGAGCTCGGGATCGGACGGGCACACCTCGTCGGCAACTCGATGGGGGGCCGGATCGCGATCGAGCTGGGGCTCCAAGCGCCTCAGCGGGTCGTCGCGCTCGGGCTGCTGTGTCCGGCGGTGGCCTGGGTGAGGCGCGGCCTGCATCCGATCGTCCGCGTGCTGCGCCCCGAGTTCGGATTCCTGCCCCACGGCTTCCGCCGCTCGACCGTCGCCTCCCAGTTCTGGAACATCTTCTACGACCGCGACGCGCTGGATCCGGCCGTCGGGGACCTGATGGTCGACGAGTTCCGTCGCATCTACCACACCCCGGGTGCCCGCTATGCCTTCCTCGCGAGCGCACGCAACATCTATCTGGAAACGCCGTTCGGCAGGAGCGGCTTTTATCCGCGCCTGGCGGCCCTCGAGCCTCCCGCTCTGTTCGTCTGGGGCTCCCATGACCCGTTGATCCCGCCGGGGTTCGGACGTCACGTGCGCCAGTGGCTGCCGGACGCCGAGCAGGTCACGCTCGAGCACTGCGGCCACGCTCCGCAGGTCGAATGCCCCGAGGAGACCAACCGCCTGCTGATGCGGTTCTTCGCAGGCGCCGCACGTTCGGACCCCGCCGCCGCACGGCCGCTCGGCGCCGGCGCCCGCGCGGCGTAGAGAGCCTAGGATTTCGTCATGGCGTCGACCGGCGTGGCGAGGGCACCGAGCCGCAACGGGCACCCCGGGAACGAGCACGAGAAAGGGCACCAGCAAGCCACCGGGAGGTCTCTGCTGGGGCGGGTCGTGAGCGGCCTGGCCGGGCAGGTCGAGCGGCGGATCCCCCGCGGCGACCTCGACGAGCGCGACCCCGACCTCATCCGGGAGCGGCTCCCGCTGATGTGGTTGATCGCGAGCGTCTGGTTCAGAGGCGAGGTCCGAGGGTTGGGCAACATTCCGGACGCCGGACCGGTGTTGCTAGTGGGCAATCACTCGGGCGGCAACATGACGCCCGACACGATCCTGTTCACGCTGGCATTCAGCACCTTCTTCGGGGTCGAGCGGCGCTTCTACCAGCTCGCCCACAACCTGGTACTCGCGATGCCGATGCTCGGGTCGCTGCGCAGGTTCGGCACCGTCGCCGCCTCGCCGTCCAACGCCAGTGAGGCGCTCGAGAGCGGCGCCGCGCTGCTCGTCTACCCGGGGGGCGATTACGAGGCGCACCGGCCGAGCTGGCAGCGCAACAGGGTCGACTTCGGGGGGCGCAAGGGTTTCATCAGGCTCGCGCTCGAGCGGGACGTCCCGATCGTGCCGGTGGTCTCGGTCGGGGGCCAGGAGACAGCGCTGTTCCTGACCCGCGGCGAGCGGCTCGCGCGGCTGCTGTGGCTCGACCGCCTGCTGCGGCTCAAGGTCCTTCCGATCTCGTTGGCGCTGCCCTGGGGCCTGAACGTCGGCGACATGCTCGGGCACATCCCGCTGCCGGCGAAGCTCACGATCGAGACGCTCCCGGCGATCGACCTCCGTGAGGAGTTCGGCCCCGACCCGGACCTCGACGACGTCTACGACCACCTGATCAGACTGATGCAGGACACCCTCGACGCCCTCGCCTCCGAGCGTCGGCTGCCGGTGCTCGGGTGAGGGTCGACGCAAGCGCCAGAGTGATCGCGCCGATCGACCGGGTATGGGAGTTCGTCGCGGACCCCGAGCGTGTACTCAGCTTCATGTCCGGGGTGACCCGGTGGGAGGTCGAGGGCGAACGCCGCACCGGCCTTGGTGCCCGCTACCGCGTCCTGTTCCGGGTGGGCGCCGCCGAGATCGGCGGCCTGATCGAGGTGGTCGAGTTCGACGAGCCACGCGAGTTTGCCTGGACCTCGGTGCTGGGCATCGATCAGCGCGGCCGCTGGCGGCTGCGCGAGCTTCCGGGGGGGCGCACCAAGGTCGAGCTTCGGATGGCCTACGGAGTCGCGGGCTCGGGGCGTTCCGGGTGGATCGCGGAGCGCGTCGCCGCGCCCACCGTGCGGGGCCACCTGAAGCGCACGCTCAGTCAGCTGGGGCGCATGATCGAGCACGAGCAGGTCCGCGAGCGGGCGGCCGCTCGTCGGCGCGCGTCAGCGCGGTCCGTGTAGACCCACCGAGTCCGCACAGCCCGGTCACCGCTCGTTAACACAACCGGCACGAGCGCAAGAGGACCAGCCTTATGATGCCGCGCGTGGATATCCAGGATCCACTCGAAGCCGAGCGCTTTGCCGCGCTCCACCCCGACGCGTACCAAACTCGGCGCGACTTTCTGCAGCGGACCGCCGTCGCGGCCGGGCTCGCCGCCGGCCTCGGCCTGACCCTCGACCCGGACACCGTCATCGCCCAGGCCGCCCGGCGCCAGCGGGAGGTCGCGCTCCCCTCACCGCGCAACCTCCCGATCGACACGTTCGTCGTGCTGATGATGGAGAACCGGTCCTTCGACCACTACCTGGGCTGGTTGCCAGGAGCCGACGGACGCCAGGCGGGGCTTCGCTACGCCGACGGCCACGGCCAGACCTACGCCACGCACCGGCTCGTGAACAACTACCAGGGGTGCGGGTTCCTCGACCCTGACCACTCCTGGCAGGGCGGCCGAACCGAGCTCGACGGAGGACGCATGGACGGATTCCTGCGCGCCCAGAGCGATGTCTTCTCAATCGGCTACTACACCGAGGCCGACCTGCCGTTCACCCCCCACGTGGCGAAGGCGTTCACCGCATTTGATCGTTTCTTCTGCTCGATCCTCTCCTCGACCTACCCCAACCGCGAGTACATGCACGCCGGGCAGTCCTACGGGATGGTGGACAACTCGCTACCGACCGCGTCGGGCGGTTTTCCCGACACCACGATCTTCGCCGCGCTATCGAGGGCGGGGGTCGCGAACCACTACTACTACACGGACCTGCCCGTCTCGTCGTTCTGGGGCCAGGCCGGGCTCGCGCGCTCCAGCCAGGTTCAGCAGTACTACGAGCAGGCCGCCGCCGGGACGCTCCCCGCGCTGTCGTTCGTCGATCCGGCCTTCAACGGCGAGGACCAGGGCACGTCTGGTGACGAGCATCCGCACGGGGACGTGCGCGTCGGCCAGGCGTTCGTCGCCGACATCGTGCACGCGTTCATGGAATCCCCGCAGTACGCGCGCGGTGCGCTGTTCATCGTGTACGACGAGTGGGGCGGGTTCTTCGACCACGTGGTCCCGCCGCGCGTGCCCGACCTGCGACCCAGCGCCGACATCAACAAGGACTTCGGACAGATGGGCTTCCGGATTCCCGCGGTGGTGGTTTCGCCATATGCGCGCCGCGGGCACGTCGATCACTCGACCTACGGCTTCGAGTCGATCCTGAAGATGATCCGCTACCGCTACGCGCTGGCGCCGCTGACCCCTCGCGACTTGTACGCCAACAACATCGCCGCGGCCTTCGACTTCGAGTCAAAGCCGCGACCCGCTCCCGGGTTGCCCTCGCCGCCCGACGTGATCTCGTCGGCGTGCAGCGGCTCCTCGCCGGTGAGCACAGGCGGCGCCGGAGTGGACGACGGCTCGGTGATCGGGACCCCCCCGGGCTCCCAGATCGGCGCGCAGCAGGCCAAGCGGCCCAAGCCGCACGATCTCCAGAATCTGCTCACCTCGGGCTACCTGGAGCGGCTTGGCTTCAAGTACCGGCCGGCCACCCCGGCGACGATCTTCCGCCACCCATCGAAGCTGGGGATGCGCCCTTGAGGGGCGCGCTCCGAGCGGCGGCGTTCGGGCTGGCGCTCGCGGCGGCGCTCCCGGCCGGTCTCGCCGGCGCGGACAGCTTCACGCCCGTGCGCCTTAAGATCACCGTCGCCCCGGTCGCGCGGCTGCGTTCGCCGCTGGCCCTGAGCGTCTCGGTGAGCGCCGATCCCGGGGCACTCGACAACCGCAGCGGGCCGCTCCGCGTCCGCGTGAAGCTCGCCGGGGAGTGCGGGGGCGCATACCCGTACACGGCGGGTACGGTGCTGCTCGACGAAGAGCTCAGTCCCCAGCCGAATACCGGACAGGCGTACGCCGCGCTCGCGCGTGGGTCGGGCAGGCCCACGGCGTACGGCGTCCAGACGGTCTGCGTGTGGCTCGATGACGCTGACGCTCGCACCTGGGCGAGCGACCAGTCGACGCAGGTCGACGTCTCACGCGCCTGTACGAGCTCCGCGGCCCGCTACGACACCGCTCGCCGGAAGCGCCGACCACGGTCTGCGGCCGCTCGGCGTCGCCGGCAACAAGCCGTCGCAGCCGACCGCCGCGCGGCGCTGAAGGCGTGCGGTCCGGGAGTGTCCCTGTGAGGCGGGCGCTCGTGCTCGCGGCGTTCGCCGCGCTCGCGGCGTTCGTACCGAGCACCGCGTCGGCCACGGGCCTCCCCCCAATCCGGCATGTCTTCATCATCGTGCTGGAGAACGAGTCCGCCTCGACGACGTTCGGGCCCAATTCGCCCGCGCCGTACCTGGCCAGGACACTCACCAGCCGGGGCGCCTACCTGCCGCACTACTACGGCACCGGCCACGAGAGCAACGACAACTACATCTCGCTGATCTCGGGGCAGGCGCCGAACCCCCAGAACCAGGGCGATTGCGTGTTTTTCGACAACTTCGAGCCCGACACGATCGGGGCCTACGGGCAGGCCACGGGCAGCGGCTGCGTTTTTCCCTCCGACGTGAAGACGATCGCCGACCAGCTGGACGCCGCCGGCCTGACCTGGCGCGATTACAACCAGAGCATGGGCGCCGATCCGAGCCGCGAGCCCGCGGTGTGCGCGCACCCCGGGATCAACCAGCAGGACGGAACGCAGAGCGCGAGTGCGACCGATCAGTACGCCACTCGCCACAACCCGTTCGTCTACTTCCACTCGATCATCGACGACACCACGCTGTGCGACAGCCACGTCGTGAACCTGAACATGCTGCCGCAGGATCTCGCGTCCGCGGCGAGCACGCCCAACTACGTGTTCATCACTCCCGACCTGTGCGGCGACGGCCACGACGCCACGTGCGCCGACCCGAGCCGCCCCGGTGGATTCGCGGGGATCGACCAATTCCTGGAGCAGTGGGTCCCGGCGATCACGGGCTCGCCCGCCTTCAAGGCCGAGAACGGGCTGCTCGCGATCGTCTTCGACGAGGCTTCGACCAGCGACTCGAGCTCGTGCTGCGGCGAGATTGCCGGGCCGAACAGCCCGTCGCCGGGCATCAACGGCCCGGGGGGCGGCGACACCGGCGCGGTGCTGCTGTCGCCGTGCATCAGGCCGGGGACCGTGTCCACACAGCCCTACAACCACTACACCCTGCTGCGCAGCGTCGAGGACGTGTTCGGCCTCTCGCATCTCGGCTACGCGCAGCTTCCCGGTGAGCGGTCGCTCGGGGCGGATGTCTTCAACCGGAACTGCGGGGCGCCCCCGGTCGCACACCTGCGCGCGCCGCCGCTGGCCTCCAGCGATGGCACGCGCCCGAAGGTGGCGGTCAGCTGGGGCGCCGCCGGACCCGACCTCAGCGCGTTCACCGTGCAAGCCGAGCAGACGAGCGCGGGCGGCCACGGCTGGCAGACGCTACTCGACGCGACCACCCGCCACACGCTCGCGTTCAGCGGAGGCCACGGATCGACCTACCAGTTCCGCGTTAGGGCGATCGCACCGAGTGGGCTCACCAGCGGATGGTCGATTGCGACCACCGTGTTCCCGACGGACGCTCGCGTGCCAGGAGCGAGCTATCACGGCCGATGGCGCCCGGTGCAGGTCCGCGACGCGTGGGACGGCCACGCGCTGCTGGGGTCACCGCGCGCGACCCTCACCCTGTCGTACCGCGGCGCCACGGTTCAGCTGATCGGGGACCGCTGGCCCCAGGGCGGTCGCGCTCGGGTCACCGTCGACGGCCGCTCGCGCACGATCAGCCTGCGCTCGGCACGCCCGCACGCACGCCAGGTCCTCGGTGGGTTCGCGCTTGCGCCCGGTCGCCACCGGCTGGCGATCCGAGTGCTCGCCGGCGTTCTGCCGCTCGAGGGGCTGGCGATCGTGAACCGCCAGGCGTAGGCGGGCGGGGACCGCACCCCACGTCGGCTTACAATCCTCCGGGTCACGGTCGGACGATCGGAGGGGAGCTTGAGCGTCGTCAAACGGTTGGTCCTGGCGGTTGCCGTGAGCGGTGCCTGCGTCGCCGTCCCGGCCAGCGCGGTGGCCACCGGGACCGGGACGGTCGCCCCGAGCGCGGCCCAGCGGACCGCGATCCTCAAGGCGTTCGGCGCACCGCGCGCCGGCTGGCACTGCCTGACGGTCCGGCTCGCGGCCTCTGACCACCGCTACGCGACCGTCCGACCCCCAACCTCGAAGGCCTGCGTGCGCTGGGCTTTCAACGGAACAAACGTGCTCAAGCGCACGGGCAACCGCTGGAAGGTTCTGTTCGAGGGCAGCGCCCACGCGTGCCCGCTCGCGCGGATCCCGCGGCAGGTGCAGCGAGATCTACGCGTCTGCCCCTAGCGGGCGCGCGCCCGGCCGCCTACGGGACCGGCGACGATCGACCGCCGGTGCTGATCCTCAGCGCTGCTCCAGCACCTCTAGCAGGCGGTCGGCGAGCTCGCCGGCGTGGCGGTACGCCCGCTCGCCGCGGTCGGCGCGCGCGACCGCGTCAAGCGGCTCATCCAGCAGCGACAAGAACGCCTCGACCACCTCCGGGTCAAACTGGTGTCCAGCCTCGCGGCGGAGCTCCTCACGCGCAACATCGGGGCACTGGGACTTGCGGTAGCAGCGGTCGGTGGTCATCGCGTCGTAGGCATCGCAGACCGCGACGATCCTGGCCGCCAGCGGAATCTCCTCCCCCTGGAGACGATCCGGGTAGCCGCGCCCATCCCAGCGCTCGTGACTCGCGCGCACGATCGCCGCGACCGGGCGGAGGGCCGCCGCGGCATTGAGGATCCGCTCGCCCAGAATGGTGTGCTGGCGGATGAACTCCCACTCGTTCGGATCGAGGGCCCCGGGCTTGTCGAGGATCGCGTCGGGGATCCCCACCTTGCCGATGTCGTGGAGCTCCGCGGCCCGCGCCAGCTCGTCGACCTGCTCGGCGTTCATCCCGAAGTGCCGGCCCACAGCCACGGCCATCCTCGACACGTCGCTCGAGTGCAGATGAAGTTCCGGCTGCTTGGTGTGCATGATTCGTACCAGCACGTCCCGGGTCTGCTCGCGGGCGGCGAGCGGGCGGACCTGCTTCTGCCTGTACATGCGCTGATCGGCGAGCTGCAACGCGAAGTCCGGCGTGGTCGCCTCATACGGCAGCAGCACCGCGCCGCACGATGCGTGAATTGAGAACGTCTCCCCCCGCTCCTCGAGGGCACCGGCAGCGGAGGCCACTGCGCCGTGGAGCTCGTTTGCCTGCACCGGCAACAGCGCGCAGAACTCGTCACCCCCAAGCCTGTACGCCGCCCCCCGGGGTCCCACGACCGTGGCGAGCTTGCCGCCGAGGCGGGCCAGAACCGCGTCTCCGGCGGGGTGGCCGAACGTGTCGTTGTACGCCTTGAAGCCGTCGAGATCGAACAGCATCAGCACGAGCGGCTCAGACGGCGACGTCGATGCGGTCGCGAGTAGCTCGGTGAGGTCGGCCGCGAGCTTGCGGCGGTTGCCCAGGCCCGTCAGCGAGTCGGTGAGGACCTGCTCGCGGAGCGCCTCGTGCGCCAGGATCTCGAACACGGCTGAGTGCGCGCGCTCGATCAGCCCCGCGATCAGCTCCTGCTCGTCGGGCCGAAACTCGCGCGCGTGTCGCGCCACCGTCAGCGCGCCTCGCTTCCCCAGAGCGTCGGTCGAGGGGCCGAACGGCAGGGCCATGGCCCAGACTCCGCCCAGCTCCATCTGCTGCGGGCGCTGGGTCCTTTGCGCCAGCCGCCCGGCGCTGCGTAGCAGCGGCGCAAAGTGTGGCTCGCCGAGCGCCTCCACCAGCGGCGGACGGTTCGGGAGCTCGAGCGAGAGAAGGCCCGCGTCTGCGTCAAGCGCGTCGATCGAGCCGCCCAGCATGATGCTCGTGAGCGCCGGTAGATCGAGCTTTGCCGCAAACGCGTCGCCGAGACGGCGCACCGCCGCCTGCAGGCGGGTTCGTTCCCGCCCGACCAGCTCGAGCCGGAGCTGAGCCTGGGCAATCCGCACGCTGCGGTCACGTTCGAGCAGCATCAGCAGCCCCCCGATCGGGAGCACGGCCAGCAGCGCGAGGTCGTCGTGTCGTGCAACCTGCGCCACGAGCAGGCCGAGCGGCGCGATGCATGCGTCGATCAACCAGACCGACAGCGCCACCCTCAGCTGCAATCTTGGAGCGACCGCCAGGGCGGCCGCTTCACGCACGGTCGAGACCGCAATGTCGACGACGCCCGCCACGACGAACGCGGCGACGTAGATCGCCGCGGTACTGAAACCCCCGTGGAGACGGCCGGCGACGACCAGCACCAGCGCCGGGCCCAGAGCGTGCCAGGCGTTCGGCACCGAGAACAAGATGTAGCTGGCGGAGATCCGGCGAGCCACCCATCGCCCGACGCTCGCCGCCGTCAGCGCGGCCGCCGTCAGCAGCGGCACGACCTCGGGCGGAAGCAGCAACAGCATCGGGACGAGCACCAGGTAGGAGGGCACCGCATACCCCGCACCCACCGGGAACCTGATCGTCGCTGAGACGAGCGCGTACAGCCCGACGAGCAGGAGCGCCGGTCCCGCGTGCACTTCATGCGCCGACAGCGCCGGCAACGCCAGTGGAATCGCCGCAGCGAGGAACAGCACCGCCGCGGCAAGCTCGACGAGCAGCTCGCGGGGGCTCGCTCCCTCCGTACGCTTGGTCCACGACTCCTCCATCAGGCGGTCGACCGGATCGGTCGACCGCACGTCGTCGAGCGCGCTGCCCTGCAGCTCAGCCCTTGAAGTAAGGGTCGACATAGAAGTCGTAGAGCTGCGACTCACCGGACCAGCCGGCCGAGGCGAAGACGAACCGCGCCATCTGCCAGCCCGAGACGTTGCTCGACGGCAGCTTCAGCGTGTTTGACAGCGTCCAGTCTGGGCTGGAGTGACGAATCACACCGCCTCGCTGGGGGGGACCCCAGTCGCCCGTTGCGGGATCCTGGTAGAGGACCGCGAGCAGCACGTGGCCGTGGCCCGAGAGACCTCGGATCATGGCCCGAGCCGTCTGGTAAGTGGACTCGACGCACATCGGCGGGCCGATCGCGATCGACCGGCCCGGCATGTCCAGGACGTTGCCCGTGCTGCCGTCGGCAAGCTCCGTCGAGACGATGCTCGCACCGCCCTCAAGCGTCCATCCGGTGCCGTCGAACCCGTCGGCGGATTCGCCGGCCCCGAGCGCGTACCAGTTCGAGTCGCCCGAGCTGAGGAACGGCTGGGTCAGCGTCGGGGTCGAGCACGACGTGGCGTCGGCGAGCGCTGGCGCTGCCAGGACGCCGGTTGCGGCCGCGACGAACAAACCGGACAGCGCGAGCGCGGCTACGCGGGCGCCGACTCGCTTAGCCGGCGGCCAATTTATTACGTATGGCATCTGACCTCCTTGTCATGATTTGCCCCTAGGAGGTCGGCGGCCGGGCTGTCTCGGAGAGACCCCTAGCTTTGCGTCCCCGCCTCACGACGGGTTTGCCTTTGTCGACGCATCTGTTATCGGCGCTTGGGATGGATTCTTTAGCAACCGAGCGTGCGGTGGACGGCTTGCAATCGTCCGGGCCGCAGCGTCACCGCGGTTGGCGACCCGGATCCGAGCACCGCTCGGCATGAACCCACCCAGACGTGACCGTCCTCGGCGGCGACCTATGCGCTCACCGTAGCGATCGCCAGGACAGCGGCCCCCTCCTCCCGCCCCACGAACCCGATTCCCTCACCGCGCGTCGCCTTGATGCTGACGTGCTCGAAACCGATGCCGAGCACATCCGAGAGCGCTTCCCGGATCCGCTCCCGGTGCGGCGCGACCGCTGGGCGCTCGATCACGACCGTCGCGTCGACGTGCTCCACCGTGAACCCGCTCTGGCCAAGCACCACCACCGTGGCGCGCAGGAGCTCCAGCGAGTCGGCGTCCCGGTAGCGCTCGTCCGTGTCGGGGAAGTGCTCCCCGATGTCCCCGAGCGCCGCCGCCCCCAGCAGGGCATCGATGATCGCGTGGGTCAGCACGTCGGCGTCGGAGTGACCCTCCAGTCCCCGCTCGTGCTCGATCTCCACCCCGCCGAGCACGAGCGGACGGCCGGTGGCGAAGCGGTGGCAGTCGTAGCCGATTCCGGTTCTCGTGTCTCCCACCAACCGCCTCAGGCGCTCGCCACGACCTCGCCCACCTCGACGCTGTTGAAGGTCACGAACTCTCCCATCCCCCTGGCCCGCTCCGCGGCGACTTGCGCGTTCTCCTCGGAGTCGAAAACGACGATCGATCTGCCCGTGCCTCCGGGGAGCCTGACCCAGTAGCCGGCCACGAACCCGGGGGCCTGCGAGACCTGGGGTACAACCTGATCTCTGAGCTGCGCGGTGGCGGCTTGCGGATCGTTGATGGTGACTTCAACGACGACTGCGTGCATGTGTCCCCCTTCTGGTCGGTTGATGGCGCGAACCTATCAATCCGTGGTCCGGAGTCACGACCGTCGCTCGGCGAGGAGCAACTCCGCGAGCCGAAGATCGGTCGCCGTGGTGACCTTCAGGTTCTCCGCTCCGCCGTCGATGACCTCGACGGTCCCGCCCGCCTGCTCGATCAGCCAAGCGTCGTCGGTGGCTACCGCGAGGAGCTCATCGGAGGCTCCGGCAAGCACTCGCTCGAGGGAGCTTCGCACGAACACCTGCGGCGTCTGCACCGCCCAAAGCCGCGCGCGATCGAGTGTCCGGCCGACCGTGCGCCCGTCGTCGCCGACCTCCTTGATCGTGTCCGGGACGGGGGTCGCCGCAATCACCGCGTCCGCGTCAGATGACTCGAGCTGCGCCAGGGCGCGCTCGAACAGCCCGGCGGCGGCGAGCGGTCGCGCCGCGTCGTGGACGATCACCGGATCACCCTCGCCGCTGGCGGCCAGCGCCTCGCGGACCGACTGCGAGCGGACCTCGCCGCCGGCGACGGCCATCGTCCCCTCGGGCGCGGCGTCGAGCTCGCCGAGTGGCAACGCGATCACGATCCGCTCGACCGAGGGGACAGCCTGCAGCGCGCCGACACTCCATTCGAGCATCGGCTTCCCCGCAAGCGAAACGAGCGCCTTGGGCCGGCCGGATCCAAGGCGCTCGCCACGACCCGCGGCCACGATCAACGCGACCGCCATCTTGCGCTTGGGCAGCCTACTTGGCCGCGACCGCCATCTTGCGGCCGCCGTTTCCGTTCGGCGTGGTACCGAGCAGCCCGTGGATGTGCTCCTCGATGCCGTCCTCGTCCATCTCGAGCGCGTACATCAGCTCGGACGCGAGGATCCGCTTGGCTCGAGTGAACATCTGCTTTTCGCCGGTCGAGAGGCCCTTCTCGGCCTCGCGGAGCGCCAGGTTTCGCACGACCTCGGCGAGCTCGTAGATGTCACCGGTCTTGATCTTGTCGCGGTTGTGCTTGAACCGGCGATTCCAGTTCTTTGGCATCTCCGAGCATTCATCCTGCAACACAGCCTGGACCTTCTTGACGGTCGCGTCATCGATAACGCGCCGGAGCCCGGCGATCGCCGCGTTCTCGGTCGGAACCATGACTGTCATGTCGTTGTGCAGGATCTTGATCGTCAGGTACTCGCGACGCTCCCCCAGAACGTCCTTCTTCTCCTTGCGGATCACCTTGCCGGCGCCGTGATGTGGGTACACCACGTTGTCCCCGACCTCGAACTCGATGTGCGGAAGCGGCTCGGTGTCGAGGTCTTCCAGGTGCTCTTCCATAGGTTCTGTGATGGTGTCCTCCTCTGTCCAGCCTGGCGGGGCGACGCTCCCGCGGGGCGGTTTGCGACTACGTCTGCAAGTACCGATCAACCAGGTTGATCTCCTGCTGCCGGCGAAGGCCCTCGCGGATGTCCTTCGCCCGGATCTCGCCGACTCCGTCGACGGTCTCCAGCTCCCCGTCTGTTGCGGCGAGCAGTTCCTCGAGTCCCCCGAACTCGTCGACGATCCGCTGGACCACGAGCCTTGGCAGCCGTGGGATGCGGCCGAGGATGCGGAATCCGCGCGGAGACACGGGGTAGTCGAGGGTATTGAGTTTGCGGTCGTGGCCGAGCAGCTCGGCGAGGCGACCGAAGTCGAGAAGATCTTGATGGGGCAGGCGCACGAGCTGATCGATCGCCATCGCGAAGCCGTCGTCCGTGTCCTCGATCAGGTAGTCGTGCACGAGCGCGGCCTTGTCGGCCGAGACGCCGACCATCGTCTCATCGAGCTGCATCTCGATCAGGCGCCCCTCGGTTCCGAGCTCGACGATGTATCGCTCGATCTCGACGGCCATCCTCGTCACCAGCTCGGCACGCTGTAGGACCGTGAGGACGTCGTGGAGCGTCGCCCCGCCTTCGAACTCCAGCGCGGTCAGGCGCGTGGACACCTGGTCCAGGCGGCTGCGGTACTTGTCGAGCGTGGCGAGCGCCTGATTCGCCTTCGCCAGCACAACCGGGATGTCCTCAAGGATGTACTTGAGGCCGTCCACGTACAGCGAGACGACCTCGCGGCGCTCCGAGATCGCGACCACGACCGCGTCCGTCTGCTTCGACACGCGCTCGGCGGTGCGGTGCCGGGTGCCGGTCTCGAGCGTGAGGATCGTGGGGTCTGGAGTCAGCTGGACGTTTGCGTGCGCGATCTTCGTCGCGTTCGCGCTCAGCACGATCGCGCCGTCCATCTTCGCCAGCTCATACATCAGCTCCGGCGAGTAGTCGAGCTCGAGCTTGATGCCGCCGGAGAACAGGAACGCGAGCTCTTCCGCGTCCCCGATCACGATCAGCCCGCCGGTTCGTGCGTGGAGGATGTTGTCGACTCCCTCCCGAAGCGCGGTCCCGGGCGCGACCATTTCCAACGCCCTTACGATCCGGGAGTCCTGTCGCGACTCGAGCTCCTCTTTGAGCTCTTCACCGGAACGCGGCGGCATGAAATCCGATTTTACCTCGTGATTACTTCTCGCGCCCCGGCGCGTTTGACGTATTTCGCCGTCAGGTGCGAGGCGATCGCGCTCACATGCGGCTAAGCCGCCAGCTTTCTGGTGTGGCCCGCGCCAAGCGCGCACTGGAGAGCGCAACGCAGAGTCGCGTGCGCACCCGGCTCCACGACCGAGGCAAGGCCGAACTTCCCCGCCTCGGCAAGCCGGCGCTCCGCATGGGCGACGGTCCTCAGCTCGCCGGTGAGGCCCAGCTCCCCGAAGCACGCAAGCGGTCCGTCCCCACCGCCGAGCGCCACGTTCTTCGCCGCGCTGGCTACGGCCAGCGCGACGGCTAGGTCGGCGCCCGGCTCGTCGACGCGCACGCCGCCGACGACGTTGACGAACACGTCGGCGGCGCCGAGCCCGATCCCGGCGTGGCGCCCGAGCACCGCGAGCACAAGCGCGAGCCGATTGCGGTCGAGCCCAGCGACCACTCGTCGCGGCGGAACGAGCTCGGACGGCGAGACCAGCGCCTGCACCTCGACCAGTAACGGCCGCGAGCCCTCCATCGCACACAGGACGACGCTTCCGGGCGCGCGCGTCGCCTCTGCGACGAATCGCGCCGAGGCGTCGAGCACTTCGACCAACCCGTCATCGCGCATCTCGAACACCCCGGCTTCGTTGGTCGAGCCGAAGCGATTCTTGACCGCGCGCACCGTCCGATACGTGCGCTCGCGTTCGCCCTCGAACTGCAGCACGCAGTCGACCAGGTGCTCGAGCACGCGGGGCCCCGCGAGGTTCCCCTCCTTGGTAACGTGGCCGACCAGCAGCACCGCGATCTCGAGCGACTTGGCGACGCGCATCACCTCACCGGCGACCTCGCGCACCTGCGCGACCGAGCCCGCCGCGCTCGTCAGCTCGGTGCTGTGAAGCGCTTGCACCGAGTCGATCACGCACACCTCGGGGCGCTCGTGCTCGAGCGTCGCGAGCACGGCGTGGAGGTCGGTCTCCGCGACCACGGGGATCCTCAGCGCAGACTCGCCGTTCAGCCGCTCGGCGCGCATCCGCACCTGCGCCGCGGACTCCTCGGCGGAGATGTAGAGCGTCCTGCTACCTGATCCGAGCAGGTTCGCGAGCGCCATCGTCGTGAGCGTCGACTTCCCGATCCCGGGCGCCCCGCCGATCAGCACGAGCGAACCGGGCACGAGCCCCCCGCCGAGGACCGTGTCGAGCTCGCCGATGCCCGTGCCCAGCCGCGCGTGCTCGGTGGCCTTGACGTCCGCGAGCACGACCGGCTTTCGCCCGGCGCCGCTCCCCCCGCGGCTGGCGCGGCCTCGCTCAGCGGCGCTCCGCGGGCGTGCCTCCTCGACAAGCGTGTTCCACTCGCCGCAGCCCGGGCAGCGGCCCTCCCAGCGCGGGCTCTGATGCCCGCAGGCCGAGCAGGCGAAGATCGAGTTGGGTCGTGGCATTGAAGGCCACGATAGGGCTCGGTGCCGACGGAGCCACGGCCTTGAAGGGGAACTGTGACCGCTGCGGCAGTTCCTTCACACCTCGGGCGGCGCGCCATCGCCGTATGGCTTAGAAGCGGGCATCGGTCGGCCCCTACATCCAAACGTGGCGGATCGCTCGACGAGCGTGCAAGGCGGTCGCGTTGAATGGGCCGATAAGGATCGTCCATGGCTGGAAACGCCGTCGCGGGTACCCCCATAGCCCATAGTTGCAGCCCACCCCGCAGAAGTAGTTGAGCCGCACGCCGTGAACTACGTCGCTCGCACCGCTGGAGAACGCGAAGTGCCTGCCGTTGGTGAGCTGGATGTTCCATGGCTGGTCCCTCAGTGACGGGCCGCCAGGGTCGGCCTGGCCGAACGGCAACGATTTCGTGAGCCGGATCTCAGTGCCGCCGTTGACTTGCAGGTTTGGGCAGATCACCACCCCGCCCGCCCGCGGGGAGCTGAAGCACGGGTCGTAGAGATAGTTCCCCACGAAGCATCGCCACGCATCGCTCCGGTTGATCGTCAGCGATCCGGTGTAGCAATAGCCGGACGCTGACCGCGTGTGGATCCTCGGTATACCGGCGGGGGAGAACGCCTGGAAGATCGTCGCGGCGGTCTCGGTCCGCGCCGCGGCGTACATCGGCAGACCGAGCGTGGCGCCCACCACGACGAGTAGCGTCAGGTGTCGTGCCGCTCTTAGCACGGCCCGATCGTACCTCGCCGAAGCGCTCTGGCAACCTGAGGCACGGTCCGCGACCCGACGCCCGGTCGACAGCCGCCACAGCGGATCAGCTCAGCGCTCGCGCGTGATAGACAGAGGCGGTGCGCGAGCGATTCACGATCGAGATGCTGATGCTTCACTTCGATAGCCCACGCGACCAGGAGGCCCGCGCTCAGCTCGCGGCGGCGCTCCCACCCGACGCCGAGGTCGGCGAGGCGGACGAAGAAACCGGCGTGTTCGATATCACGCTCGAGGCCGAGGATCTGGAGGACGCGCTCACCCGAGTTTGGGATGCGGTTGCCGAGTCCGGCACCGACGACCACATCGTGTTCCTCGAGCACCCTGAGCTGCCCGAGCACTGGCGACCGAGGAGCGGCCGGCCGGGCGTCTGACGGCCGCCGCGGCAAACGACGGCGGCGACCGCAACGGCCGCCACCGGCGTCTGCGTTTATCCGCTACTCAGCCTCGGATGACGTGTCGGCCGGGTCCGGCGGCGCATCGCTCGCGTCGTCGCCGCCCTCGCTCGACCCGCCCTCGGCGCCGACTCCGACCGGAGTCGGCTGGGGCTTGGGCTCGATCACGGTCAGCTTGACCCCAGGCTCGTCACTGTTCGCGCTCTCGCCGTCGGGCGTGTCGACCATCACGGTCGAACCCTCGGGCACCTGCGAGCGCAGGACGAAGTCCGCAAGCGGATCCTCCACGTAGCGCTGGATCGCGCGCCGCAGCGGCCGGGCCCCCATGGAGGGGTCCCAACCCTTGTCGACGAGCAGGTCCTTGGCGCCGTCCGAGAGCTCGAGCTGGAGCTCGCGCTCGGCCATCGACTCGCGAATCCGAGTGAGCAGGAGATCGACGATCTCCTTGATCTCGTTCTTGGAGAGCTTGTGGAAGACGATCACCTCGTCGATCCGGTTCAGGAACTCGGGCCTGAAGACCTTCTTCAGCTCGCCCATGATCCGGTTCTTCATGTCGTCGTAGGTGATTCCGGTCTCGTCGTCTGAGACGGCGAACCCGAGCGGCGTGTTCCGCGCGATCTCCGAGGCCCCGATGTTCGAGGTCATGATCACGATGCAGTGACGGAAGTCGACGGTCCGGCCCTGGGCGTCGGTCAGCCTTCCGTCCTCCAGGATCTGAAGGAGGATGTTGAAGACGTCCGGGTGGGCCTTCTCGATCTCGTCGAGCAGCAGCACGCTGTAGGGCTTACGCCGCACCGCCTCGGTCAGCTGGCCGCCCTCGTCGTAGCCGATGTACCCAGGGGGCGAGCCGACGAGCCGCGAGACCGCGTGCTTCTCCATGTACTCGGACATGTCGATCCGGATCATCGTGTCCTCGTCGCCGAACAGGAACTCGGCGAGCGTCCGCGCCAGCTCGGTCTTGCCGACGCCCGACGGCCCGAGGAAGATGAACGACCCGGTCGGGCGCTTGGGATCCTTGAGCCCCGCACGCGAGCGCCGGATCGCCTTCGAGACGACCTCGATCGCGGGGTGCTGCCCGATCACGCGCTTATGGAGCTCGTCCTCCATCCGCATCAGCTTCGCGGTCTCGGCCTCGGTCAGCTTGAACACCGGGATCCCGGTCCACATCGAGACGATGTCGGCGATCTCCTCCTCGCCGATCGCGGGACGTTCGGTGGTCTCGCCGGCCTCCCACTGCTCGGTGAGCTCGCGCTTCTTCTGCGAGAGGCGCCGCTCCTTGTCGCGCAGGTTGGCCGCCTTCTCGAACTCCTGGTTCTCGATCGCCTCCTCCTTGGCCCGGCGCGTCTCCTCGATCTCGTCCTCGAGCTCGCGGTATACGGGCGGGGAGGTCATCGACTTGATCCGCATCCGCGACGCCGCCTCGTCGATCAGGTCGATCGCCTTGTCGGGCAGGAACCGATCGGAGATGTAGCGGTCAGCCAGCTCGGCCGCCGCCTCGAGCGCCTCGTCGGTGATCTGAACCTTGTGGTGCTGCTCGTAGCGGTCACGCAGACCCTTTAGGATCTGCACCGTTTCCTCGGTCGACGGCTGGTCCACGGTGATCTTCTGGAAGCGCCGCTCGAGCGCCGAGTCGCGCTCGAGGTACTTGCGGTACTCCTCGAGCGTGGTCGCGCCGATCGTCTGCAGCTCGCCGCGGGCGAGCGCAGGCTTCAAGATCGAGGCGGCGTCGATCGCGCCCTCGGCGGCGCCTGCGCCGACGAGGTTGTGCAGCTCGTCGATGAACAGGATGATGTCGCCGCGCTGGGTGATCTCCTTCATCACCTTCTTGAGGCGCTCCTCGAACTCGCCCCGGTACTTGGAACCGGCGACCAGGGCGGCCAGGTCGAGCGTGTAGATCTGCTTGCCCTTCAGCAGCTCGGGAACGTCGCCGTTGGTGATCCGCTGTGCGAGGCCCTCGACCACGGCGGTCTTGCCGACGCCGGGCTCGCCCACGAGCACGGGGTTGTTCTTTGTGCGCCGCGAGAGGATCTGCATGATCCGCTCGATCTCGGTCTCCCGGCCGACGACCGGGTCGAGCTTGCTCTCGGCCGCGAGCTTGGTGAGGTTGCGCCCGAACTGGTCGAGCAGCTTTGAAGACTTCTTGCCCTCGGTCGCGGCGGCAGCGCCACCGGCGCCGGATCCGCCTGAGCGCTGGCGGCCGCCGGGGCCGGAGAGCATCCGGATGACCTCGTTGCGGATCTTCTCGGAGTCGGCGTCGAAGTCGAGCAGGATGCGCGCGGCGACGCCTTCGTTCTCACGGACCAGGCCGAGCAGGATGTGCTCGGTTCCGATGTAGTTGTGGCCGAGGCTCAGCGCTTCCCGCAGCGCCAGCTCGAGCACCTTCTTGGCCCGCGGCGTGAACGGGATCTGGCCGGAGGTGACCTCCTCGCCGGAGCCGACGATCCGAACGACCTGCGCGCGGACACGCTCGACCGTGATGTCGAGTGACTCGAGCACGCGGGCTGCCAGACCCTCCTCTTCGCGGAGAAGGCCAAGCAGGATGTGCTCGGTTCCGATGTAGTTGTGCTTGAGCGTGCGCGCCTCTTCTTGCGCCAACACGACAACCTGGCGGGCTCGTTCTGTAAATCGCTCGAACATGGCTCTTCTCTCAGGACGGGGCGAGTACTTCCGTTCGTCGTACGACTATACGAAGGCCGCCAACGTTCTCTTCCGGCTTCTCCATCTGCCTGCCGGAGCCCCCCGGCCGTGACCCGACTCGCGGGGACGCCGACGGACCCGTTCTACCCATGTAGTCGGTCAGATCGCCGGTGTTCATGAGCGAAGACGGTCTCGTAGTCGCCATAGGGCAGTCTACCAACAGCTCTGGAGCCCTCCTGCGGTCGACAGTCCCCAAAGTGCGGCTGATCACGCCCTGGTAACGGCTCCGATTTGCCGTCCGCGGGCGGGGTCCCGGGCGATTTGCTGCACATAGCAAGACTTTTATCCCACGACCCCGCAGGGCGGTGGGCGTTGGATCCGCCAGCGATGGCTTCTAGTCGCGCATCGCCGGGAACAGCACGACCTCGCGGATCGAGTGCCGGCCGGTCATCAGCATCACGAGCCGGTCGATCCCGATCCCGATCCCGCCCGTCGGGGGCATCCCGTACTCCAGCGCCTGGATGAATGCCTCGTCGTAGGGCTGGGCCTCCTCGTCGCCGGCGACCGCCAACGCCCGCTGCTGCTCGAACCGCCGGCGCTGCTCATCGGGGTCGTTGAGCTCGGAGAACGCGTTGGCGATCTCAATTCCGCCGGCGAACGCCTCGAAGCGCTCGGCCAGCCCCTCCTCGGAGCGGTGGCGCTTGGCGAACGGCGAGAGCTCGATCGGGTAGTCGAAGATGAAGGTGGGCTCGATCAGCGTCGACTCGACGTGCTTTGAGAGCAGCTCGTCGACCAGCTGCGGCCAAGTCTCGCCCTCCGGCACCATCAGCCTGCGGGACTCCATCTCGGCGGCCAGCGCGTCGCGGCCGCGCGCCCTGAGGATGTCGATCCCGGTCCGGGCGAGGATCGCGCCGGCCAGCGTCTCTCGGCGCCACGGCGGCGCGAAGTCGAGTGGCCCGTCGTAGCCGATCTCGTCGGCGACGTACGCCACGAGCCGCTCGGCCCTGTTGGCGATGTCCTCGTAGTCGGCGTAGGCCTCGTACCACTCGAGCATCGTGAACTCGGGGTTGTGGGTCGAGTCGATCCCCTCGTTGCGGAAGTCCTTCCCGATCTCGTACACGCGCTCGAGGCCGCCGACAATCAGCCGCTTGAGGTACAGCTCGGTCGCGATCCGCAGATACAGCGTGCGGTCCAGCGCGTTGTGGTGGGTGATGAAGGGCCGCGCCGCCGCGCCCCCATACAACGGCTGCAGCACAGGCGTCTCGACCTCGACGAACCCCTCTGCGTCAAGGAACCGCCGGATCGCCGCGATCACCCGCGCGCGCGTGACGAACAGCTCGCGCACCTCCTCGTTGGCGATCAGATCGAGCTCGCGGTGGCGAAAGCGCGTCTCGACGTCACGCAGCCCGTGGCGCTTCTCCGGTAGCGGGCGCAACGACTTGGCGAGCAGCTCGAAGCCCTCGATCCGGAGCGTCAGCTCGCCGCGGCGGGTGGCGAACGCCACGCCGTCGACGCCGATCACGTCGCCGAGATCGAGCTCCAGCAGTTGCTCCATGCCCTGGGCACCGAGGTCGTCACGGCGTGCCTGGAGCTGGATCCGACCCGAGCGGTCGACGAGATCGAGGAACGCCATGCCACCCTGGCCGCGGCGCGCGGCGATCCTCCCCGCCACCCGGTGGTGGGCGTCGGTCTCCTCGCCGGCCTGCAGCCCTTCGTGCTGGCTGCGCACCCTGGCGATCGGCTCGACGCCGTCGAACTCGTACGGAAACGGCTCTATGCCGGCGTCACGGAGCGACTCGAGCTTGCGGCGCCTGACGGCGAAGACGTCCTCCGAAGGGGAGTCTTCGGACTCGCCCACGGGGCCTACCTTGCGACGTCGATTTTCGTGATCTTCAGCTTGCGCTGGCCCTTCGGCGTGGAGATCGTGATCTCCTCACCGCGCTTGTGTCCCAGCAACGCCTTGCCGACAGGCGATTCGTTTGAAAGCTTCATCTCGGCGGGGCTCGCCTCGGCGGACCCGACGATCGTGTACTTCACGGACTTGCCCGCCTCGTCCTTGACGTGGACGACCGAGCCGACGCCGACGACGTCGGTCCGCAGGTCGGACGCGTCGATCACCTGCGCGGAGCGGAGCTTCTCCTCGAGCGAGGCGATCCGCGCCTCGAGCATCGCCTGCTCGTTCTTGGCGTCGTCGTACTCGGCGTTCTCGGAGATGTCGCCGAACTCCCGCGCCTCCTTGATTCGCGCCGCGACCTCACGGCGTCGGCGGGTGGTCAGCTCGTCCAGCTCGGCCTTGAGGTTGGCCAGCCCTTCTGGTGTGAGAATGACGTCCTTGGGCATAGCGTTCGTGCGGTGGTTTCCTGGTTCTGGACGCGAAAAAACCCGCTGCATAGGCGGGGATCTGCACGCGTCCGGCTTGCGTGGGCGGATGAGTATAGACGCCGCCCCAGACCTGCTCGAATAATTCTGCCCGGTGCTCGTCGGTGCCCTCGCCTACGGCGTCCGCCTACCCCGGGCGGTACCCCAGGAGCTCGTCGGCCTGTTGGAACGTCGGCCGGTTCACCCAGGGGATCAGCGGTTGGGTGATGGCGCCGATCGCCCGGAACTGGATCGAGTCGGAGCACATCTGGTCGCCGGCGGCGCAGACCTTGTCGGCCGGATAGACCTGCTGCGGGGACTCCGCGATCGCCTGACGCAGCGAGGACTCCGAGTGCGGCGCGGCAGCGCTTGCAGCGACCCGTTGCCGCAGTACACGCGGTTGAGCGACCCATTGACGCGCATGCGGAGCGCTGCACGCAGGTCCTTCTGCACGATTCCGTAGAAGCCGACGTCCCAACGCGGAGCCGAGATGCGCGCCCGAGGTGCCGTGGCCGGGCTGGTCGTTGATCGGGAACTCGTCCTCGACCTCGGCCAGCAGCTTCGACCCGAGCACGGGCTGCAACTCGGCCTTGACCAGCAACGGCCACCAGGCGTCCATGATCCGCACCGCGTCGGTCTGGTCGTAGTCGCCCGAGGCGCCGGGCTGCTGGCGATTGATGCGGTGCGCCCCGCTCGCCACCCAGTTCCGCAGCTCTGGCACCGCGGCTGCGAGCGACGGGTCGCGCGGATGACCGATGATCCGCAGCGCGTACGGCAGCACCTCGACGCCACGCAGATCCTGGGTCCCGGCGTTGCCCATCGCGTTGATCAGGTCGGCGAGCGTCAGCTTGCCGTGATCGACCGCGAGGTAGTGGTTGATGTTGTTGTCGAGCAGCTGCGAGCGGTAGACCGAGGAGAACTCCTGGCCGGTCGCGCGCGTCGTTGTAGCCCGGGGCCTGCTTGTTGTTCCAGCTAGGTCAAATACGCCTGGTCGACCACGTGCGGGTGCGCGCTCTCGGGGGTCTGCCTCTCGGTCAGGCTCGCCGGGCGTCATCTGCGCGCGCCGGGTGATAGCCGCGCCAGGAGTAGCTCGACCAGGTCGGGAACAGCGGGTCGGTGTGCGGGCGCCCGCACCGGGTTGAGCCCCGAGTTGAAGTACGCGATGTGCTTGTCGTCGATGTAGAACCAGTTGAACGTGTACTCGATCTTGTACGCGGCGTTGAAGAAGTCCTGGGGGTTGTGAATCGCGCTCGGGATCGTTGAGCAGGTAGAAGCCGACCGCCGAGTCGAGCTCGTGCATGTAGGTCGAGCGCAGGTTGGTGTAGGCCACCGGCCTGCCCGTGGATCCGTCGCTCGCGCGATCACGATCCCGTACGCCGTGCGCTGGGTCTGGAGCGTGATCGAGCCCGACGGCGTCTGGTCGGCGAGGTTCGGCGTCCAGCTCTCGCTGCGGGTCAGCGTCTCCATCTGCACGCACTGGCCGCGCGAGCAGGTAGTAGTTGGAGTTGATCGATGGCCTGCCGCCGACCGGGTTGCACAGCGGCACCGCGAACGTGTCGATGATGTTCTGGCCAGACGGAGGTCGCCGACCACGCGTAGTCGCGGCCATGGCCCAGCTCGACGTACAGGTTGACGCCCGGGAACGCCGCGCCCTCGGCATCGACCCCCGGGCCGTGGATGTCCTCCTCCATCAGGATCTCGGGCGTGAAGTACGCGACCTGCGGTCCCATCACCGTCGACGGATGGCCGCTCGGCGCTGTGGCGGCGCTGACCAGCAGGGCGTTGGACATCGAGCGCGGGAACGAGAGCAGCCCGGGGCCGGCGTTGGCCTGCGGTCCGAGCGCGACGGCGCTGCCCGGTGGTCCGGCTGTGCATCCCGGGCGCCGGCGGCCGCCGAGCACGATCCCGGTGCTACCGCCGCCCGTGCCGCCGGAGACGAGGTCGTTCACGTACTGGACCGAGCCGCGGTCGGGCAGCGCGATCGTCCGCAGCGCCGCCTTGCTCGGCGCGGGAAGCGTCTGGTAGGGGAACGACTTGCCCGCGTACCGTCGTCGGCGCCTCGGGGTCGTTGGGGTCGTCGAAGCTCAGCGAACGTGCGCGAACCCCGAGTGGTCGGTGATGGCGCTTGCGCTTCGCGCCGCTTGGCGAGCGGTTTGCGCGGCCGGGCGCCTCCGGCCGCCCCGGCGAGCGGTCGGTAGCGCTCGGGACCGAACCTCTGCGTCAGCTGCTCGTACAGGATCGCGTTCTCAGCTGGCTGCCGCCGCCGTCGCCGAAGATCCCGCCGACGAGCGTCGCGATCGGATCAGGTCGGTCAGCGTGAACGGCTGCGGGCCGCCCGGCTGGCCGATCGCCGCGTACTCGGCCGGCAGCATCGTCAGGCGTACAGCGGGTTGCTCGGCCTTCTGGATGTACGCGTTGATCCCGGTGACGTAGCTCTGCGCATCGGCGTAGATCGCCGGGCCGAGGCGCTGGGCAGCCCGTACTGTGTTGCTGGAGGTCGTCCTGCGCGTGTACGGCTCGCTCGCCCATACGCCCTGGTCCATGCCACGTTCGAGCCGCCCGCGAACTGGGCGAGGTCGCCGTCGCCCGCGTGGCGCAGCACGTCGATGAAGAACAGCCGGTCCTCGGCGGTCGCGTAGCCGATCCCGAACATCAGCTCGGCGCGCGTGTCGCCGTAGATGTGCGGGCACGCCGAACCAGCTTGTCGCGTACGATCGTCACACCTGGCTCCGGGCTCTCGGTGCTCTGCGACGTCCCCGGCGGGCACGCCGAACGTCGCGTCCTTGTAGAACTGGCGATCTGCGAGGTCTGGATGTTGGGCGCAGCCGTCGTCAGGTTGAGTACATCTGCAGCTGGTCGTCGTTGTGCGGCGGGTACGTCTTGTTGGTCTCGTACTGTCCGAGCTGGACGAGGTTGACGAGCCCGTTCGTCGCCGGGAGGCAGGACGTTGTTGAAGCAGCCGTAGTCGTTCGTGCCGTACGGCTGCACCTGGGCGCGCGGCGACCGCCGGGGCCCCCAGCACGGCAGCCGCGCTCGCGACCCCCGCTATCACCCGCCCGAAGCACGGCGCGCGAGCCTACACGGGCGGGGGTCAGCGCCGCCGCCGTTACCGCCGCTAGCCGCGTGGCAGGGTGGCGCGCGCATGCCTCCAGCGTCGGCGCGCGTCTGCAAGCGTCGGCCTGCGTCGCCCGGATCGCCCCCGAGCGGATCGAGGTATCGCCGGGGCCAGGCGCTCGAGTACCACGGATAGAACTTGCGCAGGTAGCGGGCGGCGCGCTCGGCGCCCGAGATGCTCGGCCGCGCGTTCCATCACCCAGTCGAGCTCGGCGAGGATCTCCGCGGGCTCCGGATCGCCGGTCGCGCATCCCTAGCAGCTGCTCGAATAGCCACGGGTTGCCGAGCGAGCCGCGCGCCAGCAGCACCGCGGCGGCGCCCGTCTGCTCGAACGCGGCGCGCGCCTGCGCGGCCGTCTGCAGCCCGCCGGAGACCAGCACCGGGACCGGCAGCTCCTCCACCAGCTGCGCGCGCGAGCGCGTAGTCGGGCTCGCCCTTGTGGCGCTGGGAGGCGTGGCGGGGATGGATCGCAGATCCCGGCGACGGCTCCGTCGAACGCCAGCCGCCGCGCGACCTCGATTCCGCACAGTCGCCCGGGCCGCTGGCCCGAGCGCAGCTTGACGGTTACCGGCAGCCCGCTCCCCTTGTGCGGCGGCGCGCGCGAGCGCTACTGCGCGATCCGGGTCCCGCAGCAGCGCCGCGCCGGCACCGGTCTTGCAGACCTTCGGCACCGGGCAGCCCATGTTGATGTCGATCAGGTCGGCGCCCGCGCGCCGCCACGCGCTCCGCGGCCGAGGCCATCACGTCCGGATCGTGCCCGAACAGCTGGACCGACACGGGGTGCTCGTCGGGGTGGATCCGCAGCAGCTCGTGCAGCGTGCGCTCGTTGCGGTAGTGGATGGCGAAGCTCGAGACCATCTCCGAAACGGCCAGTCCGGCGCCGTAACGCTTGGCCTGAAGCCGCACGAACCAGTTTCCGATTCCGGCCAGCGGCGCGAGCACTACACGGTTGGGGATCGGCGACCCCTCCGAGCGTCCCAGCTGTCGGTCAACGACCGGGTCATGAGCCTTTCATGGTACGAATCAGGTGATGGAGCTTCTCGATTCGCTCAAGCCCTGGACCGAGATCGCGCTCGATCAGGTCCCGAGCCTCGAGCTGTTCGACGCGCACACGCACCTCGGGCAGAACGACCCCGACGGCATGCGCCAGGCTCCCGCGGAGCTGATCGCTGGGCTGGAGGCGGCCGGCGCGCGGGGCGCCTTCGTGTTCCCGATGCACGAGCTCGACGGGTACGCGCCGGCCAACGACATGGTGCTCGAGGCCGCGCGCGACCAGCGGCGGGCTGCTGATCCCTTTCTGCCGGATCAACCCCCACGACGATCCGGTCGCCGAGGCCGAGCGGTCACTGGCCAACGGGGCGCGCGGGATCAAGCTGCATCCCGCGCGCCGAGCAGTTCACGCTCGATCACCCCAGGGTCCGCGACCTGGTCGCGCTCGCCGACGAGCGGACGCTCCCCGTCCTGATCCACGCGGGCCGCGGGATACCGGCGCTCGGGTTGCACGCGGTCGAGCTTGCCGGCGAGTTTCCCAGACGCCCGGCTGATCCTCGCGCACGCGGGGATCTGCGATCTGTCGTGGATCTGGCGCGTGGCGGCCGATCACCCGAACCTGCTGTTCGACACCGCCTGGTGGATGCCGGCCGATATGGCCGCGCTGTTCTCCCTGGTGCCGCCGGGCCAGATCCTGTTCGCCAGCGACTCGCCGTACGGAGCCACGTTCATCTCGCCCGCATTTCAGCTCCGCGTGGCGCTCCAGGCTGGGCTGAGCCCGGAGCAGATCCGCTCGATCACCTCCGAACAGGCGCTCCGGATCGCCGCGGGCGAGCCGCTCTCGCCCGCCGGCGAGGCGGTCGGCGAGCGTGAGCAGGCACCGCACCTGCTGCTCGATCGCGTGGCCGAGTTCCTGCTGCTCTCGGTGCTCTCGGCGATGCGCGGTGGCGACCCGGCCGAGTCGCTGGCGCTCGCGCGGCTCGCCTGCGACGTGCCCGACGAGATCGATGACGCCCCCATCTTCGCCGCGATCCGGGGGCTGCTCGACGGCTTCGACCAGTACTCCCAGGAGCACCCCGACGAGCGCCGGCGCCTGATCTTCCTGATCCTCGCCGCGACCGTCGCCCGGACCCCGGAGGTCCCGGTGCCTATGGCTGATTACGCTCCCAGATCAGCCGAAGCCCAATCAGCGTGAGCAGGTCGTCGACCTCGTCGATCGTCTCGCGGATGAACGGGACCACCACGCGGGCCAGGCCGCCCGTCGCGATCACCTTCGTGTCGTGCCCCAGCTCGTCGCGCAGGCGGCCCACGATCCCCTCGACCTGACCGGAGAACCCGAACGCGATCCCGCTGCGGATCGCCTCGACCGTCGACTTGCCGATCAGCGCCCGGGGCTCGACCAGCTCGACCTTCGGGAGCTTCGCGGCACGCTCGTACAGCGCGTCGATCGAGATTTCGGCCCCCGGGGTGATGATCCCGCCGAGGTATTCACCCGCGGCCGACACCGCGTCGTAGGTGATTGCGGTCCCGAAATCGACGACCACGCAGGTATTGCGCACCCGCTCGTAGGCGGCCACGGCGTTCACCAGCCGGTCGGCTCCGACCTCCCGTGGATTGTCCATGCGGATCGGCATCCCGGTGCGGATCGACGGGCTGACGACGAGCATCTGCTGACCCAGGTAGCGCTCTGACATCAGCGTCCACTGCTCGGAGAGCTGCGGCACGGTCGAGGAGATGATCGAGCTCTCGAGCTCGGCAAACGACATCCCGCGCAGCGCCAGCAGGTTCGACAGCGCCGCACCGAGCTCGTCGCCGGTCGACTCGCGGACGGTCGCAAATCGCCAGTGCTCGGCGACGGTTTCATCGCCGTCGCGGAACACCCCGAAGTGGGTCTGCGTGTTACCGACGTCCACGACCAGCAGCATGGACGGGAACCCTAGTGTGCCGGGCGGCCCTCGCGATCGGCGGCGCCGGTCAACCGATCAGCGAGAGCCGCGCCACGCTACCCGGGCGCGAACTTCGACTTCGCCCCGTGGTGAGATCCAAGACCGGGAAAACCACACGTCGCCGCGGCCGCTGTGAAGGCCGGCGACCGAATCAGACTCTCCGGTACCGCGATGAACGAACCGGGACTGCCGAAGGCGAGCCCGAGGCCGGCGCCCGGCGATGGCGGTGTCGCCGTCGGGTCCGGGAACGACGTCAGTCCGTGCTTGCGCATGCATTGGGCGAGGCTCAGCATCCTCAGCTTCCGGGCCTCCGACGCGGTGCGACCGCCGCCGGCGGGCATCAGGCTCGAGCAGGCGTTCTGGGCGGACTGGAAGGCCGGCGATTGCGGGTCGATCCCGGAGCTGGAGCTGATCTGGATGCCACCGCCCGGCTGGGGTCCGGGAAGTTAGGGACCCCGTGCGACCGCATGCGGCGTAAGGCAGTTATGGCCCCCGGCCCCGTTACCTCAGATCAATGGCAGCCCGGCGAGCCGCACGGCCTGGCCTTCGCCGAGCGCAGCGAGGGCGTCGGCGAGCCGCTGGCCGCCGGGCCGCAGCGTGAGCTCGGGATCGAGCTCGAGTAGCGGCACCAGCACGAAGCGGCGGGTGCGGACCTCCGGGTGGGGCAGCGTCAGGCGAGCGCTGGCCAGCTCGACGTGGTCCAGCAACAGCAGGTCGACGTCGATCGGGCGCGGGCCGTGGCGGACGCCCCCGGGCTCGCGACCCAGCTCCCGCTCGACCGCCTTGCACGCGCCGAGCAGCCCCTCGGGGGCGAGCGCGGTCTCGATTCGCAAGCAGGCGTTGAGGAACTCACGCTGAGCGGTGACGAGACCAATCGGGCTCGGTCTCATACACCGAGCTGGAGGCGAGGACGTCCACCTTGTGGCGCGGCAGCGCCGAAACCGCGTCCTCCAGATGCGCCCGCCGATCGCCCGACGTTCGAACCCAGGCTCAGATATCCGGTCCGAGCCGGGCGTCCGGCGCCGCCCGCGCTCATTCCCCCTCGCGCCACACCTCGACCGAAACCTCCGAGACGGGCAACGCCATCGGCGGCTCGGGCTTGGCTGCCTTGACCCACACGGCGTGCGCGTCGAACTGCTCGATCACCCGGTCGGCAATCGCCGCGCACAGCCGCTCCAGCGTCTTGTACGAGCGCTGCTGTGCGACCAGGTTCGCCATCTGGGCGACCTGGCTGTAGTCGACCGTGTCCTCGATCCGGTCGGTCACCGTGGCGTCGACCTCACCGACGTCGATCCGCAAATCCAGCAGCAGTCGCTGACCGACCTGACGCTCCGCCTCGGTCACCCCGACGTGGGTGAACAGCGAGAGCCCGCTGATTTCGATCGTGACCTCCGGCTCGGAGTGACCCTCGCCCTCGTCGTCTTCGTCTACGTCGTACTCGTCGGCCTCGTCGTCCACGGTGCGACCGTAGCAGCCGCCACCTTCAGCGCGTCCACGACGGGCGCGACCTCGTGGACCCGGAACACGCGCCCCCCGCGCTCGTACGCGAGCACGCACGTTGCGACCGTCCCCGCCAGGCGCTCGGCCGGATTCTCTCGTCCCGTGATCCGCCCCAGGAACGATTTGCGCGACGTTCCGATCATCACCGGGCGGCCGATCGCCACCAGCTCGTCGAGCCGGCGCAGCAGCTCGAGGTTGTGGTCGATCGTCTTGCCGAACCCGATCCCCGGGTCGAGGATGATCCGCTGCTCCTCGATCCCCGAGGCCACCGCGAACGCCAACCGCTCCTCGAGGAAGGCCTTGACCTCCGAGACCACGTCGTCGTAGTGAGGATCGCGCTGCATCGTGCGGGGATCGCCCAGCATGTGCATCAGGCAGCAGCCCGCGCCGCTGGACGCGATCAACGCCGCCATCTCCGGATCGCCTCGGAGCGCGGTCACGTCGTTGACGAGCGTCGCGCCGACCCCCATCGCGGCCGCCGCTACTTCGGCCTTCGAGGTGTCGACCGAGAGCTGCGCCTCGGACCCGGCGTCGGCCAGCCCCTCGATCACTGGGAGCACCCGCCGCAGCTCCTCCGCCGCGCTCACGCCCGCGGCTCCGGGGCGCGTCGACTCCCCGCCGACGTCGAGGATCGCCGCGCCTTCGGCCTCCAGCCGCAGGCCCTGCGCGATCGCCTCCTGTGGGTCGAGGAACAGCCCGCCGTCGGAGAACGAGTCGGGGGTGACGTTGATCACCCCCATCACCGCGAACGCCGCATCGGACCGTCACTCACTTCTGGCCACCGCCCGTGGCGGTCGAAGTACTCCCGGGCCTCCTCTTCGCGGGCCCGATCGCGGTTGCTCGCACGCTCATCCGGTACATCCAGTTGATCATCCAGACGGTGAGCGCGACGATCAGCAGACCCACCCCGGCGCCCGCCGCGGCTGTGTGACCGTGCCCGACCACGATCGCCACCACCCCGCCGATCGCGATCACCAACGGCAGCCAGAGGCGCGTGAGGGACAACAGAATCCGGCGGGGCGAGACTCCTGGCTCCCTCATCGGTTTCTACAGGCGATCCGCATCTCCCAATAGTGTCCCCGACGTGCGCCGCCCACCCTCCCCTAACTCCGTGATCACCCGGCGCGCGCTGCTGCGCGGCGCCGCCGGCGGAACCGCCGCGCTCGCCGTCGGCAGTCTCCCCGCGTGGGCCCGGCCGGCGGCGTCGTCGGCGCGCGTGCGCCGCCCGGACAGCCTCCCGTTCCCCGACCTCCGCGCGGGGACGGCGAGCTTTCACCAGATCCAGCACGTCGTCGTGTTGATGATGGAGAACCATTCGTTCGACAACCTGCTCGGGATGGTCGCGACACAGGTACCGGGCCGCTCGTCGCTCGACGGACTGACCGTGCGCCATGGCCGGGTCACGAACTCCAACCCCGGGAGGACCGGCGGTAGCGTCCCAGCCGAGCGAGCGAGCTCGCCCTGCCAGCTGAGCGGCGAGCCCTCCCAGGCCTGGAATGCCAGCCACATCGCCTACAACGGCGGCCGCAACGACGGCTTCGTGCGCGCCAGCGGGCCGATCGCGATGCGCTACTGGGACGAGCGCGACGTGCCGTTCACCTACTCGCTCGCGCAGCACTTCCCGATCGGGGAGCGTTACTTCAGCTCGGTGCTGGCGCAGACGGAACCCAACCGGCGCTTCTTCTTCGCCGGCACGGCCAGCGGAACCATTAACGACACCGCCCCCACGTTCCGGATCCCAGCCGCAAACGGAACGATCTTCGACCGGCTCGACGCCCATCACATTCAATGGGCCGACTACTTCAGAACGCCCCGAGCCCCCTGTACATCCCGGGCGTCGCGGTGGGACGGGCGGCCCGGTTCAAGAAGTTCGACCAGTTCTACCTGGACGCCGCGGCGGGACGGTTGCCACAGTTCGCGTTGCTCGAGCCCAACTACTCCACCACCTCGGAGGAGAACCCTCAGGACGTCCAGGTCGGCGAGCAGTTCATCGCGCGTGTGGTGCGAGCGCTGATGAACGCGCCAACCTGGAAGAGCACGGCGCTGTTCATCACCTACGACGAGCACGGGGGCTATTACGACCACGTGCCGCCGCCGCGCGCGATCAAGCCGGACTCGATCGCCCCGATGCTCGCCCCGGCCGATGTGCCCGGAGCCTACGACCGCTACGGGTTCCGCGTGCCGCTGATCGTCGTGTCGCCTTGGGCGCGCAAGAGCTACGTCTCGCGCGTGGTCCAGGACCACACTTCGCTCGACGCGTTCATCGAGCACAAGTGGAACCTGCCGGCGATGACCTTCCGCGACGCAAACGCCGACCCGATGCTCGACTACTTCGACTTCACCAAGCCCTCGTTCGCACGGCCACCCGCCCTGGCTGCCTCGCCGTCGCTCACGCCCGGCCTGGCACGCTGCAACGCCGCCGGCCTGAAGCCGCCGCTACCGACGACTGCAAACGACGGCTAGCAGTGATCACGCTCAGCGAGCCACCCCCAGCCGCGTAGCGCCGATCCCGTCGTCGTGACTCGCGTCCGAGGCCGGTCGCTGGACGGGGCGCACGGAACGCGCCGTCACGACGAGCGCGATCGGCGCGAAGCCCTACTCGGCCGTTCCGCCTGCCAGCCCTGGCCGCGGAAGCGGCCGCGGGCCCTCGCGCCCGGCGCGCTCTGGCGTCGCGGGCGGCAAGGGGACCTCGGACGGCGTCGGTGCCTCGGCGCCGAAGACCTCCTCCTCGGTCTGGCCGCTGAGCAGCGCCTCGAACTGCTCCTTCTCGATCGTCTCGCGCTTGACGAGGATCTCCGAAAGCTTCTCCAGCGACGCCCGGTGCTCGGTCAGGAGGTCCTTGGCCTGCACGTGAGCCTGCTCGACGATCCGCCGGATCTCGTCGTCGATCTCCCGCGCGATCTCGTCGGAGTAGTCGGGCTCGGCGGAGAACTCGCGCCCGAGGAACGGCTGCCCGTGGTCGTGCCCGAACACCCGCGGGCCCAGCTTCTCCGACATCCCGAAGCGCATCACCATCTGCTTGGCGGTCGCCGTGACGCGCTCCAGGTCGTTCGACGCTCCCGTCGTGACCTCGCTGAAGATGATCTCCTCGGCGGCGCGGCCTCCCAGGGTCATCGCCATCGTGTCCTGGAGCTCGGCCCGAGTCGTCAGGAACCTGTCCTCGCCGGGCATCGAGATCGTGATCCCGAGCGCCTGGCCCCGGGAGATCACGGAAATCTTGTGGATCGGATCGGCGTTCGGCAGGTAGTGCCCGACGATCGCGTGGCCCATCTCGTGGAACGCGGTGATCCGCCGCTCCTTCTCGCTCATCACGCGGGTCTTCTTCTCGGGCCCCGCGATCACCCGCATGATCCCTTCCTCGAGCTCGTCCTGGGTGATCTCGCGCTTGCCGTTGCGGGCCGCGAGCAGCGCCGCCTCGTTGACCAGGTTCGAGAGGTCCGCGCCCGTGAAGCCGGGCGTTTGTCCTGCAAGAGCGTCTATGTCGATTTCCCTGCCCAGCGGCTTGCCGCGCGTGTGGACCTCGAGAATCTTCTTGCGGCCGATCCGGTCGGGGCGGTCGACGACGATCTGGCGATCGAAGCGGCCGGGGCGCAGCAGCGCCGGATCGAGAATGTCCGGCCGGTTGGTGGCGGCGATCAGGATGATGTTGTCCTTCATCTCGAAGCCGTCCATCTCGACGAGCAGCTGGTTTAGCGTTTGCTCGCGCTCGTCGTGGCCGCCGCCGAGGCCCGCGCCGCGGTGGCGCCCGACGGCGTCGATCTCATCCATGAAGATGATGCACGGGGAGTTCTGCTTGGCCTGCTCGAACAGGTCGCGAACGCGCGACGCGCCGACCCCGACGAACATCTCGACGAAGTCGGACCCCGAGATCGAGAAGAACGGGACGCCCGCCTCGCCCGCGACCGCGCGCGCCAGCAGCGTCTTGCCGGTGCCCGGCGGTCCGTAGAGCAGCACGCCCTTCGGGATCCGCGCGCCCAAAGCCTGGAACTTCTTGGGGTTCTCCAGGAACTCCTTGATCTCGTGCAGTTCCTCCACCGCCTCGTCGACGCCCGCCACATCCCTGAACGTGATCTTCGGCGAATCCACCGACATCCGCTTGGCCCGCGACTTGCCGAACGACATCACCTTGGAGCCGCCGCCCTGGACCTGGTTCATCAGGAAGATCCAGAACCCGATGAAGATCACGAACGGCAGCAGGTAGGTCAGCAGCGACAGCCACCCGTTCGACGCCTTGCCCTGAATGTCGAAGTCGTTCGGTGGGACGTGCGCAAGCGCGAGCTTGATCAGCTGCGGCGCCTCGGAGTCGGGATACCCGACCGAGAACTTCTGGCCGCCCTGCAGCGTCACCGCGACGGTGTTGTCCTTCTCGTGCAGCGAGAGGCTCTTGACCTGGTTGTTCTGCAGGTCTGAGACCAGGTTCCCGTATGTCTGCCGGGTCGTGTGCGTCGACGTCCCGATCAGCTTCTGGGCGAAGAAGGCCAGCACGACCACGATCAGGATCGGGAAGGCTGCGCTCTTGAAGAACCTGCTCATAACGTGGTCGCGGGGCGGCCGCCGGGCCGATCGGCGAATTGCCTAGCGTAGCAGCTGGATTTGGCCGAACGGCCAGTGTGCACGGCCACTCTCACTCCTTCAACGCGGCGACGTAGGGCAAGTTGCGGTACCGCTCAGCATGGTCTAATCCGTACCCGATCGCGAACCTATTCGGAATCTCGAACCCGACGTACCTCGTGGGTAGATCGACCTTCTGGCGCTCGGGCTTGATCAACAGCGCGCAGACCTCCAGCGAGCGAGGGTTGCGCCCGGCCAGGTTCCGCAGCAGATACTGGAGCGTCAGCCCCGAGTCGACGATGTCCTCGACGATCAGCACGTCACGTCCCTCGATCGCGGCGTCGAGGTCCTTGAGGATCCGCACCACACCGGAGGACTTGGTGGCCGACCCGTATGACGCGACCGCCATGAAGTCGACCTCCACCGGCACGTCCAGGTGGCGCATCAGGTCAGAGAGGAAGAACACGGCCCCCTTGAGGACTCCCACGAGCACCAGATCCTTGCCCGCATAGTCTCGCGAGATCTCGGCGGCCAGTTCCAGCACCCGGGCCTCGAGATCGTCTGCGGACACGAGGGTCTCGCCGATCTTGCCGTCGTCGTTCACCGTTTGATTTTAAGGGCGGGCTTGCGCCCGCCCGTGGTTTGGCACTCGAACCTCAGAACGCCCCGCTCGGCGACCGCCCGAACTCCGTGTGGCAGATCGAGCGCCGCATCGTCGCACAGGGCCAGCACCTCCTCGGCGCGCCGCGCGGTCCCCGGCGCCGGGCCACCGGCGGCACCGTCCGCAAGCCGCTGCAGCGCCAGGCGCGCTAGCGCCAGTGGCAGCGTCCGCAGATGCTCGAGCTCGACCTCCCTACGCCCACCCAGCGTCTCGTCGACGAGTGCCTGCAGCACCGCGTCCTCATCGCGCAGCGTCGCGGCCAGCGCCAGCACGTTCTCGACCGCCGCGGGATGCACCGTCTGGAGCGCCGGTACCAGTCGCGCGCGCACGCGCCCGCGCGCGTACGTGTCCGACAGGTTCGTCTCGTCCTCGCACCAGCCGAGCCCCCGCTCGGTGCAGTAGGCCGCGGTCTGCTCTCGGGTGAAGCTCAGCAGCGGGCGCACCAGCAGCCCCTCGCGCGGGCGCATTCCCAGGAGCGCTCGGCGGCTCGGCGACGAGGCCAGGCGGTAGAGGATCGTCTCGACCTGGTCGGTGGCGGTGTGCCCCGCCGCCACGTCGGCCCCGCGTGCGGTCGCGAGCTGGGCGGCGGCACCGTAGCGCTCGTCGCGCGCCCAGGCCTGGAGGTTGCCGTGCTCCGGCCGGCGCGGGTGGCGGACCTCCAGCGCCACCCCCATGCACTCGCACAGTTCTTTGCAGTGGCGCTCGTCGTCCTCGGCGCCGTCGCGCAGCGCGTAGTTGACGTGGAGCGCGCTGACCACGTCGGCGCCTGAGATCCTCACCGCCAGGTCGAGCAGACTGACTGAGTCCCTGCCTCCGGATAAGAGGACAACCACAGGGCGCCCCTCCGCGAGCAGGCCCTCCGCCCGGACCCGCTCCGCGCTCAGGTCCAGGGCGCGTGTCACTCCTCCTCCTCCTCCTCGACCCGCTGGCGCGCCAGAAAGATCTCGGTCGACTCGGTGAATCCCTTCAGCCGCACCTCGGCGATCCGCTCGAACTCCAGGTGGTCGCCCGCGCGCTCGACGACGGGGCGCGTGACCAGCACCTCGCCCCCGGCCGAACGGGCGGCGACCCGTGAGGCGATGTTGATGTCGCGTCCGTAGTAGTCACCGTCCCGGTACAGAGCGTCGCCGTAATGGATCCCGATCCGCGGGGGTGCCCGGCTGACGTACAGCTGCTGGAAGCCGACCGCCCAGTCGGTCAGCGCCGCCGGGTCGTTGCCGACGATCATCACCCCGTCGCCGATCGTCTTGATCACCCGGGCGTCGTCAGGGAGCGTCGTCTCGACGGCCTCCACGAAACGCTCCACCGCGTCCACCGCCTCTAGCTCGCCCTCCTCCTCGGTCAGACGCGTGTAACCCGCCAGGTCGGCGAACGCGATCGCGACCCGCAGCCGGCCCAGGTCGATCGCGTCGGTGTCGAGCTCGGTCTCCATGTGCCCGACCACGTCCTGCTCGACGAAATGGTGGAGATAGCGCTGGTGCACCTGGTCCATCACCGGCGAGGCGAGCGGCAGCAGCTCGCGCATCATCGCCAGCATCTCCTCGGACATCTCGACCCCGCTCGCGCCCGAGCGCATCAGCGGCTCGTGCACGTACAGGTGAAACAGCCTGACCTCGGCGTCGGCCACCTGCGCCATCGCCTGGCCGTAGACACGGACCAGCTGGAGCATCGCGACCAGCGGCAGCCCGGCCGAGAGGACGGCCGCGACGTAGCGGAGCAGCTGCACGTCCTCGGAGGACAGCGCCTCGGTCTGCTCGGGGCTCATCCCGAGCGCCCCGAATACCCGCTCGACCAGGGCCGGCTCGAGCCCGGTCTCAACCGCCGCCTGCTTGAGCGAGTAGCGGCGATCGTCGAGCGGCGGAAACAGCTCCTCGATGAAGCCGAACGCCAGGCGACCCTCCTCGGTCGCCCGCCGGATGTCTTCCAGCGAGTGGCCCCGCTCACGCAGCCGCGCCACGATCCGGGCGTGGCCCACCGCGCCGGCGGACCAGGCGCCGTCGTTTTCGTACTGCGGGATTAGCCCGTCCCGCACCCACCGCCGCAGCGTCGCCGCCGAAACGCCCGCCCTGGCGGCGGCCTCCTGGAGCGTGAGCCCGCCGTCGCTGCTCCTCCCGTTGTGGGAGGCGGTTCGAGTGGCGGTTCGCACGCGGGTCCTGGCCATGCCGCAATAGTGCCTCGAGCGGGCATGATTCAGCGGCGGGATCCCGTGTGAGAGGCGAGATCCCGCCGCCCGCGGGCATTACGGCCCGCTGCGTCGGCCGTAGGCGCTCGTCTCGTTTCCGGCGGCGCCTCGCAGGGTGCTCCCGGGGTTCCGGCAGCGAGCCTACGTTCCGGCCTGGTGCCTTGCTCGAGGCTGTAGGTCTACTCGCCCTCGGTCTCTCTGTCAATGCCCTCGCCGCGAAATCTCGCCCCAAAGGGCGGGGGAACTCAGACCTCCAGGTGCGGATAGTCGGCGGCGATCATCTCCCGGTAGCGGGCGAACAGTGGCTTCGTGATCGGAATGATCGCCAGCGCCGCCTTGACGTCGCCGCCCGCCTTGATCCGTCTGCGCGCGATCGCGATCGCCACGTTCTCCTTGCCCTGGAAGTACCGGTTGGCGGTCTCCGAGCTCATCGTCATCCTCACCTGGGGCTCCCACGACACCTGGTCGCTCCACTCCCATGCCAGGTTTGCCTCGCCGCCCTCGCCCGCACGGATGTTGACGACCATCCCCAGATCGGTGAACTCGAACCGCTGTGGTGTGTCCGCCTCACGCAGGCGCGGCCCCATCTCCGGATCCTCGCTCATCAACCCGAACGTCCGGTCCATCACCTCTCGGAACTCCTGCGGAGACCTGAACACGCTCATGCGCGCCCGGCCCGTCGGCGTCTCATGGCGGCGCAGTGTAGTTATGTGGGGTTCGCCCGAAGTCCCTCGCGCGCGTGTGACTGACTCAATCCACCTTCATCCCACCGCCCCGCTCGCGCAGCGGGTGCTGTTGCCAGGAGATCCGGGTCGGGCGCTGCTGCTGGCGCAGGCCCTGCTCGAGAGTCCGGCGATGTTCAACCACAACCGCGGGCTCTGGGGATACACGGGCGCCGCGTCCGATGGCCTTCCGCTGACGATCCAGAGCACCGGGATGGGCGGTCCGAGCGCCGCAATCGTGATCGCCGAGCTGGCCGACCTCGGGGCACAGCAGCTTCTCCGTGTAGGCACCTGCGGCGCCCTCAACCCCGCGCTCGCGTTGGGCGATCTGGTGGTCGTGACCGAGGCGATCCCGGCGGACGGCACGAGCCGCGCGCTCGGCAGCACCGCCCCGGTGGCTCCCGACCCGGAGCTGTTGGCAGCGTTGCTGGCCGCCGGTGACGAGCGCGTCCAGGCCGGGCCGGTGGCCTCGACCGACCTCTTCTACGACGCCCCGGAAAGCTTCGAGCGCGACTGGATCGCGCAGGGAGCGATGGCCGTCGAGATGGAGACCGCGACGCTCCTCACGCTCGCGCGGCGGCGGGGCCTGCGGGCCGCCGCGCTCCTGCTCGTCTCCGACCTCCTGCGACCCGCGCGCGCGAGGATCTCGTCCGACGCGCTGCGAGCCGGCGAGGAGCGATTGGGCGCAGTCGCCGCTCGCGCGCTCGCCGAGACGGCCGTCAGCGGGTAGGGGAGCTGGATCGTTCCGCCAGCGCGGACTCGATCCGCTCCAGAGCTGCTTCGATCGCGTCGAGCCGTTGGGCTAGGGGCGCCTCGTCGAGGGCCGCCACGCGCTGCTCGACCCGATCGAGCACGTCCTCGACGCCTTCCAGCCGCTGCGACACCGATCGCAGGCGCCTCGTCAATCGCTCCAGGTCGCTGGCCGAGGGCAGGTTGAGCGCGCCGAGCGCCACCTCCTGCGCGCGCATCGCGCGCTCGCGCGTCTCGAGTGCCGCCGACAGCGTGCTCGAGACCACGGGGTTGTCGAGCAGCTCCTGGGCGAGCTTTCCGATCGTCTCCTCACCTTGGCGGGTCATTCGTTGGCGAAACCCCTCCTCTTGGCTCGAGCCGTCCACGGTTAGGCCACTCTAGCGTCCCGGCACCGCCGAGTCGGCGCCCGGCGGGATGGGATCGCGTCGCGCGCCGCCCCTCGTGCATGGTCCGCCAACCTTGGAGGGGCGACCTTAGTCTCAGCTTGAGCCTTAGAGTGAGCCGAACCAGGTGTCCGGGCTGCAGGGCCTCCGCTACAGTCCCGGCGCTGGCGCGCCGATGTGACGGGAAGCGGCGTCCCGGGGCAAGCCCTGGCGGCCGACCGCCGTCAAGTCCTCAGAAACCTTCAGCCCACCCGCGAAACGACCGATTCAAGCGACGGTTCTACGTTGCAAAGCTCAGCAGCGATCGTTAGCGTCCATGCCCGTGCCGCCCTGTGTGTACGCGGTGCGGTCCAGGTACGCACTGGCCGTGGCGGGAGGAGTTAGATCAGCGTGTCGAGAAGCCGCAAGCTGAAAACAGTTGTCATCACCGCGGGCGCGGCGCTCGTGACGATGGCGATCGCGGCGATCCCGAGCGCCTCGGCCGACACGTGCACGCTGACGGTCGGGCTGCCTACCGGCGGCACCACGACGCTGACGGTCAACGCTGCTCCGGGGACCCCGCCTGCCTCGCTGGTGCCCGCCGGCGACACGCTCATCTCGGCCAACTGCGTCCCGGCGACCACCACGAGCACGACCCCGTCGGCCACGGTGACGACGGGGACGACCACGGCGACGACGCCGACTACCGCGCCCACCACGACCTCGACGCCGGCGCCGGGCTCGACCACGACGACGCCGCAGTCAAGCCCGCCGCCCGGGTCCTCGAGTCCGACGAAGAAGCAGGGGCAGGGCTCCACCGGCCCGACGGGCTCATCGGGAGGCAAGGACCTCCAGGGCCTCGGAACCAACATCGTCTCGACGACCACGACCGCCGCGGCGAAGGCCGTCCCCAAGGCGCCGTCGGCGACGTCGAAGAATGGCGTCCCCACGGCGGCGAATCCGACCTTCTCGTTCGCGCTACCGGGGCCAGCGCCGCTGGGCGTCCCCAACTTCTTCATCGAGAGCTTCCAGATCCCGCCATTCCTTCTGCCGATCTACCAGGCGGCGGGGATCGAGTACGACGTCCCGTGGCAGGTGCTGGCGGGGATCAACGAGATCGAGACCGACTACGGGCGCAACCTATCGGTCTCGAGCGCGGGCGCGGTCGGCTGGATGCAGTTCATCCCCTCGACCTGGAAGCGCTACGGCGTGGACGCGACCGGGTCCGGATACGCGGATCCGTACAACCCGGTTGACGCGATCTTCGCCGCCGCCCGTTACCTGCACGCCGCCGGCGCCTCGCAGAACCTCCCGCAGGCGATCTACGCGTACAACCATGCGTGGTGGTACGTGCAGTCGGTGCTGCTGCGCGCGAAGCTGATCGGCGGGATGCCGAGCGGCCTGATCGGTGCGCTGACCGGCCTGGTCGAAGGGCACTTCCCCGTCGCCGCCCCCGCCAAGTACGCCGACAGCGCGGTCACCAAGCTCGCCACCCATCGCGTCAAGACCTCGAACGCGGCGATCACGATTGGCACAAACCCGGGAGCGACCGCCACCAACATCTTCGCGGGCCAGGGCGCAGCGGTGATCGCCGTCAACGACGGCAAGGTGATCAAGATCGGCCACAGCCAGAAGCTCGGTAAGTACCTCGAGCTTCAGGATTCGACCGGCAACGTCTATACCTACGCGCAGCTCGGCTCGATCCCGAGCGTATACGCGGTGCCCAAGCCGGTGAAGGTGACCGCCGGGCAGATCGCCAAGGAGCTCTCCCAGCCGCTCGCCAGCGCCCCGAAGCCCACCGGCCCGGCGAGCGCCGGCCAGCAGGAGTCGAGCGCGCCGCCCACCACAGCGAAGGCCACCAAGGAGGCAAAGAGCGGGCCGATCTCATTGCCCGTCACCCCCGCGCACGCCAGCGCGAGCCCGAGCGGCCCCCCCGCATCGATCCCGCAACCGATGGTCAAGGAGCGCCTGTTCGCCAACCCCTCGCGCCCGCGGTCCTACGCCGCCGGCGGTGATCTGCAGATACGCAACGCGCGGCCGGCGATCTCGAACTTCCAGAACTACTTCTCGGACGTCCTTCACCTGGGCAAGAACCAGTACACGCTCCAGCCGTTGAAGGCCGGGGCGATCGTGGTCGCGGGCACGATTCTCGGCCGGATCGGCGCCGGCACCCCGAACCTCGCGTCGCACCTGCAGTTCATGGTCCGCCCGGCCGGCAAGAACGCGCCGTACATCGACCCCAAGCCGATCCTCGATGGATGGAAGCTGCTCGAGGCCACCGCGGTCTACCGCGCGGCCGGCAAGGACCCGTTCTGGGGACCCGGCGCGAAGAACCCCACCGTCGGGCAAGTGCTGCTGATGTCAAAGGATCAGCTGACAAACCGGGTGCTCGCCGACCCGCACGTGCAGATCTACGCGTGTGGCCGGCGCGACATCCAGGCCGGGCTGATCGACCGGCGGATCCTCGCGGTGATCGAGTTCCTCTCGGCTTCCGGCCTCGATCCCACGGTGTCCGGCCTGCAGTGCGGACACAGCCTGACCGCGTCGACGGGCGTCGATGCCGCCGGCGCGACCGGATCGTCGGTCGACATCTCGAAGATCAACAACATCCCGATCCAGGGCAACCAGGGGTCCGGATCGATCACCGACATCACGATCCGCCGGCTGCTGACCCTCCAGGGCACCTTCCGGCCCAACGAGATCGTGTCGCTGATGAGCTATAAGGGCCAGACCAACACGCTCAGGCTCCCCGACCACGCGAACCGCATCCAGGTCACCTACACCCCCCTCTATGGCCAGAACAAGAAGCTATCCGCCGCGATCAGCAACCTGCTCTCAGCCAGCCAGTGGACCGACCTGATCAACCACATCAGCCAGATCCCCGAGCCGATCGTGCCGATCGCACCGAGCAAGTACGCGATCAGGGTGGGCGGCGGCTAGAAACGCCCAGCCGCGGTCCGGACCGATACCGCCCTTCTTCCGCTTCAGCCAGGTCGAGTTGCCATGGGCGCTCGGTCCTCCGGACGGGCGCTACCTCCTACGACCTCCGGACTCTCCGTCGGACGCCGCCCCGGCGCACGTGCTGGTGATCGCCACACTCGGGGCCGTCGAGCGCCGTGCGCGACGGATCGGGCGCCGGACGCGTCAAGCTCAGGCTGTACCTGAGCCTGAGCCTACGCCGGTCACGACCGGCCGAGCGACGGTGATCGACGTCGGCGAGCAGCTCGCCGACGAGCAGCGGGCGGCGGCATGGCTCAGCGGCGCGGGCGAGGAGGAGCTCGCCGCCGACCTGGCGGTGCTCAACCGCGCGCTTCATGCCTTCAGGCTCGCCACCGCGGATCCGTACCTGAACCCGGTGGAACGCCAGCAGGCGCTCGTCGCCCGGATCGGATACGGGCGAGGCGAGGAGGTCGCCGATGGGCTCTGGACCGATGCGCGGGAGCTGACGGTGCTCGGTCGGCGCCAGCGGCGCTCGAAGATCCTTCACCCGCAGGCGCGACTGGCGGCCCTTCTCGGGGGTCGCGAGCGACCGCTTGCCTCCGAAGAGCTGGCGCTCCGCGCCCGTCTCGACCTGGACCACGACCGCCGCCGCGAGGCGGCGCTCCAGCTGCTCGTCGCGCTCGACGCGGCGATCGCCGAACTCGCCACCGACCCCCACCACGTCGCGCTGGAGGACCGCGTCGAGGAGCTGCGCGGACAGCGCGACGCCGTCGCGCACGTCGCCCAGGCCGCGCTCGAGGGCCCGCTCGACGAAGGTCAGCGGGAGACGATCGAGTTCGCGCTCGGGCGGATCGAGGCGGCGCTGCGCGCGCGCGCGGCCGCCGGCAGCTGAGCGCGGCGAGCGGCCCGCCTACGCGGCAGGCTCGAGCGCCGCGATCAGCGCCTCGAGCTCCTCGACGACGTCGCCGCGCATCCGCACGCTAGCCAGGGCGTCGAACGGAGTCGGCCCCTGGGTGATGATCGCGACCTCGCCGCCCGCCCCGAGCGTCACCTCGGGTAACCCGGCAACCGGATAGACCTCGAGTGACGAGCCCACGCACAGGAGCAGATCTGCGGAGGCGGCCAGCTGCTCCGCCCTCGTGAACGCGTCCACCGGCAGCAGCTCGCCGAACAGCACCACGTCGGGCTTGAGCGCCTCGCCGCAATCGCAGCGCGGCACGCCCGCGCGATCGGTGGCCTGCCTGTCGCGCACCTCGTCGAGCGGATAGCCCGCGCCGCAACTGAGGCAGGAGGACGTGGCGATCGACCCGTGGACCTCGACCACGTCGCTGGAGCCGGCCTTGCGGTGGAGGCGGTCGATGTTCTGGGTGATCACGGCTTCGAGCATCCCCGCCCGCTCGAGCTCGGCGAGAATCACGTGCGCGCGGTTGGGATGCTTTGAGTCGAGTGTCTGGAAGCGCTCGCCGTAAAAGCTCCAGAAGCGCTCCGGATCACGGTGGAAGACGTCGATGTGCGCGACCTCCATCGGGTCTACCTTCGACCACAGACCGGTTCCCGGGCTCCGGAAGTCGGGGATCCCCGACGGCACGGAGACACCGGCGCCGGTGAGCGCGACGACGGAGTCGGCCTGTCGAATCAGCTCGGCGAGGCGAGTAATCTGATCGGCGGCGACGCTCACTTACCGGTGAACTTCGGCGTGCGCTTCTGGAGGAACGCCGCGATCCCCTCGCGGGCGTCGTCGGTCTCGAAGACCGTCGCGAACGCTTCCTTCTCCGCCTCGATCCCGGCGTCTAGATCGCTGGCGGCCGAGACCCGCTTGATCTGCTCGATCGCCAGCGGGGCCTGGTCGGCCAGCTTCCGCGCCCACGCAAACGCGGTGTCGAGCAGCTCGTGGTCGGGGACGACGCGGTTTAGGAGCCCCAGCTCGTAGGCCTCGGTTGCGTCGATCGGGTCGCCGACCACGTTCAGCTCGAGCGCCCGCGCCGGCCCGACCAGTCGCGGCAGCCGCTGGGTGCCGCCGAAGCCGGGGATGATCCCCAGGTTGATCTCGGGCTGGCCGAAGCTCGCCGAGTGCGCCGCGATCCTGAAGTCGCAGGCCATCGCCAGCTCGTTCCCACCGCCGAACGCGACGGCGTTGACAGCGGCGATCGTCACCACCGAGCTCGTCTCCATCGAGCGAAGCAGTGAGTGCATCCGGTCGACCAGCGCCCTGCCCGCGGCCTCGTCCATCGTCGTGAACGCCTTGATGTCGGCCCCCGCGCAGAACAGCTGCGGGTTGGCCGAGGCGAAGATCAGCGCACGGACGCTGCCCGCGCCCGTGACCGCCTCCCACACCTTCGCCAGCGCCTGAACGACCTGTGGTGAAATTGCGTTTGCGGGAGGGTCATCCAACCATGCGATCGCGATCCGGTCCCGGGTCTCGAGCTTCACCGGGCTCTCGTCCCATCCCCGGTCGGGCTTGGCGTATGGGAAGAAGCCCTGGCCGCTCTTTACCCCGAGCCGGCCCTGCGCGACCAGCCGACGGACGATCGCCGGGGGCTCGAAGCTCTCGCCCCAGTCGAGCGCGGCGCGCTCGAGTCGCGCCAGCACGTCGTCGAGCCCGAGCTGGTCGGCCCGCGCGAACGGCGGCGGCATGATCCCGGCGCCGGCCATCATCCCCAGGTCGATCTCGCGCAGCGAGGCGACCCCCTCCTCCAGGACGAGGCAGCTCTCGACGAGCGCCTTCAGCGTGAAGCGCTCCACCAGATCGGTCGCCAGGGTGTCAGCCGCCGTGCTCATAGAACCCCTTCCCCGTCTTCACGCCGAGGTCCCCGGCCGCCACCAGCTCCTGCATTCGCCTGTGGACGAAGAAACGATCCCCGTAGGACTCCTTCAGGTGCTCTGCGACGTGCAGCACGGTGTCGAGACCCAGCAGGTCCGTCAAGAAGAACGGACCCATCGGGGCCGCCTTCGAGCCCGCGACGATCTGGTCGAGCTCCTTCACGTCCATCCCGGTCTCCTCCTGGAAGCGCCATACCTCCGAGACGCTCGAGTTGAGGATCCGGTTGACGACGAAGCCCGGCGCCTCGGCACAGCGGATCGGCAGCTTGCGGATCCGCTGGGCGAAGCTGGCGGCCGCCTGGGCGGTCTCCGGCGAGGTGTCCTCGCCCTCGACGATCTCGATCAGCCGCATCATCGACGCCGGGTAGAAGAAGTGAAACCCGACCACCCTGTCGGGGCGGCTCGTGACCTCGCCCATCTCGGTGATCGAGAGCGACGAGGTGTTCGATGCGAGGAGGGCGTGGCCCGGAGTGACCTCGTCGAGCTCGGAGAACACGGTCTGCTTGAGGACCATCCGCTCGGGCACCGCCTCGATCACGAGGTCCACGTCGCCGAACTTGTCGTAGTCGGTGGCCCCCGTGATCAGGGCGAGCTTGCGCTCCAGCTCCGCGGGCTCCATCTTGCCCTGGTCGACCCGCGCCTGCCACAGCGAGCGCGCCTTCTCGAGCCCCTGCTCGACGAACTTCGTCTGGACGTCCTTCAGCACGACCGGGATCTCGGCGTTGGCGATCGTCTGCGCGATCTCCCCGCCCATCGTGCCGGCGCCGACGACGGCAGCTTTGAAGACGAACATCGCGTGCAACGCTACCCGACGCTCGGCTGGCGTGACCCCGCCAGCGCCACCGCGAACCGGGTCAGGGTCCTGGTCAGCGAGATCGTCATCGGCCGGCGCACGAACAGCAGGTCGAGGAGCGGTGTGAGCGGCGAGCGCCGCTTGATCGAGTAGCTCAGGGTGAGCTGCACCTGGACGCCTTCTGCGGCCGGATCGAAGGCGACACGCTGGGTGCCGGTGATCGAGTCGTCCTCGACTTCGACGGTCTGGCCGGCGAGCGGTTCCTGCGCGATCACCCGCTCTCGGACGCGCCCGCGCCCCGCCGGCCCGGACTCCCAGATCACGGTCGCACCAGGCCGCGGCCAGTCGCCTTGCACCGCGACGACCCGGGTCAGCTCGTCGACCCACTCGGGCCAGCGGGAGGTGTCGTACCAGCACGTCTCCGCCTCGTGGACGGTGCCGTCCAGCAGGTGACTCACATGAATCGTCGCCACCGTGCGATTATCACTGGAGGTGGCTCTCCCGGACACCATCGAGCCGTACCCGAACATCTCGCCGAAGGCGTACGAGCACCCCGCCGACAGAGCCGCCACCGCCGCGCTGAAGGCGGTGCCGATGCTCGACACGGTGGTGCGCAAGCTGATCGAATGGCAATACGAGCGGGCCCTCCGGCAGATGTACCTGAGCAACTCGGTGCGGGTCGGCGAGCAGCAGCTGCCCGACCTGTGGTCGCACCACGTCGCCGTCTGCCGGATCCTCGACATGCCGCGGACCTACGACCTGTACGTCACCGACACCGTGATCCCGAACGCGATGGCAATCGGCTCCCAGAACCCGATCATCGTGGTAGGGACGCCCCTGCTTGGGCGGCTGGGTCCCGGAGAGCAGCGCGCCCTGCTCGCCCATGAAGTGGCTCACATCCTCTCCGACCACGTGCTCTACACGACGGCGCTGCAGATCCTGCTGCGCGCCGGCGGCAACATCCCGTTCCCGCTGGGGATCCCCGCGGCGGCCGTTCGCGCGGTGCTGCTCGAGTGGCAGCGCGCCGCGGAGCTCAGCTGCGATCGTGCCGAGGCGCTCGTGGTGCGCGATCCGACGATCGTCTGCCGTGGACTGATGGCCCTGGCCGGCGGGATGCACGCGGAGCGTCTCAATTTCGATGCGTTCCTCGCCCAGGCGCGCGAATACGAGGACTGGGACGATCCGAGCGACCGCGTGCGCCGGTTCTTCTACGAGATCAACAGCACCCATCCGTACGCGGTCAGGCGCGTGTCCGAAGTTATGCGGTGGGTGCAGAGCGGCGAGTACGACCGCATCCAGCGCGGCGAATACATCAAGCGCGGCCAGGAGCCCCCGGTGCAGCAGGAGGCTGGCGACGCGTTCCAGTTCTACGCCGAGCGCTTCCGGGCGATGTTCAGCGATATCGGCGACAACGTCACGAAGGTCGGCAACCAGCTCGGCGGCCTCGCCGAGCAGGCGGCCGAGTGGATGCGAACGCGCAGCGGCGGCGGCGGATCGTTCGGCGGCGGCAGTGGTGCGTTCGGCGGCGGCGGCGGCGGCGGCGGTGCCGACGGCGAGGGCGGCGCCGACAGCGACCTCGACGACGAGGCCTAGAGCCTCCGCCGGGCCCGGGCCCCCACCGGGGCGTCATCCAAGGGAGGTCTGGGAGATTTCTTTCGCCAGGCGATAGTTATCTCCCGGAACGCCCCGCTGAGCATCCGAACCGTCGTCCGCGGCGCCGACACGGGCAGCCCAAAGCTCTTGACAGGCGAGTGTCTGCGATATATCGTTACCTATCGTAATCGACAGGAAGATAGGGAGGCACAAGATGATGCAGCGAGACATGAAATGGCGCATGGGCGCCCCGCCGTTCGGCCCTGAAGGCGGGCACCACCCCGGCGGCGGGCACCACCAAGGCGGGCACCATCCCGGCGGCGGCGCCCTCTTTGGCGGCGGCCCACTCTTTGGTGGGATCGCCCACCTCGCGGGCGGCCCGTTCGGCGGCGGCCGCGGTCGCAAGCGCCGCGGCGACGTCCGCGCCGCCCTGCTGCTGGTGCTCGCCGAGGGCCCGCGAAACGGCTACCAGCTGATGCAGGAGATCGAGGAGCGCAGCGGCGGACGCTGGCGCCCCAGCCCCGGCTCGGTGTACCCAGCGCTTGCGCAGCTCGAGGACGAGCGGCTGGTCCGCGCGATCGAGCGTGACGAGGTCAAGCTGTTCGAGATCACCGACGAGGGCCGCGAACACCTCGAGGAGCGCGGCGAGCACACGCCGCCGTGGGAGGACGACGAGCCCGTGACGATCTCCGACCTCAAGTCGCAGATCAAGCAGATCGCAATCGCGGCCGCCCAGGTGATCCAGGCCGGCAACGAGGGCCAGGTGACGCGGGCCGGCGAGACGCTCGCCGAGGCCAGGCGCAACCTGTACCGGATCCTCGCCGAGGACGAGGATGCCTGAGGCCCTAAGGTTGGGGGACGGGATGGCGACGCTCGAAGACATCGCACTGAACGGCCATCCGCCCGCCATCGAGGTCCGCGGCCTGGTCAAGAACTTCGGCGAGGTCGAGGCGGTCCGGGGTGTCGAGTTCGAGGTCGCCTCCGGCGAGGTGTTCGGGTTTCTGGGACCCAACGGCGCGGGCAAGACGACCACGATCAACATGCTCTGCACGCTCGCCAAGCCGACCGCCGGCTCGGCCAGGGTCGCCGGCCACGACGTCGTCCGGGAGCGCGACGACGTACGCCGCAACATCGGGCTCGTGTTCCAGGACCCGACGCTCGACGGCTACATGACCGGAGCCCAGAATCTCCGCATGCACGCCGAGCTCTACGGGGTCCAGCGCGCACTCGTCGCGCCCCGCATGGAGCAGGTGCTGAGGATGGTGGGCCTGTGGGAGCGCAAGGACTCGGCCGTCGGCACCTACTCTGGCGGGATGCGGCGGCGGCTGGAGATCGCCCGCGGGCTCATGCACTCCCCCCGCGTCCTGTTCCTCGACGAGCCCACGATCGGACTGGACCCGCAGACGCGGCGCTCGATCTGGACTTACATCGGGGAGCTCAAGGAGCGTGAGGAGATAACGATCTTCATGACCACGCACTACATGGACGAGGCCGAGTGGTGTGACCGGATCGCGATCATGGACCACGGCGAGATCGTCGCGCTGGACGCGCCGGAGGCGCTCAAGGCGCAGGTCGGCACCGACCGGGTGACGATCCACACCGAGGACGACGCCGCCGCGATCGCCGCGCTGGGTGATCGCTTCGGGATCGAGGCGCGGATCTCGGAGGGCGCGGTCACGTTCGGCGTCCCCGGCGGCGAGGAGTTCGTGCCGCGGCTGTTCGCCGAGCTCGGCGTCCCGATCCGGTCGGTCAGCGTTTCGCGTCCGACGCTCGATGACGTGTTCATGTCCTACACCGGTTCGTCGATCCGCGACGCCGAGGAGGACCCGTCCGTGAGCCGGAACCGGCAGATGATGCGAATGATGCACGGGGGCACGCGATGAGTGCGACCGCCGATCAGCTTCACGGCGCCACGGCCCCGCCGCGGCCCGCGCCGCCGGTCGTCCGCGTCGAGGTGCCCAAGCGCAGCCTGGGCTCTGAGCTTCGGGCGATCCGGATCGTGTGGCGGCGCGAGCTGATCCGGTTCGTCAACGACCCGCTGCGGATCGCTACCTCGCTCGTGCAGCCGCTGCTGTTCCTGTTCGTGCTCGGCTCGGGCCTCGGCCGCCTGGCGAGCGCCGGCACCCACGGCGTCGACCTGAAGACGTTCATCTACCCGGGCGTCCTTTGTATCTCGGTCGTATTCATCGCGATGTTCTCGGCGGCGTCGATCGTCTGGGACCGCGAGTTCGGGTTCCTGCGCGAGATGATGGTCGCCCCCGTCAAGCGCAGCTCGATCGTGATCGGCAAGTGCCTCGGCGGCGCGACGGTCGCCAGCGCGCAGGGCGTGATCGTGCTGGCACTCGCCCCCGTCGTCCACGTGCCTTACAGCGCGGTACTGATCGTCGGCGTGCTTCGTCCTGCAACTGCTGCTCGCGTTCACGATCACCGCTTTCGGCGTGATGATCGCGATCCGGATCAAGCAGATGCAGTCGTTCATGGGCGTCATGCAGATGATCGTGATGCCGATGTACTTCATCTCCGGCGCGCTGTTCCCCGCCGCCGGGCTCCCCGCCTGGCTGACGGTCCTGAACCGGATCGATCCGCTCGCCTACGCCGTTGACCCGATGCGGCGGCTGGTGTTCAGCCAGCTCAACATCTCCCCCGCCGCGCGCCGGGCGCTCGACCCGGGAATCACCTGGTGGGGCTGGCACGTGCCGGCGCCCCTGGAGGCCGCCGTGATCCTGCTGCTCGGGCTGGGGATGCTGGGGATCGCGATCTGGGAGTTCAGCCGGACCGAGTAGTTGTTGCGGAGCCCCGCGCCCGCATAAGCTGAGCAGCTTGAGCTACCAGCCGTCCCAAGAGCACCTCGAGCGCTACGCGTACTTGCTCGTCGGATACGCCCTCGGCGGAGGGCGGGGGATCGCGCGCGGAGACGTCGTGCTCGTCATGGGTCCCGACAACACCAAGCCGCTGTTCGTCGAGCTCTGCCGGGCGGTGTGGCGGGCGGGCGGCCACGTCCTCCGCGGCTACCTACCGGCGGACGACGGCGCCCACAACCTGAGCCGCGACTTCTACGAGCTCGCCTCCGACGAGCAGCTCGACTTCTTCGCCGAGCGCTACCACCGCGGCGAGATCGACCAGGCCGACCACCTAGTGTTCATCAAGAGCGACGCCGATCCGCACGCGCTCCGAGACGTCGCGCCGGAGAAGATCATGCGCCACCGGCAGAGCTTCATGCCGCTGATCGAGTGGCAGGCGGCCAAGGAGGCCGAGAACCGCTTCACCTGGACGGTCGGGCTCTACGGGACCGAGGCGATGGCGGCGGAGGCGGGGCTCTCGATCGAGGACTACTGGCGGGAGATCATCGCCGCTTGTTACCTCGACGAACCCGACCCCGCGGCGCGCTGGCGTGAGGTCGAGGCCCAGATCAACGCCCATTGCGAGTTCCTGAACTCGCTTCCCATCGAGCGGCTGCACGTGGAGGGCGAGGACGTCGACCTGTGGATCACGCTGGGCGAGCAGCGCAAGTGGATCGGCGGCGGCGGCAAGAACATCCCCAGCTACGAAGTCTTCACCGGGCCTGACTGGCGCGGCACCGAGGGACGGATCCGTTTCAGCGAGCCGCTCTACGTCTATGGCTCGCTGATCAGCGACGTGGAGCTCCAGTTTTCCGACGGGCGCGTGGTTCACGCAACCGCCGAGCAGAACGAGGAGCTCTTGAAGCAGATGATCGCCACCGAGGGCGCCGACCGGGTTGGGGAGTTCTCGCTGACCGATGCGCGCCTCTCGCCGATCAGGCACTTCATGGCCGACACGCTGTTCGACGAGAACACGGGCGGGGATTTCGGCAACACGCACATCGCGCTCGGCTTTGCGGTGCGCGAGGCGTACACCGGCGATCAGGCGGCGCTCAGCGACGAGGATTGGGAGCGCCTCGGCTTCAACAAGTCCCCCGTGCACACCGACATCGTCTCGACCACCGACCGCACCGTCACCGCCGTCCTCAAGGACGGCAGCGAGCGCGTGATCTACGCCGGGGGGAAGTTCGCCGTAGACGATTAACCGCGTGGTGCACGTCAGCGGGCACCGCTGAGCTGCCCGGCGCCAGATTCAAGTACGGCGCGCGTGCGAGCCGATTAAGCCCATGAGGTGGGCACCCTCGCTGCATCTGCATCGGCCTCGCCGCTCGGCAGCCGCGAACGGCCGGTCACCCCTGGCATTCGCCTGGCGTTGCGCGGCGCCGCGATCGCGGGTGCGCTGGCGATCGCGTTTCACCTCGCGCACGGGCAGCTGGGACTCGGTGGCCATGCGCTCGACAGCTTCACCGACGACTGGCTGTACGACACCGTGGTCGCGGGCGCGTCGATCTCGTGCCTGGCCCGTGCCTGGCTGGTGCATACCGATCGACTCCGCCTGGCTGCTGCTGGGCGTCGGGCCTGGCCTTCAACGCCACCGGCGAGATCTACTTCTCCCTCGCGTTCGGCGACTCCGGCAGTCCGTCGATCCCATCGCTGGCCGACCTCTTCTACCTGCTCTACTACCCCGCGGCGTACGCCGCGCTGGTGATGTTCGTTCGCCGGCGGGTCACGCGTTCAGCCCGAGCACGTGGCTCGACGGCGCGATCGCCGCGACGACCTCGGCGGCGGTGATCGCGGCCATCGCGTTCGAGCCGATTGTGCACGGGGCCACGCACGGCAGACACCGCCTCGATCGCTACCAATCTCGCCTACCCGGTCGGCGACCTGATCCTGCTCGGGATCGTGGTCGGGATGCTCGGCGCTCTCGGGCTGGCGCCCGGGCAGGCATGGCTGCTGCTCGCCCTCGGCGCTCGGGCTGAGCGCGGTCGCCGACACGAGCTACCTGTATGCGACCGCGAACGGCACCTATACCGTCGGCGGGATCACTCGACTCGCTGTGGATGGGCGCGGCGTGCTGGTCACGGGCGTTGCCGCCTGGCAGCCGTGGAGCCGCGAGTCCTGTGACGGCTGAAGCTCGAGGGTCGGCGGCTGCTCGTCGTCCCGGGGGTATTTGCGGTCCTGGCGCTCGCGTGCTGGTATACGGCGGCTTTCATCACGTCGGCGCCGTCGGGCTGGGGCTCGCCGCCGCGCGCGATGCTGCTCTTGATCGCTCGGACGGCCTGGACGCTTCCTCGAGAACGTCCAGCTGCTGAGGCCTCCCGACATGAGGCGATGACGGACGCGCTGACCGGCCTCGGGAACCGGCGATCGCTGCGGCACGATGCTCGAGCAGCGTAGCTCGCGACGGAGAGGACTCGGCCGCCCGCCGTGTTCGTGGTCTTCGACCTCGACGGCTTCAAGCGTACAACGACCGCTTTGGCCACCTCGCCGGCGACACGATGCTGGCGCACCTGGGAAGACGGCTGCAGTCGGCGATCGGCGACGTCGGCGACGCGTACCGGCCCGGGGGCGACGAGTTCTGCGTGGTCCTCGCGCGTGCGACCCGGCCCGCGGCCACCGCTGATCAGCCGCGGCCCTCGCGGCGCTTTCCGCGGACGGGGAAGGCTTCTCGGTGCGCGCCTCATACGGCAGCGTCGAGATCCCCGCGAGGCGTACGACGCCGGCGCAAGCGCTGCGACTCGCCGACGACCGCATGTACGCGCACAAGGGCGGCCACGCGGAGCTCCGCGTGCCAGCAGACGCACGACGCGCTGCTCGGCCTCGTGCGCGAGCGCCATCCCGAGCTCCACGAGCATCTGCGGCGGGTCGGGCGGCTGGCGGTCGTCGTCGGCCGGAGGCTGGGGATGAACGCGGAGCAGCTCGACGAGGTGCGCCGGGCGGCCGAGCTGCACGACGTCGGCAAGGCCGCGATCCCGGACGCGATCCTCAATAAGCCGGGGTCGCTCGACCCCGGCGAGTGGACCTTCATGCGTCGCCATACGCTCCTCGGCGAGCGGATCCTGGCAGCGGCGCCGGCGCTCGCCCCGGTTGCCCTGCTGGTTCGCTCGAGCCATGAGCGCTGGGACGGCAGCGGCTATCCCGACGGCCTCGCCGGGGAGCGGATTCCGCTCGGCGCCCGCGTGATCGTCAGCGTCTGCGACGCGTTCGACGCGATGACCAGCGAGCGGCCGTACGCGCCGTGCAGTCCCGCCACGCGCTCGCGCTCGCCGAGCTGCGACGGGGTGCCGGCACGCACTTCGACCCCCGCGTTCTGGACGCGTTCCTGAGGGCGGCGGTCCAGGAGCTCCGCCCCCACACACAAGGGGCCGCCCCGGGAGGGGCGGCCCCCTAAAGCAAGCAACAGCTCGGCGGCGCGCTAAGCGGCAACCGTCGCCGCCGGTTCCTCGACGCGGCGCGGCAAAAGCGTCTCACGCGCGATCACCAGCCGCTGGATCTGGGCGGTCCCCTCGTACAGCTGGAGGATCTTCGCGTCACGCATCAGCTTCTCGACCGGGTACTCCTTGATGAAGCCGTAACCGCCGTAGACCTGGACGGCGTCGGTCGTGATCTCCATCGCGGCGTCCGCGGCGAACCGCTTGGCGTGCGAGGACTCGAGCGTGTTGCGCTTGCCCTGGTCCAGCAGCACCGCCGAGTTCCAGGTCGCGAGCCGGGCCAGGTGCACCTTCGTCGCCATGTCGGCGATGATGAACTGGATCGCCTGGTGCATCGCGATCGGGACGCCGAACTGGACGCGCTCCTTGGAGTAGTCGATCGCGAACTCCATCGCGGCGCGGGCGACGCCGACGCCCATCGCGGCGACGCCCGGGCGGGTGCGGTCGAGCGTCATCATCGCGATCTTGAAACCCTTGTTCTCCTCGCCGACGAGGTGGTTCGAGCGGAATCTCGACCTCGGGGAAGGTGATCGCCGCCGTGTTCGAGGCGCGCTGGCCCATCTTGTCCTCGTGCTTGTCGACGATCACGCCGGCGTCGCGCGGGACGATGAAGCAGGAGATCCCGCGGTGGCCGGCCTCCTTGTCGGTCTTTGCGTAGACCGTGTACCAGTTGGCGTACTCGCCGTTGGTGATGAAGCACTTGGAGCCGTTGATCACCCACTTGTCGCCTTTGCGGGTGGCGGTCGTCTTCATCCCCGATACGTCGGAGCCCGCGTCGGGCTCGGTCAGGCAGAAGGAGGCCAGCAGCGGAGCCTCCGAGAGGCGGCCGAGGTAGTCCTTCTTCAGCTCCTCGGAGGCCGCGAGGACGACCGGCGCCGTCGCCAGGCCGTTACACGAGAGCGAGGTCCCGATCCCAGAGCAGCCCCAGGCGATCTCCTCCTCGATCAGCGCGCCGTCAAGGAAGCCGAGTCCGGGACCACCGTATTCGGCCGGGAGGTGGCCGTTCATCAGCCCGAGCTCCCAGGCCTTCTCGATGATGTCCTGGGGCCAGGTCCCGTCCTTGTCGTACTCCCACGCGACGGGCCGGATCTCCTTCTCGGCGAACTCGTGCGCCATCTCTCGCATGCTCTTCTGCTCGTCGGTGAGCGTGAAATCAACCACTTGGATTTCTCCTTGACGTATGCGTCCGGCGGCTGTGGCGGGGGCCGTTTTGCGAAGCGCCGGGCCGCCTGCCTGTCACCGAGCGCGAAGATAGATTGACTAGTCAGTCAATGACTAATTCGGAGGATATCTGATCGCCGGCGTCGTGGCGAGGGTTGTTCCGTGCCTCACCGGGTGCGCAACAATTGCGGTGTAGTGCATGGCGCTTTCGGAACGGTGATCTGGGTCGTCTGCATCGCGGCCGTCGTGATCGCGCTGCTCGCGCTCGTCTCGAGCCGCGGGACGTGGGATAACTTCGGCAAGGACGGCCTGCTGCTCGACAGCGAGAAGGCCCCGGGACCGAGCCCGGCGACCGTCGGATCGCTGCGCGAGCGCGACGAGGAGATCCGGCAGATGCTCGAGGCGCGCAATGCCCGGCGGGTGCGCCGCGGCGAGGCGCCGCTGGACGTCGAGCAGGAGCTGAGCCGGCTGACCGCGCCCGCGATCGACCCGGAGCTCCGCGACGAGATCCGGGCCCACGTCAAGGCCCGCAATTACCGCCGCACGCGGGCGGGCAAGCCCCCGCTGGATGTCGAGGCCGAGGTCGAGCGAGAGATCGCAAGGCTCGGCGAAATATAGGTTAGGCTGAGGCGCTCGATGGCGGATCCGCGGCGTTTCGAGATCGAAGAGCTGGTCAACCGGCCGGGGACCTACTTCAACCCTCAGACCGAGGTGCTGGTCGTCGTCGACGATTCGCCCGAGCTCGACTCCGAGATCTTCGACATGGAGGAGTTCGAGGGCGCCGACTGGGTCCTGATCGCCGAGGAGGTCCCGGTCGACGAGAACCGTCGGGACGAGCTGCTGGAGGCGTTCCAGGCGCGCCACCAGCCCGGCACGCTCGGCGAGGTCGAGGACGAAGAGGTGCTCGAGGACTTCGACGAGGAGGAGGAGCTGGAGGCCGAGTAGGCCCGCGGGCGCTAGGGCCCGTTGAGCAGCGGCGCGCACCGCTGCATCTTGGCGACGTCGCCGTGCGCCGACTGGATGCAGGCGCTGTAGGCCTGAAGGTTCGCGGCCGAGCCGGCCCCACCTGTCGTCCCCGCGGCCCCCGCGCCGAGGCTCGCGCCCGCGCCCCCGCCGAGCGTGCTGCCGATGCCGCTCTGGATCTGCTGCACGAGCGCCTTGAGCTTGGTCTGGAACTGGCTGAACGGGAGCAGGGTCGTGGGGGCGGTGATCGACTGTGGCTGGTTGAGGTTCGCGTACTGCATGCTCAGCCCGATCCCCGCCGAGCGCAGTCCGCCGAGCGCCGTCGATGCGCTCCCCGTGACCGGCAGCGTCAGGCCGATTTGGAGCTTGCGGATCGTCTTGTCCGACTGTCCGGTCCAGACGTCGAAGCTCGGATTCTGGACCTCCCCGGCGATCCGCTGGCGGGTCGCCGCCGAGATTCCGTGCGGGAAGGACGCCGCTCCGGAGATGCCAAGTGAGGAGGCCCTGGCGAGGAACGTGTTGAGGTCGTTGAGGAAGGCCGCGACGTTGATGCCCGCGTGGATATGCGTGGTCGCGGCCCCGCCGACCGTTTCGGACCCGATCACCTGGGGATTCTCAAGCCAGTGCAGCGGCTGGATCCCGAGCCTGCCGAGGACCCCCGAGCCACCGCTCGTCGGGGAGGAGCCGAGCTGCGCAAAGCTCGACTCGAGCCGCTGGAAGGTGCCTTGGGGGAGCTGATAGCTCTGGCCCTCGAAGGTCACGTATCCCTTGGTGCCCGTGGAGGTGATTGTCACCGACGCGCCGTTGCCGAGCGCCGTGACGCCCACGTCGAACGCCGACTGCGGCAGCTTGCCGGCGCCGAGGCTCTGGAACGGGCCGCTCAAGCTGAGCGAGATCGGCCCCGTCAGCGTCTTCGAGCCCGACGGATTCACGGTCAGGTTGAAGTTGAGGTCGCCGCTGGTGATCTTGTGGGTGCCGCTGAAGGTCTGATGCAGCAGCGTGGCAGCGTCGCCCGAGCTGCCGCCGCCGCCGCACGCTGCGAGCGCCAGCGCGGCGACCGCGGCCGTGAGTAGAGCGAGTGCCCAGCGCAGCGTCCTGGCGCGGTGTTCCATCCAATCCTTCCTCAGCGACGCGAGATCGAGCGCGAATGTAGCATCGAGTCGGTGGTAGGGCGCCTGTTCGGCATGCTGATCACTGCTGCCGTGGCCTTTCCCGCGAGCGCAGCCGCGACACCGGTGCTCGTGATGGGCCGCGGCGGTCGCGTGACCCGTCGCAACGACCGGTTCGTGAGCTCGCAGCCGATCACTCGCGCTCCCGCCGCCCGCTCGAGGCCGGCGGCGCCGCTCGCCGGCGGCCCCTCGGCCTCGCCCGCGCGAGCCCCAAGACACCCCAAGCGAGCCCCCGAGCGGACGGTGGTCTCAGAGCTCGCCCGCCTATTTCGCACACACCAGATCGACGGCGCCGACTACCGCCGCTCCAGCGCCAGCTTCAGCGCGGCGCTTGGCGCTGTCAAGCGGCTCCGCGGTATCCGCGCGACGGAGCTCCAGGCGGTCGTCGAGAACCTCCACCAGATTGCCGCCGCCGGCGAGCTGATCCCGTCGCGGCTGCCGGCGCTGTTCCTGACGCTCGACCGCAACCGCCAGTGGTGGACCACCGGCCCGCTGCCCTTCTCCGGTCAGCTGATCGAGTTCTCGGGCTCCCAGCTGGTGTGGGAGTACTACCCCGGCCAGGGACTCGAGCTCCAGGTCCTCGCCACCTTCGGCAAGGCCGACGGGCTTTACACGGCGGGCCCGGTCGCAGTACCGGCAGATGCAGCAGCTGCTCGCCGAGATGATCCCCTTGGCGGCGCGGCGCGGCGGCGGGCTGGCGTGGGAGTACTACTTTCACTTCGACGGCGGAAGCCCGCCGTGGGTGAGCGCGATGGCGCAGGGGACCGCGCTCGAGGCGCTGACGCGGGCATCCCGCGCGTTCGGGCAGGAATCCGGGTCCGGTGGGACCAGCGCCCAGCCGCCGACCGGCACCTACCTGCAAATCGCGCAGCGGGCGTTGGGGATCTTCACGCTCCCGCCGCCCGTGGGCGTAGGCATCGCCACGCGAATCGGCGCGCGCTACCTGCAGTACTCGTTCGCTCCCGGTGTGGACATCATCAACGCCTTCCTGCAGTCGCTGATCGGCCTCTACGACTACGCCCACGCCAGCGGCAGCGCCGAGGCCCAGCGCCTGTTCGCGGCCGGCGACGCCCAGGCCCGCGCCGAGCTGCCCTCGTTCGACACCGGCGCATGGTCGCTGTATCAGCCGGGATTGGAGGACACGCTCGACTACCACCAGCTCGTCACGGGGTTCCTCGACCAGCTCTGCGCGCGAACCACGGCCCCCGCGTATTGCACCACCGCCGAGCACTTCCACGCCTACATGACGATCCCGCCCGCGCTCCAGCTGCTGACCGCGCGCATGCCCGCCAACACGAGCACGTCGCTCCGGTTTCACCTCTCGAAGTACTCGCACGTCGGAGTGGTCGTCGTCCGTGGTCAGAGCACGGTGTTCTCGACCAGCGCGTACTTCTCCTACGGGGTCGACAGCTTCGCGCTGCCGCGGCTCGCCGCGGGCACCTACACGGTCCGTCTCGCCGCGACCGACCTGCCCGGAAACTTCAACCGGATCGCCGCCACCCTGCGGGTGTCCGGCAGGCGACGTAGCACTTAGACTCGCGGCGTCATGCGGCCACGCACGATCCTGTACACCGGCAAGGGTGGGGTCGGGAAGACCTCGGTCGCCGCCTGCACGGCCCGTGCCTGCGCGCGCTCGGGACTGCGGACGCTCGTGATCTCCACCGACCCGGCCCACAGCCTGTCCGAGTCGCTCGGCGTCGAGCTCTCGGGCGAGCCGCGGCCGGCGGGCGAATCGCTGTGGGGCGAGGAGGTGAGCGCCCAGGAGGAGATGGAGCGGCACTGGTCCGGCGTTCAGGAGTGGCTCGGCGAGCTGTTCATGGAGCGCGGGCTCGACCGGATCTCGGCCGAGGAGCTGACGGTGCCGCCGGGCATGGACGAGCTGTTCTCGCTGCTGCGGCTGAAGGCCGCCCACGAGTCGGACGAGTGGGAGGTGATCGTCGTCGACTGCGCCCCGACCGGGGAGACGCTGCGGCTGCTCTCGTTCCCCGACGTCGCCCGCTGGTGGATCGAGAAGGTGTTCCCGATCGAGCGTCAGATCCTGGCGACCGCGCGGGCCGATCGCTCGCTCGCTGCTCGACATCTCGCTGCCGACGCACGCGGTTTTCGCCGACGTTCGCCGCCTGTCCGAGAACCTGATCGCGATGAACGAGATCCTCCGCGACCGCTCGCGGGCAACGATCAGGCTGGTGATGAACCCGGAGAAGATGGTGATCGGCGAGGCGATGCGCACGTTCACCTATCTGAACCTGTACGGCTACCTGACCGACGCCGTGATCGTCAACCGCGTCTTCCCGGACGAGGTCGGCGACTACTTCGCCGGCTGGCGCCGCCTCCAGGAGGAGCACCTGGCGTTGGTCAGCTCCGCGTTCGCGCCAGTCCCGGTGTTGCGCGCCCCCTACTTCGAGCAGGAGGTGCTGGGCGGCGAGATGCTCGACCGGATGGCAGCCGCGCTGTTTGACCCCGGCGCTCATGATCCCGCGGCGGTGCTGCACGACGCGGTTACCCAGGAGCTCGAGGTCTCTGAGCGCGACGCCCGGCTGCGGCTGGCGCTGCCGCTGGCCCACAAGGGCGACATCACGCTGAAGAAGATCGGGCTCGAGCTGGTCGTCGGCGTCAATGGCCAGAAGCGCACGATCACGCTGCCGGCTCCGCTCGCTGGCTTCAAGCCGACCGCCGCGAGGTTCGAGGACGGAACCCTCGAGGTCACCTTCGACGATCCCAAGCGGACCCCAGCCAGGCAAATGAGCGACGAGCCGGAAGCGACCCCTCCGCCGCCTCGAGCAGCGGCTCAGCCAGGCATCCGACGCCGCCGAGCGGCTGATCGCGGAGGCCGCCCGCGGGGAGGCGCCCGGGCGCGTCCCCCCGGCCGGGTGGCAGACGCCCGGCGCTGAGCGGCCGCCACCGGATGGTCGCCCCGGCGCCGAGCTGGACGCGCTGATGCAGGCGATCCAGACGCTGCGCGAGCTGATCCCGGCCGAGGTCATGGAGCGGATCACCGCGGCGATCCGCGAGGTGCTGCTGGCGCTGAAGGCGCTGATCGACTTCTACCTCGAGCGGCTCGACCGCCGGGGTTCCGAGCCGGCCGAGGTCCAGGACATCCCGATCGAGTAGCCCACCGGGGGGATCCCCCGGTTGCCCGGTTACGCGAGCTTGCCGACCCCGAACGCGAAGTACGAGCTCACGGCGCCGACGATCAGGATCCCGGTCAGGATCAGCGTCCGCGAGTGGATCACGTGGCCGTAGACGCCGATCACGAACCCGACGCCGATCGCGACCGCGTACGGCCCCGGAGACGTCGCCGCGGCGATGGGCATGAGTAGCGCCACAAGGGAACCCTATATTTGACGCTAGCGCGCCATGGCCACCACCGAACCCGATTCAGTCGAAGAAGTCGCCGCCGGGCTCGAGCGCGTCGCCTACCTCCCCGGTGAGTCGACGGCGCTGGTCTCCTTCCTGGCGACGAAGCTCGGGAAGCCCGTGCTCGTCGAAGGGCCCGCCGGCGTCGGCAAGACGGAGCTCGCCAAGGCGCTCTCGCGCTACCTCGGCCGCTCGCTGGTTCGGCTCCAGTGCTACGAGGGCCTGGACGAGGCCAAGGCGCTGTACGAGTGGAACTACCGCAAGCAGCTGCTCCGGATCCAGACCGAAGCGGGCGGAGCCGGCTGGCAGGACGTGCAGGACGACATCTTCGGCGAAGAGTTCCTCCTGGCGCGACCGCTGATGACGGCGATCGCCTCGGCCGAGCCGGTCGTGCTGCTGGTCGACGAGATCGACAAGACCGACCAGGAATTCGAGGCGATGCTGCTCGAGCTCCTGTCGGACTTCCAGATCTCGATCCCCGAGCTCGGGCGGATCGAGGCAAGGACGCAGCCGGTGGTGCTGCTGACGTCCAACAACACGCGCGAGCTGACGGAGGCGCTCAAGCGCCGCTGCCTATACCTGTGGCTCGATTATCCGGAGCTTGAGCACGAGCTGAAGATCGTCCACCTGCACACCCCCGACCTCGACGAGCAGGTGGCGCGCAAGCTCGTCGAGGTGATCCACCGGATCCGCGAGCTGGACCTGAAGAAGCCCCCGAGCATCGCCGAGTCGATCGACTGGGCGCGGACCCTGATGCTGCTCGGCGCCACCGACATCGACCGCGAAACGTTCGCCGAGACGATGAGCGTGATCCTCAAGCACCGCACCGATCTCGACACGGTCGCCTCGCGCGTCGGCGTGATGCTCGATCCCGCGGCCGATGTCTCAGCCGCCTAGCGTCACGCCGTCGCGCGGCGTTCCGGACGGCACGCCGGGGGGCTTCGCGGGACAGCTGCTGGCGTTTGCCGAGGACCTCCGCGAGGAGGGAGTTTCGGTGGGGACCTCCGAGATCCTCGACGCGTTCGAGGCACTCGAGCACGTCCCGTGGAGTGACCAGGACGACTTCAAGGAGGCGGTCGCGGCGACGCTCGCCAAGTCCCCCGAGGACCGCCGGGTGTTCGAGCTCGTGTTCGACCGCTTTTTCTTCAGGGCCGCGGAGGCCGAGGCCGCGCGGCGGCGGATCACCGAGCGCGACCAGCTCGCCGCGGGCGAGTCCGCGGTCGACCTCGACACGCTGCGCCTGCAGATCGCGGCCGCGCTTCAGGATGGCTCGGAGGCGGCGCTGAGGGACCTGGCGCGGCTCGCGATCGCAGCCTTCGGGCAGGGGCAGGGGTCGGGCGTGCTGGGGGTAGACGTGCAGCGGATCCGGCGCGCGCTGGGACTCCGCGCCGAGCCCCAGCCCGAGCTGCCGGACGATGATCCCCGCCGTCACGGGACCCCGCGCGAGCAGCTGCGGCGGTTCGAGCAGCAGCTTCGCCGCGAGCTCGAGCGGGCGATGATCGAGCGGACCGCGTCGCTGCCCCCGAAGCGACCGCTGAACGAGCTCGACCGCGCGCTTCCGAGCGGCCCGATCCAGGACCTGGCCGCTGTCCACCGGGTCGTCGCGCAGCTCAAGCGTCGCCTGGCCAGCCAGGGCCACGAGCTCAAGGGGCGAAAGCGCCACGCCCACGTCGACGTCCGGCGGACGATGCGTGCCTCGCTCGAGACCGGCGGCGTGCCGATCACGCTCAAGTACCGGCCCCGGCGCCCCCGCCGGCCGGAGATCTTCGTGCTATGCGATGTGTCGACGAGCGTCACCAGCGCGTCGACGTTCTTCCTGAGCGTGCTGCACGCGCTCCACGACGCGTTTCGCAAGCTGCGGTCGTTCGTATTCATCGAGCGGATCTCGGAGGTGACCGAGGTGTTCGAGCGCGAGCGCGACTTCCGCGCCGCCAGCGAGGCGATCTCAAAGGACGCGGGCGTCGCGGACATCTCCGGCTACACCGACTACGGACGGGTGTGGGAGGAGTTCCTGTCGCTGATCGAGGACGAGCTCCACCCGCGCGCGACGGTGATCGTGCTGGGCGACGCGCGGACCAACGGCCGCCCGCCGCGCGATGACGTGTTCGCCGCGATCACCGCCCGCGCCGGGCGCACGTTCTGGCTGAACCCCGAGCCGCGGCTCTACTGGAACTACGGCGACTCCGTGATCGCCGCCTACGCGCGCCACTGCACCGCTTTTGAGTGCTGGCGCACCGACCAGCTCGAGGAGTTCGTGAAGGCGCTGACCTCGCAGCGCGCCGGTTCGTAGCCCCTCTCCGCGCGCCAGCTTCACCGCTTTTCAACACCTCCGCGCGGGACGGTGCCTACGCTGCCGCGCACCGAGCTGTCCAGGACTCGACCAACGGAGGTTCGCAATGTTGCTGCTCCGAGGGCGCCGCCGGCGCCCCACGGCTTTGTGCGCGCTGGTGGGCGCGCTTCTCACCACTTGGGCAGTCGCGCTGACCGGCGGCGGCGCGGCGGTCGCGAAGGGCCACCCAGGCGCCGGCGCCGGCACGACCACACCGATCAAGCACGTGATCGTCGTGATCGGCGAAAACCACACCTTCGACAACGTGTTCGGCACATATCGGCCCCCTGCCGGCCAAAGCGTCCGCAACCTCCTCTCGGAGGGGATCGTGACGCCGTCCGGGGCGGCGGGACCGGCCGTGACCGCGGCCGCGCAGCGGCAGGCGTCCGATACGGGCACCTACCAGCTCAGTCCGCAGCGCGGCGGTGCCTATTCCACCCTGCCGCAGCCGAACACGACCTACGTGTCAAAGGCATGCGACGGTCAGGGCGGCAACGCGCCCGACTCGCGGTTCCCCTCGAACCTCGCCAACGCGCCCTACCAGATCACCAAGTACGTGCCGTATTTCGACGGGCACGGCCAGTACAACCAGTACGGCACATGCGAGTTCAACGGGGCCTACGTCGGCGACCCGCTGCATCGCTTCTACCAGATGTATCAGCAGGTCTCAGGCGGCGCCAACGACCTCTGGACGTGGGTCCATGAGACCGCTGGGGACTCCAACGGCAACCCGCCGCCGAGCCCCTTCACCGATCAGTCGACCGACCAGGGCGCGCTGGACATGGGCTTCTACAACATGGCGGCCGGCGATGCCCCGACGTTCAATTACCTCGCGCGCCACTACGCGATGTCGGACAACTACCACCAGGCGGTGATGGGCGGCACGGGCGCCAACCACATCATGCTCGGCACCGGGGACGCGGCGTTCTACCAGGACCAGAACGGCACCGCCGCCCCGCCCCCGGTGGGCGAGATCGAGAACCCCAACCCGCAGCCGGGGACCAACAACTGGTACACGCAGGACGGCTACGGGAACAGCGCCACGAGCGGCGCCGGAGCCAAGGGCGGGAGTTACTCCGACTGCTCGGACCACACGGCCCCGGGCGTCGCCGGGGTGTTCGCCTACCTCGACACGCTCTCCTACCACGTGGCCAACCTGTGCGCGCCCGGGCACTACTACCTGTTGAACAACTACAACCCCGGCTACAACGTCGACGGGTCGCTGAACACCTCCACGTTCACGGTCCCGCCGCAGCACTCGCTGCCGACGATCGGCGACGAGCTCTCGGCGCACCGGATCAGCTGGGGCTACTTCGGAGAGGGCTACGACAACGGCAACCCCGGCCCGAACTACTGCGGGATCTGCGATCCGATGCAGTACTCGAGCTCGGTCATGACCGACCCCGCCAAGCGCGCCAACATCCAGCACGGGATCGAGGACTTCGATTCCGAGGCGGCGAGCGGGACGCTCCCGGCGGTCTCGTTCGTCAAGCCTGGGGATGACGACGGCCACCCCGGCTATTCCACCCTGGCGGCGTTCGAGAACTTCGTCACGCACATCGTCGACGAGGTCCAGAACAACCCGTCGCTGTGGAGCAGCACGGCGATCTTCGTCACGTTCGACGAGGGCGGCGGCTACTACGACTCGGGCTACATCCAGCCGGTGTCGTTCTTCGGCGACGGCACCCGCGTACCGATGGTGGTGGTCTCGCCGTACGCCAAGCCCGGCTATATCAGCCACACCTACACCGACCACGTCTCGGTGCTGAAGTTCATCGAACGTAACTGGGGGCTGGCGCCGATCTCGGGCCGGAGTCTCGACAACCTGCCTGACCCGACCAGCCGCAGCAATCCCTACATCCCCACGAACAGCCCGGCCATTGGTGACATGTTCGACTACTTCGACTTCCACCACGCCCAGGCGGCTTCGTCGCCCGCTGCACCCCGGCCGCGCGGCGGGTGGCGCCTCAGTCGGCGGGTCGAGCGGGTCCCCCAGCTCGCTCGCTGAAATCGCGGGAGCGCCCCCGGCCGGTCCGTCATCCCGCGGGCCGGCCGGGTCGTCGCCCGTTACGGGCTCCCGCCCGCGAACGATGGCGCGCCGGGTGCTCATATCTCAACCGCAGCGCCATCGTTCACTGCGGCGTCGCCGGTCCACCATCACGGGCGTGCCTGCGTCGTGGGGATTGGTCCGCTCCGCCGCCACGCCGCCGGGACCTCGCGCGGTAGCATCACGGCGTACCTGAAAACCAGGGGTGCTGGCGGGAAAGCCGGCTGAGATAGCGCCCCGTACGTCGACCGACGTGCCCCAGCGCTGACCCTTCGAACCTGTGGGGTAATGCCCGCGGAGGGAGCGACAAGCGACTTGATCGAGGCTCCGCATAAGGAGCCTCGCGACGTTCACGGCTCAGCCGGCGTCAGCGTCGAGGCCGTGACGCGCGTGTTCAAGACCCGGCGCGGGAGCGTGCAGGCGCTCGCCGGGATGTCCCTGCACGCCCGGCGCGAGGAGGTGGTTGCGGTGGTCGGACCGAGCGGCTGCGGCAAGACCACGCTGCTCGAGCTGGTCTGCGGGCTGCAGCGGCCCGACGCGGGCCGCGTCCGGTCCGAGCCAGCGGCGTTGATGCCCCAGCGCGACCTGCTGCTCCCGTGGCTGAGCGCCCTCGACAACGCGTGCCTCGCGCTGCGCGCCCGCGGCACCGCGCGTGAGGACGCCCGACGTCAAGCGGCTCCCTGGCTGGAGCGCTTCGGACTTGGCGGGTTCGAGCCCACGCGTCCCGCCGAGCTCTCCGGCGGGATGCGCCAACGGGTCTCGTTCCTGCGCACGCTTCTGGCGGGCAAGCCGGTGCTGGCGCTCGACGAGCCGTTCGCGGCGCTCGACGCGATCACCCGGCAGGAGATGCACGGCTGGCTCGGGCACGTGCTCGAGCAGGAGCCGCGCACGGTCCTGTTCGTCACGCACGACGTCGAGGAGGCGGTCGTGCTCGCCGACCGCGTCGTCGTCATGTCGGCGCGACCGGGGCACGCTGTGGCCGCAATCGACGTGACGCTCCCGCGACCGCGCCACCCGACCGACCCCGCCATCGTCGCGTATCGGCAGCGCGCTCTCGAAGCGTTGGGGGTGAGGCCGTGACGCTCGCGCGCCGCTACCTGCCTCCGATCCTGCTGCTCGCCGCGCTGATCGGCGCCTGGGAGCTCTACGTTGACCTGAAGGGAGCGACCTTCTCGCTGATCCTGCCCGCGCCTCATCAGGTCGCCAAGTCGCTCTACACGGATCGGTCGCTGCTCTGGAGCAGCTTCCTGGTCACCGCCCGGGAGGTGCTGCTGGGGATGCTGGTTGCCGCCTGCGCCGGCCTGCTGCTGGCGGTCGCGATCCACTTCTCGGAGACGGTTCGGCGCGCTGCCTACCCGCTCGTGATCGGTTCGCAGGCGGTGCCGGTGGTGATCCTCGCGCCGGTCCTCGTGTTCTGGCTGGGGTTCGGAATCCTCCCCAAGCTAGTGGTGGTCGCGCTGGTGTCGTTCTTCTCGATCGTCGTCACGACCCTCGAGGGCCTCTGGTCAGTCGACCGGGACCTCCTGAAGCTGATGCGGACGTTCGACGCGACCCGACTGCGCAGCTTCTGGCATGTCGAGCTCCCGACCGCCCTGCCCGGTGTGTTCACGGGGGCAAAGATCGCCGTCGCGGTCTCGGTGATTGGTGCCGTGTTCGCCGAGTACACCGGATCGAACTCCGGCCTCGGCTACCTGATCCTCGTTTCGACGCCACAATTGCTGACCGCCCGCGCCTACGCCGCGGTCGTGATCCTGTCCGTGTTCGCGATCGCCCTGTTCGGCCTGCTCGCACTGACCGAACGAGTGGCGCTGCCGTGGGCCTACAAACCCCGAGGAGAAAGCTCCCCATGAAACGTCTCATCCTCCTGCTGCCCGCGCTGTGCCTGGCACTCGCCGCCTGTGGCGAGAAGCAAGAGAGCGTCACCCCCGCCCGCGGAAGCGCTCAGTCGCTGACGATGATGCTCGACTGGTTCCCCAACGCCGACCACGTCGGCGTCTATCAGGCCCTCGCCGACGGCTACTTCACGCAGGCCGGGCTCGACGTTCACGTGCAGGTGCCATCGGACCCGGCGAGCCCGCTGCAGCTGCTCGCCGCCGGCAAGGTCGACGCCGCGATCTCGTACGAGCCGGAGCTGCTCCTGGCCCGCGACCGGAACCTGCCGCTCGTGTCGGTCGCCGCGCTCGTGCAGAAGCCGCTGACCTCGATCGTGTCGATCGGCTCAAAGCACATCCGGAGCGCCGCGCAGCTGCGGGGCAAGCGCGTCGGCGACGCGGGAATCGCCTACCAACACGCCTATCTGGAGACGATCCTGGCGCACGAGGCGGTCCCGGCGCGCTCGGTCAAGGAGGTCAACGTCGGTGCCAACCTAGTGCCGGCGATGCTCTCGGGCCGGGTCGACGCGACCCTCGGCGCGTACTGGAACTACGAGGCGATCCAGCTCGCGCGGATGGGCAAGCGCCCGAACGTGATTCGGATGAACCAGGTCGGCGTTCCCACCTACGACGAGCTCGTGCTCGTGGTGCGGCAGAGCACGCTCACCAGCCACCCCGACGAGATCCGCCGCCTGGTGCAGGCCCTGGCGCGCGGATACGAGTCGGTCCGCAGCGACCCCGCGACCGGGGTTGCGAACCTCGTCCGCGCCAACCCGGGCCTCGACCCCAAGTTTCAGACCGCCGCGGTGCGGGCGACGCTCCCCGCCTTCTTCCCCAGCGACCCCACAAAGCCGTGGGGCTACCAGGACCCGGTCCAATGGAACACCTACGGGCAGTGGATGATCTCGAACCACCTGATCTCCAACCCCTCGGCGGTCGCGGATGCCTCAACCAACGAGGAGCTGGCCGGCCAGGGGCTGTAGCGGACGACTACGCGGTCCGGTAAGAGCGCGGGAGCCTCAGCAGCGTGGCCGCGCACATCGCTGCCACCAAGAGCATCGGCAGCGTGTCGCCCGCGCTCTTGGCGAGCGCGCCGCCCACCCCGGAGCCGAGGATCTGACCGGCGGCCCAGGCCAGGTTCATGAGCGCCGCCGCCAGCGCCTGGTCGAGCCCATGCGCGGTGGCCGCGTCGGCGAGCATCGCCATCGAGGGCGCCCAGAACGCGCCCAGCGTCGCGGCGATCGCGACGATCAGCAGCGCCAGCGGCGCCGGGCTGCGCGGGAGCGTGAAGGAGGCGAGCAACACGATCGCAGCGGACAGCCCGAAGCGCATCGGCACGAGCCGTCCGCGGCGATCCGAGAGGCTCCCGACCGCAGGGCTGATCAACGCCTCGATCGCTGCGCCCGCCAGGAACGCCGCCCCGATCACCGCGGCTCCGGCCCCCAGTCGGTGGAGGCGCAGCGGGCCGAGCACGTTCACGAGCCCCGACGCGACCGCCGGAAGCGCGACGAGCCACATGCCCGCGAGCATCGCGCGGCCTCGCAGCGACGCGCCGAGATGCGAGATGCCCTGGCCGGAGGCCTCGTGCACCAGCGGCAGCCTCCTGGCTTGGATGATCAGCGCGACCGACAGCACCACCACCGCGCTGAAGGCCGGCCCGCGGCCGACGCCGTTGGCGATCGTCCCGAGCACCGGGCCGAGCAGCGCGCCGCCGATCGCCGCCCCGACCGCTCGCCCGATCAGCGCCCCACGGCGCCCAGGGGAGGTGTCGGCGACGATCCAGGCCAACCCGCCCGCCCACGAGCACGCCCCGCCCACACCCTCGACGAACCGGGCGGCATCGAGCGCCGCGGCGCTCTCCAAGAACCCGAACGCCAGCGTCGAGGCCCCCAGCAGCGCCAGGCCCACACAGACGGCGCGCTTGGGCCCGGCCCGCACCGCGAGCACGCCGCCCGGGACCGATCCCACCAGCATCCCCAGTGGGTAGCTGGCGGTCATCACCCCGGCCGAGAGCTTGGAGAGCCGCAGCTCGTGCGCCAGCGCCGGCAGCAGCGGAGCGATCGCCGCGTAGAACATCGTGTCCACGAACACGACCGCGCAGACCACCAGCACGAGGCGCCGCTCGGCGACGTTGACCACCGATCGCACGCCGGGCACCGTAGAGGTTGAGCGATCGGAGAGACTTGATCGATGCTGCTGCGGGAAGATGACCGCGGGGTGCTGGCGATCGGGCAGCCCTCGCACGCCTGGATCTCCGGGCAGATGGCGCGAGCCTGGGGCAACGCCCGGTTCGGCCCGGTGGAGCCCTACGAGGAGGTGTGCCTCGCAGCCGAGCAGCACGACGTCGGCTGGGCGACCCGTGACCTCGAGCCGCTGTTCAACGCCGCCACGGGGCTCCCCCGCTCGTTCATGGAGATGCCAATCGAGCTCCACCTGGGGCTCTTCACAGAGGGTCCGCGAAGCCTCGTCTCCCAAAGCCGTTACGCGGCGTTGCTCGTATCGATGCACGGCCGGCGCCTGTACGAACGCCGCGACCTCGACAAGCTCGACCCCACCGAGGCTGAAGCGGTCCGCAGCTTTCTCGCCGAGCAACGCGCGTTCGAGACGCACCTGATCGCCGAGCTCCGCGCTGACCCACGGACGGCCGCCAGCGCCGAAGACGAGCTGATCAGGCGCAACAGCCTTCTGATCTGGACTTGGGACTACCTCTCGCTGGCGCTGTGCCTGGGCTGGTCGACGGCGACCGCCAAGCGCTCGCCCGCGGCCGTCGGCCACGTCGAGCTCGAGCTCGTCGGCGGCGACGAGCCCGGACCGATCAGGCTGAGCCCCTGGCCGTTCACCGCCCCGAGCCTCGTTGTCCGCTGCGAGGGGCGCCGGCTGGAGCACCGCTTCGACGGCGAAGCGCCGATGCGGGCCGCGCTGGGCGACGCTCCGTGGGAGACGCTCGAGCTGCGACTGGAGGCTCCGGCCGCCTGAGCGGGGCCTTCAGGCCCAGTCGACGCGAAGGAGCTCGACCGGCTCGGCGAGTCCCTTGAGCGTCGCCAGGCGCCGCTCGGCCACGTCGTAACCTTCGGCCGCCGCCTGGAGGGTCTCGGCACTTGCGAGGATCTCACCGGCGCCTCCTGCGGACGCGACTCGGGACGCCGCATGCACCCCCTGCCCCACATAATCGCCGCCGCGAATGGTCGCCTCGGCAGTGTGCACGCCGATCCTGATCTGGGGAGCGAAGCCGTGCTCGCGACGGTGATCGCGCATGCTTCGCTGCACCGCCTGGGCACACTGAAGCGCTTCGTCGGCCCCCGGAAACGCCACGAAGAAGCCGTCGCCCTCGTGCTTGACCTCGCGTCCGCGGTGAGCGCTGAAGCAACTTCGCAGGGCGCGATCGTGCCAGGAGAGCAGCAGCGCCCAGGACTCGTCTCCGAGCAGCTCCACCAACCGGCTTGAGTCGACGATGTCCGTGAACATGAACGTCCGCGTCTCGCGCGGGGGGGCGTCGCCCGGCAGGTCCGCCCGCAGCGCGTCGACACGCCGCGTCTGAAACTGGGCGCCGAGCCGTGCGAATCCGTCGCGCGCCCCCTCCAGCTCGAGACTCGCGGCCGGCAGATCGCCGATCTGGCGGTACGCGCGGCCCAGCAGGACGCGCGCCTGCGCCGCCTCATAGGGCGCACCGGCGTCGCACCATCCACGCCAGGCCGTGCGCAGCTCGGACACTGCGGCGTCGAGTCCCCCGCGACTGAGCGCCAACTCGCCCCTCGCTTGTACCGCGCTCGTGTCGACGATCGGCATCGCGCATGCCTCCGCGACCTGCTCGAGCTCGGTCAGCCCCGCCGCCGCCTGCTCCTCGTCATCGGCGGCAAGTGCGATCGTGACGAGCGCCGGCAGCAGGAGTGCGCGTGCCTCGTGGGTGAAGGGGTCGCGATCCGAGAGCCTCCGCGAGATTGCGCGCAATGCGCCGGCGCCATCTCCCTCGTCGAGCCTCAGGAGAGCGAGGCCGGGCTGGGGGTCGAACCCGAGGTCGAGCGCCCGCGCGAACGCCGCCCGCGCCCCATCGAGATCACCGCGCCGGCGGAGCACCTCGCCCAATTCATGGAACGCCAATCCCGCCATCTGCGGCAAGGCGAGCAGCAGCTCGTCGCACGCCGCCCTGGCATCACGCTCAGCCTCATCCAGCGCGCCGCGAAACCGGATCACCTCGGCACGGTGCAGCCGGCATAGTCCGGGGAAGCCGCTGACCGAGTTGCGCTCGCACCAGTCGAGCGACCGAGCCGTCCATGCCGCGGCTCGGCTCCAGTCCCCGATGTTGCGGCACGCGAAGATCGTGCTGCAGTACACGGTCCCTGCCACGTCGAGATCGCTGGCCTCAGCGCTCGCCAGCGCGTTGGCCTCATCCATTAGGCGCGATCCCTCCTGCACTCGCCCCGAGATGATCAGCCAATGACCCAGCTCGAGCAGGCCGAGCGCCTCTAGGTCGCCGTCCGGCAGCCGGCGGCCGAGGGCGACCAACTGCTCGGCCAGGCGAATCGACTCCTCCTGGACCTCGGCCCCGACCTCGGTAGCAAAGAGGGTCCCGTGAACCCGCATCCACAGCAGCATCCCGCCCTCACGCGACTCATCCTCGCCCTCAAGCAGCGTCTGGGCACGTGCATACCAACCGCCCATCAGCGCGTTGTTCCGGCGGTAGTAGTACTCGCGAGTCAGCTTCAGCGCGACCCTTCCGGCAGCCCGACGGTCACCGGCAGACCGATACCTGGCCTCGGCGCGTTCAAGCAGCCTGAGCATCTCCTCGAACCGACGCGACCACTGCGCGGCCTCCGCCAGGCGCTCCAGGTCTGAGCCGTCCAGGGCGACTTCGGCGTCGGCAGCGGAGAGGAGCTCGTAGGCCCGCTCCCAGTCGTGACGCTCGAATGCCGCCCGGCCCGCGTCCCGCGGACCGCTGTCCAGAGTGGTCATGGTGCCGTTGCCAGCCTACGCCGCCATCGTGCCGGCGGCAACCCGCCGCCGAACGCGGGTAGTCCCGCGGCGTACCCTCCGCTCGTGTTCGAGAGCCTGGACGTTGTCTACTTGCCCAGCCGCGACGTCGCGAGCGACCTGAAGCACTTCACGGAGGCACTCGGCGCCGGTCTCGTGTTCGCCATCGAAGCCTTCGGCACGAGGGTGGCGATGATCAGCCTCGCCCAGTCCTCACCCGCGTTGTTGCTCGCCGGGCACCTCGGAGGAGATGAGCCCGTGCTCGTCTACCGGGTCAGCGACCTTGAGCGGACGGTCGACGAGCTCGCGCTCCGAGGCGGCGAGGTCGCCGCGTGCTTCGAAATCCCGCACGGCCCGGTCGCCGAGCTCGTGACGCTCGGGCCCCAGCGCATCGCGGTGTACGAGCTCACGCGACCCGAGGCGCCCGCGCGCCTCGCCGGTCGCCGCGACTTCTGATCAGGCGGCGAGCCCGCGGCTGACGCCTAGCGCGACTGCGCGTAGCCCTTCAGGCCGCCGAAGTCCAGCAGCACGCAGCGTTCATCGCCCACGATCCAAGCGTCGTGTCCCGGAGGCATGTGGAACGTGTCGCCGGGCCCAAATTCGCGCTCGGTGCCGTCGTCCATCTTGAGCGCCATCCGGCCTTCGAGCACGTAGCCGATGTGCTCGACCTGGCAGGAGTCGGTGCCGGCGATCGGTTTCACGTTCTCGGACCACCGCCACCCCGGCTCAAAGGTCCCGAGCCCGACCGCGTGGCCGTTGAGGTCGACGAGCTCCACGCGCCCCTTGTCATCGGTGAATTCCCGGACTTCATCCGGATTCTCGAACCGCTTCCCCGTGAGCGTGGCCATCTGACCCTCCTGAGTTGAGATCTACGTCCGTGACGCTATCCAAGGGCCAGCGGCAAGGCAACCCGACCCTACGCCGCCATCGCTCCGGCGGCGACCCCGCCGGAGCGCAGCGCGTGCAGCCCGGCCAGCCCCGACCACGGCGCGTACGGCGCGAACAGCTCGTTGACCTCGTCCTCGGTGGCCCGCGCCCACGGATCGCCTCCGGAGCGCACCCGACCCACGAACTTCAAGTACGCGAGGTCCCCCGCCGGTAGCTGGTCGAGCCGTCCCTGGCCGGTCAGCGCGAGCATCTGCAATGTCCAGCTGCCGATCCCGCGTATCTGACGAAGTCGCCCCCAGCCGCGCTCGTGATCGGGATCGTGAAGATCAACACGGCCGGAGGCGATTTCCCGTGAAGCGCGGACGAGCGCGACCGCGCGTGACTCCGACAAGTCGAGTGACGCGAGGAACGCGGGCGACTGCGCCGCGATCGCTGCCGCGCTCGGCGCATCCCGCATCCCCGAGACCGGGCAGCGCCGCCCCAGCCTCCAGACGAGCCGCCGCTGGATCGCCGACGCTCGCTCGAAATCAATCAGCTGCTCGCAAATCGCCCACGCCAGCGCCTCGAACGGCTCGGGCTTGCCACCGGCGCGCAGCCCAGGGTTCGCTCGTACCGAGGCCCCGATCAGGGGGTCGAGCCGGAAGCGCTCGTAGAACGCGCGCAGATCCTGGTCGACGCCCAGCGACAGGCGCAACCGCGCGATCCCCCATTGCGCGTGCTCCCGGCTCCTGGCTTGCGCCCCGAACAGCACCCGGTCCGGCGCCAGCTGAGCGACCCGGACCAGCACCGGGTCCTCACCGGCGTGCACGAGGCGGTGCAGGACCCCGCCGCGGAGGCTGGCCAGCCCGTCGAGCCCGCCTCGGCGGGGGAGGCTGAACACCCATGGGGGTCGAACCTCCAGGCGCACCTCCACCCGGGACTCGCCGCGACCGTTCACAGATCGGGATACTGTCAGCAGATGCGGACCTCGGTCGACGTCTTCGCCAAGACCCGCCAGCACGAGCGCTTGGAGCAGCTCCGCGCCGCGCGCGAGCAGGACATGGTGCCCTACTTCCGGGTGCTCGAGGGACCGACGCTGCCCGAGGTCGAGATGGAGGGCAAGCGCCGGATCATGCTCGGCTCCAACAACTACCTGGGGCTGACCGGCGACGAGCGCGTCCGCCAGGGAGCGCTCGAGGCGCTCAGCCGGTACGGCACCGGGCTGACCGGGTCGCGCTTCCTCAACGGCACCACCGAGCTGCACCTGGAGCTCGAGCGCGAGCTGGCCGAGTGGATCGGAACGGAGGCGGCGATCGTCTTCACCACCGGCCACCAGGCCAACCTCGGGGTGCTAGGGACGATTCTCGGGCCGGGGGACACGGTCGTCGCGGATTCAGGCGACCACGCCTCGATCCTCGACGGGATCCTGCTCTCCCGCGCGAAGCTGCGGGCGTTCCGCCACGGCCGGCTCGACCGGCTCGAACGGACGCTCGAGAAGGCCACGGCCGACGGCGGCGGGATCCTCGTCGTGGTCGACGGCGTCTTCTCGATGGAGGGCGACGTCGCCCCGCTGCCGGAGATCGCCGAGCTGTGCGAGCGGTTCGGCGCCCGCGTGATGGTCGACGAGGCCCACGCCCTCGGCGTGCTGGGCGCCCGCGGAGCCGGCACCTGCGAGCTGCTCGGAGTCGAGGATCGCGTCGACCTGCGAATGGCCACGTTCTCCAAGTCGCTTGCATCCTGCGGCGGCGTGATCGCCGGGCCCGCAGAGGTCGTCGAGTTCCTGCGGATCCAGTCCCGCCCGTTCATGTTCACCGCCTCGGGCGTCCCGGCGGCGCTTGGCGCCGCGCTTGCGGCGGTGCGGATTTGCCGCTCGCCGGAGGGGCCTGAGCTGTTCAGGCGGGTCCTCGACAACGCCCGCTACCTCCACGGCGGCCTCAGCCAGTTGGGGCTCAAGGTCGTCGAGCCCACGCGCCTCGAGGACGGCACGGAGATCGTGACGCCCGTCGTACCGGTCGTGGTTGGGGACGACTGGAAGGCCGCGCTTCTGTGGAAGGCCCTCTACGACGCCGGGATCTACGTGAACGTGGCGCTCCATCCGGCGGTGCCCCCCGCCGGGGCGCTGCTGCGCACGAGCGTCATGGCGACGCACGAGCGCGCGACGCTCGACCGCGCGATCGACATCTTCGCGACGGTCAAGCGCGATTTCGAGGCCGAGCACGGCCCGCTTCCGGGCCGCGGCTAAGACCCTCGCCGGGCCCTCTTGGGGCCCCTGAGCGGGCCGAGGCGTTCACATCTGGACAGCGTTTTCATCACATCCGCTTGTCCACTCCCGCACAAATATCGGCGCGGAAAAAAAACCCGCTCTAAGCGCGCGGGCATCTGGATGTGACGTTGCTGTTACCGGTGCCGTGACGTAGCTTTCCGTTCCTGTCGAACGGTGGTCGGACCGGAGCGGCGGAGACTCTCGGGGTGGTGAGGTCTGCGCGGCAGGGGAACAACCGCGGTCGGCCAGCTTTGACCGAAAGCAGGACCTCACGGGAACACGGCCCTGGACGGCCGCGCGCCCTGAGGTGATGGGCAACAACACAGCGTCCGCTTCCCAGGAGGAAGCAGGGAGAGAGAAGTACATGACGGAGACTGCCATCATGACCCGCGAGCCGCAACGACTGCGAGCGTTGGAGCGAGCCAACGAGATCAGGCTTGCGCGGGCGGAGTTGAAGCGAAGGATCGCTGATGGTGACATGTCAGCGGCTGAGGTAATCCTCACCCCGCCGTGCGAGGCGAGCAGCTGGGCGATCGGGGACCTGCTGATGAGTCAGCGACGCTGGGGCACCACACGGTGCCGGAAGTTCCTTGTCCGCAATCAGATCAACGAGACCAAGGCGGTCGGAACGCTCACCGAGCGTCAGCGGCGGTTGCTGGCAGACCAGCTGCGCTGCCACGTCTCGAGGGACGAGGTGCTGGAGCTGGTCGGCGTGTAGCAGGGGAGCCTGGCCGAGATACGCGACCCCGGTTCCGTCTCTCGGCCAGGCCTTCGCCGTAGGCCAGGCCCGACCGATCGTCCGGACTCGCCGCCCTCAGTACTTGATCCCGACGGGCAGTGGCTCGGCGCCCGCCAGGAAGAAGAACCAGATTACGAACGCGAACAGCGCCACGCTCGCGCTGACCACGAGCACCACCTCCAGCACGAAGTGTCCGGGGTCATCGAGCCCCCGGGAGACGCGGTTGGCGCGGTAGAAGTTCGAGAGCTTGGACAGGATCGCGGCGACGAGCACGATCGTCAGCACCGCCCCGATGAACGCGGCCCCGATCGCGGCCCCGACCGAGGCGGTCGCTCCCTCGATCTGCGACCCCAGCCACAGCCACAGCAGCGGCGCCCCGACCCAAAGCACGAGGCTCCCCACGACCATGATCAGCAGGACCAGGATCGCGCCGGCGCCCGTCCTCCACGCGTCACGCATCGGTCGTTTTTACTGGAAAGTCATCCGGGCCGGGGAGCGTCTCCCCGGCCCCCGGCTAACGGACAGCCGGAGGAGAGCTTGACCTGCCACCATCCCATCAGCATCCCGATCAGGCCGAGCCGCGGCCTGACCTGCCAGACGCCGCAGCCGGGCTCGCCGACGTCGCTGCGGGCGACCCGGACAAAGCGATGCTTGCCCGGCTCGAGCAGCATCCGCTCGAGCAACAGCCGGTGGGCGGCCTGTACGTCGGCACGCTCGGCGATCGTCACGCGGGCCGAGCGGAGACGCTCCGCGAGCTCATCACGGACGCGCTCGAGCTCCCCGAGGTCGAGCAGCCGTGGATCGCGATGAGGCTCGACCGGCGTGCGCTCGAGCCCCCCCATCGGGTAGGCGGTGACGAACGCAGCGGCGAGCTCTCGCTCCAACCTGGCGATCTGTGAGCGCAACGACCGGCGGGCGGCCAGCTCATCATGCTCCAGCCCCGGAGTCGAAACCGGGAGCGTTACCTGCGATGCCCTCATCTCCTGGTCCAGGAGCTCCATCAAAGCCTCCTTAAGCGAGAGCCAAGCTTACCACCCGACGTACCCGCCGCCAGGACGAGCTACACGCTCGTCAGCACCTCGGCGCAGGTCCAGAGCGCCTCCTCGATGTGGATCGCGGGGACGCCGTGGACGCCGACGGCAAACAGCGAGACCCGCTGCGTTTTCGCCTCGGCAGCGTGCCCCGGGGCGACCGGCCCGAATAGCAGCGCGTGCACGCGACGTCGGTCGGCGACCACCAGCCGGCCCTCGGGAAGCGCCGGCTCCACGGACCCGAACCGCTCGCCCGCCACGGTCGTGCGGATCCCAAGCTCCCCCGCCTCGACGAGGTCGGCATCGAGTGCCCAGACGGGGACTCCGGTCTCGACCAGCCCGATCAGCAGCGCGTCGGCGAGCAGGTCGCGGGAGCGAAACCCCCCCTGGAGCAGCCGCGCCACCGCGGCCTCCTCGCTGGGGATCCGAGTGGCGTCCGGGTCCAATCCGATCTGGCGAAAGAACGCCCGGTAGGCGTGCGGGACCGGCTGGGTTCGCATCGCGACGACGCTCGCGCCGTGGAATCGGTTCGACAGCGAGCTCAGACGCTGCTTCACCGCGCGCGGGCTCGAGCGCTTGCGGGGCTCGACGGTCAGCCACGCCAGCTGCAGCCCCGGGAACTCGGCCTTCAGCCGCGGCTCGACGAAGCCCGACGCGGCGGTGAGCTCCAGCTCCTCGCTCACCCCGCCGCGCTCGCGCCCGCGAGCAGGCCGCGTACCTGGGTAGCCAGGGCGGTGCTCGAGTTCCAGTGCTCGCCGATCAGCCTGCGCGCCACGACGCCGCCACGATACGCCAGCTCGATCAGCGGGCAGACCTCGACCCCGTAGGCGGCACCAACGCGTCCGTCCTCGTCGTAGCCGATCGGGATCGTCCAATGGTGAGTGCGGACCGCGCGAGCGGCCGCGGCGTGCGAGGTCCGGACCGCGACCGCGGCAAATTGCACCATCCCCGGGGGGAACTGACGTGAGACGTTCTGGAGCGTCGTCACCTGGCGCTCACAGGCGCCGGAGCTGGTGACGAAGAAACCCAGAACCAAGGGGGTCTGTCGGACGATCAGGCACACGTTCAGGGCACGCGGATCGTGGTGTGCCTCCGAGCACGTGGGATGCAGATTGGCGGCGCCGTTCAGCGTGGAAAACGCCAACGGGGCGGCAAACCGGTCCAGCCGCTGGCCCGGCGGGACGCCGGCCGTCCCGGTCCCGCGGCTGGTGAGGAACGTGACCGAGATCACGATTACCACGAGGAGGCCGAACAGTCCGATGATCCGCTGATAGCGGCGTGTATCGACCGCCTGAGGCGGCGGGCGGCGCGCGGTCGACCCGCTCCGCGCGGCTTCTCGGGCCCGGACCGCGCGGTCCGGGTCGAGCCGGCGGCGTGGTTGCGGGGGCGGCCGCGCGTCGCCTCCCTCCCTCCCAGGAACCCCCTCCGGGTCCTCGCTCACGCGACCCGCGCGCGCCGGCGAAGGCGGGGGAACCCACCGCGGCGCCAGCGAGCGTGGCGAAGGCGCCCCGCGAGCGCTCCTCGCTCGGACAGCGCGAGCACGGCCGGGAGCACCAGCAGGACACCGCCGAGCGAGACGGACAGGTCAACGACGGTCACAAACCCGAAGTCGCGCAGCATCGTGATGTTCGACAGCACCAGCACACCGAAGCCGGCGATCGCGGTGATCCCCGAAGCCAGCACCGCCGCGCCGGTGAAGCGGTATGTGCGTGATAGCGCCTCCGCCGGCTCGTGGCCGTTGCGGCGCTCCTGACGGAAGCGCTCGGACAGGAGCACGCTGAACTCCGTCGAGATGGCGATCACGAGCGTCCCCATCGCCGCCGACATCGGGTTCAGGGGGATCCCGATCAGGAACAGGATCAGCGCCGACCAGCCGGTCGCGAGCGCGATCGGGATCAGCGGCACGAGCGCCCGCTCGGTGTTGCGGAACACGGCCAGCAGCACCACCCCGACGGCGATCAGTCCCGCCAACAGCGTCAGCAGACGACGGCCCGCCGAGCTCAGATCGGCGTTGGCCTGGGCTGCGAGCACCGGCAGCCCGGCGAGTTGCGCGGTGATTCCCGGCGGTGGGTGCAGCTGCGCGCGCATGTAGTCGATCACCCGTTGCTGGCGCGACAGCGGCATCAGCCGGATCCCGAAGGCGAGCGTCGCCTCGCGCCGGTCGCGCGTGATCACCGCCTGGGAGAAGTAGTTGGGCACGGCATTTAGCAGACCCGAGATCTGCGCCGCGGTCAGGTTGCTGCACGCTGCGGTGCTCTGCGAGCCCGAGCAGAAAAGATCGGGCAGCGACAGGGCGGGGCACAGCGTGGCTTGCGAACAGCCCCTGGTCTCCGCATATCCGTAGTGGGTGAGCAGCGTGTCTTCGTAGTTGAGCATCCAGCCGATCGTCCGGGGAGTCGCCACGTTGCTCGAGTGGACCACGACGTCGAGCTCACCGGACACGCCGGTGACGCGCTCCAGCGTGTGCAGGTCGCGGAGCGCCGGCATGTTCGAGGGGACGAGCTTGGTCACATCCGACTGGACCGAGGTCTGGGTGTCTGCGACCCATCCGAGCACCGCCAGCAGGGCCCCGATCGCGAGCAGCCTGCCAGGGTTCCTGAGGGCTGCGGCGACGGCACTGCTCGCGGCGCTCCCGAGCCGACCGGACACTGCTCGGGTCGGACCTCCGGGACGGCGGGGCCGCAGCCGCTCCCCCGCATCGGCGAGAATGTCCCGGGCCCCCTGCAGCGAGGCGGCGAGCACGCCGGGGATCCGCGGCCTCGGTAGGTGGACACCACGGTCTGCGAGCACGATGGCCGCCGCCCCGGCGGTGAACGCGAGCGTGAGCGCGACCGCGATCCCGACGACCAGCAGCACCCCGAAGCCGCGGACCATCGGCACGGGCGAGAGCTGGAGCACCAGGAATCCGGTGCCCGTCGCCAGCGCTGCGGTCGCGATCGTGGGGGCTCCGGAGGCGGCGGCCGCCGCGATTGCCCGCGCTGCGGGAAGCCGCGTGCCGGATTGCGCGGCGCGCGCCTCCTGGGCCCGCGACTGGAACTGGATCGCGTAGTCGACGGCCAGGCCGATCAGGATCGGCAACACTGCAATCGACGCCATCGTCAGCGTGCCGCCAAAGAGCGCGATCACCCCGAACGTGATTCCACAGGCCGCCAGCGCGAGTGCGAGCGGCAGCAGCCTCAGGCGTCCGCGGAACACGATCATCAGCGTCACGGCCATCACCACGAGCGCGGCGACGAGCAGCAGCACGATCGAGCTGGTGAGCGTCGATGCGAGATCTGAGACCACCACCGGGACGCCGCTCACCGTGTAGGTCCCACCGTAGGCGAGCCGGAATTGCGGCATCTTGACCGCGCGGCGGATCAACGAGATCGCGCTGGCCTGCTGGGCGGAACTGAGGGATGGCTTCAGCCGCACCTGGATCAGCGCCGAGTTCGCGGTCGGGAACAGGTAGCTGAACCGCGCCTTGGGCTGGTTCACGCCGCGCGCGGCGTCGAACACGACCTGCCGGATGAAGGAGACGTCATCGATCTGCACCGGTCCGGTCAGTCCCGACTGAAGCGCCAGCTGCGCGAGTGCCTGCTCCTGGTTCGAGAGCTCCAGCTGGCCGGCCGCATTGGCTGCGGCGTTCGCCTGCTTGGTGCTCAGGTGTCGCGCGATCGCCAGCTCGTAGGCCGCCCGCTCGTACCGGAGCACCGCCTGCCTGACCGAGCCGATCAGCTGCGACTCCTCCTGGTTGACGGCGACGACCGCCCGGTTCAGGAACGTCCCGGGGCCGTAGACGACCTCGACCGCGTTGGACTTCCGCAGGCGGCCGCAGGGACTGGCCCAGCCGCCGTACGGGGGCTGCGTGGCGGGGGCCGCGGTGAACGCACCGAGCGTGTTGCTCGCCGCGAGCGTCTGGCCCGCGAGGCACGCCTCGAGCTGGCTCGCGATCGCCAGGTCCTTGGTCTCCACCAGGTCGGTCAGCGGCTCGCGGATCAGGATCACGACCGCGTCGCCGCCGAAATGCTGATGGTCGTCGGCGGTCGCCCGCGCGCTGGCGGTGGAGCCCGAGACGAACGTGTCCGCGCCCGCATCGGTCTGCATCCCCAGCGCAAGCACGCCGCCCGCGATCGCGAGCGCGAGCGCGATCCCAAGCGTCAGCAGCGGCCGTCTGGTGGCAGCTCCGACCAGCCCCTCGAACCTCGCCTTCATGGTCATGCGGACTTGAGGCTAACGACGATGAATGAGCCCCGCGCCGTTCGCGCGTTGCGATTTAGTTGAGCAACGATGGGGCGCCGGACCGATCCGGAGCACCGCGCGTGCCGCGCCGGTGCGACGGATCGGCCCGGCGTACCACCCTCAGTCCATCGTCAGCGGGCCCTCGGACTCTCCTGACAGGAACTGGCGGATGAACGGGTTGTCGGAGTTCAGCATGTCCTCCGACGGCCCTGACTCGACGATCCGCCCCTTCCACAGGACGTTGATGTAGTCGGCGACGCGACGAGCGGTGAGGATGTCGTGGGTGATCACGCAGAACGTCGGCAGATGCTGCTTCTGCTTCTGCTTGGCGTCCTCCATCGCGTCGCGATGGACCTCCAGGATCAGTTCGCCGAGCAGCGCCGTGCGGACCGGGTCAAGACCCGAGTCCGGCTCGTCGAACAGGACGATGTCGGGCTCCAGCACGAGCGCGCGCGCGAACCCGGCGCGCTTGCGCATCCCGCCCGAGAGCTCGTTGGGCATCTTCTCGCGCGCCCCGGTCAGCCCCACCTCTCCGAGCCGGTGCATCACGATCTCCTCGACCTCGTCCTCGCCCTTCTCGGTGTGCTGGCGCAGCGGGAAGGCGACGTTGTCGAACAGGTTCATCGAGCCGAACAGCGCTCCGTCCTGGAACAGCAGCCCGAACTTCTTGCGCATCTCGAAGAGGTCGTCGTCGGGCATGCTCGGGACCGACTCGCCGTGGACGACGACGTCGCCCTGGTCGGGGTAAAGCAGCCCGACCATGTGCTTGATGCAGACCGACTTCCCGGTCCCGGACGGGCCGATGATCATCGACACCATCCCCTCGGGAAGGCCCATGTTCAGCCCGGCGAGGATGCGCGAGCGGCCGAAAGACTTGTAGACGTCGATGAACTCGACCGCGTCGGGCCGCCCAGAGGGATACACGCGATAGGTGTGCCACTTGTATTCCTCCTCGGAGGAGCCCGCGGGAGGAGCGGGGCGAGGCGGCGCCTCGTCGACCACGGAGACGCGCGAGGACGACGGCTCGGTCGGCTGCCGCGTGCTGCCGGCATCCCACGGCATGTGGCCGGAGCGCGACTCCGGGCGCTCGACCGCGCCGTCCTGCTCGGTCGCCTGCTGCTGGCCGGGGGTGGCCATCGGGGCTGGCTCCTCGGCACCTCTTTGTTGCTCCGTGGGCGGCTCCCAGTTGCCGCGCGGATTGTCCTCGCTCATTGCCTAGCCTCCGATCGGTGCTCTCGGGTTGGCGCCCCAGAACAGCTGCGTCCCGAGCATTCCTATGAGATGCACACCCACGAGATTCAAGACCATTGATTTTGCGGTTGCAGTACCGACGCCGACGGGTCCGCCACTTGCGTTGTAGCCGTAATAGCAGCCGACGAGCACAATCAGCGTAGCTTCGGTCATCGCCTTGATCACGCTGAATAAGAGGTCGGGCGGGTTCTGGAACTGCCAGAAGATCAGGAAGAAGCCTCCCGAGGAGACGTCTCCGATCTGTTCGACCACCGCTAGCCAGCTGGCGAAGAACCCGGCGCCGATCGCCGCCAGGTACATGAACGGGAGCACCATCCAGGCGGCCAGCAGACGCGTCGCGCAGAGGAAGGTCATCCCGCTGATCCCCATCACCTCGAGCGCGTCGATCTCGTCCGAGATCCGCATCGACCCCAGCTCCGCGACGATCCCGGTGCCGACCTTGGCGGCCATCATGTAGCCGAACGCCAGCGGCACGATCTCGCGCAGGTCGCACCACGCCGCGAACACGCCCGCGTAGGCCGGCGCGCCGATCGACCGATTGAAGTACGCGCCCTCGGTTCCACATTCCAGCCCGGAGATGAACACCAGGCCCCAGATCACGAGCGTCGAGCCGATGATCAGGATCCCGGCCTGACGCAGCGCCTCCCCGAAGAACTTGAACACGCGTAGCCCGAAGATCTCGCGGAACACCTGCGCGATGAACTTGACGAGCTCACCGAAGGTCTCCACCCAGCCCTTGGGGGTTGCTACGAGCTCGCCCATCTACTTTGGGATGGTGGTGATTTCGGGGTGGGTGGCGAGGAGTGTTTGGGTGAACGCGTAGTTGAACGCGAAGATCCCGTTGAACGCGATCACGACCGCTTCGTTGACGGCCTTGCCGACCCCCTCCGCGCCACCCGACGCGGTCATCCCCTTGTAACAGCAGACCACCGCGATGATCGCCCCGAACATCGTCGTCTTCAGCACCGACCCCCACAGGTCCGTGGTCGAGGTGTTGTTGAAGAACGTCGCCCAGAACGGCCCCAGCGGAGCGTGATTCACAAGCGTCGCGAGGATCCCTCCGAAGATCCCGAACAGCAGCGCATAGATATCGAACAGGCCCGTCACGATCATCAACGCCAAGAACCTCGGCACCACCAGGTTCTTGATCGGATCGACCCCCAACACCTGCAGCGCGTCGAGCTCCTCGCGAATCTTCCGCGCACCCAAGTCGGCGGTGATCGCCGTCCCCGCCACCCCCGCCAACACCACCGCCGTCACAAAGGGCGCGAACTCCCTGATCGACGCCAACACGAAAAACCCGCCCAGGCGATCGAGCGCACCGAACAACACCAAGAAATCGGCGGCCTGAAGCCCCGGGGCCTCATACCCAAACGCGACCGTCGAGATCAGCAGCGGAAACCAGCACAGCTTCAACGCAAACATGAACTGCCCCACGAACTCCGCCCCATACGGATACGGAGGACGAATCGCCGCCACGATCGTCTTCCCGGTGAGGATCACCATGTTCCCGACCTCCTCCAACAAGGACTTGGTCGGCAGGAACGCTCGCTCGGAGACTGTGCGGATCAACTGGTGTCTGTCCTCCCGTAGTGCTGCGGCGCCGCCCTCCGCGGCTAGGACGGGAAAGCCTATTGGACGCCCTTCAGAAAACACAACTTTGAACCCGCGCGTAACCCCAGGTCAATCAGCGTCTGATGCGATCGCAGATGGTATGTTCCGCCCGCCCATGTGGAGAGGCGCTGGCACGAGATCCGCAATCGTCGGCGGTATTGCGGCGTTGGCCGTAGCCGGTTGCGGCGGCGGCAGCCGCCAGGACGCGACCGAGCCGAGCGGCCAGTTCCCGGTGCAGGTGACGACCGCGTCGTTCCCGGCGTCCCAGCGGCTCGCCCAGCACACCCACCTGGTGATCTCGATCCGTAACATCGGCAGGCAGACGATCCCCAACCTCGCGGTGACGATCTGTAACACGACGTGTGCGTACCCGGCGCCCGTGGGGCAGGGGACCAGCGTCGCGGCGTTCGCGCAGTACCTGAACCAGTCCGGCGTCGCGAGCCACTCGCGTCCGGTATGGGTGGTCGACCAGCCGCCGGGGCTGTGCAGCTACAGCTGCGCCAACGGAGGCGCCGGTGGCGACGTCAGCGCCGACGCAAACACGTGGCAGGGCGGCCTCCTGAAGCCGGGGCAGACCGCGACCTTCAAGTGGGCGCTGACCGCCGTCGCACCGGGTAGGTTCGTGGTGGCGTGGGAGGTCGCCGCGGGGATCTACGGCAAGGCCAAGGCGATCCTTTCCAATGGCGGCCCGCCCCAGGGCAGGTTTGCGGTCAACATCGCCCACGCACCCGCGCAGTCATACGTCAACGACAAGGGCCAGGTCGTCCAGGGTCAGTAGCGCGCGGCGGTGCGGGTCTGCGGCCGCTCCCCCGCGCTTCATCGGTGCGAGCCAGTCGGCCACCGCCACGGCGCAAACCCATCGGCAAACACCCCGGGTTTGCAGCGCAACTTGTAAGTAGCCGCCGGGTTTTCCTCTACGGTGACCCGCGTGATCCATGCTTCGCGCGCGGGGCGCGGTTCTCTGGTCTGGGAGCACGACCGGCTCCGCCTTTTGTTCATCGCCATCGTGGCGCTGGTGGCCGCAGCCGCGTTCGCCGGCGCCGCCCGGGGTGCATCGGGTGGTGTCGCCGGCGCGCCGCCACGTGGCGCCGTCAAGGCTCAACCTCCGCCTGTGCACAAGCCGCGTGGCAACCCGCTCGGGAGCCGCGGGATGTGGATCTGGTACGTCTCCCAGTCGAACGGCGGCGACCTGGCGTCGATCGTGGCGACGTCGCGCGCGTACGGCATCAGCACGCTGATGATCAAGAGCGGCGACGGGACCGGCGCGTGGTCACAGTTCAACTCACAGCTTGTCGCGTACCTGCACGCGAACGGTCTGAAGGCCTGCGCCTGGCAGTACGTGTACGGGAACCAGCCGATCTACGAGGCCGAGGTAGGAGCCGCCGCCGTCGACGCCGGCGCGGACTGCCTGCTGATCGACGCCGAGTCCGAGTACGAGGGCAAGTACGTCCAGGCCCAGGAGTACGTCAAGAAGCTCCGCCAGCTGATCGGCCCGGGCTTCCCGGTCGGGCTCGCCGGCTTTCCCTACGTCGACTACCACCCGGCGTTTCCGTACTCGGTCTTCCTCGGTCCCGGCGGCGCCCAGTACAACGTCCCACAGATGTACTGGCCCGACATCGGCACCACGGTCGACTACGTGTACTCACACACGTACGATTTCAACGCCCTCTACGGGCGCCCGATCGAACCGCTCGGCGAGGTGGCCGGCAACCCTCCGCCGCATCAGATCGTGCGCTTCCGCCAGCTGTCGCGGTCCTACGGCGCCCCGGGAGTCAGCTGGTGGGATTGGCAGGAATCCTCACAGCGGGACTGGAGCGCCGTCGGGCAGTCGGTCGGGAACCTGAGGGGCTTCGCCGCCGACCCGACGATGCCGAACCTCAGCGTCAGGTCCGCCGGCGGCATCTGGGGCGGCGACCTCGTCGTGTGGGCGCAGGAGCACCTTTACAAGGCGCTCGGCCCGATCACGATCGACGGGTCGTTCGGGGGCCAGACGCAGACGGCGGTCGAGCAATTCCAGACGGCCCATGGGCTACCGGCTACCGGGATCGTGGATCCCTCGACCTGGCGGGTCCTGCTCCGCTCTCCCCCAGTCGCCGTCACCTGGATCACCAAGCGCCACAAGACCGTTGCGGTCGCCGGCCGCGCCGGTCACGGCGCGGTGACGCTCACCGTGCCAGCCTCGGCCCACCTTCCCGCGGTCCGATACGAGATCCCGCGGGACCTCGGGGCGGGACGGCCACGCTGAGCGGCGCGGCGTTCCTTCAAGCGTTGCTCTAGCTTGTCCTCGGTGCCCCCTGGGAAGCATCGGCCCTGTGCCGAACGGACCTAAGCGCGCCACAGCCGCCCTCGCCGCCGCGACCGCCATCGCCGGATGCGGCGGGTCGGGCGGCTCATCGACGCCTTCTCACGCTGCTTCGCGGCCCGCAGCGCAGTCGGTGCTGACCGCGCTGAGCGCGACACCCGTGGGATCGCTTCCCGCGGCGGTCGAAGACGCCGCGATCGCGCCGCTGTCGGATGGCCGCCTCGCGCTGCTCGGCGGGATCGACTCCTCGCAGAACTCCACCGACGCGATCGTCACCTTGCGCGGAGCGACCGCTTCGTCGGACGGAGCGCTTCCGATCGCGCAGCACGATGCCCAGGCCGCAACACTGGGGCGCTACGCGTACGTGTTCGGCGGCGGCGAGGTCACCAGCTATCAGCACATCCTCCGCTTTGACCCGAGCACCGGAGCGGTCACGCAGGTCGGGAGCCTCCCCACGCCCGCGTCGGACGTGGCGGTCGTCTCGACCGGCGTCACGGCGTACATCGTCGGCGGGTACACGGGCGTCACTCCGCTCGACACGATCGTCGCCTGGAGCCCAAGCACCGGTCCCCGGGTGGTGGCCCACCTTCCAGTGGGCCTGCGCTACGCCGCGGTCGCGGTCGCCGGCGGCCGGATCATCATCGCCGGGGGCACCGAGGCAAACGGCGTCAGCGACGCGATCCTGAGCTTCGACCCGGCGACCGGGGCCGTGTCTTCGCTGGGGCACCTGCCTGCCCCGCTAACGCACGCTTCGGCTGCGTTCGTCGACGGTCGCGTGGTCGTGATCGGCGGCCGGCGGGAGGTCAGCGGCGGCCAGACCGCGGCGATTCTGGCGATCAACCCGTCCACCGGGGCGGTGAGCGCGGTCGGCCAGCTACCTCAGCCTCTGTCCGACGCCGCGGTTGCGACCAACGGCACCCAGATCACGGTCGCTGGCGGGGACAGCGGCAACGGGCCGCAGTCCTCGATCCTGGCGCTGACCCCGAAGCTCGGCCTCGCCTCAGCCTCCACCAGCAGCGCGGCTTCTACGACCACCCCGGGATGAACACCCGCGGTGCGCCCGCGGTCCTCGGCGCGGTCGCGCTGTTGATCGCCGACCGCGACAACGACCGGCTGATCATCGTCAACCCCAGCCATCAGATCGTCTGGCGGTTCCCGACCCCCGGCAGCTTCGCCCCGGCCAGGTTTTCGCCGGGCCCGACGACGCGTTCTTCTCGGCCGACCGCTGGAGCATCACCACGAACGAGGAGTTTTCGGACACGATCGCGGTGGTCTCACTCTCCAGCAAGCCACGGCTACAACAGCCCCGGCAGAATCGACGTCATCACACCGTCGGGACGAATCGTCTGGACATACGCCCCGCAGTCGGGAGCCGGCGAGCTGGATCAACCGTCGCTCGCCGTAGAGCTCCCCAACGGGCTAATCGCCGCCACCGACGACTACAACCAGCGGGTGGTGGTGATCGACCCGAGGCGCGAGCAGATCGTCTGGCAGTACGGCCACCGCGGCAGGCCGGGCATCGCGCCGGGATATCCGCCTAAACCCGACGGGCTCGATCTGCTTCCCTGATGCACCCCCGCCCGGGCGCAGATCGGGCCAAGCTAGCCGCCGAGCACGCTCCCGTCCTCGATCCTCAGGGGCTCGTCGGTCTCCAGCTCGACCACGCCCCGCACCGCGACCCCCGCCCCGAAGGTGACGTCTCCCCGGACCACCAGCCGCTCAGCCGCCGCCAGCGACGGGGGCCCGCCGGGGAACCGCCGCTCGAACTCCTCGAGCAGGCCGTAGAAGCGCTTGTCGAGGTCGACGAACGGGAGCCTGCCGCCGCGTTCGGGCAACGGCTCGACCAGCATCTCGTCGGCGACGGTGTAGACGTCCGAGCGCAGCACCAGCAGGTCGTTGGTCGTCTTCACCGGGACGAACCGAGCGCGTGGGACGCCCAGCAGCCGGGCCCCGGGGAAGCTCTGAACCGCCGAGCCCATCGCGCTCTCGAGCTGCAGCACCGCGGGCGAGCTTGGATCCCGCGGGTCGACCGTCTTGCGGTTGACGATCAAGGACAGCTCGAGCACCCCGCCGCTCTGCTCGAGTGTCTCATCGAGCGCCGACAGGTCAACCCACAGGTTGTTGGTGTTGTAGTAGTGCCAGTGCCGGTAGTCACTGAACGACTCCTCGTCCTCAGGGGCGACCTGCGCGGACTCGCGCAGCACGATCTGACCGTCGGAACGGCGTCGAGCCAGATGCCCCCCCTTGCGCTCGGCTCCCGTCCCCTCCACCACCTCCATCAGGAACGGGATCCCCTCGGCCGCCATGTACACGGGTATCCGTGGCTCCACCCGCGCGCCCAGGTTGTCGGAGTTGGAGATCATCGCGTAGCGGAAGCCCTCGTCGACCAGCCGCTCCAGCAGCCCGGAGCGCCGCAGCGCGCCGTACACGTCCCCGTGGCCGGGCGGACACCACTCGAGCGCCGGTTCCCTGGGCCACGAGACCGGCTCGAGCGTCTCGGCGTCGAGCTTCGGGATCATGCTCTGCATGAACTCGAGCGGGAGGCCCACGTCGAGGTCGGGGTACCGCTCGAGGGCCGCGAGCGTCTCCGAGCGGGTCGCCTCGCTGTCCATCAGCGCCAGCGGGAGCCGCACGCGGTGGCGCCGGCGCAGCGCCACGATCTGGCCGATGATGATCTCCAGAAACGAGTGTCCGTCGCGCGCCTCGATCAGCGACTTCGGCTGCCGTAGCCCCATCGTCGTGGCCAGCCCACCGTTGAGCTTGATCGCCGCGACCCGCTCGAGCGCATCGCCGATGTCGCCCTCGGGCAGCTCGTCGAAGCTCGGCACGCCGGTGACGGGCTCGAGGTCCTCGCTGCGCAGGTACGCCGACTCACCGCGCTCGACGCGCTCGTAGGAGCGCCGGAACGCGCTGATCGCCTCTTCGGGCTGACCCGCGTCCCGCATCTTCGCTTCGGCGGCCTGTAGGCCCTCGGCGCTCATGAGAGCATTCTGCACGCCCGGCGCCGGCGGCGAAGTGAAAGGATCGCTCCCGTGGAGGTGCAGCCACCGGATCCCGAGGCCCTGCGCGAGATGATCCCGTTCGCCGCGGCGATCGGGATCGAGTTGCTCGAGACTGGGCCTGAGCTGGTAAGCGGGCGTCTGCCGTGGTCGCCCCAGCGCACCACGACCGGTGACGTGATGCACGGTGGCGCGATCATGGCGCTCGCCGACACCTGCGGCGGCGTGTGTGCCTTCCTCAACCTCCCCGAGGGCGCGCACGCCACCGCCACGATCGAGTCGAAGACGAACTTCCTGCGCGCGATCACGAGCGGCTTCGTCGTGGCAACCACTCGCCCGCTCCACAAGGGCCGAACGCTGATCGTGCTCGAGACCGAGGTCACACGCGACGACGGCAAGCTCGCCGCCAAGGTGACCCAGACCCAGACCTATCTAAATGCGCGCGGGTGAGCGCGTATAGATAGGACGATCTGCTCTACACGGCGCCAGTGGCCCCGCGGCGGCGCACCAGCGCGTCGACCGCCGCTGCCGCCAGCAGCACGACCCCTGTCGCGATGAACTGGCCCGCCGCGTTGATCCCCATCAGGGCGAGGCCGTTGAAAACGACGCCGATCACGAGCCCGCCCAACAGGGCGTGGATCGGCTTGCCGCGTCCGCCGAACAGGCTGGCGCCGCCGATCACGGCCGCCGCAACCCCGTACAGGGTGTAGGTGCCGCCGTCGACGCCGGTGGAGATCGAGCCCAGCAGCGATGCATACACAAGGCCCGCGAGTCCGGCGGTCGCGGCGCTGAACACGAACGCGACTCTGCGGATGCGCTGGACGTTGATGCCGGCGCGGCGCGCCGCCTCCGGATTGGCGCCGATCGCGTACATATAGCGGCCGACGCGGGTCCGGCCGAGGAGGATCGAGTACGCGAGCAGCACTATCCCCACGAACGGGATCACCCACGGGACCCCCTTCAGCGGGACGAGCAGGCCGCGGTTGATGGTGCACACGTAGACGAGCAGGACCCCACCGATCGCGGTGACCGCGATCGTCAGCAGGGTGATGCTGATCGGCGGCGCAGTCAGCCCCTGCGCACGCCGGCGGGCGGCGCGGGTGAGCGATAGGGCCGCGAAGATCGCCAGCACCACCACCAGCACGATCCACGACAGCGCCACGCTCATGTTGCTGTTCACGAGGTGGTAGACGGGGCTCGAGGGAGAGACCGAGATCACGCCGCCCACGGCCGACTTGTCAGCACTGGCGAGCTCGATCGTGACGCCCTCCCAGACCAGCAGCCCGGCGAGTGTGACGACGAACGACGGAACATGGAGCCGGGTGATCAGGTTCCCCTGGATGTAGCCGATCACGGCGGTCGCGCCGACGCCGCCGAGGACCCCGACCCACCACGGGAGATTGATCGGGGAGGCGATCAGCTCAAGCGTGATGAAACCGCCGACGGCTAGCACGAACCCGACCGACAGGTCGATCTCCGAAAGGATGAGGACCCAGATCTCGGCCGCGCCTAGCAGGATGTAGATCGACGCCTGCTGGAACAGGTTGACGAGGTTGATGGCCGAGTCGAACTGGGAGCGCTCGGCCTGGAAGAAGACGATGATCACGATCAGGCCGACGACGATCGGCAGCGCGCCGCTCTCTCCGCTTCTGATTCTCCGGCCCCAGGCCCGCAGGTATTCGCTCAGCGAATCGGCCAGCACCTCAGGTGCGACGGCCGCCAGCTCAACGTCGCTCTCGGGAGACTCGGCCTGGTCTTCTGCCTGCTCGGTGGCGAGCGGCGGCTCCTCGAGCTCGGAGGGCGTTCCAGTGCCTGATGGCGATTCGTCGGGCGGCATTATCCCTCCTGGCCGGCCGAGTGCGGCACCGACGCGTGGTCGACCGTGCGCGACGAGCGACCAGTCGTCATGAAGTCGACCACCATCGCCGGGTCAAAATCAGAGACCGGGCCCTGGGCGACCATCCGGCCCAGGTACAGAACCACGACCCGATCCGCGACTTCGAACACATCGTTCAAGTTGTGCGAGACGACGAGCACCGCGACCCCCTGCGAGGCGAGGCGCTTGATCAGATCAAGCACCTGTCGCGTCTGCGCCACGCCGAGCGCCGCGGTCGGCTCGTCCATGATCACGAGCTTTGCCTTGGACAACACGGCCTTGGCGACGGCGACCGACTGCCGTTGACCTCCGGATAGCGAGGCGACCGGCTGGCGGATCGAGCGGATCGTGGTCACGTGCAGCTCGTCGAGCGTCTTCTTGGCCGTCAGCTCCATCGGACCCTCGTCGAGCAGTAGGTGCCGAACCACCTCGTGGCCGAGGAACATGTTCTGCACGATGTCGAGGTTCTCGCACAGGGCAAGGTCCTGGTAGATCGTCGTGATTCCAAGCGCCTCGGACTCCCGCGGTCCATGCAACTGGACCGGCTTGCCCTCCCAGATGAGCTGACCCTCGTCGGGCTGCCACAGGCCCGCGATCGTCTTGATCGTCACCGATTTGCCGGCGCCGTTGTCCCCCGCCAGCGCAGTCACCTGGCCCGGCGGGACTTCGAGGTCGATCCGGGTCAGCGCCTGGACCGGGCCGAACCGCTTTGTGATGCCGCGGAGCGACAGGAGCGGTGCGCCGTTCGAGCTACCGCCGTCCGGCTCCGTGGCGGTGGATGGGCTGTTGGACGTACTCATCGTGGTGCCGTGCTCCGGGCCCTTCCGCTCCACCGGAAGGGCCCATTGCACACTATCGCTTCGACCTACCGTCCCTCGATCAGCCGGAGATTCCCGCGGCCTTGCAGTCCGACGCGAACTTACCCGCGCACAGCTGAGCCGCCGGCACGAAGTTGTCCTTGATGACCGTGGCGTTCATGTTCGCCGTAGTGACCCATTGGGGCGTCAGATACACCGACGGCACCTTGATCTTCGTCGTCGGGTCGGTCGCCGTCGCATTCAGCAACGCCGCCGGCGCCGGCTTGCCGGCGCGGAGGTACAGCCCCAACGCGACAGCCGCCTGAGCCTCCAGGTAGATCGGCTTGTAGACCGTCCCACACTGGTAGCCGGAGAGGACGTTTTGCAGACCCGTCAGGGTCGCGTCCTGTCCCGTCGTCGGGAACGTCTTCGCCTTGACTCCGTGGCTCTGCAGGTAGCTGATGATCGGCGCGCCGGTCTCATCGTTCGGGATGAGGGCCGAGTTGGTGTTGGAATGCGCCGTGAACGCACCCTGGAACTCGGTCAGGGCAACGGGAGGCATCCACGTTCCTGCCGTGCGGGCGACCAGCTTGTACTTCCCTGATGCGAACAACGGGTCCAACACGCTGTTGTAGCCCGTGGCGAACAGCGTGGCGTTGTTGTCGGTCACGTCGCCGTGCATCACGACGACGTTCGGCGTCGCGACGTGCCACGCCGTAGCGCAGCTGACGAATCCCTGACCGATCAGCTGACCGACGCGGGTGTTGTCAAAGCTCACGTAGTTCGCCGTACCCGCCGGAGCGCCGAGCGTGAGGCGGTCATAGTCGACCACCGCGACGCCGTGCGCCTTGGCGTACCGCTGCACGGTGACGCCCGTGCCGGAGTTCTCCGGGTCGATCAGCAGCACCGTGGCGCCGTTGGTGATGTCGCTCTGGGCGTCGGTCACGAAGGTCGTGTCGCTGCCCAGCGCGTTCTGGACGATGATGTCCGAGCTCGGCAGCCCGGCCTTCGCCGCCGCCTCCTTGAGGTACGGCGCGTCGAACTCGACGTACCGCGTAGAACTCGTCGTATCCGGCAGGATCGCCGCGATCTTGCCGTGCCCGGCGGCGGCCAGCGACGCCAGCCCGGCCATCGCCGAGAAATCGTTCGTAAACGAGGTCGCCGAAATCGTCGGCGTTGCCGTCGACGAGCTCGTGGAGGAGCTCGTCGTCGTGCTCGATGACGAGGACGAACTGCCGCACGCAGCGACCAGTCCGCCTACGCCCACCGCGAGCACCGCGGCGCGTATCCATCGGAACTTCAGCATCGCACCTTCCTCTCCTTTGTCGGTTCCTTCAACGTGTTCTCCCGCCATTCGCGAGGCCCCCGCCCCTCTCCTGCGTACGCTCGCAAACCCCGGGGTCGGTGTCCAATCGTGTTAACGGAGCGCCAATCTCCGGCCCGCTTGTCCCGCATCTGGAAGCAATCATCGGGCGCTCGCCACCGCGGCATCGACGCCGAGCGCCGCCGGGGCGGCGGTCTGGGTCGCGAACCGAGCCGTGTCTGACAGCACCAGCGCGAGCGCGCCGGCCACGGAGGCATGGTCCTCCAGGGAGGACAGCTCGACTTGGACGGGTGACCCGAACGGCAACGCATGAACCGCGCGCCGGACGGGCTCGAGCAGGAGCTCACCGAGCATCGCTATCTCTCCGCCTAGGACGATCACCGATGGGTCAAAGAGCAATGCCAGGGTCGAGACCGCCTGGGCGAGGACCTGGGCTCCGCGTTCGATCAGACCCGGAAGCTGCGGAGAGATGTCCTCTGTGTGGGCGACCAGGTCTCGGAGATCGATCCGGTTCCCCGACTCGACGCCGAGCCTCCTGATCAATCCCTCGCCCCCCACGTACATCTCGAGACAGCCGCGCTGGCCGCACCAGCAGAGGTCGCCCTGGGGGTCGACGGTCACGTGGCCCAGCTCGCCGGCGCAGCCTTGGGCACCGTGATAGATCTCACCATCGACGACGATCCCGAGCCCGACCCGGCTGGCGATCTTGATGTAGAGCAGCGTCTTGCCCCCCCTCGCGCCGCCCCACACCCACTCGCCGAGCGCTCCGAGATTGGCGTCGTTCTCTACTGCGACCGGGATGTCCCAGCGTCTTGCCACCTCGGCGGCGAGCTCGGGACCGTTCCACCCGCCGAGCACGCCCGGAGCCATCATCCGACCGGTATCGGGAGCGATCGGCCCCGCGATGCTGATCGCGGCGCCGACGATCTGGCGGGGGTCCGCCTCGGCTTCGAGCAGCGTTTCCTCGATCGACCGCAGCACGGTCCTGACGCCGTCACTGGCCTTGTGCCCGTGCGGCAGAGCGACCCAGCGGTCGGCGAGCACCCTGCGCGACAGATCGCCGACCGCGACGGCGACGTGGCGAACCCCGACATCGACACCGATCGCCAGCCCCGCCGACCTATTCAGCACGATCGCCGTCGGGGGGCGCCCGAAGCGGACGGCTTCGGCCGGCTTTCGCTCGGACACGAGGCCCTGGGCGCGCATCTCGCCGACCAGGCTTGAAATCGTCGCTCGGGAGAGCCCGGTGGCGTCCATCAGCTGAGCCCGCGTCGCCGCGCCGCCGCGTCGCAGCACGTCCACGATGCTCGCCCGATTCGCGGCCTTGATCGCGCCGCTGGTCGGCTGTGTCTTGCGCTCCACCCTCGTTCCTCGGTCGGTCCGGCGACACTCTGAACGGAGGATCAAGTTCCGTCAATAGTTAGACGGAAGTCGGTCTTCTGTCAAGGCGCCGGCTGATCCGCTAGTACTCGCGCCCCCGCCCCCGGCTGCACCGGGACGGCTCCCTCAGGCGTCCCCGCGCCCGGCGGCAGGAGCCCGAGCACGTGGCCGCCGAACCCTCCGCCCATGAGCCGCGCGCCCAGCGCGCCGGCGCCCTTGAGCCGTGCGATCGCCGCTTCGACGGCCGGCGTCGAGACCTCGTAGTCGTCGCGGAGGCTGGCGTGCGCCTGATCGAGCAACCGGCCGAGCCGCTGGAGGTCGAGCCCGGCGAGTGCGGCTACTGCCTCATCGACTCGAGCGTTCGCGCTGACCACGTGACGCGTCCGGCGGTTGAGCGGCTCCGGTAGACGCGCGGCCGACTGGAGCGTGGCGTCCCGAAGGCTGGAGACGCCGAGCAGCTCGCGGGCCCGCGCACACTCCGCGCGGCGCTGGTTGTAGCCGGAGGCAGCGTTCCCGCGACGCTCGCCAGAATCGAGCGTGACCAGCTGGTGGCCCGCCAGCGAGAGCTCGACCGCGCGGATCTCCAGTGACCGGAAGTCGATCCGCAGGGCGCGGCCCTGCTCCCCGTAAAGCGAGGCGAGCTGATCGAGTAAGCCGGTGCGCGCCCCGACCCAGGCGTTCTCGATTCTGGAGCAGAGTCTCGCCAATTCGGTCCGCTCGAACGGCGCGGTGCCGCTCAGCGCGGTCAGCGCCAGCGTCAGCGCGACCGCAAGCGCCGCGGACGAGGACAGGCCCGAGTCGCGCGGCACCGTCCCGGTGACCTCGAGCCGGGCGCCGGGGACCGCAACCCCCGCGTCCGACAGCTCGGCGACCGCCCCGCGGACAAACCCACGCCAGCCCTGCACCCGCCGCGGATGCCGCACGTCGAAGCTGTCCTCGGCACGAAGGTCCGCGGCGCGTGCGGTGACCCGAGTCCCGCCAATCGCCGTCGCCGTCACGGTCACGCCCGCGCCGATCGCGAACGGCAGCGCGAGGCCCTCGTTGTAGTCGGTGTGCTCGCCGATCAGGTTGACCCGACTCGGAGCGAATGCGATGACGGATGAAGGCACGCTTCTTAGTGTCCTTGGCCGTGGTAACCGATGCGGGCTCTCCAGATCTGACCGCGGCCCCGCCGGAAGGAGCTTCACGGGCGTGCCCGTGACGATGTACCAGCGCTGGACGGCGCGCTAAGGAGCGAGCCGCTCGATCTCCCAACCACGGCCGGCGCGACGGTAGCGAAGCCTGTCGTGCAGGCGGTCCTCGCGGTGCTGCCAGAACTCCAGCGTGTCGGCGTCCAGCCGGTAACCGCCCCAGTTCCCAGGGACCGGAAGCTCACCGCCCTCGTGCCTCGCGGCGAGCTCGGCGACCCGCCGCTCGAGCGCCTCCCGACTCTCCACCGGAGCGCTCTGCGGCGAGGCGAGCGCGCTGAGCTGACTGCCCCGGGGGCGACTGCGCACGTACGCGGCACTGTCCGCCTCGCTCAGACGGCTGACGGTGCCCTCGATCCTGACCTGCCTTCCGAGCGCGTCCCAGTAGAACATGAGCGCGGCGCGCGGGTTGGCCGCCAGTTCGGCTCCCTTGCGGCTGTCGTGGTTCGAGTAGAACACGAACCCGCCGGATCCCTGCTGCTTGACGAGCACCATCCGTACCGATGGGCTGCCGTCGGCCGTAGCGGTCGCCAGGGCGGCGGCCTCCGGGATCCGCACGCCGGCCTCCTGGGCGTCTCGAAACCACACCTCCAACTGCCTGAACGGGTCGTCATCGAGGTCGTCTTCGCGCAGCGGCCGGGCGAACGGCGGGGCCTCGGGCGCCATCAAGAAGCCGAACATCCGCTCGGCGTCGATCCGCCAGTAGACCGGGCCCGAGTCGAGGAACTCCTCCCAATTGGCCCCGTACCGCGGGACGTATACGTCCAACAAGGCACGCCTGAGGCCGGAGCTCTCATGGGCGCGGACGTCCACCGGCACGGCGCGACCGTGGACCGTGACCGCGAGCTCCTCGCCCCTGGTGTGCGTGGCACTCACCTGGGGCCGCGCTCGCAGGTGGCGGGCGCGGACCGAGTCGGGCGCGGAGCCGAAATGAAACGCCCCGCGGTGGAAGATGCCGTCGACCGGCCCGACGATCGGGCGGCCGTCCCTGGTCACGGTCGCGACGGCGAGCACGCACACCCCGGCGAGCTGTTCGGAGAGCTGCTCGGCGCCGAGCCTGCGGCCGGGCGTGTGGATGCTCAGCAGGTGCGCGCCGGCACCCGCGTAGCTGCGGTCGAGCAGCGCCTGGAGCGCCGCGAGGTCTTCGGGGCGTTCGTGCATCTAGGCCACCGCCGACGCGACCGCCCTGGCGAACTGCTCGACGTCTTCGCCGGTGGTGTCCCAGGAGCACATCCAGCGGACCTCGTCCGCGCGCTCGTCCCAGACGTAGAAGTCGTACGCGCGCTGCAGCGACGCGATCGCATCGGCGCTGGGCAGTCGCGCGAACACCGCGTTGGTCTGCACCGGACGCGTGATCACGACGTCCGGCAGCCCGTCGACGCGCTCGGCGAGCAGCGCCGCCATGGCGTTGGCGTGGGTGGCGCACCGCAACCACAACCGATCGGTCAGGAGCGCGTCGAGCTGCGCGGACAGGAAGCGCATCTTCGAGGCGAGCTGAAGCGACTGCTTGCGCAGGTACGCGAATCCCTCGTCCAGCTCTGGCGTAAGGAAGACCACGGCCTCGGCGCCGAGCAGGCCGTTCTTGGTGCCGCCGAACGAGAGCACGTCGACGCCCACCTCGGTGGTGAGCTCCCGCAGCGAGACGTCCAGCGCGGCGGCGGCGTTGGAGAGTCGGGCGCCATCCATGTGCACGAGCAGCTCGCGCTCGTGCGCCAGCTCGCAGACCGCGCGCGTCTCCTCGACGGTGTAGAGCGTCCCGAGCTCGGTGCATTGCGAGATCGAAAGCAGCCGAGGCTGGACCGCGTGCTCGTCGCCGATCCGCCCGATCAGCCCCTCGACGAGCGCCGGCGTCAGCTTGCCGTCATCTGTGGGCGCGACGAGCAACTTCACCCCCGCGATCGCCTCGGGCGCGCCGCACTCGTCGACGTTCAGGTGGGCCGACTGGGCGCAGATGACCGCCTGCCAGGGGCGGCAGGTGGCCCGCAGCGACAGGATGTTGGCACCCGAGCCGCCCCAAACCGGATACGCGCGCGTGTGCTCGCCGAAATGCTCGCGGAAGCGCTCGTCAAGTGCGCGCGTGAGCTCGTCGTGCCCGTAGGCGAACGCGTGACCCACGTTGGCCCGGGCGATCGCCGCCAGCACGTCCGGGTGGATCGTCGCCGCGTTGTCTGAGGCAAATCCGCGCCTGGCACTCACTGCGGCGCGAGCTTAGCCTGCAGCGTGGCGTAGAAGATCGACAGCGGGAACTCGTCTTCGAGCACCAGGTCGACGTACGGGAGCGGATCCGGAAGCTCTGGAAGCTCGCGCTCGGGCGCGGCCCACCGCGACCCCGATGCCGGCGGGACGTTCGCGCTGATCAGGTCGTGGGCGGCCGCCCAGTGCTGGAGCTTGGTGCGATCGATGCCCGCGCGGTAGAGGTCCTCAATCTCCCCGCGCAGGGCGGTAACACCCTCACCGACGCGTTGCCACTCGACCGTCAGCTGGTTGTCGGCCCAATGCAGGTAGCCGTTCCGGTGCAGGAAGGCGAACAGCAGCTGTCCGCCGAGGCCGTCGTAGTTGCGCACCCGTGGCCCCGTGATCGGGAAGCGAAGCAGCCGGTCGAGCAAGATCGCGTACTGGACGTAGCGGCCGAAGGCGACTCCGCCATCCTCCAGCGCGAGTGCCTCCGCGAATGCCGTGAGGTCGCAGCGCAGCTCCTCGAGCGAGTACATCCAGTACGGCGAGCGCTGGCGGACCATGAACGGATCAAACGGCAGCTCTCCGTGGCTGTGCGTGCGGTCGTGAACGAGGTCCCAGAGAACGTAGGCCTGCTCGGAGATCGCCGGACTTCCCAGCATCGCGGCGGCGTCGGGTGGCAGGTTCAGCGCCAGGAGGTCGGCGGCGGCGCCGGCGACCCGGCGCAAACGGGCGGCCTCGCGATCGCAGAAGATCGCGCCGAAGTTGTTGACCGGTCGACCCGCGACGGAGACTGTCTCGGGGAACAAGGTCGCGCATTCGCTGTCATAGCCGCGGGTGCCGTCGATCAGCTGGACAGGCACGAACTTGGGATTGTCGTAGCGCCTGCGCTCCAGCTCCGCGATCCAGTCCGGCCACGGCACCCTCACGCGGAGCGCCTCGAAGCACGTGTCGCGGGAGCCGTTCTGCTTGTACATGGGGAACACGACCAGGTGCTCGATCCCGTCCTGGCGGTCGCGCTCCGGCCTGAACGCGTCGAGCGAGCGTCCGAAGTCGGGCTTGCCGAAGCCTTCCGCTTCCCAGCTCCGGAGGTCGGCCAGCACCGCCCTGAGGTAGTCGCGCTGGTGCGGGTACCGCGGGCACAGCTCCTCGACCGCCGCGGCGATCGCCTCGACGTGCTGCGCGGCGGCGGCTGGCTCCCCGGCAAGCGAACCGTCGGGCGCCTGTAGCAGCGCCAGCGCGTCGGTCTCGTCCCGCAGGCGGTCCCAAGCCGCATCCGTGCTGAGGGGCGCCGCCGAGCCATCCCGCCTCGGGCCGGCGACCCAGAAGCACAGGTTCTCCCAGAGCGCGCGGTGGTCCAGCTCGTCGATGCAGTCATCGCCGAACAGGTCTGAGTCGGCCAGCACCACGATCCGGCCGGCGCCGTGCTCGGTCGCGACGATCAACGGCGCGCCCGGGACCGACGCGGTCTCATGCGTCCGTGCGAGCACGCGTGCGCCATTGCTCGAGCTGATCGTGGTCGCGCGATAGAGACACGCCGCGTTGACCCGTGCCAGCAGATCGCCGGCGTGTCCCCGGCCGCCCGTCTGGAGCTGGGCCAGGACCCAGCTGGGCGCACCGAGGTGGTGCTCGTAGTCCTGCACCGTCTCGTTCTCGAGCTTCAGCCCGAAGCGCTCGAGCAGCGTGTTTACGTTGTTGCCGTACTTCTCCTGCTCGGTCTCGCCGAGCACGATCAGGCCGCCCCCCGCGGAGACGAACGACTCCACCGCGTCGAGCTCGTCGTCGCTCAGCCTCGGCGAGCCGGTTCCTGTGGTCCGCTCCCACGCGGGATCGGAGGGGTGCGCGATCACCAGGACCTGGCAACGCCCTAGCGTCTCGTCGGTAAGCGGACACTCGACGTTCGATTCCACGGCGAACCCGCGTTCCGCGAGTGCGCCTGCGGCTAGCGCGTACGAGGCGTCGCCGGGATGCGCGGGCTGCATCCGCTTCGCGAGCTCGGGACGGATCGTCCAGGCCTCGCTGTGGGCTTCGTCGAACAGTAGGCGAGCGGGCGTGGGAGCCGGCATGAGGGCTCAGGCTACATTTGGCCCCGGCGGTTGTCGATGCCGAAATCGACGGACTATCTGCAAGAAATCGCCGAACGCTCCGCGCTTGACGATGGATTCATGCAGGCGCTACCGTTGCCCGTTCCAAGCAGCCCGGCAGGGGCGCAAATCACGAAAAGGTGGTGGGTGTGACTGGCAGGAGCGCGAACCTGTTGGCGCGACACCGTGGCTATCTCCGACTGGCGGCGCCGACCCTCTTGGTGCTGGGGGCGGTGATGGCGTGCCCCGCGTTTGCCTCCGCGGCGCAGACGTTCGCGGTCACCTCCCAGTCTCCGGGGGGCTTTCCCGCCGGGGGACACCCGACGTACACGACCACCATCGGCCTTGACACCTCGGCCGGCGGCCCGACCTCGGAGACGGTCACGCTGGCCCCCGGTGTGCTCGCGAGCCTCGCCGCAGCCCCAGGGTGCCTCAGTGGCTCGCCGCAGTACACGTCCAGCTGCCAGATCGGCAGCGGGAACGCGACCGTGACCGCGGGCGTGCCGCTCACCCTCACCGCCTATCTGGTCCCGCCGCCCAGCAACGCGGACGTCGCAGGGATCGACCTGATGACCAACGCCCCCGGCAACCCGACGACGCACGCGGCCGTCGACCTCGTCCAGACCGCGACCGGAAACGTCGCATCGGTGATCAGGGCCGACCTCTCGAGCCTCGGCACTGTCGGGCAGTTCCTGAGCTCGATCAGCCTCACGATCGACGGCACGCTCGCCAACGGCCAGCCTTTCACCCGGATGCCGACCGACTGCTCACCGGGCTCATCCTCGGTCACCGTGGGGTACGCGAACGGGAGCAAGGAGACAACGACCGCCTCGCCTGACTTCGCCCCCAGCGGATGCTCGTCGCTGCCCTACGCCCCGATCCTGTCCGCCGCCGTGGTCAAGGACACCCACGACACGGGGGTGAAGGTAGTGACGGCGGTCTCCCAGACGGCGAACGAAGCCGCGGGCGCCGGGCAGATCCTCGCGCTGCCATGGCCGGCGCTGAGCCCGAACGAGGGGTCGCTCAGCCTCCAGAACACGGCTACCGCGGTCGGAACGGCTGTCGCCACCTCGCCCCTGCTGCCGGAGCCCCTCACGGGCCTCGCCTTCTTGACCGGCAGCGGACCGTTCACGCCGACCCTGACGCTTCAGTTCCCCCCGCCCAACAAGCTCACGCTGGTCGGGACGGTCAACCTCAACGCCCACTCGGTCACGTTCCAGGACCTGCCCGACGTCCCGCAGACCTCCCTGGTGGTCACGCTGTTCGGGGGCCCGCGCGCGCTCCAATCCGCGACCTGCGCACCCCCGCGCGGCACTCTGACCGGCACGTTCAGCGGTCAGAACGGCGCGACTGTCGTCGACCGGGTGCCGCTGACCGTCAGCGGATGTCCCTCCGCACCGTCGATCTCGGGCGCTTCGCTGTCGGGACTCGCGACCGGGAAGCCGACGCTGCGGTTCAGGCTGACCCGGGGATCGAATGCGCCAAACCTGAAGGCGTTCGTCGTGGCGCTACCGGCCGGGGTCACCTTCAGCCCGAAGAAGCTCCGTAAGGGGGTCTCGATCGGCGTCGCGCACACGCTGCGCCTCGCCGGGGGACGGCTGACAGCGACGCTGAAGCGTGCCGTCGCGGCCGTGTCCGTGACCCTCAAGGGCTCGGCGCTCGTCGAGAGCAAGCGGCTCACGAAGCAGGTTCGAACGCACGCCCTTGGGCACTTGAACGCGCGGATCACGGTGACCGACGCCGTTGGGACCCCGTCCAGCTTCTCCGTATCGAGCTGAGACACGATGGACGATCCGGACCGTCAGATCCTCGCGCTCCTGGTCGAGGACGGCCGGCGGACCTACGACGACATCGGCCGGCGCGTGTCGCTATCGGCTCCGGCGGTCAAGCGGCGAGTCGATCGGCTGCGCCGGGAAGGAGCGCTGCGCGGTTTCACCGCGGTGATCGATCACGCCGCATTCGGCGACCGCACCGAGGCGCTTGTCGAGCTGTTCTTCGCCCCCGGAACGCTGCTCGAGCAGGTCGGCGACATCCTCCGAGCTCATCCCGAGGTGGTCGAGGCGTGGAGCGTGACCGGCGAGGCGGACGCGATTGCGCGGGTAAGGACTCACGACAACGCGCACCTCGAACGACTGATCATGGACCTCCAGCGCGACGGGCTCGTGGAACGAACGCGCTCGCAGGTGGTGCTCTCGCGGCTGGTCACCGCGGAGAGCCCCTAGGCGCCCAACCCGCGACCCGCCACTGCGGCGCCGATCGAACCGACGGCCTGCTAGCCCCAGTCGACCGGGACCGGCTCGATCCCCTCATCGGCCGGGAGCTCGAAGCCGAACACCTGCGCATAGAAGCTGAGCTCGGACTCGATCGCGCGCCGGATGTTCTCCTTGCGCCGGAACCCGTGCTGCTCGCCCTCGAACGCGACGTAGGCAACCGGCACGCCCTTGGCCTTCAGCGCCTCGACGATCATCGTGGCCTGGTTGGGCGGCACGACCTCGTCCTCGAGTCCCTGCAGCACCAGCAGCGGGCGTGAGAACGCGTCGACGTGCTGGATGGGCGACCGCTCGATGTACACCTCGCGCGCCTCCGGGTAAAGCCCGACGAGATTGTCCAGATACCGGCTTTCGAACTTGTGCGTCTCGGTCGCGAGCGCCTCGAGATCCGCCACGCCGAAGTAATCGGCGCCGGCTCCGAACGGTGTGTCGTCACGCGCCAGCACCGCGAGTGTGGTGTATCCGCCGGCCGAGCCGCCGGCGACGCAGAGGCGGCCCGGGTCAACTCTGCTCTGTTCGGCCAGCCACCGGGCCGCCGCCATCGTGTCCTCGACGTCGACGATGCCCCAGCTGCCTCGGAGCAGATCGCGATACCCCCGGCCGTAACCGCTCGACCCTCCGTAGTTCACGTCGATGACCGCGAACCCTCGGCTCGTGAGGTACTGGAGGCTGAGGTCCAGCTCGGGCCGCGCGCAACCAGTCGGGCCGCCGTGCACCGCGACCAGCAACGGCGGCAGCTCGGCGTCGGAGCCACGGTACTCGGGGTTGGCCGGGCTGTAGAGCAGTCCGTACGCGGTCCTGCCACCGGCGGACGGAAAGCTGATCGGCTCTGGTATGGACAAGTAGCTCGGCGCGACCCCGAGCTCGCGGAGGTCGCGGGGTGGGCGCAGCGTCTCAATGCGCCCGATCGAGCCGCCCGACCCAAGCGATACGCGCGTGACGGACGCCTCCTCGGTGGGCGTACCTGCCACGACGACGACTGAGTCATCGCCGGCCAGCGTGAGATCGTGGACCATCGTGAACGGGAGGTCGAGGTCGGCGATCGCCCCGCCCGGTAGCCGCATCGCCAGGCCGTCGAACCCGTTGCGCCGGCGCGCGAAGACCATCTGCCCGTCACCCAGGACGGCGTAGCGGGAGACGCCGAACACCCACTGGGGCTCGCCGATCTCGGCGTCGTCGAGCTCGGTGAGCGCCTCAATCTCGCCAGGTTCCGGGGACCACCGGTAGAGGTTCCACCATCCGGTGCGGTCGCTGATGAAGATCAGCGACCCATCCGGCTGCCACTCCGGTTCGAGCACCGACTCGGTGTCACCACCGGCGACGAGCGTCTCCTGGCCCGTGCCGAGCTCGCGCACCATCAGCCGTGTGCCGTCCCACGGCATGTTCGGGTGATCCCACTCGATCCAGCAAAGGCGCGCCCCGTCGGTGCCGAACCTGGGGTTGGAGACGAAGTCAGGCCCGGTCACCAGCACCTCGGGGGAGGAAGCGCGGTCAGCGGCCAGCCGGACGAGCTCGTTGGTGACGTCTATAGCGCCGCGGCCGCCGCGCGGATGGTGCTCGCGGACGCAGACGATCCAGTGCCCGTCGGCAGACAGCGAGCCGTCGGCGTAGCGGTCCCCGCGCGGGACCTCGGGCTCCGGCGTCAACGGCTCAAAGCTCTCGGTGTCCGGATCCCGGCGGTACAAGCGCTGGTCCTCCCAGGAGGAAAACCACACGACCCGGTCGTGGGTCCACCACGCTCCTCCGCCGTACTCGTGCACCGCCGTCCGGGCATTCCAGTCTCCCGGTAGCAGCTCCTCCGCGCCTTCACCCGTGGCACGGACGAGCGTCGTGCGGCCGCCCTCGGCGGGGCGGGACTCCGACCAGACGACATCGTCGCCGTCGACCTGAACCTCCGCCAGGCGAACCGCCTTGGTCACCACTACCTCAGAGGTGATCGGGGTCGGCCATGATCCGAATGGCACGACCCCGCCCACGCGCGCGTCAGACATGCTTCGCCACCCTATCGAGGGGCGAGCGCCGATCGCGCACCAGGGGAAAACCTTGCCACACCCATGTTAAGGTTGGTCGATCCGCTGGTAGCATGGGCTTGTGCGCGACTTCCTCTCAGCCACGCGCGAGCGCGTCGTCGTCTACGACGGCGGTATGGGGGCGACACTCGAGCAATTCGATCTCAGTCTCGAGCGTGACTACCGCCTCCCAGGACGCTGTCACGAGGCGCTCGTCCTCAACCGCCCGGACGTGATCGAGGGCGTACACACGTCGATGCTCGACGCCGGCGCGCAGGTGGTCGAGACCGACACGTTCCAGGGCTCGCGGCTCAAGCTCTCCGAGTGGGGCCTAGAGGACCACACCCGCGAGATCAACGTGAAAGCGGCGCAGATCGCTCGCAGGGCAGCCGGCGAGGAGCGATTCGTCGCCGGCTCGATCGGCCCCACCGGGTTTCTCCCGGCGAGCGACGATCCGACGCTCGGCCAGATCCGCTTCCGCGAGCTTGTCGAGGTCTTCACCGAGCAGGCCGGGGGCCTGGTCGAGGGCGGCGTCGATTTGATCATCATCGAGACGGCACAGGACATCCTCGAGGTCAAGGCCGCCGTGTTCGGCGCGCGCGAGGCGTTCAAGAGCGTGGGCCGGGCCGTCCCAATCCAGTGCAGCGTCTCGCTGCTGCCGCAGGGCGGCAAGATGCTGCTGGGGACCGACGTCTCGGCCGTACTGGCGACGCTCGAGGCGCTCGAGGTCGACCTGATCGGCCTGAACTGCTCGACCGGTCCCGAGGACATGCGTGACGCGATCCGCTTCCTCGGCGAGACCTCATCGGTACCGGTCCACTGCATCCCCAACGCCGGGCTGCCGCTGCAGGGTCCGAATGGGGAGACGATCTTCCCGGAGCAACCCGAGCCGCTGGCGTCCGTGCTCGGCGAGTTCGTCGAGCGCTACGGGGTGACAATCGTCGGCGGTTGCTGCGGCACGACGCCCGATCACATTGCCGCGCTCGCCGAGCGGGTCGACGGACGTACCCCTGGCGAGCGCCCCGAGCGACGTCCGCCGCACCTCAGCTCGATGATGACCGCGACGGCGTTGGTCCAGGACCCACGGCCGACGCTGGTGGGCGAGCGGGTCAACTCGCAGGGCTCGCGCAAGGCCAAGGAACTGCTGCTGGCCGACGACTACGACGGGCTATTGACGATCGCCGAGGATCAGGTCACCGGCGGCGCTCACGTGCTCGATGTGTGCGTGGCGCTGACCGAGCGCCAGGACGAGGACGAGCAGATGCGGCAGGTCGTCAAGCGCACCTCCCTGACTCAGCCCGCGCCACTCCAGGTCGATTCGACGGAGCCCGAGGTGATCGAGACCGCGCTCGAGCAGATCCCCGGACGGGCGATCGTCAACTCGATCAACCTGGAGGCCGGTCGCGACAAGCTCGACCGCGTCGTCCCTCTCGCCAGGGCCCACGGGGCGGCGCTGATCGCGCTGACGATCGACGAGGTCGGAATGGCCAAGACCGCCGATCGCAAGGTCGAGATTGCCAAGCGGATCACCGGGTTGTGCTGCGACGAGCACGGGCTCGACCGCGAGGCTCTGATCTTCGATTGCCTGACGTTCACGCTGACCACCGGAGACGACGAGTGGAAGCCGTCAGCGATCGAGACGATCGAGGGGATCCGCCGCGTTAAGGCGGAGATCCCCGGGGTGAAGACCTCGCTCGGCGTCTCAAACGTCTCGTTCGGGGTCGGCGTCCCCGCGCGGAGCGTCCTGAACAGCGTGTTCCTTCACCACTGTGTCGAGGCGGGGCTCGACCTGGCGATGGTCAACCCCAACCACATAACGCCCTACGCCGAGATTTCCCCCGAGGAGCGCGAGCTCGCCGACGACCTCGTCTTCAACCGCCGCGAGGACGCGCTCGAGCGCTTCATCGCCCACTTCGAGTCAAAGGGCGAGTCCGAGGAAGCGGCCGGGGTGGGCGATCCAACCGAGGGGATGGAGCCTGAGGAGGCGCTCCACTTCCATATCCTGCGCCGCAAGAAGGAGGGTGTCGAGGACTGGATCGACAGGAGCGTCGAGAAGATCGGGGCGGTGCCCACGCTGAACAACGTGCTGCTGCCGGCGATGAAGGAGGTCGGCGACAAGTTCGGCGCCGGCGAGCTGATCCTCCCGTTCGTGCTTCAGTCGGCCGAGGTGATGAAGCGGGCCGTCGCCCAGCTCGAGCAGTACCTGGACAAGATCGAGGGCTACACCAAGGGGACGGTCGTGATCGCGACTGTGTTCGGTGACGTCCATGACATCGGCAAGTCGCTTGTCAACACGATCCTGACCAACAACGGCTACACGGTCGTCGACCTCGGCAAGCAGGTCCCGATCTCGAACATCCTCGACGCCGCGGTCGAACACGACGCGACCGCGATCGGCCTGAGCGCGCTGCTCGTATCGACCTCCAAGCAGATGCCCGCATGCATCCAAGAGCTGCATTCGCGCGGGCTCGGGTTCCCGGTACTGGTCGGCGGCGCCGCGATCAATCGCAACTTCGGCCTCCGGATCCTGTACCCCAATGGCACCGAGTCAGAGGACTTCTATGAGCCTGGCGTCTTCTACTGCAAGGACGCGTTCGAGGGCCTGGCGAAGATGGACCAGCTGATCGATCCGGAGGCCCGCGAGGCGCTTGTCTCAAAGACGCGCGAGGCAGCTCGCACGCTGCGCGAGAAGCCCGAGGCGGCCGACGACGGTGCCCCGCCGACCGACGACTCGTCGGTCCGCAGCGGCGCCCGGACCGATAACCCGATCCCGGAGCCGCCCTTCTGGGGAGTGCGCGAGATCGAGGTCGACATGGACGAGGTCTACCACCACCTCGATACCCACGTGCTGTTCAAGCTGCACTGGGGCGGGCGAGGCGTCAAGGGCGAGGAGTGGCAGAAGCTCTTGCACGACGACTTCCAGCCCCGGCTCGAGCGGATGTGGCGCGAGCAGGACTACCTGCACCCCCGCGCGTTGCTCGGCTACTTCCGGTGTAACTCCGACGGCAACGAGCTGATCGTGTGGGATCCGAAGGCGCCCGGCGAGCGAGAGCTCGAGCGCCTGGTGTTCCCGCGCCAGCCCAAGCACGACCGCATCTGCCTGGCCGACTTCTACCGCCCCGTCGACTCGGGCGAGCCCGACGTGGTCGCGATCCAGGCCGTCACCGCCGGAGACGAAGTGACCGACCTGATGGCGCGGCTCGAGTCCGAAGGCGAATTTGCCGAGCAGTTGTTCGTCCATGGCCTCGGCGTGCAAACCGCCGAGGGGATGGCGGAATGGCTGCACGCGCGCGCGCGAAGCGAGCTGCGGATCGAGCCCGCCCAGGGACGACGGTATTCATGGGGCTATCCGGCGTGCCCCGAGCAGTCAGAGCACGAGAAGGTGTTCCGGCTGCTCGACGCCCCGTCGATCGGGCTGCGACTGTCGGGCGGCCACGCCGTGGAGCCTGAGCAGTCGACGCTCGCGATCGTCGCCCACCACCCGCAGGCGGTCTACTTCGGGATGAAGTCCGGTTCGCTGCCGAAGAACGAGCGGCAGGCCGGGGACGAGCTGATCGCCGGCACCGACAAGGACCCCGCCCGGTTGGCGGAGCTGACCGACGTGGATCCCTCGGACGACGCGCAAGCCGGCTCGGGCGACGGCGAGCCGGCGATGGCCGAGGCCTAGCGGCCCCCACCCGCGGATGACGCTGAGGTAACCAGGCCCCGTCGGCGGTCAGGCTGTGCGCAGCGCCTCGGTCGGACTCAGTCGCGCGGCCTTGGCGGCCGGATACAGGCCGGCGAGCGCCCCGATCGCAAAGCCGGCCGCGGGCGCCGCGATCAGGGCGTACAGGGGTATGACGAACGGCTCGTTCTTCGCCTGCGCGTAGATCTCGGTCGCCCCGGCGCCGATGATCAGGCCCGCGACCCCCCCGAGTGCGGCGAGCAGCGACGCCTCCGTGAGGAACTGGGTGCTGATGTGTCGCCGTTTTGCCCCGAGCGCCCGTCGCAGGCCGATCTCGGATCGGCGCTCGAGCACGGAGATGACCATGATGTTCGCGATTCCGATCGCGCCGACGAGCAGCGCGACGGCGCCGAGGCCAAGCAGCAGAGTGGTGAACTGACCCTTCACCGCCGCCCGCGCCTCGAGCGCGTCTGAGGGACGGCTCACCTGGACCCCGTCGGCATTCTGCGGGTCGGCGGTAGCCGCGAGCAGGTTGGCGACCTGGGTGACGTCGTTCTGGTTCGCCCGCACGTAGATCTCAGACGGGTTCGGCTGCGTCTGGAACATCCGCCCGGCGACCGGCAGCGAGATGAACGCTGTCGAGTCGAGCGTCGAGTCGAGCACCGCCGGCTTGAGGATCCCGACCACGTTGAACCAGGTGTTGCCGAGATACACCATGACGTGTCCACCCACCTGGGTGATCCCGAGAATGCTGGCCGCCTGGGCCCCGAGCACCGCCTCGGGGTAGCGACTGCTGACGGCGTTCAGAAAGTGCCCGGAGGCCATCGTTGTGCCGACCACCTGTGGCAGGGCATCGCCGGCGGCGTCGACCCCGATCCCGCCGGTCTGCGATGACGGAACGTTCGGAGTGCGGTACACGTTCGCGCCCGAGAGCTGGTAGATGGCGACCGCGCTGTTGACGTTGGCCATGTGCTTGATGCTTGGGACGGCCGTGTCCGGCAGGACCTCGTTGCTGCCCAGGAAGGTCTGCCCGGGTGTCACCGTCAGCAGGTTGGTGCCGAGCGCATCGATCTCCGCCACGAGGTTGGCCTGCGCCGACGAGGACACCCCGACGACCGCGACCATCGCGCCGATGCCGATCGCGATTCCGAGGGCCGAAAGTGCCGCCCGCAGCCGGCGTGTGCGCAGGCCGAGAACCGCCGTGCCGAACAGCTGTTGCACCGGCAGCCGCGCGGTTCCGACGCGATCGGCGGACGCGGACGGGGCCAGGGTTGTGCTCATGACCGGCAGTCGGCGACGATCTCGCCATCGCGCATCTGAATGCGTCGCTCGAACCCTCCGGCGATGTTCGCGTCGTGCGTGATCAGGACCAGCGTCGCGCCGTCGGCGGCCAGACCGTGAAGCAGCTCGATCACTTCCCCGCCCGAGGTGGAGTCGAGGTTCCCGGTCGGCTCATCGGCGAGGATGATCAGCGGGCGCTTGGCGATCGCCCGTGCGATCGCCACCCGCTGTCGCTCGCCGCCGGAAAGCTGCGCCGGCTTGAACTCGACTCGGTGGCTGAGTCCGACCCGCTCCAAGGCGGCGCGCCCGGCTTGGCGGCGCTGTTTCAGCGGCTCGCCGGTGTAGAGCATTCCGAGCGCGACGTTGTCGACGGCGCTCATCGCCTCCTGGAGATGGAAGGCCTGGAACACGAAGCCGATCCGATGCGCCCGCAGGCCCGCCAGCTCGGCATCCGACGCGCTCCCGACATCGTGACCGGCGACATCGACGCGGCCGCTGGTCGGCCGCTCGAGCGTGCCCATGATCGTGAGCATCGTCGTCTTCCCCGACCCGGATGGGCCTACAACGGCCATTTGGTCCCCATCCGGCACTTCGATGCTCACGCCGCGCAGAGCCGTCACGTCGCCCGGATATTCCTTGGAGACTTGGTGGAGCCGCAACGCCACCCGCTCCTTCGCCGCGCTCATCCCTGTGAGTCCGTCACCTGCAGGCCGGGATAGATCCCGGGCCCGGAGATTTCGACGTACCCCGCCGCAAACAGGCCGGTCGTCACCGGGATGAGCGCATGGGGCGCGGCCGCCTCCTGTACCGCGTATCCGCCACCGCCGGTCGCCAGTAGCGCCGTCACAGGTACCGAGAGAACGTTTCTCGCCCGGGCCTGGGCAAAGTTCACGCTGACCGCGGCCTGGTCCAGACCGGCGCCACGCGGATGGCCGCCCAACGTGATCGTCACAGGGATCGTCGCGTTGCCCGAGCTCCCGTTGCCGTTGCCGTTGCCCCCGCCCGCGCCGGAGCCGTTGCCGTTGCCGTTGCCGCTCGGGCTCTGCGCAACCGGACTAACCGCGGTAACGGTCCCGTTGACGGTGTTGCCGCCCGGCATCTCGACTGTGACCTTCTCCCCCACCGTCGCCTCACTCTGCTTCGTCGCATCGAGGTCGACCGTCACCACCAGCTGCGTCGAGCTCGTGGTCATGATCGCTGTGGCGCTCCCGCCGCTGCCGTTGCCGTTGTTGCCGCCGCTGTTGTTGGCGCTCTTGCTATTGCCGCTCTTGTTGCTGTTGCCGCTGCTGTTGTTGGCGCTCTTGTTGTTGCCGCTGTTGTTGTTGCCGCTCGGCGAACCCGAATTACCCGGCTTGCCAGTCGAGCCCTTCGCCGCTTGCAGCTCTGCGAGCGCGGCTTTGAGCTGCTCGGACTCCGCCTTGAGCAGCGCGGTCAGAGCCGCGATCGTGTCGGCGTCCTGAGAGCCCCCGGCCGATCCGTTGGGCGAGTTGTGGCCCGTGGGCGACGGGGTCGTGTCCGTCGTCGGCGTCGTGGGTGTCGTGCCGGTCGCCGTCGTGCTCGTCGTCTTTGTCAGGCTCACGAACTCCGCAGCCGATCCCGCCGCGCTCCGATAGGCCGCCGGCGTTCCCGAGCCGCCCCCTCCACCATCAGACCCTAGGCTCGCTGCCACGGACGAGACCAGTTGGTCGCCGGGAAGAAAAACGAGCTGGCCAAGCGTCAGATCGCCCGTCGGTGCCTCACCCAACGACTCTTGGAAGACCTCGACCGCAGAGGTGGTCGCAGCCTGCCACTCGTCGTCGATCACGATCCCGGCAGGGTTAAAGCCCAGCTCGACGAGGTCACGGTTGAGCTGCAGGATGTCCTGTCCTGCACTGTCCGAGGGGTTCAGGTCTCGGTACGCCGGGGTCGTTCCATCCATGAGGATCACCGGCGCGCCAGCCACCCTGTAGAGCGCCTGACCTGGCTTGATCAGCTGGCCGACCGCCGGGAGCCACGTGATCGTCCCGCTCAGACGGTTGTAGACGGTCCGCGTGCTCGCGTAGCTGAGCGTCCCTGACTCCGTGTCCGTTTCAACCAGGTCGCGTCGCTGCACCGCGGCACTCCCAGAATTCTGGCCGCTGCTGGCCGCGGCATTCGGCACGGACTGCGACTGGTCCGCGAGCACGATTGCAACTAGGACCCCGATCGCGACCGCGAGCGCCAACGCGGCCGCCACGCGCCTCCGGGCGCGCCCGGCTGACATCAGACCGCGAATGCGCCGGCGAGAGATCACGGGGGAGGGTTGTACGTCCTTGGCGGTAACACGGGGGTAACGCTGTTATGCGTCCGTTATGGATGCGAGACGCAACGGCAGCTCAATGCGAGCCGTTGACGAGAGCATCGACCTGCGCCGGAGTGATTGCGCCGTGCGTGACGGTGAGACAGGCCTTTGCTGCCGTCAGGAACTGCGGCGATCGATAGTCGACTCCCGCCGCGGTGATCATCTGGACGCTCAGCCGTCCGTTTCGATCCGGGTCGGGAAAGTCGGCGAACCCGTGACCATGGAGACAGTGCGCGAATGCCAGCAGCACCCGGGCGCCGGGCCGCTGGCTGTCGCGGGTCGCGTTGCCCGGTCCGGGAGCGAGTCCGTGACACGCTTTTTGGGCGGATTTGAACTGTGGCGAGGCGACAGCCGACGCGGGGGCCACCTGGCGAATCGAGGTGGAGCTCCCGTTGGAGCTGACCTGTGGATCGGGGAAGTTGCTGACGCCGTGAGCACGCATGCACTGCGCGAACTCGAACGCCGCCGCTCCCGGACTGCTCGAGGAGCGCTGCGCGGTTGTATTAGGTGGCGTCGAGGACCCGCAGCCGGCCGCCAGCGTCGCCAGCAGCGCAGCGACGGCGAACAGCGCCGTGCGACCCGGAAACGTGATGGATCTATCGAGCGGCTTGGAACTGCTCATCTGCCTCTTACCTCCCTCGGGAAGCGAATCGACGGTCGCGAGAGTTCTAATCAGCGCCCGGTGACAGCACGGTGACCGGGCCTGTCACCCGCTTGTCACCCGCGTGAGCGATCCTTTGTGGAGCCCATGAGAGTGCTGGTCGTCGAAGATCACGAGCGACTCGCCGAGGCGGTAGCCGTCGGCCTCCGCAGGGAAGGGATGGCGGTCGACACCTCGATGGACGGCGCGGACGCGCTCGTGCACGTCGCCGTGAATCGCTACGACGTCGTCGTGCTCGACCGAGACCTGCCCGGCGTGCACGGCGACCAGGTGTGCCGCCGGCTCGTGGCCGAGCACCGTGACACCCGGGTGTTGATGCTGACCGCGGCGAGCACCGTAGCCGACCGCGTCGAGGGGCTGGAACTGGGCGCGGACGATTACCTGCCCAAGCCGTTCGAGCTCTCCGAGCTGGTGGCGCGCGTCCGCGCGCTCGGACGTCGCTCCGTCACCGCGGTGCCGCCGAAGCTCACGCGGGGCGACCTCACACTCGACCCATCTCGACGAGTGGCCTACCGCGGCGAGCGCCGCCTTGTGCTGAGCCCCAAGGAGTTCGCGCTGCTCGAGCATCTGCTCGCGGCCGAGGGGCGGGTCGTGTCCGCCGAGGAGCTGCTGGCACGCGTCTGGGACGAGGCCGCCGATCCGTTCACGTCAACCGTCAAGACCACCGTCGGACGGCTCCGGTCAAAGCTCGGCGAGCCGCCGGTGATCGAGACGGTGCGTGAAGCGGGATACCGCATCTGATGGCTGCGACATCGATTCGGCTCGCGCCACGCCGCTGGCTGCAGCTGCCCTCGCGAAGCGCGCGACTGCGCCTCACGCTGATGTACTCCGGGCTCTTCCTGGTGCTGGGGACTGCGGTGGTGGCCATCATCTTCCTGCTGGTCGGGACCGCAGGTGGCGCCAGCGTCAGTGTCAGCGCCAGCCCGACAGCGCCCGGGCCGCCCCTGGCCGTGCGCCCGGCCATCGATGCTGCCGCCTCCCAGCAGCATTCCGCAGACATCGCGCGGCTGCTCGGTGTGTCGTGGCTGACGCTCGTCGTGACCGCCGGCGCGTCGGCAGTGCTCGGCTGGTTTGCGGCCGGCAGGGCACTGCGACCGCTACGGCAGATGACCACGGCGGCGCGCAATATCTCCGCCGGCAACCTCAACGAACGGCTGGCCCTCGCCGGCCCCGGGGACGAGTTCAAGCAGCTCGGAGACGCGTTCGACGAGCTTCTGGCCCGGCTGGAGACGGCGTTCGCGGCGCAACGGCGGTTCGTGGCCAACGCCGCCCACGAGCTCCGCACACCGTTGACGCTCGAGCGCACGCTGCTGCAGGTAGCGCTCGCCGACCCGCACGCGAGCGCGGCAGAGCTGCGGGCGACATGTCAAGAGCTGGTCGCCTCGGGGCGCGATCAGGAGCGCCTGCTCGATTCGTTGCTGACACTCGCCAGCAGCGAGCGCGGGCTGGAGCGGCGGGATCCGGACGACCTCGCGCGCCTCGCCCAACCGGCGCTCCAAAGCGTCCGAGCGGAGATCGAGCGCCACCGGCTCGAGCTCGAAGTCGACCTTCGGTCGGCACCGGTGCGAGGTGATCCGGCGCTGCTGGAGCGCCTGATCGCGAACCTGCTCGACAACGCGGTGGAGTACAACCAGGCGGGAGGACGGGTCATGATCCGGACGAGCACCGAGTCTGGACAGGCGGTCCTGTCGGTAGCCAACACGGGTCCCAGCATTCCGCAGGACCAGGTCGAGCGTCTGTTCGAGCCCTTCCAGCGGCTCCAGGCCGACCGCATCGGGTCGGGCGGGCACCACGGCCTCGGACTGTCGATCGTCCGGGCGATCGCCGCCGCACACGACGCGGCGGTCGTCGCCGAGCCTCAGGACGGCGGGGGCCTGCTCGTGGGGCTCAGCTTTCCCGCGCGAGAGCAAGCGACCGGGCCGTCCTAGTCACGGCTGTCAGTGACGTCGCGTGCCAGGCTTTTATGCGGCGGCGACTAACGAGACGGAGCGGCTCGCTCTTCGCCCCAATGGCGATCGCCGATCGCGGCATCGCCCACCTGCCGCTCCTAGGCTCGCTTGAGCCGGCTCCCGGCGCGGTCGTGCTCCCGAGCCGCTTCCTGGGCACGCCGGCGAGCCTCGCGGACCGCCGCTTCCGCCGCGCGCAGCGACTCGGCCGCGCGGTCCCGGCGGCGCTCGGCGGTGTCCAGCTCACGGGACGCTCGGTCGAGCGCACGCCGCGCCTCAGTCTCCGATTTCCGCGCGGCCTCGACGCGCTTTGCTCGTTCACGGTCGACGCCCCCGGGTTGACGCCGGGCCTTGGTCGTCGATCGCGGGCCCGCGCCGGGGGCGTCCCCTCTGGACTCGGCGCGGGCCCCGATCGTGCCGAGACCCACGTGGCGAAGCTCGCGTTCGAGGCTCCCGTCCTGGAGCTGGGCCCGGGCGTCATCGTCGAGGGCGGCCGCGTGAAGCGTCTCCGAGACCTTCTCTAGCGTCGCTTGGGTGAGCTCCCGGCCCTCGGAGCTCAAGAGGCCCCGAGCCTTTTGCACGAGCGCCTCGGTCGCGAGACGCTCACGATCCGAAGCCTTGCGCAGCTTGTCCGGGTTGCCGCGGCCGGTGACCAGCTCGGACTGCGCGTCCCGCAGCGCGTCGCCGGCGTCGAACAGCGCCGAGACCGCACGGCGCTGGGTGCGGACGAGTTGGTTGGCCGCCCACGCCGCTACCGACGGTTTGCGCAGCTTTCCAGCGTGGGCCGCCTCATCGCGACGTCCCTCACTGCGCAGTGCCTTGACGAGCGCGTCGCGCTCCGGTGTGAAGCGCTCCAGGGGGAGGCCGTAGAGGTCGTGGGGATCCATTTGCGGGGCATAGTGTCGACGATCCGGCCATCCCGCAGGAAGCGCGTCGGACGGAAGACGTCACCCCAACGCCTGCTCGCGCAGACTCATCTCCTACGCGAACGCGGGATCGAGAAGTCCGTCGGACGCGTGTCGAAGCGCGGCGCCTCGATGATTTCCGCCCGTCGAGGCGGTCCTTCAGTGCATGGGCCCTCGCGCGCTACCCCCGACCCTGCTCCTCGTCGACGTCGAAGGCCTCACCGCCGATGCCAAGACGATCGACGCGCTCGCCCGCCTCGCCCTCATCGCACGGCGCCATGGCTGCCTGCCTCGGCTCTGGCGCGCATCCGATGAGCTGCGCGAGCTGATCGAGTTCGCGGGCTTGAGCGAGGTGCTAGGGCCGCCCGCCGTCACGCCTCGCTCGAGGGCGCCCAAATATTGACCTCGCCATCCTGCGCATAGCGGTCGATCTCGCTCAGCTCGTCCGGGTCGAAGTCCAGCCTCTCGAGCGCCGCGACGTTGTTCTCGAGCTGCGCCACGCTCGAGACGCCGATCAGCGCGGAGGTGATGCGCGGGTCACGCAGGACCCAGGCCAGCGCCAGCTGTGCGAGCGTCTGCCCACGGCGCGCAGCGATCTCGTTGAGCGCTCGAACCCGCTCGAGGTTCTCCTCGCTCAGCAGCTCTTCGGAGAAGTGCTGGCCACTGCGCACCCGGGAGGACTCAGGGACGTCGTCGAGGTACTTGTCAGTGAGCAAACCCTGGGCCAGCGGCGAGAACGCGATGCATCCCACGCCTTCCTCCTCGAGCAGCTCGAGCAGACCGCGCTCGATCCAGCGGTTGAGCATCGAGTACGACGGCTGATGGATCAGCAGCGGAGTGCCCAGGCTCCGCAGGATCTCTATCGCCTCGGCGGTCCGCTCGGCCGAGTATGAGCTGATCCCCGCGTACAGCGCCTTGCCCTGGCGAACGGCCGTGTCAAGCGCGCCGATCGTCTCCTCCAGTGGCGTGTCCGGGTCGAACCGGTGCGAGTAGAAGATGTCGACGTACTCGAGTCCCATCCGTGCAAGGCTCTGGTCGAGGCTCGCGAGCAGGTACTTGCGCGACCCGTGGTCCCCGTAGGGCCCCGGCCACATGTCGTACCCGGCCTTCGTCGAGATGACGAGCTCGTCGCGGTAGGGGCGGAAGTCCTCCTGCATCAGGCGGCCGAAGTTCTCCTCGGCCGTTCCGTAGGGCGGACCGTAGTTGTTGGCCAGATCGAAGTGCGTGATCCCGAGGTCAAACGCGCGCCGGAGGATCGCCCGGCTGCCCCCGAGCGGCCGGTCGTCGCCGAAGTTCTGCCATAGCCCCAGCGACAAGGCCGGCAGCAGCAACCCGCTGCGCCCGCAGCGGCGGTACGGCATCCGTTCGTAGCGGTCCTCGGCGGGCAGGTAGGCCGGGGTCAGGCTCACGCCTGCGGAGACTACGCGTCCAGTCGCGGGGGGAGCCCGAACAGCGGGAACAGGCGCTGGGTCCCGAGGAAGAACGTGAGCTCCTTGATCCCACCGTCCCCGAGCTCGATCACCTGCAGCGCCCACGGGTCGAACCCGCTCCCGGTCTCGCTCGGCTTGTACTGCCCGAACGCGGCCGTGCCGTTGGCGACCCCGGCCGGGATCACCCGTGACCCGCGACAGCCGATGCCCGGCCCGAGCCACCACGTGAAGATGTCCTCGCGCCCGGAGAGCCACAGGTCATACGGCGGCATCGACTGCACCGCGTCCTCGCGGATCAGCGACGTGAGCGAGTCGATGTCGTAGGCCTCGAACGCCGCGACGTACCTCGCGAGGAGCTCGCGCTGCTCGCCTTCCATCGCCGGCAGCGGATCGTCGGCAGTCACGCCCGCCGTCTCGAGCGTGGCGCGGGCTCGTTGCAACGCGCTGTTGATCGAGGCGACGCTCGTCTGCAGCAGCTCCGCTGCCTCGGTCGCCTTCCAGCGCAGCACTTCGCACAGGATCAGGGCCGCGCGCTGGCGCGGCGGCAGGTGCTGGAGCGCGGCGACGAACGCCAGCCTCAGCGTCTCACGATCCTCGACCATCTCGGCCGGATCCTCGGGGGAGACCATGCCGAGCGGGATCGGCTCAATCCAGGTGACCTCCGGGAGCGTGTTCAGGTTCGCTTCGATCGGCTCGCGCGACGGTCCCAGGTCCATCGGACGGGCCCGCTTGTTACGGCTGTTGAGCGAGTCCATGCAGACGTTCGTGGCGATCCGGTAGAGCCACGAACGCAGCGCCGCCCGCCCCTGGAAGCGGTCCAGCCCCCGCCAAGCCCGCAACATAGTCTCCTGGACGGCGTCCTCGGCTTCGAATGGCGACCCGAGCATCCGGTAGCAGTAACCGGTCAGCTCGCGGCGGTGCTGCTCGAGCTGGTTCTCGAGCGCGCCCGATGTCATCAGTGGTGATGTCTGCTCCATGACGCTCATCGTACGCGGACCGATCGACGGACCGCAGGCGGGCTTGCCATCAGCGAGGGACGTAGGTGAGGATCAGGCTGTCGCCGGCCTGCTGGGTGCCGGCCAGGCGCAGCCTGGAGACCGTGTTGACGCCCTCGAAAAGGCGCCTGCCGGAGCCGAGCACGATGGGGAACACCATCAGGTGGAACTCGTCGACCAGTCCGGCGTCGCTGAGCGAGCGCACCAGCCGGCCGCTACCGGCGACCAGGATGTCGCCCTCGATCTGCTCTTTGAGAGACGCGACCTCGTCCAGCGCCCCCGTCCCCGGGATCCGCTGCGAGTTCTCCCAGTCCAGATTCTCGAGCGTGTCGGAGACCACGTATTTGGGCATCGAGTTCATCCGGTCGCCGAACTCGTCGCCGCGCATGTTCGGCCAGGCCTTCGCAAATCCGTCGTAAGTGACTCTTCCCAAGAGCTGCGCCCCGGCATCCATCAGCTCGTTGAACTTGAACTTGTCCCCCTCAGGACCGCGGTCGAATTGGAACGACCACCCCCCGTGCTCGAAGTCCTCGGCGCCGCCGGGATCCTCGAATACGCCGTCGAGCGTCACGAATTCGGTTACGACGAGCTTGCCCATTTGCGTGCCTTTCGTTTGATCAGCTGCGGTACAGACGGCAACCGGCCCGGGATCTCATCGCACATTTGAAAACCGCCGCCCGGGCGGCACGCACCCGGTAAGCGGCCTCGCAATCCTCTCGAAGCTTGTTGCGTATGCCCCTCGTCTTCGGCGCGCTCAGCCGGCGACGCGCCGGCGAGTGGCTAACTCTCGGCCCTGACCGCGCCGGCGGTCTCGCGGGAGGATTCCCGGGCCGTCAGCTTGACCGGCGTCGTGTACATCGCGCGCATCTTGACCTCGCGCCAAGACATCCCTTCCTTCAGGAGCGCCGGCATGCCCATCAACAGGCCGGTCGAGATCTCGACGGCCTGCAGAATCACCCCATACGCCACCCCAGCGGGGAGGCCAACGTGCCAGCCGGTGTGGAGCACCGCTGCACACGCCGCCTGGAACACCCCGACGTTCGCGGGCGTCGCCGGCAACACAGCCGTGATGTTGACCGCGAACAGAACCGCCGCCGCGGCGCCGAACCCGGCCTGGTGGTTCAGCCCGAGGGCGATCAGGAGCATGTAGCAGGACGTGCACTGGAGCGCCCACGCGCCGAGCTGGGTAACGGTGGCGATCGAGCCGAGCTTCGGATTGCGGAACACGGCCAGCCCGTCGCGCACCTTGCTGAGTGCGCCGCGGATCTGCGCGGCGATCGTGTGGAGCCGCGACCCCCGGCGACGGGCGCCGCGGCGCAGCAGCGAGGGCGACGCCAACACGATCACGAGCAACAGGGCCGGGACGATCGCCACCGCCAGCAGGGCGTTCTGGTGGCCGCTGAAGATGTCGACCGAGGAGAACATCACGCCGCCGAGGATCGCCAGCGCGACGAGGTTGAGGAACGTCTGGGAGACGAGCGTCCCAAGCACGATCGGGAGGTCGTCACGCGGCCGGCCCGTACGCCGGGCGACGACCAGCGCGCGCGCCGGCTCACCGAGACGGGCCGGCAGCGTGGAGGACATCAGCACGCCGATGAACGTCCCCTGCATCGCGTCCGCGAGCCTGACGCGGGCCTTGGGGAGGGCTGCTTTCAGGATCGCGTGCCACGAGACCGCGCGCGCGATCATGGCGCTGCACATGATCGCGACTCCAACCAGCACGAACGTCGGGCTCGAGTTCACGAGCGCCGAGGCGACGTTGCTGGGGCCGATCTTCTGGAGCGCCAGCCACGCCAGCACCGCCCCGATCACCGAGACGATCGCGAGCCCACCACGCCGTGCCAGCCCGAGAGCCTTGCTGCGCCGGGCTTCGATCGGCTTGGGCTCGAGGCTCTCCAGGCGCCGCGCCGGGAGGTGCGGCTTCAGGTCGGCGGCGCGGATGCCGTAGCGGACGGCGATGCTCTGGAGCGCACCCTGGGGCGCCGGGGTAGCGATCGCGTCCTCGTACGCCTCCATGATCTGGGCGGACACACGGGGCCACGCGAAACGCTCCACCCCCTGGGCCGCGGCCCTTGCCATCTCCAGGCGCCGCTCCGGCTGGTCGTACAGGTCACGCAGGGTCTCGGCAAGCGCCTGGGCGTCGCCGGGCGGCACGAGCACGCCGTCGACGCCGTCGCGCAAGACATCGCGATAGCCCGGAATGTTCGAGGCGACGACCGGCGTGCCCACCGTGAAGGCCTCGGTCAGGACCAGGCCGAAGCTCTCCCCTCGCAGCGACGGTGCGACGAGGAGGTCGGCCGCCCGGATCTCCTCGTGCTTGGCCTCGTCGTCGATCCGCCCCAGCATCCTCACCTGACGGGTATCAAGCAGCAGCGGTGAGAGTTCCTCGGGCGTCGGCCCGATCACGGTCAGCTCCGCCGGGACGTGCTCGCGCAGTGCCTCGAACGCCCGCAGCAGCAGCGGGAGCCCTTTGCGCTCGACCGCCTGTCCGACGAACACGATCCTCAGTCGGTCATCACACCGCAGCTTCTCCGCCACCGCGCGGTCGCGAGGCAGGTGCGCACCGTTGGGAATGATCCGGTAGTGGCCTCCGACGTAGCGCCGGGCGGTCCAGGCCGCCGCCTCGGAGACAGCGATCCGGACGTGCAGGTGATTGAGGATCCGGCGAACCCCGAGCAACGTTGCGATCCCGTTGGAGAGCCGGTTCTCGTTGTAGGTGTGGAACGTGCCGACCAGCGGCAGGCGGACCGAGTCGGTGACTACCCACGGCGGGATCGGCGACAGCGGCTCGTGGATGTGGACCACGTCATAGCCGCCGGTTCGGAGCTCGCGCTGAGCGGTGGCGAGCCCGAAGGGCGTGATCGAGAGGTTGGAGACCGAGCCGTTGGCCTTGAAGCCGATCGTCCTGCCGAGCGAGATGAAGTAATCGGGCGCCGGGGCGATCGGCGGCCGCGCGCCACGGTGGAGCACCGCCGAGAATCGGTCGGGGGGGTCGTACGGCGCGAGTACCCGGACGTCGTGACCTTCATCGAGGAAGCTCTCGGCGATCGCCCGCACGTGCCTCGTCACCCCCCCGGGGTACGTCCATGAGTAGGGGGAGAGCAGGGCGATCCGCATTTCTAAATCCTAGACGCTGAGATACCCGGACCGGGCTTAGGTTTTTCTTCCGAGGTAAGCCCCGATGTCCTGCGTATCATCAAATTCGATGCCCGTTAGGCGCTTCGTCAAGTACTCGTTCCTGAAGGTCGACCCCGCCTGGCGGCGGCTCGACGACGACCGTCGCGCCGCGGACAAGCGAGAGTTCATCGCTGCCTGCGAGGACTTCGCCGACGGCCACCTGCTGCGGGCGTTCTCGCTCGTCGGGACCCGTGGCGACGCCGATCTGATGATCCTCACCCAGGCCGAGAACCTCGAGCGTATCCACGAGTTCCACGTCGTCCTGGCCCAGAGCGGGCTGATGAAGTGGTGCACGCTCCCCTACTCCTTCCTGGCGATGACCAAGCCGTCGGAGTACTCCGAGGAGTCGCGTCTCGAGGTCCGCCCAGCCCACGCCAAATACCTGTTCGTCTATCCATTCGTAAAGACGCGCGCGTGGTACGCGCTGCCCGCCGACGAGCGCTGGCGGATCATGCAGGAGCACATCAAGGTCGGGCGCGAGTATCCGTCGGTCGACCTCAACACGAGCTATTCGTTCGGGCTCGACGATCAGGAGTTCGTCGTCGCGTTCGAGACCGACAACCCGGCCGACTTCCTCGACCTCGTCCAGCGCCTGCGCACGAGCGAGTCGAGCTCCTACACGCTGCGCGACACGCCCACGTTCACCTGCATCTCCTGCTCGGTGGAGCGAGCGCTCGGCGCGCTGGACGGCGCCGCGCTGACGGTGACCGCGCCATGACGACCGATCCGGCGACGCTCGACGCGGACTTCGACGAGATCCGCGACATCACCGTGATCGGGGCGGGGCCGGTCGGGATGGCGACCGCGTTTTGGGCGGGAATGCGCGAGGCGACCGCGCGGATCATCGACTCGCTCCCTGAGCTCGGCGGCCAGCTCACGACCCTCTACCCGGAAAAGTGGATCTTCGATGTTCCCGGGCACCCCAAGGTGCTCGCCAAGGATCTCGTCGAGATGCTCCGCGAGCAGGCGATCGAGCAGTTCGACGTCCCGGTCCACCTCAACGCGACCGCCGAGTCGATCTCCTGGGAGGGCGAGGGCGAGGACCGGGTGGTCGTCCTCCACACCGACAGGGGCGAGCTCCGCTCTCGCACGGTGATCGTTTCCGGTGGGCACGGCGCGTTCGAGCCGAAGAAGCTCCCGGGCTTCGACATGACGCCCTGGGAGGGCCGGGGCGCGCACTACATCGTCGGCGAGAAGTCGGTCTTCGAGGGCAAGCGCGTGATGATCGTCGGTGGCGGCGACTCGGCGTGCGACTGGGCGATCAATCTGCTGGACACCGCCAGCGAGATCCGCTTGGTTCATCGCCGCGAGGTCTTCAGAGCGCACGAGCTGACGATCGGCCAGGTGCTCGAGGCGGCTGATCGCGGCGACGTGACCGTCCACGTGCCTTTCCAGATCAAGGAGGTGCACGGGGACGGCGGGATCGAGCGCGTCGTGCTGTTCAACTCCGAGGACGAGCAGCGCGAGCTGGACCTGGAGGTCGACGCGATCCTGTTGCAGCTCGGATTCAAGACCGCGCTGGGCCCGCTCAAGGACTGGGGCTTCGAGGTCGTCAAGGGCGCGATCGCCGTCGACCAGGTGATGCGCACCTCGCTCGAGCGCGTCTGGGCATGCGGCGACATCACTACCTTCGAGGGCAAGCTCAAGCTGATCGCGACGGGCTTTGCGGAGTCCGCGATCGCGGTAGCCCAGGCGGTCCACGAGATCCGCCCCGAGACCAACATCCAGCCCAAGTACTCGACCAACACGGGCGTTCCAGGGGCAGTTGCCGGCCAGCCGTAGGACCGACCCGGTCGAGTACCTCCGGAGCGCCGACCCGGTGCTGCGCGAGCTGATCGACGAGATCGGCGCGGACGGCCTGGGCGACCCCCGGGCGGGTCGACCCGACGACCACTACGGGGCGCTGGTGCGCTCGATCGTCGGCCAGCAGCTCTCGACCAGCGCGGCCCGGGCCATCTACACGCGGCTGACGGACCGCTTCGACGGTCGCACACCGACGCCGGTCGAGGTCCTCGAGGACGATCCCGAGGAGCTTCGTGCCGCCGCCGGCCTGTCCCGCGCGAAGGTGTCGTTCCTTCGCTCGCTGGCCCAGCACGTGATCAACGGGGAGCTCGAGCTCGAGCGCCTCGACGAGCTGCCGGACGACGAGGTGATCGCCGAGCTCGTCGCGGTCAAGGGCCTTGGAGCGTGGAGCGCGCACATGTTCCTGATGTTCCACCTCCAGCGCCCCGATGTGCTGCCGGTGGGCGACCTCGGAATCCGCCGCGCGATGATGATCCGCTACGGGCTCCCCGAGCTGCCGTCGCCCGCCCAGATGGAGCAGCTGGCGCAGCCCTGGCGTCCGCACCGGACTCTGGCGTGCCGCTACCTCTGGCGATCGCTGGCTGCGACGCCCGTATAGCTCGGCGTATTGACACGCTCACCATTAGCTCGCCCACACCCTTGGCAATCCAAACAGCGCGATCGAACAACCAACCCGTGGCTGTCTGCAACTCGATCGGAGTTCTCGCGGCGGCGGCGGCGCGGTTTCACTAGACGGCGCCCTGAAACGCAGGCGGATCAGGGGTTCTGGGAGAAAAGCACCGCATAGCGGTCAAAATCGCCCACACCGTCTGAACGTTTCCGGCCCGATGACCGATCCCAGATGCCTGCAGCGGGACAGCGCCGGACGGTCGGAAGACGGGCGACGCGCGGACCTTTGACGGCACGCCGAGGCCCCCGGTACAGCTAGACCGCCGAGACCTCTTCCTCTTCGGCCACCCGGAACGACGAGCCACAGCCACAGGCCGCGATCACGTTCGGGTTCTCGACCTTGAAGCCGGCCCCTTGGAGGCCGTCGACGAAATCGATCGTCGAGCCCTGGACGTACGGCAGGCTTTGGGTATCGACGAGCAGCCGGATGCCCTTGTCCTCGAATACGCTGTCCCCATCCCGCTGCTCGTCGAACGCCAGCGCGTACTGGAAACCCGAGCAGCCGCCGCCGCGGACTCCGACGCGCAGCCCCGCGGTGTCGGCGACCGCGCTCTGCGTGCCGAGGAACTCCTGAACCTTCTCGGCGCCCTTATCGGTAAGGGTGATCATGCTTCAGCAAGTATAGCTACGACTGCGCTCGCTACCCTAGGTCTGTGTCGGCTACGCCAGAGGAGCTGAAGGAGCGTATCGAGGCGGGAATTCCAGGAGCCCGAGCGGAGGTCTCGGGCGACGGGCACCACTTCAACGCGGTGGTATCCGCCCCCGCGTTCGAGGGTCTCAGCCGCATCGCTCAACACCGCCTCGTCTACGACGTGTTCGGCGCCGAAGTGGGCGACCGCATCCATGCCCTCTCGATCCAAACGAAACCGGAGTGAGACGCATGACCGACCAACCGATGAACCCCCTCCGCGACGAGATTCAGAAGGCGATTGACGAGAACCCCGTGCTGCTGTTCATGAAGGGCACGCCCGAGCAGCCTGCGTGTGGATTCTCCGCCCGGACCGTCGCGATCCTCCAGTCCCTCGGCAAGCCGTTCGCCGCGGTGAACGTCCTGCCGGACCCCCGCATCAGGCAGGAGCTCTCGGCGCTCTCGAACTGGCCGACGATCCCGCAGCTGTTCATCGACGGCGAGCTCGTCGGCGGTTGCGACATCGTCACCGAGATGTATGAGTCCGGCGAGCTTCAGGGCGCGCTCGGCGTCGAAGCCGCCGCCGAGGAGCCTGCCCCCGAGGCCGCCTCACCCGAGGCGCCGCCGCTCTCGATCGAGAACCGGCTCTAGTTCCCGGCCGGGAGAAGGCGGCGTGAGCACGCCGCCTTCCCGACCGCCGAGAGCTCAACTAGCGGGATCGCCTTCTTGGCCCCGCTGCGGGCGCGCCCGACGGCGTTCTTCACCTTGCCCTTGAGCTCCTCGCCGGCCCCCCGCGTCTCCCTACCGGGGTTGCCGGTGGCGCTCCCCGCCTCGCGCTTGAGACGACCCTTTACCTCCTCGGCCTTGCCACTTACTCGCTGTGCACGGTCACCCATTCGTCGCTCCTTGTTAGACGGTTCCTCACCCGTTTGGCTACCCGGGTCGTGGGCGTGGCAACCCCGGCGCCCTCAGCTCGCGAGGTCCCCGCGCCTGAACCCTAGGTACTCGACGATCCGCCGCGAGTCGCAGATCGCATCACCGTCGATCACCAGCACGGGGACGCGCTGCTGCCCCGTGAGCGCCTCCACCTCGGGGCGACGGGAGCGGCGCTGGGGCACCCGGACCTGCTCGAAGGAAACCTCCTCACGCTCGAGCGCCCGCGCCACCCTGCCGCAGGGGCACAGCCAGTTGGTGGGGTCGTGCAGCGGTAGAGCGTCGCCACGCCCTCAGAAGATACGCCGCAGCACTCCGCCCGCCAGGCGGACGCCCAGCGGCTGGCGCGCGCCCGGCGGGGCCACCCGTGAGCCTTCCCGCTCCCGATACCACGCGATCGTCTCCTCGAGCGCGTCCTCGTGCGGAGAGGTCTTCCACCCGAGCTCGCGCTTTGCCTTGGCGTTCGAGAACGCCCAGTTAAGCGAGGAGGCGCGGACCTCTACGGGCGAGGGCATCCTCGGGCCCGGCAGACGCTGCGCCGCCAGGGCGAGCGCCATCGCCAGCTCCACGGGCAGCTTCACCGGCGGCGGCTCGACCCCGGACAGGCGGGCAAGGTCCGCGAACAAGCGGTCCATCGTGTAGTTCCGATTGCCGAGGATGTAGCGCTCGCCGACCACCCCCCGGTCGTCGGCCAGGATGTGCCCGCGGGCGACGTCCTGGACCCCGACGATGTTCACCGTGCCATCCACGTACGCCGGAATCTGACGGCGCAGGAACCGACGCACGAGCGTCGTCGAGGACCGGCCGGGTCGCCCGCGCCCATCACATGTGCAGGGTTCACGATCACCAGCGGCAGCCCGCGGGCGATCAGCCGAAGCGCCGCGACTTCGGCCTCATGTTTTGAGTCCACGTAGGGGATCGCATAGCGGCCGCCGTCCCAGCTGTCCGTCTCGTTTGCGGTCGACCCGCGCTGAGCCGGGCCGATCGCCGCCACCGAGGAGGTGTAGACGGCGCGCTCGACGCCCGTGCGGAGCGCCTCCCCGAGCACGATTCGCGTCGCCTCGAGGTTGAGCGCGAAGGTCTCCCCCCGCGGCAGCCCCAGGTTGGTGGTCCCGGCGATGTGGAAGACGCGGTCGATCCCCCGCATCGCGCGGCGCACCGCCCGCCGGTCGCGCGCGTCGCCCCGGAGCAACTTCACCGGCAGGCCGTCGAGCGGGTTCAGGCGGGAGCTTTCGCGCGCCAGCGCCGAGACCTCGTCCCCTCGCTCCACCAGCAACCTCGTGACGTGCGACCCGATGAATCCGGTCGCGCCGGTGACGAGTGTCCGCGGCACTGACCGGCGATCCTACCTCGCGCGGTCCGTGCCCCAACCGGGTAGGGTGCCGCCGGGTCATGCCGGTCGCCATCGTCTCCGATACCTGCCACTACCTCGCTCCCGAGCAGGTCGCCGCCAACCAGATCCACCAGGTCAGCCTGTACGTGCACTGGGGCGAGGAGACCACGCGGGAGAGCGACATCACCGACTACGGCGCCTTCTACGAGCGCCTTCGCACCTCGACGGCGCTGCCTACCACCTCACAGCCGTCGATCGGCGACTTCCTGGCGGTCTACGAGCCGCTGCTGGAGGCCGGCAACGAGATCGTCTCGATTCATCTCGCCGGCGGCATGTCGGGGACGGTCCGCTCGGCCGAGCAGGCTCGCGAGCAGCTCGGCCGGCTGGCCGAGCGCGTCCACGTGATCGACTCGGCGACCGCCTGCGGGGGCCAGGGGCTCGTCCTGCTGGCCGCGGCAGCGGCGGCGCGGGCCGGCGCCGATGGGCTGGCGGTCAGCGATCGGGCCATCCGAGCCCGCGAGCAGCTGAAGATGTGGTTCTCGATCGACACGCTCGAGTTCCTGCGGCGCGGGGGACGGATCGGCGGCGCCCAGGCGTGGCTCGGATCGACGTTGAAGATCAAGCCGATCCTCACGGTTGAATCGCAGATCACCCCGGTCGAGCGCGTCCGGACCTCGCGGCGTGCGTTCGAGCGTATGGTCGACCTGCTCCGGGAGCGCGCCCGTGACGGTGCCGACGCCTGGATGGTCCAGCACATCCAAGCCCCAGCCGAGGCCGGGCAGCTGGTCGAGCGCGGCCGTGAGATCTTCAACAACGATCCGGTCACGATCTCCGAGATCGGCCCCGTGATCGGCGCCCACGTGGGACCTGGGCTCCTCGGGGTCGGCGGGCTCCCGAGCTCCTTCCTGCAGTAGCGGCGAAGCTAGCGGAGAGCCGCAGCCCGGCGCGCGCGGCGCCCGAAGGTGAGCGCCCCGATCGCGGCGATCCCGCCGCCGACCACAAACCCTGCGACCCCAGCAGCGATCATCGCCTGCTGCTGGTGCTGGCGAAGCTGCGAGCGCCAGTCGGTCAGGCGCACCACTTCGCCCCGGAGGCGCTCCAGCGAGGCCCCGAGCTGCTCCCGGTTCTGCACGATCGAGGCCCTGATCTCGTCGGGCGTGCGCGTCGGCATCAGGCCTCGCCCTCCGCCTTGACAGCGACGGTCTCCCGGATCTTCTTCGCCTCGTCGATCGCCATCTTCGGCGTCGGCGGTCCGACGCGGAGCTTGCGCCAGGCGAACAGGAACGCCGCGACCGCCAGCACAGCCAGGACCCCGAACACGATCGCGAACCCGATCCACAGATCCCCCGCGCCGCTGACGAGGACGGCGTTCAGGCCCCACGCCGCGGTTTCGAGCAGCAGGACCAGCGCGAACACGCCGAACACCGCTCCCGCCGCCACCGCGATCGTCCCGCGCGCGATGCTCGTGACCTTCTGCGTGACCTCTGCCTTCGCCAGCTCGATCTCCTCGCGGACGAGCACGCTCATCCGCTCGGAGACCTCCGTCACGGCGGTTGCGATGTTCTCGGGCTTTCCGTTCTCAGCGGGCAAGGCGCTTGAGGATCAGGGCGATCAGGAAGCCGCCGGCGAACGCGGCTCCGACCGCCAGCTCGGGACGATCGGCGACGGCCGCCGATCCCGGCCCCGCGGTCCCCTCGGCCGACGCCGGCTGCGGGACCCAGGAAGCGGCCTGCTCGACCGTGGGCTGTCCCGCAGCCCCATCGGCGGTCGGCTCGGCGGCAGGCGTCTCTGGCTGCTCGGTCACTCCGGAGGCTCTTCGTCGAACACGCGCTTCCAGATCACCGTCGACACCCGCGATGCCAGCAGCGTCGCGAGTGCTCCGGTCCCTGCGAGCAGCCCTGACCACAACAGTCGCTTGAGCAGTGGACTTTCAGCCATCGGCGCAGGATTCAATCAGACATCGCGGGGCACGGATGGAGAGCGGCTGCCCGAAGTGCCCACGCTCAAAACCCTCCCCCCGCCCGATCGAGACGGTGGGCGCCCGGTTCTCAGCGATCGAGGCCCCGACAGACCGTGTCCACGATCAGCGTCTTCGCGCGTTCCAGCTCCTGCTCCTCGACGGGCTCGGCGTCGAAGATCCAGGCCGTCAGAACCTGCTCGATCAGCCCGTAGAACGCCAGCGCGGCGAACGGCGGGTCGATCTCCTGCCTGAACACCCCCTCGGCTTGGCCGCGGTCCACGATCTCGGCGATCTTGTCGTACGCCTCGCGGATCTTGGCCAGATGGGTGCGCCCGAACGTGTTCGCCGCGCGCGTGACCTCCACGATGATCACCTTCATCAGCTCCGGGTCGTAGCGGTAGGAGTCGACGATGAAGGCCGCGATCGCGTACAGCTTCTCCCGCGGAGAGCGCTGCTGCGCATCGGCCTCGGCGATCGCCTCGAGCATCAGGTCCCAACGCTCCAGGAACAGGGTGTCGAGGATCTCCTCCTTGGAGGAGAAGTAGTGATAGACGAGTCCGTAGGCAACCCCGGCTTCGTCGGCGATGTCCGAGACCCGGCAGGTGTGAAAGCCCTGCTGCGCGAACACCCGCACCGCGGCGTCGAGGATCACCCTGCGCTTCTCGGCGGCGGCGGGAGCGGCCATCAGTTCCCCACGTAGTAGACGTCGCCGCGCCGGTGGGCGAGCGCGGGCAGTCGACGGCGGATGTCCCTTTGGCTGGCGAAGTCGAGGTCGGCGACAATCGCGGACTCGATGTCAGGGGCGGTCGCGAGCACGAGGCCCCATGGGTCGACGATCAACGAGCGACCCCCGGAGCGATGGCCCGGCGGATGGGCCCCGATCTGATTGGGCGCGACGACGAAGCACTGATTCTCGATCGCCCGCGCCCGGACCAGCACCTCCCAGTGGTCGCGGGTCGTCGCGAGCGTGAACGCGGCGGGGATCGAGATCACCTCGGCACCGCGGTCGACCAGCGCGCGATACAACTCCGGGAAACGGACGTCGTAGCAAATGCTCATCCCGAGCCGCGAGCCGTCCGCGAGCCCGGAGACGATCACCTCAGCTCCGGGCTCCTCGTCGCGGGACTCGGCATACGTGACGCCGTCGACCTCGACGTCGAACATGTGGAGCTTGCGGTACACCGCGCGGATCTCGCCGTCGGGCCCGACATGGATGCTCGTGTTCGATGCCTTCTCCCGCCCCGCCACCCGCTCCACGATCGACCCGGCGACCAGGTCGATCTGAAGCTCCGCGGCGATCTCCCGGGCCCAGGTGATGGAGCGGCCATCGAGCGGTTCGGCGGCCGCCGACATCTGCTCGGCGGTGCCGAGCACGGTCCACTTCTCGGGCAGCACGACGAGCTCCGCCCCCACCGAGGCCGCCTCGCGCACGAGCCGGTCGGCGGTCGCGAGGTTGCGGTCGGTGTCCTCGGTCGAGTTCAGCTGGACGGCGCCGGCGCGCACCGGATCTCTGCGCCTCCTCGGGTCGCGTTGATTGACTGGTCAGTCAGGAACCAGGGAGGAGGATACCGCTGGTGCGAGAGACGATAGTGCCTTATCGCGGGGCCTTTGGCGCGGCGCGCCCCGCCGCGGTCGCCTCGCTGGCGCTGCCTCCAGCGGCGATGCCGTCGCGGCACGGGCGGCGCCCCCTGAAGGCGTGGCGCTACGTCGGCGTCTACGGACCCGAGCTGATGCTCTGCGTCGGATCGGTTCGGGTGGGCCCGGCGCGCCAGACGTTCTGGGCGGTGTGGGACCGGGTCAACCGGCGCCTGCACGAGCGGACCACGATCGGTACGGGACGCGTGTGCCTCGGGCCCGGGTTTGCGCGTGTGAGCGAGCGCGGAATCGTGATCGAGCTCGGCCTCACCGAGACCGCGGGCGTCGAGACGATCGGGCCTGCGGGCGGTTCGTATGCGTGGACGCGCAAGCAGGGCGGGGTGCGCGCGACCGGGACGATCGGGATCGAGGGAGCGCTGCGGCGAATCGACGCTCGGGCGGTGATCGACGACACCGCCGCGTACTACGCGCGCCACACGCGTTGGCGCTGGTCGGCGGGCGTGGGCCGTGCCGAGGACGGACGTCAGCTGGCTTGGAACCTGGTCGCCGGCGTCAACGACCCCCCGAGCGCCAGCGAGCGGACGGTGTGGGTCGACGGTCGACCCCACGAAGTCGGGCCGTGCTCGTTCGCAGAGGATCTGGGCGGCGTCGACGGGCTGGAGTTCGGTTCGGAGGCGGTGCGTGCGCGCCGCGACAACCTCCTGCTGATCCGCAGTTCCTATCGGCAGCCGTTCGGAACGTTCCGCGGCGAGCTCCCCGGCGGGCTCAAGGTGGCGGAGGGCTACGGGGTGATGGAGGAGCACGATGCCTGGTGGTGAACCTGCAACGGCCGCTAGTCGCCGTGGCCGCGCTGGCGGCGGAGCTCGGCCAGCAGGAGCTTCGAGTGCATCGCGCCGACCAGCTCCCGCAGCGGCTCGGCGCCCGAGGAGATGATCGCCACGGCTCGCTCCACATCCACCTTCCCCGCGAGCCTGTCGAGCAGCACCCGGACCTCCTCCTCGACGAGCGGCTCGAGCGCGTTGCGGTAGCGGAGCGTGTCGTACACCGTGAACCCGATCGCCTCTTCGTAGCCCCCCGCCCGGAACCGGGAGATCGCCTCGATGATCGCCACGTCGTCGGCGTCGTAGCCGCGCACGGTCGGGGTCAGCACGCCGAGCGACTCGAGCCTGTCGAGCACGTTCTTGGGGACGGCATAGGTCTCCTGCACCTTGGACCGCGTGATCCGCCCGGTCTCCCTCGCCTCGATCGCGCGCTCGAGGATCCGGTCCTCGAGCTCGATCAACCGTGCCGCGCGATCGGGGTCTGAGCCGATCACCTCGCGGATCACCCGCAGGGGCATGAAGCGCTCTTCCTGGAGGCGCTTGATCAGCCGCACCCGCTCCACGAACTCGGTTGGGTAGTACGCCATGTTGCGGGAGGTCCGCAGCACCTCGGCGTCTGAGCCGAGCAGTCCCTCCCGGAGGTAGTGCTTGATCGTCGCCGCGCTGACCCCGGACCGCTCGGCCAGCTCGGACATCTTGAGCATCCCGTTGCCGCTCATCGAGCCAGGCCCATCACGCGCCCAGAAACGAGCCCTGCACCGCGCCGCCAGCGGGCCCGGCGACAGCGCCCACCCGCCGGAGCTCGGCGATCTGCTCCTCGCTGTAGTCGGCGGCCGCCAGCACCTCCGTCGTGTGGTCCCCGAGCCCCGGACCGGGAGCCCTGGCGGGGTCGGCGGGCGTGCGGCTCAGCTTGAGCGGGGCGCCGAGCAGCCTGACGGGCCGCTCGGCACCTGGCTGCGGGAGCTCGATCACCATCTCGCGCGCTGCGACCAGCTCGGAGCCGAGGGCCTCGTCGAGCCCCAGCACGGGTTCCAGGCAGCAGTCGTGCTCGGTGGCGAACGCCTCCCACTGCGCGCGGGTGCGCTCGGCGAAGATCTCCTCGAGCGCCTCATGTGCTTCGGAGCCGGGAGGATCGAATGCGTGCTCGAGCAGGTCCTCGCGGCCGACGCCGCGACACAGCTCGGCCCAGAACTTCGGCTCGAGCGCACCCAGCGTGACGTATCCGTCGGCGCACCGGTAGGGCCGGTAACAGATGACGCCTCCGGCGAGGTGGGTCCGTCCCCGCCGGGGCACCTGGCCGGTCGCCAGCATCTCCGCGGCGACGAGCGCCAGCCACGAGAGCGATCCGTCGAACATCGAGCAGTCGACGAACTGGCCCTCGCCGGAGCGCTCGCGCTCGCGCAGCGCCACGAGCACGCCGACCGCCGCCATCAGTGCGCCGCCGCCGAGGTCGGCGATCTGCCCGGCCGACTGCACCGGCGGCCCCTCCGGATCGCCCGTTAGTCCGAGCAGCCCGTTCGAGCCCGAGGTAGTTCATGTCGTGGCCCGAGCGGTCGCGATTCGGGCCGTCCTGGCCATAGCCCGTGATCGCGCAGTACACCAGCCGCGGGTTCTCGGCGCGCAGGCGCCGGTAGCCCACGCCGAGACGGTCGAGCACGCCGGGCCGGAACGACTCCAGCAGCACGTCGGCGTCGCGCGCCAGCCGCAGCAGGACCTCCTTGCCGCGATCGTTCTTGAGGTCGATCCGAATCGAGCGCTTGCCCCGGTTGAGCGCCAGGAACAGCGCGCTGCGCGCGCTCTGCTCGGCGCCCTCGTAGTACGGCGGCGACCACCGGATGTAGTCGCCGATCCCGCTGTCCTCGACCTTGATCACGTCCGCGCCGAAGTCGGCCAGCAGCAGCGAGCAGTAACCGCCCGGGAGCAGGCGAGTCAAGTCGAGAACCTTGAGGCCCTCGAGCGGCAGGTCGCTCACGCCGTAGCCACCTCGGCGGGGCGCGGCTTGATCCCGAGCAACGCGCGCGCCTCCCCGGCGGTCGCGGGCCGGCGCCCCACCTCCTCGGTCATCTGCCGGGCCTTCGCGATCAGCTCGCCGTTGGAGCGCGCCATCCGGCCGTCGGGCAGATAGAAGTTGTCCTCGAGGCCGACCCGGATCGACCCTCCGAGCGTGAGCGCCGCCGCCACCAGCATCCATTGCTCTCGACCGATCCCGATGACGCCCCAGTGGTGCGTCTCGGCCGGCATGTTGTCGGCCATCGCCGCAAGGTTCCGGGCGCTGGCGGGGACGCCGCCGACCACCCCCATCACGAAGTCCGCGTGCAAGGGCGCCTCGAGCAGGCCCATGTCCACGAGCGGCTCGAGCGAGCCGACGTGCCCGAGGTCGAAGCACTCGTGCTCGGGCTTGATCCCGAGCCGCCGCATTGCCTCGAGCAGCGCGATGATCTCGTCGAACGGGTTGGTGAACACGAACTTGAAGACGAAGTCCTTGCGTTTGGCCGAGTACTTGGCGTAGTTCATCGAGCCCATGTTCAGCGCGGCCACCTCGGGCCCACCGGCCTCGAGATAGGCGATCCGCTTCTCCACGGGCACGCCGACCGTGCCGGTCGAGAAGTTGATGATCGCCGCGTCGCCCACCTCGGCCCGGATCGCGTCACGGATCGCCACGAAGTCCTCGACCTCGTAGCTCGGCGTTCCCTCGCGCGTGCGCGCGTGGATATGGATGTGCACGCCGCCCTCCTCGACGATCCGCCGCGCTTCGGCGCCGTACTCCTCGGGCGTGTAGGGATCGCCGCACACTGCTCGCGGTTCGCGATCGCGCCCGAGATCGCGCAGGTGATCACGACCGGGTCCTCGAGGCTCACACGGGCACCACGCCGTTTCGCTTCCACGGCCGCTGACGTGCTTGGTCGCCGCCAGCTCGAGCGCGCGGCAGATCGTCGCGCGGGTCTCCCGCGGGTCGATCACGTCGTCGATCATGTCGTTGCCGGCCGCGACGTAGACGTCGATGATCTTGCGGAAGTTCTCGATCAGCTCGCTGCGCTTGGCCTCGGGATCCTCAGCCTCCTGCACCTGCTTGCGGAAGATGATCTCGACCGCCCCCTCCGCGCCCATCACGCTGATCTCGGCCGACGGCCAGGCGACGATCAGGTCGGGCTCGTAGGCGCGCCCGCACATCACGTAGTAGCCGGCGCCGTAGGCCTTGCGCAGCACGACCGTGACCTTCGGGACGGTGGCGTTGGCCGTGGCGTACAGCATCTTTGCGCCGTGGCGGATGATCCCCGCCTCCTCGACCTTCGTCCCGACCATGAATCCAGGCACGTCCATCAGGTAGACGAGCGGGATGTTGAAGGCGTTGCATGAGATTGATGAAGCGCGCGGCCTTGTCCGAGGAGTCGTTGTCGAGGATCCCGCCGAGCTGCTTGGGCTGGTTGGCGACGATCCCGGCGGGACGGCCGCCGAACCGCGCCAGGCAGGTGATGATCGTCTTGGCGAACTGGGGCTTGATGTCGAAGTAGCTCGCCGTCGTCGACGATCCGGCGGATCACCTCGTACATGTCGTAGGGCTTGCGGTTTGAGTCGGGCAGGACGTCGAGCAGCTCCTCGTCGCCGCGGTCGATCGGATCGTTCGGTCGCGACGATCGGCGGCTGCTGCTCGCAGTTGGACGGGAAGTAGCTCAGGTATTGCTTGATCCGCTCGATGCACTCCTCATCGTCGGCGACCTCGAGGTCGCCGACGCCGGACTTGCGGCAGTGCACGCGCGAGCCGCCGAGCTCCTCCTGGGTGACGTCCTCGCCGATCGCCGCGCGGACCAGGTGCGGCCCGGCGAGCGCCATCGAGCCGCGGCCCTTGACCATCGGGACGAAGTCGGCGAGGCCCGGGATGTACGCGGTGCCCGCCGCGCACGGCCCCATCAGCGCCGCGACCTGGGGGACCACGCCGCTCATCACGACCTCCTCGCGGAACAGGCTGCCGCTGCCGGCGAACAGCGATCCGACCGCCTCCTGGATCCGCGCCCCGGCGGAGTCCAGCAGCCAGATCATCGGGATCCGCTTGGTCAGCGCCAGCTCGCGCAGCCGTGAGACCTTGAGCTCGCCGGTCATGCCCATCGAGCCCGCCATCACCGTGAAGTCGTACGCCGCGACCGCCACGAGCCGCCCGTCGACCTTCCCGTAGCCGGTGATCACGCCGTCGGCGGGCGCCTCGCGGCCCTCCATCGCCCGCTGGGAGAAGTGCGGTCGGCCGTGGATCCCGAGCTCGACGAACGTGCCCGTCGTCGATCAGCAGCGCGAGCCGCTCGCGCGCGGTCAGCTTCTCCCGCGCGTGCTGCGCCTCGATCTTCTCCGGGCCGCCGCCCAGCTTGATCTGCTCGCGCCGGGTGCGCAGATCCTCGGCCAGCGGGCGCAGCAGACTGGTAGGGGCGTCGGTCGTCACAGCGAGGAAGTGAAACGTACTACTTCCTACTCTGTCAGCGGCGGCAGGGCGTCAAGGCGCGCGGCGCTCGTTTCGACCTCCTCCAACTGGGTAGCTCCTTCAACGGCGTACGAACTCCAGGTACGAAGCTGCAGGGCTGGGGAGAACGGCCTGCAGACCGGGGGATCCAGGCGACGCGATCGCGGCGAGCGCCGGGTGCTTGGCCGCGGTCGCGTTCCCCGGCCGAGTGAGCGCGGGGTCGCGCTCGAAGCCGGCTACCTCCCGCTCCAGTTCGGCGCGCGCTTCTCGAAGAACGCCTTGACGCCCTCCTGGATGTCCTCGGTGGAGAACGCCAGCGTCAGCTGCGCCCGCAGGATAGTCGAGCGCCTCGACGAAGCGTCATGTCCAGCTGGCGGAAGATCGCGTCCTTGCCGAGCCGCATCATCACCGGCGACTTGCCGGCGAGCTTGCTCCGCCCAGTCGCGCACCGCGCCCTCGAACTCGTCCGGCCGGGACGACGCGGTTGACGATCCCGATCCGCTCCGCCTCCTCGGCCGAGATCTGCTCGCCCAGCAGCATCAGCTCGGTGGCCTTCTTGCGCGGGACGTTGCGGTAGATCAGCGCCATGATCATGAACGGGAACAGCCCGACGTTGATCTCGGGCGTCCCGAACCTGGCGCCCTCGCGCGCGATCACCAGGTCGCACGCGAGCGCGATCCCGAGCGCGCCGGCGAGCACGTGGCCGTTGGCCGCGCAGATCGTCGGCTTGCCGAGCTCGCCGATCAGCCGGAACAGGGCCGGGAAGCGCTCGGTCGGCGAAGTGCTTGTGCGACGAGCGGCACCTCGGCGGCAAAGCCGCCGAGGTTGCCGCCGGCCGAGAACACCCTGTCGTGCGTCGAGGTGAGGACCACGCAGCGCACCGCCGTCGTCGTCGCGCGCCGTCTCGAGCGCCTCCGTCAGCTCGCGCCAGCAGCTCGTCGGAGAGCGCGTTGCGCGTCTCGGGCTGGTTGAGCGCGATCGTGGCGACGCCGGCGTCGGAGACGTCGTAGCGGAGGGTCTCGTAGGGCATCGCGCCGCGAAGCCTACGCGGGATCGCGTGTCCTGGGAGATAAGGCCCGCTATGCGTTGTTATGTCCCACGACCCCTCCCAGAAGTAGAAGTAGGAAGTTCTACTGTTTACTTTCGGCAGGCGCTCCGGTAGCGTCGAACGCCGCCGCCCCAGCGGCAACGCCGCCGCCCAGCGACCAGGAGAGACACCGATGACCACCGCCGACGTCCTCAAGCCCGACTTCGCCTCCCAGCGCAAGCACTTCATCTTCACCGACGACCACGAGCAGCTGCGCGAGTCGATCCATCGGTTCGTCGTCAAGGAGCTCCAGCCCCACGCCGAGGAGTGGGAGGAGACGACGTTCCCGGACTGGGTGTTCGAGCGGATGGGCGAGCTCGGCTTCCTCGGTCTGGACAAGCCCGAGGAGTACGGCGGCCAGGCCGGCGACTACTACACGAGCCTGGTCCTCGCCGAGGAGATGGCCCACGCGCACTGCGGCGGCCTGGCCATGGGCGTCGCGGTCCAGACCGACATGGCGATGCCGCCGATCCTGGCGTTCGGCACCGAAGAGCAGAAGCAGGAGTGGGTGGTGCCCGCGATCCAGGGCAAGGCGATCCTGGCCATCGGGATCACCGAGCCGGACGCGGGCTCCGATGTCGCCGGGATCAAGACCCGCGCGGTCAGAGACGGCGACGACTACGTGATCAACGGCTCCAAGACGTTCATCACCAACGGCCACCGCGCGCACGCGATCGTGCTTGTCACGAAGACCGACCCCGACGCGGGCCACGGCGGGATCACGCTGTTCCTGGTGCCGATGGACTCACCCGGCGTGATCCGTGAGAAGAAGCTCCAGAAGCTCGGGATGCACGCGTCCGACACCGCGCTGCTGGCCTTCCAGGACGTGAGCGTGCCGGCTTCGGCGATGCTCGGCGAGCTCGGCAAGGGCTTCTACCACATCTCCTGGGAGCTCCAGGGCGAGCGGCTGATCGGCGCCGCGGGATGCGTGGCCGGCGCGCAGCACGTGTTCGACCGCACGCTCCAGTACGCCAAGGAGCGCTCAGCGTTCGGCCGCCCGATCGGGAAGTTCCAGGTGATCCGCCACAAGTTCGCCGAGATGGCGACGAAGATCGAGACCGCCCGGCAGATGGTCTACACGACCGCGTGGCGCTTCCAGAACGGCGAGTACCCGGTGCGGGAGATCACGATGGCCAAGCTGTACTCGGCACGGATCGCCTGCGAAGTCGCGGACGAGTGCCTCCAGATCCATGGCGGCAACGGCTACATGAAGGAGTACGGGATCGAGCGCTGCTGGCGCGACCTGCGCCTGAACCGGATCGGCGCCGGCACCGACGAGATCATGCTCGAGGTGATCGGCCGCTCCTACGGCCTGTAGCGCTCAGTACGAGCTGACGGGTACGACGAGGTCACGGGCGAACTTGTCGTGCCAGCACTGCCTCTGGCTGTCCCCGAGCATCCACAGATACCCGATGTAGAAGACGATCGCCGACACCGCGCGACCGAGGTAGCGGATCAACCCGCGGCCATACCCGATCGGTCCCCCGGTATCGGCGTCGACCACGCAGATCCCCATCGCGCGCTTGCCGTATCCCTGCCCCGTGGGGCCACCCTCGAAGTACGTGAAGTAGGCCATCGCCACGAGCAGCCCGAGCAGGTAACCGCTCTGGTGGAAGGCGTTCTCGAGCAGGCCGAGGGGGATCCCGACGATCAGGCCGTCAATCAACGCCGCCGCGAAGCGGCGCCAGAATCCCGCCCGCAGCCCCGTCGACCACCCGGTCTCGTGCTGAGCGGTGGCGGTCACCGAGACCGGACAATACCCGGCCATCGGACGGCGAGGTACGGTTACAGGGTGCAACGGCTGGCTGAGAAGGCGGGCGTCGAGCCGTCTGGCGTGCGCAGGCCGGTGCCCCCGTTCACCGAAGAGCACGAGGAGTTCCGGGCTGCGGTTCGGCGGTTCGTGGAGACCGAGCTGCTCCCCCGCTCGGGCGAGTGGGAGGACGCCCACTGGTTCCCCAACGAGGTGTTCGGCTGGCTCGCCGAGCACGGCTACATCGGACTGAAGTTCCCCGCGCAGTACGGCGGCGATGATGACCCGGTCGCCGACGCGGTGTTCGTCGAGGAGCTCGCGCGCTGCGGTTCGGGTGGGTCTGGCGGCGGGAATCGGCGCGCACTCGGGGATCGCGCTGCCGCCGATCTGGCGGTTCGGCTCCGAGGAGCAGAAGCAGCGCTACCTGGTCCCCGGGATCAGGGGCGAGAAGATCGCGGCGCTCGCGATCACCGAGCCCGACGCCGGCTCCGACGTAGCCTCGATCCGGACGTTCGCCAAGCGGGTCGACGGCGGCTACGTCGTCAACGGCTCCAAGACGTTCATCACCGGAGGAGTGCGCGCCGACGTCCTCGTCACCGCGGTCAAGACGACCGAGGAGGGCGGCCACCACGGGATCTCGTTCCTGATCATCGAGCGCGGCCGGGCGTCGATCGGGCGCGCTCGAGAAGCTCGGCTGGCACGCGTCGGACACGGCGCTGATCAGCTTCGACGACGTGTTCGTGCCCGCCGAGAACCTGCTCGGCGAGGAGCACAGGGGCTTCTACCTGATCATGGCCAACTTCCAATGGGAGCGGCTGCTGATGGCGCTCGGGGCGGTCGGCGCGATGCAGGTCGCGTTCGAGCGGACGCTCGGCTACGCGCTTGAGCGCCACGCGTTCGGCAAGGCGATCGGCTCCCATCAGGCGATCCGCCACAAGCTCGCCGAGATCGCGCTGATGATCGAGGCGGGCCGCGACGTCACCTACGCGGCGCTGCGCCGCTACCTCGCCGGCGAGGACGCGGTGCGGGAGGTGACGATCGCCAAGCTCGCCACCCAGCGGTCCGCCTTCGAGGTGATGGACACCTGCCTGCAGATCCACGGCGGCAACGGCTACATGAAGGAGTACGGGATCGAGCGCGCCGCCCGCGACGCGCGGCTCGGCCCGATCGGCGGCGGCACCGACGAGATCATGAAGGAAGTGCTCGGCCGCTCGCTGGGGCTGTGATGGACTCCGCCCGGGGACAGCTGCTGATCGCCGGGCCCTCGCTGATCGACCCGAACTTCTGGCGCACGGTCGTGCTGGTCGTCGAGCACTCCGAGGAGGGCGCCTTCGGGCTGGTGCTGAACCGCCCCTCGGAGACGAGCGTCGGCGAGGCCGTCCCGGAGCTCGAGGAGCTGCTCGACCCGGCCGAAGCGCTGTTCATCGGCGGGCCGGTGCAGCCCTCCTCGGTGGTGATCCTGGGCCAGTTCGAGGACCCCGGCGACGCCGCGCTGCTGGCGTTCGACGACGTCGGCGTGCTCGGGGCGGCCTCCTCGCTCGAGGAGATGTCGGTCGGCATGCGGAGGGCGCGCGCGTTCGTCGGGCACGCCGGCTGGGGCGCCGGCCAGCTCGACGTCAGAGCTCGAGCGCGGCGACTGGATCCTCGAGCCGGCGAGGGTCGAGGACGCGTTCGCTTCGGGCGCGCGCGACCTATGGTCGGCGGTGCTCACGCGCAAAGGGCGGTAGCTACGCGCTGGTGGCGCGGATGCCACAGGATCCGTCGCTGAACTGACATGACGGCGCACGACCACGTACACGTGACTCGCGGCGACGAGCAGGAGCGCCTGGCCGTCGCGCTCGCGCTGATCGTCGCCTTCATGCTCGTCGAGGTCGTCGCGGGCGCGCTGGCTTCCTCGCTGGCGCTGCTCTCGGACGCCGCGCACATGCTGACCGACGCCGGCGCGCTGGCGATGTCGCTGGTCGCCGCGCGGCTCGCGTTGCGCCCCGCCAAGGGCGCGCTCACCTACGGCCTCGGGCGTGCGGAGATCCTCTCCGCCCAGGCCAACGGGATCACGCTGCTCGTGCTCGCCGCGGTGATCGTGTACGAGTCGATCTCCCGGCTGGTGTCGCCGCCGAAGGTGGCCGGCGGAGTCGTGCTCGGCGTCGCGCTCGCCGGGATCGCCGTCAACCTGGTCGCGACGCGGGTCCTTGCGCACCAACACCACGCCGAGCGCAGCCTCAACGTGGAGGGCTCCTACCGCCACATCCTGACCGACCTGTATGGGTTCGCCGCGACGGCCGTCGCGGCGATCGTGATCCTGACGACCGGCTTCCAGCGCGCCGACCCGATCGCCTCGCTACTGATCGCGGCGCTGATGCTCCGCGCCGGGTACCGCCTGGTCCTCGCCTCGGGGCGGGTGTTCATGGAGGCGGCTCCGGCCGGACTCGACCCCGACGTGATCGGCCGCGGGCTTGCCTCGGAGCGGGATGTCGTCGAGGTCCACGACCTCCACGTGTGGGAGGTCACCTCGGGCTTCCCCGCGCTCTCGGCGCACGTCGTGGTTCGCGCGGGAGCCGACTGTCACGAGCTTCGCCGCCACCTTCAGCGGGTCCTCGGCGAGCGGTTCGGGATCCAGCACACCACGCTTCAAGTCGACCACGAGGCGTCGCCTCAGCGGCCCCTGCAGATCGAGCTGACGCCCTCCGAGCGCAGCTAGACTGCGCGCCGATGAGGGAGGAGATCTCCGCGTGAAGGTCGTCAAGCCCGGCCCCGACCGAGACGTGCCCCGCGGCGTGGTCGGGGGCTCGGAGATCTCCCAGGCCACCGCCGGCGCGCGCAACATCTACATGGCGGTGTTCCGCGTGCCTCCCGGCGCGCAGTCCCTCCCGCACTACCACGAGGGATGTGAGAGCGCCGTCTACATGCTCTCTGGCTCGCTTCGAGTGAAGTGGGGCGACCATCTCGAACAGGAACTGACGCTCGAGCCGCGGGACCTGGTGTACGTCCCGCCGCGCGAGACACACGTGCTGGAGAACACGTCGAGCACCGAGCCTGCCGAATACGTGGTGGCTCGGGACTCACCAGACGAGGACGCCGTTGTCGTCCCTTGGGCGGACGCGCCGGCGTGATCCCGACGGACGGCAGCTTCGAGGGCGCCGGCAAGGTTGGGATCCACTGGCAGGGCTGGGTCCCAGGCGGTGACCCTCGCGCAATCGTGGTGGTCGCCCACGGCGCAGGCGAACACGCCGGTCGCTACGAGCACGTAGCTGCACGGTTGGTCGCCGACGGCTACGCCGTCTACGCGATCGACCATCGAGGACACGGCCGGTCCGAGGGACCGCGGGCGCTTATCGAGCGGATGGACAGGGCGGTTGCCGATCTCGACTCGCTCGTGCTCCTCGCCGCCGCCGAGCACGCCGCGGTTCCGCTGTTCCTGCTGGGCCACAGCATGGGAGGGGCGATCGCAGTTAGCTACGCGCTCGAGCACCAGGACCACATCACCGGACTGATCCTCTCGGCTCCGCTCGCGGCGCTCGCGGCGGCGCCCCCGCCGATGCGAGTCGCGGCCCGGGCGCTCTCGGCGCTCACGCCGAGGCTGCCGCTTTTCCCGATCGACCCCGACCTCGTCAGCCGCGACCCCGCAGTCGTCAAGGCGTACATCGAGGACCCGCTCAACCACCACCGGAAGCTCCCGGTGAGGACCGTCGCGGAGATGGCGGCGGCGATCGACTCGTTCCCCGAGCGTGTCACCGCGATCACGGTGCCGACCCTGATCATGTACGGGACCGCCGACCGCCTCTGCCCGCCTGCGGGAAGCGTGATGCTCGGCGAGCGGATCGGCGCGGCCGACAAGACGATCACGCCCTACGATGGGCTCTACCACGAGATCCTGAACGAGCCCGAGCAAGAACAGGTGCTCGACGAGATCTCACGGTGGCTCGGCGCGCACACAGCGCTGCCAAGCGTCACCTCAGCAGGTGGATGACGGCGCCGACGCGCCGGTCCCGGAGCTCGGGTCGTCGACGAGCCCGACCGCGGTCGGACGCAGGACGGAACCCAGGTGCACGACGTACCAGACGCCGCGCCACGAGATCATCGAGGCGATCCCGAACGAACGGATCACCCCGTTCTGCCGGTAGACGACCCGCGCGTTTGGGACCTCGTAGTAGCCGACATCGTTGTAACAGACGCCCGGAGTGACCCAGTGGGCGTAGTTCGAGGGGACCACGACCTCGACGAGGCGCGCGCCACTGCCATCGCCGCCGAGAAGATTGTGCGCGGCCGCGAGGTCGAGCCGGTAGTCCTCAACGAGGCGGTCGGCCCAGTCACCCTGCGGGTCGCCGATCCGCTTGAGCTGCACGTAGGCACCCTCCGGGAAGAACGCCGGCAGCGCGTCCGCGACGGAGTCGCGCGCGACTCCTCGCCACAGCGCGGCCATCTCGGCGTGGAACGCGGGGGTGCCGGCGGAGGGGAGCTGATCTGTCTGCGGCAGGGACCCGGGGCTGGGCTTCGGCTTGGGCTTGGGCTTCGGCTTGGGGGGCGGCTGGACCGCAGCCGAGGCGGTGGCGGTCGTCGGTGAGACCGTCGCGACGGCGACGGTCGCGGTCGTCTGCTTCGGAGCGCTCTCGGTGCGGGTCGAGCCGCCGCACCCCACCGCCACGAGCGCGGTGAGGACGGTGGCCGGGAGCGCGACGGCGCGGGTCCTCATGCGACCGCGCCTAGCTCCAACCGGCATCCGCTGAGGTATCCGCCGGCCTCCGAGACAAGGAAGCAGACGAGCTCGGCAAGCTCCTCGGGGGAGGTGTCATTGCCCGGGGCGAGCATCGCGGTCGTCACGTCGTAGCGAGCCCACTCGACCGACAGCGTTCGCGCCAGGTTCTCCAGCGCCGCCCGCGCGGCTTCCGCGAACGGCCCCGCGTCGGGCGCAGGACCGATCAGCAGCACCTTTCCCGGGGTGTCCGCGGGGATCAGCGCGCCGATCGCGACCTCCCGGACGGCCACCCACGCAAGCTCCAGCGACTCAGCCAGCCCCGAATCACCTCCGCTCCCGAACGTGCCGGCCGCGTTATATACGACGGCGTCCAGCGGACCGCGCGCGCGAGCCCAGTCGCCGACGCCCTCCTCGTCCTCGCGCAGATGCCCGTGGCCGGGGAGCGACTCGACCCGGGCACCGAGCCCGGTGAGCGCACCGCAGACCGCGCCCGGCGCCCCGCCGGCGACCGCGATCGCGCGTCCTTGCAGGAGGTTCCGACGCAGCACTCCCATTTCCCCGCAACACCGTATCGGGCGGTACGATCGGCGCGCGAGCGGTCATCGGGCGAAGAGAGGAAGGGCGGGATGCTGTCGTACGCACACGGGCTCGGTGACGAGCCCCTGCTGGGCGAGACGATCGGAGCGAATCTCGAGCGAACGATCGCGCGGGCGCCCGACGCCGAGGCGCTCGTCTCGAGCCAGCAGGACATCCGTTACACGTACGCCGAGTTCGGAGACGCCGTTGATCTCCTGGCGGGGGGCATGCTCGCGGACGGACTGAAGAAGGGCGACCGCGTCGGCGTCTGGGGTCCCAACCGCAGCGAGTGGGCGCTGGTCCAGTACGCCACGGCCAAGCTCGGGGTGATCCTCGTCAACATCAACCCCTCATACCGCACCAGCGAGCTCGAGTACGTGCTCCGGCAGTCGGGTTGTCGCGTGTTGTTCGCAGCCCAGCAGGTGAAGGGATCGGACTTCGTCGCGATGGTCGACCAGGTTCGTCCGAAGCTCCCGGTGCTCGAGCGCGCGACCTTCTTCGAGACGCCCGGCTGGGACGAGATCGCCTCGGGCGGAGCCTCGGCCGACGAGGTGCGCCAGGCGATGGGCGAGTTGCAGTTCGACGACCCGATCAACATCCAGTACACGAGCGGCACGACCGGCTTTCCGAAGGGCGCGACGCTCACGCACCACAACATCCTCAACAACGGCCATTTCATCGCCCAGCTGCTGCGCTACACCGAGCGCGACCGGGTGTGCATCCCGGTGCCGCTGTACCACTGCTTCGGGATGGTGATCGGCAACCTTGCGTGCACCACCCGTGGGGCGTGCATCGTCTATCCGGCCGAAACCTTCGACCCGGAGGCGACGCTCCGCGCGTGCGCCCAGGAGCGCTGCACGAGCCTCTACGGCGTCCCGACGATGTTCATCGCCGAGCTCGGCGCCCCCGGCTTCGCCGAGCACGATTTGAGCTCGCTGCGGACGGGGATCATGGCGGGCTCGCCGTGCCCGATCGAGGTGATGAGGAACGTCGGCTCGGAGATGGGGATCGACCAGATCTCGATCGCGTTCGGGCAGACCGAGACCTCACCGGTGACGACGATGGTCCGGGTCGACGACACGCTCGAGCACCGTTGCGAGACGGTTGGCCAGGTGATGCCCCACGTCGAGATCAAGATCGTCGACCCCGCGACGCAGCGGGTTCAGCCCCGCGGCGAGGCAGGCGAGTTCTGCGCGCGCGGGTATCCCGTGATGCGCGGCTACTGGAACGACCCCGAGCGGACCGCCGAGTCGATCGACCCGGCTGGGTGGATGCACTCAGGCGACCTCGCGACGATGGACGACGAGGGCTATGTGAGGATCGTCGGGCGGATCAAGGACATGGTGATCCGCGGCGGCGAGAACATCTACCCCCGGGAGATCGAGGAGTTCCTCTATACGCATCCGCAGATCGCCGATGTCCAGGTGATCGGCGTCCCCGACGAGCGCTACGGCGAGGAGCTGATGGCGTGGGTCATCCCCCGCGCCGGCGCCGCGTTGACCGAGGGCGACGTCAAGGACTTCTGCCGCGGCAGGATCGCCCACTTCAAGATCCCCCGCTACGTGAAGTTTGTCGACGGCTTCCCGATGACGGTCACCGGCAAGGTCCAGAAGTTCAAGATGCGCGAGAGCGCGATCGAGGAGCTCGGTCTGGAGCAGGCTGCCGCGATCGCCACCGCGTGAGTCGCGACCGCGGCGCTACTTCACAAATCCCTGCGGTGGCAGGAACAAGGCAGCGAGACCTCATCACAGGCGGTCGCGCGGCCTGCTCGCACTCACTTGACGATCTTGAGCATCCGCTCCATTCCGAGCCGGGTGTGCTCTCGACCGTCCTGGGTGTCCATGAAGCAAGCCTGGACGTAGATCCCGGGCCGGTAGCTGATCACCTGCTGCTCGACCGCGCCCGATGAAAGCGGCCCAGCGCCCTGGACGGAGAAACCGAGGAACAGCGCGCCGGCCCTGTTGTCCTTCCCGGCCCTCAGCAGCGCGATCACCTTCTTCGCATTGGCGACGTTCTTGACCCTGCCCCATGCGTCCATGTGCACGAGGAAACCGTCGTTGACGAAGCGCAGCACTTCACCGTCGTGCAGCGTCCTCGGCCCGGTGAAACCGAACTCGATCTCGCCGAGCGTCGCGGCGGCGGGCGGAAGCGTCGCCGGGGCCGCCGACTGCGTGACGGTGAAGGCGGCGTGGGGCGGCGGGCCGCTCTTGATCGTGTCAAGCGCGAAGTAGTTGCCAGGCGGCAGCACGACCTGCCCAGTGCTCGTGCCCTTGTTCGCGGGAAGGTTGTAGATCAGCGAGCCGTAGGGATCCAGGTAGTTCAGATCCCCATGGTGCGCGTTGACGATTGCGATCGCCTGACCGAACTGCGCGAAGCTCACCCCGTCTTTCAGATGGAACAACGTGGGCTCGCCCTGTTGCTCTCCGGTAACCGTCGTCTGGACGTTCACGGCTCCCGACAACTCGCTACCGCCGACCGTGACCGACTTCCCATTGAGCGCGAGCGTCAGCGTCGGCAGCGCGCTCGCCTTCGTCGCGCCGCTCGCCGATGCGACGCCACCGATCAACACCAGCGCCGAACCCCCGGCGAGCACCAGCGCAGCAGCAAGGCGCGAAGCAGATCGCTTCATTTCTTCTCCTCCGTGGTAAGTAACCAACGCCTCCGAAGGCCGCCCCGGCCAGGGCCCACTCCAAGCCAACCCTACACCGAACCGATCCTCCCGCAAGAGCGCGGATGCGTCGGGATCCCGAGAGTTAGCGGTGTCCGGCGGGCTCGGGCTCTCCCTCGGGCTCGGCCCGGCGGGCGCGCTGCGCCCTGCGACGGTGACGGAGGGCAGCCAGCGACCCGCGGTGACCGAGCAGCCTCAGCTGGGCGTATAGCTCCCTGATCCGCTCGAGGATGTAGTCCGCGGCGTCCTGCTGCTGCTCGCGCGTGGTGTGCGCCAGCTGCTCGAACCTGAACGGCGCGCCGAACTGGACGGTGACCCTCGGGAACTGGAGACGCTTCCAGTTGCGTACCTGATGGGAGCCGAGGATCGCGATCGGAACGACGGGGGCACCGGACTCCAGCGCCAGCCGCCCCACGCCCGGCTTCGCCTCGCCGATGTCGCCGGTCCGCGAACGCCCCCCCTCGGCGTACAGCACCACGGCCTCGCCCCGGTCCAGAAGCTCGAACGCGGTGGTGAATGCGGCTTCGTCGTGGTGCCCACGGCGGACCGGGAAGACGCCACCGTGGCCGAAGATGTAGTCGGCGATCCCGGGCTGGAACAGCTGCGACTTCGCCATGAAACGCACTCGCCGGCGTAGGAATGCGCCGACGAAGAAGTGGTCCATGAAGGAGCCATGGTTGGGCGCCAGGATCACGGCCCCGTTGGGGACATTCTCGGTGTCGATCCCACGCGCCCTGAACGCGAGCACCGAGTACGGCACGACGAAGGACCGCGTGAGCTCATAGGTCCAGCCGGCCTCGCCGCGGCGCGCACGCTCGTGGAACTGCGCGAAGTATTCCTCGGGCCGAGGATCCCGGTAGACCTGCGGCTTGAGCTCCACGTCTGGCATCGCTCATTTCAGATACCCCGGCGCCCGACAATCGTCACGAGGCCTTGCCACGCGAGCGCTCGAGCGCCGGTGCCAGCCGAATAGCGCCCTGGTCTAGAAGCCGCCCCGCGCCGCGAACACCGCGGCCGCCGCCAGCGCGATCACGATAAGCGTCAGCAACAGCGGTGAGCGTGAGACCATGCGGCCGGGCTTGCGTCGGGCGAGGTCACGGCGCGAGCACGAGCTGATGAACAGGCTTCTGTCCTCCATCAGATGCGCCTCGTGCATGCAAGCCGCATCAATGCGCACAGTCAAGCGAGCAGGCCCGACGGAAGCCGCAAAATGGCGGGTCGGCGACTATCCTGCCGCGCTGGCGCCGCCGGACGGCGGCAACCGGACCGCAAGCACAGGAAGGCATCGAATTGCCCGACGTGGAGGCGCATATCACCGGAACCGTGTGGAAGATCGAGGTCGCGGTGGGCGACCAGGTCGACGAGGGCGATACGGTCGTGATCCTCGAGTCGATGAAGATGGAGATGCCGGTCGAGGCCGAGGACCCCGGCGTGGTCAAGGAGATCGTCGTCGAGGAGGGGCAGTCGGTCTCAGAGGGCGACACGCTCGTTGTCCTCGAGTAGCCCGGCGGAGGAACAGCCAAGTGGCGCGGGGCGGCTGCTCGTCGACGAACCCGCCCCGGGCGTCGCGCGCCTGACCATCTCCAACCCCGAGCGGCGCGGAGCGCTGGACCACGCGATCCTCGACGCGTTCGCCGCGACGATGCCCGGGCTCGATGCGCGCTGCGTGATCATCACGGGCCAGGGGGACACCTTCTCGGCCGGGTACGACCTCGCCGGGCTACCCGACGAGGTCCTGCCCGAGGAGGCCGACAGGCTCGTCGCCAACCCGTTCGCGGCGGCGATCGACGCTGTCGAGGCCTACCCCTACCCCACGGTGGCGGCGCTCAACGGCCACACCATCGGCGGCGGGCTGGAGCTGGCGCTGGCGTGTGACCTGCGGATCGCGGCGGGGACGATCGCGCTCGGCATGCCCCGGCGAAGCTCGGCCTGGTCTACTCCCACACCGGGATCCGTAAGTTCATCGACACGGTCGGCGCGGCTCGCACGCGCGAGCTGTTCCTGGTCGGACGGCGGATCGATGCCCGCACGGCGCGCGCGTGGGGGCTCGTCAACGCCGTCGCCGAGCACGACCGCCTCGCCGAGGAGGCGCTCGAGCTGGCGATCGAGATCGCCGCAAACGCCCCGCTTGCCCAGCGCGGCAACAAGCACGTGATCCGTGCGGTGCTCGCCGCCGCAGGCCGCGCTCGACCCCCAGACCGAGCGCGAGTTGCTCGAGCTCCGACGCGCGTCGCTGTCCTCGGCGGACTTCCGCGAGGCGGTCCACGCCTTTGCCGAGAAGCGAAATCCCCAGTGGCGGGGCCAGTGAACGTCCGGGAGCGGCTCGTATCTTCCCGCCCTGTGCCGCCGCTGATAACTCGCGCCGAGCCGAAGAGGACGGCCGCGTGATCGAGATCGAGGCGCGGCTGGGCGAGCTGGAGGCCCTTGGTCTGCGCCGCAGGACGCGCCTGGTGAGCGGTCCGCAGGGCCCGCACGTCGTGCTCGACGGCAAGCCGGTGCTGCTGCTGTGCTCCAACAACTACCTCGGGCTGGCCGATCATCCGCGGGTCCGCGAGGCGGCCGCCGAGGCGGCGATGCGCTGGGGGTCGGGGCCGGGGCCTCGCGGCTGGTGTCCGGGACGATGACGATCCACCGCCGGCTCGAGGAGCGGCTGGCCGAGTTCAAGCGCCGCCAGGCGGCGCTGCTGTTCGGCTCCGGGTTCCTCGCCAACGCCGGCGTGATCGCCGCGCTCGCCCGCCCCGGCGACGTGGTCTTCTCGGACGAGCTCAACCACGCTTCGATCGTCGACGGGTGCCGGCTCTCCCGGAGCGGAGGTGTTCGTCTACGACCACCTCGACGTCGAGCACCTGGCGTGGGGAATCGCCAAGGCCGAGGGACGCGGCGCGCTGATCGTCACCGACAGCGTGTTCTCGATGGACGGCGACGTCGCGCCGCTGCGGGAGATCGTCGACCTCGCGCAGCGGCGCCGGATCCGGCTCATGGTCGACGAGGCGCACGGCACCGGGGCGCTCGGCCCCGGCGGCCGGGGCGCGCTCGCGGAGGCCGGGCTCGAGGACCAGGTCGACGTGATCGTCGGCACGCTCGGTAAGGCGCTCGGCTCCTACGGCGCGTTCGTCGCGTGCGACCGCGCGATGGCCGACTACCTGGTGAACGCCGCGCGGACGTTCATCTTCTCGACCGCGCCGCCGCCGCCCGCGGTCGCCGGCGCGCTCGCGGCGCTGTCGTTGCTCGAGCAGCGGCCCGAGCTGGTCGCCCGCCTGCAGGCCAACGCAGCGGCGCTGCGCTCGGAGCTCGAGCGCGAGGGTTTCGAGATCGAAGCGGCCCGCACGCAGATCGTGCCGATCGTGATCGGCGACGCGGCGCTCACGGTCGAGGTCTGCGAGCGCGCCTTCGAGCGAGGCGTGTTCGCGCAGGCGATCCGGCCGCCGATGGTTCCGCCGATGACGTCTCGGCTGCGGCTCGCGGTGATGGCGTCGCATCGCGCGGAGGAGCTGCGCGACGCCGCGCGGCTGCTCGCCGGGGCTGTTCGCGCGGCGGGGCTCGAGCCGCGCGAACTCGGGTTTGAGGACGACGCGCTCGAGTACGAGGAGCTGGAATACGCCGAGCGCGAGGACGCCGAGGAGCCGGCCCCGAGCAAGCCGCCGGCCCGAACCACGCCGAGCATCTTCGACGTAGAGGTCTCGGACCGGCTCGCCGCGTAAGTCGTGCACGGCCTCGAGCCGACGGCGGCGGGAGCCGTTGCGCGGCTGCCGCTCGAGGCGTGGCCGCGGTGGCTGCAGCATCGAGCCGCGCTACCTTCCGGACGTGCGCAGGCTCGCGACAGTCACCGTCCTAGGAGCCCTGGCGCTGCTCCCCGCAAGCGCGCTCGCCAGCGCTTACACAGATGTGCTCCGCGTATACCAGGCCAGCGGGTCGATCCCCCCATGCAGGTTCTCAAGCTCTGAGCTCGCGGCTGCGCTCAAGGGGATCGACACCTACGGTCAGCAGTACTTCGCGGACTTCACCGAGGCCGTCCAGAGCGCGCTGGCGCAGCGCGCCGGCGGCGCGTGTGTCCCGGGTGCCGCCGCGCGTGTGAGCCAAGCCGCCGAGAGCCCGTCGAGTGTCCCGCTGCCTGCCTCGGTCACCTCGCCGACGAACGCCGACATCCCTGCGCCGATCATCGCGATGGCGATCCTGGCGGCTTTGATGGCCGCGATCCTGGGGGTCGGGGCGGGCGCCCGCGCTTTCGGCTGGGAGCCGCGGTGGGCGCAAGTCTGGCATCACGCCTGGGCCGAGGCGTCCTACCGCGCCTCCGGCGGCTTTGACGCGTTCGCGGACTGGTGGCGCGGCCGCTGAACGCGCCCGGCCTGTGCGACGATCACCCCATGGCCTCCACAACGACGTCCGGACCGGAGCTCGTACGCCGCACGCTCGACGCGCTCAACCGGGGCCAGCCGTCGGAGCTCAGGGAGTACTGGGATGCAGCCGGTATCGAGCAGTTACCCGACCGGACCTGTCGCGGGATCGATGAGATCGTCGCCTACTTCGAGGAAGTCTTAGCCGCGATCACGGGCTGGCGGATGGAGCTGCTGGCGGCCGCCGAGCAGGGCGAGGACGTGTTCGTTCAGTGGCACCTGACAGGCAAGCACACGGGGCCGATCCAGGGGATCGAGCCAACGGGCCAACCCGTCGCGATCGACGGCATCGACCATTTCGTGATCCGCGACGGAAAGATCGTCTCAAATTTCGTGGTCTTCGACCAGATGCAGTACGCGCGGCAGCTGGGATTGATGCCACCCGAGGGGTCTGCGGGTGACCGTGCGGTGAAGGCCGCATTCAACGCCAAGACCAAACTGGCCGAGCGGTTCAAGCGCTGAGCGACGGGCGGCTCGCCGAGCGACGGTAAAGCGGGCGGTGGCGCGCTCGACACCGCGGCCCGCGGGTGATACGTTGCCCTGCGGCCGGCACGGCGACAGCCACCGGGGGCCATCGGGGTAAACCGGCTGTCAGCTGGCAGATGGGGTTGACACAGGTGTCAGGAAGCTCTTCGGTCCACGATGCGCAGCCGCGCTGTGGCTTGCCGACGGCGATCCGGCGCGCTCTGCCGGCGGTCGTGCTTTGCGGGCTTTGCCTCCCGGCGGCGGCGCTGGCGTACACCCCACCGCCGATTCGCCACGTGTTCGTTCTGGTCGACGAAAACCAGAGCGCTTCGACCACCTTCGGGACGGGCTCAAAGGCGCCGTACCTCTCGCAGACGCTGGTCGCCGAGGGCGCCTACCTTCCGAACTACTACGCGATCGGTCACAACAGCGCCGACAACTACATCGCGATGGTGAGCGGTCAGCCTCAGAACCCGCTGACCTCTGCAGACTGTCTGGACTTCGTGAACTTCCCGGCCGACTCGATGAACTCGGTCGGGCTGGAGAACGGCGAGGGGTGCGTGTACCCGGCCGACGTGCCCAGCCTGATGAGCCAACTCGATGCTGCCGGCCTCACCTGGCGGGCCTACGAGGATGGAATGGGCGCTGATCCAACCCGCGAATCAGCGACGTGCGGCCATCCCCCGGTTGGGGCTCACGACCCCACGCAGGCGGTGACCGCCACGGACCAGTACATGATGCACCACGACCCCTTCGTCTATTTCCACTACGTGATCGACAACCCGGCTGAGTGCAATGCCGACGTCGTGAACCTCACCCGGCTTCCGGCCGATCTCGCGAGCGCGGCGACGACACCGAACTACGTGTTCATCACGCCCAACGCCTGCAACGATGGCCACGAGGCGCCCTGCCCCAACGGTCAGCCCGGCGGCCTCACCCAGGCCGACAGCTTCCTGAAGACGTGGGTGCCCGTCATCACGGCCTCGCCCGCGTTCCAGCAGAGCGGCCTGTTGATCATCACGTTTGACGAGGCGGTCGGTGACAACACGGCTTGCTGCGGCGAGGTGCCAGGTCCCTACTACGCGAACGGCACCAACCCCGGCGGTGGAGGCGACGTCGGGGCGGTCCTGATCTCGCCCGCGATCGCGCCCGGCACGAGGTCGATTACCAGCTACAACCACTATTCGCTGCTCGCGAGCGTCGAAGATGTGTTCGGGCTGCCCCGGATCGGCGACGCGGTCGGCGTGAACGCGTTCGGGCCCGACATTTACACGCGGCCGAACGCCATCGCCCTCCCCACCACCGGCGGTGGCAACCCCGCCGGAGGCGCCGGAATCCTCGGCGCGAAGGCTCCCGCCAAGCCCGGTCGCACCGCGCACGGCGTTGGCGCCCTCAGCCCGGCGACGTTGCGGCGCCTGATCGCGCGCCAGATCGCCGGCTCGTGGCGCTCGACGACGATCTCAAAGCTGATCAGGGCGCGGGGGTGCTCCCTGCGCTTCAGGGCGCCCGAGGCGGGGCGCGTGATGGTGCAGTGGTACGAGGTCCCGGCCGGAGGGAGGCTTGCGAAGGCGGGGCGAGCGAAGGCGCGGCCGGTGCTGATCGCCTCGGGGCAGGCGCTGTTCCGATCGGCGGGAACGCGGACGATCAGGCTGAACCTCACCCCCACCGGAAAACGGCTGCTGAAACGCGCGAAGCGCATGAGGCTGACGGCGAAGGGCACCTTCACGGCGCGCGGCAGGTCCGTCAGCACCAAGGCCACCTTCCTGCTTAGGGGATAGGCGGCGGGGGCACCTGCCTAGCGGTAACCGAGCAGCGATCTCAGCACGTGCGGGGCGACGTACACCTCCCACGTGGCCGTGATGACCAGGATCGGCAGCGCCACCGCGACAGTAACGAGCGTCGCGGCAAGCAGCTGGTCCCACTCGCCGTGACGGCTGGCGATGATCCATGCGGCCAGCGGCAGGAACAACGCCACCAGCTCCGGGAGCGCGTGCGGGAGCAGCCCTACCAGGAGGAGCGCCGAGCTGACATGTAGCGCCGCCGCCACATGCGCGGCACTGATCCCCAGCGCGTAGGCCTGGAGGCCGAGCGAGAACCCGGTCGCCCCGATGACGAATGCGATCGCGACCTGGCGACCGCTCTCGTGGATCCTGCGCGAGATGCCGGTGCGATAGGGAGCCTGAAGCGGCAGCGAGCTTCCCGCGATAAACCCAGCGACGCACGCCATCGCGTGGAGCGTGAGTACGAGCAGGTTGTGGCCGAGGATCCGAATCACGTCCCCGGGCTTGCCGACGAGGAACGGCGGCCGCAACAGCGCGACCGGGCCGCCCGCGGTAGCGACCAGCGAGATCAACCAGATGGCGAGCAGTAGCAGGCAGGCTGCGGCAAGGCTGCCGGCCAGCCACGCCCGGAGCACCGGCCAAGGGCGCCGCTGCCACACCGCGAGCGTCTCCCGCGTGCGGCGAACGCCCTGGACGAGCGCGTACGCGGATGCGTCCATATCGAGATCATCGGCGCGCGCGCGCGATCGGTTGACTCAGAAGCCGCTTACGCCGACGGCGCGGCTGTGGTAGGTCTGCCCCGAGGGCGACGACCATGCCAGCCTGATCGTCCCGGACCCCGGGACTTGCACCTCGCCGCTGAGCACGTTGCTCGGCTCCGTGGCGCCGAGGGTCGCGACCGTCCGGTACTCACCGCCGTGGCTCGCCCACTGGACCGCCGCATGCTCCGAGCCGCCGAGCTTGGCCGGCCGCACGCGGCCCCAGACGCGCACGCTCCGCCCGGAGCCGAGCACGGGGTCCGCGACGAAGATCGGGAGCCGGTAGGCGTCGAGCGATGGCTTCGCCGCGCCACCCGCATACAGCAATCCGGTCTGGAAGGTCGACCAGTAGCGCTCGGAGCCGCGCCGGTAGCGGGTGTCGGGGAGCGCGTCGTAAAGCAGGAACTGCGACGTCGAGCGGACGCGCGGGTCGCGCCACGCCATGTACTCCGCCTCGTTGAGGTACTCCGCCTGGGTCGCCGGACCGACGCCCCGGTATGGGTTGGGCGGATTGGTCTCGTACCCGTACTCGGTCAGGTAAAGCGGCAGGTGTCGCCCGACGTCGTAGGCGGCGAAGATCGAGTCCAGGCCGTGCTCCAGGCGGGGTAGGTCTGACAGCGGGACGAAGTTGGTGTCGGTCATCCGCGCGCTCGGCGCGAGGAAGAACGAATAGGGGTGGTGAGCGAAGCCGGTGGCCTCGAATAGGCCGGGATTGATGCCCACGAACGCGCTCGCCCCTCGACTCTGCGGGCACCCGAGGGCTGCCCCGTCGGCTCCGACCAGTGGCCGGTATCCCGGATCGACGCAGTACAGCGCGCGCAGGAACGGCATCGGCGGGACCGCCTGCGCGTAGCCCTCGCTCGGACTCTCGCTCCCCTCGGGCGCCAGCTCACCTACCAGGATGGTGTCCCTGCTCGGTCCGTGGCCGGTCCGCTCGAGCGCCGCGAACGCGGCGTCCACATACCCGCGGTAGAGCACCGCCGACTCGATCACCCGCCGACCGCCGACCGTCTGCCACTGAGGCGCCAGCCACCCGGGCTGGTTGGGCTCGTTCCATACCGACCAGAACGACACGCGCGGCAACCGGGACCCGCCGGGGGCCAGGTAATGCCCGCTGTAGCGCCGCCCGACCGCGGTCACGAACGCGCCGAATTGGGTGGCCGACGGCATCCAGTGGTCCGCATAACCGCTCGGGGGTGCCCCACGCGCCATCGCCCACAGCGGTCCCGGGGCGGTGACGTCGAAGTCGAGCGCGATCCCCCGCGCCGCCGCCAGCCGAACGAGCCGGTCATAGGGCGCCCACGCCGACGCCGGGTAGTCCGCCGGGTTGCTCGGATCGAACCCGGACGGGGGCGCGGTCGCATCCGGGTGCGGAGCGATCGCGCGCCACAGCACCGTCGCGCGGATCCGGTCGACCCCCAGCGCCTCCAGCCTGTCGAGCGTGCTGTTGACGGTCGCGGTCGGGGCGTAGATCAGGTGGTCGTCGTCCTGGAACAACGACTCCATCGCCCGCGGCGGCGCGGCTCGCGACTGGGACGAGCCGAGCACGATCACCAATGCCACCACCACCGCGGCGAGCACGATCACGGCGGCGAGCACGCGCGGCACGACGGAGGGGCGGCGCTGGGGCACGGCCACGCAGGCTGTCAAACGGGGCCCGAAGGCAGCGCGGTTCCGGCCGAACCCGCGGATCCGCTGTCGATCTGGGCAGCACCGCCGAGCTCGTAGCCGCAGACACCGGCACCTGTGTCACCCATTCACCTAGCCCCGGCCGCTTGACACCTAGCATTGCTAGGTATAAGCTGCCGCGCGATGAAGGCGGAAGCCTTGAAGGGGCACCTCGACGCGCTGATCCTCGCTGTGCTCGCGGCGGGCCCGTTACACGGTTACGCGATCATCGAGCAGCTCAAGCGGCGCAGCGGCGGCGAGCTGGCACTGCCCGAGGGCACCGTGTATCCGGCGCTTCATCGGCTCGAGCACGCGGGCTTCCTGTCAAGCGCGTGGTCGGTCGACGGGCGCAAGCGCCGCGTGTACGAACTGACCAGGCGTGGCCGGCGCGAGCTCGGTGTCCGGCGTGAGGAATGGCAGCGCTTCGCCACCGCGATCGAGGCGGTGTTGGCGTGAGCTACCTCGAGTCCCTCTCGTCGGAGCTCGCGAAGGTGGGGATCCGCGGGCGGCTGCGCCGGCGCATCCTGGTCGAGATCAGCGACCACCTCGAGTCCGACCCGAAGGCGGCGCTCGGCGCGCCGGGCGACCTGGCCCGCCAGTTCGCAGACGAGCTGGGGACCACGCGCGCGCGACGTGCGGCGCTGGTGGCGTTCGCCGCCCTTGCGGTCGCCGCGGCGATGCTGCTCGTCAGCTGGGCCGGCTCGAGGGCCACCGGCGTGGCATGGCCGCGGGTGCACCCTCCCTCGAGACCGGTCGCCAACCTCGCGTTCGTGCTGCTTGCGATCGGCTCGCAGGTGGCCTTCGTGGCGGGGGTGCTGGGAGCGGTCCGGGCGCTTCGCCGCCGCAGCGAGCTCGTGGTCCCGCGGGCGGAGGCGACCGTGATCGGCAGACGCGCGATCGTGGCGCTGCTCGGCGGAATCGCAGCGGTGGCGGGGCTCGCGCTGATCGGGCTCGAATTCCACCGCGGCCAACCGGCGTGGTGGATGGCCGTCACCCTGGCCGGGGCCGGGGTCGCCGCAGGCTGCCTGCTGGCGGCGATTGTGATCGTCGCGGCGGCGCTACGCCTGCGGCCCGTGGCGCCCGGCGAGGCGGGCGATCTGTTCGCCGATCTCGGTCCGCTGGCGCCGCCGGTCCTTCGCGGGCGTCCCTGGCGACTCGCGCTCGCCGTGGCAGCGGCGCTCGCGGTGATCATCACCGTCGGCGGCGCGCTCCAGTCCGACGGCTACGACGGAGCGCTCCGCGGCCTGGCCGACGGGCTGGCGTGCCTCGCGGGCTTCGCGCTGCTCGGGCCTTACCTGGGCCTGCGCGCCGCCGGCGATTAGTTGTCGTAGGGCGTGAAGTCCTGCTTGCGGGCTCCGCAGACGGGACAGAACCACGTCTCCGGGATATCCTCGAACGCCGTCCCGGGCGGGATTCCACCGTCCGGATCACCCTCGGCCGGGTCGTAGATGAACCCGCACGATTCGCACATGTACTTCACCAGCCAAGCGTATCGCCGGCCGCGCCACGGCTCGCCGAGCCTCCCGGGCGATTCCTTCGCCACGGCGACAGGTTCTCACGCCGCGGACTTAAGTGGGGGGCGAGCTCTCCCCCAGGTTTCGGCAAGGCTCTTCCGCGCGGTCGTGGGCGATTTCTTTCGCTGTACGAAAGTTATCTCCCGAGACGGGGGGCGGACCACCCCAGACGGGGGGCGGACGATCCCAACGGGGGCGGACCACCCCAACCGAAGTCCGCGGGCGAAAGCTTCTTCCAGGACCCGATCGGGTCCTGGAAGATTTTGCCCGCTATGCGGTGCTTATATCCCAGGGCCCCCCGGCCCAGGGGCTCGCTTGCCGGTCGCCCGATCTCACGGCTGTTGAACTCCGCCGGCCGCGCTAGGGTCATCGAGTGGCGATCGACCGCCCCGGGCCTGGAGAGGAGCTCAACCTCGGCGACGAGACCGTCCCGCGGCCGGCAGCGACCGTGATCGTGCTACGCGGGCGGCGGCGAGACGGCTCGAGGTGCTGCTCGTCAAGCGCAACCCCGACTCGAGGTTCATGGGCGGCGCCTGGGTGTTCCCGGGCGGCGCCGTCGACCGCGACGAGGGCGAGGGCGATCGCGCGCTGCGCGCCGCCGGCGTTCGCGAGCTCTCGGAGGAGGCCGGGATCGCGCTGCGGCTCCGCCCAGGAGCTGGTGCCGTTCTCACGCTGGATCACCCCGCCTCAGGTCAAGATCCGCTTCGACACCTGGTTCTACCTCGCCGCGCTCCCCGCCGGAGCCGCGCCGCAAGTCGATGGCGGCGAGGTCGTCGACGCGCGCTGGTACGAGCCCTCCGCACGCGCTCGCGGCCGGCCGCCGCGGTGAGCTGCTGCTCGTGTTCCCGACGATCAAGCACCTCGAGCAGCTGTCGCGCTTTGGCTCGGCGGACGAGCTGCTGGCGTACGCACGCGAGCCGCGAGATCCGCCCGGTCCAGCCGCGAGTGGTCCTTTCGGGCGAGCAGGCTCGGGTCGTGCTCCCGGGCGAGCCGGGGTACGAGGAGTAGGCCATGACGAGCCTCGCTGCCAGCCGACGTGCAGGCGGTCTTCGACCGCTTCGTTACGACCGAGCTGACGACGATCGACCGTGCCGGGCAGCCGATCACCTGGCCCCTGATCCCGTACTACTCGCGCGGCGCGCCATGCATCGAGGTGACCACCGGGCTCGGGTACCCGAAGAAGGCCAACGACGCCCGCGCCAACCCGCTCGTCTCGTTGCTGTTCTCAGACCCGACCGGAAGCGGGCTCGCCGAGCCGCCGATGGTCCTCGTCCAGGGCGCGCGCGGAGATCGACGACCGCGACCTCGACGCCAATCACGAGCGCTACGTCCGCGAGTCGGTCGCAGAAGCTTCCGGAGGTATCGCAAGCTCACCCCGCCGGCCCCGGTCCGCCGCTGGCTCACCTGGTACTACGCGCGGATCTACATCCGCGTCCGCCCCGAGCGAATCTACGTGTGGCCGCGAGGCGAGATCTCGGCGGCGAGCCCGCGCTGTACGACGCGCACATGGAGGAGGTGCGCTCCGGGCATTCCGAGGAGCCCGAGCGGTTTCACGCCGACCCCCGCGGCGGCGTGAGCGCGTGGGACCGATCGGATCACCGAGCTCGGCACCCGCTACCCGACGGCCGTGCTGTCGATCGTCTCCCCCGACGGGTTTCCGTTCTCGGTCCGCGTCCCGGTGCGCCTCGACGCGGCGGCCCGCTGGGTCCGGATCGAGGGCGAGCTGGCCGGCGTGCCGCTGCAGCCCGGGTCTCGCCTGCCTGACCGCCCACGCCCACGGCGAGCAGTTCACCTGGCAGCAGAACTTCCAGGTCCGGGGCGATCTGGCGTTCTTCGAGGGCAGACTGGGTACTGGTTCCGCGCAGGCTCGTCGGCGGGTTCGAGCTCCCGGCGCTCGCGGCTGGCGCTGCTGCGCGCCAACGCGGCCAAGGCCCGGCGCTTCCGCCGGACCGCCAAGCGCGAGCTGGCCCGCCGTGGCGTGAGCACCGGCTCGACGCCTGGCGTGCCCGCGCCGCCCGCTGACTGTCGCTGTCACCGGGCCGACCGGCGACATCGGGCGCTCGCTGCTTCGCAGCCTCGACGCTTCGGAAGAAGTGGGGCGGATCGTGGCGATGGCCCGGCGGCGCGTTCGATCCCGCCGCAGAGGGCCTGCGCAAGACCGAGTACCGGCGCGGCGACGTGCTCGACCGGGTCGCGGTCGACGAGCTCGTCGCCGGAGCCGACGTCGTCGTGCACCTCGCGTTCCTGATCGTCGGCGGGCGCGAGCAGACCGAGCTCGTCAACGTCGAGGGCTCGCGGACCGTGTTCGAGGCGACGGTCGCCGCCGGCGCGCAGCGGCTCGTCTACGCCTCCTCCGTCGCCGCCTACGGCTTCCACTGCCGACAACCCGCCCGCTCCTCACCGAGGACGTCGCCGCCGCGCGGGACCGAGCGCCACTACTACTCGGCCCAGAAGGCCAAGCTCGAGGGCGTCCTGCACGAGGTCATCGACGGCACGGCGACCGCCGCCTACGTGTTTCGCCCGTGCATCGTCGCCGGCCCCGACGCGCTGGCGCTGATCACGAACATCCCCTACGTCCAGCTGCTCGAGCTGCTGCGCCGGCAGCGGAACCCGCTCTCGGCGGCCGGTCCTCGCAGCGCTCGAGCGGGTGCCCGCGCATCAAGCCCGTCCTCCCCGACCCGGGGATCCGCTTCCAGCTCGTGCACCACGACGACGTCGCCGCCGCGATGCGCTCGGCGGTGCTCGGCCGCGGCGAGCCCGGGCGTCTACAACCTCGCCGGTCCCGGGCGAGCTGACGATGAGCGACCTCGCGGCGGCGCTCGGGTGGTACAGCGTGCCGCTGCCCGCCGCGGCGCTCGACGGCGTCGCCGAGCTGATCGCCCGGCTGCCGATGGTCCCCGCCCAGGCGCAGTGGATCGAGAGCCTGCGCGAGCCGGTGCTGATGGACACCGCGAAGGCCCAGCGCGAGCTCGGCTGGGAAGCCCCGCCACAGCGCTCGGCGAGACGCTCGAGGAGATGGTGCAGGCGGCGCGCTCGCAGCAGCTGCTCTGACCGCGCTCAGCGCCTGCGGGCTGGCGCTCCGGCCCATGGCCGCGCGCCCGTCGGGCTGCGTGCCCGCTCCGCATCCGCGCCGCGGCCGGTCAGCGGAGGCTTCGGCCTCCTCCTGGGAGATCACGTGCATCACCGCGTTGAGCAGCGCGAGATGCGTGAACGCCTGCGGGAAGTTGCCGAGCATGACGCCCGGTCCTGGCGTCGAGCTCCTCGGCGTACAGGCCGAGCGGAGAGCCGTGCGAGAGCAGCCGCTCGCACATCGTCGTGCGCCTGCTCGGCCTCGCCGATCTCCGACAGCGCCGAGACGAGCCAGAACGAGCAGATCAGGAATGTGCCCTCCTCGCCGTGCAGCCCGTCGTCGGTCTCGTCGACCTTGTAGCGCAGCACGAAGCCGTTCTCGGTCAGCTCGTCGGCGATCGCCAGCACGGTCGCCCGGACGCGCTCGTCGTCGGGGGGCAGGAAGCGGACGAGCGGGATCAGCAGCGTCGAGGCATCGAGCGCGTCGGTCTCGTAGTGCTGGCGGAAGACGCCTCGCTCGGAGACGCCGTGCTCGAGGATGTCGGCGCGGATCTGCTCGGCGGTCCGCTGCCACTCCTCGGCCAGGGCTCGCTCGCCCTCGAGCTCCGCCAGCCGCGCGGCGCGATCGAGCGCGACCCAGCACATCAGCTTCGAGGAGACGTAGTGCTTGGGCTCGCCGCGGGCCTCCCAGATCCCCTGATCGGGCATCTGCCAGGCGTTCGCCGCGCAGCCGCGCCTGGTCCTGGATCACCGACCACAGCCGCTGCGGGATGTGGCCGCCCATCTTCGTGTGCAGGTAGACCGAGTCGAGCACCGCCCCGAACACGTCGTTCTGGCGCTGGGGAAGGCGCCGTTGCCGACGCGCACCGGGGCCGAGCCCTCGTAGCCGGTCAGGCCGGGGAGGATCCGCTCGGTGAGGTCGCGCTCGCCGCCCAGCCCGTACATGATCTGCAGCGCTCCGTCCTCGTTTCGCTGCAGGTCGGCGACGAACTGCATGAAGTCGTCGGCCTCCCAGTCGAGCCCGAGCGCGTGCAGCCCCCACAGGGTGAAGCTCGCGTCGCGCATCCAGCAGTAGCGGTAGTCCCAGTTGCGCTCGCCGCCGAGCGTCTCGGGCAGCGACGTCGTGGCGGCCGCGACGGTCGCGCCGGTCGGGGCGTAGGTGAGCCCCTTCAGCGTCAGCGCCGAGCGCTGCAGCTGCGTGCGCCAGCGGTGGTCGGGGAAGCGTCCGCCCGCCAGCCAGTCGCGCCAGAAGTGCGCGGTGGCGTGGATCCGCGCCTCCGCGTCGTGGACGTCGCGCGGCCCCTCGAGCCCATCCGACCACCCGAGCGCGACGAACCGGCGCTCGCCCTCGACCATCGTGTGGCGGGCGCGGACGCGGTTGCCCTCGATCCCCAGCCGCAGGTCGGAGACGATCCGCAGCTTGACCGCCTCGTGGCCGCGCCTCGGCCGCGGTCCAGTCCTCGTTGCAGAGCTCCCACTGCGCCGGCGTGCTCGCCGTAGTCGAACATCGGCTCGCAGACCGCCTCGACCTGCACGCTGCCCTGGGTGCACTCGATCAGCCGGACCAGCATGTGGTCGGCGTCCTGGTCGGTCGGGGGTCGCGTGTGCGAGCTCTCGTCGGCGTGGCCCTGGTGCCAGGGCCCGATCGTCAGCACGTCGTGGACGAGCAGCCATCCGGAGGGGGTCATCCAGGTCGTCTCGACGATCATCGTCCCCGGGACGTAGCGGACCGACAGCGGCACGATCGAGCCCGTACGGGCCGACCCGGAACGAGCCCGCGCGGCGATCGAGCAGCGCCCCGAACACGCTCGGGGAGTCGAATCGCGGGACGCACATCCACTCGACGCTGCCGTCAGGGGCGACCAGCGCGCCGGTGTGGCAGTCCGACAGGAAGGCGTAGTCGCGCGATCGGCGGAAACGGCGAGCCGCCGGCGAGCGGCGTGTCGTGCGGGGGTAGCGGGATGCTGGGGCTCACCGTGGGGCCGTGAGCGTAGCCGCCGCGGTTACCGCGAGCTGCAAACTGGCTGGCAGCTCGGACGTCGGCTCAGCCGCCGCCGTAGGTGATCGACCAGGTCCGTGATCACGCCGAGCATGAAGCCCGCGCTCAGCATCAGCAGCCCGAGCTCGCGATAGCCGTAGCCGGCGCATCCCGTTCCAGATCTCGCCGATCACGTACATGATCGCGCCGCCGGCGGCCGCGTAGAACGCGAGCTCGAGCGGATGGCTGGTGACCTCGTAGCCCACCATCGTCCCGAGGAACGTCGGGCGCGCCGCCGATCAGCCCGGCGACGCCGAGCCAGCGCCAGCGACGGCTTGACGCCGCCGAGCGGGCCGACGATCCCGAAGCCCTCGGTGGCGTTGTGCAGGCGCGAAGCCGATGATCAGCACGGTCGCCAGGCTGATCGCGCCGGCGCGAGCCGAGACCCCGATCGCCAGTCCCTCGGCGAAGTTGTGCACCCCGATCGCGCCCGCGATCGTCAGCCCCGTGCGGAGCGCCCGGCGCCGCGCCACGTCCAGCTCGTGGGCGATCGCGTCGGCCTCGGAGACGTGCGACCGTCGCGGCGCTCGAGCCGCCGGCGATCGGCGGCTGTGCGCGGGCCGACCGGCCGCATCCGCCGCTCGATCGCGGCGAGGCCGGAGCTCCCGGCGAGAAAGCCGACGCCGAGCAGCACCACCAGCCAGATCAGGTAGGCGACCGAGCCGTGGTGGTTCTTGACCTGGTCGAGCGCGTTGTGGACGATCCCCAGGCCGCTCGAGAGCACGTCCACGAAGATGAACGCCAGGATCCCGACGGAGAACATCGCCAGCGCCACGCGACCCCGGCTGCCGAGGAGCTGGAGGCGCCCGGCGGGCAGACCCAGGTAGATCGTGAATCCGGCGAGGGCTCCGAGCGCCGACTGTTTCGGGAAGGACACGGTCATATGCGCTTACGAAGAGTTAGGGCACCCTAATGGTCTGGACGAGTCTCAGCGTACCAACTTAGGGTCGCCTAAGTCCAACCGGAAGGTCGGACTTGTTTCGTCGCGGCGGGCGCTCTCCCTGCCGCGTCGGCAGGGGCTACGTGTCGGAGTTCAGGTTCGGGAGGTGCAGGCTCTGGAGCCAGTGGCTGACGGTGATGTTGAGCTGGGTGAACTCCCCCGTCCAGATCAGCACCCCCATCCCGATCAGCACCGCGCCGCCGGCGCCGATCACGACCGGGTAGTGGCGCTTGACGACGGCGAGGGCCGAGGTCGCCGTGCCGAACGCCAGCCCGGTGATCAGGAACGGCACGCCCAGCCCCGCGCAGTAGACGGCGAGCAGGAACGCGCCGTGGGCGGCGGAGTTCGAGGTGCCGGCGGCGGTGATGATCGCGCCGAGCGTCGGGCCGGTGCACGGCGTCCAGGCCAGCGCGAACGCCGCCCCGGCGATCACCGGCCCGCCCCTGCCCGCGCGCTGGGTCAGGCCGGCCGACGTGCCACTCGCGGGAGAGCCGCGGGACGAACGGCGCGAGCACGAACAGCACCCCCATCGCGACGATCAGCGCGCCGCACACCTTCAGCGCGGTCGGGCCGGTCAGCGCGCCGCGGAGCGCCTGCTGGCCGAGCAGCCCGAGCGCGATGAAGATCACCGAGAAGCTCGCCGACGAAGGCCAGGCTCGGGCCGAGCACCCGCCGCGGGCCGGATCTCCTCCGGCGTGACGCCGGCGACCGCCGAGATGTAGCCCGGGACGAGCGGCAGCACGCACGGCGACAGGAACGAGATCAGCCCCGCGCCGAACGCCACTGGGATTCCGATGCCTGACGCTGGGTCCATCTCGCTGCGCGTCAGAGTACCGCCGCGCGGGCTCCACCGGGGTGGCTGCGCCACTCCGCGGTCGAACATCCGTCTGGCAGCTTTGGCGCGCGCCGTCCCAGGTGGTAGGTTTGCCGCCCGCCATGGCAACGGAGACTCAAACCGTCAGAACTTCATCGACGGCGAGTTCGTCGGACCCGGCCGAGGGCCAGACCGAGCCCGTGCTCAACCCGGCCACGGGCGAGGTGATCGCCCAGGCGCCGCTGTCGACGCGCGGCGGACGTCGACCGCGCCGTCGCGGCCGCGCGGCGGGCGTTCGACCGAGTGGTCGACCACGACCCCGGGCGAGCGGGCGCTCGCGCTGCTGAAGCTGGCCGACGCGATCGAGGACGCACGCCGACGAGCTCGCCGAGCTCGAGGCCGACAACGCCGGCAAGCCGATCGCCGCGTTCCGCGACGACGAGATCCCGTTCATGGTCGACAACCTGCGCTTCTTCGCCGGCGCCGCGCGGTACGCTCGAGGGACGCGCCGCCGGCGAGTACGTCAGCGGCTACACGTCGATGATCCGCCGCGAGCCGATCGGCGTGGTCGGCCAGATCACGCCGTGGAACTACCCGCTGATGATGGCGGTCTGGAAGATCGGCCCGGCGCTCGCGGCCGGCAACACGATCGTGCTGAAGCCGGCCGAGACGACGCCGCTGACGACGCTGAAGCTCGCCGAGTACGCGGCCGAGATCCTCCCCGCGGGCGTGCTCAACGTGATCACCGGCCACGGCGACCCGGCCGGGCAGGCGCTCGTCACGCACCCGCGAGGTCGACATGGTCTCGCTCACCGGCTCGGTCGAGACCGGCAAGTGGATCGCCCGCAACGCGGCCGACACGCTCAAGCGCGTCCACCTCGAGCTCGGCGGCAAGGCGCCGGTGGTCGTGTTCGACGACGTCGACATGTCAGACCGCGCTCGAGACGATCGCCGGCACCGGCTACTACAACGCCGGCCAGGACTGCACCGCCGCCACCCGCGTGCTCGCGAGCGCCAAGGTCCACGACGACGTCGTGGCCGGCCTGGTCGAGCAGGCCAACGGCGCTGGTGCTCGGCGACACCCGCTCGGCGGACACGACGCTCGGGCCGCTGAACTCCGCGCGCCAGCGCGAGCGGGTCGAGGGCTTCCTCGAGCGACGCCCGGACCACGCCGAGATCGCGACCGGCGGCGCGCGAGCCCGATCGGCCCGGGTTCTTCCTCGAGCCGACGGTCGTCGCCGGGCTGCGGCAGGACGACGAGATGATCCAGCGCGAGATCTTCGGCCCGGTGATCACCGTGCAGCCGTTCTCCGACGAGGCAGGAGGCGATCGCGTGGGCCAACGGCACCCCGTACGGCCTCGCCAGCTCGGTGTGGACCCGCGACGTCGGCCGGGCGATGCGGGTCGCGAGCGCGCTGCGCTTCGGCTGCGTGTGGATCAACGACCACATCCCGCTCGCCTCGGAGATGCCGCACGGCGGCTTCAAGCAGTCGGGCTACGGCAAGGACCTCAGCATCTACGCGCTCGAGGACTACACCGAGATCAAGCACGTGATGGTGTCGTTATCCTGAGCGCTCGCGCGAGCAACTTTCGCTCCGCAGCGACTCGTTTAGGGTCAATTGAAGGGGTTCGAGTGGAAGCCTCCGCACTCCAAGCACCAGCGGCACTGGCCCAGCCACGGGTCTGGTCGGGACGCCGCTGCTTCGCTTGCGCTCCGACGAGCAGCTCGTGGCCCTGTTCCGCGCCGGTCACGACGAGGCCTTCCGCGCGATCCACGACCGCTACCACAAGCGCCTGTTCGCCTACGCGCGGCAGATGCTCCCCGGCGCGCCAGGATGCCGAGGACGCGCTCCAGGACGTGTTCGTGCGCGCGTACTCGGGCCTCCGCGCCAGCGACCGCGAGCTCGCCCTGCGCGCGTGGCTGTTCCGCGTCGCGCACAACCGGTGCATCGACGAGCTGCGGCGTCCCGCCCCGCCTCCGCCCGAGGTCCTCCAGCTGGTTCGCACCAGCGTGCAGGACCCGATCGCCGAGGCCGAGCGGCGCGAGTCGCTGCGGCGCCTGATCGCCGACGTCCGCCGGCTCCCCGAGCAGCAGCGCTCGGCGCTGCTGATGCGCGAGCTGGGCGGCATGTCCTACGCGGAGCTGGCCGACGTCGCTCGGGATCTCGATCGGCGCGGTGAAGTCGCTGCTGGTCCGCGCGCGGATCGCGCTCGCGCAGGCGGCCGAGGCGCGCGACACCGCCTGCGCCGAGATCCGCGAGGAGCTGGCCGGTGCCCACGACCGCGGCGTCCGCCCCAACGCCACCGCCCGGCGGCACATGCGCGACTGCGCCGGCTGCCGGAGCTTCCGGCGCGCAGCTGCGCGGCGTCACCCGGCAGCTCGCGGCGCTCGCGCCGGCGTCGGGCCGCTCGGCGTGCTCGCCAAGCTGCTCGGCTTCTCGGGCGGCGCCGGCGGCGGCGCCACCGCCGGCGGCGCCACCGCCGGCGGCGCCGCCGTCGCGGGCGGCGGCGGACTGGTCGCGTCGGGCGGCGGGGCATCGCCCTCGGAGCCGGCCACGTCGCCACGCTGATCGCGGCCGCGGTGGCGACCGCCGGCGGCGCGGTCGAGATCCAGCACACGATCAGCTCGCGTCCGCGCCCGGTCGCCAGCGTCCACGTCGCCGCCAAGCACCGTGCGGCGCCGCGCGGTGGCTCGGCGTGCAGCCGACCCCGCGGCCGCGTACGCGGCCGCAGCCAGCTTCGCCGCCGGCGGCGGCCGCCGCGGAGGCCGCGGCGATCGGTGGCACAGAAGGCTCGCGTTCCGCTGCTCGAGCGCCGAACGCGATCAAGCGAGCAGCTGCGCCAGTCACCGCCGTCCGCAACCGGCGGTGGCGCCATGGTCGGGACCGCGACCTCGACCCCGGCCACCACCGACTCGACGCGGGACCGGCCCGAGCGTCACGACCGCTCCCAGCGTGACCGGCGCCGGAGCGACGACCGGCATCCGGCACCTCGAGCGACTGCTCGTCGAGCACCGGCGACTCAACCACCAGCACCGGGACCGGTCGGAACCAGCTCGGGGACCGGCAGCGACCCCGACAGCGGCGGCTCCGGTTCCGGCACCGGCTCGACGACGAACACCACCAGCAACGGCTCCTCGTCGAGCACCGGCAGCGGCCGGGAGCGCGTCCGCCACGGGCACGAGCACCGGCTCCAGCTCGCGGTTCCACCGGCTCGGGCTCGACCGGCTCGGGCTCGAGCACCAGCTCGTCGGGCAGCGGCGCGACGGTCCCGCCGAAGTGAGCCGCAGAGCCGCTCGGACATCGACGTCGGCCGCGGCCGCCTAGCCGAGATCGACCCCTACCTCGAGAAGCTCGACCACGAGCAGGTGCTCGTCCGGCGCGGCCGCGCGCTCGGGTCTGTTCACGTTCGTGGCGGTCCACTCGACCGTCCGCGGGCCCGCGCTCGGCGGCTGCCGGATGTGGACCTACGACGACGCCCGCGCCGCGCTGCGCGATGTGCTCCGGCTGTCGCGCGCGATGACCTACAAGGCGGCGGTGGCCGACCTTCCGCTCGGCGGCGGCAAGGGCGTGATCATGGCCCCGGCGCACGGCCGGCTCTCGCCCGAGCGCCGCCACGCCGCGCTGCTCGACTTCGCCGACACGGTCGAGGCGCTCGACGGCGCGTACATCACCGCCGAGGACGTCGGCACCTCGAGCCGCGACATGACGGTGATCGCCGAGCGCACCGAGCACGTGGCCGGCTCGCCGCGCAGCCGCGGCGGCTCCGGGGACCCGAGCCCGTTCACCGCGCTCGGGGTCGAGTACGCGATCCGCGCCTGCTGCGAGCGGGTCTTCGGAACCGACTCGCTGCGCGGACGCTCGATCTGCGTGCTCGGGCTCGGCCACGTCGGCTCACGCCTGGCCAAGCGCTGCGCCCGGGCGGGAGCGCAAGCTCGTGCTCGCCGACGTCGACGAGGGCAAGCGGCGGCTGGCCGAACAGCTCGGCGGCTCGCTGGACCACGCCCGAGCGCGCGCTCGAGGCCGACGTCGACGTGCTCGCGCCGTGCGCGCTGGGCGGGGTGCTCAACGAGGAGACCGTCCCGCGGCTGCGCTGCCGGGTCATCGCCGGCGCCGCCAACAACCAGCTCGCCGACGACCGGGTCGCCGACCTGCTCGCGCGCGCGCGGAATCCTGTGGGCGCCCGGACTTCGTCGCCAACGCCGGCGGCATCATCAACATCGCCGAGGAGCTGGAGGAGCTACGACGCCGGCGCTGGCGCGGCGACGCGTGCGCGGCATCGCCGACACGCTCCGGCAGATCTTCGACGACTGCCGAGTCACGATCGGGGCGACGCCGCTGACGGCCGCGATGGAGCTGGCGCGCCGGCGGCTGGTCGCCGCCTAGAGGCTGAACTGCTGGGCGCTCGACGCCCGCCGGCAGCCTGCCCTCCTCGTCGAGCTTGTCGAGGTGCGCGGCGAGCGTCGCGGCGGCGGCCGGCCGCAGCGCGGCGGGCGCGTCGCCCCACACGTCGTCGAGCAGCTCGTCGCACCGTCCGCCGGCCGGCATCGAGCGCCGCGAGCAGCCGGCGCTCGCGCTCGAGCCGGTGCGCGATGTACTCGTCGAGCTTGGCGGCGGGATCCTCGACCAGCGGCCCGTGGCCGGGAGCGATCAGCGCGATCCGCGCGGCGGCGCAGCCGCTCGAGCCCGTCCAGGTAGGACCGCGAGCGCCCCCGGGTACGGGGAGATGAACACGCTCCCCTCGCCGAGCACGGCGTCGCCCGTGAACACGAGCTCGCCGCGCCGTCCCGGTGCAGCGCGAACGCAAGGTGGTCGGGAGCGTGGCCGGGGGTCGCGAGCGCCTCCAGCGGCCCGGCCCTCGACCCGTCGGTGAGGAGCACGGTCGACGTCGCCGCGGGCGGCCGCCAGCTGCGGCGTCGGGAAAGCGCCGGCGAATCGCCGGGAACCGCCTCGGCGTGGTCGGCGTGGTCGTGCGTGAGCGCGATCCCGCCGAGCCCGCCGCGCGCCTCGATCTCGTGCGTCAGCGCCTCGAGGTGCTCGGCGAGCGCCGGGCCCGGGTCGATCAGCCACGCCGGGTCCCGACCCGACGATCCAGGAGTTTGTCCCGGTCAGCGTGAACGGGCCCGGGTTCGCCGCCCGGATGCCGACGACGTCGTGCTCGGGTAGCGCGATTCGTGTCACCGTGCGAGGGTCGGGTCGGCCACGATCGTCATGTAGCGCAGAACTTCGTTACGCGCCGGTGTCCACCGCGGCGACGCCTCCACAGGTAGTGCGTGTACCCAGGTGGGCGTGGGTTCTACCGGTTCTCGCTTGCCGTCGCGCATCGCCGTCCCTTATCCTGGCCGAACCGACCCGGTGCCCGGCAGGGGGTGCCGGTTTTGGCAGTGGATCGGCCGTCAACCAGGACAGCGGGAGGACCATTGTTCAAGAACCTTCGCGTGGCAGGGCTGTCGGTAGCGACGACGCTTGCCGCCTCATTGCTGTGGGTGGGTGCGGCGTCCGCGAATCCCATCTTCTTGCCCACGATCACCAAGGAGATCCAGCACGACAAGGCCGCAGGGGCGATCAATCCGCCTGCGCCTCCGTGTCCGCAGTACTCGGCGGGCGTCTCGTGCACTCCGCTTCCGGAGACTCCCGCGCTGGGCGTCCCGTATCCCGGCAACATGGCCTATTACGGCGGCCACGTCCAGGTGACCCCGAAGGAGTACCTGGTGTACTGGGGGTGGGGCCAGAGCGGCGCATGGCCGAGCGGAACCACGTGCAGCTCGGAAACGGTCACCGAGGGCCCATTCACCGCGACGCTTGCGTGCGACCCCGACGGCGCCGGCAAGTACATGGCCGATTTCCTCCAGCAGATCGGCGGCACGCCGTGGGCGGGCGTGCAGACCCAGTACTACCAGACCGACTCCTCGGGGTCGCAGCAGAACGTCACCAACCCGACCGAGCAGCTGGCGGGCATCTGGGTCGACGACAGCAACGCGAACACGCTGCCCAAGACCTCGATGACCAACGCCGCCGGCTCGACCAACACGCTCACCGTGCTCGGGCAGGAGGCGCAGGCGGCGGTAGCGCACTTCGGCATCACCGACCTGAACGACGCCAACATCGTCATCGTCCAGCCGCCGGGCCTCAGCGATCCCAACGCCCTTTCCCAGGGCTACTGCGCGTTCCACGACTACACCTATCCGGGCGTGGCGAGCGGCGACTACAACGGCATCCAGCAGGGGATCTCGTACTCGAACATCCCGTACCAGCTCGCGATCAACTCCGGTGGCACCAACGTGTGCGGCGAGAACGCCGTCAACAGCGGCTCCCAGGGCAAGCTCGATGGCTTCTCGATCGTGCTCGGCCACGAGATGGAGGAGACCGTCACCGATCCGGGCGCCGAGGACGTCGTCGGTACCAGCCCGGCTTACCTGGGCGGTTGGTACGACACGGTCGACGCCAACGAGAACGGCGACAAGTGCGCATGGGTCGGCCTGGACCCGCTCACCGGCCAGGGCACGGTTCCGATCCCCGGAGCACTCGGCGACATCAAGGGCAACGCGGGGTCGACGTTCGCGGTCCAGTCGCTGTGGAGCAACGCGGCCAACGCCGGGACGGGCTACTGCGCCGGCTCCGGCAACGAATCGCCGTTGCCCTCGGGGTAGTGCTTCCCGTCACCATCTGGCGCTGACATGCGAGTGGGCGGCCGAGCTTTGTGCTCCGCCGCCCACCGTTGCCGGCCGGCGCCCGTCCGCGCCGCCGGCGGGAGCGCTCGCTAGGCCGCATACGCCCCGCGCGAGCGGGACCGCGAAGTCAGGCGTCGCTGCCGTGTGAGTAGCGCGCCGGGGGCGGACCACGGCGGCGGCGGTCCGCAGCTGAGCGCGGTGCTGGGTCGCGATGACCCACGCGTGGCCGCCGACGACGGCGGCCACGGTCACGAGGGCGAAGAATATGTTGAGGGTGATGGCGAGCGTCATTTCGATCTCCAATTCGGGTCCGTTCTGCCTCGTACACATCTTCGGACCGAGCTGACTAAGAGCGCGTTGCCCGGGCTTCCCGACGCGCAGCGGGCGGGTATGTCAGCAGCCCGAGGAACGCCAGCGCGGCCGCTGCTGCCAAGGGCAGGGACAGGCTCGTCTTCAGGAGCAGCGCACCGGAGAGCGCGCCCAGCAGCATCGCCAGGACGGCCGCCGTCCGGCGCACCGTGCCCTTCCCGGAGCCGCCGAACAGCTGCGAGTCGGCGGCCAGCCCCGTCAACGTCATCGTCAGCACGGTCGTCGTGAGATCCGGCACCGCGACCCGGCGGACGGTTGCGTTGCGCACGCCCATCGCCAGCGCCAGCAGCGCGATCACGGCGTCGCCCGAGACCGCGTTCGCCCGAACCTTGACCGCCGCCGCGATGACCGCCGCAATCCCGACCAAGACCACCTCGATCGCCAGCGCGCGCGCCATGTGCTGCGGGTGGCGCTGCGCGACCCGCGACGCGAGCACGCCGCCCACGCCCGCACCGGCCAGGAAGGCCCCCAGCGAGATCAGCGGCGCGACGACCGGAAGGCCGCCGCTGCCGGCGATCCCGAAGCCGAGGAACACGATGTTCCCGGTCATGTTCGCGGTGAACACGTGCCCGATCCCCAGGTAGCTCACGGCGTCCACCAAGCCCGGTCGTGAACGTCAGCACGAGCAGCGTCCGTGACAGCGGGTGGCGGATCGTGCGCGCGGCCCGCTGCGCCAGCGGCGGTTGGCCTGCGGCTGCCGACGGGGTCGCTCCGATTGCGCTCATGCGCTTCCTCCAAGACTGGCTGAACGGTTAGGCAGCCATCATCGCGCGATCCCGTCGCGCCGACGTCACGCGTCGCGAATCGCGCGGAGGATCACCGGGCGTGCGGCGTGCTCGACGGCATCGAGCAGCGCCGCCAGCTCCTCCTCCCGCAGATGCTCGGCGACCTCGACCTCCACGACGAGCGGCGCGTCGCCGGTTCCAGCATCCTCCACCACGCGGCGAACCGTCTCGGCTTGGCGTGCGAGCGCCTCCGGGGAGGGCAGCGAGAGCACGACCTGACCCACATCCGGCGCCTCGATCGCCCCTCCCTCATCCGCGTCCAGGACCTCCAGGACCGCGGCCCCGCTGGCCACGCTCGGGAGCGGGTCTGCCCGCAGCTCACGCTCGAGCTCTCCGCCGCGTGGAAGCTGGACGATCAGCGGCGTCTCGGGCATCGGCCAACGGTACCGACAACTCGCCCGGCCTCCCACCCGGCCACCGCTGCCCGCGCGGCGCTCGCGAGCGCGCCGACGGCCGGCCGCGAGACGTAGCCGAGCTCCGACACGCGCCTTCGAGTCGTCGAACAGGTGCGGGAGGCGCCCGGCGCGGACCTCGTCGAGGACGAGCAGCGCCGGCTCGCGCCCGAGCGGCCGCAGCGAGCGCATCGGCCACACCGGCGACCGCGTAGCGCCGCGCCCCACGGCACCGGCAGTCGCGGCGCGGGCCGCCCCGCGGCCCGGCGATCGCCGCAAACACGTCGCGCACGGTGATGTTCTCGCCGCCGAGCAGGTAGCGCTCGCCGGGCCGCCCGCGCTCGAACGCTGCGCAGGTGGCCGGCGGCCACGTCCTCGACCGCCACCACGTTCAGCGCGCTGCGCGCCAGATACGCGCGCGCGCGCCCGCGCGCCACGTCCGCCACCATCTTGCCGGTGGGAGTCGGGCGCCGATCGCCGGGGCCGACGGGCGACCGTCGGGTTGACGACGATCACGTCGGCGCCCTCGCCGGCCGCTTGCAGGGCCAGGCGCTCGCCCTCGAGCTTGGTTCGCCTGTACGGCACGCGCAGGTCCCGCGCGGACGGGACGATCCCGCTCGGTCGCGCTTCGGCCGGGGACCGGACCACAGGTGGCGCACGAGCTCGTGTGCACGATCCGTCGCCGCCTCCCGCGCAGCGCGGCGTCGAGCAGCGTCCGCGTGCCGCGAACATTCACCGCCTCCATCAGCGGCCCGATCGCGACGGGCGAAGCTGTAAACCGCGGCGAGGTGAAAGACCGCGTCGCACCCGTCGAGAGCGCGTCGCAGCGCGTCGCGGATCGAGCACGTCCCCGACGACCACGTCGACCGCGTCGGGCAGCGTCCCGTCGGGCGGAGCGTGACGGTCGAAGGCCCGTCACGTCCGCCCCGCCGCGCGCCAGCGCCGACGCGACGTGGGCGCCGATGAACCCCGCGGCGCCCGTGACGAGCGCCCTCACCTGGCGGCTGCTCGCCGCCTCGGGCCGCGGGATCGCGCAGTGCCGCGCGCCATCCGCAGCCCGAACCGCGCCATCGCCCGGGGCACCCGCTCGGCGTCGGCGACGACCGCGGCGAGGGCGTCGGCGAAGCGGCGGACCTCGTCGCTCCTCGATCAGCAACGACGGCAGCGCCTTGACCACGTTCATGTGGTGACCCGCGACCTGGCAGAGGATCCGGTGCTCGTGGAACAGCGGGACGGTGATCAGCTGCGAGAACAGCCCCGGCTGGCGGCGCTCGACGGCGTCGAACACCGAGCGGGCGGCGCCGCCGGCCGGCGGCCCGAACTCGATCGCCCACATCAGGCCGAGCCCGCGCACGTCGACAACGACCTCGTGACGTTCCGACAGGGGCCGCGTCAGCTCGAGCAGCAGCGCTCCCATCCGCTCGGCGTTGGCGACCACGCCGTCGCGGTCGATCACCCGAAGCGTGGCGAGCGCGACCGCCGCGGCCAGGTCGTTGCCGCCGAACGTCGAGCCGTGGCGGACGGCGCGCTCCATCCCGTCGAAGACGCGGTCGAACGCGCCCCTCGAGACGAGCACCGCTCCGATCGGGACGAACCCCCCCGACAGCGCCTTGGAGAGGCAGATCATGTCGGGCTCGAAGGCCCCAGTGCTCGAGCGCCAGGAACCGGCCGGTGCGCCCGAGTCCGGTCTGGACCTCGTCGCAGACGAACAGGCGTGCCGGCCTCGCGGCAGAGCCGCTGCGCGTCCGGCGAGGTAGCCGTCGGGCGGGATGTGCACGCCCTTGCCCTGCACGGGCTCGACGATCAGCGCCGCCACGTCGCCGCGCGCGAGCTCCGCCTCGAGCGCCGCCAGCGTCGCCGAACGGGACTCGATCGCAGCTCGGCAGCAGCGGCCCGAACCCGGACCGGAACTCCTCGTTTCCGTTCAGCGACAGCGACCCGAGCGTGAGCCCGTGGAAGCCGTGATCGGCGTACAGGAGGCGCGGCCGGCCGGTGGCGGCGCGGGCGATCTTCATCGCCGCCTCGACCGCCTCCGTACCCGAGTTCGCCGGCACCATCGCGGCGACGCTGCCCGGAGCGCGGGCGAGCAGCTGCTCGGCCAGGACACCGCTCAGGAGCGTCACCCCGAGCTGCGGCAGGTTGGCGGTTCTCGCGGCCAGCAGCTCGTGGACGGCAGAGATCACGTCCGGGTGATTGCGTCCGAGCGCGAACACGCCGTAGCCCGAGATCAGGTCGAGGTAGCGCTCGCCGTCGGCGTCGATCAGGTACGCGCGGTCGCCGCTGACCCAGGTCCTATCGAACCCTAGCGTTCGCAGGATGCGCCCCATCTGCGGGTTGAGGTAGCGGTCATTCAGCGCCATCTCCTCGCCGGTCCGCCGGGCGAGCAGCTCTCCGATTGCCTGGATCTCTTCCACCTGCCGGAAGCGTAGAGCGCGGCACGGGCCGGCGACCACGCCGACCGGCTCGGAGGTGTCGATTTCCGCCCCATACCTCCGGGCAGACGGCGCGGCGTGGGCGGGCCGCCCGCGTGTCGAGCCGCATGTTTCCGCAGAATCGTGCACAAATCGGCATAAACGTGTAGAGTTGCGACCGTGCTGACGGACGAGCGACGATCCGTGATCCTCGACCAGCTGAGGACGCAGGGACGCGTCCTCGCCGCCGACCTCTCCGGTGAGCTGGCGGTATCGGCCGACACGATTCGGCGTGATCTGCGAGAGCTCGACGAAGCGGGGCTCCTGCGCCGCGTCCACGGCGGCGCGCTGCCTCGCCATGGCGACGCCACGCCGTTTGCTACTCGCGCGCGGCGTGCGCGAGTCGCGAAGGCGTCGATCGCGCGCCGAGCTGCCGCATCTGTCCGCGACGGGCAGGTCGTGCTGCTCGATGGCGGCACGACTACGCTCGAGCTCGCCCGGGCACTGCGAGACGACCTGAGAGCAGACGTCATTACGACGAGTCCGCCGATCGCACTGGCGCTCGCGGACCATCCGGGCCTCGAGGTGACGGTCGTCGGCGGCAGGCTGCGTCCGAACGCGCTCGTGACCGTGGGAGCCGTCGCGCTGGAGGCGCTGCGCATCGTCCGGGCGGACGTCGTATTCCTTGGCGTCTGCGGCCTTCACCCTGAGATCGGCGTGACGACCGAGGATCTCGAGGAGCGCCACGTGAAGGCGGCGATGATCGAGGGGGCGGCGGAGGTCGTCGCGCTGGCCGATCACGACAAGCTAGGCACGGCGATGCCATTTGTCGTGGCGCCGCTCAGCGCTGTCACGCGCCTCGTGACCGACGCCGATGCCGACGCCCAAGCCCTGGCGCCGTACCGCGCGCTCGGGATCGACGTAATACACGCGTGAGCCCTCGCGCGGCGATCACGGCCGTCTTCTTCGTCAACGGCGCGCTGTTTGCATCTTGGGCCTCGCGGATCCCGGCGCTGTCCGATCGCGTCGGTGCCAGCACCGGCGTGCTCGGTCTGGCGCTGCTCGCCCCCGCGGTGGGTGCCGTGGTGGCGATGCCGCTCGTCGGGCGCCTGCTTCCAGGCCGCTCGAGCCGCACCTTCTGCCAGATCTCGGTAGTCGCGCTAATGGCTGCGATCGTGCTCCCGGCCCTAGCCCGCAGCGTCGCGGCACTCGCGGGTGGGCTGTTCGTCGTGGGCATGGCCAACTCGTCGCTGGACCTCGCGATGAACGCTCAAGGCGTGTCGATCGAGCGCCACCTGAGCCGGCCAATCCTCTCGTCGCTGCACGCGGCGTTCTCGTTCGGCGGCTTCGCGGGTGCGGGTCTCGGCGCGCTCGCGGCCGCGCTCGGTATCGCGCCGCTGCCACACCTGGCGGTCGCCGCGCTGCTCTTCGGGATCGTGGGGTTGATCGCCGCCGGCCGACTGATGAGCCAGGACGAGGACGTCGACGCGCTGGCGCCGAGGTTGAACTGGACTCGCGTCCCCACCCGGCTCGCACTACTCGGCGCTGCCTGCTTCTTCTGCCTGATGGCCGAGGGCGGTGCCTCGGACTGGAGCGCGAAGCTCGTGCGCGACGACCTCGCCGGTTCGGCCGCGCTCGGGGCGACCGCCTACGCCGTGTTCAGCATCGCGATGGGCACCGGACGAGTCGTCGCCGACCGAATGTGGGCGCGGTGGGGCGCCGTCGGCCTGCTGCGACGCTCCGGCACGCTCGCGGGTCTGGGGTTCGCCGCCGGCTTGGCGCCGGCCACTGGGGCTGCCGCGATTGCCGGCTTCGCCGCGCTTGGCCTCGGCCTTGCCGGCGTCGTCCCAACGCTGTTTCGCGCCGCCGCCGATGAGCCCGGCGTCGCGACAGGTCCGGCGCTCTCAGTGGTGAGCTCGCTCGGCTACCTCGGGTTTCTCGCAGGACCTCCGCTGATCGGCGGCGTTGCTCAGCTCACCTCGCTGCGGATGGCGTGCGGTCTGCTGGCGCTTGCCGGCCTGTTCGTGGTGGCCCTCGCGCCAAACGCCGCGGTCCGCCGCCAGCGCCACCGGGCAACGGTCCGCCCCTCACTCACGACCTGATGTCGCTCGCCCGCCGCCTCAGTCGCCTTGACCAGCCAGCAGTCGGCAAAAGCGTGTGAGGTCGGCATTGCCCCCCGAAAGGATGATCCCGACGCGGGCCGCGGGTTCCACCGCGATTTTGTGACTCAATATCGCCGCCAACGCCGCGGCCCCTCCCGGCTCGAGCACGAGCTTCAGACGTTCGAATGCGAACCGCATCGCTTCGATCAGTTCAGCGTCAGAGACCGTCACGATCCCGTCGAGCAGCTCCCGGTTGATCGCGAACGTCAACTCCCCGGGCGTCGTCACCTGTAACGCGTCGGCGATCGTCAGGGGGACGTCGATCGCGATGCGCCGCCCCGCTTCAAGCGACTGCCGGTAATCGTCGCCCGACTCGGGCTCGACGCCAATCACACGCACACCGGGGCACAGCGACTTCGCCGCCGTGGCGCAGCCGGCGATCAATCCGCCCCCGCTGACCGGTGCCAGGAGCACCTCCAGCAAACCCACATCCTCGACCAGCTCGAGCGCCGCGGTTCCCTGGCCGGCGATGACGAGGGGATCGTCAAACGGACGTACCAGCGTCAACCCCCGCTCTTCCGCGATCTGCTCGCCGAGCTGCTCTCGCTCTTCGCGGTAACGGTCATAGGTGATCACCTCTGCTCCGTACTGGCGTGTCGCCTCTAGCTTTATCGACGGGGCGTCGGCGGGCATCACGATCGTCGACGACGTCCCGAGCAGACCCGCGGCTAGCGCAACTGCCTGCGCATGATTGCCTGACGAGAACGCAAGGACGCCTTTTTCGCGGTCTCGAGCGGGGATCGAGGCGATCTTGTTATAGGCGCCACGGAACTTGAACGAGCCGGTGCGCTGGAGAGGCTCGGCCTTGAGCAGAACACGGCTGCGAACGAGTTGATCCAGTGACCGAGAGGTGATTACCGGCGTGCGATGCGCCACGCCGCGCAGACGCTGCGCGGCATCGCGCACATCGTCGATCCCAATCATTCCGCCGAAGATAGCCGCAGCCGCTACGCGGGACCCCGGAGTCAGAACCGACTCATTCGCTCGTCGACACCAGCATGTTGGGGAACGCGGCGTGTTCAACTACACTCGCGCGCGGTTGCGCCGCGATCACCACCGCAGGGGTGTGAGCTGGTCGCAGCCCCAAGCGCAGCGCCAGGAAGTCCAAGGTGAGGAGAGGTCGATGCGGGAGTCGTCCGAAAATCGTTCGCGCGCGATGCGCGGGAGCACTCGTTCTCGCAGGCGTCTGCGCCGCCGGCTGACCGTAGTAAGCGTCTGCGGATTCGCTCTGTCCTGCGCCGGCGTGATCGCGGCGCCGGCGTCGGCGGTGATCCCCCCACCCCCGCCCGGGGCTCCGGCGGTGGAGTCCGCCCCGTCAACCCTGGTCGGGTTGAATCCCGAGCTCCCGCCAGGCGTCATCTCGGCCAGTTCAGCGGGCAGCAACTGGAGGCCCCAGAAGGCGATCTATGGGACCGCGTCGATCAACGACATCGCGCTCGCGGGCGCGGACGGCACGACGATCCGGGTCAACGAGATCTACCCGACGGGGACCTCCGGCCAGCCGGCTCACGGTCCGTTCCCGGTTCTGCTCACAATGACCCCTTACGGCAAGGGGCAGGGCGGTTCGAGCAGCCCGGGTTCGGCCTCCTCGTCCTCGGGCGGGGCCGCCACCGGGGGTGCCGATAACTATCTCGCGGAGCGTGGCTACATCGAGGTCGTCGAGGACGTTCGTGGCACCGGTGACTCGAACGGCAGCTGGGGCCTGTTCGATCCGATCCAGCAGCGAGACGCGATCAGAGTCCTCGACTGGGCGGCACACCTCCCGCACTCGGACGGGCGGGTCGGAACCTACGGGCCGTCCTATCTGGGGATCGATCAGATGCTGCTTGCGGGCTCGGTCGGCCGGCACTCGCCGCTGAAGGCGATCTTCCCGATGGTCACAGGCAACGATCTTTATCGAGACACGTCGTTCATGGGCGGATTGCTCGACTTCGAGTTCAGCGAGACCTATCTTGGCCTGACGGCCGGGGACAACACGACGAATCCGATCGTGGACACAGCGAGTGACCCGGCGCTGCTCTTCGATCTGGCCGGCATCGAGTCCGACCACGTGAATGGTCTTGCCAGCTACCACGCGGCGACGACGGCGAACGTTCTGGAGGGCGGCGACCAGGCCTACGACCAGGCGTACTGGCAGGCCCGCAATCCGCAGAACGTGATCCACCGGGTCGTGGCCGACCAGATTCCGGCGTACCTCGTCGGCGGCGAGTTCGACATCTTCCAGCGCGGGGAGCCGATCAACTACGCGGAGCTACAGAACGCGTGGCTCGGCCGCAGCACGACCGCGCCGATGCTCCCCGGCCAGAGAACGACGGGCCGCTACCAGCTGATCGTCGGGCCATGGGAGCACCTCAATGGCTCGAGCGTCGACGTCGATCCGCTCGAGCTCGAGTGGTTTGACACCTGGCTCAAGCACGAGCGAACCGGCATGGCGCGGACACCCACGCCACTGCATTACTACGACCTCGGTACCGGTCAGTTCGATGAGACCACGACCTACCCATTCACCGGCGCCACCCCCACACAGTTCTACCTCGGCGCGGGCAACGCGCTGACGCCCACGGCTCCCCCGCCCCTCACCACGGCCGACACGATCACCTGGAGCCCGTCCGGAAACCCGTGCGGACGGCCGATCGACCAATGGTCGATGGGTGGCATCTCGATCCCGGCTCACTCCGCCGGCCTACTGGCTCCGTGCGCAGACAACGACGCTCTCTCGCAGAGCGGCCCGTGGACGATCGGTTACACCTCGGCCCCGTTCACGAGCTCTGAGGCGGTGGCCGGTCCCGTCACGGCCACGATCTACGCAAGCTCTACGACGCCAGAGACCGAGCTGGTCGCCGAGCTGGAGGATGTCACTCCGGACGGCTCCTCGTACCCCCTGACCGAGGGCGCGCTGCTTGGATCGCTGCGGGCAGTGGACCAAAGCCGCTCGTGGACGGCGGACGGCATGACGCTGCTGCCCTACCACCCCTACACCTCCGCATCGGCGAGCCCAGTCACCCCTGGGACAGTCACCGAGTACCAGATCGAGATCTTCCCGACGCTCGCGACGATCGCCGCGGGAGACCGGCTGCGACTTACCCTCTCAACGACCGATACGCCCCACCTGACGCCGCTCCCGGCAAAGCTCCCCGAGCTGGCCGGCGGCGTCTACGCGATCCAGCGCTCAGGCAGCGCGCCCTCGTCGCTCACGCTCGAACTGCGGAACCCAGCCGCCGGCTGACCCGCTCACGGGCGCGAGCGGCCCGTGGCCTCGCCCCGGCGGTGCCACCGCAGCATCGAGCTCGCCTGGTGCACGGGTGCTCGCGCTGGCCTCTTCAGTGGAGAGTTCGAGGCGAGTGAGGGAGCAGCCGCGAGCACGAACCCGACGCGGCACTTTCGGCGCGTTCCAGGCTTGAGACGATCGTGGCGATGCGTTTCGCGACCGCGGGCTCGCGAACACGGAGCGGCTCCGCGCCCGACGCCGAGGGCGGCCTGATCGACTGCCCTCAACCAGCGGCCTTCTCGATCGCGACCTCTGCGATGCGTCGATCCTCGGCGCCCGTCATGGCACCAGCCACCCCGATCGCACCCGCCACCCGCCCGTCAACCACCACCGGGAGCCCACCGGCGATCAGCGCCAACCCCGGCCGCGTCCCGAACTCGGCGACGGCGGCAGCGTCGGACTCGATCGCCGAAAAGAAATCGTCAGGCGGCATCCCGATCGCCGCGGCCGCATACGCCTTGTTGATCGCGGTCTGGAGGCTCACCAACGGCGCCTGGTCCATCCGCAGCATTTCCTTGGTCACCCCCGATTCATCGACGACGACCACCGTCACCGGCACCGACATCGCCTTCGCCTCGGCGACGGCGGCGTCGATCATCAACCGCGACGCTTCACCCGACAACGTCGGGCGCGTCGCCGACGCTGCGCTTGCCTCTGGCACCTGTCGACCTCCTCATCATCCGGATGTCCTTGGATTCGCGGGGGGCCCGGTCATCGAGTAACTGCGAACCCGTTCCGCGATAAGAATCTGCCGTCGGCGGCGCGAAGTCCAAGACCAGTTGACCACGCATTAGTAGGCTGCGCCTATCGAACGGCTTGACCTTCGACTCGTCGAGTACTTCATCGCGGTCGCCGAGGAGCTCCACTTCGGCCACGCAGCCGAGAGGTTGCATATCGCCCAACCCTCCCTCAGCCAGCAGATTCGGCGCCTCGAGGGCCAGCTTGGAGTCATGCTCCTGGAGCGCAACAGCCGCAACGTGCACCTCACCGACGCTGGTGAAGCGCTGCTGCGCGAAGGGCGCAAGACCCTCAGCCAAGCCCAGCACGCGATCCAGACGAGCCGCGCCGCCGGGGCCCCGCGACTCACGGTCGGCTTCTACGGCTCGGCCGGCAGCGACCTCCTGCCGGACGTGCTCAGGGCATTCGGCGAGTACCAGCCGGCGTTTCAAGTCTCCGTCCGCGAGCTCCCACTCGGGAGCATGGACGCGATCCTCCATGGCGAGGTCGATGTCGCCTTCGCGCGGCTCCAGCCTGGGCAGACGGAGCTCGAGGTCGAGGTGATCGCGCAAGAGCCGCGTCTTGTCGCGCTGGCAACTTCCCATCCTCTTGCCGGGCGCGAGTCGGTGACGTTTGCCGACCTCATCGAGGAGAGCTTCATCACCAATCCGGTCGCGTGCGACGACGGTCCCCGGCCACCGAGGTGGCTTGCCGAGCAGCGCCGTCATGGGCTCCCCGGACGCGTTGCCGCACAGAGTAGGGGCGTGCTGGAGATCCTCACGTTGGTGGCGGCCGGGCCCGGCGTGTGCCTCGTGCCCTCGGCCGTCGCGCGCCACTACCCCCGCAGCGACGTCGCCTACGTGCCAGTCGATGACGCCGAACCCGCCTTGGTATCGCTCGCCTGGCGAGCTGGAGCTCTGATCCCGCGGGTCGCGGCGTTCATCGAGACGGTGCGCACGGTCGCGACACGTCGGACCGATCAAGCGCTCGGCGGCGTTCGAGCGCGCTAGTCGAACAGCGCGTCGACCGATACCGCGATTTGGTGTTCGCGACCGGCCGCCGCTTGTAGCTGCCCGAGTTGCTCGCTGGGGCGGCTGACCCGGCATAGCTGCTGAACATCGTCGGTGAGAAAGCGTGAGGGTTTGCCGTAGCCGTGGACATCACCGCTGCCGTTGGGACGGTGGTAGTAGCGGACCGGCACGTAGAGGTGAAGCGCTCGGCGAGCGCGGGTGATCGCGACGTAGAGCAGCCGGCGTTCTTCGTCGATGCTCTCCTTCGAGCCGGCGGACATGTCGGCCGGGACGTTCCCGTCGTACAGGGCGATCACGTGGACGGCGTGCCATTCGAGGCCCTTGGCGGAGTGGATCGTGGAGAGCACGAGGTAGTCCTCGTCGAGGTGCGGCGGTCCGGCGAGATCGGCGCTCGATTGCGGTGGGTCGAGGACCAGCTCGCCGACGAAGTGCCGCAGCTCGCCGCGGTGCTCGCGCGCGGCCGCGACCAGCTGTTCGAGGTCCGCCAAGCGGACCGGTCCGTCGGGGTATCGGGCCTCGATCAGGGGAGCGAGCGCGTCCCGTAGCCGCTGCGCGCGAACGCCGGCGCGTGGCTCCCCGCGGGTCTCGTGAAGCGCGGCCACCAACGGGTCGGCGGTCTCGCGCGCGGCCGCAGGGAGCTGCGCACGCGCCTTCGGCCACGTCCTGATCCAGTCGCTGTCGCCCGGCGCCACGATCCGGTCGAGGACGCGTCTGGCGGTCGCCGGTCCGACGCCCTCCAGCAATTGCAAGAGGCGAAACCAGGAAATCTCGTCGGCGGGGTTGTCCGCCAGCCGTAGAAGCGCGACCAGGTCCTTTACGTGCGCGGCCTCGAGATACCGCAACCCGCCGTACTTGACGAACGGGATTCGCCGCCGGGTCAGCTCGAGCTCGAGCAACCCCGTGTCGTGCGAAGTGCGGCTCAGGACTGCCTGGTCGCGAAGGTCCATTCCCTGCTCGCGCGACTCCATAACGCGGTCGCAGACCTCCGCGGCCTGCGCCGATTCGTCGCGGCAGAAGATCAGCTCGGGCGCCCTTCCGTTCGGAAGCTCGGTGCGCAGGCGCTTGGGGAACGCGCGGCTTGCCTGGGTGGCTAGCGCGTTGGCAACGTCGAGGACGGGCTGGGTTGAGCGGTAGTTGCGCTCGAGCGTGACCACCGTGGCCTCGGGAAAGTGGCCCGGGAACTGCAGGATGTGCTCGGCCGAAGCGGCGCGCCAGCCGTAGATCGCCTGCAAGTCGTCGCCGACCGCGGTGACCTCGCGCCGACGACGGCGGAGTGCCCGGACGATCTCCACCTGCAGCCCGTTGACGTCCTGGTATTCGTCGATCAGGAGGTGATCGAACGCATCCTCGATCGTCGGCCCTGCCACGTCGTCGACGACGAGCGCCCGCCAGTAGAGCAGGAGATCGTCGAGATCGAGCACGCCGAGCGTCCGCTTGCGCGGAGCGTATGCCTTGAACAGCGCGGCCAACGCATCGACGTGCTCCTCGCACCACGGAAAGCTCTCGGCCACCACGGCGCTCAGCGGCTGCTGAGCGTTGACTGTGCGCGAGTAGATGTCGAGCAACGTGCTCTTCTTGGGGAAGCGACGCTTGCTCTGCGCATGCCCGTGCTCCTCGCGGATCAGATCGATCAGATCCGCCGCATCGCCGGCGTCCAGGACCCCGAACCCCGGTGCCAGCCCGAGCGCGCTGGCATGCAGGCGAACGAAGCGATGCGCCACCGAGTGAAACGTTCCCCCGAGCACACCCTGCGAGCCAGACGGCAACGGGACGAGCGCACGCGTGCGCTGAAGCATCTCGCGCGCCGCCCGACGAGTAAACGTCAGCAGCATGATCCGCTCCGGCGTGGCGCCTTCGGCCACCAGCCACGCCACGCGCGCGCACAGGGTCATGGTCTTCCCGGTACCGGCGCCCGCCAGAATCAGCAGCGGGCCATCAGCGTGAGTCGCCGCCGCCCGCTGCTCGGGATTCAACTGTTCGAGCCAGCGCACCTCGCTCGGGTTCGCTGCTGACAAGGAGGGGAACATCCGTTCCCCAAGGTAGAGCCGCGGTCGGACGAGCCGCCTGTCGTTCGGCGGATGGAGGTCGTCCGCCGGCGCCCGCCGCGTTATTGCTGCATGGTGTTAGTTGCGCAGGATCCGTGGGAGCCCGAACCTCGGCAGGACACTGCTGTCGATGAAGTTGGTTATGACGGCGATTCGCTCGCCTTCGAACGTCAGGACAAGCAGCCCGACGGCGTGGGCGACCGGTTCGTGCTGATCGCTGCGCTAGCAGCCAAATGCGGGCTCGGTGTTGGCGCGGGTCGGCACCAGCCGGTAGCGGCGCCCTCCGCGCCAGGCCTCTATCTCCCGCAAGAAGCGTGGAATGGCCACCGGTCCCTGGTACTCGAGTGGCGAGGGTGGCGTTGTGACCCAGGCGTCGTCGGTGAGGAGCGCGACGACCCCGTCGATGTCGTCGGCAATCCAAGCCTCAGAGAATCGCCGTACGAGCTCTCGTTCGCGCGGCGAGTTGGGCTCGGGGGCTCGCCCGCGACTTCGCGCCCGGTGAACATGCTCGAGGGTTGCTCGCGCCCGTTTCAGTGCGCTCTTCACGCCCTCTTCGCTGCTGTCGAGCATGTTCGCGACCTCGGCGGCCCGGAAGCCCAGCACGTCGCGGAGCAAAAGCGCAGCCCGCTGGCGGGCCGGAAGCTGCTGCAGCGCGGTAATGAAGAGGCACGCAACGGAGAGCGCGAGGAAGATGCCGCCCTCGGCTCGTTGCAGCGGCCAGAATCGGCTTGCGGGCTCGAAGAGCACCGAGCGGAGGCTCCGTAGCAGGCAGGACTGTCGGCAGACCGGCATGCCATCGCCATACACGCTGCGGAGTAGACGGAATTCCCGCACGAGGGGCGAAGGCCTGTGTGGACGAAGCGGGTCTTGCCGAGGGCTTGGGCGACCGTGGATCAGTCGGGCTTGACCCGTAGTTCCTCGGGTGGGTTGCGCAGAACGATCGGCTGCCTCTTGGTCTTCTGCAGCAGGACGAACGCGATCGTTCCCCACACGGCCGGGACCCACAGCGAAATCGCGTGGTAGGCGAGCGTGGCCGCCGTGGCCACCGTCCCGCCGACGCCGTAGAGAACGAGCATGCCGATCAGGCTGCCGTCGAGCACGCCGATGCCGCCCGGCACCGGGATGAAGTTCGACAGGTAGCCGATCTGGTACGCCAACACCACCGGGGCCAGCGGCGGCAGCTGGCCGGCGGCGGCAAAGCACGCGAACAGCACCGCGATGTCGAACCAGAGGTAGCCGATCGCGCCGAGGATCCGCCAGTCGGGATGAAACGTCACTCGCTTGGTGTCGCGTACGCTGGCCGCCGTTTCGGTCAGAAACGTGTGCAGCCGGCCCGGCTGCACCCGCCGGACGATGCGGTCGACGTAGCGCGGCAACAGCAGGAACAGCATCAGCACTAGGGCGCCGACCGCCGCCGGCACAATGCTGAGCAGAGGGTTGCTAGGACCGGGGAGGCCGAGGAACAGGCCTAGGCCGGCCAGGATCAGCGTGATCACGTTGATCGCGCTCGTGTACAGGAACAGCACCGCTGAGCGCTCGGCGATCCGCCGCGCAGGCGCGCCCCGCTCGACCATCAGCCACGCGCCCACCGCCAGGCTGCCCGCGCCCCCCAGCGACACCGCCGCCCCGAACGCCTCCTCGCTGAGCGCCACCCTGGCCCCGACGCGCAGCGGCGCCCGCTCGAACACCTGAAGGAAGGCCACCACGTAGCTGGCGCACGAAAGAACCTCGAGCAGGACAGCGATCACAACCCATTGCGCCTTCAAGTGCGACACCGTGGTCGCCACCCCCTTGAGCCCGGGGACTGCCAGCAGCAGCCCGACAGCCAGCGCGAGACCCAGGACCAGCGTGATGAACCCGTTGCGCAGGCTGCGGCGCGCTTTGGAAGCGTCCACCTGCTCTGGCTGGGACGGTGTGTACGAGCTCACGTTGCAAGTATCGAGGGGTGGAGGTCGACACCGCTCACAACCGTGTTAGGTGTATACGGGCGTGGCGTCGATGTAGCTGCGGTACTCGGCAACCAGGCCGTCCCGGAGCCGGAACAAGTTGCAGCAGGGAATCGTGACCTCGCCCCCGTCGAGGCGGGTGTAGTGCACGCCGAACTCGGCGATTAAGGCGTCCGCGTCGCTCGAGACGTTCAGTACCTCATGCCGAAAGCCCGCGACAGAAGCGAGGAACGCGCTGACCGCCTCGACGAACGCGGACTTGCCCTGGACCGGTTCTGCGTTGCCCAGGCGCAGGCGAACATCGCCGGTCATGAAAGCCGCCAGCGCCGAGACATCCTTCGCGTCGAACGTGGCGAAAATCCTGCGGATGTGATCGCTAGGAGTCATGACGCGCGGCGCTGATTCTTGGCGAGAGCCGCTGATACCGAGAACGCGGATGACCGGATCGCGCGTCCTGCGCGGGGCGCTGCGATCAGTTCGCCAGGGTTCCGTCGAAGTCGATCGTGGCGTGGGTTCCGTCGCAGAACGGCTTGTTGCTCGAGTGGCCGCAGCGACAGATGGTCATGGGGTCGGGGTGTTCGATCACGCGCCCGTCGGGCGCCGTCAGGGTCACCGGCCCGGAGACGAGGTAGGGGCCGTCTTCGGTGGGGGTGATGTTGACTTCGGCCATGGTTCCTCTTAGGCGATCTTGATTGTGTTGTTGATGGGGAGTTGGCGGATTCGTGTGCCGGTGAGGGCGGCGATTGCGTTGGTCAGGGCCGGTGCGGTGGATGGGACGCTGACCTCGCCGACGCCGGTCGGTGGTTCGGTTGACTCGATCAGGTGGATCTCGATCGTGGGGACCGAGCGCATTCGCACGACCGGGTAGCGGTCGAAGTTCTGGGTGACGATCTCGCCATCGTCGCCGAGGATCACCTCGCCCCAGGCGGCGGCGCTCAGGCCGAACAGCAGTCCGCTTTCGACTTGGGCGCGGATCAGGTCGGGGTTGACCTGGATGCCGCAGTCGAGCGCGTAGACGATCCGGTCGATATGGACGCGTCCGCGGTCATCGAGTGAGATCTCGGTGACCTGGGCGCTGTGGCTGAGGAAGCTCGAGCCCGCGATCCCCCGGGCCATGCCTTCCGGCATGGGCGATCCCCAGCCAGAGCGCTCGGCGGCGAGTTCCAGCGGGCGGAGGGTCCGGGGGTTCTCGGCGAGCAGCTCGCGTCGGAGGTCGACGGGGTCGCGACCAACGACGGTCGCGAGCTCGTCGATCGCCGACTCGCGCGCGAACTCGGTGTGGGAGTTGCCGACCGAGCGCCAGACCATGATCGGCACGCCCGACTCGAAGTTGGTCGAGGCAAGCCGGAAGTTCGGGAATGCGTATGGGCCGTCGGCGACGCCGGTGACCGTCATGTAGTCAACGCCGCCGGTGAAGAGCTGGTCGCGGACGTATGGCATGTTCGGTGAGGTCGGTTCGGCGACCATCTCGTGGTGGATCGCCGTCAATCGCCCGGCGGCGTCGGCGCCCGCGCGGACGCGGTGCACGGCCATCGCGCGATAGCGGCCGGTCTTGAAGTCCTCCTCGCGCAGCGACTGGACCTTGACGGGGTGCTTCCAGTCGAGCGCCCGGGCGACGTGCACGGCCTCGGTGGTGGGATCGTGGGTGGAGGTGCTGTGCAGGCCGAACGAACCTCCGGCAAACGTAACGTGAACCTCGACCTGGTCCTTGTCGATGCTGGCCGCTTCGGAGGCCGCCATCCGCGTGTATTCCGGGGACTCGGTGCTCGCCCATACCTCGAGGGTGCCGTCGTCGCGCCTCAGACAGGCGGCGTTGTTGGGCTCCATCGCGGCGTGCGCCAGATACGGAAGCGTGTAGGTCGCGTCGATCGTCGTCTCCGCGCCCGCGAGCGCCTGGTCGACGTCGCCGTCGTCACGCGAGATCACCGCCTTGTCGCCCGACTCGAGCAGCCGCAGGTGCTCGGCCAAAAGCTCGCTGGAGCTGCGCCGCTCACCCGAGTCATCCCAGGTTACGTTCAGGGCGTGTAAACCGCGTTGGGCGTCGGCGACGGTCTCGCCGACCACGGCCACGCCCTCCTCGATCGGGACGACCGCGATCACGCCCGGTTCGGCCAGCGCCGCCTGATCGTCGACCGAGGCGGCCGTCGCTCCGAACCGCGGCGGGTGAAGCACGACGGCGGTCAGAATCCCGGGGAGGCTCACGTCGATCGTGAAGGACGTCTGGCCAAGGATCTTCCCGGGGGCATCGACGCGCAGCCGCCCCTCGCGTCCGATCAGCTTGAACTCGGACGGGTCCCTCAGCCGCACATCCTCAGGAGCGGGCAGTAACTCAGCCTGGGCGGCGAGCTCTCCGAAGATCGCGCGTCGGCCGCTCGCGTGAGAGAGCACCCCGCGCTCCACCTCGACCTCCGCCGCCGGCACGTGCCACGCTTGCGCCGCAGCCGCCACTAGCCGCGCCCGCGCCCGCGCGCCCGCCTGCCGGTAGCGCACGAAGGATCCCTTCATCGAATTCGACGCGCCGGTGAGCTGAAACGCCCCACCAATGTCCGGGTTGCCGTACACGTCGCCGGCCGGCCCGACTCCGTTGGCAGCGTTGACGACGCGAACCGATTCAAAATCCGCGTCGAGCTCCTCCGCTACCAGCGTCGCGAACCCCGTGTGGACCCCCTGACCCATCTCGAGCTGGGTGCAGAACACGATGATCGTCCCGTCGTCACGCACACGTACGTACGGATGCACCGGGTCAGCCGCCTCCTCAGGGGTCAGTCGCTCGACCTCCGGCTCCGGGGGCGCCGTGAGCGGACCGGGGTCGGTGCCCGCGGCCAGGGTCCCAGCCGCCTCGTGGATCGCCGCTCGGATCCGCGGATACGTCCCGCAACGGCACAGATTCCCGCTCATCCAGTCATCGATCTTCGCGTCATCCGGAGCCGGGTCTGACCCGAGCAGCGCCACCGCGGCCAGCGTCTGGCCCCCCTGGCAATACCCGCACTGCACGACGTTGCGCTGGTGCCACGCGTCACGGACCGCATCGACAACCGGGCCCGAAGCCCCCTCGACCGTCGTGACCGCCTTCCCCACCGCGCGCTCGGTCGCGGTCTGACACGACTTCTGATTGCGACCATCGATCAAAACCGTGCACGCCGCGCAGAAACCGGCTCCACAACCGAACTTCGTGCCATGCATACCCAACACGTCCCGCAGTACCCACAACAACGGGGTCTTGGCGTGCCGATCATCAACCTCCACGTCGGCGCCGTTGACGACAAGCTTCATCTGGGACCTCCCTCGAGCGGAACCTGCGGGGGCTGTTGCACCGGCTGCACGATCGTCCCGACCCAGGTGAGCTGTCCTCACCAGATGATGGTGATTCTCCAGCGACCCTCCTCCGGCGGGCGCTCAGCCAGAGCCTTTACGGCTGCGATGTGCGCTTAGCCTCACACGCCATGCGCTCGTCGGTCGTCGCCCGATCCATGCGATGTCGGTCCCGCCGGGATTTGGCGGACTTCGAGCAGTTCGAGGCCCAGCGCCTCGATCTGCGCAAGGACGCCGAACAACGCCGACCGATCCTCGAGCAAGCCGGTCAGCACCGTCTCGCTGCCCTTCAGCTCAGGCACCATCGAGGGAAAGGCAGATAGGGCGGTAGCTCCGAGCCGGCCCTTTATTCGGATCGTGTACAAGCCCGGCACTGTGGCCACGCGATCATCATCCAGCTCGATCTAGTGAGCCGGCGACGCCGGAATCTGGTGATTGCGCGCCCGACGGGGCTCGCGCTACTTCGGCGACGTTAGTGGCGGCCGGTTGACAGGAGACGGAGCTCGCGTGCGTTTTGAACGGCGGAGGAGCGATCGCGCGCGCCGAGCTTGGAGTAGATATTGCGGATGTGCGTGTTGACCGTGTTGATCGAGACGTAGAGCTCTCGCGCGATCTCGGGCCGCGTCAGATTTGTCGGCAGATATCGCAGTACGCGGAGCTCGCTCGGGCTGAGCTCCTCCAGTTGCGTTAGGGGCTCACGGTCGACGCTCCGGGCGGGCTCGCCTCGCAGCAGGTCGACGATGTCGGCGAGCAGGGCGCCGTGAGCCGTTTCGTGACGCGGGAGTACGTCGAGCACCTGCGCCGCTTGGGTCATTGCAAACGGGAAGATCAGCCGGTCCGGCTCGGCGGCCGCGAGCGCTGCCTCGGCTGCGGCAGCGGCGGCGCTTCGATCCCCCAGGTATAGGTGCGCGATGCCAGCGAGCAGATGCGTTTCAACGAGTGTGAAGGCGGGGACGACCGGGGGCGTGATGTCCAACACACCCCCGAGCGCGTCCAAGGCCGCAGCGGGGTCCCCGTCCGCCAGGCAGATCACTGCACGAGCGTTGTAAATGGCACCCATTTGCCCGTCGTAAATGGCACCGATTTGCCCGGGCTCGGCGGAGAATCCGGTGAGCGTTGCGCGCGCCTCATCTCGCATCCCAAGGCGAGCCTGCGTGGCGGCGAGCCATCCCGTGATCCGCGGAGCGAGGGCGTGCACACCCGTGAGTAGCGACTGCGCTCGCGCCGCCGCCGCGAATTCTTCGAATGCCGATTGATGTTGCCCGCGACCGGCGTGCAGCATGCCCATCGCCACGTGCAGAAGCACTGCGGTGGCCGGGTCGACGTGTGGATCGGCGACCTCCCAGGCGCGGCGTAGCCAGCGCTCTCCCTCGTCGAACTCGCCCATCCAGATCTGCCATGCCGCCAACCGCCCCGAGCGCGGGCGCGAGTATCGGCCGATCATCCAAGCCGTAGCGCTCGGCGAGGGCTACCGCCTGACGGCCGCGCTCGCGTGCGGTCGCGACCGAGACCACCTTTGACGGGAAACCTAGATGGGCGCGACACGCGACCTCTAGGTAGGGTCGGCCGATCGTCCGGGCGAGCGCGGCTCCCTCGGAGAGGTGCCGCTCGGCGTCGGCGAGTCGCCCGGACCACGTCTCGACGATCCCGAGATTCAGCAGCGCAACTCCGCGGAGCTCACTACCCATCGCCGTCGGTTCGGTCGATTCGTCTGAGAGACGGAAGCCTCGAGCAGCTTCACTTGCTCGATTACCTCCGTGAACTGACCGCTACGCCGTGCCATCGCCAACCGCAGAGACGCGATCGCCACCGCGAGGCGCCGGCGGCGAGCCGGCGGAGCGCTCTGGACGTAAGACTCGGCCAGCGCCAGCTGAGCAGCCGCCTCCTCCAGCCGTCCCTGGTTCAGCTCAGCTGCCGCGTGAGCTAGCGCCAGGTCAGGATGATCGGCTGATGCGCCCTCAGGAAACGCCTGCAGCACCGCATCGATCGTTCCCGCCTGCCCGTCGAGCACCCACCTGAACGAGTGGTCTGCGACAAGCCGGGCCGCATCGGGCCAGTCGCCGCCCGCCAGCGTGTGTCGCACGGCCTCGACGACGTCCCCGTGGTCGGCGAACCACTGCGCGGCCCGGCGGTGGAGGTCAGGAACCTCATCGGACAACGTCCGGCGGAGCTCCAGGCGCAGGAAGTCCGCCAGCAGCTGGTGGTAGCGAAACCACGTGCGCTGAGCGTCGAGCGACACGACGAACGCGTTGGCGTCCTCGAGTTCCAGCAGCATCTGCTCCGAGCCCGAGCGGCCGGCGAGCAGGTCGGCGAGTTCACCGTTCAGCCGGTCGACAAGCGAGGTTCGCAACAGCATGCTCTGGACCTCGCTCGGTTGGCGTTCGAGCATCTCGGCCATCAGGTATTCCCCGATCGCCCTGTCGGTGCCCGAGAACTCAGCCACGAAACGCTCCGGATCCGGGTGGCCGCTGAGCGAGATCACCGCGAGGCGCAGGCCAGCCGCCCAACCCTCCGTGCGCCGGTGCAACGCCGCGGCCCCGCCGTCGGACAGACCGATCTCGGAGCTAGCAAGCAGTTCGCGCGTCTCGCGCTCGGTGAACCGTAGATCGCCGGCCCGGATCTCGGCGATCTCGTCGGCGAGCCTGAACTGGTGCAGCCTGATCCGCGGATCCCGGCGAGATGACAGCACCACGCGCGCGGAGCTCGGCAGAACCGCGAGCAAACGCTCGAGCTGGGTAAGCGCGTCGCCCGACCTCAGCTCGTGAAGATCGTCGATGATCAGCACGACAGGTTCGACTTGCTCGGTGACCTCCGACACGACTCTGTCGACCACCTGGTCGGTGTCCAGGGCAGCGGTCGCGGCAGGTTGCGTGTCACGATCTATCGAGCCCCCCGGGCTGCGGATCGCGTCCAGGACGGCGTCCCAGAACCGCTGCGCATTCTGTTGGTCGCGGTCGACGGACACGAACGCGACGCGGCGAAGATCGGCCGAGCGGTCAGCCCACGACCGCAACAGCGAGGTCTTCCCACTCCCCGGCGGCGCCGAGATCACCGTCACCCGTTTGGTCACAGCGCGATCCAGGAGCTGGAGGAGGTCATCCCGGTCGAGCACGCCCCGAGCGACCGAAGCGTCTCTTGAGATCGGCCCCTCCGGGTGCTCCACGCCCTGGGTCGTCGTCAAGCGGGTCATGGTGGCGCCACGGTCGAGTCCTTCGATCAGGTTAGTTTGCTCCAGAGCCGGAGCCATTCTCGAATTCGGACGCGAACAGGTAGCTCACGGCAAGGCTCCGATACGGTCGCCAGCGCTCCGCGAGCTGGAGCATCTCGTCCTCGGTTGGAAGGTGGTCGAATTCGTAGGCCCGCTCGACCGCGCGCCGCAACGCGAGGTCGCCTGAGAGGAGGACGTCGGGCCGATCGAGAGCGAAGATCAGGAAGCCGTGTGCCGTCCAGGGCCCGATGCCCGGGACCTCGGTCAGGGTTGCTTCGATCTCGTCGTCCGTCATGCGGGCCAACGCCTTGTCGCTCAGGCGCCCGTCCACGAAAAGTTCGGCGAGGGCCCGGAGGGTGGCGCCCTTCCGCGTCGACATGCCGCTGGCGCGGAGTTCTTGGGGGTCCGCGGCGAGCAGCTCCGCCGGCGACGGCATGTGTCCGCCGAAGCGTTCCTGTAAGCGGGCCAGGATCGTCCGCGTCGCGCTGACCGACAGCTGTTGGCCGATGACCTGAAAGACGAGCGTCCCGAACGCGTCGAACGGAGGAAGTTCATCGATCCACGCCCGCGGATGGAAGTCCGGGTGCGCATCGATGACCCGCGCGAGCACCGGATCTGCCTGGCGCAGGAACTCGCGCGCCGTGGGATCGGCGACAGCTGCCGTCCGGCGCAGCCGGGTGTCAGTCTTTCGGGTCATGCCTGAGCGGTCACCAGACCTTCATGCCGCCATCGACCACGATGTCGACGCCTGTGACGTAGGAGCTCTCATCTGAGGCGAGGAACATTGCGACGTTCGCGACCTCTTCCGGCCGGCCGAGGCGACCCAGCAGCGTCTTGTCGAGCATATCGCTCGCCCACTCTGGGTCCTTGAGCTGTTCTCGCGTCGCGCCCGTTTCGATCAGGCCCGGGGAGATCGAGTTGGCGCGAATCCCCTGCTCTCGCTTTCGACGGTGGCCTCCGAGGCACCGACGTTGAGGTCACAGCCGGCGACCGACGCGCCCTCGCGAGCGAACGCGACCGCAGTTGCGTGGCCCATGCTGGCGCCCGTGCCCGTGATGACGCACACCTTTCCTGAGAGTCGGCCCGACACCTAATGTGCTCCCTCTGTCGGGCTCACGGTTGGACGGTATCCGCGGCCTCGATGCAGCCGGGCACGTCCTCGGTGAGGTCGCTCTCGCAGACCGGCGCCCAGCCCGGATTGACGATGTCGACGAGCATCAGCGCGTCGTGGTCGGGCAGGTGGATGAAGATGTTGTCCGGAGAGTGATTCGGGCCACGCCAGCTCGATGCGCTCCCCCCGACCTCGAGCGTGCGGCGCTCCCGGGCTACTAACCTCATCGAACGGATTCGACCGTGGGGAGAGCATGATCGGCTCGACAACGACGCGGCGCGAAGGGAACCCGGAGGCACTCTCAACCGATGTTTCGGTCGCCCTGGGCATGCTCGTGCGGCAGGAGCTGCTCCAGACGCTGGACCGCGCTCTGACCAAGCGGATCACGGTCATCTCGGCGCCGCCGGGAAGTGGGAAGACCTCGCTGTTGCGTGCATGGGCCGACCGCTCGACCGACATTCGTCGCGTCGCGTTCGTGTCCGTCGACCGCGACGAGCAGGATGCGCAGCGGTTCTGGGCCGCGGTCTTGGATGCAGCTCCGCAGTCCGGCAGCGTCGATCGATCCTGAGATGCAATCTTCCGCATCAGCTGGGGTTGACGGCGACTGGTTGGTCGACATGGTCCGTTCGGAGTTGGCCGAGCTGCTCGAACCCGTCGTGCTGATCGTCGACGATCTCCACGAGCTGAGATCGGCCGACGCCCTCGCGCAGCTCGAGCATTTGCTGGCGGTTCTTCCGAGTTCTGCGCGGGTGGTGCTGTCGTCTCGCCGGGATCCGCCGATCAGGCTGCACCGGCTCAGGCTTGCCGACGAGGTCGCGGAGATCCGGGCCGGCGATCTGCGGTTCACCGAGAGCGAGACGCGCGAACTGCTTGCCGCGTCCGGGATCGGTTTGTCCGACGCCGGCGCCGCCGCGTTGTACCGGCGCACGGAGGGTTGGGCGGCCGGCCTGCGGTTGGCGGTGATCTCGCTCAGCGGTCATCCGGATCCCGAGCGCTTCGTAGCCGAGTTCTCCGGCACCGACAGGGCGATCGGGGAGTACCTGATGGCCGAGATGCTCGAACGCCAACCGATCGAGGTTCAGAGCATGCTGTTGCGAACCTCGCTTGTCGACCGGGTGAACGGTGAGCTCGCCGACCTGCTGGCGGGCCGTTCCGGCTCGGAGCAGATGCTGCTCGAGCTGGAGGACGCCAACGCGTTCGTCGTGTCGCTCGACGCTCAGCGCACGTGGTTTCGCTACCACCAGCTGCTGGCGGATTTCCTGCGCCTGGAGCTCCGCCGAAGGCTGGCCGATGAGGTTCCTGACCTCCATCGTCGGGCCGCACGGTGGTTCGCCGATCACGGCGACGTCGTCGAGGCGGTGCGACACATGCTCGCGGCCGGCGACTGGCCGGACGCGGCGCGGCTGCTCGCAGACCACTTGTTCAGTTTGACGCTCGACGGGCAGGAGGGCACGATCGCCGCGCTGCTGCGCGTCCTTCCCGGCCGGGGCGATCAGTCGATCATCCTGAGCTGGCGCTGGCTCACGCGGCGGTTGAGCTCGCACAGGGCCGGTTGGAGGAAGCGGCTGCTCAGCTGGCGCTGGCCGAGTCCCACGTCCAGAGCGCCCCGCCGGCCCGCCGCCGGCGCCTCGCGGTGGCGATCGCATCGTTGCGGTTGGCGCTGGCGCGGCGTAGCGGTCAGTTCGGCGAGGTGATCGAGCAGGTGAACCTGCTTGATGCCTCGATCGCGGACGAATCGAGCGACCAGATCGCGATGGGCAGCGAGCTGCGGGGGGTCGCGCTGATGAATCTCGGGATCGTCGAGACGTGGTCTCGGCGATTCGACGACGCCGAGCGGCACCTCTCCGAGGGCGCCGCGCTCGCCCGGGCGATCGGCCGACCCTACCTCGAGGTCGCGTGTCGCGCTCACCAAGTTTTCCCGACAACGCGTGTCTCGCTCGCGAGCGCGCGCGAACGGGGGCGTCAGGCGGTAGCCCTGGCCGAGCGCTATGGCTTGGAGGATCGGCCGATACTCGCGCCCGCGCTTGGGGCGGTTGCCTGTCTGGGCGATCTGGATGGGAGAGTTCGACGAAGGAGAGAGCGCGCTGCGCCGCGCCTGGGAGGTCGCCGAGCCACAGATTGACCCGGCCGCCGCGGTGCTGCTGCACTTGGTGACGGGCCAGTTGCACGCCGCTCGCGGGCAGCATCAAGCGGCGCTCGAAGCATTCGCGGCGGGAGCGCAGGCGCAGTCGCTACTCACGGGTGTGCACGCTCTCGCGACGCCGGTCGTCGGATGGCTCGCGGCCACGCAGGCTCGGCTCGGGATGCCGGATGAGGCGCGCGAAACGCTGACCGGATTCTCTGCCGAACCCGATCGGATGGGTTTCAGCTTCATTTACAACGCGCGCGCAGTGATCTGCCTGGCGGAGGGAGACCCCGCCGGTGCGTTGGACGTACTTCGAGACGTTCCGGACGTCACGCCCCCGACCGGCCCCGCGTTCACGCTCGTTGAAACGCATCTGCTCGCTGGCATCGCGCACCTGGACCTGGGGGATCGAAACGCCGCCGCCGCCGCGGCCGAGGCGGCGCTCGCGGCCGCCGAGCCAGACCGGCTGATCTTCCCGTTTGCGATGACCGGCGCCGCGGAGCTGCTCGACGCGCTCCCGCGTCACGAAACGGCTCACGGCGCCCTGCTCGCCGACATCGTCGACCTGCTGCGAGGCGAACCGGCGCCCGAGCGCCGATCGAGAGCGCCTACCGCAACCGGAGGAGCTCAGCCCGAGCGAGCTGCGCGTACTGCGATATCTGCCGACAAACCTGACGCGGCCCGAGATCGCGAGCGAGCTCTACGTCTCGATCCACACGGTCAACACGCACATCCGCAACATCTACTCCAAGCTCGGCGCGCGTGATCGCTCTTCCGCCGTTCAGGCGCGCACGCGAGCTGCGGCTCCTCTCGACCGGGCGCCCCTGAACATCGCCGAAGTAGCGCGAGCGCCGGCGCGCGCACAATCACCAGATTCCGGCGTCGCCGGCTCACTAGGTCGGGCTGCAGGATGACCGCGTGGTCACATCGCCGGGCTTGTACGCGATCCGGATAAAGGGCAGGCTCGGAGCTACCGCCCTGTCCGCCTTTCCCTCGATGGTGTCTGAGCTGAAGGGCGGCGAGACCGTGCTCACCGGCTTGCTTCGAAGATCGGTCCGCGCTGTTCGGCGTCCTCGCGCAGATCGAGGCGCTCGGCCTCGAACTGCTCGAACTCCGACAAATCCGGGCCGAGACCAGAATCAATCGGAATCTGACGATGACCGCTCACCGGACTGGCGTGTGAGCGCTGAGCCCGCAATCGCCAACCGAAAGTCGAGCCTCCATGCCAACTCAAACCGTTCGTGACCCAATCGATGGGCGGTTCTCGCTTTGCTGAGCGTCGCGCAGCTGATGGTGGTGCTGGACGCGACGATCGTGACCGTCGCCTTGCCTTCGGCCCAGCGGGCTTTGCACTTCTCTACCGAGAGTCGGCAGTGGGTCGTGACCGCCTACGCGTTGGCGTTCGGCAGCCTGCTGCTGGTGGGCGGCAAGGTGGGCGATCTGTTCGGCCGCAAGTGGGCGCTGATCGCCGGACTGGTGGGGTTCTCCGGGGCCTCGGCCGTCGGTGGGCTGGCGCAGTCGTTCGGCGTGCTCGTCGCCGCGCGGGCGACTGCAGGGGGTGTTCGGCGCGCTGCTGGCCCCGTCGGCGCTTTCGCTCTTGACGGTCACGTTCGCCGGGACCGAGGACTGGAACCGAGGCGTTCGGGATCTTCGGCGCGGTCGCCGGCGGCGGCGGGGCGCTTGGGCTGCTGCTCGGGGGTGTGCTGACGCAGGTGCTGTCGTGGCGGTGGTGCCTGTACGTCAATCTCGTGATCGCCGTGCCGACGACGCTCGTGGCGTTGCGCCTGCTGGTCAACCACAGCGATCCCGACCGCGCCCGGATCGATATACCCGGCGTGCTCACCTGGACGCTGGGCCTGTTCGCGCTCGTGTTCGGCTTCTCTAACGCCGAGACCCACGGGTGGGGCGCCACGGCGACCGTCGTCGCGCTGATCGCCAGCCCCGTGCTGCTGACCGCGTTCGTGCTCATCGAGCGCCGCGTCAAGCACCCGCTGATGCCCTTGCACATCGTGTGGGACCGGGCCCGCGGGGGGTCGCTACATCATCGCTCTTGCTGACCGGCGCCGGCATCTTCGCGGTGTTTCTGTTCCTCACCTACTTCCTGCAGCAGAACCTCGCGCTTCTCGCCGCTCAAAACCGGCCTGGCGTTCCTGCCCCTGAGCGCCGTGCTGATCATCACCTCGACCGACGGTCCAGACCCGCGTGATCGAACGCACCGGCGTCAAACCGCTGGTGCTCCTCGGCATGGCGCTCGGGGTGGTCGCGATGCTCCTGTTCACCCAGCTGACGCCCACCTCCAGCTACGGCACCGGCGTCCTGCCCGGCCTGCTCGTCATCGGCGTCGGGATGGGCTGCCTCTTCGCGCCCGGCGTTCTCGGCCGCGACGCTCGGCGTGGCGCCAAACGAAGCGGGCATCGCCTCCGCCATGGTCAACACGTCCCAGCAGATCGGCGGCTCGATCGGCACCTCGCTGCTCTCAACGATCTACGCCAGCGCCGTCGCCAGCTACCTCACGCAGCCATCCCCATGTCCGAGGCCTTGCCCCGGCCGCGGCAGGTCCACGGCGACACGACGGCGTTCTGGTGGGCCGTCGGGATCTTTGGCCTGGGTTTCTGCTCGCGCTGGTGATCTTGCCCGCCCGATGCGAGGCCCGCCCGGCGTCGGTCAGGGCCGCTCTGGCCCGACTACGTGATCGGCAACTGCCACTACGACGAGACCGAAGAAGGCGCGGCCGTCACAGACGGCCCGGGCTCCCCAGAGCCGGCTTTGGCGCCGTAGGACGATGCCGGCCGCCTACATAGACCGGGTTCACGCTCGTCAAAGCCCGGCAGCGCGGAGCTAGAGGTCGTAGCTGCGAGCCGGCGAGTGGGGCGCCATTTCGAGGCCCCCACTCGCGCACCCCGCCGGCTCACTGTCCTTCGCCGCCGAGTCGGGCTCTTGCGCCTCGACCAGCTACGGCTTGGGTTTCGATGTGGTGAGAGGCTGATGTCCACGACCAGCCTCGCGCCGGAGCCACCGCTCGGTGTCCGTCACCGCCTCGGCATACGCCGCAGCCGTCTTCTGCTCCTGGTCGAGCGTGGCGGTGTATGCACCAAACCGCAGATCGCGCTCGGGTCCGGACGCGAAGGACCACCGCGCGTATGCGTCCGCGACCGCCGTGGCGCTCTCACGCCAGTCGACGTAGCCATCGATCAGATCGTCCAGCAGTTCGTGGCGTGAAGCTCGCACCGGGCTCATGGTCAGCGAGCGCAGGGTGAGGTGTCATCGCCTGGATCAGACGAACTGACCGGACCGCGATCGCCCGGAGTGAGCCCTTCGCCTCCTCCGGTCTGGTGCGGGTCGCGAGATGGTGTGGGGAGACCAGCCGTCGGCGCAGGCGTTCCCGCGCACCGGTGAGCGCCCGAATCACCTAAACCCTGTGAGGCGCGCTCACCTGCCTTTGATGGAGCCTTCGGACACTGGGACAGCCACGAAGCGGAGGCTCGAAATGTCGAAGCACCTAAGACTAAGACGAGACTGGTGACGCGCTCACCGCTTCGCCGGAGCCTCGGTCATCTGCGTGCTGCTCGCCGAGCAATGTCCCAAGGTCGCGACCCTTTGAACGAACACCCCGACGGAATCGAGCGATTCGATGAGCGAGACGCAACGTAAGCAGCGAAGTGCGGTTGTGTTCGGAGCGCGCAATTTGGGTCGCGCGGTCATCGAGCTGCTGCTCAGCGACGGCTGGGCGGTGACCGGGGTGGCGCGGTCGCGGAGCACCCTGGACGGCGTCAGCGAGGCCGGCGCGCTCGCGCTGAAGGCCGACGTGACGGACCCCGCGAGCGTCCACGGCGTGCTGGAGCAGGCGGCCGCTGCTCACGGTGGAGTCGAGCTCGTGCTGAACGCGGCCGCAGCGTACGGCGGCGAGCGCGCCGGGCCCTTCGGCGGCGGCCCGATTGCCGAGGCCGACCTCGACGGCTTTGACTCGTGGGCCGCGGCTCCGGCCCGCGCGGCCTTCTCGTTCCTATCCGCCGGCGGACGATTCGCGATGGCGCAGGGCCGGGCAGCGACTCTGGTGCAGGTTACCGGCGGCTCGGCCCGGCGCGCGATGCCGGGCCGCGGTCTGTGGGCGGCAGGATCATTTGGCGTGCGAGCGATCACCAACGCGGCCGCGCTCGAGCTGCGCCCCCACGGCATCCAGGTCACGCTGCTAATTGTCGACGCGGGCATCGAGCCGCTCGACGGGTCCACACGCGCCGGTGTCTCGCCGGAAGCGCTGGCCGACCCGCGCAGGATCGCCGATGCCGTCCTGTTCCTCGCCAACCAGGACGCGCGCTCCGCGACACACGAGCTTCAGCTCACGCCGCTCGCCGAGAACTGGACGCCCTGAAAGGTTCTGCGGCGCTCCGGTCGCGCGAATCGCTGTGATCCGGTGACGCCACCTCACCTGTTTGGCGGCAAGACTGATGTGGCCGCCTCCCGGCAGAAATTTCAGCAGCGGATCGACGTGGGCGAGCGAGCCCGGAGCGCTGGCAAAGCGACACAACCGAAAGGAGATCCTCCGTGAGCACCGAGCAGCGAGAGAGACTCGACGCAATCCTGCGACAGTCAGCCTTCCCCGCGGAAGCCGATGTGAACGAGCAACGGCGGTTGCTCCGGGAGTTGCTATCGGCGCAACCGCTGCCCGCCGACGTGACCGTGACCGCAGCCACACTGGGCGGGGTCCCTACCGCCGAGATCACGGTGGACGGAATCGAACCTCGCCACGCTGTTCTCTACTTTCACGGCGGGGTGTACGTGATGGGGGACGCCTTCCTCGCCGCCGGCCTGGCCTCGCAGGTGGGCCGGCGGACGGACGCCAAGGTGATCTCGGTCGACTACCGGCTCGCCCCCGAACACCCGTATCCGGCAGCGGTCGACGACGCTCTCGCGGCCTATGAAGCACTCCTGGACAGCGCCATCGCCCCTACGGACATCGTCTTAGCGGGAGAGTCCGCCGGCGGCGGTCTCGCCGTCGCCACCCTGGTCAACGCCCGCGATCACGGGCTGCCGCTGCCAGCCGCGGCCCTCGTCATGTCACCGTACGTCGACCTCACCCTGGCCGGGACGACCATGGAAACCAGGCGCGAGCTCGACCCGCTGCTCAGCAGGGAAGCCCTCCAAGCTCGAATTCCCGACTACACGTCGGGACAAGACGCCGGTCTCGGCCTCATCAGCCCCATATTCGCCGACCTGTCCGGCCTGCCGCCCCTGATCATCCAGGCCGGAACCCACGAGGTTCTCCTCGACGACGCCCTCCGCCTCGCGCGACAAGCCGCCACGGCCGACGTCGAGCTCACGCTCGACATCACCCCTGGGGTGCCCCACGTCTTCCAGGCCTACTACCCGATCCTCGACGAAGGGGCCGCGGCGCTGGACAGAGCCGGACAGCTCCTCTCGGCGCATCTCGCTCGCGCACAACGCGTCATCGCATAGCGAAAGGCTGAATCACCGGGATCTGGCGATGACGCATCACCAGCGCGCTGGCCACGATGCCGCCACGAGCCAATCGACCCAGGAGAAGTCCATGTCCGATATCGGCAACGGTCGCGCCGGTCGCGCCGACGTAGTCATCGTTGGAGGAGGCTCAGCGGGCAACGTCCTGGCTAGCCGTCTCAGCGAGGACCCAACTCGGTCTGTGCTGCTGCTCGAGGCAGGCACGGCCTACGGTGTCGATGGCTACCCAGACGACCTGCGAGACGCCGCGCACGTGCCGGCCAACCCGGAGCACGAGTGGGGCTTCACCGCACGCGGCGGAGCTGCCTCCCCGGAGATCGATGCCGCGCGCGCCAAGGTGCTCGGCGGCTGCTCGGCCCACAACGCCACGGTGGCGATGCGGGCGCGGCCGAGCGACATAACTGACTGGCAGCGACATGGTCTAGATGACTGGACGATCGAAGAGGTCTTGGCCACATACAAGGAGATGGAGAACACACCCGATGGCGACGACGCTTACCACGGGCGCACGGGACCGTTCCCGATACGACACCAGAAGTACGACGATCTGACCAGCTCGCTGCGCGGGTTCATCGACGCGGCGGTGGCAGAAGGGTTCCCTGCGGTCGAGGATTTCAACGGGCCGAATCCGAGCGGGGTCGGCGGGTACCCGGTCAACGTCATCGACGGCGTCCGTCAGAACACCGGCATGGTCTATCTCACCGAGGAGGTTCGCAACCGCCCCAACCTCAAGATCTCGGGCGATGTGCTCGTCGATCGCGTTCTGTTCGACCAGCGACGTGCGATCGGCGTCGTCACGGCAAGCGGCGCTGAGATTCCCGCGGGCGAGGTGATCCTCTCGCGGCGGCTCATACGGGAGTCCGGCGATCCTGCTGCGGTCTGGCGTCGGCCCGGCGGCTGATCTGGCGGAGCTCGGCATCGACGTCGTCGCCGACCTGCCCGGTCGGGCAGCGCCTTCAGGACCAGCCCTTCTACTACAACGCCTACGCGCTGAAAACGGATGCGCTCGACATGCGGCCAGCGGTCGGCGCCTTCCTGTGGAGGCAGTCCAGCGAGGCCCGCGGCGACGAACTGGACATGCACATCGCGGTCACGCACCTCATGCCTCCCGAATACAGCCCGACCGGCGGGGCGATCGCGCTGAGCGTCGCCGTCGTCAAGCCCGACTCCCGCGGAACCGTCACCCTACGTAGCCGCGACCCGCGCGAGCAGCCTGAGATCGACTGCAACTTCCTCGCCGAGGACACGGGACGCGCGCCGGATGCTCGAAGGGGTGAAGCTGGCCCGCAAGATCGGACGCAATCCGGCGCTCGCTCGGTTCCTCGAGCTCGAGATCCTGCCCGGCGACGCAGTCGGGGACGACCAGCTCGCAGACGCGATCGCTTCGAACCTGGCTTCCTACGGGCACCCAACCGCGCACCGCGCCGATGGGCGGTCCCCAGGACCCGTGGGCGGTCGTGGACTCGCATGGCGCCGTCAGGGGAATCGACGGACTTCGTGTCGTCGACGCATCGATCATGCCGGTCGTTGTATCGGTGGCGCTGAACCCCACGACGATCATGATCGCCGAGCGGATCGCGAAGGCGGTCTACGGAACTGAGCCTGGGCCTATCCGTCGCGGAGTTCAAGTGGCTCCGACGGCCTGAGCGCCTGGCCACCACTCCGTCGTATTCCGGTAATAGCCGAAGGAAGCCGCATTCACGTTGGGGAGACTGGTCACAGCCGGCCGTCGGAGCATCCCGAGGCTCGGGCGTTCATCAGCCACCGAAGGGATCGCGATCGTCGGCACGCAGTCGTGCGAAGCACGCGAGCTGGCCCTAGCCGCCGAGGCGGCAGGGCTTGCGGTCCGCCCGCTCACGTTCGGGAGCGCTCTAGCCGTTGCGGCACTTGCGGCGCATGGGCCCGGGAGCGTCCGTCTGCCGTTGGCGATCGTCGCTGGCCGCTATAGCCTGCAGCGGCCAGCCTTCGGCGCCGTGCTCGAATGCATCGAGGTGCTGCGCGGAACCCGCCAGACGCTCCCCTCGGCGTGCGTGGTGCTGGCCTCCACGGCAGACCTCGACGGCCACGACAAGTCCGCGATCGAGCGCGATCAAGCGATGCGCCCTCGCCGGGCCTGACGTGATCCTGTCACGCCTGAGGGCGAGCGCCTTTCTGCGGGCCCAATTCGAACCCTGCTTCAACCCTGACGGAGTGATCCTGGCTCAGCTCGGCGTGCTGGGGAACCTCGACGCGGTGCTCCAGCAGCACGTCTCAGTCTAGAGGCTGAGTAGCGCGGTCCATCCGGGCCGCCCTGGAGGCCAGGCGGTCAGACGTTGGCGAGACGCGAATCATCGGAATCAGGTGATGACCACTCGCCTGACCATCAGTGATTGTCGAGACGTTCGCTCCCAATCAAAAGGAAGGCGATAGCCGATGACTAGCCAAGCGGTTCGCGACCCGCTCGCGGACCATCTCATCACCCCGCAAAATTCCGCGTTTCTCCTGATCGACTGGCAGCCCACCCAGATCTCGACGGTCCGGTCGATGGACCCGGACCTGCTGCTTAGGAATGCGGTCTCCACCGTGAGGACCGTGAAGGCCTACGGCGTGCCGGTCGTCCATTCGACCGTGAACGTTGCATCCGGGCAGCAGCAGCCGACCCTGCCCGAGCTCGCGGAGCTGGTCCAGGACGACAAGCCGCTCGACCGCACGACGATGAACTCGTGGGAAGACGTCGAGTTCGTCGATGCCGTTCGGGCTACCGGTCGGCGGAAACTCATCCTCTGCGCCTTGTGGACCGAGATCTGCATGGCGTTCGTGGCTCTCGATGCCCTTCGGGAGGGATACGAGGTGTATCCAGTGGTCGACGCAATCGGCGGCACCTCGCTGGAGGCTCATCGCGCTGGGCTTGAGAGAACCGTCCGGGCCGGAGCTCAGCCGATCAGCTGGGTGTGCTTTGCCGGCGAGCTGCAGCGCGATTGGGCTCGTCAGGAAACAGTTCCGGCGCTCGTCGAGATCGTCCTGACGGACCGCCTGTTGAAGGAGTCAGCCGACGTCGAGGCCCCGGCATGACCCTCACCGTCGACCTTCACCACCACGTCATTCCCGACTTCTATTGGGAGGCCTCGAACGAGGACGGGAACGCCGCAGGAGGCATCAACCCCCCGCGCTGGAGTCTCGATGGCGCGATCGCGTACCTCGACGAGGCAGGGATCGACGTCGCGGTCCCATCGATCAGCACGCCTGGCGTGCACTTCGGTGACGATGCGGCGGCGCGGAACCTTGCGCGTCAGGTCAATGAGTACCTCGCGGACATCAAACGCGAGCGCCCGGACCGGTTCGGAGCATTCGCGGCCCTGCCACTGCCCGACGTCGAGGGTTCGCTCGAGCAAATCGGATACGCGTTCGACGTGCTCGAGCTCGACGGTGTCTCGATGATGACCAACGCCGGCGGCAGCTACTTGGGAGACAGCCGCTTCGATCCAATCTTCGCGGAGTTGCAGCGCGGCGGTCGTGTTCGTCCATCCCACGGCGTCCCCCGATCCGATCGCGCACACCCTCGACCTCCCTGACTCGCTGCTTGACTATCCCGTCGACACGTCGCGCGCGATCGCGAAGCTCCACTACAGCAACACGTTCGCCCGAACGCCGGACGTCAAGTATCAGTTCGCGCATGCCGGCGGGACGATCCCATTCGTCGCCTCGCGCTTTGCGATCGTCGATGAGATGAAGGTCATCCCGGGGGCGCGCGAGCGGGGAGCGTTCGCCGATGCCCTCCCTCGCCTCTATTGGGACACCGCCTCGGCGTTCAGCGACCCCGTCCTCCACATCCTGCGATCGGTCACGGGACTCGGAAATGTGGTGTTCGGGACCGATTATCCGTACCCCCGCGATGAAATCTCCATCGGGGGTCTACGTCACCTTCAGAACACCGCCGAGCTTGACGACGGCGAGCGCCGCGGCGTTCTGGGTGGGTCGGCCGCTCGGCTAATCCCGCGACTTGCGCGAGTCGAGAGCACGCTCTGAAATGCTCCCGCCTATGCGATGAACGACACGCTGTACGACGTCAGGCGTTGGGCGATCGGGGCGAGCAGCTGATGAGCACCGGCACGCACCCGATCACAGGTCCGAGCCCGCGGGGCGGCCCCCGCCCCCCAAATCGCCTTAGTAGAACGTGCGCCGCCAACCGCCCTCGTCGGCCTCATCGAGGATTGCGGCCAGGGCTCGAAGCGTTGTGTCGATCGAACGGTTCCCCACCGAACGGAGCAGCCGGCCGCGCCCGTCGCCGGACGCCACGCTTCGTGTAGCTCCTACGGCCGGTTGAAAGGCCACTCGTTCACCAGGATCCGGCGAGGACACCTCACCTGGTTCCTCGCGACCCTGCGGATTGCGGGCCGTCACCACGCAGGAGCGCGCAGAGACGCCAGAGTCACCAGCAACGAACTGAATGGAGGCCAGATGCAACAGAACGCAGTCGGGTTCGACCGGGACATCCGCACGCTGTTTCGCGACAAGGACGTTCAGTCAATGTCCTCCGCGTTCGACCTCTCGTTGTATGAGGACGTACGCGCTAACGCGGACAAGATCCTCGCCGCGGTAGCCGACGGGTCGATGCCCTGCGATGGCCCTTGGCCCGCCGAGCGGGTGGAGTTGTTTCGCGGGTGGGTTGACGCGGGCTGCCCCGCCTAGATGCCCGCACCCCTGGAGACTAATTCCGGCTGACCGTAAACGGCGCGGAGCGCACGGTGATGTGTGAGGACGCAGAACCGCTCCCTGGCGCGTCCGGTGCCAAGACAAGAACAAGGAGAAAGACGTGCCGGCTAGTCCCATCGAAGTCGTCGGCCAGTGGTTGCAGAACCTCTTGGACCCCGACGTCGTCAAGAGTGTGGTGGCGCCGGACGCCACCTACGTCTCACTCAACACTGAGAACGCAGAGCTGCACAAGATCATGCCGTGGGCCGGCACATCGCGTGGCCCCCAGGCGTTCCTCGACAACCTCGGCGGGATGTTCACCCGCTGGGAGAACCAGGCGTTCAACGTGACCACGATGTTCGCCTCGGATGAGAACGTCGCCGTGTTCGGCGACTTCCGCTACAAGTCGCACTCGCTGGGTAAGGTCGTGAGCTCCCCGTTTTCGATCCTCGTGAAGGTCGTCGACGGGAAGGTGACCTACCTTCAGTTCCTCGAGGACAGCTACGCCACCGCGTCCAGCTTCCGCAAGAACGGCTCCTGGGTCGTCCAGACGGAGCCCGGCGCTGAACCGTTCCAGGTGTGAAATGACCATCACAAACTCGAGTCGGGATCGAGCGCGCTCACCTGATCGCTACGCTCGGGTTGAAGAGCCGACAACGTGATCAGGCTCGGCAGCGCTACGCGGGGGCGGCGCTGACAGCCAGTCGTCCTTCCGACAGTGCCTCCAGGTCGACCTCGTCGAGCGTCTTGACGACGATGTCGGCGCCGGCTGCGACGAGTTGCTCGGCGTCGTCCTTGCGGGCGATTCCGATCGCCGCCATCGCGCCGGCCTTGGCGGCCTGAACCCCGGCGGGCGCGTCCTCCAGGACGATCGCCGCCCGTGGTTCCACGCCGAGCTCCCGGGCCGCGGTCAAGAAGATCTCGGGGTCGGGCTTTCCGTGCGCGAAGTCCCTGCCGGAGACGTCCGCGTCGAAGTACTCGAGCAGCGTGAGGCCGGGCCGGAGCGTGCTCGAGGAGATGCCTTGCTGCTCGGCGAAGAGGTCGAGCCGAATCTTGCTCAAGAACAGATTGGCGTTCTTGGAGGAGGAGGCGGCGGCCACCCGCAGCCCGGCGTCCTTGACGGCGATGATGAAACGCAGGGCGTCGGGATAGGCCGTGAAGTCGCCGGCCTCGATCAGCCGCACGACCATCGCCTGCTTTCGGTCCGCGTACTCGACCAGCCGGTGGTCCTCTTCGTCGTCCGGTATGTGGAAATACTCGAGCACCGCCCGCGCCCCGTTCATCCGCGGCTTGCCCGACAGCTGGCCCTCGTAGACGCGGGAGGTGAACGCGTCGGGTGACCAGGTGGTGCGACCGCGGACCTCGCTCCAGTCGCCCTCCATCAGCTCGCGTAGCGACTCGCGCCACGCCTTCTCGTGCGGCGAGTCGACGAGCACCCCGTCGACGTCGAAGATCGCCCCTTGAAATCGCGCCATCCGCTCTGCGCTCACACTCGCGTTTCGCGCTCACCGGCGGCCGGGGTCCCGGAGAGCTCGAAGGTCTCCTGTTCACCCGGGCAGAGATCGCGTACCTCGTCCCCGACCGCCACCTTGATCGGCCCGCCCGCACCCTCGCGGTGGACGGTGAGCTCCAGCCGGTCGTGGTCGAGCGCCACGTGGACGGGCGTCCGCTGGAACTGCATCCAGAAGGACACCTGCTCGAGTGCCGCAGGCAGCCTCGGCTCGAAGCGTAAGACTCCGTCACGGATCTCGCAGCCTGGGTACGCGCGCTGCACCAGATCGAGCGTGCCGGACATGACGCCCATGTGGATCCCCTCGCGCGTAGTGCCGCCTTGGATGTCCTCCGCGTCGCTGCGCAGCGCGACCAGGAATCGCTCCCAAGAGCTCTCGGAATCCAGCCTGGCGAGGGCTCCCGCGTAGGTAACAAAGCTCAGCGTCGAGCCGTGCGAGGTGCGCCGATCGTAGTAGGCGATGTTCCGCGCGGCCGTGTCGCGTCCGTACTCGTAACCCAGGCGCTCGAACAGGCCGCGAAGCATGCTCGGCGAGAAGAGGTAGAACAGCATCACGACATCAGCCTGCTTCGAAACCTTGTAACGATCGGGGTCATCGCCGTCAGCGCGCAGGATCCGGTCCAGGCGCTGGATGTTCCCATAACGCGCCCGGTAGCCATCCCAGTCGAGCTCCTTGAGCTGCTCGTACCCCTCGAACTGGCTGATGATCCCCTCGTCGTGGAAGGCGACGAACATGCGGCGGCTCATGTCCTCCCAGAGGCCCAGTTCCTCCGATGAGATCGCAAGCCGTGAACGCAGCGCGTCAGCCCGGCTTTCGGGCAACCCCGAGAGGACTTCGCAGGCAAGACCGCACAGCCACGCCACCATCACGTTGGTGTACGCGTTGTTGCGAAGCCCGCCCTCTCTCGCGCCCGGATATTTCTCGTGGAACTCGTCAGGCCCCATCACACCGTGGATCTCATAGCGCTCCCGCTCGGGGTTGAAGTGAGCGATCGACCCCCAGAAGCGCGCGATCTCGAGCATCATCTCGGCGCCGTAGTCGCGCAAAAAGGCGAGGTCGCCGGTGGCCTCGATGTAGTGCCACACGTTGTAGAAGATCGCGGCGTTGACGTGCCTTTGGTTATGGCTCAGATCGGGCTCCCAGCGACCGGACAGCGGGTTGAGGTGAACGCGCTGCGTCTCCTCGGCGCCCTCGCTGCCGCTCTGCCACGGGAACATCGCCCCTTCGAACCCGGCCTCGTGCGCGGCCGCGCGCGCCTCCTCCAGGCGTCGGTACCGGTACAGCAGGAGCTCGCGCGTCACCTCCGGCAGCCGCTGGCGCAGGAACGGGAAGACGTAGATCTCGTCCCAGAACACGTGTCCACGGTAGGCCTCGCCGTTCAGCCCGCGAGCGGGGACGCCGGCGTCGAGGTCGGCCGTGTGCCGGGAGCACACTTGAAGGACGTGGCAAATGTGCAGCCGGAGGAGGCGCTGGACCTCCTCGTCGCCGCGAGCGCGCACGTCGCACAGGCGCCACAGCTCGTCCCATGCGCCGGCGTGCCGTTCGAACGCCTGCGCGAAGTCGGGCCGTCGCAGCGCCGCAGTGCCCGCCTTTCTCAGCGTGTCGCTGGTGGCGGGGTCGCGGGAGGTCGCCAGCACCAGCATCTTCTCGATCCGGACCGGAGCGTCCTGGTCAACGCGGAATGACAACACCTGCTGGACGTAGTCCTCGGTTTGGTAGAGGGTGCGCTCCACCGCCACGGGCTGCGCACCGCCGAAGACTCTCGTGCGGACCGCCTGGCTGACGTACACGTTGGACTGTCGCGTCTGGACCTTCAGCGCGATCACCTCGGGGCCGAAGGTTCGCGGTGAGACCGGATCGAGATGTCGGCCCTCAAGCTCCAGGTAGCGAGCGACGCCCCGGTTCGTAACGCGGCCATCGATCGCCGAGACGACCTCCACGCTACCCGACCAGTTGATCGCGGTCAGCGTCCATTCGATCCCGGCCCGGTGCGGGTGGGACATGCTCACGAACCGGCGGCTCGACAGGATGGTTTCGCGACCGGCGGCATCCCGGAAGCGAACGAAGCGCGTCATGACGGCCCGGCGCAGGTCAAGCTCGTGGCGATAGTCGAGCAGCTCGACGTCGGCCAAGCGGATCGCGTCCTCGCCCTCGATCCGGAGCTTCAGCACGAGCCAGTTCGGCAGGTTGACGAGGTCCTCGTTGCCCACCGGGACGCCGCCCAGGATCGTCGTCTCGCGGTTGTAGATCCCGTGGGCGTACGTGCCGGGGTAATGGACGCCGTCCGCGTCCTCCCACTCGGCCGCGCCACGGGTGCAGAACCGGCCGTTTCCGGTCGAGGTCAGAACCTCGCGCAGGCCCTCCTGATCTGGGTCATAGCCCTCGTAGGTGAACGAAAACTCGTCTACTGGGAGTCCTCGAGTCGCCGATCGACCGCACGGCAAGCCTGTCAGCGACCGGCCGACCTGTCAAACCGACCGCTCTGAGCGCTTCTTTCCGCTGGGCTTACCTTGGGGCCAGCCTTCTCGAATCCCAAGCCGGCCGGGGTATCTGGTTTCACCTCATCGTGGACTGACGCTCACGCTGCGGAGGCGTGGAGTCCGGCGGCGTCCAGCGGCGCGCCGGCGAGTTGTCCCCCGGGGCATTGTTGGGCTCGGACTACCCGCCGCGGGTTTCGGATGCCCGCGGCGCCGATCAGTCCTCCAAGCACGACCAGCCCGCTGGCGACTCCTATGCCGACGCGAAAGGCCTCGAGCGAGGACTGGCCGGAAGCGATCGTGATCACGACCGCCTCGCGCCGCGGCACGCGGGCGACGGACGGCCTGCCGAGGGTCAGCTGCTTGGCTTCTGCGACGGCTTGATGCCCGCGTGGGGTGAGCGGCTGGCCGGAGAGATGGTGATCGAGAGATGAACTGAACTGCGCGGCCACGATTGCGCCGATCGCGACGGTTGCGATCAGGCCCGCCACTCGCGCGACCGCGTTGTTGATTGCCGAACCGATCCCGGCCTCGGCCTGGTCGATCCCGGCCAGGATCGCGGCCGTGAGCGGTGCGATGGTGATCGAGAGCCCCAAGGAGAACAGGAGGATCCCGGGGAGCACCTCGGTGAGGTAGTCGACGTGCACCCCGAACGTGAGCAACAGCAGCATTCCTGCGCCCGCGATCAGCGGGCCGCCACCCATGAACAAGCGGGGGCCGAGGCGATCGGCTAGCGCGCCGAAGCGCGAGGAGAGCGCGAACATGATGAGGCTCTCGGGCAGCAGCGCAAGCCCGGACTTCAGCGGCGAGTAGCCCGCGACCTGTTGCAGGTAGAGGACGAGGAAGAAGAACAGTGCCGACAGGCCCCCGTAGAGCGCGAGCGTTTCGACGTTTCCGACGGCGAAGTTCCGGCTCTTGAACAGATCGAGCCTCAGCATCGGGTCAGGTGCGCGCATTTCGTAAACGAGGAACGCTGCAAACAAGGCCACGCCGCCGATCAGCGAGCCGGCGACGGCGGGGTTGGACCAACCCAGACGAGGCTGCTCGATCAGGGCGAACACGGTTCCACCCAGGCCGAGCACGCCGAGCAACGCTCCGACGACGTCGACCCGCCGATGCCCAGCGGTCGGGTTTGCCGACGGGACCGCCTTCACGATCAGCCACAGGCACGCGATTACCAGCGGCACGTTGATGACGAAGATCCACCGCCACGAGCCAATGGCGAGTATCCCGCCGGCGACGAGCGGTCCGAGCGCGCCTGCGATCGTTCCCCACGCCGTCCAGGTTCCGATCGCCGGGCCGCGCTCGCGCTCGGGAAATGTGCGCACGATCACGGCCAGCGAGCTCGGCGTCAGTAGCGCGCCGGCTATCCCCTGCAGCGCGCGAAACGCAACGAGCAGTCCGATCGTCGGCGCGAGTGCGCACAGCAGGGAAGTCGCGCCGAACGCACCCACCCCGAGCGCAAAGATCCGGCGCTCACCGAAGATATCTCCAAGGGATCCACCGAGCAGGATCAGCGAACCGAGCGTCAGCAGGTACGCGTTGCTGACCCACTGTTGGCCGGCGAGGCCGCCACCGAGGCTTCGCTGGATCGACGGAAGCGCAACGCTCACCACGCTGCTGTCGAGGATCGCGATGCTGGAACCGAGGATCGTCGCGACCAGCGTCAATCGTTTGTTCGAGCCGGACACGCCACGACGCGCGGAAGCATGCGCTACCGCACCGGCCGACTGGCTCGCGCCTGGCGACCCACGGGACGCCGCGGCTGGGCTCATCGAGGGTCGGGACGCGGGGGTCGGTGTCCGCGCCGGTCGCTCATAGCCCGAGACTGGGCCCGCAGCTGCCGCTTGTCAAGAACGCGGCCGTGTGGCGCGACCGCGGCTCCGATGCGACAGGGCCGTCAGTACCCCACGCACTGGTCCAGGACGCGGCCGGGTTGGCGCCCGCCGTCGGGGGGGCAGTCCAGCGTCGCTGGGGGCTGGTCCCGGCATTCAAAGGTCTATTGCCGGCCCGCTTGCCGCTCGAGCAGCACCAGCGATCTTCCAGCTACGACGACGTCGTCAGCGGCACCGAGAGCGCGCGCCGGTCGGCCGTGCCGCGAGGTGTCAAGGACCACCGACAGACGCCCGCCACGGAACTCTGCGGGCAGGCGAAAGGAAAGCGGCTCCCACCACGCGTTTACCAGCAATGCAAACCTCGCAGCGGGTGCCCCCACGGCCACCGCGCGCGCGAAGGGCTCGTTCCAGTCGCCCTGACTCATCGCCTCGCCGTCGGGCCGGAGCCACACGATCTCGCCTTCCCTGAAGAAGCGGCTCCGGTGCAGCCCCGGAGCGCTTAGGCGCAGGCGACAGAGGGACGCGACGAACTCCGTCAGATCGTTTTCGCCGCCCGACAGCGACCAGTCAACCCAGCTGATCTGATTGTCCTGGCAGTAGGCGTTGTTGTTTCCCCGCTGCGTGCGACCGTGCTCGTCTCCGGCAAGCAGCAGCGGCACTCCCTCGGACAGCAGCAGGGTCGCAAGGAAGTTGCGACGCTGCTGGCTTCGGAGCGCGAGCACTGCCTGATCCTCGGTGGGTCCTTCGACTCCGCAGTTCCAGCTGCGGTTGTCGTCGGTCCCGTCGCGGTTGCTCTCGCCGTTGGCCTCGTTGTGCTTGACGTCGTAACCGGTCAGGTCGGCTAGCGTGAAGCCGTCGTGGACGGTGACCAGGTTGATCGACGCGCTCGGCCGCCGGTCGCGACCGTAGAGGTCCGACGAGCCCGTGAGACGGGTGGCGAAGTCGGCGAGGGTGCCGCCGGTGGACCGCCAGAAGTCGCGCACGGTGTCGCGGTAGCGGCCGTTCCACTCGCTCCAGCCGGGCGGGAAGTCCCCGACCTCGTAGCCGCCGTAGCCGATGTCCCACGGCTCCGCGATCAGCTTCACCTCACCGAGCACCGGATCCTGACCGATGGCCTCCAGGAACGCTCCATGCGGGTCGAAGTCGGCGGCTCCTCGGCCGAGCGTCGCGGCGAGATCGAAGCGAAAGCCGTCGACGTGCATCTCCTCGACCCAGTAGCGGAGAGAGTCCATGATCAGGCGCAGGGCCTGCGGCTGGTGTGAGTCGAACGTGTTGCCGGTGCCGGTGTCGTCGACGTAGCGGCTGCGGTCATCCTGGAGCCGGTAGTAGGCCGCGTTGTCCAGCCCGCGGAAGCACAGGGTCGGCCCGTTCTCGTTCCCCTCGGCGGTGTGGTTGAAGACGACGTCGAGGATCACCTCGAGACCGGCCGCGTGAAGGCCCCTAACCATCGCCTTGAAGTCGGCAACCTGCCCGCCGCGGTCACCGCTCGACGCGTACTCGTTGTGCGGCGCGAAGTAGCCGATCGACTGATATCCCCAGAAGTTCCTCAGGCCGCGCGCGATCAGGGCTTCGTCGTGGACGAACTGGTGGACCGGAAGCAGTTCGACGGCGGTCACTCCCAGGCGCTGCAGGTGCCCGGTCGCCGCGGGATGGGCCAGCCCCCGGTAGGTGCCGCGTAGCTCCTCGGGGACATCCGGGTGGAGCTTCGTGAACCCCTTCACGTGCAGCTCGTAGATGATCGAGTCCTCGAGCGGTCGGCCAAGGCGATGGTCGCCCTGCCAGTCGAATTCCTCGGCGTGGACGACCGAACGCGGTACATACGGTGCCGAGTCGCTCGCGTCTTCGCCGCCCAACGCGGCATTCCACTGCACACCACCGGAGACGGCGCGCGCGTAGGGATCGAGGAGCAGCTTCGCCGGGTTGCACCGGAGCCCGGCACCCGGATCCCATTGGCCATGGACGCGAAAGCCATAGCGCGCGCCGTGCCCGATTCCTTTCACCTGGCCCCGCCAGATACCGCCCTCGTCCAAGTCGAGCTGATGACGCGTCTCGCGCCCGTCGCCGTCGAACACACACACCTCGACCGCGTCGGCGACGCCGCTGAACACGGCGAAGCTGACCCCACCTCGGTCGGCGTGCGCCCCGAGCGGGACGAGCGTCATCGTGCCCGCTCCTCGCGGCGCTGTGAGAGCCGGATGATCACGTCCGCCACCAGCCCGGTCCAGCCGGTCTGGTGGGAGGCGCCCAGTCCACATCCGTCATCTCCATCGAAGTACTCGTGGAAGAGCAGCGCGTCGTGCCAGGACGCGTCGGGGTCGGTCCGATCCCCGAACACCGGTCGCCGGCCGCGGGTGTCCTCGAGGAAGATGCCAATCAGCCGCCGCTGGAGCTCCTCGCTGATTTCCAGCAGCGTTAGCTGCGTGCCGGATCCGTGCGGGAACTCGACCGTGACGTCGTCACCGAAGCGGCGGGCGAACCGGTCGAGCGCCCCAATCACCAAGTAGTTGACGGGGAACCAGATCGGCCCTCGCCAGTTCGAGTTCCCGCCGAATAGCGGCGTCGTCGACTCGGCCGGCTCGTAGTCGACGCTCGCGACCACGTGCCCGTCCTGCCAAAGCTCGAACGGCTTGCCGCGGTAGGCAGCCGACAGCGACCGCAGCCCGTGCGGCGAGAGGAATTCCTGTTCGTCGGCGAGGCGTTCGAGGACCCGCGGCAGCCGGTCGCGCTCCACGAGCGCCAGCATCATCACGTCCGAGGTTTCGGGGTCGGGGGCGACCACCGGCGCGTACTCGGGCCGCACTCGCACGAAGTCACGCGCGCGGCGCGAGAACTCATCGAGCCGGTCCATCACCGAGTGCGGCCCGATCGCGACGGCGCAGAACGGGATCAGCCCCGTCATCGAGCGCACTCGCACCGGGTACACGGCTCCGTCGGAGGGCCGCCGCATCTGGTCGTAGTAGAAGCCGTCGGCCTCGTCCCACAATCCCTGGTCGTTGATCGCCTCGGCGATCAACGCGTAGTGCTCGAAGAACTTGACCGCCACGTCCTCGTACGCCGGATCCTCCGCGGCGAGGACCAGCGCGATCTCGAGCATGCTCAAGCAGTAGAGCGCCATCCAGCCGGTCCCGTCGGCCTGTTCCAGCACGAGCCCCTCGGGCAGCGGCGCCGAGCGGTCGAACGGCCCGACGTTGTCCATCCCGAGGAAGCCGCCCCCGAACAGGTTGTCGCCCTCGGGATCCTTGACGTTCGCCCACCAGGTGAAGCCGAGGAGGAGCTTGTGGAACATGCGCACGAGCCAGTCGCGGTCCCGCCCGCCGTCGATCCGAAACACCGCAAGCGCGGCCAGGGCGTGTACCGGCGGGTTGACGTCGCCGAAGTTCCACTCGTAGGCGGGCAGCTGGCCGTTCGGGCTCATGTACCACTCGCGGGTGATCAGACGCAGCTGCTGCTTCGCGAGCTCCGGGTCGACGTGGGCGAGCGTCACGCAGTGGAAGGCGAGGTCCCAGGCGGCGTACCACGGGTACTCCCACTTGTCGGGCATCGAGATCAGGTCCTCGTTAAAGACGTGCCGCCAACCCGCATTCCGGCCGTGCAAGCGGCTCGCCGGCGGCGGCGGCTCGTTCGGGTCCCCCTCCAGCCAGCGCTCGACGTCGTAGTTGTAGAACTGCTTGCTCCACAGCATCCCGGCGAACGCCTGGCGCATCACCATCGCCTCCTCGGGCGTGGCCGCGGGCGCGATTTGTGAGTAGAACGCGTCGGCCTCGCGCGCCCGGCTGCGTATCGCGGCTGACCAGGACCCTCTCAGGTCGCGCGGTTCCGGCGCGAGTCGCAGGCGTACCTCCTCGGTCTCGCCGGGGCCGATCTCGAGCTCGTAGCGCAGCGCAGCCTTCGTGCCGGTGCGGGCGGGATTGATCGTTGGCGCCGCCCCCACGATGTGGTCGTTGATCCCGTCCTTCGGATATGGCGGCCCGTCGGCGTTCCACAGGCGCCGCGTGTTGGTCTCGTTGTCGCAGAAGAGTTGTTCGGGCGTGTCGCTGCCTGTCAGCACCATCGCGCCAAGCTCGTCGTGGGTTGCGAGGAGGCTGCCGTCGCGCTCTGCGATCGCGGGCGTGGCCACACCGGGTTCCCAGGACCACCGGTTCCGGAACCAAAGCGTCGGCAGAAAGGTGAGCGTGGCCAGCTCCGGACCGGCGTTGCGGATGAGCACGCGCATGCAGATGTCGTCGGGCGCTGCCTTGGCGTAGTCGACCGTCACGTCCCAGTACCGGGCGTCGTCGAAGGCGCCGGTGTCGAGCAGCTCGTACTCGCGCGCGTGGCGGTCACGGCGCGCGTTCTCGGTCACGAGCTCGTCGTACGGGAACGCGATCTGCGGATACGCGTAACGCCACCGCATCCACGAATGCGTCGGCGTGCAGTCGAGATACCACCAGTACTCCTTGGCGTCCTCGCCGTGGTTGCCCTGGTGGCCGGTGAGGCCGAAGACGCGCTCCTTGAGGATCGGGTCCTGACCATTCCAGAACGCGAACGCGAAGCACAGCAGCTGCCGCTCGTCACAGATCCCGCCGAGCCCGTCCTCGCTCCAGCGGTACGCGCGCGAGCGCGCGTGGTCGTGCGGGAAGAACGTCCAGGCGTCCCCGTCGGCGCTGTAGTCCTCACGCACGGTGCCCCAAGCTCGCTCGCTCAAGTAGGGGCCCCAGCGGCGCCAGTCCTGATCGGCCAGCCGCTCCCGCTCGGCGCCGGCGGCGGCGCGGGTCGATGGCTGGCGGGCGGCGGTCACAGCTTCTCAGGATCCGCTTGGCCGCGGCGCCCGTCAAGACCCGATGCTGTCTGGTTGCGTCCTTTGCCGGCGTAAATTCGCCTCGGGCTTAGGTCCCCACGCGTGGCTCTAGGCGGCTGTACCTCCCCCTCGACGGTGGCAGGGTTCGGTCGGCCGGTACTCGATTCGGTAGAGGCGATTCGCTAATGAGGACCTGGAGGCGAAGCTTGGCGTCCTTGACGCCGGTCGCTTCGCTGAGCGCACCCAGTAGTTGAACCGGATCCGGTGGTGCTCTGGCTCCGGCAGCTGGCCTGGAGTTGCCTGATGCGGTGAACGTTATGTTGACGTCAACACAACGTTCACCTGATGCCGATCACGGCGAGCAGATCGTCGAGCATCGGCTACTGACCGAGCGCGATGAGTTTCCCATCGGTCTGGGACACGTAGACAATGCCGTTCGAAACGGTCACCTCGCCGTCCGATCTGGCCGTCATCGTGTAGAGGCGCAACCGGTTGCCGGTGGCGGGGTCCAGGAAGAGGAGATTCCCGCTGGCGCCGTAGGGCTCGACGAGCACTCCCGGGACCACCGTGATCCCCGCCGACATGAAGCCCGTGACGCCTGTTCGCCACAGGAACGCGCCCGTTGACGGGTCGAGGGCGGAGATATTCCCGAAGTAGCTCGTGCCGTTGAGAGTGACGCCGCCGGCACCCACGTACAGCCGCGTCCCGTCCCACGCGGCGGAGGCGATCGACCGCGGGCTCCCGCTGGGATCGGCGACCGTGGATTGCCATACCGGTCCGGCGGCGAGATTGCTCCGGTCCCACGCGTAGAAGATCCCGTTCTTGTTCAGTGCTCCGATGAGCGATCTGGCGACGCCGTTGATGGTGGCGGTGAAGAGCGTCGGGGTGGCGCCGAAATCGGCGTCGCCAAACTGCTGCGCGGACTTTGGCACGGTCCAGCTCGAGAGGACGGTGAGGTCGCTCGCCCGCAGTTTGACAATCGCCGGAGCCATCTCGTTGGGGGTGCACCCGGTCGGCGTACCCGTCGTCACGTAGATGCTGCCGTCGCTCGGGTCGACCACCGGGGACGACCAGATCCCACCGCCCGTGCAACCGCTCCGCTCCATGTAGGCGGTGTGCTGGATGGCTCCGGTCGTGGCGTCCATCTGGACCAAACGCCCGTTGACGAGCGGGCAGTCACCGAAGGACGCCACCGGCTGGTAGATGCTCCCGTTGAAGAGAATGGGCGATCCCCACAGGTAATCGGCGGGCGGCGTTCCGAGGTTGGTCTTCCAGAGGAGCGCGCCGGTGACGGCATTCACCGCATAGAAGTTGTCGTCGCCGCCTGGGAAATAGTCCACCGACGTGTTGCCCACCGTGCCGATCGTCGCCGTGCCGCTGATCCCGGCCACCGGAGGCAAGCAGCTGTTGTCGATGTTCTGGCCGGTTGGCACCGTCCAGACGTCCTTGCCGGTCAGATCGGTCGCGTGCTCGACGCCGTTCCAGTCCCCCCAGTAGATCAGGTTGTTGGCCACGATCGGCTGCGCGTAGGATCCGACTCCGCCCGTCGCGTCCGTCCAGTGAAGCTTGAGCGTGGCGACGTTGGCGGCCGTGACGCCAGTCTCGGACGGGTAGTAACCGCTGCGACCGAGGTCGCCACGGTAGGTGGCGACCATCGTCACGGGTACTGGTCCCGCCTGGTATGTGAACTGGTCGTTTGCGTTGACGGCGCTCGTGCCTCCGGGGGTGGTGACGGTGATGTCGACCGGGCCGGTCGTGCTGGCCAGTGGCGCCGTCGCCATGATCGCGGTCGGGCTGATGACCGAGAACACGGCAGGGTTCAGAGCCCCGAAGTTGACCGCGGTCGCGCCGGAGAGGTTGGTCCCGGTGATCGTGACCGACGTGCCACCCGGTCCCGCGGACGGGCTCACCGCCGTGACGGTCGGTGGAGGCGGGGTAACGTACGTGTATTGATCGGCTGCGCCCGTGGCACTCGTGCCTCCGGGGGCGGTGACCGTGACGTCGACCGCGCCGGTCGTCGCGGTCGGAGGCGCGGTCGCCACGATCGTGGTGTCGTTGGTGACCGAGAACGTCGCAGGGTTGCCCGACCCGAAGTTGACGACCGTCGCGCCGGTGAACCCGGTTCCGGTGATCGTGACCGACGTCCCGCCAGTGCTCGGCCCGGAGCCCGGGCTGACCTTGGTGACCGTTGGTACCGCGGGCGGGACGTAGGTGTACTGGTCGCCCGCGTTCGTGGCGCTGGTGCCGCCGGGACCGGTAACGGTCACGTCCACGGGCCCGGCCTGGCCGGCCGGGGAGGTCGCCGTGATGTTCGTGTCGCTATTCACGGAGACGTTCGTGCCCGCGGCGCCGCCGAACTTCACGCCGCTGGCGCCCGTGAACCCCGTGCCCGTGATCGTCACCGAGGTCCCGCCCGAGGTCGGACCCGACGACGGGCTCACGCCGCTCACCACGGGCGCGGGCGGCGGCGGACCCGTAGCGATCGAAACGTTCTGGACCTCGTGGACATCGTTGAACCCGCCGGTGGAGGCGGTGAACCCCACGAGCACCTGGGACGGCAGTTTGATGTCGTAGGCGAGCACCTGGTTGCCGTCCATCGTCACGCTGACGCCCGTCGTGTCCGTGGTCACCACCACGTGATGAACCGTGTTACGCAGATACGGGACCGACGAGTTGGTCGTCACGTAGTTCAGCTGCTGCTGAGCGGAGTTGGTGGTCGCGATGCCCACGAAGTTGCTCGACGGGTCGTTCGTGTTCTTCCACGTATCGAACGACACCGCAACCCCGGTGATCCCGGAGAACCCCTCCCCGCCCCCGTTAACGCCCAAGGCGGTGGGCTTGGTCGCACTCGCGTCCGCCAGGGTAAACGTCATCCCGTCGGCGCCGGTGTTGCTGTTGCTCGACCCCAGGAACACGTCGAAGGACGCCGAGATGCCCGCCCCCGCCACCGGGGTGGGATAAAATGCCGAGCCCGACAGCCAGTTCGTCGCCGGCGTGAGCTGCAGGTTCGCCGGCGACGCCGTGGTGTTCAGCACCGCGCTCCCGTTCAACTGCCACCCACCCGCCGTCGGCGACGGGATCGTACCCGGCGGCGGCCCCGCCACGTACGTGAACTGGTCGTCCGTAAGGGTTTTACTCGTGCCGCCGGCCGCGGTCACGGTCACGTCGACGGTCCCCGATCCAGGCGGGGCGGTGGCGGTGAGCGTCGTCGCGTTGTTGACGGTGAAGCTGGCTTTGTTCCCGGGTCCGAAGTCGACCTCGGTCACACCGGTGAAGTTTGCACCGCTCACGGCGACCGGAGTCCCGGTCGGCCCGGAATTCGGATTGACGATGGTGACGGTAGGCGGCGGGGCGACGTAGGTGTACTGGTCGCCCGCGTTGGTGGCGCTGGTGCCGCCGGGACCGGTAACGGTCACGTCCGCGGGCCCGGCCTGGCCGGCCGGGGAGGTCGCCGTGATATTGGTGTCGCTATTCACGGAGACGTTCGTGCCCGCGGCGCCGCCGAACTTCACGCCGCTGGCGCCCGTGAACCCCGTGCCCGTGATCGTCACCGAGGTCCCGCCCGAGGTCGGACCCGACGACGGGCTCACGCCGCTCACCACGGGCGCGGGCGGCGGCGGACCCGTAGCGATCGAAACGTTCTGGACCTCGTGGACATCGTTGAACCCGCCAGTAGCGGCCGTGAACCCAACCAGCACCTTGGGCGGCAAACTGGTCGGGTAGGACAGCACCTGGACTCCGTCCATCGTCACGATGACGCCCGTCGAGTTGGTCGAGACCGTGACGTGGTGGAGCGTGTTACGCAGATACGGGACCGACGAGTTGGTCGCCACGTAGTTCAGCTGCTGCTGAGCGGAGTTAGTCGTGGCGATGCCCACAAAGTTGCTCGACGGGTCGTTCGTGTTCTTCCACGTATCGAACGACACCGCAACCCCCGTGATCCCAGAGAACCCCTCCCCACCCCCGTTGACCCCCAAAGCGGTCGGCTGCGTGACACTCGCGTCCGCCAGCGTAAACGTCATCCCATCCGCGCCGGTATTGCTGTTGCTCGACCCCAGGAACACATCGAACGACGCCGAGAGACCCACCCCCGGCACGGCGGTAGGCCAAAAGGCCGAACCCGACTGCCAATTCGTCGCCGGCGTGAGCTCCAAGTTCGCCGGCGACGCCGACGCGTTCAGCACCGCGCTCCCATTCAACTGCCACCCACCCGCCGTCGGCGACGGAACCGAACCCGGCGGCGCCGCGACGTATGTGAACTGGTCGTTTGTGTTGGCGGCGCTCGTGCCTCCGGGGGTGGTGACGGTGATGTCGACCGGGCCGGTCGTGCTGGCCAGTGGCGCCGTCGCCATGATCGCGGTCGGGCTGATGACCGAGAACACGGCAGGGTTCAGAGCCCCGAAGTTGACCGCGGTCGCGCCGGAGAGGTTGGTCCCGGTGATCGTGACCGACGTGCCACCCGGTCCCGCGGACGGGCTCACCGCCGTGACGGTCGGTGGAGGCGGGGTAACGTACGTGTATTGATCGGCTGCGCCCGTGGCACTCGTGCCTCCGGGGGCGGTGACCGTGACGTCGACCGCGCCGGTCGTCGCGGTCGGAGGCGCGGTCGCCACGATCGTGGTGTCGTTGGTGACCGAGAACGTCGCAGGGTTGCCCGACCCGAAGTTGACGACCGTCGCGCCGGTGAACCCGGTTCCGGTGATCGTGACCGACGTCCCGCCAGTGCTCGGCCCGGAGCCCGGGCTGACCTTGGTGACCGTTGGTACCGCGGGCGGGACGTAGGTGTACTGGTCGCCCGCGTTGGTGGCGCTGGTGCCGCCGGGACCGGTAACGGTCACGTCCGCGGGCCCGGCCTGGCCGGCCGGGGAGGTCGCCGTGATATTGGTGTCGCTATTCACGGAGACGTTCGTGCCCGCGGCGCCGCCGAACTTCACGCCGCTGGCGCCCGTGAACCCCGTGCCCGTGATCGTCACCGAGGTCCCGCCCGAGGTCGGACCCGACGACGGGCTCACGCCGCTCACCACGGGCGCGGGCGGCGGCGGACCCGTAGCGATCGAAACGTTCTGGACCTCGTGGACATCGTTGAACCCGCCAGTAGCGGCCGTGAACCCAACCAGCACCTTGGGCGGCAAACTGGTCGGGTAGGACAGCACCTGGACTCCGTCCATCGTCACGATGACGCCCGTCGAGTTGGTCGAGACCGTGACGTGGTGGAGCGTGTTACGCAGATACGGGACCGACGAGTTGGTCGCCACGTAGTTCAGCTGCTGCTGAGCGGAGTTAGTCGTGGCGATGCCCACAAAGTTGCTCGACGGGTCGTTCGTGTTCTTCCACGTATCGAACGACACCGCAACCCCCGTGATCCCAGAGAACCCCTCCCCACCCCCGTTGACCCCCAAAGCGGTCGGCTGCGTGACACTCGCGTCCGCCAGCGTAAACGTCATCCCATCCGCGCCGGTATTGCTGTTGCTCGACCCCAGGAACACATCGAACGACGCCGAGAGACCCACCCCCGGCACGGCGGTAGGCCAAAAGGCCGAACCCGACTGCCAATTCGTCGCCGGCGTGAGCTCCAAGTTCGCCGGCGACGCCGACGCGTTCAGCACCGCGCTCCCATTCAACTGCCACCCACCCGCCGTCGGCGACGGAACCGAACCCGGCGGCGGCCCCGCCACGGCGGCGGCTTGGCAAGCGCTCGTTCCACAGGAACCGCTCGGACCAACCGGCGACTGAACCACCTGGTGCGTCCCAGTCTTGACGGGCTTCCCAGTCGGCGCCGCGCGCTTGACTGTCGGACGCGGCTGCCTCTTGTTGCTTGTCACTTTGACGTCGCGTGTACGCGCCGCAGGCGTGTGGGTCCGGTCGCCCGACTTAGATCCACCCGGCACGTGGATGCTGGCGAGCATCGGCGAGGCAACGGCGGCTGGACTCAATACAAGCCATCCGCCTGCGCGATAGCTGTCGTATACCGCAACGCCCATGTCCCCCCCCGCATGCGCTTTCCCGTTGCTCGAGTGCGCGTTGCTCCCGTGGCTGTCGAAGATCCGCGTGGCGCCGAGGACGGCGGACTCATGCAGGGCAGCGGCGAGGTCCGAGAGGCGGTTCGAAGTGGCCTCCACCAGCAGGATGTGGGACCCGGGATAGATCGCGGACACGACGTCCAAGTCAAGCGAGATCTGTTCGGACCAGTCAGCGCTCGGACGCGGGTACCTCGTGCCACCGGTCTGGTTTACCTTCCGGAAGCATCCAGTCGCGGTCGTGCATGGAGCGAGACCGAATTGCGACCGATACCGAGCAAGATCCGAGGCCGCGTTCGGGTCGTCGTATGCATCGACCACAGCTACCGTTTCCCCAATGGCGCTCCGAGAGGGAGCGGAGGCCAGGCCGTATGCCCGCCGGAGCTGGCTAGGTCCGTACCCCGTGGGCGCCGTCGTGGCTAAAGGATTCCCGCTCGCGTCGGTTGCCACATCCGCGCTACATCGGGCGAAGCCACGACCCACTGGGTGGCAGACGTGGCGGTAGTCATGGGAGCGTCCGGGGGTCAGCGTGCCTCGAGCAGCAACTGCAGAGCCTTGAAGCGCCAAGCCACCCCCCAGCGCGCACCCCATCGCGGCGAGCAAGAGCGCGCTAGCACGCAGGCCATTCCGCCACATCTCGAATAGGTCACGCATAGGACCCCCATGCCATCCGTGGTCGTCGCCCTATCGCCACCCGGCAGATGTGATTGAGAAACGCCCCCTTTGAACTACCTCGCAGACAACAACGTTCGTGCTCGCGCGGTTCTTCCTGTGCTCAGGCGAGCAAACGAACTCCGGGGCGCGGCGAACAACCCACATTTCTCGTTCACCTCACGCCACAAACACTCACGCCTGCCTGCATCACTTCATGCTCGGCGCCGGATTTGAGACGCCTACGCCAGCGACAAGTTGGGCATCGTGACCCAGCCGCAACACTGGCTGTTACGCACAGGTCATCGGCCGAGCGGACCGCGGTCGGCTCCGAGCGGAGCTACGCGAGCTCCTCGCCAACGGACGGAAGTTCTTGACGGGCGAGACCGTTGACTACCAAGACTTCGGTCGATGTACCTATGGCGTCCGTCACGGATAAGGACGGACCTGGGGCTAAGTAGTGGGGCGCTGAGCAGAGTCGCGCGCGGCGGATGCTCACGCACAAGGAGCTGGGGAGACGCACGGACAGTGTCTGGACTTCATCTAATCGACTTCGCCTCTCAGGGACACAAGCGGCAGCCCGCTCGGCTCGCCGGCAGGCGACGTCGGCGACGGGGGCCTCCCCCGGAACGCCGGCGGAACCAGCGTTCCGGGGACTCCGGGCGCTAGTGGTGTCATCGAATGGTGAGTTAGCGTGCTGCTGAACTTCGATTTCTACGATCTTCTCGTTCTTGCGTTTGTTCAGCTGATCGTTTCGACGGTGCTGGTGCTGAGCCCGGCGCGGGAGATCGGGAGCCGCTTCCGGTGGACGGGGTCGAGGATCACCGAGGTGCTGGTCGGGAGCGTGGGGGCGGTTGCGATCTCGGCGTTGGCGTGCGTGGTTACCCAGGTGGTGTGGGGGTTGCCGATTGGCGGCCTGGAGACCGCGGCCTATCCGCTCGTGATCGTGTCGGTTGTGGTGATCGCCCTGCAGCCGGACCGCAACCTCGTTGGCCAGGTCTTCTACGCCTCATTCGCCTCGGCGTCCCTCGCGTTCATCGGCTGGACCGGTTACATCGCCGTCGTCGCGCCCCGCTCGATCCTCGAGACGGTCACGGCTTCGTTTGTGCTGCTGCTCGATGTGGCGGCTTTTCTGGTGTGGATGTCCAACATCAACTATCAGAGTGATGTGTTGTGCCGTGCGCGTCCGGGGCGGCCGCTGCCGGAGGCCGACCCGGACTACCAGCCGATGGTGTCGCTGCACATCCCGGCCTATAACGAACCCCCCGAGCTGCTGATCGAGACGATCAAGGCGGCCGAGCGGATCGACTACCCGAACTTCGAGATAGTCGTCATCGACAACAACACCAAGGACCCGGCCGTGTGGGGCCCGGTGGAGGAGTACTGCCGGGATCGGCCGCGCGTCAAGTTCGTGCACGTCGCCCCCTGGCCCGGCTACAAGGCGGGCGCCTGCAACCTAGCGCTACGCCAATACACCGATCCGCGCGCCGAGATCATCGGCCTGGTCGACGCCGACGACCTCGTCCAGCCCTACTACCTGCGCGAGACCGTCTCGTACTTCTCCGACCCGAGCGTCGGTTTCTTGCAGACCTTCGAGGGCAACCGCGACTTCGAGGGCAGCCCCTACTACACCGCCTGCGTCGACTCCTACCAGGCCTTCTACCTGTCGGTCATGTCCTCGCGCAACGAGCGCGACACCGTCCCGTTCGTGGGGACCATGGGACTCTTCCGCCGCAGCGCCCTGACGGCGATCGGCGGGTGGAACGAGTGGTGTATCTGCGAGGACACCGAGGCCTCACTGCGGGTGCTCAAGGACGGCTGGTCCGGCCTCTACATTCCGCGCTGCTTCGGCCGCGGGATCGTGCCACCCAGCTGGGCCGGGATGCTCACCCAGCGGCACCGCTGGTGCTTCGGGGCCATGCAGATCCTCCGACTGCACTGGCGCAGCCTGATGCCCTGGGACAGCTCCCCCGACAACCATCTCACCGCCGCCCAGCGCCGCGACTACCTGATGGCGTCGCTCGGTTGGTTCCGCGACCTCCTGATGCTGGCCTTCAGCCTCGTGCTGCTGGCCATCACCGGCGTGCTGGTCACCCATTCCGGCTTCGCGGTCGCGCCGCTAGCCGGCTCACGGTCGCTGCTCCCGCTGTCGCTGATCGTCATCGCCACGATCTGCATGATGTCAACGCTGCGGAACTGGACGACCCTGTCGGTTCGCCGGGCGCTGCTGTCGTTGGTCATCAGCCTCGCGGTTACGCTCGTGATCGCGCGCGGCTGTATCGAAGGCGTCGCGCGACGGGACGGGGTCTTCCTGCGGACCTCCAAGGCCGGCGGCCGCCGCACCATCCTCACCGCGCTCAAGCTGACCCCGTGGGAGATGGCCCTGGCCGCCGCCCTCTACATCTCCGTCGGGCTGCTGGCCGGCTTGCGGCACCCGCCGTGGCTGCTCATGTTCCTGATCCTCGCGCAGGCCACCGTTTACCTCTGCGGTCCGATCGCGTCGGTCTGGAACCTACGGGCTCAGGCCGTCCCAGGCCACGAGTTCCGACGCCGCTTCGCCAAACGCCGCCTCCGCGCGCAGCGACGCCGCCGAGCCGCCTGGGCCCGATTCCCACGGACCGCCGCCGCGACACTCACCGCCCTGTGCATCGGCGGAGTCACCAGCGCCTTCATGGCCCCCGCCTCCCTACTGCACGCGACAACGGTGCCGCGCACAGCCCTATCGCCACAGTCACTCCTCGCCTCCGCAAACACCAACGTCTACCTCAAGGTGGGCGGGTCGTCAGCGGGGCCGGGCGGCACTTACTATCCCATCACCCAGGTGCACCTGTCCGACCTCGCGGCGTCCTCGCGAGGCGGCTCGGCGCACGTCGGGCTGAGCTTCGACACGTCCTCGGTCGTGCTGCTCAGTGAGGTGCTCCGAGCGGCAGGGTACGGCGGGGAAATCTCTAACGTGAGCCTCGCCTTCCGCGCGCCGGGCCAAGGCGGGCGGCCGGCCACCGCACGGCTCGACACGTTCGCGACGGCCACCGTCACGTCCCTGGCGGAGGATTTTTCTGGCACGCCCGCGGGCACCGTCTCGCTCCTACTTCCCCCGGCGAGCCAGATGACAAGCTCGCAGGACACGCTCCAGCGCGTCGGCCAGTTCGCCCGGCTCTCGGCAGCGCCGAGCACCCAGGCGAACGTGACCCTGGGCCAGGGTTTGCCGTCGTATGCCGTGACGGCCGTCAACCTCTCTGAGTCGGCAGCGGGCTCCGGCATCGGCCTCCGGTTCACGACCTCCGCGCTCCCGTTGCTCGACAGGATCTTCCACGCCCAAGGCACCGCTGGGGCCATCCCGGTTTTCACCCTCTCCGTCCGCGGCGGCCCAGGCGGCGGCCTGTTGCGGCAGACCTTCTCCAGGTTGAGCGTCGTCGCTCTCGCCGAGAACCTCTCGGGGACGCTCTCAGGCGCCGCCACGCTCGTCGGCCCCCCCACCCGGAGGTGAGTTAGCGTGCTGCTGAACTTCGATTTCTACGATCTTCTCGTTCTTGCGTTTGTTCAGCTGATCGTTTCGACGGTGCTGGTGCTGAGCCCGGCGCGGGAGATCGGGAGCCGCTTCCGGTGGACGGGGTCGAGGATCACCGAGGTGCTGGTCGGGAGCGTGGGGGCGGTTGCGATCTCGGCGTTGGCGTGCGTGGTTACCCAGGTGGTGTGGGGGTTGCCGATTGGCGGCCTGGAGACCGCGGCCTATCCGCTCGTGATCGTGTCGGTTGTGGTGATCGCCCTGCAGCCGGACCGCAACCTCGTTGGCCAGGTCTTCTACGCCTCATTCGCCTCGGCGTCCCTCGCGTTCATCGGCTGGACCGGTTACATCGCCGTCGTCGCGCCCCGCTCGATCCTCGAGACGGTCACGGCTTCGTTTGTGCTGCTGCTCGATGTGGCGGCTTTTCTGGTGTGGATGTCCAACATCAACTATCAGAGTGATGTGTTGTGCCGTGCGCGTCCGGGGCGGCCGCTGCCGGAGGCCGACCCGGACTACCAGCCGATGGTGTCGCTGCACATCCCGGCCTATAACGAACCCCCCGAGCTGCTGATCGAGACGATCAAGGCGGCCGAGCGGATCGACTACCCGAACTTCGAGATAGTCGTCATCGACAACAACACCAAGGACCCGGCCGTGTGGGGCCCGGTGGAGGAGTACTGCCGGGATCGGCCGCGCGTCAAGTTCGTGCACGTCGCCCCCTGGCCCGGCTACAAGGCGGGCGCCTGCAACCTAGCGCTACGCCAATACACCGATCCGCGCGCCGAGATCATCGGCCTGGTCGACGCCGACGACCTCGTCCAGCCCTACTACCTGCGCGAGACCGTCTCGTACTTCTCCGACCCGAGCGTCGGTTTCTTGCAGACCTTCGAGGGCAACCGCGACTTCGAGGGCAGCCCCTACTACACCGCCTGCGTCGACTCCTACCAGGCCTTCTACCTGTCGGTCATGTCCTCGCGCAACGAGCGCGACACCGTCCCGTTCGTGGGGACCATGGGACTCTTCCGCCGCAGCGCCCTGACGGCGATCGGCGGGTGGAACGAGTGGTGTATCTGCGAGGACACCGAGGCCTCACTGCGGGTGCTCAAGGACGGCTGGTCCGGCCTCTACATTCCGCGCTGCTTCGGCCGCGGGATCGTGCCACCCAGCTGGGCCGGGATGCTCACCCAGCGGCACCGCTGGTGCTTCGGGGCCATGCAGATCCTCCGACTGCACTGGCGCAGCCTGATGCCCTGGGACAGCTCCCCCGACAACCATCTCACCGCCGCCCAGCGCCGCGACTACCTGATGGCGTCGCTCGGTTGGTTCCGCGACCTCCTGATGCTGGCCTTCAGCCTCGTGCTGCTGGCCATCACCGGCGTGCTGGTCACCCATTCCGGCTTCGCGGTCGCGCCGCTAGCCGGCTCACGGTCGCTGCTCCCGCTGTCGCTGATCGTCATCGCCACGATCTGCATGATGTCAACGCTGCGGAACTGGACGACCCTGTCGGTTCGCCGGGCGCTGCTGTCGTTGGTCATCAGCCTCGCGGTTACGCTCGTGATCGCGCGCGGCTGTATCGAAGGCGTCGCGCGACGGGACGGGGTCTTCCTGCGGACCTCCAAGGCCGGCGGCCGCCGCACCATCCTCACCGCGCTCAAGCTGACCCCGTGGGAGATGGCCCTGGCCGCCGCCCTCTACATCTCCGTCGGGCTGCTGGCCGGCTTGCGGCACCCGCCGTGGCTGCTCATGTTCCTGATCCTCGCGCAGGCCACCGTTTACCTCTGCGGTCCGATCGCGTCGGTCTGGAACCTACGGGCTCAGGCCGTCCCAGGCCACGAGTTCCGACGCCGCTTCGCCAAACGCCGCCTCCGCGCGCAGCGACGCCGCCGAGCCGCCTGGGCCCGATTCCCACGGACCGCCGCCGCGACACTCACCGCCCTGTGCATCGGCGGAGTCACCAGCGCCTTCATGGCCCCCGCCTCCCTACTGCACGCGACAACGGTGCCGCGCACAGCCCTATCGCCACAGTCACTCCTCGCCTCCGCAAACACCAACGTCTACCTCAAGGTGGGCTCGTCGTACTACCCCATCACTTCAGCCCACCTCTCCGATCTGTCCCTCAGCTTCGACACGTCCTCGGCGGTGCTGCTGGGTAAAATCCTCCGAGCGGCCGCGGGCAGTGGGCGTTTATCGCACGTCGGCCTCGCCTTCCCCGCGCCGGGCCAAGGCGGCCGGCCGGCCACCGCACGGGTGGAAACGTTCGCCACGGCGACGGTCACGTCCCTGGCGGAGGGTTTGTCTGGCACGCCCGCGGGCACCGTCTCGCTCCTGCTTTCCCTGGCGAGCCACACAACCAGCACGCCCCCGACCCTCCAGCTCGGCGGCCCAGACGCGCCGTCGGTTGCCGAGGCGTCCGTGACCCTGGGGCCCGCCGACCGAGGGGCGCCCTCCTATGCCGTCACCGCCGTCAGCCTCTCTCGGGCGGCGGCCGGTGCCCCCGTTCGCCTCAGCTTCACCACGTCGGCGCTGCCGCTGCTCGACGGGATTTTCAAAGCCGAGGGCGCCGCTGCCGCTATCTCGGCGCTCACTCTTACCGTCCACCATGCCGGGACCGGCGCTGACCTGCTGAGCGATACGTTCTCCCGCATGAGTGTCAGCTCGTTCGCCGAGAAACGCTCGGGGTCGCTTTCCGGCGCCGTCACGCTCGTCGCTGCCCCGCGATAGCCGCACGTCTCGGTCAGGAAGCTGATCGCGGGTTCTATCGAGGGTGTCGGGGCAAGGCTCTGGGTCCGGCGGAGCGGGACCGCCGTAGGCGCGTCGGTGGTCGCTCAGGCTCGCTGTGTGGGGCGGGTGTGAGCTCGTAGGGGTCGGTTCAGGCCGCCAGAGTCGCTATCTGGTGGTTGTGGAGTCTGGTGAGGTTGCGCTCGGCATCGAAGCTCATCAACCCACCTGATCGCAGAGCTCCAACACCTGAGTGAAGAGTTCAAGGCCAGCGCCTGCTGGTGGGCGGCAGATGAACCTCGCGATCGTCGCGTGCCACAGTGACGCTCGATCCGCATGCCTAGAACGACACCCTCTATCCGACACCCCTTATCCGCAGGCGGCGTCCAGCAGCGTGCTTCGCGCGTCGAGGCAGTAGGCGGAAATTCGCGCGGAGAAGCGCGACGGGCCCGAGTCCACCGGACTGCCGCTCGCCGGGCCGTACTCGACGCCGAACGACGCCGTGTCGAGCCAGTAGTGCCGGTCCAATTTAGCCCAGCCGTAGTTGTCGCGAAGGAGAACCCCTGCCGCCGAGAGCGCAGCGCTCAGGTCGATGCTCACTCGGCCGTGGCTGACGACGTCTGCTCGGGGGGGCACGAACCAGAGGGTTCCGCCCCACGGCGCGGTCCGTCCATCCCCGTAGATGTTGCTGGCGTAGATCGACCACGCCTGCGTGTTCCGGCGGGCGACCCCCCCGACGGCAAATGGGATGCTGGCCGTCCCCACCTGCAGGCTGGCCGGCAGCAGGGCTCGGAGGTCGTAATCGGTCCATACCAGTATCTCGAGCGTGCCCTCGGACCTGCACGGACGCTTGGTGCCCGTCTGGTGCAGCCAAAGATCGTACGTGACGTCGTAGGTGACCTGAGACGTCTGGGCGGAATAGGCGGTCACGCCGATCAGCCGGGGCGGGATCGAGTCCAGCCGCATTGGGAGCGGCAGCCGTGGCGAGGGCCGGGGCGAGGTGGCGGCGGAGCACTGGTTGATGCCGTACAGCACGTTCGGATAGCCCCGCACCCAGGTGAAGGCGCTCGGCGCGATGCAACCGGGCTCGGTGCATGGCGCCGCACGAGCGAAATGGCCCTCGATCGTCATCGCGCCACTCGATCCCACCGACATGTCCAGGGTGCCTGCGTTTGCAGGCCCACCGAGGTTCCACTCATCGCCGCTCAGCTGGGCGAAGCCGAGGATTGGGCCTGCCGTTCCGCAGCCTTCGCTCGCAGCGGGGCTAAAGGGGCACTGGGACGACCAGCGCCACACGTGACTGCTTGCCCCCGCGGTCGGCAGGAGCGCGACGTCGGGCCGAGGAGAGTCTGCGCATGCTGCAACAAGCAGCGTCACAGCGAGCAGTGCCACGGTCACTACGGCCGGTGACCGCCCACGTGCCCGCTGGGCGTGCCTCACAACATCCCGAAGGACACATGACCTTGGTGGCCGACGACGGCGATTCCCTCGCCGACAACGGACGACTTCGAGATAGGTCCGAAGGCCCGCGAGTCACAGGCGTCCGAGCGGTTGTCGGCCATCACGAAGTACTGGCCGGGGGCCAGCGTCGTGCTGCGGATTGCCCTCGAGCCGACCTGGCCGAAGCGCCGGTCGTACCAGCCCCGTTCACGAAGCGGCCGGCCGTCGACGAAGATCGTATTTCCGACGGACCAAATCGCCTCGCCGGGCAGCGCCACGACCCGGAGCACCAGGTCACCGGCGCGCCCTCCGACGACGGTGCAGGGCAGCGACCGCGGCGGGTGGAAGACGACGATGTCGCCGCTGCTGATGGGGCCCTCGAGGAGGCCCGACTTGAGCACCAGGATCCGGTCGCCCGCGTGTATGGTCGGCGCCATCGCGTCCCCGGCGACAGCGAAGGGCTGGATGACGAAGGCTTGGAGTAGCAGCACTGCGAGCGCCGCGACGGCGACGAACACGGCCACCTTTGCCAGCAGCCGGCGGCGGCGGTGCCGCTGCCGGTGATCCGTCCGTGCCGACGTCCAGGGAACGTCCTGCGCCAGCGCGGCGCGAAGACCCCTATGGCGGTAGTCAAGTGGTTTCGCCAGCCGGACGCGGGTCGGCCGAGTGGCGGCTCCGGCGGGATCGTGGCGACCGGATCGGTCCGCGGCTCCGGACGCCTGGTAGTCCGGCTGGGCGCCGGCCACAACGGCCGGGAGATCGCCGGCATCGACGGCCGCGAGATGGCCGTTATCGTCGATGACGACGGCCGGGTGATCGCCGTTATCGACGGCCGGGTGAGCGCCGCTATCGACGGCCGGGTGATCGCCGCTATCGACGGCCGGGTGAGCGCCATTATCCACGGCCGGGTGATCGCCGTTATCGAAGGACGAGTGGCTCATCGATGACCTCGCTTTCTGCTAACAGCAGCGAGGAACCGTCGCACCCCTTCGGCCTCGCCGTTGGTTAGCTCCCCGAAGGCGACGCCGAAGTGCGTGCCGGCCCCGGTGCTCCGATCCCAGCTGATCCGGCCCACCACGTCGAGGCAGATCCGCGATGCGCCTACCTCGGCTTCGAGCACGAAGGGCCCTCCGAGCGTCGCGCCCGGTGTGACCAGCGGCGCCGCTTCGGGCATCACACATGCCACCCCGCGCTCGCTGAGATCGACGAGCCCGGCGGAAATGGTGATTTGCTGACACCGGATGTGCGCGCGCCCATCGAACCGCACCCGCTCATGGCTTCGGCGCTCGATTCCCACGCTGTCGAGGCCATTCGTCACGCCGGCCGAGTGACCGCGGCCGTTGGTAGCCGCTCCATCGACGTCTGCGGTGGAGTCTCCCCCGGGTCTCGCGAGCGCACCAACGTGCCCGTTCGCCTGGGCGGAGACGGACGAGCTGGCGATCATCGCTTGGAGCGGTCGCAGACGGCGGATGCGACGAGCCGGGGGGCCCTGTCTCCCGACGAACTCGATCCCCCAGGTGCGCCGCTCGGAGGGCGACAGATCGGACCAGTTCGCCGGCATACGCCGGATGTACGACGGCACGCCGTCCGCTGCCTCGGGGTGGAGTCGCCGGCCCCATCCCGCTGCCACCGAAGCCGCCTGTGGGAAGCTCACCGTCACGGCGCTCGGCTCGTAGGACAGATCGAACAGGCCCGGATCGTTGAGCCAATCGGGACTGGCTGCGCTGATCGCTTGGGCAACGTCCGGCCAGCGCACCCTGGCGAGGAGGTACGGGACGGCGCGGTCGGCAAGCACGAGGTATTTCACTTCGCCCGTGCCCTGCATTACTGCCGTCCCTCGCGCGGTGCTGACACGAGCACGAGGGCCTGCACCGGCCACATCGCACACCCGTGCCGCCTGCCAACGCCACAATCATCGAGCATGTATGACTCCGTTTCGCGTGAGCAGAAGCCACGGGCGACTTTGCCCCGCGCGCCCCACTCACTTGCCCCGCGCCCGTCCTAATCCGTGACGGACGCCGTGGTTAGATTCTAACCGCAGTTGGGAATTGAACGATTTCGCGCCTCAAAAACTTCCGTCTAACCACCGGCGCGCTGGTCGGAAGCCGGGAGCAATCAGTACCGTTAGGTCAAGACGCGCGTTAAGGTCGAACCGGCCATGGAAGCAGCCTCCGTGTCAGGGCTGGAACGATGAAGAAGTCTCCCTCTGGCAGTGAGTCCCGGATCTATGGATAGCTCAGCACATCTACCGCGGTATCGGGGCTCGCCGCCGTCGATGACCCACCGGTGCCGTTCACCACGTGATCAATCCCGCCGGACCCGGTCGTGCTGAGGAAGATCGTAAACAGGTCATAGAGCTCGCTGCCAGGAGCGTTGGAGGTCTCGAACGCGCTGGAGGCAAAGATCGGCATGCCACGGTCGAAGTAGCTGTAACTGCCCATCCCGTACCCATGGAACCCGATCGCCCGATGCGTGAGCAGGAACGCGGGGTAGCCGTCGGCCGCGGGGCCGGCTCTCCAGGCGGCCTGGCTCGGAGGGTCGTATGGCATCTCGTTCTGGAACAGGATGTCCGTGCCGTTCGTCCCGTTCCAGATCACCTCGTACTTCTCGTAGTGCTCGACGAACAGCCCATAAGCGGTCACGTGGTCCCCGTTGACGATGACGCCAGTGTCCCCGACGTTGTCGATCCAGCCGACCCCGTGGCCATGGTCCGCCCGCCAGGCCCAGATGTCGTCAAGGATCACCCAGGAGCTATTGATCACGAGGCTGGTGGTCGCCTGGCCCGGCGCAGCGCCGCCGATCCGGAAGAAGACGTCCTGCACCAGGGTGGGGTCCGCCGCATCACCGGACCCGTGCGCGGGACGGTCGCCCACCTGCAGCAGCACCGGGGAGTTGGCCGACCCGGCATCGAAGATCATCCCGGACAGCTTCACGCCCGGAACGCCGGCCACCCGCATCGAGACGATCCCGTTCGCCGGCACCAAAGTGGGGAAGCCGAGCCCAAGCACCACCGTGTTCGGGCGGGTGACCTCGATGGTCTGGTCCAGGTTATAGACGCCAGGGGTAAGGATCAGGTCCTGCCCCCGGGCCAGCGCTGCGTTGATCACCGCCGCCGGGTCGCTGGGGGTCGCAATGAAGAACCGCTTGATGGGGATCGCGGTGCCCGGCGTCGCGCTGCTGGTCCAGGACGGTCCCACCGAGTCGTGCTGCACCGCCGGAACGAACACGCGGTAGTTCCCGCCGGAGTCAACCTGCAGGAGTGGCGCCTCCTCGGTGACTGGGCTGGCCGCCAATGTCGTGTACTGCGCGCCGGAACCGAATTTCTGTGAAGGCGCCCCCACGTCACCCGAGAAGACCTGGTTCCACACGCTGTTGCTCCAGCCGTCGAGGGTGCTGTTCCGGACCAGGAACTGCTGCTGGCTGCCATTGAGCGCGGGGCGGCCGGAGAGCTTCGAGTCGGCGATGAAGCCGCCGCTGGAGTAGCCGGGCTTCGAGCAGTAGTCCATCAGCGAAGTGAACCCGTTTACCTCGACCTGCCGCACGGGTGACGCCTGGGACGTCGCCCAGAATTCAGCCGTTCGCCGACACGGTGCGCCGGTTGCTGCCGCCGGGGAATTGATCGTCAGGTTTGACAGGGAACGCCAGAAGTTATTCAGCGCGGTGCAGTTGCTGGTAGCGGGCGACGTGGGCGGAAGGCATCGGTTGAAGGAATCGACGGCGCCGTTGATGACGACGTCGCCCGGGGAGGCCCCGAGGCCGGCCACGCTGGTGTAGTAGCCAACCTGAAGGAACAGCGGGTCCGCGGCCGAGCCGTAGGTGCCCGGTTCGAACAGCAGCTCGTAGCGCTGGGTGCCGAACTGGTTGCCTGCCTGTCGGCTGGCGATCGAGTTGACCATGGCCTGGATGCGGCTCTGCGGCGTGCCTGGGGTGAAAACGTAGACGTTCGGCCCGAGATCCGGCCGGTCTGACGCGGATATCCGGCTGGCGGAGCGCGGTACACCGCCAGTGAGCAACAAGGCGGCGCCCAGCGCGAGGGCGACACCCAGCGCGAGGCCGACACCCAAGAGGATGGGGTAGCGCCGGGGACGGTCGGCGCGGTCCCTCGTCGATGTCATGCCATTTACGTCTCCTCACGGGCGCACGCGGTCGGGGTGCGACTGGATCGCGGTTCTCACACGAAACGAGGGCAGCCCCGGGCGTCTTCCGATCCCCCGTCGCGCCAAGCGCAAGCAGGGCGAAGCTCCAGCCTGGGCTCGCCCGCTGGAGGAGGCGCCGATCCGGTCGGTCTCGGTCTCGCGCCGCACGAACCGACGAATCGCCTGAATCAAGTGATGACCGCTCACCAGATAGCAAGCGAGACTAGGGGCTAGATGTCCTCTGCCAGCGCTCCCCTCTGCGCCGCCACCCCCGCCGCCGCGCCTGCGCTCGCGCTGCTGCCCCGACGCAAACGGACGTCGAGAACGACCACGTCGAGGCGGTGGCCCTCGCGTTCGTCCGCTGCCCCGGCGCCCCCTGCTGCGGCCACCTCGCTCGCCTCGCTGCTCTCGGTCGGCGAGCCCGGGAGCGCCCCGCAGTGCAGAGCTAGAGGAGTGCCCGGCAAGTGCTCCACCGATGACCGGCCGACTCGCCGTGGAGCGTGGTGATCGCTATGCGTGCGTTCATCTGCTCCCGCGATGACGCCGTGACTCGCCTCGACTGGGATGACGCGTCGACTGAGGCTCAGCCGGTGCTCGAAGGGGTCCCGGCCGGCTGCGTCGCCGCGGATGGCGACCGCGTGATCGTCGGCACGCAGGGCGCGGGGGCGCTCCTCAGCAGCGACGGCGGACGGCGATGGGAGCGCATGGAGCTGCCCGAGCGGGACGTCTTCTCGGTTGCGATCGGCCCCGTGGACGGAACGCTCTACGCCGGCACGGAACCGAGTCGCCTGTTCGTCCTTCGCGACGGTGGCGAATGGACCGAACTTGAGGCGCTCCACGACGTCCCCTCCCGCGAGCGCTGGAGCTTCCCGCCCAGACCATGGACCCATCACGTCCGCTGGATCGCGCCGGACCCACACCGCCGGGAGCGGCTGCTCGTCGCGATCGAGCTGGGCGGTGTGATGCTGAGCGAAGACGGCGGCGAGAGCTTCAGCGACCACCGTTCCGGCGCGAAGCGTGACGCTCACGAAATCACCTGGCACCCGCTCGCAGAGGGGCGGGCGTACGAGGCCGCGGGCGACGGCGCCGCGTGGAGCGCAGACGGCGGGCACAGCTGGTCGGCGCTCGATGCGGGACGAGAGCTCGGCTACTGCTGGGCGCTCGCCGCCGACCCCGACGATCCCGACCGCTGGTACGTCTCCGCCGCGCCCGGACCTCGTGAGGTCCACTCCGCGGGGGAGCGTACGGGCGCCTCTACCGCTGGGACCGGGACGCTTGGCGCGAGCTGCCCGTACCGGGCGAGTCGATGCCGTACACGCTCGCCGCCCTAGCAGACGAGCTCGTCTGCGGCATGGCCGACGGGCGCCTGCTCCGCAGCCCCGATCGCGGCGAGAGCTGGCAGGAACTCGCGGTGACGGGGCCGATCACCGCTATGGCCCTCGCAGCGTGACGGTCACTTGTGCGAGAGAGCGCGCAGTTCCCGTCGACCGCTGCGCGGTCGCTCGGTCCTTCGAGCGAGCTCGCTCGCCGCGGCCAGCCCACGGCGACCGATGCGAATCGCGCTCTCCCCCCGAAAGCGTCGCGCCGAGCGAGGCGAAGGGACCGCGCGCGTTCGATCTCCCCAAGCACTCGCGCTCGTCGTGATGCAGCAGACCACGACCACCACCCCCGCAGTGCCAGGCGTCGGTCGTGCCCGACCGGGACCGGCGATCGTAACGCGCCTGGTGCCCGCACCGGCAGGACACCGGCGCTCGATTGCTGGGAGCGTAGGCTGGCTCGAATCGGCACGCCATGCGGCGCGTCATTTCATGGAGGTGAGTGATCTCTGATTCGGCGGTTCACGTGGACGGTGTCGTCAAGCGCTTTCGGACGACCACGGCGCTCGCCGGGGTCGACCTGGATGTCGAGGAGGGCACCGTCTTCGGGCTGTTGGGACCGAACGGCGCGGGGAAGACGACCCTCGTCCGGGTGCTGGCCACGCTGCTTGCTCCGGACGCCGGACGCGCCGAGGTGTTTGGCCGCGACGTCGTGCACGACGCTGCGGGGGTGCGGGAGCTGTTGGGGCTGACCGGCCAGTTCGCGGCGGTCGACGAGATGCTGACCGGCCGGGAGAACCTCCAGATGTTCGGGCGCCTGTTCGACCTCTCTGCCGCGGAAGCTCGCCGGCGGGCGAATGAGCTGCTCGAGCGCTTCGAACTGGCCGATGCCGCCGACCGCCTCGCGCGCACCTACTCCGGCGGGATGCGGCGACGTCTCGATCTCGCGTCGAGCCTGCTCACCCGCCCGCGCGTGCTGTTCTTGGACGAGCCGACGACAGGGCTGGATCCGCGCAGCCGCAATGAGATCTGGGCGGTCGTCCGCGAGCTCGTCCGCGAGGGGACGACGCTGCTGCTCACTACCCAGTACCTCGAGGAGGCAGATCAGCTCGCCGAGCAGATCGCCGTGATCGACCACGGTCGGGTGATCGCGCAGGGCACCGGGAACGAGCTCAAGGACCGGGTCGGTGGGCAGATCCTGGAGGTCGAGCTGGTGAGGGCGGCGGAACGGGACAACGCACGGGCGGCACTGGCCGGGATCGGCTGCGGGGACCCGGAGCCTGGCGAGCGTCTCGATCAGTTGACGCTTCCGGCGCCGCGGGACGGACTCGAGATGATCGAGGAAGCGGCCTCGGCGCTCCGCAAGGCGGAGATCGCGGTGAGCGATCTCGGGTTGCGCCGGCCGACGCTCGACGACGTGTTCCTGCAGCTGACAGGTGCGCCGTCGAGCGAGAACGGCGCGGGGGCGGAAGTCGCGACCGGTGACGGGCGGCCTGATACGACGGGCGTGCGCGTTCCCGCCGCACGCGCCCCCGCGGCGCTCCGCCCGGCCCCGCGGCGGCCGTCGCGGTGGCGGCGCCTCTCGCCGAGCGAGCTTCGCGGGGATTTCACCGACGCGCGGGTGGTCAGCGTGCGTAACCTGCGCCACTTCGTGCGCCAACCGGATCTGCTGGTGTTCTCGACGATCCAGCCGATCATGTTCGTGCTGCTGTTCACGTACGTGTTCGGCGGTGCGATCAGTCACTCACTGCCCCCCGGCGTGAGTTACATCGACTATCTGCTGCCCGGCATCCTCGTTCAGTCGGTGACCTTCCGGGCCAGCCAGACGGCAGTAGGCCTGTCCGACGACCTGAAACTCGGCGTGATCGACCGCTTCCGTTCGATGCCAATGGCACGTTCTGCTGTGCTCATCGGGCGCACCGCGGCCGACCTCGTCCGCAACGTCCTGATCATCGTGCTGATGATCATCGTCGGCTACATCATCGGCTTCCGCTTCCAGGCCGGCTTCGCACAAGCCCTCGGCTGCGTAGCGATCGTCACCGCCTTCGGGCTCGCGCTGAGCTGGATCTTCGCCTTCGTTGCGCTGAGCGTCCGCAGCGCCGAGGCGGCTCAAACAGCCGGCTTCGTGCTCCTGTTTCCACTCGTGTTCGCGAGCTCGGTATTCGTGCCGGTCTCGACCCTGCCGAACTGGCTCCAGGAAATCGCGAAGGTCAGCCCGGTCACCCTTGCCGCGAATGCAGCGCGCTCCCTCGCCCTCGTCCCCGGAACACCATCCTCTCTCGGCGGCGCGATCGCCTGGATAGCCGGCCTCCTGGCCGTGTTCATCCCGCTGTCCGTGTGGCGTTACCGGCGCATGACCTGACGCCTCCGGCGATCAACGCCAGCGCGGCAGCGACGCAGACTAGAACATGCGATGCAGTGCGTTCGAGGGCCACTGTCATCGGACCGCTTCGTCGGCGCCGGCGTCGCACCGGAGACGATCGAGGAGCTTCAACGCCCAACTTCGAGACCAGGTGGATCTCGATCGAGACGGAACCTACGGACTCAGGGCACGGACTGGGTGAGCGACTGACCCGGGGGAAGCCTTAGGTCACCGCCGCCGATCGCCCGAGCTCGCGATCAACATCCCGTCAACGTCGGACAAGATCGGCCCGGATCCTCATTCTGCGCGGAACTTCTGCAATCACGGAGCGCAATCGCTCAGCACGGCGCTGGCTCCGCTGGTCGTCATAACGTGATCACGGTCTTGCCGCTGGCGGGTCGGGCCTGTGCCGAGCTCAGAGCAGCGGGCACCTCTTCCAGGGATATGCGAGTGATTGGCGGGGCAACGATGCGTCCGTCAGCGACGGCTTCTGCCACCCGCTCGAAGAGCTCGCTCGACGCCGGTAAGGCGAAGTTGACGCCGGTGATGTCGGTCGCACGGAGGGCCTCTTCATCCGCGACGTATTGAGTTGTCACGGCGGTGCCGCCTGGTCTCACCAGCGAGGCGAGCGCGGCAAAGCCGGTGGCGTCGCTCACCAGGTCGAGCAGCGCATCGATGCCGTCGGGGTGTGCCTGTCGTACCGCGTCCGCCAGCGGGCCCGCTGTCTGATCGACCGTCTCGGTAGCACCGTAAGCGCGCATTCGCGCGGCATCGTCATCGCGCACGTTCGCGATCACATTCCCGCTGGCGTTCGCGGCGAACTGAGTAGCGAACGAGCCAACGCCGCCTCCCGCACCGACGATCAGCACCGTCTTGTCGGCCAGCGGCTCGAGCAACTCCACCAACGCGAGCCCGGCGCCTCCCGCCGTCGGGAGCGCCGCCGCGACAACGTCATCGAGTCCGGTCGGAACTCTCGCCAGCGGCGCATCCTCGGTAACGGCCACGTACTCGGCGTACGTTCCCGCCGAGCCAAGCGGAGCGATCAGCAACTGGCCGAACAGGTCGTCGCCGACGGAAAACCTCGACGTCTCTTCGCCAAGCTTTTCGACCACGCCCGCGAAATCGGCACCGAGCACCATCGGGAACGTCGCTGGCATTGGCTTCCAGTCGCCGGCGGCAAGCGTGCGATCCATAGGGTTCATCCCGGCGGCCCGCAGCTTGAGAAGGACCTGTCCCCGCCCCGGGTCCGGCGTCGGCATCTGCACGATGGCAGGAGTGGCGCCATATTCAGTGACCGTGATTGCGCGCACGTCATCCTTCTTCCGGTTGTGGCTTGATAGATGCCTGTTGGCTTATACAGTCACGTCCCGGTCGCGTGATTCGATCGTCGCGAGCTGGCAGGGACTCGTCCGCAAACATTGCGGGATGATCGCGGACACGAACGTCGATGCGGAGCTTGCTTTCGTCGGGCAGAGGGTTCGGTATCTCGGACTGCGCTGCCCTTAGTTTGCGAACCTTCACCGGCAACGCTCCCGCCCGGGTCGCTGCCTCGTCTACATCGCCGCCTTCGCGCCCCCGTGGCGCCCGCCCTCTGCCGGCGCTCGGGGATGGAGCCCGAGCCCGACTCGTATCCTGGTGGGGCTGTGCTGGTAGAAGCCTGAGAGCCCGATTGGAGTATGCGCAAGCGACTCGCGACCGTCATCGTTCTGTGCGGGCTTGCAGCCGGCGCGGCCGCATTCGCTTGGCCTAGCCAGGTGGTGTCCCGGGTGGCCCGCTACGAGTACGTCGCCGGGGTCGGTCAGTTGTCCGTGTACAGCATCGCGAACGGATCGCTCGTCGGGCGGTTCGGCCTTCCGAGGGTCGCCGAGATCCGGGGGATCGGCGCGAGTGCCACGAGTGGAATGCTGTACGTCAGCTACGGAGGGTTTCGGGCCGGGCATCGGGCACCTGTTGGAGTTCAGCCTCTACCGGCAGAAGGTCGTGTATGACCGTGGCTATCGGTTCGGGATCGATTCGTTCGACATCAGTCACGACGGCCGGCTGATCTTCATGCCCACCGGCGAGAACACCTCAGGCAATACATGGCATGTGCTGGCCGCGACCACGGGCCGCGTCGTTGGAGCCATCGCCGCAGGCAGGTCTCCGCATGACACAGTCGTTGGTGCGAGCGGACGGCACGTGTTTCTCGGCGGCGCTTCTGCCCGCTACCTCTACGAGGCGGACGCCGACCGCCCGTGGACGGTCATCGGCAGGATGGGACCGCTAATGCCTGGCGGGGTCGCCGGCGTCAGGCCGTTCACGATCGATGCTCAGGACACGCTCGCGTTCACAACCGCCAATCGCTACCTCGGGTTTCAGATCAGCGACGTCGCGACGGGCAGGGTGCTGTACACGGTGCCCGTGCCCGGCTTCAGTGTCCCTCCGACGTTCCGAGGGCTCCCATCTCATGGGATCGCAATCTCCCCGGACCAGCGGCACCTCTGGCTCGTTGACAAACCCCATCGGGCCGTCCATGAGTTCGACATCTCAGGCTTGCCACACAGGGCGCCCGTAATGATCGCGACGGTACATGTCTCAGGCCCGAATCTCGGGTGGCTCAGCCTCAGCCGGGACGGTCGCTACCTGTTCGCGGGAGACGCAGGCAACGTGATCAACACTCAGACCCGCACGACAGTTGCCAGAATCGGTGCGCTGGTCAACTCGCGCTACGACATCGAGATCGACTGGGCCGGCCCCCGCGTGTGCGCGGCATACCCTCGCGAATCGCTGGGCTACCTGCACGTCGCGTCGCAGTGCGGCGCCGCTGCGGGCTGAGCCGCCGGCACACCACCGTGGGCTGCCACGGACGCCGCTGCGCTCGCCCGACCCGAGCGCGCTGCTCGCGTCCACCTAGGGAGCTGCGTGCCGGGTTCCGCGCAGATGCCCGGCGTGCTCGAAGCAGGAGCGCGGTGGGATTACCGACAGCTGCAGCTCTCGCCTTGCCAGGCGTCGCGGGCCTCGGTGAGCGCGACCGCCGCAATCAGGAGCGCGACCGCAGGATCAGCCCACCACCATCCGCTTAGAGCGTTCGCCAGCAAGCCCACGAGCAGCGCGGCTGAGAGGTAGGCGCAGAGCATCGTCTGCCGGCTCTCGCTGGTGGTCGCTGACGAGGCAAGCGCCGTCCCGACTCTCCGCTTCGCAGCGGCCAGGGGTGGCATTGCCACCAGACTGACCGCCGCGAGGGCGACGCCGACCCAGCTCACGGCAGGGCGATGCCCTCCGATCAAGTCGCGAGCAGACGCGGTCGTCACGTACAGCGAGAGCATCAGGAACGACGCGGCGATCAGCTGCTGCGCGCGTCGCTCGTCGCCGTGCGAGCTCAGCCGTTCTCCGGTCACGAGCCACAGCACGACAAGCCCGGCGCCGGCCTCGATCACGCTGTCTGCGCCGAACCCGACCAGTGCGACTGACCCGGCGATCACGCCGGCGGCGATCGCAATCGCCGCCTCGAGGGCGTGCCAGGCCAAGCCCAGCTCCGTCAAGCGTCGCCCTCGGGTCGTAAGTCGCTGCCGTTCCTCGCGGTCGGCGCGATCGGTAATCGTGACCGGCAGTGCTGGCAGTGGCGTCTCGGTGGCCATGCCCAGAACGGTACCCCGGTGGGCGCGGCCCGGCTCGGACGCGCAGGCGATCTCGGGACGTGGAGTCGGGTTGAGGACGGAACTCGCGCACGAACGGAGCCGCCCCTGCCTCCAGCCGCCGGACCACCAGCTTCCCATCGCGCGATCCGATCGTGGCCCGCGCAAGGCGCGGGCTGGGCGGCCGCTCGCAACCGATGCCGTCGCGCCTCCCGCCCGACGTGATGGCTGGGCGGGACGACGCTTCGACGTGTTCGTTCAGAGCGGCAGGTCGGCGGGGCTGGCCGATTCGTCGTCCGGTGGGCCGGCGTGGACAAATACAGTCGGTTGACTCAAGAGAGCGGCGTCAGCATTCGAAAGGATCTGCCTCGACATGGGATTCCTCGAGGTCGTGAGCTGGAGGGCCCTATGGGCGACGACGTGATCATCGGTTACGACGGCAAGCCGCGCTGTGCTTGGGCCGGAGCCGGTGATACCTCGCTGGGCCGCTACCACGATGAGGTCTGGGGTGCGCGCACCGACGCCGAGTCGGCGTTGTTCGAGGCTCTCACCCTGGGTGTGTTCGAGGCCGGGCTCAGCTGGTCGATCGTGTTCGGCAAGCGGGACGCGTTCCGCAGGGCGTTCCACGGGTTCGACATCACGCAGGTCGCAGCGATGACGGAGCGAGACGTCGACCGGCTGCTGCAGGATCCCTCGATCATCCGTAATCGCGCCAAGATCCAGGCCACGGTCGAGAACGCGTGCGCCATGAGGTCCGCGTCGCCGAGCCTTGAGGCGCTCGCGAGGTCCTACGCGAGCACCCGCAAAAGTGCGCCGAGGTCCCTCGCGGGCCTACCAACGTCGACACCGCACGCGGACGCGTTCGCCAAGCAGTTGAAGTCACAGGGATACCGCTTCGTGGGGCCCACCAGTGTGTACGCGTTCATGCAGAACGTCGGCGTAGTCAACGACCACATCCACGGCTGCTTCCGAGCCACCGACTACAGCCAACCTTCAACCAGCGCCAGACGGGCTACCTGACCCGCGACTACACGAGAGCGCCAGGCGCGCGTCGTCCAGGCGTCCGGCGCGCGCGAGCGCCTCGAGTTGGTCTTCTCCACCGACTCCTCGCCGTTGTGCCGGCTTACCCGGTCGGCAAGGTGTACGAACGAAGGTCATCCGAGAGCGCTTGCCCGCTTGCGTTCCGCGGCTTACTCGATAATCAGCGGGTGGCACGGCAAGGTCGTGGACGTCTCGCCACCGGGTGGCACGATGCATGAGCTGCCGCTCCCAGCGCACTACCAGCCCGATCGAGTCGGCGAGGTTTGGCGCGTTCCGTACGAGCAGCGGGCGCGCGAGGCCGAGGCGTGGGCTGAGCAGCAGGGCCTGGGGCCGGCGGCGGAGGACTCTTTTCGCTGCTGCCTGCTGGCCGTCGACGTGCAGAACACGTTTTGCATCCCGGACTTCGAGCTGTTCGTCGCGGGGCGGTCCGGGATCGGAGCGGTCGAGGACAGCCGACGTCTTGTCGAGTTCGTGTACCGCAACCTCGGGACGCTCACGCAGATCTTTCCGAGCCTTGACACCCACCACGCGATGCAGGTGTTCCACGCGATCTGGCTGATCGACGCGCAGGGCAAGCACCCGCCCCCGTATACGCTCGTCTCGGCCGAAGACGTCGAGACCGGCCGCTGGAGGTTGAACACCGCCGTCGCCGAGGCGCTCGGGGTCGACGTCGACTACGCCGAGCGCCACCTGGCGTATTACACGCGGCGCCTGGCGGAGGGCGGAAAGTACGACCTGACGATCTGGCCCTACCACGCGATGCTTGGCGGAATCGGACACGCGCTCGTCTCGGCTATAGAGGAAGCGGTGTTTTTCCATGGCATCGCGCGCCGCAGCCAGCCCGACTTCCAGGTCAAGGGTGACAACCCGCTTACCGAGCATTATTCGATGCTCGGCCCGGAGGTGACCGAGGGACCCGACGGCGATCCGCTCGGCGACAAGAACACCGAGCTCATCGACAAGCTGCTCACATTCGACGCCGTTGTGGTCGCCGGGCAGGCGAAGAGCCACTGCATGGCCTGGACCATTGAGGACCTCCTGGAGGACGAGGCCGCCGGGGAGCGGCTCGCCGAGCGCACGTATCTCCTCGAGGACTGCACTTCCGCGGTGGTCGTGCCCGGCGTGGTCGACTACACCGATGAGGCGGATGCCGCCTTTGCTCGATACGCCGCCGCGGGCATGCACGTCGTCCATTCGACCGATCCGATCGAGAGTTGGCCGGGGCTGGCCGAACGCGCCGCCTGACTCGCTGCCGGTCGGCGGAGTTCGCGCGCCGCGGTCGTGCCGCGCGTTCGGGTACTTAGTGCGTTCCGCTTGTCACGGCGTTTGCTCGCAATGCGTTTGCTCCGGCCGCCGGGATAGGGGAGCCGTCGCGCTCGAGTTCCGGCAGTCGTTCGTCCCCGAAGTTGCTGGTTTCCCAGTACGCCTGATCGAGGCCGGCAATCTCTGGATCACCGCGAGTTGGCGAAAGGGGATCTTTGTGGCGCTGGCGGTGCTCAGGCTGGTGACTGATTAGAGACGGGAGGCGATCTGTTGCGACAGTCGCTCGGCGATCATGATCGTGGGGATGTGCGTGAATCCGGAAGGCACGTCGGGCATGATCGACGCGTCGATGACGCTGAGCGCCTCGGTGCCGTGGACGCGTCCCGACGGATCTACTACTGCGCCGTCTTCGGGGCGGGGGCCCATCGCGCAGGTGCCGACGACGTGGGGTAAGGAATAGCGTTCGGCGCGGATCAGCTTGAGCACCTCTTGGTCGCCGCGCACCTCGGGCGAGGGCGCCTGCGCGCACAGCCGGCGGATCTCCGGGTGGCTCGCGACCTCGAGCCCGCGCGAGTAGCCCTGCGCGAGGCGCTCGACGTCCGATCGATCGCTCAGGCTCGGGAGCTCGACGCATGGCGGCTGCGCCGGATCAGCGGAGTGCAGCCGAACCGTGCCTCTGGAGCGTGGCTTCAGGAGCACGACACCGATCTCGAAGCTCGCGGGTTCGGCGGATCCGTCCGGATCGGGCGTCCAGAGCATCAAGTCGGGCGGCTGATCCGCCGCGGCAGCGGTACTGTGGAACGTGGCGATGCGGTGAAGAACTGGGGCCGCGCGCGCCGGGCCGCGATAGCCGCAGTCGATGTCCACTGCCGGGTGGTCGGCGAGGTTCGCGCCGACGCCCGACAGCTCGAATCGGACCGGGACCCCGAGGGAGTGCAGGTGGTCGGCGGGCCCGACGCCAGACCGCAACAGGATCGGCGGACTGCCGTAGACCCCCGCGCAGAGCACGACCCAGCCCGCTTCGATCAGCTCACCGTCTACGAGCCGCACGCCTGCGGCACGGTTACCGTCGAACGTCACATGGGCCACGTGCGCGGCAGGCCGGATCGTCAGGTTCGCCGGCGTAGCTCCAAACGCCAGATAGGCGTCGGCTGTCGTGACCCGGGCGCCGTCGCGTGAGGTCATCGGCATTGGACCAGCGCCGACGGCGCCCGGGAGGTTGTGATCCGCGACGATCGGGAAGCCCGCCGCCTCGAGCGCTCGCATCGCGGCAGCGCCGATCTCGGTCGGCTCCACGTCGAGGTAGCGACTGATGGGCATCGGCCCACAATCGCCGTGCCACGGCTGATCGCCGAAATCGGCGTCGGCCTCGAGCCGCCTGAAGTACGGCAAGACGTCTTCGAAGCCCCAGCCCGGATTTCCCCGGGCAACCCACTCGTCGTAGTCGGCCGGGGAACCGCGGGGCGCGAACCTCGTCACCCAGGAGGTGCCACCGAGCAGCTTGTTCCGCCATAGGCTCTGGACAGCGCCGCGCGCGTCCGGCTCGGACGTATAGCCCCAATCGAAGTCGCGGGTGATGTGCCATCCGTCGCGGATCGCCTCGCGCGTGTCCGAACGATGGTCGGGTCCTGCTTCGAGAAGTACCACCGACCGCGACGCGGACTCTGAGAGGCGAGCTGCTGCGACACAGCCAGCGGCCCCACCGCCGACGACGACCACGTCGACTGAGCGCTTGCCCGCCATCACCCGATCGCACCCATGCCTGAGCGTAGGCCACTCATCTTCATCTCAAGTTCCCACGATATGGGGCGTCGCACACCTACGCCACCCGTGCCACGGAGCAGAGCACCGATGTCACACGGACTTTGGCGACTCATTTCACCAGCACAAAGGAGTAGATGTCATCCACCCGTCGCACGACAACGGCCTGGCCAGCCGCGAGCGGATTAGCTGCGTATCAATGCCCCGAGGGCATCGGGGTCGTACAGCGTCTCGGCCCCAACCGGTCGGCCGTCCAAGACAGCGGAGGGGGTGCCGTCGGGGTCTTGCTGCGCAAAGACTTTCTCGATCTCGCGGACCCAACTCTCGTATCGACCCTCGCGCACAGCCGTGACGTAACCAGCGCTGGTCAGACCGGCGCGTCTACCGAGGTCCAGCAGGTCCTCGATCGTGAAGCCGCCGCTGTGTTCGGGCGGCTGGTTCGCAAACACCTCGCGGCGCAGCTCGTCGAAGCTGCCGGCTTCCGCACCCGCGGCAAGGGCGTTGTCGGCACGCACCGACTCGACGCCGAGAAAAGACCGCATTCGATACTCGACAGCCACGGCACCGGCCGCAATCTCGCGGCGCAGCAGATCTCCGGACACGTCCTCGAACTCCCGGCAGTAAGGGCACTGCGGGTCCTCAAAAAGCACGAGGCGCCGGCGAGCGCCCGCGCTGCCCACGAGCACACCGCCTCCGGGGGTATGCCCCGAGGGAGCTTCAGTGGCTTGCATGCGCTCATTCTGCCCGGACTGACGACGGAGTCAGCGAGTGTCCGCACCGGCCCTCCTGCCCCGGCGGAGCCTTCGTGGCGCGGAGCAGGTGTTCACCTCACCATGGCCTTATGCGAACGAACCTGGCTTCCGCGCGCGTTGCGGGGAAGGCTGCACCGCGGGGTCGCCTTGCTCGTGCCGGAACCTTAGCAAGACTGGCCGCACGATCACCGCCTGTCGGGGGCAAACGACACGCTGCTTGATCACGCCAGTTCTTCGAGCCGTGACAGGAATAGCTTGAGCACGGGCGAGGTGTTCGACTTGCTGTAGCCGACCGCTACGTCGATCGTCGGTGCCTCGCCTTCCAGCGGGCGGCTGACGACTGACTCGGGCAGGAGGTTCTTGGCGTAGGCGGGCATGAGCGCTAGTCCGCGGGTGGATGCGACGAGGGACATCGCCATCGCCATGTTGTCCACGCCATGATCGAGTTTGATGTCGAGCCCTGAGCGGCGAAGGTAGGCTTCGGTGACGGCGCGCAGCACGGTGGCCTTGTTGGAGCCGCCGATGAAGATCTCGCCCAGAAAATCTTGGGGGCGTACTGTCACGCGAGCGGTGAGGCGGTGGTCGTTGGGCATCAGGACGATCAGCGGCTCGCGGTCGACCACGTGGTACTCGAGGTCGTAGCCGGGCTCCACGCGCAGGAAGGCCAGGTCCAGCCGGCCGCGCGCGAGCGCTTCGGCGAGATCCGGCGAATAGTCGCTGGTGACGGTGACGTGGATGTTCTGCAGTTCGTCGTGCAGCAGGTGCATCGCCTGCGGCAGCCAGTTCATCTCGTGCCCGGTTTGGAAGCCGATGGCGAACGTTCTCCTCGCTGGTTGCGCTGCGCTGCGGGCGGTGTCGACCGCGGCATCGACCTGCATCAGCGCTAGGCGGGCGTGGTCGAGAAAGGCTTTGCCCGCAGCGGTCAGCTCGACGCCGTGAACGCTGCGAGACAGCAGCTCGACCCCGACCTGATCTTCGAGGTCGCGAATCTGCCGGCTTAGCGACGGCTGCGAGGTGTAGAGCCGGCGCTTGGCCGCCTCCGTGAGGCTGCCCATTTCGGCGACGGCAATGAAATAGCGAAGATGTCGTAGCTCCATCGCGCGCTCCCATGCTTGCGGGGTATGGCACCCGCTTAGAAGGTCTTTTTCAAGTCTGACATAAGTCCTTAGTCTGTGGGGTGTGTCGGACATCGTGAAGCGCTGGAACCGGCACCGTTGGTCGTCTACCCATACGCCGCGAGTCATATCTCATAGGAGCTGAAAATGGACAATCCAGTCGTTTTGATCACCGGAGCGCTTACCGGCATCGGCCGCGCCGCCGCGGTCGCCTTCGCCAAGAAGGGCGCGAACGTCGTCGTCACCGGTCGGCGTGACGAGGCCGGCACCGCGCTCGCTGACGAGCTGCGCTCTCTCGGTTCAGAGGCCGAGTTCATCAACGCAGACGTACGCAACGAGGACGACGTCCGCGCTCTGGTCGACAAGACAGTCGCTCGGTTCGGGCGTCTCGATGTCGCGGTCAACAATGCTGGCACCGAAGGCCAGGTCGGTCCGATCGTGGATCAGACCGCGGAAACCTATGCCGCGACGTTCGACACGAACGTTCTCGGCGTGATCCTGAGCATGAAGCACGAAGTGCGCGCCATGCAAGAACTGGGCAGCGGCAGCATCATCAACATCTCCTCGACCTACGGGCACGAGGGTGCGGCAGGGGCCTCGGTTTATGTCGGCAGCAAGCACGCCGTCGAAGGCATCAGCAAGTCGGTGGCGCTTGAGATCGCCAAGTCGGGAATCCGCGTGAACGTCGTGGCGCCGGGTCCGACGGACACCGGCATGTTGACCCGCTTCACGCGCACGCCGGAGAACAAGGCGGAGCTGGTGGCGAACGTTCCGATGGAACGCATGGGCCACTCGGAGGAGCTCGCCGACGCCATCGTCTTCATCGCATCGGACGAAGCCTCATACATCACCGGCCACGTCCTCAACGTCGACGGCGGTCTCACCGCCAACTGACGCGACCCCCCGGACTGACGGATGCGCTGTTCGTGAGAACCCATCAGAGGAGTAGCTATGACCAACCTGTCGAACCTGTCGCCGGACCTGGATCGAGCGGATACCGGGGCGATGGGGGACGCCTCGCACTCGTCGACCCCGGACAGCACCGGGCACACGCACAACACCGCACCGACACGATTCGTTGAAACGGACGGGATCCGCTTCGCCTACCGGCGGTTCGGAAACCCGATCGGCACGCCGATCGTGCTGCTGCAGCACTTCATGGGCAACCTCGACAGCTACGACCCGGCGATCACCGACGCGCTCGCCACGGGCCGAGAGGTGATCCTCACCGACAACGCCGGTGTCGGACTCAGCACAGGTACGGCACCTGAGACCGTCATGGCAATGGCGCGGGACGCCGCCTCGCTTATCGACGCGCTCGGCCTCGAGCACGTGGATCTGTTTGGCTTCTCGATGGGCGGGTTTGTCGCCCAGCAGATCGCCGTCGATCGACCCGAGCTCGTGCGACGGTTGGTTCTCGTCGGCACGGGCCCACGCGGCGGCGAGGGCATGGGCCAGCTCAACCCAGATGTCGCGCCACTGTTCGGGACGGTCTACGACCCACAGGATCTGATGTGGCTTCCAATCTTCTTCTCACCATCGGGAAAGAGCCAAGCCGCAGGCCGCCAGTTCCTTGAGCGCATCCGGGCGCGAACCGAGGATCGCGACGTCCCGGTCTCGGACGCGACAGTCGCCGCTCATTTAGCGGCCGCGCACGAGTGGGGAGTGGCTGCCCCGGAGAGCTACGACTACCTCAAGCGAATCTGTCACCCGGCGCTCGTGGTCAACGGCAGCAACGACGTCGTCGTCGCCACTGTGAACTCATACATCCTGCAGCAGAACCTGCCAAACGCCGAACTGATCCTGTTCCCGGACTCCAACCACGGATCGCACTTTCAGTTCACGCAGTCGTTCAATGGGTACTTGACCGAGTTCGTCGAACGGTAGGCCCCCACGTCTCACGCCGTAGCGAGCGGCGCCGGATACCGCAGCGACGCTGAGCCTGGGTTCAGAACGAAAGGGAGCCTTATGACACACCAATCCGAACGAAAGAACGGAGGATCCAGAATGGAAACCCAAACCACGATCACAGCGAATAAGGAGTTCGTAGAAGAGTTCATCCGGCGGGTATTCAACGAGCACAACGCGGCGGCCACTCCGGATTATTTCAGCGCTGATGTGCAGTGGCACGGAGGAACCCTGGGAACGATCGAGGGATCCGATGCCATGACCAGCTTCTACGGGGACTTGTTCGCAGCGTTGCCGGACCTGCACGCCACCACGCTCGCTGTCGTCGCCGACGAGGACACGGTCTGGTGTCGCTTCGTTGTCGAAGGCACTAACGAGGGCAGCCTATTCGGCTTCCCGGCGACGGGAAAAACGGTCAGGTGGGACGAGATCGACACCTATCGCGTAGCGAACGGGAAGATCGCCGAGGAGTGGTCCTCCCCCGATATGACAAACATCCTCCGCCAGATCGGCGCTTACACACCTCCGTGGATCTCCTAACCAATGACGAGCCCGCCACCCTTCACACGCGAGGGCTTAAGTACGGTCGTACAGCCGGCGGCCAATGCAGCTACTAGCTTCGTGAAGCTGACGAACGTCGGACCGTTGAAGGGCGTTATTAGGGAAACGACCCCGACGGCCTCGCGGAGAATGACGCCTTGCGCACATGACGTGGAGCCCGAAACCATAGGCCCTGAGTAAGGGTTAAGGGGTCTCTGAACGGGATGTCGGTAACAGGCGATCGATCGGCGCCTCCACGTTGACGGGGTCCGCGTACTGGCTGGGGATGCCAGCTTCGGCGACGACGAGCCCTGCGATCTCGGCTCGTCGTCGCTCCAGCACCTCGCCCAGTCGGCGGATGTGCTCGCCGCGCTGCCCTGGCTTGTCCGGCCCGACGGCCCCTCGTCGAACGCCTTCCGGGCGGCCGCGACTGCGCTTGCGGTGTCCTTCGCGGAAGCACATGGTGCCGAGCCGATTACCTCTTCTGTCGCGGGGTTGATCACCGTTATCGTCGCCCCGCCCTCCGGCTCGACCCAACGATCGCCGATAAAGAGGTGGTCTCGCGTGAATGTCATGTCTCGCGTGAGTGTCATGTTTCCTCCTCGACCGTGCTCTCTTACATCGCTGTGCGGGCAATGACCATCCCGCGCGTGACGCTCACTCGCATCGGCCAGTGGACAGTCGGCGTGGCCAGTCGCGGCGCGGAGCACTCATAGCGCAACATCGCCGAATCCGAGGACCCCGGCCGTCCCGTCGCGCTCGGGTTGGCGTCGCGAGGTGGGGCGGGCGGTTGGTGTGGACGGCGTCGTAGATGTCGCTGGCCGGCGAGCAGGAGGGCGGGCGCCCCGAGCGCGCTCGCGAGTCCCATCGCTCCGAAGAGTGCGATCGTGCCTGTCGCGCTCTGGCCGGCGTAGTAGGCGGCTAGGCCGATCGTGGTCCAGCTGACACCGCCGCAAGCGTTCCAAAAAGAGAAGGAGCGCCACGGCATCCGGGTCGCGCCGGCCAGCCACGACGCCCAGGTCCGAAGGCCGAGAATCCAGCGGCCGAGGAACACCGCCATCGGGCCGTGGCGGGCGAAGAACGGCTCGCCGGCCTCGAGCACGCGGGCGCGATGGCGTGCGAATGGACCGGGTCGCTGCAAGAGCCAGCGTCCGCCGTTGCGTCCGATCAGATAGGCAGCGTTGTCCCCGACGATCGCCGCTGCGGCTGCGCACGTAATTACAAGCTCGATCTGCAAGTGGTGCTGACCGGCCAGCACTCCTCCGGTGATGAGCGCGGTCTCGCCCGGGACCGGTGCGCCGCCGGATTCGAGCATCACGAGCAGGACGAGCGCTGGGTACCCGAGGTTGTGCGCGACGCTCAGAATCGACGCGAACATCTTCGACGCCGTCAGCCCTTGATCTAGGCTGGCGGGGAACTAACGAGCTGAATCACCGTCACCGCCGAGCTCAGCGCCAGGAGGAGCAGCACGGGCAGGGACGCACCGTCGGCGGTCGGATGCGCGGCGGACCGGCGGCGCGTCACCACGGCGAGCCGGGGCGCCACCTGATGGCGTCTCGCGGAGATCGGCCGTAGCACGGGAGCGTCGCGACCGTCGCGAACCACGAGGCTCGACGCCGACGAGGCGCTCGGAACGAGCAGCGACAGGCCGCAGCGGACGGCAAGCAACGCAAAGGCTGCACGACGTGGGTGCCCGGTTAGCACGTGCCCTCCATTGGTTGTCCCCTCCTGACGGGGAGCGGTCCCTGCAGGATCCTCGTCGCCCGGGCGACGTAGTCGAGCGCCCGCTGCTTCGAACCGGGGCCGCTGTATTGAGCGACCTCACGACCGTCGCTCAGATAGACCGCCCATCCGCGGGAGGTCGGTTTGAGGATCAGACTGAGTGCGTTCATGGCCGGCTCCTGGTGGAGAGGGTTCGAGGGAGAGTGAGGAGCAGCGTGAGCACGAACGTCACGCTGCACTCTGAGCGTGTTCCAGGTTCGAGACGATCGCGGCGATGCGTTTCGCAATCCGGGGCTCGGGAACACGGAGCGTCTGCGCGATTTCGACCGGTGAGTCGCCGGCGACGCGCATCGCGAGGATCGCGAGGTCTGTGGGATCGAGTCTTGCCGCCGCGCTGGCCTTCATCTGCGGCGAGATCGCCAGGGCGGGGCGTGGGTTGCGCGCCACCGTCCGGATCGCTTCGACGAGGATCGCGGCATCGCTGGATTTGCTGACGATCGCGTCGGCGCCGGCGACGGCCGCCGCGACGGGCTAGGGCGGCGGATGCTTGGGCGGAGTAGAGCAGGACCGCGGGTGAGTCGGGCTGGCGCTTGATCTGTAGGCAGAGCGCCAGCCCGTCACGTCCGGGATGGTGGAGATCGAGGACGATGATCGCCGGACGGGTGCCCTCAAGCACTGGCCAGAGCGCGTGCTCGTCGGCGGCGAACCCGACCAGTTGCAGGTCATGCTCGTTCGCGAGGATGGCCTGCAGTCCCGCGCGGACGGCGGGGTGGTCGTCCAGGAGCGCAACCCGGATCATGACCTTCGAGCGGCGACGGGAGCCACCCGGCGCCAGCGACGGATCGCTTCGATCTGGAGCCGGCCGATTAGCTCGCGGCGATCGTCGAGCTCGCCGCGCGCGGCCCCGGATCGTTTCAGCCGACGCAGCTCGGACGCGTGCGCTCGGAGGTGGGCCATGATCCGCTCGAGCACCGGATCGAGTTGCCCGGTGCAGGTCGTCATGCGGCCTCCTCGAGCGCAGGGGTCGGCGGCCGTTGCGCTCCGGAGGGCGGCTCGATCGCGAGCCGAGGGAGGCGCCGGTCGAGCCCGAGCGGGAACTTCCAGGTGCGGCGGCCGAGTAGCTGGAGGACGGCGGGCAGCATGATCATCCGGATCACGACCGCGTCCAGGAACACGGCGCTGGCCATCATCACGCCGAACAGCTCGAGCGTCCGGTTCCCGCTGATGGCGAAGGCGCCGAACACCGCGACCATCACGGCGGCGGCGGCGGTGATCACCCGGCCGGTGTGTCCGAGGCCCTCGCGGATCGCGCTGGTCGCGTCGCCGGTCCGTTGCCATTCCTCGTGGACGCGCGAGATCAGGAACACCTCGTAGTCCATCGAGAGGCCGAAGATGATCGCGAACCCCATCACCGGGATGAACGCGTCGATCGGGCCGGGCTGGATCCCGAACACCCAGCCGCGTTCGAACACGGCCTGGACGATCCCGAGGGCCGCGCCGATCGAGAGCACGTTCATCACAGCGGCCTGCAGCGGGATCAGGAACGACCGGAACACCACCATCAGCAGCACGGCGGAGAGCGCGATCACGATCCCGATGAACAGCGGCAGCTTGCTGGAGAGGACGTTCGAGAAGTCGACCTCGGCTGGCGGTCGCGCCACCGACGTAGACGGTCGCCCCGGTAGCTCGCTCGATCGGCGGCAGCACCGAGTTGCGCAGGTGCGTGACCAGGTTCGTGGTCTGCGCGCTCTGCGGCGAGGAGCGCGGGTAGACCCGGATCGCGGCGACATCGCCGGCGGCGTCGACTCGAGGCGCCGCCACGGACGCCACATCCGGCGTCGCCGCGGAGCCCTGCGGTCAGCTGCGTGAGCGCCGCCCCGCCGTTCGCGCCTCGGGAGCTTGACGGCGACCTGCAGCGGCCCGTTGAAGCCCTTGCCGAAGCCCTGCGCGATCAGGTCGTAGGCCTTGCGTGTGGTCTGGCCGGCGGGGTCGTTGCCGGCGTCGCTGGACCCGAGGCGCAGGCCGAGCATCGGCACCGCGAGCGTCACCATGATCGCGGCCGCGGCGACCGTGGCGACGCACGGGGCGCCCCTGGATTGCGGTGACCCATCGCGTCCAGAACCCGGGCTTGTTCGCCGCGGGTTCGGCGCTCGCGCGCTTCCAGTCCCGCCGATCCTCCGCCCGACGAGGCGCAGCAGCGCCGGCAGCAGCGTGATCGTCGCGGCGAGCACCAGCACGACCCCGAGCGCAGCGGCGATCGCGACGCCGTTCAGGAGGTTGACGCCGAGCGCGAACATACCGAGGAGGGCGATCACGACGGTCGTACCGGCGAACAGAACGGCGCGCCCGGAGGTGTTCATCGCCCCTTCGATGGCACTCGTCGATGTCACCGCCGTTAGCGCGGTAGTTCTCGCGGAAGCGGGTGACGATGAACAGCGCGTAGTCGATCCCGACGCCGAGCCCGATCATCAGCGCGAGCTCCGACGCGAAATTGGCCATGTCTGATGATCCGGCTGGCGAGTCCGATCAGACCGATTCCGGCGACGAGGCCGAGCGCCGCGGTCGCGATCGGCAGGCCCATCGCGACGAACGAGCCGAAACTGATCAACAGAATCACCATCGCCGCGGCGACGCCGACGACCGTCGCGAACCCGATCTCGCCCGATTGGGTCTGCTGGATCGCCGGGCCGCCGAGCTCGACCTGCAACGCAGGCGAGCGCGCCGACTCCGCCGTCGAGATGACGCGCTGGATCGCAGGCTGCGGCAGCTGGTTCGCCCGCTCGTTGAACGTCACCGTCGCGAAGCCGATCGTGCCCGCCGGAGAGATCGCCCTCGACCCGGCGGCGTACGGGCTAACGACCCCGGTCACGTGCGGAAGCCGCGACACCCGAGCTAGCGTCGCCCCGACGCTACTGCGGATCGCTGGATCTGACAGCTTGCCGGCGCGCGCGTGAAAGACGATCTGATCGGAGTCACCGGCCTGCGCCGGGAATCGGCTCGCGAGCAGATCCGTCGCGCGCTGCGAGCCCGTGTTCGGGAGCGAGAAGTTGTTCGACGTGCGCGAGCCGACCGAGCTCGAGATCGCGAACACCCCGACCGCGATCGCGATCCAGCCAAGCGCGACCAGGCGTCGATGAGTCATCGTCCAGCGCGTTAGTCTCAGCATCGCGACTACCTTTCCGAGTAAGCAAACTTGCAGATTCGGAAGTTTTAGCTATCCTGCATAAATCTACAGCAAATGCAGATTTGCGTGTTCGGCAGATTTATTGATACGCTCCCGCTATGAAGCTCAGCGACCCCCCCGAGGTCCGACCCAGCCTCCGCGAGCGCAAGAAACAAAAGACACGCGAGACGATCGTCAACGCAGCGCTCGAACTGTTCATGGAAAAGGGCTACGAGCACACCACGGTCGCCGACATCGCCGACGCCGCACTCGTCTCCCCGCGAACGGTCTCCACCTACTTCCCGACCAAAGAGGACATCCTCTTCGCCGACACGCCAGAGATCCACCGACGCTTCGCGCGAGCCCTCGAGGAGCGTCCTGAGGGCGTCACGGCACTCGATGCGCTGCGCGAGATCATCGCCGGCTCGCTCGAGCTCGGGCCGCACGAGCTGCTGCGCAAGCGCATCGTCGCCTTCGACGAGTCGCTGCGCCGCAGCGAACGCGGACGCATGGCTCCGTTCGAGCAAATGATGGTCGAGGCGATCGCCAAAGACCTAAACGCCGGCCCGGACGACATCCGCCCTCAGATCGTCGCCGCCGCGCTGCTCGCCGCCTTCAGCACGATCCGCGAACGCGACCTAACCGCACCATCCGACGCGTTCTCCTCAGAACAGGCAATGGCGATGGTCGACAACGTGATCGGATTCGTCCGCGCCGGCCTCCAAGCGTTCAAACCCAACTGACACCAGAACCCGGCCCGGGGAACGGCTGCGTCCTGTTTCTGGCCAATGCGCAAAATCCGCGCGAGCACGGTGCCCTGTACCAAATGCATCCACACCGACCGGGACACCAATCGAGTCACGGAAGCAGGACCGAGCCCCGCGCCCGGGCCTAGTCCTGAGATTCGCCTCAGCGAGAACCTGACGATTAGCGGGGACTTCTGCTCGCTGGGCCGACGTCCTGACCGAGCACCCTCACCCGACCGTGGCGAGCTGGTACACCTCGGCAACGGATCCAGGGATCGCGCGGCGGCTGCTCCGTCGTCTCGCGCGCCTATTTTAAGGGGACCGAACGGCTCCACGGAATCTCGCACTCAGGCCGCTAGTTGTTGCCAGCAGTCCGCTAAGTCATCCTGCGCAGCGTCGGCTTGGTCCTGGGCGGCCCGATAGACCGCGTACGCCTCCAAGCAGGGAGACCTTCGCCACGCCTCGTAGGCCAGTTTGGCTTCGGCCTGAGCCTCCCGCCACACGAAGTTCAGCTCTTCGAACAGAGCACATTCATGGTGCATCCGGCTGTACGGCGAGTACGGAATTCTCAGCGAAGAGCTTGGCGAATGCGGTTTTTGGCTGCTCGGACATCATCGCGATTCCTCCACCTTTAACCACCTGCTCGGGTGATCAGCACACGATGCATGATTCCTTGGTCGTTGTCTTCCCCCATGCGGGAGAGATTCGTGACCGCCAGGTCAGTCACCGATGATGACCGGGGCGAGCGGGCCACCGAGCTTTCCCTTCCGGACAGCTGAGTCGTGGTAGAGATCGTCCAGCTGAAGTACGTCGGGTTCATTGACTGAGGGTCAACCGCCAATGTTCCGAGCGCGGGGACGACGCGCCCCCCGTATGAATTGGATGATGCTCTCGGTGGTGGCCCCCGGGGTGAAGACCTCGGCCACCCCGAGCTGCTTGAGGGGCTGGATGTCGTCGGCGGGAATCGTGCCGCCAACGGTGACAAGCACGTCGTCGATCTGCTGTGCATGCAGCAGTTCGACGACGCGCGGCACGAGCGTCATGTGCGCGCCCGAGAGGATCGACAGGCCGACTGCATCGGCGTCTTCCTGGATCACGGTCTCCACGATCTGCGCAGGCGTCTGATGAAGACCGGTATAGATCACCTCCATTCCGGCATCGCGCAGGGCGCGCGCGATGATCTTCGCCCCGCGATCGTGGCCGTCTAGGCCCGGCTTCGCGACGACGACACGGATCCTTCGGTCCCCGGCGGCGGTTGCCATCAGAACGCTGGACGCTCGCTGTAACCGCCCCAGACGTCCTGCAGGGCGTGCACGATCTCGCCTTCCGAGACGTGCGCGCGGGCGGCGTCGATCAGGAGCGGCATCATGTTCCGACCGTCTGTGGCAGCCGCACGCACATCCGCAAGCGCCGCTTGTACCGACTCGCCGTCCCGGCTCGCCTTGACGGCGCGAAGGCGTTCGATCTGCTTGCGTTCGAGCGCCGGGTCGATTCGCAGGATCGGGGTCTGGGCGCCATCGCCCTCGGTATAGGAGTTGACGCCGACGACGATCCGCCGTCCGGAGTCGATCTCGCTTTGCAGCTCGAAGGCGGCGTCCGCGATTTCGCGCTGCGGATAGCCGTCCTTGACCGCCTGCACCATTCCACCGAGCTCGTCGATCCGGTGGAAGTACTCGTAGCAGAGCTCCTCCATTCTGTCCGTCAGCGCCTCGACGAAATACGAGCCGCCGAGCGGATCGATGGTGTTGGTGACCCCGGTCTCGTGGGCGACGATCTGCTGGGTCCGGAGCGCGACCCGTACTGCCTCCTCGGTGGGCAGAGCCAGGGCTTCATCGAAGCTGTTCGTATGCAGCGACTGCGTGCCTCCCAGCACTCCCGCCAGTGCTTCGATCGCGGTCCTCACGATGTTGTTCAGCGGTTGCTGCGCGGTCAGCGAGACACCTGCTGTCTGGGTGTGGAAGCGCATCAACAACGACCTCGCGTCCTTGGCGCCGAACGTGTCTCTGAGCTCGCGGGCCCAGATCCGCCGTGCCGCTCGGTATTTGGCGATCTCTTCGAAGAAATCGATCTGTGCGTTGAAGAAGAACGACAGCCTGGGCGCGAACTCATCCACGTCGAGGCCGCGTGCCACCGCGTGCTCTACGTAAGTCAGCCCGTCCTTGAGCGTGAACGCCAGCTCCTGCGCCGCGGTCGAGCCCGCCTCGCGGATGTGGTAGCCGGAGATGCTGATTGGATGCCAGCGCGGCATCTCTCTCGTGCACCATTCGACCATGTCCGTCACTAAGCGCATGGCCGGGTCGACGGGGAAGCACCATTCCTTCTGCGCGATGTATTCCTTCAGGATGTCCGTCTGGATCGTCCCGGCCAGCTTCTGTGGGGAGATTCCCCGCCGCTCCGCCGCGACCACGTACAAGGCCAGCATGATCGCTGCCGGTGCGTTGATCGTCATCGACACCGTGACCTCGTCCAACGGGATCTCGGCGAACAGGGTCTCCATGTCGCCGACCGTGTCGATCGCCACTCCCTCACGGCCGACTTCCCCCAGGGAGCGCGGACTGTCGGAGTCGTGGCCCATCAACGACGGCATGTCGAACGCCGTCGAAAGGCCCGTCTGCCCGTGGGCGAGCAGATATCGGAACCGGTCGTTCGTCTCGACCGCGGTCCCATATCCTGCGAACTGCCGCATCGTCCACAGACGGCCCCGGTACATCGACGGGTAGACACCACGGGTGAACGGATACTGGCCGGGCAAGCCGATCGCCGGCGCCCGCCCCTCGCCTACGTCCTGCTCGGTGTAGAGCGGCTCGATCGCCTCGCCTGACAACGTCGTAAACGACACGTCGCGCTGCGGGGAGCGGTTATAAGCGGCGCGCCACTCCTCCTCGGAGCGCGCACGGGATGTCGAGGCTGCCGTCACGAGGGAGCATCATCGCCCGCGAGGACACGGGACGCCCTAGCCCCACGGGTGAACGGTGTCGTCCGGCGGAGGGGCCTCGACGCTCCTCTCAGGCAGCTCCACGGCGGCTCGTCCCTCGCGATCGAGCTACGACGATCCCCCCTCGGGGCGATGTCGGAGCGTACCCGCGCGGGCTACGGTCGTGCTCACGCAAGCACAGCAAGAGGAGAGAACAACCGTGGCCACGATCGGCGTGAAGCATCACCTCATGTTCATCGACGGCAAGGACGTCGATGGAGAAGAGTTCTACGAGATTCGTAGCCCCGCGACCGACGAACTCGTGTGCACGATGGCGAAGGGCACGGTCGACCACGCCGACGTCGCGGTCGAGGCCGCACGGCGGTCGTTCGAGGCGGGGGTCTGGTCCCGGCTGCCGCGCGAGGAGCGCTCGCGAATCATGAGGGCGATTGCCGACCGGCTCGGCTCTGAGCTGGAGGAGTTCACCGAGGCCGAGATCTCCTGCAACGGGGCGACGCGGCGCCAGGCGTACGGCTTCCACGTCGGCCTGGCGGCGCCGCACTTCCTGCACTTCGCCGAGCTGGCTGCGAGCTACGAGTTCGAGACCGCCTTGTCGCTGCCGGCCTACCCCACGCTGTCCGCCAACACGATCCGGCGCGAGCCGGTCGGCGTCTGCGCCGCGATCGTGCCCTGGAACTTCCCGCTCGTGCTCGGCCTCTGGAAGGTCGCACCGGCGCTGGCGGCCGGCAACTCGATCGTCGTCAAGGCGGATGAGAAGACGCCGTTGTCCCTGCTGCGCCTGGCGCAGGTCGCCCACGAGTGCGGCGTCCCGGACGGCGTGTTCAGCCTTGTCACCGGCGACGGGCCCGAGGTCGGGGCCAGGCTCGCCTCGCACCCCGACGTCGACAAGGTCGCGTTCACCGGCTCGACGACCGTGGGGCGCGAGATCATGCGGCTCGCGTCGGGCACGGTGAAGAAGGTGTCGCTCGAGCTCGGCGGCAAGGGCCCGGTGATCGTGCTCGACGATGCCAACCTCGAGATCGCCGCCGACGGCGTCCTGTTCGGCTGCATGCTGTACACGGGACAGATGTGCGAGTCGGGCACCCGCGTTTACGTTCCCGACAGCCTCCACGACGCGTTCGTCGATCGGCTGGTAGAGCGGGCCAGCACGATCAAGCTCGGCGACCCGGATGACCTCGACACGGACATGGGCCCGGTCATCTCAGCACGCCAGCACAAGCGGGTCCTCGAGTATCTGGACTCGGCGCGAGCGGAAGGCGCTACGGTGGCGCTCGGCGGAGGAGCGCCGGCGGGCGAGGAGTTCGAGAAGGGTCACTGGATCGAGCCGACGATCCTGACCGATGTCACCGACGACATGCGGGTCGCGCGCGAGGAGATCTTCGGACCGGTCCTGTCCGTCCTCCACTACAGCGACCTCGACGACGCGGTCGCCCGAGCTAACGACACGGTCTACGGGTTGAGTGCCGGTGTGTGGGGCGGCGACTTGGAGCGCGTGCTGGATGTCGGTCACCGGCTGCGGGCCGGAACCGTGTGGCTGAACAACTGGCACATGGTCGATCCCAACATGCCGTTCGGCGGTTACAAGCAGAGCGGAGTCGGGCGCGAGATCGGTCCTGAGGCCCTGAACGAGTACACCGAAGCCAAGCACGTCCACTTGGACCTGACTGCGAGCCTCGACCGGCACATCTTCGACATCCTGCTCTCGGAGCCGCCTCCGGCCTCGTAGGGCGCCCGCGTAGCCCGGTCCGGTTCGTCGCGGGCGCATCCCCGGGGCGGCCGTTGGCAGCAAAAAGCTCCTAGCGATGAGCTGAGAATTCAGGCGCAGTGCTCGCCCGCTGAGCGGCGCGTGTAGGTTTGCGGCACATCACATACATCCCAGGACGAGGAGGGACGACGTGGCCGACAGTGTCTACCGCGTGACCGAAGTGGTAGGAACGAGCTCGGAGTCATGGGAGGCCGCCGCTCGAACCGCGGTCGAGACCGCCGGCAAGAGCCTGCGCGATCTGCGCGTGGCGGAAGTGACACGGCAGGACGTGACGATCGAGGACGGCCGCGTCACGAGCTTCCGCGTCAGGTTGGGCATCTCGTTCAAGTACGAACCGGGCGACTAGCGCGTCCGAAACGGGCGGCGCGAGCGCGCAGCCGCCGCGCCGCCCGTGCATTTCAACCCTCGCTGCCCACCAGGAGCACTTTGGGAGCGCATTTTCTCCCTAACGGGGGATGCGCTCGGGTGATCTGGGACCTACGGTTCGATCACCAGCCAAGCGTCAAGTTGCGCCTGGCGACGACTCCCGAGGGAGGGCTGAGATGCCGTATTTCGAGAACGCCGAAGAGGTCTACAAGTACGTCGGCGGCGTGTTCCGCGCGGCCGCAGATCATGACGAGATCGGGCCGAAGATGGCGGCTGCAGACATCACCCTGCAGATCTATTACTCCGACCCTGAGTCGAAAGTCACGATCCGCTTCCATGAGCCGAAGCTCACGGTCGAAGACGGCGGGGATGACACCGGCGCCGACGTGAAGCTGTTCATGCCGGCCGACATCGCCGACAAGTACTGGCGCGGCGAGTACAACCTGGCGGTCGGGCTCGCCAAGGGACAAGTCAAGGCGAAGGGTCCCGTCAACAAGATCCTCAAGCTGGTCCCACTCACCAAGCCGCTGTTCCCGATGTACAAGGAGCTCGTCTCCGAGAAGGACGGCGCGGCCGTCGCGTAGCGCGACGCCAACGAGAGAGAGGAGACGAAGCGATGGGAATCACCGACGCAGGCACCGACGCGACGCCCGCGACGGACGCCGCCACGACCACGGCGAGTGCGGCGCTGCTCCGCGAGGTTGGCGCTCCGCTCGAGATCGAGGAGGTGCAGCTGTCCGCGCCCGGCGAGGGCGAGATCCTCGTTCGCATGCGCGGCGTCGGCATCTGCCACACCGATATCTCGGCGGCGCATGGCGTAATCCCCATCCCTCTGCCGGCCGTGCTCGGCCACGAGGGATCGGGGGTCGTCGCGGCAATCGGCCCAGGTGTGGACTCCCTGGCGGTCGGAGATCACGTCGCGCTCAGCTTCGATCACTGCGGCGAGTGCCCGCAGTGCTCCGGTGGACACCCGGCTTACTGCGACATGTTCGCGCCGCTCAATTACTTCGGCACCCGCTTGGACGGGTCGGTCACGATGCACCAGGGTGACGACGACGTGTACGGCAACTGGTTCGGCCAGTCGTCGTTTGCAACGCACGCGATCGCGAGCGCGCACAACGCCGTCCAGGTCCCCGAGGACCTGCCGCTTGAGATCCTCGGGCCGCTCGGATGCGGGCTCCAAACAGGCGCCGGCAGCGTGCTCAAGGTGTTGGAGCCAAAGGCCGGCGAAGGGATCATCGTCTTCGGCCTCGGCGCGGTCGGTCTCGGCGCCGTGATGGCGGCCAAGGCAGTCGGTTGCGAGCCGATCATCGCAGTCGACCTCAACCCCAGCCGGCTCGAGCTCGCCATCGAGCTCGGCGCGACCCACACGATTAACCCCACGGAGACCGATGACCTCTTGTGGAACGTCCAGGAGATGGCCGCGCCCGGTGTCCACTACGCCTTTGACGCGGTCGGCCTCGGGGCTGTGGTCCGCCAAGCGCTCGAGAGCCTGCGCTCTCCCGGGCACTGCGTCACGGTCGGCTTCCAAGGGCTCGAAAATGAGATCACGGTCGACCAGGGTCACCTGCTGCTGGGACGAACGCTGTCCGGCGTTGTCGAAGGCGACGCTAACCCCCAGACGTTCATTCCCGAGCTGATCGCGCTGTACAGAGACGGCAGGTTTCCGTTTGACCGGCTGGTGAAGACCTTTCCGTTCTCGCAGATCAACGAGGCCGTTCACGCATCGGAGTCTGGTGAGGTGATCAAGCCCGTGGTGATCTTCGACTGAGCGTGACGGAGTAAATACCGGCGCCGCACGGCGTCAAGCTGGCCGCTTGTCGTAGTAGTGGGCGGCCGATCAACACATCCCTCGAGCCCACGATAAGGAGTGAGGCATGCATCGCACCAAGATGCTCTGTTGGCCGGTCCTGGTGATCGGCGTCGTACTGGTCATAACCCCGTTCGCGCTTTCGCTGCCTAGCAAGTCAAGCGCGGGTCAGCGGCTGCTGGACAACTTCCATTCGCTTATGCAGCCGACACACGTGAACACAACGGTCCGCTATTACGACCAAACGTTCGTGCCGCTTCGGCCCGTGGCGATCACCGCCGTTACCGCCGGGGGTGAGATTCCGAAGCTGATTCCAGCGCTCGCCAAGCCGCTCCACATGACCCCTGCTCAGGTCCAGCAGTTCTTGGGCACGAGCTTCCCAGCGACGGCGAAGCTGCTCGGGGAACTGCCCCAGCTGGCTCCGGTGTTCTCGAAGGTGCCTCCGGGTCTCGTCTTCTACAAGCCGCTTGTCGGCTCGATGCAAGCAAACGTGAGTAACTACGCCAAGGTCGACAGCCTGCCGGACTTCCGACTGTTTACGTGGTTCTTTGTGGTGCCCGGGGTGCTGCTTGTGGTGCTCGCCGGCTGGCCACTGGTAGCGGCTCGCAGGCGCGCGCCTGCACGGCGCACAGCCAGCGGTACCGGGCGGCCTGGTCTGGATCGGGCCGAGCTCTCACAGTTCAAGCAGGAGAGCCTGCCTTAATGCCTAGTCACTTCCTGCGGAATAACTCTTGATCAACGAAACGGCCGCGCGGAGGTCTCGCGCGGCCGTTGCGACGTGATGGGGTTGCTCGCGTGGAGTGAGCGATCGGGAGTGTTTCACCGGGTCCGGACGGCGAGCGTGTCGGTGTTGTAGGCGAGGATCGCCCACTCAGTCCAGATCTGTCGGCCCTCGTCGCCCTTCAGGCGGGACCGGTCGAGGCCGTAGCGGCGTTTGAGGTGGCTGATCCGGCCCTCCTCGCCGGTCCGGTAGCGCCGCAGCCGGCGGGTGGTGCGCTTCGAGGCTGGTTCCTGGCGGCCAGCGATGAACACCGTCTTGGGTTGAAGGTCCGCGAACGCGGGGTTCGTCGGGCCGGGGTTGAATCCGCCGTCCACGGCGACCTCTCGTGGCCTGATCCCCAACCGCTCGAGCTCTGCGACCGTGGCGGGCAAGAGGGTCTCCTCGGCCGGGTTGCCCAGCTCGGTCGAGGCGGGCAGGATCAGCCCCCGCGCGCCGCGCTTGGTGTTCTCGGTCACCTCCGCCAACTGCGAGACGAACCCGAACTCGTTCGGCCATCCGGATATCCGCATAGCGACCCTGTGCCGATAGCGCGATTATGCCGAGGCGCCGCTCATGGTGGTGGCGATCGCCCTGCGTGTGCGGGGGTTCTCGGGCCCGGTGCGGCCGGGTTTGTCGGCATAGTCACAGGCCCTCGAGGAACGCGAGGAGCTTGTCGGGTGGCTTGTAGCGGCCGGGTTTGACGTCGGGTGGGGTGACGAGCGCGAGCGCTTTCTCCTTGATCGTGAGGTCGGCGTGGATGTAGGGCTCGGTGGAGCGGACGTCCGCGTGCCCCAACCACAACGAGATGACTGTTGTGTCGACGCCGGCTTGCAGGAGCGACATCGCGCAGCTGTGGCGGAGGGCGTGCGGGTGCAGCTGCTTGCCGTGGAGGCTGGGGCAGTTGATCGCGGCGGTGGCCGCGTGGGTGCTGACGCGTTGCTCGATCGCGTCGCTGCTGAGTCGTCGGCCGGTGCGGGTCGGGAACAGCGGGTCGCCGGGTCGACCAGCACGCTCGGCGAGCCAAGCAGCGAGCACGGTTCGGGCGGGCGTGGTGAGCGGCACCGCTCGCTGTTTTCGGCCTTTGCTGTGGCGACAGCGGACGTGCGCGCCGGTCCCGAGCATGATGTCGCCGCAGTCCAGCCCGGTCAGTTCGGAGACCCGGAGTCCGGTGTGGATCGCGAGCGTCAGCAGGGTCCGGTCGCGGCGGCCTTCCCAGCGCGCTTGGTCTGGCGCGGCGATCAGCGCGGTGGCCTCGGGCGCGGAGAGGTAGGTGATCGTTCGTTGCTGATGGCGTTTGGGTGGGATCGCGAGCACCCGCGCGATCGTGTTCGCGTGTTCTGGATGCCGCAGCGACGCGAACGTGAACAGCGACCGGATCGCCGTCAGCCGCAGGTTGCGGGTCTTCGCCACGTTCCCGCGCGCCGTCTCGAGGTGCTCGAGGAAGCCCGAGATCAGCCCTTCGTCGAGGTCGTCCCAGTCAAGCGCCGAGGGTGGCCTGCCCGTCTGTTGGTTGGTGTAGTCGAGCAGCAGCCGCAGCGTGTCGCGGTAGGAGGCGATCGTGCGCGGGCTGACCTGCAACTGCCCGGCGAGGCGATCACTGAAGAACGCCTGGACTGTGGGGGCGATCAGGGTCATCGCGTCACCCCTTGGGTGTCCTCGAGCAGGCGGGCGGCGTGCGCGAGCAGTTCCGGCGCTGCCGACAGATACCAGTAGCTTGAGACCGGATCGCGATGCCCGAGATAGGTCGCCAGCCAGGACAGGCGGGGCTGCACGTCGATGCCGTCGCGGTACCAGCCGACAAGCACCCGCACAGCAAACCGGTGCCTGAGGTCGTGAATCGTGGGCCGCACGCTGCTGCCGGCGCCAACCCCGGCGCTGTCGCAGAGCATCCGGAACGTCTTCCACACGCACTCGTGGATCACGCGGGTACCTCGGAGCGAGACGAAGAAGCTCTCGCCAGCTCGGGTCGGGCCGCAGGCGATCGCGCACCTGTGCGTAGCGCTCCAGCGCCTCCACGACGCTGGGCGCCAGCGGCACCAGCCGTGACTTTCGGAACTTCGATTGGCGGATGTGCAGCACGCCGTCGGACCAGTCGATGTCGCCGCGGTCAAGGCGCAGCGCTTCCCCGACCCGCAGTCCGCTCGAGGCGAGCAGCCCGATCAGCGTCTGCATCGTCGCGGCGCGCAACGGCTGCGGGATCGACGCTCGCGCGTGCGCAAGCAACGCGAGCAGCTCCTCGTCGGTGTAGATGAACGGCGGGCGACGGCTCCTCGGGCGGCGGACAACTCCGGCGGGCGGGATCTCGGTCTCGGCGTCGATCCCGGCCATGTAGCGCGCGAACCCGCGCACCGCCCCGTACCGGGTCGCCGGCACACTGCTCGGCGCGCTCACCTTGACGGCAAGGGCCCACCGCACCGCGACCTGCGTCGTGATGTGCGTGACGCCGGCGGCGTCGAGCGCAACGGCGAAGCGGTGCAACAGACGACCGGTCTCCTCGAGGTCGTAGCCGAGCGTGCGCCGCAGCCGCAGGTAATCATCAACGTGGTTCTCGAGCGCGCTCATCGCTCGGCTCCTGGCCACGGCAGCGCGACCTGACGCAGCCGTTCGAGATCGACCTTGGCGTAGATCGCGGTCGTCGAGAGGTGCCGGTGGCGCAACACCTGGCTGATCTCCTGAAGCGAGGCGCCCTGGGCAAGCATCTCGCTCGCCAGCGCGTGCCGCAGCCGATGCGGCGTGAACTGCCGCGACTCCGGCCCGCTCACATGCCCGGCGCACGACATCGCCGACGAGATCGGGGCGGATCGGACGTGTCGGTGCGCGCAGCGTCAAGAACACGCTGGCGGAACTCGCGCCGACCGCGCACCGTCAGATACTCGGCCAGCGCTGTGCCGACGTCGTCAGGCAGCGGCAGACGATCCTCTCGTCGGCCCTTGCCGCGCACCAGCAGCTCGCCGGCGCGCCAATCCAGATCCGCGAGCTCAAGCCGTGCGACCTCGATCGACCGCAACCCCAGGCGCGCGAGCAGCAGCACGATCGCCGCATCTCGCGCTCCGTCCAGCGTTGATCTGTCACACGACACGATCAGGCGCTCGACATCCGCAGGCGGGACCGCGCGTGGAATCCGTGTGTCCCGCCAGCTGGCGACCGGCGGGACCGCGTCTCCCAACGCCAACGGGATCAATCCGCGGACGAACAAGAACCGCAACAACGACCGCAGCTCGCCGACCTTCCCCTTCGCCGAGTCGACCGACAGCCGCTCGCACTCGCGCAACAGGAACGCCGTCACGTGCTCGCCGCCGAGATCCTTCACGCCCAGCTCGTCCACCACGCTCACCCGCTCGCCAAGAAACCGCGTCGCGAGCGCCACGTACCGCGCCACCGTCAACGGCGCCAGCCCGCAATCGCCGACCAGCCACTGCCGGTACGCCTCGATCAACTCCCCCACCGGCGTCAACGGGGCGCCGCGCTCAGGGCCGACCACCCCCAGCTCACGCAGATAGATCAGCAACGACCTGGATCCACGCGCGACCACCGCCGCGAAGCGGCCCTTCACACGGTGCGCCTCAACGAACGCCGCGATGACCTCGCCGTCGAGCTGCTCAACCGCAAGATCCTCCGCAGCCATCCAGCGCCCCAGCACGCTGAGAAACCGCAGCTCATGCTCGACAGTCCCCGGGGAATACCCGCGCTCCAGCAACCACACGCGATACCCCTCCACGAACGGACCCAGCCGCCCCAGCTCCAAACGAGACTCCGACACCCGACATCGCCTCCTTATCGAAGCCGCAGCCTCGACGATCGAAATGGCTCAGTCGGACGACGGAACTATGCCGATACGGCTGCCCGCCTCACCCCGAGAAACCCAGGCAGATCAAGACACAACGCACCCGCGCGAGGTCCATCTCGGGATAGTCGCGCTATCGGCACAGGTTCGGTTTGCCGAGCTTGCCCTTGCGGATCGGCCTGGCGTCCGGGTCGCCACGACACGATCCGGTCGTGTCGGCTCGCCCTGAACCCGCCGGCGGATCTGCCGAGCGACCTTCTCGCACCGGTCCGCGAACGTCTCGAGCTTCGCGGCCGCCGTGAGCTTCGCCTTCGCGCCCCGCCCCCGCGCGCTGCGCCGCTTGGCGGTTACAAGCAGCGTGGCGTCGGCCGCAGTGGGTCCCAATGTGCTCGAGGGGTACACGCAGGCAAATCATCTCGACGGCGCTCTGAGCCGGCACCTCGACCGGCGCATCTTCGACATCGTGGCCTCGGAGCAGCCCTCGGCCTGAGGAGTCGGGGCCGAGATCGCTCTCACGGGATGCCCCAGAGGTGGGTCCGATTTCCCACCCTGGGGGGTGGTGGCGGTTGCGACGCCCAAGCATCATGGTCATCAGGAAACAGGTCACGGCCGATGGCCATGGCCATCTCATCAGGAAACGGGTCACTGCCGATGGCTATGGCCATCCGTTACCGCGAGTCCAAAGGAGCAACATGTCCGCAGTTGTCGCAGGCCAACGGCTAGCCCCAGGCCAGAAGGTTGAGACATTCCGGTACTGGCGCCTGTGCGCTTGGGCCGGACCGGTCTTTCTGTTCGTGTTCGTCGTCTTCTGGGGATTCCTGGGCGGGAACATCCCGCCGATCCCCGCTAACCATCCGGCCACGGATCTCGCCAACCACTACCGCAACAACGCCAATCTGATTCGGATCGGCATGGGCGTCTCGATGACCTTCGTCGTTCTGTACATGATCTGGGGTTTTTCGATCGCTAAGGTGATCGAGCGGGGCATCGAACGCGGTACCGATAACAACATTCTGTCCACGCTGGCGCTCTGGGGCGCCGGGTTGACAGTCGTCCCGCTCCTGATCGGGGCGGCGTTCTGGCTGACGGGCTCCTACCGTCCCAACGGCCTCGATGCTTCGACGCTCCAGCTCTTCTACGACATGCCGTGGCTGCTGATCAACCTGGCCTATGCCGTCACGACACTCCAGATGATCGCCATGGGTGTGGCTTTCCTGAAGGACAAGCGCCCGAAGCCGCTGTTCCCGCGTTGGCTTTCCTGGATGGGCATCTGGGTGGGCGTGTCATTCGCGTTGGAGCTGTTCTTTCCGTTCTTCAAGACGGGGCCCTTCGCCCGCCAGGGTCTGGTCAACTTCTGGATCGAGTTCTTCCTGTGGTTCTTCTGGATCGTGTTCGTGACCGTCGGGGTCCTCAACGCCATCAATAGGCTGGAGGCCGAGGCGGCTGCGGAGCAGCAGGAGATCGCGAGCTTGGCGCAAGCGGTGCGGCGCGACGCGCCGGCCCATGTCGAAGCCTGAGCCCGCGGCACCATCGCGTCTGCAGGCGCTCGCCGCCGCTTTGCCCGCGTCGTCCAACGGCGCGGGCAAAGAGCACGTGCTCGGCGAGCGGCGCGCTCGCCTTGCGGGAGACGAAGGCATCTGGTTCTTCATCGCCGGAGACCTGTGCCTGTTCACCGTAGTCTTCGCGCTGTTCATGACGGCGCGGATCCATACGCCCGCGCTGTTCGGGCGTTCGCGGGAGACGCTTCACCTTGCTCTCGGGCTGCTCAACACACTGGTGTTGATAACCAGCTCCTACTTCATGGCACGGGCCGTGGTAGCGACCCGACATCAACTCAGGGCTCGTGTGGTTCGCAACCTGAGCCTGGGGGTTGGGATCGGGTCGATCTTCGCGCTCGTGAAGGTCTTGGAGTACGGATCGTTGTTCGGGGCAGGGATCTCCCCCGTCACCAACTACTTCTTCATGTATTACTTCGTCCTGACCGGTCTGCACCTGTTCCACTACCTCGGCGGGATGGTGGCACTCGTCGTCACGCTCGTCCGAGCCCGCAAGTACGAGCTCAACGCCGACTACACGCGCTGGATCGAGTCCGTCGGCGTGTACTGGCACATGGTTGATCTGCTCTGGATCTTCCTGTTCGCGATGCTGTACCTGTTGAGCGCCGCATGAGACGTGAGAACAGAGTGCTGACGTGGACTTGGCTGGCACTGGCGTCGGCCACGCTGCTGAGCTGGGCCGTGACGGAGGGCGGCGAGCCGGCGAGGGTCGCCGGCATCGTCGTGCTGACGGTCGCGGTGATCAAAGTAGGACTCGTGATCCACCGCTTCATGGAGATCGGCCGGGGCTCCCACGGCTGGGAATGGTTTTTCCTCGTCTGGCTGCTCGGCGTCGGTGGCATGCTGGTCGTCACAAGCGCGGTGGCGTGACCGGAGCAACAGTCCTGAACGTTCTCCGACACGAGTGCTCTGTCGACGGCGATTGCCGCTGCCCACACTTCCTCGTCAGGCTCGCCTTCGAGTCCGCGATGGACGCCCGGCGTCAGATCGTCGAGAACGCGAAGACGCCGCTCCACGCACCGGTTGAGGTGACGGCCGAGGACGCTCTGCTAGTGGACGCCTGATGAGAGTCAGGCGTTCACGGACCCGATGCTGGCCAGGTACGGGGAGCCATAGAACCCAGGCTGATCGCCGGTCTCGTGCGGGCCGACTTCGTTGCGGACGTCTTCCAGCAGCGTCGTCGGCGATGGCCTCGCAGAGCTGGCGACGATCGCGCCAGTCGGCGTCGATCGTCGCCAGCGCCTGCGCGCGTGTCGGCAAACTCGTCGTCGGCGTCGACCGCGAAAGCGCCCGGCCGGATGCGCCGGTACGAGCTCGCCCCCCCGCCCGTGGCCACTCACCCGGGCATGTTTCGCCGCCGACAGCGCCGACTACCACGACAACGTCGTGCTGATGAACTCCACCCCGGTGGAGTGCGGCCGCTTGGTCGAGATCGCACGCCGTCCGCAGCTCACTGACGCCCGCGGCCACGGCTAGATGCGCAGCCCAATGCCGCTGGTTCTGGGGCACGCGCCTGCACCTGCTCGCCGCGCCAGACGGAACCACCGGAGCGGCCATCCTCGCGAGTGCTACGGCGCGTAGCGGTCCTCAGACCGCCCCGCGCTGACGAACGCACGCGAAGCGCACGCACAACCTACGCGTACAGCGCCTCGATCTCGCTCGCGTACTTCTGTGCGATCACCCGGCGCTTCAGCTTCATGGTCGGCGTCAGCTCGTCGCCCCCCGGCGCCCATGAAGTGCCCAGCACCTTGTAGGCCTTGATCTGCTCGACGCGTGCCAGACGCTCGTTGCCGCGCGCTACCGCGGACTTGATCGCCTCACGGATGTGCTCGTGCTCGAGTAAGGCACCGATCTCGGTCGGCAACCCCTGCTGCTCGGCCGTACGCGCGGCCGCCTCCTCGTCGAGCACGATCAAGGCCGTCACGTACTGGCGAGCGTCCCCGATCGCAACGACCTGCCCGATCAGCGGGCACTCCTCCTTGATCACGCACTCGATATGCGTCGGCGACATGTTCTTGCCGGCGCTGTTGATGATGATCTCTTTCTTACGATCGACGATCTTCAGGTAGCCGTCCTCGTCGGCGACCGCGATGTCGCCCGAGTGGAGCCATCCTTCCGCGTCGATCGCCTCGGCTGTGCGCTCGGGGTCGTTGCGGTAGCGCTTCGTGACGTTCGGGCCGCGAACCAGGATCTCGCCGTCCTCCGCGAGCTTGACCTCTACGCCTGGGATCGCCATTCCGACCGTTCCGAGCTTGATCCGGCTGGGCGGATTCGAGGTGCTGAGGACACATTCCGACATGCCCCACAGCTCCGCCACAGGCACGCCGATGGCGTGGAAGAACTCCAGCACCGAGTATGGAGTCGGGGCGGCGGCGACGCCGGTCCATTCGACCTGGTCGAGGCCCAGCTTGACGCGGACTCCCGCCAACAGCTGCTCATGCTCGGTTGAGACACTCGGAACCTCTTCGCCGGCCTGCTCGGCGCGCACTCGCGCGAGGCCTGCTTGCACGGCGGCTCCTAGCGGTCCCTCCGGGTCGGCGTCGATCATCCCGAGAACCGCCGAGCGGAGCTTCTCGTAGATTCGCGGCACGCCGAAGAGGCGGGTTGGGCGAGCACCGACCAAAGCGGTGGCAAGCTGCTTGGGATCCGCACAAGCGGTGATCGTGTACCCGAACGCCATCGAGGAGTAGTGGCTGACATAACGCTCGGCGATGTGCGCCATCGGGAGATAGGACACGACCCTACCCTCGGGCGACACCGGGGCCAGACGCTGCAGACAGTTCAGGCCGAACATGAGCCCGCCGTGCGTGTGCTCGACGCCCTTTGGTGCACCTGTCGTGCCCGAGGTGTAGACGAGCGTTGCGACGTGATCGGGCCCGACGCTCCGCCAGGCGCGCTCGAAATCGAACGCCGGGTCGCCACGCCCGCCCAGGGCATCGAGCGTCACGTGGTCGCTCCCGTCGCCGTCGACGACGACGAGATGCTCCAGCGAGGGACACAGCGCGCGCGCCGCGCGCGCGCGCTCCAGGAACACCGGCTCGGTCACCATCACACGGGCACCGGAGTTCTCGAGCAGTGGGACGATCTGCTCGGCCGGGTTCGTGTGGTAGACGGAGAACGGCGCTGCGCCAAGGTGGATCGCCGCGGCGTCGACGAGATGGAACTCAGGACGATTTGTGATGAGCAGCGCGACCGCGTCACCATCGCCGACCCCGAGCGACGCAAGTCCCGCCGCGATCGTGCGCACGCGGGCGGCGTACTGGTCCCACGTGATCTCGAATCGACCGTCGGGGGTGCGCAGCGCCGGGCGCTCGGCGTTTGCGGCAGCCGTTATCTGAAATGCCTCACACAGGCTGAGGGCTCCAAGCGCAGCGACCGTCGCCTGACTCAGATCCCCGGTTGTCGTCGCCACGATGCACACCTCCAAAACGAATCGGCGCAGATTGGCTGGTGACGATCTCAGGTCAGCAGCCGCAGCGGCTACGCCTTCAAGGGGGAGTGGTCTCTCTCGTCAGGGTTAGGTCTTGGTTATCGCCGGTCATACGCGTGCCTCCCCGGAGGGACGAAGATCCGCCTGAGGGGCGATGCGGGCCCGCCGGCCATCGCGCACCATCGCGTGATGCGATCGACCGCTGCCGCGCCCAAGCCGTGCGGAACGTGACATGACGCGAGTCAACGTGACCGTGCTGGGCGGCGGCTCCTATGCCGTGATCAACGAGGGGCGCCATCCGGCCGAGACATACGGTGGGCTGCGGCGTGTGGCTGCCGAGAGCGAGCTGCATGCCGTCGCCTGACCCTATGTACCGTGGCGGGTCCGGCCCCCCGCTCGTGCTGCTACACGGGATCAACGCCTCTTGGCGGATCTGGCGGCCCGTGTTGGGCGCGCTCGAGGCACAGCACGAGGTGCTCGCGCTGACCCTTCCGGGGCACCGCGGCGGCCCGCCGCTGAACGGTTTTGATCGGGTCAGCATCAAGGCGCTCGCCGACGGCGTGGAAGCGACGCTGGACGCTGCGGGGATCGACACGGCACACCTCGTCGGGAATTCGCTCGGCGGCTGGTTAGCGGTCGAGCTCGGCCGGCGCGGCCGTGCGCGGTCGGTCGTGGTCTTCTCGCCCGCCGGCGGGTGGCGCGACTACGGCGACCTGCGTCGAGTGATCCGGCTGCTCTCGACCGGACGGGCGGTGCTCGAGTGTCACGAGCAACTGGGGTTGGAGGCGCTTTTCCGCCGACCGCGCTTTCGGCGCCTCGCGTTGCGGGCGGCAATGGAACACGGAGACCGCATCCCGGCCGGCGAGACCGCGGACCTGATAGAGGACGCGCTCGGTTGCCTCGCCTTCGCGGGCTTTATCGCGTGGATTCAGAGCGCACGCCCGATCGAGCGGTGGCGAGAGCCGGCGGCGTATCCCATCAAGATCGCCTGGCCCGAGCGCGACAGGACGATCCCGTTCCGCCGCTACGGCCGCCCGTTCCTCGACGCCGTACCCGAGGCGGAGCACGTGACGCTGCGCGGCGTCGGCCACGTCCCGATGTTCGACGATCCCCCGCTCGTTGCCCGAACGATCCTCGACGTTACCCGACGATTAGACAACCACAGGAGCGAACCGATGAGTAATTCCAGGGACATTCCGATCACCGGCGCGCGCGGAACGATCTTCGTCCGGCGCTGGGACACAAACGACCCGCAGCGGATCGTGATCCTGGCCCATGGTGTTGGTGAGCACAGCGGCCGCTACGAGCACGTTGCCCAGCGACTCGCGGCCGACGGTGCCGTCGTCTACGCGCCGGACCACCACGGCCATGGTCGATCCGACGGAGAGCGCGGTCAAATCGACGACGTCGAGGTGCTGGTCGACGACCTCGCGGCCGTCGTCGAGCTCGCGCAGGGCGAGCACCCCGGGTTGCCGTCGGCGCTGCTTGGTCACTCGCTCGGCGGCATCATCGCCACTCGTTTGGTGCAGCGCGGCGACCGCGGCCTCTCCGCCCTGGTCCTCACCGGCCCGGCGATCGGCGGCAACCCCGCGTTCGAGGGGCTGCTGGCAATGGACCCGATCCCGGACGTCCCGATCGACCCGTCGATCCTCAGCCGCGATCCCAAGGTTGGCGAGGCGTATGCCAGCGATCCGCTTGTCTACCACGGCCCACTGACGCGTCCCACGCTAGAGGCGATCTTTGCAGCGGTCGCGGCGATCGCGGACGGGCCTGCGCTCGGAGGCCTCCCGACGCTGTGGCTCCACGGGGAGGAGGATGCGCTGGCGCCACTCGCGCCGACGCGAGCGGCGATCGACCGCATCCGCGGCGATCAGCTCGAGGAGCAGATCTATCCGGGAGCCCGCCACGAGATCCTCAACGAGACCAATCGAGAAGAAGTGCTCGACGAGGTTGCGAGCTTCCTCGACGGGGTAGTGCCGCGCGCCGCGGCCGCGTGATCCGCTTCGCGACAGCACCGCGAGAAACGACTACGATTGGAGGTGAGAGAGGGAGAGAGAGGCAGTCATCGCTGTCACCGTTGCGCAGAATCAGCGCGTCGAGCTCGCCGGTATCGTCGACGCGATCAGCGCGGCGGCACGCGAGGAGCAACTCGCGGACGCGTACAGGGCCCACGTGCGCGCCGAAACGCGGCAGCGTCTGCGGGCGCTGAGGGACGAACTGCGGGAGTCGCTGCACGATGTCCAGGGAACGCCGTTAGCCCAGATCGCTGAGCGCTTACGCCTGCTCGCCGAGGCCGGCAAGAAGCTTCACGAGATCGAAGCGCGCGAGGCGACCCTGCGCATGGAAGCGCTCGTCCGGATCCAAGAGGGCCTCGTTCGCCTCCGCAACTGCGAGACGCCTCAGGATCTGATCGAGGCGGCGCCCAGCGAGCTGCTCGTGACCTGCGGCTTCACGCGCGCGATGGTCTCCCGCGTCCGTGGCTCGCTGTGGGTTCCCGAGGTGCTGGAGATCGGCGACGGCGTCGACCCTGAGGGGGCGGCCTTCCAGAACTTCGTGCGCGAGAATGAGATCCCGCTCGCGCACATGCTGATGGAGACGGAGATGGTCCGGAGGCGGATCCCGGTGCTCGTCAGCGATCCGTACGGCCACCCCAGGACGTTCAAGCCGATCGTCGAGGCGGCACGCTCGACGTCATACGCCGCTGCCCCGATCATGCCGACCAGCCGCGTGATCGGCTTCTTCCACGCCGACCGGTTCGGACAGGACCTGCCGGTCAGCCAGGAGGACCGCGACAACCTGTGGGTCTTCGCCGAGCACTTCGGGCTCCTCTACGAACGGGCGGTGCTCGTCGAGCGGCTCGAGAGTCAGCGCTCGCATCTACACGACGTTCTCTCGAAGGCGGTCGTCACGATCGACGAGATCTGCAACGCAGAGGTCAAGCTGGCGCGCTACGAGCAGGCACCCGAGCAACGATTCACGAGCCCGGCGCCGGGGCAGAGCTCGCCGCTCGGCATGCTGCTGACTGCACGCGAGCAGGAGGTCCTCGAGCTGATGGCATCGGGCGCGACCAACAGCCAGATCGCGCGCGAGCTCGTCGTCTCGGAGGGGACCGTGAAGTCGCACGTGAAGCGGATCCTGCGCAAGCTCCGCGTCGATAACCGCGCGGGTGCCGTCGCGCGGTACCTCCATCTCATCCGGCGCGCCAGCGCATGAACGGGCAAGACGTCGCGAGCGCGGAACCGCGCTGGGAGCGTCAGTTGACCGCCCGGGCGCAGCGGCTTCTAGCCGATGCGCACGAGCTGCTCGACGTCGATCAACGGCTGGCCGCGGGCGATCACCAGCGACCCCTCGCCGTCGCGGCCGACGCACTGTCGGAGATCGCCTCTGCGGCTCTGACGCGCCTCGAGCAGCTCGGTAAGCGTCAGCGGGCCACAGCCTGCTCGCTGGCCGATCTGTCGCTGCGGGCGCTCGAGCTCCGAGACGACCTGCACCACCAGATGACCGCACATCGCGGGCAGAGGTTCGAGGAGATGCAGCGTGGTCTGGACCGGCTGCGGCGACTGGGCAGCTCGGCACAGCTGCTCGACCGGGTTTGTCAAGAGCTGGTACAGAGCTGTGGGTTCCCACGCGCGATGCTCACTCGTGTGGACGGCGGATCGTGGCTTCCGTGGATGGCGTACTTCTCCGATGACCGCGAGCTCGAGCGGGCGTTCGTCGAGTGGATGAACGAGCAGCGGTTCCCCTCGCAGGCGTTGGGGCGAGACCTGACGCGGCTGCACCCCGTGATCGTCCCGGACGCGCTGGCAGCGGCCGGGACGTTCAAGCCGATGATCGAGTTCTCCAAGACCCCGTGCTACGTCGCGGCGCCGATCGCTCCCGCGGGACGGATGGTCGGCGTGCTGTACGCCGACCGCTCCCCGACTGGCCGTCCGGTTGACGAGCTGGATCGTGACATCCTTGGTGCGTTCGCCGAGGACTTCGGGCGGATCTACGAGCGCATCGTCTTGGTCGAGCGGATGCGCACCCAGCGCAGCCAGGTCCGTGCGGCATTCGAGTTCGCAGAGAACACAATGGCCTCGCTCCAAGGCGCGGAGATCGAGCTCGCTCGCGTTTCCGAGGACCGGACGCCTTCCGCCGACGGCGAGACGCTGGAGACGCCTGCGGCCCCGGCGATGTTCGACGAGCTGCTCACACCCCGGGAGGCCGAGGTGCTGACGATGATGGTTCGGGGCGCTTCGAACGCGATGATCGCCGAACGGCTGATCATCAAGGAAGGGACCGTGAAGTCCCACGTCAAGCACATCCTGCGAAAGCTGGACGCTGTCAATCGGGCGGAGGCGATCTCGCGGTACATGGGCCGGTCCCGGGGCGACTCCTTCGGGTGAGGACCCGTCCTATATCTCCCCGGGAGGCCAGTCCTCCAGGGTCCGCACGAACAGCGCACGCACCTCGGCGATTCGCTCGTCGAGCGTGTCGGAGGTCCAATCCGCCACCGAGATCGGCTCGTGAACGTGGACGTCGATGGTGCCCGCTCGCATCACCTTCGACCCGCGCCACAACAGCTCGCCGGCGTTGCGGATCACGACCGCAACGATCGGGACGCCACCCTGCATCGCCATGTGGAAGGCCCCCTTCTTGAATCGGCCGACCGCCGGCGTGGCCGAACGCGTGCCCTCCGGCGAGATCGCGATCGAGTAACCCTGGCGGAGCCGCTCGACGACCGGTTGCAACGCGACCTTCGCCTGACCCGTATTTCCGCGGTCGACGAACGCCATGTTCGCGAGCCGCGCGAACTGGCCGAAGCCGGGCTGGCTGGCGACCTCCTTCTTCGCGACGCCGGTTATGTCCTCGCGCAGCACCTTCATCAAGATGAAGCCATCGAGGATGCTCTGGTGGTTGAAGATGAAGACGGCGGGTCGCTGCGCGATCAGATTTAGCGCACCGGTCACGTTCAGTCGAACGCCCGCCAGGGCCAGCGCGACATCGGAGCCGACGGAGGTCGTGAAGTTGACCGCATCGCGACGGCTGTGCGTGAGCAGGCCCACGCCCAAGCCGGCGCCGAACGCCGTCGCCATGCCGCCGTAGGCCGCTGCCGTTCGCGCGACCGAGGCCAGGCCCGGTCGTCCACGCGAGCCGAAATGCCGCACGGGCCAGCCCTCGCGCTCGGCGAGCGCGGCCAGCTCCGGCTTCGGGTTCACAGGTCGCGGATGTCCGACCGTCCTCAGGAAGTCGATGTCTTCGTCGCCGTTTCCGTAGGCGAAGCTCTGCTCGAGATCGACCCCCGCGAGATTCGCGAAGTCGCGCACGGCGGCGGCTTTGCCGGGGCCCCACAGGATCGGGCCCTCCACGCGCCCGGTGTAGATGTCGCCGACCGACTCGAGTCTCGTGCAGAGGATGTGCTCGATGCCGAGCTCGGCCGCGATCGGCTCAATCTGGAACGCCAGCGCCGAGGAGGCGATCGCGATCGTATGCCCCCGCCGTCGGTGCGCGCCGAGGATCTCGAGCATCTCGGGAAACAGCAGCCCCCCCAGCGTTCCCCGCAGCAGGCGCCTTCCGAGGCGGTCGAGGTTGCGCGCGTCGTGTCCGCGGAACGCTTGCACGCCGACACGCATGAAGTGATTGAAGTCGGCCCGGCCGGCGCGCGCGTCGAGGCCAGTCCGCAGCAGCTTGGTGGCCTCGCCTACCGACATGTCGCCCCGGCGCGCGCGATCTTGTAGAAACGCGCCAGCCGAGTACCCGTCGATTAGCGTCCCGTCGAAGTCGAAGAACGCCGCGATCTGCGGACCCGACGGTCCGGAGAGAACATCCTTGGCGAGCAGCTCGTGCATCTCAAGCGCCTGCCGCAATCCCCCTCCCTCATCCCACACCCCATCCGCGACATCCCCGCTCATCGGCGAACTCATCCGGCCACTCGGCTCCGGATTGGCAGGTCGAGCAGGGCACGGTTCTCGGCCAGCTTCAGCGCGGAGCGGAACAGCTCCGACGACACTGCTCGCCACTCGTATCCGGTGTTGAAGGCAGTGCGTTCCGAGCCCAAGGCAATCCGCCAGGAACGCGGGCTGGTGAACTGCGTACGACGGAGCGCCACAGACATTCCGCCACCACGTGATAGGACTCGAGGAACGAGGAGAGAACCCGGTGCGCCGTCAGGGCGCCCAGTCCGCGGCGCCCGTCCGACCTGTGCCAGCGTGAGCTCGCTGCGCTGTGCCACGCCGGCTCGATCAGCGCGAGCTCCTCGCGCATTCCTCCCGGAACGGCCTCGGTCCGCGAAGAAGAACTCGAACTTGAGCACATCGCGAAGCCGGAAGCCTCGCCCCACGCGATCTCGACCGGGTCCGAGCCCGTCTTCCTCGGCCGCCCGGACTAGCGCCAGCTCTGCGATCGAGCGGTTCACAAACCAGTGGATCACGCTGTTGCGATAGAAGGCGGCGACCAGCTCGTTGTCCCGGCCGATCGCGTACACCGGCTCGCGTCCCTGTCGAACGACGTGAGGACGCCGTGTTCGAGCAGGACCCGGAGCGTCATTTCGATACCGCTCGGTGTAGCGAGCTCCGGTCTCCTCGACGCCCGGAGCGCGCGCGCCTCGGCGTAGCGGTGCAGAGGCTCGAGCACCTCGCACACCTCGACGCCGTCAGAGAGCGCCCGTCGACGCCCAGCATGCGAGGTCACCATCCCGGTGCGGTGACCGGGTGACCCGGTTGATCCTGTACAGACGTCGAACGCCAGCTTGAGAGCGCCATACGCTGGTTGTCAGCGACGCCATGGCGGCGCAGGACCGGCGACCGCGAACGGCTCGCCGAAGTTCACCTGCACTCGTCCCGAGGGGCGACCCTGTCGCCGCGCGTAGTCGACGAGCCAGCGCAGGCCCTCCGCGTGCTTGCCGCCGCGGCTCGGCGGTCATCTCTGCGATCTCCTCGAGCTGGTCGTAGACGATGACACTGGGACGATGTGGACGTCGCTGATCCCGGCCTCCTCGATCGCGTCGACGAGTGCGAAGTAGGCCCATCTTGGCGGCAGCAGCTTGCCGGTGCGGGTGCGCCCGCCTTCGATGTACCACTCGAGATTGAAACGCTTCGCGACCAGTAGGCGAGTACTGGCGCAGGACCACCGATACACGGCATGTCGCTAATCGTCCGCCGGATCCAGATCACGCCGACGCGCCGGCCGACCGCCCCCAGCGCCAGAAGGCCATGTTGATCCCGCCGAGCGTGTGGTTTGGCGGAATCCCTTCTCGTAGAGAAGCGACGCCAGCACGTAGCCGTCGAGATTGGACTTGTCGTCGGGAGAAACACGAGCGATGAGATCGCCCAACTTCCGCAGTCGCTCGATCGCGGCGTCGTCGAAGCAGAGCTCTACGCGCGCGCGTACATGGCTCGCGCCCACCTCGCCCACAGCTCGCGAACGAGCGGGCTCTGCGTGCACGCCATCTCCGCGAGTAGCCGGCGCCTCGGCCCGGACCTCCGCCGATGGCCGGCCCAGCTGCTCTGCGAGCACCGCATCCCGTCCTCGAACGACGGCCGGAGACCATCTGATCCTTGACGTCCCGCGGGACCTTGTACCGCGGCCCCGTGACCGACCGCTCGCGCCGGTCGAGCGCCAGCCGCGCCTGGCGTCGACGACGTCGCGAGATCGCGCTCGGACTCCGGCTCGACTGGCTACGCATGCGCCCGGCCAGATCGCTCAGCCGCGCCGCGTCGCCGACGACGATACGACAACGGTCACCTCTACAAGATCCGCTCCGCTCCCCAAGCCGATCCCCGCAGCTTAGCATCGCGCCTGCAAACCGCCTCCCCATCCCCCCCCAGCCACCACCCACTCGCGATCACGCTCGTCGCGCTCGCGATCCAACCGCCTCAAGACCACCCGCAGTCTACATCTCACACCCTCCCTCTCCACCAAACACACCTCCTCACAACCCACTAAACACACAACCCCCACACCACAACACCCCCTACCCTCACACATCTCCCTCCTACCCCCCCGCCACCGCCCCGGCGCGCTGCCGCCTCCCAGAGAGCGCGGTGATTTCGGCCAACCCCTCATCCATGCAGCGCACGAACAGCTCGTGGTCAGGAACCGCAGCGGAGTTGACGTTGACGGCGATGCAGCACGTTCCGTGGTAGGACATGAGCGTCACCATCACCGCCGGCCCGGGTGCCGCGCCAAACGCGTACATTCGCTCGACGCGCGCCCCCGCGAGATAGGCGACGCGATCCAGGCCGCGGACGTTCGACGCCTGCAGGTCGATCGATCGGGTGACCCGCTGGGTCATCGTCGAGACGACCGTCGCCGGGAGTCGGCTGAGCGCCGGCGAGAGGACATCCATGAAGTTGAGCGCAGGCTCCGCGCGGGCCGCCTTGGTGCGCTCGCCGATCAGCCAAACCCGCTTTCGCGGGTCGAGCTCGCCGATCGGAGCTGCAATCCGGGCGCCCGCGAAACGGTTTGAGCCCAGTGGGTCATCGCTTTTTCGCAAGCTGATCGGAAGCGCCAGCGTGAGCTCCTCGACCTCGATGCCGTGGTGCTCGTGGTAGCGGCGCATGCCGCCCGTGAGTCCAGCGAGGAACGCGTCGTTGAGCGTTCCGCCCGCCGCCTTCCCGCCGGCTCGCAGGTCGGCGAGCGGCACCTCGATCATCCCGAAGCGGCGGCTGAGGCTGCGCTGCTCGAGCAGAATCGAGCTTCGCGCCGGCGGGCCGCCGAGCATCCGGCCAAGCGACTGCACGTAGCGCACGCCCGAGGCGATGCTCTTCGGGCTGGTTACGAGTCGCTCGACGGTCGAAGCCGTCAAGGCGCCCGCCTTGAGCGCGTCGGTGACGGCTCGCCGCGGAGCCCCCAACAGCGCTCGGGCGGCGAGAGAGGTACCGGAGATCCGTTCGGGGGCCGGCACCGGCAGCTCCCGGGCGCGCCCCGGCTCGGGCGTCTCGCCGTGCAGGATCTCGAACATCTGAACGGTGCCCTGACCGTCTGTGATGCTGTGGTGGAGCTTCAAGAGGTAGACCGCCCGGCCGTCGGCCAGGCCATCCACGACGACGGCTTCCCACAGCGGCCTGGCACGGTCGAACGGGGCCATAGCGAGACCTTGTGCGAGTACGAGCGCCTGCTGCAGCGAGCCGGGCTCGGGCAGCTGGACGAACCGCAGGTGATAGGACAGATCGAAGTCCTGGTCTACGACCCAGCGGGGCGACGCCAGGCCGAGCGGGTCCTCGACCACCCGATGACGCAACGGGGCCAGGAGGCGTGAGCCCCATTCGTGCGCCGCGGTCAGGCGATCGCGGTCGGGCGCTGAGTCGAGCAGCTCGAGCACGACGCCGGTCGAGCGCAGCTGCGGGTTGACCTCTGAGCGCCACATGAGATTCTCGAACGGTGACAGGCGTCTCTCGGCGCCCCATGCAGCGGCGATCGCGGCCAGCTCGCGGTCAGAGGTACTCATTCCGGAGCTGACGGTAGTCCCGCGCGCGGTGCCAGGCCACCCTCCTCAGAGAGGTCATGCACCCCCCTCCGAGAGGTGTGTGGGAACGGCTGCCTCCTTCGGGTGATCCGTTTCACCCGTCCAGGCGTTCCGGCGCGCGGCATGGCGTCCGTAGTGTTTGGTGCGCGAGAGAGATGTCAGCCGAAAATCACCACTCTGGCGACGTCGTGCGCGTGCGGCAGGCGCTGTCAAAGCTTCGAACCTCCGAGTCACTCGCGGAGCTCTACGAGCGCGCGACGCGGGCGCTGTGCCAGAGCTGCGGATTCGGCCGCGCCGTGCTGTTCCGGCTGCAGGGCCCAGAGATGGTGCCCGAGAGCGTCTACTTCACCGACGATCCGGCGTGGGCGGAGGACTTCTATCGCCGCGCCCAGACCGATCGTATGCGAATCGACTACGACATCGTCGAGACGGAGATGATCTCGACCCGCGCGCCGATGATCGTCCCGGAGGCGCAGAGCAACCCGCGTGGATTCAAGCCTCTCGTCGTGGCGTCCAAGACCCGCTCCTATGTGGCCGCCCCGCTGATCCCCCAGAACATGCTGATCGGCTTCATCCACGCCGATCGCTACTTCGAGGACCGCGACGTCGACGAGCTCGATCGCGACATGCTCGGCACGTTCGCCGAAGGGCTCGGCTACGCGATCCATCGCACGACGCTGCTCGAGCGTGTGGCAACCCAGCGAGCCCAGATCCACAGGTTGCGCTCGATTGTTGACGAAATGGTGACCAAGGTCTCCGCCGCAGTCACGGTGCTCGACGCCGACGTGGAGGCTGGGCCGACGGCTCCCGCGCTGACCGTCCCCCGTTTCGAGATCAACCGCCGCGAGGACGCGATCCTGCGGTTGCTCGATGAGGGCGCGAGCGACGATGAGATCGCCACGCGCCTCGAGATTCCGAGGACAAGCGTCGATTGGCATCTGGACCAGCTGATGGACAAGCTCGGCGCGGGGACGCCAACCGCTGCGGTGTCGCGCTGGCGGTCGCTGACGAGCAAGGCGGAAGCGGCAAGCGCATAGATCCCGTCGCGACTCCCTGCTTGCGGTCGTCGACGATCAGGGGGCCCGGAAGCCTCACGTCAGCGGCCGGTCCAGATCGGTTTACGCTTCTCGACGAATGCCTTCAGCCCTTCGCCTGAGTCTTCCGTTGCCAGCGCCAGCGTGAGTCGGCCCTGAAGGTAGTCGAGCGCATCGTCGTAAGTCATGTCGTCGTGCCGGCGCATCGCGTCCTTGCCGAGGCGCATCAGCACAGGCGACTTTGAGGCGAGTCGCTCCGCCCACTCCGCGACGGCGGCGTCGAAGTCCTCGCTGTCTCCTATCACCCGGTTAACGAACCCCCGCGCCTTCGCCTCCGAGGCCGAGACGCGCTCGCCGAGCAGCATCAACTCGTTGACTTGCTTGCGGGGGATGTTCCGGTACAGCAGCGCCATCAGCATGAACGGGAACACGCCGACGTTGATTTCGGGTGTCCCGAAGGTCGCCGATTCGCGCGCGACGATCAGATCGCACGCGAGTGCGAGGCCGAACCCGCCGGCCAGGGCGTGACCCGCGACCGCGCAGATGCTCGGCTTCCCGAGCTCGCCGAACAGCTTGAAGAGGCGGGGAAAACGGTCGTTGGCGACGTGCTTGTCGATGATCGACGAGTCGTCGCCGAAAGCCGCGAGGTTGCCGCCCGCACAGAACACCTTCGGGTGCGTGGAGGAGAGCACGACGCACCGGGTGTCGGGGTCGGTCCGAGCGTGCTCGAGCGCGTCGATGAGGCCGTTGAGCAGCTCGGTGGAGAGGGCATTGCGCCGGCCGGGGTCGTCGAGCGCGATCGTGCGCACGCCGCCTGGTTGACGGTCGTGCTGACCTTCGTGGCAGTTGTAGTCATATCATTCACGGGGTCAGGACGACCTTGCCCGCCTCGCGCGCCGCCATCACCGCGTACCCCTCGTCGGCCTGCGCCAGTGGCAGGCGGTGTGAGATCGCCTTCTCCGGCTCGAGTCGCCCGGAGGCGATCAGCGCCAGCACCTCGTCCATCCGCGCCTGCACGTTGACCTGGTGCATGACCAGCGTGAGGTCCTTGAGCCACATCTCGCCCAGCGGGATGGTCACGTCACCGTCGGCATGGACCGTGGTCACGGCGATCACCCCGCCCTTACGTGCGAGCGCCACCGCGTCGGCGGTGCCCTGGACCGTGTTCGTCACCTCGACCACGAGGTCGGCGCCCTGGTAGCCGCTCAGCTCGAGGACGGCGTCGACGGGATCGTCGCTGGCTACGTTGACCCCCGTCGCGCCCAGCTCCGCGGCCCGCTGCACCCGGCCCTCATTGGGATCGCTGACCACCACCGCGCCGGCGCCGAGCGCCAGCGCCGCCTGCGCGGTCAGCAACCCGGTCGGCCCGCCGCCCATCACCGCCACCACCTGGCCGGGCTGAAAGCCCCCGCGGTGAAGCACGTCGACGGCGGTCACGGCGTTGTCGCCGACCAGCAGCGCGGCGTCGTCGGAGACTTCGTCGGGCACCTTGCGCAGCGTGAGGTCGGCCTCGGGCACGCCGATGTACTCCGCCTGGCCGCCGGGCAGGTCGCCGAACGCGAACCCGAAGCCGAAGAAGCGCAGCATCAGGCAGCGGGCGTGCTGGCCTCGCTGGCATTGCATGCAGTGGCCGCACGAGACCGAGAACGAGCCGGTCACGCGATCGCCGACCTCGATCAGCCGGACGTCGGTTCCGATCTGCTCGACGATGCCGAAGTACTCGTGGCCGATCGGGAAGTCCGGCTCGATCGTCACCCGGCCGTCCAACAGCATCAGGTCGCTTCCGCAGATGCCGGCGCGGGTGATCCGGACGACTGCCATTCCCGACTCGGTGAGCTCGGGGCGGGCACCTCCCGAAGCTCCACCCGCCCGGGCTCGGCCATCGTCACCGCGATCATCTGGTCGGTCGTGGTCATATGCTCTCCGACTCCTGGGCGTGGCCGAGCGTCTGCAGGTAGTCCTCGTGGAGCTCTCGCCATACGGTGGCGATCGACTCGACCGCCGGGTCGAACGCGTAGTCGAGCTCACCGTCGAGCAGCCGTCGTTCCGCCTCGCGCAGCCGAGCGATGTAGTCCCCGAAGCGCGGCGCGACCTCGGCGCTTCGTCGCAGCGTCGGCTGGACCTCCTCGACGATCGCGACCAGTTCGCTGATCAGGCGCCGACGCTTGGCCGCGTCCGCCGCGTTCCACCGTGGCTCGAGCGTCGTCAACCGGCGCCACGCAGCCGGCAAGGGCTCGGAGACGATGTCGAGAAGGCCGACGTCGATCGTGGCGCGCTCCTGCTCCGAGAGCGTCCTGTGAAGACGGTGCCCGGAGTCGGTGAGGGTGAACCCGCCCGGCGTCGAGCAAATCAGGCCGGCCGCCTCCAGCTGACGCCCATCGCCCGGCAGGTGCTTGAGGCTGCCGCGCAGAGCCAGTGCATGCACCGCTGGGAACACCTCGGCCGGATCGAGCTTCATCTTGGGCTCCTTCCTCTGTCGTCGCTGGGCCGTACGGAGGGCTCGACGAGGCCCATCGCGCGACCGATCATCTCCTTCATGATCTCGTTTGTGCCGCCGTAGATCCGCATGATCCGGGCGTCGCCCAGTCGCGCGCGATCGGGTACTCGGCATGTAGCCGTAGCCGCCGTGGAGTTGCAGGCATGCGGTCGATCACCCGCCCCTGCATTTCCGTAGCACCAGTACTTGGCCATCGCGGCCTCGTCGGCCGCAGCGTCCCGCCGACGTGTGGCCAGCAGGCAGCGGTCGACGAAGCGCCTGCGCGACCTCGATCTCGGTCGTTGCCTCGGCGAGCTCGAACCGCGAGTTCTGGAAGGCCCCGATCGGCCGGCCGAACGCCTTGCGCTCGCGGCGTACTCCAGCGTCGCGCTCGAGCGCGCCGCGCGCCGCGGCGGCGCGCCCACCGCGATCGACAGCCGCTCCTGCGCGAGGTTGTGCGTGAGGTGCCGGAAGCCCTGCGCCCTCCTCGCCGATCAGGTTGGCGACCGGGACGCGCACGTCGTCGAAGAACAGCTCGGCGGTGTCCTGCGCGTGCTGGCCGAGCTTCTCGAGGTTGCGCCCGCGCTCGAAGCCCTGCATGCCGGCTCGACGACCAGCAGGCTGATGTCCGCGATGCTTGCCGGTCGGCCCGGTCCGCACCGCGATGATCACCAGGTCGGCTAGACCGTTGGTGATGAACGTCTTCGAGCCGTTGAGCGACGTAGTGCTCGCCGTCGCGGACGCGCGCGGGTCTGGATCCCTGCAGGTCGGAGCCGGTTCCGGGCTCGGTCATCGCGATCGCCAGGATCAGCTCGCCGCGAGCAGATCCCGGGCAGCCAGCGGCCCGCTGCCCCGCGTCGCCGAGCTCGGTTCAGGTAGGGCACGATCGACGTCGTTCTGCATCGCGAAGCCGACCAGCGCGAACGCGGCCAGGCCCCGACGCGCGGCTTCCTCGTTGATCACCGCGTTGAAGCGGAAGTCCTCGACCCCGGACCGCCGAACGCCTCCGGGACGCCGAACCCCAGAAACCCCAACTCGCCCGCGTGCCGCAGCGCGTCTCGCGGATCCGCCCCTCGCGCTTTCCCATCCGTCGTAGTGCATGGACTACCTCCTCGTCGAGGTAGCGCCCGAAGCTCTCGCGCAGGTCGTCGTGCTCAGGGGTGAAGATGGTGCGTCTCATATGCGCAGCGCCGCGATCCGTTCGACTTGTTCCAGCGGTCGCCGGCTTGCGGCGAGAGGCAGAAGCCATCGACCCCGGCGTTGCGATAGTCGGCCAGCCGCTCCGCGATCGCCTCGACCGGGCCGACCAGAGCCCAACGCGAGACGCGCTCGAATGGCATCCCGTATTGGCGCCTGATCAGCTCCGCCGCCTCGGCCTCGCCGGCGGCCTGATCGGTGCAGATGTTGATGAACGCGACGAGTGCCACACCCGGCGCGGGGCGCCCATGCTCGGCGGCGAGCTGCCGCGAGGCGACCGCGCGACTCCTCGATCTGCTCGGCGTCCACCCACATCGGCATCCAGGCGTCGCCGAAGCGCGCCGCCCGGCGCAGGGCGGCTGCGGCCCTCCCGCCTACGAGCACCGGCGGTGCCACCGACGCCACCGGTGCAAGCCCGGGGCACGCGACCTCGTAGAGCCCACTGTGCTCGACAAGCTCACCGTTCATCAGCCGCGGTAAGAGCGCGAGCGCCTCATCGAGGCGCTTGCCCCGCTGGCGCGGATCGATCCCCGCGGCGCGAAACTCCGCTTCGTATTCTCCGCCGAGGCCGACGCCCATCAGCACGCGGTTAGGGACCAGCGCGGCGAGCGTCGCGAGCTGCTTCGCCAGCCAGGTCACGGGCCGCAAGGTTGGGTTGAGGATCCCGAACCCGAGGCCGATCCGTTCGGTCGCGCCGGCGACGAGCGACAGAGTGGTCGTCGCCTCGAGGATCGGGCGGTGAAAGACGAGGTGGTCGGGGACCCACACGTGGTCAAGGCCGACTTGCTCGGCGGCGCGGGCTACCTCGCGCACTGGCGTTCCGTTCCCGAACGCGTCGATGCTCGGGAGCGCGACGCCGACTCCTGCCCATGGCTGTGCGGGCATCGCCCTCACACCGCCAGCTTCTCGGCGTGGGTGGCGCCCGCCAGCTCGCGGAGCGCGGCGGGGCGCTGGAAGTCGCTCAGGCCTTTCAGCGATCGCGCGCCGTGTTCGGTGACGACCCAGTCGACGTCGCTTCGCGGGTGCCGACGGGGCCGCTCAACCGCTTGACGATGCGGGTCGACGGCAGCGCGAGGATCGGCGTCCCGCCAGACGCGGCTGCGGCACGGAGGAAGTCGACCTGGCCGCCGATGGCGCCCAGCGGCCGGCCGTCGATCGACTCCGTGTTTGCTTGCCCGGCGAGGTCGATCTCGAGCGCGCTGTTGATCGCGCACAGCCGCCCGACCGTGGCCAGCGTTGCCGGCGCGTGGGTGTAGCTGACGGGGCGGAACACGACGTCCTCGCGCTTGTCGAGCGCGTCGAACAGGCGGCGGCTGCCGAGCGCCGCGCCCGTCACGGTGAGCCATCGACCGACTGCTTGCCCGCGTTGGTGACTACGCCGCCTCGATCAGGTCGAGCACGCCGTCGGAGATCATCCCCGAATGCACGCCGAGTCCCGATGCTCGCCGAGCGCCTGGATCATCGCTTCCGGGAGCGCACCGACGCCCAGCTGGATCGTGTCTCCGTCCCTGACCAGCTCGGCGACGTGAGCGGCGATCTGGCGCTCGGTCTCACCGGGCGTCACGGGTGGGGCCTCCAGCAATGGCCGCGAGCTGTACACGAACGCGTCGAGGCGATCCCAGGCGATCCAGTGCCCCGCGGTCACGGGACAGTGATCGTTGACCTCGGCGATGACGACCCGGGCGTGCTCGACCGCGTCGGCGAGGTAATCGACCCCGACGCCCAGGCTGCAGCGGCCTTGGCTGTCGGGCGGCGCAACCTGCACGAGCGCGACGTCGCCCGGGAGGGCGTGCGCGGCGAACAGGCTGGGAAGCGCGGAGAAGTGGCATGGCACCACGCGCAGGCCGGCGACCCGCCCGAGCCGGCCAAGCGCCCCGTAGGAGACGACCTTAAGGGACTCGAGGCGCGTCTGAGCGATTCGATCTCCCCACGCGAGCCCGACGAACGCCCGCACGTCTCCGATCGCCTGGGCCTGCGCGAGCAGCGCGTCGACGAGCACCGTCGGCTCGGCGCACGCCTGGCCGAAGACGACGCCGTCGCCGGGCATGATCCAGCTCGCGAGGTCGAGCTCGTCCTCCCTCAGCTGGATCGGACCGCTCATCCCCTCAACCGCTTCAGGATCGTTCCCGTGCCGAGCCCCCCGCCGCAGCACATCGTCACGAGCCCGAGCTCGGTGTCGGACCGCTCCAGCTCGTGCAGGATCTCGTGGTCACGAGCCGCGCGCCGGTCGACCCGACCGGGTGACCGAGCGCCATCGCGCCGCCGTTGACGTTGACTCGCTCCATGTCGGCCCGAGCTCGCGCTCCCACGCCAGCACGACCGACGCGAACGCCTCGTTGATCTCGATCGATCGAAGTCGCCGATCGCCAAGCCCGTTCGCCCAAGCAGCTTGCGCGTCGCCGGGATCGGCCCCGTGAGCATGATCACGGGGTCGACGCCGACCGTTACCTGGTCGACGATCAGTGCCCGCGGTGGCAAGGCCGAGCCGCGCGGCCGCGGCCCGGCTGGCGAGCAGGACCGCGGCGGCTCCGTCCGAGAGCTGGGACGAGGTGGCGGCGGTGATCCGCCCGTCCTCCTTGAACGGCGTCTTCAGGTCGGCGAGGGCCTCGACGCTGGTGCCGGCCCGGATGCCCTGGTCGGCGTCACCGTCCCGTGCGGCGTTTCGATCGGCACGATTTCCCGGGCGAAGCGGCCCTCCTCGGTCGCGGCCGCCGCGAGCCGGTGGGACCGACAGCGAGCTCGTCCATCTCCTGCCGCGAGATGCTCCCACTGCTCGGCGATGCGCTCGGCGCTGAGTCCCTGCGGGATGAAGTCGAACCGGTCCAGCAGCTCCTGCGGCCAGGGGTGCCGTACAGGTCCACGATCCGGATCGGCGAGTCGATCGGGACGTGGTGCATGTGCTCGACTCCCCCGGCGATCACGAGCTCGTGCGTCCCGGAGGAGATCAGCGCCGCGGCGTACTCACCGCCGACTGCGCCGAGCCGCAGCGGCGGTCGATCGTGATCGCGGGCACCTCGACCGGGTATCCGGCCTGGAGCCACGCGTTGCGGGCGATGTTGCGCGACTGCTCGCCGAACGGCGCGGTGCAACCGGCGATCACGTCCTCGACCTCTGCCGGGGTCGATGCCGGTCCGCTCGACGAGCGCGGTCAGGCACGACGCCAGCAGCGTGTTCGGATGGGTGTCGCGGAACGCGCCCTTGCTCGGGATGCGCGCGCCCGATCGGCGTCCGGACGGCTTCGACCACGACCGCATGGCGGCCGGCGTCGAGAAACGGCGAGGACACCCATGTCGAGCCTGTCCTAGATGACCGTGCCGCCGTCGACGCACAGCACCTGACCGGTGATGTAGGCGGCGTCGTCGGATGCCAGGAAGGCGAACGCGCCGGCGACCTCATCGGGCTCGGCGAACCGGCCCAGCGGGATCCGCTCGAGCGTCTTGGCCGCGAACTTCGGATTCGTGCGGACCGTTTCGGTCATCGCGGTCGCGGCCAGGGGAGCCACGGCGTTGACGGTGATGTTGCGCTTCGCGAGCTCGCGCGCCGCGGACTTCGTCAGCCCCACGATCCCCGCCTTGGCGGCGCCGTAATTCGCCTGGCCGATCGTCCCGACCAGCCCAGCGGCCGACGTCGAGTTGATGATCCTGCCGGTCCCGTCGTCGGGGAGGTGGGCGAGCGCCGCTCGCAGCACGCGGTAGGTGCCCAGCTAGATGCACGTCGATCACAGCTCGGAACGCCTCCTCGTCGAGGTCGGGCAGCATCGCCGGCCGGACGATCCCGGCGTTGTTGACCACGATGTGAAGCGCGTCGCCGAGCGCTGCGGCCGCCTCGACGGCCACTGCGACGCCTCGCGGTCCGTCACGTCCGCGCCGAGGCCGATCGCGCGGCCACCGGGTCGGGATCTTGTCGGCCACCGTCGCGGGCGGCTTCGAGGTCCCTGTCGACGACGGCAACCGTCGCCGCCCTCGGCCGCAAAGCGCTTCGCGACCGCGGCACCGATCCCTGCGCCCGCGCCGGTGACGAGCGCGACGCGTCCGTCCAGCCCTCGCATCAGTAGGACCTCGGCAGGCCGAGCACGTGCTCGCCGACGTAGTTGAGGATCATCTCCTGGCTGATCGGAGCGATCCGCAGCAGCCGCGCCTCGCGGAAGTAGCGCTCGACGTGGTACTCGCGCGCGTACCCATTCCGCCGTGCATCTGCACGGCGCGGTCGGCGGCCTCGAACCCGGCCTCGGCGCACAGGTACTTGGCCGCGTTCGCCTCACGCCCGCACGGCAGGCCCCGGTCGTACAGCCACGCGGCCTTGCGCACCATCAGAGGTCGCCGCGTCGAGCTTGATCTGGGCGTCGGCGAGCGGGAACTGGAGGCCCTGATTCATCCCGATCGGCCGGTCGAAGACGACGCGCTCCTTGCCGTAGGCGACCGCCCGGCGGATCGCCGCGCGCCCCAAGCCCAGCGCCTCCACGGCGATCAGGACCCGCTCGGGGTTCAGCCCGTCGAGCAGGTACTTGAAGCCGTGGCCCTGCTCGCCGACCCGGTGCTCCTCGGGCACCTCGAGGTTGTCGATGAACAGCTCGTTCGAGTCGACCGCCTCGCGGCCCATCTTCGGGATCGGACGGATGTCGACGCGATCTCGATCGAGGTCGGTGAGGAACAGCGTCATCCCGTCGGTCTTCTTGGCGCAGTCCTCGAGCTTCGTTGTCGCGTGAGTCAGGAGCAGGACCTTCTCGGACTCGAGCGCCTTGGAGATCCACACCTTGCGGCCGTTGACCACATATCCGTCGCCGTGCGCTTGGCGAACGTCTTGATCCTCGTCGTGTCGAGGCCGGCGTCGGGCTCGGTGACGCCGAAGCAGACGTGCAGGTCGCCGGACACGACCCGCGGGAGCGTCGGCGCTTTGAGCTCCTCGGAGCCGTGGACGATCACCGGATGCATGCCGAAGATCGACATGTGCATGCAGCTCGCGCCGTTCATCCCCGCGCCAGAGGCCGACACCTCCTCGAGCAGCAGCGAAGCCTCGAGGATCCCCAGCCCGCTGCCGCCGTACTCCTCGGGCACGCAGATGCCCAGCCAGCCCGCGTCGGCGAACGCTTTGTAGAACTCCCACGGGAACTCGTGCTTCGAGTCTTTCTCCAACCAGTACTCCTCGTCGAAGCTCGCGGCTAGCTCAGCAACGGCTTGACGGATCGTCTCCTGATCCTCGCTCAGGTCGAAGTTCAGTGCCCCCTCCGCGACCGCCGGCTCGCTCATCACATGTGCTCCATCGCCTCGATCGGGTCGTGGAACAGCATGATCGCGTCATCGGTGTTGACGATCCGGCCGTAATAAGTCGTCATCAGGACCTGGATCAGCTCGGAGTCGACGTCCAGGCCGGTCGCCTCCGAGAGCTCTTCGAAATCCATCCGCAGCCGCTCGCGCGCCTTGACCTCCCAGAACGTCTGCTGGGGCACCACCTCGACGCCCTCGACGTCGGCCATCGCCTCGGCCAGCGCATCCCCCTCGACACTCCGGCCCAGCGCGATCCCGACGTAGTCGAATGCCTGCTCTTCCGCCGCCGGGGTCATGCCGACACCTCCTTAGGGTTGAGTACCGCTTGCAACTCGTCGCGCTCGCGCCTGACCTGCTCTAGCGCCTCTTCGGGCGGCCGCGATCGCGGAACCCGCGCCAGCTCGCTGGCGAGCGCGTCGGCGGCTGTTTCGGCCTCCGCGTTCCATTCCGCAGCCCAGCCCGCTAGCACCTCGCGATTCTGGGCGCCGAACTCCTCGTCGCCGACGCAGAAGCGCATCAGTTCCGAGGTCCAATCGCGGTACCACAGCCACTCGCGCTGGGCGTTGCCGATGATCACAGGGGTGACCGGATCGCCGTTCAGGCTGGCCGGGACCAGCAACATCTCGCGCCGCAGCAGGTTGCCGACGAGCGGTTCGATACAGACGTTGGTCGCGATTATGCGCTCGGCCCAGTCGCGCTTCGCGTTCACCTGCTCGACGAGCGCGCGGACCGGCTGCCAGGCCTCCTCTTCGAGGAATCGCGCTCCGAGCCGTTTCCGTCGAGCACTCGCCGATCTCCGGCTCGAGATCCATCGCGTACACGACGAGATCCTGGGCCTGGCGCTGCTTCATCGCAGCTTCGAGCACGATCGCGTGCGTCAGCAGGTCCGACAGCGCCGGTCGCGCGGCCCCGCACAGCGCCGCGCCACAGCCCGTGCTCGTAAAAGGCGGGCAGCTGCAGGCTCGACTGAAGGAACTGACGCCACTCGTCGCTCATCCGCGCGAACAGGCCCTCTGAGCGCGCCGCCGCCACCGCGGCGTCCTGCTCGCGCGCCGCCTGCGCGGCCTGCTGGTAGAAGGGCCGCTCCCACAGTTCGCCCGGGTCGCGCCAGTCGAACCAGTCGGAGACCCGCAGCGCCGTCGATCCGAGTGAATGCGAGCCGCGGCCATCCTCGAACGCGATCAGCCAACCGCCCTTCAGGTGCCGGTCGACGGAAACCTGCGTGTCGATCGTGACCTCCTCGTACACGCTCGCGCGGCGCTTCTTCGGCGTGAAGTAGAAGAACCCTCGGGGCGACTCGTCCGGCTTGGCCTCGGCGGACCCGTCTTCGAACCGCTTCAGGGGGGGAGTGGGGGCACTCATCGAATCACCTCCGCGACGTTGCGCCGACCGTGGCCATTTCCGTCCGCACGCATCGCCGGGCCGGTCTCCAGGCCGTCGCCGCCGATCGACCCGGCGCGGTGCACGTAGGAGGTCTCGCTGGTAACGACAGCGCCGTCGGGCCGGCTCGAGTCGTGCCAGGAGCCGTTCGGGAGGCCCATCTCCTCGGCCGTCCTGATGTTCGGGCTCTTGACCTCGCAGCCGCACGCCTCCAGGTCGGCGAGCGTCCACATCGGCTTGTCATCGTCGAGGTGCGGCTGTCCGACGAGCGTCTTGCCGTCCTCCCGAACGAATCCGATGTCGCGTATGACGTCGGCAAGGTCCCAGCCGTGGTACTTGTCGAAGAACTGTCGATCGCCGGTGTAGCGGCCGGGGTACTGGATGTCGTTCTGCATGCACTGGCTCGAGCAGTAGAACCGCGTGCGACCGTCGACGACCCGGTAGAGCTGATCGTGGTCGCCCAGGCACTGCATCATGCAGCTCCAGCAGATCGGGGACGCGTTCTCGAGGAAGCCGTTGAGAAACAGCGCCCCCTCGCGCGGATCCTTGAGCGCGTTGAAGCCCTCCCACAGCATCCCGTACTCGTCGTACCAGCCCGGATAGCGGTCCTCGAACCACTGGAAGTCATTCTCGTTCAGCCCATCGAAGCGCCAGTACGCGAGCGGCCAGATCGCGAACGCGAAGATCGCCGTGCGGTGGATCAGCCCACCTGCGATCCGCTCACGCGCGCCCAGGAAGGGGGCCGTGTCCATCCCCAGCCCGAGCTTGCCGAGCTGCTCGATATAGGACTTGTAATAGTCGTCGTTGACCCACCGATCCCACTTCTGCAGGTAGGACTCCTTGTCGGAGCGATCGGTCGAGAAGTACTCGATCAGCGTGCCTGCGAACGGGTCGATGAACGCGTGGTTCGCCCACCAGGAGGACGCGAGGTCCTGCTCGATCAGCGGGATGTTGGAGTCTTTTTGGAGCAGCGTCATCAGCGTCGCGTACCCGTTTGAGATGTGGCGTGCCTCGTCTGACTGAGCCGACGAGTAAGTGGTCGGCAGCGTGAAGTCTCCGTTGCGTGCACCGACGTCGGGCAGCGCCACGAACGCGATGTTCGTGAACGCCGTCTCGAGCACGGTCATCATCGACATCCCGCAGTAGACCGGATCGCCGACGATTGAGTGCGTGGCCATGTTGTACCCGGCCTTGGTGAGCGGGCTGCCGGCGTAGTACTTGGCACCCATGTCCCAGCCTGACGGGTTCGGCGCGTTCTTGGAGTACCACCGGGCGAGGCTCTGCTGCATGCCGATGTGGCGCAGCTCGTCCACGAACTGGACGTGATAGCCGTTCCGCAACTCGTCGTTCGGGACCGTGTCGAGGAGCATGCTCATCACTCGCCCGGCGCACCCCTCGAGATAGGTGGTCGTGTGGACGAACGGCTTGAGCACCTCGAGCCACCGCTGCTCGGCCTTGTCGCCCATGTTGGCGCGGACTGCCGCGTCGAAGCCGCCGTACACGCGCTCGTCCTTCTCGAGCTGCATCGGAAGGTACTCGCGCATGATCTGCTTCATCGGGTCCTTCGCCTTGTCAGGGAAGGTGTAGCGCGTCGGATAGTTGCTGACAGGCTGGTGGTGCGTCGGCTCCCAGCCGAGCTGTCCGATGCGCTCGTGGGTCTTGGTCACGCTGCGGCGGCGGGAAGTGCTCATAACCGGTCGGGTCTCCTCGGTTGCGGGGACGACAAGCATGCACTGCCCAATCGGACCATCCATCACCCTCGCGAGCGCATTTGCTCTCCCCACCGGGGCAGGAGGGGGTGAGATGGGCCCGCGGCGCCGCTATAAGAGCTGCTGCACGACTTCAGACGAGGAGCAAAATGGATTTCCGCGACAGCCCCGAAGATGCCGCATACAGAGCAACGACCCGCGCATGGTTGGAGGCGGCCGTGGAGGCGCTGCCCGGCCCTGAGCCGGCGACGATCGACGAGCGCCTCGATTACTGGCGTCCGTTCCAGAAGCAGCTCCGTGGCGCCGGCTACGCGGGGCTGTCGTGGTCCAAGCGCTACGGCGGACAGGATGCCTCGCTCGTGCAGCAGGCGATCTTCCTCGAGGAGTACGACCGCGCCGGGGCCCCTGACCGGATCAACCTGCTCGGCGAGGGGCTCGCGGGGCCGACGATCATCGACTTCGGCACCGAGGCGCAGCGCCAGCGGTTCCTTGAACCGATCCTCGAGGGCGACCACGTCTGGTGCCAGCTGTTCTCGGAGCCCGGTGCGGGATCTGACCTGGCCTCGTTGGAGGCCCGTGCGGAGCGCGACGACGACGGCTGGCGGATCAGCGGCCAGAAGGTGTGGACCAGTCGCGCGCAAATCGCGGGCTACGGCATGCTGCTCGCCCGGACCGGTGGCCCGCGCCACGCAGGGATCACCTACTTCATCCTGCCGATGGACCAGCCAGGCGTGAGCGTGCGTCCGTTGCGCCACATACTCGGCGAGGCCGAGTTCAACGAGGTCTTTCTGGACGGCGCCTACGTGCCCGACGAGCTGGTGCTCGGAGAGGTCGACGGCGGCTGGAAGATCGCAATGGCGACGCTGTCGTACGAGCGCGTCGCGCTGGCGACCGGCCGCGTCAATATGCAACGGCTGTGGGGCGATCTGCTCGCCGGCGTGCGGGCGAGCGAGCGCGACGGCCGTCCCCTGGGCGAGGATCCGTACGTTCGCCGCACACTTGCAGATCTCTACGCGCGCACGCTTGTGTACCGGTTGAACGGGCTGCGCGCACTGAGCTCGATGGCAGCCGGGGCGCCCGGGCCTCCCGCATCGCTCGGCAAGCTTCTCTCGGCACCGTTGCTCGAGGACATGGCCGACTTTGCGGTCGCCCAGCACGGTCTGGCCGGCTTGCTCGATCCGGCGGATGACGATGCGCCGGCGGGCAAGTGGCTGCGCCTCGCCTACCAGGCGCGCGGAACATCGATCGCCGGCGGCACAACCTTCATCCAGCGCAACATCGTGGCCGAGCGCGTGCTCGGCCTGCCGCGGGCCTAAAGCCGTGCAGGCGATCCAGCTGCACCAATTCGGCGAGCCCGACGTGCTCCGGCTCGAGCGGCGCACCGACCCCCTCGTGCCGGCCGGGTGGGCGCTGGTGGAGCTGCGCGCCGCGGCGCTCAACTGGCACGACTGCCTCGTGCGTAAGGGCCGATACGATGTCCCTCTCCCGCGCGTGCTCGGGGCCGATGGCGCCGGTCTGCGGCGCGGCACCGGTGAGGAGGTCGTGATCCTGCCCTCGCTGCGATGGGGAGAAGACGAACGCTCTCCGGCGCCGGACTGGGAGATCCTCGGCGATTACACCGACGGGACGTACGCCGAGCTCGTCGCGGTGCCGGAGGAGAACGTGTTCCCAAAGCCGCGCGGATGGAGCTGGAGCGACGCGGCGGCACTGCCACTCGCAGGCCTGACCGCCCACCGCGCCCTGTTCGCCCGCGGTGGACTCGAGCGAGACGAGACCGTGCTGATCCTCGGCGCCGGTGGCGGCGTCGCGACGATCGCAATCAGTCTCGCCCACTCCGCCGGGGCGCGCGTGCTCGTCACGACGTCGTCAGCCGAAAAGCTCGTCCACGCCCGCTCGCTCGGCGCGCAGGACGGCGTTCTCTACAGCGAGTCGGACTGGCCGGAGGCGATCCGGGAGCTCACTGGCGGAGCTGGTGTCGACCTAGTCATCGATTCCGTCGGCAGCACCTGGCCGGAGGCGCTGCGGACCCTGTCCGGCGGCGGGCGGCTGGTCGCCTTCGGCGCCACCGGCTCCTCGTCCACGCAGATCGATGTTGGGCGCGTCTACTTCGGGCAGCACACGATCCTCGGTACCACGATGGGAAGTCCCCGGGACTTCGCGGCGCTGCTTCGCGCGATCCGCGATGCTCCCCGGTGGCGGCCCGTGGTCGACCGCGTGCTCTCGCTCGACCGTGCCGCCGAAGCGCACGCGGCGATGGAGCGCCGCGAGCACACCGGCAAGCTCGTTCTGTCGATCCCCTAGACCCTGCCCCGAATGGAGGGAGACTGTCCCTCTCCGGGGGTTGTCGCAGCGGGTCGTGCACTCATACCCTCCGAGGTCGTGTCCAGCTACGCGTGGGAGCCAACACCCGAGCGGATCGCCGCCGCGAACGTGACCCGGCTAATGAAGGCCGCAGGCGCCGAGACGATCGACGAGCTGAGGCGCAAGTCGGTCGCGGACATCGACTGGTTTTGGGACCTCGTCGTACGCGACCTCGGACTGCCGTTCGACGAGCCATACACCGCGGTACGCGACAGCTCGAGGGCGATCGAGTGGACCACCTGGTTCGTGGGCGGCCGGCTCAACGTCGCAAACGCGTGCGTCGAGCGCTGGCGTGACCATCCGACGGCGGCCCGCTCGCTGGCCGTGATCCATGAAGACGAAGCGGGCGCGGTCACGACGCTCACCTACGCCGAGCTCGGGGCAGCCGTCGACGCGTGTGCGGCCGGCTTGCGAGTCGCCGGTATCGGCAAGGGCGACACCGTGGCGGTGTTCTTGCCGATGGCGCCCGAGGCGGTGATCGCCGCGTACGCGATCGCCAAGGTCGGGGCGCTCTATCTGCCCTTGTTCTCCGGCTTCGCGCCAGCGGCGATCGCCGCGCGGCTGAAGGACGCGCAGGCCAAGCTCGTGTTCACCACCGATTGGGCGTGGCGCCGCGGCTCCAAGGCACCGATGAAGCAGGTGTTGGACGACGCGGTGGACGAGTGCCCATCGGTCCAAACGGTGGTCGTGCTCGAACGCGACGGCCACGACGGCCGCTCGCGCCGAGCGATCGATGTCAGCTGGGAGGACTTCGCGCCCGCGATCAGCTGGCGCGTGCCGAGCACTCCAACCGACGCCGAGGAACCGCTGTTGCTCGGCTACACGTCGGGCACCACCGGCAGGCCGAAGGGCGCCATTCACACCCACGCCGGGTTCCTCGTCAAGGTCGCCTCCGAGGTCGCCTACGAGTTCGATGTCCGCCGCGGCGACGTGTTCTTCTGGGTCACCGACATGGGCTGGGTGATGGGTCCGCTGTCGACCTTCGGCACGCACGCGCTTGGCGCGACGCTGTTGCTGTACGAGGGCGCTCCGGACACGCCCGGGCCGCGGCGGCTGTGGGAGATCGTCGAGCGCCATCGCGTGAGCATGCTCGGCGTCTCGCCAACCCTGATCCGCGCGCTCAAGCCCCACGGCGATCACCTGCCGGCCGGCTGCGACCTGTCGTCGCTGCGGGTGTTCGGTGCGACGGGCGAGCCGTGGAACGCCGACCCCTACCGGTGGCTCTCAGAGACGGTCGGCAAGCGCCGCGTTCCGATCATCAACTTCTCCGGCGGGACCGAGGTCGGCGGGTCGTTCCTGGCGCCGTTCGTGGTCGAGCCGATCAAGCCGTGCTCGCTCGGCGGACCTTCGCTCGGCATGGACGTCGACGTGTTCGACGCCGGCGGCGAGCCCATTCGCGGCGAGCTCGGGGAGCTGGTCTGCCGTCAGCCCTGGCCGGCGATGACCCGCGGCGTGTGGGGCGATCCCAGAGCGCTACATCGAGTCCTACTGGTCGATGTTCCCGGGCGTCTGGCGTCACGGCGACTGGGCGATGGTCGACGACGACGGTCAGTGGTTCCTGTTCGGGCGCTCGGACGAGGCGATCAACGTAGCCGGAAAGCGGGTCGGACCAGCCGAGGTCGAGAGCATCCTCGTGTCTCACCCCGCGGTTGCCGAGGCAGCCGCGGTCGGCGTTCCCGACGAGCACAAGGGCGAGGCGATCTGGTGCTTCTGGACGCCCGCCAACGGCGACGGGGAGGACGTCTCGGCGCAGCTGCGGGCCGAGGTCGCCGGTCAGCTCGGCAAGCCGTTCACGCCGGGTCGGGTGATGAGGGTCGCCGCGTTGCCGAGGACCCGCTCGGCGAAGATCCTGCGGCGGGCGATCCGCGCGGTTGCGGTGGGAACTGACCCAGGGGACCTGTCGGGCGCGGAGAATCCCGAAGCGCTGGAGCTCATTCGCGAAGCGGTTCGGCGCTCGCCGACAGACCAGAGGTCCGCAGGCCCCGTTCCGCGCGAATCACGCTCGTCACGGCGTTGATCAGGGCGAGGTGCGTAAGCGCTTGCGGGAAGTTCCCAAGGTGACGACCGGTGCGCGGATCGATTTCCTCCGCGTACAGGCCGAGCTCGCTGGCGCGCGACAGGAGCCGCTCGCACAGGTCGCGGCCTCGCCGCAGCTCACCGATCGCGACGAGCGCCGACACCAGCCAGAAGGAGCAGGTAGTGAACGTGCCCTCCTCCCCATACAGCCCGTCGTCGGTTTGATCGGTCCGGTAGCGAAGCACCAGACCGTCCACGGTCAGCTCATCGGCGATCGCTAGCACCGTGCGTCGGATTCGCTCGTCCTCTGGCGGGAGAAAGCCGAAGATCGGGAGCAGGAGAAGCGACGCGTCAAGCGCGGTCGTGTCGTAGTGCTGGGTGAAGACGCCGCGCTCGTCGACTGCGTTCGCGCAAACGTCAGCGTGGATCGCCGCAGCGGCCGCAGACCAGCGCTCGGCGTTCTTGGCGTCTCCCTGTCTTCGCGCCAAGCGGGCGCCGCGGTCGGCCGCGATCCAGCATGCCACCTTCGAGTAGGTGAAGTGCCGCGGCTCTCCCCGCACCTCCCAGAGGCCGCAGTCCGGCGTCTTCCAGCGCTCGAGAGCCCGGTCGACCAGCGCCGCGGTGACCGGCCATGCTCTCGGTCGCATGTGAGCTCCGGAGCGCGAGTGCACCCAGTGCAGCCAGGCCGCGCCGAGCAACGAGCCCCAGACGTCGTTCTGATCCTGCGTGTGGGCGGCGTTGCCTACCCGAACGGGCTTTGCGCCCTCGTAGCCCGAGAGGTGCTCGAGCGTCTCCTCCTCCAGTCGGGCCCGGCCGTCGAGCCCGTACATGATCTGCAGATCGGCACCGTCGCGACCGGCTACCTCGGCGACGAAGTGAAAGAAGTCGGTGGCCTCCCAATCGAAACCGAGCGAGTAGAGAGCCCACAGCGTGTGCGTCGCATCACGGATCCACATGTACCGGTAGTCCCAGTTCCGCTGGCCGCCGGGGGTCTCCGGCAGCGACGTCGTCGCTGCCGCGGCGACCGCTCCGGTCGGGGCGAACGTGAGCGCCTTCAGCGTCAACGCGCTGCGCTGCAGATGGCCGCGCCAGCGGTGAGCGGGGATGCGCCCACGATCGAGCCAGTGCTGCCAGTGGTGCTCGGTCCAGGTCAGCCGCGCCGCCGCGTCATTCCCGTCCCGCGGCGGGGGATGCTCGCTCCAGGACAGCGCGCAGAAGCGCCTGTCCCCGGCGCGCAGCCGTGTGCGGGCGACCGCCATCGGTCCCTCCAGCCCCAGGCGCAGGTCGCTCACCAGCCGCAGCTCGGGATCTCCGTCGCCGCCGCGAGCGCTCGCTTCGCCCGAGCCGTCGCAGTCGTAGGTCCATCTCGCCACCCGCCTGCCGTAGCCGAACACCGGCGCGCATTCGAGCGCTACCTGCACCTCGCCGTTCGAGCAGTAGAGCTCGCGCAGAAGTACGTGCTCTGCCTCGTAGTCGGTCGGCGCTCGACGCTGCGACTCCGAGGGCCCGTCGGGGTGGTGCCACGGCCCGATCAGCAGCGCGTCGCGGACGACGAGCCATCCGCTGCGCGCCGACCACGTCGTCTCCAGCACCATCGTGCCGGGGAGGTAGCGCCGCGCGACCGGCACGAGCTCGTCGGCAGGGGCGACTCGGAACCATCCCGCGTCGCGGTCGAGGAGGGCGCCGAACACGCTCGGCGAGTCCATCGTCGGGACGCACATCCACTCGACCGCTCCGCTGGGCGCGACCAGCGCCGTCGTCTCACAGTCGGACAGGAAGGCGTAGTCGGCGATCGGCGGGAACGTGCTCACCGAGTCGTCGAAGCTAACCGTCGGCCGCCGCTGGCCGGCCAACTGCGCGGCGGTCACTCCACGGTCAACCCGAAACTCGTCGGCCACTAGTCAAGGCCCAGGAACTCCAATGCGTTCTCTCGAAGGATACGTTCCTTTGTCTGCTCCTTGAGCGGCAGTTGGTCCAACTCGTCGCAGCAGCGCTGGAGGTCGAACCCGTTCGAGCCCATCATGATCTTGTGGCGCAGCTGTCGATCCATCGCCCGGACCAGCTCTGGATCGAGCGCCTTGGGGTAGTAGGCCGAAATGTCGCCGTAGACGTTGGGGTGGCGCCACAACATCGATATGAACTCACCCGTCCACGGCCATCCGGTATGCGAGAGGTTGATCTTCAGGTCCGGGAAATCGATCGCGACGTCGTCGACCAGCATCGGCCTGCCGACGTCGCTCGGGAGGGGCTCGGCGGAATGGCCGACCTGCATGCCTACGGGGATGCCGAGCTCCACGCACTTGGCGTACAGCGGATAGCACCGCCGATCGTTCGGGGCGATCCCGAACGTGATCGGGTGGAAGTAGACGTATTTGAAGCCATGCTCGCGGACGAAGTACTCGATCCGGCGCAAGCTCTCGTCGATCCGGAAGGGGTTGTAGCCGGCCGCGCCGATGAAGCGCCCGTTCCCGAGCGCCACCGCCTCGGCCACGACCTCCTCGGGCATGTCCATGATCAGACGGTGGTGGGAGCGGTAGGACCACATCTTCAGGCACGCCAGCACGATCTTCTCGCAGCCGGTGCGATCGAGCTCGGCCAGCGCGTCGTCGATCCTCAAGGTGACGTCTGGTTCCGTCGGCGGGTCGTCGACCTGTACGGTGCGCCCCCACTGGGTGGTGATGGTCCCTTCCCTGAGCAGGGGTCGCAACGTGGTCCGGACCATCGTCTGGAACTCGTCGTATTGGTACTCGGTTCCGGAGAGCCCGGGCGCCACGAATGGCGCGTAGTTCATGATGTCGATCACGCCCGTCACGGTCAGGCCATGGTCAGGCCGCCGGAGACCGACAGCGTCTGGCCGGTGACGTAGCCGGCATCCTCGCCGGCGAAGAACCGCACGGCGGCTGCAATCTCCTCGGGGGCTGCGAGCCGTTTCATCGGGACGCCGGACACCATCGCTCCGATCACTTTGTCCGCGTCGCCCTGTTTCGCGACCACTCCGCGCAGGAACGGCGTGTCGGTGGGGCCCGGGCAGACCGCGTTGGCGGTGATGCCGTTGCGTGCGACCTCGCGCGCAATCGTCTTGGTGAACGCGATGATGCCGCCCTTGGCGCCGGAGTACACCGACTCCAGGGAGGATCCAACTCGCCCAGCGTCGGAGCCGATGTTGATGATCCGCCCCCATTCGCGTTCGATCATCGTGGGCAGGACCTCGCGCGTCAGGCGCAGCGCGCCTTTGAAGTTGACCTCGAGCACGCGATCCCAGAACTCCTCGTCGGTCTGCAGGAACGGCTTGAGGTCGTCCCACCCCGCGTTGTTGACAAGCACGTCGACCGGCCCGAGCGCTTCGCGAGCGGAGGCCAATCCGGTAGTGACGCTCTCCGTGCTCGTGACATCCAGCTCCAAGCCGACCGCCTTGCCGCCCGCATCTCGAATCGCGGTAGCGGTCGCCTCAGCATCGTTCGCCCTCAGGTCGGCTACCGCGACCGCAAGGCCGTCCCGCGCGAGGGCACAGGCGATCGCCTGACCGATTCCGCGCGCCCCTCCCGTGACGAGCGCAACCCGTCCATTTTGAGTTTGCATCGCGACGATGCTAGGTGGCCCGCATTGGGCCTCGCGCCTCCCCGCTGGATGCTTCGCCTCCCCCTGCGGAGGCACGCGCCCCTTTCGCGCCCAGGGTTTACTTCGGTCATGGACCTGTCGTTTTCCGATGAACAGCAGTTCCTGCGCGAATCCGTACGAGGCACGATCGACCGGGAAGCCCCGCTGTCGCGGGTCCGCGAATGGGTGCTCGCAGACCGCGTCGATCACGAGGACGCGCTCGCTCTGGCCGCTAGGCAGGGGTGGACCGGAATCGGCATTCCCGAGGAATCGGGGGGTCAGGGCGGGGCTCTGCTCGAGCTCGCGATCCTCGCGGAAGAGCTGGGGCGCGGCGCGGTCCCATCCGATGGGCTGTATGGGACGCTGCTCGCGGCGATTGCCCTGGCGCGCTGCGAGAGCGGCGCGGCTCGCGCCCGCGTCGAGTCGCTCGCGACGGGCGAGGGGTTCGGCGCACTCGCGAGACCTGGCGGCGCGCCACCGGATGCGCCATCGCAGGACGAGCAGCTTGCGCTCGTGCTCGGTGCGCCGAGTGCGAATCAGCTCGTTGCGTGGGACGGCGCGGCGCTCGAGCTTCACACCGCTTCCGCCGCACAGATCGAGCCGCGTCGGCTCGTCGACCGCACCCGCTCCGTCGCCGACGTCAGGCTCAGTGACGCGCCGCTCGAGCGCTACGACGGCGTCGGACCCGACGCGATGCGCGCAGTCGCGGCCTGGGCGGCGGTGCTGGTCGCCGCCGACGCGCTCGGGGCGGCCCAGCGGATGCTCGATCTGACCGTCGAGTACGTCGGCCAGCGGGTGCAGTTCGGCGTTCCGGTCGGGTCCTTCCAGGCCGTGAAGCACGCCGCGGCGGAGATGCTCGTGGGCATCGAAGGCACACGCGCGGCCGTGTACTACGCCGCCTGGGCGGTCGGAGCGCACGAACCAAATGCCGAACTCGACGCCTGGGTGGCCAAGGCGCGCGCTGCGCGGGCCGCGAGCTCGGTCGCCGACAGAGCCCTGTTCCTCCACGGCGCGGTCGGCTACACCTGGGAGCACGACCTGCAACTGCTCTTCAAGCGCGCCAAGAGCGACTCGCAACTGCTGGGCGGCGCCGGCGTCTACGACGACCGGATCGCCGACGCACTGGAGCTCGTGCCCCGATAGTCGGTCGCTTACACCCTCGCGCGAGCCCAGCCGGTCAACACCAGCGCACCGTCGGCTTCGCGCGTTGCGTTCAGCTCACAGAGGCGCAGTCCGTCGGGCGCCTCGGTCACCTCCCCCCTCAGCACAAGGCGGTCCCCGGGCCACAGCTTGTCGCGAAAGCGGACGCCGTAGCCCACGACGTGCTCCGCGCCGAGCCACTCGACGACCATTGATGCGACTATCGCCGCCTGCAGCTGCCCCATCGCGAACACGCCCGGCTGGCCGGCGGCGAGCGCGAACGGCTCGTCGTGATGCATCGGGTTGAAATCGCCGGCGGCGCCGGCGAACCGCACGATCTGAGTCCTCGTGATCGGTCCCGCGGTGCGCTCCAGTCGGCTCATGCCGGCAGCTCGATCAGGGTGTCGCGCTGGACGACGGCAAGCCGACCGTCGCCGCGATGAAACCGCGTCTCGAGCGTGATCATCGTCATCGACCCGCGGGAGCCCTGCTTCTGCGCCACCGCTTTGACGACGCGCCGCCCGCGCAACCGATCGCCGACCGCGATCGGAGCGTGATACTCCCACTCGCTCCCGCCGACGACGATCCTCGATAGCTCGAGCCCGAGGAGCTCGACCATCGCCTGCTGGTCGCGCCAGTGTCCGGCCACCGTCGTGAACGTCAACGGCACGGAGCGGGGGGCCCCGCGGCCGACCGACACCGCGAACTCGCGCAGCTTGCCCTCCTCGATTGGGAAGTCCACCTCGTCGATCACGAGACCGACCTGGGAGGCGTCAGCCATCGCTCAGCGCGGGAGCCGGGGCGAGGTGCTCGACGAGCGCGGCGGCCAGCTCGTCGCAGCGCTCCGGGCTGAGCCCGAAGCTCGGCGGGTAGACGACCACGTGGTCGAAGACGTCGGCCGCTTGCTCGAGCCGTGCCTGGACGTCCGCCGCCGTGCCCGCGGCCGCCATCACGTCGACCATCCGGTCTGGCACGGCCGCGGTCATTCGGGCGACGTCGCGCTCGGCGAACGCAGCGCGGATCGACTCACCGGCCTCGCCGAAGCCGCTCGCATCGAGCAGCGCGCCGTATGTTTTCGGCGCTGCGTAGAACGCGAGTTGCGCCGCTGCTTCGCGGCGCGCCTGCTCTGGGTCCTCGGCGATCGAGCACATCACGATCCCGACCAGCTCAACGCGCGCGTCCTCTCTGTCTGCTTTTCGCTGGCCCTCTGCGATCGCCGGGCGCACGATCTCATCGACATATCGGCGCGAGAACAGCGGGTGGCCGAGCAGGCCGTCCGACACCCGGCCGGCCACCTGCACCATGCGGGGATTCACACCGGCGGTGTAAACGGGGATGTCCTCGCGAACGCCGGGCTCTGTTTCAGCGGTCGGACTCACGTGACAGCGGTAGAAGCGGCCGTCGTGCGCGACGGGTCCTTCGTGCAGGCGCCACAGCCGGCGCAGCAGCGGCACGAGCTCCTCCATTCGCGGCGCCGGAGCGTCTGGATCGACCCCGTGCCAGTCCTCCATCATCCGCCGGGTTCCGGTCCCGAGCCCGAGCACAAGCCTTCCCCCGCTGAGCTCATCGAGGCTCCGCGCCTCGGTGGCCGTCACCAGCGGCGAGCGGCCGGTGGCGTAGGCGATCGACGTGCCGACCCGACATCGCGATGTCCGCGAAGCGATGCTGGCCAGCGTGACGACCGCCGAGCGCGTGTAGAACTCAGGCGTCCAGACGGCGTCAAAGCCGGCGGCCTCGGCCGCCGCCGCGGTGTCGGCAATTGCCTCGATTTCGCCGCGCAGGATCGTTATCCCGCGTGTCGCCATCGCGGTCATGCCGACGCGACGCGTTGCTTCTCGAGGAACGCCGCGATTCCCGCGTCGGCGTGGCCGTCCGCGAACAGGCGGACAACGGCGTCCCCCTCGATCGCCATCCCCCGCTCCGGAGCCCTCTGGGCGGCGTCCACGCAAGTGATGATCGCCTCCATCGCCGGTCCCGACAGCCGGGCAAGGCGGCGCGCGAATTCGAGCGCGCGGTCGGTCGCGTCGTCCTCGACGAGCACATCCACCAGCCCAATCGCCGCGCCCTCTCGTCCATCCATCTCCCGACCGCTGAGCATTAGCTCGAGCGCGCGGCCGCGCCCGACCAGCCGCGGCAGCCGCTGCGTCCCGCCCGCGCCTGGGATCAACCCCAGCTTGACCTCGGGCAGCCCAAGCCTCGAAGCCGGCGTCGCGAAGCGAAGCGTGCACGCCATCGCCAGCTCGAGCCCGCCCCCGAGCGCCCGGCCTTCGATCGCGGCGATCGACGGGCGCCCGCAAGCCGCAAGGCGCTCGAGTGGCGAGCGAAGCGCATCGCGATAGCGCTCAAACTCTGACGAATCGAGCGTCGACATGTACTTGATGTCGGCGCCTGCCGCAAAGAAGCCGGGGACGGCCGAGCTGACGACGAGGGCCTTTGCGCTCCCATGTTCGAGCGCGTCGACCGCGGACTCGAGGCCATCAATCAATCGTGCGCCGAGCGCGTTGGCGGGTGGCCGCGAGATGACGACATGCATGACGTCGCCTTCCCTGTTGACCTGGACGACCTGCTCTCTAGTTGCCATTCCAGTCCACGGGTCCGGCGACGAGAACGTGGCTGGTCAGCCGACGCCCGAGGAGGCGTTGCACCTCGCCCGAGGCGGCGATCAGCCGCTCGAGGTCGATTCCTGTTTCGACGCCCATCTCGTGAAACATCGAGACCAGATCCTCGCTCGCGACGTTTCCGGTCGAGCCGGGGGGAACCGGGCACCCGCCGAGCTCGCCGAACGAGGACTCGAAGCTCGTGATACCGGCCTCTAGTGCAGCGAGCGCGTTGGCCAGGCCCTGACCGCGGGTGTTGTGAAGGTGGGCGGTGAGCTCGGCGCCTCCGAGCCGGCGCACGGCGTGGGCGAAGAACGAGGAGACCTGGCGTGGGTTCGCCATCCCGGTCGTATCGCCAAAGCCGATCTCCTGCGCGCCAGCACCCGCGAGCCGGTCGGCCAAGGCGAGCACCCGCGCCGGATCGACGCGCCCTTCGTAGGGACACCCGAACGACGTGGCGATCACGGCGCCACATCGAAGGCCGGCCTCGTTCACCGTGGGAATGATCCGCTCGAGCGCTGTCGCGGACTCCTCCACCGTACGGTTGACGTTTTTGCGGTTGTGGGTCTCGGAGGCACTGAGGAACACGGCCACCTCGTGGAAGCGGTCCCGGTGCTCAAGCGCCGTCTCGAGTCCGCGCTCGTTCGGCACGAGGACCGACAGCGACACGCCTTCTGGGACGTCGATCCGGTGCAGCACGTCGATCGCGTCGTCGAGCTGAGGGATCACATCGGGCCGAACGAAGCTCGCCACCTCGATTCGCCGCAGTCCGGTCTGGGCGAGCGCATCGATGAGCATGACCTTGTCGTCGGTCGAGATGCGCTCGGGCTCGTTCTGAAAGCCGTCTCGCGGACCAACCTCGCGGATCTCGACTCGCTCCGGGCGCCCCAGGGCGGTCATTCGCTGACCGCCGTGGTGAACTTGTCGTAGTGGATGTCCCGCTCCTCCACGCCGTGAGCCGATGTCAGCAGGTCGACCAGTGCGTCCACCATCGGCGGCGGGCCGCACGTGTAGACCTCGGGTTCTGAGAGTTCACCGTTGGCGAGCATCTGCGCGGCGACCTCGTGGACCCATCCCGTCGATCCGGTCCAACCGGACGAATCGGGCTCCGAGAGCACCTCGGCGTACTCGAAGTCCGCAAGCCGGGATCCGAGCTCCCCGATCAGCTCGCGGTTGAACAGGTCCGCGCTGGTACGCGCGCCGTAGAAGAAGCGAACCTTACGAGCGCTCTCCTGGCGGGCCAGCTCGCGCAGGAGGGAGAGCACGGGCGCCATGCCCGATCCGCCGGCCACCATCAGGATGTCGCGATCGGTGTCCACGAGGCGAAACGAGCCGTACGGCCCGGTGAACGCGATCGGGGTGCCCGGATCGAGCCCGGATTCGAGCATCCCCGCGAACGCGCCCTCCGGGTAGGCCCGGATCAGGAACTCGAGGCGGTCCTCGCCGGGCAGGCAGGCCATCGAGAACGACCGGCGCAACTCGGTTCCGGGAACGTGGAGGTCCAGGTACTGCCCCGGCGTGAACTCGAACCCGGAGGACCCATTGAGCGCGAGCACCAGTCGGTAGATGTCGTGGGTCAGCCGCTCGCAGCTCTCGACGGTGCTCTCGCCGTCTCTGATTACGTGATCGAGTCGGTAGTTCTCCTGTACGTGCAGGAGCTCGACCGTGAGGTCGGTATCCGGCATCGCCCGGCACAGCAGCGTGTACCCGGAGGCCTCCTCGGCATCGGACAGCGCGAACGTCGAGTAGCGCTTGAGCGAGACCTCGCCTTCGAGCAGGAAGCACTTGCACGCCGAGCATTGGCCTTCGCGACACCCGTACACGAGCGAGTACCCCTGGCGGAAGGCGGCGTCGAGGACGGTCTCGTCCTCCTCGCACTCGATCTCCTCGCCGATCGGTTCGAAATACACCTGGGCCATACGCCCGCAAACCTTCGCCGAGCAGGATCGATCACTCGACGCCCCATCGCGAGGTCTTGGTCGCCCGGAAGGGGCAGCCCGTGTGGACCTACCGCCGCGACCTGCCGCTCGTGGTGCCTCGGTCGGGCTACACGCTTAGCCCTCCGGAGAGGCGACGGCCCGACAAAGCTTGGGCAGCATCGTGCGGTACGTATGAGTGCTGCCGCCGTCGAGCTCGCCGTCGATGCGGGCATCGCCCGCCTCACGCTGGCTCGGCCAGAGGCAGGCAATGCGATCGACCGATCGCTGGTGGCGTCGCTACGGGCCCACGCGGAGACACTCGCCGACCGGCCTGGGGTGAGAGCCGTGTTGCTGCGCGGACAGGGCCGCAACTTCTGTGTCGGCGGCGACCTCTCCTACTTCTCGACCTTGGGTGACGATCTCGAGGTCGCTCTGGTTGGCCTCGCGGACGATTTTCACGCTGGGATCACGGCCCTGCGCGGGCTCGACGCGCCAGTGATCGCGGCCGTCCAAGGAGCGGCGGCCGGCGGTGGGTTGAGCCTCGTGTGCGCGGCCGACCTGGTGCTCGCCGCTGAATCCGCGCGCTTCACGATCGCCTACACGGGAGCGGGCCTATCGCCGGACGGCGGGGCGTCGTGGTTCCTGCCGCGGGTGGTCGGTCTTCGGTTCGCGACCGAGATGCTGCTCACCAACCGCTTGCTGTCCGCCGCGGAGGCGAGGGACGCCGGAATCGTCACCGAGGTGATCGCTGACGAGTCGCTCGACGCAGAAGCCGAGGCGCTCGCAAGGCGACTCGCGGCCGGCGCGACGCGCGCGTTCGGATCGGTCAAGAGGCTGCTGCAAGCGTCGGCGACCGCCGAGCTCGCGGAGCAGTTAAAGGCGGAAGCGCGAGAGATCGCGCGAAACGCCGCTAGCCCCGATGGTCGTGAGGGCATCAGCGCATTCCTCGCCAAGCGCAAGCCGGTTTTCGCCGGCTCCCCGTGAGTCTGCTGACGGGCCGCGGCACCGGTCGCGAGACGCATCGGCACGGCGGTTTGCTCCTCACGGATCACGAATTCCCCCGACGGGTTCTATCCCGGGACACATGGTGCAACCTAAGGTGAGCCGATCATGGTCACGCCGATCGTCATCGAGGTGACAAGCCTCTCGGCACATCGATCGTTACCGACCGTCCAGCTCTCGAGGCCGCCACATGATCCATTGGGCGAGCCAGGTTTAGTCGCGGCAACGCCCGAGGACACGCGGGCTCTCCAGCCACGACGCAGCCGCGGCGGCGGGCATCGTCTTGCACGTCGCCGGCCTGCTGAGCCGCTCCCGGCCGCGTAGTCGCGAGCCTCTAGGAGCCGCCACCTTGAGGCCGCCGCGTCGCTGCATAGAGCGCGGGGCCGCAACCGCCGACGCCCCCCGCCCTCGATGATGATGTCGAAGCGCGCTTGGCGCCAACCGCGCCAACGCAGTAATTGGGCCCAGTTGCATGGTCAAGCACGGCCGCCGCTCAGCGACATCAAGGTAAGCGAGCGTTAAGACCAAATGCAGCACTTATCCTGCATAGATAATGGTCTGGTACTTGTTTTCGTTAACGATCGTTACCAGAGCGACAGATCGGTGTAATCAGAGATGTCGCGTGAGCGACCCTTTGCCCCACACATCGAGAGGAACCATTGCCCATGACCCCCGTTGAGACACCCCAAAGGCCCCACGAGCGCAGCGCCCGGCGAGCCGGCCGCGGCCAAACCAAGACCACCGCCCAGACCAACGCAAACAAGCGCCGCAACGGAGAGATCCGTGATGCTGGCCGGCGGGTCGTCAAGGCGTACGAGTCGACGTGGGACAAGATCGCCTCCTACGAGGACAAGGTCGCCGACAAGAGCAAGGTCGACTTGGTCACGGATATCCTCCGGGCTCAGGCGAGGGTCACGCGCAAGGTCTCAAGGGCCTACGGCTCCGAGGCTCGGAGGCTCATCGGCTAGCCGTCCTCCCCGACCAGGTTGTTCATCCGGGGTTCCTCTGAGGGGTGTCGAAACCCCCTCCATGACCCCGGATGGCACGACCAACCGCGCGACGCACCCCGGTCTCAAGCGCCGCAGGCTGCGGTTGCGCGGAACTCGTTAGCTCCCGCCGGGCGCCGGACAATCGGGCGACTCGGCTTCTCGAGCCTGCCGTCGAGATCCACGGGGCGCCGGCCGAGCCTCGCGGGGCAAGAAGGGTTCGCCCGCTGCCGTGGCCGGAGCGTCTGCGAGTGCGGCCGTTTCATTCAAATCCCCGTGTGATCCCACGGGGGGGATTCGTGCTCTACGGCGGCCAGCCCATGCGTGACCAATCGGTAGAGCAGTTCGGTTAGGTCGGGTGTCTTGCGCGCCCCCGGCGGCCAATGCGCAACCGAGTGGATCAGCCCGATCGCCGCTTGGGTGCCGGCGGCGATGTGTGGAGGAGGAGCACCGGGAAAGGACCGCGCGAGCACCTCTTCCCATCGCGATGCGTAATGGCGTTGGCGGCGCTGGAAGTGCCCCTTCCAGGGCTCCACGAGCGACCTCTGCTCGCGCTCGTAGACGCTCACAAGGTGACGACGGTTGATCGCAAAGTCGATGTGATGACGGATCAGACGTTCGAGGTCCCGGTGTGGATCGCTGTAATGCGCCGCGGTCGCGGAGATCAGTTCCTCCAGCGCCTCGTTGAAAAGCGCGGCGAGGATCTCATCCTTGCCCTTGAAGTGGCGGTAGAGCGCAGGTCCGCTGATGCCGACGCGTTCTCCGATCTGGTCGACCCCGACGCCGTGAAAGCCCTTCTCGTAGAAGAGCACGGCCGCCGCGTCGAGTATTTGCTGTTCGCGAGACACGTTAACCGTCGCTCAAGCGTATGCCCTCGTCAGGCGGCGCGACGGCGTGCCCGTCGGGATCGGCCCGGGCACTCGAGCTCGTCGGGAGGGCTCAGTTCTGCTAACGAGCGTTCACCAAACCGGTATGGTGTGCTCGCATGAGACCCGGTGGGGCAACTCGGCACCATCTGTGCTTCGAGGACTTTGTGGCCGGGCGTGTGTTCGAACTCGGCACGCGAGTGCTCAGCGAGGAGGAGATCGTCGCTTTCGCGAGCGAGTGGGACCCCCAGGAGTTTCACGTCGATCCGCTCGCGGCCGCACAGGGGCCGTTCGACGGCCTGATCGCCAGTGGCTGGCAGACGGCGTGCGTCTGGATGCGCCTATACGTCGATGCGGTGCTCAGCCGGGCGTCGATGCTCACGGCTCCAGGCATCGAGGAGCTTCGCTGGCTGCAGCCGGTTCGTCCTGGCATGCGGCTGCGAGGGCGCGCCACGATCATCGATGCCTGGCACTCGAACGTAACGCCCGGGCGGGGGACGATACGCCTGCGAGGTGAGCTGCTCGACGAGGACGGAACGCCGGTCATGTCGATGCTGGCGCGCGGGCACGCGCGGATCCGGAGTTAGCAGGCGTTTCCTGCGCGGCGCCCCGTCTGTGTCCTGTGGACCTCACCGACAGCGCCGGTGCGCTCCATGGTTCGTGAATGCCCGCGATTGGGCACAGAAACGCGCTCTGTGCCCAATCATCGACTTCGCGTAGCCGCCTCACGCGTCAGCCGGCAGAAGCCGGAACGCCTTCCCGCCAGCCAGGGGTCGCACGGCACGGAAATGTCGCTCGTCGAGCGTGGCGATGTCGATCGTGCCAAGCCGCTCAGCGAGAGCGACCAGCGAGGCGTCCGCAAGCCCGAGGCCCGTGTCGGCGTACCGCTCGGCAATCTTCACGACGACGGCGATCGCGCCCGACCACCATTCGACGAGGTAGGCGCCGGCGGCGAGGTCCCGGTGAAGCGCTCGCCGCGCCGTCGGACCGCCACGCGCACCGACGAGATGATCGACCTCGGCGATGATCAGCGGCGTCGTCGCGAGATCCTCGTCCGCGCCATCGAGCCACCCAGCGACGGTCGCGTGGTAGTCATCGGCAGCGTTCATGTAGGCGACGACGATCGACGTGTCAACGACGATCACTGCTCGCCGAAGCCTGACTCGGCAAGGTGCTCGTCGGCACGCGACGCGAGGTCGGCAGAATCGCGGAACGCCCCGCGCGCCTGAGGCTTGACCCGGAGCGAGCGGCCAGCCGCGTCGCGGAGCGCCTGCCGGATCAGCTCGGCTTTGGTCGTCCCCTCGGCGGCAGCACGTCGCGCGAGCGCGACGTCGACGTCGGACTCGATATAGATGCTCGTCTTCTTCACGGATCCAACTCTACCACCTACCACCTGCCACCTAGGCGCCGCTGGCCACAAGGCTCGAGGCCTGGCGATTCGAGCGCCAAGCAGGGTGCCGACCCGGGGACCGCACCGCGGCCGCCGGTGAGGTCCACCGTTCAAAATCCCTGCTCACAGGCAGCTTCCGGCGTCGCCAGGCCCGCCGGTCCAACGTTTGTGCCCAATCGCGGCCCGATCGAGAGGCCGGTCCGCCCAACAAAAAACCCCGGCTTTGCGGGGTTTTTTGAGTCGGGGCGCCCGGATTTGAACCGGGGACCTCACCGACCCGAATTATGGGTGAAATCCTGGCCTCGGTCGGAAAATCCCTGCAAATCGTAACGTTGGGGCCACGCTCCACCTCCTCTCAGATCCTCGGATTTAGCGGTGGATTCCCGGGGATTAGGCAGTGAGATCGAGTTACTGCCCAATGCGGGGAAGGCCGACCAACCCCGGCGGCAACTCAGGCTTCGCGGGGCGGCGAGCGTGGTCATCGACACGGACGACGAGTTGTTGGAATAGCTCAATGTTCGCCGTCTGAGCCTCCGCCGGCGAGAGCAACCGCTGACCGAATGCTTGCGGCATACTCATGGCATGGCCTCGCAACCTTCATCCTCGGTCCGTTTCTCGGTGGCTGAGTTGACCGTGCGCAGCGCACAGAGCGACCTGCTCGAGGTCGATCCGCTCGATCTCGGCCCGGACGCGCCGGCGACGGCGGCACTCGAGCTTGAGCGCGGCCCGGAGCCGCGCGACATGCGTCAACGTGGCGACTAACTCGCCGGTCGCATACCTGGACTCCTCGGCTCTCGTCAAGCTGATCGCAATCGAAGCGGAGACCGCAGCACTCCGCCAGGAGCTACGCCGTTGGCCTGACCGCGCCTCAAGCCTGCTCGCCACGGTCGAGGTCGCTCGCACTGCACGCCGCCTTAGCGGTCACGCTCCGCCATCACGGTCGGCGTACTTGCTGGGTTGCGGTTGCTTGCGATCGAGCCGATCGTGCCGGCTGCTACGCAGATCGGTGCGACGACGCTGCGCTCGCTCGACGCGATCCATCTCGCCACGGCCGCAAGCATCTCGCGTCAACTCGGCGCACTGATCACCTACGACCAGCGCATGATTACCGAAGCCCAGACCCTCGGCCTGCCGGTCCTCTCGCCAGCCTGAGATCGTCTCGACGTCAGCGAGAGGCCTCTGCCGTCGATCTGACCGCCGCGCACTTCTACGAGCAGTTCAGATTCCACGACGAGAGCCTCGTTCACGAGGAACGCAGGAGCGGCGCGATTCGGCGCGACGGCTTCCCGACTCCTCAGCTGCGATGGCCAGCCCGAGCCGCCGCTGCCTACCACTTTGACCAGAGCGCTGCAAGGTGTCTGCGAGCACCCCGTGCCTGAGATTGGCGACGAGCAGGTCGGTCGCCGCTCTCGGGGTTCAGCCCTCCTTTCCCAAGGGCACGAGCGTCGTCGACGGGTCGTCGGGCTGGATGGTGCAGGGAGCGGGGCGTGGCCGAGAGCGCAACTTTGGCGGTCAAGCCGAAGCCGATTGGGCTCCCTCACCCGCGGTCGATCGTCGCGACGATGCTTTCGGCGAACGCGTCGGGACGCGACAGAAACGGGTGATGCCCTGCACCGAACTCGACGAGTCGCGTATCCCCTCTGACGCGTCGGCGCTGTACTTCGGCTGGGGTGGCGAGATCGTTGGTGCAGACGAAGTACGTGGCGGGCTTTCGCTGCCAGGCGATCTGGCGGGGTGCCTGGGTGAACGGCGTGAGAGATTGACGCGTGAGACGGCTGAGCGCTTGCTCGGTCGTGGTCTCGTCGCAGTCCTGGAGGAAGAACTCCCGGATCATGGCGGGATCGACACCGACGGTGCCGTCGTCGCCAGGCTGCAGCCACGGCGCTGGCTCTGAGCCGATGAGATCGGCCTGGGATTGTCCGGCGTCGGGCATTACCGAGGTCACGTAGATCAGTTGGGTGACGCGGTCATCAGCACCGGCCTCGGTGATGATCATCCCGCCGTAGGAGTGGCCACAGAGGACGACGGGTCCGTCTACCTCAGCGATCGCCTCGCGGCAGGCCTGGACGTCGTCGTAGAGGTCGCCGAGGGTGTCTCCGCTCTCGCCGCAGCTCGGCAACGCCGCGACGACGGATGGGACGCCGAGTTTGCCGAGCGGCTGCGTCATCTGGCTCCACCACCAATCTGCGTCACGGACGCAGGCACCGTGAACGAAGATCAAGGTCGTCATCGCGAGACCGCGACCGTTCTCGGACTCTCGGGAGACCCGCCGCCCGTCCTGCTGGTTGGCGAGACGTGTGAGGACTGAGCCGCTTTGTCGGCGCGCGCGTTGTCGATCTCGGAGACCTCCGCTGCACCCTCGGCTGGCTGGTCGAGCACCGTTGGCGATTCCGGCGATGTGATCACGGTGTGATCACGATCTTGCCGTGAACGTGGCGTCCGGCCTGCAGTGCGACGGCATCGCGGATCTGCTCGATCGGGAGGTTCGCGGCGATCGGCACGGTGAGCTTGCCGGCGAGGATCGCATCGGTGATCCGCTCCATCGCTCCCGGGCGTGCGTCGATGGCGCCGGTCGCACGTACGCCGCCGGGCGGGTTGGGCCCTGCGGCGATCGTGGAGATCCGCTCGGGCGGTACGCCCAGCGCGAGCGCGGTCTCGGCCGTTTCGGTGCCGAACAGGTCGGTTGCCGCGGTCACGCCAGCGGGAGCCAGGGTCTGGACCCGGTCGGCCAGTCCGGGGCCGTATGCCACGGGCTCGGCGCCGAGCTGGCGTAGGAACTCGAACGTGCTCTCCGAGGCGGTCCCGATCACTCTGGCGCCTGCGAGCTTCGCGAGCTGTACGGCGAACACGCCCACGCCGCCCGCGGCACCGCCGACGAGAACGGTGTCGCCAGGCTGCAGGTCGATCGCTGCGAGGGCAGCGGCGGCGGTCAGGCCGGCCACCGGAAGCGTGCCCGCCACCTCGTCGCTGATGCCCTCCGGCGTATGCCAGAGCCTATCGCTGGGCGCCTTGACCACCACGAAATCTGCAACGGCACTGCCCAGCGCGCCACCGTAGACGCGGTCGCCCCCGGCGAAACCCGCGACGCCGCCGTCGACCTCGTCCACAACGCCGGCGAAGTCGCTTCCGAAGCCGGATGGCACGGTAATCCCGAACTGCTGCGCCACCTCGGGCCGCGAGGCGATAACCCAGTCCATGGGATTCAGACCGGCGGCCGCCACGCGGACGCGGACCTCGCCCGGGCCGGCGTGCGGCTCTGGAACCTCCCGCAGCTCCAGGACCTCGGGACCCCCAAACATCTCGTAGATAACTGCCCGGCTCATGAGTACCTCCACCAGGGTGACACGACTTGGTTCCCGGTTGTCCGGATTTTTCAAGCGCCTCCTTCGCCGACTACGTGCAGGTCAGCGGGCGGTCCAGCCACCGTCGACGGGGATCGCCGCCCCGGTGACGAAGCTCGACCTGTCTGAGCAGAGCCAGACCACGGCGTCGGCGATCTCGTGTGGCTGCGCGAGCCGCCCGAGCGGATGCAGCGCGATTCTCGCCGCTAGCACGTCGGGTGGGCGGTCGGCGATCAGCGGCGTGTCGACCAGTCCGGACGCGATCGCGTTGACGCGGATGCCGTCCGTGGCGTAGTCGAGTGCGGCGGCCTTGGTGAGACCGATCTGTCCGTGCTTGGCGGCGACATATCCAGATACACCGGGATAGCCGACCAGGCCGGTGATCGAGGCGATGTTCACGATCGAACCGAAGCCTTGTGCCTTCATCTGTCTGAGTTCGTATTTCATCGCGAGGAACGTGCCACGCAGATCGGTGGCAAACATGAGATCGAACTTCTCCGTTGCGTATTCGGCGGTCGGTTGGAGCTCGCCGCCGCCGCTGACGCCGGCGCAGTTCACACCGAAGTCGAGGCGACCGTCATCGCCGCGGGCGGCTTCTACCGCCGCCCGGACCGCGGGCTCGTCTGAGACGTCGCACCGGACGGAGCGGGCAGCTCCGCCCGCGGCCTCGACGAGGCCGACGGTCTCCTCAAGCGTGCTTGTGGTGCGACCGCAGACCGTTACCGAGCATCCCTCGGCCGCCAACGCCAACGCCGAGGCACGTCCGATGCCTGTCCCGCCGCCGGTGATCAGGGCAGTCTTTCCTTCGAATTGAGCTGCCATGACTAGAGATGCATCCCGCCCGAAACCTCGAGCCGCTGGCCGGTCACCCAGCGATTGAAATCGCTGACGATCGCGGTGATCGCGAGGGCGATGTCTTCGGGACCGCCGTAGCGTCCGAGCGCGGTGACCGAGGTGATGATGTCTTGAAGTTCCGGGCTGTCGCGCAGGACGCCGTCGCTGAAGTCAGTGGCCGTCGCCCCCGGCGCGATCACATTGACCCTGATGCCACGCGGGCCGAGCTCCTGCGCGAGGTAGCGGCTGAATACCTCGATAGCGCCCTTGACCGCTCCGTACACGATCCGCTCCGGCGTATAGACGCGGGTTGTGCCGCTCGAGACGTTGACGATCGAGCCGCCGTCGGCCAGCAGCGGCACTAACTTCTGGGTGAGGAAGAAGACGCCCTTGAGGTGCACGTCGACCATGCGGTCGAACCCCTCCTCGGTGGCGTCGGCGAACGATGCCGTGATCTGCATTCCGGCGTTGTTGATGAGGTACTCGAAGCTGCCGCGACCCCAGGTCTCGCGGAGCGCGCCGGTGACCGCCGAGACGAAAGCGTCGAACGAGTCGACGGCGCCGGTGTCGAGCTGAAGCGCGACCGCCTTTCGATCGAGCTCACCGATCGCCGCGACGACCTCGTCGGCCTCCTCGGCGTGGGAGCGGTAGGTGATGATCACATCGACACCGTCGCGGGCGAGTGCCAGCGCAGTAGCGCGACCGATCCCTCGGTTCGCGCCCGTAATCAGGGCGATGCGCGACTCGGCGTCACGATCGATATCAGCGCTCATTGAACTTCCTCTCGGTTGGCGTTCGGTTCACCAGGGCTCGATGCCGTTCGCGTCGAAGAACCCGCCGGTCGGGCCGGCGCCTGTGATCAGCGCGTAGCGGACGATCGCCTCAGCGCCCTGCTCGACGGTCTGCGTCCCTCGATGCTGGTTGAAGTCGGTTGCGGTGTAGCCGGGATCGACCGAGTTGATACGCATCCTCGGGAAAGCGGCGGCGTACCGGATCGTCAGCATGTTCAGCGCCGCCTTGGACGAGGCGTAGACGGGAAAGTTCGCCTCGCTCCAGGGGCTCTCCGGGTCCGAAGCATGGCCGAGCGACCCAACGCCGCTTGAGACGTTGACCACCACGGCCGCGGGGGACTTCTCGAGCAGCGAGATGAACGCGCGCAGGACGCGGACCGCTCCGAACACGTTCGTTTCAAAGACCGCGCGCATGTCGTCGGGCGTCGCCTCTCTGGGACCGATGCGTCCGCCGCTGATACCCGCGTTGTTGACGAGCACGTCCAACGCGCCGACCGTCTCGACCGCCGCGGCCACCGAGGCGTCATCGGTGACGTCGAGCTGCACGAACCTGGCCCCCACGGCGTCGGCCGCCTCCTGGCCGCGTGCGGGGCTGCGCGCGCCGATCCACACGCGATGGCCGGCGGCCGTTAGTTGACGGGCAACCTCAAAGCCGAGGCCCCTGTTTGCTCCGGTGATGAGGGTCGTCGTCACGTTCCGCAATAGTTCAGCGACAGGAAAAATACTGTAGCAGAAGTTGTCGTGTCCCTGAACTAGAATGAAGGACATGACATCCCGGACGGTTGACTGGACGGCCCCTCGATCTGAGACGCCCGAAGCGGAAGGACTGCGCGAGCGCAAGAAGCGCCTGATGCGCCAGCAGCTGACCGACGCCGCGACCGAGATGTTCATCGAGCGCGGCTTCGACGGCTTCCGCGTGACCGACGTCGCAGAAGCATGCGGGGTCTCCGAGAAGACGGTCTTCAACTACTTCCCGACCAAAGAGTCGCTCGTCCTCGACCGCCTGGACGCCACCATCGCCTCGCTGCGGACCGCCCTACTCGACCAGGGAGTCACACCGCTGGAGGCGACGATGCGAGTCCTCGACGACGAACTCGCAGCACACACCTCCTGGCTCGCCTCCCAGGACGACCCAGCGCAAGCCGCTGCCGCCTTCCAGCGCTTCCGCGATCTGATCGAAGCCACACCGTCACTGCGCGGATATGAGAACGACATGACGGCTCAACTCATCGTCATCGCCGCTCAACTGATCGCCGATCGAGCCGGAATGACGCCGGACGACCCCGAGCCGCAAATCGCGGCCACCGCGCTGATCGGGCTCTGGAGCGTCCAACGCCTCGCGATGCGCAGATACCTCGACGGCACACGCTCACCCGCCAAGGCCCACGAGGCGATCAGCGCCGACGTACAACGCGCAGCCCAAATCATCAACAACGGCTTGATCTCCCTCACGTCGCCCACGACCACGCCCCGAGCACCCCGCCGAGCCACGACGCGCCGACGCACATAGCGACGACCACCAGCCTGGCTGCGCACCTCGGCGTCGTGCGCCGCTTCTCCGCCTTTCGCGGTATCCGGGCGTGAGGGCGGGACGGGCTCAGGTGGCGTCGCGTTCTGGTCTCGCCTACGCTCGCATCGCGTGAGCACCGCCGATCAAGAATCGAGCTACCGAGCGATCGAACGCCTGATCGCAACCTACGCCGAGCTCGTGGACGACGGCGATTTCGCCGCTGTCGGCCGGCTGCTAGCCCACGCCATGTTGACGGGGGCTGCTGGGACGGTGAGCGGCGCCGACGCCATCGAGAAGATGCTCCGAGACAACGTCATCGTCTACGACGACGGCACACCCCGGACGAAGCACCTCACGACCAATCTCGCCATCGAGGTCGACGAAGAGGCCGGCACGGCGGCGTCCCGCGCGTACTTCACCGCGCTCCAGGCGGCGCCCGGCCTCGCGCTCCAACTCATCGTCAGTGGTCGGTACCACGACCGCTTCGAGCGGGCCGACGGAAAGTGGCGTTTCGTAGAGCGGCGCGTCCGGACCGACCTCGTCGGCGACGTGAGCCGCCATCTGCGTCACTCAGCCGCAGACCCGTAGTCCCGCCACCGCGTTGGCCTCGCTCGATCGGAGCGAGGCGCGCGCGAGTTCCACTCACCACGAGCTCCCGCTTTGGCGACCCGAAGGCCTTCCTGTCCGGTCGCGGACACCGTCTCGCGCTGCGCGGCCGGGAGGGGCTGAGACCGCGGCCCCAGGGGTAGCGTGGCCCGTCCGCGGCCGTGGCGACAAGGAGGTCGCTGCGGGCAACGGCCAAGACACCGCTTCGCCGACGTCGCGATACTCAGCTCGGAGCGTCGCGACACGATCGAGATCGTTCCGAAGTGGTCGTCTCGAGAGGCTTTAGCCGGCATTTCGCGGTTCGCGCTTCCCGCGTGCTCGATTTGGCACCGCGCGCATGGCAGTCCGGGCGACGGCCGCGAGCTCCTCGGGGCTAGCGCCGTCGCGAGCTCTGGCGGACATGCCGGTTACCACGGCGCAGAGGAAGGCGGCCAGCGCCTCGACGTCGGTGTCAGCGGGAACGTCGCCCTCGGCTACACCGCGCCTGAGGCGATCGAGGACGGCGGCGTCGGACTTGTCGCGGCGGTCCGTCAGCCGGGGCTCGTTCACGATCAGGCAGCCGGGCGGACGCTCGTCCGCGGCGTAGAGGCGCGCCGCGTCGGTGAGGGCCCGCTCGATCGCCTGACGGGCGGTCGGCTCGGTCAGCGCGCTGGCGACAACGGCTCCGGGTCCGCTCGCGTAGCGCTCGACGGCCTCTTCAAAGAGGCGTTGCTTGTCGCCGAACGCGGCGTACAGACTCGGTGACGCGATGCCCATCGCCGTGGTTAGGTCGCTGATCGAGGTCTCCTCGTAGCCCCGCTCCCAGAACAGGCGCATCGCCGTTTCGAGCGCCTGGTCTCGGTCAAATCCGCGCGGTCGAGCCATCAGGCCATCATTCTATAACGACCGACACAGAACGTGGTATGGTCTCGGAGGGTTCTGTGTCGCTCATTACAGAAAGGTGCCCGAGATGGGTCGACTGACTGGCAAGACGGCCTTGGTAACAGGAGCTTCGCGCGGGATCGGGCGCGGCATCGCGACGCGGCTCGCGGCCGACGGTGCGCTGATCGCGGTCCACTACGGCAGCAACGAGGACGCGGCGAACGAGACGGCGCAGGAGATCAAGAGCCGCGGTGGCGATGCGTTCGTGCTTGGACAGGCCCTCGAGAACCTCGGCGACGGCGCCGAGATGTTCGCGCGCCTCGACGCTGAGCTCCGACGTCACGGCAGCACGCGTCTCAACATCCTGGTGAACAACGCCGGCATCTCGCCGCAGGCAGCAATTGCCGAGACGACGCCGGAACTCTACGACCAGCAGTTCGCGATCAACGCTCGGGCGGTCTTCTTCCTCACCCAGCGAGCGGCGGAGCGGATGGGCAAAGGAGACCGCGTCATCTCGATCTCCTCAGGTGTCACCAGGCAAGCGTGGCCGAACCTGCTCGCCTACACGATGACCAAGGCCGCCGTAGAAGCGATGACGCGCACCCTCGCGAAGGAGCTGGCGCCACAGGGCGTGACCGTCAACGTGATCGCATCCGGGCTGGTCGACACCGACATGAACGCAGCATGGCTTCGGGCCAGCGACGAGTCCCGTGCCATGGCCGCCGCGGCCTCGGCATTCAACCGCATCGGAACGCCCGCCGACGTGGCCGACGTCGTCGCATTCGTGGCATCCGAGGACGCCCGCTGGATCACCGGCCAGGTGCTCGACGCTACCGGGGGATCGGTCCTGTGAAACGTCCGACACCAGGTTCGGCGAAAGGACGACGGAGCCGGCGCGGAGATCAAAGCCGTGCTGGTACGCCGTCTTATGCGTAAGGAGGGCCGCCGGCCGCGACAGGCGCCGGTGCAGTCGGCCGGATGCGCTTGTGGCGAGGAGCGCGACTCTGACCGCCCGGACGGTCGGGACCTGCATTCGGGTCAGCGCGGGCATCGTGACTGTCGCGTGCCGGTGGTGATCGGCCCGTCCGTCGGCGCCGCCGACGTGCTCGTAACCGTTCCATCTGAGCAGTCCGCTCCACCCATGTGTGCGCTCCTGTTCGTCGATGGAGCGAGCGCGGTTGCCAACAGTGTTGCTCTCGTTGGAAGCGGCGATCTCGGCCTCGTCAAACGCGAGGCCGCCGGTCGTGCTGATCAGCGAGAGTGCGGGCTCGGCGTTTCGCGTTCTCAGGGCGATGTAGTAGCGCCGCTGGCCACCCGTGTCGATAGCTCCTCGTCAGCCTCGGTGATCGCGTACGGATGAGCATTGGGATACTGATCGGGTCGAATGCGAGGAGTCTGATGGGCAGCGCGAAACCCGGCTACCAGCTGGGAAGCGACGCCGCTGAGCTAAAGCGGCTAGACCTGCAGGGGAGGGTGCTAGCCCCCGCGACCCGCGACATCCTCACGACCGCGGGCGTGGGTCGAGGGATGCGGGTTCTCGACTTGGGTTCAGGCGCTGGGGATGTGGCGTTCGTCGCCGCCGAGCTCGTGGGCCCGGCTGGCGAGGTCATCGGGGTCGATCAATCGAGCGATTCTGTCTTGAGGGCGACTGCTCGGGCAGCCGAGCGTGGTCTGTCCAACATCCGGTTCGTGGTCGGCGATATCCATGACCACGCGGCTGATGGGCCGTTTGACGCGATCATCGGGCGGCTTGTTCTGATGTATGTGCCTGATCCGGCGGCGGTGCTGCGGACGCAGGCCGCGTCGTTGCGGCCGGGCGGGGTGGTGGTGCCGATCGAGTTCGATCTCGATAGCGCCCGCGCGCTTCCCCCGACCCCGCTCGTAACCCAATCATTGTCATGGCTCAGCGAAGCGTTCACCGCAGCGGGCATCGACCCCGCGCTCGGGCCGCGGCTCTGGGCAACGCTGCTAGACGCAGGCCTACGACCCCGGGGGATGCTCGGCGTGCAGCCGCACTTTGGGCCCGATGATCCGGATGGCGCAGCGATCCTCGCGGGGATCGTGAGAACGGCCTTGCCCCTGATCGAGCGTAGCGGCGTGGCCACTGCCGCGGAGGTCGGCGCAGACACTCTCCAACAACGCATTGCCGAGGAACTGGCGACCACTCCGGCCGTTTTCGCTCACCCGATCCTGATGGGTGTGTGGGCCACAACGAGCGAACCGAACTGACGCGTTTCCAAGCTTTCAACGGAATGCATAACAGTCGCCGTTCCGATCCTTAAAGCAGCAGAGTCAGCCGTCAACGACTGGCGCCACGGATCTCCCAGCCGGACCTGCATTCGCGTCGCGACGAGCATCCCTCGACCGCCGTCGCCTTCCCTCGTATGCGCGGTTTGCGTGCATCCTTACGGAGCGCCGTTTTGGGTCAAGCGGGGATGTCGACCGAAGACGCCGTTAGGGCCGGGTCGGTCCGAAGGGGACCGAGACCGGCGGTGGTCCGAGCGACCGCCCGCCGTAGATCACGTTGCCTTGTGCGTTCTGGTAGGTCAGCCATGGAAGGGCGGGTTGTTGGCCGATGCCGGGCTTGGAGTAGTCGCACACACCTTGTGGGAATGTCTGCTGCATTTGGGCCCATTGGGCATCGGTGAAGGTGACCGCGTAGGAGCTGCGGTTGAGTGGGACGAGGGCGCACTTGCTCTGGTCGGTCGCGACCGATTCGCCTGCGCTCATGCGTGGGGTGCCGTACACGGGCACGACGCTCGCGGGGCATGTTGTTGAGCTGAGTTTGACCCCGTTGCCGTTGCTGCATTCGTCGGTGATGTCGGCTGGCTTGTCGGCGATGATCTTCTGCGGCAGGGTTCGGGAGCTCGTGTCTCGCGTGACCGCGGAGAGCCAGTTGTCCATCGCTATGAGCGCTTGGTCGTCGAAGTAGTTGTCGCCGAAGAGCGTTATGGGTCCTTCCCAGATGACCTGGTTGGCGTGGGTGCCGAAGTTGCGATCGAGCCGGGCTTGGGTGGCGAACGTGTGGTAGCTGTCGTGGGCGAGCCCGGGTGCGTTGGGTCCGCGCAGATCGATGATCGCGACCTGGTTGAGATTGTTGGCCTCGTTGATGAAGCCGTCGCGGTATGCGTTGGCGAGCGCCGGCTGATCGGCGGCCATCCGCCGCGGCTGTGGCTCGAAGTCCTCGTTGAGGCCGCCGATGTTGGCGCTCAGGTCGAGGAACTGAGTGACGCTGATCTGGCCGGCGTTGAGCGCGCCAAGTCCGTACTGGACGCCGACGTTGTCGATCGGGTTGCCGGCGAAGCCGCGGCCGATTGCTTTCTCCTGCGCGTGCCAGACGTTCTTTGGTTGCGGCCCGAGAAGGTTGATGTTCCAGTCCAGGATGCCGCAGCGCACTCCGCGCGGGTTCGTCATCGCGTCGTACTCCTGGGCGCGGGTAATGCCGAGGCAGGGGGGGTTGGGAGCGGCTACCAGTAGCGGGCCGAAGCCTGAGGCGTTGATGCTGGTGTTCAGGATGTCGCCTCCGGCGTCCGCGACCTGGGCTTGCTGGAGGGCGGTCCAGCCTGAGGCGTGGTTGAAGTAGTTGACCAGGAGCATGTCGTCGGCGACCTCTTGTGCGCTCGATCCCGCGTCGGGGAACGAGCACTGCGGGATGATGCCCTGGTAGATGCCGGGGTAGGCGTTGGCGATCCATTGCTGAGCGAGCGATCCGCCGGAGCAGCCGGTGCCGATGGTGAACTGGATCTGGCCGTACTCGTCGGTCAGGTGCTGCTTGGCCATCATCAGCGACTCTGCTTGCAGGACGGGGTTGCAGTCGACGCCTGAGTTGTCGAGCGCGGTCGACATCACCGCAAATCCGCGCCCGAGCGCCACCTGCGATGAATCCGGGATCGCCGGATTTTCGGGAACCGTGGTCCCGGTCTGGCTCGACAGCAGCTGCGAGAGGGTCTTGTCGTCGAATTCGGGGGTGGACACGCCGAAGTCGGTGTGGCAGCTCTGGCCGTGCATGATCAGCAGCTTGTGGTTCCACTGCGACTGCGGGTTCCACGGTGCCCACGTTTGCCCGGGCTTGTAGAGGACTTCGGTTCGGTAGGCGTCGCGGTCCTCGAAGCCGGTCTCCTCGCGCACGATGAACGGGACACGAACCCCGGCGTCGGTGGTTGTCATCGCGACGTCGGACGGCGGATTCGCCAGGTCGTAGGGCTGCAGTCCAGTTTTGGTCGGGTCCGTCGATCGGTAGAGGTAACTGATCCGTGGCCGCCGGTCGCACTTCCTGTCAAGCGCGCCTGGCTCGCAGGTCCACGGCTCGATCTGCGGACCGGAGAACACCGGCCCGCCGTTGGGGTGGTTGGTGATCGCGATCCGGGCGCCGTAGCCGTTTGGCAGCACCGCTCTCACGACATTCCTGCCCAGCTTCAAGTTGGTGAGTAGTCCTTCGAATTGGCCGTTCGCCCGACGGGCGAACCGTGTCCGGACATTCCGCCGACCGAGGGTGACGCGCAGCGTCTTCGGATTGATGCCCCGAGGCACCTGGATCGCCACCAACACCTCGCCGCCCGCGATCAGATCCGAGCGGCCCGAGAGGACGAGGATCCGGACCAAGTGTCTCCGGGCCACCGCGGCCGACGCCACCGGTCGTGCTCCCGGGGCGTCTGGAGCAGCTGCCGCCGCGGCAAAGAGGACGGCGATCACGGCGAACAGCCGAATTGGGCGACGCGAACTGGTAAGGACGGGATCCATTAGGAACGCGCCGATTGCTGGCCGGCCGCCCGGTCAGCTGACCGTGCGGGGCCGGGCGTCTCGCCGAGATTGGTCAGCAGGTGCTGCTCGATCATGCTCATGGCCTGGCGCGCGGTCTCGACCGGCTTGTAGTGCAGAAAGCCGTGGTCGGTCTTCGGAAACATGTGGTGGGTCACGTTCACGCCCCCGGCGGCCAGGTCGTTGGCCATCCGATCGAGTTCCGGGCCGAGCGTGTCGTACTCACCGGTGAGGATCAGCGTGGCCGGGACCTTGAGCGCGAGCTGCTGATCGAGGAGCGGCGAAGCCAGCGGCTCGGTTCGGCGAGCGACGTCCGGGAAGTAGGTGTCTGCCGCCAACCGCTGGACCGCGGCCGACACCATCGGCCTCTTCTTGGGTGATGTCCGGTCCGTGCGGGTGACGTCAGCGGCGGCGTAGGCCAGCGTCAACGCGCGCAGAGCGAACGCTTGCGTGTCGTAGGCCAGCTGCGCGACGCTGATCGCGAACTTCCCGCCGGCGCTCACACCGAGAACGGATAGTCGAGACCCGTCCCAGCCGTTGGCGGTGCCGTTGCCGGCGATCCATTCCGCGACGTCGTAGCACTCCTCTTCGGCCTTTGGGTACTGCGCCTGGGACGCGGCGTCGTAGTCGACGCTGACCACGACCGCGCCGACCTCGGAGGCGATGAAGTTCGCGATGTGCGTGTCCTGCTCAGGGTCGCGCGCAACGAACCCGCCGCCGTGGATCTCGAGGTGCACCGGAGGATTGCCCGCGAGCGGGGCGTCGCGATGCGGCCGGTAGACCAGGCAGCGGATCTTGCCGTGGCGCGTCGGGACCCCAATCTCCGTGGGTGTTGCGATCGGGCGGGTCGCGAAGTGAAGCTCTTTGTCCACGCGAATCACGTACGGGTAGATCAGCTGGGTCAGGCGCGCGCGGGCGCGGCGCCTGAACGGGACGGGGAGATTGGCGTCGCTCACGTGTGAATTCCTCGGTCGGCGATCGCGGTGGGAGGGCTCAGGTCTGGTCCGTCGGGAGCGTGATCGCGCCGAGCTGCAGGAGGAGCCCGAGCATGTCCTCGCCGAACCAGGCGTCGACGATCTGCGAGCCGCGCACGGTGTAGAGGCCGATGCCGGGCCATTCGGCGTGCTTGCCGGTCGCGGGAACGCCCATGAAAGCGCCAGTGTGGGTCCCGCTGTTGGTGAACCGGACCGCCACCTTCTCGCCGTCGGCGACGACATCCTCGATCTCGAGGTGCATGTCCGTGAACGCGCCGACGCCGGCGGCAGCGCTGAACGCCTTCCACTCCTCGCGACCGTTGAACTCGCCAAGGCTGCCGCCATGCCAGGCCATCTCCTCGGCCCACAGCTCGTCCACGAGCGCGAAATCGCCGCCGTTGACCACCTCCTCAAGGAACCGCGTGACCACCGCCACCGGGCTGAGCTGGACGCCCCCCGGGGTGGACTCACCATCGCCAGAGTCAGACATCGGGATGCTCGAATCACTCCTTCAACCGCACCGCGGCACGCTAGAAACCAACTAGATGGTGCGAACTTACAGGCCAAGTCGAGCGTTGTCAAACCATCCGGATGGTTTGCGATAGTGGAGCTGTTGGACGAACCGTCATCACCGAAGCCGCGCCGGGACTCGGCGGCGACCAAGCGCCGGCTGTTGGCCGCCGCGACGGCCGAGTTCGCCGCGCGCGGGATCGCCGGCGCCCGTGTGGACCGGATCGCCGCAGCCGCCCAGGCGAACAAACGACAGATCTACGACTACTTCGGCGACAAGGACGGCCTCTTCGACGCCGTCCTGGAGACCCACATCGGGGCGATCATCGAAGCGACGCTGCCGGTCGACCCGGACGACCTACCCGCCTACGCCGGCCGGCTGTTCGACTATCACACCGAGCACCCAGAGCTCGTGCGACTCGTGCAATGGGCCGGGCTCGAGGGACGCTCCACGCCCACCGCCTACGCCAAGCGACTCGACTCCTACACACGCAGACTCGCCGCTATCGAAACGGCTCAGCAAGCCGGGCACGCCACCAAACGGCTCGCCCCGCAACAGATCCTGACGCTCATCGAGAGTGTCGCCGTCGGCTGGACGATCACCACGCCCCAGTTCCTCACCGATGCCGACGCCCGCGCGCGCGACCGCGACGCACACCGCGAGATCATCCTCGACACCGTCCGACGACTACTCAGCCAACCCTAGACGCGGAGCCGATGGCTCGAAGTCAACGATCACCTGCCTTGCCAGCCAGCAGGCCTTTCGCCCGCATTGGTCGCCTCCCCTCCGATGCGCGGAACTCGCGCATGGGCTCTGCCCGGATTTAGCGCGGTCTCGGCTAACGATCGCCAGGGCATCGCAGACGCGGACGGGATACCCGGCGCCGGCGAGCCCGTTCGCGGACTCGAGGCTTGTGAGTGCTTCATCGCCAACGCGGTCGCGTTCACCGATTCGACCAGATGACCGCTCTTCGCCCGGAAGGGACGCGGCGACTCAGGCCCAATCCCGTCTGGCGGGGGTTCGGATGGGGCAGGGAGGACCATCCGTGGTGCTTGCGTCGCTGTGTCGAACTCCGGCAGCGAGCAAGGATTCTGGTTGGGCCCTCGGGCCGGAACCTGAGCCCTCACCGACGCCGCCGGTGCGGTGCACCGTAGGAAATCCCCGCTCAGCGGCTCATTCTGGGCGCTATCGGCGGCCACAACCGAATCGATTCGGCAGTTACTGCCCAATCGCTTCCCAAGTTCGATAGGTCTCGCCCAACAAAAAACCCAGCATTTGCTGGGTTTTTTGAGTC
>CAWGWP010000004.1:0-64427 GCA_963826395.1 uncultured Solirubrobacterales bacterium | reverse complement strand
TCGCGGAGATGCCATCCACGTCAGAGGCACAGCGCGCCTCAGACGCCGACGGAGAGGCAGCGGCCGTGGGCGCGAGTGCCTCCGACGCGGACGGCACTCCGCTTGAGCAGGAAGCAGCGGCAGCGGCAGAGCCGGAGGCTGAGGCACCCGCAGAGCCGGAAGCGGAGGCACCCGCAGACGCTCAATCTTCGGAAGAAACTGAACCAGAAGCCGCCCCCGACGCGGAATCGTCGGCGGCGTAAGGAGGAAGCATGGCTACCAGCACTCAAGAGTGGATCGACGAGCTCAAGGGCATCTCGGTGCTCGAGCTCTCAGAGCGGATCAAGGCGCTCGAGGAGGCGTTCGGCGTCTCCGCGACTGCGGTTGCCGCCCCGGCGCCGGCGGCAGCCGGGGCGACCGCCGATGGCGGCGGCGAGGCCGAGGAGCAGACCACGTTCGACGTGATCCTGACCGCTGCCGGCGACAAGAAGATCCAGGCGATCAAGGTCGTCCGCGCGGCCACGGGACTCGGTCTGAAGGAGGCCAAGGCGCTCGTCGACGAGGCCCCCAAGCCGGTCAAGGAGGGCATCGAGCGTGAGGAGGCCGACAAGCTCAAGGCCGAAGCTCGAGGAAGCCGGCGCGAGCGTCGAGCTGAAGTAGCTGGCATGCGGGCGCGCCGGATTGCCGGCGCGCCCGATCCCTAGCTTGAGGCGGGCGCCGGTCCTGCCGCCGCACGGCCAGGGCACGTCGCGTTGTGGACCTCCTCGGTCAGCGCCGTCAGCTGCTCGGCCAACGTGTGGATCTGCTGGGTGAGCTCGGTGTTCTTCTTGAGTAGGTCGCTCTGCTCCTGGGAGATCTCGTCGCGGTGCTTGGCCGCAGCCTCCTCGTTGGCTTTGTCCGTCCTGGTTTGCGCCTTTTGGGCAATGATCACCAGCGCGCCGGTATAGAACGCGACGGCCGAGAACAGCAGGTTCAGCAGGATGAACGGTGCGGGATCGAACCCGTTCCCGTTCAGCAAGCCGGTCCACGAGTTGCTCAGGAAGTGGATCACGTGGTTGGCGAGCACCCAGCCGACGATCAGCCCGGAGCTCACCAGCAGGAAACCGACGGTGCCCATGCCACTCGCGACGGCCTCGGACACTCGCTCCATGAAGCTGCTGCCCCCGGCGTACGGGGACGACTTCGAGCCCGAGTCCTGATAGTGCGGGAAATGCCGCAGTGGATCCTTGATCCGCATCGCTCTCTCCTTGACGCACCGGCGTTGACTGGGAGCGTGCGGATGATGACCCTCGCAAAGGACGACATGCACGCGACGTCCGGTTCAAGTTCGAGCGGCTGGCCAAAATCGCAGCCCGGGTCGCCTGGATGGTGCTATACACGACCGTCGGAGCCAGGCAGACAGCTCGCCAGCGGAGTTGGGAACAAAAATGGGGGGGCCAACGATCAGTCGCACAACCCGATCGCCTGCTGCTAGGCAGCTCATCGGACGATGCTTGGCGGCGGCCCTGGTTTGTGCCGGATTTGTGGTGGCGGACGTACTCGCCTCGCCTGCTGAAGCTAGTCGGTCGCCAGCCTCGGCGGCCGCTGCTGCTCCCTCCCCCGACTCGGTGCCCGCCGTGCATCACGACACCTCGCCGCCGTTGCGGTCGCTGCCGCCGAGCCACACCCCGGGTAAGGCGCACCCCGTCCGGCCCGTGCCTCCGGGACCATCGGCCTCCTCGCACAACTCAGCACAGAACACGAGCGGCCCGAAGTCGTCGTCTCCACTCGCTCTCTCGACGATCTCCAACTTCGACGGCATTTCCGCCAACGGTTCGGCCCCACCCGACGACGACGGAGCCGCCGGGCCAACCCAGTTCGTCGAGCTGGTCAACACCGAGCTGGCGGTTTACTCCAAGACCGGGAGCCTGTTGCTTGCCCCCGAGGCCACCAACACGCTGTGGTCGGGATTCGGCGGTGGCTGCCAGAGCAACAACGACGGGGACGGGACCATCCTCTTCGACACGATCAGCCAGCGTTGGGTGATCCAGCAGATCTCGGTCAGCACGACGCCGTATCTCGATTGCGTGGCAGTGTCCTCGTCGAGCGACGCGACCGGCAGCTGGCACCGGTACAGCTTCCAGTACAGCAACTTCCCCGACTACCCGAAGATGGGCGTCTGGCCCGACGCCTACTACCTGTCCTTCAACCAGTTCCAGGGCAATACGTTCTTGGGCGCCGAGATGTGCGCGCTCAACCGGGCGGCGATGCTGACCGGAGCGGCCGCCGGCCAGCAGTGCTTCACGCCGTCAAGCGCCCAGGGATCGGTTCTGCCGGCGACGCTCGACGGCACGACTCCGCCCCCCGCCGGCGAGCCGGAATGGTTCGTTGGCATCTCTCCCAGCCAGGCAAATGCGCTGGGTTACTGGAAGTTCCACGTCGACTGGACCACGCCGGCCAACAGCACATTGACCGGCCCCACCAACCTCGCGGTCAATTCGTTCTCGGAGGCCTGTGGAGGGGGGACCTGCATCCCACAGTCGGGCACCCACGTACAGCTCGACTCGTTGGCCGACCGGCTGATGTTTCGCCTCGCCTATCGCAACTTCGGCGCCCACGAGGCGATGGTCGTGTCCCACGCCGTGACTTCAGGCACTTCGGTCGGGATGCGCTGGTATGAGCTGCGCCCGAGTGGAGGCTCGCTGAGCGTCTTTCAGCAGGGGACCTACGCACCCGATAGCACCTACCGGTGGATGGGCTCGATCGCGATCGACCATTCGGGCGACATGGGGCTCGGCTACAGCACCTCGAGCACTCGCTGCATCCCGGCCTCGCGTACACAGGTCGCCTAGTGAGCGACCCGGTGGGGACGATGCCCCAGGGGGAGACAACGATCTTCACCGGGGCCGGCTCCCAGACGGGCGGACTGACCCGCTGGGGTGACTACAGCGAGATGTCCGTCGACCCCGCCGACGATTGCACGTTCTGGTACGTGAACGAGTACCTGCCCGCGAACGGCTCCTTCAACTGGCACACAAGAATCGGCTCGTTTAAGTTCCCCAGCTGCGGCGCAGGTAGCGCGCCGGTCGTCACTACCGGTTCCTCAAGCGGTGTTGGAACGACGACGGCAACGGTGTCCGGCACAGTCAACCCGAATGGCCAGTCGACCACGTATCACTTCGACTACGGGACCTCCACAAAGTACGGATCGCAGTCACCAGCCCCACCCGACCCCAGCGCAGGTTCGGGAACAACTAGTCAGAACGAGTCGACCGGCCTTAGTGCCCTGTCGCCCGGAACGACGTATCACTACAGGGTCGAAGCAACCAATGCGTCCGCCACGACGTACGGATCGGACCAGATGTTCACGACCTCAACGTGTTCGCCTAGGACGTCGACGTATAGCGGTGCTGTGTTGGGGACTTCTGGGGTGCAGGCGTATTGGCGGCTCGGGGAGTCGTCGGGGAATGTGGCGTGTGATTCAAAGGGTTCTGATAATGGGACCTATCACGGTGGATTTACCTTGGGGCAGCCGGGTGCGTTGGCGGGCGATCCGGATACTTCGGTTAGTTTCGACGGAGCGGCGGGTTCGGATGCGGTTGCGGGTGTGCCGAGTGGGTTGGGCGCAACGAACGCGTCGGTCGAGGCTTGGGCTTACGTGCCGGGAAGTTCTGCTAAGGGCGCGTTCGTGATGGTTGGAAATGGCTCAAATGGTTACGGGATCGGTGTGGGCAATGGCACGTTTGACGGTGCGGGGTCGCATCTGGTTGTGCTATTCGAGGAGGTGCGGTGGATAGACACAGGTGCGAATTTGACACCGGGATGGCATTACGTGGTGCTGACGCTTGATGCGTCTGGCTCGCCGACCGTCTATCTCGACGGCACGCAGGTCTATAGCGACACCCGGACCGGGCCTACCGCGCCAACCGGCGGCGTTTACATCGGCGGCTACACGGCCGCCGATTCCAACCAGCGTTATTTCGCCGGGAGGCTCGACGAGGTGGCGGTTTACAACGCCGCGCTTACTTCGGCGCAGGTCGCCAACCACTACACGACCGGCGGTGGCAGCGGCTCAACGTGTTCGCCTAGGACGTCCACGTATAGCGGTGCTGTGTTGGGGACTTCTGGGGTGCAGGCGTATTGGCGGCTCGGGGAGTCGTCGGGGAATGTGGCGTGTGATTCAAAGGGTTCTGATAATGGGACCTATCACGGTGGATTTACCTTGGGGCAGCCGGGTGCGTTGGCGGGCGATCCGGATACTTCGGTTAGTTTCGACGGAGCGGCGGGTTCGGATGCGGTTGCGGGTGTGCCGAGTGGGTTGGGCGCAACGAACGCGTCGGTCGAGGCTTGGGCTTACGTGCCGGGAAGTTCTGCTAAGGGCGCGTTCGTGATGGTTGGAAATGGCTCAAATGGTTACGGGATCGGTGTGGGCAATGGCACGTTTGACGGTGCGGGGTCGCATCTGGTTGTGCTATTCGAGGAGGTGCGGTGGATAGACACAGGTGCGAATTTGACACCGGGATGGCATTACGTGGTGCTGACGCTTGATGCGTCTGGCTCGCCGACCGTCTATCTCGACGGCACGCAGGTCTATAGCGACACCCGGACCGGGCCTACCGCGCCAACCGGCGGCGTTTACATCGGCGGCTACCGGCCGCCGATTCCAACCAGCGTTATTTCGCCGGGAGGCTCGACGAGGTGGCGGTTTACAACGCCGCGCTTACTTCGGCGCAGGTCGCCAACCACTACACGACCGGCGGTGGCAGCGGCTCAACGTGTTCGCCTAGGACGTCGACGTATAGCGGTGCTGTGTTGGGGACTTCTGGGGTGCAGGCGTATTGGCGGCTCGGGGAGTCGTCGGGGAATGTGGCGTGTGATTCAAAGGGTTCTGATAATGGGACCTATCACGGTGGATTTACCTTGGGGCAGCCGGGTGCGTTGGCGGGCGATCCGGATACTTCGGTTAGTTTCGACGGAGCGGCGGGTTCGGATGCGGTTGCGGGTGTGCCGAGTGGGTTGGGCGCAACGAACGCGTCGGTCGAGGCTTGGGCTTACGTGCCGGGAAGTTCTGCTAAGGGCGCGTTCGTGATGGTTGGAAATGGCTCAAATGGTTACGGGATCGGTGTGGGCAATGGCACGTTTGACGGTGCGGGGTCGCATCTGGTTGTGCTATTCGAGGAGGTGCGGTGGATAGACACAGGTGCGAATTTGACACCGGGATGGCATTACGTGGTGCTGACGCTTGATGCGTCTGGCTCGCCGACCGTCTATCTCGACGGCACGCAGGTCTATAGCGACATCCGGACCGGGCCTACCGCGCCAACCGGCGGCGTTTACATCGGCGGCTACACGGCCGCCGATTCCAACCAGCGTTATTTCGCCGGGAGGCTCGACGAGGTGGCGGTTTACAACGCCGCGCTTACTTCGGCGCAGGTCGCCAACCACTACACGACCGGCACGACTTAGCGCCGAGCGTCTCGGCGTTCGAGAGGTGTGGACCCCCGCTCCCGCCGCGACCAGTGCGCCAAGTGCTTGGGCCCCACCTGAGCCTCGGCTTCTTGAATCCCAGCAGCCGGTCCCTCGTGATCCACACCAAGCACAAGTTCAGCTAGGCGGCGAACAAAGGGCGACGGTGAAAGTGCGGGGCCTGGGCGCACGTTGCTTGCTCGTGGCCGGCGACCGGCCGCGCGGACTCGGCTTTGACCACACCGGAGCACAAGCGAAGCCTTGCGAGAGGCCGTCGCGCGGCGGTTGCGACCGCCATCGCGCTGACGCTGGCGCTCCCGCCCAGCGCGGCGAGCGCGGCGGGCCTCCCGGTGATCGCTCCGCCGCCGACCGCGGCCGAGCAGTTCGGCGCCAACACGGGGGTCCTCTTCAACGGCGGCAAGTACGCGAGCGCTCAGGTCGATCAACAGGTGGCGGCGCTCGCCCAGACCGGGGCGACGGTCGTGCGCAGCGACGCGCTCTGGGAGAAGAGCGAGCCGCAGCCGCCGATCGGGTTGCTGCACCGCTACGACTGGAGCTTTGACGACCGGATCGTCGGCGCGCTCGCCGCGCACGGCCTCCAGTGGCTCCCGATCATCGACTACTCGACGTCATGGGCCCAATCGGTTCGGGGTCAGGACCACTCGCCGCCGGCGACGGTGAGCGACTACGCCTCGTATGCCGGGGCGGTGGCCGGCCGCTACGGGCCCGGAGGGATTTACTGGCTCGAGCACCCGCAGGTGACGCCGCAGCCCGTCGAGGCGTACGAGATCTGGAACGAGCCCGACAACCCGGCGTACTGGTATCCGGGCCCGAACCCGGCCCTCTACGCCGACCTGTACAGCAGCGCGAATGCCGCCATCACCTCGGTGGAGCCGGGCGCCCGCGTGATCATCGGCGGACTCACGCGCCCCGCGTGGTTTCTGTCGGCGCTGCTCGCGGCGGATCCCGGCTTGCGCGATCGGATCTCGGCCGTCGGAATCCACCCATACGCCGCCAACCCCGGCGCAGTGCTCGCGAATGTGCGCAGCGCTCGTCTTGCGATGCGCGCGGACGGACTGGCCAGCATCCCGATGTACGTGACCGAGCTTGGCTGGCAGACGCGGCGGCGAGGAGGGCGAGACTGGGCCGCGGCGAGCGCGCGTCCGGGCTATATCGCGCAGACCTTGTCGATCCTCGGGCACACCGATTGCGACGTCGGCGCGGTCCTCCTGTACGCGTGGTTGACGCCGCAGCTCAACCCGGCTAACCGCCAGGACTGGTTCGGGATCTCCCCGCCCGGGGCGGGTCCGACCCCCGACACGGCGGCGTTCGCGTCGGGGCTGCGGGCCGCCACGTCCCCTGGGCCGCAGAGCCCGGTTTGCTCGAGCGCCGCGGTCGCTACCAGCAGCCAGGCGGCGCCTCGGCGGTCCCGACCGCACCGCGCGAGGCGCAGCCATCGGACGCGAGCGCATCGAGTCCGCCGCCGTTCCAGCCGGCGCTAGGCTCGGCCGTCCCGCTACGCCACCGTTGCGAGCTCCGCGGCCTCGGCTTCGTCAGGCTCGAGCGCGCTCAGGAACGCGCGGACAACCGCCGGATCGAACGGGCTCCCCGCGAAGCGCAGCAACTCCGTGCTTGCCTGCTCGGGCGACATCGCGTCGCGGTACGGCCGATCCGTGACCATCGCTTCGTAAGCATCGGCGACGGCGAGGATCCGGGCCTCGACCGGGATCTCCGGGCCGCTCAGCTCGGACGGATAGCCCCGGCCGTCGACCCGGAGACCTTGGGCGCGGTCGACAGCTGTGAATCGGCGGCGTTCTCCCAGAGCTCGGCGAGGGTCACCGCGACCGCCGCGACGATCAGCGCCAGCGTTTCGAAGATCGCGCGCATCCGCGCCGACCGCGACGCGCCCGGGGTCCGCAGGATGGCGGCCATCGCCAGCAGCGCAAAACCCCACCAGAGGGCATCGGCGAAGTTGGGCGATTGCGGGAAGCCGACGATCCCGTACACGTCCCACGCGAGCTGGCCGCACAGCCAGGCCGCCGCGGCCACCGCCCACAGCGTCCAAGCACGGTGGCCGGCGTCCGCGCGCGCACGCGCCAAGAGCGTCCCGGCGAGCGCACCGCACGCCGCCGAGGTCCATGCAACGTCCCAGCAGAGCTTGGGCGCGTGGAAGCGGCTCATGAGCATCGCCGCCAGCGCGAGCGCGAGTGTCCCCATCACCAACTCCTGTGATCGGGCTGGCAGAGGCTGAGTCCCGGGTTGTTCCACGGACCTGTAATCGATCGCGTGGCGGAAAAACTGCAACCGGCACGGGCCTACGAGCCATTCGTTTGACCGCCGGCCGTCGCGGCGATCAACCCCGCGCCGGCAACGATCTCCGCGGCCAGCTCGCGTGGCGTCATCCGCGAGACGGCGCGGCAAAACGAATCCGCGAGCAGCTCCTGCTCTTCCAAGCTCGGCTGAAGCGACATGTCGGCGCTTATATCGGCGGAAATTGCGAGCTTTGCTAGCTGGTCGAACGGCTCGCTCGAACATATGTCCAAATTTCGGCACGCAGCTCTCAAGCGCGTCCGCGAGGGCCGATCCCGTGGGTGTAAAAACAACTGAAAAGGGCAAACCCGGCGCGAGCCGGGGACGCAAAGCTAGAGGTCTCACAACGGGGCGAGATAGCTCGGCTGCCAGTGCACACCTGGATGGTGCGTCACGATGAGGCAGTACCTTTTCAGCACGTCGTTATCTGAGCTTGGGGGTGGTCATTGCCGCTTTTGTGGCGCTGCCCGCGCAGGGCTCGGCAGACTCGACAGATGGTCGCCCCGCGGCGTCATCGTTCGATACGTCGATGTGCTCGAACCCCTCGTTCGGTCAGTCGTTCCTCTCCACGGGCGACAGCGGTTGGTACACGCCGCTGCCCGGCGAGAGTGCCGGTGGCTTCAACGGGAGTGGGTGGACGCTCACCGGTAGAGCCAGCATCACCACGACCACGCTGCCGGGCGGCGGGACGGCTCCGTCCTCAATCTGCCCAGCGGCTCGAAGGCGGTCAGCCCAACCGTGTGCGTGACGACCGATTATCTCGTCGCTCGCACGATGATCCGCGACGTGGTCGGTTCTGAGGGCGTGTTCTTCTACGTGTCGTACGCAGGTACGAACACGTGGAGCAACCCGCAGAACACGGGCAGGTCCATGGACAGCAGACAGCCTGGACGCTGTCCGACCCGGTCAATATCCAGCCCAACAAGACGTCGGGCTGGCAGCCGGTCCAGATCACGCTGATTCCCGGTGGGAATCACAGTGACTTCCAGGTCTACGACCTCGACCTAGATCCACGCATGCATTAGCCCTCGGGCTCGGCAGACGCACGGTCCGGCACCGGAAGAGGCGCCGGACCCCGTTGCGTTTCGCGCCTTGCTTGCTCGCAGGCGCAGAACCCCCTACACTGCCCCGGTCAGCCAATAGCCGTAGCCGCCCAAGTCAGGCGGAGCCGCGCCACATACGCGGCCTCGCGGGCGGGGTCCGTGAGAGCTGACAGTCCTGCACAGGGCATGATGCCGTGTGCTATCTTTGCTGGTCGCGCTTTATTTGGGAGCCGACCGCCTTGTTCGTGGGGCGGAGGCCTCCAGGGGCGCGGTCTCTGCCTCCCTCTCGACGCCCGAGGAGTCGCCGTCTTGGCAACCACTCATGCCCCCCGGACGCGCCGCAGCTTTGCGCGTCTGAACAAGGTTCTCGATGTCCCCAACCTGATCGACATCCAACGCAAGTCCTTCGACATGGCTGACCGACCCGCAAAAGGGCGGTCTGCGCGAGACGATCGACGACGTCTCGCCGATCGAGGACTACACCGGAAACCTCGCCGTCCAGTTCGGCGAGCTGACCTTTGACGAGCCCGTCGCCAGCCTCGAGCAGTGCCGTGAGAAGGATCTGACCTACGCGCGCCCGCTGACCGTCACGGTCTCGTTCATCAACCGCGAGACCGGCGAGATCCGCGAGCAGTCGGTGTTCATGGGCGACTTCCCGTGGATGACCGAGCGCGGCACGTTCATCATCAACGGCACCGAGCGCGTCGTCGTCACGCAGCTCGTGCGCTCCCCGGGCGCCTACGTGATGGAGCCCAAGGACCGCGAGAAGCAGGTCTTCGTCGCGAACCTGATGCCCGCCCGCGGCTCCTGGCTCGAGCTCGAGATCGACAAGAAGGGCCGCGTCTACGTCCGCATCGACCGCAAGCGCAAGCTTCCCGTGACCGTGCTGCTGCGGGCGATGGGCTACGTCTCCGACGAGGAGATCCTGAAGCTGTTCGACGACTCGCTCTACATCCGCAACACGATCGAGGCCGACCCCGAGATGGTCCGCACCGAGGAGGGCGCGCTGATCGAGCTGTTCAAGAAGCAGCGCCCGGGCGAGCCGCCGTCGATCGACGCGGCCAGGGCCCTGCTCAACCAGCTGTTCTTCGACCCCAAGCGCTACGACCTCACGCGGGTCGGCCGCTACAAGCTGAACTCGCGGCTCGGGCTCGACATCGACCTCGACACCCGCACCCTGACCCACGACGACATCATCGCCCTGGTCAAGGAGCTGGTGACGCTGCCGCGGCTGCTCGGGATGCCCGAGCACCCCGACGAGGAGATCAAGGACTACGCGGCCGAGGCGATCGTGCTCCCGCGCGAGCCGATCGAGGATCACCTCGACGAGTACGAGCACTTCGGCAACCGCCGGCTGCGGACCGTCGGCGAGCTGATCCAGGAGGCCTTCCGGATCGGGCTCTACCGGATGGAGCGCGTCGTGCGCGAGCGCCTCACCACCGAGGACGCCGACACGATCACCCCGCAGACGATCGTCAACATCCGCCCGGTCGTGGCCGCGCTGAAGGAGTTCTTCGGCTCGAGCCAGCTGTCGCAGTTCATGGACCAGACGAACTCGCTCGCCGGGCTCAGGCACCGGCGCCGCCTGTCGGCGCTCGGCGCGGGTGGCCTGACCCGTGAGCGCGCGCCGATCGAGGTCCGCGACGTGCACCCGACCCACTACGGCCGGATGTGCCCGATCGAGACCCCGGAGGGTCCGAACATCGGCCTGATCGGCTCGCTGTCCTCCTACGCGGAGATCTCCGAGCACGGCTTCGTCACGACGCCCTACCGGGTCGTCAAGAACGGCAAGGTGACCGACGAGATCGTCCACCTCGACGCCACCCAGGAGGAGGAGCAGCTGATCGCGCAGGCCAACACGCCGGTCGACGCCTCCGGGAAGATCACCGGCGACGAGGTCATCTGCCGCACGCAGGCCGGCCACTACGTGACCGTGCCGCCCGAAGGAGGTCGACCTGATCGACGTCTCCCCGGAGCAGATCTGGTCGGTCACGACGGCGATGATCCCGTTCCTGGAGCACGACGACGCCAACCGGGCGCTGATGGGCTCGAACATGCAGGCCCAGGCGGTGCCGCTGCTCGTGACCGACGCGCCGCTGGTCGGCACCGGGATGGAGCGCCGCGCGGCGATCGACACCGGCGACGTGGTGATCGCGGAGAACGCCGGGACCGTCTCCTACGTCGACGCCGAGCAGATCGTGGTCGACCGCAAGTCCGGTGGCCAGGACGAGTACCCGCTCCAGAAGTTCATGCGCTCAAACCAGGGCACCCTGATCCACCAGAAGCCGATCGTCACGGTCGGCTCGGCGGTCAAGGCCGGCGACGTGCTCGCCGACGGCTCGGCCACCGACGCGGGCGAGATGGCGCTCGGCAAGAACCTGCTGGTCGCCTTCATGTCCTGGGAGGGCTACAACTTCGAGGACGCGATCATCCTCTCCAAGCGGCTCGTGTCTGACGACGAGCTCACCTCGATCCACATCGAGGAGTACGAGATCGACGCGCGCACGACGAAGCTCGGCGACGAGGAGATCACCCGCGACATCCCGAACCGCTCGGAGGAGTCGCTGCGCAACCTCGATGACCGCGGGATCGTCCGGATCGGCGCCGAGGTCGCCTCCGGCGACCTGCTCGTCGGCAAGGTCACGCCGAAGGGCGAGACCGAGCTGACCGCCGAGGAGAAGCTGATCCGCGCGATCTTCAAGGAGAAGGCGCGCGAGGTCCGCGACACCTCGCTGAAGGTGCCGCACGGCGAGGGCGGCGTCGTGATCGACGTCAAGACCTTCAGCCGTGACGAGGGCGACGACCTGCCGCCGGGCGTCAACGAGCTCGTGCGCGTGTTCGTCGCCAAGAAGCGCAAGATCGCCGAGGGCGACAAGCTCGCGGGCCGCCACGGCAACAAGGGCGTGATCTCGAAGATCGTCGACGTCGAGGACATGCCGTTCATGGAGGACGGCACGCCCGTCGACGTGATCCTCAACCCGCTCGGCGTGCCGAGCCGGATGAACCTCGGTCAGATCCTCGAGACCCACCTCGGGTGGGTCGCCGCCAAGGGCTGGTACGACGACGGCTCCGAGGCGTACAAGCAGGCGGCCAACGGCGGCAACGGCAAGGTCTACGTCGCCACGCCGGTGTTCGACGGGGCGACGGTCACCGACGTCGACACCGCGCTGGTCCGCTGGCAGGACGAGCACACCGGCCGGATCAAGATGGACGTCGACAAGAAGCGCCGCGAGGGCGAGCAGGCGTCCGGCAAGGTCACGGCTGTTCAACGGCCGCAGCGGCGAGCCGTTCGAGGAGCAGGTGACGGTCGGCTACATGTACATCCTGAAGCTGCTGCACCTCGTCGACGACAAGATCCACGCCCGCTCGACCGGCCCCTACTCGCTGGTCACCCAGCAGCCGCTGGGCGGCAAGGCGCAGTTCGGCGGTCAGCGCTTCGGCGAGATGGAGGTGTGGGCGCTCGAGGCCTACGGCGCCGCGTACACCCTCCAGGAGATGCTCACGATCAAGTCCGACGACACCGTCGGGCGGGTCAAGGCCTACGAGGCGATCGTCAAGGGCGAGAACATCGCCGAGCCCTCGATCCCCGAGTCGTTCAAGGTCCTGCTCAAGGAGATGCAGTCGCTGGCGCTCGACGTCAACGTCGTCTCCGAGGAGGGCGAGCGCGCCGAGATGCGCGAGGAGGACGACGACCTGCTCCGTGCTGCCGAGGAGCTCGGCATCGACCTCAGTGGCGTGCGCGCGACCGACGGCGCAGGCCGCCGACGAGGCGGTCGAGCACGAGGGCGAGACGGTCGAGGCCTCCGAAGAGGAGGCCGACGCCGAGGATCCCGACCTCGAGCCCGGCGAGGAGCTCGAGGAGGAGGACTTCGCCGACGGCGACGACCCGATGATCAACGGCGACGTCCCGGCCGGCGAGGCCGAGGGCGTCCTCGAGGAGGACGAGGCGTAAAGGCCTCGTCCTCCCTACACAAGCTTTCAAGCACAAGCATTAAGGAACCGAATTGATCGACATCAATAACTTCGACGCAATCGAGATCGGTCTCGCCTCGTCCAAGCAAATCCGCTCGTGGAGCTCGGGCGAGGTCACCAAGCCTGAGACGATCAACTACCGCACGCTGAAGCCCGAGAAGGACGGCCTCTTCTGCGAGCGCATCTTCGGTCCGACCAAGGACTGGGAGTGCTACTGCGGCAAGTACAAGCGCGTGCGCTACAAGGGCATCGTCTGCGAGCGCTGCGGCGTGGAAGTGACGCGTTCGAAGGTCCGCCGGGAGCGGATGGGTCACATCGACCTGGCCGCGCCGGTCAGCCACATCTGGTTCTTCAAGGGCGTGCCCAGCCGGATCGGCTACCTGCTCGACATGGCTCCCAAGGAGCTCGAGAAGGTCCTCTACTTCGCCGCCTCGGTGATCACCTGGGTCGACGACGAGGCCCGCGCCAAGGACACCGACTCGCTCGAGAAGGAAGTCGCCAAGGTGCTCGACTCCTACGCGGCCGAGAAGGAGGAGCGGATCCTGGAGCTCAAGGAGGCTCTGGCCCGCCGGGAGGAGTACCTCGACTCGGGCAAGACCGGGCGCGACTTCTCAGACGAGGACCACCTGTGGGTCGAGAGCCTCGGCGTGAACATCGCCAAGGCCTCCGACGAAGAGCGCGACAAGATCCGCAAGGACCTGCGCAAGAGCTTCCAGGCCGACATCGACGACACCGAGGCCTACATCGAGGACGCGGCCGAGCGGCTGCGCCAGGTGTGGGAGCTGTTCAAGACGATGGGCCCCAAGGACATCGTCAACGACGAGACCACCTTCCGTGAGCTGAAGGACCGCTTCGGGTCGCCCGTATGGCTTCGGCGAGTACTTCCGCGGCGGGATGGGCGCCGAGTCGGTGCGCGACCTGCTCCAGCAGGTCGACCTGGAGGCCGAGTCCGATGATCTCCAGGATCAGGTCAAGACCGCCAAGGGCCAGAAGCAGGCTCGCGCGGTCAAGCGCCTGAAGGTCGTCTCGGCGTTCCTCAACTCGGGCAACAAGCCGGAGATGATGGTCCTGGAGGCGGTCCCGGTGATCCCGCCGGAGCTGCGCCCGATGGTCCAGCTCGACGGTGGCCGGTTCGCGACCTCGGACCTCAATGACCTCTACCGCCGCGTGATCAACCGCAACAACCGGCTGAAGCGTCTGTTCGACCTAGGCGCGCCGGAGATCATCGTCAATAACGAGAAGCGCATGTTGCAGGAAGCTGTCGATGCGCTGTTTGACAACGGCCGCCGCGGCCGCCCTGTGACCGGGCCTGGCAACCGCCCGCTGAAGTCGCTGTGCGACATGCTCAAGGGCAAGCAGGGCCGCTTCCGCCAGAACCTGCTCGGCAAGCGCGTGGACTACTCGGGACGATCGGTGATCGTCTCGGGCCCGTCGCTGCGCCTGCACCAGTGCGGGCTGCCGAAGCTGATGGCGCTCGAGCTGTTCAAGCCGTTCATCATGGCGCGGCTGGTCGAGCGCAAGTCCGCGCAGAACATCAAGGCGGCCAAGAAGATGGTCGACTCGATGATTCCCGAGGTGTGGGACGTCCTCGAGGAGGTCATCCACGAGCACCCCGTGCTGCTCAACCGCGCGCCGACGCTCCACCGCCTCGGCATCCAGGCGTTCGAGCCGGTGCTGGTCGAGGGCAAGGCGATCCAGGTCCACCCGCTCGTCTGCCACGCGTTCAACGCCGACTTCGACGGCGATCAGATGGCGGTCCATCTGCCGCTTTCGGCCGAGGCGCAGGCGGAGGCGAGGATCCTGATGCTCTCCTCCAACAACATCCTCTCGCCGGCGCACGGCGCGCCGCTGGCGACGCCAACGCAGGACATGGTCCTCGGCGCGTACTACCTGACCTACGGTCCGGACGCCTCGGAGCTTGAGAAGATCGACCCCGCGACGGCCGATTCGCGCCCGCACGTGTACCGCACCGCCCAGGAGGCGGAGTGGTCCTACGAGCACGGCGTGGTCAAGCTGCACGACCTGGCCGAGTATCGCCCGCTGGGGCGTGAGGGCGGCCACCTACTGACCACGGTCGGCCGGATCATCTACAACGACAAGATCGAGCGTGCGATCGCCGAGGCGCTGGGCGATGAGTTCAACGCCAGCTCGTACGAGTTCATCAACCGCTCGATGAAGAAGAAGGACACGACCAAGCTGGTCGACGACCTGGTCCAGGCCTATGGCGCCTCGACGATCTCGCTGGTGCTCGACGCGTTCAAGGACATCGGCTTCCACTACGCCACTCAGGCGGGGGTCACGATCTCCAAGAACGACGTCCAGACGCCGCCCAACAAGGCGGAGATCCTCGCTCGCTACGAGCAGGAGCTGGCGGTGATCGAGGCCCAGTACGAGAACGGCGAAATCACGCAGGAGGAGCGCCACGAGGCGGTCACAAAGCTGTGGGATCGGGCCACCAACGAGGTCGGGCAGGCGCTCAACGATCACCTCGACGAACTCAACCCCATCTTCATGATGGCCAACTCGGGTGCCCGCGGGTCGTTCTCGCAGATCCGGCAGCTCGCCGGGATGCGCGGCCTGATGGCCAACCCGAAGGGCGAGATCATCGAGCGCCCGATCAAGGCCAACTTCATGGAAGGCCTGAGCGTGCTCGAGTACTTCATCTCCACGCACGGCGCCCGCAAGGGCCTCGCCGACACGGCGCTGCGGACCGCGGACTCCGGCTACCTGACCCGCCGTCTGGTCGACGTCGCGCAGGACGTGATCATCCGACTCGAGGACTGCGGGACCAAGCAGTCGATCGACATGCCGGTCTCGAAGCTGGAGATCGATCCGGAGACCCGGAAGCTGCGGCCGACGGGTGAGGCGAACGACAACCTGATCGGGCGGATCGCGGCGGAGGACATCAAGACCAAGCGCGGCCGTGTGATCGTCGAGAAGGGCCAGGAGATCGACCGCGCCGAGTTCGCGGACCTCTTCGAGGCCTACCACGAGGACACCGAGAAGCGCAGCGTCGTCACGGTGCCGGTGCGCTCGGCGCTGAAGTGCGAGGCCCCGACCGGGGTCTGCCAGTCCTGCTACGGGCGCGCGATGGCGTCGGGCAAGATCGCCGACATCGGCGACGCTGTCGGGATCATCGCCGCGCAGTCGATCGGCGAGCCCGGGACGCAGTTGACGATGCGGACGTTCCACACCGGCGGCGTCGCCGGCGCGGACATCACGCACGGTCTGCCGCGCGTGGTCGAGCTGTTCGAGGCCCGTAAGCCGAAGGGCCTGGCGAAGATCGGCGAGGTCGGCGGCAAGGTCTCGATCGAGGACTCCGACAAGGCGGTCACGGTCGTGATCTCCGACGACGGCGGCGAGGAGCATCGCTACACGTTCCCGCGGCGCACCCGGCTGTTCGTCGAGGAAGGGCAGAAGATCGAGGCCGGCACGCAGCTGAACGAGGGCTCGCTGTATCCCCACGAGCTGCTGGCGATCCGCGGTCGTACCGAGACCGAGCTGTACCTCGTCCGCGAGGTCCAGGAGGTCTACAAGTCCCAGGGCGTCGACATCAACGACAAGCACATCGAGCTGATCGTGCGCCAGATGATGAAGAAGGCACGGGTCGACCAGAAGGGCGACACCGACCTGCTCCCCGGCCAGTTCGTCGATCGCCAGGAGCTGGCGCGCGTCAACCAGGCGGTGATCGACGCCAAGGGCGAGCCCGCCCAGGCCGAGGACATCATCCTCGGGATCACCAAGGCCTCGCTGAACACGGACTCGTTCCTGTCGGCGGCCTCCTTCCAGGAGACCACGAAGGTGCTGACCGATGCGGCGCTGGAGGGCAAGATCGACCGCCTCAACGGACTCAAGGAGAACGTGATCATCGGCAAGCTGATCCCGGCCGCGACCGGGCTCAAGCGCTACCGCCGGATCGAGATCGAGCCCGCCGAGCCGCTCCCCCGCGGGATCGACGAGGCCGGTCTGCTCGACCACGACGAGCTGGCGGCCGAGCTCGGGCTGACCGACGGCGAGTCGCTGAGCGGCTTCTCCGTCGGCGCTATGGACCAGGATCTGGCCGACCTCGAGCACATCGGCAACGGTGGCTCTGGGATGGGCTTCGCCGAGGAGCTCGCCGATCTCGACATTCCCGACAGCGGGGACGGCTCCCCGGAGGAGTAGTCGCCGAGTTCGGACCCGGGCCGTCTCACCCTCGGGGTGGGGCGGCCCGGTTTGCTACGCGCCCAGCGCCTCGATCCAATCCCAACGCTTGCCGCACAGCTCGGAGGCCGCCGCCGGGCCGACGTAGGTGACCGGCAGACTGCCCGTCACCGGCGCCACCGCCAGCGGGCCGACCGGGAAGAGCGGACCGACGCGGCCGCCTCCACCGCTGCCGGGGTAGAGCTCCGAGTCGCCGTATGAGAGCGTGACCTGGTGGACCGAGGCCCCGAGCCGGATGGTTCCGAGCGGGGTCCAACCGCCGGCCTCGTTGATCACCTCACGCGAGGAGCCGATCGGCCTTCCATCCACCGCGGCCGACAGGCGCCGGTCGAACGAGCCGCCAAGCCACACCCGGTAGCGGCCGGGCTTCGTTACCGCGAACGTCGTCCGCGTTTCACCGGCCGGCAACGGCGACGGGACGCTCCTCTCCGATGGCGAGGGGCGCGACACCGCCGCTAGCAGCCCGCTTGGCTCCGCCTCCCGGGCGAGGCGCTTCACCTCGCCGCAGGCGGGCACGCCGGTCGGGTCGGTCGAGTCGCCCAGCGGGATGCTGTCGATGACCGGCCGCGCCGGCGTGACCGGTCGCTGCCACACCTGGTACCAGAGCCCGTCGTAGACGAGCTGATACGGAGCCGGCGGCCGGCTGGCGGTCGGCGAGGTTCGGATCACGATTGAGCGGTACACGAGCAGGCCCGGGAGCTGGAACTCGTCGAGGTCGGCGTAGCCCGACTTCGGAACCTGCTGGCCGTTACGCAGGGGGATCACCCGTCGGCGCAGCTCCGAGGGGCTCTCCGGATCCATCGCGCGCAGGAAGTGGCGAGCGGCATACGGCTCGTACTCGTTGATCAACGTCGGCCCCTCGCCGCCGAACCGCTGCCCGATCTGCGCGAGCTCGGACATCTGTCCGTACGGGGCGAGCGTCACGTGGTGGTAGGCGAGCGCGTTTGACCAAAGCACCCCGCCGGCGATCGCGACCGCCCCAAGCGTCGCGACCGCCGTACGACTCCAGCTGACCCACGCGCCTCGATGCCCGCCCTCCCAGGAGAACGAGCCCCGCGGCGCGTCGATCAGGGCTGCCATTCCCACGAGCCCCAGAAGCAGTAGGCTCGGCGATGCGGTCGCGAGCGACTTGCCGACGACCCATGGGGATCCCTTGGCATAGGTGAGCGCAACGCCGACCAGCGCCGTCGCCGGATACAGCAGCAACGCCCACGCCCGCCGGCGGAACGCGGCAACCAAGCCGATGCAGGCGCTCGCGATCGCGACCCAGATCAAGAAATGGGTAAGGGTCGGCGAGTTGGGTGGGTTGACCCGGAAGTCCCCTGCGGGCCAGATCCCGAGGAGCTGGACCCCCCGCAGCGGCGAGACCAGGTTCCCCAGCTCGCGGCTGGTCAGCGCGCCCTGGGTGTTGACGAAGTTCTGTGCTCCGCGGATCAGGCCGACGGCCAGCGCCGCTGCGAGCGCCGCCAGGCCGACCAGCCGCAGGCGACCATAACGACGCAACCAGATCCGCAGCGCGACCGCGCCGACGACCACCAGGGTGAGCGCGAGCCACACGGCGCCGCCGAAGCCGAAAACGCCGAGCATCGCGAGCGTCGCCGCGGCCAGCGGGATGAACGAGCGGACCCGCGCCTCCGCCTCGAGCACCGGGATCAGGCACGCGGCACTGCACGCCAGCACCCACGCGGCCGACACCTCCTTGATTCCGCCCCACAGCGAGTAGCCGTAGGTGAGCGCTGCCTGCGCGGCGATGAACGCGACGGCGGCACGGAGCGGCAGGGAGCGGAGCACCCGGCCGAGGAGCGCCCAGATCGACAGCGACAGCATCGCGGCCCCGAGTGCGAGGTACGGCTGGAACACCCATGCCAGATCCTCGCCCACGAGCTGGTGTCCGATTCCCCACGGCAGCATCGCCCCAACGGGCTCGCCGCCCGTCAGGTAGAAGCGGAGCGTGGCCTCGTAGGTCGACGGGGCGAGCCCCGACAGGTCATGCCCGAAGCTGAGCACCCGGTCGGTCATCGCCATCCACGTCGCGGTGTCGTCGAGCTTCACGAAGCCCGTGAAAGTCGGCTCGCCGGTGGCGATCACCGGCGCCATATACGCGAGGTACACGAGCGCCGCTACCCCCAGCGACCACCCGCCCAGACGCAGTCCGCGCCGCCAAGGCTGCGTGAGCACGAGCCCGATCGCCGCGAGCGCGAGGACCAGCGGCGTCGTCAGCTTCGCTGTGGAGCCCGACTTGGTTGTGATCTCGGCCACGACCACCACAAGGGCCAAGCCAATCGGGAGCAGCAGGCCCTCGGGGAGGGGGCGTCCCGCGGCCCATTGGAGCAGCAGGCCGCACCCAAGCGCGATGAGGCCCAGGACCACCGGGAACGCGACCCACGAAAGGACGGCCGTCATCGCTTCGGTGTCATCGCGTCGGGATCTTGCACTCGCGACCGCGCATCAGCGGCTGATTGTGCTCACAGGCCCGGTGAGAACCTGTTTTTCGGCCCCGAAGAGCGGACAATGCTCCCAGGATGAGCAAGCGCTCACGAATCCTTGCGTTCGGCTCCGCTGGATTGCTCGTGGTCCTGGGGGCCGTCGGGGCGCTGATCTTCAGCGGGACGCTCGGGCAGGTGATCGCGCTGGTGCTCATCGGCGTCGGTCTGGTGCTCGCGACGAGCCTCGTGTTCCTCGAGGTCGGCCTCAGCGAGGACCGCGAGCTCGCCCGCGAGCGAGGCAAGCGGGAGAGGGCCGAGCGGGCGCGGGGACGGCGGCGACCGCGACTCGAGCGGATGCGGGGACGGTCGAGACGCCTCAGGTGATCGTTCGCAGCACTCGCGCGGGGTTCCCCACGACCACGACGTCCTGCGGAACGTCCTTGGTGACGACGGCCCCGGCCCCGACCATCGCCCGCTCACCGATCGTGACGCCTGGCAGGACGACGGCCCCGGCGCCGATGCTCGCCCCGCGGCGGATCGTTGTGATCGGCATCTCGAACCGCTGGCGTGAGCGCGGGAAGCGGTCGTTGCTGAAGGTCGCCTGCGGGCCGATGAACACGTCGTCCTCGACCCGGGTGCCGTCCCACAGGTAGACGCCCGACTTGACGGTGACGCGATCGCCGATCACGACACCGCCCTCGATGTAGGTGTGGTCGGTGATGTTGCAGTCGGCGCCGATGACCGCGCCGGGCATCACGTGCGCAAACGCCCAGACCCGGGTCCGAGGCCCGATCTGGTCGCTCTCGACGAGTGCGTGCGGATGGATGAAGGGCTCGTCGGCGATCGGCGGATTGTGCCGCTGGTTCGCTCGCGGGCACCGGTTCATGACCCGACCGGGGGCGGGATCGCTTCCTCCCGCCCCCGGATCGCGTCACGCGATGGTTCGTCTCAGGACGTGCCGGTGAGGCCGATGCCGCCGCTGATCCCGGCCGTGGTCACACCCGCCGAGGTGTTGCAGGCGGTGGGGTCGGGCGGCTGGAACGCAAGCACCCCGCCGGTGGAGTCACCCGCGTACCGGGTCGTGTTGACCGTTAACGTGGTCGGGTCGCCCGACTGGGCGTTAACTGCGGTAAGCGTCATGCTCGGCGCGACGCTGCCCGACAACTGCACGGCCGCCGCTGCCCCCGTCGTCGAGTAGCTGAGCACGGTCGTGCTCCCGTCCGCCCACGTCGTGAGCGCCTCTCCCTTCGTGGTGCTGCTCGCACACCCACCGGTGCCGGTGGCGAGCGGCTCCTGGTAGGTGACCGTATCGGTCGCTCCAGTCACCGAGTTGGTGACGTTCTCGTTCAGCGTCTGTCCGGCCGAGACGGTGCCGGCCGTCGGCGCGCCGGACACGCTTGACTGGCAACCGGTGAGGTTGCCGCCGAACGAGTACGAGAACGGCTGGCTGCTTGCTCCCAGCCCAGGCGAGAAGCTCGCCGTTCCCTGCAGCTGACACCCGCCGGCTGATTGCGCCGCAGCGGCGGGCACCATACACGCGAAGGCACCGATACACGCGGCCGCCGCGATGATCGCTTTACGCAAGTGACTCTACCTCCCAATAGGTCTCGCGTCCTAGCTCTTTAGGCCGGCCCTCCGGCTCCGTGGCACAAGCGAGCACGCCAGACCGACGCCTCACCCTGCCCGTGGGGTCGCGGAGCCTATCGCACCGCCGGCCTCGAAGCACCGGTTCGGTGTGCGACGGCTCGCGGCGCCTCCACCGATATGATCGTGAATCCCGATTCACACGGCGACCGAGGAGCGAACGTGGATCTGAACGACACTCCCGAGCAGGCCGCAGTACCGGGAGAAGGTGCGGAGCTGGCTCGAGGCGCACAAGGACGAGGCCCCGCCGCGCTCGGGCTCGTCCGAGGACTCGGAGTACATCAACGCGCGCCGCGCGTGGCAGCGCAAGCTCGCCGAGGCCGGGCTGGCCGGCGTGCACCTGGCCGAAGGAGTACGGCGGCCAGGGGCTCGGGCCGATCGAGCAGGTGATCGTCAACCAGGAGATCTCCCGCGCGCGAGGTCCCGGGGATCCTCGACGTGATCGGGATCGGGATGCTCGGCCCGTGCATCATCGCCCACGGCACCGAGGAGCAGAAGAGCCGCTACCTGGGCCCGATGCTGCACGGCGACGAGGTCTGGTGCCAGCTGTTCTCCGAGCCCGCCGCGGGCTCCGACCTGGCCGGCGATCCAGACCCGCGCGCGCCAGAACGACGACGGCAGCTGGACGCTCAACGGCCAGAAGGTGTGGACGACCAACGCCCAGTTCGCCTCCTTCGGGCTGCTGCTGGCGCGGACCGATCCCGACGTCCCCAAGCACAAGGGCCTGACGATGTTCATCGTGCCGATGGACGCGCGAGGGCGTGACCGTCCGCGGGCTGCGCCAGATCTCCGGCGAGGCCGAGTTCAACGAGGTCTTCTTCGACGACGTCGAGCTCGACGAGGACGCGGTCGTCGGCGGCGTCGGCAACGGCTGGGGGACGGCGCTGACGGTGCTGATGTTCGAGCGGCTGACGATCGGATTCGGCTCGGAGAACTTCGGCTCGCCGGCGCGGCTGGCCGCGACGCGTCGCCGCCGACCCGGCCGCGCGCCGCGACGCCGACGTCCGCCAGCGGCTCGGCGAGATCATCACGCGAGCTGCTCGCGGTGCGCTTCAACGGCTACCGCGCGCTGACGATGCTCGCAGCGCGGCCAGATTCCCGGGCCCCGAGGCGGGCCTGGCGAAGGTCACGATGGTCAACGCCGGCGATCGCCGCGACCGACCTCGGCGCCGACGTCGTCGGGCCCGAGGCGCTCGCGACCGACAGCGAGTGGAGCTACCTGATCTCGTTCCTGCCGGGCCTGAAGTCGGCCGGCGGGACCGAGCAGATCCTGCGCAACACGATCGGCGAGCGGGTGCTGGGGCTTCCGCCCGAGCCCCGGCTCGACAAGGGCATCCCGTTCAGCGAGCTGCGCGCCAAGGAGAAGGAGGCGCTGGCCGTCATGAACTTCGCGCTCTCAGACGAGCAGGAGTTTCTGCGCGAGGCGGCCCGCGGCGCGCTCTCGCGCCACAAGACCATCGAGGCGGCGCGCGAGGCGCTGGAGGATCCGAGCGCGCTCCCCGACCTGTGGCCGACGGCGGTCGAGGCCGGGCTGGCCCGGGCTGCTGATCGACGAGGAGCACGGCGGCGCCGGGCTCGGCGTGTTCGACGCGATGCTGGTGGCCGAGGAGTGCGGCCGGGTGCTCGCGTCGGTGCCGCTGCTGGGGCTCGTGCCCGGCGACGGCGATCCTCGAACGCCGCCGGCGACGAGTCGCTCGACGCGGTCGCCGACGGGCGAGCTGCGGCCGGTGTACCTCCCGGCGCGGCCGCCGAGCGAGCTCGAGGCCGGCTGGACGGTCGAGCCCGCGTCGGGCTGCGCGCGCGCCGAGGCGCCGCGAGCGCGACGGTCGACGGCGACGAGGTCGCGCTCGACGGGACGGTCGTCGTTCGTCCCTGACGCTCCCGGCGCGGACCTGCTGGTGGCGGTCGGCGTGACCGAGGACGGGACGCCGGTGGCGGCGGCCGTGCCGGCCGACGCCGACGGCGTGTCGGTCGAGCCGGTGATGCGCTACGACGCGACCCGCCCGCTCGGCCACGTGACGTTCTCGACGGCGCCCGCGGCCGGCGGCTCGACGTCGACGCCGACGCGCTGGCCGACGCCTGGTACGTGGCGCAGGCGCTGATCGCGGCCGAGTCGATCGGCGCGGTCCAGACGTGCCTCGACACGAGCGTCGAGTACGCCAAGGAGCGGTTCACGTTCGGCCGGGCGATCGGCTCCTACCAGGCGATCAAGCACGAGCTGACCGAGGTGCTGCGCCGGCTCGAGAACGCCCGCGGGCTGGAGTACTACGCCGGCTGGGCGCGCGAGTCCAAGCCCGACGAGTTCCCGCTCGCGGCGAGCGCCGCCCGCTCGGCGGCCGGCACGGCGCTCGACTTCGCGGCCCGCTCGATGATCAACGTCCACGGCGGGATCGGCGCCACCTGGGAGCACGACGCGCCGCTGTTCTTCCGCCGCGCCGAGCTCTCGCGCCGGCTGCTCGGCGGGACCCACGACGCGACCGACCGCGTGGCCGAGGAGACGCTGAGCGGCGCGGCACAGGCGTAGGGGCGGCCGCGCTACGACCGCGACCCAGTCGGGGTACACGCGTACCTCCGGAGCCTCTTTGCGGCATCAGCCGGCGTCGCCTGTGCGCTGATCGGGTTGATGATCGTCGCGATCACGGTCGCTCAGGAGCGGCTCGCGGCGCCGGACGCAGCCAGGACAGCTCCGTGAGGCGTTATTCCTCGTCGGGTTTGCGGTCACGATTGCGCTCGAGGTGCTGTTCGGGGCCGTGTGATGGCGAACGCCCTTGCCTTGTGAATCCGGATTCACTAGCCTGTGAACCGAGATTCACAGGCTCCAGGCAGGAGACGAAATGGCCACGATCGAGACGACCCACCCGGCGAGCACCGACCCCGCCCGCGAGGTTCTCAACCAGGCGCCGCCGCTCGAGCCGGTCAACCTGTTCGAGGTCGACCTGGCGCTGCGGAGGCGCTCGAGCGCGAGGGCGGCGAGCTGGGGCGTCGACCGCGCCCGCGAGGCCGGCGCGGTCGCCGGCAGCGCCGAGACCCGCGAGCACTCGCGCCGCGCCGAGCGCAACCTGCCGATCCTGCGCACCCACGACCGGTACGGCAACCGGATCGACGAGGTCGAGCTCGACCCCTCCTGGCACTGGCTGCTGCGGGGCGCGATCGAGCGCGAGATCCACAGCCTGCCGTGGCGCGAGCGAGCGAGCCGGCGGCGCACGTGGTCCGCGCCGCGCTGTTCATGCTCTGGGGCAACGCCAACGACGGCGTGATGTGCCCGGTGTCGATGACCTACGCGGCGGTCCCGGCGCTGCGCGACGGCGCGCCCGAGCTGGCGGCCGAGTGGGAGCCGCGGCTGACGAAGCCCGACTACGACGACGGCGCGCTCGCCGGGATGGCGATGACCGAGCGCCAGGGCGGCTCCGACGTGCGCGCCAACATCACCCGCGCCGAGCCGGTCGGCGACGGCGTCGTACGAGATCCACGGCCACAAGTGGTTCTGCTCGTACCCGCCGTGCGACGTGTTCCTGGTGCTCGCGCAGGCGCCCGGCGGGCTCTCGTGCTTCCTCGTCGAGCGCGGGCCGGGGATGGAGTTCCAGCGGCTCAAGGACAAGCTCGGGACGCGCTCGCTGCCGTCCTCCGAGGTCGAGTTCCGCGGCGATCCACGGGCCGGCTGATCGGCGAGGAGGGCCGCGGCGTGCCCGGCGATCATCCGGATGGTCAACCACACGCGGCTCGACTGCCTGCTCGGCGCGACCACCGGGCTGCGCCGCGGCACGCTCGAGGCGATCCACCACGCCCGCCACCGCTCGGCGTTCGGCGCGCTGCTCGTCGACCAGCCGGCGATGCGCAACGTGCTCGCCGACCTGGCGATCGAGTCCGAGGCGGCGACCGTCGCGCGCGATGCGGGTCGCGCGCTCCTACGACGAGGCGACGAGGAGGCGGCGTTCCGGCGGTTCGCGACCGCGGTGATGAAGTACTGGGTCTGCAAGCGCGCGCCGGGCCACGCGGCCGAGGCGCTCGAGTGCCTGGGCGGCAACGGCTTCGTCGAGGACTCGGGGATGCCGCTGCTGTACCGCGACGCGCCGCTCGGACTCGATCTGGGAGGGCTCGGGCAACGTCGCGGCGCTCGACGTGCTGCGCGCGATGGTCAAGGAGCCCGAGGGGCTGCCGGCGTTCATGGAGGAGTGCGAGCTCGCCGCCGGCGCCGACGCCCGGCTCGACGCCCACCTGGCACGCGTCCGCGAGCAGGCCGCCGCGGTGTTCGCCGGCGAGGATCCCGCAGTTCGTGGCGCGGCGGGTGGTCGAGGACCTGGCGCTGGCGCTCCAGGGCTCGCTGCTCGTCCGCCACGCGCCGCCGGCGGTCGCCGACGCGTTCTGCGCGACGCGGCTCGGCGGGCGAGGGCGGCCGCGTGTACGGGACGCTGCCGGCCGGGCGTCGACGCCGGCGCGATCATCGAGCGCGCGCTGCCCGGTCTGAGCGATGGCCGACGTTCTGTACGAGGTCACGCGGGCGGGTCGCGCGGCTGACGCTGAACCGGCCCGAGCGCGGCAACGGGATCACGCGCGGCGCTGCTCGACGAGCTCGAGCGGTGCGTCGAGCGCGCCGACCTCGACCCGGAGGTCCACGTGCTCGCTGCTGGCGGGCAGCGGCAAGGGGTTCTGCGGCGGCTACGACCTGGTCGAGAGCGCCGAGGGGCAGGGCGCGCGACCACGCGGAGCGCGCCGGGCTCGCCGCTCGACCCACCGTGATGGCGCCAACCACGACCCGGCGAGCCGTGGGACCCGATGGTCGACTACGCGATGATGAGCCGCAACGTCCGGGCGTTCATGTCGCTGTTCCACTGCTCGAAGCCGGTCGTCTGCAAGGTGCACGGCTTCTGCGTCGCCGGCGGCACCGACCTGGCGCTGTGCTCGGACCTGCTGGTGATCGCCGCCGACGCCAAGATCGGCTACCCGCCCGCGCGCGTGTGGGGCTCGCCGACGACGTCGCTGTGGGCCTACCGGCTCGGGCCGCAGCGCGCCAAGCGGCTGCTGTTCACCGGCGACTCGCTGTCGGGCGCCGAGGCGCTCGAGTGGGGGCTGGCGATCGAGGCGCCGGCGCCCGGACGAGCTCGACGAGCGCGTCGAGGCGCTGGTGCGGCCGGATCGCGCGCATGCCCGGTCAACCAGCTCCAGATGATGAAGCTGCTCGTCAACCAGTCGCTCGTACGCGCAGGGGCTGCACGCGACGCAGGTGCTCGGGACGGTGTTCGACGGGATCGCGCGCCACACCAAGGAGGGCTACGCGTTCCAGGCGCTGGCCGCCGCGCGAGGGGTTCCGGGAGGCGGTCCGCGAGCGCGATGAGCCTTTCGGCGACCTCGGCCCCTCGACGTTCAAGGGCTGACCGGATGACCGACCAGCTGTCGATCCCGACCCGCGAGCGGCTGCTGCGGCCGCGCAGGAGCTGATCGAGGAGGGCGGCTACGGGGCCGCGTCGGTGGCGGCGATCGCCGAGCGGGCGGGCGTCGCGGCCGGGCACGCTGTACCGCCACTTCGCCTCCAAGGAGGAGCTGTTCGTCGAGGTGTTCCGCGCCGTCTGCGCGCGCGAGGAGCGGGCGATGCGGGCGGCGGCCGACGGCAGATGGCCGGCGGAGAGCGCGGTCGCAGCGGCTCGAGGCAGGTGCTGGCGACGTTCGCCGAGCGCGCGCTGCGCAACCCGCGGCTGGCCTGGGCGCTGATCGCCGAGCCGGTCGATCCGCTGGTCGACGCCGAGCGGCTGGCCTACCGGGAGCGCTACGCCGAGCTGATCGCGGAGGCGCTGCGGGCCGGGATCGACGGCGGGGGAGCTGCCCGACGCAGAACGTCGAGCTGACCGCCGCGGCGCTGGTCGGCGGCTGCGGCGAGGCGCTCGTCGGGCCGCTCTCGCCGCTGGCCGGCGCGCGGCCCGTCGAGCGAGGAGCTCGTGGCGGCGCTGCGGACGTTCGTGCGCCGCGCCGTGGGGGCGTCGCATGACGCGACGCCGGTCCGGGTCGAGCGCGACGGGCCGGTGTTCACCGTGCTGCTGTCGCGCCCCGAGCGCCGCAACGCGGTCGACGGCGCCGACCGCGGCGGCGCTGGCCGAGGCGTTCCGGGAGTTCGACGCCGACGCCGAGGCCGCGGTCGCGGTGCTGCACGGCGAGGGCGGCGTGTTCTGCGCCGGCGCCGACCTGAAGGCGGTCGGGACCGGCGCGGGCAACCGCGTCGCGCGCCGACGGCGACGGGCCGATGGGACCGACGCGGATGCGGCTGTCGAAGCCGGTGATCGCCGCGGTCGCCGGGCACGCGGTCGCCGGCGGGCTCGAGCTGGCGCTGTGGTGCGACCTGCGGGTGGCCGAGGAGAGCGCGGTGTTCGGGGTGTTCTGCCGGCGCTGGGGCGTGCCGCTGATCGACGGCGGCACGGTCCGGCTGCCGCGGCTGATCGGCGCGAGCCGGGCGATGGACATGGTCCTCACCGGGCGGCCCGTCGACGCGCCCGAGGCGCTCGCGATCGGGCTCGTCAACCGCGTCGTCCCGGACGGCGAGAGCCGCGCGGCGGCCGAGGAGCTGGCGCGCGAGCTCGCCCGGCTTCCCGCAGACGTGCATGCGCGAGGACCGGCTGTCGCTGCTCGAGCAGGAGGGGCTCGACGAGGCGGACGGCGATGGCGAGCGAGTTCGAGCACGGGCTGCGGTCGCTGGCCGAGGTGCAGGCGCGGGCTCGAGCGGTTCCGCGCCGGCGCCGGGCGCCACGGCAGCTTCGATGAGCTGATCACGATGAGAACGGTGGCGCTTACCGGTCTATCAGGTCCGATGGTCCACCCACCGACTCAGCGCGCCTGAGAGCGCCTACGATTCCGCCGATGGCCCTGGTCTGCGTTCGCGGCCCGCTGCGCAAGCTCGCGGGCGGCCGCGCCGAGCACGAGCTCGACGGCGGAACCGTGGTCGAGCTGCTTGCGCGGGCTCGAGCGCCGGCATCCCGATGTGAGCGGCTGGATCCTCGACGAGCGCGGGCCGATCCGCCGCCACATCAACGTGTTCGTCAACGGCGAGCGCGGCGGCGAGGCGACCGCCGTGGCGGTCCGGCGACCGCGTCGAAGTGCTGCCGGCGATCACAGGAGGCTGACGGATGACCGAGCTGCTGGTCGGGACGAAGAAGGGCCTGTTCCTGCTCGAGGGCGAGCCGGGTCGGAGTTCGAGGTCACGACGCGCGCGTTCGCCGGCGAGCCGGTCGATTTCGCGACCCGCGACCCGCGCACCGGCCGGCTGTTCGCGACCATGACCTCGCCGTTCTACGGCCCGAAGATCTTCTACACCGACGGACCCGGGCGGCGAGTGGGAGCAGGCCGAGGGCGTCGCGCTGCCCGAGGGCGGCGACCAGGCGCTCGAGCGGATCTGGGTGATCGCGCCCGGCGAAGGCGACGGCGTCGCTGTACGCCGGAGGAGATCCCGGGGTCCTGTTCGAGAGCCACGACGGCGGCGCCAGCTGGGAGCTCAACGCCGGCCTGTGGGAGCAGCCGTCGCGGCCGCACTGGCAGCCGGGCGGCGGCGGGCTGTGCCTGCACTCGATCTGCACCTGGCCGGGCGACCCCGACAAGCTCGCGGTGGCGGTCTCGGCGGCCGGGATGTGGCTGACCGACGACGGCGGGCGCACCTGGCGGCGGGGCAACGTCGGGCTCAACCCGCGCTACCTGCCCGAGGAGGCGCTCGAAGGACGAGAACGCGGGCCGCTGCGTGCACCACGTCGAGCGCGCGCCGAAGCGGCCGGAGCGGATGTTCATGCAGTTCCACGGCGGCGTCTACCGCTCCGACGACGCCGGCGAGAGCTGGACCGACATCGGCGGCGGCGGGCTGCCGTCCGACTTCGGCTTCCCGCTGACGGTCGACCCGGCCGACCCCGACAGCGCGTATCGTGATCCCGCTCGTCGCCGACATGGACCGGGTCACGCCCGACGGGCGCGTCCGCGTCTACGAGACGCGCGACGCCGGCTCGAGCTGGGCGCCGCGCGGCGACGGCCTGCCCGCGGAGCACGCCTACCTGACCGTGCTGCGGCAGGCGTTCGACCGCGCCGGCGAGGGCGAGGCGCTCGAGCTCTACTTCGGCGCGACCTCGGGCGACGTGTTCGGCTCGGCTGACGCCGGCGCGACCTGGTCGACGGTCGCCACGCGGCTGCCGCCGGTGTTCTCGGTCGTCGCGGCCTAGGTCCGCCAGAACCGGGCTAGCGCACGGCCGCCTGCCGCTCGGCCCACTCCAGCAGCTCGCTCACCTGCTCGTCGGTGAGCCCGACCGCCGGGTCGGTCCCGACCAGCAGCGTCGGGCGCCGGCCGCGCCGCCGCCCACGACTCGGCAGCGCTCGTCGTGGGCGTCGTCGATCCAGGCCACCGGCCGGTCGGGCCCGCGTAGCGGTCGATCGCGGCGAGCTTCCAGTGCCGGCGCCTGCGGCGGTCGGCGTCGCTCGAAGCTCAGATGCGGGCAACGGACCGGGCAGCCCCAGCGCGTGCGGCAGGTACTCGTTGGCCTTCTCCTCCCAGCCCGTGCACCACGCCGGCTCGAACGCGGCGCACAGCTCGCGCAGGTGCTCGCCGGCGGTGGCCGAGAGGAAGTGGGCGATCCCGTCGACGGTCACGAAACGCCCGGCCGGAGGGCGCGCGGGTCGAACCCGAACAGCGAGATGACGCCGTCGACGTCGATCAGGAGAAGCGGCCGGTTCATATGTTGCGCTTACGGAATGGTGGCATCGTGTTAGGTGTGAAGGCGAACCGCTGCCGCCACGGCCGAAGATCTGCTGTACTTGACGCCGCGCCGCTCAAGGGTTCGCCTGGCGCTGCCGAGAAGGTAGCGTGAGGGCAGCGCGCCGCGCCCGCTTCCGCTCCAGGCCCGATACTTATGACTCTCGTTCTTCGGCATCCTGCTCGCGCTCGCCTGCGCGCTGGCCACCAACGTCGGCTTCCTGTACAAGCACCGCGGGGCGTGCGCGGCGCCGGCCGTGGACATGCGCCGCCCGCTTCGGACCGCGGCCTCGCTGTTCGCGTCGCGGCTGTTCGCGATCGGGATGGGGATCGCCGCCGGCGCCTGGGTGTTCCACGTCGCGGCGATGTCGGTCGCGCCGCTGTCGCTGGTCCAGGCCGTGCTGGCCGGCGGCGATGGTGCTGCTGGCGGTGATGGCCGAGCGGATCTTCGGCCTCCGGATCGGGCGCCGGCAGTGGATCGGGCTCGGCGCTGACCGCGTTCGGGCTGATCGCTGCTCGGCGTCACCCTGCCCGCCGCCCACGGCGCCGACTCACGCTTCTCGGTGCCCGGGCATGATCGCGTTCGAGGCCGCGCTGATCGCCGGCGGGACGCTGCTGATCATGGGCCCGCGGATGGGCGCGCCGCGCGAGCACCACGGCTTCATGCTCGGCGCCGCCGCCGGGATCCTGTTCGGCGTCTCCGACATCGCGATCAAGGCGATCTCCGGCCTGATCGGCAGCGGCGGCGCTGATGGGTCTGCTGACCCCGTGGCTGCTGGTCTGCCTGCTCGCCTCGGTCGGCGGCGTTCTACGCCTCGGCCAAGGGCCTCCAGGACGGCGACGCCGTGCCGGTGATCGCGGTCACCGGCACCGCGGCCAACGTCGCCGGAATCGTCGGCGGGATCATCGTGTTCGGCGATCCGCTGTCGGGCAACCCGGCTGTCGCTCGTGGTCGAGTGCCTGGCGTTCGTGCTGGTGCTGCTCGCGGCTTGGCTGATGCCCGCGCCGGTCCGCGCGGCCGCCGCGACCGCGTAGAAGCCTCAGGCCTCGCTCGCGCGGTCGAGCTCGGCGACGAGCACGCCGACCCGGTGCTCGATGTCGTCGCGCAGGGCGCGAATCTCGTCCACCGGCCGGCCCTTGGGGTCAGGGAGGTCCCAGCCGATGTAGCGCTTGCCGGGAATGAACGGGCACTCGTCGCCGCACCCCATCGTCACCACGACGTCGGCTTCGGCGGCGAGCTGGCGGGTGAGCAGCCTGGGCTTGCGGTCGGCGAGGTCGATCTCGAAGCCCGGCTCACGCATCACCTCGACGACCTCGGGGTGGACCCGCTCTCCGGGCGTGGTCCCGGCCGAAAGCGCCAGGTGGCGCCCCGCCGCCGCGCGCTCGAACAGCGCGGCGCTGATCTGCGAGCGCCCCGCATTGTGCAGGCACACGAAGAGGACGGTCGCCATGTCTGTGACGGATTCTAAAGATTGGCAACTGTCTGTTCGATCGATAGCAGTAAATCGATGGCCCGGTGGACCTCCAAGGTTTGCAGGCGCTGTGGCGCCACTGGTGCACGGCCTCGCAGCCGCCGCCCGCGGTGATCGGTGTTCCGCTCAACGCCCTCTGAGCGCGGCAGCTCGCGCACCGCTTGCATTGTCGCTGCTGATCGGCGGCGCTAGGTTGTAGTTACCGGCACTGAGGCATGGTGCCCATGGCCGGCGATGAGAGGAGCGCGATGGCCAGCACCGAGCACGCAGTGGAGACAGCCCCCGGCGTCCTCCAGGAGATGGCCCGCCGGCACCTGTGGATGCACTTCACGCGGATGTCAGCCTACGCCGACCACGAGATCCCGATCATCGTCCGCGGCGAGGGCTGCTACGTCTACGACGAGCACGGCAAGCGCTACCTCGACGGCCTCTCGGCGCTGTTCTGCGTGAACATCGGCCACGGCCGCGGCCGACGTCGCCCAGGCCGGCGCCGACCAGGCCCGCGAGCTCGGGTTCTTCACCAACTGGTCCTACGCGCACCCGCCCGCGATCGAGCTGGCCGCGAGGATCGCCTCGCTGGCTCCCGGCGACCTCAACCGCGTGTTCTTCACCAGCGGCGGCAGCGAGGCGGTCGAGTCCGCGCTCAAGCTCGCGCGCCAGTACCACAAGCTCACCGGGCACCCCAACAAGACCAAGGTGATCGCGCGCGAGATCGCCTACCACGGGACCTCGCTGGGGGCGCTGTCGGCGACCGGCATCACCGCTCTGCGCGAGCCGTTCGAGCCGCTCACCCCGGGCGGCCTGCCACGTCCCCAACACCAACACCTACCGCCTGCCGCACGGGATCACCGAGGCGTGGCTCGCGGAGTCGATCGCCGAGAAGATCGAGTTCGAGGGGCCGGACACGGTCGCCGCCGTGATCCTCGAGCCGGTCCAGAACGCCGGCGGCTGCTTCACCCCGCCGGAGGGCTACTTCCAGCGCGTGCGCGAGATCTGCGACGAGTACGACGTGCTGCTGATCTCCGACGAGGTGATCTGCGCCTGGGGCCGGCTGGGCGAATGGTTCGGCGCCCAGCGCTACGGCTACCAGCCGGACATCATCACGACCGCCAAGGGTCTGACCAGCGCATACGCGCCGATGGGCGCGGTGATCGCCTCCGACCGCGTGGCCGAGCCGTTCATGGAGGGCACCAACAGCTTCACGCACGGCTTCACGTTCGGCGGGCACCCGGTGTGCGCGGCGGTCGCGATGGCCAACCTCGACGTGTTCGAGAGCGAGGGCGTGATCGAGAACGTCCGCGCGAACGAGGCCGCCTTCCGCGCAGATGCTCGAGTCGCTGCGCGACCTGCCGATCGTCGGCGACGTCCGCGGCGCCGGCTACTTCCACGCGATCGAGCTCGTCAAGGACAAGGAGACCAAGGAGTCGTTCGACGACGAGGAGTCCGAGACGCTGCTGCGCGGGCTTCCTGTCCGGCGAGCTCTACCGCCGCGGGCTGATCTGCCGCGCCGATGACCGCGGCGACCCAGTGATCCAGCTCTCGCCGCCGCTGATCGCGGGGCCCGAGCAGTTCGAGGAGATCGAGCAGATCCTGCGGCCGGTGCTGACCGAGGCGGGCGAGCGGATGCACGTGCACGACGCCCACCGCGGGCAGGGATACGTGGAGCGTCGCGGATGAAGGTAGGCGTCCCAACCGAGGTCAAGCCGGACGAGTACCGGGTCGCGCTGACCCCGGCCGGCGTCCGCGAGCTCACCGACGCCGGGCACGAGGTGTTCGTGCAGCGCGGCGCCGGAATGGGCTCCGGGATCGACGACGACGCCTACGCCGCGCAGGGCGCGGCGATCGTTCCCGATGCAGAGGATCTGTTCGGCTCCGCCGAGCTGATCGTCAAGGTCAAGGAGCCCCAGCCGCGAGGAGGTCGCGCTGCTGGAGCCCCGCCACGTGCTGTTCACCTATCTGCACCTGGCCGCCGACGAGGCGTTGACCCGCGGGCTGATGGAGTCCGGTGCGACCTGCATCGCGTACGAGACGGTCGAGGACGCGCGGGGGCGGCTGCCGCTGCTGGCGCCGATGTCGGAGGTCGCCGGCAAGATCGCCACCCAGGCGGGCGCGTTCATGCTCGAGAAGCCGCTCGGCGGCCGTGGGATCCTGCTCGGCGGCGTCCCGGGCGTGGCGGCCGCCAGCGTGATGGTCATCGGCGGCGGGGTGGTGGGGATGAACGCCGCGTTCATCGCGATCGGGATGGAGGCGACCGTCTACGTCTTCGACCGCAGCATCGATCGCCTGCGGGAGCTCGACGTCGCCTTCGGCGGGCGGGCGGACACCTGCTTCGCCTCGACGCTGTCGATCGAGGAGCGGCTCCCGGACGTCGACCTGGTGATCGGGGCCGTGCTCGTCCACGGCGCCCGCGCGCCGCGGGTGATCACGCGGGCCCAGCTGTCGCTGATGAAGCAGCACGCGGTGCTCGTCGACGTCTCGATCGACCAGGGGGGCTGCTTTGAGACCTCCCGCCCGACGACGCACTCGAACCCGACCTACGAGGTCGACGGGATCACCCACTACTGCGTCACCAACATGCCCGGCGCGGTCCCGGTGACCTCGACCTACGCCCTGACCAACGCAACGATGCCCTACGTGCTGCACCTCGCCTCCGTGGGCGTGGCGCACGCGATCGCCGAGAACCCAGGGCTGAAGCTCGGGGTCAACATCGTCGCGGGGCAGGTCACCTACGAGCCCGTCGCGGAGGCCGTGGGTGCTCTGTACGTACCGGTCGAGGAGGCGCTGAAGGGAGCGCTGACCACGGGGTAGCGCCAAGGCGCAGGCGGGGTGAACCGGGAAACTGGGGGCATGTCATCCGTTCCGGAGGGCGCACTGGCGAAGGCGCTCGAGTTCGAGCGCCAGACGACGGCGATGGTCGCGGGGGAGTGCCGCCGGATTGAACAGGGCTGGGTCATCCGTACACCGTCGCTGCCGATGGTCTGGAGCGCGAACGAGGTCCGGGTCGTCGAGCCGATCCGGTTCTCGGACGCGCTGGCGCTGGTGGAGCGACACCTGGCGGGCCTTCCTTACCGCCAGCTGGTCGTGGAGCACGAGGCGAGCGCGCGGCGGTTGGAGCGCGAGTTCCGCGCGGACGGCTGGAAGGTCGAGCGTAACGTCACGATGGCGCTGGCCCGTCCGCCGGACCTCGAGGCCGACACGAGCGACGTGCGCGATGTCGAGGCCGGCGCGGCGCTGATGCTGATGGCGCGATGGGCGGCCGAGGACCCCGACCTCCAGCTCTCGGCGGAGGGCCTTCGCCAGGTGGTCGAGCACAGCCGCCGGGCGTGGATTGCGCGACGCGCCCGCTCCCTCGGGGTGGTCGGCGACGACGGGGGGCTCGCCGCGATGACGACGCTCTTCTCAGATGGGACGATTGGGCAGGTCGAGGACGTCTATACCGTGCCCGAGGCGCGTCGGCGCGGGTTCGCGCGGGCGCTCGTAACCCGCGCGGTATCGCTGGCACTGCAAGAAGGAAATGAGCTCACGTTCATCGTCGCCGACGACAACGACTGGCCCAAGAAGCTCTACTCGAAGGTCGGCTTTGAGCCGATCGGGTACTCCTGGCTGTTTCACCGCGAGGCGGGCAGATGAGCGGACCGAGGCCCGACTCGGGCGCTCAGCCGCCGGCGCGCTTGACGGCCTCGGCCTCGGCCTGAGCGGCGAGCCGGTTCCTGGCGCCGAGCGCCAGCTGCTTTGCGCGGGCATCGGCGGCGGCGCGGGCCTTTGCCAGCACCGACGGGTACAGCCGCCGCTCCAGCGTTCGCAGCGCCCGCGCCGCGGTGGCCTCCGCCGAGGCGTGTGCGCGGGCGAGGGCGCGGGTGTACGCGATACGGAGGGCGAGCGATCGGGCGGCGGTCGACGAGCTCCCCGAGGCGCACGCCCGCCCGGAGGCGAGCTCGGTCCGCGCGACGGCCACGGGCTGGGTGGCGGAGACGCGAGCGACCGTCGTCTCCGACCGCGTCACCACGATCGTCCCGTTGGCGCCGCCGGCCTCCTCGGTAACGCTCACCGGGGTCTCGGAGGTCGCGGTGATGACGATGCTCGAGCGGGCGGTGACCCGGGCCTCCGCCTGGCTACGGACGCAGGCGCGCCCCGGTCCGATCCCGACGCTCGGCGGGGTGTGGGTAGGCGAGCTCCTGGTCGTGAGCGCGATCACGAGCGCCGCCGCGCCCACGATCGCGGTGAGCACCAGCGCGAACCGAGGTCTGCGAGCCTGCATCGGCCAATGATCGTGCGTCGGCGGGGGTTTCCGAGGCAGCAACCCTGATTGCCCCTGCTACGCTCTCGCACCGCATGCCTACCACCAGCCAGCTGGTCCGCAAGGGCCGCACCGCGCCGAAGAAGAAGCTCGCGACGCCCGGCCTGAAGTCCGGCAAGGGCCGCAAGAAGAAGGTCGCCGCGCCGCAGCGCCGAGGCGTCTGCACGCGCGTCTACACGACCACGCCGAAGAAGCCGAACTCGGCGCTGCGGAAGGTCGCGCGCGTCCGGCTGACCAACGGGATGGAGGTCGGCGCCTACATCCCCGGCGAGGGCCACAACCTCCAGGAGCACTCGGTGGTGCTGGTGCGCGGCGGTCGCGTCAAGGACCTGCCTGGCTTCCGCTACAAGGTGATCCGCGGCACGCTCGACGCCGCCGGCGTCAGCGACCGCAAGAAGGCCCGCTCGCAGTACGGCGTGAAGGCGAAGTGACGGGCCGCCTAGTGCCGCGTCGCGCAGCCGCCCAGCTCCAGGCCGATCCCGGCCGATCCGGTCCACCACAACCGGCTCGTCCAGCAGGTCATCAACAAGGTCATGCTGGACGGCAAGAAGTCGGTCGCCGAGAAGATCGTCTACGACGCGCTGGCGATCCTCGCCGAGCGCACCGGCCGCGACCCGGTCGAGGAGCTCGAGGCCGGGATCAAGGCGCTGACGCCGGTGCTCGAGGTCCGCTCCCGCCGCGTCGGCGGCGCCACCTACCAGGTGCCCGTCGAGGTCCCCGCGCGCCGGGCGCGCACGCTCGCCGTCCGCTGGCTCGTCCAGTTCGCCCGCCAGCGGCGCGAGAAGTCGATGGCCCAGCGGCTCGCCAACGAGCTGCTCGACGCCCAGCAGCAGCAGGGCAACGCCTACAAGCGCAAGGACGACATCTACCGCATGGCGCAGGCGAACAAGGCGTTCGCCCACTACCGCTGGTAGGCGCCGAAACCATTCGCGGGGCGGATGGGCGCGTCCGGTTGCGTGGAGCGCAACCCTCACGGGACATGCTCGGTGTGTGCCGCTCTAGCCCTGCGAGGTATGCGGCTGGGCCACCACGGCCTTCTGCGCTTCGACGCGGTCCGGGGGCACCACCTCGACTGCCCGGACTGCGCGGGCACGATGTAGAACTCGTTGTTACCTCGATCGCACCGCGACCGCGGCGGTAGCGGACGCAGACGCTCGAGCCTGAGCGGGCGATCAGACGTGCCTTGCGGCACCGGGCGGAGCCGGCGTGGGTGCGCCGCCCGGGATCGCGAAGTCGGTCGCTCGCGTAGACGCGTCTCCTCGCTGCATCCGCCGGGCGCACTGGCCGGTGGGCGAGCGACTCGCCGGCAGCTCGCGCTCGGTCGTGACCGCCGGCTGAGCGCGCACCAGGCGCGCCCGCCGACGGCCGATCGCGATGACCGACCTCATCGCGCCCATCCAGAAACCGCGAGGGCCGCCCACCACACGGGACCGGGGGCTGCAGTGGGACAACCCTCGCCGCCAGAAATGTAACGCCGTCGCGATTGGCCGCGCAGGGCCGGTTGTCAGGAGCCGGACCGGGTCGGCGGATACCGCATTCGGCGTACTAGCCGACCGCGGCGCTCTGCGGCGCGGCCGCGTCGAGCGTACGCACCGGGCCTACCGCGCGGGCCGGCGGCGTTCCGCCGGGGCGCGGCGCGCGGCAGGCCCGAGCCGGCGGGCCCCAAGAGCAGCCGAGGCCGCCGGTGAGCGAGCAGCAGGACCGCTCCGAGCGTCTCCATGTACAGCCCGGCGCTCGGGCGTGGAGCTCGCGTCGACGCAGTGGCGCGTGTGCCGATCCGACCAGGCCGGTGGCCTGGGCGTCGGGCAGGTCGCCGAGCAGCGCGATCAGCAGCGCGACCACGCCGAGGAGCGCCGACCGCCAGCAGCGCCGGGCGGCTGCCGGTGCGCCACACGGCGATCGCCGAGCACCGCCGCGAGCAGCGCGATCGGGATCAGCGCGTAGGAGTGGTTGCGAGCCGGCCGCTGACCGACTCGATCGGGGCCGAGCTGGTCGCGACGTGCACCTGGTAGAGGCGTCGGTGAACTCGGCCACCGACGAGCAGCAGCGCGCCGAGCAGCGAGCCCGCCAGGATCACGCGCGCCGGCGCCGACCGCCGGCGGGCTGCCGTGCGCGGCGTCCGAATCCCGGCGGCCCCGCGACGGGCCGCAAACGGCCCCGAACGGCCGTCTGGAAGGCTCCGATCCTCTGCTATATTCGTTATTCGCCCCGGGCGGCGCGCTCATCTGTGCGCGCTCCCGGAGGCGCGAGATTCAAGCAATGGAGACGCTGACTCCATAACACCCGTCCCGTCCCGACAGCTGCGTCGTGAACGGGCCCATTGGGCCCTTTTTCATGTCCGCGATCGGGCGACGCACCCGTTCCGACCACACGCCCGCTTCGACCACAAAGAACAGATTTCATGCCTCGCAAGTTCAGCCTCGAAAAGACTCGCAACATCGGGATCATGGCGCACATCGACGCCGGCAAGACGACGACGACCGAGCGCATCCTCTATTACACAGGGCGGACCTACAAGATGGGGGAGGTTCACGAGGGCGCGGCCGTCATGGACTGGATGGAGCAGGAGCAGGAGCGGGGCATCACGATCACCTCGGCGGCCACCACGGCTCGAGTGGAACGGCCACCGGATCAACATCATCGACACGCCCGGGCCACGTCGACTTCACGGTCGAGGTCGAGCGCTCGCTGCGCGTGCTCGACGGCGCGATCGCGCTGTTTGACTCCGTCGCCGGCGTCGAGCCCCAGTCCGAGACCGTCTGGCGCCAGGCCGACAAGTACCACGTCCCCCGGATCGCCTACATCAACAAGATGGACCGGATCGGCGCCGACTTCGAGCGCGGCGTGCAGACGATGGTCGACCGCCTCGGCGCGCACCCGGTCCCGGTCCAGCTGCCGATCGGCGCCGAGGCAGACTTCCGCGGAATCGTCGACCTCGTCGGGATGAAGGCGATCATCTACAAGGACGAGCTCGGCAAGGAGCAGGAGGTCATCGAGATCCCCGAGCGAGCTCGCCGAGCAGGCCGCGGCGGCCCGCGAGCACCTGCTCGAGGAGGTCTCCCACTACGACGACGAGCTGCTCGAGATGATCCTCGAGGAGCAGGAGATCCCCGCACGAGCGCCTGAAGGCCGCGATCCGCAAGGCGACGCTCGAGATCAAGCTGACCCCGGTCCTGTGCGGCTCGAGCTTTCAAGAACAAGGGCGTGCAGCCGCTGCTCGACGCGGTGCATCGATTACCTCCCGAGCCCGCTCGACGTCCCGCCGGTCGAGGGTCATCGAGCCCGCCAAGGCCTCCGACAACGGCGGCGAGTCGGCCGGCGACCCGGCAGGCCGTCCGACGACGAGCCGTTCGCGGCGCTGGCGTTCAAGATCATGGCCGACCCCTACGTCGGCAAGCTCACCTACTTCCGCGTCTACTCGGGCCGGCTCGAGGCCGGCTCTCGGATCCTCAACGTCACCACCGGCCGGACCGAGCGGATCGGGCGGATCCTGATGATGCACGCCAACGAGCGCGAGGAGGTCCCCGAGGTCTACGCCGGCGACATCGCCGCCGCGGTCGGGATCAAGCAGGTCTCGACCGGCGACACGCTGGCGGCCCCGGACAAGCCGATCCGGCTCGAGACGATCGAGTTCCCCGAGCCCGTGATCAAGGTCGCGATCGAGCCCAAGACCAAGGCCGACCAGGAGAAGATGTCGACCGCGCTCGGCCGCCTGGCCGAGGAGGACCCGACCTTCCAGGTCCGCACCAACGAGGAGACCGGCCAGACCGAGATCTCCGGGATGGGCGAGCTGCACCTCGAGGTGCTGGTCGACCGGATGCTGCGCGAGTACAAGGTCGACGCCAACGTCGGCCGGCCCCAGGTCTCCTACCGGGAGACCGATCCGCGGCAAGGCCGAGAAGGTCGAGGGTCGGTTCGTGCGCCAGACCGGCGGCGCCGGCCAGTACGGGATCGTCTACATCGATCTCGAGCCGGCGCCCGGCGAGGGCTTTGACTTCGTCAACAAGATCAAGGGCGGCTCGATCCCGACCGAATTCATTCCGGCCGTCGAGAAGGGCGTCGAGGAGGCCACCGAGAACGGCCCCCGGGCCGGATACCCGATGGTCGACCTCCGCGTCACCCTGACCGACGGCAAGTACCACGACACCGACTCGTCCGAGATCGCGTTCAAGGTCGCCGGGTCGCTGGCGCTGAAGGAGGCCGCGCAGCGCGCCAAGCCGGTGCTGCTCGAGCCGATCTTCCGCGTCGAGGTCGTCACCCCCGAGGAGTTCATGGGCGACGTGATCGGTGACCTCAACCGCCGCCGCGGCCACGTCGCGGGCATGGAGCAGCGCGGCAACGCGCAGGTGATCACCGCATACGTGCCGCTGGCGGAGATGTTCGGCTACGCAACGGACGTGCGCTCGACCACCCAGGGCCGCGCCACGTACACGATGCAGTTCGAGCGGTACGACGAGGTCCCCGCGAACATCGCCGAGAAGGTGGTCGGTGAGCTACAGCCCGCCTAGCACCGCCGCCGGACGGAAGTCGATAGATTCACTAGGTTCGCCTCGAAAACGAACGACACCCCTGAAACTGAAGGAGCAACACCAAAGTGGCCAAGGCCAAGTTCGAGCGCGATAAGCCCCATGTCAACGTCGGGACCATCGGTCACATCGACCATGGCAAGACGACGCTGACGGCCGCGATCACGAAGGTGCTCAACGACAAGTACGGCGGCACCGAGGTGCGGTCGTTCGAGCAGATCGACAACGCGCCCGAGGAGAAGGCGCGCGGGATCACGATCGCGACCTCGCACGTCGAGTACCAGACCCCCAACCGTCACTACGCCCACGTTGACTGCCCCGGTCACGCGGACTACGTCAAGAACATGATCACCGGCGCCGCGCAGATGGACGGCGCGATCCTGGTCGTGTCCGCGGCCGACGGCCCGATGCCGCAGACGCGTGAGCACATCCTGCTCGCGCGCCAGGTGGGCGTCCCCTACATCGTCGTGTTCCTCAACAAGGCCGACATGGTCGACGACCCCGAGCTGCTCGAGCTCGTCGAGGTCGAGGTCCGTGACCTGCTGTCCGAGTACGAGTTCCCGGGCGACGACATTCCGTTCGTCACCGGCTCGGCGCTGAAGGCGCTCGAGGGCGACGAGGAGTACGAGGCCAAGATCGTCGAGCTGGCCGAGGCGCTCGACAGCTACATCCCCGAGCCCGTCCGCGACCTCGACAAGCCGTTCCTGATGCCGGTCGAGGACGTGTTCTCGATCACCGGCCGCGGCACCGTCGCCACCGGCCGGATCGAGCAGGGGATCATCAAGACCGGCGAGACCGTCGAGATCGTGGGCATCAAGGACACCGACTCGACGGTGGTCACCGGGGTCGAGATGTTCCGCAAGATCCTCGACGAGGGTCGTGCCGGCGACAACGTCGGCTGCCTGCTGCGCGGGACCAAGCGCGAGGACATCGAGCGCGGGCAGGTGCTTTGCAAGCCGAAGTCGATCACGCCCCACACCAAGTTCAAGTCCGAGGTCTATGTGCTCAAGAAGGAGGAGGGCGGCCGTCACACGCCGTTCTTCACGGGCTACAGGCCTCAGTTCTACTTCCGCACCACCGACGTCACGGGCGTCGCCAATCTCCCCGAGGGGACCGAGATGGTGATGCCGGGTGACAACGTCCAGATGGAGATCGAGCTGATCCAGCCGATCGCCATGGACCAAGGACTCCGATTCGCGATCCGCGAGGGCGGCCGCACGGTCGGCTCGGGGGTCGTGACCGAGGTCATTCAGTAGTTATTGGGCGGCGTCGGGCGTTCGGCCCCGCCGCCTTTTTTGAAGAGATACGACCGTCAGCGCGGGCCCCGCAGCCCGGGGTTCGCGCTCAACACTGAGAAGAGCCAGACGTTTTATGGCCACGATTGCCCAAAACAAGATCCGGATCCGCCTGAAGTCCTACGACCACACGGCGATCGAGACCGCGGCGAAGGAGATCGTCGAGACGGCGCAGCGCACCGGCGCGAGCGTCTCCGGTCCGGTGCCGCTGCCCACGGAGAAGAACGTCTACTGCGTGATCCGCTCGCCGTTCAAGGACAAGGACAGCCGCGAGCACTTCGAGATCCGCACCCACAAGCGACTGATCGATATCCACCAGCCGACGCCGAAGACGGTCGACTCGCTCCAGCGGCTCGACCACCTTCCCGCCGGCGTGGACATCGAGATTCGCCTGGCCTCCTGACGGTTATGGCCGCGATCCTCGCCAAGAAGCTCGGCATGACTCAGCGGTTCGGCGAGGACGGCCGGATCGAGCGCGTCACGGTGCTCGAGGCCGGGCCGTGCCCGGTCACCGCGATCCGCACCGTCGAGCGCGACGGCTACGAGGCGCTGCAGCTCGCATTCGGGCAGTGCAAGGAGAAGTCGCTCACCAAGCCCGAGCTCGGGCACCTGAAGAAGGCCGACGCGGGTCCGCACCGCCACGTCGCCGAGTTCCGCGACGAGGTCGGCGAGCTGCTGGTGGGCCAGACGGTGACGGTTGACGCGTTTGCGGCCGGCGATCGGGTGAAGGTGTCGGGGACCTCGAAGGGGAAGGGCTTTCAGGGGACGATCAAGCGCCACAACTTTAAGCGCGGCCCGGCCTCGCACGGCTCGCACAACGTCCGCGCCCCCGGCTCGATCGGAGCCTCGGCGACCCCGTCGCGCGTGTTCAAGGGACTGCGCGGCCCCGGGCGGATGGGCGGTGGCCGGGTCACCCAGCGCGGGCTGACCGTGGTCGAGGTGCTAACGGACCAGAACCTCCTGCTGCTACGCGGCGCGGTTCCGGGGCCCAAGGGCGGAACGGTGGAGGTGCGCTCCGATGCCTAGCGCAAGGACCTCGGGCCGCAAGGCTCCGAAGCTCGGCGGGGGCGGGCGCGCGGCGAGCGTGGCGCTCGACCCAGCCGCGTTCGAGGCGCGCTTCAACATGCCGCTGGTGCACGAGACGGTCCGCGCCGAGCTCGCCGCCCGGCGCCGCGGCACCGCCGCGACCAAGACCCGCGGCGAGGTCTCCGGTGGCGGTGCCAAGCCGTGGCGCCAGAAGGGCACCGGTCGCGCTCGGGCCGGATCCTCGCGCTCGCCGGTGTGGACGGGTGGTGGCACCGTGTTCGGACCAAGCCCCCGGAGCTACACCTTCAAGATCAACCGCAAGGAGCGCCGCGCCGCGCTGCGCGCGGCGCTCTCGATGCACGCCGAGCGTGGGTCGATCGCGGTGTTCGACGCGGGGGCCTTCGCGGCGCCTTCGACCAGTCAGGCCGCCGGGCTGCTCGATGACTGGGGCGCGGACGCGCCGACGCTCGTGGTCCTGGCCGCCGCCGAGGAGGCCGCCGGCAAGTCGTTTCGCAACATCAAGCGCGTCAACGCGCTGCCCGTCGAGGACGCGGGCGTGGCCGACGTAATCGGGGCGGCTTCGCTGCTCGTTTCCGAGGCGGCCCTGCCCGTGCTCGTGGCGCTGGCCACGGGGCCCGTCGCGCGGGCTCGCGTGACCGAGGAGGCAGCAGCCTGATGGAGGCGACCCAGGTGATCATCAGGCCGGTCATCTCCGAGAAGAGCTTCGCCCTGGCCGAGGCCGGCAAGTACACCTTCCGGGTACACGACAGCGCGCACAAGACCGAGGTCCGCCAGGCGATCGAGCAGCTGTTCGACGTCGAGGTGCGGGAGGTCCGCACCGCCTGGGTGAGCCCTAAGCCCAAGCGCCGCGGCTACACGTCGGGCCGGACCCGCCGCTGGAAGAAGGCGATCGTCCAGGTCGGCGCGGGTCAGACGATCCCGATCTTCCGAGGCCTGGGAGAGGCGGAGTGAGGGTCGTGGGCGATTTCTTCCGCATAGCGGTTGTTATCTCCCAGAGCCCGCTTGGGAGCGCCGAGTAATGCCCGTCCGCAAGCCCAAGCCCACCTCGCCCGGCCGCCGCTTCGTGATGTATCCGGACTTCGGCGAGCTCACTCGCTCGGAGCCTGAGAAGTCGCTGACAGAAGGGCTGAAGAAGTCCGGCGGCCGCAACACCCACGGGCGCAAGACCTCGCGCCACCGCGGCGGCGGCGCAAAGCGGCAGTACCGCAAGATCGACTTCAAGCGCCGCAAGGACGGCGTCCCCGCAAAGGTGGCCCACATCGAGTACGACCCCAACCGCTCGGCCTACATCGCGCTCCTGCACTACGCCGACGGCGAAAAGCGCTACATCCTCGCGCCGCAGCGGCTGCGCGTCGGGATGACGGTCCAGTCCGGACCCTCGGTCGATGTGCGCGTCGGCAACAGCCTCCCGCTGGGCAACATGCCGTCGGGCACGGTCGTGCACAACGTCGAGCTGACCCCAGGTCGTGGCGGTCAGATGGCGCGCGCCGCGGGTGCGGGCGTGCAGCTGCTGGCCAAGGAGGGCGACTACGTGACGTTGCGGCTGCCCTCTGGCGAGATGCGCATGGTCCGCGCGGAGTGCCGCGCGACCGTCGGGACGATCGGCAACGCCGACCATCAGAACGTCAAGATCGGCAAGGCTGGGCGCAAGCGCCACATGGGCGTGCGGCCGCAGACCCGCGGCACGGCGATGAACCCCGTCGATCACCCGCACGGCGGTGGCGAGGGCTCGACCACCCCCGGCCGTCATCCGGTGACGCCGTGGGGCGTGCCAACGCTCGGCTACCGCACCCGCAAGAAGCGCAAGGGTTCGGATCAGTACATCGTCCGCGGACGCAGGAGGGGTAAGGGCAAGCGATGAGTCGCTCCAGCAAGAAGGGACCATACGTACAGGAGCGCCTGATGGCGCGGATCGAGGCGATGAACACCTCGGGCGAGAAGCGCATGCTGCGCACGTGGTCGCGCACATCGACGATCTTCCCGGAGATGGTCGGCCACACGATCGCCGTCCACGACGGCCGCAAGCACGTACCGGTGTTCATCAGCGAGTCGATGGTCGGCCACAAGCTCGGCGAGTTCGCGCCCACCCGGATGTTCCGCGGGCATGCCGGGACCGGTCGGAGGCGGTAATGGCGGACGAAGAGAAGCCGACACCGCGTCGTCGACGTCGTAAGGCGCCGGCAGGCCAGTCAGGCCCGGAGGCCGCGTCCGCCTCCGAGGCACGACGCACGTCCGAAACCGATGCGGAGGCAACTGCCCCGGACGCGAGTGCCTCGGACGCGGACGCGACCTCCGCGGGCACGTCTCCCGACGAGATTGAGCCGACGCCCGCCGACGTCGAGGCCGAGGAGGCGGCCGAGGACGTTGTCGTCGAGGCCGAGGAGGAGATCGACGAAGACACCGACCCGGAGTTCGCGGGCGAGCAGGAGGAGGCCGAAGCGGAGGCGAAGCCCGCTCGGCGCCCGCGGCGCCGGCGGGGCGGTGCCGAGCCGGCGGCCGAGGCGCCCAAGCCCGCGCCTACCCGACGCCGCCGGGCGCAGCGCGACCCGAATCTGCCACCTCCGGTCGTCCGCGCGCAGGCCAAGTACGTTCGCTCATCGGCCCGCAAGGCGCGGCTCGTGTGCGATCACATCCGCGGCAAGAGCGTCGATGAGGCCCGAGCTATCCTCGCTCACACGCCGCGTGCGATCGCGCGTGACTGGAGCAAGCTGCTCGAATCCGCGATCGCCAACGCGGAGAACAATCACGAGCTCGTGGCGGAGGACCTGTATGTCAAGAGGGTCCACGCCGACGAGGGTCCCACTATCAAGCGGTTCCGCCCGCGCGCGATGGGTCGTGCGACCAGGATCCGCAAGCGCACCAGCCATCTGACGATCTTGCTTACACCGAAGGAATAAATGGGTCAAAAAGTTCATCCCGAGGGGCTCCGCGTCGGTTATATCCACGACTGGAAGTCGAACTGGTTCAACGAGCGGAACTTCTCCGACTACCTGCACGAGGACACGCTGATTCGCCGCCACATCCTGGGGCGGCTGTCTCACGCTGGGCTGTCTGACATCACGATCCGCAAGAACGCCACCGAGGTGGAGATCAACATCCACACGGCGCGGCCCGGGATCGTGATCGGGAAGTCGGGCTCCGAGGTCGACCAGCTTCGCCGTGACCTGCACCGGATCACGAACAAGCAGGTCAAGGTCAACATCCTCGAGATCAAGCGCCCTGAGCTCGACGCGAACTTGGTCGCCCAGTCGATCGCCGAGCAGCTCCAGAATCGCGTCGCCTTCCGCCGCGCGATGAAGCGCGCGCTGACCAGCGCGATGCGCTCCGGCGCCAAGGGTGTGAAGGTGCAGGTCTCCGGTCGCCTCGGTGGCGCCGAGATGGCGCGCACCGAGAGCTATTCCGATGGCCGCGTGCCGCTGCACACGTTGCGGGCCGACATCGACTACGGCTTCCATGAAGCCCGCACCACCTTCGGCCGGATCGGCGTCAAGTGCTGGATCAACAAGGGCGAGATCATGCCCGAGGGCTACTCCGGCGCCGACCTGACGATCATGGACGAGCCATCGCCACAGGCCCCTGATCGCGGCGGCCGCGACGGCCGCGACGGCCGCGGCGGCGGCGGTCGCGGCGGCGGCGGTCGCGGCGGCGGCCCCGGCGGCGGCCCCGGCGGTCGGGGTGGGCCGGGCGGTCGCGGTGGCGCGGGCGGCGGTCGTGGGCCCGGCGGCCCGGGCGGCCGCGGCGGTGGCCGCGGCCCCGGAGGCCCGGGCGGTGGCCGTGGGCCCGGCGGTTCGGGCGGCGGCCGCGGACCCGGAGGTCCGGGCGGTGGCCGCGGACCGCGCGGCGGCGGACGTGGGCCGCGTGGCGGCGGTGGCCAGGGCGACGCCGGAGGTGGGCGCTGATGCTCGCGCCGAAGCGCGTCAAGTTCCGAAAGCAGCATCGCGGTCGCCGGGCCGGCATGTCGCGCGGGCAGGTCAAGGTCCAGTTCGGCGAGTACGGGCTGAAATCGCTCGAAGCCGGCTGGCTCACCAACCGGCAGATCGAGGCCGCTCGGATCGCGATGACCCGGAAGATCAAGCGCGGCGGCAAGGTTTGGATCAACGTCTATCCGGACAAGCCGTTCACGAAGAAGCCCGCCGAGACCCGGATGGGTTCCGGCAAGGGCTCGCCCGAAGGCTGGGTCGCCGTCGTCAAGCCCGGACGCGTGATGTTCGAGCTGGCGGGCGTGCCCGAGCCGCTTGCCCGTGAGGCGATGCGGCTCGCCGGGCACAAGCTCCCCGTGAAGACGAAGTTCGTCCTCCGGGAGGACGCGTGATGAAGGCAGGCGAGTTGCGAGACATGAGCGAGTCCGAGCTGCGCGAGCACCTGCAGACCGCCAGGCGAGAGCTGTTCGGGCTGCGCTTCCAGCACGCCACCGGCGAGCTGGACGACACGGCCACGCTGAAGAAGGCCAAGCGTGAGGTTGCGCGCACGTTGACGGTCGCCAACGAGCGAGGAATTGAGATTCATGGCTGACGAGACTCCCGAAGACGAGATCACCCCGGACGCCCCGCCCGGAGAAGAGGCTCCCGCTGAGGAGCCCGTGGCCGAGGAGGCGCCCGCTGAAGAGGCGCCTGCCGACGTCGCCGAGGAGCCCGTGGCCGAGGAGGCCGCTGCTCCCGCTGCCGCCGCAGAGCCCGAGGAGCCGGTCGCGCCCAAGGAGCGGCGTAGACGTGTCCGTGCCGCCAAGGCCGCTCAGGTCACGGCGCGTCCGTCCCGCACGCCCGAAGCGCGCCACGCCGAGCGGGTCGCCGAGCGCAAGCGCAAGGCCCAGCTCCGGAGCACCAGGCGCAAGCAGGAACGTGAGAAGGCGCGCGCGACGCGGCCGGCCACGCCCGAGCCGCTGGCGCCGCGGCGCGACCAGCATCCCGGACAGCAGAAGACACGCCAGGGGGTCGTCGTCTCCGACCGCGCAGCCAAGACGATCGTCGTGCGGATCGACGTCACCCGTCGCCATCCGTTCTACGAGAAGATCGTGCGCACCTCGCGGACGCTGCACGCGCACGACGAGAGCGAGGACGCGCACGTCGGCGACACCGTCGTCGTGCGTGAGTCCCGGCCGCTGTCACGGACCAAGCGCTGGCGCCTGGTCGAAGTGATCGCGAGGGCGAAGTGATCCAGAACGAGACTCGACTGCGCGTCGCCGACAACACCGGCGCCCGCGAGATCCTCGTGATCCGAGTCAAGGGCGGCCATCGCCGGCGCTACGCCGGCGTCGGGGACGTCATCACCGCGACCGTCAAGCAGGCGAGCCCGCAGGGCTCCGTGAAGAAGGGCGAGGTTGTGACTGCCGTGGTGGTCCGCACCCGCAAGTCCTACGGCCGCGAGGACGGCACCTACATAGCCTTCGACGAGAACGCCGCCGTGCTGATCGACGCCCAGAACAACCCCCGCGGCACGCGTATCTTCGGCCCGGTCGCACGGGAGCTGCGTGAGCGTAACTTCATGAAGATCGTCTCCCTGGCCCCGGAGGTTCTGTAGCCATGTCCGCACGGATCAAGAGCGGCGACGAGGTGGTCGTGGTCGGCGGCAAGGACCGCGGCAAGAGCGGCAAGGTGCTGCGCGTCGAGCCCGCCAAGAACCGTCTCTACGTCGAGGGTCTCAACATCATCAAGCGTCACCAGCGCCCCCAGCAGGTCGCGGGCGCGCAGCGGCCCGAGCAGGTCGGCGGCGTGATCGAGAAGGAGGGCCCGATCCACATCTCCAACGTGATGCTCGCCGACCCCAAGGACGGCAAGCCGACGCGGATCGCCATCGAGATCGAGGACGGTAAGCGCTACCGCGTCGCCAAGCGCAGCGGAACGAGGATCGACTGATGGCGATCGCACGACTCAAGCAGCGCTACCTGGAGGAGATCCGTCCCGCGCTGATGGAGCGCTTCGGCTACTCGACGCCGATGCAGGCGCCGCGGATCACCAAGGTGACGGTGAACATGGGCGTGGGCGACGCCAAGCAGGACTCGCGCGTGCTAGAGGCGGCGACCGAGCAGCTTGCGACGATCACCGGACAGCGGCCGAGCGTGCGCCGTGCGCGCAAGTCGATCGCCCAGTTCAAGGTCCGCGAGGGGATGCCCGTCGGCGTCGCTGTCACGCTCCGCGGCGAGCGCTGCTACGAGTTCCTCGATCGCCTGATGTCGGTCGCGATCCCCCGGATCCGCGACTTCCGCGGGCTCAGCCCGCGCTCGTTCGACGGGCGCGGCAACTACTCGCTGGGCGTGCGCGAGCAGATCATCTTCCCCGAGGTCGACTACGACGAGATCGATCAGGTCCGCGGACTCGACATCACGATCACGACCACTGCCTCCAGCGACGAGGAGTCGTTCGCGCTGCTCGAGGCGCTGGGAATGCCGTTTGCCCGAGACGGCCGCGCGCAGACCGCGGCGGCCGCAACCTAGACGTAAAGGACTCCATGGCCAAGGTTTCACAAGTCGTCCGCTCACAGCGGCCCCCAAAGTTCAAGACCCGCGCGTACACGCGGTGCCGTCGGTGCGGCCGCGCGCGCGCCGTATACCGCAAGTTCGGCGTCTGCCGGATCTGTCTGCGCGAGCTCGCGCACGAGGGATACGTCCCCGGGATGACGAAGTCGAGTTGGTGAGGAACCCCGTATGTCGATGACCGACCCGATCTCCGACTTCCTTACGCGCCTGCGCAACGGCGCCAAGGCCCAGCACCAGGACGTCACCAGCCCGGCGTCGGGGCTCAAGCGTGAGCTCGCCCGGATCCTCAAGGAGCAGGGCTACATCGAGGACTACGCCGTGCGACCCGCCGCGGAGGGGCGCCCCGGCGAGGAGATCACCGTGACGCTCAAGTACACCGCCGACCGCAAGCCGGTGATCACCGGCCTTCAGCGCGTCTCGCGCCCCGGTCAGCGCAGCTACGTCGACCACGCGCACATCCCCCGGATTCAGGGCGGGATGGGCACAGCGATCATCTCGACCTCGAAGGGCCTGATGACCGGCCACGACGCCCGCTTGCAGGGCATCGGCGGCGAGGTCGTGGCGCGGGTCTGGTAGCAAAGGGGGCCAGTCAGCTATGTCCCGTATTGGTAGACAGCCGATCGCCGTTCCAGCCGGCGTCACGATCGCGATCGAGCCCGAGCGGGTGACCGTCAACGGGCCCCGCGGCGAGCTCTCGGAGCGGATTCCGCGCGATATGCAGGTCGAGCAGTCGGACGGCGAGCTGCTCGTCAAGCGTCCCACCGACCGCGGTGAGCACCGCGCCCTCCACGGACTGACCCGCTCGCTCATCGCCAACATGGTCGTGGGCGTCACCGACGGGTTCGAGAAGCGTCTGGAGATCGTCGGCGTCGGCTACCGCGCGCAGCTGCGTGGTCGCGACCTGGAGCTCGCGCTTGGGTACTCCCATCCCGTGCCGATCAAGGCACCGGACGGGATCGAGTTCGAGGTTCCGCAGCCGACGAGGATCGTCGTGAAGGGGGCGTCCAAGCAGCAGGTCGGCGAGGTCGCGGCGACGATCCGCAAGCAGCGCAAGCCCGAGCCCTACAAGGGCAAGGGAATCCGCTACGAAGGGGAGTACGTCCCCCGGAAGGTCGGGAAGCGAGCGTGACCGTTCTCACCAAGCCGGCCAGGCGGCTCAAGCGACGCCGTCGCGTGCGGGCCAAGGTCCACGGCACAGCCGAGCGGCCGCGGGTCTCGGTGTTCCGCTCAAACCGCGGGCTGTTCGTGCAGCTGATCGATGACGAAGCGGCGCGGACGATCGCGTCGGTCAACTGGATCGAGCCCGAGCTGCGCAGCCTCAAGCCGATGGAACAGGCCAGGCGCGTCGGCGAGCTGCTGGCCGAGCGGGGGAGGGCCGCGGGCGTCGAGCAGGCAGTGTTCGATCGCGGCGGCTACCAGTATCACGGGCGCGTCAGGGCGCTCGCTGAAGGCGCCCGTGAGGGCGGGCTGCGGTTCTAGACCGGCTAACCTGGATCGGCTGATGCCCTCACGTGATCGCACAGTTTCGGCCTCCGGCCTCGAGCTCCAAGAGCGCGTGGTTGAGATCAACCGCGTCGCCAAGGTGGTCAAGGGCGGGCGCCGGTTCTCGTTTACGGCGCTGGTCGTCGTCGGTGACGAGAGGGAGATCGTAGGAATTGGCTATGGGAAGGCAAATGAGGTCCCCGTCGCGATCCAGAAGGGCGTCGAGCGGGCCAAGAAGAACCTCTACCGCGTCCCCAAGCACGGGTCGACGATCACCCACCAGACGCTAGGGGTGTTCGGCGCAGGTCGCGTGCTGCTGAAGCCCGCCTCGCCCGGAACCGGCGTGATCGCCGGCGGCGGCGTGCGCGCGGTGCTCGAGCTCGCGGGGATCCACGACATCCTCTCCAAGAGCCTCGGCTCGCAGAACCCGATCAACCTCGTCAAGGCGACCATGGCGGGGCTCGAGTCCCTACGTACCCCTGACGAGGTGGCCGATCTGCGGGGGCTCTCGATCAATCAGGTCCTCGGGTTGACGACCGAGGCTGCGCCGTCGCCTGGCGCCCCCGACGCTGTTCAGACCAACGGGCACGGCGAAAGCAATGGATCGCGAGGGGGCGCAGACGCCGACGCACCCTCGGCCGGCGAGCCGGAGACCGCCGAGGAGTCGGCATGACCACTCTCAAGGTCACACAGCGACGGTCTCGTAACGGGGCCGACAAGCGGCAGCGGGATACGCTGCGCTCGCTCGGTCTGCGCCGGATCGGACATTCAGTCCAGGTAAATGACTCACCACAGGCGCGTGGGATGATTGCCAAGGTGCGACATCTCGTCGAGGTCTCTCAAGATGGCTGAGTCGGAGCGGATCGGGCTTCACAACCTGAAGCCGGCTCCCGGGTCGCGCCGGCCGCGCAAACGCGTCGGGCGCGGCGAGGGCTCGGGCACCGGCAAGACCTCCGGCCGCGGGCAGAAGGGCTGGGGCTCACGCTCCGGCGCCAAGCGCCGGGCCCGCTTCGAGGGCGGCCAGAACCCGATCCACATGCGGATGCGCAAGCTGCGCGGCCCGCACATGAAGAAGTCGATGCCGCTCGAGCCGTTCCGGACCCACACCCAGCCGATCAACCTTGCCGACCTCGAGGCGCGCTTCGACGCCGGCGCCGAGGTCACACTCGACACGCTGAAGGCCAAGGGACTCGGCACGCGCAAGGACGTCCCGGTCAAGATTCTGGCCCGGGGTGAGATCTCGAAGGCCCTCACGGTCCACGCGCACGCTTTCAGCAAGACGGCCCGCGAGAAGATCGAGGCGGCTGGCGGGACATGCCAGGTGATCGAGACACCGGCACCTTGGCGGAGAGCGCCCGACACCCGGGAGAGCTGAGCGGATGATCTCCACGATCCTTGGTGCCTTCAGGGTCGGCGAGATTCGCAACAAAGTGCTGTTCACCGCGGCGATGCTCGCGGTCTATCGGCTGGGGACGCACATCCCCGCCCCGGGGATCAACGCCAACGCGGTCAACGCGATCCAGAAGAACTTCGGCGGCAACAGCGTGCTCGGCCTGCTCAACCTGTTCTCGGGGGGCGGGCTGGGGCGGATCGCGATCTTCGCGCTCGGGATCATGCCCTACATCACGGCCTCGATCATCCTGCAGCTTTTGACGGTCGTGGTCCCCTCGCTCGAGAAGCTCCAGAAGGAGGGCGAGGTCGGGCAGGCGCGGATCACCCAGTACACGCGCTACCTGACGGTCGGGCTGGCGTTCGCGCAGTCGATCGGTTACGTGTTCCTGTTCCGGAGCTTCGAGCAGAGCGCCGGGGTGACACTGATCTCCAACTTCAACCTCGCCAAGGTCTTCCTGATCGTGGTCTCGTTGACCGCGGGAACCGTCCTCCTGATGTGGGTCGGCGAGTTGATCACCCAGCGTGGGATCGGGAACGGGATCTCGCTACTGATCTTCGCGAGCATCGTGGCGCGGATCCCGAACGGCCTGCAGTCGTGGTGGAACAGCCCAAACGCGACGTTCAAGGTCGTGATGCCGTTCATCGCGATCGGTGTGGTCGCGGCCGTGGTGTTCGTGCAGGAGGGCCAGCGCCGGATCCCGGTTCAGTACGCCAAGCGGGTGATCGGGCGGCGGATGACCCAGGGTGGCCAGACCTATCTCCCGCTGCGCGTCAACATGGCCGGCGTGATCCCGGTGATCTTCGCCGCTTCGATCATGGCGATCCCGCCGACGATCGGATCGCTGATCGGCCAGAACCGCAACAACTTCGCAACCCACCTCTCGAACTTCTTCAACCCGCAGGGCTGGCACTACGTGCTCGGCGAGAGCATCTTCATCATCTTGTTCACGTACTTCTACACGGCGGTCACGTTCAACCCAGTCGATCAGGCCGACAACCTGAAGAAGTACGGCGGGTTCATCCCAGGGGTGAGGCCAGGCAGACCGACGGCCGAATTCCTGGACCGGATCCTGGCGAGGCTGACCTTCCCGGGGGCCTTGTTCCTAGCCGCGATCGCCGCGCTCCCTACGGTCCTGATCGACCAGACCGGGGCGACGTTCCTGTTCGGCGGCACCTCGATCCTGATCGTGATCGGCGTCGCGCTCGACACGATGAAACAGCTCGAGGCGCAGCTGATGATGCGAAATTACGAGGGCTTCTTAAAGTAGCCCGGCGCGAGACCGGGCGAACGGCGAAGTCGAGGCGGCGAAGCGGTTCCCGGAGCAACCTGCCGCCCGCTACAGTGACCGTCTTGTGTCCGAGCTGAACCTGATCCTGTTCGGCCCTCCGGGAGCCGGTAAGGGAACGCAGGCCGAGCGCCTGCGCAACGACTTCCAGCTGCCGTACATCGCCACCGGCGACATGCTGCGCGAGAACGTCAAGGACGGGACCGAGCTCGGCAACGAGGCCAAGCGCTACATGGACGCCGGCGAGCTCGTGCCAGACGACGTGATCGTCGCGATGGTGGCCGAGCGGCTCCAGGAGGAGGACGCCCGCGACGGCTTCATCCTCGACGGCTTCCCGCGCACGATCGAGCAGGCCGAGGCGCTCGACAGGCAGCTCGGCGAGCTGGGCCGGCGGATCACCGCGGTGCTGCTGCTCGACGTGCCCGACGAGGAGGTCGAGCGCAGGCTCTCCGGCCGCCGCGTGTGCGTGAAGGCCGGACACAACTACCACGTCGAGTTCGACCCGCCCAAGCACGAGGAGGTCTGCGATCAGGACGGCTCGCGGCTGATCCAGCGCGACGACGACAAGCCCGAGGTGATCCGGAACCGGCTCGAGCGTCTACCACGAGAAGACCAAGCCGCTGATCGGCTACTACGACGAGCAGGGGCTGCTACGCAGGATCGACGGGACGCGCGACCCGGCCGAGGTCCACGACCACATCCGCGCGGTGATCGCGACTCTCCGGCTCGAGGAAAACGTTTGACAGAAGGAGCGGGCGGATGATCATCAAGAAGACCCCAGAGGAGATCGAGCGGATGGCCGCCGCCGGGGACGATCCTGGTGCGGACGATGAACCTGCTGGCCGGCAAGATCCGGCCGGGCGTCACCACGCACGAGCTCGACCAGGCCGCCGAGAAGTTCATCCGCTCGCAGGGCGCCGAGCCGGCGTTCAAGGGCTATCGCGGCTTCCCCGGATCGATCTGCACGTCGCCGAACTCGATGATCGTCCACGGCATCCCCGGCCCCTACAAGCTCGGCCGCGGCGACCTCCTCTCGGTCGACATCGGCGTCGTGCACGACGGCTGGGTCGCCGACGCGGCGCGGACGTTCCCGGTGGGCCCGTCACGCCCGATCGCGCGCAAGCTGCTCACGACCACCGAGGAGGCGCTGTTCCTCGCCGTCGAGCAGTGCCGCCCTGGCAACCGCCTCGGCGACGTCTCCCACGCGGTCCAGGAGCACGTCGAGGCGGCCGGCCTGTCGATCGTGCGCTCGCTGGTCGGGCACGGGATCGGCCGCAGCATGCACGAGGACCCGCAGATCCCCAACTACGGCGACCCCGGGACCGGGATCCTGCTCGAGGAGGGGATGGTGCTGGCGGTCGAGCCGATGGTCACCGCCGGCCGCCACGGCGTCCGGGTCGGCGAGGATCACTGGGCGATCTACTCCCAGGACGGGTCGCTGGCGGCGCACTTCGAGTTCACGGTCGCGATGCACGGCCGAGGGCCCGCGGATCCTGACCCCCTGGCACGAGGCCGGGGGCGGTCGCGCGGCCGCCTGAGCGGCGTCGCCGTGGGCCTCCGGCCGCGCGCCCGCGACGGCCTAACTTCAGCGATGCCCCTGCTAATATCCGTGCGGTGCGCCCGCAGCGCCGGATCCTCGTGCTGCGTGCCTGCGCTTCAGCGCGGTAGCGGCGACCTTCAGCGGTCTCCAGAGCCGGGCTGAGGGAACTAGCTAGGAAACTTCGACCCGAAGAGAGCGATAGCGAGCGTGAAAGTACGACCCTCGGTCAAGCCGATGTGCGAGAAGTGCAAGATCATCCGCCGCAACGGGCGGGTCCTTGTGATCTGCTCGAATCCCCGCCACAAGCAGAGGCAGGGCTAGACGATGGCGCGCATCTCCGGCGTCAACATCCCGCTCAACAAGCGCGTCGAGATCGGCCTGACCTACATCTACGGGATCGGCCGCTCGACCGTCCAACAAGCTGCTGCCGAGGCCCGCATCGAGCCCGACCGCAAGGTTCGCGACCTGACCGAGGACGAGGTCGTCAAGCTGCGCGAGCTGATCGACGGCGAGCTCACCGTCGAGGGCGACCTGCGCCGCGAGCGCTCGCAGAACATCAAGCGCCTCCAGGAGATCGGCTCCTACCGCGGGCTGCGCCACCGCCGCGGCCTGCCGGTGCACGGCCAGAACACCAAGACCAACGCGCGCACGCGTAAGGGTCCGAAGCGGATGCAGGTCGCCGGCAAGAAGAAGGCGGCCAAGAAGTAGATGCCGGCTCCTCGTACGACCCCAGCGCGGCCGCCGGCGCGTCCGCAAGAACATCCCGATCGGCCAGGCGCACATCAAGACCTCGTTCAACAACACGATCGTGTCGCTGACCGACCGCGAGGGCAACGTGATCGCGTGGGAGTCGGCCGGCGGCGCGGGCTTCAAGGGCTCGCGCAAGTCGACCCCGTTCGCCGCCCAGGTGACCGCCGACGCCGCCGCCCGCAAGGGCATCGAGCACGGCCTCCAGAAGGTCGAGGTGTTCGTCAAGGGCCCGGGCTCGGGTCGCGAGACCGCGATCCGCTCGCTCCAGGCCGCCGGGCTCGAGGTGCTCGGCGTCAAGGACGTCACCCCGCAGGCCCACAACGGCTGCCGCCCGCGCAAGCGGAGGCGCGTATAGACCGATGGCACGAGACACATCGCCACAGTGCAAGCAGTGCCGCCGCGAGGGACAGAAGCTGTTCCTCAAGGGCGAGCGCTGCCTGACCGACAAGTGCGGCGTCGAGCGTCGCTCCTACCCGCCGGGCGAGCACGGCCGCGGGCGCCAGAAGCAGAGCGAGTACCGCGTCCAGCTGCGCGAGAAGCAGAAGGCCCGGCGCTACTACGGCGTGCTCGAGAAGCAGTTCCGCAATCTACTACGAGAAGGCCTCCCGCCAGCCGGGGGTCACCGGCGAGAACCTGCTGCGGATGCTCGAGTGCCGCTTCGACAACGTGCTCGTCCGGCTCGGATTCGCCGCCTCGCGGCGCCAGGCGCGCCAGCTGATCCTGCACGGCCACTGGACCGTCAACGGCCGGCGGGTGAACATCCCGAGCTATCAGCTGCGGGACGGCGACGTGATCGCGATCCACCAGCGCTCGACCGCGACGCAGGTGATTCGCGACGCCACCGAGCTGACCGGGCAGGTGCCGGCCTGGCTGCAGGCAGACCACGACTCGCTCACGGCGAAGGTGCTGCGCAAGCCCGAGCGGCGGGAGATCGCCGCGCCGGTGCAGGAGCAGCTCATCGTCGAGCTGTACTCGAAGTAGACCAAGCTTTGCAGCCGCGCGGCCGCTCGGGCTGCGCGCGGCGCCGACAGCCGCCCAGGCGGCGGCACGAACCCACGACGTTAGGACCCTGATGCTCGACTTCCAAGTCCCCCGAATCTCCAGCGAGGCCGTCGACGACAACCGTGGCTCGTTCACGATCGAGCCACTGGATCGCGGCTTCGGCTACACCTTCGGCAACTCGCTGCGGCGCGTGCTGCTCTCCTCGCTCGCCGGCGCGGCGGTGACGAGCGTCCGGATCGAGGGCGTGGCGCACGAGTTCTCGACGATCCGCGGCGTCAAGGAGGACGTCACCGACATCGTCCTCAACCTGAAGGGCGTCGTCTGCCGGATGCACACCGACGCGACCGAAGTCGAGGCGCCGCTGGTCGTCACCGGCCCGGGCGAGATCACCGCCAAGGACATCGACCTGCCCGCCGGCGTCGAGATCCTCAACCCCGACGCGCACATCGCGACGCTCGAGAAGAAGACCAAGCTCGAGGTCTACCTGACGATCGGCCGCGGCCGCGGCTACCGGCCGGCCGAGGAGAACAAGTCCCCCGACCAGCCGATCGGCGTGATCCCGATCGACTCGATCTTCTCGCCCGTGCGCCGCGTCGCCTACAGCGTCGAGCAGGCGCGCGTCGGGCAGCGGACCGACTACGACAAGCTGACGCTCGACATCGAGACCGACGGCTCGATCGATCCGCACGCCGCGCTGCGCGAGGCGGCCGAGATCCTGATCTCGCAGCTGGCGATCTTCACCGACGCCGACCGCGTGGTCGAGCTGCGCGAGGCCGGCGTGCCCGGTCCGCTCGAGGCCGGGCCAGCCGGTCGGCGGCGCGGTCGGCGCCCCGGCGCGCCAGCCGAACGCGATGGACGACATCCTGATCGAGGAGCTCGAGCTCGGCGTGCGCTCGTACAACTGCCTCAAGCGGGCGGGGATCCAGACGGTCGGCGATCTCGTGTCGAAGACCGAGTCCGAGCTGAACGCGATCCCGAACTTCGGCAAGAAGTCGATCGACGAGGTCGTCGAGACCCTGCACGCGCGCGGGCTCGGGCTGCGCGACGAGTAGCCGGTAACGTCTGCCGCCGACGATGCGACACCAGCGCCAGCGATATCAGCTCAGCCGTAGCGCCTCGCACCGCAAGGCGCTGCTGATGAACCTGGTCAAGGAGGTCATCGACCACGAGCGGATCCAGACGACCGAGGCCAAGGCCAAGGCCGTCAAGCCCGAGGTCGAGAAGCTGATCACGCTCGCCAAGCGCGGCGACCTGCACGCCCGCCGGCAGGCGCTGTCGGCGCTCGGCCAGGACAAGTTCGTGGTCTACAAGCTGTTCGAGGAGATCGCGCCGCGGTACTCCGAGCGGGCCGGCGGCTACACGCGGATCCTGAAGCTCGGGCCCGCGGCGGTCGGACTCGACCGAGATGGTGCTGCTGGAGCTGGTCTGACCTCGAGGCTCGTCCTCGAGTACGACGGGGGCGGGTTTGCCGGCTGGGCGCGGCAGCCCGGCCAGCGCACGGTCCAGGAGGAGGTCGAGCGGGCGCTGGGCGTGGTGCTGCGGCGTGATCCGGTCGTCCCGGTGACCGTCGCCGGGCGCACCGACGCCGGCGTTCACGCGCTGGGGCAGGTGGCCTCCTACGATCACGGGGCCGGTCGATCCGCGGAGGCTCAACGCGCTGCTGCCGGCGGACGTGGCGGTGCTCGACTGCAACCCGGCGCCCGACGGGCTTCGACGCCCGGCGGGACGCCACCTCGCGCGCGTACTGCTACCGGGTGCTGGCGCGCCGCGCGCGGAGCGCGCTGCAGGCCGGGCGCGTGCTGCACTGGCCGCACCGGCTCGACTTGTCGTCGCTGGAGGCGTGCGCGGCGGCCCTGGTGGGCGAGCACGACTTCACCGCGTTCACGCCGACCGAGACCGAGCACGTGCGGTTCGAGCGCGAGGTGCTCGCGGCGTTCTGGCGGCGCTCGACCGCAGACGACGGCGTCCTGGAGTTCTGGATCGAGGCCGACGCGTTCATGCGCCACATGAACCGGGTGCTGGTCGGGACGATGCTCGAGGTGGCGGGAGGGCGCCGGGCGCTGCGTCGTTTGCCGGGCTGCTCGCCGGCCGGCCCCGGTCAGAGGCCGGGCCGACGGCGCCGGCGCACGGGCTGTACCTGGCCGGTGTTGGGTACGGGGGCGAGCGCGTGCTGCAGACACCGAATGGACTCCGAGCCGCCCGGACCTGAGGCTAGGATCAAACACGGATGCGTGTCCTGCTGACCAATGACGACGGGATCGAGGCCGCCGGCCTGCAGACGCTGCGAAGGGCGCTGCTCGAGCTGCCCGGGATCGAGCTGGCGGTGATCGCGCCGGACGGCAACCGCTCGGCGATGGCCCGCTCGATCACGACGCGGCGTCCGCTTGTGGGTGCAGGAGGTCGACTTCGATGACGGCACGGTCGGCTACGCGACCGACGGCACGCCGGTCGACTGCGTCCGCCTGGCGCGGCTCGGCCTGGTCGAGGGCTTCAAGGCGGAGCTGGTCGTCTCGGGGATCAACCACGGATCCAACCTCGGCGACGACATCACCTACTCGGGAACCGTCGCGGCGGCGCTCGAGGCGATCGTGCTCGGGCTCCCGGGAATCGCGATCTCCCAGCAGTCGAGCGCGCTCGAGCTCGACTTCCGCGGCGCCGCCGGGTTCGACTTCGGTGTCGCGGCGGCGTTCACCGCCCGACTGGTCGCCGAGCTCGAGGACGTCCCGCTGCCGCGCGGCACGCTGCTGAACATCAACGTGCCAGGCGCCGAGCCGGAGGGGGTCGAGGTCGCCGCGCCTCGGCAAGCGCGTGTATCGCGACGAGCTCGCGCTCGTGGACGAGGAGACCGCGGGCCGCCGGCTCTACCGGATCTACGGCGACGCGAGCTACGAGCGCGAGGAGACCGGCACCGACCTCGCCGCCGTGGCCAAGGGCCATATCGCGGTGACGCCGATCCACTTCGACCTGACCGACCGTGAGGGACTCTCCGCGCTCCAGCGCTACGACCTCGGGAGGTTGATCGCGCCTGCCGCTCGGGAGATCGAGGGGTGAGCACGACCAAGAGCGCGGAGGAGCGCGCCGTCGAGCTCCGCAAGCAGCTCGATTACCACGGCTATCGCTACTACGTCCTCGACGACCCCGAGATCGGCGACGACCACTACGACGCGCTGCTCGACGAGCTGCGTGCGATCGAGGCCGAGCACCCCGAGCTGGTAACCCCCGACTCCCCGACGCAGCGGATCGGCGGAGAGCCGGTCTCGGACCTCGTCAAGGTCCGCCACCCCCAGGCGATGCTCTCGCTCGCCAACGCCCGCTCCGCCGAGGAGCTGCGGGCGTGGATCCAGCGGATGCGCAACTTCCTCGCGCGTGAGGGGATCGAGGATCCCCAGTTCGAGTACGTCGTCGAGCCCAAGATCGACGGGCTCGCGATTTCGCTGATCTACCGCGACGGCGTGTTCGAGCGCGGCGCGACCCGCGGCAACGGAGAGGTAGGCGAGGACGTCACGCACAACCTCAGGACGATGCCTTCGATTCCACTGCGGCTCGACATCGAAGACCCGCCCGCGTTGGTCGAGGTCCGCGGCGAGGTGTACATGTCGCTGCCCGACTTCGCGAAGCTGAATGAGCGTCGCGCGGAGGCGGGGCTGTCGACGTTCATGAACCCCCGGAACTCGGCGGCGGGCACCGTCAGGCAGCTCGACCCGAAGCTCGCCGCGGATCGGCCGCTGTCGTTCTGGGCCTACGCGCTCGGCGCCACCGAGGGCATCTCGTTCAGCACGCACTGGGATGCGCTGGAGTGGCTGCGCGAGCACCGGTTCCCCGTCCACCCCGATGTGAACAAGCTCCGGACCGAGGACAAGGTCGTCGCGCGGTGCCGTTCGTGGGAGGAGCGTCGCGGCTCGCTCGAGTTCGAGATCGACGGCGCGGTCGTCAAGGTCAACGAGGTCGAGCTCCAGCGGCGCCTCGGAGTCGTTGGGCGCGAGCCACGCTGGGCGATCGCGTGGAAGTTCCCGCCGACCACGGCGGTCACGACGCTCACCAAGATCGGCTGGAACCCAGGCAAGTTCGGGGACCTTCACCCGTACGCGATGCTCGAGCCCGTCCACGTCGGCGGGGTCACCGTCAAGCTCGCCACGCTCCACAACGAGGAGGACCTCCAGCGCAAGGACATTCGCGAGGGCGAGGAGGTGATCGTCCTGCGCGCCGGCGACGTGATCCCGCAGGTCCTCTCGCCGGCTCCGCACGTGGCCGAGCGCAAGGACCGGCCGCCGCCCCCGCGGCCCCCCGAGCGCTGCCCGGTCTGCGACACGCCCACGGTCAAGCCCGAGGACTCGGTCTTTACGCGCTGTCCCAACCGCGACTGTCCGGGGCGTCGCTGGCAGCTGCTCAAGCACTTCGTCGGCGCGATGGACATCGACGGGCTCGGGGAGAAGCAGGTAAGCCTGTTCATGGATCTCGGCTGGGCCAGGAACGCCGCAGACTTCTACCGCCTGACGGCCGACCAGATCGCCTCGCAGCCGGGCTTCGGGCGGGTGTCCGCCGAGAAGCTCGTGAGCGCGATCGAGCGCTCAAAGCAGGAGCCCTTCGGCCGGGTCCTGTTCGCGCTCGGGATCGAGGAGGTCGGATACGTCACCGGACGCAACCTCGCCCAGCACTTCCGCTCGATCGACGCGCTGCTCGAGGCTTCACCCGAGGAGATCGAGCAGACCCAGGGAGTCGGGCCGAAGATGGCGCGCGTGATCCACGACCAGCTCCACGATGCGCAGATGACAGCCTTGATCGACGACCTGCGCACGCAGGGCCTGCGATTCGACGAGGAGGGGCCGCCGCCGGGCGAGGGGCCGCTGGCGGGAAAGACCTTTGTACTCACGGGCACGCTCCCGACGCTCACCCGCGAGGAGGCGACCGAGGCGATTCTCGCCGCCGGTGGGAGGGTCACCGGCTCGGTATCGCGCAAGACCGACTACGTCGTGGCCGGTGAGAGCCCCGGCTCAAAGCTCGCACAGGCCGAGCGGCTCGAGGTTCCCGTGATCGGCGAGGAGGCGCTGCGCAAGCTGTTCAACTAACTGCCGGCGGCCAGCGGCTCAGCCGGAGTAGCTCGCAAGCGCCGCCGCCATCCGGTCGGCCTCGATCGCGTGGACGTAGTCCGGGCTCGTGAGCCCGTTTGCCAGGAACGCGAACACCAGCGTGTGCCCGTCACGCGCGCGGCAGTAGCCCGCCAGATTGGCGACGTCGTGCAGCGTGCCGGTCTTTCCGTGGCAGACGCCCTGTGCGGCGGTGCCGTGTGAGTAGTCCTGGAGCGTCCCGCTCTGGCCGGCGACCGCCAGCGAGTTGTAGAAGTCGGCGTTCGTGTACATCTGGCGCAGCACCGTCACGACCTGACGGGGGCTGGTGAGGTCGGCCCGTGAGAGGCCAGATCCGTCGTTCAGCTGCGGGCCGATGGCGAAGCGGCTGCTGAGCTCGGAGCGCACCACCGCGGTGCCCGCCGCGGTGGTCCCGGCGCCGCCGAATCGTGCCCCGAGTCCTTTCAGCAGCATCTCCGCGAGGTAATTGTCGGACGGTGTGTTCGTCAGCTTGATCAGCCGGGCGATACTCGGCGACTGCGCCGTCGCCAACCGCTGCGCAGTGGCCGGCGTGACCGCTGTATAGACCGGAGTGTTCGGCGGCACGCGGATGCCCGCCGCCTTCAGCGCTGAGACGAACTGCTCGGTCGCGTAGAGGGCCGGCCGGGGCTGGGCCACAGTTCCCTGGAAGTTGGCAAAGCCGCGGTCGAAAGCGAGCGCGCTGAGCTCGCCCGTGACGTCCGGTAGGTCGACCCCGAACCCGGTCGGCGGCGTCCCGCGCAGCGAGTCGAAGTAGGACTCGTCGCCGACGATCCGCCCGTTGACGGATCTCACGCCGGCGCGCCTCAGGTTCGCGGCCAGGCGTTGCACGGTGGCGCCCGTACCGTACGCGGCGGTGTCGAAGCCCGACGAGCCGAACGTTGGATCCCCGCCGCCCCGCAGATAGAGGTTCCCGTGCCAGACGCCGCGGCGCTCGAGCCCGCCGGTCCCGAGCACCGAGGTGGTGAGCGTCGCGTGTGACCCGAACCGCAGCAGCGCTGTCGAGGTCGTGTAGATCTTCTCTACCGACGCCGGGAGCCGTTCGACGTCGGCCGCGTCTGAATAGAGCACCTGACCGGCGCTCAGGTCGACGACGTAGGCACCGCTTGCGCCGCCGATCTGGCCCATCCCACGGTTGAGCGCCGAGGTGAGTGTTTGCTGCGCACCGGAGGCCTGAGCCTCGGCGGTCGCCGGAGCGGCGGCAAGCAAGCTGATGAACGCCCCCCACGTCAGCACAAGTCTGCGCATCCGCCCCTATCAAACACGGCGCCGCGGCGAAAGGTTCGGAAGCCCCCGTACAATCGAGCCCGCATGGGGAAGGTGGTCAAGCTCGAGAGCGCCGCGACGGAGCGGGCCTCGAGCGCCCGCAGACCGGCGCCCCGACGCCCGCGCTCGAAGACCGCGCTGGTACTCGGAGGCGGTGGTTTCACCGGCGGCGTCTACGAGATCGGGGCGCTGCGCGCGCTCGACCTCCTGTCGGTCAACCGAACCGTCAACCAGTTCGACGTGTACGTCGGGACGAGCGCCGGTGCTTTCGTGGCCGCCGCCGTCTCAAACGGTGTCACGCCCGAAGAAATGATGCGGGTGCTTGTCCAGCAGGTGCCAACGCCCTTTCCGGACGCCCGGATCAGCTCTCTCCTCCGACCCAATTACGGCGAGTTCTTAACCAAGGGCGTGCAGATTCCGTTCCGGGTTGTACAGGTGGTCCGGAAGCTCCTGCGGGACGTGGGCCAAATCTCCGCAGTGGACATCATCGTGGGCCTCGCCGAGGCACTTCCGTCGGGGCTGTATTCGGGCGAGGGCATCGAGCGGTACGTGCGACGGATCCTGTCTGACCCCGATCGGACCGACGACTTCCGCCTGCTCGAGAGCGAGTTGTACCTGGCTGCCACCGATCTCGACACCTGCGAGCGGATCGTGCTGGGCTCTCAGGGCTGGGAGGACGTCCCGATCTCCCGGGCGGTCGCCGCGTCGAGCGCGCTCCCGATGATCTACAAGCCCGTGAAGATCAAGGAACGGGAGCTCGTCGACGGGGGGATCGTCTCGACCACGAACCTCGACATCGCCGTCGAGGCCGGCGCCAAATTCATCATCGTCGTCAATCCGCTGGTCCCATACGTCAACGAACTGCAGCGGAAGATCCCGACGATCACCGGGTCACGGGCGCGCCATGTCTCAGACATGGGGTTTCCGCAGATCGGCTACCAGGCGTTCAAGCTGCTGGCATACCAGCGCCTGCACGAGCTGGCGCAACGCTGGGAGGAGCGCTATCCGGGCGTCGACATCATCCTGATCGAGCCGGAGCCCAACGACGAGCTGATGTTCCAGACGAGCATCATGAACTACACGTCACGGGTGGACATCGCCCGCCATGGCTTCCAATCGGTGACGCTCAAGCTCGCCCACGACTACGCGCGCTTCAAGCGGATCTGCGCGCGGCACGGGATCGAGATCTCCGCCACCCGGGTCCGCAAGGTCGTCAAGCACTTCGAGGCCGAGCGCGAGAAGACCCGCGCCTGGCGGAAGATCCTCGAGCAGACGACATCGACGCTGCTGCGCCAGTCGGCTGGGGACTAGACGGCCGGGGGAGGCGCCCGGCCCTACGCGGCTCGTGCGCCGCTATGCCCTTGCCGGTTGAGGAGCCTGCTGCGCCGCTGAACCTGGAAGCTCGCGCAGGCTACAGAGAAAGAGAGTCTTGTCGATTCGGCCGTTGAAGATCGGGACGCCCAACTCGAGGCACTTGGTGATCACGTCTCGCCGCTCCAGCCCGGACTCGCGTGCCAACTCAGTGGGCGTCAGGTGATTTGCCATGAATCGTCTTCCTCCTTTGCCGCCAACGTTTACATCTGTGAAGTATGCCCCCTTCGGCGGACGCTCTCAACCCGGATCCGGGAGGAGGCTCGCCGGCGGCGTGTCGCCTCGGCCCGAGCGGGAATCAGCTGTGGAATACTGATCGATTCGGGGCGTGGCGCAGCCTGGTAGCGCGCACCGTTCGGGTCGGTGAGGTCCCCGGTTCAAATCCGGGCGCCCCG
>CAWGWP010000003.1:0-15569 GCA_963826395.1 uncultured Solirubrobacterales bacterium | reverse complement strand
CGGACGGAAATGGCCACGGTCGGCGCAACGTCGCGGAGGTGATTCGATGAGTGCCCCCACTCCCCCCCTGAAGCGGTTCGAAGACGGGTCCGCCGAGGCCAAGCCGGACGAGTCGCCCCGAGGGTTCTTCTACTTCACGCCGAAGAAGCGCCGCGCGAGCGTGTACGAGGAGGTCACGATCGACACGCAGGTTTCCGTCGACCGGCACCTGAAGGGCGGTTGGCTGATCGCGTTCGAGGATGGCCGCGGCTCGCATTCACTCGGATCGACGGCGCTGCGGGTCTCCGACTGGTTCGACTGGCGCGACCCGGGCGAACTGTGGGAGCGGCCCTTCTACCAGCAGGCCGCGCAGGCGGCGCGCGAGCAGGACGCCGCGGTGGCGGCGGCGCGCTCAGAGGGCCTGTTCGCGCGGATGAGCGACGAGTGGCGTCAGTTCCTTCAGTCGAGCCTGCAGCTGCCCGCCTTTTACGAGCACGGACTGTGGCGGGCGCTGTGCGGGGCCGCGCGACCGGCGCTGTCGGACCTGCTGACGCACGCGATCGTGCTCGAAGCTGCGATGAAGCAGCGCCAGGCCCAGGATCTCGTCGTGTACGCGATGGATCTCGAGCCGGAGATCGGCGAGTGCTCGACGGAAACGGCTCGGACGCGATTCCTCGAAGAGGAGGCCTGGCAGCCGGTCCGCGCGCTCGTCGAGCAGGTGAACGCGAAGCGCGACTGGGCCGAGCGCATAATCGCGACCAACGTCTGTATCGAACCGCTCGTCGGCAACCTGCTGCGGCGCGAGATGTTGCTGGTCCCGGCCAGCCTGAACGGCGATCCGGTCACCCCTGTGATCATCGGCAACGCCCAGCGCGAGTGGCTGTGGTACCGCGATTGGACCTCGGAACTGATGCGCTTCTGCGTCGGCGACGAGGAGTTCGGCGCCCAGAATCGCGAGGTGCTAGCGGGCTGGGCTGCGGAATGGAACGCGGAGGCCGAAACAGCCGCCGACGCGCTCGCCAGCGAGCTGGCGCGGGTTCCGCGATCGCGGCCGCCCGAAGAGGCGCTAGAGCAGGTCAGGCGCGAGCGCGACGAGTTGCAAGCGGTACTCAACCCTAAGGAGGTGTCGGCATGACCCCGGCGGCGGAAGAGCAGGCATTCGACTACGTCGGGATCGCGCTGGGCCGGAGTGTCGAGGGGGATGCGCTGGCCGAGGCGATGGCCGCCGTCGAGGGCGTGGAGGTGGTGCCCCAGCAGACGTTCTGGGAGGTCAAGGCGCGCGAGCGGCTGCGGATGGATTTCGAAGAGCTCTCGGAGGCGACCGGCCTGGACGTCGACTCCGAGCTGATCCAGGTCCTGATGACGACTTATTACGGCCGGATCGTCAACACCGATGACGCGATCATGCTGTTCCACGACCCGATCGAGGCGATGGAGCACATGTGATGAGCGAGCCGGCGGTCGCGGAGGGGGCACTGAACTTCGACCTGAGCGAGGATCAGGAGACGATCCGTCAAGCCGTTGCTGAGCTAGCGGCGAGCTTCGACGAGGAGTACTGGTTGGCGAAAGACTCGGCGCACGAGTTCCCGTGGGAGTTCTACAAGGCGTTCGCCGACGCTGGCTGGCTGGGCATCTGCGTGCCAGAGGAGTATGGCGGCAGCGGGCTGGGAATCCTCGAGGCTTCGCTGCTACTCGAGGAGGTGTCGGCCTCTGGCGCGGGGATGAACGGCGCGAGCTGCATGCACATGTCGATCTTCGGCATGCATCCGGTGATCGTCCACGGCTCCGAGGAGCTCAAAGCTTCGACGCTCCCGCGGGTCGTGTCCGGCGACCTGCATGTCTGCTTCGGTGTCACCGAACCCGATGCCGGCCTCGACACGACAAGGATCAAGACGTTCGCCAAGCGCACCGGCGACGGATACGTGATCAACGGCCGCAAGGTGTGGATCTCCAAGGCGCTCGAGTCCGAGAAGGTGCTCCTGCTCACGCGTACAACCAAGCTCGAGGAGTGCGCCAAGAAGACCGACGGGATGACGCTGTTCCTCACCGACCTCAATCGAGATCGCGTCGACATCCGTCCGATTCCGAAGATGGGCCGCGAGGCGGTCGACTCGAACGAGCTGTTCATCGACAACCTCGAGGTCCCCGAGGAGCACCGGGTCGGCGAGCAGGGCCACGGCTTCAAGTACCTGCTTGACGGACTCAACCCCGAGCGAGTTCTGATCGCCGTCGAAGCGCTGGGCTTGGGGCGGGCGGCGATCCGCCGGGCCGTCGCATACGGCAAGGAGCGCGTCGTCTTCAACCGGCCGATCGGGATGAATCAGGGCCTTCAGTTCCCGCTCGCCGACGCCCAGATCAAGCTCGACGCGGCGACCTTGATGGTGCGCAAGGCCGCGTGGCTGTACGACCGGGGCTTGCCGTGTGGGCGCGAGGCGAACGCGGCCAAGTACCTGTGCGCCGAGGCCGGCTTCGAGGCGGCAGACCGCGCCCTGCAGATGCACGGGGGAATGGGGTACGCGCGCGAGTACCACGTCGAGCGCTACTTCCGCGAGGCGCGGCTGCTGCGGATCGCTCCGATCAGCCAGGAGATGATCCTCAACTACGTCGGCGAGCACGTGCTCGGCCTGCCGAGGTCCTACTGATGCGAGGGCTGGACGGACGCGTCGCGCTCGTCACCGGCGCGGGCGCAGGAATCGGTGCCGCGGTCGCCAAGCGCTTTGCGGGCGAGGGCGTCGCGGTTGCCGTCGTCGACAGGGACTTGGAAGCCGCCCGCGCGGTGGCCGACAAGATATCCACTTCCGGTGGCCGCGCGATCGGCCTCGGCGCGGACGTGACGGACTGCGATGGCGTCGCAGTGGCCGTCGAGGCCGCCGCCACGCTCGGCGATGCCCTGCACATCGTGGTCAACAACGCCGGGATCGTGCGCCCGGCGATGCTGCCCGACCTCGAGGAAGAGGCGTTCCAAGCCGTGATCGAGGTCCATCTAGTCGGCTCGTACCGCGTACTGCGAGCGGCGCTCGCCCACCTCCCCGACGACGGGACCGGCAGGATCATCAACTCGACGTCGGCCGCTGGGCTGGTCGGGACGATCGGCCAGGCGAATTACGGGGCCGCCAAGGCGGGGGTCGTGGGGCTGACGAAGTCCGCGGCGCGCGAGCTCGCGAAGCGCAACATCACCGTCAACGCGGTGGCTCCCCTGGCCGCGACCGCGATGACCGAAACGGTCCGCACGAATCCGAAGTTCGCGGCCAAAACGCTCGAGCGAATCCCGCTGGGCCGGTTCGCCGAGCCCGATGAGGTCGCCGGCGTGTTCGCCTTCCTCGCATCCGACGACGCCGCCTACATCACCGGCCAGGTCCTGTGCGTCGACGGCGGCACGGTCATCTAGGACAGGCTCGACATGGGTGTCTGCTCGCCGTTCCTCGATGCTGGCCGCCATGCGGTCGTGGTCGAAGCCGTCCGGACGCCGATCGGGCGCGCGCATCCCGAGCGAGGGGCGTTTCGCGATACGCATCCGAACACCCTGCTGGCGTCGTGCCTGACCGCGCTCGTCGAGCGGACCGGCATCGACCCCGCAGCCGTCGAGGACGTGATCGCCGGGTGCACCGCTCCGTTCGGCGAGCAGTCGCGCAACATCGCCCGCAACGCGTGGCTCCAGGCCGGATATCCGGTGGAGGTGCCCGCGATCACGATCGACCGCCGTTGCGGCTCGGCGCAGTCCGCGGTGAGCTACGCGGCGGCGCTGATCTCCTCCGGGACGCACGAGCTCGTGATCGCCGGGGGGGTCGAGCACATGCACCACGTCCCGATCGACTCGCCGATCCGGATCGTGGACCTGTATGGCACCCCCTGGCCGCAGGAGCTGCTGGACCGGTTCGACTTCATCCCGCAGGGACTCAGCGCCGAGCGCATCGCCGAGCAGTGGGGCATCTCGCGGCAGGAGATGGACGAGCTCGCTGTTCGGTCCCACCGCCTCGCGGCGGCGGCGACCGAGGACGGCCGCTTCGCCCGGGAAATCGTGCCGATCGAAACGCCGCATGAAACTGTGAGCACGGACCAGGGCATACGGGCCGGTACCAGCGTCGAGGCCCTCGCCGACCTGAAGACGCCGTTCAAGGAGGACGGGAGGATCACGGCCGCCACCTCGTCCCAGCTCTCAGACGGAGCCGCCGCGGTCCTGCTCGCCAGCCGGACCGCGGCCGAGCGTCTCGGCCTTGCCCCGCGGGCACTGATCGTCGACCAGGTAACCGTCGGCGTCGACCCCGTGATCATGCTCACGGGCCCGATCCCGGCGACGCACAAGCTGCTCCGGCGAACGGGCTTGGCGATCGGCGACTTCGATCGAATCGAGATCAACGAGGCGTTCGCGTCGGTCGTGCTGGCGTGGCAGCGCGAGCTCGGGCCCGAGATGGAGCGAGTCAACATCAACGGCGGCGCAATGGCGCTCGGTCACCCGGTCGGGTCGACCGGCGCGCGGCTCGTGACCACGATCCTGCACGAGCTCGAGCGGTCCGACACCGAGCTCGGGCTCGTGACGATGTGCTGTGGCGGGGGGCTCGGCACGGGAACGATCCTGAAGCGGTTATAGGGGATGAGCGGTCCGATTCAGCTGAGGGAGGACGAGCTCGACCTCGCGAGCTGGATCATGCCCGGCGACGGCGTCGTCTTCGGCCAAGCCTGCGCCGAGCCGACGGTGCTCGTCGACGCGCTGCTCGCGCAGGCCCAGGCGATCGGAGACGTGCGGGCGTTCGTCGGGCTCGCGTGGGGAGATCGAATCGCCGACCGCGCTTCGAGCTCCCTTAAGGTCGTCTCCTACGGGGCGCTTGGCCGGCTCGGGCGGGTCGCCGGCCTGCGCGTGGTGCCATGCCACTTCTCCGCGCTTCCCAGCCTGTTCGCCGCGCACGCCCTCCCGGGCGACGTCGCGCTCGTGCAGGTTGCGCCGCCCGACAGCCAAGGCCGCTGCAGCCTGGGCGTCGGCGTCGATTACCTCGCCGACGCGCTCGAGCACGCCCGGGTCGTCATCGCCGAGGTCAACGATCACTGTCCCGTGACCGCGGGGCACTGGATCGCCTGGGATCGCCTCGACGCGTTCGTGTACAGCTCGCGGCCATTGCTGGAGGCCCCACCCGTGACGCCCGGTGAGACGGAGCGCCAGATCGCCGCTCATGTCGCCTCGCTGGTCAGAGACGGAGACACGATCCAGCTGGGCGTCGGTGCGCTCCCGGAAGCGATCATGCAGGCGCTCGCCGAGCATCGGGATCTCGGCGTACATTCGGGGATGATCTCCGACGGCGTGCTCGACCTGATCGAGGCGGGCGTAGTCACCAACGCGCGCAAGCGAGCCGGTCGATGGCTCACCGTGACGGGCGCGGCGCTCGGCAGCCACCGCCTGTTCGACGCGCTCGACAAGCGCGAGGACGTCGTATTCCGCCCCGTCAGCTACACCCACGCGCCGGGAACGCTGGCCACCGTCGGGCGGCTGTGCGCGATCAACAGCGCGCTCGAGATCGACCTCGCCGGGCAAGCAAACACGGAGTCGATCGACGGCCGGCGGCTGGGCGCCATCGGTGGCCAGGTCGACTTCCTCCGTGCCGCAGCGGCGTCTGGCGGGACGCCGATCCTCGCGCTGCCGTCGACCCGCATCGTCAAGCGATTGAGCGGCCCCGTCGGCACCCCGCGAAGCGACGTCGACTGGGTCGTCACCGAACACGGCGCGCGATCGCTGAAAGGCCTGAGCGACTTCCAGCGCCCCGCCGCGCTCCTCGAGCTGGCGGGCGCCGCCCACGCCGAGAAGCTGGCGGTGTGAGGGCGATGCCCGCACAGCCATGGGCAGGAGTCGGCGTCGCGCTGCCGAGCATCGACGCGTTCGGGAACGGAACGCCAGTGCGCGAGGTAGCCCGCGCCGCCGAGCAAGTCGGCCTTGACCACGTGTGGGTCCCCGACCACCTCGTCTTTCACCGCCCGATCCTCGAGGCGACGACCACTCTGTCGCTCGTCGCCGGCGCGACCGAACGGATCGGCCTCGGGTTCGGGATCCTCAACCCAACCTTGCGGCCCGTGACCTGGCTGGCGAAGCAGCTCGCGACGCTCGCCGCGCTCGTCCCTAACCGCGTGCTGATGGGCGTCGGCCTCGGCGGAGAATACGAAGCGGAGTTTCGCGCCGCGGGGATCGATCCGCGCCAGCGGGGCAAGCGCCTCGATGAGGCGCTCGCGCTCTTACCGCGGCTGATGAACGGTGAGCTTGTCGAGCACAGTGGGCTCTACGAGGTCGCGTGCCCCGGGCTTGCACCGGTGGCGTCGGTGGCACCGCCGGTGCTCGTAGGCGGGAGGGCCGCAGCCGCCCTGCGCCGGGCGGCGCGCTTCGGCGACGCCTGGATGCCGATGTGGGTGGACGCCGAGCAGATCGAGGAGTCGCGCGGTCGCCTCGGGCAGCTCGCCGCCGAGCATGGGCGCCCCGCGCCGGGTGTGGCACTCGTCGCGTTCATCAACATCTGCACCGATCAGGCCGCCGGCGAGGCCGAGGCGGCGGAGCTGATCAGGCGCCAATATGGGATGCCATTCGAGCGCGTCTCGCGTTGGGCTCTGGTCGGCCCGGTCGAGGCGATCGCGGAGCGGCTGGCCGACTATCGCAACGCCGGGGTCGATGGCTTCTGCCTCTCGCCCGCAAGCCGGCGACCGCTGGAACAAGTCGAACGGATCGCGGCGCTGCGCATATGAGACGCCCCATCTTCACCCCTGAGCACGACGACCTGCGCGAGAGCTTCGGGCGCTACCTCGACAAGGAGGTAGTCCATGCCTACGACGGATGGGAAAGGGAGGGGCGGATCCCGCGAGACGCGCTGCGGCACGCGGGCGAGTTGGGGTTTCTGGGGTTCGGCGTCCCGGAGGCGTTCGGCGGTCCGGGGGTCGAGGACTTCCGCTTCAACGCGGTGATCAACGAGGAAGCCGCGCGTCGGGGCCTGGCCGCGTTCGCGCTGGCCATCACGATGCAGAACGACGTCGCCCTGCCCTACTTTATCCAGCTCTGCGACGAGCGGCAGCGGGCGCGGTGGCTGCCGGGGATCGTCGGCGGTGAGCTGATTCTGGGGATCGCGATGTCAGAGCCGGGAACCGGTTCCGATCTGCAGGGCATCCAGACCCGCGCGGTCCGCGACGGCGAGCACTACATCCTCAACGGCTCGAAGACTTTCATCACCAATGGTCTAAATGCCGAGCTGGTCATCACCGCGGTGCGGACGGGGTCGACCGGCAAGCATTCGGACATCAGCCTGTTGGTCGTCGAGGCCGACACGCCCGGCTTCATGCGCGGGCGCAACCTCGAGAAGCTCGGCCAGCACGCGCAGGACACCGCCGAGCTGTTCTTCGCCGACGCGCGTGTCCCTGTCGCCAACCTGATCGGCGCCGAGGGCGAGGGCTTCCAACACCTCACGCACAACCTCGCTCAGGAGCGGCTATCGATCGCCGTGGGCGCGGTTGCCGCAGCGCGTGGCGCGCTCGAGCGCACGCTGGAGTACGCGCTCGAGCGCAGGGCGTTCGGCCGTCCGATCGGGACCTTCCAGAACTCGCGCTTCGAGCTGGCCAAGGCAAGAACCGAGGTTGAGGTCGCGCAGGCGTTCGTCGACCGCTGCCTGCTGGCCACGGTCGACGGGACTTTGACGGCCGACGAGGCCGCGATGGCCAAGTACTGGTGCTCGGAAGCGCAGGGACGGGTGATCGATGCATGCCTGCAACTCCATGGCGGCTACGGCTACATGCTCGAGTACCAGATCGCGCGCGACTACGCCGACGCGCGCATATCACGGATCTACGGCGGCACCTCCGAGATCATGAAGGAGGTGATCGGGCGCGCGATGGGCCTCGTCGAGCCCTCCGTACGGCCCAGCGACGACAGAGGAAGGAGCCCAAGATGAAGCTCGATCCGGCCGAGGTGTTCCCAGCGGTGCATGCACTGGCTCTGCGCGGCAGCCTCAAGCACCTGCCGGGCGATGGGCGTCAGCTGGAGGCGGCCGGCCTGATTTGCTCGACGCCGGGCGGGTTCATCCTCACCGACTCCGGGCACCGTCTTCACAGGACGCTCTCGGAGCGGGAGCGCGCCACGATCGACGTCGGCCTTTTCGACATCGTCTCCGAGCCCTTGCCGGCCGCGTGGCGCCGGTTGACGACGCTCGAGCGACGGTGGAACGCGGCGGACGCGGCCCAGCGTCGGCGCCTGATCAGCGAGCTGGTCGCCATCGTCGAGGAGGTCCAGCCGACGCTGCGCCGAAGCGCCGAGGTCGCGCCGCGCTTCGCGGACTACATCGCTCGGCTGCGCGAGGCTGAACGACGGCTGCTCGACGGTGAGCTCGACCACGCGTTCGACCCGGCGGTCGAGTCGATCGCCACCGTATGGCGAGAGCTGCACGAGGACTACCTGCAGACGCTCGGGTACGCCCAGGAATCGGAGGGCATATGACCACGACCGACCAGATGATCGCGGTGACGATGGCCGAGCCCGGGCGGGTGGAGCTTCGGGAGGTGCCCGCCCCCGAGCTCACCGAGTCGGGAATGGCAGTCGTGCGGATCACCCGCGCCGGCATCTGCGGCAGCGACCTGATGCTGTTGGACGGGCGGGTGACGATCGAGCCCGACTTCCCGATCGGCCACGAGTACTTCGGCATCGTCGAGCAGATCGGACCCGACGTCCGGCTGATCGAGGTCGGCGATCGCGTGACCGGCTCGTTCTCGGTCTCGTGCGGCCACTGCGTGCAATGCCAGCGAGGCCAGCACGCCCGCTGCCTGATGCTGCGCTTCTTCGGCTTCGGGTTCGCGTTCGGCGACCTGCCCGGCGGCCAGGCGGAGTACATCGGCGTGCCCGAGGCCGACCTCACGCTGCGCAAGGTGCCGGACGAGGTCTCCGACGACGCCGCGCTGCTGGTCGGCGACAACGCCGTGACCGCCGTCGACGTGCTTCACCGCGGGGGCTTTCAGCCCGGCCAGGTGGTGGCGGTGATGGGCGGCGGGCCGACCGGGTTGCTGACCGCGCAGGCGGCGCTGGCGCTCGGCGCCGGCGCGGTGGTGGTGAGCGATCCCAATGAGGGCCGAGTGCAGCGGGCCGCGGAGCTGGGCGCGACGGGGGTCAACGTAGCCAGCGACGATCCCGCCGACGCCGTCCTCGAGCTGAGCGGCTACCAGGGCGCCGACCTCGTGGTCGAGGTGACGAACACGGTCCAGGGCACCGCCGACGCGGTGGCGCTCGCACGTAAGGGCGGGGTGATCGCCGTGACCACGGTCCATGCCGACGGTGACGTGACCATCCCGCTGGGCGAGATGTGGCTCAAGGACCTCACGCTGGTCATGCACCAGGTCAACGTGCAGGCGCGGATGGACGAGGTGCTGGCGCTGATCGCCTCCGGGCGACTCGAGCCGGAGAAGGCGATCTCACACCGCCTGCCACTGGCGCAGGCCGACGAGGGGTACGCGGTGATGGCGGCGCGCGAGGCGGGCAAGGTCGTCCTGACCCCGTGAATGATATGACTACAACTGCCACGAAGGTCAGCACGACCGTCAACCAGGCCGGCGTGCGCACGATCGCGCTCAGACGACCCCGGCCGGCGCAATGCCCTCTCCACCGAGCTGCTCAACGGCCTCATCGACGCGCTCGAGCACGCTCGGACCGACCCCGACACCCGGTGCGTCGTGCTCTCCTCCACGCACCCGAAGGTGTTCTGTGCGGGCGGCAACCTCGCGGCTTTCGGCGACGACTCGTCGATCATCGACAAGCACGTCGCCAACGACCGTTTTCCCCGTCTGTTCAAGCTGTTCGGCGAGCTCGGGAAGCCGAGCATCTGCGCGGTCGCGGGTCACGCCCTCGCCGGCGGGTTCGGCCTCGCACTCGCGTGCGATCTGATCGTCGCGCGCGAATCGGCGACCTTCGGGACACCCGAGATCAACGTCGGCGTGTTCCCGTTCATGCTGATGGCGCTGCCGTACAGGAACATCCCCCGCAAGCAAGTCAACGAGTTGATGCTGCTTGGCGAGCGTGTCTCGGCCTCGGAGGCGAAGGCGCGGGGGTTCGTTAACCGGGTGATACCTGACGGCGAGGACTTCGACGCCGCCGTCGCGGCGTGGGCGGAGCGACTCGCCTCAAAGTCGCCTGTGCTGATGCGCCTCGGCAAGGACGCGATGCGCCGGCACGACGACATGACTTACGACGATGCGCTCGCCTACCTTCAGGGCCGACTCACGCTGGCGCTGGCAACGGAAGACGCAGGCGAAGGGCTGAGGGCGTTCATCGAGAAGCGCAAACCGATCTGGACCGGCCGCTGATGACGGCCGTGGCTCTGTCGGTGGCTAGGAGCCCATCGTGGAACGTCTAGATGGAACGGTTGCCTTGGTAACCGGCGCGAGCAGCGGATTCGGCGAAGCGATCGCCCGATCGCTTGCCGCGCACGGGGCGACGGTCGCTCTTGTCGCCCGGCGCAAGGACCGGCTTGATCAGCTTGCCTCCGACATTGAGGAGCGAGCCGGCACGGCTCTGGCGATCGAAGCCGACATCACGCAGCGATCGGAGGCGTTCGCCGCTGTGCAGAAGACGGTCGACCGCCTCGGTCGGATCGACACCGTCGTCAACAACGCCGGCGTGATGTTCGTCGATCCGGTCGAACACGCGCTCGTCGAGGAGTGGGACCGCATGGTGGCTGTAAACGTCAACGGTTTGCTGAACGTCGCCCACGCGTCCCTGCCTCATCTGCTTCGAGCCGCAGAGCAAGACCCGCGGCGAGTGGCCGACATGGTCAACGTCTCGTCCGTCGCCGGCATCAAGACCGGCGCAGGAGTGAGCGTCTACAGTCTGACCAAGTACGGCGTCGGCGCGTTCAGCGAGTCATTGCGCCAAGAGGTTGCGGGACGACACGTGCGCGTCTCGGTGATCGAGCCCGGCTCGGCAAGAACCGAGCTCCGTAGCCATCTGCGCGCCGCTGCACAGGCTCGGGGCCACGCACGCGGCAGTGTCGAGCGGCTCGAGGCTGACGACATCGCGGACACCGTGGCGTATATCGTCACGCGGCCCCGCCGAGTCGCCGTGAACGAGGTCGTCATCCGCCCCACCGAGCAGCAGGAATAGGTCGCGGCGGACCTAGCTCCCGCGCGATGCCGTCGCGCTGCCTCGCGATCTCCCCAATGAAGGCAACGTCCCGTCGCGCTTCGTCAATCTCGCGCAGGAAGGCGGCTCGGCGATCTAGAAGCAGCGCGTCGTCGGTAGCGAACAAGCCGCGATGCCGGGCAAGTTTAAGCGCCGTCCGGAACATCTCGGTTGACAGAGATTCCTCGCTCGCCAAGGACCGCTCGAGCACCCACTGGCGGCCGACGCGCAGACACTCGTCCAAGAACGCTCCCTCGTCAAACGCCTCATCGAAGTTTGCGACCAGCTGAGCGGCCACGACGGAGTAGGCGTCGAGGTAGGGACGCAGCACCAGATGGGCGACATGCAGCCCGGCACCGTCGAGCCAGCTCTGGGCGTCGGCCTGCGTGAGATCGTCGACGAGCGACTGAGCCTGGGGGTCAAAAAGCGCGAACTCAGCCCACAGCTCATCGCCCAACTCCCGGCGGCGCGGGAAGAAGAAGTCGAACTTGAGCAGTTCCCGTAGCCGCAGCGCCTCGTCCCAGGCAGTAAGGGCGGAGCTGTCAGGGCGGCGGGCGAGGGCGAGCAGCGCCAGCTCGGTGATCGCCCTCAGGATCAGCACGTGGATCGCGCTATTGCGGTAGAAGGCCGCCACCAGGTGCTGCCGCGCGCCGATGCCCCATACTGCCTCGGCACCCTCGGCGTAGGACGTCAGAACCCCGGAGGCGACGAGCTCCTGGAGCGTGTGACGGATCGTGGATCGATCCGTGAGCTCGGCGGCACCTGCGACCCGCCAGCCACGCCGCCGCAGGTAGTCGGCCAGCGGTCTGACTGTGTCGAGTACGCCGTCAAGGGTCAGTGCGCGGTCAGCTGCAAGAAGCGCCACGCACACAGCCGCAGTCGGAGTCACCGGCGTCGCACGGTTGATGCGATGGGACACGTCCAATGCGACGCGCTCGACTGCGTACTTTGCCTCCGGGTCTTCGGCGCGCAATTCAGCGAGCCGCTTGCGGAGGCCGAGCGGTTCACCGATATCGACGAACGCTCGGCCCAGCCGCTGATGCGATTGCCCTGCGAAGCTCAGCAGCCAGCGCAAGTTCTCCGGTCGCTTGCGGTGGCCGAGCGCTTCGGAGGTCGTCACCGCCACTTCACGCGGCGGCAACTGGTCGTAGACGATGGAGGTCGGGACGATCATCGCCTCGGGCCCCTCGACTGACTCGACGGCGTCCACGAGGTATCGGAGCAAGCCGTAGCGCGGCGGCCGGAGCTTGCCCGTCCGGGTACGGCCGCCTTCGATCGACCACACGATGTTCGCGCGACTGGCCACGAGCTGGCCCTCGAGCGAACGGAGAGCGAGTCGGTAAACCGGCGCATCAACGGTCGAACGCCGGAGTCTCATGTAGCCGGTTCGCCGGGCAACATTGCCCATCGGGAAGAACATCATGTTCGCGCCGGCGAAGCCAAAGAACGGGGATATGCCCGCGGCGCGCAGGACAACCGGCATCATCCAAATGTCGTAGTACGACCGATGCGAGATCAGGAAGATCAGCGAGTGCTTCCGGTCGAGCGCACGCAGCCGCGCCAGCTGCTCGTCGTCCGAGATCACGTCGTAGCCGCGAAGCAACCAGCGGCCGAATCGGATCCACGACTCCGTCACGATCCGATCGTGACGGGCGGAGATCTCGCGGAGGGAGGTCGTCGCCTCCTTGAACACGGATGCGTCGTCCCGCCTCAGCTGCTGTGCGAGCTCGTGAATGCGCTCGTGGAACCAGGGGGCCGCGAGCACCGAATCGACCTCTCCCGTGTACCGGGAGGCCTGCGACGCGAACGGAATGTGGTCGACCGAGCCTGATCGCATTTTCTCATCGGAGACGGTACGAGTAGCCCCTCCGAGCGGCAACGCACCGCAGGAGGAGCGCTCTGCCTCTTTGGGGAGAGCACTCCCCGCCGGGCACATGGTTTCGGACGCGTCACCCGAGCTGGATGACCCAGGGCGCGCTCAACGCGCGAGGTTGTGGGGCTTGCTCGTCAGCGACCGCCAGCGCGACACCGCAGCGGTTGGCGTCCCCGCGCCGAGCTTGTCCATCAGCTGGTCCAGATGCCAATCGACGCTTGTCCTCGGAATCTCGAGGCGCGTGGCGATCTCATCGTCGCTCGCGCCCTCATCGAGCAACCGCAGGATCGCGTCCTCGCGGCGGTTGATCTCGAAACGGGGGACGGTCAGCGCGGGAGCCGTCGGCCCAGCCTCCACGTCGGCGTCGAGCACCGTGACTGCGGCGGAGACCTTGGTCACCATTTCGTCAACAATCGAGCGCAACCTGTGGATCTGGGCTCGCTGGGTTGCCACACGCTCGAGCAGCGTCGTGCGATGGATCGCGTAGCCGAGCCCTTCGGCGAACGTGCCGAGCATGTCGCGATCGAGCTCGTCGACGTCGCGGTCCTCGAAGTAGCGATCGGCGTGGATGAAGCCGATCAGCATGTTCTGGGGGATCAGCGGGGCGGCCACATAGGAGCGGGTCTTGGACGCCACGACGAGAGGCTTGAATCCACGCGGGTTGCTCTGCGCCTCCGGGACGATCATCGGCGCGCGGGTCGAGATCATCTCCGTCTCGACGATGTCGTAGTCGATTCGCATACGATCGGTCTGGGCGCGGCGATAGAAGTCCTCCGCCCACGCCGGATCGTCGGTGAAGTAGACGCTCTCGGGCACCATCTCTGGGCCCTGCAGCCGGAACAGCACGGCGCGGCCGAATCCGCAGCTCTGGCACAGCGCCCGCGTCGCGCGCTCGTAGAGCTCCGCGAGTGACTCGGAGGTTCGAAGCTTTGACAGCGCCTGCCGCACGCGCACGACGTCGCCAGAGTGGTGATTTTCGGCTGACATCTCTCTCGCGCACCAAACACTACGGACGCCATGCCGCGCGCCGGAACGCCTGGACGGGTGAAACGGATCACCCGAAGGAGGCAGCCGTTCCCACACACCTCTCGGAGGGGGGTGCATGACCTCTCTGAGGAGGGTGGCCTGGCACCGCGCGCGGGACTACCGTCAGCTCCGGAATGAGTACCTCTGACCGCGAGCTGGCCGCGATCGCCGCTGCATGGGGCGCCGAGAGACGCCTGTCACCGTTCGAGAATCTCATGTGGCGCTCAGAGGTCAACCCGCAGCTGCGCTCGACCGGCGTCGTGCTCGAGCTGCTCGACTCAGCGCCCGACCGCGATCGCCTGACCGCGGCGCACGAATGGGGCTCACGCCTCCTGGCCCCGTTGCGTCATCGGGTGGTCGAGGACCCGCTCGGCCTGGCGTCGCCCCGCTGGGTCGTAGACCAGGACTTCGATCTGTCCTATCACCTGCGGTTCGTCCAGCTGCCCGAGCCCGGCTCGCTGCAGCAGGCGCTCGTACTCGCACAAGGTCTCGCTATGGCCCCGTTCGACCGTGCCAGGCCGCTGTGGGAAGCCGTCGTCGTGGATGGCCTGGCCGACGGCCGGGCGGTCTACCTCTTGAAGCTCCACCACAGCATCACAGACGGTCAGGGCACCGTTCAGATGTTCGAGATCCTGCACGGCGAGACGCCCGAGCCGGGGCGCGCCCGGGAGCTGCCGGTGCCGGCCCCCGAACGGATCTCCGGTACCTCTCTCGCCGCCCGAGCGCTGTTGGGGGCTCCGCGGCGAGCCGTCACCGACGCGCTCAAGGCGGGCGCCTTGACGGCTTCGACCGTCGAGCGACTCGTAACCAGCCCGAAGAGCATCGCCTCGGGCGTGCGCTACGTGCAGTCGCTTGGCCGGATGCTCGGCGGCCCGCCGGCGCGAAGCTCGATTCTGCTCGAGCAGCGCAGCCTCAGCCGCCGCTTCGGGATGATCGAGGTGCCGCTCGCCGACCTGCGAGCCGGCGGGAAGGCGGCGGGCGGAACGCTCAACGACGCGTTCCTCGCTGGACTCACGGGCGGCATGCGCCGCTACCACGAGCACCACGGCATCGAGGTCGAGGAGCTCACGCTGGCGCTTCCGATCAGCTTGCGAAAAAGCGATGACCCACTGGGCTCAAACCGTTTCGCGGGCGCCCGGATTGCAGCTCCGATCGGCGAGCTCGACCCGCGAAAGCGGGTTTGGCTGATCGGCGAGCGCACCAAGGCGGCCCGCGCGGAGCCTGCGCTCAACTTCATGGATGTCCTCTCGCCGGCGCTCAGCCGACTCCCGGCGACGGTCGTCTCGACGATGACCCAGCGGGTCACCCGATCGATCGACCTGCAGGCGTCGAACGTCCGCGGCCTGGATCGCGTCGCCTATCTCGCGGGGGCGCGCGTCGAGCGAATGTACGCGTTTGGCGCGGCACCCGGGCCGGCGGTGATGGTGACGCTCATGTCCTACCACGGAACGTGCTGCATCGCCGTCAACGTCAACTCCGCTGCGGTTCCTGACCACGAGCTGTTCGTGCGCTGCATGGATGAGGGGTTGGCCGAAATCACCGCGCTCTCTGGGAGGCGGCAGCGCGCCGCGG
>CAWGWP010000002.1:0-25315 GCA_963826395.1 uncultured Solirubrobacterales bacterium | reverse complement strand
TCGCAGTCACCCGAACGTGACGCGACCCGGCTGTGCGGTCCTCACGACTGAAGCCAGTCGCGATCCCGGCGGAAGTGAAGCGACCGAGCTGCTCCGCGTCTTGCCGATCAGATCGCCCTCGCACACGAGCACCTCGTCGCTGACCCAGCGTAGGGCCTCCCCCACCGTGCCGTCGCTCCAGCGAACCACTGCGCGGCGGCTGGCAAGCGAGTCGGGCGGCAGATCCTCGAATCGCAGGACCTCCTCGACGACCGGGCTGGCCTCGGACTGACTCACTGCCACCAGCCTACCTTCGGCGGGCGGCGTTCAGCTTGCGCTGCGCCCGCCCCAGCTGGCGGTCCACGGTCCGATCTGTCTCGCCGGTCAGCCCCGCCATCTGCTCGCGGCTGTAGCCGGCGACGCGTAGGCCGAGGAGGCGCGCTTCCCGCGGGCGAAGCTGCGCCGCTCTGACGTCCTGGCCGGCGGCGATCAGCTCGAGCCGATTCTCTGGCTGGTGATGTGGAGCCCCAGGGACCTCCGCGACCTCGTCGAGCGCGACCGTCTCCGCGCTGCGGCGATGCAGCTTCACCGCCTCCCGGATCGCGGTCGTGCAGAGCCAGGCGAACGCGACGACCGTCGGCGGTCGCCGGCGGACCAGCTGCAGCCACGCGAACCCGCAGGCGTCCTCGACGTTCACCGGCGATGTGCGAACGCGCCCGCTCACCACGGCCCGCAGCTGCAGCGCGTGCCGTTCGAACAACTGCGCGTCAAGCCGGCTCGCGGCTTGGACGCTTTGTCCTTCCATGGCCTCTCAGGCGGCCACGGCCTGATGACCGGCCCGGCCGAGCGCCCGCCGCACGTGCCGGGCGATCTGCGCGCCGCGCGCGGCGCTGATCGCGCCCTCACCCTCGGCCCAGCATGCCGCCTCGCCGACGCGGGACAGGACCGCGAGGCGCAGCGCGTGGCCGGCGCCGATGCCGGCGACCGCCAACAGCGCGGTCGACACCGCGGTGCGGTCATGGCGAACCAGGCGGTCGATCAGCGCGAGCTCCTCGGGCTCGAGCTTCACCGGCGGGGCCTGGGATAGGACGGTGGGCGTGCGCCGCGAGAACGCCTCGGCGCGAGCCCTTCGCTGCCGCTCGTGGCGGGAGAGGTAGCGCCGCGTGCGCGCGGCACGAGTCGTGGTGTGCATCTGTGAAACCTCCATTGAGTGGATTGGTGGGTGGTGTGGCGGCGCGAGCGCGGTCGGTCGGCGGCCCACGCCGCGAGCCGGAACGACGGAGGGCGCGGCGGCCGACGGGTTGATGTCGCGGCCGCGTCACGCGCAGCAGGCGTGCCGGCGCTCGGCCGGGCCTCAGCCGGTCAGCCCGATGAGTTCAAGTGCGTGCGCCGGTCTTTGCTCGAAAGACTTGAGGTAAAGGAGAGCGACGATGGGCAAGCTGGTGGTTACCGAGTTCGTCTCGATCGACGGCGTGTTCCAGGACCCGGGCGGAGCCGAGGACTACGAGCACGGCGGCTGGACGTTCGAGTACGACCGGGGCGAGGACGGCAACAAGTTCAAGATGGACGAGCTGATGGAGGCGGACGTCCAGTTGCTCGGCCGCCGGACCTATGAAGGCTTCGCGGAGGCGTGGCCCTCCCGCGATGGCCCGTTCGCCGACAAGATCAACAACGGCCCGAAGTACGTGGTGTCGAACACGCTCACGGATCCGGAGTGGCAGAACACGACGGTGATCTCGGGCGATGCCGTCGAAGGGGTGTCGAAGCTCAAGGACGAGACCGGCGGGACGATCATCGTCGCCGGGAGCGGCACGCTCGTGCGGGCGCTGCTCGCGGCGGACCTGGTTGACGAGCTTCGGCTGATGGTCTTCCCGACCGTCCTCGGGCGGGGCGAGCGGCTCTTCCCAGACGGCATCGACAGGCTCAAGTTCAAGCTCGCGGAGAGCAGGACCGTCGGCCCGGACGGCGTCCATGTCCAGGTCTACACGCGCGCCGAGTAGGAGAAGAGAATGATCGATCAGCCCACCGCAGAGGAGGCCCTCAAGAAGCTCGAGCCGCTGCTCGGCGAGTGGGCCCTCGAGGCCACCTCACCGGATGGCGAGCCGTGGCCAGGTGAAGCACGGGCCAGCTTCGAGTGGCACGAGTCCGGGGCGCACCTGGTCGCGCGCTCGACGGTCGACCTGCCCGGGGCGCCCGACACCATCTCGATCATCGGCTGCGACGCGGCCAACGGGACCTACTTCCAGCTCTACTCCGACGACCGCGGCGTCTGCCGCGTCTATCAGATGAGCATCGGCGACGGCGAGTGGAAGCTCTGGCGCGAGGGCGACCCGTTCCCGCAGCGCTTCACCGCGACGATCAGCGAAGACGGCGACACGATCGCTGGCCGGTGGGAGAAGGCCGAGGACGGCACCAACTACACGACCGACTTCTATCTGACCTACGCGAGGGTCAGGTAACCCGGGCCGAGGACACAAGCAGACGCCGACACGGGTCTGGATCTGGTCTGCGATCGACGCTCAGCAAGTCGCGGGCCAGCGGCAAAGAACCACGTCGTACCGACGCTGCTGCCCCTTCTAAACGCTCGGCGACCTCAGCTCGGACGTCCGGCTATGTGCTGAGTCTCGGATGCCTCGTCAGCGCGAGGGGGTTGCTCTACCAGAGCAAGCCATCAATCGAGGTCCCAAAGGCTAACACCGCTCAAAGCGGATGCAAGTCGAACAAGCCGCTCGGCCCAACCAGCACCCCGACCGCCGCACCGACCGAGGGCTCCGCACTCATCATGACGAACCGCACCTACCCAAGTCTCCGGTCTCGGAGCGACCCAACTCCGCCCTTGGTCGCACGAAATCGCTGCAAAAGCAAAGGACTGACCGTGGACGCGACGCTTATCGGAGACGACCGACCGCGGAGTAGCCAAATTCCTCCCGAAGTCCGCCGTAGGTTAGGAATCCACTGCAAAACAGCCCAATTCGGCCGCACCAACCCTGGGAGCAAGAGCGGAGTAGCTCCACCTTCGGCGGACATGGAACGTGGTCGCGCGTTGACGCTGAGGTCGATACATCACGAGCGGTAGCCACCAGGGCCGAACGCTGTTGTTGTGCGAGCCAACCGCGGCGGATCGGATATCCAAAACGACGCGGCCTAGTGCGGGAGCAGGCAGTGGGCGCCTAACGACCGCAGGTGTTTCGGCGCATTCGATGAGCCCGCCCGCGCGGTCCTCGCGGCTTGTCTGGGATTCCACCGAGCGGGGGTGCCGTCACCGACTGGCTCTACGCCCAACGTTAGGGCCGACCAGGGACTGTTGCCGGTGGACGCATCCGCGGTCGGGGCGCGGATACGATCGCGATGAGTGCGCAACGGAGCGACGAGCGACAAGAAGGAGACGGGATGAACGCCCGGCGAGCGTGGCGCGGAAATCGACAAACGGTCTCATGGTTCCTCGATCTGCACCGGCGTGAGCTGCTCGAGCTGGATCCTCCATATCAGCGGCGAAGCGTCTGGAATCAGCGATACAAGGAGGACTTCATCGAGACCGTCCTGCTTGGATATCCAGCTCCGTCGCTCTTCCTGTACGAGGAGATCGAGGACGACGGCTCGACGCACTACGCCGTGGTTGACGTAAGCAGCGTCTAACGACGTTGCTGCAGTTCGTCGACGGGGAGTTCCCGACGCGCGACGAATCTGACGCGCTGCCGGCGGACGAGCGCGGAAAGTACTTCAAGGACCTGGACGGCGCGGTAAAGCAACAGTTCTGGTCGTACGAGTTCACCGTCGAGTACCTCCCCTCCACCGACGAGGCGCTGCTTACCGAGGTCTTCGACCGGATCAACCGGAACGTCGCGAAGCTCACGCGGCAGGAGCTGCGCCACGCGCGGTACGGGGAGGGCGCGTTCGCTCGAGCCATCGAAGAGCTCGACTTCGAGATGCGCGAGCGACTTGGACCTGGCTTCCCGCGGATCGTCGAGTCGTCACGTCGTCAGATGAAGGACGTCGAGTTCATGGTGACCCTTGCGCTCCTCATCGAGAATGGTCCCGACTCCACGAGCCAGGACGATCTCGACACCGGTTTACGCCGATCGCGACGAGGACTGGGAGCGCCACACCGAGGTCGCGGAGCGGCTGCGCATCGCATTCCGCTACATCGGCGAGCTGATCAAAGGTGAGCAGGACCTGCTTGGCAGCCGGATGCGCAATCAGGGGGACTTCTATGCCCTCGTCGGAGCAGTCGACCGGCTGGCTCGCAATGACGCGCTGCCCGATGCGCGCAAAGCGGGTGCGGTGCTGCTCGCGTTCTCGAATGCGACGGCCGAAGGTGCCAACGCGTCAGACGAACGGGCGCGGCGGTACTACGAAGCAGCCCGATCGGCGGCGAACGACACCCGACAACGTGAGATACGGATCGAGGTACTCGAGGACGTCCTGAGCCACGTCGAGTAGCCGCCGTGGGAACTCCGCAGACCATCAGGGAGCGCTACGAGCGGGACGAATCTGCGCTCCGAAGCCTGGACGGTTACGTCAACACCACACTCAGGGGGTGGTGCTCCGAACGCGGGTATGTCCTCGAGCACCGGGTCAAGAGCGTCGGGTCGGTCGGCGAGAAGCTTGAGACGGGCCGATTTCGAAGATGGAGCCAGCTCGACGACTTGGTGGCGTTCACCATTGTTGTGCCGACGGCGAGGTCGATGAGCGGACTGTTCTTGACGAAGCTCGAGGCGGTCTTCGAGGAGGCCGCGGTGCGCGGCCGCGGTACCGCGCAGAAGGCCCCAGAGGTGTTCCGATTCGACGCCACCCGCTGGTATGGGCGTGTCCGACAGGGAGGCGGACGCCGCAGCTCGAGGCTCGTGCGTTGGAGGTCGTCTTCGAGGTGCAGATCAAGACTGCCTTCGAGCATGCGTGGTCCACTGTCACGCACGACCTCGTGTTCAAGGGCCAGCAAGTGGACTGGCGCAGCAAGCGCCTTGCAGCACAGCTGAAGGCGCTCGTCGAGCAGATCGACTTCCTCGTCAATCAGTTCGAGGCCACGGCGGCGGCGATCCAGCCGTCAAGCGACCCGGCAACCGACACGCAGGCGCTGATCGTGGCCACGTGCAAGGAGCTGATCGACGATGGCAGTCTGCCGGCCTCGCTCTGCCCGGAGAGTTGGCAGCGCTTCGGGGAGCGGTGTTCGCACTCGTCCGCGGACGGACGAGGAACAACTACGACGCGTCGACGAAGGGAAGTGCGCTGGTGGAGGAGTTCACGCGCGGTTCGGAGCAGGGAGCTCGTCGGCGCGAACAGCGGCTCGCTGTTCCAGTGCGTCGTGGCGTTCGTCGTCGGCAGGGACGGAGTCACGGCGATCGAGGAGTTTCCGTTGGCCGAGAGCACAGAGCTCGTTGACTTGTACGGGATCCGCGAGATCCCGCTCAAGCTGGATCTCGAGACCTAAGCAGGCCGCGGCGAGGATCGCCGAGGTGCAGCCGGCGCACCTGCTCTACCGAGAGCGGCGAGCACACGGTCCGTCGCCTCCTCGCCCGCCTCATGCTCCCAGATCCTGACGCTCGTCCAGCCCGCCTCCTGGAGCGCCCGGTCGGTGTCGGCGTCGCGTCGACGATTGCGCTCGATCTTCTGGCGCCACCACTCGGCGTTCGCCTTCGGCCAGGTCCCGTGGATCGGGCAGCCGTGCCAGTAGCAGCCATCGACGTAGACCGCTACCCGCCGTCCGGAAAGACCAGGTCCGCCCGCCGCCGAGAGGAGGGGATCGGCGCGCGGTCGACGAAGAACCGCAATCCGCGTCGATGCAGCGCGGAGCGCAGCGCAATCTCGGGCTTGGTGTCACGGCGCCGAGCGCGTTGCATCCGCCGAAGTGCCTCAGGGGACGATGCGGGCGGTCGAGGCAGGTTCACGACCCCAGTGCGTTCTCGATCACGGCAGGGATCGCTTCCGGCGGCACGATGCCGATCGGACCGGCCAGCGTGTCGGCGTAGCCGATCTCGGCGACTACACCAGACGGTCCGACGACCACCGCGCTGACGTTGCCACTCGTGATCTCATGCGCCTCCGTCGCGTACGCAACGACCTGTTCGTATCCCCCACGGGCGACAACCGCTGGATTCCATGAGTATTTGCACTCAAGCAGGAGCGCGCGATCGCCGGGCCGGACCAGCATCAGATCAGTACCGATCGCCTGCCCCGCGCCGGGAACACCGGAAGCAGCGGCGGCATACGGGGACGCACGTTCATAGCGCTTCCACATGCCGGCTGCCTCGAACCAGAGGTCCCACACCCGGCCGTCGGCATCCACGACCTCGTAAGCGGGTCCCGATAACGCGTCGCCGATGGGTCGACGCGAGGTAACACGTGCGCCGGCGGTGCGGAGGGCATACAACACCTCACCGAGGATGGCGAGATGGAACATTCGCCAGGCGAGGTCTCCGTCCGGCGCTACCACGCGCTGTGCGAGCTCAAGCAGGCCGGCACTGGTGAGGCTGCGCAACTCGGCCGCGACTGGCACCACGGATCGCCACGGACGGCCCGCACTGCGCATCGCCATGAGGTCCGAGGGGGTCGGAGGAGCGCCGGTGGCCGAGGCGATCGGATCGATGTCGAGGAGCCCGAGCGCGGTCTCGAGGTGCTCCCGCGCGACCAGCTGCTCGGGCGTCGACGGGGCGATTGCTGAACGGCGGATCGTCGCCAGTTCGTCCAGCACCCAGCGCAGTGTCGTTACGAGCAAGGTGTCGGCCGTTCTTACGCGCGGTCGCGCGACGAATTGTCTCGGGGGCCAGCCGGAGCGACGCGTCTCGGACCAGACGGTGCCCCCGACGGGGACGGGCGCCAGGAGCAGCCGACGAAACGACACGGCGGGAAGGGCCTCCACCCACGTCCGCCTCGTCGCGGGCCAGACACCGAGCATCGGCTCGATGAGCTGGAACAGGACGCGGTGCGCACGGCGCTCGATGTCCCGCGCTGTCCAGTCGCGCTCGGCGACCGGATCTCGGACCGCCGCCAGAGCCTCCCAAAGCTCGCCCTGCCCGCTCCAGGTCCGGAGCGTCTCATCCAGTCCGCGGGTCGGGATCGGAGGCTGGGCGCTCAGGCGAGAGCCGGGAGCAGCTGTTGGATGAACGTCCACTGGGTCTCGGAGAGGAGCTTGTCATCCTCGACGACCCGCCGTCGGAAAGCACCGAGCTCGTCGGGCTCAAGGTGGGCAAGCCACGTTCCTGCCCCGAGCAGATACCCCTCGGTGATCAGGGTCGCGACGGCAGCCGTAAGGACATCGGCATCCCCGGAGCCGTCCGTGCTGGCGTCCCCATCTGCAGCCAGCTCTGCGACGTCGAGCAGACCGAGACCGCGCGCGACATAAGCAGGAATCGCCAGGAACAGCGCAGGTCCGAGCGGTGGCGGCGTGAGCAAGTGGGCGGCGTATAGACCCTGGACGATGCGGGTCACCTCGGCTCGATCGACCGCATCGGGCAGATCGTCGAGACGAGGTTGCAGCGCCGCGTCGAAATCGTCCAATGAGATCGGAGGGACGGGAACGCGGGCGAACCGGCGACCGAGCGCCTGGCCGAAGCGGAAGACGCGCTGGGCGTCGAGGGCGTTGTACGTTCCCACGAGGCGCCAGTCGGCACCGGCGACGAACCGGATCGCATCGGCGCCCACCCCCTCCGCCAGACGCTCGTAACCCTCCACCCCCGAGCGAGGGCCCGAGCCCCATTCGAGCCGCACTGTGGGGGCGTCGAGGTCTGGGCCGGCGCGCCCGAGGACCACCGGCTTGTCCGAGAGCCATGTAAGCAGGCCCCCAAAGATCTTATCCATGTCGGCTCGGTTGGCCTCGTCGAGGAATAGCCACTCGTTGTTGCGGATCGCCTCGAGGACGAATCCCGGACGAAAGCGAAGCCGTCCCTGGTCGTCGACGGTCTCGCCGCCGACGAGCTCGCGCGTCGTCCACGCCTCTTCGGGGGTCACCTGGCGCACGCCATCGGGCGCGTCGGTAAGGCCGTATGCGCCGGGATCGTCGGAGATCTCCCGGATCGCCTCCTCCAACAAGGTCGTCTTTCCCGTTCCGGGAGGACCGACCACCATGATCGCCTTCGCCGAGGCAATGCTGAGGCGCAGCATCCGTTTGACTCGCGGGTCGAGGACCAATGGAACGGTCGCGTGTGGCAAGAGCGGCCGCGGCGGCTGTGTCTGCGTTGCGGCGTGACCGTTGCCGGTGAACCGTGGTTCGACGTGCTCGATGGCCGCACTCGGCATCACATGTTCAAGGGTGGTGAACACTCCGCTCGTCGAGGTGGTCACCAGGGTCGTCCTCCAGCCGTCGTCGGTCGGGACGAAGGCGATCGTGCCCTCGTAGCGCCCTGGGCCGATCCGCTTCGACATGGCCTCGACCGTCGCCTCGAGGTGGGCGGGCGTCGAGAGGACCCCCGCGAAGAGCTTCGCCTTGCGCGAAGCAGGAGACTGGTCCGCCCGTACGGAGAAGTTCCCAGGTTTGCTGACCACCGAGACGTAGACATCGTCGAGCGGGAGTCCCAGCTGCTCGGCGAGAAACGAGCGGACGTCGCCGTAGCTGCTCTTGGGCTGGCTGGGGTCCGCGACCGCGGCGAGCAACGCTTCGAGCTGGTCCTCGACGTCCGTCATCGGCGATCAGGCCGCGGACGACATCGCCGATACACGGTCCAGGTGGCGCTCGACGCTCTCGATGAATCCTGGGGGGAAACGCAGGCGGCTGCGCCGCGTTCGGTCGAGAAACCCTGCAGTGGCACGGGGCGAGAGCAAGATGGGCTCATGCTCCAGGAACGTAGCGAGATGCTCTCTCGGCTCATGACGCGGCCACGCGGATACGTTCGCCTGCCACGCTGCCCCGTCGCCCCCCCAGGCGGCGGTCGGCCAACGATCGGAGGCACCGAGCGGCCTATCGGCGGCCGCGTCATATGGTCCCGGGGCTCGGAGTCGTTCGCCGAGCCACTGCGCGACCGGGACGCTCACGGCGTTGCCGACGAGCTTCCAGCGGGGTCCGTTCGCGCGGCCTGGCCGATCGGCATCGGCCGCCTTCGTCCAGTCGGCGGGGAATCCCTGGAGCCGTTCGCCGTCTCGGAGCTCCGGCATCACAAATCGCCCGTCCGGCATCCAGATCGCCGGAGCCGACGGGATACCGATCGTCGAGCCTCCCTTCAAAGTCGGCACGGCGTCGACTGCCCAGCCGAGGCCCCGTACGCCCTCGGTCCAATAGAACCCACAGGCAAGTCCGTCGGACGAAGGCTCGTCCGGCGCCCCCGCGTCCTCCGGGAACAGCACATCGCGGGGATCGTGCTCTCGAGAGGCGAGCAGGAGCACGCGCTGCCTTCGCTGAGGAAGTCCAAACGCCCTCGTGTCGACCACGCGGTAGGCCCAGCGGAAGCCGAGATCATCCAGCGAGCGCGTGAGGAAGCGCATGGCCGCTCCCCTCTCAAGCTGGAGCATGAACGGAACGTTCTCGAGCAGAAGCCAGCGAGGGGAGGCACCCTCGAGGAGTCGGAACACTTCGTCGACGAGTCCGGAGCGGGAGCCGGTGATGCCCACGGTTCGGCCGGCCTGCGAGAGGTCCTGGCAGGGGAACCCTGCGGCGACGAGGTCCACCGCCGGAAGCTGATCGATGTCCCGGACGTCTCCGACTAGAGGCGCTTTCGGAAACCGATCGGCGAGCACGGCAGAGGCGGCGGCGTCGATCTCGCAGAGGAGCTCTGCATGATGGCCTGATCGGGCAAACCCAAGTTCGATCCCGCCGATCCCGGCGAAGAGGCCCGCCACTCGGAGAGCGCCGGGATCGGCGGCGGGGGCGCTACGCGCGAAGGTCCGCTTCGTGCGGGACGCATTGTTTGGCGACGCGGTCCGAGAGCGTGGATGCTTTTGCCCGGCAGGCCGGGCTTCGGAGACGAACGAGGGTGGAGGCACCCGGATGAGCATGCCATTCAGGCCGGACGCGGCGAGTCAGGATGGCAATGCGACACGTCACCGATGGGAGTGTTCGCTGCCCAAACGCGCCGATCGGGCGCGCCGCCAGCTCATGGATCACCCTGATTCGACACGCGATGGCCGCGGCGCCCCGGTGGTCTCGATGCCAACGCGCCGCCGTCGTCGCTCTCCGCTTGATCCTCCGCGTGAGGCCTGTGTGGGTATCGCGGGCCGGTGCACCCCGTCGGTGGCCAGGCAGGATCAGGTCGTCGCGGTTCTGCCCTCGATCAGACCGACGACCTCTAGGCCGAGTTCGCGACTCCCCGTGAGGTGCTCGCGCAGCGTTGGAGGCTGCGGTGGCAGGATCAGTGCCGAGAGGTCGCCGTGGTGAATGTCTTCCTCGATGGCGAAGAACAGGTGGTCGCGTCCGGCGTAGTACCAGTGTTCGGCGGGTGTGCCCATGACCCCGATCCGTCCGGTCATCGCCTCGTCCGCCTCGCGCGCGCAGGCGAGCGCGGCGTGGTGGTTGGGGCATACGAACACGACGGCTGGACGGGTGCCCTGGGATCGGTATCGGGGGTGGGCGAGGCCCAGCCGCAGAGGAATGCGTCGTAGGCGAGGAACTTCTCGCGGTTGTAGGAGGGGCGGGCGGTGAGGTCGATCTCGACGAGTAGATCGCAGGTGAGCTTCAGCTGCTCGAACCGCAGCTCTAGCGAGAGGTCGGGCTTGATTTCGGTGAACGTCTTGAGCTCGAGGTCGATGATCGCTTGCCCGTCGGGGACCTTGATCTCGTTGAGCGTGATCGGGTGCCGCCGCTGCCCGGATCCGACCTGCGGGACGGGTAGCGGCCGGTCGCGTAGCGGGGGGTGCGCCAGCGGTCGGTCGCGAGTTCGCCGACGGCGCGGTGGAACTCGATCGCCCACCCGAGAGCGTGTAGGTCATGCGCGAGCCGTCCGGCGCGGGGCTGCTCGATCGGTCGCCATTCGCGCTTGGGCGAGATCGCCGGCGCCGGCTTGCGTTCCTGGGCGACTTGGAGCCCCCGACGTGTCAGCGAGTACAGCAGCGGTGTTTGCCGTCGGTGCGTGAGCGCTCGCGCAGGCCGGTGGCGTGGCGGGCGATCAACCCGTGGCGGTAGAGCTTGACGAGACGGTCGCGGACACTGCGCTCGGCGCGGCCCGGCAGCGCGGCCCGGCCGATCAGGCTGGCGGGCGCGAGCCCGACGCGGTCGAGCAGCGCGAGGACGACGTAGTCCTCGTCGTAGAGCCTCGGCAGCCGGCCGGCGCCGTCGAGCTGGTCGGCGGGCCCGATCTCGTTGATCCGGTCGAGGAACGCGAGTTCGCGCAGTGTGTCTGACGGCGGGCGATCTTCGTCTGATCCGACCGGCTGCGATGCGGGACGCCCGACGACCTGGCGCACCGGGCTGCTGGTGAGATCGGGGGGCTGCGCCGGAGGCGGTTCGTAGTCGACCTGCACCTCGTGCTTCGCCGGCTGGCCGGTCAGCGCTGGCGGGTGGTCCTTCGGGTCCGCCGGTTGCTTCGGAGGCTCGACCGCTTCGACTCGCGGCGCGATCGTCATGCTCGCGCTTGTGGCGCTCGAGGGCTCCTCGCTCGAGGCTTCGTGTATTTCCAGCGTGGACTCGAGCTGCTCGGGGTAGGGGCCTACTCGCTCGGCCTGCGCCGCGAGATGCTGCTCGGCCCATTCCTCGCCGACGTCGGGAAGCGGGTAGGTCTGTCCCATGAAGCTCGGGGCGCGGGTGCCGTTGGCGATCCATGACGCGAGGCAGTAGTAGTTGGGGAAGTTGAGCGCCTGCTCCGGCGTGACGCGCAGGCGGGCGCGCGAGTCGGGGTCGTCGCGGATCATCGTCGCGTAGACCGCCATCGCGATCCTGGTGGCCTGCTCGGCGTCCTGGGCGTCGCCCATCCGGAACAGGAAGCGGCTCTGGAGGAGGTTGAGGACGCCCTTCAGGATCTTCTGCTGGTGCTCCGATGCGGATCCGAGCTGGGCGAAGTACTGAAGCCCGAACGCAGGCTCGAGGCCTGCGGCGCGGTGCGTGGCGATCTGGTCGACCACGTTCTCGCCGCCGGCGACGTAATGGGCCTCGTCGACGAGCAGCGGGACCCGCGGCCGCTCCGCTCTCGGGCAGGTGGACCTGGCGCTGGAGCTGGGCGTGCAGCATGCGGAGGATGAACAGCATGCACGCCTTGCTGTTCTCGGTCCCGATCGCGCCCATGTTCGCGTCGACGATCAGGATGTCCCGGGCCTGGATGATCTCCCGAGCGGGACGTCGGTCGGGTGGTTGAAGAACCGCCTGCAGCGGCGGCACACCGGTGAGGCCGGAGATCTTGTTGCGCGGCGCGTCGAGCCGCTCGGCCACGCGGCTGGTGGCCATCCGCAGGTCGTCGGGCAGCTCCGAGCGGAAGAACTCGGCGGTCTGGTCGAGGTCGGGCTGGTCGCGCACGCTTCGGCGACCGCGTCGCGGAACTCGTCCTTGGCCGGGCGCAGGAGCGTGTAGACGTCCTCGAGCCGTGCGCGGCGGCCCTGGCGGTTGGCGATCGCGATCGCGCCGATCACCGCGTGGTAGAGGTAGCGCCGCGAGGACTGGTAGATCTGGTTCTCGTTGATGTCCAGCAGCGCGGCGACGACGTTCTCGGCGATCTGCGCGGCCTCGATCGCGAATGGCCGGTCGCCGATCAGCCGCAGCGGGCTCATCCCGAACGCCGGGCGACCGAGGTCCAGGAACCAGACCCGCTTGCCGCAGTCCGGCGGGGTCATACGCAGGCAGACGCGGGAGAGCTCTGACTTGGGGTCGATCACGATCGGCGCCGCGTCGTCGTCCACGATGTCGTTTAAGTAGAAGGAGAGCAGCGCGCGCGTCTTGCCCGTGCCCTGGCCGCCGACCAGCAGCGTCCCGTACTTGCGGTCGGCGGGATGGATCAGCACCTCGGCGTTCTCGGCTCGCAGCATCGGATAGAGGTCCTCGGGCCGGGGTCGCGGAACGTCCGGTGCGACGCGATCGTCGTCATGTCGACGCTCGCCGCGGCGCCGTTGGCTTCGCCGTGGTACCGATGGTCGGGCCGCTGCGGCTCGGCGCGGCCAGTCCGCGCAGACGCGGACGAGTGCCGCGAGCGACCTCTGGCGGCGCAGGATCCGGGGGATCGTCACCCGCCTGACCGGCACGCCCTTCATCCGCGCCGAGGGCAGCTCCAGCAGGTGCGCCACCTCGGCGGCCGACACCAGCGAGCGGGACGACGGGATCAGCGGGCCGAGCGCCCGGGGGAAGCGGCGGCGGTAGAGGCCCTGCCGGACGACCATCCACCGGCGGTGCAGCCGGTTCTCGCCGCGGCGCGACTGCACGGCCGCGGCGACCGCTTTGCACACCTCGCGGCCGTCGGCGGCGACGACCGTCTCGAGCCAGAACAGGCTGCGGTTCTGGGTGCGCTCGGCGGCGCGCATCTCCGCCCGGTTGAACGTCGACCACAGCCCGCCCTCGGGCAGCCCCCACCGCTCCTGGCGCACGAGCTTGTTCTCGTGCCGGCGGTACAGGCGGCGGGCGAGCTCCTCGAAGAACGACGGCGTCGGCGTTAGCTGGAAGCGCACGATCGACGGCGCGCCTTGCGCGACCTGGGCGCGGGCGATCTGCTCGAGCGGCGAGGAGGCCTGCTCCTCGCCGTCGGCGATCAGCGAGTAGACGAAGCTTCGCTCCTTGCGGAAGCGCATCACGTACCCCGGCTCGCGCAAGACGCCTGGTCGCGGACGCGGCTGCTCGCCGTGGATGCGGCCGAGCCTGACGTCCGGATAGGCGGCGCTGATCGCCCCGTCGAGCGCCATCACCGACTGGGCTCGCAGCGGATGTTGATCGACCACTCCATCTCGCGGCCGCCCGCCGGGCGCCTCGACGGCGCTGCAGATCAGCTCGAGCGCGAAGTACGGCTGCCCGTGACGGGCGCGGTCGGCGGGCCAAGCGCGGACGATGTTCGCGATCGACTCGACCATGTCCTCGAGGTCCTGGCCCTTGGCCTGGTCGTGGGTGGAGAGATGGAGCTCGTACAGCGCGTAGCTGCGGGTGCGGCGGTGGCGAGTGCGGCGTGCGACCAGCGCGAGCGCAGCCAGCCAGAACAGCGCCAGGCCGACGGCGATCTCTAGTCCGATGAGCCTCAGCAGCCAGAGCGACCTGCCGCGATGCTCGTGAGTCGTCGCACTCACCGGACGACTGACCGATGTCTTGCCCGCGACCGTCTGCGGTCGTCTCGGGTGGTGTCGCGCTTGCGGCAGCCGGGCGAGGCCGTGGGGCACGGGTGTCGTCGGGAGCGCCAATGTGGGCACGCTGACCGTGCGCAGCTGGCGTGCGGCGCTCAGCACCAGCGGGACGGCGAGCGCTGCGCCGCCGGCGATGGCCAACGTGCAGATCAGCAGCCGCGCGGACCTCATACGCTCACGAACGTCTCCAGCAGCGCGGCGAGGGCGAGCGTTGAAATCGAAAGCGCGACGATCGCGAGTGTGTGGCGTGGTGCGAGCGGTTGGTGTCGTGCCCGGAGGTAGAGCGCGAGCGCCAACGAATAGGCAGCCAGCTCAAGTGGCCCGTGAGGCAGCGCCGCGCGGACCATCCGGGTGCCGTAGGCCCCGAGGCTTACCCCCACCACGATCACGTTGGCCGCCACGGCGGCGACGAGCAGCGCCTCTCCGGCATGCCGCAGGGCCCGATGTGCCGGCCCCGGCTGGATCTTGCCCGCCCAGTACGGCGACTGGGCGACCAGCAGTAGACCGCCGACGGCAGCCAGCGCGCTCAGGTTGTGCACGAAGATCGCGACCGCCTCGCCAGGCCGCGCCGGGATGCCGGCGAAGGAGTAGCGCCAGCCAGCGGCGCGCTTTGGCCGCGAACGCCACGCCTGCCAACAGCGCGATCGCAACGTCCGAGATCGTCAGCCCGCCGGCGATGAGGACGGCGACCTTCACGGTGTCGCGAGCCGCAGGCCCAGCGGCGGCGGTGGAAGCATCGGAACGGGGACCGGTCACCGTGTGGTGCGTCCGCGTCGACAGGCCGCTCATCGCCTGAGCCCTCCGAGGATCGCCTGGATCGCCACTTGGGCTTCGTCCACTGCGGAGGCGAGCCGTCCGCGTTCGAGCGAAGGAAGATGCGGTACGAGCACGAGCGGCGCGCGCCGCTCGGCCGCAATCCGGCGAAGGTCGCGCAGCGGTGCCTTGGACTGGTTGATGTCCCGCCTTCCGACGAGGAACTCCTTGGCCGCCATGGCGGGCGCGGTCTCGAGCACGCGCGAGCCGCGGCTAACGCCTTGCTCGCTCGCTGGCATCACCCAGGCGATGTGGGTGGCGGCGGCCGCCGCGGACAGATCGACCTCGCGGCCGAGCGTGCCGCAGTCGATCACGGTTAGCCCGTGGGCCTCGCGGGCGTCGCCGAGAATCTTGGCCAGCGTCATTGTGCCGACAGCTCGACGTGAACTCAGGCCCGCTCGCGAGCACCCGGAGGCCTGCCGACCCAGCGCAGTAGAGCCCATCCCGGACCTGACCGCCAGCTGCGAGGTGCGACGCGAGCTCAGGTAGCGACCGTGGCGCCTCAACTCCTGCGATCGCCGCCATCCCGCCGCTTGGGCCACCCGTATCCGCGACCAGCACCGGCTCGGTCAACTGCTTCGCGGCCGAAAGCGCCACTAGGTAGGCGAGGCGTGGTTGCACCGGCTCCGCCCGTGAGTCCGCACACGGCCAGCAGGGGCCCACGCGCGTGCCTCGACGTGCCCGCGATCAGTTCGATCGACCTCGCACCCCGCCACGTGTAGCCGCCGCTGCCGGGGCCTTGCCTCAGCGATCGTCGACATTGACAGAGGCTCTTTGAGGCTTGTCCCGGTGCGCGCGGGTCCCACGGCGGGCGAGGGCGTTGATCGCCGCCCACACGTTGCCGTCGTGCTGGGCGATCTGCTCGTCGCGCATCGCGACCTCGGTCGGGTCGGAGGTGAACGCCCAGTACTCGGTGGGGCCGACGCGGAGCGTGACCTTGCCGTGGCCGCGGGCGCCGTTGAGCCACAGCATCTGGGCGTGGCGGCCCTTGACCGTCTTCAGCCGCCCGAGTTCTGCGGCCTCGCGCTCTGAGAGCTCGACGGTCTCGGCGATGAACGGGATCTCCTGCGGGTTCTGGGCGAGCAGCAGCTGCTGGGCGGAGTTGCGCACCAGCGCCTTGCCGTAGTCGGTGTTGAAGTCAGACAGCTGCTGGCTCATCACGATCAGCGCCAGCCCGAGGTGGCGGGCGCGGCGGGCGAGGTCGTTGGCGTACTCGCCGGTCTCGTCGCGGCGGATCAGGTGCCAGGCCTCGTCGATCAGCATCAGCGAGCGGCCGAGGAACAGCGGCGCGCCGGGCTTGACCGCGTCGGCGCGGTGCTCGCGCCCAGTGGCGCTGGACGGTGCCGGTGACGTACTCCATGATCGAGAACATCACGAGCTGCAGCTGGCTCTCCGGGCAGGTGCGGGTGTCGAAGATCACCAGCGGGCTGTCGAGCGGCACGGTGGTGGGCGCGGTCGAGCAGGTAGGCGTACGTGCCCTCGCCGCAGTACTCGCCGAGCTGGTCGGCGAGGTTGCGCAGCGTCGCGGCGATCTCGGGAGCGTCCGCCTTGTGGGCGTCGTCGGCCTGGGCGCGCAGCTCCTCGCGCAGCAGCGACTCGGTCGGCGGGCTGCCGAGCGCGGCGGCCTTGCCGTACACGGCCCGGATCCCGGAGGCGAGCATCCCGAGCTGCTGGCCGTCGAGGCGGCCCATCATCACCTGATGAAGCGCGATCAGGAACGCGACCTTCTCCCGCGGCACCTTCGCCGGCTCGGGCACGTCCCACGGGTTCAGCGCGTACGGCGAGCCCTCGGCGCCGATCTCGATCTGCTGCGCGCCGTCGATCAGCCGCGAGAGCGTCTCGTAGTGGCCGGCGCGGTCGATCACGAACGCCCGCGCGCCCGCCGCCAGGCAGCGGGACATCAGCACGTTGGCGGTCATCGTCTTCCCCGACCCCGAGCGGCCGGCGATCAGCAGGGTGTGGTTGGGGTGCTGCTCGTCGTAGAGGTTCAGCAGCTCGACCGTGCGGCCGGGGTCGGCGAACGCGAACGGGATCCCGGTCGGCGAGCCGCACTTGGTCCCCACCAGCGGCAGCATGTCCGCGGCGTTGACGGTCGGGTACTTGCGCACCTGCGCCGCGACGTCGCGCCCCAGCGGCAGCATGCTCTCCCACAGCCGCTGCTGGCGGAACGTGCCGGCGTTGACCTTGCAGTCGCCGGCTGACTCGATCTGCTCGGTGCAGAAGTCGACCGCCTCCGACAGCGCGCTCAGGTCCGGGTCGGGGCCGCGGGCGCGGAGCTGCTCGTAGATCGAGACGTGGAACAGCCCGGTCTGCTGGCCGGTGGCAAGCTGGGCGAGCAGCCCCTCGTACTCGCGCTCCTGCACGTAGCGGTCGAAGTCCGGCACCCGCCCGCGGGACTCCGCGCCGCGGTTGATCGTGAACAGCCGGCGGTAGGCGAGCTTCAGCCGCTGGCGCTCGCGCCGGCGCTCGAGCGCGTGCACGTACACGCACAGCGCGAACGGCTGGCGGGTCAGCATCGCCGAGTGCAGCCACCCCATCGTCGTGCGCCCGGCGGTGGTCGCGACCGCGATCGTCTGGCTCGGCGTCGCGGTCGACGTAGGCGAGCTGCGAGTCGCGGTCGAAGTCGAGGCTCGATCCGGCGATCGCCTCCTTCAGCCGCGCGCCGGCCTGGATCGCCTCCTCGCGCTCGACCGGCGCGTCGAGCTCGCCGAGCAGCTCGCCCGTCTGCGCCGGGCGCCGCCCGCGATCGGCCCTGGTCGGGTTGAAGCACGCCCACAGCAGGTGCACGACCTGCTCGCCGTCGAGCAGCTCGGTCGCCATCCCCTCGGCCTCGAGCTCGGCGCGGAGCGCGTCGACGCGGCCGAGGTGCTCGCGCACCGCCCGGCGATGCGCGGTCAGCGTGCGCTCGAGCGGCGCGGTCGGCAGCTTCCCGCGCCGCCAGTACGCCAGCGCCGCGCGGGCGACGTGCTGGCGCGGGCAGGAACGGCACGACCACGTAGTGGTTGACCTCGACCGCCGCCTGGCTGTCGGCGTGCAGCCGCAGCGACTCCTCGAGCGCCGCGTACAGCCGCCAGCGTGACAGCGACAGCGGGTCGCGCGCCGCGCGTCTCGCGGCTCGGCGGCGGGCCCGCGCACGCCTCGACCTCGCGCCGGCACTCGCCGAGCAGCTCCTCGAGGTTCACCGGCCGCCCCTCGACCACGACCTGGATCCGCTCGTCGGCGTGCAGCTGGGAGATCAGCCGCTGAAACGTCGCCGGCCGCCTTCTCGCGCTCCTCGCCGGACATCAGCAGCGGGTTCACCGGCGCGACCCGGAAGATCCGCACGAACGCGCCCTCGCTGGTGACCACCAGGCCGGTGCGGTCGACCGCCTCGACGCCCGAGCAGCTCGCCCGCCTCTCGCAGCTCCTCGCGCTTGCCCCTTGACCGCCTCGATCATCGACGTCCGGCTCCGCTCGGCCGGCACGCTCCACAGCGCCGTCGGTGTCGAGCACCGACACTGCGCCGTCGCCCCCGCTCGCGCTGGCTCTCGTCTTCGATCACGACGTACCCGGTGACCGGCCCGCTGCCGGCGAGGAAGCGGCCTCGGCGCGGCGCCACCGCACCGCCGCGGCGATCACCGCCCACAGGTCGAACTCGGTCTGCGAGGCCACGAACCCGGCGGCGACCGGCAGCCCGCCGACGTACACGCCGGTGACCGCCGCGCCGATCCCGTGGATCGGGCTCAGCCAGTTCGCCCACGCGAACCCGACCAGGATCCCGCCGACCATCGCCGCGATCTGCCCGACGGTGAAGTCCCAGCCGAAGCGAAGCTTCGCCTCCAGATGCGCGGGCGCAGGATTCATCGCCCGCCCCCGTCACCGGACGGCGGCTGGTCCTGCGGCGCGCGCGATCTGCGTGCCTTCGCTGGCGGCGACGTCCGGCGCCGACCGTGGGTGCGCGCCGGTGCAGGGGTGCCGCGGCGCTTGGGAGCCGGCGCGCCGGCGGCCGCCGGCTCGGCTGCTCTCGCCGAAGCCGGCGGTCGAGCCGCCGGTATCGGCGAACGCCTGCGCGCGCACCTCCGGGCTCGCCGCGGCGAGCGTGCGGATCGCCTCGCGCTGCTGCGGCGTCCACTCCCCCAGCGCCTGGTAGGCGAGATGCTGGCGGGCCCGCGGCCCCTGATCGGCGATCAAGCTGCCGACCGCGGCCTGGGTCGCGGGCGGGAGCGCGTCTCGCGCCTGCCTTGCCTGCTCGGCCGACACCGGCTGGTGCTGCTCGCGCAGCGACGCCTCGAGCATCTCCGCGTCGAAGTCCTCCTGGCGCCAGCTCGGGCGCTGCAGGCCACCGCTCGCCGCGACCGCGCCCTCCCTGCCGGCGAGCGGCGGCGGCGAGTACGCACGCGGATTCGCGGACCCTCTCGATCCGGCCGAGCCATCCCGCGTGATGCTCGGCGATGCCCGTTGGTCGCGCCGTTCGACCGCACCGTTCTTGGCCGCTCGAGCGCGACGCCTGCGGCCGCCGCGCCGCGCCCCCGCGGTCGCACCGCCTACGCCCGCGGCCTTGCTCGCGGCCAGCACGCTCTCGGCGCGAAGCCGAGCGCCCAGACGCGAGTCGGTCTCCTTCCCGCGCCGATCGCCGGCGCCTGCTGTCCACCGCCGGCCCAGCCCGGAAGATGCTGGCGCGTGACGTCGCGCAGCTGCGAGCCGGCCGCGTAGCTGACCGCACGGGACACGAACCCGCCGCTGACCGCACCGGCGCCGAGCATCGCCATCTGCGCCAGCCGCGTCGGCAGCAGCAGCATCAGCCACAGCAGCGCGATCGCCGCGAGCGGCTCGAGCAGCGCGTCGAAGAACCCCGAGGACCCCTTCAGGAACAGGCCGTCGTTGAGCAGCGCGCCGCTCGCGGCGAAGCAGATCGACCACACCAGCGGCACCGCGAGGCACACCAGGAACGCGCGCGCGAGCACGCGCGGGATCCACGAGATCACCGGCGAGAGCACGATCGCGATCGGCATCCCGATGAACACCAGGACGGTCGAGATCGCCAGCACCACCTTCATCATCAGCAGCCCCAGGAACAGGACGCTCGCGACCACCGCCATCACGATCGCCACGAACAACCCGACGCCGAGGAACCCCAGGCCGACGCCGGCGCCGACGCCGACCGCGAGCAGGTTCGCGCTCGCCTTCGTCACGCTCCCCGAGCCCAGCAGTCCGGTGCTCGCGTCGTTGGCCAGCGCGACCGCGGTGTGGAACATCCACGGCCACACCGGCAGGAACAGCGCCGCGCCGACGGTTCGCGCCAACCCCTCGAGCGCCGAGCCGCCGCTGCCGGCCAGCCCGGCCGCCCAGAACCGCGCGATCGAGATCGTCGCGATCGCTCCGAGCGCGGCGCCCGCCATCGCCAGCACCGTCCGCTCGGTCGCCGCCACGTGCGACCCGGGCAGGCGCGTAGTCGGGAACCGCCACCAGCCAGCCGATCAGCTGCGTGTTGATGAAGTGCGCGATCGGCGCGAACAGCGCGTGGATGATCGCGTCGAACGCCGTCACCGCCAGCTTCCCGACCGTGCCGCCGATCACATTGCCGATCCCACCGAGCAGGCCGCTGACCACCTGACCGGGACTCGGCAGCCCGAGGATCCAGGCTCTCGCTGGCGTCGGCTCAAGCGCCGAGAACAGCAGCGTCACGACCAGCGCGCCCGCACTGACGGCCGCAAGCTGCCAGTGATCATGCGCAAACGCCGCCGCGCGACTCGCGCGTGAGCCTCTCACGTCAGCTCCAACGGCCTGCGGCACCGGCGACGGCTCAGTCGATCAGCGCCGTGACGCTGCCCAGTAGCAGCAGCACGCCGAGCGAGGTGCCGACGATCTGCATCCCACGCCGACCGCCGAACATCAAGACAAGCCCGCCCGCGACCAGCGCCAATGGCGCAATCGCGGCGACCATCACCAGAGCCGGAGTCACGAGTGCGTGGGCGCCGTTTACAAAACCGCCCAGACCCGAAGCGTTCTTCGGGATCCCCGCCGCCTTCATCACCAGATCCACATGTGCCCCGAGATCCAGCGGGAGCCTGATAGTCACCACGGCTAGAGCGGCCATGCCCATCGCGGGCAAGACGCGGTGGATGCGAAGGGCCGTCAGCACCTCGGGTACCTCCTTGGAGCGATTGGTCATGTCAACGCCCACCGTGCCGGCGGGCCACTCCGTCAGAGGTATTCGCTCAGGGTCCTAACGCCTCGCTTCGTATCGCAGCGATGCGCGGCACAGTGGCCTCCCGGCACCCACTTGGTCCTTCGCGGACCGCTCCCCACACGCGCAAATGCAAGTGACGCAAACGCGGCGTCCCAGGCGGATGCAGATGGCCTGCCGACCTCCTCGGGGACACGGAGCATAAGAGCGGATCATCGCGCGATGTCTGACTCCTCGCCGGCGGGCCGGTCCAAACGGATCGGGTGCTCGCAGGCCTGTGTCCTGTTGGCCACCGGCGAGTGCCGCGAACGCGGCGAGGACATCGGCCGTGACACGATGCTCACGCCAGCAAGCCATGGCGCGGCGCCCCGCACCTGATCATCGCGGCGGCGTGGTTGCGTCAGTCAGTCAGCCTCATCAACGCTGCCCGCCAGGAGCGCTTGTGCTCGTGAGCGTGGAGTGCTGTCTCCATGATGCTGGATGCGGGCCCTACGATCGGGATGAGCGTTGAGACGCCGGTCGTGAGGCCCTGGCGGAAGACGTCCAGACCGACGCTGGGCTTCATGTCCTGCCAGGCCTGCTGGAAGTCACGGGTGATCTCTTGGCTGAGCCTCAGGCGAAACTCCTCCAAACTGCCCGGCTCGGCATCCAGGGCTCGTTGCTCGAACTCCCTGAGCTTTTCTCGCGCCTCCTGAGCGCCGGCATGGTCCCGGAACTCGATGACGTTCTCCCACTGAACTGCTTCGAGGTTGGCGACGAAGCATTCGAGCGCGTGACTACCGGCGTTGACTTCGCCGAGATCGGTGCGGTCGATCATCGGCCAGAAGCGCGCGGTGATGTTGACGATCGCGTTGAGATCCTCGGCGATCACGGCGTCGCGGTTGAAAGACTTGTAGGTCCAGTCCCGCAAGATGTGATCCTCTACGCCGGGCAGGAGCTGGTCGTCGCCGAGGCAGGCGAAGTTCCGCTTGCTGATCTCCTGGCCTTCCGGCGCACCGCTAAGGGCTCGGTCGTCGATCTGGAAGCCCTTCGCCCAATCGGGCTCGAATTCCGCCAAGGCCCGCAGCACCGACTCCCACTCGGCGACGTAATGTCGGGTGATGGGGCCCTGCATGATCGGACGCATCGCACTCGGCGGCGCGGGAACGTCTCTGGAGGGCTGCACGCCGATCGAGACCGTCATCTGGGTATTTGTCTCGTGCACGGTCCGCGCCTTCACGAGTGCCTCATCGTCGTGGTGTGCGGCAGATCTCGTCTGGCTAGAGGCCCCGCCGGGGACCATCGTGACCTCGTAGATGCCGGTCTCGAAGATGAGCTGGTCGAAGAGAACGGCTCCCTGCTTGGCCCTCACATGCGCGGCGGGCGCCAGCGGATCTCGGAACAGCTCGACACTGGTCCGCAGCGGGAAGAACATCGTTGTGCGTTCAGCCACGAACTCAGCTTAGGGGCGCATCAGGTCCAGCCCATCACCGAGGCTGTCCTCGCGGATGTCGTCTTCCGTGATGGTTACCTTAGACGGCGCCAGTAGGCGTACAGTCGATGATCACCGGAACCTCCGGGATCTTCCTGACCCCCGCCAAGTCCGCTCGTTGCGTCTAGGACACGAACTGCGGGACTGTCTGATGACCGAACAGCCTGTCGATGGATTCCTTGTCGATGAAGTGCCGTGCGAAGACCTCGTGCTTAACCAACGCACGCAGGGTCCGCCGGAGAAGCGAGGTTGCTAGTCGCACGTCGCTGACTGCTGCGGCGTCCCACTCGGAAAACAGCCCGACTCGACTACCGTGCACGCCCTCCGAACGCGCAACATAGATCCGCTCCGCGAAGTCAGAGTCGACTCCAGATACCCCGACCATCTGTGCCAGCAGCGGAAAGGCGTCGTTTGAAGTTCGCTGTCAGCTCGCCGATCCTCGTCACGATAAGCGCCTCGATACCCCCGACGATCAGGGGCAGCATGTGATCCGGCCAACGGCTCCAGGACGCCAGCTCGCCGCGCGAGACGGCGCGCGAGACCCGTTCGGGAAAGCCGCCGCGTCGCTGCCAGAAGGTGTCGAGCAACCTGCGGAGCTCGGCTGCGTCCTGAGCGTCGAGCCAGTCACGTTCGATCAGCGGCAGGCGGTACGCGTGGCTTGACTCGAATAGCGCCTGCGGCCTGACCTGAAAGCTGCCGTCGTCGTAGTCCAGGACCCGCGCAGTGATTTCGGTCCCAGCGGCGTTGTCGTGTATCCAGCGCGAGAGCGCCACTGCGGTGACGATCACCCCGTCCTCGTCCCACGACGGGGCGACGATGGCTGCTTCGCTCAAAGCATGTTCGGTGACATCCCGCCAGAGCGCATACCGGACGCCGTCGTGGCGGTTCGGGTAGAAAAAGTGTCCACGCTGGCTACAGGCGTCCTCGATCAGCCTGAGCTCCTCACCCGAGAGCTTCCCGAGCATCAGGCCCCTGCCGAGATCCGCGGGCCCGGGGTCGACCGTGCCAGTCACGTCGCGATACGGAAGGCCAGCAGGCGGATGCCTGCCGAACTCCTCCCCGAGATCAACGTCCCCGTCGACGTGACCGATCGTCACGAGCAGCACGTCTCTCACCCGAACCGGGCGACCGGCGCCAGGCGGGGCCGCGCATACGCGAAGACCGGCCGCGCTGTATCTGAGCTTGCTGTCTGCGTCCGTCATGAGAGCAACGTAGTCGCGCCTCCGGCGGCAGCCGAAAGCTACGGCGAGCCCTGCGTGAGACGACCGGGGACCGGGCTGCTCCCGGGCCCCGGTCGTCGAGGAGCGGCCAACGTAAGCCGCACGCTGCTAGATCCAACCGTTTCGCCGACCCCTGACGAACAGCATCAGGGCGGTGAGGACGGCGGTAGCCACCTCAATGAACCATTTGACGCGGTCCATGACTGCCTCCGTTGTCGTGTCGCCGCCCAGTGCGGCGACGGTCGATCGAGACTCGCAGCACAGTGTCGGGCCGTCCATGGACCGAGGCAAACTTGCACGTTCTGGCCTACGCGACTGTCACCCAACCGGTTCCGCCTGATTTTTCGCCGACGATCGACGACCTAGTCGAGGTAGCGCGGGGCGCCGGAAAGACCGATGCGCAGCCTCGTACCATTCGCTACTGGCGAAGCCTGGATCTCGTCTCACCTCCAACCCGGCATGGACGCGGATATCGGTATCCGCTGCCAGCGCTCGCCGAGGTCGACGGCCTAGCGCGCTGGGGTCGCCGCGACACGTCCAGCGAGCTGTTGACCTTCGCGCGCTACATCGAGGCCGGGACCGTCGACACCGCCGCAGCGCTGGACGTGTGCGCCGCGGCCTTCGAGCGCTTCCGCCACGGCGCAGACGAGGCCGACGCTCTGGGCCGGCATGGACCGGCCGCGGTCAGAGCCGAGGCGGAGAAGGCCGCGAAGGCGCGGGGCCGACGTGCCCTGTTCCCGCGGCGGGTACGAATGAGCGGCGACGAACGGATCGCCGTGTTCTCGTACCTGTTCCTTCAGGCGCTGGACATGGACGTTGAACCCTCGGAGCGTGACTTCGGCCAGTTTCAGCTCGAACGGATCCTCGGGCTGCGCAGCGGGCGCGGCGGTGCCACGCGGGACGTCAGCGAGCTAATGGTGCCCGTCGAGGAATGGCGGATTGATCCGCACGCGCTGACCACCGCTATCCGCGATGCCTCGCCCGAGGCGGCGGAGATGGCCAAGCGATTCGTCGAGACAGTCTGTCTCTGGCTGCCGGCGCTTCTCCCGATGCTCGCTGTGGAGTCAGGGGCACAGGACACGGCGTTTCTCGACATCGTCCAGCACGGCGCCGAAGAGCTCACGCCCGAGATCTACGTCGTGGTCTTCGCCTCGCGCCTAGCGCACCGGTTCAACCAGCGTTCTCCCTCCGAACTGACCGCGCAACTGGACGAGTTCCATCCGGCCCAGATGGTCGCGGAGCTCCTAGCTGATCGACCGGACTCGGACTTGCGAATCGTGCGCTCACGGCTCCGGCCCTACCACAGAGCCCAGCTTGCGCTCGCAAGACGCGTCAGTTCCGCTCCGAGCTGAATCCGGTTCCGGCCCGACATCCGTGGGTTGCAGACTGCCACCCCCTGCGCCGGAAGTAGCTATCCCCTGGGACCGTCTCCCGGCTCTTCTGCTTCAAGGGTGAAGCGAGCGGGGAGGTCCTCAGCAGCCGGGCAGCTCGTTTGGTGCT
>CAWGWP010000001.1:0-957228 GCA_963826395.1 uncultured Solirubrobacterales bacterium | reverse complement strand
AGGCCTCCGCCCCACGAACAAGGCGGTCAGCTCCCAAATAAAGCGCGACCATCAAAGATAGCACACGGCATCAGTGCCCTGTGCAGGACTGATCAGCTCTCACGGACCCCGCCCGCGGAGGCCGCGTATGTGGCGCGACCCGCCTCACTTGGGCGGCTACGGCTATTGGCCGACGGGGGAAGTGTAGGGGGAAAACCCGCCGCGAGCAACCCCGTGGCGCTGACCGGTGGCCGGGGGTGGGCAACCGACCCATCGCGCCGGATGGCCGTTCGCCGGTGAAGGACACGAACCGCCGGCGAGTCCGCGCTGCGGGCCGGGGCTCGCCAATGGGCGAATCCAGCCGATCACAGGCCGCCCACGAGGGATGGTGGCCGACCGACGAGATGCGACACCGCTAACGCCGAGGTGGGGTGCTCACCGGCAAGCGATGCCCCGAAGGACCGCTAGCGGGGGCCGCGCAGGCCGGCGTCGAGCATCGCGACCAGCCGCCGGAAGCTCTCGTCGACCGAGAGCTCGATCGCAAACCCGTCGACCGCCTCGAGCATCACGAATCCGTGGAGCGCCGCCCTGATCGCGCGGGTGGCATGCACCGCCTCGTCGCCCTCGAGGCCGTAACCGCGCAGCACCGCAAGGACCACGTCGACCGCGGCACCAGCTGCGGCGAGCGCTTCCTCGCTCTTGCTCAACTCCCGCGAACGCTGCGCGGCCGCATAGCTCCCGGGGTGGGCGCGCGCATACTCCCGGTATGCGTCTGCCACGGCTTCCAGCGCGTCCGTCCCTGCGCGGCCGGCGGCCGCGCGGCCGAGCGCGTCCGCCAGCTGGCGTGCGCCGCGGGCACCGATCCGGCGGCGGAGATCCTCGAGCCCGTCCATGTGGGCGTAGAGCGAAGGAGCCCGGACACCGAGGGCCGCCGCGACCCGCGCGAGGGTCAGCGCCTCGAGCCCTTCGGCGTCGGCGATCGCCGCGGCGGCGTCGACGACGGCGGCCGCGTCGAGGCCCGCGCGGGGCATCAGCTCCGCGATGTGCGAGGATCGCGCGGTCCATCGCCGCGGCGGGCGAACGAACTGCCGGTCCGTGGCCGGCGACGAGCGTTGGGTTCGAGCCCCGCAGCACGCGAGCCGACGTCGACGACCTCGCTGCGATCCTGAGTGCCCATCGCGGCGAGCGGGAAGGCTGCAGCAGCCGGTCTGGGACCTCCGCTCGCCAGTAGGTCGTGTACGTGTCGCCCGCGAGCAGGGTCCGGTCGCGCGTGTCGAGGAACGCCATATGGCCGGGGGTGTGGCCCGGCGAGGCGATCACCTCGAGGCTGCCGATCCGCTCACCGCCGAGCAGGCGCATGTCGGGCCGGGTCGTGACCTGCTTCGGCCATGACCCTCGAAGCTTCCCCTCACGACCTGCTCGCCGGCGTGGATCCGCGCGTCGAGGTCGCCCAGCAGCACCTCGACGCCGTCGCCGAGCTTCGCCTTGAGCTCGTCGAGAGACCCCGCGTGATCGCTGTGCCCGTGGGTCAGCGCGATCCGGCGGATCTCCCCGCCCGCGGCCCGCGCGGCGGCGATCAGGTCGTCCGCGGCCCCGCTGAGGGTCGTGTCGACGAGCGTGAATCCATCCGCCTCGCGAACGAGGTAGGCATTGACGAAATGCACCGGTCGAGCTGGATCAGGTTGTCGGTGACTTGAATGGTCTTCATGTTTCCTATGCCTCCTAGGTAGTTGCCTAATAAGCATAGGCAAGTTCGCAAAGGAATGCAAGCGGCCGACACCTCAGGGGCGGGTTCGTGCGAGCTTTGTTGGCAGAGGTGACATATGCGCACCTGCGGCAGCAAAGCTCACCTCCCCGCGCCCGCCGTCTCCGTTTGGCTGCGTGGCTAGATCGGCCGAATCGGCGGCATCCCAGCCTTCAGTCCGCACGAAAAGCTCCTGCGGCCTGAGTTGGCAAGGAGCGCGATGAACTAGCCTCGCTGGAATGCCGGTCGAGGTGAGACGCGCTGTCCCATCCGATGCGGCCGCGATCGCCGCTGTTCACGTCCGTACTTGGCAGGTCGCCTACCGCGGGCTGATGCCAGACGAGCTGCTCGACGGTCTCTCCGTCGCGGAGCGGGAGGCGCTCTGGCGCGAGGTTCTGAACCGTCGACAAGGCCCCGGCGCGGTGCTCGTCGCCGCGGAGGATGGAGCGGTACTCGGGTTCTGCGCGGTTGGCACGCCAAGCCGCGACGACGACGCCGGCGAGCGCGTGGCGGAGATTGGCGCCATGTACGTGGACCCGGCTGTCTGGCGCGCCGGTGTGGGGCGCGCGCTGATGGAAACCGCTCTGGATGCCCTTCGAGCCGAAGGCTGGCGGTCGGTGACGTTGTGGGTGTTGGCCGAGAACACGCAGGCGCGCGAGTTCTACGCGCAGCTCGGGTTCGGGCCCGATGGAGCCGAAGCGGTGCACGAACGTAGCGGCCAAGCGGAGGTCCGCTTGCGCGCATCACTCACCGTTTGAGTAGTTCCCCGGGCGTGCCAACGTGAGTCCCGAGGGGAATGAGAAAGACCCCCACCGGCGCGGTGGGGGCCTTTTCAGCTATCGGCGTGCCTGCGGCGGATAGCGGGAGCTCGTCGCCGAGGGCCTTACTTCAGCTCGACGCTCGCACCGGCCTCTTCGAGCTCGCCCTTGAGCTTGTCGGCCTCCTCACGCTCGATGCCCTCCTTGATCGGCTTGGGGGCCTCGTCGACGAGCGCCTTGGCCTCCTTCAAACCGAGGCCGGTGGCCGCGCGCACGACCTTGATCACCTGGATCTTCTTGTCGCCCGGCCCGGTCAGGATCACGTCGAACGTGGTCTGCTCCTCGGCCTCGCCGCCACCATCGGCCGTCGCACCGGCGGCCGCCGCCGGTGCGGCTGCGGCAACGGCAGTCGCGGAGACGCCGAACGCCTCCTCGAGCGCCTTGATCCGCTCGGAGAGCTCGAGCACCGAGATGCCCTTGAGCTCGTCGATCCACTCTTGTGTGCTGGTTGCCATCGTTCCTCCTTATGCCTCCGACGAGTCGCCGTCGGGGGCGGCTTCTGTTTCAGTTTGTTCAGCTTGTCCTGCGGGCGCCTCGGCCTCCGGCTCCGCGGAAGCCTCGGCTTCAGGCTCGGACGGGGCGGCGTCGGCGTCCGAAGCACTCGCGTCCGAGGCCGCGGCCTCACCTTCGGAGTCCGAGGCGCGCTGTGCTTCGGGCGGGGGCGGCGCCTCGGCCGCTTCGGACGGGGACGGGGTCTCCGGCATCTGCTCGGCGATCTTCTGGAGCTGGATCGCGATTCCCGCGATCAGCGCGTTCAGCGTCCGCACGAGGCCCGCCAGGGGCGACGCGATCGTGCCCACGAGCTGCGCGTGCAGCACCTCGCGAGCCGGCAGACGCGCGATCGAGCGCACGTCGTCGGCGGTCAGCGCGCTGCCGTTCATCAAGCCGCCCTTGAACTCGAGCGTTCCCAGCGCTCGCGCCGCGTCGTTCAGCGCCTTTGCGGCAAGCGCCGCGTCGCCACCGACGAACGCAAGCGCCGTGGGCCCGACCAACAGCGGCCTCAGCGCGTCGGCGCCCGCCTTGTCAGTCGCGCGCTCGGTCAACGAGTTCTTGACGACGCGGAAGCGGGTCTCGCTGTCGCGCAGCCGATTGCGAAGGTCTGCCGCGGCCTGGACCGAGATCCCGCGGTAGTCGACAGCGAAGATCGCGTCGGCGGCGCGGATCTCCTCGCTCAGCTCATCTACGACTGCTGCCTTCTGTTCTCGATTCATTTCGGCTTCTCCAAAAGCAACGCCCGCGCGATGGCGGGCGTCTCATCCGAGTCCAGACCGGCGCAGCGCGCCGCCGGACTCGCATTCGAGGCTCCGCCTGCTCCGGGCTTACGCGATCGCGCCGCCGGAGGTCTCGGGCATCGTCTCCGTTGGTGTCTTTCAGTCTACGCCGGGACCGGCTCCTCGACGATGTCTCGGGTCCTGGAGGGATCGACCTTCACGCCGGGGCCCATCGTGGTGGTGAGCGTGACGGTCCGCAGATAGCGCCCCTTGGCAGCCGACGGCTTTGCCCGGATCAGCTCCTCGATCACCGCCGCGTAGTTCTCCAGCAGGCGGCGCTCGTCGAACTCGCGCTTGCCGATCACCAGATGGACGATCGCGTTGCGGTCGGTCCGGTACTCGACCTTCCCGGCCTTGGCCTCCTCGACCGCCTTGGCGACATCCATGGTCACTGTCCCGACCTTCGGGTTCGGCATCTTCCCGGCAGGGCCGAGGATCCGGCCGAGCCGGCCGACGACCGGCATCAGGTCGGGCGTCGCGATCGCCACGTCGAAGTCGTCGAAGCCGTCCTGGATTCGCTGCGCCAGGTCCTCCGCGCCGACCACGTCGGCGCCGGCCTCCTCGGCCTCGCGCGCCTTGTCGCCCTGAGCGAAGACGGCGATCTTGACGTCCTTGCCGAGCCCGTTGGGGAGCGCGATCGTCCCGCGGAGCTGCTCATCGGCGTGACGGACGTTCAGGCCGGTGCGGACATGCACCTCGACCGACTCGTCGAACTTTGCGTGTGCCAGCTGCTTGAGCAATGCGATCGCTTCCGCGGGCGCGTACTCGCGCTCACGGTCGAGGCGCTGGCGCGCGTCGAGATATGCCTTGCCGTGCCTCGCCACCTACACCACCTCCACGCCCATCGACCGGGCGGTGCCGGCGATGATCTTCGCGGCGGCGTCGACGTCGTTGGCGTTCAGGTCCTTCATCTTGCGCTCGGCGATCTGGCGCAGCTGATCCTGCGTGATCGAGCCGACCTTCTCGCGGTAGGGCTCGGATGACCCCTTCTCCAGCGACAGCGCCTGCTTGATCAGCACCGCGGCCGGCGGGCTCTTGGTGATGAAGGTGAACGAACGGTCCTCGTAGACGGTGATCACCACAGGGATCACCGTCCCCGCCTCGGACTGGGTCTGAGCGTTGAACGCCTTGACGAACTCCATGATGTTGACGCCGTGCTGGCCGAGCGCGGGGCCGACCGGTGGAGCCGGGCTGGCCTGTCCTGCCGGCGCCTGGAGCTTGATCTGGGTTAGGACTTTCTTGGCCACGACTAGATCTTCTTGACCTGGTCGAAGCCTACCTCGACGGGCGTCTCACGCCCGAAGATCGAGACCAGCACCTTGAGGCGCTGCGCATCCTCGTTGACCTCCGAGATCTCCCCGGAGAAGTCAGACAGCGGGCCCGAGATCACCTTGACCGACTCGCCGATCGAGAACTGGGCGCGGCTACGCGGGCGCACCTCCTGTTCGCGATGCAGCAAGCGGTTGACCTCGTCCTGCGTCAGCGGGACCGGCTCGTTGGACGCGCCGACGAAGCCGGTCACGCCGGGGGTGCCCTTGACCAGGCTCCATGAGTCCTCGTTGAGGTCCATGTTGACGAGCACGTAGCCGGGCATCGTGCGCTTCTCGACCGTCACCTTCTGGTTGTCCTTCATCTCCGAGACCGACTCCGTCGGCACGACTATCTGCCGGACCGCGGTCTGCTGCCCGAGGGAGACGACCCGGTGCTCGAGGTTCTGCTTGACCTTGTTTTCGTGCCCGGAATATGTGTTAACGACGTACCAGCGAAACATGTTTCCTTGACTGCCTCAGCGCTCCGGCGAGCGCTATTTGAGGATGAAGTTGACGAGTTTTTGGGAGACGAGGTCGGACACGCCGAGGAACACTCCCGCAACGATCACGAACCCGATCACGACCCCGGTCGCCTGCGCCACCTGACGGCGGTCGGGCCACTGTACCCGCTGGAGCTCGCGCCAGCTGCCCTGGAGAAAGCCCACGAGCCGCCCCACGATCCCGACCCGCGGTTCCGCAAGCGCGGCACCTCTGCGTCCGGCCGCGGCACCTCCCGTCGTAACGAGGGTAGCTCCCCCGCTCGAGGACGGGCCTTCGTAGTCGCCACCAAAACCGTCCAGGTCCTCCGCGTCCTCGGCATCGAACCGCTCGATGTCGCCGTCTGCGTCGACCACCGGCTCGCGCCCCTGGTCGACCTCGGAGCGGCCGATGGCGAGTTGGGCCTCGGCGAGCTCGACGTCGGGTGCGGCGTGGGCGATCGGTCCCGGAGTGTCCTCGCGCTCGGTGCGAGTGCTCGCCACGGGCTGGGGGCGCCTTGCCCGGCGCTCCTTTGCACGTTTACGGTTTCGGGCCACCCGGACGCTCCGTCAGCTCAGCGGGTTTCGCGATGCGCGGTGTGACACCTGCACCAGCGACAGTACTTGCGCAGCTGGATCCGCTCGGGGTCGTTGCGCTTGCTCTTGTTCGTCTGGTAATTCCGGCGCTTGCACTCTTCGCATGCGAGAGTCACAGCGATCCGGACGTCTCCACGGGCCATCTTCGTGCTTCCGGAAGGGGGTGATCAGGGCTATCGCCCGGGCTGCAGGCGCAAAAACGAACGCCGCCCGGCGCTGTGTTCAGTGTAGCCACTAGCGCCGGGCTGAGGTTCGTTATTGCGCCGCTGGACGGCTATTCGACCAGCTCGGTGGGGCGCAGCTCCAGCTCCAGCCAGCGCTCGGCGCGGAGCAGGCTGACCGACAGCGGATGATCGATCATCGCGTCGTTCATCAGCCGCTGGATGTCGTCGGCGCGCTCCACAGGACGGCCACCCATCTCGACTATCAGGTCCTCGGGGCGCAGCCCGGCCCGCTGGGCAGGGCTGCCGTCGACGACCTCGACGACCTCGAGGCCCGCGTCACGTCCCAGGCGGATTCGCGCCTGTGGGGGCAGCGGCCGGGGGCCGCCCGCGATGCCTATGTAGGCTCGGCGCACCCGGCCGTCGCGCATCAGCGCGCCGATGATCTGGCGCGTTGCGTCGTTGATCGGAACCGCGAGCCCCAGTCCGACCCCGGCCACCGCCGTGTTGATCCCGACCAGGTGCCCGCGGCTGTCGACCAGCGCCCCGCCCGAGTTGCCGGGGTTGAGCGCCGCGTCGGTCTGGATCACGTTGTCGATGTAGCGAAACGTCCGCCCCGAGCGGGCGGGGAGCGACCGGCCCAGCGCCGAGACCACGCCGGCCGTCACCGATCCGGCGAACCCGTGAGGGTTCCCGATCGCCAGGACGAGCTGGCCGACCCGCAGGCGCTCGGCCTCGCCGAGGGTCGCCGGGGCAAGCCCGTCGCCGTCGGCACGAACGACCGCCAGGTCAGACAGCCGGTCGAGGCCGACGACCCTGAAGCTGAGCTCGCGCCCGTCGACGAACGCGACCCGTCCGCTCCGGCCGGGTCCGCTAACGACGTGCGCAGAGGTCAGCAGGAACCCGTCCGGCGTGAGCGCGACCGCACTGCCGGCGCCGACGGGCATCCTGCCGCCGCGGCCCCTGCGCATCACGCGCAGGCTGCCGACCGACGGCGAGACCCGCTCGGCGACGTCGACCACCACTCGTGAGTAGGCGTCGAGCGCCTCGTCCTCGGCCGTGGTCGGCTCGTCGTGTTCGTGTTCAAGCGTTGTGCTCATCTCCGTACGTCTTTCTCGCGTGTGTTCCTAGAAGGTGACCGTGACGTTGCGCTCGTCGGCGCCGCGGACGATCGTCAGCTCGAGGGTGCCGGCTGCCCGCGCCGCGTCGAGCGCCTCGTACAGGGAGTCCATCCGCTCGAGCTCCTTGCCGCCGGCTGCCACGATCAGATCGCCGCGCTCCAGCTCGGCGCGCTCAGCGGCGCTCCCCTCCTCGACCGCGCGGATGAGGATGCCGTCGCGCTCGGGCAATCCGACCGCTCGACGGAGGCGCCGTGCCACGCGGGGCGGGGCGATCGCGACGCCAAGGCGCAGCGACTTCGGACGCTCGCCGCGGCCGAGGGCCTCGACGCGTTCCTTTACGCTCGCGTCAGCCGGGACCGCGAGGATCAGGCCGCCGTCGACGCGCACGCTGTTGATCCCCAGCAGGCGACCAGCGGTGTCGATGAGCGGTCCGCCGGAGGAGCCTCGGGGCAACGGCGCGGTGTGCTCGATCGCGCCGCGAATGCGGCGCCCACGGGGCCCGCGGAAGCTCCGCGCCGGCGCGGACACGAAGCCGGGGGTCACCCGGAGGCCACGGCCCCCCGGGTTGGCGAGCGCCAGCACGGCGCGACCAACCGGCGCGTCGGTGCCGTCGGGTGCCCACTCCACGGGCTCGACTTCGCCCGTATCGACCTCGATCACGGCCAGGTCGAGGTCGCTGTCGGAAGCGGCGACGCGCCCGCTCTCGGTGCGGCCGTCGCCAAACGTGACGGTGGCTTCCTCATGGCGGAGGTTATGGGCGTTGGTGAGTACCCGCCCGGGCGCAAACACCACGCCGGACCCGACTCCCCAGCCCCGACCGATGCCGACCACTGCCGGACCGGTTCGCCCGGCGGCCTCCTGCACCGAGCTTTCGAGTTCTGAAAGCAAAGACATCAGCTCATCACCTTCTGTTCTTGCGGATTCCCACTTGCGGACTCCCGCTTTGATGGTTACTTGCTAGTTGCAAGTCGCTATCGTATCAGCCCGTGAATGCGCGTACGATCACAGGGCAGATGAGCACCCGTGGCCCGGCCCCCTCGACCGAAGGCGAGTCCCCCCACGCGGCGCTCGCCGACGCGCTGTCGGCCGTCGGGGATCGCTGGACACTGCTGATCGTCGCCGCATTGCTGGAGGGGGCCAAGCGGTTCGGCGAGCTCCAGGAGGAGCTCCCGGGGATCGCGGCCAACGTGCTCACCCAGCGGCTGCGCCAGCTCGAGCGCAACGCGCTCGTCGTCGCCAGTCCCTACTCCGAGCGCCCGCCGCGGTTCGTCTACGAGCTGAGCGCCGCCGGCCTGGAGCTGGCCGGCGTGCTCCGGCTGCTCGCTGGATGGGGGGCCCGCAACGCCGGCGATGCGACGGCCCCGCGCCACTCGGTCTGCGGAACGCCGATGGAGGCGCGCTGGTGGTGCCCGACGTGCGAGCAGCCGGTCGGCGACGAGGAAAGCGAAGAGCTCCACTTCGCATAGGCGCACATCGCGTTAAGACCCGCGCGCCGCTCGGCCGCGACCGGGAAGAATGCGCGCATGCTGCGCCTGCTGGGCCTGGTGGTGTCGATCGGGCTTGTCGACTCGATAAACCCGTCAACAATCGCCCCGGCGCTGTACCTCGCCACCGGGCCGAACCCGCGCCGGCAGGTGGCGCAGTTCACGCTCTCGGTGTTCGTCGTCTACCTCGCCGGGGGTGCGCTTGTCGCGATCGGCCCGGGGCAGCTGCTCCGAAACCTCGTCGATCTCGACGTGCAGCAGACGATCCGGCACGTCGCCGAGATCGTGGCTGGGGTCGTGCTGATCGTTTCCGCGGCGGTGGTGTGGCGGCGACGCGGTCGTCTCAGCGAGCGCGGCGTCCCGCAGGCGAGCCGCAGGGGAAAGTCGGGCGCGTGGCTCGGCGCCACGATCACGGCCGTCGAGCTTCCGACCGCGTTTCCTTACTTCGCCGCCATCGCAGCGGTCGCGGGATCCGGACTCAACGTCGTGCAGCAGTTCCTGCTGCTGGTGATCTTCAACGTCTGCTTTGTCCTGCCTCTGATCGGGATCATCGCAACGCTGACGTTCGCGGGTGAGAGCTCGGAGCGGATCCTGGCTACCTGGCGCGAGTTCCTCGACCGCCGCTGGCCGCAGCTCTTGGCGGGCCTGCTCGTGTTGGTGGGCGCGGTGGGGATCCTGTTCGGCGCCACCGGGCTCGCCGCCCAGGGCACCGGTCGCGTGGGCCATTTCTTCCGCCACATCCGGAAGGTGCTGCACCTGCACCCGTGAGCGGCACTTATGACGCGACCGCGACGAGCGCCACGTCGGAGTCGCCGGCGATCTGGGCCGTCAGCCCGCCGCGCCCGCGTCGCGGGCCCCGCGCACCATCCGGCGCATTCCCGCCAGCCAGCGCTCGTTGTCGCCGCCCTTGAACGCCATGTACTTGGCAACCTGCGGGTGCGGGAAGATCAGGAAGCGCTCGTCGCGGATCCCCGCAACCACCGCCTCGGCGACATCGGAGGGCTCGAGCAGCTCGTCCTGCATCAGCGCCGTGCCGCCGACGCTGTCTCCGAGTGCCTCCTCGAGCATCGGCGTGCGCACGCCGAGCGGGCAGACGCACGAGACCTTGATCCCGTCGTCGGCGTACATGATCGCCATCCACTCGGCGAGCGCGACCGCTGCGTGCTTGGTGACGGAGTAGATCTGCGCGGACACCTGCGTCAGTACTCCAGCGGCCGAGGCGGTGCTGACCAGGTAGCCATCGCCACGCTCGCGCATCTCCGGGAGCACCGCCCGCGCCGCCCACACGTGGGCCATGGTGTTGATCGTCCAGGCGCGATCCCACTCCTCGTCGGGCGCCTCGGGGCCGCCGGCCGGTCCGCCGATGCCGGCGTTTGAGTAGAACAGGTCGACGGCACCGCCGACCTCTCGGGCGCGCTCCACGAGCGCGCGAATGTCCTCCTCGCGCCCGACGTCCGTCCTGACGGCGACGCCGCCGACCTCGCCGGCCACCTGCTCGACCGCATCGGCGTCGATGTCGGCGAGGATCAGCGCCCGCGGCCCCTCGGCCGCAAAACGCGCGGCCATGGCCCGGCCGATGCCGCTGCCGGCTCCCGTGATGACGACATTGCGGTCGGCCAGCTCCACGCAGAGCACCCTATTTGATGAGGCCAGGCCTCGCCGATCAGGCGGTCGAGGAAGCGCTCCCGGGGCGAGCCAGGAAGCTCTTGGTGAGCGTTCGTCCCGGCGCCTGCGCGGCCGTCAGTGGTAACGCGCGGTCTCAGCTCACCGCGTAGACGATCTCCACCGAACCGTCGGGAAGCGCCCGCTCGCGCTCGAGCGTAAGCCTTGCCTCTGTGCTAGCGCGAATCTGCATCTCGTGGCTCCTTCTCGCATTGCCGGTGGCGATAAGACCAGAACCGGGCGTCGAACTCATCACACGCGGGGATCGGAATACGATCCGTCTTGCCGCCAACCCAAGGAGATCACCGCGATGGACTTCGAGTTCTCGGACCGCTGCAAGGAGCTGCGCGAGCGCCTGCTCGCGTTCATGGACGAGCACATCTATCCGAACGAGTCGGTCTACGAGGAGCAGCTCGCCGAATCCGGCAACCCGCACGGCCATCCCCCGGTGATGGAGGAGCTCAAGGACCGCGCGCGGGAGCTTGGGCTGTGGAACCTGTTTCTCCCCTACGAGGTGCCCGACCGATCTGCGCCCGGGCTCAGCAACGTCGACTACGCCCCGCTCGCGGAGATCATGGGGCGGAGCCACATCGCCTCCGAGGCGTGCAACTGTGCCGCGCCCGACACGGGCAACATGGAGGTGCTGACGGTGTTCGGCTCGCCGGAGCAGAAAGAGCGCTGGCTGGCGCCGCTGCTCGAGGGGGACATCCGCTCCGCGTTCGTCATGACCGAGCCCGAGGTCGCGAGCTCCGACGCGACCAATATCCAGCTTCGGATCGAGCGCGACGGCGATGGATACGTGCTGAACGGACGCAAGTGGTGGGCGTCGGGTGCGATGCGTGAGCGCACCAAGATCATGATCGTGATGGGCAAGACCGAGCCCGACGGCCCGCTGTTCCGCCAGCAGTCGATGATCCTGGTCGAGCCCGGCACGCCCGGGGTAAACATCGTCCGCAACCTCCCGGTGTTCGGGTATGTCGACCAGGAGAGCCACGCCGAGATCGTCTTCGAGGACGCGCGCGTCCCGGCCGGCAACCTGATCGGCAACGAGGGCGACGGCTTCCTGATCGCCCAGGCGAGGCTCGGCCCGGGCCGAATCCATCACTGCATGCGCACGATCGGGGCGGCCGAGCGCGCGCTGGAGCTGATGTGCCAGCGCGCCACCGCACGGGTCACCTTCGGCCAGCCCCTGGCCGAGCGGGCCAACATCCAGGACTGGATCGCTGAGTCACGGATCGAGATCAACATGGCGCGCCTGCTTACGCTGAACGCCGCGTGGCTGATGGACACCGTCGGCAACAAGCACGCCCGCACCGAGATCGCCGCGATCAAGGTCGCCGCGCCGGAGGTGGCGCTGAAGGTGATCGACCGCGCGATCCAGGTCCACGGCGGCGGCGGGGTCTCGAATGACTTCCCGCTCGCGACGATGTACGCGCACCTGCGGACTCTGCGGCTCGCCGACGGCCCCGACGAGGTCCACAAGCGCACGATCGCCCGCCAAGAGCTGCGCAGGCACGCGGCGCCGACCGAGGCGGTGCCTGCTTAGCGGGTCCTCAGTCCATGCAGAGCTGGAGGAGCTGTTCCCGGCTGGGGCCCGGGAACGGCCGCCGTTCTTGGGCGACCGCCAGGGCGAGAATCCGATCGACCGTGTCTGGGTGCGCGAGCGTCTCCTCCAGCCACGTAATACACGCGCGCGACGTGGACGCCTCAAGCGGGCAGGAAGTCGAGCAGCAGCCCGTTGACCCGGTCCGGCGCCTCGAGCTGCATCCAGTGGCCGGGGCCGTCGAGGCGCTCGTAGCGCCAGGCGCCGTCGACGTTCGCGCCCGAGTCGAGCATCTGGCGCTCGGTGAGCGCCATGTCGCCGGAACTCCACACGCCCATCGTCGGGGCCCTCACGGGCGGCAGCTCCAGGGGCGGCGCCAGGTATGACTCCGGCGGCACGTTCGCGCGGTAGTAGTTGAGCCCGGGCGTCAGCGAGCCGCGCTCCAGATCGGCGATCACCTGGTCGGTGTCAGGGTGGCCGGTCCAGTCACGGAAGTTGGCCCACCCATCGGCGCTCAGCCATTGTTCGGCGACGCCCTGGAACTGGAACAGCAACATGTACCACGACTTCTGGCGCTGCTCGAGCCCGGCTGCCCGGAACGCCTGTGGGTGACCCACCGACAGCGCGACGAGGTGGTCGACACTGTCGGGCGAGAACGTCGCGAGCGCCCACGCCACGGCGGCCCCCCAGTCGTGCCCCACGACGTGGGCTCGCCCAGCGCCCGCGTCGCCCATCACCGCCAGCACGTCGGCGACGAGCAGCCTCATCGCGTAGGCCTCGACCCCCTCGGGCTTGTCCGATCCGCCGTAGCCGCGCAGGTCCGGCACGATCACCTTGAACCCCGCCTCGGCCAGCGCCGGGACCTGGTTGCGCCAGAGGCGCCCCGAGTCGGGAAACCCGTGGAGCAGAACGACTGGGCGCCCCGCGCCGGTCACGTCGTACCCGATCCCAACGCCGTCATTGTCGACGCGCATGACTCCTCCTCCGCCCGGCGGTTGCCCTCTTCGCTTGCCCCTACATGATCGGGAGTCTGTCACCTTCGGGGGCGACCGCGCGCTTCTCACGCTTCGGCCGCCGCTCCGCCACCAGGGGCCCCCAACGCGAATCCGAGCGCGCAAGCCGTCGACCATGGCTGCAAGATCGCTGGCGCGATTGCGGATCTCGACAGGGATCGCATCGGGTATCGCGAAGAGCCTCTGTGATCCGGAAGACCGTAAGGAGAGGAGGCGCCGTGGGCGACTTCAATAGACGTGCCGTCACGCTGAGCAGGCCGGGGAAGCCACGTTCACGGTTTGCCGATCTCGGCGATCGTTTCGCACGCACGTTCTCCGCCCGGGAACACACCGAGCTGAGCCACGAGGCGAACGGCCGACCGGATTACGCGGCCGACGCCGATCCGCCGTTGCCGTGGGATGAGAGCCCACCGCGGTTCCCGCTCGCCCGGCAGGGATATGAGTGCGCGGCCGTCGATGAGCACATCGCCGAGCTCGAGCACGAGCTGACTGCGCTTGATCGAGAGCTCGCGCAGCTGCAGGCACAAACGCCGGCAGCCGGCGAGGTCAGGACCGAGATCGAGCGGGTGGGGGAACAGACCTCGGCGATCCTGATCGCGGCTCATGAGCAAGCGCAGCAAACGACGCGCCTCGCCCAGGAGGAGGCCGACCGCTGCATCGCCGCCGCAGCTGCCAACGCTGTCGCAATCACCTCAGAGGCCAAGGAGGAGCTGCGCGGGCTCGAGCGTGAAAAGGGCTCCCTCAGTCAAGAGCGCGAACGCCTGATCAACAACATCAGGAGCATCTCGGCCGCCCTGTGCTCGCTCGCCGACGACGCCGATGAGCGCGTTGCGCCCGGCCCTCAGAGCGCACGTCCGGTTCCAGAGGGAGCGGCGAGACCCGGCGACGAGTCCGCCGTCGAGGGGTAGCCGTCGCCAAGCGCTCCTGCTCGGCCCGCTCCCCGTAGGCGCTGTCAGCGTGCTGACGGCGTGCTCATTGGGGCGGATGGCGGCGAGGCGCGCCCCCGAGCCGAGCCGAAGCGGACCGTGATGATGGCGCCCCCGTCGGGCGCGTTTCCGGCCGTCGCTTTGCCGCCGAAGGCCTGCGCGGCCTGCTTGACGATCGCGAGCCCGAGGCCGGAGCCCGGCAGGCGGCGGGCGTTGACGGCGCGATAGAAGCGGTCGAACACGTGCGGCAGATCGCGCTCGTCGAATCCGGGCCCGTGGTCGCGCACCGCGAGGGCGCCGTCGCGCAGCGTGATCTCGATCTCACCGTCTGGCGGGCTCCACTTGCGCGCGTTGTCGACGATGTTTGTAACCGCGCGCCCGACCCGATCGGCGTTGTTGACGACCACGGTCGGCTCGAGCTCGAGCGTGAAGCGGATGTCTGGGGCACGACGCTGTGTGCGTTCGACCGCCTCGCGCACGAACGTGTCGAGCTCGATCGGCTCGACCCGGCTCGCCGGCGCCGAACCGCGGGCCAGCTCGAGCACGTCGGCGACCACCTGCGTGAGCTCGTCGAGCTCGGCGAGGATCGACTCCTGGAGGCCCTCGCGGTCCTCCTCGGGTAAACGATCGGATTCGAGGAAGATCTGGATGTTGCTGCGCAGTGCCGCGATCGGCGTGCGGAGCTCGTGCGAGGCGTCGGCGACCAGCTGGCGCTGAGACTCGATCGAGCGCTCGAGCGCGTCGAGCGTCTGGTTGAAGCTGTCCGCCAGGCGCTGGAGCTCGACGGCGTCCGTCCCCTCGAGGCGCTCGGGATGATCGAGCTCACGGGTGACCCGCTCGGTCCGCTGCACGAAGCGCTCGATCGGCCGCAGCGCCGAGCGTGAGATCGCGTAGCCGAGCAGACCGGCCAGCAGGACGCCGCCGGCGATCAGTAGCCCGTACGTCAGGAGCAGCCCGCTGAGCACCGAGTCCGCGTCTGTCAGCGGCAGCGCGACCATCACGACGTGGTGATCGCCGGCGTCCCACGCCGCGTAGATCTCCTCGTGGGTGCCCTGCACCCGCGCATCGAAGAACACGCTGCCGGAGCCGCTACGCGCGATACCGAGCACCTGCGGAGTGACCGGCAGCTTGACCGTGCTGAAGTGGGCGACCGTGCCGCCCGGCTGGACGACCTGGAAGGTGCCCGCTGCCCCCCCCGGCTCCGGCGGACCAGGAAATTGGGACACCGGACCCTGCCCGGAGGCGCCGGGGTTGCCGCCGCCCTGACCATGGTGCCCCGGATGCGGCTGCAGGAATGCTGCCGCCCGGGCCCGCAGATCGGTGCGGACCTGACCGGTCAGCGCCGATCGCGTGCTCAGATAGCCGGTCACCGCGAGGGTCACGGCCACCGCCGCGACCGCCAGGGCCGCGGCCCCCGCGATCCGCCTGCGCAGGCTCACCCGGCTGGCTCTTTGAGGACGTACCCGATGCCGTGCACCGTCTGGATCAGCCGGCGCCCACCTCCCTCCTCCAGCTTGCGGCGCAGGTATCCGATGTACACGCGCAGCGCGTTGCCCGACCGCCCGAAGTCGTACCCCCAAACCCGATCGTAGATCAGCTCCGAGGTGAGCACGCGGCGGGGGTTGAGCATCAGCAGCTCGAGCAGCTGGTACTCGGTCCGGGTCAGCTCGATCACGCGTTCGCCGAGCTTCGCGGCGTGCAGGTCCGGGTTAAGCTCTAGCTCGCCGAACCGAAGCACTCGCCCGTCACCGTTCTCGAGGTGGCGGCGCATGATCGCGCGCAGCCGCGCTTGAAGCTCGCGGACGTCGTACGGCTTGACGAGGTAGTCGTCGGCGCCCGCCTCCAGGCCGTCCACCCGGTCATCGACCGCATCGCGAGCGGTCAGCATCAGGATCGGGGTGCGGTTGCCCGAGCTCCGCAGCGTGCGGGTTACCTGCATCCCGTCGATGTCGGGCAATCCGAGGTCGAGGATGATCGCGTCCGGGACGTCGGTCTGGCTCTTCAGCAGGCCCTCCTCGCCGTTCGGAGCCGCGATCACCTCGTAGCCTCCGAGCAGCAGCGCCCGGCGGATCGCCGCGCGGACTGCGTCGTCGTCCTCGATTACGAGTACACGCATCGTCGCTGCCTCCGGCTAACCGTACTGCTCGGCGAGGGCGCGGTCAGGGTCTCGGGCGATCGGCCGCTTGGGGGCTGCCGGCTGCTTGGCGCCGCCACCTCGCAGCAGCCGGGTCACGAGCAGGACGGCGGCGGGCGCGGCGGTGATCACGATCATCGCGATGAACCACAGCTGGCCCGAGTCGCTGCCCTCGGCGAAGGCGTGCGCTAGGCCAAGGACCCACATCAGCGCGGTGAGGCGGTGGATCGAGCGCCACCGGCGCTGTCCGATCTTGCGCCGCAGGTAGTAGGACAGGCCGAGCAAGATCATTCCCCACCCCGCGACGATCCCGATCGAGGTGGCGAGCGTCTTGTAGGAGAACACGAACGGCACGGTCACGTCGAAGACGCTCGCGTGTATGTATGAGTCTCCGAGCAGCGAGAGCGCGTGCACGGCGATCGCGGCCATCACCGACAGCGACAGGATCTCGTGGACCTTGCGCCTGTCGGACCCTCCACGCTTGAGCAGTCCTGTGGCCATCGCCAGCCCGAGTCCGACGGTCAGGCTTGCGAGGATCAGCGCCACCGTCCCGGCGGCGCGACTCGTGATCCAGAACAGGTACTTGGACGGATCGGTCAGTGCGAGACTGAGGAAACTCACTGCCCGGGAGCATCGTCGGCGCCCGTGTGAGGCCCGTCTGACGCCCATAAGAGAGGTGTATGACGGACTGTTGACCCAGGCCTAGCGCTCGATCTCCTGTGTGGGCGTGGTTCCCGCGCCTGTGCCCGAAGACCCCCCTCTCGCGGCGGCCGTCGGGGGGAATACTCCAAATGAGGGAGCGAGAATGGGGACAGGTGGGCCGATACTCCCGTGTGTCCTGGAGTCGGATCCGGTCCTCGACCAGAGGCCCCGCTAGGGCGAGGCGCGGCGACGGTCGCCCGCTCAACCGCAGGCTGCTCGCCAAGCTGGCCCAGCTCGAGGCCGCAGCGCGCGAATACGAGCGTGCCGAGCAGGTCCACGCGGCGGTCCTGGAGAACATGGCCGAGGGCCTCTACGTGGTGGATCGTGAGGGCCGGGTGCTGATGATGAACGCCGCCGCCGCGCGATTGCTCGGATACACCCAAGAGGAGCTGCTCGGCCGGGTCATGCACGACGTGATTCATTACCAGCGGGCCAACGGTACGCCGCTCGCGGTGGAGGACTGCGAGCTCTCGAAGGCATACCGCCATGGCCTCGAGGTGCGCGCCGACGACGCCTTCACGCACAAGGACGGCTCGATCCTGCAGGTCAGCTACTCGGTTTCGCCATTGAGGGAAGAGGGCTCGACCGAAGGCGCGGTCGTCGTCTTCCGCGAGGGCACCGCCGAGCCCGTGGCTCAGGAGCGCGCGCCCGACGATCCCCGGGCGAGCACCTGGGTCCGGGCCATCCGCGAGGCGCTGGAACACGACCGCTTGGCGCTGTACGCGCAGCCGATCGTCCCCCTCGGCGACGGGCCGCCCGGTGAGGAGCTGCTGGTCCGGATGATCGGCGATGACGGCGGTGTGATCGCGCCGGGCGAGTTCCTGCCGTCCGCCGAGAGGTACGGGCTGGTCGGTGAGATCGACGGTTGGGTCGTGACGCAGGCGATCCGCCGTGCCGCCCGCGGGCGGCGGGTCGAGGTGAACCTGTCGGCGAACTCGGTCGGCGATCCTCAGCTGCTGGCACTGATCGAAAGGGAGCTCACCGAGACAGGGGCCGCGCCCAGCGACGTCATCTTCGAGATCACCGAGACGGCGCTGATCAACGACATCGGTGCCGGCGAGGCGTTCGCACGCGGCCTGACGAATCTGGGATGCGAGCTGGCGCTGGACGACTTCGGGACCGGATTCGGCAGCTTCACGTACCTGACACGCTTCCCGCTCAGCTACCTCAAGATCGACGTCGAATTCGTGCGCCACCTCCGCTCCAGCACCGCCAACCAGCATCTGGTCAAGGCGATCGTGAATCTCGCGCGGGGGTTCGGACATGAGACGATCGCCGAGGGAGTGGAGGACGAGGTGACGCTCCTGATGCTCAGCGATTACGGCGTCGACTACGCGCAGGGCTTCCACCTGGGGCGACCCGCCCCGATCAGCGCGGACCGCACCCAGGCATCGTCGTAGCACACCGCGACCGCCCCCCGCGTCGCGGGACAGCGGTTGGGGAGATACTTACGTATGGCCAAGCGAGGCAAAGCCCGAGCGCGGGGGAAGCTGGCCCACGCGATCGAGGAGACGGCGCACGCACTCGAGGAGACCGCGCACGACCCGAAGCGGCGCGCGTTGGCCGCGTCGGCGCTCGCCGCCGGCGGTGCGGTGGCGACCGGGAAGCTGGTCCATGACCGGGTCGTCGAGCGAGGCCGGCGCGAGCGCTTACGGCGGTACCGGCTTGAGCCCGGTGAATCGCTCCGCGACGGGATCGGGCGCGTGGCCCGCGGCCAGCTCGACTTTTCCATCGGCCTACTCGAAGACACCGATGGTCGTGACCGCAGCGAGGCGGTACACGAGGCCCGCAAGGCGCTGAAGCGCCTCCGGGCGGTCCTGCGGGTGAACCGCGGCTTCCTCGGAGATGACCGGTACAGCCGTGAGAACGTGGCCTTCCGCGACGCCGGCCGAGCGCTCAGCGGCTCACGCGACGCAAAGGTGCTGCTCGAGACGCTCGACGAGCTAGCAGAACGGCACGCCGACGAGCTGACCGCTCCCCCCTGGCCGCGGCTGCGCCAAGCGCTCAAGTCGTCCGCTGAGGAGCCCCCCGACGGGGTGGCGACAGCCTCGGTCGTGAGCGGACTGGCTGACGCCCGCGCGCGCGTGGCCACCTGGCCGCTGCCGCAGGAGGGCGGGCCGGAGAAACTCGCAGGCGGGCTGGCTCGGATCTACCGCCGCGGCAAGCACGCCCTGCGAGCCGCCGAGCACGACCCGAGCACCGAGAACCTCCACGAGCTTCGCAAGCGGGTCAAGGATCTCTGGTACGCAGCCCAGCTGCTCCGCCCGACCGCGCCGAAACGGATGAAGAAGCTCGCCCGGCGCGCGCACCGTGTATCTGACCTGCTCGGCGAGGATCACGATCTGGCTGTGCTGCTGGACCGCGCCGAGTCCCAGCCAACGCTGCTCTCGCCACCTGAGCTCGAGACCCTGAGAGCGCTGGTCGGGCGCCGACGCGAGCTGCTCCAGGGCGACGCGCTGGCCGAGGCGGCGAGGCTTTACAAGCGAAAGCCCCGGAAGCTCGCGCGGGCGATCAGCTCGTCGTAGCCGCCGCGCCGGTCGACAGCGAGCGGAGCGCTGGCAGCAGCTCGTCCCGTGCCCACCCGATGAACGGCTCCTGGTGATCGGCGCCGATCTGCACCAGGGCGACCTCGTCAAAGCCCGCATCGAGATACTGCCTGACCGCCTCGACGTGCTCCTCGAGGTCGCAGCCGCAGGCGATCGCGTCCGCCACCTGCTCGGGTGTCACGAACTGGCTGGCAGCCTCGAAGCCGTCCGGATTGGGCAGGTCGGCGTTCACCTTCCAGCCGAACCCGAACCAGCGGAACTGGTCGTGGGCGCGCTCGACGGCGGCGTCACGATCGCGGTCGTAGCAGACCGCCACCTGTCCAACCCGCGGCTTGCCCACGCCACCGGCCGCATCGAACAGCTCCCCGAGTTTCCGCTCGGGCTGCACGGCGATCATCAGATCGGCCTGGCTTCCCGCCAGCTTGCAGGACTCGGGTCCCGACACCGCGATCCCGATCGGCACGCGCTCGGTCGGCAAATCCCAGAGCTTGGCGGTCTCGACATCGAAGCAGCGACCGCGGAAGTTCACGTGCCCTCCGCCATCGAACAGCGCGGAGATGATCTCGACCGCCTCACTCAGCATCTTGTGGCGGACCCCCACCGAAGGCCAGCGTTTGCCGACCACGTGCTCGTTGAGGTTCTCGCCGGCGCCGAGACCTAGCCGGAAGCGGTTACCGGACAGGATCTGGATGGTCGCCGCCTTCTGCGCGACGATCGCCGGGTGGTAGCGAAGCGTCGGGCAGGTCACGTAGCTCATCAGCCCGATCCGCTCGGTGGCCTGCGCGGCGGCGCCGAGAATCGCCCACGCGTAGCCCGAGTGCCCCTGGCTGTCGAGCCACGGCTGATAGTGATCGCTGGTGACCGAAAACTCGAACCCGGCGTCCTCGGCCATCCGGACGTCGCGGATCAGCTGATCCGGACGCGACTGCTCGCACATCATCGTGTACCCGATGGTCGCCACACCGGGGAGCTACCCGGTAGCGCCGAGGTCTAACTTGGGGCCGCCCCAGATGATCTGACCTGGCCGCACCCGCTCCCGAAGGAGATAAAGCGATGATCCTGATCTGTTTTGACGGCTCCAAGGACGCTCGCGCCGCGATCGAGCGTGCCGCGGAGCTGTTCGCCCGTCAGCCCGCCACGATCCTGACGGTCTGGCAGCCGTTCCTTGAGGTGGCCGCGCGCTCCACCGTCGGGTTCGGACTGGTCCCCTCCATACCTGATGCCGAGGAGATCGATGAGGCCAGCCGCAGGGCGGCCAAGCAGACGGCGAGTGAGGGCGTCAAGCTCGCCGTCGCACTCGGCCTGAAGGCGGAGGGGCGGAGCACCGCGCAGGTCACGACGACCGGGCGCGCGATCCTGAAGCAGGCCGACGAGGTTGGAGCGAGCGTGATCGTGATGGGCACGCGGGGCCTGACCGGGGTGAAGTCTCTGCTGCTCGGGAGCGTCTCGCACGAGGTGATCCAGCACGCCGATCGCACCGTCACGGTCGTCCCGTCGCCCGAGGTGGCGGCCTCCCGGGCACGCGAGGTGCACGACGAGGACCCCGAATAGCGCCTATGCGAGCGCCGAGTAAGCCGCGGCGCGGATCTCTCGGTGCGCGCGCGGTAGCGCCGGGCTTTCGAACATCCGCTGCGTCATCACGATGACGACGAGGTCGTTCGGCGGATCGACGAGCCAGGAGACGCCAAAGCCACCGTCCCAGCCGAATGCGCCGTTGTCGTGGACCGCCTGGCAGAAGCCCCACGACTGGCCGTCGAAGAACCCGGGCAGCAAGCCGCCGTGTGACTTCTGGGAGTCCGTCAGCTGATCGCTAGTCATCTCGCGCACGGCCTCCGGGCTCAGCACGGGCGCGCCGCCCCGGAGCAACATGCGCGCGAACGCGAGCAGATCGTCGGCGGTTGAGAGGAGCCCCGCGGCGCCGTCGCCGAAAGCGAGCGGACGGCTCCACGTGCCGTTGGGCTCGTCCCAGACGAGCAGCCCATCGGGACTCGGGCGGTAAGCGGTCGCGAGGCGAGCGGTGTCAGAGGTCCAGAAGCCGGTGTCCCTCATCCCAAGCGGTTCGAACACGCGCGTCCGGAGTACGTCCGCAAAGGGCTCCGCGGTGGCGCGCGCCAGCAGCACGCCGAGGACCGACGCGCCGGTGTTGTACAGCCACCGTTCGCCGGGCTGCGCGAGCAGCGGCAGCGTCCCGAGGTTTGCGATCCAGGTGTCGGGATCGGGTTGGATCGCGGGGTCGGGAGGTCCGCCGATGCTCGAGAGGTTCAGCGCATGCTCGGCCGCTACCACGGGCCACGGCGTCGGCGCCGTGAAGATCTCGGGGAGCAGCCCAAAGCCAAACGTGAACGTGAGCAGATCACGGGTGGTGATGGCGCGGGCGGCCGGGACGGTGTCGTCGAGGGCTCCGTCCATCCGCCGCAGGACGCGGCGCCCGCCGAGCTCCGGCAAGAGGACGTCGACCGGTTCGTCGAGCCGGACCGATCCTTCCTCGATGACCGCGAGCGTGGCCGCTGCCGTGACCGGCTTTGTCGTCGACGCGATCCGGAAGAGCGAGTCGCGCCTGACTTCCGGGCCGCCGATCGTGAGCCGGCCGAGCGCTTCGACGTGTACGTCGTCGCCGCGCGCCACCAGCGTGACAAGACCCGGTATGCGTTCGTCGCCGACCTGCGCCTGCGCGGCGCTGCGGATACGGTCGATCGCGGCGCTCGTCAAGCCAGAGGGCGACGTTCGGTTGTTATTCCGATCCACGAACGCCTAGACGTGCAGTGCCCACGGAACTCATCGGCGACGAGCTTAGGGGGGTTGTTTCGCGACGTGTGGATGATCGAGGTTCCGGGCCCGTCGTTACTATAATAGGTAGTAGTTAAACCCGTGCAAACGTCTGGAAATCTGAAATGGATCGGCTTGATCGCGACGAACTCGGGGGCGCCCGCAGGAAGATGACCCAGATCAAGGTCTTCCTCGCGGGTGCGATCTGTGGTGCGATCCTCGGCGCCGCGCTCCTCGGACCGATCGTGCACGTGCTGCTGATCGCGCTGATCACGGTCGGCGTGGCCGCGGCTGCTTACAGCGGCCGCCGCCTCCTCGTGGCGCGGACTCGAGATCACCCGCGCTTGAAAGCCTGAGCGTCTGGACGGGCGAGACCGACGGCTATCGCCGGCCTGCTGGGGCCCCATGCGATGCACGGGGTCGCTGCTTCCGGTCGGCGCCGGGGTTTCGGCGCGACGTTGCAGGAGCGACAGGCGCGCCGTTGACGCCTGACTCGAGCTGTTCGGCATCGTGCAGCGCCCAGGCGACCCGCTCGATCAGGCGCGCGACGTAATGCTCGTTTTGGAGATCAACCGGGATCGCCCGCTCGAGAAGTGTCGCCGTCCCAGGATCGCCGTGTGAATCGTGTGCCCTGACGATGATCGTCGGCATCACAAGGTCCCTTCGCCCGGACCGGGCTCCAGGCGGGTGGCCAGCGAGCGGACTCGGACGGCGGCCTCGGTCAGGGCCCATCCGACGATAACTGGGAGCAGCAACGGAAGTTCGAACAACAGGAACACGCCGCCGGCCACTGTTCGCGCCAGCATGCCTCGCGCTTCAGCTCGCCGACCCTGTTCGTGGTGCGATCTCACGCCGCCCTCCGGACCGGTGCCGACCGCGTGCCGAAGAACTCGGCTTCGGCGACCCCCAGGGCGGAACACGGCTCGGCGCCGTAGATCCACTCCGACATCACGCGGTGCCAGTTGGCGGTGGCGTTCAGCTGGCCGACCACCGCGAGCGTCATGCCCTGCATCCGGTTTGAGAACAGCGAGTCCGCGGGCACCGTCTCGTTCCTCATCAGGTCCCAGTATTCCGAGCGCGGGTCGGCCGCGTCGACCATCAGCTTGGAGACGTACTGCGGCGTGATCGTGAACCGCGCGTCGTTGGCGTACCAAGCGTTCAACGCGCGCACGTGCGAGAGCACGCGGCGGGGATCGAACCGGGGGTCGTCCGGTTTGAAGAAACCAAGCGACGACAGCCCCGCGTGAACCGCGGCGGCGTCCCCGTCGAGAGCGCCACGCAGAACGCCCAGCTCGGTCTCGATCGCGGCCCGCGGAACGGTCTTGGTCATCCCGTAATCCAAGAACGCAACGCGCCCGTCCGGCAGGAGCAGAAAGTTGCCCGGATGCGGGTCGCCGGAGAAGTGTCCGAAGCGGTAAAGCGACCCGAAGAAGAAGCGGAAGACGATCTCACCGACCAGGTCGCGGGTCGACTCGGGGGCCGACTTGAGCTCATCGAAGCCGACTCCGCCCATCCACTCGGTGACCAGCACGCGTTCGCGGCACAGGTCGCTGACGACGTCGGGGATCGCGATGAAGGGATGGCCCCGCCACCGCCGCGCGAACATCCGCTGCGCCTGTGCCTCATGCTCGTAGTCGAGCTCCTCGGCGATCCGTTCGCGCACCTCGAGCGCCATCGCCTTGGCGTCAATGCCCGGCGCGAAGTGCTTCATCGCCCGCATCAGCAGACCGAGGTTCTGCAGGTCCGCCCGCACGGCGGCGGCGACCCGCGGGTACTGCACCTTCACCGCCACCTCGCGACCGTCGTGCAGGCGTGCTCGAAAGACCTGACCGATCGAGGCTGCGGCGGCGGCCTCGGGATCGAAATCGGCGAACAGGTTGGAGATGCGATCGCCGAGGTCGTGTTCGATCACCTTCTGCATCTCCTTGAACGACGCCTTCGGCGCGGAGTCGTTCAGCTGCGCGAGCTTTGCCTGGAACTCCTCTCGCCCGTCGTCGGGAAGCCGGTTGAAATCCATCAACGCCGCCAACTGACCGAGCTTCATCGCGGCGCCCTTCATCTGCCCGAGGACGTCGACCATGTGGTCGGCCGCTTGCAGCCGACGGCGCTCCTCGGCGGCCCCACGCTCCTCCTCGGCACGCGTGAGGTTCGCGACCTGATTCGCATAGCGCCGTGCGGCCTCAACCCCCAGCAGCCCTCCCACCTTCGCGCCGCGACGGATACGGCCGACGGGAATCGAGGAAGGGCTCTGTTTGGGCATCGCACCCAACATACTACTACAACTCGTAGTAGTGCTACTCGCCCGGCTCGAGATCCGCCAGGCGCGCCACGAGCTGGTCGAGCGCCCTGGTGAGCTCCTTTCCGCGTTCGCGCTCGGACGCGATGGCTCTCTGGAGGTCCGCGGATAGCCCGCTCACAAGCGCTGCGGGCGCATGAAGCGAGCCGATCCGGGTGTCTCGCTCACGGAGGCGGTCGGTGAGCTCGGCGGTCGCCTGCGCGTGCCCGATGCGCGCTGCCTCGAGCTCCTCCTGCGCGGCGATCGCCGCGGTTCGAGCCTCGGCGGCGGCGAGGCGGGACCGTTCTGCCTCGGTTCGGGCTTGCTCGCGCTCCTCGCGGGCTTGTTCACGCTCGCTCAGGGCCGCGACCAGGTCCTCGTGCGTCGCGCGGACCTCGGCTCGCGCCTGCTCGAGCTCCGCGCCAATTTCCTCCTGCGCCGCGCGACCCTCGGCTCGCGCCTGCTCGAGCTCCGCGTGAGCTTCCTCCTGGCTCGCGCGGGCCTCGGCTCGCGCCTGCTCGAGCTCCGCGCCAATTTCCTCGTGCGCCGCGCGACCCTCGGCTCGGGCCTGCTCCAGCTCCGCGCGGGTTTGCTCCAGCTCCTGCTGAAGCTGTCCGACCTGGTCAACGAGCTTCCCGGCAAGTTCGGGCTCCGCGTTCGACGCCGCCCGTGAGGAGATGGCGAGCAGCTCTTGGCTTGCCCGCTCCGCCATATCGCGGAAGTGGGCGGCGTCGGCCTCTGCCTGCTCAGCCCGGGCCCGCGCCGCTTCCAGCTCGCCCTCTACCTCCACGCGGAGGTGGGCGGCGTCGGCCTCCGCCTGCTCAGCCCGAGCCCGCGCCGCTTCCAACTCGCCCTCGACCTCCACGCGGAGGTGGGCGGCGTCGGCCTCCGCCTGCTCAGCCCGAGCCCGCGCCGCTTCCAACTCGCCCTCGACCTCCACGCGGAAGTGGGCGGCGTCGGCCTCCGCCTGCTCAGCCCGAGCCCGCGCCGCTTCCAATTCGCCCTCGACCTCATCATGGCGGAAGTGCGCCGCGTCGGCCTCGGCCTGCTCGGCCCGGGCGCGTGACGCTTCCAGCTCGTCCTCGAGCTGTTGCGCCCAAGCCGGTCCACTGTCCACCCCCGTGGCGCCGGCGGCCTCGGTACCCACTTCCCATTTCTCGAGCGGCTCCGAGCGCGCGGCGGCCGAGCCGAGCCGGCTCCCCCGCTCGATCTCCATGAGCCGAGCGGCCTCGTCGTGCGCGAGGCGAGCCTCGCTCACGGGCGCGGCTACGCCGCAGATCCCGACGGGCTGCCCGTCCGGAGCTCGCACCGCGAAGCGGATCGCAGTGAGAGTGGGGCGAGCCTCGAAGGCCGGAATTGAATACTCGAGCTGGAGCGGTTCTTCGAGTCCGTCATCCGCGTACTGCCGGCGTGGTCCATCCACCGTCTCGCGGGCGGGGAGCTCGGGATCCGTCCGACCGTAGAGCCGCTCCGCAGTTGTGTTCAGATCGGTCGCGTAACGGCGATTTATATGCAGGTAGCGGCCGTCCAGGTCCTTCAACCACGCGATCACCGGGCTTCTGTCGATTGCTTCGCGGAGCGCCGAACTCGGAGCTTCGTTCGGCGGACCTCCCTCGTCGACAGCAGGCTGCAAGATCGCTTGTTGCTTACTGCCCGTCTCAGCCACCGCCTCGGACGCGAGGCAGCCCTCGCCTGTGTTCAGTCATCTGACCTCCGCCCGGTTTCCAGTGATCAAATCCAGACTGACCGGCCCCATAGTGTCGTTTCGGCGCCCTAGCCCCGAAGTGTGCGCAAAACGCCGCGGGTAGACGGATGTTCGACGCGTGCGTCCAGGCGGGCGGGCTTACGATTGGACTGCTGATGAGCGGCGAGAGCTTTGTCGAACGACTGTCGGGGGGACAGCTTGGCGGAGCCGATAGCGACTTCGTGATCGTCGAATGGTCCGATTCCGGTGATTCGGGCTGGGAGTGGATCGCGCCGTTGCACGTCCATTACCGAGACGACGAGGCGTGGTATGTACTCGAAGGCGCCCTCCGATTCCGCTTCGGCGACCACGCCTTCGAGGCGGGTCCCGGAGGTGCCGTCCTGGCGCCGAAGGGGACCGTTCACGGGTATGGCAATGCGCGGCGCGGCGAGCGCGTCCGGTACCTGCTGGTGATGACCCCGAGGATCCAGGCGCTGGTGCAGGCGTTGCACGAACCCGGCGCGGGCGATTACGCGGCGATCTTCCGCGCGCATCACTCGGAGCTGCTGACCTGATGACGTTGCGAGGAGAAGATCGAGACATGGCCTCAGGCGACAGCGACGACTCGCGTCTGGCAGCGGAGCTAGCGGACGGCGGAATCACACAGCGGGGCCGCCGCTGGGCGGCGTCGACGGCGCTGCGGGGGCCGGTTGCGAGGGCGGCGGGTTGCGCTGGGCGTCGCCCGGGTCGGCGGGTGCCCGCACCCACTGGACGATCCGCCCCGCGGCGATCACGAAGTTGGTGCGCGCGAGCTGACCCGTGCCGGGGCCGCACCCTCCACCCGGACCCGGGCGGTCGGTGAGACGGAAAAGGGCGTTGACGTAACGGCCGCGTTGGTCGGCGGAGAGAAACACCGCGCCGCACGGCAGCGTCGAGTTGATCGCGGCCGCCTCGGCCCGCGTGCGGATCGTGATCACGGGGACGTTGCCGCTGGCGTCCCCGCCGTTGACAAACTCGCTCGGTAGCGCGAAGTAAGCCGCGGCGGCGCGCACGTTGCCGCGGCGCAGGGCGGTGGACCACGCCTTGATGACCCGGACCGCCGCGGCGTTGGCGGGGCGCCCCGTCGGGCCGGGGGCTGGAAGCACCTGAGGCACGGTGTTGGGTGTCGTATCCACCGAGCCCTGCTGCGCTTTCGAGGAGGTCGCCGTCCGCGGACCTGACGTGGCCTTCCCCGCCGACCCACACGCCGTAACGACCAGTCCCGCGAGAACCAAGACCATGAGCCGAGCCGAGCGAGGCGGCGTCATCCACAGATGATGGCACCCCGCCGAGCCCGCTCAGGCGGGCGGCGCGGTCTGGCTGAGGATCGCCGCGAGCACGACGGCGAGCATGAGGAGGCTCACCTCGAGCGTAAGCGTGCGGCGGATGCTGGCGACCGGCGCGCCGGCCGCGAGTTGCGGCATCACCGAGCGATGGTGATAGGCGCCGATGGCGACGGCACTGATCGCGACGATGCTCTTGACGAGCAGCGTGAGCCCGTAACCACTGTTGAGGAGCGCCGACGCGTTGGGCAGCTCGCGCAGCGCCACGTATGCACCCGCGAGCGCGAGCGCGATCACGGTCGGCACGGCAAGCCTCGAGAAGCGCAGCAGGCACGACCGGACGAGCTCCTGGCGTTCCGGTCGCGACAGGCGCCGCGTGACCCCAGCGAGGATCGCGAGCGACAGCAGCGCCCCGACCCATACGGCACCGGCGACAAGGTGCACGTAGTCCGCAAGCAGCGCGAGCGTCCCCCGCGACGCCGGATGGCTCGCCCAGCTGATGCCGAAGGCGATCCCCAGCGACAACAGCCCCGCGCTCGCGAGCAGCGGCTCTCGTCTTCGCGGCGTGACCCAGGCACTGACGAGCAACGCCAGCACTCCGAGCCAGGCGAACGTCATCAGCGTCCACGCCTGCCCGAGGTGGGTCCCGGTCCGGATCGGGATGATTTGCGTGTTGGCGAAATTCAACAGCCCTCCGCGCCCTACGATCGGATAGGCCCCCACGAGGAACCCGAGGAGTCCGGCGTGCAGCGCCAGCACGGCTCCGACGACGCCTGCCCAGATCGCAGGCGATGCGTCGGGTGCCTGCTCCTTTGGGAGGACGCGCGCGGCGGGCGCCAACACGAGCGCGCGGAACGTGAGCACCCCGCCCGCCAACACCACTCCGAAGAACTCAAGCCACGCGAGCAGCTGCGGCGCAACCGGAACGCCCACCCCGCGTACCGGTGCCGGGGCCAGCGCCTTTGCGCGCACCCCAAAGCTCCACACCCCCTCGGTTACGTGGCCGTCGCCGGTGGCGACCATTTGCCAACGCACCGTGTAGCTACCCGTGCCGCCGGGGCGCAGCGGGACCACCACCACTTGGCCGGCCACGCGCGGCGGGCCGGCTAGGTCCTCGCCGCCCGGCGTTACCACGGCCACGCGGGCGTACCTCGGGACCACGTCCTCGTCGTAAATCAGCGTGATCGAACGTGGCGCCGCGTCGCGCACCGACTCCGGGCCCGGGATGGACCTCTCGAGGTATGCGTGGGCGGCGGCGGACGACGAGACGCTCAGCGCGAGCAGGAGCGCGCCTCCCCCGGCCAAGAGCGGACGCCACCAGCGACGCGCCGAGGTGCGCCGCATCACGACGCTGCCGCCACCGGAATTGCGATCAGCGCCAGCGCGAACCCGGTCAGCGGCAACACGGCGATCGGCACCAACGGCGCTCGGCGACGGCGCAGGCGAACGAGCTCGAGGATTCCCGCGGTTATCAGCAACCCCCCCATCGCCAGGTGCCAGCTGTCTCCGGGCGTCGAGTGAATTTGCTCGTGGACGATGAACAGCACGCCACAGCCGAGAAACGCAACCGGCAACACCCCGTCGAGCCACGGCCGCTCGTAAACGCCGCGCCGCCGCGCAAGCTCGAGCGCGCCTGCGGCAAACAGGATGTCTCCCCACAGGAAGTGGATCAGCATGTCGTGTACCACGTCGGCGAACACGGTCGTCGCCCACGCGCCGACCCCGCCCACCATCAGCGCCCACGGGACCACCACGGACCGCGACCGTGCCGGGCGGCCGTCTCGAGCGACCCGCGGCAGGTACTCCTCGAGGACGATGATCAGGAACAGCGCGCCCAGCGCCCAGTGTGCGCGCGCGATCTGAATCTGGGGCAGCGTCACCGGCGACGGCTCCCGTACAAGAGCCAGCCGGCGACCACCACGAGCAGCAAGGGCGGCTGGTCGAGGTCGTAGCCGATGCCGGCGGGCGTGAGGCCGTAGAAATGCAGACCTCGCGCCGACGCCCATACGAGTCCACCGGCGATCAGCGCGACTCCAACGAGCAGCCGCGACAGGACCAGCGACCTGCGCCAGCCGGAAACGACTACGTCGGCAACACCAGCCGCGTCCGATCCCCGCGGTCGCGCGGGCCGGTCAAGCTCGGGCTCGACGCCGCCGACGGCTGACTGAAATCGGTCGCTACGCAACGGCCACTCCCTGCGATCCTCCGTCCTGAGGGCCCGTCGAACGCTACCAGCGGCGGTCGCGCCCCGAATGTCGTCGTCGCCCCGCGCCTCTGGGGGGCCGCGCCTCCGAAGCGGGGCGCGCGGTTAGAGCGCCGCGAGGCCCTGGCCCAACGCGTGGGCGATCAGCGTGAGGTGCTCCGTCTCCACCGTCAGCGGGGGCGACACCGCGACCGCACCGCCCAGCGGACGGACGAGCACGCCGTCCTCGCGCGCGGCCATCGCGACCCGCGCGATCGCGTCGGGTCGTTCCGCGAGGGTCTCGTCAGTGAGGGCGACGGCCGCCAGCAGGCCCACGCCGCCGCGCACCTCGGCGACGGCATGATGGTCCGCAAAGGGGCTCAGCGCATCCAAGAGCGTCCTCCTCCAGTTCCCGGCCCCGCTCGAGCAACCCGTCACGCTCCAACAGCGCGATGTTGGCCAGCGCCGCCGCGCAGCACGTCGCGTGCGCGGAGTAGGTCGGGCCGTGGCGGAACACCGGCCCGCCCGGCGCTCGCCAGAACGGCTCGGCGACCCGCTCTGAGACGAGCACGCCGCCGAGCGGCAGGTAGCCGCTCGTAACCCCTTTCGCGAACACGATCATCGCCGGCTCGACCCCCCACCGCTCGATCCCGAACCACGTCCCCAGGCGACCGAACCCGCAGATCACCGAGTCGACGACGAGCAGCACACCGGTCCGCTCGCACAGCGTGGCGAGTCCTTCGATGTAGCCGGGCAGTGGGGGATACACACCGCCGGCGCCGATCACCGGTTCGACGAACACGGCCGCGACGCGCTCAGCCCCGGCGCGCTCGATCGCAGCCTCGAGCGCCTCGAGCGAGTCGTGCGGAACCTGGATCGTCTCGACCTGCGGACCGAAGCCGTACCGGTTGGCGGGGATCCCGCCCAGCGCCGTGCCGAACCCGTGCGTGCCGTGGTACCCGGCGGTGCGGCTGATGAGCAGCGTTCCGCTCGGGCTGCGCCCACCTCGAACCAGTAGCGGCGGGCCAGCTTGGCGGCGGTGTCGATCGCGTCGCCTCCGCCCGACACCAGGAACACCCGCGCGTCCATCGGCGCGAGATCGGCGAGCGTTTCGGCGAGCTCCCGCGCCGGCCTGTTGGCGAAGTCGCCGAACGCTGAGTACGCCTCGAGTCGCTCCATCTGCGCGGCCACCGCGGCCGCGATCTCGGGACGCCCGTGCCCGACGTTCGCGTACCACAGGCTCGCGGTTGCGTCGAGGTACCGGCGACCGTCGGCTGTCCCAGACCCACACGTCCTCGCCGCGCTCGATCACGAGCTCGTCGCGGCGGACGGAGCCCATGTCGGCGAACGGGTGCCAGAGTCGGGTTTCCTCGCCGGCGGTCATCAACGTCGCACCCTACACATCGGCACCGTGACCAAAGCCCCGTCCTGACGAAGCCCGCGTGGTTCACTGACTGAGATGGGAAACGACGTGCGGATCGCTTGCTGCCAGCTGTCGCCGGATGTGGAGCGTCCCGGGCGGGGGGCGGCGATCGCGCGCCAGGCGGTCGCGGCGGCAGTCGCCGACGGAGCGCAGATCGTCGTGTTGCCGGAGCTGTGCAACAGCGGGTATGTGTTCAAAACCGCCCAGGAGGTCGAAGCCGCGGCCGAGCCGAGCGAGGGAGAGCTGCTCCGCGGATGGAGCGAAGAAGCCCGCCGGGGTGACGCGCTCGTCATCGGGGGGTTCTGCGAGCGCGCTCCGGACGGCAGGCTCCACAACAGCTGCGCCCTGGTCGACGGGAACGGGGCGGCTGCGGTCTACCGCAAGATCCATCTCTGGGACGACGAACCCAGGTGGTTCGCGCCCGGCGAGGAACCGGCACCGGTCATCGACACACGCCACGGGCGGAACACCCATTGAGGAGGAGGACTCGATTGCGCAACGACGATGACACCGACTTCCCGAAGCTCTCCGCCCCGGCACGCCGCGCACTTGCAGCTGCCGGCTACACGCGTGTCGATCAGCTGGCTCAAGTCTCCGAGTCCGACCTCAAGAAGCTCCACGGCATGGGGCCAAGGGCGATTGCGGCGCTGAGCGATGCGCTTCACGAACGCGGACTCTCATTCCACACGTCAGCGGCGGCGTCGAGCGCCACAGACTCAACGCCGGAGTCAGCCGCGGACGTTGATGCATACCTGCGCGATCTCGACGAGCCGAAGCGAACCACGCTCGAGACGCTGCGCCGGACGATTCTTGAGATCGTGCCGCAGGCGGAACAGGTGATCTCGTACGGCATGCCCGCGTTCCGGGTAGGTGGCAAGACTGTCGCCGGCGTTGCGGCGTTCAAGGATCACCTGAGCTACTTGCCGTTCAGCGGTTCGGTGCTCGGGGAGCTTGCAAATGAGCTTGACGGCTACACGATGACCAAGAGCTCGCTGCATTTCCCGGTCGACCGTCCCCTGCCCAAGGCGCTCGTGAAGAAGCTCATCGCCATTCGACTCTCCGAAGCCGGCGACCGGTCGGGCTAGGCCCTGGCTCGGCCTCAGCCGCTGTGCGTTGGGAATGAGAACTCACGGTGGTACGCGGTTTGCTGCCGTCCAGGCGACCAGCTCGGAGAGCGGTGGATTAGCCCTTGGCCGAAGGAGGCAGCAGACCCGTTTCCTGTGTCGAACGTACGATGAGCAGGTGCTGATCCGCGAGGCGACGGGAGGCGATTGGCCGAGCATCTTCCCGTTCTTCCAGGCGATCGTTCGCGCGGGCGAGACCTATGCCTACCCGGAGGATTTGTCGCTGGCCGAAGCGCGGGACTACTGGATGGCCAAGCCGCCGGGGAGAACCGTCGTCGCGGTAGGCGACGACGTCATCGTCGGTTCGGCCACGATGGGCCCAAATCGGCCAGGCCGCGGTTCCCATATCGCCACCGCGAGCTTCATGGTCGACCCCGACCATCGGGGCCGTGGAACTGGTCGTGCACTGGGCCTCGAGGTCTTGCGGTGGGCACGATCGTCCGGCTACCACGGCATCCAGTTCAACGCGGTGGTCCAGACCAACCACGCCGCAATACATCTGTGGGAAGAGCTTGGCTTCAAGATCCTTGCCACGGTCCCGGGATCCTTCAACCACCGTTCGCACGGCTATGTGGGCCTCCACTTGATGTTCCAGCCGCTCTGATCGAGCCGGTCTGATCGACGAAGAGAAGGCCCGGGGGAGCTGCGATGCGCTTATCGTTTCCTGGGATGACCAACGTCCCCGATAGGCGCGCTGTCAGGCGAGGCGCGGATGTGTCCGAGGAGCTCAGGGCGCGCGAACCGATCTTCCATCAGCCGGAGTTCGCGACCACCCGGGAAGACTTCGAGGCAATGACGGCGGACGATTTCTGGGAGGTTGGCGCTTCGGGGCAGCGTTACAGCCGCGAACACGTCATCGACGCACTAACGAGCCGTGGACCAGTTCCAGGCGAGGACCGGTGGGACGTGAACGACTTCCGATGCCGCGAGCTGGGTCCAGACACCTACGCCGTTACCTACGCGCTGCGCCAAGAAGAGCGGGTCACCCGGCGGCTGACTCTGTGGCGGCACACAGATGGCAGGTGGAAGGCGCTCTACCACCAGGGAACGATCGTCCGCGAACGCTGACACAGCGGGAGATAACTTTCCTACGGCGAAAGAAATCGCCCACGACCCTAAGCGGAGCCCCTCACGAGCGACACCGGAGAGACGATCCGCTCAGCCAGCCTTGGTTACTTAACGACACGTGCGAACCTCGCGCGCGTCGCCGTGCTCGGGCTGCCTCGTACCCTCGCTTACCAACGTGTAGGCTTGAGGGCACTCGCCGAGCGAGCGAAACTCGAGTTGGAGGCGGGCAAGCGCTAGCGTGCTTGAGACGTGCCCCCAACCGGTCGCGGGCGGTTGCGCCCCCACTCCTGCTGAGGAAGTGCCCGCGAACTGGTCCGGCTCCACTGCCGAGTGTCGTGCTCCCGCATTCCTCCGTGGTCAATCTTCTAGGGAGCAGGGAGGACGCTCTTATGGCCGAGCCAAACACCCCGGGCCCTGGGCGATCGACCTCGGAAGCGGCGATCGCCGAGATTAAGAAGGAGATCGCGCGCCGCAACGAGGAGGCGCAGAAGGCGGGGCGCAAGCGGCGCGCCGCGCGAGACAAGGATCGGCTCGCAAGGCGCAGGAAGTGGGAGGCCTTGAGCTAGTCGGACGAGCGCTCGAGCCGGCCTCGCCGATATTCGATCGCGGCGCAGTTATCGGTCCCCTGATGGAGCTCCCTGCCGCTACGACCCGGGAGGGGTATGATCCGCATCCGTTCGACTGGCAGGAGGACAGGGGATGTGCGCCGGATATCGCCAGGGACCGGCCGCTACCAGCACCAATCGCCGCCGCGATGACGCTTCCGGCTGGCGCGCCAGCCTCGCGGCCGCAACGGCGTGGGTCGAGCCGTGATGCCTCGGGTGCCATTCGCGTTCAGCCATCGCGAGCTTGACGCGCACACGTGCGCGATCGCGATCGAGGGCGATCTGGATGTCGCCTCTGCCCCGAGGATCAAGCGGTATCTGATGGATCAGGTCGGCGCCGGTCGTGCCCGCCTGGCCTTGGACCTCTCGCGCGTGACGTTCATGGACTCGACCGCACTGGGCGTGCTCGTCGGGGTCAAGCGGACGCTGGGCGAAGACGGCATCATCGTGATCGCAGGCGCGACCCCCGCGATCCTGAAGCTCTTTGACGTGACAGGCCTCGATCGCAGGCTCGATCTGTTCCCGACGTTGGACGAGGCGCTCGCGAGCCTGCAGCAGAGGCCGGCGAGCCGTCCGGTTCAAGGCGCGGAGGCAAAAACGGCCGGAGCCGAATGGGCGCGGGTCGATAGCGAACGAGTTGGAGGGGAGGCTGAGAACTTCTACGACGGCGCGGACGCGCGAACGCCGCTCACGGGCGATGCGGCGGTGGCGCTGGGCATCGCTACCACGGCGATGCCGTTCGCACTCTCAAAGCAAGCCCAGGCGGAACGTTGGGTGCGGATCCTTCGCCAATATGGAGATGCCGCGATCGTCCTGACGTCGGTCGGCTTCAGCGATGAACCGATCGAAGGCGAAGTGGACCGCGAGATCGAGAGGCCGACCGGACGGCTGAGCGAAGGCAGTCCGGCCGAGGTCATTACCCGACGAGCCCGCCAAATTGCCGGAGGGCACGGAGGCCCGACCCGCACCACCGACCTGCTGCGCGCGGTGATGGAGGTTTACGAACCGGAGCTCGAGCAAGTGCTGATGCGCCACGAGATCAGTAGCGCGGACCTGGTCGAGCGACTCGGGCCGGCGGAGCCTGGAAGCGACCCGCACGGCGAAAAGTCGCGCTGAACACGGCGTGCAGTCCAGTCGGGGTCGGTCAGCGTCAGCGCTTTGTCCAGCTGAGGACGGTGCCTGTGCCCGCGCGGCCCCGGGCGCGACCCGCCGCGATGTCCCGCCGCAATCGCCCGAGTCCTTCTCGCAGCTCGTCCGGATGGTCGCGGTGCATCCGCTCGAAGTAGCTCGTATCCCCGCGTTCTGCTGCTTCCAAGACTCGCTCGGGGTCGGCCGACAGCGCCGCCAGCGATGCATCCCGCATGTCCTCGAATTGGACCAGCCACAACTGCACGCCGGGTAGCGCGTCAAGGAACGCCGCCCGAGGCGGGTGAGTGGCCTCCATCCAGCGCCGGCTGCTCGGGAAGTAGTTGAGAATCCACAGTGTCTCGGCGTCCTCGCGCGTGAAGCCCAGGACCACGAGCCGCCCTCCCTGTCTGAGCACGCGCCGCGCCTCGGCCAGCGCCGCGCGGCGGTCCTCGACGTGGTGGAGCATCGAGATCATCATCGCGGCGTCGAACGTCCCGTCCTCGAAGGGGAGATGCTGCGCATCCGCCTCCACCGTCTCGAGCCCCTTGCCGGCGGCCCTGACCAGCATGTCGGTGGAGCGGTCGACCACCACGGGCCTCCACCCCTCTCGTTTGAGGGCGAGCGCGTAGTTACCCGTGCCGCCGCCGATATCCGCGAGCCTTCGCCCGGGTGCGCCCTTGAGCGCCTTGCGGAGCTGCCGAAGGACCGATGCGCTCGCCGCGCGGGTCCGGTCGTAGCGCTTGGCCTGGCGCGAGTAATCGGGCAGCAGGCTCACGCGACGGCCTGACGAAGGTGTCTACAGGGGCCGGCGCGGGCCCGCTCGAGCGCACCGGCGCGGACGCGTCGTGGTGATGCTGACATCGCTACATAATCAACGCTACGGGTGGGCAGCCGCCATTGGAACCATGACCTCGCCGGGACCTGAGGCTTCACCGGTCGCGCTCGCCGCAAGCACGAGGAGGATCGCGGCTGACCTCCACCTGTCGCCAGCGACGGTCCGCACCGACGTTCGAAACGCGATCGCCAAGACGAACGCCCACACCCGAGCACAGCAGTCGCGATCGTGCTCGCAGGCGGGCTCCTCGGCCGCTAAGGCGTCGCCCAACGGGAAGGGTGGCATTCACGGGCGTGCGCGAGGGACGCCGTCAAGGAGGTGGCAGGAAGCGGTCACCTTCCCCGGCGTTGCGGCCGTCAGGTGCCCTCCCTATGATGCGCTTCCTTGGACGCCACGGAAGGAGTTCCAATGGGGTGGGATGTGCCGAGCAGACCGGTCAAAGCTCGGGCTGCGGTGTGGTCCGCCGGCCTCGCCGTGCTCGTTGCTTTGCTTTTCCCACTTGGCGTGGCCCGTGCCGCTTCTGCCAAGGGTCGCACCACCCTCGTCGCTGGCTACGTGTCGGCGGGCGCCCCGGTCAGCGGTGCGAGCTTGAGCTTCTACGGCCCCTCTGGTCGTCGCGTGAAGCTGCGCGAGAAGAGCGACGCCGACGGGTTCTTCACGCTCGTCCTGCCGGGCAGCCCAAGGTCGGTACGGATCGTTGCTAGCGGGGGAGCGGTCGGAGGCGAGAGGGTCGATGGCTCCCTTCAGGCGATCGTCCCTCGCCCGGGTCCCTCCCAGGATGTCTTCGTCAACCCGGCCTCGACGGTGAGCGCGGCCTACGCCGCAGGGCATCCGAGCGCATCGCTCGCGCTCTCCTCCCGCGAGGCCGCCCGTCTGCTTGGACTTAGGCCGGGCGACTCGATCGGGAGTGGGCTGCTCCACGTCACCCCGTACTTCGACGGTCTCGCGTTCCTGCGCGCGGCGCGGGCCCACGGGGGTCTGCAGCGTTATGTCGCCTACCTGATCGGCCGGGACGAGCCTGTCTCCTTCCGGCCTCCGAGGCTGCTGCGAGGCCTTCAGGACTATGCGCGCGTGCTTGGTATGGCAAGCAACGCGATCAGCGCCGTCAGTGGGATCGGGTCGATCGTCAACGACGTCATCGGCTGGGCGCAAGGCTCACAACAGCAGATCGGACAGATCTGGGACGCCGTGCGGCAGATGCAAAACCAACTCACCGCGATCCAGACCTCCCTCGACAACATCCAGGCGGAGATACAGAGCGGCTTTCGCCAGCTGCACGACCAGATCGGCGACCTCGCATACAACCAGTCGGTCCTGGGGCTGAAGGAGCTTGCCGGCACCGTCGCCACCACCGAGAGCGACTTCGAGGACCTTGTTACCAACGCGGCATCACCCAACTTCAGCTCGGAGCTGGCTACCACCAAAACCCACGCAATCGAGCAGAACATCAACAAGATCGAGACCGAGTTCAACGAAGCACACGATGTCTTTCGTGACGGGCTCCTCGGCTCGCTGGGGACCAAGCCGGCCTACTACTTCGCAGGCACAACGCTGCTGGCCCGCTCCGCGCACTTCATGACACCGAGCGATTCGACACAGCTCCAGGCTTTCGCCAGCTATGTGCTGCAGTACCAAGCACTCGCGTTCAACCTGATCGTCCGCTGGGAGACCCACCTCAGCCCGAAGTCGCCTACCGGCACTCTGACCAAGGCCGTGAAGCACTACCTGGGATTTGCTTCAACCGATCAGGCGAGGGCGTGGCTGCATGCGAACCCGCCCGAAAGTCCAACGCCCAGCGCACCGTCGACCGGCGCCCTGCACGACGAGTTGAGCTACCTGGCGAAGATTCAGCCGGTCCCCGCCCAGATGATCGTCGAAGAGATCGGCGATGGGGTCACCGGACCGATGTGGCAGGCGAGCGACGCGGCATCGTTCGACCTCGGCGCCGACGTCCACGCCCGCTCTGGAGGAATGGGTTGTGCTGATCGGTATCACGCGGCTTATTCGGAGCTGGGAAAGGATTGGTGCCAGTACATGTGGAAGTCCTGGGCCACCGCCAAGAACGCCTTGACCACCGAGGCGAACCACCTGGCGACGTCAAGCGGCCTCGCGGGCTGGCAATCCGCCACCCTCGGCCAGGCTCAGACGCTGCTCCGCACGGACAAGGTGGCAAGCGTCCTTCAGGTCAAGCCCGACTACTGGGATCCATACGACTTTACGCTGCGCACCCATGGGTACCAGACGACCGCTGACGGGCTGTATTGCGACTACTACTGCGGCTACCGGTCCACGTGGGTCGATGGGATGGATGTGACAACCGTTAAAGGCTCGCCGGAGGGCGCGAGAGCCACCAAGGGCAGCTGCTTCTTCGGCGTAGGTGACAGTAAGGGCACCAATTGCCCGCTGCTCTATGTCCTGTTCCGACGCACGCCGGCCAGCAGCGAGCACTACTGGCCGTATTTGAGCCCGGCTGCGCCGACCCAGGGGCGGAACGGTCGCTCGCGGCCCGCCTCCCGCTCTTTTCCACGGTAGATACCCGTGGCTGACGCATCGGCGGAACGTCTGCAAGTGGCACCCAGGGCAACCCCGCTTTCGAGCATCTGGGCTCGCTGACCTGAATTGACGCCGATCCGGCACTGCGGCCGACGTTACGGACGTCAACGACCACCGGCGTGCATGGCGAGCGTGAGTCCGTCAATGAGGTGCGCGACGTCCTCGTCAGTCGTGTGTAGGTGTGGCGCGATCCGCACCGACGCGCCGCGCATGGCCGCGAAGCAGTTGACTTTGGTGAGTGGGGACATCGCTCCGGCGAGGGCTCCGGCCGGGAGGTTTACGCCGAGCATGTGAGGGCCGCGCTGCTCGTCGGGCATCGGGCTCCTTCAAGTCCGGCCGCTCTGCTCGAGATGGAAGAGGTTCGCTCGGCGAGCATCGCGGTGGCGCGGTCTTGCGCCACCCGGTGTGGCAGACACCCACCAAGGACCGGCCGTGAGATGGTTCGGCGGCGCCGAGGGGCCAGCGTTGGTGTAGGTTATGAACGAAGTCTTCGAGGTCGCTTATCCGCGCTTGCACCCGGGAAGCTACGGTGCGACCGTACCTTGGAGCGGATTGCTTGGGATCGGCTTCGACCGCCAGGAAGGCACCGTAGCCATGATCGATCACTCCGAACCTCTAACCGCGCAGCCGAGTTCGAGCAAGACACGCGAACGCGTAGGAGACGCCGACGACGATCTATCGTTGTGGCGAGAGTCGTTGGCGTCGTACGCCAGGCCGCGCGCACTGCGGAGCTTCGCCGATCTGATCGGCTCGGTCGGGGCGTACATCGGGATGAGCCTCGCGATGTACTTCGCTCTCGCTGCGTCACCTCTTGTGGCGCTTGCTCTGGCACCCATCGCCGCCGCCGGTCTGCTTCGGACTTACATCGTGTTCCATGACTGCTCGCACGGATCCTTCGTGGCATCACGACGCGGCAACCTGTGGCTCGGGACACTCTGCGGGCTACTCGTCCTCTCGCCGTTCGTCCGCTGGCGCCACGACCACGCCGTCCATCACGCCACCTCCGGTGATCTCGACAGGCGCGGTGTCGGCGACCTCCCAACCCTGACGGTCGCGGAGTATTACGCGCGCTCGAGGGGCAGACGCCTCGCCTACCGGATCGTGCGCAACCCCGTCGTGATGTTCGGCCTGGGCCCGGTGATCGCGATGATCGTCGGGCCGCGACTGGTCGCGCGGAACGCCCGACCACGTATGCGCAACAGCGTGCTTTGGACCGATCTGGCCTTGGCGATCATTGCCGCGACCCTAATCTGGCTGGTCGGGATTGGCGACTTTCTGCTCCTTTGGGCGCCGGCCGCGCTACTCGCCGGCGGGGTCGGGATCTGGCTGTTCTATGTCCAGCATCAGTTCGAGGACGCCTATTGGCAGCGCTCGGACGACTGGAGCTACGCCACCGCCGCTCTCCACGGAAGCTCGTTCCTGTCGCTTCCGCAACCGCTGCAGTTCCTGACCGGAAATATCGGCTATCACCACATCCACCACCTCAGCGCCCGTATTCCGAACTACAACCTGCAGCGCGCGCATGAGGAAAACCCTGTCTTCCACAGCGTTCCGACCTTGTCGCTCTGGGACGGCTTGCGAGCCGTGCGGCTCAAGCTCTGGGACGAGCATGACGGACGGTTGGTGACCTTCGCGCAAGCTCGCGCTTGTGCCCGCGATGTATACGATCGTCAGGCGACCGCGCCGGCGCGCTCCTTCGAACAGCTGGCTAGCGACCACCCCTCGGCGCTGTCATAGGTTCGCAGGCGACGCGTCTACTCTGCCAGCGCCGGGCCGATGATGGCCTTTAGCGTCGCGATCACATGCGGAATGCCGCCGCACGAGGCCAGCGCGAACCCGAGCAGCACCGCCACGCGGGGCGACCAACCGCCCGTCGTCCGGCGCGTCCGAGTGATCCGTGCGTGAATCAGTCTCGCTTCTCGTTTGACTAGTAAGCGATCCGTGGGAGCGAGACAGCGAGGTCCCGGATCGACCACTAGGCCTTCGATGTCTCGAGGCGACGGTGCGACCTGAGCGATGAGGATCGCCGGGCCTGGCTTATGCTCGATCTGAGCTGTTCGGTCCTTTGGTCCGGGGCTCCTCCTGTCAGGGGCCTACCTCGCTCGCATCGCTGCTACCTCGCGGCCGATCTGGGTGCGCACCGAGGCGGGAACGGTCGCGGAGGCGTCCTTGGCTGCTCCAGCCGCGACGCCGAGGCACACGACCATCGCGCTAAATGTCGTCGAGCCGCTGCCGCCGTTACCCATGATCACGTGCCACCCGCGCCCGTCGAGGTCGGCCTGGTTGTAGCCGGCGAAAGCCCCGAGCGGAGGGGACGAGCCGCCATCCCATCCGCCGCCCATCGCCGTCGACGCGCCAGGGCAGCGAGCGTCAGACGCCGCGACCTCGCACTGGCCGGTGGTATCGGTGCCGTTCGGACACATATAGGCCGTTGGCCCCTCTTTGTCTGCGAACGCGAGCGTCCTCTGGAAGTGCGCGAGGACGGTCGGCTTGATCTGGCCGATGCTCGTCACGATCCAGCGCGACCCGGCGTAGGCCGATCCACCGGTTATAGCGATCGCAGCGACCGCCGCGATGAGGATCTTGCGGCCCATACTTGACTCCCTTCCCTTGACCTGCACTACTGCGGCGAGTCTATTCGCGCGTGACATTCGCCACAAGACGCGGTCAGGTCCCCCGTTGGCAGCTTCCGGGTGTCGATCAACCCGACGATGGGGCTATGAGCGCTCTTCTGGCTCGGTAGTCACCCTGCAACTGCCCCAAGCCCTCTGTCGGACTCGAACCGACGACCCATGCCTTAACCGGCATCGCGGACCCCTAGCGTGGAGGCTCGACCAAGCCATCCTGGGGTCGCGGGCACCCGGCCTGGGGAGTTAGTTCCTGAGGAAGAGCGGCTGGGGCCGCCGCCCAGCACCGGCGGCGGCCGCAGCCGACATCACGCTGCAGGTCTGTCTTGCTCGTGGGGCTGCGGCGACGGGTTCGTGGAGGCAATCGGGGTCGGGGCAGCCACCTGCTCGGCCGCCGTCAAGCCCGGTCCCTCGTCGTCGACGATTCCGTTCAACGAGTCCTTGAAGCCGCGCAGGCCGGTCCCGAGTGACTTGCCGACCTCCGGGAGGCGCTTGGCCCCGAACAGCATCAGCACTACCAGTGCTACGAGCGCGATGTGAACCGGGCTGAGCAGTCCTGTGCCCATTGACTCACCTCACCTCACCTCCCGCCGGGCGGCGCCGGCCTTGACCGCAAGTTTCATCAGCTTTCGGAAGAACTCCGGCCGCTGCCCGTCGAACAGGTTGTCGCCGGTGAACGCCTTGATGGCGGCGACTGCGCCGGAGTTCTCGGTCGACGAGGGGCGGATGATCGACACGAGCGGGAGGCTCGAGCTGATGAACGTGGTCGGCTCGGGCTGGATCAGGTTGGTTTGCTTGAGCTCGTCGGTGTTGCTGCTGAGGTCGGGGAACGACAGTCCCGTCTCGGGGTCGGTGACGTTGTTCGGCGGCGCCACGGCGTTTGAAACCTTGTCGTGCCATAGCGAGAAGTGGTCGATCTCGGTCCCGCCGATGCTGGCCACGATCCGCAGGACCTCTACGCTCGAGACCTGCTGTAGCAGCGTCGTGTAGAGGCTCGACCCGCCCTGCTCGATGAAGGCGAAGTGAAACGCGGCCGTGTTCGCGATCGCCTGTATCCGATTCGGGTTTTGGGTGTCATCGAAATCGCGCGGAATCGCGGGCTGGTGCTGGATTGTGAGCAGCTGCGCGGGGGCGGACCCACCGAAATCGACGTTGCTGGTGCTGCGATACCGCGTGTACCAGCTCGTGTCGACGTTGAGGTTCATCAGGTTCGTGAGCCGACCCTTGTTCTGTGCTCCGGGCGCCGAGCTGCTGGGAAGCGTCCGAAACTCGTCGAGGTTGACCTTCCTCCTTCCGTGCGCCGCGAGGTAGGCGTTGAGGAAGGCGGCGTGGCTGAACTCGTCATCGGTGTTGTCGGTGATGTACTGCGGCATGTCGCTGTCGATGTTCTTCAGCGCGTTCACATACGGCGCGTTGAAGCCGCCGGCGGGAACGCCGGGGGATTCGCCGTCGGTAGCGCCGTTGATGTTCACGCCGCCAAGCTCGGTGTACTGCGCCCAGAGATCGCTCTCAATGAGCTCCGCAGCGGCCAGGAAGCGCAGGATCGCCGCATCGCCGTCAGTCAGCGTGCCCGTGGTCCGGGCCGCGGCTTCGGACGCCAACAACCCGGCGCCAGGAACCGCCGCGGATCCGGCGATGCCCATCCCCTTTAGGAACGAGCGCCTTCCGAGGACGCGGTTCCAGGCGACTTGCAGCTGATCCGGCGCCGGTGCGAGCACGTCACTGTGCACGTGCGCCTGAGGGCGCACATCTTCCATCGTCATTTACGATCCCTCCTCTACACGGTTAACCGGTGCGTCACTGACACCCGGGGTGCTAACTGCCACTGCCAAATTCCCGCCCATGCGGACAGTGTGAATTGACAACAGTGCGATCCGTATCCAATGGTGACTGAAAGTGGACGGTGACCGCTTAGACGCCGCGAGGCGAGCGATCCTTCCCGCGACCGGCAATCCGACCGCCACGGGCCAAGCGGATCGCCGCGCTCGACTGAGCGAGCGCTCCCCTGGCCGCAAGGGCAGCCGCGTCTCCAACGGTCCGCTCTATTGCTCCACGGCCAAGCAACGGTCGCCATCAACCCCCGGGGACCGCTTCCTTACGGCCTGACCGCCAGGCCACCTGCAAACACCCGCAGGTGGTCAGCACCGCGCCACGGCGCGCGGCGCGACACTCAGCGAGCGCCACGCCGCGTTGGTTGTATCGCGTGGGTGCGAGCGCCGGACCGAAGGCCGGCCGCCGCTTCTCCGTTCTCGCGGGAGCGGAGGAGCCGGTCTTGCGGCCGGGGTGGTGGTCCTGGGTTCCGGAGCCGTGCGGCGTCCGGCTTGTGACCCCGGTGCGCGTTGTGCGGGTTGGGCGAGGGTTGCGTTGTGGCCTTATTGTCGGTCGATCGTCTCGGTGGTGTTGATAGGGATGTCGGTGGCGTTTGGGCTTGGGGAAGCCGTTACGCCGGCGCGGGGTCTCGGGCGGCGGCGGCCGCATGCCGCGGTGCCGGCGGAATCGCGCCTGTTTAGCCGCGGTGCGATAGGGCTGCGAATCGTCTGTGGTGTGGTGGGGTGCGTGGTGGTGCTGTGGTTGGCGACCGCTACGGGCGCGGCGGCCTCGGCCTGGGCCGTGGAGCGGACGCCGATCCCGCCTGGCGTCAACAGCGAGCTCGATGGGGTGTCGTGCGCCGCGCCGAGGTCGTGCACGGCGGTCGGGTTCATGACCGGTGCCGCCGGCGCCGAGGCGACGCTGGCGGAGCGCTGGAACGGCGGCAGCTGGTCGATCCAGCCGACTCCGAAGCGCGCCGGGGCGACCGACGGCAGCCTCGTAGGGGTGTCGTGCTCGTCATCGAGGTCCTGCATCGCGGTCGGGTCTTCCATCACCCGTGGTGGCGCTGAGCGGACGTTGGCGGAGCGGTGGAACGGCGCCAATTGGTCGATCCAGCGGACCCGCGACCCTGCCGGAGCCACGAGCAGCCGACTCGTGGGGGTGTCGTGCGCGTCGTCGAGGTCGTGCATCGCGGTCGGGTTCTGGTACTACGAACGCCTCCCCAGCAGCGAGGTGATGCTGGCCGAGCGGTGGAACGGGACCAGCTGGTCGGTTCAGCGGACCCCCAACCCCGCGGGGGCGACGTTCGGCCAGTTCGGGGGGGTGTCGTGCGTACCGGCGGGGACCTGCACCGCGGTTGGGTTCTTGAGCAACGGCGCGGATGTCGAAGTGACGCTCGCGGAACGGTGGTACGGCAGCGGCTGGTCGATCCAGACGACGCCGACCCCCGCCGGCGCTAGGAGCAGCGGCCTCGATGGGGTGTCGTGCGTGTCGCCGAGGTCCTGCACCGCCGTCGGGTTCTTGACCAACCCTGCTGGCACGGTGGGGCAAGTGGCGGAGCGGTGGAACGGCACCGGCTGGATACTCCAGCGGACCCCCAACCGCATCGGTGGGGGACTCGTTGGCGTGTCGTGCGCGTCGACGATTACGTGCGCGGCGGTTGGCTCCAGCGGCGGGGCGACGCTGGCGGAGGGGTCGAACGCCACCGGCTGGGCGGTCCAGCGGACCCCGAACCTCGCCTACGCGACGAAAAGCCAGCTCGACGGAGTGTCGTGCGCGGCGCGAGGGGTCTGCACCGCCGTCGGGTTCTTCACCGACCTCGCCGGCATCAACATGACGCTCGCCGAGCAATTCTCGTAGTCGCCGAGAACATCGAGCACAACCGCAGGAAATCCGAGACTAAGGCTCGTCCCCCAAACCCATACCTGCAGCGTCACTCCAAACCTGCCAGCGTCGACCCCGTCCGACGCGAGCCTCCGGTGGGACGACCGCTACCGCTCAACTCACGCGATAGGGCCGACGTCGCCGCCGGCCTCTGACCGGGGCGGTGTCTCGCTCATCGAGCCGAAGCGGTCGCAGATCGGCGCTGTAGACCGGCGGCAACTCGGTCATGCCGATCTCGGGATCACTCCCGCACACCTCCGCCGGAACCGACAGCACCGAGATCATCCACTCGATCCAGGAATCGCTGGGCCCTGAACATCTACAACACTGCCACCGGCCGGCAGATCGTCCGACTTGACGCCGGGTTCGGCCACTGGAACGCGCCAGTGATCGGCGCGGGCCGGATGGCGGTACCACAAGGCGACGCCAACGACCACTCCACCAGGCATCCTGAACCTCTAGGCGCTGAGCTAGCCCGGGACCCACCTGCCGAGAGCATTCCTAACCGCACAGGACCTGCGGCGGGAGCACCGAATCCTGGTCACGCGAGGGGGTTTCCAGCCCGGGTCTCGTCGATGCCGCAGGATCGATCTGAATGGAGGCTGTTAATGGATGCTCCCATGAAAGTCCGCCAGGAACTGCCGCGGGTGGTGCGCTTCTCTCCCAGGGAGATCAAGGAGGCGATCCGCGAGGTCGAGGGGTTCAACGCCAAGCTCGCGCTGGTGATCACGCGCAGCGTGGGTACGATGGCGTGCGCCTACGTCTTCGCGGTGATCGCGCTCATCAGCTTGCCCTCCGCGATCAACTCCGGGTCGGTGATCGTGATCGTCTCCTGGGTCGCGCAGACGTTCTTTCAGTTAGTGCTGCTCAGCATCATCCTGGTCGGGCAGTCAGTGCAATCCGTCGCATCGGACGGGCGGGCAGCGAAGCAGTTCGCTGACACCGAGACCATCCTTGACCGCCTTGACGTCCACACCGCTGGCGGCATCAAAGATGTACTCGACGCAATCCACGCGATTGGTCGGCCCGGTGAAGGGTCGAGCACCAGCCCGTCGGGCCACGGCACTTGAATCCACCTAAGCGCTTTTCGTGGTCTGAGATCAGACGGTTCGGGCGTAAGGGAAATCCGGGACCAACCAGCGTTGGCGCTGTGGGCCGCCAGGATTCTTCAGGACACGCAGCCCCGGGAGAGCAAGTTCATTGACGCCGATGGCGCCGGTGGCAGTGCTTTATGCGGCCGTGCGCAGCCTGCATCGGGCGATCGTGCTAGAGCTATGACGCGAGTGCTGACCCAACCGCTGGTGCCGTTCGTCGACCCGCTTCCGGTCCCGCCGCGCTTGCTCGCCCGACAGCATGGCGCCGGGCTGACCATCACGATCCGCGCGGGGGCGCACCGCTTTCATCGCGACCTGCCCGAGTCGCGGATCTGGGGCTTCGACGGAACGGTGCCCGGTCCGACGATCGAGGCCGAACGCGCGAAGCCCGTGAGGGTCGAGTGGTGCAACGAGCTTCACGCCCCGCTGCCGGTCGTCGTCACGATCGCGCCGGAGGCGACCGACGCCGATGGCGTGCCCGTGCAGGCCGTACCGGGACTGAGCGGCGGCGCGCCCGACGAGCGGGCCGCCGCGCTTGCCGGTCACACGGTCGTGCACCTCCACGGAGGCCTCACTCCGGCGTCGTACGATGGCTGGGCGGAGAACCTGTTCGCGCCCGGTCAGCCCGCGGTCTTTCACTACCCGATGGATCAGCGCGCGGCGCTGCTCTGGTACCACGACCACGTGATGGGCGTCACCAAGTACGACGTGTACGCGGGGCTCGCCGGGCTCTGGATCATCCGCGACGAGCGCGAGCGCGAGCTCCGGCTGCCGGAGGGACCGCCGTTCGAGCTGCCGCTGCTGATTCAGGACCGCAACTTCGACGTCGACGACCAAGCACGGCTGACCGGACAACTCGTGCACAAGACCGACCCCGACGTGATGGAGGCGTTCGCGCCGTTCACGACCGTCAACGGCAAGGTGTGGCCGGTGCTCGACGTGCAGCCCGCCACGTACCGGTTTCGCGTGCTCAACGGGTCCAACGCCCGCACCTACCGGCTCGTCCTGTTCGGAGACGACGCGCCCGAGCTCCAGCGGATTACCCAGATCGGCACCGACCACGGCCTGCTCCGCGCTCCCGTCAGCGTGCCGCCGGACGGCCTCGTGCTCGCGTCGGCCGAGCGCGCCGACCTGCTCGTTGATTTCTCCGACCTCGAGCCCGGCAGCGAGCTCACGCTGCTCAACACCGCTGCCGCCCCGTTCGACGGGAGTGCCTTCCCCGCCGCCGACGCCAGCAACGCTGCGGACCTCGACGGCCTGCTCCCCTACCCGCAGGTGATGCGCTTCCGCGTCACCCAGGGCCCGGTCGCGCGCCGCGCGATCCCACGGGAGCTCGCCACCGACTACCAGACGCCGTCATCCGCGGCGCTGGCCGGCGCGCCGCGCCGCGCGATCGCGCTCGTCGAGCGCGAGCTCGAAGGCGAGCCCAACATGCTCACGATGCGGGAGCTCGAGATCGCGCCCGACGACCACACCGGGCAGGTGGTTGCCGTCACCGGCGGCGAGCAGACCACCCGCTACCGGGTCGTCGCGTCCCATTTCGAGGACGCCACGACCTTCTTCCCGATGCTCGGCCAGTACGAGGTTTGGCAGCTCATCAACCTCACCGAGGACACGCACCCGATCCACCTGCACCTCGACCCGTTCCAGATCCTCTCGCGACGCGCGATCCGCCACGAGATCCCGCAGAACGGCATCGACGACTTCGACCTCGCCGCCTCAATCACCCTCGGGCGCGACCCCGACGACCAGCTCGACCACGCGATCGACCAAAACGAGCGCGGCCTCAAGGACACCATCCGCGTGAACCCCCACGAGATCGTCGAACTCGCCGTCCGCTTCACCGCCTACGCCGGCCGGTACATGTACCACTGTCACATCCTCGAACACGAAGACCGCGACATGATGCGCCCCTTCGTCACCATGCCCGCCGACCTCATGCCGTTCATGGCGTGAGGCGCTCGCGGTCCCAGCCCGCCCTGAGCCTTCACCTTGAACCGGCTTGTGGGTTGCGAGCCAGGCGCCAGCCGTGGAAGTACGCCCAACCGCCGAGCGCGGAAATCAACAGGAACACGTACTGGTGGGTCGCCACGTCGTAGACGCTGACCGGTGCTTGGAACAGCAGCATGAACAGCCGGCCGGCGCGGATGTCGCGGGCGATCAGCCACGTTCCGCCGACGCTGCCTAGCGAGGGCAGCAGCGACGTGACCGAGACGCTCATATCGCCCGCCTGCGCCTACGGTCCCGACGCGAGTAGGCCTCAGTGCCGATGGCGCCCTCGCGCCAATCGACGCAGCGGGCCAGCATCTGGCCGACCGACCGGGCGATCGGGCTGTCGAGCGTGTCCGATGAAATGTCAGCGGTTGCCATGGTCGACACGTGAAGAGCTGATCTGGAGCCGAGGATCGCCGCACGCTGCCCCTCGCAGCCGGAAGGACCCGTGGCCCCCCTCTGATTACGCGACAGGCCTCCTCGCCGAGATCGGCTCAGACTCCCGGGGTTCTTTGGAGTCCGCGAGATAGTGCGCACTGAATGCAGGTGGCTCTGCTACCGCTCGACTAATCCTGTCCGGTACGCGATTACGACGAGCTGTACTCGGTCGCGAGCGCCGAGCTTCATCAGGATTCGCGAGACGTGCGTCTTGGCGGTGAGTGGGCTGAGGTGAAGCTCATCTGCGATTTCGGCGTTGGTCAGGCCGGTGGCGACGAGGCCGAGTACCTCGCGCTCGCGAGTCGTCAGCTCGTCCAGCCCGTCGTGGTCGGTCCCGGCGGGCGGCCGCGGTCGAGAGACGTAGGCGTCGATCAGCCGCCGGGTCACGGTTGGGGCGAGCAGCGCTTCGCCGCTTGGCCACTGTCCGGATCGCGTGCACGAGGTCGGCGGTCTCGCCGCCCTTGAGCAGGAAGCCGCTGGCGCCTGCGTCGAGCGCACCGAATACGTACTCGTCGAGCTCGAACGTTGTCAGCACCAGCACGCGCGTCTGGCTCAGCTCGGTCGGCGGTCGTGATCCGCCGTGTTGCCTCGAGCCCGTCCATCTCGGGCATCCGGATGTCCATCACGACGACGTCGGGTCGCAGCGCGCGCACCTGTTCGAGCGCCTCGCTTCCGGTTGCGGCCTCGCCGACGACCTCGATGTCGCTCGTGGAGTCCAGCAACGCCCGAAATCCGGCTCGGACCATCGGCTGGTCCTCGGCCAGAACGACACGAAGCGCCGTCATCGAGGGGCCGCCGCCGTTGAGCGGAAGCTCGGCGCTGACGCGCCAGCCACCTTCGTCGCGTGGACCGGCGTCGACGCTAGCCCCCGAGTGCCGTTGCGCGTTCGGCCATGCCGCGCAGGCCATGGCCCGGAGTTGCCGCGCTGCCGTTCGCCCGTCCGTCGTCGGTTACCTCGATCGTCAGCACCCCGGCTCTTTCCCCGACTCGGACGAGCGCTCTCGATGCTTCCGCGTGGCGCAGCACGTTGGTCAGCGCCTCCTGGACGATCCGGAAGGCAGCTCGGCCGATCGCCGGCGGGACGGGAGCGCCGTCGATCTCGACTTCGGCGTCGGTGCGCAGGCCGGCGGCGCGAGTGTTGTCGATCAGCCCCGGCAGCGACTCGAGGTCCAGCGCTGGCGCGGTCGGCGCGGCATCGTCGTCGCTCGCGCAGAAGGCCCAGTGTGTCTCGCAGATCGTGCAGAGCCGTTGCCGACGCCTCCTTGATGTCATGCAACGCGGCGGACGGGTCCTGCGAATCGCCGAGATCAGCCGCGACGCTCGCCCTGACGTTGATCGCGACGAGCGAGTGAGCGAGTGTGTCGTGCAGCTCACGGGCGATGCGCAGGCGTTCGTCGGCCAGCCGGCGCCGGTGCTCCTCCTCGCGCTCCCGAGCCTCACGCCGCGCACGCTCGCGGGTGACGGCCCGCAGCGCCCGGCGCGAGCGAATGGTGTCGCCGAGTACGAGCGACACGATCACCAGCAGCAACCGCAGCCCTATCCCGGTCAGCTCGACCGACCCGTCGATCAGCACGATCGCGACGACCGCGACGATCGCCGTGAGCGCGCCGACGACCAGCGATCGCTGGCGGTGGCCGAGGAGCGCGACGGTGAAGAGCTGGACGGCTACGAGCGCGCTCGCCGACCAGCTGGCGTGGAAGGCAGCCGCGCAAAGGACCGCTCCGGCCTCGACGCCGACCAACGCCGCAAGCTGGCGCCCTCGTTCGCCACGCGAGCGGTGCGGCCGCGGCGACGGCCAGCAGGTACGCGCCGGGGGACATAGCGCTGCTCGAGCGAAGCCGACCTTCGATGATCAGCGCGGCGGCTCCGGCCAAGGCGAGCGCGACGTCCCAGGAGGGAAGGCGCCGATTGTTGCGCATGAAGCCAAAGCTACTCGCCCGGATGCGGCGCGTCATCGGCCGAGCGAACGGCGCGTCGTTACTCCCGCAGGAGTAGCGGACAGGCAGCGTTCACGCGATCGAGTACGCCCGGCGGCGCACCTGAAGTGCGTCCGCGCGGCCGACGACAAGCGCTGGATCGCGGCCTAGGTTGCGCCCCATGAACTCAATCACTCGCCTCGCACTCCGCCACCGCCGCCTCGTCGCGCTCGCGTGGATCACCCTCACCGTCGTCGGCGTGCTCACCGTGTCGTCGGCGACCAGCGGGCTCTCGCATGGATTCAACACCCCCGGCACGGCCGGGTACGACGCCAACGCCCACATGCTCCAGCGCTTCGGGCATCGACGGCAATGAACAGCCGACGATCGCTGTTCTGCACCTGCCCGCCGGCGAGGGCATGGGTACCGCCGCAGGCCAGGCCGCCGCGGCGCGGACGTTCGCAGCGGCGCACCGAGCGGGTCACCTCGCGGTCGCCGACTACGCCAACACCCACAACCCGAAGCTGATCTCGAGCGACGGGCAGACGACGTGGGCGCTGATCGACATGCCCAACCCCGATATCCCGCTCGGATCCGGCGTGATGGACCGGATCGCACCGGCGCTGCGCGCCGCCGCGCCCGCAGGCGTGTCGGTGTCGGTGACGGGCTTCGAGCAGATCCAGTCCGCCGGTGGCGGCGGCGGCGGCGGGCCCAGCGTCCTGATCGAGACCGTGATCGGCGCCGATCGGCGCGCTCGCCGTGCTGCTGTTCGTGTACGGCTCCGCGATCGCGATCGTGCCGTTGCTGATCGCGATCCCGTCGATCCTGACGACTTTCCTGCTCGTACTCGGACTCGAGCAGGCGATCAGCGTCAACTTCCTGGTCGAGTACCTGGTGGCCCTGATGGGGCTCGGGGTGGCGATCGACTACTCGCTGCTGCTGATCACTCGCTGGCGCGAGGAGCGCCAAGCAGGGCGCTCGAACGAGGACGCGATCCTCGCCTCCGGCCCGACAGCGGGACGCGCCGTGGTGCTGAGCGGGACGATCGTCGCTGTCGGACTGCTGTCGCTCGTGCTGCTGCCGGTGCCGTTCCTGCGCAGCATCGGGTTGGGCGGGATGCTGATCCCGCTCGTCGCGATCGCCGCGTCAATCACCCTGCTCCCCGTGATCCTCGCGGCTTGGGGCCCGGCGCTCGACAAGCGGGGCCTGCGATCGGGCTCCACCACCTTCAGCCGCAGATGGGCGTCGTGGGCGCAGCTGGTCGTGCGCCGCCGGTGGGTCGCCGGCGCCCTCGGACTCGCGATCGTGCTCGGCCTCGCGGCGCCGGCGCTGTCGATGAACACCGGCCAGCCGCGCGCGAACTCGCTCGGAGGGACCGGACAGCCGGCGAAGACGCTGCACGCGCTCGAGCGCCAGCGGCGTTCCCAGCGCCGTCGTGTTCCCGATTCAGGTACTCACCCACGGTGGTCCGGCCGCCGCGCAGCGAGCGATCGACGATCGCCGGCGCGACACCCGGCGTGTACACCGTGCTCGCGCCGCCGACGTCGTCGTTCCGTCAGGGCCAGGACTCGCTGATCAGCGTGATCCCCACGGCCGAGGGCAACACATCGGCCGGCACGGCAACCGTCGCCCGCCTGCGCACGGCGCTGGCGCGCGCGCCGGGCCGCGTCGAGGTCGGCGGCAACACCGCCCAGAACGTCGACTTCAACAGCGCCGTATACGGCAACTTCCCGCTGATGCTCGCCGCGATCGCGATCGTCACCTTCCTGCTGCTTGCGCGCACGTTCCGCTCGGTGGTGCTCGCCGCCAAGGCGGTCCTCGTCAACCTCGTCTCGCTCGGCGCGACGTTCGGGTTCCTGGTGCTGTTCTGGCAGAACGGCCACGGCTCCAACCTGATCTACGGGGTGCCCGCGACCGGGTCGATTCGCAACTGGATCCCGATCGTCACGTTCGCGTTCCTGTTCGGAATCTCGATGGACTACGAGGTGTTCATCCTCGCCCGCATGCGCGAGGAATACGACCGCACCGGATCGACCAGGCAGGCCGTCGTCGGCTCGCTGGCACACACCGGCCGGCTCGTGACCTGCGCCGCCCTGATCCTCGCGATCTCGTTCGCGTCGCTCACCACCAACCCCGACATCGTCGTGCAGATGATCGCCAGCGGCCTCGCGTTCGGCGTCCTGATCGACGCGCGTGCTCGTCCGCACGCTGCTGGTCCCCGCGCTCGTCGCGATCATGGGCCGCTGGAACTGGTGGATGCCCGACGGACTCGCACGCCTGCTAGCGGCTCCCACCCACCACAGCCGACCAACCGGCTGCCGCGTGAGACGGCATGCTCCGAGAAACTCACCGACCCGACTGCAGGCGTCACGTCGCACACTCTCGACGCGACCTCGGACGCCGAGACGCCTGTCAGACGAGTAACCCCGCCGCGGCCACCCGACAAGCGCAACGCGGAGGGGAACAAGAGGTTGACCGGGATGTCTGTCACCCTCGTCCTGCCCCTGTTCCTGTTCGAAGTCGCGACCGTCGTGCTTGGCGTGAAGAGCGTGATTACCCTCCACGTCGCGGTCGGGCTGCTCCTGCTCGGACCAGTTCTGCTGAAGCTCGCAAGCGTTACGCAAAGCGGGGAGCTATCGACGGGGCGGCGATGCGCGCGCTTTCGGAAGACCGGGCGTCCCCATAGCTGATCCCCTGCCGAACGGCGCACCGCGCCCGTAACGATCGTGGAGATGATCGAGGCTGGAGGCGATCTCTCGTAATCGCGTTCTTCGGTTGTCAGGCGCTCCCGATCGCGGTGAGGAAGTCGTGGACCGCCTGGTTAGTGCGTGCGGCGTCGCCGGTGGCGTCAAGGTCCATAAGGAGGCCGCGGATCACAGCGAGCACGACGGTGGCCAGCTCGGGCCGGCCGAGGCTGCGCATGCCTTGCTCGAGGGGCGCGAGCCAGTCGGTGGTCGCGATGCGCCGGAAGCCCGGCCACAGTGGTTCGCCTGCGGTTTCGTTCAGCCGGCTGAACATGCGGAGGTAGGGCCGGCCGTGCGGTCCGGTTATCGCGGACCATGCGTGGCTCAGGGTCACCGTATAGGGCTCCTCGGGTCGGACGCGCAGGAGGTCGGTGAAGGCTTCGACCTGACGCTGCCGCGCCTGTCCAAGAATCTCCCGAAGCAGGCTGTCACGGGTTCCGAAGTGGTAGATCAGCATCCGACTCGAGGTGTCCGCGGCGGTAGCCAGTGGGCCGAGCCGGTCGGGAAGCCCGTGCTCGAGCGCGTAGTCGGTGCACGCCTCGAGCAGTCGCTGCTTGATCTCTGGCCGTGGGCGCCTTCCCATGACGCCATCTTTTCACGTAACGATTGGTACGTCTACCCTTTTTCGAGAGCGGATCGGAACCACTAGGAGGTCGTGATGAGAGTCGTTTTCGTACATGGGGCATGCGTGAAGGACGGGTCGTGGTGGTGGCACCGGACCGCCGAGCTGCTAGCCGGCCGGGCCGTGGCGAGCGAGGCGCCCTTCCTGCCTAGCTGCGGGGAGACGGGTCAGGCGGCGGGCGCGCACGGACCGGGGCTGGTCGAGGACGTCGCTGCCGTCCGGGCGGTGCTGACGGCGAGCGATGAGCCGACCGTCGTCGTCGCCCACAGCTACGGCGGAATCGTCACCGCGGAGGCCGCCGCGGGCGTCGAATCCGTGCGTCATCTGCTGCTGGTGTCCAGCTACCTGCCCGAAGTCGGGCAGAGCCTCTCCTCGTTCGGCGGCAAGGAGCCGGCCCCGTTTCTCAAGATCGACCCCGAGGGCGGCACGTTCACCGTCCGGCCGGACGCCCTAGCCGAGACGTTCCTTCAGGACTGCGCTCCGGAGATCCAGCGACAGGCCGCGGCCAAGACGGCTCGACAGAGCCTGGCGGTCCTCGAGCAGCCCGTGGAGTCAGCGGCCTGGCAGCAGGTGGCCTCAACCTACCTCGTCTGCGCCGAGGACCGGGGCACGCCCGCCGACCTGCAACGCCAGTTCGCCCGTCGGGCAGGCAGCGTGGTAGAGCTCCACGCCGGCCACCACCCCTTCTTGTCCCAGCCGGCCACCATCAGCAAACTGGTCCTTGGGCTCTGACGGCACGCGACGACGTTCCGGCGGATCGCTGAGACCTGCTGCTCCAGGCGTACGCGGCCTACAACGCCCAGGACGTCGAAGGCCTGCTGGCGCTGCGGACCCGCGATCACTGCGCGGCGCCGTTCGTGTTGAGGCAAGAGCAGGTCTCGTGCGCCAGCCGGGGTTGGGCTCCTGCTCGTCGCCTGCGAGAGACAGGCGGCCGACGCAGCATCGAGGCCCGAGGCGACGGCGGCCCAGCCCCGCAGACGGCGCGTTGGGGGTACCCCAGGCGGCGAAGCCCAGCTGCCCTTGCCACGGCAAAGGAGAAGCGAGGAGATTCGGCGATCGAGCTGCTGCTGGTGCTCCTCAAGAGGAGGCACCTGTTGCACGCTCGCGCTCCGCGACGAACGTAGTCCTCGGGGTCGCGCTGTTCGGCGACTGTCAGAACCGGGGCCTCGGCCGGACGCGCAGGGGTGGCTGGGGATGTGGCTTTCGCGCTCATTGCCGCCGCCGAGACCTGGCTGCGCTCGCTGCCGCGCGATCGACTCGGCGAATGCGTGCGAAGCCCTGAAGCCGCGCGCTCGCCGAGCCCGGGGGGTGCCTCAGCCGGCCGCCGCTGCGGGAGCCGGGTCGCCGCTGCGGGCGGCGACCGACTGCTCGCGGCTGTCGCGCGAGGAGATCAGTACGGAGGCCAGGATCGCGCCGACGAGAGCGAAGCCCGCGCCGACCAGAAACGCCCGATCGAACCCCTTGGTGAGGGCGACGGAGGCGCTGTGGACTCCTGAGTGGAAGAGGCTCTGGGTGCGGCTGTTGGCGATCGTCGCGAGGATCGCCAGTCCGAGCGCTCCGCCGATCTGCTGCGAGGTGTTGATCAGACCCGATGCCAGCCCCGCCTCGTGCGGCCTGGTCCCGGTGACCGCCGCGATCGTCACCGACACGAACGCGAACCCGAACCCCGACGGCCGCCAGCAGCGACGGGCCGAGCACGTCGGCGGCGTATGAGCCGCCGACGCCCGGCACGCGCGAGAACCACGCCAGTCCGCCTGCGATCAGCAAGAGGCCGGTGACCAGCATCGGTTTGAAGCCGATCCGCGTGACGAGCTGCGATGCGGCTCCCGCCGAGAGGATGATCCCGACCGCCAGCGGCAGGTACGAGATTCCTGTCTTGATCGGCGAGTAGTGCAGCACGTTCTGGAGGTACAGCGAGATGAAGAAGAACATCGAGAACAGAGACATCCCGAGCAGCAGGCCGACGAGGTTCGCGCCCCGCAGGGTCCGCAGGCGGAAGATCGTGAACGGCATCAGCGGGTGGCGCTGGCGCGTCTCGATGATCAGGAACGCGACCAGCAGGAGCACGGCGACCGCGATCTTCGACAGCGTCGCGGTCGATCCCCAGCCGACGTTGACGGCGTCGACGATCGCGTAGACGAGCAGCGACAGGCCGGCGGTGACGGTGATCGCGCCGGGGAAGTCGAATGTGCTCGCTCCGTCGTCGGCGCGGCTCTCGACCAGTGTTCGCGGCGCGAGCGCCGCCGCAGCGATCCCGATCGGGACGTTGACGAACAGCACCCACCGCCAGTTCAGGCCGCTGGTGAGGATCCCGCCGAGCAGCACGCCCGCGGCGCCCCCGGCGCCGACCGTCGCGCCCCAGATGCCCAGCGCGCGATTGCGCTCGGCGCCCTCGGCGAAGGTGGTGGTGAGGATCGACAGCGCCGCGGGCGAGACGATCGCGGCGCCGAGGCCCTGCGCCGCGCGGGCGGCGAGCAGCCACCCCTCGGATTGGGCGACCCCGCCCGCGAACGAGGCGACCGAGAACAGCACGAGCCCGAGCATGAACATCCGCCTGCGTCCGGAGCAGGTCGGCCATCCGGCCGCCCAGCATCAGGAAGCCGCCGAACGTCAGCGCGTAGGCGTTCACGACCCACGAAAGATCGGTCCGCGAGAAGTGCAGCGCCTGCCCGATCGACGGCAGCGCGACGTTCACGATCGAGGCGTCGATCACGACTACGAACTGCGTCACCGCCAGCAGCAGCAGCGCGAGGTTCTTCGCGCGGGGGGTGTTCAGCGAGGTCGCCATGGCTACAGCTCGGTCCGGCCGCCGTCGACGACCAGGTCGACGCCGTCGGTGAAGGAATTCGCCTCGTCCGACGCCAGGTGCAAGTGAGGGGATGATGCCGCCATGCCGGAGGTCCTCCTGAGCGGGTCTCAGTTAGTGAGCTGACTAACTGCATAGCGCGAGTCCCGCGCTATCACTTCTAGTGAGATGACTGACTCAGGGCGAAACGGTGGTGGCGGGCTCGGCCTCGAGACGAGGCATGGGCAACCCATACCCGACAAGCGCCAACGGCTGGTCGAGGGTGCGCGCCTGCTCCTGCATCAGCAGGGGGTCGAGAAGACGACGCTCGCGGACATCGCGCAAGCGGCGGACGTGCCCGTGGGCAACGTCTACTACTACTTCAAGACCAAGGACGAACTCGTGCAGGCGGCGATCGACGCCCAAGCACAGGACATCGAGACGGCGCTCGCATCGTTCGATCGCCACCGGAGCCCCAAGGCGCGGCTGAAGGCGTTCGTGAAGTTGCTCACAGCCCGGCGCGAGGTAGCGGCGCGGTATGGCTGCCCGCACGGGACGCTGTGCTCGGAGCTCAACAAGCGAGACGATGGTCTCGGGCAGGCCGGCACGAAGCTCATGCAGCTTTGGATCGACTGGGCCGAGCGGCAGTTCCGGGCGATGGGCAGACGCGACGCGCGCGACCTCGCCGTCGCGCTAATCGCCGCCTACCAGGGGATCATGCTGCTCACCAACACGTTCCGCCAACCCGAGCTGATTGTCCGCGAGGCGCGCCGCCTCGACCGCTGGATCGACTCGCTGGCTTGAGCCACCGCACGAGTCAAACATCCAGTCTTGCTGAAGATCGCGTCGTCGCCGCGCCTCCCGAAGCTTCGCGACACACCTGCCTTGGAACGAGCTCAGGCGTGTGGTCGGCGCCCGGCGGGAGTACCGCGCCGACATCGAAGCAGGAGCCAAGCTCAAACGGCGCCGCGACCCGCATCTAATCTCGAGACTCCGGAGGGCTCAGTCACGGCCCCGCCGCGAGCCTCACGAAGCTTTACTCCTCCGGCAATCCCGTCGTCGCCAATCCGGTCGGGCGGTGTGAATAAGCGCACGAGCGGTTGGGATCGTCAGGACGGGTAATGTGGTGGGGCGCGTCACGTGTTCAAAACTCGCTGCGACCGGGCTTGGACCCGCTGCCGTCCCCGGGCACTGCTACTGTGCCCGCCCGCATGTTGGCCTGGTCACGTCGGCTTGTGCCGATCCTCGTGGTAGGAATCTGCGCCGCGACCCCGGTTGCCGCGGTCGGCCGGACCCACGGCGGACCTCTGACCGGAACGTGGAGCGGCTACGTCACCGGTCAGGCCAATAGCGGCGTCAAGCGTCATCACATCGTGATCGTGGTGAACGCCAGGGAGACCGGCGGAAGCTGGGAGCTCAGCGCCACGTGCCACGGCCCGTTGACGCTTGACAGCATCTCGAACGGCTACCACCACTACCTGCGCAGACTTGCTCGCGGATCGACTTGTGCAGGCGGAGACATCGACTGCCTCAAGCGGGTCGGAGCGAACCTGTACGACGCCGTTACCTCCCACCTCGGTGGAGCCTACGACTCGAGCGCCACGCTCCGTCGCGTTCGGTCTCGCTAGTACGAGGCCCCGGTGCGGTGATCATGTCGCCGAGCCTGCGCAGCGGCGGCTGGCCGCTCTCGCCCTCGTTTGCCGCCGAACAGAGCGCGGCGTTTGCGTTTTCGGCGATCTCGCAAGCACGTCGCGATGCAGCCAGACGGCATGAGTGATCGCCATGTCGCGAGGCCGACGAGGGCGCGCGACGGGGAACAAAAGCGACCGCGCGGAGACGAGTGGCCTCACGGTCGAACGCGTAGCGGCTTGTGTCCCGAGCGCGGCAGTGCCGCTAAAACGCACGAGCTGGCTCGTGGCATCGATAGAGCGGTCTGCGAGCGTGAGCCGCGGGCTACCGCCGCTCGGTCCGTCCGGACGAGATTCGAGGGTTTTTGCAGGGATGCGTGGGTTGCAATCGCCCATCGGGTGATGCGCCACCTGACGACGCGCGACGAGCTCGAGCCCAAGCTTGTGAGCGGCGGCCTCGCTGAGGCATGGCGTATAGATCTCACTGGCGATGCACGCGTTCATTGACCCGAAGCTGCCAGCATGCGCTCGGGTCTCGACCGACAGCTGGTCTTAAGAGGTGGAGACGCCCGCTGGACGCCGCCGCCTTTACGAACCAGTGGTCGCACCTATGACATTCCTATGGCAGAAGAGCTGGCACGGACCAGTTGGCGGACCTCCGTGTGGCGTGCGAGTTCGCGGGCTCGGCGGCCTACTTTGCGAGCGCGAAGCTCGCGCGCACGACCCCGGCGAGCCGGAGTGCGGCGTCCCGCGCGGCAGGAACCGTCGTCATGTTGATGAAGCCGTGAATCAGCTCCGGCGCACGATCCAGCACGACTCGGGTTCCCGCCTTGCGCAGCGCCGCGGCGTACGCTTCGCCTTCGTCGCGCAGGGGGTCAAAGCCGGCGGTGACCACGATCGCCGGCGCCAGCCCGGATAGGTCTTCGGCGAGCGCGGGCGAGGCGAGCGGGTCGGTGGCGTCGCGCTCGGTGCCCGCGAAGTAGTGCCGGGTGCTCCACTGCCTGTCGTTCTCGGTCAGGTAGAAGCCCTCGGCGAAGAGCCGACCAGAGGCGGCCCGCGCCTCCGTGAGATCAACGGCGGGATAGATCAGAAGCTGAAGCGCCGGGGCTGGGCCTCCATCCCGCGCGGCTAGCTGGGCCGTCACGGTGCTCAGATTCCCGCCGGCGCTGTCGCCGCCGACCGCGACCCGGTCAGCGTCGGCACCGAGCTCGGGCGCGTGAGCGACGGCCCACCTGAACGCGGCCAGCGCATCGTGCACCGCTGCTGGGAACGGATGCTCGGGCGCCAGCCGGTAGGCGACCGACAGAACTTGGACCCCGGCATGGCGGCACAGCATGCGGCATGGTTCATCGTGCGTATCCAGATCACCGATCACGAACCCACCGCCGTGGAAGAAGACCAGCAGCGGCGGCTTCTCGGAGGGGCTCAAGTGGGGGTGCGGACGGTAATACCGGGCGCGCAACGGGCCGGCGGCACCGTCGATCTCAAGCTCGCGAACGCCATCGACCTCGGTCTTGACGAGCGAAAACATCAGCGCCTCGCGACGTACCCGCGCGCGGACCTCAGCGGGCTCGGGACTGCTGTGCGCCGCGCCCACCATCGTCGGGACCCCGCGAAGCTCGAGCGTTCGCAAGGCCAGCTGAATCCCCGGATCGAGATTCTCGCCATCGAGCCGGATCTGCGGTTTCCCAGACAGCCGCAACTGGACACGTGCGGGCGCGCGCAGCAACAGACGACCGAGCCTCGCCTCGAACCGGTCACGGTTAGTCACCGCCTCCGCAGGCGTCATCGGCAGCTCTTTGATGACAGACGCGGACCCGGTGACGGTCGAACCCTCGATAGCACCAATCTAATCGATCCGCCGAGCCCCGCGGCCGAAGGGCAGTGTTTACAGACCCCCACCACAAGGCGATCCGCCCAAGCCCTCTGTCGGACTAGAACCGACGACCCCTTCCTTACCATGACCCCGCCGGGCGTGTGGGCTGATTTGCGGATCGGGATTTATCCCGTAAACACAGGCTTTCGCCGTTCAGCTCCAGGCGGTTGTGGCAGCTTTTGTGCGGGCTGAGGTTTCCATAGGGTTTCCATAGGACACCAACATCGACCCTTCTACCCCTGCCCGCTCGATTGCCGGCGAGCGATGATCCCTTCGGCCGCATTCACGAAGATCTGCGGCTCATCACGCGCCAGCTCTTGGAGCTCGTCCTCGCTCATCTCGTCGATTCTGACCAAGCCAGCTCGCACGCCTTTGTCGTTGAGCTCTACGAGCTGAAGCCGGCGTTTTGCGCGTTCACTCGCCATGGCTCCGTTGTCTGCTGTCGAGGAATCTCTCGATGACCTCCACTAGCTGCTCCGCTTTGCTGATGGCATCGCTGGCCTCATTGGCGGTCATCGAAGGCTCCCCGTAGTCGGCTTCTGTTCGGCTCGTCTCAAGCTGGCTAAGCGCACGCCCTGCCTCGGGTCCGAGCATCGGCGTAGATCGCGCAAAGTCGGCCAACCTGCTCCTAAGCCCGGTGTGCGTCTTGGGTGGATCGTCGCTGTCAGCCTCGAGCGCCGCTCGCGCCGCTTAGAACGCGGCGTAGTAGGCCCATGATGTTCCCTGGCGGGGATAACCGCTCTCGACCAGCTGACGAGCTGCGTCGAGCTCCTCATGACTGGCTGATAGCCGGATCAGGATCCGCCCTGTAACACGCTGACTCCCTCCCGCAGTGCGGAGCCAACGAACGTCGAACCATCAGCCATGACGTCCTCGCGATCGACGGGGAAGGCCTGGATGGCGCGTCGCAAGTCGGCCTCGAGGTCAAACAGGATCTCCACGATCCGATTCCTCTCGGCCGCTCGAGCGTGAAGCTGGTCGAGCACCACCAGCAGATCCACATCAGACTCCTCGTGGGCCTCGCCGCGGACCCACGATCCGAACAGCACGACGTCAACCAGGCGCTCGCCGTACGCCTGCTTCAGCTTCTGCGTTGCAGCGAGCGCAACGCGCATGCCCTCGTCCGGATCTTCAGCTGCCGCTAGATCCTCGCGCCTGACGCCTGGAAGAAGCTTGGTCAGACACAAATAGTGACGGTTCGCGCGGACCCGCTCCGGCGTTAGCCATCACGTTTGGCATCAGACCCCAAAGCTGCGCTGAGCGCACCAGCAAATTCCGTCGCTATCCGGGATCGTCTCATTGTCCGGCGCCGGGCGTCGGCTACCTCCCGCACATACACGGTCCGGGTCACCGTGCCATCCCTGTGGCCGAGGAGAAAGGCCACCTCGTCGACGCTCTCGCCCGCCAGCAGAGCGCGAGAGGCCACGGTGTGACGGAAAGAGTGCATCGAGGGGACTGATCCCCGAGGAACCGGCACGTGCCTTCCTGTGGCGTCCATCTGGTGAAGAATCGGGAACGCCGGGCGTCCGTTCGTGTCCATCGCTCGAGTCTGTGCCTCCCGCAGAGCACGAGAGACGTTGCGCAGCTGAAGTGCCCCTGCCTGTGCTCGTCGCGAACACGAAATCAGTCGAGCCACAGTACCTAGCCGCGAGCTTATGACGGCCGAGGACCAGAGCGAGCTCTCGCGGGATCGGAACAGTCCGCGCCGAGCCGTCGGTCTTGGTCGGTCGCCTGTTGCCATGCCGATCGATTTGCCAGCCGAAGTCGATCTCGGCATCGTCGAGATCATCAATGCGCACATCTACCGACGTGAGGCCGCACAGCTCCGAGATCCGTGCGCCAGTGAGCGCGGCCACGGCTGGCCGGATGAGGCCGGCTGCGGCGGTTCGGAGATCGAGACATCGCGTTCAGATCGCGGAGCAGCGTCCGGCCACGCACAGCGTGTGCTTCCCGGTCCTCCGTGCCTGGACGGACAAGTGCCAGCACCAGCCTGCTAGGGGCTCCATGCCGGCCGCCCTGCTGGCGGTTCCGCAGCTAGCGGCAGCCCGGACCCTGAAGTTGCCCTTGGTCGCCACGCATTCGCGCGGAGCCAGGGGGCCGTGGGATGAAAGAAATCACCGGGCGGCATGAACACGGACGCCCCCCGCCTCCTGCCACTTCCGCTTCGTCTGCAAGGAGCAGTACGGCGTCACCGATTGGTCCTAGCCCTAAGGAGCGGTCTGGCTCGAGGTGGCCCAGAGTGTTTCTCTTGCTCGCGAGCAGCAACCACGAGTCGCTCTCCTGCTTGGCTGGCGGAATCCGGTGTGCGGTGATGCCGGATCCGCGGGAGCATCGGCGAGCGGTCGCCCCTGAAATCGCGCTTGACTGGCCCACGTGGCGGCGAGACAATCGACGTCAACACCCGTCAGCTCCAGAGGGAGAGGGACTATGGAGCCTAAGCGCGTTGGCGCTTCTGCGCTTAATCGGCGCCGGTTTGTTCAGGCCGCGGCCGTGGCCACCGCTGGTGTCGCTGGACCGTTGGCGTGGCCTCCTCGCGGTGCTGCCTCCAACAACAGCGGGGACGAAGATCGAACCTCGGTCGTACCCCCACAACCGATCCCCGGGGGTTTCCTTCCGGGGATCCATGTGTGGGTCCCCGGTGATCCGAGCGTGACGCTTCCATTCTCGAAGACCACGCTGACGGGCTTCGATGTCGACCCCACCACGATCTTCGACTTTCAAGGCTTCTCCGCGGTGGCCTTCCACGCGGGCACCGCGACGGGCAGCGACGGGAAGACGTACAACCTCGAGACCGATATCCGGGGGTACGAGGGCACGTACGTGGCATCGGACGGCGTCGGGCGCTTCGGGAAGTTCGCGCTCATATGAGTGGACCTCTACGAGCCCAGTTCGGGCGCGCATGTCCACGATCTCAACGGCGGGATTCTCGCGTCGGGTTTGTTCTGGACGCTTCCGGCCGATGAGTTGCACTTCAGCAACGACGGCGATCGCGCTGCCCTCGAGGTCGAGAATGTGGGTGTGATCGACAGCTTCGCGTTCGGGGACCCGGCTTTCTTGGAGGGCACGCCGGGCGTGGTGAGCCTACGCGTCAAGTGGAGGGCGACCGGCCCCGCGATACAACGCGGGAAAGACAGCACCGTACCGGCCACGGACCCCGCGGCGTTCGCAGGACAATTCGCTGTCGCCGAGTCGACGGCCGAGATCACGGGCTCGGAGTTCGGCTTCAGCTTCCGCTCAGACCCGGGAGTCAGCACAGCATCTACGTTCGCGGAGATCGGCCAGGAGCGCAACGGCAGTTTCCTCTAACGCTGTTTTCGCAAGCCGGCGATCCACGCCGCTGGCAGGAGCCGCACCGCTAGCCATCGCTTGGACTCCTGCGAGCCGCGGCCGCAACGACCCACAAGGCGATCGCTAGCCGGCCCAGCGCCCTCGCGCTCGCTGCCGATGCGGACGAGACGCAGGATCCTGTTGGCTACATCTACAGACGCCTACTCTCTGATCGGTAAGCAGAAGCGCAGGACGAGCGGACGCTCCTCTCGCGACGATCGAAACGGGGCAGTCCCGACCGCGCCTACAAGCGGGCGCTGTCAATACTCGGCGCTCGATGCTGCCCGTCCGGCCTCTAGCTCTGTCTACTTGACTCCGAGCGCAGGCAGGCTCGCAGAACCGCCGGGTGAGATCACCGCTGGGTTGGGACAATCAACACGTCACACCGCGCGTGGTGTGAGAGGTCGTTAGGCACCGATCCCAGTATCCGTCGAGGTCCGGACATTCCACGGTTGCCCACCACGATCATCTGCGCGCTCTCAGCCTCGGCGATCTTCGCCAGCTCTGCTGGCGCACTGCCTGCGCGGAGGTGCGTTTGCACCGTGACCCCCCGGGCCTCGAGTCGTTCGCTTGAATCAGCCACGGCCTTCTCGGCGACGGCAGCCGCCCTCTTGGGGTCGCCGGCAGACTCCAGAACCATGACGACGTGTACCGACACGCCCAGCGCCTTCGCTAGTTCGGCGGCGCGATCCACCGCAAGCTCGGCGCTCGCTGACCCGTCGGTTCCGACCACAATCGGATCACTCGACATGCTGCCCTCTCCTGTCCGGCGCACTACCTCGCGCGCGCGGGTCATACGCTCAAGCGTCGAACGATCCTACCTCAGGAGCGAACCGTGGACGAACAGCCGAATAACAAACCAACTCAGATCGCCCGCCAGATGACCAGCCCGCTGGGCCACGATCGCAAAGATCGAGAACCAGGCATCTCGTTGTCGACGCCAGACTGCCGCTCTTGCCCGAAAAGGCGGAACTCTCGGACGACTCCGCCGTCGCCAAAGGCATCGCGAGCTACCAGCGCCGCGAGACGATCGCTCTTCGGGAACGCGATCGCTGGGACGCGCTGCTCGGTCGCGCCGACTTCTGCATGGCCCGGCGGATCCAGCGGTGTCACTCGGGCCTCGACACCGATGGTGTTAGCCCGAAGGGGAAGCGGAGCCGAGTTGACGAGTGCTTGTGCTGGATATCAGCTGATCGAATCGACGGACAGTCTGCGGACGCCGGTGGGTGTCTGTACTTCGATCACTTCACCGACCCGGCGGCCGATAAGCCCTCTCGCCACGGGGGAGGCAACCGACAGGGTACCCTCGGACGGTCGCGCGTCGTGTGGGGAGACGATCTTGAACGTTTGGTTACGGTTCGTGTTGACGTCGGTGTAAGACACCCTTGATCCGTGCTGCACGACCTCTGCCGACCCTGTCACTTGGATCACCACCGTGCTGCGGATCTGCTCGCGGAGCGTGGCAATACGGGTTTCTAGGTGTGACTCGTCCTCTGTTGCAGCGTGATATTCGGCGCTCTCTTTCAGATCGCCCCATTCGCGCGCGGTCCTGATCTGAGCTGCGATTTCTGGGTGGCCAACGCTCTGAAGCTGGCGAAGTTCCTGCTGAATCGTCTCAAGCTCATCAGCGGTCATGGTGACTCGATCCATTCGTGTAATCCTCGTCTCAGTATTGGATCTGGCGACATCCCTGAAAGAACCCCGCCCGGATAGGTGCGTTTATGCGCCAGCGTTTCGGGGGCAGCGGGCTCATCAGGATGGTCCTGATGCCTCCTACGCTGCCCTTTGAGTTCCAACCGGTCGGGCCCTAGGCCGCGACGGGCTCGCGGCCCACAAGGGTTGCCAGCAGGTCGCTTCGGCGCTTGCCGGTCGCTGTGTAGAGGGCCCGGTCGAAGAGCGGCCCATATAACAAGATCACTGCGAACAGCACGTCGATCGTCGCGATCGCTGCTGCCCCGCGCTCACGGGCGAAGTGGGCGGCTTCGGACGGGACCGCAGCCACCGGACTCAGACCACGCCGTGGCGGTAGCGAAGGTGTCGACAGTTGTCCGCAGGGCATGCCGAGCTCCTGCAGTCCCTGTCCGACGGTTCCGTAGCCGTGCATGATGCGGAGCCAGCGCTCTGCTTCGTCGACCCGCGAGGAAGCAAGCGGCACGAACACCTCGGCGAGCGTCAGGACGATTGCGGCCTCAGCGTTGGGGTGCGGATCGGGCTCGCTCTGAGCCGCATCGTCGCGCTCACCCGTCGGCACGGTCGGCGCAACTGACCGCTCCGCATCGCGCGTGTTGCCGGGGTGCTCCAGCAGCGACCGCTCGACAGCACCGAGGCGGTTGGCCGCGTCTTGCAAGCCCACGATGATCTTCGAGTCGCGCGCTTCACCAACCCGCCGACGCCTGTATTCCTCCAGGAGCTGCCAGGTCGCCTCACGTAGCGCAGCGGCGCGCTGGTATTCGTTCGATGCCGCGACCTCGATCATCAGTCACCCCGACTCTTGTCACGAAGATGCCATCTTGGGAAGACATTGCCCCTGTGATCTCAATGTCGACCCAAGATCGGATCCACTTTAATCTCAAGGTCGACGAGTCGGTGCGCCGCGAAGTGGCGCGACCCTCGTGACGGGCGCGGTTAGACCCCAACGCCTTGCAGAACGCCCTCGTGACATCTGTCGAGACCCTCGGCGACACGAGCACAGTGCCGGATTGATCGAGCACCAAAGCTGACGCCAGGCTGCTGCTTGTCCGTCAAGTGACCCTCAGCCCGACCGCTCGCGCGAGGTCCGGTTCCGGATTCGCCCCGACTGCTGCAGCGCCCCGGCGATTCGGAAGCATGGCGGTCTCGTTGAGGCCCTTGCTGTTCGATCAGAGCGGAAGCCTCACCACCACGCGTGGTTTTGAAATCATCGGTCGCGATGAAACGGGCGAACTATCCCGAGGGAGTAGATCCAGAGGACGCTAACGCGGTCATGCGTGCACTTGCCGATGGCGCCTTCGGGAACCAGCTAGCACCGGGGCCGCCGTTTCAAAGCGCCGGACGCGTCCCGGACCTCGACGCGTTGCTTGCAGGCATCGTCGCAGCAATGCCGCGCGCCTCAATCATGTTCATCGAAGGAACCTCGATAGTTCCGGAGGCGAAGACGCTGCTTTACGATCGTTCTGTCGAGCCCCAGCGAGATGACCTCTGGGGGACCGTGTGGCCCCGGCCCCAGGGCTTTCACGTCCCGCTGACCGATCAGAACGTTGACGATCTTCGTGCTCTCGCCGACCGCCTCGCGATCCCGGAAGTCTGCGATCACATCACCGTTTACGACGCCGATCAGATCTTGCTGATCGCGCACGATGTCGGTTCGGAGGTGTGGCTCAGCGGCGATCTTTCAGACGTCGCCCGGCAGCGCTTCCACAGCGCCGTCAACGCCACATAGTTCGGGTAGCTCCCATTCGATCTAAGGGGCAGCATCGCCGTGCGTTATAGATCCGTTCGGCGCTTGATCTGGAACTGCGGGAGAAGTAGGGTCGGCGCGGCAGGATGCGACCGAACGCAGCGCCAGGTGTTGCATAGAAAGGGGGCTAGGTGCCTACTCTGCTCGTTTTCCACGAAGTCGACGACGTCGACCACTGGCTTGCTTCGTCCAAGCGTGAGGAGTTTTTCGGCCCGATGGGCATTACCGCGCGACCGTTTCGCGATATGCAGGGCTCCAATCGCGTTGGGCTCATAGTCGAGGTCCCTGACATTTCGGCCTGGGAGCAGGCTCTTCAGAGCGCCGAGGCCGCCGAGGCGATGAAGTACGACAGTGTGCGGCCCGAGACCATCGTGGGCATGGTGGAGGGATAGCAGGATCACACGAGGTTCATCGGCCCGGATGCGGGGCCGATCATCGTTGTTTCAAACTGAGGAGCGCAGACATGGCGTATGGAGTGGTACACCGCTTCGCGGGCGGTACCGAGGACCAGTACAAGGCGTCCATCGCAGCTGTACATCCAAGCGACGGCAGCCTGCCGGACGGGCAGGTGCTTCACGTTGCCGGTGCGACGGATGACGGCTGGATAATCGTGGCCGTTCACGATTCCCAGGAAAGCTGGGAGCAGTTCCGCGATGGCATCTTGATGCCACGCATGCAAGAAGGCATCGAGGGCGGATTCCAGGCCCCGCCAGAGGAGACCTCGTTCGAAGTCCGCAACCACGCCTCCGGCTGACAGTTCCGAGGCGGTGCTCCGAGGTGCGCGAGGATGGGCAGTCCGGGCTGCGCTTCCCCATCGGGCTACCAGCATCGCTGAGGTGTGGCCGCTGCTTGGCTTGAGAGCAGGGGCCGGGTGCGGGAGCGCGGCCGCGCTCCCGCAGGTGCCTGCTACAGGGCGAGGCCCGCGCTGGCGTGCATCATTGGCGCCCGCCTGGCGTGGACGGTGGAGATGATCTCCTCGGTGTTGATCCCCTCCAGGTAGGTGCCGGTTGTGGAGAGGTGCGAGTGGCCGAGCTGGCGCTGGATTAGCGGCAGCGGGACCCCCTCGTGCATCAGCTCGACGGCATGCGCGTGGCGCAGCTGGTGGGGCGCGAACCGCCGCCTGACTCCTGCCCTGAGCGCGAGGTGGCGAAGCTCGACCCGTGCAGCACTGGCTGACCACGCCCGTCCGCGGGTCGGTCCGTCGATCACGCAGAACAGCGGCCCGACCGGCAGAACCAGGCGATCGGCCAGCCATGGCTCGATCGCCGTCCATGCCCAGGCGTCCATGCCGACTTCGCGGCGGCGGTCGTTCTTGCCGTGCCTGACCAGAATTCAGCCCCGACGCTGATCAAGGTCGGTCTCGGTCAAAGACAGCCCCTCATTGATCCGTAGCCCGGCGCGCCACAGCACGACGATCAGAGCACTCAGGCGATGCCCATGACGATCACGGCCGGCTTGACGCATTACGGCGACGATCTCATCAACGGTCGGCGGGTCGGCGGAGTAACGCTGGCCCTTGTTGCGCGGAGCGATCCCGGTGCGGAACCCTGACGAGGTCGCCGGCGAGCGGCGCCGCCCGGCAGCATCAAGCAACGGCTGAACAGAAGACATGACTCCCTCCTCTGAGAGCTGGACAATTACCCGCCCAGCTCTACAGCCCACGCTGCCGCAGCCCACGGAAGCAGCAGCGATCCATCAGCGCTGGTGCTCGATCAAACCAGGGGGGCATTCCACGCTCCTCCTTGTCACCGGCATCGGTCGGCTTTATAGTCGCGGCTGACATAGCCGAGCCACCGCGCGACTCAGACGCGGTGGGCGGGGAACCCGAGTTGTTGGGGCGAGTCGGCCGGTGTTCCGGCTGTAGCGGTGGTATCAGATGCGATCGCGAGCCCGTCAGCTAACCCCGTAGGCGCGACACCGATGGGAGCCACGTATGACGGCGCAGTGGCATGCTCGCATGCCGGAGCCAGGGGACGGGTCGGCGCCCGATCTCCGGAAGCTGTTCAGTCGCTGCTCGGCGGGTGACGCTCGCGCCCGGGAGGCGATCATCCTCCGGTTCCTCCCCGAGGCGCGCCAGCTCGCGCGCCGCTATGCAGGACGAGGCGAGCCGGTCGAGGATCTCTACCAAGCAGCCAGTGTCGGGCTCATCAAAGCAGTCGACAGATATGAGCCTGCACGGGGCGTGTCGTTCGCCGCCTACGCGCGGCCGACGATCCTCGGCGAGATCCGGCGGCACTTCCGAGACACAGCTTGGCGGGTGCACGTCCCTCGTTCGGTCCAGGAACGCGCTGTTCAAGTCAGCCGCGCCCAGGACGAGCTCCTGGCAACTGCCGGTTCCGACACGTCCACCGAGAGAATCGCAGGGCATCTAGGCCTCGAGCTTGGCGAGGTCGCCGAGGCACAAGGTGCGCTCGCGGCCTCTCGGCATGGATCGCTGGATGCGCCGTGCGCGGCCGAGGACGACGAACCGCTGGTGCTACGCGAGACGGTGGGTGAGTTGGACTCAGAATACGAGCGGGTCGAGACCTCCGTGAGGTGTGGAAACGCGCTTCGAAGGTTGCACCCGCGGGAGCGCAAGGTGCTGCTGTTGCGCTTCGGCCGCGAATTCACGCAGCACGAGATCGCGCGGCACATCGGGGTCTCCCAGATGCACGTCTCACGGATCCTTCGCAAAGCCATAGCGGCCGTGGCCGCGGCTCCCGAGTTGCAGTGAACGTCGCAGCAAGAGGGCACCGAAACTAACTACGACCGATCCCCTCTGAGGGCGGGAGCTCCAAGATCTCCCCCGCTCTGAGCAGGAGCCACGCAATCTGCACAGCTTCAACTGTCTTTAGCCAGACGGTCGAAAAGGGCTTACTGGTCAAGCTTCGCTGGTCGGCGGATGTCGGGAAGAGCGCCGCTTTGGGCTTGCCCGGTCAGAGGGCCGCTTTTAGACCAGCGCCTTCCCGACGTTCCGTCGAGGTGCCCGTAGAGCGGCAACAGGAGGTCGCGCCCTTAGAGCGCCATCAGTAAGCAACCGCCAGGGTACCTCGCGCCGACCCGTGTCAACCAGGTCGGATGAAGGGAGTGAGGGTGATGAGTGACGGGCGGTTCGCTGGGGTCGACTGGGCCAGCGAGGAGCACGCGGTGTGCGTGGTCGACGAGCGGGGGCGGATCCTGGAGGGCAAGCGCTATCGGCACACCGAGCCGGGGATCCGGGCGTTGTGCGCCAGGCTGGTGCGCTTGCACGTTGCCCTGGTCGCGCTGGAGCGGCCGGACGGACTGTTGATCGAGCGGCTGCTCGACGCGGGGTTAGCGGTGGTCGCGGTGCATCCCAACCAGGTCAAGGCGATGCGGCCGCGGTTCAGCGTCGCGGGCGGCAAGTCAGACAGCTTTGACAGCTTCGTGCTGGCCGAACTGGCGCGGACCGACAGCCATCGCTTCCGGGTGCTGGTGCCCGACTCAGACCAGACCAAAGCGCTGCGCGCGATGACCAGGGCGCGGGACAGCCTGGTGCGCACACGGGTGGGGTTGGCCAACCAGCTGCGAGACCAGCTCGCGACCTTCTGGCCCGGCGCCAGCAACGTGTTCTGCTCGGTCGATACGCAGATCGCGCTCGCGTTTCTGAAGCGCTACCCCACCCCCCTCGATGCCCGCCGTTTGGGCGAGCAGCGACTCGACGCGTTCCTCAAGCGCAACGGCTATCCGGGCCGCAAGCCCGCTCGCGAGCTGCTCACGAAGCTCCGAGCAGGCGCCGACGGACGCGCCGGCGAGCTCGAGATGCAAGCCCGCCGGCAAATCGTGCTCGCTCTCGTCTCCGCACTTGAGCCGGTCGTCAAGCGGATCAGCGAACTGACGATCGAGATCCGCCGCGCCCTCGAGGCTCACCCCGATTGCGCCACGTTTCGCTCACTCTTCATCGCACAGGACTCATGGCTGTGCGCCGCAACGATGATCGCCGAGATCGGCGACTGCCGCGAGCGCTACCCCACCTACCGAGCCCTCGCCGCCGACGGCGGCCAATGCCCCGTCGCCGTCGAGTCCGGCAAAGCCAAACACGCGCAGTTCCGATGGGCGTGTGACCACCGGCTACGACAAGCGTTCTGCACCCTCGCTGACGCAAGCCGCCGGCACAACCCCTGGGCCGCCGACATCTATGACCGCGCCCGCGCCCGCGGCGCCAGTCACACCCACGCCACGCGCATCCTCGGCCGCGCGTGGAGCCAAATCATCTGGCGCCTCTGGCAAGACCACGACACCTACGACCCGCTACAACACACCGCCCTGCAACGCCTCATCGCCGCCCGAGGTTGACACAGGGGGTCTAACAGCGACAGCGCATCGCGTTTGGCCGTGATCGTGCTCAAGCTGGTCGCGCTTGAGACTGCTGCCTGTCGATCAACTGAGCACTCTTCAGGCTCTTACTCGAGCACGAACGCAGTAGCCACGGTGGTAGCGGAAGCTCTGCACGCTCAGTCGGGATTGGAAGCCGGACGGACGCGTTCGTCCGCGTACACCCGGTCGGCGAACACGCCGGCCGGGTGAGCTCGCAGGCGTCGCACCTCCTTGGCCAGCGCGTCTGGCATCGCCTCCAGAGGCGGGAGCGGCGACCCGTACCCGGCGGGCACCAGCATCGGCGCCGACAGCGCCGCAAATGTGAGATCGGCTGCGGTAAACCGGTCACCGAGAAGAAAGCGCCGTCCGTCCGACAACCGATCGGCGATCTCGTCAAAGACGGCGTCAACACGGCCGAGTGCCGCCCTCGCCGCCACCGCGTCGACGCCGAGCACGCGGCGAAGCACGCTACCCAGCGCAGGCCCACCGACCGCGAACAAGATGCGCTCCCATCTGGGGACGCCTACCAGCGCCCACGGTCCCATCTCGCGTATCACGGGCAGCGTCCCGTTGTACATCCACAATCGGCCGTCCGGACCGAATCCGTGATCGAGCCACGCCTCGACCGCTGCGGCTTCGCGGCCCAGATCGCCGTCCGGGTAGAGCCGCTCCTCGGACCCGACCCGCACATCAGCCCATCGCAAGATGGCTGCCCGATTCCCCCAATACCTCACCTTCGTCGGTCACCAGCACCGGCACCGTCCTGCCTCCCCCGGCGAGTCGCGCCGCAACCACATGGACGGGCTGCAGATGCGGGTGCTCGACATACTCAACCCCGGCGCGATCCAATGCCCAACGCGCCTTCTCACAAAAATGGCTGATCGGGATCGTCACCAGACGCGCGGTCACACCGCGAGTCTCGCAAACCGAACGAAACTGTCCTCCCGCCAACCGAGAGTGCCGCAGCTCGATCCGAGCGGCGGAGGCTATTGCAACGCGGCTGGGGCTCCAGATGACCACACCGGTCGTCGGAGCCCGTCGTTGTCGCTGCCTCCGCTGACGACGCCGAGGTATCTCGCGACGACGGTCAGAGCGAGCGAGGAACGGAGTAGTGGATCGCTCTGTGGCGAGCGTGGCCCGATCAGTTTCTCAACACGCCTGATCCAGTCGCTCGTCGATGGCTCGGATTCGACTGTTTGTGCGACTTCTGCGAGCTCGGGAACGGCGTCGGCGAGCTGATCGAACGCCTCACCCAGGGGGGTCCATCCAAGCTCCCTCTGTCGTTCAAAAAGCGCCGCCCTCCCCGGGCTGACCGGCTCAGGTAGTGCGTTGCTCGTTGCGGCACGCAGAACGCGGTAGGCGGGGTCCGTTTCGTATTCCGATGAACCGTCGCGTATCCGCGTGACGTAGGCGAGCGTTGCTCTCGCGCCTGATGGGTCGGACCGCACCACGTCTCGGAGGCGATTGGCCGCTTCCTCGTCGCTCAGGTGCGAGTAGACAACCCGCATTAACTCTGGCCGCACTTGACCCATCTTCTTCAGCTCGCGCCCGCCTGGTTGCTGACCAGCGGCCACAGAGCCCGGACGAAGCCACGAAACGTGGGTTTGGTCTCCACGCCGAGAGTCTCGCAATGGGCGAGAGGCGAGAGCGCATCGCGGTGGCCGTGATCGTGCTCCAGCTGGTCGCGCTTGAGACTGCTGCCTGTCCATCTTCGCGATCGTGGCCGAGCGGCTGGTATCTGGCGGGGGATCTGAGTTGGTCTGATATTCGGCTGTTCGTCCACGGTTCGCTCCTGAGGTAGGATCGTTCGACTCTTGACCGTGTGACCCGCGCGCGCGAGGTAGTGCGCCGGACAGGAGAGGGCAGCATGTCGAGTGATCCGATTGTGGTCGGAACCGACGGGTCAGCGAGCGCCGAGCTTGCGGTGGATCGCGCCGCCGAACTAGCCAAGACGCTGGGCGTGCCGTTACACATCGTCATGGTTCTGGAGTCTGCCGGCGACCCCAAGAGGGCGGCTGCCCTCGCCGAGAAGGCCGTGGCTGATTCAAGCGAACGACTCGAGGCCCGGGGGGTCACGGTGCAAACACACCTCCGCGCAGGCAGTGCGCCAGCAGAGCTGATGAAGATCGCTGAGACTGAGGGCGCGCAGATGATCGTGGTGGGCAACCGTGGAATGTCCGGACCTCGACGGATACTGGGATCGGTGCCTAACGACCTCGCACACAACGCGCAGTGTGGCGTGTTGATCGTTCCAACCCAACGGTGATCTCACCGACGCTCGGAGTCAAGGGGACAGAGCTAGAGGCCGAACGGGCAGCACCGAGCGCCGAGTATTGACAGCGCCCGCTTGTAGGCGGTCGGGACTGCCCCGTTTCGATCGTTGGGGCACTCTCGCCGCGACGGGCGAGAGTGTCGAGTTCGTTCCAGAGCAGTAGCTGCGCATGGACAATGCCCAGCCTTCCGCGACGCGGGGGCAGGCATGCGAAGTCTCCGGCGGCTCGTGGTTCTGAGCTTCGTTGGCGCGGGCGGGTTCGCCGGCGTAGGATCGGCGCGTGCTCGCCCCGGTTGACCGCGTCGAGGTGACGGTCGTGATCGACAACTTCCTCGATGTGCTGATGGCCGGCGAGGAGGGCGTGGCTCGCTACCATGCGCGGGACTTTGGCGCGGCTGAGCAGTTGGTTGCCGAGCATGGTTTCTCCGCGTTGGTCAGTGTCGAGCGGGACGGCGACCGGCGCACTGTGCTCTACGACGCCGGCCTCACGCCACACGCGCTGGCCCGCAACCTCGACGTGCTTCAGGTGCCGGTAGGTGACTTGCGTGCGATCGTCATCTCGCACGGCCACGCCGATCATCACGGCGGCCTTGAGGGGCTGATCCGCCGTCGGGGGCGCTCGCGGTTGCCGCTGGTGATTCACCCCGACGCGTGGCGCGAGCGAAGAATCGCCTTTCCCTCGGGCGGCGAGCTGCGACTGCCGCCGCCGAGCCGTCACGACCTTGAGGCCGGAGGGCCTTGAGGTGGTCGAGGAGCGCGCGCACAGCCTCCTGCTCGACGGCACGGTTCTGGTCTCCGGGCAGGTCGAGCGGGTCACCGAGTTCGAGACTGGCTTTCCGATCCACGAGGCGCGGGAGGGCGATGGTTGGCAGCCCGATCCGATGATCTGGGACGACCAAGCACTCATCGTCAACGTGCGCGACCGCGGCTTGGTGATCATCTCCGGGTGTTCGCACGCGGGCGTGATCAACGTCTTGTTTCACGCCCAACGTCTGACCGGGGAGGCCCGCATCGCTGGCCTTCTCGGTGGCCTGCATCTCACCGGCGGACTGTTCGAAGCGCGCATCCAACCAACGGTCGAAGCGTTACGCGCCGCCCGCGTTGGTCGCGTCCTGCCCGCGCACTGCTCGGGCTGGAGGGCGGTCCACGCGATCGCCCGCGCCATGCCCGAGGCCTTCGTGCAGTCCGCGGTGGGAACGACCGTAACGTTCGAAACAGCGCCATCGAACACAAGCTGACGCCTCGGGCATTGCTACGGCCTGGCTGGGCAGCGAACAGCAGCAAGGGGTCGGGCGCCGCTGCGTGTGAGCAACACCCAGCGCTCTCGGCTATGCGCCTCAGACTGCTATCAGCGACGGCGCCGAGCTGCCCCTCGTCGATCAAGGGAGGAGGGTTCGCCGGGCTGAATCGCGTTCGCAAGCCTGCCCGTATCGGCGTGGAGCAACAGCCGGGTCAGCGCTCGCGGGGAGCGCTGGATCCGCTCGACCCGGCAACGTCGAAGGGCTCGATTTGATGTCGCGAGACTTCCTCGATCGGCAGGGAGGGGAACGGCGCATCTGGCGGGGTCGAGGCGCCTCGGTTCTCGGTTGGCCGGTCGAGGATATGGTTGCTTCGGTGTAGCGTGCGACGCAGGAGGCGGGCGATGGAGGACAGCGAGTATGTGCTGGGCCGCACTGGGGCCGAGTACGACCGGCTGATCGAGCAGGCGGAGTTGATGCGGCCGCTGACGGAACGGATGCTGAGGGCGGCGGGCGTGTGCGCTGGGATGCGCGTCCTCGACGTCGGCTGCGGTGTCGGCGACGTCTCGTTCCTCGTAAGTCAGGTCGTGGGTGAGCACGGTTCTGTCTTGGGGGTTGACATCGACCCGGCGGCCATCGGGGTGGCACACGCACGGCGTGCCGAGCTAGGGATCACAAATGTTGCGTTCCGTGACGGCGACGCGGGCTCGATCGACTTCGAGCGGCCGTTTGACGCTGTTGTCGGCCGGTTCGTGCTGATGTTCTTCAGTGACCCAACGGCCGCGTTGCGGCACTTCGCTGAGAACCTTCGCCCAGGCGGGATCGCCGCTTTTCACGAGTGGGTCGGGACGGTCACGGGAGTCTCGGCGGCGCGACATCCGCTGTTGACCTGGCTGCTGGACCTTTTGAGCGCGACGTTTGAGCGTTCCGGTGCGCGGTTGGAGATGGGGACGGAGCTGTTCGGCCGGATGCTCGAAGCAGGCCTTGAGCCAGAGCCGAGGCCGCTCGCTGAGATTGGGCTTCACATGGGCGAACCCACGGTTGCGCCGCGTCGGTGGGCACGTTTCGCCGCCAGCATGCTGCCCAAGATCGTCGAATACGGGCTGGCCACCGAAGCTGAGATTCGTGTCGACACGCTTGAACAGCGGCTGCGCGACGAGTTGAGTTCCGCTGGCGGTGTGATGCCGTTGAACTGGCTGATGGTCGCCCAATGGGGCCGAAAGACACGTTGAACCTGGATCGGGCGGGCCGTAACAAGCGTCCCGTTCGGAGGATGTCTGCTTGTGATCACGTCTCCTTCCCGCACTTGCGCGATCCAGCGTTGCCCAAACCTTCTGCGTCGTGCGCCTTAGCGGTGCTCACGCGAAGGCTTGCGGAACAGAGCATTCCGCGCCATCCGGATCGGCGACCCCAAAGGCTTTCCCGTTGAGCGCCAAGCAGCACTCATCCCCGACGCTTCCGCATCGGTCTTACTGGTCAAGCTTCGCTGGTCGGCGGATGTCGGGAAGAGCGCCGCTTTGGGCTTGCCCGGTCAGAGGGCCGCTTTTAGACCAGCGCCTTCCCGACGTTCCGTCGAGGTGCCCGTAGAGCGGCAACAGGAGGTCGCGCCCTTAGAGCGCCATCAGTAAGCAACCGCCAGGGTACCTCGCGCCGACCCGTGTCAACCAGGTCGGATGAAGGGAGTGAGGGTGATGAGTGACGGGCGGTTCGCTGGGGTCGACTGGGCCAGCGAGGAGCACGCGGTGTGCGTGGTCGACGAGCGGGGGCGGATCCTGGAGGGCAAGCGCTATCGGCACACCGAGCCGGGGATCCGGGCGTTGTGCGCCAGGCTGGTGCGCTTGCACGTTGCCCTGGTCGCGCTGGAGCGGCCGGACGGACTGTTGATCGAGCGGCTGCTCGACGCGGGGTTAGCGGTGGTCGCGGTGCATCCCAACCAGGTCAAGGCGATGCGGCCGCGGTTCAGCGTCGCGGGCGGCAAGTCAGACAGCTTTGACAGCTTCGTGCTGGCCGAACTGGCGCGGACCGACAGCCATCGCTTCCGGGTGCTGGTGCCCGACTCAGACCAGACCAAAGCGCTGCGCGCGATGACCAGGGCGCGGGACAGCCTGGTGCGCACACGGGTGGGGTTGGCCAACCAGCTGCGAGACCAGCTCGCGACCTTCTGGCCCGGCGCCAGCAACGTGTTCTGCTCGGTCGATACGCAGATCGCGCTCGCGTTTCTGAAGCGCTACCCCACCCCCCTCGATGCCCGCCGTTTGGGCGAGCAGCGACTCGACGCGTTCCTCAAGCGCAACGGCTATCCGGGCCGCAAGCCCGCTCGCGAGCTGCTCACGAAGCTCCGAGCAGGCGCCGACGGACGCGCCGGCGAGCTCGAGATGCAAGCCCGCCGGCAAATCGTGCTCGCTCTCGTCTCCGCACTTGAGCCGGTCGTCAAGCGGATCAGCGAACTGACGATCGAGATCCGCCGCGCCCTCGAGGCTCACCCCGATTGCGCCACGTTTCGCTCACTCTTCATCGCACAGGACTCATGGCTGTGCGCCGCAACGATGATCGCCGAGATCGGCGACTGCCGCGAGCGCTACCCCACCTACCGAGCCCTCGCCGCCGACGGCGGCCAATGCCCCGTCGCCGTCGAGTCCGGCAAAGCCAAACACGCGCAGTTCCGATGGGCGTGTGACCACCGGCTACGACAAGCGTTCTGCACCCTCGCTGACGCAAGCCGCCGGCACAACCCCTGGGCCGCCGACATCTATGACCGCGCCCGCGCCCGCGGCGCCAGTCACACCCACGCCACGCGCATCCTCGGCCGCGCGTGGAGCCAAATCATCTGGCGCCTCTGGCAAGACCACGACACCTACGACCCGCTACAACACACCGCCCTGCAACGCCTCATCGCCGCCCGAGGTTGACACAGGGGGTCTAACAGCGACGCTCTCACCGCAAGGCAGACACCGCTGGTTCCTCCCGGCGATTCGGCAGTCGCCGGGAGCGTCCCGCCTCCCGCGCATTCCGAGACTTCCGCCACGACGCAGTCGCGTCCAGTTTCCGCTGTAGATTCGTTCGCGGTTTAGGTTCCCGGGGTGAGTCTAGGCGGCGGTCACCTCCTCGTCGAGCGTGTCGGGGTCGGCTTGGTGGTACTTGATTCGGTAGAGGTGTTGGCGGTCGACGTCGGTGAACGTGGCGCCGTTGCTGGCGTGGCTGAAGAACAGGTCGAGCACCGCCCAGACGAGCGAGAGGCAGCTGGCCTCGCCGGGGAACCGGCCCATCACTTTCGTGCGCCGGCTGACCTCCCCGAGTGAGCGTTCGAGCAGGTTGGTAACCGGTATGAAAGGCGGCTAGATGCACCCTGTGACCCCTGACCGCCTCGACGCTGGTGGCGTCCGGGCTGGTGAGTACGGTGCGACCGTCCGGGACAGGGGCATCCGGGAGCAAACGCAGGTCGGGCAGGCCGTTCATCGTTCGATGGGCTTCGAGCCCGTGTTAGTACTTGGCCGCCCCTGCGACTTGCCCGGATGCGCTTCGAGCGCGAATCCGTAGGTGTCGTTTGCCCGCCTGCTCTCCCAAGCCATCGACCAGTCGAAGGAGGGCAGAGCAGTGCCGCGCAGGTATTGGCTTGGACGTTCATCGCGAGTTCGCGCAGATCGCGGTGTGGGAGGACGGTCTGGTGCGCCAGGCCGGGCAGGTCGCGACGACTCCGGAGGCGCTCCGGACTGTTCGCCGACAGCCTGCTGCCGACCGATGAGGTCGCGATCGAGGCGACGTGCAACACGCACGCGATCGTGCGGCTGATCGCTCCTCGGGTCGCGCGGGTGGTGATCTCCAACCCGATGAAGACCCGCGCGATCGCCGAGGCGAAGGTCAAGACCGACAAGGTCGACGCCGAGGTGCTGGCGCAGCTGCTGGCGGCCGACTATCTGCCGGCAGTGTGGATCGCCGGATGAGCGCACCCAGGCGCTGCGCCGGCAGGTCGCCCGCCGGGCGCACATCGTGCGCCAGCGCACGCGGTTGAAGAACCAGGTGCAGGCGATCCTGCACCGCAACCTCGTGCCGCGCTGCCCGGCCGCGGACCTGTTCGGGATCAAGGGCCGCTGCTGGCTGGCGAACCAGCCGCTCCCGCCGGATGAGGAGCTCAGCGGTCGAGGCGCTGCTGCGCCAGCTCGACTTCCACGGCCAGGAGCTGCGGATCATCGATGCCGAGCTCGGCCGGGTCGCGCTTGGAGCGCGAGGAGGTCAAGCGGCTGATGACGATCCCGGGTGTCGACGCGACCGTCGCGCTGTCGATCGTCGCGGCGGTCGGCGACTTCCACCGTTTCCCCAGCCCGGAGCAGCTGGTCAGCTACCTCGGGCTGAACCCGCGGGTGCGCCAGTCCGGCGGCAGCGCCGGCCAGCCACGGGCGGATCACCAAGCACGGTCGTGCGCACGCCCGCGGGATGCTCGTCGAGGCCGCGTGGGTCGCGGTCAAGACCCCGGGCCCGCTGCGCGCGTTCTATGAGCGGTCCGCTCCCGACGCGGGATGCAGATCGCGATCGTCGCGACCGCACGCAAGCTCGCGGTGCTCTGCTGGCACCTGATCATCAAGGGCGAGGACTACGCGTTCGCAGCGCACGTCGCTGACCGCAGCAGAAGCTCCGCAAGCTCGAGCTGCGCGCCGGAATGCCCTCACGCCGCGGCCAGAAAGGCAAGGCCGCCGGCTACTCGCTAAAAGAAGTCCGCCGCCGAGAACGAGAGCTCGCCGAGCAGGCCGAGCACGCGTACCGCCAGCTCGTCGCCGACTGGCAAGCCAAAGCACCGAAGCCGAAGCCGGGCGTGGCCGCCGCCAATGGGACGCGACGTATCAAGGCCCTCTGCGGGGCAAGCTGCGCGGCAGGCCCCAGTCCCAGAACCTGCGCTTCGCTCCGGGGTCGACCACGCCCTGACCGAAGCCTAACCCCCCTGACAAACCCGCTGCGAACGACGTCGCTACGCGACGACGGTTCCGGACGCCCAAAACCGGTCGCTCGAGCGCGACACCCGCAAATCGAGGACACAGGAGGCGATCTGCGGCCCTCCGAACACCCAACGCGAGCGATTCATGCCCGAAAATCGCTCGAACCGACCGCCTCGGAGCTTGACATTTTCATCCGTTGACCGCCACCGCTCGCGGTGCCTGAGCGGGTAGCGGAGGTGCACGACCAAGGCGTCGAGGTCCTCGGCTAGGCAGCCGGCGGCCGACTCGTAGCCGCGACGCTCGAGCTCTGAGACGAGGACCTGGAGGCGGAGCTTGCCGTCCTTGACCGAGGTCGCGTCGGTGAGCGCTGACCAGTAGTTAAAGCGGATCCGGTCGTGCTCTGACTTGGGCAGCTTGGCTATTAGATTGCGCAGGCGGTGAACGGCGCAGTGCTGGCGATCGGCGCGCGGCCATATCTCCTCGGCTGCGCTGATCAGCCCGGGGGCTCCATCGGCCACGATGAGGCGTGGCGCGGCGAGTCCGCGGGTGGTGAGGTCGCGGCCGAGCTCGAGCCAGTCCTCCTTGGACTCGCGCATCCCCAACCGCACGGAAACCAGCTCCCGGTGGCCGTTTTCTGTGATTCCCCACGCGCAGATCACGCCTTCCTTCGGGCCGCTCGGGCGGACGGGCAGGTAGATCGCGTCGAGGAACAGGACGACCAGATGGACGTCGTAGAGCGAGCGGCGACGGAACGCTTCGAACCGCTCGCGAAGCTCCGCGCAGATCGTGGCCACCGTCGACTTCGATGTCTTCCCCAGCCCGGCCTCCTCACAGAGAGACTCGACGTCGCGCATCGATAGGCCGCAGACGAACCCGCCGATGATCAGCGCCTTCAGCGGCTCCGTTCTCAACAGCCGCTTGCAGTGCCACTTCGGGAACAGCTTCGAGACGAACGGGATCGCCGCCTCCCGTGCTTGCGGGATCTCGATCCGCAACTCACCCTCCGCGGTCTGCAGGTGGCGAGGACGAAAACCGTTGCGCTTCCCCGGCCCGGCCTCGGGCTTGCGCTCGTAGCGAGCGCGACCGAGCCAGGAGTCGAACTCCTCCTCGACCGCCCGCTGAATGATCAACCGGGCGCCGAGCCGACCGAGCTCGGACAGCATCCTCTGCGGGTCATCGACCAGCCCCCGCGACATCAGCTTGTCGATCTCAGCTTGTATCTCCGCCGACGGCGGTACGGTGCGTCTCACGGCGTAGGCCTCCTTCATCGTCTTGCCGGACCTGAGGGAACCTACGCCGTCGTTCTGACAGCACCCGCCACGCATTTACAGCAGTTGTTGGACGCGACCGCGAACAGGGCGGGATGCCCGTCGCCACGCGAAAGCACGACTCACGAGAGCGCTGATCCGGTCGGGAGCAGCACTCTCAAGTGGGCGGAGATTCGCGGTTAAGACTGCCCTTGGTTCGCGGCAGCGGAAGTCTCCGCTGCGCAGTCGGGTTCACGAGATGGCCGTGCTGCGGAGTGAGCGCTGCAGCGATCCAAAGAGCGCGGGGAACGGGCTCGCGTTGGCCTGAGGAATCGTGCGTGATGTGCTGCAGGCGTCGGACGTCATTCAATGGCCGCATCGATGACAGTCGGTTCAAACGTCTACGCGATCGCGGCGTAGCCATGATCACCGCGAGGTGCGGGAGGCAGTGCCGCCATACCGGATGGAACGGCGCGAGCGCCCGCCCGACCGGCGCGACCGGCCGCCGAGCGAGGGGGTGCTGGGTTATGAATCCACGTGCGCGGCGGGCTGGACGCGTTCCAAAAGCTCGTTCAGGGAAATGCTGTCGGTGAGCGCAGTCATGTCGACGACCTTGCCGTCACGCATCTGCATAAAGAAGGCGTAGGTGTTTTCGTAGGGCGTGCCGTCAATGGCGATGCCGCGCCCGTCCCAGAGGACGATCACTGTGTTCCCGTCGGCGTGGACTGAGCGGATGTTGGTCGGACGAAACCGCTCGGAGGCTAGGAAGCGCGCGCCAAAGGGTTTGACGAACTCTTCGAGATACTCGTGCTTGCTGGCGTATTCCTTTGAGGCGATCGAGTGGCCCTCGATTCGCCAGACCATGTCGGTCGCCCAGGTGTCAGGGAACGGCTCGGCGCCGTCGCGCCAAGCCTCGAATGTCTCGGTCATCGTCTGGCGGTTGGCTTCGGTCTCAGTGTCGGTTGTCTTCGTCATTTCGTGGTCCTTCGCGATCGTTTGGACGGGTCCCGCGTCCAAGGCTGCGTGTGGGAGAGGCACTGGTGAACATCCGAGTTGCGTTCAGCTGGGGTCGGCGTGTCTCGGGCCGGGGAGATCCATCCGCGGTCGACCTTTACGAGACCTGCTGCGTGGCCGCGACCGGCGCGGTCAAGAACGCCGTCGAGCCAGATCGCTCACGTCTGGTCTGTCTTGCCGGCGAGTACCTTGGCGGCTGCCTCCAGTTCGCTCTCTTTGACGAGTACTTGTGCTCCACCCGAGAGCGCGAACGGGAAGGCTCCGCCGGCGTCATCGGCCGCTATCCACGCGTCGATGCCCGCCGAGGCGAGCAGTCCTTGAGCTATCTCTGCCTCTGTCCGCCTCGGGAAGGTCGCTACCGGGCGGCGCATCGTGCTAGCCGAAGGTGAACACGTAGGCCTCGACGCTGGGAGCGAGGAACGTGATCTCGAACGTGCGGTCGGTGACCGATCCCCGCTCGCGAACCAGTTGATACAGCCGCGGTTGGGTCACCGTCCCGTGGCCTCCTTCGTCGACGTCGAGCCCATGCGCATCGCCCGGAGGTTCGCCGTCGATGAGCACTCGGAACGGCACGGACGTCCCTCGCTCCCCTGGTCCCAGGACGAGATGCACGTCGCGCGCATGGAAGCGGAACGCGATCTCTCCGTCGGGTCGGTTCAGCACGCTGGCCCCACTCTCGATCGTCCAGTCCCCGGAGAGAGCCCACTGGTTGAGCCTCAACGAGTCTGGCGCGACGTACGTTCGAGACTCGTCGAACGCGACCCCACCGGGCGAGGCGAAGTTCTGGGTTTGCTCGTAGCCGAGGTACGTCTCGGGCGACGCCAGGTTCGTCCAATCGGCCTGAGCCTCGACACCGTCGGCAGCGACGGACACCAGAGCGTCACCGACGCCCGGGGCCCCGGCCTCGCGCAGCAGCCGCTGAACGACCCGTTCGCACTCTTCGTAGCGACCCTCGCCGAATTGGTGGTGTCGGATCCGTCCCTGCGCGTCCGCGATGTACACGGCGGGCCAGTAGTGGTTGCTGAACGCGCGCCAGACCCGATAATCGCTGTCGATCGCGATCGGATACTCGATTCTCATGTCCTTCACGGCTTGGCTGATGTTGTCGACGTCTTGCTCGAACGGGAACTCGGGCGTGTGCACCCCAACGGTGACCAAACCCCGATCGTGGTACTTCTCGGCCCACGCGCGGACGTAGGACAGCGTGCGGAGCCAGTTGATGCAGGTGTACGTCCAGAAATCGACCAGCACCACCTTCCCCTCGACGTCCGTCGCCGTCAGCGGAGGCGAGTTGAGCCACCCCGTCGCCCCGTCAAAACCCGGGAGGTGACCCTCGGAGGACATTGGAGCCGGCCCTCCGTGGCGAAACACACCGCGCCAGCTCACGTCTCACCGTCGAGATCGAGGGGAAGAAGGACGGCGCTCGTCAGTTCGTGGCTCCCTGCTCTCGGAGCGGTCTGAACGCCGCGCGGATCTCTTCGGAGAACAGCTCGGGCTCTTCCCAGGCGGCGAAGTGGCCGCCCTTGTCGACCTTGTTGAAGTAGATGAGGGTGGGGTAGGCCTGCTCGACCCAGCTGCGCGGGGTCGCGACGATCTCGCCCGGGAACGTGGTGAATCCGACCGGGACCGAGACCGGCGGAGGAGCCTGGCCGGCCGCGCGAGCTGTGGCTTGTCCGCTCTCCCAGTACGAGCGGGCCGCCGAGGCCCCCGTGCCGGTCAGCCAGTAGGGCGTGATGTTGTCGAGGATGTGGTCTCGGGTCAGACCGCCCGAGGGCTTGCCGTCGACGAAGGCGCTCGAGATCTTGTAGTAGCTGTCGGTGTCGTGGTCGAGCATCCAGGCCGCCAGCGCGACGGGTGAATCCAGCAGGGCGTAGCCGATCGTCTGCGGCCGCGTGGTCTGCTCGAGGAAGTAGCCGAAGCCGGTCGCCCTGAACGTGGCCCCCGCCTCGGCAGCCGCGCGTTCCTCCTCGGTTTCCTTCGGGAAGGAGCCGCCCGCCAGCCCGGGCACGAACAGGTTCGTATGGATGCCGATCAGCCCCTCGGGTGCCTGGCGGCCCATCGCGTCGGTGACGGCGGCGCCCACGTCGCCGCCCTGGGCGACGTAGCGGGTGTAGCCGAGGCGGGGCATCAGCTTCGCCCACGCCTCCGCGACGCGGCCGGCGTACCAGCCGAGCTCGGTCGGCTCGGCCGAGAAGCCGTACCCGGGGACGGACGGCAGCACCAGGTCGAACGCGTCCTCGGCGCTTCCGCCGTGCGCGGTCGGGTCCGTGAGCGGGCCGACGGTCTCGAGCAGCTCGATCACCGAGCCCGGCCAGCCGTGGGTCATGATCAGCGGCAACGCGTCCTCGTGCGGCGACTTCACGTGGATGAAGTGGACGTCCACCCCGTCGATCTCGGTCTTGAACTGCGGCAGCGCGTTCAGCCTCGCCTCGCACCGGCGCCAGTCGTAATCGGTCGTCCAGTAGCGCGCGAGCTCCTGGATCGTCGCGAGCTGCACGCCCTGCGACCGATCCGCGACGAGTTCCTTGCTGGGCAACCGCGTCGCGGCGATGCGGCGGCGGAGGTCCTCCAGTGCCTCGTCCGGAATGTCAACGTGGAAGGGGCGAATGTCGATCGCTGTCTCGCCCATCGTGCTCATAACGACCTCCTTGCTAACGACCTTTCTGAAAGGTGTGGCTACTCCTACGTTGGCTGCTCGCGCAGTGGTCTGAAGCCGGCGCACAACTCTTCTGAGAGCAGTTGCGGCTGTTCCCAGGCGGCGACGTGGCCGCCTTTGTCGACCTCGTTGAAGTAGATGAGGTTGTTCGGATACGCGCGCTCTGCCCAGGTCCGCGGGGCCTGGTAGAGCTCGTCGGGAAAGACGCTGATCGCGTACGGGATGCTGATGTCCTTGGCGTCGAAGAAGTGGCCCTTGGCCTCCCAGTAGAGACGAGCCGCGGAGACACCGGTGTTCGTCAACCAGTAGAGCGTGATGTTGTCGAGGAGATCGTCTCTCGTGAGAGCAGTCTCATAGGTCCGCTGAAGGACTTGTTCCACGAGCCCGGGCTGGCCGGTGCCGTCGCCGTGGGAGCGAACATGAACGAATTGAATGTCAAGCTCGCCGATCTCGGTCATGAAGTAAGGACCTTCAGTTTCGCCTCGCACTTGCGCCAGTCGTACTCGGTCCCCAGTAGCCCGCGAGTTCCTGCATGGTTCCGAGCGGCACGCCCTGCGAGTCGTCAGTGACCGTCGCGCGCTCAGGCCACCTGGTCGCGTTTACGGGCCTGCGCAGCTCGGTGAGCTCCGCCTCCGGGAAATCGACCTGAAACGGACGCATGGCCGCGTTGTCGCCGCTCGTCTGTTCTGCGACTTCCCTAGCGGACATCTGAACCTCCTAGGGTCGTATCGCGCGTCAGGGCCCCGGTCCGCGGCGGCTCCCCGTGTAGCACCTGCGCACAATCCTCTCCACAAGCAGAACTGTCAAGACCTCCCGATGCGGCTCGTGAGAGTCCTGGTTCAGAATGTCCGCCAGCAGCGACCGCGGCTCGAGGAAAAGCTCCGCGTCGACCGCAAAGGAGGTGCCTCTGGGAACGGCGCTCCTCCCGTGGTCCTCGCCACGAGCGTGTTCGCCCCCGTTGCGACAACGTCGATGACAACGGGCTCGCCCGGTCTTCCCCGCAGTCCGCGCTTAACGGGGCTCCGAAGGGTGCGGCTTGAAGTACTGCGGGAGATGCAAACGGGGTCTCGGCTCGTGGCCTCTTCGCTGAGCGAGCGGTACCACTTCCGCATCATCGGGAGGGACCAGAAGCTCAGCGCTGATGCCGCCGCGCCGTCGGAGTTAGCCCGATGGAGTCATGTCAGCAGCGCTTCCATCAGTTCCCACGGACCGGCGCGATCAGCTCATCCTCGTCGCCGGCAGCATCGCGTGGCTACCGGGCACGACGAGTCCGGGAACGACGTCGGGCGCGGCGAGGAGCCCAACCGCAAGCACGGCCAGTACGCCAGCCGTCACCGCCGTTGCGACAGTCAGCCTGGGACTCAACTTCTCGACGGTGACAAGCGCGGCGACGAGCGCCATCCAGGCAAGGCTCATCACCCCGAGCGCGAACAGCGCGGCCATCAGCGCCCATGAGCATCCGACGCACCATGCGCCGTTGCGAATACCTGTCGCGAATCCACGCGATTGCCGTTCGGCCCATCCCATATCCACCGATCGCAGTGCAGTCCGGCAGCGGAGCAGGCAGGCGTGCTTGGGCGGGGTCAGCTGATAGAGCGCCGCGAGGCCTAGGATGCCCGCGGCGAGCCCACGTCCGGCGGAGTGCCAGGCGAGCTGACGCGCGAATAGGTCCTTCCCGAGTGCGAACAGCGCATATGCCACTAGGCCAGCTACAGCCCAGACGAGCAGGTAGCCCGCCGTGAACAGCAGCCACGGGCCTAGATATCGCCGGCGCGCGGCGGTTGCGTAGGCGGCCGCTATCGGGACAAGCGACGGCAGCATCATCGCGGCCATCATCACCGCCCAGGCACCCATGAACCAGCCGAGCGTGCCGAGATCGGTGCCCGGCCCGGAGTCCATTCCGGCCATCCGATCAGCCGTCACCCACCAGGCGGCGCCCGCCGCGGCCAGCAGACCGGCGAACGTCAGCGGTTGCGATCGCACCCCGCGGAAGGTCATGCGGTGGCCGAGGCGGAAACCGCGTCCTCGTATTCGTCGTGGCGGTGGATCCAGCGAAACGACTCTTCGTTGCGGCCGAGGGGTGCGCGGTCCAGCAGCTGGTAGGCGCTGTTGAAGGCATCCAGCCCGCGGGCGTAACAGGAATAGGTGTGGTAAACGGCGCCGTCCTCGAGCGCGAATGCGCTTAGCCCCGGCAGCTCCGCGCCGAACGCCTTCTTCGTGAAGTTGTAGGCGGGCAGATCTCCTCGCTCCGGGCCTGGTCGCTCCATCTCCGGTTGTGAGGCTCCGGCGTCGAGGTCGAGAACCGAAACGGCGAAGTCGTAGTTGAAGTCGCTGCGGCCTGAGGAGGCCCACGGGAAGCTCCAGCCCATCCGCAGTTTGTACGCTTGCAGCCGCTCGAGCGGTGCTCTTGAGACGCACCGCATCGTCACGTCGTGGTGGGCGAGGTGGACGACCCCACCGTTGAAGTTGTCGGCCCAGAACGAGCACATCGGGCATCCCTCGGTCCATCTCGGCCCGAACATGAAGTGGTAGACGAGCAGCTGCGAGCGCCCGGCGAACAGCTCGGCCAGTGCCTTCTCCCCCTCGTCGGTGTCGAACACGTACTCCTTGTCAACGGGCACCCAGGGAAGCGCCCGCCGCATCCGGGCGAGCTCATCGCCACGGCAGGTGTGCTCCTTCTCGGCGGCGAGTAGTTCCAGCCGGGCGGCCAGGTGCTCTTCGGTTGTTCCGGTGGTGTGCACAGCCATTTCGTGACCTCCTCGTGTTGATCAATCGGTGGCAAAGGCGAGCGCTGGCTCCACCGGAACGGTGTCCTGGTGGGCACGGCGACCTGGGAAGAATGTGGCGGCGAGCACTCCGAGGGCAGAGAATCCGACCCCCACCCATAGCGCGGGGCTGAAGCCGTCGACGAACAGTCGCGGCGAGGTGTAGATCCCTCGGCGCGCGAAGACGGCGGCGAGGACCGCAACGCCGAGCACGCCGCCGAGCTCGCGCAGCGTGCTGTTGGTCCCGGACGCGACGCCGGCCTCCGCAAGCGGCACCGAGCCGAGCACCGCGTTGGCAACGGTCGGGAACACCATCCCGATCCCGACGCCGGCGATTCCGAACGCCAGCCCGAGCTGGAGATAGCTGATGCCTGTGGTCGCCACCGCGGCGATCCAGCCGAGGCCAATCGCCTGCAACGCCAGCCCCACACTCATGAACGGCCGGTTGCCGAACCGGTCCGCGAGCGCCCCGGCGATCGGAGACACCACCCCCGGCGCGGCGGTCCATGGCAGCAGCAGCACCCCCGCCATCAACGGCGAGTGCCCGAGCGCGAACTGCAGCAGCTGCGTCATCAAGAACAGTGAGCCGAACAAGCCGGCGTACATGAAGAAGCTGGCCGCGTTCGCGCTGGCGAACCCCCGATTGCGGAACAGCTCAAGCGGCAGCATCGGGCTCGCCGCCACCCGCTCCCACGCCAGGAATCCAACAATCAACGCGGCGCCGGCGATCAGCGCCGCGAGGACTTCGACGCTTCTCCAGCCGACCGTGTTCGCCCGCACAAGGCCCCACGTGACCCCGAGCGAACCGGCCGCCGCGAGCATCACGCCGATCACGTCGACCTTCGGGCGCGGCCCAAAACTCTCGCTCAGGAACCTCGGGGCCAGCGCGACCAGCGTCACCCCCACCGGCACGTTGAGCCAAAAGATCCAGTGCCAGTTGATCCCTTTGATGATCGCCCCCCCGATCAGCGGGCCGAACGCGACCGCCATCCCCGCGATCGCACCCCACATCCCGATCGCGGCGCCGCGCTTCTCAACCGGAAACGCCTCGCTAATCAGAGTAAGTGTCAACGGGAACGCAATCGCGGCGCCGGCGCCCTCGACAACCCGGGCGCCGATCAGGGCATCAACGCTCGGGGACAGTGCCGCCGCCGCCGAGGCGAGGGTGAACAGCGCAATCCCAACCGCGTACATCCGCCGCCGTCCGAACCGATCGCCCAGTGCCGCCCCGGTCAGCAGCAGGCACGCGAACGCAAGCAGGTACGCGTTGACTGTCCACTCGAGCCCGGCAAGACCCGCGTGCAGGCTTGTCCGCAGTACCGGCAGTGCGGTCGCGACGACCAGGTTGTCCAGCGCGGTCATGAAGATCCCCAGGCCGGCGAGCACGATCGTCCACGTAGGACTCGGCTCCACGCGCTGCCCGGTCGCCGAACCAACCCGCGGTGCATCCATCGTTCACGTCCTCCAGATCATTGACTGCTTTGTCTGTTCAGACGCCGCTCCGTCTCAAAAGGGGTCGCCGACCCTTTTTCGCTGCCACCAGCGTCATAACCGGTGAGACCGCCAACCCCTTTGATCGCGGGCCAAGCACACGACATGCCGTCAACAGGAGACCGAGATGCGAGGATCGTCCCGTGAGCCAGCAGCTTCTAACGCGCGCGGCCCGGGGGGACGAGGAGGCGTTCCGCGAACTCACCGGCCCCTATCGTCAAGAGCTCCAGTTCCATGCCTACCGGATCCTCGGGTCGATGCAGGACGCTGAGGACGCGCTCCAAGAGACAATGCTCAACGCGTGGCGCGGGCTCCCCAGCTTCGAGGGGCGCGCGTCGCTGCGCTCATGGCTTTACCGGATCGCGACGAATCGCTGCTTGGACGCACTGCGCGATGCCGGGCGGCGACCGCCGCCCGCGCCCGAGCCGCCGTTCGCTCCGCCGGCGCCAACCCGGATGGGCGAGACGACCTGGCTCGAGCCGTATCCCGACACGCTGCTCGAAGGAATCATCGACCAATCCCCCGGACCCGAAGCCCGCTACGACACCAGGGAGACAATCGAGCTCGCGTTCATCGCCGCCCTCCAAGCGCTCCCGCCGCGGCAGCGCGCCGCACTGCTACTGCGCGACGTCCTCGGCTTCCACGGCGCGGAGGTCGCGGACATGCTCAGCGGCACCGAAGACTCAGTGAAGAGCGCGCTGAAGCGCGCACGCTCGACGATCGAGCAACTACAGGGCGCGCCAGGGGGACGGCGAGCCCCGCTGCCCGACTCCGACGGCGAGCGCGAGCTCGTGCAACGCTTCGCCGACGCCTGGGTGGCCGACGACATCGACGCTGTCGTCACGCTCCTCACCGACGACGCGTGGGTGAGCATGCCGCCGTCCCCGCTTGAATACCAGGGGCATACGGCGATCGCTGCATTCCTGCGCGAGATCGCCGACTGGCGCGGCGAGCGCCGCTACAAGCTGATTCCAACCCGGGCCAACACCCAGCCCGCTTTCGGGTGCTACCGCGACGACGAGCACACCCCGGTCGCACACGCCGTGGGGCTGCTCGTGCTAACCCTCGAAGGCGACCAAATCACCGCCATCACCAACTTCATCGACTCAAGCGTGCTCCCCCGCTTCGGGCTCCCCCGCACCCTGCGCCTCTGAACCCCGCGTCCGGGCTGTCGGATCGCGGCGAGCCCTGCTCTCGCCTCGCTCGACTCCTCGACGCGCCCTGTCCTAGCCAGACGCTCGGATGACGCGTGCATCAGAGCAGTAGCCACTCGGCCCGGCGGTCGCGCCGCCGGTATCGGACACTGGCAGCCACGCGAGTCCTGGCCGCGAGAGGCCCGTGCGATGACGAATGCAGGTCTCGACTGGGAGCGCGTCGCTGGTCTCGCAAATCGCCAATCTCGCAACTCTCGTCGTCGACGACCGTCGACGGCTGCAGCGGCATCAGCGCGCGGACCTGCTTTCCCCCGACAGCGGGCGCATGCGCCTCTTCCCTGGTTTGCGCTCATCTGAGGGAAGACGCTGAGGTCAACAGACGGCCGGAGCTTCCCCCGTTTTCGCCAAACGCGAGTCTGTACCGCAGCGCGACACCGACGCGTCAGGGACACGTGGCCCTACTTGTCCGGCCGGTTTGCCCGCCGACGGATCGGTGATCTAGCAGCAGATCTGACGACACTTACGGCGTAATTGCCGTGATAGAATTGAGGGATGGCGAAGGCAGCCCCATTCAGCATGCGCCTCTCGGACGTCACCGACCAGCTTGTCAGCGAGGAGGCGAGGCGGACACGCCGCACGAAAGGCGCGGTCGTCGAAGCGCTCGCCGAGGAGGCGCTCCGGACCCGACGGTTCCCCGGGATCGCATTCCGCGGCAGCGACTGGAACCGCCGTCCTTGGGTGATCGGCACGGCACTCGACGTCTGGGAGATCGTGGCAGCCTCACGCTCTTACGACACACCGCGCGAGGCCGTGGCCGCGACCGATTTAACTGAGCCGCAGATCCGGCTGGCGCTCGCCTACTACGCAGAGTTCCCGGACGAGATCGAAGCAACCATCGCGGAGAACGAGCGGCCGCTCGCGGAGCTACAGCGCCAGTATCCGACGATCGTGACGATCGCCGTCAGCGACTAAGCAGGACCTGTGAGGCTGTTCCTCGACGCGCACGTCTCTGGGCGCCGGATCGCAACCGCCCTGCGCGACCAACACGATGTCCGCGCCGCGGACGAGGAACGCGAGCTCGACGGGTGGGACGATGAGCGACTGCTCGAGCTCGCCGCCGAAGAGGCTCGGATCATGGTCACCTTCAACGTCGCGGACTTCGCCCGGATCACGACCGAATGGGCAGCCGCGAGCAGATCGCACGCCGGCTGCCTGCTGATCGTCGGCATCGACCACGCCGAATTCGGCCTCATCCTGCGCCTGATCGAACACGCTCTCTCCACCCGCCCTGACCAGGAGTCGTGGACGGACTACACCGCCTGGGGCACCCGATCAGCGACCACGTGAGACATCACTCACGTCGCCCGCGGTGTCCACCCGAACGGACCGACCGTCCGTTGTCGGGAAGCGGTCGCTGGGCTGGTGGACGGAAACGGGAAGGGGTCGACCAGCCAGTGAAACCCCGTAGTAACAGGCAAGCTCGTCGTCACGAGAAATCGTCCTCGCGACCGTTGGACGGAATATGGACGGACGCAGGGCGTCACGAACGTTCACTCCAGAAACCCATAAATGGTTCTGGGCAGGGAAAAGCGTCAAGCCCTCTGTCGGACTCGAACCGACGACCCCTTCCTTACCATGGAAGTGCTCTACCAGCTGAGCTAAGAGGGCGCTGGCGCTGAGCCTAGCGATTCGACGCGGGAGCGTGGTCAGCGTCGCCAGGGCTCGCGCCACATCCGCCACAGCGGCGGCGCGTCCCGGGCGTAGCGGCATTCCTCGACGACCTCGAAGCCGTGGCGCTCGTACAGGGCGCGGTTGCGCGGGGTCGACGCCTCGAGATACGCCGGCACCTGCTCACGGTCGCACCGCTCAAGCACCGGGCGCATCAGCGCCGCACCGTAGCCGCGGCCTTGCCAGGCCGGCGCGACTCCGACCATCGCCAGGTACCAATGCTCCGGCTGATGAGGGTGATTGTTCTCGATGAACGTGAGGCCTTTGAGCAGCCTGGGGGTATCGCCGCGGAGGTCGCGAATCGTCGCGGGCAGTAGCCGCAGCTGATCGAGCAGGCCCGTGTGCCAGGTGCTGGGCGGCATCCACAGCGCGGCGCCGATCAGCCGCTCGTGCGTGTAGCTCTCGGCATGCGGCAGCCAGACCCGCTCGATGAACGTCGCAAAGCCACGAGCGAGCCGCTGCATCCGGACTTCGTCGTTCCGGACGATCCAGCAGAAGTGCGGATCGCTGTAGAAGGCCTGAGCGAGCGCGCGGGCGGCGGGCCGGATCTCGCCCGCGGTCAGCTTGCGAATGTCGCTGCCATCTGGCCGCGGACGATCCGACGCGGTCGGTGAACGCTCGACGTCAGATGCCATTTCGAGCTCCCCAAGCGACGAGCCCGGTCAGTACGACGATTGCAACAGCGACATCATCGTCGAGGCGCTCCCGCCGCCGATCGGCGAGCCGCTCGAGTCGGCGAACCCGATCTCGAGATGCGGGCCGGTGGAGATCCCGACGATGCCGGGGCCGATCGAGCTCATCACCGAGCCGGCACCCACGTGCGTTCCGACCGGGAGCTGGTTGGCCGGACCGGCGTGTCCGTAATAGACGTAGCTGTAGCCGCCGATCGGACTGTCGCAGTGCAGCACGGGTGCCCACGGCCCGAAGCCACCGATCCCGTGGAGCACGATCGTGCCCGAGCACACCGCGTACTCGGGGGTGTCTCCCGGTGCCGCGATATCCACCCCTTGATCCTCCGACCAGCTTCCCGGGCCGACTGCGGCGCTCTTCGGGAGCGGGAACACGAAGCCGCCGCTCGACACTGACGGCGCGCCGTATGACCCGCTCGACCCACTCGACCCACTCGATCCGCTCGACGAACTTGAGGAGCTCTGATCGGCCGCCGCGGCGCGAGCGGCTGCCGCCGCGAGCGCTTGCGAGAGCTGCTGCTGGAGCGATCCCACCTGTGCCCTGACGTTCGCCAGCTGGCCCGCCTTGACGCCGCGCACACGAGCGACCGCGACGCGCTGGCGCAGCAGCGTGACCCGAGAGGCCGCGAGCCGGTTGCGCTCGCTGAGGACGGCCGCCGTCAGAGCCTGCTGGCGGACCTCGAGCGCTCCGAGGCGGACCGCCTGGGCCGCGACCTCACGCCGGGCGATCTTCACCTGCCTGATGATCTGGACGTCCTGCTTCTGGATTCGCTGGGCAAACGAAAGGCGCTCGAGCATGTCCTGGAACCCGGTGGACTCGAGCACGATCGTTACTAGGTCCGGGTGGTCCGATTCGTAGGTATTGACGAGTTGGCTGGCGAGCGCGGCCTCCCCACGGGCTTCGAAGGCCTCGAGCTGCGCCAGGCGGGTGCGTGCGGCGGCGAGCTCGTACTTGAGCTTGCTCAACTCCGCCAGCTTGGCGTCCAGATCAGACTGGAGCCGCGAGATCTGCGATTGGAGGCTCGCGATGCTGGAATCGAGCTGGCCCAGCTGCTTGGAGGCGGACACCACCGCGCCGGAGAGGCCGGAGATCTGGCCTTGCCGGGCGCTGATCTGCTGTTGTAGCTGACCGACACTGACGGCGCGCGCCGGCGTCGATCGAAGGACGAAGGTGAGTGCGGCGAGTAGTGCGAGAACCGCGAGGAATGCGGCGCACGTGGCTTTTCTGAATGGCCTGACGCTGAGCATCGGTGAATTTCGCGGTCGCGGTGGGGGGCCAACGGACCGCTTTTTCCCTGCACCCCGCGGATCGGGCGCGCCGAGACGCTAACACGACCGCGCAGCCCGGCGCAGCGCGGTGGCGCCGTTGCAAGCGATCGTGCAACGGAAGGAATGATGAGTCGGGCTGGTAGACGGATCCGCGATTATGGGGTTGTAAGTTGCGTCCGTGGCCACGTGGGACGACGTCCGCCGGATCGCGTTATCGCTCCCGGACACGAGCGAGGTGATCGCACACGGGAACCTCTCGTGGCGCGTTCACGAGAAGGGATTCGTGTGGGAGCGGCCGCTCCGCCAGTCCGATCTGCGGACGCTGGGCGAGGCTGCACCGACGGGAGCGATCCTGGGCGCGCGGGTCGAGCACCTTGGCGCGAAGGCGGCGCTGATCGAGTCCGAGCCGGAGGTGTTCTTCACCACGCCGCACTTCGACGGGTATCCCGCCGTGCTGATCCTGATCGAGAGGATCGCGGTCGACGAACTGGAAGAGGTGATCGTCGAGGCGTGGCTCTCGCGTGCGCCGAAGCGGCTCGCGAAGGAGTACATCGAGGCGCACTTGCCGCCCTCAGACCGCTGACGGCAGAGGGGTATGGCGGGGGCAGGATTCGAACCTGCGAACTCTGAGAGACCGAATTTACAGTCCGGCGCCTTTGACCGCTCGGCAACCCCGCCGGGGCGGTCCGAGTCTAGCTTGAGGCAGGGGTGTCGACAGTCGGGCGCGCCGGCAGCGGGGCTCCTGATTCGACCTCATATTCGGCGTACTTCGGGCCGCCCAGGCTAAGGCCAGAGCTTGCCTCTAGCGCTGCTGCGGGGATGTACCAGCGACGACCGTCTCCAACGTGCACAAACAGCGGATCGCATCGGGCGAGGTCGAGGACCTTGACGAGTCCGCTCCAGCTCCGATTACCGCCTCGCGTGCAAAGGGTCACGGCCCATCGGTCCTTGTGGTTGCGACAGGTCGACGTCTTTACTTGGACACGCACAACGCCGTCGCCGAAGTCGGCGATGAGGTCGAAGTGGGCAGGCGTGTGTCCGAGCGGGATGAAGACGGCAGCGCCCTGGCTTGCAAGCCAAAAAATCGCCCGATAGCTCCCCCGCGTCCCCTTGCCGCCGCGGCGTCCAGCGCTGCGTCATGGCCACGACGATACGCCTCTCGGCGGAGAAAATCCGCTGGAAATTGCAACAAAACTGCTACTTTTCGAGAACCCGCTATGAAGCGTCTCTGAGCCGCTGCGCCTCGGGCAGCGCCTCGAGCTTCTTGAGCGTGTGGTTCTCGATCTGGCGGATCCGCTCGCGCGTGACGTTGAAGGCGCGGCCGACCTCCTCGAGCGTGTAGGGCCGCTCGCCAGTCAGGCCGAAGCGCATCTCGATCACCTCGCGCTCGCGGGTCGGTAGCGCGTTCAGAGCACGCCGCAGGTTCTCACGCCGCAGATGCTCGTTCGCCTGCTCGAACGGAGACTCGGCGGTTTGGTCCTCGACGAAATCGCCGAGCTCGGAGTCGTCTTCCTCGCCGACCGGGCGCTCGAGCGAGATCGGCTGCTGGGCCATGCGCAGGACGTCGCGGACCTCACGCACTGTGGTCTCGAGCTCGGCGGCGATCTCCTCCGGGTGCGGCTCGCGCCCCAGCTGCTGGACCAGCTGGCGCTCGACGTGAACCACCTTGTTGAGCTTCTCGACCATGTGAACGGGGATCCGGATCGTGCGTCCCTTGTCCGCTATCGCCCGTGTCACCGCCTGGCGGATCCACCACGTGGCATAGGTCGAGAACTTGTAGCCGCGGCGGTAATCGAACTTCTCGACCGCGCGAATCAACCCCATCGACCCCTCCTGGATCAGGTCGAGGAATGTCAACCCTCGACCGAGGTAGGACTTGGCGATCGATACGACGAGCCGCAGGTTGGCCTCGATCATCTGCTGCTTGGCGGCCATGTCGCCGCGCTCGATCCGGCGCGCCAGGCTCACCTCCTGGTCGGCCGTCAACAGGTTCACGCGGCCGATCGAGCGCAGGTAGAGCCGCAATGAATCGAGGCTCGGCTCGACCGTGAGGTCGACCTCGACCTTCTTGGGCCGGTCGGGCTGCGGAGCGGCGGCCTCTCTCGTGTCCCGCTCGATGCTGCCCGCCTCAGATCTGGCGAGCCGTCCATCTGCCTCGACCACGTCGATCCCCTGGTCGTCGAGATACACGTGGAGCTCCTGGATCTGCTCCTTGGTTACGTCGATTTCCTCGAGGCAGGTCGCGATCTGGTCAAAGGTCAGGAATCCCCGCTCCTGTCCCTCAGCGATTAGCGGACGTAGCTCGTCGAGCTCCGCGATCGGAGCCTCGTCACTCAGAAGAACTATTCCCTCACTGCTCACGGCCCCTGAGCTCCCTCCGGCTCGGCACGCCCACTCCGACGACTCCCTCGACCGCTCCATCCCTCCAACCCGACGCCGGAGTCATAGCACAAACGTCGTAGTTCTCGACTCTCGGGAAACGGATCGCGCACCCTGTGATTAAGCAACGGCCTGGCCCGGGTCCAGCTTCCGCTCCGACCTCTTTACCCTTTGTGGTGAGCAATGGCGACAGATCACTCCCCCAGCCTCTCGATCGTCGACGTTCAGGCACAGCAGCCCTCGGTGCAGCTGAGCCTCAGCCGGGTCGGCGTGACGGGGGTCGAGAAGGTCATCCGCATCCGCCACAACGGCGATATGCAGCTGTTCTCGGCCCGCTTCGAATGTGTCGTCGATCTCGGCGCCAGCCAGAAGGGCGCGCACATGTCGCGCTTCGATGAGGTCATCAACGAGGCGATCGGCGAGGTCGTCCTCGGCGAGTCGACGTTCAAGGCGGAGACGCTCGCCGAGCACATCGCGCAGCTCGTGCGCACGCGTCAGAACGCGCGTCGCGCCGAGGTGACGGTCGAGGCGCGGTTCCCGGAGCACAAGCCGGCCCCCGTGTCAGGCATTCGCACCCAAGAGCTCTACACGCTGCACGGCTCGGCGATCTGCACCGAGCTCGGGACGCGGCGGCTTACGGGCGTGACCGCTCAGGGGATCACGGCGTGCCCGTGCGCGCAGGAGCTCGTCGCCGGCGCTTCACGCGATCGGCTCCGCGACCAGGGCTTCGACGCCGAGGAGATCGATCGGATCCTCGAGGCTGTCCCCGTCGCCACGCACAACCAGCGCGGCCTCGGCACGCTGCAGATTGGCTGCACCGAGCTCTGCGACGACGAGATCGATGCCGCCACCCTGCTCGAGATCGTCGAGCAGTCGATGTCCTCGGAGATCTACGAACTGATGAAGCGCAACGACGAGGCGGCGGTCGTCGAGAAGGCCCACCGCCGCCCGCGGTTCGTCGAGGACTGCGTGCGCGAGATGGTGCAGGGCGTCGTCGAAAGGTACGGCGGCCTCGATGACCGCGCGTTCGTCTCCGCGCGCCAGGTCAACCTCGAGACGATCCACCAGCACAACGTCGTCGCGGAGCGGTTCGGGACACTCGGCGAGGTTCGCCAGGAGCTCGCCAGCGGCGTGCCGGCGCCGGTCCACACCAGCCGCCGCACCTGGCTCGACCGGGTCCCGTAAGCCGGGCTGGCGCTGGCCGCCGACGCGGCGAGCAGGTTGCCGCCGCCGGCTCGACTCGTGCAGAATCAGTCTCAGATGCGCGCGACGATCCTCGAGCGCCAGGGCCAGCCGCTGAGGGCGGTCGAGCTGCCCGACCCGACGCCCGAGCCCGGCCAGCTGCTCCTGAAGGTCCACGCCTGCGGGGTTTGCCGCACGGACCTGCACCTGCGCGACCACGAGATCGAGGCGACCAAGCTGCCGGTAGTCCTCGGCCACCAGATCGTCGCCACGACCGAAGATGGCCGACGCGTGGGGGTCCCGTGGCTGGGCTGGACCGACGGGACCTGCGAGTACTGCACCTCCGAGCGGGAGAACCTGTGCGTGAACGGGCGCTTCACCGGGCGCGACATCGACGGCGGCTACGCCGAGCTGACAGTCGCCGACGAGCGCTACTGCCTCGAGCTCCCCGACGAGCTCTCAGATGAGGCGGCGGCCCCGCTGCTGTGCGGCGGCCTGATCGGCTATCGCGCCCTCACCCTGACCGGCGACGCGCGCCGGCTGGGGCTCTACGGCTTCGGGTCGGCGGCACACATGATCTGTCAGGTGGCCGTGTTCCAGGGCCGTGAGGTCTTCGCGTTCACGCGCCCGGGTGATGACCGCACCCAGGAGTTCGCGCGCGGCCTCGGTGCGACGTGGGCGGGCGGGAGCGACGAGACGCCGCCCGAGCCGCTCGACGGCGCGATCATCTTCGCGCCGGCGGGACCGCTCGTGCCACAGGCTCTGAAGGTGCTCGCTCCCGACGGCGTGGTGGTCTGCGCCGGGATCTACATGACCGACATCCCGTCGTTCCCGTATGAGCTTCTCTACCACGAGCGCAAGGTCCGCTCGGTCGCGAACCTGACCCGCAAGGACGGGCACGAGTTCCTCGCGATCGCGCCCCAGGTCCCCATCATGACCACGATCACGACCTACGAGCTCGAGCGGGCGGAGGACGCGCTCGGCGACCTGCGGGCGGGCCACTTCGAGGGCACAGCGGTAATCATCCCGTAGCCCGTCGGCGATTGCCCGAAGCGGGCCGCTAGGCTGCAAGGCATGCCCCTGATACCGATGGTGATCGAGCGAACTGCGCGCGGCGAGCGCGAGTTCGACATCTACAGCCGTCTGCTGAACGAGCGGATCATCTTCATCGGAACGCCGATCGACGACACGATCGCCAACCTCACGGTCGCCCAGCTCCTTCACCTTGAGTCAGAGGACCCCGACAAGGACATCTCGATCTACATCAACACCCCCGGCGGATCGATCTACTCGGGGCTCGCGATCTACGACACGATGCAGTTCATCAAGCCGCAAATCCAGACGATCTGCATCGGGATCGCGATGTCGATGGGCTCCCTGCTGCTGACCGGCGGAGCCAAGGGCAAGCGGTTCTCGCTACCGAACAGCCGGATCCTGATCCACCAGCCGTCGGCCGGGTTCGAGGGGCAGGCCACGGACATCGAGATCCACGCCCAGGAGATCCTCAACGTCCGCCAGCGGATCGACGAGATCTACGCGCTGCACACCGAGCGCCCGCTCGAGCAGGTCCATGACGACATGGAGCGTGATCGCTTCTTCAGGCCCGATGAGGCGGTCGAGTACGGGCTGATCGACCGCGTGATCGAGCACCACTAGCGCCTGTAGCCGCTAAGCCACGGGGTGTTCGATCCCGCCGAGCCCCTCGATCTCGATCCGCACGACATCCCCCGAGTTCAGGAACTGCGGCGGGTCGAGCCCCATCCCGACCCCGCTGGGCGTGCCGGTGAGGATCAGGTCGCCGGGCCGGAGCGTGCAGGTCTCCGAGATGAAGTCGACAAGCGCCTGGCAGCCGAAGATCAGGTCGGAGGTGTTGGAGTCCTGGCGCAGGTTGCCGTTGACCCACGTCTTCAGCGAGAGGCTCTCCGGGTCGGCGACCTCGTCGGCGGTCGTGATCCACGGGCCGAACGGGCAGAACGTGTCGGCGCCCTTGGCGCGCGTCCACTGCGGCTCCCGGCCCTGGAGGTCCCGGGCGGTCACGTCGTCGGCGACGCAGTACCCGGCGATCTGCCCGCCGGCGCCCATCACCACCGTCAGCTCGCCCTCGTAGTCGAGCCGCCGTACCGCCTCGGGGCAGCGGATCGGACCGCCTGGCGGCGCGACCGACCCGCGCACCTTGACGAACACGATCGGCCACTCGGGTTTTTGGCCGCCGGTCTCCTCGATGTGCTTGGCGTAGTTGAGGCCGATCGCATAGACCGTGCCGGGGGCCGGGACCGGCGCCAGAAGCGTCACGTCCGAGAGCGGCCAGGAGCCGGCGCGCTCGCGTCCCGGCGTCGCGCCGGCCAGCACGTCGACGACGTGGAGGCCGCTCGCGAACGCCACGACCTCGTCCCCCCTTACCTCCCCGGCCAGCGCCTCGTCGCCGCCCGGTGGTTGAAACGTCGCCAGCTTCACTGGCGCGGGAGCCTACGCGATCGCTTCGACCTCGCCGGACGACAGCACGTGCGTCACCGGGGGCCCGAGCGCCCGGACCTTGCTGATCAGGTCGAGCTTCAGCCACCGGGAGACGCCCAGCGGCAGCGTCGAGATGATGATCTCGTCGTAGTCGCCGAGGTTGACCGCATCCTCGATCGCGGCAAGCGGCTCGGAGTCCCCGAGCTCACCGGTGACCTCCGACCCGGCGGCCGCGCTCAGCTTCGGGAGGGCGTCGGCGAGCACCCGCCTGGCCTCCTCCTCGCCGTGCTCCTGTGGGTCCATGACCTTGTCGAGCCCGTGCGGGCGGCGCGGGACGACGAGGTGGAAGTGGGCGGGTCCGCGCCGGGCGCGCTCCCGGACCGCGTCAAGTAGCGGAGCGGTGGCCGCCGTCTGATGCGCGACGACGAGCACGCTGGCGTCCTCTGACATGAGCTCCTCCCGGGCAACGGGGTGTGCGGTGGCGCGAGTATCCCACCGCCGTGGGGGTCAGGCAAGCCGTGCGGCCAGTGCGCGCGCGTTCATGTGGGCGACCGCCTGGATCGAGATCTGGGGGTTGACGCCGGAGGCGGTCGGAAAGCTCGAGCCATCCATCACGTAGAGGTCGCGCACGTCCCAGGTCTGGCCGGTGGGGTCGCAGGCGGAGGTGGCGGGAGAGCCGCCCAAACGCGCGGAACCCATGATGTGGAACGAGCCGAGCGCGACCTGGCCGGCACCGTAGCCGGCGGCGTCGGCATCCGCCATGAACCGGGCCCGGCGCACGGCAGCCGCGCCGCCGCCGTTCGGGTCATAGGAGACCCACTTCGCCTGCGACGTGAAGATCCGGCGCGCCCCCGCCGCCTCGTGGATCTGCGCGGCGCCGTCGATTCCCGTGCGCAGGTGGCGGGCGTCGAACGCCGAGAGCCTGTAGCGGACGACCGGCTGTCCGTCGCGCCCCACCCTGACCTCGCCCCCATCGCGGTCACGCAAGAGCACTCCGATCGGGACCGAGTTGGACATCGCCTGCATCAGCCCGAGGTGGTCACGGGCGCCGCGCCAAGGGACGAACTGGATATACAGGTGCGGATGGTTGGCGGCGGTCTCGAACTTCAGCCCGTAGCCGTCGTGCAGGTCACGCATCTGGTCGGAGTAGAGCGCCTGCATCACGCCCTCCCACGGCTTCAGCTGCTCGTCGAACACCCCGAACACGGCGGTCGCCGGATGGAGCCTCAGGTGCTTGCCGATGTTGGGGTTCTGAAGCCCGGAGCGCTTCAGCAGCGCCGGGGTGTGGATTGCACCGCAGGACACGACGACCGCACGGGCGCGGACGGTGAACGGGCGCCCCTCCGCGGTGTGCCCGACGATCCCTCGCGCCGCGCCGCCCTCGACGATGACCCGGTCGACGCCGGCGCGGATCATCAGCCTGGCGCCGGCCGCGGAGGCGTCTGCGAGCCACGTCTTGACGACCGACTGCTTGGCGCCGACCCGGCAACCCAGCCCGCAGTAACCGCACTCCCTGCCCTGCGCGCAGTTGCGCACGCCGCGCGGCATCGCATCGACGTGCCAGCCGAGCGCGAGGCAGCCGTCGCGGAGCTTCTGCTCACGGGTGGAGGGATCGTTGTACTCCTGGGACACGCCGAGTCGCTCGCACACCGCGTCGAGGCTGGCCGTGTAGTCATCGGAGGTGAACGCGCTGACGCCGTGGGAGGCCCACTCGGCGCGCACGTCGTCGGGCGTTCGGAACGAGGTCGTGTAGTTGACGACCGTGCCGCCGCCCAAGCACGAGCCCGCGATCAGCGAGACGCTCTGGTCGTGGCTGGCGGTCGGCGCGGCCATGTAGAAGCGGGTGATCGCCCCGAGCTCTGAGCCCTCGAAGTCCTGGTCGTCGTAGTAGTCGCCCGCCTCGACCACGATCACCTCGAGGCCCGCGCCGGCCAGCACGCCCGCGGCGGCGCCGCCGCCCGCGCCCGAGCCGACGATCACCACGTCGCACTCGAGCGTGCCCTCGTGACCGGGGGTCGAGGGCTTGAGCGCCTTCGGCGGGGCATCGGGGAGCTTTCCCAGCGGACCGTCGTAGCCGATCGCCTCCCACGCCGGGTTCGGGACCGCCGCCTCCGGCCGGGAGCATGTAGTAGAAGAGCAGCGCGCCCTTTCTGAGCGCCTGGAAGACCGCGCGGCGCTGTGGCAGCCGCGAGTCTGCCCAGGCCAGCAGCGCCCGCTCGCGCTGGTCCGGTGGCAGCGAGCTGAAGCGGTTCCAGCCCACGCCGCCGAGGGCTCCGAACGGCGCAGTGTCCCAGGCGGCCAGGAGCGCGGCCAGCTGCCGGCGCTCGAGCGCGCGCGGGTTCTTGGCGATCGCCTCGACGAGCGCGTCGGCGACGCCGAGCTCACGTGCGCTCGGCAACCCTTCTCCCGACGGGCAGAACGCGTCGCAGATCTCCTCGAGCGCGCGCCGCTGGCGTGCGGTGAAGAGCGTGGAGGCCGCCGCGGCGGGCATCGGAGCCGGAATCTACCCGAGCCCGCCCGTACCCGGGCGGAACGTCACTCCTCGTCCGCCATGGCCAGCAGCGCCGTGACCGTGGTCCAGTTGCGTGCGGTCGCCTTGACCCCGAGCCCCTGGCCCGCCAGCCTGCCCCACAGCCGCGAGCGCGCCACGCCCCCGGGGTGCCAGGCGTAGAGCTCGCGTCCGATCGCCACGAACCGCTCCGGCGCGACTGCCGCTGCCGCCAGCGCCTCCACCCGGTCGGCGCCGAGCTCGCCGGAGAGGAAGCTCACCTGGTAGCGCTTGGGGTTGTCGGCGACGTCGCCGAGCGGGTTGCGCGCGACGACCTCCGCCAGCTGGTCACGGGTGCGCGCGACGACGTCTACGTCGAACCCGAACTCGGCCGAGAGCAGGCGCTCGCACTCGCGCTCGAGCTCGTCGGGCGCGAGCTGGCTCGAGAGCACGACGTTGCCGCTCTGGACGTAGGTCCTGACGTGCTCGAAGCCGGCGCCGGCGAGCAGCTCGCGGAGCGCCGGCATCGCGATCCGCCGGTTCGGGCCGAGGTTGATCCCGCGCAGCAGCGCGACCTGTCGCGCCATCAGAACAGCGGTTCCTGCCCCGGGACCCCGCCGCCATCGTGGCGAGCGCGCGAAGACTGCCCGAGTGCCTCGGCGAGGTCACGGGCGATCGCCCCTTCTGATCGTGACGCCACGAGCGGCTGCTCGAGCCCGTCGACGTAGACGAGCGTCCGACGCCCATCGCCGCGGTCGTCGCCCTCGAGCGGCACCAGCGCGTAGACGCGGTCGGCGCGGACGAACTTGCCGTATCCGAGCGGCACCATCGGGGGCGTCCCACGAGCCATGCCGGCTGATCGTACGCCGCGCGGCAGACCGGAACAGCGCTTGTGTGTGCGTGATGTCACAGTCGAACCGGCGCTTCGCGGGGCGCCCGGCGGGTAGCTTGGGAGCGCGGATGGGAGTGACGGACGGACACGGACGCCTCGGCAGCGATGCAGGCGCGTCCGCGTTCGAGCAAGGTAATCGGCTAGCTCGCAGGGGCGATCTCGAGGGGGCCGAGGCGGCCTATCGCCGGGCCGACGAAGACGGCCACCCCACCGCGGCGGCGTATGCCGGCCTGTTTTCCGAAGCGCACGGCGACCTCCGCGGGGCCCACGATGCATACACGCGCGCGGATGAGCGCGGCGACGGCTTCGGCGCCCTCCGGCTCGGCCTGCTGCTGTCTCACGCCGGGGACTGGGACGGCGCCAGCGAAGCCTGGGATCGCGCCGATGAGCGCGGACACGAGGAGCCCCCGTTCGACCCGGTCGCGCTCAAGCGCCCCGGCGCGGGCAAGGCCGCAGCCCCGGTGGCGCCGTCGGAGGTCCAGCGCTCGGCGTTCGCCAACCCCGTGCTGATCGGCGCGGTCACGGTGCTCGTGGCGATCATCGCCGTGTTCCTCGCCTACAACGCCAACACCGGGCTGCCGTTCGTCCCCACCCGCCAGCTCAAGGTCGACATCGCCAACGGCGCCGACCTGGTCCCGGGCAACGACGTGACCGAGGGCGGCGAGCGGATCGGGCTGGTCTCCGACATGCAGCCGATCGAGCTGCCAACGGGACCGTCGGGGCGCAGCTGACGCTGCAGCTGAACACCAGCCAACGGGCGCGTGCCGGTCGACTCGACGGCGACGATCAGGCCGCGATCGGTGCTCGGGCTCAAGTACGTCGACATAGAGACCGGGCCATTCGAGCAAGGTGTTCCCGGACGGGGCCACGATGCCGGTCTCGCAGACGAATGTCCCGGTCCAGATCGACGACATCAACAAGCTGTTCGACGCCAAGACGCGGCCGGCGATCGAGCAGAACCTGGCGGGCTACGGCGACGCGCTGGCGGCGCGCGGGTCGGCGCTGAACGACACGATCGCGAGCCTCCCGGCGCTGTTCCAGCACATCCAGCCGGTCGCGCAGTACCTTCGGACCCGCACACCGAGCTGACCCGGTTCCTGCAGGCGCTGAACGGGTTCTTCGGGACGATCTCGCCGGTCGCGGAGACCAACGCGAAGCTGTTCGCCGACCAGGCGACGACGTTCGCGGCGATCTCGCACAGCGCCTCGGACCTCGAGAACACGATCAAGCAGTCGCCGCCGACGCTCGACGTCTCGACCGCGCTCGCTGAAGCCCAGCAGCCGTTCCTCGCCGACCTGACGACGTTCGCCAACGTACTTTGCGCCGGCGACCGCGCAGCTCCGGGACGCGCTCCCGAACATCGACCCCGCGCTGCAGGCCGGGATCAAGGTGCTGCCGCGGACCCCGGCGATGAACCAGAAGCTCCAGTCGGTCCTCCAGGCCGCTCGAGAACTTGGCGCGTCGACCCGGGGACGAACATCGCGCTGAACGGGCTGAACGGGACGGTCGCGACGCTCAACCCGATGATCCGCTACCTCGGCCCGTACGTGACGGTCTGCAACGACTGGAACTACTTCTGGGTCCAGCTCGCCGACCTCGTCTCCGAGCAGACCAACTTCGGGATGGCGCAGCGCGCGCTGCTGCAGTTCGCCAACCACCAGACCAACAACGTCGGCAACCAGGGCGCGACCGCAGCCCGCCAACGGCTACCAGCCCGGCGACCCGCCATCACACCGCCGACCGGGACCTCCGACGCCGAGTACCTCCACGGCCCCGCATACGGAGCCGCGATCAACAACCAGGGCAACGCCGACTGCGAGACCGGCCAGCGCGGCTACCCGCAGCGGCTCAACTACTTCGACCCCCAGGACCGCAACCTCGACATGGACCCGCACACGCCTGGCAACCAGGGGTCGACGTTCAGCGGCCTCGCCCGCGTCCCGCCGGGCGAGACCTACAGCCGTAACCCGACGACCGGCCCGCAGCTGCCGTACATCCCGTCCAACCCGTAGGCCCGGCGCCCCCGGTCGGGCGCAACGTGCTAGGCGCCCACGGGCGTCAGGACGATCACGGGGATGGTCCGGTCGGTGTTCTCCTGATACTCCCGGAATTGGGGCGTCCGCTCGGCCTGGGCGTTGAATAGCCGCTCACGCTCCTCGCCGGTCGCCTCGCTCGCGACGACGTCGAGCCTGTCGGTGCCGACCTCGATGTGGCGTGTTGGGGTTGGCCTTGAGGTTGTGGTACCAGTCGGGGTTCGTCGGGGCCCCGGCCTTCGACCCGAAGATGATGTAGCGACCCTTCGTCGGCCATGTACGCGAGCGGGTTGACGCGGTGGGTGCCCGACTTGGCGCCGTCGTGGTGGAGCAGCAACAGCGTGCCGCCCTCGAACGGCCCACCGACGCGTCCCTCGTTGGCGCGGAACTCCTCAATGACCTCGGGCGTTGAAGTCTTGCGGCGATGTGGACATTTCGCTCCTTGAGTTAGCGGACCCGCAATCGACTCTATCCCGGCGCTCAGGGCCGCAGATGGATGACGACGACACCTTCGGTCGCCGCCAGACCAGTGGCGATCAACGAGCGGTGACACGCCTCGGGGTCTCGCTCCACGCAGAACAGCGCCGATGAGCCCTCCTCCGGCAACCGCTCCGCGAGCGCGTGGAGGTCGACGCGGTCGAGGATCTCACGCGTGTAGCGCTCGACGTATTCAGGCGCCAGCTCGACGCGCGAGCGCTTGCCCATCCCCATCCGCGAGTCCTCCGCGTACTGAAGCTGGCGGAGCTCGGTCGTCGGCGCGAGCTCAGGGCGGTGCTGGTATGCCACGCCGGCGTTAGTCAGCGAGCGCTGCAGACGCTGCGAGTTGGCCCACGCATACTCCCGGCCGCGAACTCCGCGACGCTGGCGCACATCGAGCAGCAGGCGCACGTCCGCCGCCCGCAGGGCCTCGAGGAAGCTCTCGAGATCCCACCCGTAGACGCCGATCGTGACGACGCGTCGCACGGAGCGATGCTCCCGGCCGGGGCCGGAGCTAGTCAGCCAGGATCAGCGCCAGCCGGCGCTCGAGCGTCGCCGCAGCTGCTCACGCACCGGCCCCTGCTCGAAGCGCTCGACGAGCGCCGCCAGGAAGCCCTCGATCACCAGCCGCTTGGCGACCTCCTCGCGGAGCCCGTGGGAGCGCAGGTAGAAGAGCTGCTCGGGGTCGACCTGGGCGACCGCGGCGGCGTGCGTGCAGCGCACGTCGTTGGCCTGGATCTCGAGCCCCGGGATCGCGTCGGCGTGGGCGCGCTTGGAGATCAGCAGGTTGCGTGACTCCTGGAAGGCGTCGGTCTTCTGCGCCCCGGGGTCGACGATGATGTTGCCCTTCCAGACGGCGCTCGAGCGGCCCTGGAGGACGCCGCGGAAAGCGAGGTCCGAGGTCGTGTTCGGCGCCGCGTGCTCCTGGGTGGTGTCGAAGTCGATGTGCTGGCGGGCGTGGGTCGCGTAGGCGCCGGTGACGCGCGCCTCGGCGCCCTGGCCGCCCAGCCTGGTCTCCATCCGCACGCGCCCGCGGGCCGAGCCGAACCCGAGCGCGACCCAGTCGAGCGACGCGTCGCGGCCGACCTCGGCGCGCTGGGCGCCGAAGATCCAGCTGCGCTCGGACAGCGCCTGGCCGCACACGTAGCGCAGGTGCGCGTCGTCGCCGACCGACCAGCTCGGTGACGACGTTGAAGACGCCGTCGAGGTCCTCGGAGCGCCGAGACGTACTGCTCCCAGACCTCGGCCTGGGCGCCCTCCTCGAGCACGATCAGCGTGCGGCGGTTGAGCAGCGGTCCCGCGCGCGCCTGGACCGCGGCGAGCGAGATCGGCTGCTCGAGCGACGACGCCCGCGGGGCACGTACACGAACGCTCCGTCCCGATACCCGGCGGCGTCGTTGAGGGTCGCGAAGATGTCGTCGCCGGCGACGACCGTGCCGAGATGGCGCTCGATCAGCTCGCGGTGCGTCGCGCGCCGCTCGTCGATCGTCGTGACGATCACGCCGGCGGGAGCGCCTGCCGAGCTGCGTCGAGGTCGAACAGCGCCTCGGGCGGTCGCACCGCCCGCCGGCTCGGCGCGTCGACGGCGGGCTCGTACGCGGCGAGGTCGAGCCCGCGAGATGTCGGTGAACTCCCAGCCGGGCGGCCCTTGAACTGCGGCAGCTCGAGCGCCGGCGAGCGCCGAGCGCTAGCCAATCGAGCCCTCCATCTGGAGCTCGATCAGGCGGTTCATCTCGACCGCGTACTCCATCGGCAGCTCCTTGGTGATCGGCTCGATGAAGCCGTTGACGATCAGCTTCGACGCCTCGTCCTCGGGGATCCCGTGCGACATCAGGTAGAAGAGCTGGTCCTCGCCGACCTTCGAGACGGTCGCCTCGTGGCCGACGTTGACGTCGTCCTCGCCGATCCGGATCGTCGGGTAGGTGTCAGAGCGCGAGTGCTCGTCGAGCAGCAGCGCGTCGCAGACGACCTTCGAGCGCGCGCCGTGCGCGCCCTTGGCGATCTCGAGCAGGCCGCGGTAGGAGCCGCGCCCGCCGTCCTTGGAGATCGACTTGGCGAAGATGTTCGAGGTCGTGTTCGGGGCGGCGTGGATGATCTTGCCGCCGGCGTCCTGGTGCTGGCCCTTGCCGGCGAACGCGATCGACAGGATCTCGCCGTGGGCGCGCTCGCCCATCAGGTAGACGCTCGGGTACTTCATCGTCAGCTTCGAGCCGAGGTTGCAGTCGACCCACTCGACCGTCGCGTCCTCGTGGGCGACCGCGCGCTTGGTCACCAGGTTGAAGACGTTGGTGCGACCAGTTCTGGACGGTCGTGTAGCGGATCCGCGCGCCGGGCTTGGCGATCAGCTCGACCACCGCGGAGTGCAGCGATGGAGGAGCTGTACGTCGGCGCGGTGCAGCCCTCGACGTAGTGCACGTATGACCCCGGCTCGGCGATGATCAGCGTCCGCTCGAACTGGCCCATGTTCTCGGTGTTGATCCGGAAGTAGGCCTGGAGCGGCATCTCGACGTGGACGCCCTCGGGCACGTACACGAACGAGCCGCCCGACCACACGGCCGAGTTCAGCGCCGCGAGCTTGTTGTCGTTGGGCGGGATCACCGTCGCGAAGTACTCGCTGCACGATGTCCTCGTGCTCGCGCAGCCCCGAGTCCATGTCCATGAAGATCACGCCCTGCTTCTCGAGGTCCTCGCGGACCTGGTGGTAGACGACCTCGGACTCGTACTGCGCGCCGACCCCGGACAGGAACTTGCGCTCGGCCTCGGGGATCCCGAGCCGGTCGAAGGTCTTCTTGACGTCCTCGGGGACGTCGTCCCACGAGCGCTCGGCGCGCTCGGACGCGCGGACGAAGTAGTGGATGTCGTCGTAGTCGACCTCGGCCAGCATCGGCGAGCCCCACGTCGGCTGCGGGCGGGCGAGGAAGTGGTCGAGCGCCTTCAGCCGGAAGTCGCGCATCCACTGCGGCTCTGACTTGAACTCGGAGATCTTCTCCACGAGCTCCCGGCGTCAGGCCCTTGGGCGCCTTGTACAGGTAGTTCTCGGCGTCGTGGAAGCCGTAGCGCTCCTCGTAGTCGGCGTTGATGCCGCGGAGCTGCTCGTTCTCGGTCAGGACCGGGGTCTGCGGGATCGCGGTCTCGGGGGTGGCCACTACTCCACCTCCAGCTTGATCGTCTCGTCTTCGATGATCACCGGGAAGGTGTCCACCGGAACGTATGCGGGCAAAGTCTTCGGCTGCCCGGTCTTGATGTCGAACAGCGAGCCGTGGCGCGGGCACTCGACCGTGCAGTGCTCCTCGTCGAACTCGCCCTCGGCGAGCGGGCCGTTGTCGTGCGAGCAGCGGTCCTCGATCGCGTACAGCGCTGCCGCCGCAATTGAAAACGCCGATCTCGAGGTCCTCCCATTCGACCAGGCGCCGTCTCGCCGGGCGCAAGCTCGTCGACGGGACAGACTTCGATGATCTCGGGCACGCCTAAATCCTAGCGCAGAGATCGGATTTGTAACGGCTGTGCGGGGCTGCTACCCGATCGACATCCGCTCGTCCGAGAGGTAGAGCTTTGCCGCCCGGGAGAAGGGGTCGCGCTCGAAGTAGCGCTGGAGCGCGCCGCCGTCGAGCGCGTCGTCGAGCCCGGCCACGATCATCGGCTCGTCGAGCACCAGCCTGCGGTGCCCGACCGACCCGCTCACCGGATTGACCGCGTCGTAGAAGCCCCCGTCGGAGGTGTAGAGCCCGGAATAGCGGGAGCGCAGGTTGACGCCACGAGGAACCCCACCAACGGGGCCAGCGCCCGGCCGCGCGCGCCAAGACTCAGGCGCACGCGGCCGCCCTACCGAACGCCGAAGGTGGCGTGCAGCCCGCCCACCGAGCTGTCCCCGACCCACACATCAAACTGGCCCGGCTCGACCACGAACTGGCGCGGGCCGTTGTAGAAGGCGAGGTTCTGCGGACCGAGCGTGAACGTGACGGTCTTCGCCTGTCCCGGCGTCAAGTGAACCGCTGGAAACCGTCGAGCCGCAACTCGGTTCAGCCACATCCCGCTCCTCTCCTGCTTACGGGGGGCGGTTACCCACCAAATGCGGGTGGTCAAACATGCCCCGGAGGGGGACAGCGTTACCCGACCACCGCGTGCTCCAGCTGGTCCCGCCGCTCCCCTTCGGCCCCTGCCGGCTCGGTTCGCTGCGCTCGGGCCAGCCGGCTGTGCCTGAACGAGTGGCCGAAGTACACGACCGGCCCGATCAGGAGCCAGACCCGAAGCGGATCCAGGTCGCGGCCTGGAGGTTCAGCCCGCTCGCTAGCCTTGAAGACACATGGACGAGCTGTACCGCGAGAACATCCTCGACCACTACAAGCACCCGCACAACTGGAGCCCCCCGGCCGCCGCGATCGAGGAGCCGGATCTGGAATTCCACGACCTGAACCCGTTGTGCGGCGATGAGCTGACGGTCCAGCTGGCGGTCGACGCCGAAGGACGGGTCGAGGAGGTGCGGTTCTCGGGCCACGGGTGCGCGATCTCGCAGGCGGCGGCCTCGATGGCCTCGGATGAGGTCAAGGGGATGCGGGTCCAGGACCTGCTGGCGCTCGACCGTTCGTTCGTGCTCGACTTGCTCGGGATCGACATCTCCGCCACGCGGCTGAAGTGCGCGTTGCTCTCGCTAAAGGTGCTCAAGGGCGCCTCGCTCGGGCAGTCCGTGGACTGGGAGCCGGAGACGCCCCAGAGCAGCGCGGCGGCAGTTCAGGATCGCTCGTCGATCGGCTGAGGGATCCTGGCCGAGTGGCGATGAGCCGCTTCGTCGATATCCACGCGCACCTGCTCCCCGGGATCGACGACGGCCCTGACAATCTCGAGGGAGCGTTGGAGATGGCCCACGCGGCCGTGCAGTCGGGCACCGAGACGCTCGCGGCGACCCCGCACGTGCGCCCGGACCTGTTCCCCGGCGTCCACATCGAGGAGCTCGCGGAGCGAGGCGAGCGTCTCCGCGAGGAGCTGGTGCGCAACCAGATCCCGTTGCGGATCGTGGGCGGAGCGGAGGTCTCGCTGCTCTGGGCCCTCGACGCCGACGACGAGGCGTTGCGCCTCGTGACCTACAACCAGGGCGGAACCGACGTGCTGATCGAGACGCCAAGCGACGCGGTGATGATCGATCAGCTCCTCGGTCCGCTGCTCCAGCGTGGCATGCGGGTGGTCCTCGCCCACCCGGAGCGCAGCCGCTTCCTGCAACGCCATCCCGAGCGGCTCGAGGGCCTATGCGATCGCGGGGTGGTTCTGCAGATCAACGCCGAAGCCCTCCTGGCGCCGCGTCGCAGCGGGGCCCGTGCGTGTGCGGAGCACCTGTGTTCCGAAGGCCTGGCGGACGTGATCGCTTCGGACGGTCACCGCGGACGGTCCTGGCGCCCGGTGGGCGCCTTGGCCGCGGGAGTCGAGTCGGCGTCTCAGCTCGTAGGGCCAGCGAGAGCGCAGTGGATGGCCTCAGACGCCCCCGCGGCGATCGTCGCCGGCCTGCCCCTTCCCCCGGCCCCGGAGATCGAGCCGCAGGCGCGGAGCTGGTGGCGAAGGCGGGGATAACGTGGAGACGGCGCAGGTTCAACCCGCGCCGTCTCTAGCACCCCCACCCTGCAAACCCAACATGGGCAGCGACGGCCCCCCAGAAGCCGCCGCCGCCCAAACCGGTTCACCCGGTGAAGTTGGGCACCACGATCGCGGGCCTCGGGTGGACGAAGACCGCCGCGCGGGTCAGCCCAGCGCAGTTAGCGTCGCTGAACTTGATCACCGCCTTGACGTGGTGGGCCCCCACTCCCAGATGACGCGGGTTGATCTTGACCGAGAACTTCCCGTTCTTGGGTCGCTTCACGGTCGCGATCTTGTGACCGTCCAGGTAGAAGGTCACCTGCTTCACCCCGAAGGAGCCGACGCTCGCCACGAACGGCTTGCGTTCGCTGCCGCCCACGCCGGTGAGCTGGGCGTTGCCCCTGGAGATCGTGCACGCTGCCTTGACCACCACAGTGGGCACGCTGGCCGTGACCGAGCTCGTGCCGGACAGCGGCGGCCCCGACGGCGGGGTTCCGGTGATCGTCACGGTGTTGGTGAACGACCCGGCCAAGCGATCGTGTGTCGTGATCACGTGCGAGCAGTAGTAGTCGACCGTCCTGCCCGGTGCCAGCGTGTGATCCGGATTCAGGGTCCCGAACGGACCGGACACCGTGCCCGGATCACAGCGCGCGTCGCTGAAGCCGATGGCAAGCGCGACGCCGCCCGTGTTGGTCACGCTCATCTGGTATTCGACGAGCCGGCCGACCCCCGGGGTGATGACCGAGGTGGTGTAGCCGCTGGTCGAGCCGGCGAGCTTCTGTGCCTTGACCACGATCATCCCCGGCGGAAGCGGAGGCGCCGGAGGTGGCGGCGAGACGAGTACGGACTCGTTCGGCGCGTTGCAACTCGCCGTGACCGCGTCGTTGTTCGCGTCGCCCGAATAGCTGGCGACCCACTGGTAGGTCCCCGCCGTGTTCTCGGTCACCGACGGTGAGCCGTAGTCGCCGTCGCCATTCGCCGACGTGGTGATCGACGTCAGCGGCGAAGAGCACGACGTGTCGCTCGACCGGTACAGCCTGAACGTGATCGTCCCCGTCGGCGACGAGCCACCCGACAACTTCGCCGTATCGGAGATCTGGCCTCCAGCCACCACGTCACCGGACGCCACCGTCGAGATCGACGGGGTGGCTGGCGAGGGTACGCGCACGACCACCGACTCGCTCGGGTCGTTGCAGCCCGTGATCGCCGGGAGGTTGTTGGCATCCCCCGAATACTTGGCGAGCCACTGGTACGTCCCGGGCGTGTTCTCCGTGATCGCGGGCGACGCGTAGCTGCCGTCGCCGTGCGTCACGCTCGTGGTCACCGCCGAGCCGACCGGGCTCGAGCACGAGGTGTCGCTGGCCCGGTAGAGCTGGAACGAGATCGTCCCCGTCGGCGAGGATCCGCCAGACAGCATCGCCGTGTCGAAGATCTGACCACCGACGCCGACGGCGCCGGACGCCACGGTCGAGATCGACGGAGTCCCGGGCGACGGCGACGGCACGTGCACGTTGACCGACTCCTTGGGGTCGTTGCAGCTCGTTGTGGCCGAAGTGTTGTTCCCGTCGCCCGAGTAGCTCGCGACCCACTGGTACGTACCGGCCGTGTTCTCCGTCACCGACGGCGAGCTGTAGCTGCCGTTGCCGTTGACCGACGTGCTGACCGAGGTCAGCGGCCAGGAGCACGACGTGTCGCTCGCTTTGTAGAGCTTGAACGTGATCGTGCCCGTCGGCGAGGAAGCACCCGACAGCGTCGCCGTGTCGTAGATGTTGCCCCCAGCCGGGACGCTCCCCGACGCGACCGTCGAAACCGACGGCGAGGCGCAGTCGACCCAGAAGGTCTTGTGCTTCTGGGGATCCTGAGAGAACTGAAGCTTGAAGTGGTAACCCTGGTTCGCCTGCGGCGTGTCCCCGTTGGCCTTCGCGGTGGCGATCAGCTGCGCCACGTTGATCACGGCGATCACCTGATCGCCGCTGGACGAGTAATGCCAATTCGCCGAGTAATCGGACTCTTGGGCGCCCGAGGGTGGCCAGCCGTCGATCCCGAACGTGCCCGAGCTATCGGCCAGTCCGTTGCCCCACAGGTTGATGTTCTGGCACGCCAGATGGGGATCCATCTCGTGCCCAGGGCCTGCCGGCTGGCCGACGTTGTCCACCCAGACATCGCCTGAATTCGGATTGCCGGATCCCAGCGCCGTCGGCGCGATCAAGGCAAGCCCCAGTGCTCCAACAACCACCCCTAGTACGACTCGGCGCATGTTTCCGTCCTTGGTTCGACGTCGCCACACTGAACGTGTCCCGCAGATTCCGACAGAATCCGCGTCCACCCGAGAGGGGATCTTTACGACCTCCCTGCGGCAAACGGCTAGCCCAAAACCCGCCCACCGGCGGGGGCGAAACTAACCCTCTAGGCCGCCGAGAGGTGACGCCGCCTGATCCGCGGGTGGCGGCGCCGACCCCGATCGTGTGAGCGCCGGCGGCCGAAGATCGGGCTCTGGGGGCGACTGAAGCCGCTCCACCAGTCGCCGGAGGAGGTGTCGAGAGAAGGCCCCCTCGCCCTTCTGGACGCAGCTCAGGATTCGCGCCAGGCTCCCGAGCTCGAGCTCCTTGTTCAGGAAGCCGACCGCCCCGGCCTCCAGCGCGCCAAGTCCGAGCTCCTCCTCGCCGGCCACCGACAGGATCACGACCTTGACCTTGGGCGCGAGCGACGCGAGTCGTCGCGTCGCGGCGATCCCGTCGAGGTCCGGCATGACCGCGTCCATCAGCAGGATGTCGGGCCGGAGCGTGGTCGCCAGCTCGATCGCCTCCTGCCCGCCGGCGCCCGTGTCGAGCACTGCGATGCCGGCACGGGACAGTTCCTCGCAAACCACGCGTCTCGCGTCCGGGTCATCGTCGACGACCACCACCCGGAGCCCCCGGCCGTCCGCATGCGAGCCGCCGCGCCGATTCGTCATTGGAGCGTCAACACTTACACCTTGCTGTCACCGCGGTTGGTGAAAAAACTCCCCCACCCGGGAGCCGCTCAGCTGTTGGCCTGAACGACGCCGAACTCCTCTGTATACGTTGCGCCAGGCTGACCCCCCGCGCCCTCCGTCGGCGCCTGCGCGACGACGCCGATGCCGCTGTCCCTGAAGTCGGCGAGGATGTTGGCGCGGTGTTCCGGCGAGGCCATCCAGGCGTCGACGATCGCTGCGGGGCTCGCGAGTTGCAGCGTTCCCATCGCGATGTTCTCGCCGAGCATGTAGTCCCAACCACTGGGGACGTAGCCGCTGGTCATGATCCGTGAGTCGAATGTCTCGCCGCTCGGCTCGGTGTGGTCGAAGTAGTTGTTCGTAACCATGTCTTCGGAGTGCTGCTCGGCGGCGGCGTCGAGCCGGCCGTTGTCCCTGAGCGGTTGAAGGCCTTTCTTCGCGCGCTGCTGGTTGATCAGGCAGAGGGTCGCGGCCTTGATCTCGGCCAGGTTGTCCGGGGTTGGCGTCAGGTCGACATTGGCGCAGGAAGCCGGCCGAACGGTGCCGAGCGTCCGCAGTGTCGCGGGCCTGGGCAGAGCCGCGATGAGAAGCGATCTCGTTCGGCTGCTCTGGGCGTGACGAGCCCCACGGCAGCTAGCGTGGCGATGACGGCCAGGGCGATTGGCGCAGTGTGAGACGTGCGACCTGTGATGAGCGCTTCTGGCGAGCGCCGCCGCGGGCGCGCCGACAGCCGGCAGCGCGATCGCGCAGGCGAGCGCCAGCACGAGAAATCGGCAGGGGCGGCTCGGCCGGGCGGTGGTGGCTTCCACACCCGCGCAATCGCCACTTCCGTGGTCGGGGGTGACTCATCCCCGCCCAGGTGGACGAATGGATGGCTCTCTAGACGATGTGGACCGGCGTACCGATCGACATGAGATGCCAGAGGCGCGTGATGTCCGGATTCCTCAGCCGAACGCAGCCGTGCGAGGGATATCCCGGGATCAGCTCAGGCTGGTCGGTGCCGTGGATCCCCACGACGCCGCCGCCCGGCCACTCGCTGAGCGAGGGCGCGTAGGCGCTCGTTCCGAACGCGTATGGTCCGTAGAACGGACCACCGATCGCGGTCAGTTTCTCGAGGATGTAGAACTCTCCGGCGGGCGTCGGGAGGCCGGGGCGCCCGACGCCGACGGGCGCGCTGAAGATCGCGCGGCCCTGGTCAAAGAGCGTCGCCCTCAGCGTCTCACGGTCGATCAAGAGGTATTTCCTGACGATGTGCATCGGGCCGAGCGATGTCGACGGCACCCAGCCGACGACGCCGTTCGGCCGGCCCGGGATCGGCACCTGGATCCAGGTCCGGTGGGTGCGCGGATCGGTCCAGCTGCGAAGTGCGAGGTAGATCTCGGCTTGGCCGTCGGTCGTTAGGAAAACTAGGTGTCCGACCACGCGGGAGCGAGACGAGTGCGTAGCGTGCGCCGCGGATGTCGCCTGTGGGTAGCCCCACCGCGTCAGCGTCCGAAGATTCGAGAGCGTCGCCTCGGCCGGCCCGTGGGGGTCGGCGCTCGCTGCGCCGGCCGCGCCCGCGACGAGCACCGCCGCAGCCGCAAGCGCAGCCAGGAGCACATCCGCCCACCGAGGCTTTTCCCTACGGGTCATGTTCACGGGAGTATCGACAACCGTATGCGGTGAGCTTAGGTATCGCTCGGCGCCAGAATTGCCGATACAGCGTGAAAGGAATCCGAAGCAAAGGGGGATCGGCCGGATGGCCGTGATTCATCCTGATGTTGATGTAGATGGCGTTGGGCGCCTCGGTGGCTCCTCGGATGACGAACTGGAGCGCTTTGTGGCCGCCGTATCGCACGATCTTGAAGGTTCGCTCCGTGTGCTGAGCGGCAACCTCGAGCTGTTGCGCGCCGCCGGGCCGCCGCTCAGCCCGGGGCAGCAGGATCACCTCGCGCGGATCGAGCGCACCACCTTGCGGATGAAGCGGCTGGTCGCGGGGGTGCGCAACTACGCGTGGGCCGGCGCGGAGCCGGAGCTCGAGCCGGTCTGGTTGCAGGAGGTGCTCGACGAAGTGCTGGACCTGCTCTCACACAACATCGAGGAGCGGTCGGTCGAGGTGGCGACCGTGGGTCGCATGCCGGAGCTGCCCGGCGACCGCGGGCAGTTCGGTCAGCTGTTTGAGAACCTGCTCTCAAACGCGATCAAGTTCGGCCCCGAGGGCGGCCGGATCACGATCACCACGACTCGCGAGCTGCACCGATGGCGGATCGCGGTCTCAGACCAGGGTCCGGGGATCCGTCCCGAGCACCATCGCCGCGTCTTCGAGCCGTTCAGGCGCCTGAGGGAGACCGGGCACGTCCCGGGCAGCGGTCTGGGGCTTGCGATCTGCATGCGGGTCGCGATGAATCACCAAGGCACGCTCACGATCGAACAAACCCCCGGCAGAGGCGCGACCTTCGTCCTCTGCCTCCCCGACCCACCGCTCAGGGCGCGCTAAGCCCGACCCTCGGTGGCGGGCCGGCTGGTCGGATCTCGCAGGCTCTCCGCCAGTGCGACGGCTTCCTCACGTGAGCCGGCGCCAAGCTTGCGCAGGATGTTCTTGATGTGCGAACGGACGGTCTCGAACGAGACCACCAGCGTGTCGGCGATCTCCCCAGTTCCCTTGCCCTCGCACAGCAGGTCGAGCACCTCCCACTCGCGCGGCGTCAGCTCGCTGCGGACCGGACGGACACCGATTCCGACCTCAGGAAGCGACTGGAGCCGCTCGACCAGGCGCCTCGAGAGCTGACGTGAGAACGCGGCCTCGCCCGCGTGCACGCCACGGACCGCGCGCAGGATCGCGTCGACCGAGACGTCCTTGGTGATGAAGCCGACGGCGCCCGCCCGCAGGCCGAGGAAGCCCAGCTCCTCCTCGTCGCTGCCGGTCAGCATCACGACCTGAATGCCGGGGATCTCCCCGGTGATCTGCTCGGTTGCCTTGATCCCGTCCATCACCGGCATGATCACGTCCATCAGCACGACGTCGGGACGGTAGTAGCGCGTCAGCTCGATGGCCTGGCGCCCGTCGGAGGCGTCCGCCACGACGACCATCCCGGCCGTCTGGAGGGCGTCTCTGACCATCCGACGAGCGAGCGGGTCGTCGTCGACGATGATGACTCTCAACTTCGGTGTGGCTTCGCTGTGTGTGTCGCTCAAGAGTTAGCTGGCAGTTCTGTCGTAAGGCGGTACCGGCCTTAATCGGATCATCGGTCGCGAGCGCGCTTCACACGAGGCCCGGCGGCGAATATTCAGGTGGCCTGGCACATGTGGCGCGCGCAAATCCTGATCCGCGCCGCCCCATCCTGCGTAGTGTTGTTCTGCAATGGCCGCGCAGCGGCGAGGCAAGCCTCCGGCTGGCGCAGCGGGCCTGCGTCAGCTTGGCGACGAGGAACTCATGCGGCTGATCGCGCGCGGAGATCCGCAGCGCGTTCGAGGTCGTCTACGAGCGCCATTGCACCGCGGCGTTCTCCCTGGCCTACCGGATCTGCGGCGTGCGCGCCACCGCCGAGGAGGTCGCCCAGGAGGCGTTCCTGGCAATCTGGCGAAGCGGCGCACGCTATGACCGGACCCGCGGGAGCGTCCGTACGTGGCTGCTGGGAGTGGTCCACAATCGTGCGATCGACATGCTCCGTCGAACCACAGTCCACGAGCGTCGCCGCACCGGCGACGAGCGCGCCGCGGAGTCGATCGAATCCCCCGAGCGGACCGAGCGTCGAGGCCGCCCGCCGGGACGAGGCGCGGTCGGTGCGCGGCCTGATCGACGCGCTGCCCGACGAACAGCGCCGGGTGATCGAGCTCGCCTATTTCGGCGGCTTCACGCACGAGCAGATCGCGCGAATGCTCGATGCCCCGCTGGGGACCGTGAAGGGACGGATGCGGTCTGGCGCTCGAGAAGATGCGCGCCAGAATCGGCCCGGCGGAGGCGCTGCCATGAGCGATGGGCTCGAGCACCGCGAGTACGACTGACGTCCTCGGCGCCTACGCCCTCGGCGCGCTCCCGCGACGACGAGGCCGAGCGCGTGCGCCTCCACCTCGAGCGGTGCCCCAAGTGTCAGGCCGAGCTCGACGGACTTCGGGTCGCGGTCGACGCGCTCCCGGCCTCGGTCGAGCAGATCGAACCGCCGCCGCGAGCTGAAGGAGCGGCTGATGGCGATCGTCCAATCGCCGAGGCGGAGCTGCTGCGGGCCGCCGGCGAGGCGGCGGACCGTCCGCGAGGCGGCACTCCGGGCCTCCGAGGCGACTCTGGCTCGCCGCGCACGCCGTGGCGCGCGGCGACTGCGGTCGGCCTTCGTCTGCGCGATCGCGCTCATGGCGGTCCTGGCTGAGCGCCGGCGGCGCCGGGACGCGGACGATCCGTGCCCAGGTAAGCCCGTCGCTCCGGGCCGCGGGCGTCCGCGCGTCGGTCCAGCTCCGCGGGAGCCGCGCGGAGCTCGTCGTCAGCGGCCTGCCGCTGCCCGCTGCCGACCACGTCGACGAGCTGTGGGTCAAGCACGGGGCGGCGGCCCCGCAGCCGGCCGGGACGTTCGTCGTCCGCTCGGGCTCGGTCGAGGTCTCGCGCCCGGTCCGGAGCGGCGACCTCGTCTGGTCACCGTCGAGCCCGGGCCGCGGGACCGCGGCGCCGACGACGCTCGCCGCTACTCGTCGCGCGCGTCTAGCTGCGCCGGGTGCCTGCTCGCCGGTCACCGACTCCTTGAAGTTGCGCAGTCCGGAGCCGAGCGAGCGGCCCATCTCGGGCAAGCGCTTGGCGCCGAACAGCAGCATCACGACGATCAGCAGGATCGCGATGTGAAGTGGGTTGTCGAGTCCGACCATGAGCGCTCCGATCGATTGGGGCTGACGGAAGCTCGTACGGCTTTCGGGGGCGGTTCGGATCACCCGGTGATCCGAATTCGGCGCGCCGCTGCGTATCCCGCTCGTCGGGTTCGTTACCAACCACGCGGGGCCGGGGCGGGGGCCCACGAGAGGAGCAGTGATGAGCAAAGCCAAGACCGGAGGGCGACGGCGTCACCCGCCTGTCGTTCCTGAAGGCGTCGGCGGGCGCAGCGGCCGGGGCGGCCGCGATCGGGGTGCCCGCGGCCGCCGCGCTGGCCGACGAGAAGCCGCGGGTCGTGCCCGAGCCGTCTTCGGCCAACCCGCGCGAGCCGGTGATGGCCTACGTCCGCGACGCGCGAGCGCGGCGAGGTGACGGTCATGGCCGGCACCAGCGAGACGACCTACCGCGACCGCGCGCTGGTCAAGAAGCTGCTTGCCGCGGCGCCCAAGGACTCGATCGTGAACGGAGGTGGCATCGATGTCCTCGCACCGTGAAGCTCCCGAGATCAGCAAGGACCCGGCCGCCGACAACGCGGACGTATACGCGTTCGTCAGCCCGGACAGCCCCGGACACGGTCACGCTGATCAGCAACTTCGTGCCGCTCCAGGACCCGCCCGGCGGGCCGAACTTCTTCGAGTTCGGCGACGACGTCCTGTACTCGATCTACATCGACAACGACGGCGACGGCAAGCCCGAGATCTCCTACGTGTTCCAGTTCTCGACGCCGCTGCGGGACCCGAACACGTTCCTCTACAACACCGGCCCGATCACCTCGCTGAGCAGCGCGAACTGGAACAAGCGCCAGTTCTACTCGGTCACCCGGGTCGAGGGCGACGGACACGACCGCCTACGGCACCGCGAGCCACGACACGGCAAGCACCATCACGCGCCGAAGCTGAAGACGCGGGTGCTCGGCAGGAACCTGGCGTGCCCGCCGTGCAACATCGGCCCGCGCTCGACGCCCAACTACCCGGCGCTCGGGCAGGCCGCCGTGCACAACCTGCCCGGCGGGGTCAAGGTGTTCGCCGGGCAGCGCCAGGACGGCTTCTACGTCGACCTCGGCTCGACGTTCGACCTCGCCGACCTGCGCCCGTTCCAGAACCTGCACCTGATCCCGACCCCGGCGGCCGCCGGAGTCGACGCGACCGCGACGCTGAACATCCACACGATCGCGATCCAGGTCCCGATCTCGGAGCTGACCAAGAACCGCTCGAAGCCGACGAACGCGATGAGCTCGGACGCCGTGATCGGCGTGTGGAGCGCCGCGAGCCGCCGCAAGGTGCGGATGATCGACAAGGCGAACGACGAGCGCTCGGAGTCCGGGCCGTGGGTCCAGGTCTCGCGCCTGGGCAACCCGCTGATCAACGAGGTCGTGATCCCGCTCGGCCTCAAGGACAAGTGGAACACGCTCTATCCGGCGGGCGACAAGGCGTTCGCGTCGCACTACGAGCACCCGGAGCTCGCGGGGCTGCTGCCGGTGCTCTATCCCGGCGTGTTCCCGAACCTCGCGGGCCTGACAAGCCGCGCGCGCTGACCTCGTGGCGATGCTGCTCACGGGGATCCCGGCGGGCATCGTCCCCGGGTTCCAGAACTACACCGGCAAGGTGATGGCCGACCAGCTGCGGCTGAACGTCGCGATTCCCGCCGACGACGTCCAACCCGAGCATCTTCGGGCTGCTCGGCGGCGACGCCGCCGGGTTCCCGAACGGCCGGCGAGTGTTCGACGACGTCGTCAGCATCGAGCTGCGCGCGATCGCCGGCGTCACGTACGCCCTGGTCGACAAGACGCTACACGCCCGACGGGGCCGCCGGCAAGCTGACCGAGGGGCTGACGCCCGGCGTCCAACCGCTACCAGAGCACGTTCCCGTACCTCGGGCCGCCGCTCGACGGCTTCGACACGCCGTCGTCACCCGACATCGACCTAGCAGCCATGCCACACGAGCACTACTCCGCGCGCAGTCACCCGGAGTTCGTGGTGCTGGACATCGGCGCCGGGCTCGGGGCGCTGATCGTCCACACCGACGCCGACATGCACGGGGTCGAGGTCGAGATCAGCCCCGCCGGCGAGGACGAGCGCCGCAGCCACAAGGAGGTGCTGGAGCGCGGCGCCGGCGGGCGCCCCGGCGTACACCGCGGTGTTCGACCGGCTCGCCGGCCGGCGAGTACACGCTGTGGGTCGAACGGAGTGCGCGTGGGCGCGCGATGTGGCGATCGAGGACGGCCGGATCGCCGAGCTCGACTGGCGCGGCGCGCTGCGCGCGACGGCATGAGAGCGCTTGCGCGCAGATCGTCCGCGCGCTCGATCGCGCGGAGCGTCGACGAGCTGCGTCGCTACGGCGCCGCGATCGCCGGCCTGCACGTGCTCGGATGGGGGCTCGTCGCGATCTATGCCCCCGGCCATCCGGTGCTCGGCGGGCTGGCGGTCCTGGCCTACAGCTTCGGGCTTCGGCACGCGTTCGACGCCGACCACATCTCGGCGATCGACAACACCACCCGGAAGCTGATCGCCGAGGGCGGGCGCCCGCTCGGGAGTCGGGTTCTTCTTCTCGCTGGGCCACTCGACGGTCGTGCTCGCGCTCGTCGGCTGCGCTCGCGGTCGCAGCGGGCGCCGTGCATCACGCGCTGCCCGCGCTCGCGCTCTACGGCGGCGTCGTCGGGGCGGGGGTCTCCGGGATCTTCCTGTGGGCGATCGGCGCGCTCAACGCCGAGCGTCCTGGCGGGGATCATCGGGCTCGGCCCGCGAGGCGCGTCACGGCCGGCTCGACGAGGCCGAGCTCGAGGCGCAGCTCGTCCCAGCGCGGGCTGATCAGCCGGGTGTGCGGGCGGCGCTTCGACCTGATCCACGAGAGCCCGCCAGATGTACCCCGTCGGCGTCCTGTTCGGGCTCGGGTTCGACACCGCCACCGAGGTCGCGCTGCTGACGATCACCGCGAGCCTGGCCGGCGGCGGCGTCCCGGCCGCTGGCACTCCTCGCGCTGCCGATCCTGTTCGCGGCCGGCATGTCGGCGATGGACACCGCCGACGGCGTGTTCATGAGCACCGCCTACGGGTGGGCGCTGTCAACGCCGGTGCGGAAGATCTATTACAACCTGACCGTCACCGGGCTGTCAGTGGTCGTCGCGTTCGTCATCGGGACCGTCGAGCTGCTCCAGGTGCTCGCGCACCAGCTCGCGCTGCGCGGCCCGGTCTGGGGCGCGCTTCAGAGTCTCAACTTCAGCAACATGGGCTACGCGATCGTCGCCCTGTTCGTCGTCGCGTGGCTCGCGGCGGCAGCGGTGTGGCGATGGCGCCGGATCGAGCAGCGCTGGCAGCGGCCCGCCCCGACAGCGGGTCTGGACTAGGACTGCTCCGCCGGCGCCAGCCCGGTCATGCCTTCGAGCGAGGGAACCAGCAGCCCCCGCTTTTGGGCCACCGCGATCGCCTCCCGCCGGCTGTGTACGTGCAGCTTGCGCAGGATCGCCTTGATGTGCGTACGCACCGTCTCAAGCGCGAGTCCCAGCTCCGCCGAGATGTCCTCGGTGGCGTGGCCCGCCGCGATCAGCTCTAGGACCTGCCGCTCGCGCGAGGACAGCTCCGAGCCCCCGGACTTGGTCTCCGTCCGCAGGGCCATCGCTCGAAACTCTTTGATCAGGAAACGCGTCGTGGACCGATCGAGCGCCGCCTCACCCCTGTGGACGCCGCGGACCACGCGGGCGAAGGCGTCGAGGTCCAGCCGCTTGTCCAGGAAACCTGCGGCGCCTGAGCGGAGCGCGAGTAGAACAACCTGGTCGTCACTACTGACCGACAGCAGCACCACTTGAACCTCCGGCGCTTCCGCCGCGATCCGTCGAGTCGCGGTGATCCCGTCGGACCGCGGCATCAGCAGGTCCATCACGACGACATCGGGGCGCAGCTCGAGCGCCCGCTCGACCGCCTCCTCGCCGTCCTTCACCTGCGCGACGATCTCGATGTCGTCAGCCGCCAGGCGGTCGGTGATTATCCGGCGAGCGAGCGGATCGTCGTCCGCGACGATCACGCGAATCGGTTCGGCCGATCGGGTACCGGGTTTGTCCTCACCCTCGGACCCCGAGGGCTCCTGCTGAGCTGTTGTGACCATCGTGCCCCCATCCGAGACCCACGTGCCTGGGTCTTCTAACTAATGGATTCTAACTGTCTGCCCCGCGGCGCGAGTGCGCAAGGTGAGAAATTTCCCCCGCCGAGGGGGAGATCTCTCCGCGCGGCCGGTTCGTTCGCGCACGGGGCCGGCGAAAAGCCCGACTCGAATAAGCTCGTGATGACAGCATCAGGCCGGGTGTTTCGAGGCCCTCGCCGCGTTAATAGGCGGGGCCCGAGAAGCTCACGGATGCAGCTTTTGGGGAAGACAATGGACGACGTGACGCGCAAACGTGGTAGACCGGCGAAGGCCGGGGGCGGGCCGGTCAAGCCCGACGAGAGGCTGAGCGATCTTAAGCGAGCAGAGACCGACCGCGACCACGTTGTGGCGATGGTCGCGCATGACCTCGAGAGCTCACTGCTCGCGGTGTCGAGGAACGCCGATCTGCTGCGGAAGGCGGGACCCCACCTGAGCCTCGAGCAAGAGGACCGTTTGGCCGGAATCGAGCGGACGGCCGATCGCATGAAGCGGCTCCTGGCGAGCATGAAGAACCTCTCTCGGGCGACAGCCGAGATCGAGCCGGTGCCGCTCGGCGAAGTGATCGATGAAGTGCGCGAGACCCTCGAGCCGCTCGCGATCGAGCGTCACGCGGAGATCGTCACCTCCGGCCCCCTCCCGACGGTTCACGCCGATCGCAGCCAGCTCGTGCAACTGCTGCAGAACCTGGTCTCCAACGCGATCAAGTTCGGCCCGCGGCGGTCGGGCGTCGTGACGGTCGCCGCGGAGCGGACGGCGGATGCCTGGCTGATCACGGTCAGCGATCAAGGGAGGGGGATCGCGCCGGCCGATCGGGAGCGGATCTTCGAGCCGTTCCGCCGGCTGCGCGGGTCCCGCTGGGAGCCCGGGACCGGACTGGGCCTCGCGATCTGCAAGCGCGTGGCGGAGAACCATGGCGGCTCGCTGGTGGTCCATTCGCCGGAGGGCGGTGGCTCGAGCTTCGTGTTCACGCTCCCGGACCTAGAGCGTGGAGCCAAAGCTCGCCCTGGGCGGCTACGGCCCGCGTAGCCGGTTCGCGACGGCGACAGCCTCCTCGCGCGAACGGACCCCGAGCTTGCGCAGGATGTTCTTGATGTGCGAGCGGACCGTCTCGAGCGACAGGACGAGCTCATCGGCGATCTCCTCGGTTCCGAGTCGTGCGCAGAGGAGGTCGAGCACCTCCCACTCGCGGGGCGTCAGCGGGCTGCGGACCGCCCGCACCCCGATGCCGGGCTCAGGGCGGGATTGCAGGTGCTGGATCAAGCGCATCGACAGCACCGGCGAGATCGCTGCCTCCCCTGCCTGCACGCCGCGGAGCGCTTCTGCGATCGACTCAACCGGCAGATCCTTAGTCAGATAGCCAACCGCCCCCGCTCGCAGGCCTACGATACCCAGGTCGTCGTCCTCGCTGCCCGTGAGCAGCACCACCTGGGTTGCCGGCGCGAGCGCCGAGATTTTCCTGGTCGCCTCGATCCCGTCCATGACCGGCATCACCGCGTCCATCAGCACGAAATCGGGCTTGTAGTGCCGCACCAGCTCGACGGCCTCGCGGCCGTCAGATGCGTCCGCGACCACGACAACTCCGGCTTCCTGAAGCGCCCCCCGGACCAGCCGCCTGACGAGCGGATCGTCATCCGCGACGATCACCCGCAGCCGCTGCGGCTGGTCGGGAATCTCGATTGACTCACTCATGCCCGCATACCCCTTCCCTGGGGTCGTAGTCACTGAACTAAGGTAGCGCACTTAGTCCATTCGTCCGAGATCAAGGCAGGACGGTCTTTTGCCCCGTCGCGCCCGGGTGGTCCCTCCCCCACAAGGGCACGTTTTTCACCTTGCGAGGAGGCACGTTCAGGCGCAAAGTTAGGCGTCCGGGCCGCGGCTCCAACGGACTGACGCCGCGCCCGGAGATCGGATGGGCATGAAGCAAGGAAGGACGCTTGGGGGCAATGGAAGGACTCTTGGGGGCATGAACGGCGGGACGGAGGGTGAGCACACGGATCGTTCGCCGGGGCGCGGGGGCACCCCGGCGGGCGATTCGCAAGGTGCGCGCAAGCTCGCGCTGATTACGCGCGAGGTTTGCGGCAGAACGGGGGCCCAGGCGGCGCTGCTCGCAGTACGCCGTGGGGCCGGACACCCACTCGACGTTCTCAGTGCGTTGGCGGTGGCGCCGTGGGACGCCCATCTGCCGTCCTCCCTGCCGGCAGATGGTTTCGCCGGCCGCGTGCTCGAAACCGGGCGCGCGGCCGGCGACGAACTTGCTCCCGACGACGCGCTCGCGATGCCACTGCCCGGCGCTCGTCTCAAATACGCCGCGGCCGCCGTGGTACGACCGCCCCGCGGGCCGCTCGGATTGATTTGCATGTGCTTCCGCGAGACCCCCCCAGACACGGCGCTGACGCTTTGGCTGATGGAAAGCTACGCGCGGCTCGCGGCCTTGGCGCTGCACGATGAGGAGTTCCTCGAGGCGCTTTTCTCCGCAGCCACGGTCGACCCATTGACGGGCTGCTTGAACCACGCCTCGATCCGCTCCGAACTGGAGCGTGAGGTCGCGCGCGGGGCCCGCCACGGGCGCGCCGTGTCGTGCTGCTTCATCGACCTCGACCGCTTCAAGCGGATCAATGACGAGCACGGCCATCTACATGGCAGCCGAGTGCTTGCGGAGGTAGCGGCGGTGCTACGCGACGGCCTGAGAGAAGAGGACGGGCTCGGACGATACGGCGGCGACGAGTTCCTAGCGATCCTCCCGGAGACGGACGAGACGGGAGCCTACGCACTTGCCGAGCGGCTCCGCGCGAAGATCCGCGACGCGAGTCTTGATGGCGAGCCCGTGATGCTTGACGCGTCGATCGGTGTGGCGCGGTGGCGTCTCGGTATGACCGTCGACGAGATGCTCGACGCCGCGGACAGGGCGTTATTGGAAGCGAAGAACGCGGGCGGAGCGGCCGTTGTTCAGGCGGGAGCTGGAATTGGATCATCGCTTTCGGAACATCCCCGCCGCGACAGCCGCCAGCTACATCGCATCGTTGCCTGAGCGACATCGTCCGGCCTGCTAGTTTTTGACGCTCCGTAGAGAGGGTCGGTCAGAAAGACGGGCCCGGGGCAAATCAGGAACGACGAGGGGGCAAGTGATGAAGTCCAATCCGCTCGTGGCCGGACACACCGGCGCCGCGCCGCGAGCGGTCACACGGATCGGATCCGATCGGGAGAATTTCGTCGCTAGCGTGGCGCACGACCTCGAGAGCTCGCTACTCGTCCTCTGGAACAACGCGGAGGGGCTACGCGAGATCGGAGATGATCTCAACCAAGAGCAGACGAGACACCTGGCAGAGATCGAGCGCGCCACCCGGCGGATGAAGCGGCGATTGGCGAGCATCCGGAGATCTTCCGACTCCAAGGTCGAGCTGGTCGCCGATCGCGAAGCGGGTGTTGAAGGTGTTTAGAGCCGGCACCGGGGCGCCTGCGGCGGGATTTGCGGCTCCCGGGATGACACGGACCACCTAGTAATCGACGTGCGAAGTTCTCGGTCGGGCGCGCCCGACCCCGTCCGCAAACTCGCTGACAGCCGCGGCGACATGATCGAGTTCGTCGATCGTTAGCTCGGCAAACATGGGGAGCGAGAGCTCCCGCGCGGCCCAGTCTCGGGCAACGGGCGTGTCGGCCGCGTGCAGCATCGCCAGCGCCGGTTGATCCGGCAGCGCGACTGGATAGTGGACGGCGAACGCAATACCTCGCTGCGCCAGCGAGCGGCCTAACGCGGCTCGGTTCTCGGTGCGGATTGCGAACAGGTGTCGGACTGATCCGCCGCCGCGGTCAGCGGTCAGCTCGACGATCCCGTCGAGCCGCGATTCATATGCGGAAGCGAGCGTTCGTCGAGCCTCGTTCCACCGGTCGAGGTGTGGCAGCTTGACCGCGAGGAACGCCGCCTGAAGCGCGTCAAGCCGCTCGTTGTACCCAGCCAAGACGTGCGAGGTTTGGCTCCGCCCGAGGTCGCGAAGGCACCGGACTGCGCGAGCCAGCTCGGTGTCGTCGGTGCAAACCGCGCCGCCGTCGCCGAGTGCCCCAAGGTTCTTGCTCGGATAGAAGCTGAACGCTGACGCGCGTGCTAGCGAGCCGGCTCGTCGTCCTCCATACGTCGCGCCGTGGGCTTGTGCGGCATCTTCGAAGACGGCTACGCCCGCGCGCCCGGCGAGCGCCTGAATCTCGTCCATCTCGCATACCTGGCCGTACAGATGGACCGCAATGATCGCGGCGGTACGAGAGCCCATCGCCGCTCGCACGGCGGCAGGGTCGATCAACCCGCTACCTGGCTTTACGTCCACGCACACTGGCGTCGCACCCGTGTGGGTCACGGCGAAGGCCGAGGCGACGAACGTGTGCGCGGGCACGATCACCTCATCCCCTGGACCGATTGACGCCGCTTGGAGCATCAGCGAGAGCGCAGCGGTCCCGGATCCGACGCCCACACAGTGAGCTACTCCGCAGTAGTCGGCGAACTGCGACTCGAACCTCTCGACCTCCTCGCCGAGAACGAACCCGCTCGAGCCGATAACGCGCTCGAGCGCAGCGCGAAGCTGCTCCTCAAGAGGGGCGTGGTGGCGCGCCAGATCCACGAACGGCACGTTCACGGCCGCGGCTCCCTCGCTAACCTACAGTTGGCCAAGGGAACCTGGCACGGGGGTTTCATGAACCGGGGACAACCGAATTTCGCGCGTGTCTACGAGCAGAACGTCTGGCGCGTGTACGGCTTCTTGGCGTACAGGTTGGGCGACCGTCCGACGGCGGAGGACCTCACGCAAGCGACCTTCGAACGGGCTTTGCGCGCGTGGGGCCGCTTCGATCCGAGGCGAGGATCGGAGGCCACCTGGCTCTTGGCGATCGCGCGCAACGCGCTGATCGATTATCGCCGTGGCGAGCGTTCGGCTCCGGTCGGGACGCTCGAGGATCATGCGCTCGCCCCGGTCGCCGGTCCCGAAGCGAACGCCGAGGGACTTCCCGAGCTGAGTGGCGCGCTGATGGCATTGTCCGAGCGAGACCGCGAGGTTGTGGCGCTGCGCTTCGGCGGCGACATGCGCGGCGAGCAGATAGCGGCCGCCCTCGGTTTGACGCTCGCCAACGTCCACCAGATCCTTTCGCGCTCGCTTCGCAAGCTCAGAGCGAGCCTCGAGCAGCGGGCCCCGGGCACCGGCTCTTTGGACGCGCCTGAGCTGGGCCGGGCGCGCCGGTGAGCTAGATCGTCCCACCGGCGATCAGCAACCCGACGAGCATCAGCACCAGCCCGGCGAGCGCATAGATGAAGACTGCCGTCCAGAGGCGCCTCGGACGGGGTCCGTAGCCGGGGTCTTCGGTGGCCAGGTATCTCGCCAGCTCCCCGCGAAAGAATGGCGAAGGTACCGGTCGATGCCTGGCGAGTTCCTCGCCGATCCCGACGTCGTGATCCTCGTCAGAAGGATGCTCGGTCAAGGTGTGAACAAGGGGGAGCGAGGGTTGAGCGATCGCGCGCGCTCGTATGCCTGAAGCGCAGGCCGAGGCTGGCCCGCTTCGCTCTCGAGGCGAGAAAGTACGAGCCACGCCCCCCAGTTCAGTGGCTCGTCGCGCGTCGCTCGCCGGGCGTAGAAGACCGCCGGCGCGAGCCTGTCCTGCGTTTCCAGCACCAGTGCCAGCTGTAGCTGCGGTGAAGCGGCGCCTGGTTCGATCCGTGCGGCGGTCTGCGCGTCCTTCAGCGCAGTCGCAGTCGCGCCGCTTGCGGCGGCGGACTGGCTGGAGCGCAACGCGGTCGTCTCCGCCAACGGGAGCGCGATCAGGGCGAGGCAGACGAGTGCGACCAGCGCAAGCGCACCCCGCACCGCCCAGGGCCTACGAGCGATACGCGGCGACCGCGTCCCTCCCGCCGAGCCGTCGGCCTCGAGCGCGCTGGAGCGGACCCTCACGCGCGGAGCGACCGGGCTGAGCGTCGCAGCGCCAAGCAACAAGAACGCGCCCGCCAGTACCGGAAGCTGCCATACCCAATCGATGGCCGCCGAGATCAGAAACGCGCAGCACGCCGCCGCCGCAGCGGCGGCCTGGGTACGCGCCTCGTGTCTCGATCGCACGACGGCGCTTATAGCCCCTCCGACGACGCCGCCAAGAAACACGACGAGCAGCGCCAGCCCGGGCACGCCTTCCTCCGCGAGCGTCTCCAGGTACAGCGAGTGGGCGTTCTGGACGGGGTCGTACTGGGAAGCGCGCGGAGGCCAGAGCAGCGCATAGGTGCCGGCCCCCCACCCCGTGCGGACTTTCTGGTCGGCGGCGTCAACGGCGGCCTGCCACAACTGGTAGCGGCCGTTGCCGTTCGCGGCACCAAAGCGGCCCAGTCCGTCGACATTCAGATTCGCGGCGGTCGGACGTTTGAACTCTTGCCACCGCCGTGACAGCCAGCCGGGGCCGCCCGCCGCCACACCCGCTGCGATCGCGACGACGGCGGCGACCGCTAACGCTGCGCGTGACCTGGCAGGCGAAACCCTGAGCCACCGCGGAGCCGTTGCATGCCGCGCCGCGAGCGCGATCGCGACTTGCGCGAGCGCCGTTCCTACGCACACGAACCCCGCGACAACCAAGAGCTGGCGACCCTGGTGGCGGGCGGCGGCGTCCGTCAGACCTTTCTCCACGGCGGCGCGCTGAACTGCCCCCGCGATCAAAATCGCGCCTCCGGCCGCGATCAGAAGCGCCGTCAATAGTTTGACCAGGCGCTCCCGTGTCAGCGCAAAGAACACGATCAGTGCGACCGCACCGGCGGCCGCACCGCCGCGGGAGAACGTTAGATAACCGCAGAGGGCGACGAGGGGAGCGGCACCGGCAGCCGCCGCCTGTAGGAGAAGCCGCCTTGCGGATGTCGCTACGGCGAGTAGTAGAGGCAGGCCAAGAGCCATCAGCGCGCCCAGACCGTTCCAGTAGTTCAGTGGCCAGGACAGACGACTCTTCGTGTTAGGCAACAGAGCAGCGGTTTGTTGTGCGTTGGGGAAGGTGCCGGGGCGCAGCCGCGAGATCACCGCGAGCAGAGCGACGAGGGCGATTGCGGTTGCCACCGAGCCGAGCGTCTGCCGGATCGCCCGCTCGCGATCACGGTGGACGCAGAGGCCAACGACGAAGAAGCCGAGGTAGCACGCAACCAGCGACAGCTGTTCGAAGCTCCGCTCGATGCTCGCCGACCAGCTCGATGTGACTCCGGTCCAGACAACGAAGACGCCAAGGAGTAGTACCGATACTCGGGCCGTGAGTCCGAACCGTCCCACCGGCAGCAGGCCAAGCAGCGCAGTCACCAGCACTCCCCACCAGACCGCGATGCCAACCTGGTTGCGCACGACGAGGTCGTACCCGCCGCCGTTCAGCGCGAGGTAGAGGACGATCGCGAAGGTCAAGAGCCAGACCGAAGCGCCGTGCACGTCGACGCGGCCGGCGCCGTACAGGGGTCGCGATCTCAGCGCCGCAATCCGTGGGCGGAACGCGGCCGGATGGGCCTGGGAGGACACCGGCGTCATCTCACTCCGCGCCTCATGCGCCCTGATTCCAAGTAAGGCTCGTGGCACCGGAAACCTGGGCCCGCAAAGCTGCCCACCCGCGCTCCCGCAGCGTCGCGACGAAGACCTGTTCGGCGGACACGTTGAGACGGGCGAGGATCACCCAGCGATGAGAGCTCAGCTGACGCGAGATCGTCAGTAGGCCGCTGCATGGTGCTCGGCCCCAGGCCTGCAGCCGTCTCCCGTTCAGCCGCTGTGTGACGAACGGGAATCGATAAGCGGTCGCGGCCGGTTTAGCCACGCCCGAGTAGTAATAGAGGCCACCCCAACTGAAATGCGCGAGGTAATGCCTGAGCGGGGCCGCGTCTCGAATCTCGAGCCACATGAAGACGCTCACACCCTGGCGCCAGAGGAGGTACATCGACTGCTCCAAGTAGCGCGCCTGGACGGCAACGGGCACCGCGCCGGCGATGTTGCTGGGCGGATTGCTGTCCCAGAGAAGCTCGGTCGCCCAAATCTGCTTGGACCGGTCGGGTAAAACCGTCCCTGCGCGTTCGGCGGCGTGCAAAACGCGTCCGACCTTCCAAACGTCCGGAACGGTTACGTCGTCGGCGTAATACGGCGGGTGCTCGGGTGAATTGAACGTGTACGGGTGGTTATCGACCGCGTCAAGATGCACCGACCCGTGCGGGCAGGAAGTCCGCGTCATCGAGGCGCTCATGCAGAACAGCAATCGGTAGAAGAGCAGCGGCCGCATGCGCGCGTAGCCAGGGGGATCGCCGTAAGGAGCTGTCCCGCCCATCACGACGAAGTTCGAGGGCGAAACGCTCTTAACCGCCGTGTAGAAAGCGTTGAGCATCGACCGGTAGATGTCGACGCTCGCCGGGGCCCAACCCCTGCCCGCGCGCTTCCATTGCGGACTCAGGTAGTAGGCCAGATTCGGTTCGTTCCAGGCTTGCCAGTAGCTCACTTGCGGCAGGAATCTCCCCGGATGCAGCGGGTCGGCGAAGGTGCCGGAGTACCGCAGAGCAGCGGCTCTCGCGAAGGCGGCAAACTGCACCGGGTCCGGCCGCCAGCTTCCGGCACCAACATTGGCCGGACGATCTGGGCCTTCTGCCCATGTCGGCGCGGAAAAGATCAGAGCCGTGACGCGTAGTCCGTCTGCCGAAGCGTCCCGGATCGCAGCGTCGGTTGCGCTCCAGTCGTAACCGGAAGCCGCAGGATCGGCAGGGTCAAATCCCACCGGCCGCGTGCCTGGAGCCACGTCCGACCATCGGATACCAACGCGGAGCGCGCCCGCGCCCTCACTTACGGCACGACCGAGCCAGACAGTCCGCGTGGCCGACGTTCCGGCGGTCAACAAGTCATCTCCCGAGAAGCCCGTCGCGAGTCCGGCAGCGGCGCTGGCATGCTGAGGCATCGCCAGGACACCGACGGCAGCGACAGCAGCCACCAGCCGGAGCGTGTGAGCACAGCGGCGGATCTTCCCCGTCGCGGTTGGAGGAATCACGGTCCTCGGCGTCGCCGTAACAGGACGACAATCAGCCCTCCGACCAGGGTCGCGCCAAGGATCGCCGGCAGGATGGCGCCGAGGCCTCCGCTGGTCCCGGAACCTGTCAGGGCTCGCTCAAACTGCGCGGCAGCCGAGGCTCCGGCAGGACTTGGTCCTGCGGTCGCGGGCTGTGGGCTGGCGGGACCTGATTCGCTGGACCGGTGACCGCGTGAGCGGCGGGCCGGGACCCCGCGAACTCCGCCGGGAGCCGTCGCACGGGCGAGTGCTGCCGCTTGGGCTCCGGTTTCGCCTGCATCCGAAAGAGCGCGTGCGGTTGAGGGCGCGATCGCCACGCCTGAAGCGGGACTTGCATACCCGATGCTCCCGGATGGCTGTCCTCCGGTCGCGGTCGGCACAACCTCCTGGTACTGATTGGCAGCAGAGTTGCCCACGGGGAAGCGCGAGAGCCCCCGGGCATTGGCAACCGCTGGCGAAACCCCCACAACTGCTAACAGACCGATGGCGATCGCCCGCACAAGAACGTATACGGCTGGGCGTGGTAAAAGCTGACATCGGAGCGGTGACATCGCGTTTCGCTCCCATCACGCGCTAGGGCCGCGTAAGCTGCACGATCCTCGTTACAACGCTGCGATGGAACGCCGAGTCAACGGCGGCGAACCTCAGGACTAGTGTCACGGCCTTCTGGCCTACCAGCCGGCGGGCTGCAAGAGGCAGGAGAATCTGGCAGTACTGCTTGGGTATCTGGGATTCGGTCTCGTAGAACGACGCGATCCGCTGCAGACGGCCTCTGCGACGCACCGAGACGTTGACTGTGACATCGACGGAGCGGGAGGTGTGGATTGCCACGGGAAGGCCTTGGTGTTTCACGGCGGCCAGCGAGCTGCCGAGGGGCCGTGCCTGGAACACCAGCGGCGGCCCGCTCGGGCCCACGACGGGGCGGCTAAGCTCGGCCCTATCACGGACCGCGGCGACCTTTGCAGCCCCGCTCGGCCCGGGTCCGTGGCACGCCACCGGCGTGGTGCTTTGGTCGATCACCGCGCCGCCCGTGGTGATGAACTTCCAGTCATAGCTCGTGGGATGCAGAGTCAGGACGAGGACGCCGAAGTCGTTTCCGTCTGACGCTTGTAAGTTGGGCCCGTTCCAGACCGAGAACAGGCTCTCGCCTCCGGTACCCGCGATGAACTCGCGGATGCCGTTGGCGGTCGCGTTCCCTAGGTAGTCCTGCTGCGCGAACCGTTCATAGTCGTGCTGGTGGCCATTGAGGGTGATGTCGGCGTGGGCGTTGTAGAGCTCGGTCCACAGCGGGCCGACCCCCGTGCTGTCGCTCGCGAAGCCCCACGAGAACCGTGGGTGATGCCACATCCCGAGCACGCACGCGCTCCGGTTTGCTGCCAGGTCGGTCTGCAGCCAGGAGTTCTGCGCCGACCATGTGGTGCCAGTCGTGGAGTCCTGGCAGCCGGTGTCCGTGCAATCGGAGTTCAGCGCGTCGATGTGCCAGGTGCCAAGGTTAAACGAGTAGTAGCCGCCTGGGGTGTTATTCGGGGTCAGGGTGTTATCCGGGTTTGCGATCGCGTTGCCGAAGTACTGGAAGTAGCCCGCTGCGCCGGAGGTACCGTACTCGTGGTTACCGGGGACGGGATGGACAATCGGGTTGAACTGGCCCCAGGTGCTGTTGTACGCGCCCATGCTGTTGAACTCGGTGAACGTGCCGTTGTTGTACTGGTTATCGCCAAGCACGAAGATGGCGGTGGGGTTCAAGCTCTTCGCGAGCGTCGCCGTAGCAAGCTGCTTGCAGGAGTTGGTCGTATCGCCCGCGGGGCAGGCGATGTCTCCGACCGCGACAACCACGGGATCGCTAGCTAGCCCGACTACGGGCGTGAGCGCGGACGGTGGCGACGTGGCGGAACCTGCACCGTTGGACGCGGTCACCGACACCCGCATTGTCGAGTCGACGTCGGCGGAGCCAAGCAGGTATGTGGCGCTACTCGTTCCCACGTTCTGGCAGTTGCTGCCGCCGGCGTCGCAGCGCTGCCATTGGTACGTGTATTTGAAGGGAGTCGTCCCGTTCCAGGTGCCGTTGGTGGTGCTCAGCATCTGTCCTTGCCTGTCGGTGCCGGTGACCATCGGAACACCCGTGTTGGACGGCGGGTTCCCGCCGGTCACCGTCACCTGCCCCGACGTCGCGATCAGCGTGAAGCCGTCGTTGGCGAACAGCCTCAGCTCATAGGTCCCCGGCGCGGTAGGCATCGTGACCGAGCACGAACCAGAACCCAACGCCGTGCTCCCCGCCGTCTGCGTGCACGAGCTGTCATACACCCAGCTCTGATAAGCCGTGTTCGCCGCGCCCTGCGCATAGACCCCAATCCAGTCCGTGACCGAGGGGCTCCCGACGTTGCTCCAAGAGCCAGTCACCGACCCACCCGCCCCCACGCTCGCCGGACTCACGCCCAGAGTCGCGGCGTTCACCGTGATCGGAGCGGAGGTCGCCAACACGGTGAAGCCGTTGTTGGCGAACAGCCTCAGCTCATAGGTCCCTGGCGCAGTAGGCATCGTGACCGAGCACGAACCAGAACCCAACGCCGTGCTCCCCGCAGTCTGCGTGCACGAGCTGTCGTACACCCAGCTCTGATAAGCCGTGTTCGCCGCGCCCTGCGCATAGACCCCAATCCAGTCCGTGACCGAGGGGCTCCCGACGTTGCTCCAAGAGCCAGTCACCGACCCACCCGCCCCCACGCTCGCCGGACTCGCCCCCAGAGTCGCGGCGTTCACCGTGATCGGAGCGGAGGTCGCCAACACGGTGAAGCCGTTGTTGGCGAACAGCCTCAGCTCATAGGTCCCCGGCGCGGTAGGCATCGGGACCGAGCACGAACCAGAACCCAACGCGCTACCCCCCGCGACCTGCGTGCACGAGCTGTCATACACATAGCTCAGGTAGGCCGTGTTCGCCGCGCCCTGCGCATAGACCCCAATCCAGTCCGTGGTAGAAGGCATTCCGACGTAATTCCAAGAGGCAGTCACGGCCTTTCCCGCCCCCACGCTGGTAGGACTCCCAGCGAGAGTCGGCGCGTTGACCGTCACCGGGGAGGAAGTGGCCAATACTGTGAAGCCGTCGTTGGCCAAAAGCCGGAGCTCGTAGGTGCCGGGCGTGCTCGGCATCGTGACCGAGCACGAACCATGATCCAGCGCGGCGCTACCCGCGACCTGGGTGCACGAGCTGTCATACACATAGCTCAGGTACGCCGTGTTCGCCGCGCCCTGCGCATAGACCCCGATCCAGTCGGTGGTCGTCGGGCTGGCAACTCCGCTCCAGGTGGCGGTCACGGTGCCGCCGCTGCCAACAGGCGAAGGACTGGCCGTCAGCGCCGTCGCCGCCTGTGCGGCACTGGCGCCGAAGGCCATCAGGACGAACACCGCCCCCAAAATGATCGAGATACGTCTTACCGCGCTCTCCTAAGTTCGGCCCCTTGACGGCCCCCTCTGGAGCCCCCACATTCGATCAACTTGCGAGGATCGATCAAACTTGCGATCGGCTGAAGTATCGCGTGAACCAGCCGGACCTTGGGCACGATTTCGGATGACGCCGCCGACCGTTTGCGTCATTTGCCGAAGCCTTGCACGGGACGATTCGTCGGTCTGCGGCTAGGGACCGAGAGCCGAACTCAGCCAACAGGCGCGCCTATCCAAAACCAACTGACGTATACGTGGCCGGCGCCCCCGTCGTTGCGCCCCGAGGGCTCGACCTGCAGCTGGAAGCGCTCCTGGCTAGACCACACGTGATTCGTGCTGGTCCCGAGCAGCTGCCCGTCGACGTAGTATGACCGATACCCCGGTCCCCACGCCTGCGTGTAGACGTGCCACTGGTGCGAATCAAAGCTCGGATCCACCGACTCGATGTTGAACTGGTCCTGCTGACCGCCGCTGTAGTGGGCATACGCCGAGAAGTCGCCGGCGCTGAGAGGGCCCTCCGGGAAGTCGGACTCCGCGGAGGGTCCGTCGCTGTCGTTGGTCGGCCACAACAGCGGCGCCTGGTAGAAGTCATCCAGGTTGGTCGAGTCGCTCGGCGTGATCTTCTCGCAGAACGACCAAACCCCATACGTCTGGTAGCGATTTCCACTCGGCAAGGGCGACGGATTGGCCGACACCGGATGCCCGGCCGCGTCGTTGTGAAGGTAGAAGTCCAGCACGCCATCATGAACCGACTGCACCGTTGAGGGCTGATAGCCCTCCAGCCCGTTCGTATACGTCGACGGCCAGCCATCGGGGTACTCCGTCCACCCCATCCCGTGATCACCGGTATAGACGACCGCGTTCATATCGCTCGAGGCGAACGAGCCGATGGGCGCACTCTTGGTGAACGTATCCACCCCTTCGAGCGAAAACGTGTGACCACCAAGCTGAAGTGTGCTGCCCGGAGGTGCGCTCGGACACTGTCCTATTCCGTTACCCACCGTGATCTGCGGAGAGCTGGCAAGCAGCTTGTAGCCGTTGGCCGCATACAATCGCAGCTCGTAGGTCCCCGGCGAGGTCGGCATCGTCACCGAGCACGAGCCAGAAGCCAACGTCGTGCTCCCCGCCGTCTGCGTGCACGAGTCGTCATACACCCAGTTCAAATACGACCCCGACCCGCTCCCCGGCGGATACACCCCGACCCAATCGGTGCTGGTGGGATGGCCGACATTGCTCCACGAGGCCGTGACCGACCCTCCCGTCCCGACGCTGGTCGGGCTCGCGGACAGGGTAGGCGCGTTCACCGTGATCTGCTGCGACGTCGCCAACAACGTAAAGCCGTTCGCCGCATACAGCCGCAACTCGTAGGTCCCCGGCGTCATCGGCATCGTGATCGGACAGGAACCTGAGGCAAGCGCCGTGCTCCCCGCCGTCTGCGTGCACGAGTCGTCATACACCCAGTTCAAATACGACCCCGACCCGCTACCCGGCGTATACACCCCGACCCAATCCGTGCTGGAGGGGCTCCCCACGTTGCTCCACGAGGCCGTCACCGACGCGCCAGCCCCGACGCTGGTCGGGCTCGCGGACACGGTCGGCGCGTTCACCGTGATCTGCTGCGACGTCGCCAACAACGTAAAGCCGTTCGCCGCATACAGCCGCAACTCATACGTCCCCGGCGTCATCGGCATCGTGATCAGACACGAACCTGAGGCAAGCGCCGTGCTCCCCGCCGTGTGCGTGCACGAGTCGTCATACACCCAACTCAAATACGACCCCGACCCGCTACCCGGCGTATACACCCCGACCCAATCAGTGCTGGAGGGGCTCCCCACGTTGCTCCACGAGGCCGTCACCGACGCTCCCGTCCCCACGCTGGTCGGGCTCGCGGACACGGTCGGCGCGTTCACCGTGATCTGCTGCGACGTCGCCAACAACGTAAAGCCGTTCGCCGCATACAGCCGCAACTCATACGTCCCCGGCGTCATCGGCATCGTGATCGGACACGAACCTGAGGCAAGCGCCGTGCTCCCCGCCGTCTGCGTGCACGAGTCGTCATACACCCAATTCAAATACGACCCCGACCCGCTACCCGGCGTATACACCCCGACCCAATCCGTAGTCGTTGGGTTAGACACGCCACTCCAGCTGGCGGTGACGGTTGCCCCCGTGCCAATGGCGGAAGGAGTTGCTGTCAAGGTTGGCGTCGCCGCCTGTGCAGTGCCTGGATCCAACACAATTACGGCCACCAGCGGCGCGAGGATGACCAAAACGCGCTTCATAAGACGCCGATCTCCGGCTTGTGCCATCTCGCCGGGCGCATCGTCAGAACCCAAACTTGCCGAGCATTGAGCCGGCCGAGGCTGCGTTCCCCAACTCGGGCAGACCTAGAAGCTGCTCCGTCGTCTTCAGCAGAGAGTAGTGGGTGTACGCCGTTCCATCTTTCACGCCGTGCGTATATGGCGAAATCACAATCAGCGGCACCTGATTCGTACAGCCCGAGCACGAGCTGTCTTCGTCCCAGACGATGAAGATCACTGTGTTGCCGGACTGGTATTGGGGCATGTTCATAAGCGCCGGCACGTAATTTGACAAGAAGCTGTCCCCTTGCGCAATCGTCCCATCGTGCATGTCATCGATCCCGTTCGGCGTCACGAAGGTAAATGAGGCGCTGAGATTGGGTGGTGACCCAAAGGGGACGTCGTAGTTCGAGCAGTCGGTTCCGAGATTCGTGTAATACGCCTGTGGGTTATGGTGTACGTAATAGGTACCCGCCGCTGACGTGTAGTCAGAGGCATCGCAGTTCGAGGGCATGCTCTCCTGGAGCGAGCGGGACTGTCCGCCCGGTAGCTGACTGAAGATTGAGGGAACGCTGAGCGGATGCCCGGGCGGCCCATCGTCGTCGGTGATCCCCTGTGTCGAACCGCTAGTTAGTCCGATGTAGTTCGGCAGGCTCGGATGCGACAGAGCGAAGTAGTTGGTGGCCAACCCATACAAATTCGCCAGGCTGTTGACGTATGGCGCTGAGGGCGACCCGATGATGTCGTTGTAGCCGTGATTTTCCATCAGTATCCAGACGACATGCTCAATTTTCGTCACGGTGATCTGACCCGAGGTGGCGAGCAGGGTGTAGCCGTTGGCCGCAAACAATCGCAGCTCGTAGGTCCCCGTCGAGGTCGGCATCGTCACCGAGCACGAGCCAGAACCCAACGTCGTGCTCCCCGCCGTGTGCGTGCACGAGTCGTCATACACCCAATTCAAATACGACCCCGACCCGCTACCCGGCGTATACACCCCGACCCAATCCGTGCTAGAGGGGTTCCCCACGTTGCTCCACGAGGCCGTGACCGACGCGCCAGCCCCCACGCTGGTCGGGCTCGCGGACAAGGTCGGCGCGTTCACCGTGATCTGCTGCGACGTCGCCAACAACGTAAAGCCGTTCGCCGCATAAAGCCGCAACTCATACGTCCCCGGCGTCATCGGCATCGTGATCGGACACGAACCTGAGGCAAGCGCCGTGCTCCCCGCCGTCTGCGTGCACGAGTCGTCATACACCCATTTCAAATACGACCCCGACCCGCTACCCGGCGTATACACCCCAATCCAATCCGTGCTGGAGGGCCTCCCCACGTTGCTCCACGAGGCCGTCACCGACGCGCCAGCCCCCACGCTGGTCGGGCTCGCGGACAAGGTCGGCGCGTTCACCGTGATCTGCTGCGACGTCGCCAACAACGTAAAGCCGTTCGCCGCATACAGCCGCAACTCATACGTCCCCGGCGTCATCGGCATCGTGATCAGACACGAACCTGAGGCAAGCGCCGTGCTCCCCGCCGTCTGCGTGCACGAGTCGTCATACACCCAACTCAAATACGACCCCGACCCGGTACCCGGCGTATACACCCCGACCCAATCAGTGCTGGAGGGGCTCCCCACGTTGCTCCACGAGGCCGTCACCGCGCCACCCGTACCAACAGCAGAAGGAGTCCCCGACAACGTCGGCATCGCCGCCTGCGCGCTCCCACTTGACCCCAACAGAACCGCCACAAGCCCAAAACTGACCCAAAAACGTCTGACCGCGCTCTCCTAGCTGCACCCCACTGTTCCGCGCGTGCTCATCCGCAGCACTCCCTATGGGACCAACGCACGACATTATGATCAACTTCTGATCAGTCCCATGCCTCCCCGAACACGCCTCATTGGCCCCAGCGACGAGGTCGTCGACTAGGAGACCGTGATTTGCGGCGACGTCGCGAGCAGCGTGTAGCCGTTGGCGGCGTACAGCCTCAGCTCGTAGGTACCGGGCGTCGTCGGCATCGTGATCGAGCACGAGCCAGAACCGAGGGTCGTGCTCCCCGCCGCTTGGATGCACGAGTCGTCATACGCCCAATTGATATACGACCCCGATCCGCTGCCAGGCGTATAGACCCCGATCCAATCCGTGCTTGACGGGTTCCCCACGTTGCTCCACGAGGCCGTCACCGACCCTCCCGTCCCCACGCTGGTCGGGCTCGCGGAAAGGATCGGCGGGTTCACCGTGATCTGCTGCGACGTCGCCAACAACGTAAAGCCGTTCGCCGCATACAGCCGCAACTCATACGTCCCCGGCGAGGTCGGCATCGTCACCGAGCACGAGCCAGAACCCAACGCCGTGCTCCCCGCCGTATGCGTGCACGAGTCGTCATACACCCAACTCAAATACGACCCCGACCCGCTACCCGGCGTATACACCCCGACCCAATCAGTGCTGGTGGGGTTGCTGGCATTAAACGAGGCGATCACCGTCCCAGCGGGTGAGATGCTGGTGGGGACGACCGAGAGCGTCCCGCTGCCGGCGGTGACCTTGACCTGGCCAGAAGTGGCTAGCAGGCTGTAGCCATTGGCGGCATAGAGCCGAAGCTCGTACGTCCCTGGCGCCGTCGGCATCGTGACCGAGCACGAGCCAGAACCCAACGCCGTGCTCCCCGCCGTCTGCGTGCACGAGTCGTCATACACCCAGTTCAAGTACGACCCCGACCCGCTACCCGGCGTATAGACCCCAATCCAATCAGTGCTCGTAGAGCTGGAAACACCGCTCCAGGTAGCGGTGACGGCGGCACCCGGGGCGACGGTCCCAGCGGCCGCCGTCAACGTGGGATGCGCAACGCCGGCGGGGGTCCCGATCCCAGTCGGACCGTCATAACCGACGACCCCCGTGCAGAGGTAGGTGCCGCAGGATCCGTTGCTACCAGAGGTGACGTCGTTGAACCAAGACGGGTGCGCGTACGGGTATGACCCGTAGTTCGCGGCTGCTGCCGATCCGATCAGCGCGTAGGTGCTGGCGATGACTGGTGACGCGACGCTCGTGCCACCGAACTCGAGCCAGCCGCCCTCGCTGTAGCTGTCGTAGACGGCCACGCCGGTGTTGGGATCGGCATCGGCCGAGACATCGGCGATCGTCCGCCTGCTGCAGCCAGTGTCCGTCTGCCATGAGGGCTTCGGGATGTACGCGGAGCAGCCGCTCCCCGCGCCCGACCAAGCGGTCTCAGACCACCCGCGTGGGGTGCTCGAGTTCTGAGTCAGGGTGGTGCCGCCGACCGCGGTGACGTACTGCGAGGCGGCCGGAAACTCGGCGCCGTAACCGTTATCTCCGGAGCTGACTGTGACCGCGATGCCGGGGTGGTTGTAGTAGGACTGGTCCGAGACCTCGCCCGAGTACTCACTCCCGCCATAGCTGTTGGAGATCTGCGTTGCCCCAAGTGCAGCGGACTCGTCGACCGCGGCACCGAGGTCAGAGATGCTGTTCGACGAAGCCTCAACCAGCAGGATGTGGCAGTTGGGACAGATGGCCGAAACCATGTCGAGGTCAAGAGAGATCTCCTCCGCCCATCCCACATTGGCGCGCGGATAGGTCGTGCCCCCGGTTTCGTTGACCTTGCGGAAACAGCCGCTTGCGCTTGTGCATGCGGGTAGTCCGTATTGGGAGCGGTAGACGCCGAGATCTAAGGCTGCATTCGGATCGTCGTACGCATCGACGAGCGCGACCGTCTCCCCGGTACCTTTCTGGGCTGCGGCCGATGTGAGCGCGTACGCGCTCTGGAGATCGCTCGGCCCGTATCCGACGGGTGCGGCTGAGGCCAAGGGGTTCCCGCTCGAGTCCGTGACTACGTCGGCATGGCAGCGCAGGAAGTGCGGATTTACCGGCCCGCAGACGTGGTGGTGGAACGGCGAGCGCGCCATCGCAGGCGACTGGCCGGGGCCCGAGGGCGCGGCGCCAGCGGAGCTGACGCCCAATGCGCCTTGAAGGGCTACGGCAAGAAAGGCCAACGCAACCACGCGCCCATACCGCACGAGCGCCTTCCGCAACGAGAGAAGTATCCGATCCGCCATGGCCCCCAAAGACGACTTCGGCTTGCTCTAAAGAGCAAGCGGGTGCGAAGTCTACACGCGCTTCGCCGGAACGGAAGGCACCGCCCCCGGCCGAGAGCTCAAGCCGCTGGCCGCCGACGTGATCGCTCGGCGCGATCGGCCGGCCCGCGCTCGAACAAACGGGAGATCAGACCCCAGACGCCGGAGGCCTTGACAATCACCTCGTTGACGCTGTCGGTGTCGTCAAGCCTGAGCCGCTTGATGCGGTATGGATCGGTGTTGGCGCCGTTGAAGCCGGCTTCGATGGTCACGCCGCACCGGTAGCCGGCCTCGCGCACCAGCTGCACTTCCCGCTCGGAGAAATCGCCGTTGGGGTACGAGAATGCGTAGATATCGAGCCCGTAGCGGGAGGAGAGCGCGCTTCTGGAGTCCAGGATCTCCGCCCGAGCCTTCGCTTCCTCGCAGCGAGGAAGAATCGCGTGGGACAGTCCGTGCGACTGGAAGTCGACCTGCCTCCCTGCCATCTCCTGGATCTCCCGGTCCGACAGGGCCTCGGGTTCGGGACCACACTCGACGAAGCCGCTACGGCCGAGCCGCTCCAGACGATCGCGATCCGAGAGCAGCTTCAGGGCTTCGAAATTCTCCACGTGCTTCCACCAGTACCGGCGTCTGGTCCCGACGATCGAGGCGCACACGAAGATCGTCACCGGTACTTGGAAGCGCTCGAAGATGGGAACGAGCGTGCGGTTGCGCCGATGGCCATCGTCGAAGGTGACTACGAGTGCTTTCCGTGGGAGTCTCTCAGTCGTGCCGCTCCGGAGCGCATCGACAAACGACCGCAGGTCGATGATCGTGTAGCGCCGCTGCAGCGCATCGAGATGAAGCGCGACTGTCACCGGGTCAGGATCGTGATAGAGCACGAGCGTGACCCGGTGGCGCTGCAGCGTCTCACGGACAAGCACGGGGACCAGGGTCATCCTTAGCACGCGAAAGATGAGCCTTCGCAGCAGTCGGCGTCCGCGCCCCATGCAGGATTAATACCCGACCAGTGATCCAGCCGTGTTGGCAGCTGGCGCGCGAGGTCGCTGGCCAGCGGAAGAACAGCGGAGCCAAACAGCCGCCCGGTACGTAGCGAGCGGTCTCTTCGTGCTTTGTCCCGGACCCTCAGCCCGAGCAGTGCTAGAGCCGGCGCGCTGACGATAGCGTCTGTGCACGTGTACGTAGATGTTTGAAGACATCGACCTGCAGGCCGGAATCCGGTTGTCCGTGTCGTCTGGGCCGCTGGACCCCGAGTGGGACGCGTTCGTGGACGCCGTTAACGGAGGACACCATCTGCAGACGAGCCTATGGGGCCAAGTCAAGGCAAGGCACGGTTGGCGTGCCGTTCGACTCAAGCAGCACCGCGCCGATCAGATCGTGGCCGGTGGTCAGTTGCTCGTGCGCACCGCGCGGATCGGATCGATCGCCTACTTGCCCCGCGGACCGCTCACAATCGACCGCGAGCCCGCCACGTGTCACGCCTTGATATCAGGACTCGAAGCGCTAGCTCGGCGCGAGCGGATTCTGTACCTCAAAGTGCAGCCGCCCGCGGGCCGCAGCGACCTCGAAACGCTGCTGGTCGAGCGTGGTTTTGTGGCTAGCGACCTGCCCGCCGCTCCAGTCGCAACCGTCCGGGTGGGCGTGCAGCGCGACCCCAAGGAGATTCTTGCCGAAATGCGATCCAGCACCCGCGCCAACATCCGCAAGGCGACCCGCAAGGGAGTCACCGTCCGCGCAGTCGGACCCGAGGGGCTCCCGGACTTCGGGCGGCTGCTTGACGCGACTAGCCGTCGTCAGCGGTTCGCGGCTTATCCCCTCGATTACTACGCGGACATCCTCAGCTTGTTCGGCCAGGGTCGACGTGCAGCGCTGCTGCTGGCGCAGCACGGCGAGCAGACAGTGTCAGCCGTGCTGATCGTCGGCTACGGAGATACGGCCGTCTACAAGATGGGGGCCTGGTCCGGGGAGCACACCGACCTGCATCCGAACGAGCTGCTGCACTGGCAGGCCATCCAGTGGGCACGCGAGCACGGCTATCTCTATTACGACCTCGAGGGAATCGCAGAACCAGTCGCCAGGGCGAAGTTGTCAGGCGCGCGGCTGCCCAGAGACGGCTCCGGCGGAACGACGCATTTCAAGCTCGGGATGGGCGGGGAGGTCATCCTCTATCCACGCGCGTACGACCGCTCGTTTCATCCGATGCTCGCCTGGCCCACGCGACTGCTCGCTCCACGATTGATGCGTTTCCAAGCGGTCGCCCACCGCCTCATCGGTCGTTCGACCCAATGAGACCTCGCCGCGGGTTAGCGACGCAGGTACTCGTACATGATGGTGCTGTTCGAGCGCGACCACTCAGTCCCAGGGCGCCAGCCGCGCAGACGCCGGATGACTTTCAGCCGTCCTGTAGTCATCAGCAGGTCGTGCTCGCTCGGGTTGACGTAGATGACGCGGAGCGATCCATCGGTGCCGTCGAGAAGCCGGGTTATTGCAGTCTCCAAGATCTTGCCCCTAAAGGGGTTATTGAAGAACGCAACCGTGACGTCCGACGGGGGCTCGTAGTCGAGCACGTCCGCGGTCACGAACTGCACCTCTCGGCAGCGCAGCAGGTGTGCATTCCGGTCGATGTTCGATCGCGCGATCTCGTTCAACTGTGAAGACAGCTCGACACCAATCACCCGTTTGAACGGGTAGCGGGCGGCTGCCTCGTAGACGATCCTCCCCATTCCCGATCCGTAGTCGATGAACACATCGTCAACAGACACCTCGCGGGTCGGCAGGATGCGCGGGAGGATCGACCAACCCGCCGGCTTATAGAAACGCCGCTCGGGTCCCGCGAGTCCGAGCTCTTCCAGCATCACCACACCGCCTGTGGATAATTCGGCGCCACGCGCGTAGACCGCCTGGCCCAGCCGATCACGCACCCAAGCGTAGATAGGCCTGAAGGGGCGAACGATCGATTTCGCAGCTGATGGCACGCGCGCAGGTACATTAGAGCCATCGGGATCCGGCTCGGTTCGCTGGTTTGATCGAGCGCCGACCTCGGCGTTCTTGTGCTCCTCGGCGGACCGCCATAGCATCCTCACGGTGTGAGCGGGCCGCGGATATTGAACCTGATCGACATGGTCCCCAACAAGAGAGGGCCGGTCGAGCTTCAGACAATAGAGACGGCGAGACAGGCGACCGAGCGCGGGATGCACTTCACCGCCTACTTCGCGTGCGGCGTGCCGGCGTGGTTTAAGACTGAGATGTCGAACGCGGGTGGCCGGGTCGACGTCTTCGACTCTAGGCGTTGGACCGCCGAGGTGATTGGCACCTGTGCGCGGGAGAGACCGGACGTCGTGCATTTCCACTTTGGCCCCCACGCGGGAATGACCGAAGCGGCGCGTCGCGGCGCCAAGGTCGTACGCACCGAACACTCGCCGCGGCCGGCGCGACCGGCGGAGCCGCTGCGAGCGCCGGTCCGCCATTGGCGCACGCGGAAGGTCGACTTGTTCATCGCTGTTTCCGATTACATCGCGCGCCAAACGATGCGGAACTTCGCCGTGGGGCGGCATCGGGTACGCGTGATCCTCAATGCGACGGACATCGAGCGCTTCCGTCCGCGGCCGGACCAAAAAGAGTCGCTGCGCCACCAATTGGTCGGCCTCTCGAGCGAGCACGTCCTGGTCACCGTGGCCGCGAACCTGAGGCCCGCAAAGCGACAGGACCTCGCCGTCGTTGCGATGCACGAAGTGCTTCGGCAGGCGCCGAACGCGAGACTGGTGCTCGCCGGGGATGGACCCGACCGCGCGCGGTTGCAGGCGCTGATCCGGGAGGAGCGACTCGATTTTGCCGTGAAGGTCCTACACGAAGACAACGACGTCGCGCTGCTTTACGCCGCTTCTGACATCGCGCTTCTGCCCTCGACAGGGGAGGGGCTTCCCGGGGGCGCGATCGAGGCGCTGTCCTGCGGGCTTCCGCTAGTCGCGACGCCGAACGGCGGCACCCCCGAGGTATACGAAGAGGGGATCAGCGGTAAGTCGGTCTTCGACCAGACGAGCGCCGGCCTCGCGGCCGCCCTGCTGGAGCTGATACGTGACCCGTCGCTGCGTGAGGAGATGGGACGGTCCGCTCGGAAGCGGGCCGAGGCGCTGTTTGCGATCAGCCGGCCCGCCCGCCAGACGCTTGCGGTCTATGACGAGCTGCTGTCCACCGGCGACGAGCGTTAGCGCTTAAGCACAGAGCTTGTTATCCTGCCGCCCAGGGGTGAAGGCCGCGGATGGCCGGACCGCAAGTGGACCAGACTAGGGGCACAACAGGAGAGGGGCATGTTTGAGCGAGCCGCAGCGGAACGCGACGGGCAATGGCTGGTATCTGCGCTACGCCGTCGCTGGTGGGTGATCGTAATGGTGGCGGCTGCGGCCGCCGCGGCTGCGTACTTCCTCTCCAGCCATCAGACAAAGCGTTACACGGCGCATAGCGCGCTGCTGTTTCTGAATTCGCCCATCGATCAGGAACTCACCGGAAAGCAGATCATCGAGAACATCGACCCGACGCGACAGGCCGCAACGAATCAGTCGCTGGTCGAGCTGCCGACGGTATCCCGCATGGTCGCCCACCAGCTCGCCGTCCCCGTCTCGAGAGTTCAATCGGATGTCTCGTTCGGGTCGGACGCAACTTCAGACGTGATGACGGTAAGCGTTACGGACGACAGCCCCTCGGAGGCGATGCAGATCGCCAACGCCTACGTTCGGCAGTACATCCAATTCCGCAAGAGTGCTGCAATCGCGGAGCTGACCACCGCCAAACACCTGATCACGTCCAAGCTCGACGCGATCCCACGGTCGCAGCAGGCCGGAGCGGTTGCCCAAACGCTCATCGGCGACCGGAACCAACTTGACCTGCTCAGAAGCGCTCAGACGGGAGATGCACAGGTCGTTGAGACCGCGACGGTACCGCACTCGCCGTCCTCCCCAAACCCGAAGAGGGACGGGGCACTAGGCCTCGTGCTCGGTCTACTCGTCGGCGGTCTGCTTGTGGCCGGGCTCGAACGGCGTGACCGACGGATCAAGTCGCTTGATGAGGTCGAAGCGATCTACAGCACGCCCGTGATTGGCACGGTCCCGGAGTCCAGCTCTCTACGTAGTCGCGGCGTCGCCACCCCGCGCGAGGAAGAGGCTTTCCTCATGATTCGTGCCCAACTCCGCTACTTCGATGTCGACAGCCACATCCAGCGGGTGATGGTCACGTCCGCGGACACAGGAGAGGGAAAGTCGTTGATCTCGCTGAATCTGGCGCGGGCTGCGGCGCGGACCACGGACAGGAGAGCACTGCTGATCGAGGCGGATCTCCGTCTCCCGACCCTAGACCACATGATCGGCCGCGACGCTGTGGCTGGTCTGGCTGAACTGCTGAGCCATTCCCAGGACCTGGAATCGGGCCTTCGGGAGCTCGTCGTCACGCCGGATCAGATGCCGGAGGGGGATCATCCGATCGCACTTGACGTGCTGCTGGCTGGCTCGACCCCCCCAAATCCGGCTGAGCTCTTGGAAAGCAAGCGAATGGGCGAGCTGCTGGAGCTGGCCAGCTCGATGTACGACATGGTGATCATCGACACGCCGCCGATCGGTGTGGTGAGCGACGCGATCCCGCTCGTGCACCAAGTCGACGGCCTACTCGTCATCAACCGCATGGGTATCAGCCGCCGCGACCATGCAATGCGCCTCATGAAGCGCTTCCGCAGTCTCAACGCCCACATCCTGGGAGTTGTCGTGAACTCCTATCGAGCGCCGACCGACTCTGATTATGGCTACTACCACTACGCAGGATCGCGCACGAATGGCTCGCCTAGGCGCGGCTTGCGAGCGCGCCAGCGAACCGCTCGCACGCGCTGATCCGCGCAACGCGCCGTGACCGAGCGCGTCGACCGCCCTGCATCGCTCGTACGCAACACGGTCGCTCGGTCGGCTGGGTCGCTGACCGGCTACATCCTCAGCTTCGTCTCAGCGCCGATCATTCTCGAGAAGCTGGGGCTGCGGATGTTCGGCATCTGGGCATTGACCGGCGCGTTGGCGCAGTACGCAGGGCTGCTCGATCTCGGGGTCGGCATTTCTCTGGAGCGGTACATCGCGGCACACGCAGAGGACCGACGCGCCTGTGGGCAGTTCATCGCGATTGGTTGGCTGTCGGTCGTGGCCATCGCCGTGGTGCTGTGCCCGATCGCGGTGCTCGGCGCGGCGCCGCTCAGCCGGGCCCTGGGCGGTATCTCCGTCCGGGACATGCACGTCGTCCTCTATTCGAGTCTCGTGCTGCTGTCCTGCTCGATGCTAACCGCAGTCGTAGCGTCATTTCCGACCGGCCGAAGACGCATGGTCGTGCCAAACATCGGCTATACCATCGGTGCGGTAATCAATTTCTCTGCGAGCGTCGGTTCGCTTGCGCTAGGTGCCCGGCTGCCTGGATACGCGCTGGCGAACGCTGGCGCAGGCGTGCTCACCTTGTGTGTGGTGGTGGCACTGGTGATCCACGCCGAGGGTCCCCTTCCGCTTGCCAGGCCGCGAGTGCGTCGGGTCCGCGAGTTTCTATCCTTCTCAATCCGGACGCAACTCGTGAGGATCGGGGACCTCGTGAACTACCAGACCGACAAGGTCGTGATCGCGTTCGCCGTCGGGCCTGCCGCCGCCGGCGCATACGAGATCGCCAACCGAGTCGCGATTGCCACACGCGAGATGGGAATCTTCGTTACCTCGGCTGTAAGTGTCGAGCTCACAGCCGTGATGGCACGCTCCGGATTGAACGCGGTCCGCGCGCGGTATGGCCGCCTGACCGAGGTCGCTGCGGCGTTGTCATTTCCCCCAGTGCTCTTGGCCATGGCCACCGCACCGCTGCTGATGAATGCGTGGCTTTCCCACTCGCCGCCTTACGCCATACCGGTGCTGGTTGCGCTAGCGGGAGCGTACCTGGCGGCCGTCTCCACCGGCGTCAGCTATGCCGTTGCGGTCGCCGCGGGCGAGCCAGGGATTGTGGCAAAAGCGTCGGTTGCCGCATCACTAGCGAATATCGTCCTCACCGTGGCCTTGGCGCCGCTGTTCGGCATCTGGGGGGTCCTCGCCGGTACCGTAATCGCGCTCACGTGCGGCGCTATCGGGCAAGTGGTCCTGGTTCACAGACGCTTCTCTCTACCGGCGGCGTCCTATCTCCATGCGGTCGGTCCGGCGCTTACCACATACGTATTGCTTGCCGTACCGATCGCTGCGATCTCCTACGGGCATTTCGTCCACAGCCGCGTGGCTGAAGCAGTGCTGTTCGTGCTCCTGGGGCTTGCCTACCTCGGGGCGTGCGGCGCCTGGGTCGTGAAGGCCGGCCGGCTACCGGCTGCGGTGCTGAGTCGCCTGCCAAAGATCGTCTGGCTACGGTCGTCTCCTGGACGGGATGCGCTCCCAACCTCAGCCGAGCCGATGGCTCGGCTCGCCGCTCAGGGTCGCGGTCATTCCAGCGAATAGCCCGCCGAGGGTGTGCCTGATGTCGGAGAGGGTCGTAGAGTGCTCCCGGCCCACAATCACATTGACGACGACGGCGGCTCCAGACAACAGCGCGGCGAAGACAAGCGCCATTCCGATCAGGATCCCACCTAGATCGCCCTCGCGTTTGCGATAGAAAATCACGCGGCTGCGATGAAGATGATGCTTCGCAAGGGCCGCGACCTTGCCCGTCGAGTGACCGCCTACGTGCTCGGCGACCGCGCCTGGTTCATAGAACGCCCCGCCTCCGAGTCGCGCCAACCGCGTTGCGAGGCTGTCTTCCTCGTAGTAGAGGAAGAGGTCTTCGTCGAAGCCGCCGATCGCCTCCAGATCCGCCCTGCGGACGACAAAACAGGCGCCCTCAATCGATCCCACGCTACCGCCGCGCATCTGGATGGGATCGGCGTGAGCCACTTTGCCATCCCATCCCGTCGGCGCCCATCGGGCCGCTGCCGGAAGCAGACCGCAGATGTCAAGCAGCGCCGACGGCTTCCGCTTGCAGCGACGCGGCCGCCCTGAGGCATCCACCAGAGCCGGTCCAACAATGCTGTGCTGCTCCTTCGCTAGCCGGGCCAGCAGTAGCGGCAGGGTCGTGTCGCCGAGACGCACGTCGGGATTGACAAATGCGATGTACAGCCTGGTCGCAGCGCGCCATCCGAGATTGCAGCCAGCGCCGAAGCCGACGTTGCGGTCGGATCGAACGACGATGGCGTCACGGCGGTGAGCCCTCGCTAGCTCCAGCCCGTCGTCGGCAGACGCGTTGTCCACGATGATCACCTGCGTCTGCGCCGGGACCGCCTCCAGGCATGGGTAGACGACGTCGGCCGAATTGTGCAGGACGATCACCACGGCGAGCTCGCTGATACTCGCCTGGCCATGCTCGGTCTCGTTATCGGGACTCACGACGGTTCGTTTCATCAGCTACGATGATCCGGGGTGGCACGGAGGGCTTCTCAGGGTGGGGCGAACAATCGGACGCTTGTCGGGTCGGTTCACCTTGCAGCGCAGGATCGACTGAACATCGCGCTGCTCAGCATGGTCGCGGTCACGATCCGCCTGGTCCTGATCTTCACCTACCGGCCGATCTTGGCAAATGATTCCCATAGCTACATAGATCTCGCTCACCGCCTCGGGTCAATGCACCTAGAGGGGTCGAGCGGATCGCGGACTCCAGGCTATCCCCTGTTGCTGCTCGCGGTTGGCTATTCGCCCGTTGCGACCTGGTGTGTCCAGGGCACGCTCGGCGTGATCGCCACCCTCCTGGTGTACGGGCTCGTACGTCGCCTTGGCGGCGGCGCCCGGGGCGCGTTGGTGGCGGGGCTTGTGTACACGCTGAGCTTTGAGGTGCTGGCGGTTGAGCGCATGGTCCTGACCGAGACACTTGCAAGCTTCTTGCTGCTGGTCGCGGCTCACATCGCGGTCACGATCCTCCAGTCTGACCGGACGCGGGGCGCGAGCGCCCTCTTCTTGGGTTTGACCCTGGCCTGCCTGTGCCTGGTGCGTCCCGACGCGCTCGCAGTCACGGTGTATCTCGCGCTGGCCGTTGCAGTCGCGCTGTACGTGGCGCGGGCCGATCGCCCTCGCAGACCTCGTGCCGCGGCCGCACGGACAGCGTTGTTGATATTGACGCCGCCGCTTCTCGTGCTGGCCGGATGGGCTGGAGTGAACCGTGCCACAATCGGAATCACCTCCGTCAGCACAGTGATCGGCCACAATATGATTGATCATGTTGCGGCGGAGGTCCGAGTGACGCCGGGACCTGATCATTCGATCACTTCCGCCTACGTCGCGGCACGCGTGCGCCGCGAGGCGCACACGAGGGACCTCGGCAACCTGAGCTACGATGCGGAGGTTGCGATGGAGCGCGCGTCTCATCTCGACGCAGCGCATCTCAGTGGGCGCTTGCTGAGCATCGCCTTGGGGGTGATCGAACGCCACCCATTTTCATATATCTCCTCCTCAGTCGAGCAATGGCCTAGGTTCTGGCTGCCGCCGAACTACGCCGACGAATTCACCGGCGGCCTTGGATCGGAGCTGATTCGGTTGCTCTGGAGGCTCGAGCGGGCCGTGCTCGCGCTGATCAACGTTGTGTTCGTATTGCTGTTGGTCGCCGACCTCGTACAACGGGTGCGCCGAAACGGCGGCATACTCGCCCAGGCACCGCTGGTTCTTGCCGGCATCCCGATCATAGGTGTGCTGCCAGCCACGTTCTTCGCCTATGGTGAGACAGGTCGCTATGGCTACGTGTACTTCCCGTTGGTCCTCGGAGTGACCTTCGCCATCGCAGCGCCGCTGTTACGAGCGCTGTGTGCGCGTCTGCCGGCGGTGCATGGGCGGCCACGGCCCTCGCGCGCGTAGATCGGCGCTTTCATCGTCGCCGAGCTCCGGCGAGACAGACTGAATCGCCCGCCTCGGCGGGTCCGCCCAGCCCATGTATCATTAGGGTCTCGGGGCAATTACGGAGAGGGCCAGGACGCCTACCGGGGCATGACATCGTCAACGCTTGGCAAGCTGCAGATCGGTGCGCTCGCGCGCGCCCTTCTGCTCGCGTGTGCGGCAGCTGCACTGGGAATTGTCTGCGGTCGGGTCGCGATCTCACATTACGGCCTCTCGGCGGTCGAGCTACTGGTGGGTGTACCGCTACTGACGTACCTGATACCGCGGCCGTTCGCCGCTTGCATGGTGCTCCTAGCGCTGCTCGCCTCGGCCGTGTTCTACACATGGCTGCCGCGCGTCAACGTTCCCGGACACCCGCCGATCAACATCGGCGACGTCCTGCTGGTGGCCACGGTCGGCGCGACGCTATGGCGCAAGCCGTGGCGGCTGTGGCCGCGTCCGGTCAGGAGCTTCAACGTCGCGATGACGTCGATGCTGCTGCTGGCGCTGATTCCGACTGTTGCGCTTGCCGTCCACGGACATAGCCCGGCCCGCTACGCCATCTCTGGCTACAGGGATTTGATCTTCATCGCTGTGTCGCTGACGATAGCGCTCGAGCTTTCAGACCGGTTTTGGTGGCCGATGGTCAACGCGGCGATCCTGCTATCGGCGATCGTCGCGATTCTCTCGATCCTTGCCGCCGCTGTCGGGTCGGTCGGAAGCCTGCTCACAAGCGTCGACGCGAGCGCTGTGACGGCCGCGGCGACCACCGCTGCAAGCACCTCAAGGATCCGTTTGCCTGGCCTGTTTCTCGTCTACGCCCTCACTATCCCGACGCTTGTCATGGTGCTATTGGTGAGGGACCGGTGGCGCCCGCTTCGGATTATCGCCCTAGGTCTTATGGTCGCGGCAATCGCTCTGAGTCTCAATCGCAACATGTACTTCGGCGGGGTCGCCGGGATTCTGGTCACGCTCGTAATTGGCGGCGGACACTTGCGTTACCGCTTTCTGATTACGGGGGTTGCGGTCGCCGCAATCGTCTTCATCGTGGTCCAATCAACAGTTTTGCCGGCAGTCAGCTCGGAGGTGAGCACGCGAGCCACGAGCGCACTTTCCTCCCAGGTCCTCACTTCAAACTCAGCCGTCGCACGGAGGGACGAATTCGCTCATGCGTTCGGCTCAATCGCGCAGCACCCGTTGATCGGCGTCGGCTGGTCTCAACCCTACGGGTCCTATGACGGGGACACGCCGCGACTCGGAGTCGAAGACTGGTATCTGGATCTAGCCACTGACCTGGGGATCCCCGTTGCGCTGGCGTTCGCACTGATCCCGGTCGTGCTGCTCGGATATGGCATCAGGCAGGCTCGCTCTGCATCTAACCCGCTCGACCGAGCAATGGTTGCTGCGGGCGTCGGAGCGCTGGCAGCCCTCCTGCTGAGCTGCCTGGTGGGCACGTACCTCCAGGACCCCGATTCGATGACCGCGTTCGGCTTCACGTGCGGCTTTCTGCTGGCGGCCGGTCTGCGCGCTACACCGAGGGGTGTGTCCCCCGCAAACGGCAAGCCTGAGGAGTCCACCCAGTTAGCCGAGGGCTGAACGGTGCGGGTAATCCTGGGCTGCGACTGGCAGTTGAAATATGCCGTCTGCCAAACGGCCGGACTCGCCCGTCACGGCGCGGATGTGGTCCTGCTGTGCCGGACCCACGCGCATGAGTTTGCAGACGACACGAGCGAGCGCGCGGAGGCGATCGACGTGGCCCGAAACGCTGGCGTGGAGGTGATCGAGGTTGGAGGTCGACTGTCGGATATGCGCATGTCGCCGAAGTTGGCCAGCATCAGATGGCAGCTCTCCCGCTTTGCACCCGACGTTGTCCACGTTCACGAAGGCATCGATCCGCGGTCGCTCGCGGTGCTGCCGCGGGGGCTGACGGTGCTGACGATTCACGATCCGGTGCTTCATCCGGGGCAACCGGTGCCCCCCATTCCCAAGCGCTGGCTTCTGCACGCTGCTGGAGCCGCATGGCGCGCGCGCGCCGATGCGATCATTGTCCATAGCGAGCGGCTCAAAGCAGACGTGAGGCGCCGCCGGTCACAGCAATGCGTCGCAATTCCGCATGGCTTGGAGGTCACGGAGCGTGCCCTGCTGCCTCCGCGGCAGCCCACGGTGGGGTTCTTCGGGCGACTGGAGCCGTATAAGGGTCTAGAGGTCCTCGCCCGCGCGATGCCCCGTGTGTGGCGCATCCGACCCGATGTCCAGCTCAAGGTCGCCGGAACCGGCGAGGCTGAGCTCCCGCTAAACGACTCGCGAGTGCACCGCGAACGTCGATACATTCCGGAACGGGATGTCGCTCGGTTCTTTGCGACTAGCTCTCTGGTAGTGCTCCCTTACACTCAGGCATCGCAGACCGGAGTCGGAAGCAGAGCCGTGGGTTTTGGTGTGCCGGTTATCGCCAGCCGGGTCGGAGGCCTACCGGAGCTCACGCTCGATGACAGCTACGTGTTCCCGCCCGGCGACGATGCGGCGCTTGCCACGGCGATCGTCTCCCACATCGAGGACGGCGCAGACATTCGAGATCGGGTCCTCGGCCAAGTAGCTGCCCCGCGCAGCTGGGATATGGTCGGCAAGCGTACGCTGGAGCTCTACGAGGGGTTGTTGCAGGAGCGATGAGGGTTCTCTATATCACTCCGAGTCTGCGTGCCGGGGGAGCAGAACGCCAAGCGTCGATCTTGCTCCCGGGGCTTCGGCGGCGCGGCGTCGACGCCCGGGCTCTGGCTCTCGACTCCGGCGGACCGTTCTTGAAACCACTCCGCGAAGCTGGCGTCCCAGTGGAGGTGCTGAATATGCGCCATCAACTCGACCTTGGACGCGTGCTTCGCTCGCGGATCGTGCGTGACTTCGCTCCGGAGATGATTATCAGCCGCGCCCCGAGTGGTGCATACGTGGGACACGTGCTCGCCCTCTGGCGAGGTGCGGTGCACGTGCACAACGACCATTGCCCCGTCGGGGCGCAGCCTTCCCGCAGGAGGGACGCGATGCTGCGCCTCATAGCTCGCCGCCTGTCCTCGATCATCGTCGTATCCGATGATCAGCGCGCCGGATGGCTGAAGTACGGATGCGTGCCCGACCGAGTCCATGTGATCGCGAACGGTGTACGAGCGCCGGCGACGCTGGACGGACGAGCCACCATGCGGCGCGACCTGTCCATCCCGGACTCGACGGTGGTGGCACTGATCGTCGCCTCGCTTCGGCCTGAGAAACGCGTGCGCGATTTCGTGTGTGGAGTGAAACGAGCGCGAGAGACCTGCTCAGAGCTGAGCGGTGTGATCGTCGGCGACGGAGTCGAGAGTGCGGTCGTCCAGGAGGCCGCCGCTGGCGATCCCGGGATCCGCTTCCTGGGTGAGCGCGAGGATGTCCCCCGACTTCTTCAAGCCGCAGACATACTGGTTCTGACGAGCGCGCATGAAGCTCAGCCCATGGCGATTCTGGAAGGGATGGCTGCCGGGCTTCCAGTGGTGGCGACTAACGTCGGCGGTGTCCCAGAGCTTGTCGCCGACGGCGAGTCCGGACTGCTTGTGCCGCCAGCTGATGTCGACGCACTCGCGGACGCCCTACTGCGCCTCGCGACCCATTGCGATTTGCGAATCAGCATGGGCAGCGCTGGCCGGAGCCGCTGTGAACGGCACTGGAGCGCCGACAAGATGATCGACGCTTACCTCGATGTCCTAAAAGGCCCACTCGCAACCGCTGGCGTGCGGCCTCGGGCCGTGTGCCGTGGGTCTCGTGATGGTTCGACCGCATCAGATCCTCCCGCTCCTGAGCACCTCACGCGGTACGGCGGTTCGTGACGGTGTGAGGATCTGGGCTAGGTGCCGCCGTCGCAGCGCTAAGCGGATCTCAGCCTTCCGGTTCATACGATCGTCCAGATCGGGGCGACTGGCTCAGGTGCGCCTGAGCCCATACCGAGATTGAGGATGACCGGGCCCACTGGCCCGGTCCTCCGAGTCGCGGCGGGACGCGCTTCGGAGCGCGTGACGAAACGGGAGGAACTCCGTCGTGTCCTCAGTGTCGGTCCATCGACGGTGCGTGAGCATCGTCTGCATCACTGTGGCCGCGACGGCCGTTATGGCGAGCTACGTGCCGGGGCGGGCACTGGCATCGCTCCGGCACACGCGCGCGCGTGTAGCGATCGTACGTCCGAGTGGTCACGTTGTATACGGAACGACCGCGTTCTCAGCCCGTGGCGTTGCGCTTGGTGCCCGTCGCATTGTGTTCACGATCGACGGTCGTAGGGTGTGGGCGATCGTGAGACCGTCCCGCCGGTTCCTTCGGACGGCGTACATCAACACCAAGAGGCTCCGTAACGGAAGGCATGTCCTCCGACTTCGCGTGCTGTACGCAAGCCGTCCAGCGGCTGAAGTACGAAAGACGATTCTCGTCGAGAACCAGGCGCCCGTTCACCGGCCCATCCACGCGCAGTCCGGCCCACCGTCGTCGGCACGCCCCTCAGGGACCAGCCCAGCCGGATCTAGCGCTGTCCCGCTTGACGTCGGTGCGTTTGGCCCTCCTATTGGCGGCGCTCACGGTGAATCAGTGGCGGAGTTCAACCGCGAAACGTATCTTTACTCCACCACCTGGCCATTGTCCGACGAGGCAAGCCGCTATCAGGTCATGGTCTTGCCGGGCAATGACTATGCGCTCGTGCCGCAGCTCAAGGCGATCAATCCAAATCTCAAAATCCTGCTCTACCAGATCATATTCCAGACCAATAGCGACGATTACTCCTACATGCAGACAGTGAGCGGATGTACTGCTTACGCCGACGATATAGCGAACCATCCTGACTGGTTCCTACACGACCAAAACGGCAATGTGGTCCTGTCCGTGGACACCAGCGATCATTACCTCATGGACGTGGGTAACCCCGGCTATCAACAGGCTTGCGCATCTAACGCCGCCGCGCTCGCCAAGAAATACGGTTTCGATGGGATCTTCTTTGACGTTGTCACTGGTCAGCTCTTGTGGTCAATGAGCGCCGGACTCTCCGTCCCGGAATACCCGACTCAGGCGTCTTGGGTCGCTGCTATGAACTCCGCGCTCAGCTACCTTGGACCGGCGCTGCGCGCCCAGGGCCTATTGGCCTTTGGCAATGTGTCGGGCACTCCTGATATCGGCACCTGGGAGCAGTGGGTCAGCCACCTCGACGGCGTCGAAGAGGAGTCGTGGACGGATGGTGGCCTCGGTCTCGCCCAACAGGTCCCCTACTGGTCGCAGAAATTCGCGGAGCTAGCTTGGGCGCAGGCAAATGGCAAGTACGAGATCGTCCACTCCTATAACGGTGGGGAGGCGGCGAACACTTTCGGACTCGCCGCGATGTTGCTCGTGGCGAACGGCGGTGCAAGCTATTCGACCTCAAACACCAACTACACCTCCAACGAGAACTGGTTTCCGGACTACACGACTGCCGCGGCCCTCGGCGCTTCAGCGGGCCCGTACAAAATGCTGGCTAACGGCGTATACGAGCGTGCTTTCTCCAACGGCATCGTCCTGGTCAATCCCGGTAAGGCGTCCATACCGCCCTTTTCTTTGGGCGGTGGTACGTACACAGGGTCCGGCGTGAATAATGTCGACGCCATGCAGATGGGCCCAACCAGCGGTCTCGTCCTGCTGAAGGCGAGCTGACCGCGGAGGCATCTCACGCGGTATAGCGGTAAGCGGCGGCGCCCAAGGCTCGGCCGACCCACACAGGAGAATGGCGGATGATCGGCCTAAGCATCCGATCCGCGCGCCCACGAGACGGGCGAGTTCGGCGGTTTGCGAAGACCGTGTACTCAAGGGGTTCCTCACGTGCACCCCATCTGGATTTGAACACACGCAGACCTGCGTTGTCGGCATCGGTGCGGCCAAAGTCGAGCCCGTGGTATCCGTGGCGGCAGCCCCATTGGATCGCCTCCCAGATCACCGCGTGCGTACCGCGGAGCTGTGGGGACTTCGGATCCGACGCCGAGTACTTATATACGATCTGGCGATTAGCGACGAGGAAGACAGACGAAGCTACGGGTCGCGACCCCAGGAAGGCGACCAGCACGAATCCTGAGTCCTGCGCGATCAACCGGGCCCAGAGAAGCTCGAAGAACCGCGCCGGTTGTACGGGGACGCCGAGCCGCCTGCGTGTCAGCGAATGCAGACGATAGAACGTGTCGAGGAACTCTTGCGGCGAGTCGACGCGTCTCACGACGATGCCTTCTCGCGCGGCGCGCCTGATCGATCGCTGCACCTGCGACGCATGGAATCGGGCATACACTGCTTCGGTGTCAGCCTCCAGTGCCACGGTGTGGCGAAACCCAGACGGAACTGCCCAGGCTTCAACGCCAGGTAGACGGCCGCGAACCTCGAGCGAATGGATGCCGGCCGCTCGACGCGCGTTGGTGAGACTCGCGGCCACGGCGCCTGGATCTCGTGACGGACTGATGAGGGGGCGGCAAAAGTCGGTAAACGGAAGGGAGACCCACCGCCGATGATGCCGCGGGCCGACACTGACGACGGGAAGCCCGGAAATGATCTCCCCGAGATCATCGATGACGATCAGTACGAACGACTCGAACCGGTAACACTCCGCGAGCAGACCGTGCCAGCTCGGCTGATGAAATGGGCCTGCATCAGGATGATTAGTGACAAACGCCTGCCACCGTTCATCGCGGAGACCGAGCTTTACCACCCTGTGACCTGGGATTATCATCACGCCGGGGTCGTTGGGTGGACGTGGCAACGGGGTTCAGTGTAATGCACGATCCTGGGTCGCCCGACCAGGCGAATCCGGCTGGCGCCACGGCCGTGCATCCGCTAGAAAGGCTCTTGGCGCCAGTGAGTCCGGTCGCAATTGACGATCCACCTTGGACGACACGATGGGCCGACACACCCCCCGCGATCGAGTGCAGGATTGGCAAGGAGTTCCCCGTTTGGCTGACGGGCGATGACGTGCGCCTGTTCTGCCGCGTCGATGCAGCCGGGGTGGAGAGCGGCCGGGAGGTCGCCTCCTTTCGGCTTCGGTCGGGGCAAAGAGTAAACGCGTTTCAACCGTCTAGTCCCGGACCCGTTCTTATCCCCTTCAGTCTCGGTGAGGCGTACCAGGCCTTCGCAGCCGAGCTGTGGGCTGGCGGTGCCAATCGGCGAGCACTCTCGCCGGCGGTATTGAACGCGTTCTACCGAATCAAGCGCGTGATTCCATCGCGCCTTCGGCTCGCTGGCAGGCGGGCACTGATCGGTTGGCAGGGGAGCCCGGAGTTCCCATCCTGGCCTTTTGATGCAAGCGTTGCGAAGCTGCTGAAGCTTTATCTCCTTTGCGCGCTCCTCGGCAGCGACCGAGACGAGATTGAGTTCCGATGGTTTTGGCCGGACGGCGCTCGTGCAGCGGCGATCCTCACGCACGACGTCGAGTCGGAGGAGGGCCTGAGGAACGCGCTTCGCATCGCCGACTTGGAGCAGGAGCGCGAGCTCCGCTCCTCGTTCAACATCGTTGCGGCGCAATACGAGGTGGACATGGGCATTGTGCGTGAGCTGCTCGCAAGAGGATTTGAGATCGGGGTGCATGGCCTTGTGCACGATCGGTCGTTGTTCTCTTCATACGAAAGCTTTCTTGGTCAGCAACCGCTGTTGCGTGAGGCAGTTGCCCGCTTCGAGGCCGATGGGTTTCGCTCGCCGTCAACGCACCGCGTTCATGAGTGGCTCGGTGAGCTGCCTGTCAGGTACGACTGCACGGTGCCGATGTCCGATCCATATGAGCCGCAGCCCGGCGGCTGCTGCTCTCCGTGGCCCTTCTTCATCGGAAGTGTGGTCGAACTGCCGTACACGCTGCCGCAGGATCACCTGCTATTCACCTTGCTCAGGCACCGCACAATCGATGCCTGGACCGACCAGGTCAAAGATCTGGAGCACAGCTTCGGTCTCATCCAATGCCTGTCGCACCCCGACCCCGGTTATCTCGGCGACCGCCGCATTGAGTGCCTGTACGTCAGGTTCCTCGACATGCTGCGGGAGAGAGAGGGAATCTGGCACGCACTGCCACGTGAGGTGGCGCGTTGGTGGCGTGAGCGAGATGAAGCGAGGGATAACCCATTGCCTCCCGAGACGGGCAGGGCATGCCTGGATGCGTCTGGGAGGGTCGTCATCGTTGGGCCAGGTTGATGGGTTCACGACGGCGAGGCCACCACGAGCGGACCGGGAGGCACGTCACGATGCTTCTCGAGAACGACCTGTTCCCGCAGGACACGCGCGTGCGCGACGAGGCTCAGAGCCTCGCGAACGCCGGATACCGTGTGCACGTGATCGCTCCGAGAGGCAAGGGCCAACCGTTCCGGGAACTCATACACGGCGTCGAGGTTGAGCGCTTCCGGCTCCCCACGGACCACCATCGGGGAGGTGCAGGGATGCTGCTGATCGAGTACGCGCTCGCGCATATCCAGCTCTACTTCCGTGCGCTGCGCGAGATTGTGCGCGGCAGCGATGTACTCCACGTCCATAATCCTCCGGACACCCTGTTTCTCCCTGCGCTCGTCGGGCGAGCAGTAGGTTGCAAACTGGTCTTCGACCAGCACGACCTTTTCCCGGAGCTGTTCGAGGCGAAGTACGGACGCTCACCACTGCGAGCATTCGCCAGGGCGGCGCAGTGGCTCAGCTTGCGAGTGGCGGACCTTGTCATAACGACAAATGAGTCCCAGCGCGCATCAGCCATAAGTGACGTCCGGCGGGACAAAACGGCAGTGATCGTCGTGAGAAACGGTCCTCCAGCGGGACTGTTGCCGCGCCCAACCAGCGACCGGCCGGGCACTTTGAACGATCCTCGCCTGGTTTACGTTGGGGCTCTCGAGGTGCAGGACGGGGTCGACTGGCTGCCCGAGCTGATCACCTCGCTTCGCGAAAATCACGGCGTGCCGGATCCCAGGCTCACCGTGGTCGGTTGGGGCACGCGAGAGGCCCGGTTGCTGGCGGAGGTGAAGGCGCGCGGACTTATGGACCGGGTCTGCATTACCGGGCGTGTCAATCACCGGCGCGCTTTGGAGTTAATCGCCGACGCCGACATTTGCTTGGACGTGGCACCTTGCGATCGACTGAACCACCGCACAACAATGGTGAAGATCTCCGAGTATCTAGCGCTCGGCAAGCCAACGGTCTCGTATGCGCTCCATGAGACGATGCAAACTGGGGGTGACGCAATGGCACTTGCTCGCTGCGGAGACCACGGTCATTTCGCGGCGCTGGTGGCGGAGTTGGCTAAATCTCAGACACGGCGCGACGAACTTCGCACACGGTCGTTGGCTCTCGCCCCATCCCTGGTCTGGGAGCGCTCGGAGCAAACGTTGCTCGATGGGTATCGCACCCTGTGGCGCCCGGCGGCACAAGACGCTCCGGCCACCGACTCGTAGAGAGCCAGTACCCGGAGGCCGACGGCCTCGAGCGTAAGCGCGTTGAGCGCTGCCCTGGCTGTCGGAGCGCGTTCATGACGCAAGGCCTTCGTGACCGCGTCAGCCATCGCGGCCGGTTCTGGTGCCGCCACGAAGCTGCCGTCGATTCCTCCAAGCAACTCCGGAATGTCCCCGACCGGGGTGGCCACGATCGGGATGGCACACGCCATCGCCTCTTTCACGGCGTTGGGCGAACCCTCGCTCCGCGAGGGGAAGAGCAGCACGTCCGCGGCGTTCATCCATCGGGGCATATCTTCGTGAGGAACTCGCTCTGCCACGCGCAGGACGACCGATTGCCCCTGGCTGCGCAGGAGGTCTTCGACGGCCTGCGCAATCGGAAACCCTTTGGGACCGGTGGGCTGCGCCGCGAACAGGAGGACGCGCGTTTCCGTCGGCCAGCCAAGGGCCGCCCGAGCTTCGGCTCGCGACTGGGGCTTGAACATGTCGAGATCAACCCCATTGGGAATAATCGCGTTGCGACTTCTGGTGCTACGGGGCAGGCGCCCTTCCATCTCCGCTGACATGGTGATCGTCGCAGCGGCGACCCGGGCCAGTTGACGGAACGCGCGCGCTTCCACCTGCGCGCGTCTTGAGACGCGCCCTAGAAGGTCGCTCCCGAGGAAAGAAATTACCAGGGGCGTCTCGAGCTGCATCCGCGCGATCACAGCTGAATGGCCGTAATGAGCATGAACGACGTCATAGTTACGGCTTCGCACTAGCCGCATTATCTGGGGTACGGCGTCTAAGTATGCGCGCCGACGGACGTAGCCGTCGATGGTGAAAACGTCGAGCTCGACACCGAGTGCCCGCAATGAGTCAGCTTGAGCGCTGATGCAAGCCCCGCGCCATGGCGCATCCTCACTGGGCCACAGATTTGTGACGAATAGGACTCGCATGAGTGATCGACTACCGGCGGAGTTTCAATCCGCTGGTGACGGTGCGAGCGACCGTGGCGCGTATGCTCAATTAGCTCCCCGGCCACTCACAACCGTCGGAAGGGTGCGTAGCATCAGGCGCAGGTCACCCCACAACGACCAGTTCATGGCGTAGAGGTAGTCGAGCTTTACCATCTCCTCGAAAGGGATGCGAGTCCGGCCAAGTACCTGCCAATAGCCAGTGATGCCGGGGGTGAGATCGAGGCGGCCGCGTGCCCAGCCCTCTACGCGGTCGTCCTCGGCTTCGATCAATGGCCGTGGGCCGACCATGCTCATCTCCCCGCGGAGCACATTCCAGACCTGAGGGATCTCGTCCAGGCTCAGGCGCCGTACGAAGCGACCGATGCGGGTTATGCGCGGATCGCGCTCCAGCTTCAGCCAGTTCCGGTCAGTGCTCTGGCTGAGAAGCTCCGCTCGGCGCCGCTCCGCGTCGTTCACCATCGTCCGGAACTTGAAGAGGCGGAAACGTCGTCCACCCCTTCCGATGCGCTCTTGCGAGAAGAACACCGGCCCACTCGAATCCAGCTTGATGGCAATCGCAATCACCGCTACGAGCGGGCTGAGAGCGACCAGCAGAGCCATCGCAATGACGATGTCCGTCATCCGCTTAATCGCCCGGGACGATCGCGGCAGCCAGGGTGGGTTGACTCCGAGCAGGGTGATGCCTTCGACGTCGTCGATTTCCACTGCTGGGCCAAGCAAGTCCGATAACTGGGGAACCAATGTGACCTTCAAGGCAAGGTTCCGGCAACGATGCAGCAGATGCTCGAGTTCATCCTCATCGAGATCGCCGGGGGAGACGATCACGCGGCTGGCACCCAGAGCGGTTGCGACGGGGCCAACGTCAGTGACGCTCCCGAGTACATCAAGGCCGTGCCACGACGGCTGCGTCGGAGCATCCGCTGCGAGTAGGCCGATCACCCGCAGGCCGTGTTCAGGGTGCGCGTCGAGCTTGCTGACGACGATCCTAGCCAGCTCTCCACCGCCTACCAGAAGTGCGGTTTCAGCTCCCAGGAGCCTTGGTCTCAGACTCCGCAACCCGGTCCTCAGCAGCGTTACAAAACCGATCAGCAGCACCGCGAACAGAGTCACTTCGAGAAAGTCGAGCTGGCCGGGTGGCGTCACCTTCGAATAGAGCCAGAGCAGGAGGGTCCCGGTCATCGTCGCGTGGAAAAGCCACGGCAGGTCGTCGACAGTCGAGTGACTGATCCGCTTAACGTCACGGTCATAGAGTCCGTAGAGCTTGAACAGCAGGACGATCAGCGGCAGTGCAAGGAACCCCCAAAGGAGCCTCGCGCCCACGTTCGCATCGGCTGCGACGGCCAGCGCAACGGCCAACGCGGCGATCGCGGCGATCGCGTCGCAGATCGCGAGCAGGCGCCGCAGGATGTAGTCATTGGACCAAGAGCGCCTCGCAGCCGTGCCTTCGAAGCTCGCCACGGTCGGCGAAGCCGCTGTCAGCGACCAAGCACGAAATGCCGGCTCGTCGCTGGTGGCCATCAGCCGCGGACCCCGACGGGCTGGTGCGCTGTCAGCTCCACGCGAGCGCCGCCGCTGTCAAGTGAGGCTTGAGCCGCCTCTGCGAGACGGACGACATCGCAGGACAGAATCAGATTGCCCGGTCGCGGCGTGCGCCTGCGGACCGAATGAATGAAGTCCTTCATCTGCAGCGAGAGCGGCTCTTCGTTTGAGAGGCGGGGCATCAGTACGTCACCGGTTCGGTAGGAGAGGTGGTACTCGCCGAAGCTCTCGGGATCCTTGTAGACGACCCCGCTGTCGTAGATCTTGATCGGCTCGTGTCCCCCGTCCTCGTAGACGACCATCTTCTTGGAGCCGACGACGACCATCCGGCGCAGCTTGCTCGGCGCGAGCCAGCTGAGCTCTACGTTCGCAACCATCCCGGATTCGAACTCCATCGTCACGAACGCGACGTCCGCCACTCCCGAGACGATCGAGTCCCGTCCAGTCGCGCGCAGCGATGCGGGGGCGGTTCCCAGCCAATGTAGAAGGATCGAGAAGTCGTGGGGACCGAGATCCCAGATCACGCTCACGTCACGCTGATGCAGACCAAGATTGACGCGGCTTGACGAGATGAAGAAAAGGTCACCGAGCTCACCGTGGTCGATCAGCTTTCGAATCGCGCGCACCGCTGGGCTGTACAGAAACGTGTGGCCGCACATCAGCACGAGTTCGCGATCCAGTGAGAGATCGATTAGTTCAACCGCCCCTTCGCTGGAGGCCGCCAGCGGCTTCTCGACGAACGTGTGCTTGCCAGCCTCCAGCGACCTCCGAGCTAGCTCGAAGTGCGTGAACACTGGCGTCGCCAACAGGATTGCGTCGAGCCTCGGGTCGGCCAGCAGGTCATCGAGTTCTGTGGTTGTCCGAACCGCCGGGTATCGCCGGCTCAACCCCGACAGCCGGGAGGGATCCTGATCGCACATCCAGGCCACCTCGACGTCCGCTCGCTCAGCCAGAACGCGAAGCAGGTTTGGCCCCCAGTATCCAAGTCCGACGACGCCGATCCTTGGCGCACCCCGCGCGTCCTCCGGTACGTCGTCGCCTATCGCCCCATATCTCATCCGTGGCCCCCGTGTTTTGATCCGCTCGCTAAGCCCGCCCTCGTGTTCCCCCTAGCGCCTCCCCTCAGGGTCGAGCGCCACCGCTGGCGGCTCCAGGCCATCCCGCTTCTCCCCAACGGCGTGAGCTGCCGCCAGCGACGCGTTTATGCCGCTGAGCCCAGCAATCGACCTATGCCCCAAGGCCCCCATGGCGTCATTCTCCGCGCCGAGCAGTGCGCGGCGCAAGGTGAGAAATCCCCCCATCGCTGGGTGGGAAGCCCCCTAACCCACGTCGGAGTGATGCCGGTCAGCTTCTGTGCTTCTTCGCTTCCGGTACCGCTCGCGGCGGAACGCGTGCGCCCCGATCGGCCCTGCGCCTGACCAGCGCGACCGCCGCGAGCGCCACGATCACCGCCGCGTATTCGAGATATCGGACCGTGACCGCGTGGTCCGACAACGGCCAGAGCAGCGACACCCCGGGGCCGCCGGGCTCCGCCATATCCCTGAAGAAATGAAGCGAAAGCGCAAGAGCCGCGATCAGCGTCAGCTCGCGCTTGCGCCGCTTCAGGAGCAGCGCCACGACGACCAGCACGACGATCGTGCCGAGCGAGTGGGTGTACGGCCGCGGCACGCCTTGCTCGAGGATCCGAGAGCCGAAGACGCCGGGCCAGTGATCGGTATCGATCAGCAACGATCCGGCCAGAACCGCCAAGACCACCGGTAGCTCGAACACGAGCCCGCAAGCGGTCAGAGCGAGCAGACCGGTCGCGACGTGCGCGGGCTCGTCGAGCAGCGCCTCGACGGCGTACGGCGCCCCCTTCCAGCGCCAGATCAGGAGATCGGCCAAGCCGATCACGCCGACGCAGCCGAGCACGGTCGCGACGCCCGGGCTCCACCGCCACCGGAGCGCGCGACTGCGACGGTCGCTGATGGGCAACGTTGCCACTGCGCCGTACGCTAGGCGTTCCTCAGGCGCTGCGAGCGAGCACCCGCGCGCGCTTCTGCCGGGCGGTCTTCTCGAGCTCGACCTTGCGCAGGCGGATCGCGTTCGGCGTGACCTCGACGCACTCGTCCTCGCGCAGGAACTCGAGCGCCTGGTCGAGCGACAGCTGTCGCTTGGGAACGAGGCGGACGAGCTCGTCGGCGGTCGACGAGCGGATGTTCGTCAGGTGCTTCTCCTTGGTGGCGTTGACGTCGAGGTCGTCCCCCCGCGAGTTCTCGCCGACGATCATCCCTTCGTAGACCTCCTCACCCGGCTCGACAAACAACGTCCCGCGTTCCTGCAGGTTGAACAGCGCGAACGCGGCGACCCTCCCCCGCCGGTCTGCCACCAGCGACCCGGTCGGGCGCGTGCGGAGATCGCCGTGCCAGGGCTCCCAGCGCTCGAACACGTGATGGACCAGGCCCGTGCCACGGGTCTCGGTGAGGAACTCCGTGCGAAAGCCGATCAGGCCGCGGGCGGGGACCAGGTATTCCATCCGGACCCACCCCGTCCCGTGGTTGACGATCTTCTCGAGGCGCCCCTTGCGCAGCGCCAAGAGCTGCGTAATCACGCCGACGTACTCCTCCGGCGCGTCGACGCTCATCCGCTCGACCGGCTCGCAGCGCTCTCCATCGATTTCGCGCGTGAGGACGCGCGGCTTACCGACCGTCAGCTCGAATCCCTCGCGCCGCATCAGCTCGACCAGCACCGCAAGTGCCAGCTCGCCGCGCCCCTCAACCTCCCACACCTCCGGACGCTCGGTCTCACGGACCCGAAGCGAGACGTTGCCGACGAGCTCCCGGTCCAGCCGCGCCTTGATCTGGCTGGCGGTGAGCTTGTCGCCGTCCTGGCCGGCCAGCGGTGCGGCGTTAGCGCCGATTGTGACCGACAGCGACGGCTCGTCGACCATGATCACGGGAAGCGGCCGAGGGTCCTCGGCATCGGCGAGCGTCTCACCGATCGTGATCTCCGGGATCCCCGCGACGGAGATGATCTCGCCGGGCCCGGCCTCCTCGGCCTCGACGCGGTCTAGCGCCTCGGTCACGTACAGCTCGCTGGCTTTGACGCGCTCGATCGAGCCGTCCGCGCGACACCAGGCGATCGTCTCGCCGCGCTGGACCACGCCGTGGCGCACGCGGCAGATGGCGAGCCTGCCGACGTACGGCGAAGCGTCGAGGTTGGTCACGAGGGCCTGAAACGGATGCCCCGGGTCGTACTCGGGCGCGGGCACGTGCTCGACCAGCAGGTCGAGCAGCGGGGCCAGGTCGGTGCCCTCGACATCGGGCTCCAGCGACGCCCATCCCGCCTTGGCGTTGGTGTAGACGATCGGAAAGTCGATCTGCGACTCGTCGGCATCGAGGTCGAGGAACAGCTCGTAGACCTCGTCGACGACTTCGTCGATGCGCGCGTCCGGGCGGTCGACCTTATTGACCACGAGGATCACCGGCAGCCGCGCCTCGAGCGCCTTGCGCAACACGAAACGGGTCTGCGGGAGCGGGCCCTCGCTGGCGTCGACCAGCAAGAGCACCCCGTCGACCATCGTCAGCCCCCGCTCCACCTCGCCCCCGAAGTCCGCGTGGCCGGGGGTATCGACGATGTTCAGCTTGACGTCGCCGTAGCGGACCGCGGTGTTCTTGGCGAGGATCGTGATCCCCTTCTCACGCTCCAGGTCCATCGAGTCGAGCACCCGGTCCGCAACCTCCTGGTTGGGGCGAAACGCGCCCGATTGCCACAGCAGGGCGTCGACCAGCGTGGTCTTCCCGTGGTCAACGTGGGCGACGATCGCGACGTTGCGGATGTCTGAGCGGGTCGCCACTCAGTCGAGCTGCAGGACCTGGCGGACCGTCTGCGAGCCCGCTCGACCAGCCGCTCGACGTCGGCGGCCGAGTTGTGCACCGCGAACGAGGCCCGGGTCGTGGCGCTGACGCCCAGCCGCCGCATCAGCGGCTGCGCGCAGTGGTGGCCGGCGCGGACGCAGACGCCGCTCGCGCCCGAGGATCTCGCCGACGTCGTGCGGGATGCGCGCCCTCGAGCGCGAACGAGATCAGCGCGCCGCGCTCGGCCGCGTCGGCGCGGGCCGTGGATCGTGAGGCCCGGGACCTCGGCGCCAGCCGCTGCAAGCGCGTCGGCGACGAGCGCCTCCTCGTGGGCGCGGATCCGCTCGATCCCGATCGCCCGGATCCAGTCGACCGCGGCGCCCGAGCCCGATCGCCTCGGCGATCTGCGAGGTCCCCGCCTCGAACTTCCACGGCAGGTCGGTCCAGGTCGACTCGTTCGCGGCGACCGTCCGGATCATGTGGCCGCCGCCGATGAACGGCGGCATCTCCTCGAGCAGCTGCGCGGCGGCCGTGGAGCACGCCGATCCCGGTCGGCCCGTAGGCCTTGTGCCCGGTCCAGGCGTAGAAGTCGGCGTCGATCGCGGCGCAGGTCGACCGGCATCTGCGGGACCGCCTGCGACGCCGTCGACCAGCACCGACCGCGCCGGCGTCGTGCGCGCGGCGCGACGATCGTCTGCGACCGGGTTGATCGTCCCGAGCACGTTCGAGACGTGGACGACGCCCGACCAGCTTCGGCCCGCGCGCGAGCAGCGCGTCGAGCGCCTCGAGGTCGAGCTGGCCGTCGTCGAGCACCGGCACGTAGGCGAGCTCGGCCTCGCGGTCCTGGCAGAGGATCTGCCACGGGACGATGTTGGAGTGGTGCTCCATCTCGGTCAGCACGACCAGGTCGCCGCGCTGCACGTTCTGGCGCCCCCACGTGTAGGCGACGAGGTTGATCGCCGCGGTGGCGTTGGCGGTGAAGATCGTCTCCTCGGGCGTCGAGCCCGAGCCACTCGCGCGATCCGGCCGCGGGCGCCCTCGTACAGGTCGGTCGCCTCGACCGCGAGCGGATAGACGCCGCGGTGGATCGACGCGCGCGACTCGGTGTAGTACCGCGTCATCGCGTCGATCACCGGCTGCGGCGTCTGCGAGGTGGCGCGCCGAGTCCAGGTAGACGAGCGGGTGGCCGCCGACCGTCGGCGCAGGACCGGGAACTCGGCGGCGACCGCCGCGAGCGACTCGTCGCGGTGTGCCATCACGCGGCCTCGTCGACCTCGTCGGTGATCCAGCCGTAGCCCTTGGCCTCGAGCTCGTCGACCAGCTCCGGGCCGCCCTCCTTGACGATCCGCCCCTGGTACATGACGTGCACGTGGCTCGGCTGCGACCAGGTGGAGGATCCGCTGGTAGTGGGTGATGATCAGCACGCCCATGTCGGGCCCGGCGACCGCGTTGACGCCGTTGGCGACGACCCGCAGCGCGTCGATGTCGAGCCCCGAGTCGGTCTCGTCGAGGATCGCCATCTCGGGCCGCTGGAGCGCGAGCTGGAGGATCTCCATCCGCTTCTTCTCGCCGCCCGAGAAGCCCTCGTTCAGGTACCGGCTCGAGAACTCCTTGGGGACGTTGGTCAGCTTCATCGCCGCCTCGACCGTCTGGCGGAAGTCCTTCAGCGGGATCGGCTCCTCGCCGTGCGCCTCGCGGTGGGCGTTGAGCACGGTGCGCAGGTACTTGGTGACGGTCACGCCGGGCACCGCGACCGGGTACTGGAACGCCATGAACAGGCCCATCCGGGCGCGCTCGTCGGGCGCGGCGTCGGTGATGTCCTCGCCCTTGAAGAGGATCTGGCCCTCGGTCACCTCGAGGTTCGGGTGGCCCATGATCGCGTTGGCGAGCGTCGACTTGCCGGAGCCGTTGGGCCCCATCAGGGCGTGGATCTCGCCCTTGCTCGACGGCCAGGTCGAGCCCGCGCAGGATCTCCTTCTCGCCCGCGCGGACGTGAAGGTTTCGGATCTCGAGCTCGGCCATCAGGCAGCCACCGTCGGCGCTCGGCTCGGGCTCAGGCGTCGCGCGGTCGGCGGCCGCTCGCTGCGGCGCGAGAACTCGACCAGCTCGGCCAGCGTGGTCGTCTGCAGCGAGCGGATGATCCCGCCCTGCACGCGCGTCCACAGCAGCTTGGTCGCGCAGCCGCGGCCCGCGTCGGGCTCGTGCGAGCACAGCACGCGCTCGGTGTGGTCGTGGACGAAGCACTCCATCGGCGCGATCGCGCCCTCGAGCGCCTGGACGACCTCGTCCATCGCGATCTCCTCGGCGGGCCGCGCGAGCCAGTAGCCGCCGTGCGCGCCGCGGGCGCTCATCACGAGCCCGGCCTTGCGCAGCCGCGCGACGACCTGCTCGAGGTACGCCAGCGGCAGCCCCTCGGCGTCGGCGATCGCCTTCAGGCTCGTGGGCTGCTCGGGGTACTGGCGCCCGAGCTCGACCATCAGCCGCACGCCGTACTCGGCCTTCGAGGAGAAGATCATGCGCCGCATATCCTACCAGGGCGGTCGGTTATACCGCGCCGGCGCCGCGCGGGTAGGGTCGACGTAATGGACGAATGGCGGCTTGCCACCTCAGCGGACGTGGCGGCGGTCGCCGCGGCGGCCGCGCGCAGCGGGGCCGGCTCGGGATCGACACCGAGTTCATGTCCGAGGGGCGCTACCGGGCGCTGCTGTGCCTGGTGCAGGTCGCGGTCGACGACCCCGAGCGCGGACGGCGGCTCGCAGATCGTCCTGATCGACGCGCTCGACGAGCGCGTCGACGTGCGCGCCGCTCGCGGAGCTGCTCGCCGACCCAGAGATCGAGGTCGTGCTCCACGCCGGGCGCCAGGACGTCGCGATCCTGCGCCGCGTGTGGAACACCGAGCTGCACAACATCTTCGACACCCAGATCGCCGCGGGGTTCGCCGGCGCGAGCGCGCAGTCCGGGCTACGGCAACCTGCTCGGCCAGATCCTCGGCCGGCGCGTCGGCAAGACGCGCCAGCTACACCCGCTGGGACGCGCGGCCGCTGACCGCCGAGCAGCTCAGCTACGCGGCCGAGGACGTCGCGCACCTGCTCGAGCTGGCCGACGAGCTCCAGCGCCGGCTGCGCCGAGAGCGGGCGGCTCGAGTGGGCGCGCGAGGAGTGCCGCCGGCTCGAGTCGGCCACCGACGAGCGCGACCCGGAGACCGCCTGGGAGCGGCTGCCGCGGATCGGCCAGCTCGACCCGCGCGCGCGCGCGGTCGCGCGTGAGCTCGCGGCCTGGCGCGAGCGCACCGCCTCGGCGGAGGACCGGCCCGTCGGCTCGGTGCTCGCCGACCCGACGCTGGTCGAGCTCGCCAAGCGCCAGCCGTCGAGCGCTCGGCGCGCTCGAGCAGATCCGCGGGCATCCACCCTTCCGGGCATCAGGCGCCGCGGCCAGGCGATCCTCGAGGCGATCGCGGCCGGGCGCGCAGGCGCCGCCGATCCCGCGCGAGCGCGTCGCGCGAGCGCTTCGACCCGGCCGACGCGCCGCTGATCGCGCTCGCCGAGGCGCTGCTGCGTGCGCGCGCGCGCGAGGCCGGGCCTCGCCTACGAGCTGATCGCCTCGCGCGCCGAGCTCGAGCTGATCGTCGGCGCCGCGCGGCGCGGCGAGCCCGAGCCGGAGGTGCGCACGCTCGAGGGCTGGCGCTCGGAGCTCGTCGGCGACGACCTGCGCGCGCTGCTCGGCGGGCACGCGCGCGCTCGTCGGTCGGCGACGACGGCCGCGTCGACGCTCACGCCGGACCCGCCTCGAGCATGACCGACATCGCCGGCGTCGCGCTCGAACATCGCGTGTGCGACAGCGTCAGCGCGATCGGCCGCGGGCGCTTGATCCAGCCGAGGTCGATGCCCGATCAGGTCGCCGGCGGCGGTCGCGTAGGTGACGCGCAGCTTGTGGCCCGGCGACTCGGCGGCCCGCTCGTCGCCGTTGTCCCCGGCGCTACCCGACCACCCGAGCTGCGCAGCCGCCGGCGCTCGGCGACCACGAGCGCGCCCGAGCTCGCGGCTCGCGGGTCGACGATCACCGCCTCGATCGCGCAGTACGCGTTCGCGCCGCGGTCGCACTGGCTCGCCTGGGCGACGATCGTGGCGCCGGTGATCAGCGGCAGCTGGCCGATGCTGAGCGGGCTCGACGAGCTGCTACCGCCGCAGCCGGCATAGCGCCAGCGCGCAGCCGGCGAGCGCCGCGACGAGCGCCAGCGGCGCCGGTCTTAGTCTTCTCGAGCGCATGGGCCGCAGCGCAAATGTAGCCGAGCTCCCTGGCTGGGCCCGTCGAGCTGCTCGAGCAGTCGCGCGTCGGCCGGCTCGGGCTGATCGACGACGAGCGGCGACCCGCGGGTGCTGCCGGTCACCTACGCGCTCAGCGGCCGGCGGCTCGTGAGCGCCGTCGACCACAAGCCCAAGCGGCGGCTCGGGCGAGGAGCTCGCCCGCGTGCGGTGGCTGCGCGCCCGCCCCCGGGCGGCGCTGACGGTCGACCGCTACGACGACGACTGGTCGTCGCTCGCTTGGGTGCAGGCGGTGGGGACGGTGCGGGTGCTCGAGGCGGCGGACGCGCCCGAGGCGCTCGCCGCGCTCACCGAGCGCTACCCGCAGTACCGCGCGCGCCGCCGCGCGGACCCGTGCTGGCGCTCGAGCCGATCGGCTGCTGTGGTGGCGGGCTCCGAGTGTCCCGAGTCGTACGTTCGGCGGCATCGAGAGGCGCCACCGGTGGATGGATCGCAAGGACGCAGGGCCGATGGCGTAGCAGCACTACGCCGAATGCCCGAGGACGCAGCGAGCCGCCGCCGGGGGCGACTCGAATGCCGGCGCGCTTGAGAGCGCCGGCGCGCTCAGCCGCGCGTCCCACGGCGCCAGCGCCACGGCGATCGCCGTCGCGGTCAAGCCCGGCCCCGAGGCAGCACAGCAGCGCGATCCGCGCCGCGTGCGGCGACAGGAACGGCACGCACACCGCGCCGCTCGCGCGGACATCGCCCTCGGCGCCCTCGAACCCGTAGGTGTCGAACAGCATCGAGGAGCGCTCCGGGCGGCAGGTCACGAGCACCGGGACGCGCGCCGCCGCGTCGCGCAGCTGCGGCCAGCACCGCGGGCGAGACGTGGCCGGCGCCGAACGCGACCAGCGACCACGCCGTCGCCGCTCGCGGCCGCCTGCCCGAGCAGCTCGCCGTCGTCGCCGAGCGCCGCGGTCACGATCTGCGACGCGGTGCGCGAGCCGCTCCACCGCGAGCGGGGCCGGGCGAAGCGGCCTCGCGTGCAGCCACACGCGCCCCTCGACGATCCTGCCGAGCGGGCCGGCGCCCGGGGAGCCGAACGCCGCCGGGCCGGTGCTGTCGACCTTGCGCACGGACATCGCCGCGTGGATCTCGCCGCCGAACGCCACCACCGCGCCGAGGCCCGAGGCCGCCGGCGAGGCCGCGAGCGCGACCGCGTCGAGCAGGTTCGCCGGACCGTCGGCGCCGGGGTTGGAGGCCGGCCGGTTGGCGCCCGTGAGGACGATCGGCGCCTCCCCGCCGTAGATCATCGCGCACAGGACCGCGAGCTCCTCCATCGTGTCGGTCCCGGTGGTGATCACCACCCCCTCGCCGGAGCGGCCGCCGCCGCCGCGCGCCGTGCGACCTGGAGCGCCTGGTCGAGGCTGAGCTGCGGGCCGGGAACGCTCAGCACGCGTCTCGGCCTCGAGCGCGTGCCGGGCCGCGAGCTCCGGAAGCCCGCTCGAGCAGCCCGGCGGCGTCGAGCGCGGGCACCGCCCGCTCGCCCCGCATCGCGATCGTCCCGCCGACGGCGATCAGCCGGACCGGTCGCTGCTCGCGCTGTGAGCGCCTGCGCCATGGCCGCGGCGACCCTATCGCCAGCGACCCGCGTACGTGACCGCTCAGCGGCCGTCGTTAAGCTCCACAGGATGTCGACGATCGCCGATCTGCTCGCCGATCCCGAGCTGCTCGAGGCCGAGTGGGACCTCGACCCGCTCGTCGACGGGCAGGGTGCCGCGGGCGTGGAGCGCGAGCTCGAGGAGGCCGACGACCCGCGCGACCGCGTTCTCCGAGCGCGTACGCCGGGAAGATCGCCGAGCTCGACGGGCCCGGGCTCGAGGCGGCGATGCGCGAGCTCGCCGAGATCGAGGAGCTCGTCGGGCGCGCCGGCTCGTACGCGTCGCTGCGGTTCGCGACCGACACCGCCGATCCTGAGCGCGGCGCGCTGCTGCAACGGGTCCAGGAGGGCGCGACCGAGATCGAGACGAAGCTCCTGTTCTTCGAGCTCGAGTGGGCGGCGCTCGACGACGAGCGCGCCGAGGAGCTGCTGCGGACGCCCGGGCTCGACTTCTGCCGCCACTACCTGCGCAGCGCGCGGCGCTACCGGCCGCACCTGCTCTCCGAGCCCGAGGAGAAGGTCCTCGCCGAGAAGTCGATCTCCAGCCAGAGCTCGTGGGCGAGGCTGTTCGGCGAGCTGGTCTCCGCGCTGAGGGTCGTCGCTCGACGATCAGGAGCTGACGCTCGACGTCGCGCTCAGCCGGCTGCAGTCGCCCGACCGCGAGCGTCCGGCGGCGAGACCGCCGAGGCGGTCTCGGAGGCGCTCGCGCCGGGCCTGCGCACGCGCGGCTTCATCTACAACACGCTCGTGTTCGACAAGTCGGTCGAGGACCGGCTGCGCAACTACCCGAACTGGCTGGCGAGCCGAAATCTGTCAAACGAGGCCTCCGACGAGTCGGTGATGGCGCTGATCGAGGCGGTCCGCGCGCGCTACGACATCCCGCAGCGCTGGTACAGGCTCAAGGCGCAGCTGCTCGGGATCGACCGGCTCGCCGACTACGACCGCGCCGCGCCGCTGCTGGCCGAGGACGTGACCTTCTCCTACGGCGAGGCCCGCGAGCTGGTGCTCGACACCTACACCGAGTTCTCGTCCGGAGGCGGGCGACGGTCGCCCGGCGCTTCTTCGACGAGCACTGGATCGACGCGCCGCCCCGGCCGCACAAGCGCGGCGGCGCGTTCTGCTCCTACACGGTCCCGAGCGTGCACCCGTACGTGCTGCTCAACTTCACCGCCCGGCGCCGCGACGTGCTGACGATGGCGCACGAGCTCGGGCACGGGCTGCACGCCGCGCTGGCCCAGCCGCAGGGCATCTTCCACCAGTCGACGCCGCTGACGCTCGCCGAGACCGCGTCGGTGTTCGGCGAGACGCTCGTGTTCGAGCGGCTGCTCGCCGAGGCGCCCGGACGACGAGCAGCGGCTCGCGCTGCTCGCCGAGCGGATCGACGGCGCGATCGCGACCGTGTTCCGCCAGATGGCGATGAACCGCTTCGAGCACCTGGTGCACACCGGCCGCCGCAGCGAGGGCGAGCTGTCGGTCGATCGCTTCGACGAGCTCTGGGTCGAGACCCAGGCGGAGCTGTTCGGCGACTCGGTCGAGATCACCGAGGGCTACCGGATGCTGGTGGTCCTACATCCCGCACTTCATCAACACGCCCGGGTACGTGTACGCCTACGCGTACGGGCAGCTGCTCGCGCTCTCGGTCTACGGCCGCTACCGCGAGGAGGGCGAGTCGTTCGTCCCGCGGTACCTGGAGCTGCTCGCCGCGGGCGGCTCCCGCACGCCCGAGGAGCTGGCCGAGATCGTCGGCATCGACCTGGCCGATCCCGGGCTTCTGGGACGCCGGCCTGGGGCTGATCGAGGCGCAGCTGCGCGAGGCGGAGCGGCTGGCGGCGGGCGTAGCGCGCGACCGGCAGGCGTCGACGCCGGCGCTAGGCCTCGCCTTGCGCGTCCGGGCGCGCTCCTCCTGGCGCTCGACCACGTTCACGATCAGCTTCATCACCTGCTCGATCCCGGTCGCCTTCGCCTCGCCCGTGGCGAACGCCTCGCGCCAGTCGCCGACGTGGCCCTTGGTCGCGAGCTCGTTGAACTTCGCGCGCGGGATCTCGATCCGGACCTTGGCGTCGGCGGCGATGTCCTTCTTCACCTGCGGCCCCGGCAGCTCGACGCGGTACATCTGCATGTCCCTGCCGCCGCGCAGCTCCAGTCCGGCGACGAGCTTCAGCGGCTGCGAGCGCCGGCACCTCCTCGAGGAACCGCTTGACGGCGGTCTCGATCAGGGTCTTGGTGTCGGACGGCGAGGCCAGGGGATTGAGTCTAGTGACGGGGCGCTCATCGCCAAGATCGTGAACCTACGCGGTCACGGTCGCCCCGTGCCTGTGCACGCTTTGCGGCGTCGCGTCGAGCAGGTAGCTCCCGGCCGCGAGCGCGCCGCGGCCGATCCTGCCCGTGAACCGGACCCGGTTACGACCCTTCTTGTCGACGTGGCTGAACGACGCCGCCCGCTTCGTACCGCACGCACTTGCCTGCGGCTCTGCTTGGTGCAGCCGCATGACGGTGAAGCGTGGTCCGCCCGGCGAGCGAGTCGACGTAGGAGATCGTCGCGCCCGGAACCGTCGCTGGAAGCTCCGCGGGGTCGATCGACAGGCCGCTGATCACGGGTGCCTGGCGAGGTCGTGAACTTCCCGCACGGCGCCGTAGCTCGTTCCGTCCATCGCCAGCACGACGACGCGGTAGAAGTAGGTCCTCTTCGGCTTCAGCAGACAGGACCCTGATCGAGACGGGCACCGGCAGGACGCCGCTCGACCTGCTCGGTCGGGCTCTTCGAGCCCAGCTTCGGTGGTGAGGCCGTACTGGAACTCCACCGTGGCCGATCCCGGCGTTCGGCGTGACCAGCGCCGTTGAGCGTGGCGTACGGTCTTGTTGATCTTCGTGACCGCGCCGGTCCTGGCGACCGGCGGTGCGACCTCGTACGCGCCGATGTCGCACTTCGGGCCACTGGGGCGAGCGACGCCTCGCTCGTCGGTCGACGGGCAGTTGGCGTTCGCCGCCGGGATCTGGTCGATCGCGGCGCCGCCGGCCTGAAGCGAGATCGTCGCGGCCGGGCCGCCGTTGTTCTGGAGGGGGCCGAGTTGGGGTCACCGCCCGCGAACGTGGCCGGGCAGCTCGAATCCCCGTAGGAGAGGTTGTGGCCGCCGTCGAGCATCGGAGCCCGAGCAGTTGCCGCCCGCGTTCAGCGCCAGCAGCGAGTTCTGCACGGTGATGCCAGAACCCTGGTCGAACACCGCGCCGCCGGAGCCCGGCGCCGCCGCTCGCGCCCGCGCTGGCGGCCGGGTGCCGGGGCTGCCGCCCGCCCGCGGGGTGCCGGGATCGTTCGCGGCCGCGGTGACCTGCAGGAGCGTGGCGCTGGACGGGCTCGAGGCGCTGACCGCACCGCCCGAGCCGGCCCCTGCCCCCTGCCCCACCTGGGCCGCCCGTAGGCGACCCGGCGCCACCGTTGCCGCCCGCGCCACCCGACCCGGCGGTGTCGGAGGCGAACGTCGAGTTGGTGACCGACAGCGCGCCGCCGTCGGTGGCCAGGCCACCCCCGCCGGCCCCGCCGGCGCCCGCGCCGCCCCCTCCTCCGGTACCGGAGGTGCCCGAGCCGCCGTTGCCCCCGGCGCCCCCATTGCCGGCGCCGTTGCTTCGGAGCGTGCTGTCGATCACCGTGAGCGTGCCGCCTGCGTTGGCCACGCCGCCACCGTCGCCGGCCGGCGCCGCCGTTGCCGCCCACGCCCCCATTGGTTCCCTGGCCACCCTGGCCCGCCGGCGCCGCCGCTCCCGGCGTCGTCATCGGCGATCGTCGCGCCGATCAGCGTCAAGCGTGCCGGTGTTGTAGATCCCGCCCCCCGAGCCGCCGGCGCCACCCACTCCGCCGGCTGCTGGCGGTGGTGGAGCTCGGACCGCTGCCGCCGACCCCGCCCGCACCGCCCTGGCTGCCGGTCACCGCGGAGTCGCTCCAGCGTCAGCGTCCCCTGGTTGAGGATCGCACCGCCGTTGGCGCCGGCCTGTCCAGCGCCCCCCGAGCCGGGCGCCACGCTCGATCCACCCGGGGCGTGGCCGTTGGCGACCGTGAGGTTGCGGAGCAGGACGGTCGCGCCCGACGCGATCGTGAACGCGCGGTTCGAGAGGAGCCGCGCGTCGATGAAGGTGATGCCCTCGCCCACGCCCAAGATCCTCACGTCGGCGGTCGATGCGATGTTCAGGGACGCCTCCGAGAAGCCGAGCATATAGCTGCCGCCGCCGAGCACGATGGTGTTGGCGCCGAACGCCGCCGGCGCGCAATCGGTCTGGCTGATTCCGGGCGAGTCCACCTCGGCGATCGCCTTGCGCAGCGAGCACTGGCCGTCACCCTGCTGCTGATCGTCGTTGGTGGTGTTGACCACGATCGTGGCGGCCGCCGCGGGCGCCGCCGAGGCGAGCATGACGATTCCGACCCCGAACATGAACAGGCGTCCGCGCAGCATCTCTTCCTCCGAGTCCAATTGCCCTCGCGCCGCCGGTCCGCTGGCGCTCCGGTGGATCAAGTGAGAGCTTAAACGCGGCCGCGGCGGGGAAGTTCCGCATCGAAACCTCCGGGGGTCTAGGCTGCGCTCTGGTCCAAGTGGAGTTCTCTCGGGAGGGGAATCACGAATGATCACCGGCAAGGGTCTGAAGTCACGTCTCGTGCTGCTCGGTGTCGCTGCCGCGGCGGTGGTGCCCGCGACCGCGCACGCCGCATCCGTGCGGTTCACGGCACCGCTCTTCGTCGACAAGACGCTGGCTGGCGGGGAGCCGTCGAATGCGTACGCCACCAAGTCGGGCCTGCTCGTGTACACGTCGCACGAGGGCACCACACACCTCTTCTCGAGCGCCATCCCAGGGGCGCCCGCCGAGTCCGGCGGGTTCATTGTCAACTACCACAACCAGGTCAACATCTGGACCTCGGCCGACCAAGGGAAGACGTGGCAGCTGGTTCCCTTCGGTACGGCCACAAATCCGTTCGCCACCGGCTTCAGCGACCCCGACCTGACCCAGGACAGCGCCGGCAACATCTACAACACGGGCATCGACCTGGCCAACGACGCGCTGTTCTCCTCCCAGGACGGTGGTAGGACGTGGCCGACGGGAACGCCGCAGTGCCACGAGGGCGATCGGCCGTGGCTCGCCGGCGGCAAGGCCGAACGAGGTGTTCCTCTCGACCGACACCGAAGAAGCCGGGCACGTGATCTACCACAGCACCGACGCGGGCGCGTCGTGCGACCCGAACGGGATCCCCGACCACGGCAGCCACGCCCGACGGCGGCACCTACAAGGGGCAGGGCAAGCTCTACTACGACCGCACGCGCGGGAACCTGGTCGAGCCCGTCTACTACTACAACCCGAACGGGATCGTCGACGGGGTCGGAATCGGCATCCTGGGCGACGCGAGCAACGCGTTCGGCAACCCCTCGGCCGCGTTTACCGACGTCCACGTCGCGACGACCACCGCGTTCTCGCACTGGCCGGCGATGGCGATCGACTCGAAGGGCAACTACTACCTCGTCTGGGACACCGACGCCCGCGACCCGAACTCGACCAACGGCTGCCCGGCGACCGACTCCGGCAGCGAGAGCTTCGGGAGCGTGCCTCCCCAGAACGCCCAGACCCCGCTGGCGAACCAGGTCCTGATGTCGGTTTCGACCGACGGCGGCGCGACGTGGAGCAGCCCCAGGACCGTCGCCTTCTATCCCGGGTCATCGGCTGCTGTGGCCGTGGATCACCGCGGGCAGCGCCGGCAACGTGGGCGTCGTCTGGTACCAGTACAACAGCGTCGTCGACCCGGACTGCGCTCCCAGCACCGCGACCGTGTCGGTGATGGCGGCGCGGATCTCGGGCGCGACGGGCGGGCATCCGAGCGAGACCGTCGTCGATGCCGCCGGGCGCGTCGATCCACAGCGGCTCGATCTGCGCCGGCGGGACGACGTGCGCCGCGGACAACGTGATCACCGAGGAGGACCGCCGCCTCGGTGACTACTTCACGGTTAACACCGACCGCAGCGGCTGCATGATCATCGCCACCGGCGACACGACGCTGATCGACCCCGTGACCGGACAGCCATCACCGATCTCTCATCCGCTCTTCCTCCGCCAGGACAGCGGCCCCGGCCTGACCGGTCTCACCTGCACGTAGGGGTTGACGGCGGGGCCGGCACGCGCGAGCATCACCCCAGGCGACCGGATCGGAGGGACCAATGGCCAGGATGATGGCCGACTGCCGCCGCTTCGCGAGCGATAGCAACTGCTCGCTGGTGATCATCGGCGAGGAGGACGAGGTGGTGCGCGCCGCCGCCGAGCACGCCGCGTCGGTGCACGGGCACGAGGACACGCCGGAGATGCGCGAGCAGCTCGTCGCGATCCTCGAGCCGGCGGAGGCATACCAGGCCGGCCCGCGCGAGCACGAGGCGCTGCCGGGCTAGGGCAGAAACACGGGGCGCGCCCCCAAAGGCGCGCCCCCTCAATCTAGATCTTGTGCCGCTGCAGCAGCTTGCGGCCGATCACCATCCGCTGGATCTCGGACGTGCCCTCGCCGATCAGCAGCAGCGGCGCGTCGCGGTAGATCCGCTCGATCTCGTACTCCTTCGAGTAGCCGTAGCCGCCGTGGATCCGCAGCGCACTCCTCGGCGCAGAAGCGGCCGGCCTCGGAGGCGAACAGCTTCGCCATCCCGGCCTCGATGTCTGAGCGCTCGCCGGCGTCCTTCAGCCGCGCGGCGCGATGGGTGAGCAGCCGCGCGGCCTCGACCTGGGTGGCCATGTCGGCGAGCTTGAACTGGATCGCCTGGTGCTGGGCGATCGGCTTGCCGAACGTCCTGCGCTCCTGGGAGTACTTGAGCGCGAGCTCGAGCGCCCGCTGCGCGAGGCCGACGCCGCGGGCCGCGACGTTGACGCGGCCGAGCTCGAGCGCGTCCATCATCTGCGGGAAGCCCTTGTTCGAGGCCCTGCGTCCTCGCCGCCGAGGATGCTCTCGGCCGGGAGTCTTGTAGCCGTCGAACACGAGCTCGGTCGACTCGACGCCCTTGTAGCCCATCTTCTTGATCTGCGGCGGGACGTTGAAGCCCTCGTAGGCGCCGGTGTTCTCGGCCGACGCCCGGCTCCTTCTCGGCGATGAAGCAGGTCAGGCCGCGGTGCTTGGGCTCGGCGTTCGGGTCGGTCCGGACGAGCACGAACACGAGGCCGGCGCGCAGGCCGTTGGTGACCCACATCTTCGTGCCGTTGATCTCGTAGGCGCCGTCGTCGAGCTTCTTGGCGCGAGGTCTTGATCGCGGCGACGTCGGAGCCGAGCTCGGGCTCGGACAGGCGAGAAGGCGGCGCGGATCTCGCCGGTCGCCATCCTCGGCAGGTACTTCTGCTTCTGCTCGTCGGTCCCGAACTTCATCAGCAGGTAGGAGCCGATGAAGTGGGTGTTGACGATCCCGGAGATGCGAGATCCAGCCGCGGCGAGAGCTCCTCGACGATCATCGCGTAGGTCGTCAGGTCGAGCCCCATGCCGCCGTACTCCTCGGGGATCGTGACCCCGAACAGGCCGAGCTCCTTCATCTGCTCGACGATCGGCTCGGGGAACTCGTCCTCGTGGTCGTAGTGCTCGGCGTTGGGGATGATCTGCTCGTCGGCGAACTGGCGCACCATCTCGGTGATCGCCTTCTGCTCGTCGGTGCGGTCTGTGGTGAACGTCGTGCGGCGGCCATGTTGCACAACTTTGTCACGTTTCGGGGGGGAAGGCCGCCGCTCCGGGCTCTACGGGTTGTGGGAAGATAACTTTCGTCTGGCGAAAGAAATCGCCCAGATCGCGGCCGGCAGCACGGGAATATCACCCGGGCGCAGCTGCTGGCGCTCGGTCTCGACGACGCGGCGATCCATCGCCGCGGTCAAGGCCGGCCGCCTGCTACCGCGTTTATCCGCGGCGTCTACGCCGTCGGCCGCCCGCCAACGACCGCCGCTCGAGCGAGCCGCGCCGCCGTCCTCGCCTGCGGCGACCGCGCGGCCCTCAGCCACGGCTCGGCGATGACCCTCTGGGGCTTCTGGAAGCGCTGGGACGAGCCGTTCGAGGTGACCGTCGCCGGCGACCGGCGGCCACAGGGCATCCGGATCCACCGCTCGATCGGCGCTGCTGCGCCGGGATGTCGACGTACGCGCACTGGGCATCCGCGTCACCAGCCCCGCCCGGACGCTGCTCGACATGGCGCCCAAGCTGCACCGCCAAGTCGCTCACACGCACGATCAACGACGGCGCGCGGCGAAGCTCCTCGACGCTCGAGGCCCTGGCCGACGTCGTCGGGCGCTTCCCGCTCCACCCGGGCGCGCCGCTCCTGAGCCGCACGCGGCGACCGAGCAGAACCCGACCCGCTCGGGCGTTCGAGGACGACTTCCTGCCGTTCTGCGAGCGCTTCGGCCTCCCGACGCCGCGTCATCAACACGATCGTCCACGGCTACGAGGTCGACGCCTACTTCGCAGAGGCGAAGGCTGATCGTCGAGCTCGACGGCTGGGACTTCCATCAACGACCGCGAGCCGTTCGAGGACGATCGGGAACGGGACGCGACGATGCTGCTGCTACGGCATCGCGACGATCCGGATCACCTAGCGACCGCTTCGACGCGCGACCCCGACGCGAGGCCGCCCGGCTGCACGCGATCCTCGAAGACCGCGGCGACAGCGGCCGCATAGACTGCCGCGCCATGCCCGGCAATCCCCACGTCACAGTCGGCGTCTCCGCCGACGCGCTGAAGGGCTCGTTCCCGGGCGACCTCGGGATCGAGCTGATAGAGCTCGACGACGACTCCGTCACCGGCCGGCTGCTCGTCGATCGGCGGCACCTGCACCCGGGCGGCTACGTCCACGGCGGCGTGTGGGTCGCGCTTCGCCGACACCGTCGCGGCCTGGGGGACGATGCGCAACCTGCCGCCCGGGGACAACTTCACGACCGCCGAGCTCAAGATCAACGTGTTCGCCTCCGGGATGGTCGGAGACGAGCTGCTGGCGACCGGTGAGCCGCTTCACCGGGGCAGCCGGACGCAGGTCTGGGAGGTGCGGGTCACCAAGGGCGACCGGCTCGCGGCCAACTTCATCTGCACCCAGATGGTGCTGCCGGCGGCGCGCTAGCTCAGTGGCCGGCGGGCTGGGGCTGGCGGCTCGGGCCCTGGCCGTGCGCGCGGCGGGCTGACTCGGGCCGCTCCTGCGAGCTCGCCGTCGAGCTCGATGTCGACCCTCTCGTTGAAGAAGCAGAGCAGTCCGGCGATCGGCGAGCGCCTCGGAGAACGGGTCGGCGTAGTACCAGACCAGGTCCTCGATCAGCTCGCCGTTCTCGAGGCGGACCGAGTAATAGCCGGCGTGGCCCTTGTACGGGCAGATCGTGTCCGTGTCGCTGGGCTCGAGCTCGGCGACGACGTCCTCGCGCGGCATGTACCAGCGGGTCGGCAGGTTCGACTCGAACAGCGCGACACGCGCGGGTCGTCTCGGCCAGCAGCTCGCCCGTCGAGCGAGATCCGGATGTGGCGGCTGGTCTTGCGCGACGTCGATCCGGTGGTACGGGATCGCGAGGGTGGACGACGACCTCCTCGTCCTCCTCGATCCAGCGGTCCACCCTGTCCCAGTAGAACGCGATCAGGTCCTCGATCGGCGGCGCGCCGTCGAGCGGCTCCGGGTAGTACCACGCGCCGTTCTCGACCACGCGGTCGCCGACGCGGATCGTGTAGTAGGAGGCGTCGCCCTTCTTCGGGCAGTGGGTGTGCTTGTCGGTCGGCTCGAGCAGGTCGGAGCGCACGTCCTCGGGCGGGAAGTAGTAGACCGGCTGAAGGCCCGACTCCTGGAGCAGCATCGCGCGGCGGCTGTCGGCGACCGTCTCGCCGCCGATGATCACGCGGATCCGCTTCGGGCGTCGGCTCGAGGTACAGCGCCGTCCCGGGTGGCGGCGGCTCGAAGTTGAACTGCCCCGCCGGCTTGCGGCCGAGCGGCCCGGTGCCGTACATCATGCCCATGCTCTTCAAAGGCTACAGAGGGGGTGGGCTCGGCCCGCCGACCCCGCGGGTGGGCTCGGCCCGCCGACCGCGCCGGGTTGGCTCGGCCCGCCGACCGCGCCGGGTTGCCCCGGCCCGCACCACATCGCACTTAGCCCGCGACCACGATCCCCAGCCACACGATCGCGAGCGAGATCAGGAAGATCGCGGCGTCGAGCACGTGCGCCTCCGGCCGGCGCATGTGCAGGTGGATCAGGAGCCCCACCAGCACTACCAGCCCGAGCTTCACCTGGAGCGTCGAGTCGCCCCACTTGTGAAGGTGCGTGGCCATCGCCGCGCCGGTGATCACGAGCACGCCGATCGCCGACAGCGTCCCGAGCCCGAAGCGCCGCGCCGCGGCCCGCAGCGGGACGCCATCCTCGCGCCCGCGGAGCACCGGCACGACGACCGCGGCGAGCATCAGCTGACCGCCGACGAAGAACGCCATCGCGAGCAGGTGCAGCCACAGGACGCCGTTCCAGAAGGTCACGGCGGGCGATCCTGGCAGACTCGCCGCCGATGAACTTCGCCCGCGACGTCGTCGACGCGGCCCCGCCGCGAGCGCCGCGCGCTCGTCGAGCTGGCGCGCGACGGCCGCCGCCGGGAGTGGTCCTTCGGCGAGGTCGCCGACCGCAGCGCGCGGCTCGCGGCGGCGCTTGCAGCGCCAGGGCGTCACGCGAGGCGACGTGGTCCTGACGCTGATCGGCAACCGGCCCGAGTGGGTGCTCACGATGGTCGCGTGCTTCCGGATCGGGGCGGTCGCGCTGCCGTGCAACGAGCAGCTGCGCGCCAAGGACCTCCGGCTGCGGCTCGACGCCGCGCAGCCGAAGCTGATCGTCGCCGACGAGCGCAACCTCGCCGAGCTCTCGGCCGCGACGCCCGGCGTGCCCGGTGCTGACCGTCCCCGACGAGTCGCTTTACGAGCGCGACCCGCGCCCCGGCGGCCGAGCTCGAGCCCGACCGACCCGTGCCTGATCACGTTCACGAGCGGCACCACCGGCGAGCCGAAGGGCGTCGTCCACGGGCAGCGCTACCTCCCCGGCCAGCGCCTCCAGGCCGAGCACTGGCTCGACGCGCGCGAGGGCGACCTGGTGTGGTGCACGGCGGCGACCGGCTGGTCGAAGTCGGCGCGCAACGTGTTCATCGCGCCGTGGCTCCGCGGCGCCGCGGCGCTGCTTCACGACGCGCGCTTCGACCCCGCGCGAGCGGCTCGAGATCCTCGCCGCCGAGGAGGTCAACGTGCTCTGCATGGCGCCGACCGAGTACCGCGTGATCGCCAAGCGCGCCGAGCTCGCGCCCGCTGCCGCGCGCTGCGGACGCTGGTCGCCGCGGGCGAGGCGCTCAACCCCGAGGTGATCCGCGCGTTCACGCGAGGGGATCGGGATCGAGATCCGCGACGGCTACGGCCAGACCGAGACCGGGCAGCTGACCGGCAACCCGGTCGGCCGGCCGGTGCGCCCGGGCTCGATGGGCCTGCCGCTCCCGGGCATCGAGCTCGACGTGGTCGACGGAGAGCTCGTGCTGCGCCGATCCGGCGACCGATCCGACCTTCTTCGTCGGGCACCTCGGCGGCGAGCCCGCGCCGACCGAGCGGCCGTGGCACACCGGCGACCGCGTGCGCCGGACGAGGACGGCTACCTGTACTTCGAGGGGCGCTCCGACGACCTGATCATCTCCGCGGGCTACCGGATCGGGCCGTTCGAGGTCGAGTCGGCGCTCGTCTCGCACGCCGCGGTCGCGGAGGCCGCGGTCGTCGCCGCGCCCGACGACGAGCGCGGCTCGGTCGTCCGCGCGGTCGTCGTCCTGCGCGACGGTTTCGCCCCGAGCGACGAGCTCGCGGCCGAGCTCCAGGAGCACGTCCGCGAGCAGACCGCCCCGTACAAGTACCCGCGGATCGTCGACTTCGCGCCGGAGCTGCCGAAGACCGCCAGCGGCAAGGTGCAGCGGGCGGTTGCTGCGCGGCCACGGCTAGGCTGCGATTACGATGAGCGACGCGACCGGTCATCGGCATCTGCACCGGCGCTCGAGCGACGCGAGTTGGGGCGTCTGGGAGCAGCGCGCGGCGCTCGCTCCCGTACAGCTACATCACCGCGATCCAGCGCGCCGGCGGGATCGCGCTGATGATCCCGCCCGATCCCGAGCTCGAGCGACGAGCCCGACCGGGTGCTCGACCTGATCGACGGGCTGATCCTGGCCGGCGGCTCCGACATCGACCCCGCCGACTACGGCGCCGAGCCGCCACCCGGAGACCGACGACCTGGTGCCGGAGCGCGACGCGATCGAGCTCGCGCTGGCGCGCCGCGCCGTGCGAGCGCGACATGCCCGTGCTCGGGATCTGCCGCGGCATGCAGCTGATCAACGTCGCCCTCGGCGGGACGCTGATCCAGCACCTGCCCGACGACGTCGGCCACGAGGACCACCGCCCCGTGCCCGGCAGCTTCGACGGCTCCGACCACGACGTGCGCCTGACGCCCGGGCTCGCTCGCCGCGCGCGCCGCCGGCGAGGAGGTGCACGTCACCAAGTCGCACCACCACCAGGGCGTCGACGAGCGTCGGCGACGGTCTCGAGGTCACCGGCCACTCGACGCTCGACGACCTCCCCGAGGCGATCGAGGCGCCGGACCGCCGGTTCGTGCTCGGCGTCCAGTGGCACCCCGAGGCCGACGAGGACAGCCGCGTGATCGACGCGCTCGTCGCGCGAGGCGCGCGACTACCGCAAGACGCGCGGCTCGCCGTAGCCGGCGCCGCGCACGGCGTCGCTGCACCTGCTGGGCGTGCGCCTGGCCCGCGCGTCTCGAGCACCAGCTGCACCGCGGTCTCGCGGACGTGCAGGTCGAGCCCCTCGCGGATGTGGATCACGTCGAGCAGGTTGGCGCCCTGCTCGGCGACCAGCGCGAGCAGCCGCGCCAGCGAGCCCGGGCGGTCCGGGACGCGCGCCAGCAGCACGAGCCGCCGCCCCGCCTGGCTCTCGTGGCGGCGGACGATCTGCGCCAAGCAGCCCGGCGTCGACGTTGCCGCCGGACAGGATCACGACGGTGGTCCCGCTGGCGGGCAGCGCCGCGCTGCCGGCGAGCAGCGCCGCGACCCCGACCGCGCCGGCGCCCTCGACCACCAGCTTGGCGCGCTCGAGCAGGAACACCATCGCCTCGCCGACGTCGTCCTCCTCGACGACCACGACCTCGTCGACCCAGCGCTTGATCAGCGGCAGCGTCAGCTCGCCGGGCCGCTTGACCGCGATCCCGTCGGCGATCGTCAGCGCCGAGTCGACGGCGACCGGCTCGCCCGCCGCGAGCGACGCCGGGAACGGGGCGCAGGTCGCGACCTGGACGCCGATCACCCGAATCTCGGGGCGCGCGCGACTTCAGCGCGATCGCCATCCCGCTGACGAGCCCGCCGCCGCCGATCGGGACGATCACGCGTGCCAGATGTCCGGCGACCTGCTCGAGCAGCTCGAGCCCGACGCCCCCCTGGCCGGCGATCACGTCCGGGTCGTCGAACGGGTGCACGAACGCGAGCCGCTCGCGCTGCGGCGCGCTCGCGGGCGGCGACGCAGCGCCTCGTCGATCGTCGCGCCGACGAGGTGGACCGTCGCGCCGAGCGCGATCGACGGCCTCGACCTTGGCGATCGTCGCCTGCTCGGGCATGAACACCTCGCAGCGGACGCCGCGCGCGCGGGCGGCGTACGCGACGCGCCTGGCCGTGGTTGCCGGCGCTGGCGGTGACCACCCCGCCGGCGCAGCGGTCGCCGAGCGCGGCGAGCTTCGCGAGCGCGCCGCGGAGCTTGAACGACCCGGTCCGCTGGAGGTTCTCGGCCTTCAGCGCGACCGTCGCGCCCGCGCGCTCGCTCAGCGTCCCGCGAGCTGAGCACCGGCGTCTGGCGGACGACCCCCGCGCCCGCCTGCGCGGCCCGGCGGATGTCGGCGACCGTCACCTCCGCATGCGCGGCCTGGTCGGGGATCGTGTCAGTCAGGGATCGCCACCACCGCGTCGATCTCGACCTTCGCGCCGCGCGGCAGCGCCGCCACGCCGATCGCGACCCGCGCCGGCGGGTCTGACTCGAAGAACGACTCGTACACCTCGTTGATCTCGCGCGAACGACGCCATCTCGGTCGTGTAGACGGTCAGCTCGAACGGCGTCGCCGAGCGTCGCGCCGGCCGCGTGGCAGACCGCCGCGAGGTTCTCCAGGCAGCGTCCGGCCTGGTCGGCGGCGGTCGCCGCCGACCAGCTCGCCGGTCCGCGGGTCGAGCGGGATCTGCCCCGAGCAGAACAGCAGGTCGCCGGCTGCGGACCGCGTGGGCGTAGGGCCCGACCGCGGCCGGGGCGTCGGGGGCGTTGATCGACGTTCGCTCTGATGCCATGGGCTGGAAGCGTATTGCCCGCTCGGCCACAGGGGTAGCCTGGGCGCCGTGCCGAATCGCCTCGCGGGCGAGAGCTCGCCGTACCTGCGCCAGCACAAGGACAACCCGGTCGACTGGTACCCGTGGGGCGAGGAGGCGCTCGCGCGGGCGCGTGAGCGAGGACCGTCCGCTGCTCGTCTCGATCGGCTACTCGGCCTGCCACTGGTGCCACGTGATGGCGCACGAGTCGTTCGAGGACCCAGAGATCGCGGCGCTGATGAACGAGCGGTTCGTGTGCGTCAAGGTCGACCGCGAGGAGCGTCCGGACGTCGACGCGATGTGCATGGAGGCCGTGCCAGGCGATGACCGGGCACGGCGGCTGGCCGCTGAACGCGTTCCTCACGCCCGGAGCTCGTGCCGTTCTACGCGGGCACCTACTTCCCGCCCGGAGTCGCGGCACGGGCATGCCGAGCTGGCGGATGGTGCTGGAGGCGGTCGCCGACGCGTGGGCGGAGCGCCGCGACCAGATCCGCCGCCAGGGCGCGGAGATCCTCCGCGTCGCTGTGCGCGAGCGCCCGGCTCGAGCCGTCCGCCGAGCCGATCCGCGACGAGCTCGTCGCGCGACGGCCAGCGCGGCGCTGCGCGAGCTCCTACGACCGCCAGAACGGCGGCTTCGGGCCGCGCGCCGAAGTTCCCGCAGGCGTCGGTGATCGAGTTCCTGCTGGTGCGCGGCGAGCGCGAGATGTCGCTGCGAGACGCTCGAGGCGATGGCGCGCGGCGGGATCTACGACCAGGTCGGCGGCGGGTTCGCGCGCTACGCGGTCGACGCGACCTGGACGGTCCCCCACTTCGAGAAGATGCTCTACGACAACGCGCTGCTGGCGCGGGCCTACCTGCACGGCTGGCAGGTCTCGGGCGACGAGCGGTTGCGGCGGGTCTGCCGCGAGACGCTCGACTGGGCGCTGCGCGAGATGCGCGGCCCCGAGGGCGGCTTCTGCTCGGCGCTCGACGCCGACTCCGAGGGCGTCGAGGGGAAGTTCTACGTGTGGACGCGTCGACGGAGCTGCGGGAGGTGCTCGGGCCGCGCTCGCCGACGAGGCGATCGCGTACTTCGGCGCCACCGAGCAGGGCAACTTCGAGCGCGGGCTGAACGTGCTCGAGGCGCGCGGCCCCGAGCCCGCGGCGCTCGCCGGAGATCCGCCGCAAGCTGTTCGAGGCCCGCTCGCAGCGCGTCCGGCCGGGGCTCGACGACAAGCGGCTGACCTCGTGGAACGCGCTGATGATCTCGGCGCTGGCCGAGGCGGGCGCGGTCCTGGGAGAGAGGGACTACGTGGACGCGGCGAGCGCGTGCGCGTCGTTCGTGCTCGACGAGCTGCGCGACGCGCGACGGGCGGCTGCTCCGCACGCTGGAAGGACGGGCGCGCGCGGATCGACGCCTACCTCGACGACCACGCGTTCCTGCTCGACGCGCTGATCACGCTGTATGAGGCCACCTTCGAGCCGCGCTGGTACGAGCGAGGCGGTGAGCGCTCGCCGACCGGCTGATCGAGCGCTTCGAGGACCGCGAGCGCGGCGGCTTCTTCACCACCGCCGAGGACCGACGAGCAGCTCCCGGTCCGGCGCAAGGACCTCGAGGACTCGCCGATCCCGTCGGGCAACTCGGCCGCCGCGCTCGGCGCTGCTGCGGCTGGCGCTGCTGTCGGGCGAGGGCAAGTACGAGCGCCACGCGCTCGGCGTGCTGCGGCTGCTGTTCCCGCTCGCCGTCGAGGCATCCGCTGGCGTTCGGCCACCTGCTGCGGGCGGCCGACTTCTACCTCGCGCCGGTCCGCGAGGTCGCGATCGTCGGGCCCGGCGGCCGAGGCCGACGCGCTGCTGCGGGTCGTCCGCGACGCGTTTCGACCCGCACGTCGTGCTCGCGCGGCGGCGACTCGGACGGCGTGCCGCTGCTCGAGGGCCGCGAGCCCGTCGACGGCCCGCCGCGGCCTACGTGTGCGAGCACTTCGTCTGCCAGGCGCCGGTCACGACGCCGGAGGAGCTGGCCGCCGCGCTGTGAGCTCGGCGGCTGCGCCTCGAGCTGCTGCTTGAGCCGCTCGAGCGCCTTGCGCGTTGCCCTTGCGCATGCCCGCCGCCATGAACGGCGCCAGCAGCTTGAACAGGCCCGCCGGGCGTCGGCGCCATCACGAGCTTGACGTTGGTGCCGCTCGCAGGCCTCGGTCAGCTCCCACCAGCCGGCCGGCTCCATCGAGCCCGGCCCGGCCTTGACCGCGGGGCCGTGCCATTCCAGCCGCGAGTCGGGCTCGAACCGGGTCCACTCGAACGTCCCCTCCGCCCCGCGCCGCATCCTGTAGCTGTACTCGGTGCCGACCGCCGGCGCTCACCGGCGGAGACCTGCGAGACCGACTCGAAGTCGGTCACGTACTCGCGGCAGATACTCGGCGTGGGCGATGTACTCGAACACCTCCGCCGCGCGGCCGCGCGACCTGGATCTCGGACTCGATCTGCATCTACAGCACCGGAAGGTAGCGCTCGAGCTCCCAGGGCGTGACCTGCACGCGGTACTCGTCCCACTCCTGGCGCTTGATCTCGATGTAGCGGTTGAACATGTGCTCGCCGAGCGTGCGCAGCACGAGCTCGGACTCGGCGGTCAGCTCGATCGCCTCGCCGAGCGTCTCCGGCAGCTGCTCGATCCCGAGCCGCCGGCGCTCGTCGGGCGACAGGTGGTAGAGGTTCGTCTCCATCGGCTCGGGCAGCTCGTAGCCGTGCTCGATCCCCTCGAGCCCGGCCTGCAGCAGCGCGGCGAACGTCAGGTACGGGTTGCACGCCGGGTCGGGGCAGCGCAGCTCCATCCGCGTGGCGCGCTCCTTGCCGGGGTGGTACAGCGGCACGCGCACGAGCGCGGAGCGGTTGCGGCGCGACCAGGCGACGTACACCGGCGCCTCGTAGCCGGGCACGAGCCGCTTGTAGGAGTTGACCCACTGGGCGAAGATCGAGCAGATCTCGCGCGCGTGGCGGAGCTGCCCGGCGATGAACGCCTTGCCGACGTCGGAGAGGAAGTACTGGTCGTCGGCGTCGAAGAACGCGTTGGCGTCGCCGCGGAACAGCGACTGGTGGGTGTGCATCCCGGAGCCGTTCTTGCCGAACAGCGGCTTGGGCATGAACGTCGCGTGCAGGCCGTGCTTCATCGCGTATTCCTTGACCGTGATCCGGTAGGTCATGCAGTCGTCGGCCATCTTCAGCGCGTCGGCGTAGCGCATGTCGATCTCGTGCTGGCTCGGGCCGACCTCGTGGTGGGCGTACTCGGTGTGGATCCCGAGCTGCTCGAGCGCGAGCACCGTCTCGCGGCGCAGATCGGAGCCGGCGTCGAGCGTCGTCAGGTCGAAGTAGCCGCCCTCGTCGAGCACCTCGGTCGACTTCGCGTCGCGGAAGTAGAAGTACTCGAGCTCGGGGCCGACGTAGTAGTGGTCGAAGCCCATCTCCTCGGCGCGCTGCGAGCGCGCGGCGCAGGACGTAGCGCGGGTCGCCTTCGTACGGCGTCCGCTCGGGCGTGACGATGTCGCAGAACATCCGCGCCACGCCCTGCTCCGCCGGGCCGCCACGGGCAGGATCGCGAACGTGCTCGGGTCGGGCATCGCGATCATGTCCGACTCCTCGATCGGGTTGAAGCCGGTGATCGAGGAGCCGTCGAAGCCCATCCCGCCCTCGAACGCGTCGGCGAGCTCGGTGGCGTTGATCGAGAACGCCTTCAGCTGGCCGAGGATGTCGGTGAACCACAGGCGGATGAAGCGGATGTCGCGCTCCTGGACGAGCGAGGTCACGTCGTCGGCGGTGAGCGGGCGTCGCGGTGCCGGTCATCGCCGGCGAACGTTACTTGCTCGGCGATTCGCGCCAGCCCGTACGCTGACCGCGCATGCGGGTGCGCTGCGGACTGATCGTCGCCCTGCTCGCGCTGGCGGCGTGCGGGTCGTCCTCCGGTCAGACGCTCGGCGGCCGGCGGCGACGACCGGCGAGCGCCTCACCGGCTGCGTGCGGGCCGTCGGCGCGCGCGGACGCTTGCCGTCGACCGCGCGGCGCGCGTCTACCAGTCGGGCGGCAATGTCTACGGCTGCTCGGCCGGGGCACGCAGCGCTACCGCCTCGGCGCCGGCGCGCGGTCGATCCGCGAGGGGCGCGCCGGGCCGATCGCGCTCGCGGGCCGGGACGTGGCCTACGGCTTCACGACCGATTCGGGGTCGACACGATCACGGCGACCGGTCGTCGTCAGGAGACCTCAGCGACGGCAAGCAGCTCCGCAGCGAGCCGGCGACGACGCGAGCCGCTGCGGTCCCGAGTCCTTCCAGTCGGTCGCGCTCGATCGTGGTCAAGCCCGACGGCGCCGTGGCGTGGATCGGCGAGGGCGGCTCGGTGATCTCGGGCAGCCGCAGCGACGTCGAGGTCGACAAGGCGCGACGCGCACGGGGTGGCGCTGCTCGACTCGGGCAGCGGCATCGCAGACCGGCTCGCTGCGGCTGCACGGGCTCGACGCTGACCTGGCGGCACGGCGGCCGCGACGCGCTCGGCGTCGCTTGACTTGACGAGCTCAGACGCGCGGTCGGGACGCGCGCCGCGCGAGCCAGCGGTTGGCCCAGCGCTGGAGCTCGGACAGCGCCGGCTCGAGCTCGCGGCCCATCCGCGAGAGCGAGTACTCGACCCGCAGCGGCGGGCCGGGGATCACCGTCCGCTCGACGATCCCGCGGCGCCTCGAGCTCCTTCATCCGCTCGGACAGCAGCCGGTCGGAGAGCTCGGGGACGGCCTGGGCGACCTCCGAGAAGCGCAGCGGCCCGTCCATCAGCACGCGCAGGATCGCGCCGGTCCAGCGCTTGCCGACCAGCTCGACCGCCTCGTGGTAGAACGGACAGCAGCCTGCGGCGCGGCCGCCCTCAGACTTCCTGTCCGTGTCCTCCGGGGCGCCCATCTGCTCGGCTTCGAAGCTTACGCCGCCTGGAGCGCGCGCGACGCCTCGCTCGAGCCGTCGACCGGGACCTCGCCGGCGACGTTGACCATCGCGGTGAACGCCTCGAGCGCGACCGCCGCGATCGCCTCCAGGATCTGCTCGTCGTCCCAGCCCGCCTCGCGCGCCTCCTCGTGGAGGTGCATCGGCGCGCGGCCGCGCTCCTCGAGCGAGCGCCTGCAGGTAGCGCAGCAGCGCCGCCTCACGCGGATCCTTGGAGTTGAACTGGCGTGCCAGCGCGACCTCGTCGATCGCCAGGCCGGCGGCGCGGGCGGTGCGCGAGTGCATCGCGATCCCCGGCTCCGAGTGGTAGTACTCGGCCACCGCGAGCGCGATCCGCTCGAGCGTGGCCAGCGTCAGCTTGCCGTGGCGCAGCTCCGAGCGGAACCGGGCGTAGGCCCGCAGCGCCGCGGGCGAGCCGGCCAGCACGCCGAGGAAGTTCGGCAGCTGACCGCCGGTCGCGAGCGCGCCGCGAAGCACCGGGACCGAGCCCTCGGGCGCGGTCAGGTCGTCGTGGATCTGGAACCTGCTCATGGAAGTCTTCATTTCGACCACCAGAGGAGGGCGGGCCAGACGGCCCTCCTTTCTTTTCGAGACCAGCTTACGGTTGATAAGTGTATCTGCGGCTTGCGGGCCGCACAAGGTCCGGACCTCTATTTGGCGGCAATCCTTCCCGTCTTCGTTACGAGTCTGGGCCTCTGGCGAGCGACGCCGGCCACCTGCACTTATACGTAGGCCGATAAACGAGCGATCAGCGGCGACTGCGACATGCGTAAGACGCGTCGCTCGACGCCGCAGGCGCGGGCGGCGCGACGCCGCGCGGCGGCGTCTACGCGTGCGCGCTCGTGGCCGCGACGAGCACCAGCAGCACCCCGAGCAGCACCGCCCACATGGCGACCCGGTCGGGCCCGAAGCCGGCGCGCTCGTAGGCACGGCGCGGGTGGCCGGCGCCGCGTCGCGTCCGGCCAGGGAAGGTTGCGCTCGGCCCCGCGGCCGCTGATCGTGACCGTCCTGCGACCGTGCCACGCCGGCCCTGGGGGCTGGGGCCGGCGTGGCTGCGGCCGCCGGACCGGCCGGAGCCGCCTGAGCGGCCGGCCGGGTGGGGCGCGTCGTGCGCGCCGCCGGGGGACGGGCAGTGCGTGCGGGGCGGGGCACTGTCGCGGTGTCCGCACGACCGCCCTCCACGGCGTGAAGACGCCGCGCCGCCGCGCGCGAAGGCGAGGCCTCGCGACGAGCAAAAGCCTCCTGCCAGACCTCGTCCTCGATCCGGATTGCCTCCGGCGGCACCGACACGCGCGTGCGGGGCATGAAACCGTCCTCTTTCTCGTGCTTACGGGGTTAGCTGACGGGCTCGCGCCGAAAGAGCGGCGCTACGCGCGAGCACGCGATTCGCCCCAACAACTGTGGGTCCCCCGCTTCCTTCCGCTCTGGTCGAGCGGTGCGGGAATTCAGCTTTACGGGCGCGGCATGCTAACAGCGGCCGCCGACAGAACGCGCCGCTAGCTCGACGGCTTCGCCGCAATCGTGCGGGCTACTCGCGGCCGGCGACCCGGGCGACGAACTTCGCGACGTCGGTCGCCTGCTGGCCCTGGACGATCGCGGCCGGCATCGTTGCCCTCGCCGAGGCAGTTCTCCTGCGAGCCGGGCGGCGGGTTCTGGAGGCAGCCGTAGGTGATCGTGTGCAGCACCAGCTGCTCGGTCGGCTGGATCATGTCGAGGTTCGGGCCCACCTTGCCGACCGCGTTGGCGGCGGCGAGCGTGTGGCAGACGCCGCAGTGCTGGCCGAACAGCTCGCGCCCCTGCTTCTCGGCGGCGGTCAGCTTGAGCCCGCCGACCTGCCCGTTGGCGTTGGCGTGGTTGCCGATCAGGAACACGAGCGGCAGCGACCACGCCGAACCCGATCGTACGATGAACGCGAACAGGATCACTGCTGCTCGGCGCGCGGCGAACGACTGCGACTGGAACGGCTCGCGCGCGCCGCCGAGCCCGCCGCGGAGCGCGACGAAGAACACGCCCAGCCCGAGCACGACCCAAAGCGCGACGAACAGGGTGCTGCTAAGCACGTGGGCGCGGCACCATATCGTGCGCGCGGACGCGGCGGATGAGTGCCTAGCGCCGCCGCCCGGAGGCGAAGCTCATCACCGGCGGCGCGACGGCGCGGAAGTCCTCGGCATCGGTGTCGTGGCCGTCCTCCCGGTCCGCCTGCTGGGCCCGCGCGGCCTCCTGCTCGGCCCGACCCCGCCGCACCTGCTCGTCGAGCATCGAGAAGTCCTTGACCTCGGCGAGGATCTGGTCGGGTGCGGCGATCGAGCCGACCCGATCGACCAGCACGTTGATCGCGCCGCCCGCCGCCGGCGAGCGCTCGAGCTTGCCCTCGACCAGCATCAGCGGCTCGGTCCGGACGGTCAGGCGGTGGCGCTCGTAGACCGGCGCGGGGACGATCAGGTTGATCGTCCCGTGCTCGTCCTCGAGCAGGATGAAGACGATCCCGTTCGCGGTCCCGGGGCGCTGGCGGGCGACCACGAGCCCTCCGACCCTGACCCGCGCGCCGTGCGCGAGCGTCTCGAGGTCCTCGCTGGTGACGGCGTCCGCCGGCAGCCGCGTCCCGCAGCAGCGCCATCGGATGCGAGCGCGTGGTCAGCCCGGTCGTGGAGTAGTCGGCGAGCATCGACTCCCACTGCGACAGCGCCCGCAGCTTCGGCGGCGCGGGCAGGTCGAGCGGGAGCGCCAGCTGGGTGCCGCCCGGGACGTCGCGCCCGGGCGTGGCGACCCCGAGCTGCCACAGCGCCGGCGCGCGGCCGAGTCGGGCCCGTCCGACGCAGCGAGTCGCACGCCCCCGACCACGCCAGCAGCTCCAGCGAGGACGCGCCGGCGCCCGCGCGCGAGGCGAGCTCGGACGAGGCTCCGGAAGCGCCCGCCGCGCCTCGCGGGCGGCGACGAGCTCCTCGACCTCCTGCTCGCGGACGCCGCGGACGTAGCCGAGGCCGATCCGGACCGCGCCCCGTCCGTCGATCTCGCACTCGACCTCGCTCTCGTTGACGTCCGGCGCCAGCACCTCGATCCCCCGCCGCTGCGCCTCGTGGACGAGCGCGTCGGGCGGGTAGAAGCCCATCGGCTGCTCGTTGAGCAGCGAGCACAGGAACTCGGGGCCGTAGTGGACGCGCAGCCACGTCGACTGGTAGGCGAGCAGCCCGAAGGCGGCGCCGTGCGCCTTCGGGAAGCCGAAGCCGGAGAAGCCCTTGACCATCTCCCAGAACACGCGCTCGGCGGTCTCCTCGTCGACCCCGTGCTTGCGGCTGCGCGCCCGCGACGAAGCGCTTGTGGTAGGCCTCGATCGCCGCCTCCGAGCGCTTGCGGCTCATCGCCCGCCGCAGCCCCTCGGCCTCGCCGGCCGAGAAGCCGGCGAACGCGATCGCGACCTCGAGCACCTGGTCCTGGAAGATGATCGTCCCGAGCGTCTCGCGCAGCACCGGCTCGAGCGAGGGGTGCTCGTAGGGGACCTCGTAGTCGGGGTCCACGCGCAGCCGCTGGCGGCGCTCGATGTAGGGGTTGACGGCGCCGCCCTGGATCGGCCCGGGCCGGACGATCGCGACCTGGATCGTGATGTCCTGGAGGTTCTCGGGGCGGGTGCGGCGCAGCGACTGCATCTGCGCGCGGCTCTCGATCTGGAAGACCCCGGTCGTGTCGGCGCTCTGGATGCACTCGTAGGTGGCCGGATCGTCGTAGGGGATCCGGCGACAGGTCGATCCGCTCGCCGCGCGTGCGCGCGATCATCTCGACGCAGCGCTCGACCGCCGAGAGCATCCCCAGCCCGAGCAGGTCGATCTTCAGAAAGCCCGCGTCCGAGCAGGAGTCCTTGTCCCACTGGACGATCTGGCGGCCCTCCATCGCCGCGGGCACGATCGGGCAGCAGTCGATCAGCGGCCGGGTCGCGACGATCATCCCGCCCGAGTGCTGGCTCAGGTGGCGCGGCAGCCCGTGCGCCTCGGCCGCGAGCCGCGCGAGCCATGCCCAGCGGCCGCCGCCCTGCCTCGCGCCGTCCGCGCCTCCGAACGCGCTCTCGATGTCCTTGCCGACCTCGCCGCGCGTCCCAGCCCTCGCTGCCGCGCGCGACGCGCTCGATCTCCCCCGGCGGCAGCCCCAGCGCCTTGCCGAGCTCGCGGATCGCGCCGCGGGCGCGGTAGGTCGGGAAGGCCGCCACCAGCGCCGAGCGGTCGTGCCCGTAGCGCTCGTGGACGCGCGGGATCAGCTGCTCGCGGATGTCGCGCGGGAAGTCGAGGTCGATGTCCGGCAGCGAGGTCAGCTCCTCGTTCAGGAAGCGCCCGATCAGCAGCTCGTTGGCGATCGGGTCGACGTGCGAGAGGCCGGTCAGGTAGCAGACGATCGAGGAGACGCTCGAGCCGCGGCCGCGCCCGGGCGGCAGCAGCGCCCGCGCGGTGTCGGGCCCGCGGACCTCGACCGCGACCTCGCGGGCGAGCTCGAGCATGTCGTGGTGCAGCAGGAAGAAGCCGGGCAGCCCGAGCGTCTCGATGATCCGCAGCTCCTCCTGCAGGCGCGCCGCGCGCGCTGTCGCGCAGGCGCGCGCGATGCGCCCGCGTAGCGGTCTCTGCAGGCGCGCGTCTGCACAGCTCGACGAGCTTGCGCATCGCCTCGTCGTCCTCGGCGCCGGGATAGCGGTAGCCGAGGTCGCTGCGCAGATCGAACCGCAGGCGCTCGGCCAGCCGCGCCGTCTCGGCGACCGCCTCCGGGTGCTCGGGGAAGCGCGCCGCCATCGCCGCCGGCGAGGCGAGCACGTGGCTGAAGTTGCCGCGCCGCTGCGGCTCCGAGGCATCGAGCGTCGTGTGCAGGCGCACCGCCACGAGCGCGTCCTGAAGCGGCGCGCGCGCGCGCGCGTGGGCGTGGACGTTGCCGGTCGCCACGCACGGCACCCCGAGCCGTCGCGGCGAGCCGCTCGAGGCGCCGGTTGCGGGCGCGGTCGCCGTGCAGGAACGGCCGCTGGAGCTCGACCCGCAGGCGGTCGGCGCCGAACGCGTCGAGCAGCCGCTGCAGGCGTCGGCTCGTCGTGGACTCCGCGCAGCGCGCAGCCGCTCAGGCAGACGAGCCCCTCGGCGTGGTCGAGGATCGCCTCCAGCGGGACGTGCGGCTGCGACGGAGGTCCCGGCTTCTCACGCGTGTGCGCGTGCGCGCGCGTCAAGATCCGGCAGAGGTTGGACCAGCCGCGCGCGTCCTCGACGAGCAGCGTCAGGTGGCGCCCGTCGTCGAGGTCGACCTCGGCGCCGTGGATCGGCGCGCAGCCCGAGCGCCCGGGCGGCGACCGCGAACTCCATCGAGCCCGAGACCGTGTTGTGGTCGGTCAGCGCGAGCGCGTCGTAGCCCGAGCTCGAGCGCCGCCGCGACGAGCTCGTCGGGCAGCGAGGCCCCGTCGAGGAACGAGAAGGCGGAATGGCAGTGGAGCTCGACGTACATCGCCGAACATATGTTCGCACTCGCGGACCGGACGCTTCGACCCTGATCCGCAAAGGGCGCTTGACAAATTATTAGTGACTGCTAAGTTCATGTCTAGTTAGCACTCACTAAGAACCTGGAGAAGCTCGATGCCACGCTACACGACGAACCCCATCCGCCGCGGCTGGACCCTCGCGATCGTCTCGGTCGGGCTGTTCATGGTCGTCCTCGACAACCTCGTCGTGAACGTCGCGCTGCCGAGCATCCACCGCGACCTCGGCGCCTCGATCCAGGCGCTCGAGTGGACGGTCAACGCCTACGTGCTCGCCTACGCCGTGTTCCTGCTGACCGGCGCCGCGCTCGGCGACCGCTTCGGCCGCAAGCGGATGTTCATCGCCGGGCATCGCGCTGTTCACGCGTCGCCTCGGCGGCCGCCGCGCTCGCGCCGTCGAGCGGCCTGCTGATCGCCGCACGGGCGCTGCAGGGCATCGGCGCCGCGATCGCCACGCCGCTGACGCTGACGCTGCTGGCCGACGCGTTCCCGCCCGCAGCAGCGCGGCCTCGCGCTCGGCGTGTGGTCGGGAATCAGCGGGATCGCCGTCGCGCTCGGCCCGCTCGTCGGCGGCGCCGTGATCCAGGTCAGCTCGTGGCACTGGATCTTCTGGATCAACGTGCCGATCGGCGTCGCGCTGATCCCGCTCGCCGCGCGCACGGCTGGCCGAGAGCCACGGAGCCTCGCGCGCGGCTCGACCTCCGCGGGCTGGCGCTCGCGTCGACCGGCCTGTTCGGGATCGTCTTCGGCCTGGTGCGCTCGCAGTCGCTGGGCTGGACCAACCCCGAGATCGTGGTCGCGCTGGTCGCCGGCGCGGTGCTCGTGGTCGCGTTCGTCGCGCTACGAGCTGCGCACGCGCGAGCCGATGCTGCCGATGCGCTTCTTCGCCAACCGCGGCTTCGCGGTCACCAACGCGGTCTCGCTGGCGATGTACTTCGGGATGTTCGGCTCGATCTTCTTCCTCAGCCAGTTCCTCCAGAACGTCCTGCACAACACGCCGCTCCAGGCCGGGCGTGAAGCTGCTGGTGTGGACCGGCGCGACGATGGTCGTCGCGCCGCTGGCCGGGTTCTTCTCGGAGCGCTACGGCAGCCGGCCGTTCATGGTCGCCGGCTTGGCGCTGCAGGCGATCGCGCTCGGCTGGCTGGCGACGCTGACGCGAGCGTCGACCAGACCTACGCGAGCATGATCGGCCCGTTCGTCCTCGCCGGCGCGGGGATGGCGCTCGTGTTCGCGCCCGCCGGCCAACGCGGTCCTCTCCTCGGTGCGGACCGAGCAGGCCGGCCAGGCCTCCGGCGCGACCAACGCGATCCGCGAGCTCGGCGGCGTGCTCGGGATCGCGGTGCTCGCGACCGTGTTCACGAGCCACGGCAGCTACGCCTCGCCGCAGGCGTTCGTCAACGGCCTGATCCCCGCGATGTGGGTCGGCGTCGGCGTGCTCGCCGCCGGCGCGCTGATCGCGGCCGCGCTGCCGTTCAGCACCCGCGCCTCGGCCGCGACGCAGGCGGCCGAGCCGAGAGCGTCGACCGCGCCGAGCCCGCGCGGCTCGCCGCCTGAGCCCGCCTAGGATCGAGCGAGCCGATGGCAACCACCTCGGAAGCCACAGGACAAGCCTCGCCGTCAGCGCGTCCCGGCGTCCGAGCGCCGGGACGCGCTGATCGAGGCGGCCGTCCACGAGTTCGCCCACGGCGGCCTGCACGGCACGCCGGTCGATCGGATCGCCCGGCGGGTCGGGGTCGCGCAGCCGTACGTGTTCAGCCTGTTCGCCAGCAAGCGCGACCTGTTCCTGGCGGCGGTCGAGCGGGGCTTCGAGCTGCGTCGGCGACACGTTCACGCGAGCGGCCGCCGAGTTCGATCCCGGCACCGCGCCGCCCGACACCGACGTGCTGAAGGCGATGGGGAACGCCTACGTCGAGCTGCTTGCCTCCGACCGCGACTACCTGATGCTCCAGCACCAGTCCTACGCGGCGTGCGACGACGAGGTGATCCGCGAGCGGGTCCGCCATCTCTACGCGCGGCTGGTCGCGCACGTCGAGCGGCTCTCGGGCGCCGAGCCCGAGCGGATCGACGAGTTCTTCCGCTACGGGATGTGGCTGAACGTCGCGGCGGCGATGGGGGTCGAGGACCTGTCGGCCGGCTGCGAGTGGGTGCGCGCCGAGCAGGCCGACTGACGAAGCACCCCGGAGCCCGCCGCTTCGCCTACGGCGCCCCGTTGAACAGCTGGCGCACGATCCCGTAGATCTGCTGCGAGGTCTCCCCGTACGACGGACAGCACGGCGGGCCGCCCGGAGCGTTGATCCCGATCTCCAGATGCGGGGCGTCCGATATGCCGACTTGCCCGCAGCCGACCTCGGCGATCGGCTGGCCCGCGGTCACGTGCGCTCCGACCCGCACCAGCGCCGGCTTGGCGTGCCCGTAGTAGATGTAGCGTCCGGCGAGCGAGCCGCTCGCGACCTTCAGCACCGGTGCATATGGGCCAAACCCGTCGGCGCCCTCCTGGACGATCGTGCCGGCCGTGACCGCGACCTCGACGACGCTCGACCCGCACGCGTTGCCCACGGTCCCGATGTCGACGCCGCCGTCGAGCGTCCAGTCCGAAGGGGGCAGCACCCGTCTTGCCGGGCGCAGCGGGAAGACCCACCCGGCGGTGCTGGGAGCGCTGCTGTCGCGTAGCGCCCTGCCCCGTCGCACCCACGCGCGTAGCGCGGCCTCGGTCACCGGTCCAGCGGTCCCGCTCGGGGGGCTCAGACGGGCGGCGAGCTGGAAGCGCCTCACCGACGCGCGCGTCACCGGCCCGAAGTTCCCGTCGACCGCGGTCGCGATTCCGACCTTCGTCAGCCACCCCTGCAGGAGCCTGACGTCGCTGCCGAAGTCGCCGATCCGCAGCCCGCGCTTGAACGGGGCGGGCGGTGCGGCGGCTCTCACCGGCGGCGTTAGGAAGATGAGGCCGACCGCGCAGAGCAGCGGTATCGCGGCCGAGAGCGTGAGCACAGAGCCGGTGCGGGGTGGGCGGAGACCGGCAAGCAAACGGCGAGCGGGCAACGGGGGCAAGCGAAGCTCCTGGCGGCGTGGGGTCGCATCGGTGCCTTCGCCTGCGGGGTTAGCTGACGGGCTCGCGCTTGCCGAGCAAGCGCTTCCTTCGGATCACCGGGGATTCGCCCCAATACGTCTCGGGTTCCCCGCCCCCCGGCTCGGCGCGCCCGGGGTTCGGCACCCGCATTCAACACGGGTTTCCGAGAAATGTTGCGGTGCGATGTTTGCGCTCTTACCGTCGCGTCCGCGCGCCGGCCGTCAGTCTCGCGGGCGTCGCTCCCGGTATCGACGGAGGCCGTCGTCGGGGATCGGCTCCCACGGCGCGGCGTAGGCCACGAATTGGCGCATGCTCGGGCGCACCCCCGGGTCGGCGTCGAAGACCCCGAGCCGCACGCCGACCTGCTCAGGATCCTCGCGGTCGCGGGTGAAGATCGCCGAGCCGCAGTCGCCACAGAACCATTTCTCGGCGCCGTCCTCGGGTTTCCAGGCGCGGAGGCGGTCCTCGCCCTGGAGAATCCGGAACGATCCCGGGACGGTCGCCGCGCTGGCAGACGCGGCCGTCCCGGTTCGCCGCTGGCACCGGGTGCAATGGCAATAGCGCGCCGAGACGAGCGGTTCGGTGACCTCGAACCGCACCGCTCCGCAGTTACAGCGTCCCGTCAGTGTGTCCGTCATGAGCCGATCCTAGAGACCGCGTCGGGGACGCCGGCCTCCGCGGTCGGATACCGCGGCTCCCAGCCGAGCGCCTGCTTGAGCCGCGCGTTCGAGCTGCGCGCCGAGCGGATCACCGCGGCGACGGGGTCCCGGCCGGTCGCGAGCCGCGCCAGCCAGACGGGGACGCGCCTCGGCGAGCCGACTCCGAGCGCCTGCGCGGTCAACCCGACGAACTCGTAGTAGCGGATCGGCTCGTCGTCGACCACGTGGTACAGGGCACCATCGGGCGCGCGCTCGGCCGCCATCACGCAGGCCGAGGCCACGTCCTCCACGCGGACCACGTCCCACCAGTTTTCGCCCCGCCCGATCACCACCATCCTCCCGGGCTGGCGCAACCGCTTGACGATCTCGTGCGCGTACCAGCCTCCCGGGCCGTAGACGTGGCTCGGGCGGATGATGATGCTCGGCACGCCCGACTTGCGGACCAGCCGCTCGCCCTCCTGCTTGGAGCGGCCGTAGGCGGTCTGAACCGGGAGCGAGCTGTCCTCGTCGAGCACCGCTCCCCCGGCGTCGCCGGTGACCACGGTCGACACAAACAGGAAGCGCATCCCGCCGACGGACTCACACGCGCTGAGCAGCCGCCGGGTGCCCTCGACGTTGACCTCCTCGATCTTGTGCGGGTCGCGCTGGGTGGCGATCTCGGCCGCCAGATGGATCACACACTCGGGCCGGATCCGCTCGAACGCGCTTGTGAACGTGGCGGCGCCGGACAGGTCACCGTCGACCGCTTCGGCGCCCTCCGGCTCCGATCCCGGGCGCCGGACGAGCGCGAACACGTCGTGTCCGCGGGCGCCGAGCTCGGCGCAGACGGCGTGACCGAGGAACCCGCTGGCGCCCGTCACAAATGCCTTCATCGCGCGGCGGATGCTAACCGCGCGAGCGCCCGCGCTCCTACGCCGGCGCGGCCTGTGCCCGCTGCACCAGGTCGCGCTCGGGCTCGATGCCCCAGCGCCGGGCGACCCGTTCGAGGCTCTCGTCGAGCCCCCAGCGATCCGGGCGCACCTCGCCCGAGTGCTCGCGGGCTCGCGCCCTTCAGCGCCATGCAGCCGGTGTTGTCACCGAGCGCGCGGATCTGCTCGACGTCGGCGTCGGTCAGCCGGATCTCGGCCGGCAGCGCCGCCAGCTCGGCGCGCTTGTCCTCGATCGGCCGGGCACTCGGCCCGATCTCCTGGATCAGCGTCGGCACCACGCACGCGACCGCCTCGTGAGCCAGGTTCCACTGGCACGCGAGCTGGATCATCGTCAGCCCGGCGCGCTCGGCGATCGGCCGCATCGACTCGATCCGCTCGCGCCCGGCCTCGATCCAGCCGGCCGGGCGGAAGCCGCGGTGATCGCGTCGGGCGAACTCGCTGCCCGGGAGCACGTCGTCGAAGAACAGCCCGCCGTAGTCGACCACGCGCGTGATCACCTTCACGTCCTGCGGCCGCGGCGGCGCCGAGGCACAGCTCTCCGGGCCACGGCTCGAGCGGGTTGAGGATGATCATCGCCCAGTCGATCAGCGCGCCGAAGCGCTCGAGGCAGTCGATCAGGTCGAGCGTGAAGCCGTTGGCCGGCCCGGGCGCGACGCCGATCATCCGCGTCAGCCCGGCGTCGCGCAGCGCCGCCATCCCGTTCCACACCGCCTCGCTGGTGTACCCGGTGCGGTCGGGGTTGTGGAGCAGCAGCAGGTCGAAGCTGTCGATCCCGCAGCGCTCGAGGCTGCGCTCGGTCGCCATCCGCAGGTAGTCGGCGTAGCCGTCCGCGCAGCGCAGCCGCGGGATCGGTGAAGCGCGGGAAGCCCCTGGGGCCGTCGCGCTCGCCCGTGTAGAAGTCGTGGCCGACGGCGCCGACGACGCACATCTCCTCGCGCGGGCGTCCGGCGATCGCGCGCCCGAGCATCCGGTCGGCCTCGCCCTCGCCGTAGACGTCGGCGGTGATCACGGTCCGGATCGAGTCGTCGGGCGCGATCAGCGCGATGAAGCGCTCGTCGTCGATCGGCTCGCCGAAGCGCATGAAGCGCCCGCCGCTCCAGGTGCCGACGGCGGTCGGCCCGGATCGACTGGCTCCGTCTGAGCGCTGGCATCGGCTTGGAGTTTAGGTGCGCGCTCGGTGCGCGCTCGGGCGCCGCTCGTCACCGCTGCCGCCACCACCTCCCGCTCTCCAGATCGTGGAACACGACCTCGTCGCGGCCGCAGACGGTGACCACCTCCCAGTAGCGGCGGCGCAGCGGACGGTCGGTCCACCAGCGGTCCTCGACCAGCCAGGACTCGCGCACGCTGTCGACGACGCGGTCGCCGACCTGGAGCGGGCGTGCCGTCCTCGCCGGCGCTGACCGCGACGCGACGGGGACGGCGAGACGGCGTGGACCGTCATCGCACCTCACGCTGCCGGACCGCAGGGCATCGCAGTTCGAGATCGCACAGTCACTGGCTCACCCCTCGAACGGCGCCAGCACCGCGCGGCGCTCGGGGAAGCGCGAGTCGGGATCGACCTCGAGCACGCGCAGCGCGGCGTCGGGGCCGGCCGCCGCGCGCGTCTGGCGGATCGCCTCGCGCAGGCGAGCCGCCCGGGCGGCGGCGGGATCCTCGAGCAGTCCTCGCTGGTCGCTGGCCGGTGGCCCGAACCGCTCGACCGCCAGTCGCAGCTCCTCCGCGGGAGCGGGAATCAGTGCCAGGCGCGGAGCCAGCGCGAGCCGCATCCGGACCGGGTCGGCGAGCGCCTCGCGGAACACCACCTGCTCGCGCCAGGTGCCGCCCGTGCTCGACCAGCACCGCCGAGAGCACCACCGCCCGCAGCGTCCGCCCGCGCCGCTCCCGCCGCGCGAGCAGGCGATCGATCAGCAGCCCCAGCCCGCGCTCGAGCTGAATGCCGGACGCGGCCTCGGGCAGCTCGAGCGACTCGCGCACCAGCTCGCTCGCGGGCCGCGGGCGCAGCGCGCCGTCGCCGCCGCTGGCCAGCTCGTGCGCGAGCAGGCCCGGCCGCGCCGAAGCGGTCGGCCAGCGCCGCCGGCGGCAGCGCCGCCAGCTCGCCGAGCGTGCTCACCCCCAGGCGCTCGAGCGCCTCGGGCAGCTCGGCCAGCGCGGGGCGGGCGCGCAGCAGCGCCACCGGCATCGAGGCCAGGAAGGCGCGCGCCTCGCTCGCGGCCGCCGGCGACGATCACCGGCCGGCGCACCCGCGCCCGGGTCGCCGCCGCCACGGCCGCAAACCGCGACGGCGCGACGCCGTAGCGGGCCGGCACCCGCAGCGCACGGCGCGCGGCGGCCAGCACGCCCTCGATCCCGCCGTGCAGCCGCAGCAGCCCGCGCGCGTCGAAGCACACCAGCCCGGGTCGCTCGGGCTCGACCGCCGCCCCGATCGACTCGAGCCGCACCAGCAGCCGCTCCCAGACGTCGGCGACGCCGGCCGGATCGGGCGGGACCAGCGTCAGCCGCGGGCAGCGCGCGAGCGCCTCCCCCAGCCGCATCCCGGGATGGACGCCGAACGCCTCGGCGGCGAGCGAGACCTCGCCGATCACCTGCGACGCCTCCGGGGTCGGGGGCGAGGGCCGCCGGGGCCTGCAGCAGCTCGGTCCTGTCGCCGGCCGCGACGGTCAGCTGGAAGCGGGGAAACAGGGCGCAGACGATCATCGCGAACGAACACATGTTCGCACTTCTCGGAGACGGATGCACGCGGTGATACGGTGCGCTCCATGGCGCCTCCCAATCCGCTCGACCTCGCCGCGTCAGGGAGTTCGCACGCTGCGGGCCTTCGGTCAGCGGATCCCCAGCGCCGGCGGCGTGCTGGCCCCCTCGCTCGAGGGCGCGGTCGGGGGCCGCACCGTGCTGATCACCGGCGCCTCCTCCGGGATCGGCAAGTCGACCGCGCTGAAGATCGGCGAGGCCGGCGGCACCGTGCTGCTGGTCGCCCGGACCGAGGAGAAGCTCGCACGAGGTGCGCCGACGAGATCGAGGACGCTGGGCGGCGTCGCGTACGTCCATCCCTGCGACCTCACCGACATCGACGACATCGACCGGATGGCCAGCGAGGTGCTCGAGCAGCACGAGGCCGTCGACGTCCTGGTCAACAACGCGGGGAAGTCGATCCGGCGCTCGGTGGACCGCAGCTACGACCGCTTCCACGACTACCAGCGCACGATGCAGCTCAACTACTTCGGGCCGGTCAAGCTGATCCTCGACCTGCTCCCGACGATGCGCGAGCGGAGGCTCGGGCCACATCATCAACATCTCGACGATCGGGCTGCAGGTGAACACGCCGCGGTTCGCCGCCTACGTCGCCTCGAAGGCGGCGCTCGACGCGTTCTCCCGCTCGATGGCACCCGAGATCATCGGCGACGGCGTGCACGTGACGACGATCTACATGCCGCTCGTGCGGACGCCGATGATCGCGCCGACGAAGATCTACGACCGCTTCCCGACGCTCAGCCCCGAGCGAGGCGGCGGACATGATCACCGACGCGATCCGCAAGCGGCCCAAGCGGATCGGCCACCGCGCTGGGAACGATCGGCCAGATCACCTACGCGATCGCGCCCGGCGCGCAGGACCTGGTCGCCAACCAGGCCTACCAGCTGTTCCCCGAGGGCGACGGCGCCAAGCCCAAGACAGAGGAGCCGACGCCCGAGCAGCGGGCGTTCGTGCGCGCCGACCCGGGGAGTGCACTGGTAACGACAAACAGAGGAGCAGCGATGAAGCTCGAAGGCATCCACCACGTCACCGCGATCACCGCCGACGCCCAGGAGCAACGTCGACTTCTACGCCGGGGTGCTCGGGCTGCGGCTGGTGAAGAAGTCGGTCAACCAGGACGACACTTCCGTCTACCACCTGTTCTACGCCGACGAGACCGGCGACCCGGGCTCCGACATCACGTTCTTCGAGTACCCGGGCGTGCCGCGCGGGCGCGCCGGGCGCGGGGATGGTCCACCGGGTCGTGTGGCGGCTCGCCGAGCCCCGAGGCGCTCGACTTCTGGGCCGAGCGCCTCGCCGACGCCGCGGCTACGACGTCGAGCCGCGTCACGACGACAGCGTCGTGTTCGACGATCCCGAGGGCCTCGACGCACGAGCTACGGGTCGTCGAGACGACCGACGAGCCGCTGATCGCCGAGCACCCGGAGATCCCGGCCGAGCTGGCGCTCCAGGGGTTCCACGCGGTGCGCGCCTACGCAGCCGATCCCGAGCGCAGCCGCGCGCTGCTCGAGGACACGCTCGGCTTCGTCCCGTTCCCCACGGGCCCGACGCAGACCGCGGCCTGCGAGCTGCGCGGCGAGCGCCGCGGCGGCTTCTACCTGTACGACCCGCCGCCGGCCGAGCGCGGGCTCCAGGGCGCCGGCTCGGTCCACCACGTCGCGTGGGCCTCGCCGCCCGAGGACCAGGAGGCTTGGCACAGCGCGGGTGCTCGAGGCGCGGCGCCCGCGCCACGCCGATCATCGACCGCCACTACTTCCGCTCGATCTACTTCCGCGAGCCGTCGGGCGTGCTGTTCGAGATCGCGACGATCGGCCCCGGGTTCACGGTCGACGAGCCGCTCGAGCAGCTCGGCGAGAAGCTCTCGCTGACGCCGCAGTACGAGCACCTGCGCGACGCAGATCGAGCCGACGCTGACGCCGCTGCGCAACCCGCGGGACACCTGGGCGCGGCAGTAAGCCGCGGCAGCGCGGGCGCTATGACCGACGACGCCGGCGTCGCGCATCAGCCGGCCGACCGGCACCGCCGCGAGGTGGTCGGCCGCGCAGCTCGCGCGCGGAGCTTGTCGATCAGCGCCAGCGACGTCGCCGGGGCTCGAGACCGCTCAGCTCGACCACCTCGCCGGGGCGCAGCGGCCGAGCGTTGTCGCCGCGGTCATCGAGCCGCACGGCGCCCGCCACCAGCCGTCCGCCCGACTGGTGCGCGAGCCACCACTGGCCGACGCTCGGGCCGCTCGAGGCGTACAGGAAGTGGTGGCTGGAAGCCGAGCGGGCCGATCAGCCGGTGCAGCTGGTCGCCGGTCCCGAGCCAGCGCACGAGCCCGCCGCCGCGCAGCCGCGGGATCGCCTGGTCGCCGTAGGCGAAGCAGCGCTCAGCTCGGCCGGCGGTCGGCGCGCTGCTCGAGCGCGAACGAGGCGCGGATCGCCGCTCGCCGACAGGTCGCTGGCGACGCGTCGGGACCTCGGCTCGCCGGAGCGTCGACGAGCACGCCGACCTCGGGGCGGCTCGTCTGCGACGCGCGGTCACCGGGCGCATGTGGACGAAGTGCGAGACGAGGCTGTAGGAGGCGCCCGTGGTGAGCGTCCAGGCCGCGATCGCGACCGTCGCCGCCGCGGTCGACGGCGGCGCGCGCGGTCCGCACGCGCCACGCCGGAAGCTGGCGCGCGCGGCGCTCGTCGCGCGAGGATCAGCGACGCGGTCGACGGACGGCGCGCGAACGAGCCGATCGGGGTCGGGCCGATGCGCCAGCGCGCGCTCGAGCGCCGGCCCGAGTCGGACTCGTCGCGCGCCACCTGGGCCAGGCCGAAGCGCTCGAGCGCCGCGGTTGCTGGCGCGCACGTGGCCGTACGCCGAACCCGTAGGAGATCACCGGGCAGCCGCGGATGATCGCCTCGAGCACGGTCAGGCCGGCGCTCGAGTGGATCAGCGCGTCGCTCGCCGCGAGCACGTCGCCCATCCGGTCGGTGAAGCCCATCACGCCGCAGCCGCGGCTCGCCGCCGAAGCGCTTGGCGACCCGCGCGCGCAGCTTGTCGTTGCGCCCGCACAGGCAGAGCACGGTCGCGTCCGGCACCTCGAGCGCCGCGCGGGTCGCGCCGAGCAGGTCGCCGACGCCCCAGCCGCCGCCGGAGACCGCGATCACCTTGCCCTCGGCGGGCAGCCCGAGCGCGCGGCGCGCGTCGGCGCGCGAGCGCGCCGCGAGGAACGCCGGCGAGGTCGGCGGCTTGGCCCAGCGCACGCTGCCCGGGCCGGCGATCTGCTCGACCTCCTCGGCCGACTCGGGATGGGTGATGAAGTGCAGGTCGATCCCGGGGTGCGCCCAGAACTGCAGCCCCGCGAGGTCGGTGATCGACGAGTAGCACGGGACGTTCAGCCGCCCGCTGCGCCGCAGCTCGCCGAGCACGGCGGTCACGCCCGGGTAGGTGGAGACGATCAGGTCCGGGTCGTGCGCGCGGATCAGCCGCATCAGCCCGCGGCGCCCGAACGCCGTCAGCAGCCGCTTCGCGAGCCACCGCGTCGGCGCGAAGTACATGAACAGCCGAGTACTGGAAGTCGAACAGCCACGGGACCCAGCGGAACATGAACGCCGAGTTCTCGCGCAGCACCTTGGTCAGGACCGGTCCCATCGCCGGCAGGCCGTTGACGATCGAGACCTGCGCGTCGGGGTCCTCGTCGTGGAACTCCCGCGCCACCGCGCGCGCGGGCAGGTCGTGACCCTCGCCGATGTCGGCCGAGATGATCAGGACCTGGCGCGGCCTGGACTCGGCGTCGGGCTCGCCCGGCCGGGATCACCGCCGCGGCCTCGCGCTCGGCGGCCGTGCGCCGCCTGCTCGCCGGCGCCACTCGACGTAGCGGCGCACGCCCTCGGAGAACGGCGTCGCGGCGGTCCAGCCGAGCTCGCGCTCGGCGCGCTTGCTGCACACGATCTTGCCGCCGAAGTCGCCCGGGCGCGCCGGCGTGTAGACGATCTCGACGTCGCCGAGCAGCTCCTTGACGCGTCTCGGCGATCTGCTTGATCGTGACGTTCTCGTCGCTGGCGAGGTTGTAGACGCGGTTGGTGGCGACGTCGGCGAGGCCGAGCGCGACCCCGTCGGCGAGGTCCTCGACGTACACGAACCGGCGCGACTGGCTGCCGTCGCCGGCGAGCGTCAGCGGCTCGCCGCGCAGCGCCTTGCCGACGAACGCCGGGATCACCGCCGCCTCGCGCGCGCGGGGGCCGTAGGGGATCCCGAAGCGCAGGATCGTGTAGTCGATCCCGTACAGCTCCTGGTAGGCCTTGCAGTAGAGCTCGCCCGCGAGCTTGGTGCTCGTGTACAGGTGGCTCGGCGCCGGCAGCAGCGTGTCCTCGTCGACCGCCTCGCCCTCGCAGTCGGAGTAGACCCAGATCGTCGAGGCGTAGACGATCCGCTTGACCCCGGCGCGGCGGGCCGCCTCGAGCACGGCGACGGTGCCGCGGGCGTTGACCCGCTCGGCGTCCTCGGGCTCGGCGTGGACGTCGTTGACGTCGGCGACCGCGGCCAGGTGCGCGACCGCGTCGCAGCTGTGCAGCGCGCGCTCGAGCGCCTCGCGGTCGGTGATCGAGCCGAGCACGGTGTCGACGCGTGCCCGGCTCGTGCCACGGCGACGGGCGCAGGTCGTAGATCACCGGCTCGTGGCCGCGCGCGCGCAGCTTGTCGACCACGTGCGAGCCGATGAAGCCCGATCCGCCTGTGACCAGGACCCTCATTGAGTCGCCTCTTCCGGCCGGTAATACAGCGGAACGCAGGAATGGTTGCGCGCGACCCAGTCGGTGTTCGGCAGCTCGACGTCGTGGCCCATGATCCGGTGGCACGGCTCGTCGTACACGCGGCCGGTCGAGCGCTCGAGCCAGTCGAACACGATGTACTTGTAGAGGCCCGAGACCATCCCGTCGGGGAGCTCGAGCCGGCTCGGGTAGACCGGGTCGAGCTGCGTCGCGCGCGACCTCGTTCTTCCACGCCGACGATCTCGGGCAGCCGCTCGATCTGGACGAGCCCGAGGGCGGCGGTGAACTCGTTCATCCGGAAGTTGAGGCCCGGGACCTCGTAGCTCGGGCTTGCCGTAGTTGCGGAACGCCCGCGCGTGCTCGATGCACCTCGGGCCGGCTCGAGACGAGCACGCCGCCCTCGCCGGTCGAGATCGTCTTGGTCGCGTACAGCGAGTACACGCCGGCGTCGCCGTAGGTCCCCGGCTTGCGGCCGTTCCAGGACGGCGCCGTGGGCGTGGGCGCAGTCCTCGATCAGGAAGATCCCGTGCTCGGCGGCAGTAGTCGCGCGATCTCGCTCGACCTCGAACGCGATGTGGCCGCCGATGTGGACGAGGAACGCCGCCCGCGGCCGGTGCCGCTCGGCCTTCGCCTCGAAGTCCGTCGAACGACATGCACAGGTCCTCGCGGTTGCAGTCGACGAACTGCACCCGCGCGCCGGCGCGGATCGCCGCCAGCGGCGTCGCCATGAACGTGTTCGACGGGCACAGCACGGTCTCGCCCTCGACGCCGGCGAAGTCGAGCGCCGCCAGCGCGCCGCCGGCCCAGCTCGACAGCGCCACGGCGGGGAGCCCGTTCCACGCCTCCCAGGCCGCCTCGAAGCGCTGCGATCATCGTCGCCCTCCGACCAGCGCTCGGAGTCGAGCACCTCGTCGATCAGCGCGTGCAGGCGGGCGCGATCGCGATGGTCGAAGCCGATCGCGAAGCGGGAGAAGTCGGGGGCGCTCTCGGTCGTGGAAGCTGTGGTCATGTTGTCCTGCTGAGGAGCACGTCCGCGCGGACCGCGGAACCGCCTCGCCGGCCGGGCGACGCCGGATCTCGGGCTCGCTTGCGAATCCTCTCAGCGGTCGTGCGCCGTCGCAAGCGTGTCAGACAGGCAGGACGGTACCGATTTCCGCGGCGTTTGAGCTCTGCTCACGATCAGCCGGAAGCGCCGCCGCGGTGCGCTCGGTGAGAGTCCGCGCGCGCAGTAGAAATCCGCGTCGTGCAGGAGGATCACGTCGCCGGCGCGAGGTCTCGCGGTGGCCCGGGCGGCGATCCGCGCCGGGCGTCGTGAACTTGCGCCAGTCCTTGCCCCAGCGCGACCACAGCAGCGGCTCGCAGGCGCGCCGCGCGCGCGGCCTCGAGCCCGGCGGCGCTGTAGATCCCGTACGGGGGCCGGTGCCAGGCGACGGTCGACGCCGGTCGCGTCCTCGATCGCGGCCGCTCCGCGCGCCGAGGTCGTCGCGCCACCTGCGGGCGGCATCGCGCGGCTGCAGCCGGTGGCGGTAGCCGTGGAGGGCGACCAGATGGCCCTGCGGCGGCGATCTCGCGCCGCCAGCGCCGGCCGGCGCTCGACCTGCTCGCCGACCAGGAAGAACGTCGCCCGCGCGCCGGCGCGGCGAGGATCTCGAGGACCGCCGGCGTGCCCTCGGGATGGGGCCCGTCGTCGAACGTCAGCGCGACGCCGGCCGCGCCCGCGAGCGTCCGTGGCAGGCCGAGCGCGCCGGCGGCGCGGGGGACGACCGGGGCGAGCGCGTGGCGGAGCACGGCGGGATGATCGCGGACCGCAGGGCGCACGACCTGTCAATGTCACGGGGCGTTGGCCCCTCGACGCGCTCGAGCTCGACGCCTGGCTGCCCGATCCCGGCCGTCCGGGTCGCGCACCGGCGCGAGAGCGCCGCGTCGCCCGAGCGGCTGTGGGAGGCCGCGCACGAGTCCGGCTCAGCGACACCCGCGTGCTCGGCCGGCTGGTGCGCTGGCGGATCCCGGGGCTGCCGGCCGACTCTCGTTCGACGAGATGTTCCGCGCAGCAGCCGTTCATGGCGCTCATCGAGATCGCGACGGGGCGCTCGTGTCGGGGCTGGTCGGGCGGATCTGGACGCTCCGGCGCGACTACCCGAGCTCGACGACGCCGAGGAGTATCGGGACTGGTCGACGCCCGGGACCGCCAAGGTGCTGTTCGCGAACTGGGTCGAGCCGGTGGACGCGGAGCGCGCCGCGCTGCGCGTCAGAGGTGCGCGTGCAGGCGTTCGGCGCTGCAGGGCCGGATCGGCCTCACCAGCGTGCGCCCGCTGATCCGCGGCTTCCAGGGCCTGGTCGGCAGCGAGGCGCTGGCGGCGGCGGTGCGGCGCGCCGAGCGCGGCTAACGGCTCGCTGGCGCCGGCTCCGAGGCCTCGCTCGGACGCCGCCGCGCTCGCGACGTCGGAGGCGAACGTCCGACGGGCGCGGAACAGGAACACGCCCGCGGCGAGCAGGGTCACGAGCATGATCAGGAACGTGACCTGAAGGCCCGTCGCGGTGTGCGAGGACGGCGCCGGCGCGTGGGTCCCGATCGGCGCCTGGTTGGGCACGATCCCCGCGACCAGGTCCGAGACGCCCCCGAACACGAGCGGCGCCAGCGCCTGTGCCAGCGAGCGGACGACGGTGAGCGCGCTCTGCGCCCGTCCCCAGAGACCGGCGGGAACGATGTCGAGCCGCGCCGCCTGGATCGGCGGGTTGGCGGCCGAGATCAGCCCCGCCCCGGCGACCTCGAACCAGACCGCGGGGAACAGGTGCGAACTGACCAACCCGGGGATCAGCAGCACGCGCGGCGCCGATATAGCAGGCACCGGGAAACACGACGCGGGCGGCGAGGTTGCCGCGCCTGAGCAGCATGTCCGGCACACGCCCGCCGACCAGCGTCCCGACCACCGCCCCGCCGACGAGCAGCGCGAGCACGAGCTCGGCCTCCGCCTGGCTGGCGTGGTAATGGCCCTTGACGAACAGCAGCGCGAACGTCGACAAGCCGGCGAAGTAGAAGTACCCGAGCGAGGAGCCGAAGATCATCAGCACGTTCGACGGGATCGAGAACATGTAGCGGACGGACCGCCCCAGGCTCATCTCGCTGGGATCCTCGTGCAGGATCAGTCGCGGGTTGGGCGTGGCACCCGCGCGGCGGGCCGCCTCCCGGGCGGCATCGTCGTGGACATCCGCGGGCTGAGCCTCTGGCGCCGAAGCGGGTCCCGACCCGCTCGTTCGCCCCCCTCGCGACCGCGAGATGGAGATCGACCGCGCCGACCTCGAGGTGGCTCTGGCCGCCCCGCAGCGGCTCGGGGACGGTCCGCCACAGCTCACGCGCCAGGAAGAACCCGGGAATCGCCAGCACCACGAACGCCGCGCGCCAGTCGATCGCGCTCGCGACGAAGCCTGAGACGATGAAGCCGAAGGCGGTCCCGACCGCCTCGCCGACGAGGATGTAGGACCACACCCGCCCGCGCTCGTCGGCCGGGAAGTAGTCGCCGGTGAGCGAGGCGATCGCCGGCCCGGCGCTGGCGGCGACCGCCCCGAGCGCGAGCCGCGTCAGCAGCAGCGTCGAGAAGCTGCCGGCGAACGCGCTGAACAGCGACGCGAGGCTCCAGAGGACGATCGTGAACGCCAACAGCGGCATCCGCTTGGTCCGGTCGACCAGCAGCCCGACCGGGATCGTGAACACCGCGCCCACGAGCAGCGACACCGAGCTCAGCAGGCCGATGTCGGTGTTGTTGATGTGGAGCGCCGACTCGAGCTGCGGCGCGATCGCGCCGACCGTCGCGGTGTCCGCGCCGTTCAGAGCGAGCACGAACGCGAACAGGACGATCACCCGCGCCCGCGCGGGGCCGCCCGCGCGCTTGACCACCTGGCCGCGCACCAGCCGGCCGATCCAGCGCATCGAACCCCGCGAGCTCCCGCCAGATGATCACCTCGATGCCGGGGCGTCGCTCACGCATCGGCGTGCTCACCGTCCGCCAGCCGCCACCCGCGCACGGTCGAGCGCAGGCGCATGTACCCGCGATCCCGGGGATCGTCGGAAGCCAGAACGAGATCGCGCGGTAGGCGAGCACCCCGACCACCGCGCGGCCGCCAGGGACTCCGAACGCCACGAACGCCCCGATCATCCCGCCCTCGATGCCGCCGATCCCGCCCGGCAGCGGCAGCAGGCTCCCGAGCGTCCCGAGGAAGTAGCCCATATCAGCACCGCCACCGGCAGACCTGCCGAACGCCCGGAACGAGAGCCCCAGCACCGCGATGTCGAACCCCCAGTAGGCGACGCGCCCCGAGCAGCCCCACCGCCGCTCGCGGACGAGCTTGAGCGCCGTTCTTACGCCGGAGCCGACCGTCGCCGGGCGCGGTCGCCAAGCGCGCCGCCAACCGCCCGATCCGCCGGAGCGCTGCGCCAGCCGCTCCAGCCGGCGCTCGAAGTCCTCCGGGACGAACGCCATGCTCAACGACCAGCAGCACGCCGGCGGCGCCGAGGATCGCGGGAATCACCGTCAGCCCAAAGGACCCGCCACCCGGGAACACGCCGAACCACAGGCCGAGGCCGCAGACGATCAGCGCGCCGAGGTAGATGGAGTACTGGATCACGTAGCTCGCGACCATCCGGCACGCGATCACCGTCGGCTCCATCCCAGCGCGGCGCAGCGCCCACACGGTCACGGCGACGCCGCCCGCGCCGGCGGCGGAGAGCAACCTGATCGCGGCGATCCCCGCCAGGGGTATCTCCACGCTCGCGCGCCAGTCGATCCGCTCCATCCCGCGGCCGAACACAGTCCTGAACAGGATCGCGTAACCGGCCACCGAGAGCATCTCGAGCACGCCTCCGACGACCAGCAGGTATGGATCTCCGTGCTTGAGCTGGCCCCATGTCTGGTTCAGCCCCGCGAGCTTCGGGATCAGGAAGTAGAGCCCCACCACCGCGGCAACGAGCAGGATCGATCCAAAGATGATCTGCCGCCGGTTGAGTTCGGGGAGGCCGTGCATGAGCGAGGATTCCGCAGGTGAACCTACCCCGCCGCTTCTTTGTGGTGCCACATACCCACTGGGACCGGGAGTGGTACCGGCCGTTCGAGCATTTCCGGCTGTGGCTCGGACGGGTCGTCGACGGGGTCATCGACACGCTCGAGCGCGATCCGGCGTTCTCGTCGTTCACGCTCGACGGCCAGGCGATCGTGCTCGAGGACTACCTCGACGTGCGGCCCGAGAACGAGGGGCGTCTGCGAGCGCTGCTGAAGGACGGCCGGCTCGAGGTCGGGCCCAGCTACATCCTCCCGGACGAGTTCCTGGTCGGATCGGAGCCGCTGGTTCGCAACCTCCTGATCGGGAGGGAGGTGTGCCAGCGGTTCGGCGTCGCGCCGTCGCCCGTGGGCTACATGCCCGACAGCTTCGGGCACCCGCTCCAGCTGCCGCAGATCCTGCGCGGCTTCGGGCTCGGCAGCTTCATCTTCTCCCGCGGCATGGGAGACCAGCTCGACGAGGTGGGCGTGGTGTTCCGCTGGCGGGCGCCCGACGGGAGCGCGGTGCTCGCCTTCCAGCAGCTCCCGCACTACGGCAACTTCGCGAGGGTCGCCGGCGCCGACGACGCGGAGGCGCGCGTGGCCGGGATCGTCGAGCGGTTCGGACCCGCGCTCGACCGCGCGGGGGTCAACGAAGTGCTGCTCTGCAACGGCTCCGACCACCTGCCGATCCAACCCGAGCTGCCGGCGCTCTGCGACGAGCTCGGGCGCCGCTTCCCCGGAGGCCGAGTTCACGATCTCGAGCTACGCGCGACTACGTCGACGCGGTCGGCGAGGTCGACGTGCCGTCGTGGAGCGGCGAGCTGCTGGGGAGCCGGGTCCAGAACGTGCTGCGCGGCGTCAATTCGGCACGGCTCTACCTCAAGCGTGCAAACGAGCGTGCCGAGCGGCGGCTGCTCGACGGTCGAGACGCTCGCCGCGCTGCACGCGCTCGTCAGCGGGGAGGCGTGCCCGAGCGCCGACTTCAGCCTCGCCTGGCGAGAGCTGCTGCGAAACCACCCGCACGACTCGATCTGCGGCTGCTCGTGCGACGAGGTCCACCGCGACATGCTCGTTCGCTACGAGTCGCTCGAACGGACGGTGTGGCAGCTCGGGTACTGTGCGTTCGAGCGGCTCGGGGCACGCGAGGCGGAGGGTCGGGCGACGGTCTTCAACCCGCTTCCGGAAGCTCGCTCTGGACTCGTCGAGGTCGCCGGCGCCGAGCCGCAGCTCGTCCGAGCTGGCGGGGTTCGCGGCGCGAACCGTCGAGCTGAACCCGCGGAGCGCGACCGAGGCCCGCGCCGGCAGCTCGATCGAGAGCGACCGGCTATCGCTGCGAGGCGGCGCCCGACGGCACGCTAACCGTGACCGACAAGCTGAGCGGACGCCGGTACGAGCGCCTGCACGTGCTCGAGGACGAGCCGGACATGGGCGACCTCTACAACTTCTGCCCCGTCGACGGCGCCCGGGTCTGGCGTCCCGAGGACGCCGAGACGCGGGTCCTCGCCGACGGGCCGGTGGTCTGGGAGCTCGAGCTCCGCGTGGAGGCCGAGCGTCCCGCCGGCCTCGAGGGGGATCAGACCGCCACCGTCCCGCTGACGATCGTCACGATCGCGCGGCTCGTGCGCGGCGCCGGCCGGGTCGAGTTCAGGACGACGGTCGAGAACAACTCTCGCGATCACCGGCTGCGCGTGGCATTCGCCGCCGGCACAGGGCGACGAGACCGTTCGCGCCGAATCGCCGTTCGCGCTCGTGCGCCGTCCGCTCGAGCCACCCGACACCGCGGACCGAGTGGACCGAGCCGCCGGACGCGACCGAGCACACGCTCGGCGCGGTCGCGCTCGGGCCCATTGCGCTCCTGACCAAGGGGCCTACCGGAGTACGAGGCGCGGCGGATCTCCGGTGCCGCGTCGGGGGCGAGGAGCTGTGCCTGACGCTGCTGCGCTGCGTCGGCGTGATCTCGCAGCCGTCCGGGGCGATCGCCACCCGCCCGCAGGGCGCGGGACCCGCGCTGCCGACCCCGGAAGGGCAGTGCCTCGGCCGGCACGAGCTCGAGTACGCGCTGCTCGTGGGCGCGGATCAGCTCGACGATCTCTGCGCTGCTGCGCAGTCGCGCCGACTACCGCCGCGGCTGGTCGCCGTGCCCGGGATCGAGTGCAGCCTCGATCCGCCGCTGTCGCTGGCGGGCGACGTCGTGTTCTCGTGCCTGAAGGGCGCCGAGGACGGCGACGGGCTGATCCTCCGCTGCTTCAACCCCGCGCGCACGACCGCGGCGGCGAGCGTCTCAGGACCGGTGTCGGTATGCGCGAACGCGGCTCGACGAGACCGGCGAGGAGCCGCTCCCGGACGCGACCACCGAGCTCGGACCGCACGAGATCGTGACGCTCCGGATTCGGCCCAGAATGAGCTGGGGCCCCGCAACCGCGGAGCCCCGACCCTCGTCCCTGCCGACTGTCCGCAGAACTTACTTCTTCGGTGCGAGTACCTGGACCTTGCTGATCGTGATGGTCCCGGCCCCACTCTTGTCGGTGCACTTCTTGGCAACCGTCGTGATCTTCCCAATCACGACGACCCGGTCGCCGGCGACCGGCGGGTTCGTTACGCCCTTCCCCAACCTGACCTTCGTGTTGAGGAGCGTGAAGCTGGTCGCGCCCTCGGCGTGATGGTTGGCGCTCTTGACGGTTACGGTGATCGAGCCGTCCCAGGTGCCGCTGGGTGTCCCGGTCTGGGTCGCGGCCCACGTGGCGACCGTTCCGTGGGCGACGTACGCCACCTTGTGCGCCGCGCACCTGTGCGAGGTGGCCGGATGACTGGGGTGGCTGGGGTGGGCCGGCTTGGCGGTCGCGGGCACCGCGATCGCGAGCGCGCCAGCGGCGACCACCGCTCCGAGCTTCGCAGCGGTTCTCATAGTCCCTCCTGTCGGCTGTTTGACTGCATACACCGCACTACGCGGGCGCGACCGTGGGGTTAGGTGCTACTCGCGCGGGTGCCGAGGACTCAGGGCTTCCTCGGCGTCGTCACCGTTACCGCCCGGCCCCCGTGGCTCTGTGGCGGCTGGACCCTTGGGTGGCTGTTCGTGCTCGCGTGGGTGACGCCGCCGCTGTGCCCGCTCCGGGACTTCGTGCGGCCGTGCCCCGCCGGCCGGCCTTGGGTCGCGGGCGCCTTCGCACCAGCCGACGAGTGCGAACGCGAATGCGTCGTCGATTTCCCCGCTCCGCCGCGGTGGTTGACCGCCGTTTCGGCGGTTCCGTGTGAGGCACGAGCCTTGCCGTGCCCGGACGCGCCCGAGGCGCGAGCGGCGAAGCCGGGCACGCCCACGCCCGACGCGTTCGCCGCTGAGCGTGCGCGGCGGCCTGCGCCGACGCCGTGCGCGACGCCCGCCGCCCCGGTGGACGTCGCGCTCCGAGTGACTAGCCCGTGCGAGCCTGCCGCTCGGTTCTGGCTGACGGCGACGCCGCGCCTCTCGCCGGCTCGAATCGCCGATTTGGCCGGCGCGAGATGGTGCTGAAGCACGTGCCCGAGCCCGGTCACGCCGGCCGCGGCGGTCGCGATCACCGCGACGCCGGTGGCCGCCTTCCAAAGCACAGCCGTCCCCGCGGCCTTGCCGACGGCAAGCCGCCGGGACCCGCCGTCGCAGTCGCGGAGCCCGCGGCGGCTCCGGACGCTCCATGGGCGGAGGCGGCATGCAGCGAGCGCGAGAGCACACGCCGCCGCCGCGGCGGCGGGCAGCACCGGCGTGAACGCACGCAGCTCGGCGCGGCGTGCGGGGATCGCCGCGGCGAACGCTGCGCACGCGCGGCACTCGCGCAGGTGGGCGCGCACCCGCCGCCCGCGGAGCACCCGGCGGTCGCCCGCGGAGATCCGCGCGGCGCACCTCGTCACAGCTCATCGCGCGCCCCTCTGCCAGCTCCGCCAGCGCCTGACGCGCCTCGAAGATCGCCTGCTTGGCACCGCCGACGCCGGTCCCGAGCGCGATCGCGATCTCCTCGTGCGAGAGCCCGCTCAGCTCGCGCATCACGAGCGCGCCGCGCTGACGCTCCGGGAGCGTCGCCGAGATCGCGAGACCAGCGTCGACCAGCGCGCCCGATCGTCCGCCTCGTCCTCGGCCGAGGAGACGGTCTGCGGCGCCGGACGTCTGAGAGCTCCTTGCCGCTCTCCCGGCGGCGGCGACGCAGCAGCGAGATCGCCTCGTTGTGGGCGATCCGGTAGAGCCACGGTCGCAGCGGGGCGTTGCGCCTGATCGCGCCGAAGCGCCGACAGCGCGGCGCGTGAACGTCGACTGGAGCACGTCCTGCGCGTCGGCGTCGTCGCGCACGATCGAGCGGCAGTAGCGGTACAGCGGCTGGTGGTAGCGCTCGTAGAGGGCGGCGAACGCGCGCTCCGAGCCTCGCGCGGCCTGCCGCGCCAGGAGCTCGTCGCCGATCCGCGAGCAGCCGACAGCGACCCGTGCGCTGCGCAGGCGCCGGCGCGGCCGCAGACGAGACCGTACTCATTGTCCCATTCAGTATCGGCCACGCGGTGGCGGTTTGAAAGTCAGGCACCTACGCACCCGCCGGACTAATGTGCCTGAGCGGCGATGACCGCGGCTCGAAACGAGCCTTGGGCGCCGTTCGACGGCGGAGGTCACGGTCCGGCGCACCCGCTACGTCAGCGACGACACCGGCTGGGCGGTGGTCGAGGCCGACGGCGGACGACGGCGACGAGATCGTGCTCGTCGGGCCGCTGAGCCACCTCGAGCAGCGCGAGCGCGCGCACGTGCTCGGGACCTGGGTCGACGACAGCCGCTACGGGCCGCAGGTCAAGGTCACCCAGGCGACGCCGCTCGCGCCCGCCGACGCCGAGTCGGTGATCGCTCTACCTCAAGCGGGTCAAGCACGTCGGCGTCAAGCGCGCCGCGCAGGCTGATCGACCGCTACGGCGCCGCCGGCGTGCTCGACGCGATCGACGCCGACCCGCGCGCGCGCGTTCGCCGCCGCCGGGCTGCGCGGCAGCGCGATCGCAGGAGGCGATCGAATCGTGGGAGCGGCTGCGGGTCACGCGGCGGCTGCACCTGCTGCTCGCGCCGCACGGGCTCGCCTACCTGGTGGCGCGGATCCACGAGGCCTACGGCGACGCGCGCGCACCGCGTCGTCAGCGAGCGGCCGTACGAGCTGACGAGCGTGTTCGGCGTCGGGTTCCTGATCGCCGGACCGGATCGCGCGCGGCCTCGGCGTGCTCGCCGCGACGATCCCGAGCGCGCGCGCGCCGGCGTCCTGCACCTGCTCGCCGAGGCCGAGCGCGGCGGCAGCACCTGCATGCCGCTCGACGCGCTCCTCGCGGCGCTGGCCGAGCTGCTCGGCGAGACGCCCGCGCCGCGAGTCGCTGATCGACGAGCTCGTCGCGGCCGGCGACCTGGTCCGCGACGGGCAGTGGATCTACCGCAGCGAGACCGCCGAGCTCGAGGCCGAGCTCGCCGAGCGCGTCGGTCGAGCTCGTCGGGCGGCGCCGAGCGAGCGCTCGGCGAGCCACCCGAGCGAGGTCGACGCCGGCGACGGCCAGCAGCCGACCGACGAGCAGCTCGACGGGCGTCCGCAACGCCTTCGCGCACCGCCTGTCGCTGATCACCGGCGGCCCGGGCACCGGCAAGACCGCGTCGATCCGGACGATCGCGACGCTCGCCGCCGGCCAGCGGCGCGCGCGTGCTGCTGGTCGCGCCCGACCGGCCGCGCGGCGATCCGGATGACCGAGGCCAGCGGGGTCCGCGCGCAAGACGGTCCACTCGGCGCTCGGCTGGATCCCCGGCGAGGGCCCGACCCACGACGAGCACGATCCGCTCGCCTGCGATCTGCTGATCGTCGACGAGACGCTCGATGGCGAACCTCGAGCTGCTGGTGACGCTGCTGCGCGCGGTCGGGCCCGAGGCGCACGTGGTGCTCGTCGGCGACGCCGACCAGCTCGCGCCGGTCGGGGCCGGCAAGCCGTTCGCCGAGCTGGTCGCGTCCGAGGTCGGTGCCGACGACGCGGCTGACGCCACATCTTCCGCCAGGCGGCCGGGAGCATGATCGTCCAGGGCGCGCACGCGATCCGCCGCGGCGAGGCGCCGAGCTTCACGCCCGGCGAGGGATGCGCCGCGACCTGTTCCTGGTCGAGCGCGCCGACCCGCGCGCCGCGCGCGAGGAGATCGTCTCGCTCGTCTGCCGAGCGCCTGCCCGACGCACTACGGCGTCGATCCGGTGCGCGACATCCAGGTGTTCGCGCCCGTGTATCGGGGCGAGCTCGGGATCGACGCGCTCAACGAGGCGCTGCGCGAGCGCTCAATCCCGACGGCCAGCCGGTCCGCGGCGGGCGGCTGCGGATCGGCGACAAGCTGATGATGACCGGCCGCAACCTCCACGAGCTCGGGCTGATGAACGGCACGCTGCTGCGGCTGCTCGACGAGGTCTCCGGCGAGGAGGACGACGCGGCGCTGATCCTCGGCGCCGAGGAGGCGATCTTCCGGCTGCCGCTCGAGCAGGCCGACCGCCTGCGGCTCGGCGTACGCGTGCTCGGTGCACCGCGGGCAGGGGATCGAGCTGCCGGTCGCGGTGATCGTCGCGCACCCGGCCGGCGGCGCGTTCTTCCTGCGCCGCGAGATGCTCTACACGGCGATCACCCGCGCGAAGCTCGCGACCGTGATCGTCGGGACCCGCGAGGTGATCGCGCGCGCGGCGCGCACGCCCGACACCGGCCGCCGGCACAGCCGGCTGGCCGAGCGCGTGGCCGAGCTGTAGGCGGGTCCGGCGGCTCGCCCAGCCGGGGCCATCTGTACCGTGCGCCGGCATGCAAGCGCTGATCCTCGCCGGCGGGGAGGGAACACGCCTCCGGCCGCTGACCTCGACGATCCCCAAGCCGGTCGTCCCGCTCGCCAATCGCCCGCACATGGCGTTCATGATCGACTGGCTCAGGCGCTACGGAGTCGACGACGTGATCCTGTCGTGCGGGTTCATGGCCGACGGCGTGCGCCGCGTGCTGGGCGACGGGCGAGGCGCTCGGGGTGCGGATCCGCTACGTCGAGGAGCCCACCCCGCTGGGCACCGGCGGCGCGCTGCGGTTCGCCGGGGAGCTGCTCGACGAGCGCTTCCTGATGCTGAACGGCGACGTCCTCACCGACATCGATCTCGCCGCCGCAGCTCGCGCAGCACGAGCAGACGCGGCGCCCGCGCCACGATCGCGCTGATCGAGGTCGAGGACCCCTCGGCCTACGGGCTGGTCACGCTGGGCGATGAACTGCTCGGTCACCGAGTTCCTCGAGAAGCCGAGCGCCGACGAGGTCGCGACCAACCTGATCAACGCCGGCGTGTACGTGCTCGAGCGCTCGATCCTCGACGAGATGGCTCCCCCCGGCACGAACATCTCGATCGAGCGCGACGTGTTCCCGTCGCTCGTCGGCCGTGGGCTGTACGGGTTCGTCGCCGAGGGCTACTGGCTCGACATCGGGACTCCCGAGCGCTACCTCCAGGGGACCTTCGACATCCTCGAGGGCAACGTCGAGACCGAGCTCGGCGCGCCGGCTCGAGGACGCGCGCCGCGCGCTTGTCGACGGCGCGCTCGGTCGACGGGCAGGGTGGTCGCGCCGGCGCTCGTCGGCGAGCGCTCGACGATCGCGCGGGGAGCGATCGTCGGGGGCCGGGTCGTCGCTCGGGCGCGACGTCTCGGTCGCCGCGGGCGCCCACGTCGAGAGCTCGGTCGTGCTCGACGGCGCGACGCATCGGCGCGGGCGCGCACGTGTCCTCGTCGATCATCGGCCCCGGGGTGTCGATCGGCGACCACTGCCACATCGACGGCGGCGTGGTGCTCGGCGAGGGCGTCACGCTCGGCGCCAACAACGTCCTGACCGCCGGGGCCCGCGTGTCCCCGGGCGTCGAGCTGCCCGACGGGCGCGATCCGCTTCTAGCTCGCGCCGCTACCGGTCGACCGTCGACATGTCCGGATAGCGGTCGCCCGCGGTCTGCGCCCGGCGGCGCGGCCTCGTCGAGCCGCCGCAGGTCCTCCTCGTCGAGCTGGATCTCGGTCGCCGCGACGTTCTCCTCCAGGTACCGCCGGCGCTTGGTGCCGGGGATCGGGACGATGTCATCGCCCTGGGAGAGAACCCAGGCGAGCGCGATCTGCGCCGCGGTCGCGCCCTTCTCCTCGGCGATCTCGCGGACCCGGTCGACGATCTTCATGTTGCGCTCGAAGTTCTCGCCCTGGAAGCGCGGGTTGTGCCGTGCGGAAGTCGTCCTCGGGGAGCTCCTCGGGGACGCGAACCGCCCGGACAGGAAGCCGCGGCCGAGCGGGCTGTAGGCGACGAACCCGATCCCGAGCTCACGCGTGGTCGGGAGGATCTCGTTCTCGACGTCGCGCGTCCACAGCGAGTACTCGGTCTGCAGCGCGGAGATCGGGTGGACCGCGTGTCGCCCGGCGGATCGGTCTCCGGCGCGGCCTCGGAGAGCCCGAGGTAGCGCACCTTGCCCTCCTCGACCAGCTCGCGACATCGCGCCGACCGTCTCCTCGATCGGGACGTTCGGCGTCGACCCGGTGCTGGTAGTAGAGGTCGATGTGGTCGACGCCGAGCCGCCGCAGCGACGCGTCGCACGCCTGGTGGACGTACTCGGGATCGCCGCGGACGCCCAGCCGCTCTCCGCCCTCGCCGCGCGCGATCGCCGAACTTCGTCGCCAGCACGACCTCGTCGCGGCGGCCGCGGATCGCCCGCCCCACCAGCTGCTCGTTGGTGAACGGGCCGTACATGTCGGCGGTGTCGAGGAAGTTGACCCCGAGCTCGAGCGCGCGGTGGATCGTGGCGATCGACTCCTCGTCGTCGCCCTCGCCGTAGAACTCCGACATGCCCATGCACCCGAGCCCCTCCTCCGAGACCTCGAGCCCCTGGCCACCAAGCTTGCGCGTCTGCATCAGTGATCTCCGATGTGCACGAGCATCTTTCCCAGGTTCTCCCCGCGCAGCAGCCCGATGAAAGCCTCGGGCGCGCGCTCGATTCCCTCGACGACGGTCTCGCGGTAGTCGATCTTCCCCTCCCGCAGCCAGCCGCCGACGTCACGGACGAAGTCGCCCATCAGCTGCATGTGGTCGCTGACGATGAAGCCGCGCAGCGTCAGCCGCTTGCGCACGACCTCGGGGATGTTGCGCGGTCCCGGCGGCAGCTCGGTCGCGTTGTACAGCGAGATCGCGCCGCACATCGCGACCCGGCCGAAGTCGCGCAGCGATTCGAGCGCGGCCTCCAGGTGCTCGCCGCCGACGTTGTCGAAATACACGTCGATCCCGTCGGGCGCCGCGGCCCTGAGCAGGTCACGCGACCGGGCCGTCTCGGTAGCTGAAGGCGGCGTCGAAGCCGAGCACGTCCTTCGAGGTAGGCGACCTTCTCCGCCGACCCGGCGCTCCCGATCACGCGGCAGCCCCTGATCTTTGCGAGCTGACCGGCCACCGAGCCGACCGCGCCGGCGGCCGCCGAGACGAACACCACGTCGCCCTCGCGCAGCTCCGGCGATCTCGAACAGCCCGACGTAGGCGGTGAACCCCGTCATCCCGAGCACCCCGAGGTACGCCGAGGCCGGCGCCAGCGCGGTGTCGATCGGACGCGCCTGCTCGGCGGGGACGAGCGCGTACTCGCGCCAGCCGAGCTTGTGCATCACCTTCTGCCCGACCTGGACGCGATCGTCGGGAGAGGCCACGACCTCGCCGACCGCGCCGCCCTCGAGCGGCGCGCCGATCTGAAACGGCGGGACGTAGGACCTGACGTCGTTCATCCGCCCCCGCATGTACGGGTCGACCGACATCCACTGGTTGCGGACGAGCAGCTGCCGGGCCCGGGGTCCGGAACCTCGACCTCGACCAGCTCGAAGTCGCTGCGCTTGGGCTCCCCGACGGGCCGCGCCGCCAGCTGGATTTCGCGGGAGGCGGTCAACCGTAGAGCCGCACGAGGCATCTCGGCCACGCAGGCGGGCTTCTCGGCGTCCTTGACCTCGATCGTGCCCTTGGCCTTGACCTGAAGCGCCGCCGGGGACCTCGGTCACCTCGACGATCTCGCCGCCGCCGCGCCACCGCGCGCCGACCGGCAGCGGCGCCGGGAAGCGGACCCTGTCGAGCCCGTAGTTGATGCCCATCTTCGCGTCGGAGACGTGCATCAGCTCGCCCATCACCGGCGCCATCAGCGACAGCGTCAGGTAGCCGTGGGCGATCGTGCCGCCGAACGGCGTCTGCTTGGCGCGCTCGGGGTCGACGTGGATGAACTGGTGGTCGTCGGTCGCGTCGGCGAACAGGTTGACGCGCTCCTGCGTCATCTCCTGCCAGTCGGTGTAGCCGAGGTGGGTGCCGACGGCGTCGCGCAGACTCGCCATCTCGATGGTCGCGTTCGTGGTGCTCATCTACCTCTCCAAGCTCGGGGGACTGCAGACGGCGCCGAACGCTATCACCGGTCCCTTTTCCGGCCCGCGCGCCCGCCGAGCCCGGTGGCGCCTGAGCCGGCTAGCGGCGCCGCTTCATCGTCCGCCGCTCGCGCCAGGTGAGCGGACCATCACCCGCCACGATCAGCAGCCACCGCCGCGACAGACGAACGCGGTGTTCATTCGGGCTGCCCGACATATCCGACCTCGCCTTCTCCGCGCGCGACGCACGTCGCGCTCGCGCGAGCCTATCCCTCACAAGGGCGATGCAAACGCACCCGAGGTTTGGAGTCGGTCCGGAGCGCGGGGAGCCGTTGTGATTCGTGCCGAGCATTTCGCGGCTGGTCGTACTGTCGGCGTCCTACGGGGCAGGGGGCAGTCGTGAGCGCGCTGCCAAGCTCGCGGAGCGCCTGGGCGTCCCGTTCGTCGACCGGGCGATCCCAGTGGCCGTCGCCGCCGAGCTGGATGTGCCGGTTGACGAGGCCGAGGCGCACGACGGTGCGAGGTGAGCGAGAGCTTCCTCGATCGGATCCTGCGCGGCTTCGTCGGGTCCGATGTGGGCGTTCCCGCGCCGGTCGCCGGCGGAGACCTTCAGCTCGGAGGACTTTCGCAGGGCGACCGAGGACGTGCTGCTGACAGCAGGCCGCCACCGGCGAGGGGGTGCTCCTGGGGCGCGCCGCGGTGGTGGTGCTGCGCGACCACCCCGGGGTCCTCAGGGTCCGCCTCGACGGGGCGCCCGAGCGCCGGATCCGCCAGGCGATGGCGCTCGGCGGGATCGACGAGCAGACCGCGAAGGCCGCGCTCCGGCGGCTCGACCGCACGCACGCCGACTACGCGCGCCAGTTCTATGGGGCCGATATTCGCGACCCCGTCGCTCTACCACCTGATCGTCGACTCGACCGCTGTCGCGTTGGACGTCTGCGTCGACGCGATCGCGCTCGCCAGCGGGCGCGCTTGTCGAGCGGCGCTGAGGCGTACGATTCATGTATGACAGGACTCGGCTTATCGCTGCTGGTGGTGGGGGCGATCCTGGTGGCTGTCGAGGCCCACGTCCCGAGGCTGGGGCTGCTCGGGGGCCCAGGCGTGATCGCGCTCGGAGCGGGCGCGCTGCTCGCGATCAGCGGCCTCGGCGGCGGGATCGCCGTGGCGATGGTGGCTGCGCTGGCGCTCGTCGCCGTCAGCGCCGGCGACGCTCGCGCTCACCTTCCGCAAGGGCTTTGCGGTGCGTCGCCGGCGCGTGCGGGCGGGTCCCGAGCGGCTGCTCGGCCAGCTCGGCGTGGTGCGCCGCTGGGACGAGCCGGGCGGCAAGGTCCTGGTCGACGGCGCGCTGTGGAGGCGCGGCGCTCGCTCACCGACGATGAGCCGGTCGGAGCTCCACGCCGGCGACTCGATCGTGGTCGAGCGGCTCGACGGGCTGACGCTCGCGGTCCGGCCCGGCCGAGGAATGGGAGCTGGTGCGGTGATCGCGGCGATCGTGATCGTGCTGGTCGTGCTGCTGGTGCTCGCGCTCACCGCCGCGGGCGCGTCGGTGCGGGTGCTGCGCGAGTACGAGCGCGGCGTCGTCTTCCGCCTCGGCCGCCTGATGGAGCAGCGCGGCCCGGGCCTGGTGATGCTGATGCCGACGATCGACCGGATGGTTCGGGTCAGCCTGCGAACGGTGACGCTCACGGTCCCGCCGCAGGAGATCATCACCAAGGACAACGTGCCCGCGCGGGTGACGGCGGTCGGCTACTACCGCGTGGTCGACCCCAACAACGCGGTCACCGCAGGTCGAGAGCTTCGACCGCGCCACGCTCCAGATCGCGCAGACGACGCTGCGCTCGGTGCTCGGCGGCGCCGACCTCGACACGCTGCTGTCCGAGCGCGACCGCCTCAACGAGGAGCTCCAGCACGTGATCGACGCGCAGACCGAGCCGTGGGGGATCAAGGTCACGACGGTCGAGATCAAGGACGTCGAGATCCCCCAGTCGCATGCAGCACGCGATCGCGCGCCAGGCCGAGGCCGAGCGCGAGCGCCGCGCGAAGATCATCAACGCCGAGGGCGAGTTCCAGGCCGCCGCCAAGCTCGCCGAGGCCGCCGACGTGATCGGCCGCAACCCCACCACGCTCCAGCTCCGCTACCTGCAGACGCTGCGGGAGATCGGCGGCCACCCAGAACTCGACGGTCGTGTTCCCGATGCCGATCGACCTGGTCAAGCCGGTGCTCGACGCCGTGAGCCAGGCGGGGGCGAACGCGCAGGCAGCGGACGCGCAGCCTGGCGGCCGCGAGCTCTCAGCCGCCCCGCAAAACGACGCGATCGCGGCCGGCGAGCAGCAACGGCTCGGACCCGGCGACGGCGAGGCGGCACGTCCGGCGAGGTCCGACGTCGCCGAAACGCGCACGAAGCGGTAGAGCGCCGCCGGGCGGCGGCAGAGCAAGGGCGTCGCTTGAGCTCTAACGATGTGAGCTGCGCTTGACATCGTCGAACAGGGAGGCCGGTGATCGCCGGTTCCTTATCGGCGCAACGCGAAATCGCACACGGTATAAGTCCCGCTGCCGTCACACCTCAGTGTCAGGAGGATATGGATGCGTAGCCGTGCCATTGGCGCCGCCGCCACCGTCGCATTTGCGCTCGCCTTCTCGGCACCGGCGCGAGCGGCACAGCTTCCCGTGGTCTACAACGGCCTTCTCGGCTACTCCCATGTCAGCGCCACGGCGAGCCCACCCGGCGCCAACGACTGGTCGTGCAAGCCCTCAGCGGCGCACCCGAGGCCGGTGATCCTCGTCAACGGCACGTTCGCCGACATGTCCGACAACTGGCAGGCGCTCTCGCCGCTCCTCTACGACAACGGCTACTGCGTGTTCGCGTTCAACTATGGCTCGTACGCGCGGCAGTGGCCTGCTCGGCATCTATGGCATTGGCGAAATCGCTAGCTTCGGCGCGGCAGCTGTCGGCCTTCGTGGATCGGGTGCTCGGACCGCCACCGGCGCCGCCCAGGTCGATCTCGTCGGCCACTCGCAGGGCGGGATGATGCCGCGCTACTACTTGAAGTTCCTCGGCGGCGCCGGCGAGGGTCCACACGCTGGTCGGGTTGGCTCCGTCCAACCACGGCACGACGCTCGACGGCCTGTTCACGCTCGCCAGCTACTTCCCTGGGGCGAACGCGTTCACGGGGCTGCTCTGTCCCGCGTGCGGCGAGCAGGCAGCTGGATCGTCGTTCCTGAACGAATCTGAACTCCGGCGGCGACACGGTCCCCGGTGTCCACTACACGGTGATCGAGTCGGCCAACGACGAGGTCGTGACGCCGTACGCCTCGGCCTTCCTCTGCGGACCGAACGTCACCGACATCACGCTCCAGCAGCAGTGTAGCCTCGACCAGGGCGAGCACCTGTCGATGCCCTACGACCACATCGCCGACGCCGACGTGCTGACCGCGCTCGATCCATCCCGGATCCCGTCGTGCCGGCGTGCACGCCGGTCGCGCCGGTGGTCGGGGGGTAACCGGCGCCGGCCCCGGCGTGTGCGCGCCGAGGCCGCCATAATCGCCCGCCGATGCGCGTGCTCATCACCGGCGGGGCGGGCTTCATCGGCGCCAACGTGGCCGTCGGGTTGGCCAGGCGCCACGCCGAGTTGGGAGCTCGTGGCTGTCGACAACCTCCGCCGCCGGGGGGCCGAACTGAACCTGCCTCGCCTGCGCGACGCGGGCGTGCACTTCCAGCACGCCGATGTCCGAGTTCTCGACGACCTCCTGACGCTGGGCGAGCTGGATGCGGTCGTCGAGTGCTCGGCCGAGCCTTCGGCGCTCGCGGGCGTCGATGGAAGTCCCGATTACGTGATCCAGTCGAACCTGGTCGGCGCCTACCACTGCCTGGAGCTCGCCCGGCGCCGCGGCGCGTACATGGTCTTCCTGTCGACCAGCCGCGTCTACCCCGTTGCCGCGCTGAACGCGCTCGCGCTCGAGGAGACCGACACTCGCCTCGAGCTGGCCGCCCGAGCAGCCTGTTCGCGGCGCGTCGCAGGGCGGGATCGGAGAGGATTTCCCGCTCGACGGGGCCCGTACGCTCTACGGCTCGACCAAACTCGCGGCCGAGCTGCTGATCGAGGAGTACCGGGCGGCGTACGGCCTGCGCGCGGTGATCGACCGCTGCGGCGTGATCGCCGGGCCGTGGCAGATGGGCAAGGTCGATCAGGGCGTGTTCACCTACTGGATGCTCGCCCACCACTTCCGTCGGCCGCTCGCCTACATCGGCTTCGGCGGGCATGGGAAACAGGTCCGCGACCTGCTGCACGTCGAGGACCTGCTCGACCTGCTCGACGAGCAACTCCAGAGCCCCGAACGATGGGACGGGATCACGGTCAACGTCGGCGGCGGCCGCGACTGCAGTCTCTCGCTGTTGGAGACCACAGCGCTTTGCGCCGAGATCACGGGGAATCGGTTGACAGTCGATGCCGTGGCGGAGACCCGGCCGGGCGACGTCCCGAGCTACATCTCGGACTGCACCAGGCTGTTCGCGCTCACGCGGTGGCGACCTCGCCGTGACGCCGCGGACGATCCTTGCCGACATCGATGCCTGGATCTCCGAGCACGAGCCGGAGCTGGAGCGACTGCTATGAGTTCGCAGCCGATCGGATAGTCTTCCCGCGTCATGGGGTCGGCCATCGTAACCGGCTCTGGCGGGCTCATCGGCTCGGAGTCCGTGCGTCACCTTGTCGAGGCCGGGCTTTGATGTGGTCGGGCTCGAGAACAACATGCGGGCGCGCTTCTTCGGGCCCGACGCGTCGACCCAGCCCACGACTGAACGGCTGATCCGCACGTTCGGCGACTCGTTCCAGAGCCTCGAGATCGATATTCGTGACGCCGAGGGGGTGGACCGCGTATTCGCCCAACACGCGCACTCGCTCGAGGTCGTGATCCACACCGCCGCTCAGCCCTCGCACGACTGGGCGGCCTCCGATCCGAACACGGACTTCACCGTGAATGCGAACGGCACGCTGAACCTGCTCGAGGCGACCCGCCGACACGCGCCTAGACGCACCGTTCATCTTCTGCTCGACCAACAAGGTGTACGGCGACCTGCCGAACCAGCTGCCGCTGGTCGACGTCGGCACACGATTGGAGCTTCCCCCCGATCACCGCTACCACCCCGGGATCGATACCACGATGTCGATCGACGCGTCAACGCATTCGCTGTTTGGCGTCTCGAAGGCAGCTGCGGATCTGCTGGTCCAGGAGTACGGCCGCTATTTCGACATGCCGACGGCGTGCTTCCGGGGTGGCTGCCTGACCGGTCCCAACCACGCCGGGACGATGCTGCACGGCTTCCTCTCCTACCTGATGCGCTGCACCATGACCGGCGAGCCGTACACGGTGTTCGGCTACGACGGCAAGCAGGTGCGCGACAACATCCACTCGTCCGATCTGGTGGCCGCGTTTGACGCCTTCCGTCGCGCTCCTCGGGCTGCCGCGGTATACAACATCGGCGGCGGGCGACAGAGCAACTGCTCGATGCTGGAGGCGATCGACCTCTGCCAGCGGATCGCGGGGCGGGAACTCGACTGGCGGCTCGTCGACCAGAACCGGATCGGCGACCACCGCTGGTGGATCTCCGACCTGCAGCCGTTCCGTGACGACTATCCGGAGTGGGACATCACCTACGAGATCGAAACGGTGCTGACCGAGATCTACGAGCGCAACGCGGAGCTATGGCTGACAGCACGCTGAAGCTGTCGGTCGTGATTCCCGCCCACAACGAGGCGGAGTCGATCGGCGAGACGGTGGAGTCCTCCGTCGCCGAGTTGGAGCGGGCCGGCATTCCGTACGAGATCGTGGTCGTCGATGACGCGAGCGGCGACGGCACCGCCAAGGTCGTACATGCGATCGCTGAGCTGAACCCCAACGTACGCTGCGTCCGCTCGCACCTCCCGCCAGGCTTCGGGTATGCGGTCCGGGCGGGGTTCGAGGCTTACACCGGTGACGCGGTGGCCGTGATGATGGCCGACCTGTCCGATTCGCCCAAGGACCTCGTCCTTTACTACAGAGTGCTCGAGCAGGGCTACGACTGCGCGTTCGGCACGCGATTCGGGGCGGGCGGGCGCACGGAGGGGTATCCGCTCCTCAAGCTGATCGTCAACAGGATCGTCAACGCCGGCGTCCGCTTCCTGTTTCAGCACGGCTACAACGACACGACCAATGCCTTCAAGGCCTACCGTCGCTACGTGATCGATCAGATCCAGCCACTGCTCTCCAACCACTTCAACCTGACGGTCGAGATGCCGCTGAAGGCCATCGTTCGCGGCTTCAACTACGCCGTGGTGCCCGTCAGCTGGCGCAACCGTCGCTTCGGTGTCTCCCAGCTCAAGCTTCAGGAGATGGGCAGCCGCTACGTGTTCATCGTCCTGTACGTGTGGCTCGAGCACCACCTCAGCCGTGGCGACTACCGCCGCAGAGACATACCGGCGCCCGACGGCCGCGACAAGGCGCACGAACACGCGCTGCTTGACCGACTCGTCAAGGCGGATCGCGTCCAGTAGAACCGTCACGACCGCCCACGCCGGCTCCGAGGGCGAGCTCGCGGCAAGGACAACAGATCGGGCGAGAAAGCCCGAGGCTCGTGGCAAAACCCGCGGCTGCGCGGCTCGGACACACACCGCGGTCCTCATGGCCAGCCGTTGGGACGTCCGCGCGCAGGAGAACATGAGACTGCGCGTTCGGTACGCGATTCGGGGCCGGCGGGCGCACGGAGGGTTATCCGCTCCTCAAGCTGATCGTCAACAGGATCGTCAACGCCGGCGTCCGCTTCCTGTTTCAGCACGGTTAAAACGACACGACCAACACCCGGTGCCGCGCTTCTGATTAATCCGTCGTCCGCGGTACCGGGCACTAGCCGGTAGGCGTGGGCGCCGGCGTATATCAGGCCCGCGCTCGAAGGTCATCCAAGCAACCGGCGGCCCGGGTGCATCCAGATACCCTCCGTGCGGAGAGCAGCGTGGCACTCAATCCGGTAGCACAGTACTGGGGTCGCGGCCAGCGGATCTTGACCGCGCGACGGCCCGACCAGCTTCTGCTAAGCCAGCGTATTGCCTGGGCCTTCATAGGCGTCGGTATGGCGCTTTACGCCGCCCTCGAGTTCTGGCTGACTCGCGGAACGACGATGTTCGTCGACGAATACACGATGTTCGTGCAGGATCGAGGGCTGCACCCAAGCGCTTTGGTCGCGCCGTTCAACGAACACCTCGAGCTGGCTCGGAGGCTCCTCTACGCGGTTGGCTTCCAAGTGCTTGGGGCTGGTGGAGCGTTCCTGGCGGCGAGGTTCGTTGAGGCCATGTGCGTAATCGTCCTCGCCGCGGTCGTGTTCGTCTTCCTCAAAAAGCGGATCGGTCCCGCCGCGTCGCTTGCGCCAGCCTTGCTGCTGTTGTTCTTCGGCTCCGCCTGGGAGCTCGACTTCGCCATCTCCGGGATCGGCAACGTGCTGGCGCTCGCGGCCGGAACGGGAGCGTTGATGACGCTTGAGCGCCACGGCCGCCGAGCCGACGCGGCAGCATGTGTCCTGCTGGTCGTCTCGGTCGTCTCGTTCACTACCGGAGTCGCATTTGCGATCGGCGCGCTGTGCCTCTGTGCCGTTCGGCGCCAGTTACGCGCGCGCGCGTGGGTGGCGTTGGTCCCGCTCGTTGTGTATGCGGGCTGGCTGCTGTGGGTTCGGATCGTCTACCTGCCCGCGCATCCTGGCGTGCAGCCGATCGCGGTGTCCAACCTGCTCCTCATCCCGAGCATGATTGCTCAGCAGGGAGCGGCGACCGCGGGAGCGCTTACGGGCCTCAACTATGACTTCGGCACGAGTGACCCGCTCTCGGTCTTCTCGACCAGCTCCGCCTACGGGCCCCTGATCGCCGCCGCCGCGGGCGGCCTTCTGGCCTTGCGCCTCCGGCGCGGAGCCTCGCCGCTGCTCTACGCGCTGCTGGCCACACTCGTCGTTTACTGGATTGAGCTCGCCATCGGCTACGGGCTGGGCCGTACTCCGACGACCGTGCGCTACGTGTATGCAGCCGGAGTCATCGCGATACTGATCGCCGGCGAGGCCGTCAACAAGCGCGTAACATCCCCGCGGGCGCTGGCGATTCTGTACGCCGTCAGCGCCCTTGCGCTTGTCGGCAACGTGGCGCGGCTGCGCGACGGCATGCATCTCTACAGGACGTTTGGCACAAGGATGCGCGCGCAGCTCTCCGCGATCGAGATCGCAGCGCCGTCTGAACAGGCGAGCTTCGGAACCTTGCTTGGCTATCCACCTCTGGTCGTCGGTACCGCCGGGCCATACCTCCAGGCGGTCGACCGCAACGGCTCGCCGGCGTACAGCGGGCAACAGCTGCGCGGCGAGTCCGAGGACCTCCGAGCTGCCGCCGACGACGTGCTTGTATCGGCGCTGCAGCTCCATCTCTCCGCGTCAAGCCTGGGCCAGCCGGCAAGCGGTTGCCGCCTGCTGACACCCGCTCCACGTGGATCAATGACCTTCGCGCTCGCCTCGCCCGGCGTTGAGCTGAGATCATCGGCAAACGCGCAGGTCGCGGTCAGCAGGTTCGCTTCGACCCAGACGATTCCGATCGGAACGTTGGCCTTCGACCGGGCGGTCGATCTTCGCATTCCGAGGGATCGCTCGTCGCTGCCCTGGCACGTGACGATCAGCCCAGCGCCCGCGACTCTGAGCGCATGCGGGCTCTGAGTCCCGCACCCGGAGCACCCCTAAGGTTGGCGTGCTGCTGCAGATCCGGACGTGGCGTGTCAGCCGCGGCACGGCCGGCTTTTTCGCCGTGTGGGGCCTCGCGGTGGCGTGGTGCCTGCTCGCGCCACTGGCTCGTCCTCCGGGAGGGGCAGATCCAGGGATGGGCCGAGCGAGGCACTGGATTTGGTGCGGGTGATCGCCACTCGCAGGCTCGCGATCGTGCTCGTGCTCGGCCGAGGTTGGCGCTTCGAGCGAGCCACGCTCGCGGCCGCGTCGAGCTTGGATATCTGCCGATTCCCGGCATTCCGCTGCTGGGCCTCACCGGGGACCGGCTTGCCTGCTCGCAAAGTCACATCCGTGGGCTGGCCGCTGGCTGATCGCCGCGATCATGCTCGGCATGCCCGTTGCACGGGCCGTTTGGTCACAAGGCCCACCGGGCGGGGTGTAGCAGGCAGCCCTGTCACGTTGGCTTGCTCGCGTCTTCGGATCCCCTCCGCCGCCGGCATTGGGGAAGGCGATAGCAGCGCTATCCGCCTCGCTTCCTGCAGTTGCGGATCCGATCACGGCGATGAGAGCGTGTGATCGCAGCGCCAGCGCCAATGGTGCATGATTCGTGGATGTCCCGCGAAGGTGCGGTCGTGGTTCGAGCGTTGAGTGTGCTCCTCGCGGTCGCGGCGTGCGCATGGTTCGTGCTGGGAATCCGGCAGGCTACGGACACCGCCCGCGCGACCGCGATCCTCTCGGGTGCGGAGCCCTTGAATGAAGCTCAGGCCCACCATGCCAACTCGCTGTTGCATGCGGCCGGCTTTCTCAATCCCGACACTCAGGTTGATCTCCTGCGAGCGGACTTGGTGGGCGCACTCGGCAACCGCCGGCGCGCCCAGGCGATCTCCTGGAGCGTCATCCGCAAGGAGCCGATGAACGTAGAGGCGTGGTTCACGCTGGCCAGAGAAGCGACCGATTACCGGACTGTCTTCTTTGCGCTGGGGCACGTCAAGCGCCTCGACCCGAAGATCCGCCCGGGGGCGGCCTGAGATCACAGCTCTTCGGCGATTCGCGGAGCCTCCCGGTTGAAGATCCACACCCCCAGCAAGCACACGACGACGTAGATCACGATCGCTACGACGAGACGCACCGGCCCACCCGCTACCGCCGATCCCGGCGCAGGCGCGTGCGGATCGATAATCCATTTCCGCGCTAGGCCCAGCAGCTGCGCAAGTGGATTGAGGGCGATCACGTCCCGCAGGTGGACGCTCACTCGTTCGATCGGATACAGCACCGGGGTCGCATAGAAGAGCGCCGTCGAGAACACCGTCCAGATGATCGCGATGTCGCGGAAGCGCGGGAACAGCGATGACAGGATCATCGAAACCGCGACCGTGATTACGAAGAACAGGCCGACGATCACGGGCAGCAGCAACCAGGTCCACATCGGCGAAATGCCGAACGCCAGGATGAACACGAACACGACGATGAGGTTCAACGCCAGCTCGAACAGAGTCGTGAAAACGACCGATAGCGGAATCGCCAGGCGCGGGAACTGAGTCTTGCGGACGATCCCCTCCTGGGCCACGAGCGAAGTGACCGACACGCCCGTTGCTCCCTGAAAGAAGCTGAACAGAACGATGTTGAACAGGAGCAGGACCGGATAGTGGGGCACCGTCGAGCCCAGCCGGAACACGTGCGTGAACACCTCGAGCAGCACCGCGAACAACAGCAGGGGTCTGCCGATCGACCACAGATAGCCCAGCGCGGTTCCGAAGTAGCTGCGCTTGAACTCGTTGACCGACATCAGGTAGACGAGATCGAAAAATCTGGCCCAGCCACCGCCGAGCGCCGACGGTCCGCGCACGTCTCTGAGCTCCACCTCCACGAGCTGTTCGCGCATCTCTCCCACTGTCACTCCATTGTCGCCGTGAGGTCTTCGCGCACGGCGACCATCCCGGGAGGATTCTGCTTCGAGGTGCGGACCAGGAAGTCGAACAGCCGGATATCGCGCAGCACCACGTCTGCCGGGGTCCCGTTCCGTGAAACCGAGCACGCCATCGCGTAACGGCCTGGCGTTAGCCGGTTCACTATGTTTGCCTTGAGCCGAAGACGCTGCCCAGCGGCAATTCGGCTTGGCCCCTCTTTCTCGCGCGTCAGCGCGTCACCGAACCCGAAGATCGGGACATCGTCCACGTTGAGTACATGCACGGCGAAAATGGGCTGTTCGAGGTCGTGGCGTGCCTCGACCACGAGGTTGAAACGGATCGGCTCGTCCTGCTCGACGTTTTCGACCCGCTCACCAGCGTCGTTCTCCAGCCACACGTCCACCAGCCTGACATTCACGTCCGGGACCGCACCCACACTCGCGGCACCATCGCCGCCCCCAAAGTTCAGGCGGTAATACGACAGCGCAGCCTCCTCCGGATCACCGATGTAACGAAGCTCACCATCATGAATCAGCATCGCGCGATCGCAGAACTGCTGCACAGTCCCCATGTCGTGCGTCACCAGCACAAGCGTCTTGCCCGACCTGCGCCGCTCCCGAAACACATCCATGCACTTCTGCGAAAACGACGCGTCCCCAACCGCGATCACTTCATCCACCAGCATGATGTCCGCATCAGCCTCGACCATCACCGCGAACGCCAGACGCACCATCATCCCCGACGAATAATTCTTCAGCTTCAGATCGACGAACTCCTCCAACTCCGCGAACGCCACCACGCGATCCAACCTCCGAGCCGCCTCCCGCCGACTCAACCCCATCATCACACCATTCAGCGCAACGTTCTCACGCGCCGTGAACTCCGCGTTGAACCCCACCCCCAGCTCAATGAACGGAGCCAACCTCCCGGCGATCCGCACCCTCCCCGCATCCGCCCGATAGATGCTCGCCAAGATCTTCAACAACGTGCTCTTACCAGACCCATTCCGCCCCACCACCCCGAAGAACTCGCCCCGACGCACGTCAAACGAAACCCCCCGCAACGCCCGCAACTCGCGAAACGGCAGACCTCGGAGCGGATGGTGGAGCCGAGTCTTCGCCGTGCCGCCGCGCTCCGTCGGAATTCGGAACGTCTTGTCGAGATCCCGAACCTCGATCACCACCGGCCCATCGATCGCCCGCGCCCGCCTAGACGCAGCCCGCCGCGCGCGACCATCATCGTCCTCAGACGAGAACGCGGCCCTTTGCAGCAGGTACTGCGGGGTCAGCAGCACGTGCCCCGGCTCGGGCTCTGCGCTCGGAGTCGCGGAGTCCGGGTCAGGCACGGTTACGGGACATCGCGGTCGGAGAGTAGGCCCTCGCCCCCTGGCTTCCGGCTAGCAACGGCACTCCATCTCAGCCTGGCGCTCAACGGCGAGCCCGCCAGCGGCGGAGTCGTTCTTGCTCAAAGCTTCCAGGATCCGGACGGCTCGCATCATACAGCGCCCGGCCGGCTCTCTGTTCCCCAGCGCGCGAGGAGCACGATCAGCCACCGCCACATGATCCCGCGCACCAGATCCGCTTCGCTTCCGAGCGTTTCGTTGCATCCCACGACCGCGCGCAGCGGCCGGAGCGCCAACCACGCAAACGGGAGCGGCGCGCGACCGCTCCGGACGAAACGGCGGAGCACGCGACGTCTGCGCGCTGTGAGCGTCGAGGAGCATCTCACGAGCACCGTCTGGGCTTGCACTTCGCGCGTCAGATAGCCGTAGAAGTACGCGGCATGCCACCGCCGCATGCGTCCCTGCCCTCGCTCCAGCCCGAGCCGTCCCCGCCAGGCGGAGGAGCTCGGCGATGATCGTTCATCGCCTGCCAGATGACCCAGGATCGCGCCGGTGTGCTGGACATAGTCGTAGAGCGGCCGATCGACGAACGTGACCTCGCCACTCGCCATCGCGGCGAGCCCGAGCCAGTGATCGTGAAACAGAATTCCTGGCGCCCCAGGGAACGGAAGTGCTACGTCGAGAAGCTCGCGGCGAAACAACGTCGCGGCGCCGGTGATGGTGTTTGCCACCAGCTGTGACGCGAAATTGCGGTAGTTGTTCCGGCGTCCTTTCCAGAGCGTCGCCCGCAGCACGCGCCCTTCCGACGTCGACCAAGCGCTGATCCGAATAGACGAGTCGTGCTCGACCGAGCGCACTGCGGAGCACCTCGAGCTTCTCTGGGTGCCAGCGATCATCCTGATCGCACATCGCCACCAGCTCCGCCTCGGCCGGCACCATTTTCAGTGCGCGCTCAAAGTTTCGGTAGAAGCCCAGGCGGATGTTGGAACGTGACAGCACGAACCGCCGGTCCTCTCCGACCGCCCGTTTTATCTCCTCGAAGTGGCGGGGGCTCGAGCAGTCGTCGCTGATCACGCAGAGCCATCGGGGATCGGTCTGGGACCGCAGCGAGTCGAGCTGCACGCGGAAGAGGTCCATGTCGGGCTCGAACGTGGCCATACAGATCGCGATCAGGCCGTCGGGGAGGGACGGGGCGGCCCGCGGCAGGGCGGCCGTCGGCTCTGATTCGACGATTTCGATTCGTCCTAGGCTCGAGATCAACTCCGATCCGGTCGCCAGGCACGCCGCCAGCTTGAGTTCGAGAGCACCAGATCGAGCCGGCGTTTGGACCGGGATCGTCGCCCAGAAGCCGCTGCGATAGCCGCGAGCTTCAAGACCACTGAGCGATGAACGTTCACTCCCACCGGGGCTGCGCGCCCCCTGGCGCAAGCAGCCAACCACGTCCGCACGGGGCATCCTGAACGCGGTGGGCCGGTGGCGGACGCCGTCCACAATGATCTCGACATCACGCACCACCTCGTAGCGGTGAAAGCAGCTACCGAGGCAGAAGATGGCAGCAGAGGAGTTGACCGGTAAGGTCGCAGGCGCGATGTTGTCGAGCTTGACCACGAGCCCGGAGGCCCCGCCGCTCGCGGACATGGAGTTAAGGTCCTGGTGAGCGCCCACGGCCGGACAGCGGTAGTAGGAAGAGCGCCGTCGAGCGCTCAAGCCTCGGTCTCGGTCTCGGTCTCGAAGATCGTCTCGACTTCGTTTTCTGCGTACACGCTGCCCGTGCCCGATCTGGTGCCATACACGTGGAAGTCGAGCAGAGGGAGGATGTGCATGGCCAGGTCGCCGACCTCCCGCTTCCTGGTCATCCAGGACTCGACGTGATAGCGCCCCGGAAGCAGTGGGTTCTCGATCTTTCCACTGATCCGGAGCCGCCGCCCTGCGGCGATCCGGCCGTCACCTCGCCCTTGGATCGTGAGCGTATGGCCGAACGCGAAGACCCACACTCCGTCCTCATTGACGACGTGAAAGGCGAACGCGGGCTGGTCGAGGTCGTGGCGTGCCTCGACCACGAGGTTGAAACGGATCGGCTCGTCCTGCTCGACGTTTTCGACCCGCTCACCAGCGTCGTTCTCCAGCCACACGTCCACCAGCCTGACATTCACGTCCGGCACCGCACCCACACTCGCGGCACCATCGCCGCCCCCAAAGTTCAGGCGGTAATACGACAGCGCAGCCTCCTCCGGATCACCGATGTAACGAAGCTCACCATCATGAATCAGCATCGCGCGATCGCAGAACTGCTGCACAGTCCCCATGTCGTGCGTCACCAGCACAAGCGTCTTGCCCGACCTGCGCCGCTCCCGAAACACATCCATGCACTTCTGCGAAAACGACGCGTCCCCAACCGCGATCACTTCATCCACCAGCATGATGTCCGCATCAGCCTCGACCATCACCGCGAACGCCAGACGCACCATCATCCCCGACGAATAATTCTTCAGCTTCAGATCGACGAACTCCTCCAACTCCGCGAACGCCACCACGCGATCCAACCTCCGAGCCGCCTCCCGCCGACTCAACCCCATCATCACACCATTGAGCGCAACGTTCTCGCGCGCCGTGAACTCCGCGTTAAACCCCACCCCCAGCTCAATGAACGGAGCCAACCTCCCGGCGATCCGCACCCTCCCCGCATCCGCCCGATAGATGCTCGCCAAGATCTTCAACAACGTGCTCTTACCAGACCCATTCCGCCCCACCACCCCGAAGAACTCGCCCCGACGCACGTCAAACGAAACCCCCCGCAACGCCCGCAACTCGCGAAGGTCGACCCGGGTCAACGGACGCACCATGCGCTCCTTGATGGTGTCGACTTTCCGGTCCGGGATTCGGAACGTCTTGTCGAGATCCCGAACCTCGATCACCACCGGCCCATCGACCGCCCGCGCCCGCCTAGACGCAGCCCGCCGCTCACGACCATGATCGTCCCCAAACGAGACTGCGGCGCTGGTGTTGGCGGCGTCCACTTCAGGCAAAGCGACGGGGAGTAGGCATCCTCACTCCACCCGTAAGCTGAGAGTACAACAGCCCCGCGCCGCCCGTTTCGGCAGATGCGCTAACGCAGACCGCACACGGTCACTCGCGCAGCCGGCACGACTCGCAACCACCATTGCTCGGACGCAAGGTCCTGAGCGATCTGCAGCGTGACCGGTGTCCGTGGCGAGACCCTGCCTATGGGCTCGAAGTTGCTGGCGAAGCGTCTGACGCCCACGGCGGCGGCGGCGCCGCGAGCCGTAAGCACCAACCCGCCGCGTGGGACCTTGACCTGGAGATCATCGCTCGCTGAGGCCGGGTTGCGACCCGCGCTCGCGAGCGACACGCATGCTCCGCGAGCCGTGAACGCCGCGCCGATGGCCAGCTCCACAGCCGGTCGCGAGCCCAGGCTCACGGCGCCATTGGCGGGACGCAACGCCACCTGGTGGATGGCGATCAGCTCTGCATCGGCAACCTCACGAGCACCCTCGGGATCGGCGGCTATCTGTATTGGGCTAGCGGCCGGACTACCGTACGCCTTTGCGGCTTGGAGATATGAGTCCGCCCGGATCTCGATGAACGGAGTCCCGGGAAGGCCTGCCAGATAGTAATCCGGCTTGACCAGCCGCTGACCGATCTGGACGGCCCCGACATCGGCGCGAGCGATCGTCGCGAAGCTGCGCAGGTCATAGGCGGCGTCGCGGAAAGTCCCGATACTCAAACCGATCGCCCCGGCAACGCCGGCGCCAATCAGCACCTTCAAGGGCTCCGGTATCGAGATTCCGCGCAACAGCTCGACGGCCAGCACAACGACAAAGAACCCCCCGACATATAGGTACCTGCTTGCCCAAGCCTGAGATCCGTTCAGGAGCGCTGCCCTCGTCAGCGCTGTGAGAACCCAGAATGAGAGGAGGATCGTCAGGATCGTCAGTACCCGCGTGGGCACGCGCCGCAGGCGTATGAGACGCCACGCGAGAAGCACGCACCCGACCACCGCCAATGGCCGACCTACCGTGAGCAACGTCCCGCTCGAGATAGAGGGGCTGGCAGGGCGCGGTCCGCTCGCTCCCGCCAAGGCTCCCACCGACGCGGCAGCCGCATTCGCAACGAAACGCGGCACGAGCCGGAGGGGAGAGAGCGGCAAACCGTGCTCATAGGCGAGCCACCAGGCGCCGTAGATCGCTATCGGAACGCCGACGATCCAGGCCTCACGCCAGTTGCGTCGCCCCAAGAGGATCTCCACGGCCACGCCAACGGTCATCACCACCCCGACGCCCGAGCTCGCAAGTGATACGACGAGCAAAACGGCCACCGTCACGTCCCCCACCCGATCTCGGCGGTCGAGCATCAGCAGGGCGCCGACGCCGGCGGAAATCGAGATCAGCCAGGCGACCTGGAACGGCCAGATGACGTCTTGCCACGCCGCGCCGAAGAGCAGGATGAGCGCGGCGGCGCAGAGCGATAGGTAACTACCGACACGTCTTTTTGCGTACACGAAGAGGAGGGTCGCGCACCCCAGGTGAGCGGCGATGACCATCGCTCGATATGGCCCGTAACCCCCAAGGCCGACGGTCGCGAACAGCAATCGATAGAGCAGGATCGGGACGAGCGAGAAGTGACCGTTGTACGAACTTAGGAACGTAGTCGGATCGTTTCCCCGGCGGTAGGCGATCCACTCCCAATCGTCGAACCAGAACGTGGTATCGCGACTGATGTAAAAGAGAAACGCTCCCGCCCCGAGCAGGAGAACAGCCAGTGCGATCCACACCCACGCCGCCGGAACGCGGCTCGTGGCCGGCCATCTGCTCTTCAGACTTCCTTTGAGCGCCACGTCGCGCCGTCCGGTACCGCTCGTCACGCCGGACACCGAACTCATCGAGCCTCTTCGCCCATGCGCACAGCCATCGTCCGCCGCCCTTGACAGCTCACTTCCACACCGCCTCGAACCGCTATCCGTAAAGCGCTCGACACCGCCCTGACACGCCGCCAAGATAGCTGACTCAGCGCCTCGCGCGGGCCAAGGTCGGCCTGGCGCACCGCGCGTGATCAAGCCGGACGTGTATATCATCGCGCCGGAGGAGCGAACCGTGAGCCAGTCTCGTCGAAGCGGATGACCGGGCGATGATCGCGTTCGGGTGTTCGATCATCTCGCCGGACGCCTTCCAGAGCTATGCGGAGGTCGGCATCCGGCGGGCCCGCGAGGCTGACTCGGACGTCTTCGCGCTACAGGCAGCCGGCTCGATCTTCCGAAGCTACAACCTGATCCTTGACCTAGCGGCGGCGCGCGAGGATCTCGAAGCGCTGGTCCTCGTCCACGAGGACGCCGAGATCGTCGATGCCAGCTTGTGCGAAAAGATCCGGAGTGCGCTGAGCGACCCCGAAGTTGCGGTTGTCGGTTGCGCCGGAGCCGTGGGCGTGCGAAGCATCGCGTGGTGGGACGGCTCGGCCGTCGGATCGGTTGCGTTACGCATTCCAGGCTTTGGCGGAGTCGAAGTCCCGGGTGTTCCATCGAACGGCGGGGAGCCGCGGGGGCGTGCCCGCAGCGGGGAGGTCGACACGGTCGACGGGACGATGATTGCGATTTCGCCATGGGCGGTGCGAAACGTCCGCTTCGACGAGTCGCTGGGGCCGCACTGGGGCTACGACTTCGACTATTGCCTTCAAGTCCGGGCGGCCAGACGGAAAGTCGTGGTGGCCGACATCACGGTTGCGCACCACCACTCGGTGGAGCTCGTAGGCGACTCCGAGCAGTGGATCGCGGCACACATGAGAGCAGCCGAGAAGTGGGAGGGCCGGATGCCGAACGCGGAGCCGCGCGACGCTGACTGGAAGCGACGGGCGCGGCGAGCGGAGGCCGAGGCCGTCGTGGCGCGATTGCAGGCCGCCGCAAAGGTGCTTCAGGCAGACGCCCGCACCATGCTCAACACGCGCCGACTCGAGGAAGTCACCGACTCCGCTAGCTGGCGGCTGACCGAGCCGCTTCGCCGAGTGAACGCCTGGCGCAGGTCATACACCCAGCGTAGGCGCTGATTCGGTCGTGCCACCCGGGCCACCAAGCTTTCTACGGCGGTAGCCGGTGTCACCAGTCGCATCAGCAACGTGTGCTCAACCTGCTGGACCGGCGGGGCGCAGAGGCGCCCTGTTGTCTCGCTTTGGCACGCAGACACCACTCCTGCCGATCCTCGGATCGCTGCTCTGTGTCGGGCTGATCCTCAGTCGCCAGCCTGACGCTGTGAGGCACGCGCAATTCTGGGCCGAAGACGGCCGGTTCTACTACGCGGACGTCTACAACCATGGTCTCCTCGCGACGCTGGTCAAGCCTCAGGCCGGTTACTTCCAGACCTTCTCCGTGCTGGCCGCGGGTCTGGCACGCCTCGTGCCGCTGGCTCAGGCGCCGCTGGTGATGAACGGGCTTGGCATTGCCGCGCAGACCCTCCCGGTGAGCATCCTTCTTTCTCGCAGGGCGGTCTCGATCGCTCCGGACCTCAGAGTCCGAGCGTTGCTCGCCTTCTCTTACATCGCCGTAAACGCGCCGGAGCTGAACGCAAATGCCGTGAACGCGCAATGGCATCTCGCGGTCGCCGCGCTACTCGTCTTGATGCTTGCGCCTCCTCAGGGCCCATGGGGGCGAACGTTCGACACCGCCGTCCTTCTGTTGACGGGCCTGACTGGGCCGTTCTGTCTGCTCCTCGCTCCGCTGGCGTTCGTGCAACGGCGCTTGCGCGGACCCGCGGGCATTACAGCGTGGCAGGTGGGGATGCTGGCAGCTTGCGCGGTTCTGCAGGCAGCGAGTCTGCTGGTCATATCTCATCACTACACAGGCGACCCGACTATTGAGCCGCGCCTCGATCCCGCCCTCGGTGCGAGCCCATCACTGTTCCTCAAGATCGTTGGCGGACGTCTCCTCGCGGGGACCGTAATCGGCGACCGTGGCGGCCTGGATGCACCGTTCGCCGCCCAGCTACTGATAGGACTGACGGCGTTGGTAGGCCTCGTACTGGTGGCACGTTCCAAGCGCTGGGAGCTACAGCTTGCCGTGGCTTTCGCCGCCGCAGTGTTCGCGCTCGCGCTCGTGCGCCCCAACACGCCGCCTCCCGCGTGGTCCTTCCTCGCGACCCCCGGCGCAGCCACGCGGTACTTCTTCATCCCGCAGGTCGCAGTTCTGGCTGTCCTGGTCTGGATCGCAGCGGAGCCATGGTGGCTGCTGATCCGAATTGGGGCGGCGGCGTTGGTTGCCGCGTCGATCATCGTGGCCGTCAGCAGCGGATGGTCTTACCCGCGCTTAGAACCAGCGGGGTTTCCGCACGCGGCCGCGGCGTTCGAGCGTGCGCCTCGCGGGAGCGTACGCGTGTTCCCGCTGAACCCGCCGCCGGTGGGTATTTGGACCATGACGCTGAGAAAGCACTAGCTGCTGCAGGTTCGAGTACATTCGCCGGATGCAAGGCCAGCGTCCTGGGTCAAGCGGTGTGTCACCCGCTGAGCGCATCGACGTGACTGACGTGGCTGCGGGCGATCAGTTGCGCACCGGACGTGCGCCCGCCGCCCCGGTCACATACTTGCGCGGGATCCCGGATCGGACCATCAAGCTGCTCGAGAGGGACCGCGTCTGCTGGACGATCTTGGGCGCGGCGGCAGGGGTCTCGATTGCGCTCTCACTTTGGCTGACCCGTGGTCTCACCTTCCATGCGGACGATTTCCTCTACTTCGTCGGCAACCGAGGCTTCCACCCACGGGTCCTGCTCGCTCCTCACAACGGGCACTTGATCCTGGTGCCGAGGCTCATCTACGCAGTCTTCATCAAGGTCTTCGGGCCGCGTCACTACATCGTGATTCGGGTGGCAGAGGCTCTCGGAATTGTGTTCGTCGCTGGTCTGTTCTTTGCGCTCGCGAAGCGAAGGACGATTCTGCCCGTGGCTCTAGCGCCGAGCGTCCTGCTCCTCTTTTTTGGCTCGGGGTGGCAGAACTCGCTTGATCCTGTGGGGATCGCCCATGTGTATTGCATTGCGGCGGGGCTCGGAGCTCTACTCGCCCTCGACATGGGCTCTCGGCGCGCCGATTTGGTCGCGTGTGCGCTTTTACTTGTCTCGATTGCGTCATTCTCGGTCGGTCTCGCGTTTCTGGGAGGCGCTGCTGTCTCCGTCCTGCTGCGGCGAGACCGCGTCCAACGCGTGTGGATCTTTGTAGTGCCCCTGGCGCTATACGTACTGTGGCTTCTCTCACCAAGGCTCAACACCGCGCCGTTCGCAACGGGTACGGGGCTGAAGCTCTCGAACGTCTTGCTGATTCCCAACTACGTCGCGGACGCGGCCGCTGCGGTGGCAGCCGCGCTATCCGGGCTCAGCTATGACTTCACAAATCCCGCCACCTACACAATCGACTCGCCGTGGGGTTACATCGTTGCCTCCGCGGCGGTGATCGCACTTGTGATCAGGCTACGCCGTGGCAGGTTATCCGCGTCGCTGTGGACGTCACTCGCCGTCTTATTCTGCCTTTGGGTATCGCTGGCGTTGGTGACCGGATACACGCGCGAACCAAACCAAGACCGCTATGTATATGACGGCGCAGTGATCGTTCTACTCGTTGCACTCGACGCTGTGCGTGGGGTCCGTTTGCCGCGGTGGGTCCCTGTCGCGGTCGTCGCGGCGACTGTCTTCTCGCTGATGACGAATATCGCGCTGCTTCGCGTGGGCGGTAGCTACCTCCGGGCCAGCGGCCCGAGTGATCGCTCAATGCTCGCCGCGATCGAGATCGCCCGAGACAGCGTAAGTCCCAGCTTCGCTCCTCAGGGTGAGCCGTTGCTCACCTTCGTCTACCCCCTGACCGGTGGCACCAGTTCATACTTGGCAGCAGTTCACCGCAACGGATCCTTCGCGTTCACTCCGTCTGAGCTCCGGCGTCAGACCGAGGCGGTGCGCGAGCTTGCCGATTCGAACCTTGCGAGCGCGCTCCAGCTTCGACTCGCGTTCACGCCAGCGCTACCGTCTTTGCGGGGATGCCTTCGCGTTCGCGCCAACGGATCCGGAGGCGTAAATATTCCTGTGCGACCTCGGGGCATCCTCCTTGGTTCGTCGCAGACCCAGCCGATCTCGCTACGTCGCTTCGCCGCCTTCCCGACGGTCCGGCTGGGAACGCTGCCCGCGCGCCGCTTCGCCAGCCTGAGAATTCCCTCTGACCGCGCGTCTGATCCGTGGCATCTCTTCGCCGCCGGTGGGCCGTTGACGGTCTGCCCCCTCCTTTAGCACATCACACGCCACCGCCGCCCAGCCGACCCGCGGATAAACTGCCGCCGCGTGCCGAGCACGGAAGAACCAGCGCTGCCTCGCCCGCCACGTGAGCTCGCATCCCGCGTGTTCTCGGTGGAGGGCTGGAGCGATCCCAATCTGGCCTACGACAATCTGGGAGCGCAGACCAAGCATCAGGTGGTTCGGCTCCTAACAGATGACTGGTCGTTTGAGGGTAAGCGAGTCTTGGACTTCGGCGCAGGCGCAGGCCGAACGCTGCGTCACTTTATGCGTGAAGCCCGGACAGCTGAGTTCTGGGGGACGGACATAGACGAGCCGAGCATCAGGTGGATGCAGGAGAACATCTGTCCTCCGTTTCACGCATGGCAATCCACCGTGAACCCACCGCTTGGCTTGGAGCACGAGTCCTTCGATTTGATCTACGCGATCTCGGTGTTCACGCATCTCACGGACAACTCGATTCCGTGGCTACTCGAACTGCATCGAATGTTGAAGCCGAGCGGGCTGATGATCGCCACGTACATGGGGCAATGGAACTCGGAATGGTCTGCGAGGGAACCGTGGTGTGAGGATCGCGTCGGGATGAACGTTCTGCATCACAACCGCGATTGGGACAGTGGTGGCCCCACAGTGCTGATGTCCGAGTGGTGGGTCCGAGAGCACTGGGGTCGCGCGTTCGAGATATTGCACATCGCTCCCCAGTTCCACAATTTCAGCTGGGCGGTGATGAGAAAGCGCGGCGTGGAGCTCACGACCGAGGACATCGAACGCCCCTCGGCCGATCCGCGGGAGTACGGAGCGCTTCGCCACAACGTGAAACAGCTTCAGCGAGAGGTGGTCGACGAACTCGACTCCTTGCATCAGCACTATCAGGGCGCACTGAGAGAGCGCAACTCCAGCTATGAGCAGCGACTACTGGGCTACGAACAGTCCCTGAGCTGGAAGGCGACACGGCCGCTCCGAAGCGTCGGCAAGCTACTACGCACTCGGTCGTCGACCCGGTGAGCCTGCGATCGGCTATCGCCGCGGTGATGACGGCCTAGCGCAGGAGAGCCGCGGCTGCTCTCGACAGCGACCTCAGGCGACGCAACGGTGCTGTGACCCGCCAGCTTATGCTCGTCAGCGCCTCTTGGAGCGCCCGGTTGTTGTTGACCTCGCGCGCGTCGGCCGCGAGTTGCTTCGAGATGCCCTGCAGCCGCGCGACCGCCGCCTCGGCCTCCGCGCGTCGTAGCGCGCCGCTTCCAGTCCGTCGTCTCGCCTCCGACCCCCGGCGTCCACCCTTCCCATTTCTCCGCCAGCTTCATGTGTGCCTCGATGTAGGAGTCGGGATCGCTGAGAAGCTCGAGCGAGTGGTGATGGACCACCTTGAAGTCGGCAGTGACCACCTTGCGCTTGGCGGCGCGGACCTGAAGGCAGAAGTCGAAGTCGTAGCCGTGCAGGGGCACGCCCAACGTCTCGTCGAAGCGGATGTTCTGCACCACCCAGGGTGAGAGCCCGAGCACGAAGCCGTCGATCATGTCGACCTCGCCGGTTCGCGCGTAAGGGGGAAGCTTCTCGTTGGTCCACGAGAAGGCGGGAAATTCTCCTCCGCCGAGCTCCTGGTAACGGTGCACGAACGATCCCCAGGTCGCCGAGCCCTCCCACCACGCGATCCCTCGGACGTCGACGGCACCCACGCATCCGACTAGGCCGACGTCCGGATCGCGCAGCGCCACCCTCAGCTTTGTGCAGAAGTCGGATCGACGATCTCGGCGTCCTGATGGATGATGACCAACGCCTCGAGACTCGTGACACGCGGCTGCCTGTTCGATGATCAGGTTGTAGCTGCGGAACACCGAGCCGGCGGCGGGTTGAGCGAACACCTTCGAATCGGGCTCCGCGGCGAGCTCGATTCCGCGCTGCGCGCAACGTGCGTAGACGTCTGGCGCTGTGATCGAGGTACCGAACGCGATCATCGCCGCAGCCCCTTTGCCAGCCACCGGCTCCGCTCTTCGTAACGGTCCTGCTCTCGGGCTGCTTCGTGCCAGCTCGCTGAGCGGCTGCGCATACCGTTGCGTACCTCGCCCAGCACTCTGAAGCCGGCGCCGTGCCGCGTTCAGTCGGCGCAGCGGTGCGGTGATCCGCAAGCTTGTGCTCCCCGCCACGTCCGTGATCGCGCGCTCATGCTGCTTCCTTCGGGCTTCTATTTGCAGCTGCCACGATCGCGCCTGGGTCCGCGTGGTGGCCGCCTCGGCCTCCGCACGCCTGGCTCGCTGCTTCCAGTCTCCCCGGGCAACGCCCACGTTGGGGATCCTCCCATCCCACTTCTCCGCGATCTTCATGTGAGCTTCCACGTAAGGCTGGGGCCGATCGACCAAGGCGAGCGAGTGATGGTGTATGACCTTCAGGTCCTCCGTCACGACCTTCAGCCCGGCGGCTCGAACTTGTAGGCACAGGTCGAAGTCGTAGCCGTGCAACAGCAGGCCGAGCGATTCATCGAACCGGATGTGGCGCACCACCCAAGGTGACAGGACCATCAGGAGGCCGTCGACCGTATCTGCTTCTCCCTTGCGCGCATAAGGTGGCATCTCGTCCCGGTTCCAGGTCAGCGACGGAAAGTCACCCCCTCCAAGCTCGGGATAGCGGTGAATGAAGGAGGCCCAAGTGACCGACCCCTCCCACCAAGCGATGCTCCGTACGCCGATTGCTCCCACTGGCCCCGCGACGCCTACGTTGGAATCGCTGAACACCCGCCTGACCTTGTCGCAGAAATCGGGGTCCACGATCTCCACGTCCTGGTGGGCGAGGACCAGCGCCTCGAGATCACGACAAGTCGCAGCCTGCTCGACGATGCGGTTGTAGACCCGGAAGATCGAACCCTCGGCCCTCTGGGGGTACACCTTCGAGTCCACCTCTGCGGCGAGGCGAAATCCCTTCGCCGCACACTTCTCGTAGACGTCAGGGGCGGTGACCGAGGAGCCGAACGCGATCATCCGCAAATGTCCTATTGGTTGGTCGGCCATCATGCGGGCAGATGATATGGGAGCGCGGCGTCCTATATGATTGCCGCCGGTGATGAGCGCTGAGCCAGGGAATCTGGCGCTTCGGGGAGCGGGCGTGATCCGGTCGTCGAGGAAGAACTGCGAGCCTCGATGATCGCGTTCGGGTGCGGAGTCACCGATCCAGAGCTCTACGAGCGTCGCGCGGATCCGGGTATTCGCCTCGCGGCCGAACCGGACTCGCTCGTGCTCACCGAGGCCGTCACTGGCTCGATCGCGCGTGTGTACAACCTCATCGTCCGCGAGGCCGGTGCTCGCGAGGATCTTGAAGCGCTCGTGTTGGTCCACGAGGAGGCAGAGATCCTAGATCCCCATCTCTGCCGGAAGCTGAGACGAGCGTTCAGTGACGAGGACGTCGCCGTCGTGGGATGTGCGGGCGCGCTCGAGGTTCGCAGCATCGCCTGGTGGGAGGGAACCGCTCCCCGGGCGTCATCCGAATACCGCTCCGAAGAGCTGGGCGAGGAGTTTCCCGCCCTGCTTGCGGACGGATGGAATGGTGAGGAGACTACCCGCCGAGCCCGGGGTGGGCGAGGTGGACGTGGTCGATGGCGTGATGATGGCCATTTCGCCCTGGGCAGTACGCAACCTGCGGTTCGACGAGTCGCTGGGCCCTCGCCACGGCTACGACTTCGACTTCTGCCTTCAGGCGCGAGCCGCCGGTCGCAAGGTCGTAACCGAGGACCTCCGTGTCGCGCACTACTACCCGCTCGGGGTCGTGGGTGACCCTGACACCTGGATGGAGGCACACATGAGGGCCGCCGAGAAGTGGGAAGGGCGCATCCCCGGACTCCAGCCGATCGAGCCGGACGTCGACTGGAAGCTCCGAGCGCGGCGAGCGGAGGGCGAGGCGGCCGCGGCGCGGCTGCTGTCAGCAACCAAGATGTACGAGGTGCAGGCGCTCGAGTGGGAGCAGGACCGGCAGTACAAGCAGGTCACCGGCAACCTGAGCTGGCAGATCACCGCCCCGCTGCGGCGGCTGAACGCGCTGCGCCGAGAGGCGCGAGGCCGCCGGCCCCATCCGACCCGGCGCTGACGCATGCACACGGGGGGAAGAACCACGATGCGAGCACACGCGCCACGGGCTCTCCAGAAAGGCAGGGCCGCCGCTCGTCGCTACTGGCGGTTTGCGCGCTGGAGCGCTGACAAGTACCGCGATGACGACCCTACGGCGGTGGCTGCACCAACGCCGGAGCGCTCGCGGTTCGAGAGCCGCTCACCATCGCCGCAGACGGCCGTGGACGCCGTCACGGCGCTATGGGCATCGCGGTTGCCCGATCAGCTGCAGGTCCAGGCGGGAGAGACTCCTTTGTTTGCCGATGATCGGATCAGCCGTGCGATCGAGGCACCTCGATTCAGCTACGGTATTGACATGACCATCCCAGGGTTCTGGGGGGGCCGTCAGCCGTTCAGCAACTGGCTCACGCGCGATGGTCTATTCGGCGCGCTCGAGCACTTCGGTTGGCGCGAAATAAACGTGCTCGAAGACACCGACTATCTGTATGGGCCAGCGGTCTCGCTCACCGCCCGACATTGCAGCGCGCAGTAGTGGGACATCGAGTCGCCTGGAACGCCCGAGCGAGTTTGACTCACGCGATTCGCACCGCGGGGAACTTCGGTCCCATCGCGCGGTTCCGATCTGCGTTCGCGGCCATCACGCAGGCGGCGCGACAGCACGGGCCAAAGCTGATAAAGCTGACACCGGCTCCCCTGCGGCCGGCCCTGGCGAAGCTTCACCGGCCGTTCGCGCGCTACCTCGCCGCCGGCAAGTACCGCCGGAAGTACGGCGGGAGGTTCGTTTCAGCCATCGACGAGCACGATGACCTCATGTACTGGGAGTCGTCGCGGATCGAGACCGAGGCTCCGCTCACCGCTTTCCGTTATTACCGCGCCGCGCGAGGCTACTTCGGAGGCGGCGAGTGGAACGCCCACGAGGTCGAGAGCGCGCTCTCCGAGGTTGGCTTCTCACTCCGTCAAGCCGACTCTTTTCTCGAGTTTGCGTGCGGGTACGGCAGGCTCACGCGGCACTTCGTTCACATGATCAGCCCGTCGAAGTCGACGGTCTCGGACATAGACCAGCGCGCCGTCAACTTCGTGAAAGAGAAGTTCCGAGTGGACGGTTTCTATTCCACTACTCTGGCCGAGGACCTCGCTCACGACGGTCGCTATGACGTGATCGTGGTCGTATCGCTCTTCAGTCACCTCTCGCTACAGCAATGGGGGCCCTGGCTGAAGCGGCTGAACGAAATGCTCAATCCAGATGGGTTATTGCTGTTCACCACGCACAACGTCAACGACGCCGGCCCCGAAGGTTTCCAGGCCCCGGCGGACGGTTTTTTGTACAAGGAACACAACGAGACCCGCGGTCGCCTGAACGTGGAGCATTACGGCGCGGCTTACGTCAGCAACGCGTACGTGGAGCAGGCGGTCGCGGAGAACTTCGAGGGTCGGTTGCTTAGGTTCTACCCGCACGCCCTGTTGCTCGCACAGGACGCCTACATCCTCCAGCGGGTCGACGGACTCAACTGATCCCGGCTCACCGCGGAGCGCGGGTGATCACTCGTTGAGCAGCCGCCGGACTCCCTCCCGGGAGAACCAGGGCATGCCTCGCTGGCGCCAGCGCGAGATCCGCTCCGCCAGCGCGAACGCCCTCGAGCCGAGCAGCCTGCTCAGGAACTCGTCCTTGTGGCGGTTTTTCTCGTCCAGCACTATCGACTCCACCGCGTGCGCGTGCATCGAGGTCAGGTGCATGACGCGGTTTGCTTCCATCCTTTCCAGGACGGGATGACGGTCGTACGGTCTCAGGGTCGCGGCGAGCTCGGCCGCCCATGGGGCGCTGCCTTCCCATACCACCGCGAGGCCGTAGAACGTCGGCACGATCGCGAGTTGAAGACCTTCGCCGGCTGCGACGAAGTCCTCGACCGCGGTAAGCACCCCGTTGCGAGGACCTCCTTCGTTCGCCGCCACCGACGTGTACGGCAGGCCGTCTGAGCGGATGCCGGGGTCATCCGGGCGAAGTCCGCCGTTGACGGTTGGCTGCCTGTGCTCGGCGGGAATTCGCTCGGGCGCGAAGTAGTGGTCGCGCCGGGCATGCGGCCACCGACACATCGTGGAACAGGAGCAACGGCAGCGCGCCGCCCGCGGCTCGTTCTTTGATCAGCCGCAGCTCCTCGCTCACCGTGTAGTAGTTGTGGTCCCCGTCGATGACCAGCGCGTCGGGCACCGGCAAGTGGCGCAGCGCCTCCTGGCTCGTTTCGCGCACCAGCTCGACGTTCGCGTTCTCCTCAGCCAGCCGCACAAGCGCCTCCTGGGGCGAGGGATCGACGGCCCACAGCCGCGCGCCAGAACCACTTGCCCAGCCGAGCAGCAGTCGCGTCACGTCTCCCGCATACGCGCCGATCTCGATCACCGAGCCGGCGCCGGCCACATCCAGACACGGCAACAGGATCTCGGCGTTGTTGACCAGCGAATGACCCCACTGGCCGGGATCGCTGTCCATGTCGCAGTTCGGGCCGAGCGTCCAGCTCGAGGGGTTCTCCTCGAGGTAGGCCACGAGCCGCTCCATGTTCAGGTACATCGCTTCCACGGGCGTGCGCAGTCTAGATCAAGATCGAACGCCGGGAGGTCGACATTTCCTGCCCGGGCCAAGTCGCTCACGGCCCGGACGCCTCGACGGAACGCTTGAGACGCCGCGCACGACACCACCGCCACGTCGCTCACCCGCTCCCCCGAACCGGCAGCATCTACGATAGCCGCGTTGATGGCCGTCGACACTTCATCGGCCAACAGTGGCGCGCTTCCGCGGCTGCTGAATGCTCGACGCCAGACAGTGGGGCTTATCGGTGTAGCGGCTGTGTTTGTTGCGCTGGGAACGGTTGTGTCGGTCAAGACACCGGCTTGGGAAGCGCAGGACGAGGCTAGTCATGTTCAGAACGTCGAGGTAATCGCAGCCGGCCACTGGTACCGGATACCGCCCAGTCTGCTCCACCGTCGGGACTTGCGTCCTCGCCCGAGTGCCGCGTTTCTGAGTAACGAGCTCCACCAACCGCCGCTCTACTACGTTCTTCTCGCAGGGTGGCAGCGGATGATGGGCCAGCCGGCGCACAATGTCGACCCTGGGCCCGCATCGCTAATCACGCTCGCGCTGGGCCATGGTCTCTACCTGCGCCACAGCTCCTCTGACCATCGCTTCTTGCTCTGGTTACGCATTCCCAACCTACTTCTTGGCCTCTTGACGATTTACCTCACGTTCCTTGCCGTACGTGTTCTAACTACCGAGCAATGGATTCCGGTCATCGCTGCGGCCATCGTCGCCTTCCTACCCAGGTTTCTATTCCTCTCGTCCTTCGTTACGAACGACAACCTCGTCAACGTCCTGGGAGCCGGGCTCGCGTATGCCGGCGTTCGGGCGGTGGCGTCGGCCGCGTTGCGATGGTCTGTGATCGTCGGCGCGCTGCTCGGTCTTCTCGTGCTCACAAAGCTCTCCGCGCTCACGGCGATCGTCGTACTGATCCCCATCGCGCTTGCCCGCAGGGGATGGGCCCCCCGAGCCCAAGTGATCGCAGCCGCGTTGGTAACGATGCTGGTGATCGGAGGTTGGTATCTAGTCCAGAACGACGTCAGGTACGGCGATCCGCTCGCCATCGCCGCGTCGGAGCACTACCTTGCGCCACTAGGTGGCTTGGGGACCCTTGGTCCGTACGTGCTGCACGACCCGCTGCGGCTCATCTTCTTGAGCGTCCCTAGTAGGGTCCTGCACCAATTTTGGTACGCCTCGACGATGCCGCCATTCACCTGGCCATTGGCCGTCGACGCTGTGTTCTGGTTAGCTGTCGTCCTCGCGCTGTCTCGACTGGCTACCGTTAGGAATTCTTCGAACGGCGTCGAGCGCCTGAGTCGCCATCAACTGGGCGTATTGGTGACGCTTGTCATCGCGGCCTTCACATCGGTCTGGGTGGTGGCGTTCAATACCGCCGCCTACGACGCCCGCCTGGCGTTCCTCGGCTTGCCGTCGCTGGCATGCCTGTGCGCACTGGGACTGGACCGATGGAAACCTCCGATTCGCTTGGTTCTCCCCGATTCTCGAGTTGTCCGCAACGATCGTCGCGATCCAACAGAACGTGCTGAGCGTGCACTGGACCCCCTAGGTCGCGGATGTCGCCGCCCAGGAGCGACCTTGCGTTCACCAGGCACCGGAACCTAGAGTGCTCTCCGGCGAGCGATCCGACTCACCTCGCATACTTTGGCTCTGGTCTCCAACCGCTCTAGCTCTCCCCCGCGACTACCGACGGGCGGCCTGTCCCAGCGGACCCGCCTTGCCGTCGCTGTAGGCCTCGCCGCGGCGTTGCCGATCATCGTCGCGACCGTTCACGGCGTCGTCGTCGGCTGGGTTCCGCATGGCGATGATGGCGCCATAGCTACACGGGCTTACGATGTGTTCACCTCCAACACGCCGCTGGTAGGTGTGTACTCACAGGTGTCTGGGATCGCGGGCCGGTCGGTGCACAGCCCGGGACCGATGCTTTACTGGCTCTTGGCGCTGCCCGCACATTCTCTGCCTGCCATCAGCATGACCGTCGTCATCGGGCTGGTCAACGTGGGCGCCGTCATAGGCGCAGTCGCCCTCTCTGGTAGACGAGGTGGGGTTCCGCTCATGTTGGGCACGGCAGCGGCCATCGCTCTCATGCTCGCCTCGCTTCCGGCAGAGACGCTACACGACATTTGGAACCCGTCAGCGGGGTTGCTGCCATTCACACTGCTGATCTTCCTGAGTTGGTCGGTTGCCTGCGGCGATTACCGGCTCCTGCCGCTGACTGTTTTCGTTGCGAGTTTTGCGATTCAGTCCCATCTCGCATTCGTGTTGCCAAGCGTTGCTCTCGTCGTCGCCGGCTTCGGGGGTTTGGTTGCTTCACGTCGATCACCCACAGAGCCACCCAGCGAGCGGGTCGATCAGCAGGACTCGCGGCCGCCAGGCGAGCTGCGCCGCTCGGTGATCCTCACCGTCACAGTGGTGGTCATCTGTTGGAGCTTTCCTGTGGTGGATGAGATATTCCACCACCCGGGTAACCTGACACAGATCGTTAGTGCAGCCCTGGGGAATCGCGGTCCGACCCTGGGCGTAGCAGGCGGCTGGCATGCCGTCGTTCGAGCAATCGGCATTCCGCCTTGGTGGTTACGCGGTCCCCAGAGTACGTTTCCGCGTCTCGCAGACCTGTTGACAACGCCGGGTGTTCTCCAGATCGCGTCGTCCCTCCTGGTGCTCGCCGGACTGATCGGCGTTGCGATTCTCGGATGGCGAAGGGGAAGACGGGACTTGGCGTATGGTGGAGTGCTCGCGCTGGTTCTATGCGCAGCCTTGTTCGCGTTGATGGCCTCCGCGCCGAGCACCGGCGCCGGGGCTTTCACGAACGCCTACGTGTCCTGGTGGGCTTCCCCTGCAGGGATGTGGGTCTGGCTCGTCCTCGGTTGGTCGCTCATCAACTGGTTGGCTCCAGTGGTTAGCGGCCAACAGGTGCGGTCGGTAGGAATCGTGCCCGTCTTAGGGGTTTTCGTGGTGCTAGTGATCGGCACGGTGGTGGCCCTTGGTGGCGATCCCGATCCGAATCATCAGGTCTACTCAGCAATACGGGCCATCAGCGGCCGTTTGGACGCTCGCCTACCACGCCGGGGCGCGGTCAGCGTAGACGCGTGTTTGACCGGGGCAGCGACGTTACCAACCGGCGAGGTTCTCGACGGCGTCATCTACAACCTCCGGAGCCGAGGGGTGGCGACCGGGACGACAGCGACGGCGATCGCCGTCCAGCTCGGCAGTGAGTACGCGATCGGCAAGCGCAGATACGCGAGCGTCGTTGACATCCTCTCAAAGCAACCGCACAACAACGATGGACCCGTGATCGCCCGAGTGGCTGTTGCGCTTCCGGGAAGCACCACCAAAACGCGGCTCTACGTGACGTTGGCGCCAGCGCTGTCGGGACGACCGCGCCTCGCGTGCGCGGCATCGACGTAGAGCGAATGCTTGACTCCCGGGCGTGACCGCAGTCACCGACCAGGGTTTCGGCTCGGACGACCCACCGCCGACGAATTTGCGACCGTCCGAGGCACTGATGCGGGCGCACCTCGACTACCAACCGCCAACGGAGCTGTCCGTGGGGGCGGGGACGGCATTGTTCGTGTGCGGCTGGAACGTTGACGCTGACACGCCAATTCGCTCTCTTGGGCTCGTCGTCGACGGAGAGGCACAGCCGCTGCTGGCGTTCGGGACGCCGCGTCGCGAGCTCTCTCCGGATGAGGGGCCGGCGCGGGGATTCTGGGGGCTGGCACGGGTAAGTCCCGACCCCCGTAGCGAGACCTGCGAGCTCCTTCTGCAAGCCGAGCTCGCAGGTGCAGGCTTGGTGTTGACGGAGCTGGCCCGCATCGCCATAGCGCATCGCCGGCAGCCGGCGGTCCCGCCCGCGGGCCAGCCCGCGGCAGGCCCGCTCGTCGCCATCTGCATGGCCACGCACGACCCTCCACCCGACCTGTTTGAGCGTCAGCTCGAATCGATTCGAGGCCAGGCGCATGGCAACTGGATGTGCATCATCAGCGATGAGAGCTCGACGCTCGAGCGCTTCCGGGCAATCCAGGACGCCGTCGGCGACGATCCGCGGTTCGTTGTCTCCCGGTCGCCGCAACGACGCGGCTTTTACCTGAACTTCGAGCGCGCCCTCGCGATGGTGCCCTCCGAAGCGAAATTCGTCGCGCTGGCCGATCAAGACGACGACTGGTACCCGCACAAGCTGGAAGCTCTGCTCGACGTAATCGGCGATGCTCAGCTTGTCTACAGCGACGCCCGGGTGGTGGACGCGGAAGGAGGGCTGATCTCCGAGACATATTGGCGTGAGCGCCGCAACAACCACTCCGATCTGTTGACGCTGATGCTCACGAATTCGATCACCGGAGCAGCCTCCCTCTTCCGAAGAGAGCTGCTCGATTACGCCCTCCCGTTTCCGCCTGCGCAGTTCGCTCACTTCCACGATCACTGGATCGGGGTGACAGCGCTCGCGCTCGGAGACATCGCCTACATCAACCGTCCGCTGTACGACTACGTACAACATCGCGAGTCTGTTCTCGGCCACTCTGCCGCAAATCAGGGGGCCGGCGCGCGCGTCGGGACGGCCTCGCTCCTGCACGGGCCTCGGGAGGTGCTGGCCATCTGGCGGGGGCAGTACTTCACGGACGCGTGCCGTCTGATGCAGTTCGCGGCCGTGCTGGAGATGCGCTGCGGGCAGCGGATGACTCCCGCGAAGCGCCGCTCGCTCGCTGCGTTCCTCGACGCCGACCATTCGCTGCGACCGCTCCTCACCCTCGGGCGGAGAGCAATCAAGGAACGCGTGGGATCGCCTCAGACGCTCGGGGCCGAACGGATGCTCATGCGCGCGTTCGGCTGGCGTCACGTGCTCGCAGCGAGTGTCCGCTTGCCACCTCGCGCGCGACCAGGCGCTACTCCGCCGCTCACCCTCACGCCGACACACCAGCGCGACGATCAGCAGGGCAGCAGGATCGTCGAGACGGCGCGCGCGATCGCCGACAAGATCGCCCCCCTCTACCTCGCGGTCCGAGACGATGCGCCTGAGAGGGTGAACATCCTCATCCCAACGATCGACCTCGAGCATTTCTTCGGTGGCTACATCGCCAAATTCAACCTCGCCAGGCGGTTGGCGGAGCGCGGCGTCCGCACGCGAGTCGTGACGGTAGACCCTGTCGAGGCGCTACCCGACTCCTGGGCGAGCCAGCTCGAGTCCTACAGCAACCTCACGGGGTTCTTTGAAAAGGTCGAGGTGACGTTTGCACGCGAGCAGGGCTTAGAGGTCAGCCCTTCCGATCGGTTCATCGCGACGACGTGGTGGACGGCCCACATCGCACACAGCGCGCTCACGGCTCTCGAGCGCGACCGCTTCGTCTACTTGATCCAGGAATACGAGCCGCTCACATTTCCAATGGGCACCTACGCCGCACTCGCGGGCGAGTCCTACTCCTTCCCGCACTTTGCGCTCTTCTCCGGCGAACTGCTTCGGGACTACTTCCGCCGCCACGGGATCGGCGTGTACGGCCAGGGCGTGGGGGCCGGCGACGCGGCGTCGGCCGCGTTCCAGAACGCAATAACCGCGATCGACCCGCCGACGAGGGCCGAGCTCTCCGCGAGGACAACCCGCAGCCTCCTGTTTTACGCCCGCCCAGAGTCACACGCGAGTCGCAACATGTTCGAGCTCGGGGTCCTGGCGCTGCGCGACGCCGTTGATGCCGGCGCGTTGCGGCCGCCGTGGGAGCTGAACGGAATCGGCAGCCTCGACGGCGGTCAGGAAGTCGTGCTTGGGAACGGGGCGGTCCTTCGCTTGCAGCCGCGCAACGAGCAGCGCACATATGCGGAGAAGCTTCGTAGCCATGACGTCGGCCTCGCGCTGATGTATACCCCTCACCCCAGCCTCGTGCCGATCGAGATGGCGTCCGCCGGGATCGTAACCGTGACCAACAGCTTCGAGAACAAGACGCCGAACCGGATGGCCGAAATCTCCGAGAACCTGATCACAGCAGAGCCTACGGTCGCGGACATCGCGCGCGGGCTGATCGATGCTGTCGCCGCGGTCGACGACGTCGAGCGGCGCGTGCGCGGGAGCGACGTGCGCTGGAGCCGCGACTGGAACCAGTCGTTCGACGAGCCGTTCATGGCGCGCGTGGCTGCGTTCCTCGATGCCTGATCCCATGACCCGGCTCGGGGTCGTGATCGTGAACTGGAACGGCGAGGCGTTCCTCCCGGAATGCCTCGGCGCGCTCCAGCGGCAGACCTGGCGCGACTTCAGGGTCATAGTCGTGGACAACGGTTCGACCGACGAGAGCGTGGCGTGCGTGAGACGCCTGTCACCGGACGCCGAGATCGTCCAGAACCACTCCAACCTCGGCTTCGCTGTTGGGAACAACGTCGGCATCGCAAAGGCGCTAGCCGACCCATCCGTCGAGTACATTCTCACCCTCAACAACGACGCGATCCCCGCGGCGGACTTCCTGGAGCGACTCGTCGCCGCCGCCGATGCGAGCACCGAGGAGTACGGCTCGTGGCAGGGGAAGGTCGTCTTCGCCGACGACGCGCGCATCCTCGACGCGGTCGGCATCGAGTTCGCGTGGGACTCGGTCGCCACACAACTCGGTTACCGGGAGATCGACGTCGGTCAGTACCAGGCGGGAGATGTGTACGGCGTGAACGCGGCCGGTGCCCTGTACAGCCGCCGCTTCATCGAGGACATCATGATAGGAGGCGACTTCTTCGACTCGGACTTCTTCGCTTACCTCGAAGATGTCGATGTCGCGGTCAGGGGCGTGGCCGCTGGGTGGAAGGCAGCGTACGTGGGGGACGCGGTCGTACGCCACGTCGGTTCGGCGACGGCGGGGTTGGACACGTGGTTCAAATGGGGGGCGACGAGCCGCAACAAGCTGTTTCTGCAGGTGAAGAACTATTCGATGCGCGATCTCGTCCGTGCTATCGGTCCCACCCTCAAAGAGGAGCTGCGCTTCGTTTACGGCGTTCTCCAGACCCCACAACGAGGCCTGCTCCGTCCTTACCTTGGCCGTCGCCTGAGCGCGTGCTTGCGCGTCCCGCGGATGCTCCAGAAGCGAAGGGCCGTCCTACGGCGGCGCACGGCGTCGACGATCTTTGCAGACCCGCGTTCGCGGGTCCCACCCCCGGCCTCAGAGGGGCTGCTGTCGATCGTCATCCCGAACTGGAATGGGCGGCAGGTGATCGGTGACTGCCTGGCCGCGCTGCGCGAGCAGACGATCGGGGACCTCGAGGTAGTCGTCGTCGACAACGCCTCAACGGATGGCTCGATCGAGTTCATCCGCGTGAACTACCCGGAGGTGATCGCCATTCCCCTTCCGCTGAACTACGGGTTTGCCGGAGGTGTCAACGAGGGAATCAAGTCGTCCACGGGGGAGTTTGTCGCGCTGCTCAACAACGACGCTGTCCCGGACCCGCGCTGGGCCGAGGAGCTGCTTGCGGCGATGGAGCACGCGGACATCGCCGCAAGCCTGATGGTCCTGCGCGAGAACCCCGAGCTCGTGGACTCCCGGGGAGAGTTTCTCTCTAAGTGGGGCCTTCCGTATCGCGATGGACACGGCGAGAAGGTCTCAGACGCGCCCTCTGACGGGTATCCCGAGATCTTCGCGGCCTCAGGCGGGGCGTGCATCTACAGGCGAGCGATCCTCAGCGACATCGGCATGTTTGACCGCCAGTACTTCGCGTACCTCGAGGACGTCGACATCTGCTTTCGCGCCCGACTCGCGGGGTATCGCGTCGTGCTTGCCCCCCGAGCCCGGGTCCTGCACTCGGTGGGCGCGACCGCCGGCGCGCTGGGGCACTTCCAGCTGTACCAATTCATCAAGAACTCCCACCTGCTGGTGTGGAAGAACCTGCCGCTCTCAGTGCTACTTAAGGTCCTCCCCCGCTTCGCGGTGATCCAGGTTCTCCTGTTCGGTGCCGCGGTGCGCCGCCGCGCGACCGTGGCAGCGCTGAAAGCCTACGCCGCGATTGCCGTTTCCTTCCCCATGATCCTGGTCAAACGCTGGAGAGTCCAGCGGAAACGAAGGACGCCGCCAGACGAGATCGAGGCCTGGCTTACCGATCATTGGCCGATGAACACCAAGCCGTCGCTGCGCGCGGTGGCCGACCTTCTACGAGGCGGGCGGGACGGACGACGCGTTCGCTAGTCGCGCCGCTCTGCCACGGACGGCTCGACCAACGCGGGGCCGGTGACCTCGGGCGCGGGCGAGTGGACGCCGTCCGACGCGGCGAACGCTGTTCGTGTCGTCCGCGACTCGGGCTCCTTGCGCCGCAGGAACGGCAGCTCGACTATGTAGTAGCTGATCGCGGCCAGCGCCGCAGTGACGAGGACGGTCAGTGCAAAGAGGATCGGTGTCCTGGCTACCGGGAGCTTCGACATGAGACCGAGACCAGATGCCGTAAAGGCTGGGCCACCGGACGGGAGTGCGATCAGCTGAGCCACGGTGAGGTGATAGAGGTAGACCCCATACGAGACGAGTCCGAGCCACGCCAGCGGCGCCCAGGCCAGGACGCGACGAGGAACCCCGCCGGCATTTTCCCCGAACACGGCCGGCAGGACGAGCAGAGCGGTGAACACGTAAGTCAACGCGATCGAGGCAAATGTCCTGGCGTATGGCTGTTTTGAGTTCACCTGCACGAGCAGGGCGAAGAGACCGCCCGGATGCTGGATCGCCGTCAGCCCGGCTAGTGCGACGACTGCGCCGAGCCAGCACAACTCTGGTCGCTCGACGATCTCTCGGACGATTCGCGGCTGGTCACGGCGGCGTTCGACGACGACGCTCGCCAGGGCAAGGGCCATCCCCAGCCCCAGCCAGGTCGATTGACCGAGCACGCTCTCCGCGGCGACGCGCGAGATCACCTGGCGAGTCGCGAGCACCTGCACCACGATGCCGAAGGCGGCCACGGCCACCAGGCCGGCGATCTCACCTCGCATCCATGCGCGCGGCCCCGTCCCGACCCGGACGCGCCGGATCGCCAGTGCCCATATCGGAAGGAGGAGGTAGAACGTCGACTTCGACGCAAAGGCTCCACGCAGGCGGGATGCCGCCTCCGGAGGTGCGCTGCGAGTAGAGCTGCAGGAAGAAGTAGTAGCGCCACCAATCGCCGCTGAAAACGCCGGGAATCCCCGGAAACACCGCCAGCGCTGTGAGCGCTACCCAGTACGCGGGTACGATGCGCAACGCGCGCCTGCGGGCGTAGCGCCGAACGCTGGGCACGCTGCGTCCGGCCGCGCGCGCCGCCACAAACGGCCTGTACAGCAGAAACGCGGAGATTACGAAGAATAGGAGCAGCGTCTGGTTCCCGAGGACGATGATCGTGTCCCCGATCACCTTCTCGTTAATCACGCCGGTAATGCTCGTGACGTGATAGGTGATGATGAACAGGACGGCAATCCCGCGAAGTGAGTCGAACAGCGCAAAGCGCGGACTGCCCGGCGGGGGCGCGACCGCCGGCGACGGGGCGTCTGTGACCCTGCCGACCTCGGAACCTGTCGCCGTCACGGGCTCTACTCTAGGCGTTCGTACGTCACAGTGACTCCCTGAAGCGATCAGGGATGATCTCGCGCTCCGCACCTTCCAGGTCCTCGCCGTGTAAGAACCATTCGCGAAACTCCGTGGGCTCTACGATCCTCGCTTGCGAATTGAAGTTCAATTTCAGGTCGGCCTCGGGCCACTGCCGGCTCGAGACAGCGCGGTGGCGGGCAAGGCAGTAGTCGTAGTCGACTCGATGCAGATGGATCAGTCGTAGGTCCGGGTCCGGCAGAGCCTCGGGAGCGTTGTACTCCTGATGCAGACCCACGCTCCACGAAAGCGGAGTCCTGCCAAGCAGACGCTTCGAGTACCAACCAGGCGAATGGTGCCAGTACCTCCGCTGCTTGAGTACGGGCTCGCTGAAGTCCAGTGGCGGCTCGTCCGAGTAGTGCACAACGTTGTAGCCGGTGCAGCACGCCGCGGGTTGGCGCAGGTTCTCGATGTATGTCCCGAGATCGGGGTAACGCTCGGGGTCCGTGACGACGAACTCGTCTACATCGCTGAATAGCACCGCTGGGTACGAACCGAGCAGAAACGAGAAGAAGTTCTCTACCGTCGACTTCAGCCATACGTGATCGAAGGTCAGCTCGTGATGGACCGTGAGGACGTTGCACAACTCGCGGACGGCAGAAATGCTTCGGTCCGTGCTGTCATGGTCAAGTACGTAGATATCCGAGGCGTCGAAATGTCGACGGTAGTGTCTTACCCACAACAGAAGGAAGTTAGGCTCATTCTGTGCGATGGTGAACACAGCTCGGCGCCCATCTGAGGGTGCGGGCTGCTCGACGCGAAGCTCCGTTTTGGCGATCTCGACCCAGTCGCCTCGGAATGTTCGCGCGACTAGCGTGAGGCTGACGCTCTGTCCGTGGACGCCCCGCAAGTCGATGACCGCGTCCCACCCCGCCCGGTCTGCCGCTTGTATGTCTCGATTTGACGCGGCGACGTCAGGACTGCTGTGACCGATCCGCACGTCCGCAACGTTCTCGTCATCGACCAACAGGACCGCGCGGGTGACTGGAGCCTCGATCCCCAGAACCCAGCCTGTCACTATGACTCGCGTCCTCGGTACAAGCGATCCGGGAGCAGGAAACCCGATGTCGCCCACTGTAGGAGGGAGCTGAGCCTGACTCGATGGCGGTCGGGTGTCTCGAGCCTCGGCCACCTGCTCAGGCGGCGACCGGCGCGGGCTCCGCACCGGCGGCCCTCCGCTCGGAGAGGGTGACCTCACCGACACCTACGGCCGCGGGAGTAGCCAACGTCCCATCGCGGCTCCCGATCTCCTTGCTCACGCGCTTTCCAGTCTACTTCCCACGGGAAGGCGCTTAGTCGTTGAGGATGGCCCTCTAATGGCTCCTACGCCTCAGCGTCAGCATGACCTGGTAGAGGTCGTCAACCAGGAGGTCAACCTCGAGCACCTCGAACAGCTCGGACCACCGCTCGCGCACGTAGGGCATCGTGATGACCGCCTCGCCGTAGGTCGGCTCGCGGCTTGCGTCGGGAGGCTGCATCGGCGCCGTGGCGTGGGGAGCAAACAGGTATCGCGGTCGCTCCAATTGCCCGTCGCTGAGCGATGACAGCAACGGGTGCATCAGAGCGCACATCTGGAGGTACGCGGGCGGTCGTAGAGTCACGACCAAGAGCCCACGGGGCCGCAGCCCGTCGTGCAGCGCCCGCAGGCAACCCAGATGAGCGTCCTCCGATAAGTGGGTGAAGACGGAGAACGCGAACGCAAGCTCGAACGGCTCATCGAACGGCAGTCGCTCGGGTACGAAATCGCTGCGCGCGAGCGTTGCGGGGAGTCGGCTCCGCCGACATACCTCGAGGATGTCCTCCACCGGATCGCAGCCGTAGAGGCGCCCGGGCTCCACGTCGCGCGCCACGAACCGGGTCAGCCGCCCCCAGCCGCAGCCGAAGTCGAGCACCCGGCAATCACGAACCGGCCAGTCCGAATGTTGCTCAAACCGGTTTATCAGCTTCTGGTAGAAGGCCTGACTCTGGGCGGCAAGGGGCACACCGCTGGCTCCGTTCCAAACCTCCTGCAGCGCCGGATCCGGGACATCGGGCAGGAGCGCGCGGATGTGCGGGAATACCTCATACTGCTTGGTGAGCAGCAACGCCCAAACGTCCGCGTCGAGACCCCGGAAGAACGCGAACGCCTCCGCCCCAGCACCCGCACAGTCAGCATCGATCTGACGCAGCCGCGTGCCAGCGAAGTGCTCGAGCCATGAGTCGAGACGGTCCACCGCTGTCGCTGTCGGTGAGCCGCGCTGACCTGAGCCCGATCGCAGCGCGCGGGTCGCGCGGCCGAGCACGCGCAGCGGTCTCGAAGCCGTCCATGAGCTCGGCACGATCGGGAGGTTACAAGTGTCCTTATCCCTTCAGTTGAGGGTCCTCAGGCCACTTAAACACAGGCGGGGAGAACGCGCTGATCCCGCGCGCGGAAGAATGGGGAGGTGAACGAGTGATTACGGGAGACGGATGAGGGTCGGCATCGACGGAAGGAGCTTGGCGAGCAACGGACAGCGCGGGGTCGCTAGGGTGACCTCACGGCTGCTCGCCGCAATGGCCGGTCGCTACCCGGAGGACGAGTGGCGCGTGCTGTTTCCTGGCGGTTCCGCCCAGCTGCCTCCCGGGACATCGGCTTACCGAACGCGCATCCCGCGCCGGCTTCTCTTCGGCGCGGCGGCGATCGCCGAACGTCCTCGGCTCGACGTGCTGGTGGGTGGCGTCGACGTGGTATGGGTTCCGGCTCCCGCGCCGATCGCGGTCTCGCCAGACGTGCCGCTAGTGCTTACCTTGCACGACCTCTCTTGGGTCCAGCGGCCGCGAGACTTCACCCCGTATGAGCGCGTCTGGCATCTGCTCGCGAGGCCGAGATCGCTTGCGGGGAGGGCTGCTCGGGTCGCAGCCGTGTCCGAGCAAACTCGGCGCGTCGCCTTAGACGTGTGGAGCCTTGAGCCAGACCGGGTCGCGGTGATCCAGCCGCCGGTGACCGCGTGTCCGGACCGCGCGGGCCCCAGCCGCGAGCTGGGCGGCCCTTACTTCCTGTGGGTCGGAGCGCTTGAGCCGCGGAAGGCTCCGGAGGTCCTTGAGTCCGCCTGGGCGAAGGCACGAAGTCGCGGCCTCGATGCCCGCTTGATCGTCGTCGGAGACGGACGCCTGTCGATCAGCGGCCCACGAGTGGAGCGACGCGGTTGGGTCGGCGATGCCGAGCTGTGCGCCTTGTACAGCGGGGCGATTGCGCTGGTCATGCCGTCCTTCCTCGAGGGGGCGGGCCTTCCGCCACTCGAGGCCGCCCTCCATGGAACGCCCTCGATCTGCTCCGATTTGGCGGTACTCCGGGAGTCGCTCGGACCGGCCGGCGCAGAATGGGTTGAATCCGGTGACGCTGACGCCCTCGCAAACGCCATGCTGCTCATCGCCCGGGACGGACGGCGACGAGACGAGGTCGCGGCCGCGGCAATGCGCGCGGCGACGCCGCGGGCGAATCCGGCCCCAGCGGCTATTCGGATGCGAACGCTGCTCGCCGACGCAGCGCAAGCATGATCCACCGACCGGGCCGGCCTCCTGGCCCCGCGAGCTCAAAACGGCGGTGTGCCCTGGGTGAAGGGGCGCGCGGAAATTTCTTAGCCACGCTTTCGCCGGCTTTGCGGGATGATCCGTCATCCCTCGTCCGGCAGCAAGACTCCTGAGCGTGGAACAAGAACAGAGTGGCGTCGCCGGGGTTGCCGAGCCGCGGGTCGCGCGGAATCGCGTCCTTGCACGGCCATTGGCCGCGGCGCGCCGGCTATCGCCCGACACAAAGGCGATGTTGATCATCGTGGCCGCGGTCGTGGCGGCCAACCTCCCATTCCTGCTCGACTTCTCCGATCCCAACCCGCTTGGTCCGCGTAGCGGGCTGACGAGCGCCGTTGTGCAGGGCCCCGCCGGCGGCCAGATAACGATCGACCCCAACAACGGGTACATCTCGCAAGCGCTGAGCCATCGGGCCGCGCTGGACTTGCTCCATCTTCGCATGCCGTGGTGGAACTCGTACGCGGCAACCGGCATGCCATTAGCCGGAGAGATGCAGTCGGCCGCGTTCTTCCCGCTCACAGTGCTCACTCTGCTGTCCAACGGACAGCTGTACGAGCACATCCTGCTCGAGATCGTCGCCGGACTCTCGACCTACCTCCTGCTGCGGCGCATATCGATAAATCGTTGGGCCAGCGCCGCGGCGGGGGTGGCGTTCGCCCTCAACGGGACGTTTGCCTGGTTCTCGCATGCGGCGGTCAACCCGGTGGCGTTCCTGCCACTGTTGCTGCTCGGAGTCGAGCTGGCGTACGACGCCGCCAAGGCGGGGCGCCGCGGCGGTTGGTGGCTGATTGCGGTCTCCGGGGCGCTTTCGTTCTACGCCGGCTTCCCCGAAGTCGCGTACATCGACGGAGCCATGGCCGTTCTCTGGTTTGCGTGGCGTTGTGGCTGCCTCGATCGCAGGCGACTGCTCCGGTTGACCGCCAAAGGCGCGGCCGGGGTGGCAGTTGGGACGGCGCTATCCGCTCCGCTCCTGGTCGCGATGGTCGACGACCTGAACCACGCGGACCTCGGAGTTCACGCGAGTTCGTTTTTGGGCTTCCTGCACCTCCCAGCGGTCGGGTTGCCTCAACTCGTGTTGCCCTACGTCTACGGCCCGATCTTCGATTACACCGACCCCAAGCAAGTCCTCTCGACTCTCTGGGGATCGGTAGGCGGGTATCTGACCGCCTCGTTACTCATGTTCGCCCTGCTCGGGCTCTTCTCCAGGGGGCGGCGCGGATTGCGTCTGATCCTGCTTGGGTGGGCACTCCTGGTGTTTGCGCGCATCTACGACGCGCCCCACGCACTGACCGGGGTGCTCGGTGTGCTGCCCGGTATGTCGCACGTCACGTTCTACCGGTACGCGACCGCATCACTGGAGCTCTCCGTAATCATTCTCGCTGCGCTCGGCCTCGATGATGTGGCGAGAGCGCCCGAGCGGCGTCGACGAGTGGTCTGGTGCGCTCTCGCGGTGCTCCCGATCGTGGTCCTCGCAGCCGTCGAGGCTCAAACCCTTATCCGACATCTGCCCCCCCGGTTCAATCAGCGCCCGTACTACGCCGCCTCGATCGCCTGGGCCCTGGTCGCGCTGGGCGCGGCCGTATTGATCTCGTTCCTGCGCGATGCTCGCCTCCGCGTCCGGTCGCTTGCGGTCCTATTCGCCGTCGACGCATTCGCCATGTTCGTCGCTCCCGAAGCGTCGGCGCCGCGCGCCGTTCAACTCGACCTCACGCCCGTGGCTTTCCTGCAGCGGCACGAGGGCAGCGCACGGTTCTTCACGTTAGGACCGTTGCAGCCCAATTACGGCTCGTACTTCGGCCTCGCGTCACTCAACGTCAACGACTTCCCGCCGTCCGCGTTCGCGGATTACGTGCGCGGGCACTTGGACCAGGCGGTCGACCCCACGGTATTCGTCGGCAATGGCGGTGGAGGACGGCCCGTCTTCGCGCCGTCGCCTCAGCAGGAGCTCCTGCGAAACCTGCGTGGCTACCGCGACGCCGGCGTCTCATACGTGCTTACACCCGCCGGCCAAGCGCTGCCTCAGAGCCCCTCGACGTTCACACTGGTTTTTCGTAGCCCCAGCACCTGGATCTATCGGCTCGCGGGTGCCAAGCCCTACTTCAGCGCGGCAGACCCAGGATGTAGCGTCACCTTCGAGAGCCGAGAATCGGCCCGACTCAGTTGCTCCCATCCGACCGCGCTGGTCCGCCTGGAAACGTACGCCCCGGGATGGAGCGCCGAAGTGGATGGCCACCCTGTCCGCGTAGGCCGAGCGGACGGGCTGTTTCAGACGATCAGTGTTCCCGCCGGATCGCATCACGTGCGGTTCAGCTACGCACCGCTCAACATCGACTGGGCCTACCTGGCGTTCGTCGGGGGTTTTGCATGGTTACTGTTCGGCGCCGTTCTCGGTCGGAGTCGCCCGTCGCGGCAATAAGGTGAGACGCCACTCAACGGCGTCCCCGAGGACCGGCCGCTATTGATGACCTCGCTGGTTGTCCGCCTTGCCAGCTCGGGGGAGCGAGTGGGCGCTGGAGCCCCAGATGTGGCGCACGTTTGGCGGCGCGCGCGCCGTTGATCTGATGTGGATCCGTTGCCGGACTTCTCGGCGCTCATCGCACCCGACCCGCCACGACCCGCGTTCCCAGGTCGTCGGCTGACCGCGTTGACCCCTCCCTGCCAGCACACCCGCGGGCACGCTGGTGATAAAGTCGCGCGGCCGTCGGTCGGTCCGTCACGGTAATGGTCAGCTGCGGCTGAGCGGGAGGCGCCGTGGACATCTGGGAGTCTTGTGCCGACCCTTCGTTTCGGAGTACGGTTGGGCGTTGAACGCGCGAACCCCACCGGTAACGGGGTCGGGGCTCGGCTGCGCGCAGCATCGAACGGCCGGCTGCTTGCAGCCTCGAACGGGGGGTCCCGCGCGGCGTCGAACCGCGTGATAGCTCGACGCCCACATGTTCTGCAGGTCTTCCAGCCCACGACTGGCGGCGTCCCGAAGTACGCGGCGAACCTGGCGCACGGCCTGCGAGCGGCTGGCTGGCAAGTCACCGTGGCGTGCCCGGCTGACGCGTGCGTCCTCGACGACCTCGAGGCTGCCGGCGTCGACATCCTCCCGTTGAGGGCGGAGCGCGCGCCCAATCCATGGCATGACGCTCGCGCTATGCAGAAGATCGCGCATTGGTGTCGCGCACGCGGGGTTTCTCTCCTCCACGGGCACAGCACCAAAGCGGGGCTACTCGTCGCTCTCGCGGGGCGTATGGCCGGCGTTCCGTCGATCTATACCCCTCACACGTGGGCGTTCCAGATCGAGGACGTGCCGCTGCCCCTCCGCGCCGCGTACGCGCTCGCTGAGCGTCGGCTGGCGCGCCGCCACGCTCAGGTGATGACCGTTTCAGAGGCTGAGCGCACCGCCGCGGAGCGTTGGCGCGTGGCGCCTCGCGGTGAGATACGGGTGATCAGGACTGGACTGCCACCGTTGCCCACGATCGGCCGCTCGGAGGCCCGTCGTCTCCTGCGCCTCGACCGCGATCGGGTCGTCGCGGCGTGGGTCGGGCGCGTGGGACATCAGAGCCGAGCGGGCGACCTCGTCCCGATCGCGCGCGCAGTCGACGGTAGGGTCACGATCGTGGCGCTCTGCGCGGGCGTTCACGGGACCAGGTTGGCGGACGAGCTTCGCGCCGCCGGGGTGGTCGTGCTCGACCAAGGGCGCAGTCCCGCCACCGTCTACGCCGCCGCCGACATGGTGCTGCACACCTCGCAGTCGGAGAGCTCTCCGCTCGTGGTGCTCGAGGCGATGTCGGCAGGGCTGCCGGTCGTGGGGTACTTCGTCGGAGGAGTGCCAGAGCAGGTCCGGGCAGGGAGAACCGGGTACGTGGTCGAGCGCGGGGACATCGAGATGATGTGCGAGTGCGTGGCTGCCCTCGCCGGCAATTCCGACGTCCGCGCGCGGATGGGGGACGCAGCTCGCCGACGCGCGACCGGCGTGTTCGACTTCGACACGATGCTCGACGAGATCATCGATGTGTATGTCGAGGTCGCTTACCGCGATGCGAGAGTCACGGGCGCCACCGCCCCGGGATACGCGGAGCTTGGCGGTCTTCCCGCCTCCGACCGCGGTCGTGACCGGTTGCCAACCCCAGACGCAGCCGCCCGTGATGCATGACCCGGCGGCCCACGAGCTGGTGCGCGCACGGCGCGGGCGCCCGGGTTGACCATCCCGTGCAGCTCGACCGCCACGGGACAGTCAGGCCAAATGTGTTGATCAGTCGCGGATCGCGGGGCCCGTGCTGACCGCGCGCCTCACCAGCCGCGTCGAGGAGAGGGGCTGGCGGTGACCGACGTAGCGACCACTCGAGGCGCGGGCGGCGTCGACCTCGTGCAGCATCTGCGCTCGAAACCTGGTGGTGTTGAACCGGGACGCATTGCGGACGCACGCCTGTGGATCTACTGCTGCATCGTCGAACCCCAGGACTGCGCCGGCCAGATCCGCCGGTCCTCCGGACCAGAAGCAGCCGGTGACTCCCTCGATCATCGTCTCGAGCGCACCGCCAGCGCGCCTTGCGACAACCGGGCGCCCAGCCGCCTGGCTCTCGACGGCCGCGATCCCGAACTCCTCGCACGACGTGACGATCAGGGCGCGAGCGCTCTGAAGAAGCTTCGTAACGACCTCATCGGACACGCGTCCGGTGAAGTGGATGGTCGGCCCGGCCAGGCTTCGCAGCCGCCGAGCCTCGGGGCCATCGCCAACGACGACCAGCGGCAAGCGCAGTCGGTTGAATGCCTCGATCGCAATGTCGATGTGCTTGTGTGGCATCAGCTCGGTGACGGTGAGATAGTGGTCGCCCACCGGCCCCGGCGAGAATCTCGCGATGTCGACTGCCGGGTAAACGACGCTGGCCTCCCGCCCGAAATACGCCCTGATCCGCCGCTCGGTGGAGTGCGAGTTCGCGATGTAGCGATCCGTCCGCCGTGCGGCCATCCGATCCCACTGCCGCCAGCGGCGGAACGCCCCACGCAAGAACGCGCGAGTCACCGGGTCCCGACGGCTCGCGAGAGCCTGATCGCGATGGTTCCACGCGTAGCGGAACGGGTTGTGGCAGTAGCTCACGTGGACGGTTGACTCGGGGCAGAGCACGCCGTGCGCCCACGCGGAGGAGCTCGACACGACGAGGTCGTATGCGGACAGGTCGAAGGACTCGATCGCCGCGGGATAAAGCGGGAACAGCGCGCGGAAGTTCCGCGCCGTGGGACGCAGCCGCTGCAGGAACGAGCTGTGAATTTCGCGGCCGGCGAACCTGCCCTCGGTTCCGCGTTCGTCGTAAACGGCTGTGTAGATGGGTGCTTCCGGCCAGAGCTCGCACAGCTGCAGGAAAACGCGCTCTGCGCCTCGCAGATCCAGAAGGAAATCGTGCACAAGCGCTACGCGAGGAGGCGCCGCGGGGCTCACCGGTAGCCCCACGACGAAGCGCTGCACTGGGCCCGGTCTACGTGACGGGGCGCGGCCGCCTCAATCCGGTTAGGCCCGAGGCCAATCACACGCCGCGCCTCCCGATCACGTGAGCTCCCGTCCGGAGCAGGAACTTGATGTCTGACCAGGCCGACCAGTTGGCGCCGTACAGGTAGTCGATCTTGACCATCTCGCCGAGTGGTGGGCGCTCAGGCCCAAGCACCTGCCACGGCCCGGTCATGCCCGGTAACAGCTGGAGGCGACAGCGATGCCGACCCTCTACCTGGCGGTCCTCCTCAGGCAACAGCGGGCGCGGGCCAACGAGGCTCATCTCGCCCCACAGCACGTTGATCAGCTGGGGGAGCTCGTCGAGGGAGGTGCGCCGCAACAGCCGCCCCACCCGCGTGACCCTGGGATCGTCCGTGATCTTGAAGATGCCTTCGGACTCGTTGAACGCCTCGAGCTCTTGGCGTAGCTGCTCTGCGCTAGCGACCATGCTGCGGAACTTGATCATCTGGAAGGTCTTCCCCTGGCGGCCGATGCGCAGCTGCCGGAAGAACACTGGTCCAGGCGAATCCAGTTTGATCGCCAGCGCGACGAGCAAGCCGAAGGGGGCCAGCACGAGCAAACCGATTGCTGAACAAACGATGTCCATGGCCCGCTTCTCCACGACCGAGGAGCGACTGAGCCTTGGGGGTCTGACGCCCAGCACGGTTACACCGCCGACCTCGTCGAACTCCACTGCCGAGCCGACGACCTCGAGTTCGCTGGGCACGATCGACACCTTGACGCCGACCGTGTGGGCTGCCGTGACCACGTCGAGCGTCGAGTCAGGATCGTCACCGCTCAGCGGAATCACGATCACGCGGTGGACCTCGAGGCGCCGCACGACGGCTCCCAGGTCCTCCGCCGACAAAGGCGTAGTCCGGCCGTTGTTCGAAGCTAGGTCTCCGGGCCTACGACGCTCTTCGTCGAGCGAGACCATGCCGACGATTTGGGCGCCTGCCGACGAATCAGTTCTCAGCTGCCGAGCGACACTCGTCCCCGCGCCAGGGCCGCCGCCGACGATCAGCACCCGCTCGACTGGGGCCAAGCGCCCCGCGAGCGCCCGCGCGGCCGCGCGAAACGCGATCAGCGCAGCACAGGTCCCGCCCCACAACACGATGACTGCGCCACGACTGGAGTGGACGTTGAACGTGATCGTGACCAGCGACCAGGCGAGCGCATACGCGGCCGCGAGCCCCATCAACGCTGGAGCCTCGTCAAGCGTCGACTTGCGCAGTACCACCTCGTCGTGGTCATAGCGGCCCCCAACCTTCATGATCAGGATGATCAGCGGCAACGTGACCACGCTGGCCACGCTGAACCGCTGCCCGGTCAGCGCCGTGGAAAGAGCCAAACCGGCGGCCGCCGCGGCGAGGTCCGCCAACGCGAGAAGGCGCTTGAACACGGCGTCGCGCCGCGTCGGCAGTTGCCCGCCGTGCGCCTGCATATATGCAAGCGCCGTGTGCTCTTGCTCGAACCCGTCCTCGTCCAGACTGGCCACCGTCACGCGGGCGCCGTTCCTGGTCACGGACTCATGGTTTGTGCGTTCGCGCGTCCGCGCCCATTCGGAAGACGGCGTAGCTTCCGCTGCGCGCCGCTCCCGTAACCGACGATCGCTTGCGGGCGATCCGGTCTGCGTGCTGTCGTCAGCCTGATTTACCGTGGCACCCCCGACCGCTAGGTTGTAAACCTACAAGCCAACGATCGACGCGCGCTACACCATCGAGCTGGCCGATGCGCTCCGCGCCAGCCTACCACCAAATTCGCGCGGTCGGCGAGCCGGATACACAACGTTCACGTGGCTCGCGGATGCGACGAGCCGGCGACGGGCTCAGCCGCAAACCCGGGCGTTGGTGCTCTTACGGCAGCCTTCATAGCGCTGCGCGGCGCGAGCATACGTCCCGAGGACGGCCTGCGGGATGAACGCCCCGTTGGCTGTGATACGCAGCAAGCCCGCGAAGCGGTAGCCGACATCGGACTGAGGATCGTTCCGATCGAAGTCGGAGGCCCACGTGAACCAGTAGACCTGAGACACGCCCGTCTGACGCGTGTGGGTGGCGAGGTAGTCGTAGGCGGCCGTGAGCCGCAAGGCCTCGCCGCGTGGGGTCGTCTCGAGGCCAAGCAATCGGTTGGCCGGAACCGCCCCGCGAGCGGCTGGCCAGGTGACCTCGGTGAGGATGATCGGCTTGCGCCCGTCGCCGTACTCGCGCATCACGTTGCGGACCATCTGTACGATCGTGACCACTCGGCCCACGCTCTGGTTGACCGGAATTGAGCCATCGGTGAAGGGATGGACCGCGATGACGTCGCACCAGCGCTTGAGTCCCGCCCGGTAAAGCGACGCCGCCTGCGCCCACTGGCTGGTCGGCCCCGCGGCTACGAGCGAACCGGCTACGACCTTCGCGCCGTGATCCGCACGATGTATCGCCGTGTAAGCCGCGCGCAGCATGCGGACATACGTAGACGGCCATGGCTGCGTGGCCCAGAAGACGTCGAGCCCCTGCTCATTCCAGATCTGCCATTCACGGATCGGGTCTCGAGGCAGTCCGGGATTGAGCTTCCAAAACGTTCCGTTCGGGCCGTAGCGCTCGACCAACGCGCGCATGAAAGTGCCCATCAGCTGGGGATCCTTGGGGGCGTAGCGGTAGGGATACAACCCTGAGGGATGCGAAGAGGCCCAGGTCGGAGTCTGCATCACGTTGGCCAGCACGACGAGCCCATGCCTCGCCGCGTTCTCCATGTACCGATCGGTGGATGCGAAGGCGTATACGTTCGGAAACGGCTCGATGAAAGACCAGTTGAAGGTCACCCGAACCGACTCGACGCCGGACCGTGCCATCAGACTCGTCTGTGCGCCCAGCGTCTGGTCCGACGCGCCGAACAACTCATCGGGAGAGACGACACCGAAGAAGCCGAACGGCACGCGGCGCTTCGCTGCCTGAGCAGGTCCAGCCGCCCCGGCCACCAGCAGGGCAACCAGAGCGAGGGAGCTGCTGAAGCGGACCGCTCGATTCAACCGGGCGGCGTGAGGTTGGGGAGGTCGGGCTGGGTGGCGCTCCGGCCGCGCTCGGGCTGCAGGTTCCAGGCGGGCCCACCGGCTGCAACGTAGCCCCCGGCTCGCTTGCCTCCGCCCAGTGCTATCACGCCAACGACACGAGCTCCAAGCGCAGCGAGTCGGCTTCGCAGCTCCTTGGCCTCTGGACCGCGACTGGAGTTCAAGGGCGCCACGACCAGCACGCCATCCACACGGTGCAGGAGCGAGATCGCATCCGACTGCTGCGCGATCGGCGACGCGTCAACGATCACGAGCTCATAGTAGCTGCTGAGTGAGCTCAGAAGCTCGCTCATCTCAGACGACTGGATGAGCGTTAAAGGTTCATCCTGAGAGGAGCCTGCTGTGAGGACGGACACGCGTCGAAGATGCCCATTGAGGGTGCCAATCCCCGAGATCGGCACCCTCTGCACCGCGTCGGCAGCCGCAACCTCGCCGCTCAATGCCTCGCTGAGGCCAGGGGAGGGGGCCAGATCGTACTGGCTGGCCAACGTCGAGCGCCGCAGGTCTGCGTCTACCAGTATCACGGACAGCCCGGATGCCGCGGCTGCCGCTGCCAGATTCCAGGCGACCGTGGTCTTCCCCTGTCGTATCCCTGAGGAGGTGACCAGCACGCTACGCACTGGATTGCCCGCCCCGTACCGCAGATGCGCGAGGACCATGTGGAACGGCGCCGCGACATCCGGCGGCAGCGACGCGAACGCGTTCCGGCGCCTCAGGGCACGGCTGTCCGGGACGGTGGCCAGCACCGGTGCCTCGAATGCGGCAGACACGGCTCCCGGATGGCGCAGCCGCGCATCGGTCTGCTCGCGCAGCAGCGCGAGACCCAAGCCAAGCAGGAGGCCGAAGAGGGCTCCGAGGGCCACCGTCTCGACCGGTTTGCCGCTCCTGTGCGTCGGCGGATAGCCGGGTTGGATCACTTGTGGGACGCCGGTGCCGGAGCTGCCGAGCGCGGCCACCTGCGCGATCTTGCTGCGGACGCTCGCCGACGCCGGATCGCTCGTCTTCAGAAGCTGCAGCTGCGCGTTGAGGCCGCCAACGATCGCGTTGGTGCGCCGGAGTTGGTCGCTTCGAGCAAGCTGAACCGCAGCGAGCGTGTAGACGTTGGCGAGCTGGGCAACGCGCTGAGCAGAACTCGCGGTGGCCACCACCTGGACCACGTCAGTCGTCTTTGGGGCCGGGACCGTGACGTGGTTCTGCACCCAGTCCGCGGTGGTCCCGTGGCCGAGCCTGTGCGCCGCGAGTACCGCAACGCGACGCGAGCCCACGAACGCGGCGTTGTCCGCAGCCAGGTTGTCCGCGTTCGGAGTCGGCGGAATCAGGCCGAGTGCATCGAGCTCCGTCCCGATCGTCTGATCGAACAGGAGCTCCGCGGTCGTCTGGTAAGTGTTCTGCACCAGATATGCCAATGCCGCCGCAGCGCCCCCTGCCAGGAGGGTCGTCATAACGATGATCAGAGCGCGGCGGCGCAGCGCGGGTAGAATGGAACTGGCCGCCGAGTCTGCGTTGACTAGCGGTTCAGGGGTCGACGCGCCCAAGGCGGCCGATACTATCGGTCCGGCCGTCAATTGCGGCCGGTCCCCGTGTTGAGCGTCCGTTATGGCGAGCATCGGGACCCTGTCGATCTTCGTTGCCCCTCCTCTTTCGCTCCTCACCGATTGCGAACCTCACGGGGACGGGCTGGTGGCCTATGGTTTCATCCGCGCGCTTGCCGGACGAGGACACACTCTGCACGTCGCTGCGCAGCGGGTCGCACTGCGAGACGAGCCCCCGCCGAACGTGCATTTGCACGTGTTCGGCGATCAGGGCTCGTCTGAGCCGCTGGCCCGGTTGGCGTACATGGCGAGGATGCGCCGTCTGTTCCTCCGCCTTCGCCGCACCACACGTTTCGACCTGGTCCATCAGCTGAACCCCGTCGATGCGGGGTTGAGTCTCGCGCTGGCAGATGTCGATCTGCCGATGGTCCTTGGTCCCTACGTGCCGGCTTGGCCGTCATCCGGCACGGCCGGAGAGACGGCCGCTCAGCGCCTGCGGCAGAAGCTGAACGGCGCCGTACGCGCGGCTGAACAGCGGCGGGCAACCACGGTGCTCCTCTCGACACCAGCCGCAGCCGCGAAGCTTCAGGCGTCCGCCCGAAACAACGTTCGCGTGCGAGAGGTGGGGTACGGGATCGATGCACAGGTGTGGAGTCCGGGCGAGAACGCGACCGAGCGACAAGATGTCCTGTTCCTGGCCAATCTCGAGCGTCGGAAGGGGATACTCGTCCTGCTCGAGGCATTCGCGGGCCTGGAACGAGAATTGCCCGCCTCGCGGTTGCTAGTGGCCGGTGACGGTCAGGAGGCAGATGGCGTCCGGCGCATCCTCGAGCGGTCACCGGGCCTGCGCCGGGTGGTGATCATGGGTCGCGTACGACGGGAGGAAGTGCCCCGCGTGATGCAGTCCTGCACCGTCTACTGCCTTCCCTCGCTGGGAGAGCCGTTCGGTATGACCGCGCTCGAGGCCATGGCTTGCGGCAAGCCGCTGGTGGTGACCGACGCCGGCGGGCTGCGTTACCTAGTCGATGATCGAGGGGGCCGCCGGGTGCCTCCGTCCGACCCGGGCGCCCTGGCTGCCGCGCTCCGCGAGGTTCTCACGGCACCCGACCTTCAGCGACGGATGGGCTGCTACAACCGCCAGTTGATCGAACAGCGTTACACGTGGGAGCGGGTCGCCGAGCGATTGGAGGACGCCTACCGCGAGGCGATCGCCGCCCGCGCTCCCTGACGATGCTCGAAGGCCAGCGCCTGACCTCCGATGAACCAGAAGATCACCCCGAGGCTGCCGTAGAAGTCGTCGCCCGAAACGAGGCTGACGAGGATGAAGACGAACATCGCGAACAGCAGCAGTCGCAGGTCCTGCCCAGGGGCTCGGGAGCGGGCGCCGTCCCATGCGGCGCGGAGCATGGCAGCAATTGCGGCCACAACGAGCAGGAACCCGACCGGCCCGACCTGGTAGAGCAACGAGAGGTAGCCGTTGTCGGGGGCACGAAGCGAAGTGTCGGAGGTGAGCTTCGTCGGTTCTCCGGCACTGCCCAGCCCGTGGCCGAGAGGCGCGCTGATTGCCTTTGGCAACGTCGCGCTGAAGGTGGCCTGTCGTTGTGTCGCGGACGTGTCGGTGCTGGGGGCGCCAATGCTGTTGAAGCGGTTCACGACATCGCGCGCAGTCGAGCTCACTGGGGAGAGGGCAAGTGAACCGGCCACGGCCACTGCTGCGGCGCCAAAGACCGGTCGCGCGCTCCGTCCGCCCGAAGCGACCACATGAGCGAGTCCGGCGATGATCAGGGCAATCCACGCAGACCGCACGAACGTCACGGCGAGCGCAACACCGATCAGGGCGATGCCGACCAGCACGATCTCGCGGTGCCGCCTCGCGTTCACTGTGAGGTAGCAGAGCAGTGAAAGCCCCAAGAGCGGTGCCAGTGCCCCGGGCGCGTTCAGCGTCGCGAATGCTCGCACGGCGCCGTTACTCGATGTTCCAATGCTGATGACGCCGGTCGCCTCCAGCCACGCCCGGTCCCAGCTTGGAAGCGGTAGGTCGCGCTGGAGAATCGCGTAGACGGCGATCGGCAACATTCCGAACAGAAGAACGCGACGCAGATTGCTGTCGTGGAGCAACGGTCTCTCGGAGAGGCCGAGCAGCGCTCCAGAGACTCCCGCGATGTATGCGACGAACGCGTAGATGGCGGCCGAGGGGTGAAGGATGCCCACCGGCAATCCAATCGCAAACCCTGCTGCAGCCATGAGCAAGATCCGTCGGATCCTTGTCGGGACCGTGATTCGCGAGAGCTCCCATCCTGCGACGGCCGCGGTGGCGAGAAACGGTGCCAGTGAGAGCGGGTCAGTGTTCAGGTACCCGGTCATCAGGTCGAAGAGCCGTCGAATCCATGGCACCAGGAACCAAAATGCGAATAGAGCGGCAATCCCCGAGTTGCGATCGTGTCGGTAGATCGCGAACACGAGAACGACCAGCACTAGCGCGCAAGCCGCTTGCACCGAGTATCTCAGCGCCACAGCGACGACAATCGCGCCGACCCCTCCGACAGCTAACGCCCAAAGTAGATCGCTGCCCCGCTCGCGCGTGGGGCGGCGCCGGTCAACGATGCGTGCCGTCAGATCGACCAATTCGCTCCCGTATCGATTTGCGGATTGCACTCATGATGGACGAGTGATCGGCCCCGAACGACCGAGATTCTCTCGCCGCGCTCCGGAGGTAGGCCTCGATCTCGCGAGCATATGTATCGCCACTGAATTGCACGGCGGCCGCACGGGCGCGAGCTCCCATCCGCTCGAGCGCTCGCCGGTCGCGCAGGGCGCTACGGACTGCCTTGGCCCAGTCGCCGGGGCGCCGCGGAGGCAGTACGCGTCCTGACACACCATCCTCGACGAGCTCTCCGAGGCCGCCGACATCGGTTACGAACGTCGGCGTACCCATCGCCATGCTCTCAATCGCAACGTTTGCGAAGGGCTCATCCCAAGAAGGCAGAAGTGATAAGTCAAGCGCCCGGAAGATCGCAGGCACATCCGCGCGATGGCCGAGGAAGTGGACGGCCCTCGTAACCCCCAGCTCGTCGACCAAGCGGTGCAGTTCTCTCAGGTAGGCGGCGTTGTCGTAGCGCACTTGCTTGCCGTCGAACGTGATTCCGCCGACCAGCACCAGATGCGCATCGAGCCCGCCGCGACGAAGCTCGCCCAGTATACGGATCGCGTCATCCTGGCCTTTCCACGGAGTGATCTGCGCGACCTGACCGAGGAGCAATGCGTCGGCGTCGATTCCGAGCTCCGCACGCAGCGGAGCCGGCGTCACACGTAAGGGATCTAACTGAGAGTGATCGATGCCGTTGTAGACGCGTCTTGCGACGGGATGAGAGAGCCCCTCGTTGAATCGCTGGGCGGTATGGTCGGAAACCGCGAGCACGGCATTAGCGGATCGAGCGATGATCAACCGTACCGTCCGGCCCAACATCGTGGACGGTAGGTGATCGTGAACTCTGACCACAAGCGGGGGGGCTCCGAGCAGGCGAGCGACGACCCCCATCAGGCCCGCCCGCGGAGTGTTGGCGTACAGCACCTCCGCGTGGAGCCGTCGTGCCGACCAAGCGAGGGCGATCCCACCGGCGCAGAGAGCGGTCATGCCCCCCGGGGTGTGAACAGGGTCTGGACGGAAGCTTGCTTCGAACGCCGGCACACGTATCCGCGGGACGCCGGCTCGCTGCAGCTCCGCGGCGAGCGGTCCGTCATCCGGACATGCCACGAAGAGCTCGTGCTCAGCGCGGAGGCTCTCCACCAAGCGCAGCAAGGCATGCTCCGCACCGCTGACGGTCCCGGTGTGATTGGCCAGCAAGATCCGCAAGAAGCACCCTACGACGTATCGGAGGTTACCGCCCGCGCCTTGATCGACCGCTCGTTCACAACCGACCGTCGGCAGCGCGCTTGATGTGGTCAGCGAGCCGGATCGCCAAAGCCATGATCGTCAGAGTGGGGTTGACGTAGCCCGCAACGGGGAAGACCGAGGAGCCGGCGACGAACATTCCCGACACGTCGTGGATCTGGCACTGCGAGTTCACCACGCTTGTCTCCGGATCCTCGCCGAGACGCGTGGTGCCGATGTGGTGAAAGGAGTCCAACATCCGCAGCTGCCAGTCCGGCTCTGCAAGCCAAGGAGCGGCGCGCACGCCACCGATGCCAAGCCTACGGAACTCTTCTCCGACCGCTCGGATCATGACCTCGGTCGTACGGCGATCAAGCTCGGTCAACTTCCACTCCACGACGGGCAGCGGCACTCCGAGGCTGTCGCGCCGTCGTCCGAGCGCGACGCGACTCTCACGATTGGGGGCCTGCTCGGCGTCGGTGTGAAGAGTTACTGTCGACGGGCTGAGCCGTGGTGATCGTCCGTGCCTCACGCGTCGATGCAGAGTCGACGCGATGGTGGGGAGGTCTCGCCCAACTCGCCAGAGGTCTCTGTTTAAGGCTCCGGGCCGCCGACCACTCCTCACGGACCGATAGATCCGGCGTCCCGCCTCGATCCCGGAGTCCTCGCCGAAGTGAAAAGCCGGATACGCGGCGCAAGAGAGCACCTCCTCGGCCTGCTGCGCTTCGGCGGTTAGGACGATCCGCGGTAGGTACCGGACGCGGCCGCTGTAGAACAGACCGTAGAGCTGCTGCAGGCGGGCGACGTCGCTGTCGACGATGACCCCACAGTGACCGCTGGGGTGATCCTGGAAGTACCGTCCGACGGCATCGTGGCGGTTGCCGATCCCGGACGCGTGTGTCGCGGTCGAGGCCAGCAGGAGTCTCGCGTTCTCGATCCCGCCCGCGCAGAGGATGCAGGCCGGCGCATGGATGCGGACTGACAAGCCGTCGGGGGTTGCGGCACGGACGGACTCGAATCGATCGCCGGGGGAGGTGGTGACCAGCTCGGTCACCGTGGCGTTGAGCAGGATGCGGACGGTTCTGGACCTGGCCAGTGGCCGTCTGTAGAGACGGCCGAGGTGAGGTCGGGGGCACCAGACGCTGAATCGATGCACGAATCGACCGGCATCCACTCGGGGCCTCTCGACCCCGAATCGATCCCAGACCCGTTCGTCATAGATCTCGTCCTCGATCCGTAGGACCTGCTCGGCCCGTCGGTAATAGGGCTCGAGCTCGGCGAGCCCGAACGGCCACCCGGAGTGTGGGACCCAGCCACGCTCGCCGAACGTCTCGGGCTGGCCGGGTAGACACTGCCCCGCCCAGAGCGCGGTCGCCCCTCCCAAGACCCGTGCGCGTCCCGAAACCAGGGACTGATGATCGATTCCGTGAACTTCGCCTTCGTTGAAGCGCTCGGTCTCCGGCCGGATGCGAGCCCCCCCGCTCTCGAGGACGATGACGTCCAAGCCGGAGTCGAGGAGCTCCAGCGCAATCGCGATCCCAGCCGCGCCGGCCCCGATGACGCAAAGCTCCGCGTGGAGCTTCGTGCCGGCATACTGACGGCGCAGGTCGAGTATCATCGCGCGTCCTTCGACGGCCGCCTCATGGAGAAGGTCACCCTTCCAGGCACGGATTTGGTCTCGTCGCGTCTCGCATTTGGCTCGGCTGGCCTCATCGCCCGCCTCGACAGACGCGAGTCCCTCCGACTCCTCGAGGTCGCGCACGAAAGCGGCATAACCCACTTCGACACGGCGCGATCGTACGGGTACGGGGAAGCCGAGAGCGTTCTGGGAGATTTTTTGGTGCGCCGACGTGATCAGGTGACGCTCACCACAAAGCTGGGGATGGTTCCGCCGGGGCGCTCGCGCGCCATTCGTGCCGCCAAGGGGCTGGGCCGCTTCGCCGCGCGGCGCGCGCCGTTCGTACGCCCGTTACTGCGCAGACCGGCGCAGGCGATGGTCAGCCGTGGCCTGTTCGACCCCGCGCAGGCGCGCGCCAGCCTGGAGACGAGCCTGCGCGAGCTGCGCACGGACGCGGTGGACATCCTCCTGCTGCATGAATGCAGGCCCTCAGACCTCGAAACCGAGGGGCTGCTGAGCTTCCTCGAGCAAGCGGTGCGAGAAGGCAAGATTCGGCACTTCGGAGTCGGGACAGATCCGCACTCCACCGAGGACGCGCTGCGCCGCCACCCGGAGTTCGCGCGCGTGGTGCAGATCCCCGGCAGCGCCGTGCGGTCGCTGCTGCAGCGCCTGCCACTCGACCGAACCGCTGTGATCACCCATTCCGCGGTGAGGGAGGGCTTGCCGCCGCTGCTCGAGCTGATGCGCGACGAGGGACGCCGCGAGAGATGGTCCAAGGCCCTGCTGATGGACCTCGGGGACCCGCGGAACATCGGGCGGTTGCTGCTTGCCGATGCGTTGCGCTCGAACCCGCAGGGTGTGGTGTTGTTCTCCTCGACCCGCGAGGATTCGATTCACGCGAACGCGGCCCTCGCCGCTGGGGCGGGGCTTCCGATCGAGCAGGTTCGAGCGTTCCGACGCCTCGCGCGCGCGACGCTCTCTAACGGGGCGGCCGCGGGCTAGCGAGCTAATTCAGCCGGTCCGCGATGAATCGGCCGACCACGGCCTCCGAGCATCGATCGCGCCACCAGGCCAGGCCGCTCGCGTGAAGGCGACGCAGCGCGGCATCGTCATCCAAGACCGGCATCAGCGCCGAATCGAGGTCGCGCCAGCGATCAACTCGTATGAACGGCGCCCCCTTGTAGAACCAGTGCGGTGGAAGCGGCTCCGAGACCACGACGCACCCGTAGCGAAGGCCCTCCAGCAGCCTGTAGGTCTCGACCGACGTCCCGCGTGGCGCAAGGCACGCCCGAGCGGCCATCATCGCGTGCGAGTAGTCGACTGAGGACGAGGCTTCAGAGGCCTTGAAGTCGCTGGTTATGCGGACGTCGATCCGCAGCCCGGGCCGCAATCCGGCCAGCCTCTCGAGCGCGGCGAGCATCTCGCGACGGGCTCGCACCTTTGCGGAGAGCAGCCGGTGGCCCTGGGAGGCCCGGTGCTCCACGCTGCCCGCGAAGAACATGTCGGTGGGACGGTTCTCGATTGGGACGATTGGAAGCTCGAGCTGGTTCCAAGTCCCGAGAGGGACGACGGACAGCGCCGGGGGAGGGCGCTCGCCACGCATCGTTCGGGAAGCCACAAGGCGCGAATGCCCAGCCGCGCTCGGGAGCCACCTAAGCCATCGCACGGTGTATTGAGCGAGCGCCGCGACTCCTGTGAGGCTTGGGTTGCGCAGCAGACCGGCACCGAGCGCGGGCCGGGTCCCGTAGCACTTGAACACAGCTCGCACGCGATCGAGATAGGGCGGAATGAATCCCACTTCGTCGCCGAGTACCACAGCGACCACCGTGTCGCCGTACTCCGGCAGTCGATGCGGGTCGAAGGTGAGGTAGAAGTCGAGCGCTCGGTCCTCCAGCGTCCGCTCCATCTCCCGGAACACCCCGCCCCAATAACGAGTGTCGTTTCGCTCCGGCCGCCCCCCGGCGAATGGGTCCCAGCGTCGCGGCGTGTTGTCCTCTGGAAGATCGAGGAAATAACGCGGCACGCAAGCCACTATTGCGGATGGGCCCGGGGCCGGCCACCCATACGGATCGGCTAGCCGAAGATCCGCGCCGGCAAGGTCAGGACCGTCTTACGTAAGCGACGGCGTACCGCGGTCCCCCACGCTGCCCGGCGCGCAGGCCGAGCTTGTTGCTGTTCGCATGGGACGAAACCAGCAACAGGACAGGATCAGCGCCGACCGCGACACGTGCGGTGCTGGAGAGCAGGTGGAGCGGCTTCGGAGTAGGACTCACCATCGGGTTGGCGATCGCGGCGCTGCTTCCGGCCGGCAGACCCAGACGCACGATGCTCGGACTCACCGTCAGGGGCCGCCTGGTAGCCGTGTCCCACACGCTCGCCGAGCGCCACAGCGCAACGATGTACGTGCCGTCGGACCTCTGCAGCAAGAGATCGCGCAGATCGCCGGCGTCTGTCGTCACACGCAGACTGAGGGGGCGAAGGCCGGCCGAAGGAGCACCCCGCCCGACCAGCTGGAGGAGGTTCCTCAGGGCCACAAACGCCGGCTTCGGCGAGAAGTCGTTGCGTAGGAGGCCAAAGTGCTCCTCGGGGTTGGCGTCCGCTGGGTCCGGTTTCTCGTCGATCAGCTCGTAGAGGTAGGTGCGTGCGATGCCACTCTTGAAGTGCTCCAGCAGCGTACGGAGCGTGTAGATCGCGCCGGCCCGCTCTGACACTGGCGGCTGCGCTCCTGAAGACGACGGCACACGCATCGCGTTTTCGAAGCCTGCCTCCGTTGCCCAGACTGGCTTTCCGGGCGCGGTCTCAGCGGCGCGGCTCAGCTCCGAGTCGGTATGCGCGGGGGTTGGCGACAGGCCTCCCGTGTACGGATGGACGTTGCCGACGTCGAGCCATCGGTGCTCATTCCCAAGCATTTGGGGGGAGTCGAAGCCGGCCAGGGACGGCCCAATCACCGGGAGCGAGCGCAGCGACGCGTCGCCCGTGACCTTCTGATACAGCTGCCTGTCGTACGCGGCGAGCGGGCCTGGCCAATTCTGCATGCCGCCGTATTGGTCGAACTCGTTGGGGTCCTCCAACGCATCGACGGCTCCGCGCAGTCGGGTTCGGACGACGGCGATCAGTTGGTCCAGCGATCCCGCCCGGAACCCGGGTTGGCCCATGCCAAAGTCGAATTTGATGCCGTGGCTCGCGGCGAGCTCGACTGCCTCGTAGTAGCGCTCGTTCCAATCCCGCCAGCTCGCTGCCGGATTCGCGTAGACGCCGTCACGCAGATGCGTTACGCCGAGCTCATCGAGCGCGCTCACGATGCGCGGCCAGTCACCGTACGCGGTGTCGAAGTAGACGATGTGCGTGTCGACGCCGACGGAGTTGTGGAACGCGCCCGCGCTTCTGGGCACGACGGGCTGGGCGCTCGCGACCGGCGCGAGCGCTGCGACGCATGCCCCCGCCGCAAGGATCGACAACAGAACCCTGCGCATGGGCTCTTTGTCGTCGCCGTCATCGCCGAGCCCCCAATCGGCGGGAAAGCCTGGACGAATGTCGTAGTTCGGCACGCTCACGCCCGGCCCGGCCGACAGTACGCTCCGCGCATGCGCCGACTCGCTCTCGTGCACGACTACCTGCTAGCGATGCGTGGAGCCGAACGGACGTTCGCTGCGATCGCCGAGCTGTGGCCGGACGCCCCGATCTTCACGCTGCTGTACGACGAAGCGGGCACGGAGGGCTGCTTCGCGGGACGGACCGTGATCACGTCCCCGCTCCAGCGCCTGGGTGCCAGCCAACGAAACTTCCGCGTCCTGCTTCCGCTCCTCCCTGCCGCCGTGCGGGCTCTCTCGCTCGAGGGCTACGACCGCGTCGTGTCGAGCAGCAGCGCGTTCGCACACGGCGTTCGGGTGCGTCGGGACACGCCCCACATCTGCTATTGCCACTCACCGTTCCGGTACGCGTGGCAAGAGGATGAGCGGCCGCTGGATCTCCCTGGTCCGTTACGGCCTGCGCTCGAGCTCGTGATGCGGCGCCACCGCGCGTTCGATCGTCGCGCCGTTCCCGGCGTGGGTCAGTTCGTGGCCAACTCCCAGCTGACCAGGGAGCGGATCAAGCGCTTCTGGGGAAGAGACGCGGTCGTGGTTCACCCCCCGGTCGAGGTCGATCGGTTCACGCTCGGCGAGCCGGAGGATTACGTCTTGTACGTCGGCGAGCTCGTGAAGCACAAGCGAGTCGACGTCGCGATCAGGGCGGCCGCGGCTGCGGGTAGGCCGATCAAGGTCGTCGGAGACGGGCCGGAACAGAGTCGCCTTCGCGCGCGATTCGCGAATCAAGCTGAGTTTCTGGGACGCGTCAGTGACGAAGAGCTCGCCGGCCTATATGCGCGCGCCGCCGCCTTCGTCGTTCCGAACATCGAGGAATTCGGCATAGCGGCCGTGGAAGCGCAGGCGGCCGGCCGGCCGGTCGTCGCGCTCGATGGCGGAGGGGTTCGAGAGACCGTGATCCCCGATCGCACCGGAGTATTGGTGCCCCCGGACGACCTCGGAGCGCTCGTGCAGGCCTTGCGTAGCGACCTCACGCGGTTCGACCCCCACCTAATCCAAGCCCACGCCCGCCAGTTCTCGCGAGAGTCCTTCGACCCGCGCATGGCCGAGATCGTCGACGCCGCAGCTGCGCGTGCCTCAGTCGGCCGAACCGCTAGCGCCTGATGAACAGGCCGTCGAACTGCAGATACTCGCCTGTCCTTCGGTCCCTGAGGATCGGGTCCAATGTCAGCAGTCGGTAACCCTCGGCATCGAGTAAGCAGATCATCTCTGCAAGCAGCGGCTGATCCTCGTAGAGCGTCACGACCGACAGTTCGGTCTCGATCAGCGTGATCCTGTCCAGAATGTCCGTTGCCCCGACGAGCACCCGACGCTCGTAGCCCTGCACATCCAGCTTGAGCAAGGTCCCCCCACCCGGCGGCAACGCGATGTCGGCCGTGTCGAGACGGCACGCCCCGACGCGCTCGATCTCCCGGGGGGCGGCCTCGGGGAACAACGCAGTCAGCCGCTCCCCGACGGGGAGCAGCGAACTGAAGTTGCCAGCGGCGCCGAGCTCAACCGTGCCCTCTCTGTCGGATGCGGCCAGCTTCCGCACATCCCAGTTCGCATCGGTTCTGGCGTAACGCCGTAGCGCATCGAATGCTCCCGCCGACGGCTCGAACGACAAGATCCTTTCCGTGTAGCCGTGCGCGCGTAGCTCCCGTGCGTACTGCCCCCGATTGGCTCCCACGTCGATGACCAACTCGATCCCTTGAGCGGCAATCAGCCGGGCGCGACGGCGGGCGCGAGGCCGGTGGCGCCCGATTTCCAAGCCGCCGGCCTCGGCCGCTCGCTTGGCGAGGGCCCCGGCCCAATTTCTCGCCGTCGAACGCAACGCGGCCACGGTAGCGGACCCTCGAACCTCGCGGCTATACATCACGTGCGGATCGCATGAAGCGTGCTAGATCACTCCGATGGGGTCGCGCCCTGATCGTCGCTGGTGTCTTGGCGATCATCCTGTTCGCCCTGATGCGCTCCGGCGGTGGCGAGCACCTACCGTCATTGCTGGGAGGCGGTCGGCAGCCCGGCTCCTTTGATTCGTCCAAGTCCTCCCAGGCGCTGATCGATTCGATCGGTGTCGTCGTGCACTTCAACTACGTCGACACTTCGTACGCCCGGCGAGCGGACATCCTTGATCTCCTGCGCAGACTCGGCGTGCATCACATCCGCGACGCAATGCCTGCACCTGGCATCCCGCTCGCGGCCGGCTTGCAGACCGCCGCTCGGCAGGGAATCACCGCGACGCTGGCGACCGGCGAGGTCGCCGTTCCCCCACTGCGGGCGGTCGACGACGCGCTGAGTGTGTTGGGGAGGAACATCTACGCCTTCGAGGGACCCAACGAGCTCGATAACAGCGGTGACCCGGCGTGGCCTCAGATCCTACGGGCGTACATGCCCGCGTTGGCAGCCGCGGTGCGCCAAAAGGCACCGGGCATTCCCCTCATCCAGCCGAGCTTCGTGGATCCGGCGAGCCGCCGGCTGGTGCCCGCCCTGCCTGGCCTTTACAACGAACATCCGTATCCGCTCGGTGGCCCGCCAGAACCTGCGCTCGAGAAAGCGATCGCGGAGCTTCCGGCGGGGGCGATCAACCACGGGGTGGTGTTTACCGAGACCGGCTATCACAACGCGCTGCGCAGCACCGACGGACCACCTCCGGTTCCGGAGTGGGTTGCCGCGGTGTACCTACCCCGACTACTGGTGAGCGACTTCGCTGAGGGCGTCCGGTCTACGTTCATCTACGAGCTCGCCGACGAGAAGCCGGATCCGGCTCTCGGCAACTCCGAAGAGCATTACGGCCTGGTGCGTTACGACCTTTCGCCAAAGCCGGCGTTCCTGGCGGTAAGCAACATGATCTCGGCACTACAGTCCTCTCCGGGCGCTGAACTTGGTCATCGCCCGAGCGTCCGAGTTGATGCGGCCGGCGACACCTGGCGACTGCGCTTGGCGCGCCCGGACGGCTCCCAAGTTCTGGCGCTGTGGCGACCGGTTTCCGTTTGGGATCCGATTCGGAGGGAGCCTCGGGGTCCTCCTCCACTGGAGCCGGCCGATGTGTTTTTTGCCGGCGGCGCCCGGGACGTCACGGTTTGGCGGCCGAGCTTGTCGTCTGCCCCCGTCGAGCGAAGCGCGAAGGCCAGTGTGCTGCAGCTCGAGCTCGGCGCAGACCTCGTGCTGGTCAGCTTCCGGTGAGGGCGGATGGCGCTTGTGAGCTCCCTTATGGTGTGGTTGGGTGCCCGATAGAGCGACCGACCCACCTTTGAGTGAAGAGCCGGCTGCCCTGGGGCTGAGGGATGGCATCCGCCGGCCTTTCGGCTCGCAGGGGTTCGCACGCGCCGCGCTGTTCACGTATGTCTACTCCGGCCTAACCCTTCTCGCTAACCTCGTGAGCGGAGTGGTGAGCGCGCGGGCGCTGGGGCCGAGCGGACGGGGAGTAGCAGTTGCACTCGTCACCATCACGCAGCTCGGTGGCTTTCTCTTCGCGATGGGGGTTGCCCAGAGCCTGAGCTACTTCATCGCACGCGCTCCACAGGACGGCCCACGGCTGTTTACAACCTGGACCCTGTTGCTTGTGCCGTGCAGCTTAATCGCAATATTGATCGGAGAGGTATTGCTGCCCCTCCTCTTCACGGCCCACAACGCGCAAGCGGTCTCCGAGGGTCGCTGGTTCTTACTCACCATCGTCCTCGTTATCGGTCTCGAGCTGAATTACGGACTGCTGCTCGGTGCCCACGACTACTACGTCTACAACGTCCTCCGCCTAGCCCAGCCGGCGTTGATGGCGCTGGCGTTCGTGGTGCTCTGGCCTCTCGGAGCACTGACCGTGACGAGCGCTCTGATCACGCCCACTGTAACGACGGCGATCGTGCTGGCGATCGGGATGTACCGATCAGTCCGTCGCATCGGGGTCGCTCGTCCCGACTTCGGTCGGGGCCTGACGACCATTTCGTACGGCATCCGCGGCCAGGGAACTCTCGTTGCCACGCACGTCAACGCACGACTCGATGTCGCGATGCTTCCCGCATACGTCGTGGCCTCCAGCGTTGGGCTCTACTCGGTTGCGACGAATGTGTCGCTCATCGTCTACCAACTCTCAAACACGCTCGCTTCGCTCCTCGTGCCGGCTGCCGCACGGGAGCCGGAACGCGGACCGCCCAAGATACTGGGCTCGCTGTACGCGACGATCCTCGTCGCGGGCGCGTTGGCGCTTGGTCTCGGGGTGTTGGCCGGTCCGTTGCTCGGATTCGTCTATGGATCCGAGTTTCGCGGCGCCGCATCGGCACTCCGACTGCTTCTGCCTGGCGCTGTGCTGTTCGCGGGGTCCTCGATCCTCACCGCGGGGGTGTACGCCGCCGGCCGGCCTTTCATCGCCTCGCTGGCTCAGGGTATCGGCCTGCTTGTCACGATTGTCGGTCTGCTGGTGTTCCTGCCGATCGGCGGCATCACCGCCGCCGCGATCGTCTCGACTTGCTCCTATGCCACGGTGTTCGCGGGTGCGGTCGTCGCGTACAAACGCGTCACCGGCATGCCGTGGCGATGGTTTGTGATCACGCCCAGTCGCCTCAAGCTCGGCGAACGGCTGAGAGCGTAACCCGGTTCAGCGAACGGTTGTCGCGGGACGGCGTGACACGCGGCGTGGAGCGCGCGACGGCAAGCCGCGCTCTGCGTTCCGAGCTGCGGTCTCGTACACCTCGAGCATCTCCCGGGTGTAGTTCTTGTCGGTCAAGTGAGCCACCGCCTGGATTGCATTCTCGGCCATGCGCGTGAGCGCGGAGTGGTCACTCAGAAGCTCGTGCGCCGCTTGAGCCCAGATCTCGGGTTCGCCAGAGGGTAACACTCGGCCTGATTTCCGATCTATGATGAGCTCGGAGGCGCCGCTGCCCGCACTGACCATTACCGGTGTACCACTCGCCATGCTCTCGGCGACCGAGATGCCAAAGGGCTCGTCGTAGGAGGGCAGTAGTGAGAGGTCCAACCCACTCAATAGCTCGGGAATGTCGTCCCTCCAGCCGAGGAAGTGAACGCGGTCGTGCAGGCGCAGTCTCTCAACAAGACCGTGGAGGTCTTGTAGGTAGGCGCGATTGTCATATCGCACCCCGCGGCCCGCAAACGCGATATGACCGATGATCAACAGGTGGGCCGCAATGCCCAGACGCAATAGCTCGGCCAGCATGCGGATCGCGGTGTCCTGAGCTTTCCATGGAGTGATCTGCGCAATTTCGCCTAACAACATCGTGTTAGATCTGAGCTGCAACTCATCGCGGATCGCAGCGTGTGAGGACGCAGACGGCCTGAAGCGGTGGAGGTCGATGCTGATGTAGACGCGCTTTGCGACTGGCTGCGGGAGCCCCTGGTCGAAGTTCTCGGCCGTGTGATCCGAGACCCCGATGACACCCGCGGAGCTCGCCGCAATCACCGACCGAATGATGCGACCGATACGGGTCACCGGAAGGTTCTCGTGCACTTGCACGACCATCCGCCGCGGACCGCGACCGGATGCGATCGCCCCGAGCAAACCGGCCCTGACACTGTTCGCATGAATGACGTCAGCGCCGAAGCGGCGGGCGGCACGCCTCACGGCGAGTCCGCCGAGCGCGAGTTGGCTGAGGCCAATGGGTGTCCAGACCGGATCCAACCGGAGGCTCGCGTCGACGGGCGGTAGACGGTAAAGCGCGACGCCGCATGTTTCCGCCGCGTCCGCCATCGGCGTTCGTGAGGGGCAGGCAACGGCTATCTCCTGCTGAGCGCCGAGAACGTCTACGAGCCGCATCATCGCGACCTCGGCTCCGCTCCAACTACGAGTGTGACTGAGAAACAAAATTCTCATCACTACTCGCCTCCCGACCCGAGTGGATGGAATTTCGCCTACCAGGTTAGTAGAGCGATGCGCCGCAATCAAGCACGGCGCCAAAGCACCTTCGCGCTATCGGGCCGCTGCAGCACGCCCCGCGGCTGCGGCGGTTCCGCCCGCTGACCGACTGGTGATCCGTCGAGCGAGCGGGACAGTCGTGCTCAGCGAGTTCATGCGCCCGCAAGTCCGGGACCTCGATCGGAAGACGGCCGCGCGCGAGCGCAGCTGCTGAGCGGAGGAGTCGACATCGACCGGATGCGGCCGGATCGGGCTGTGGCCCGCGCAGACCCCGGCCGACCGGTGCTGGTCGCAGCGCGGCTCGGAGTCGCCGACCGGGTTAGCTTCCTGTGTGACGTATCGGACGAGCGTTGGTCGATCGGTACAGCCTCCACGCTGGTTGTGATGCCGACCGTGAGCCTCGAGGGCTTCGGCCGGAGCGTTCCTTTGCGCCCGCGACGATCGCCAGCGGCAGCCCAGCGCAGATCAGCGCGGCCGTGATCGTCCCCGGCCGCGCGGGCAACCGGACTCGGCCGCCACGTTCCCGCGCCGCCGAGCGGACTGCACGAGCGTCGCCACCCCAATCACGATTGCGAGCAACGCGAACGTGACCGTTCCCTGACCCTCGCGCGTGCCAAGCGGGCCGGCCAGCCCGGTCAACCCACGAAAAGAGACGGCAGCGCTAGGCCGGGCGATCAGCGTCAGGGCGGCGATGCCCACCAGCGCGCGGGCCCCACCAGGCGTCGCGCGGGCTCCGCCTGGCGACCGTCTGTCTGAACGGCCCGTAGCGAGGACTCGTCGAGCACGGCACTCTAAGCTCAGCGCCATGGACTCCGCGACGGTGGCTGAAACGCGGGTCTCGCGGGTGGGTACCGGTTCGTGCGCGCGGGTCGCGCTGCTCGCTGTCAGCCTGTACACCGCCTGCACAGCTGCCTATCTGCTCACCCCCGGTCACGATGTGCGTGACTTCATCCGGATCGGGACGGTGTTTATTGACGCTGGCCACGGTCGAAGCCGCACGATCCACCTCGATCCCGGCTACCACCCGCCGCGCAACCAAAACCCGTCCGCTCGCGGCCTGGGGTACGACGGCCAGTTCTCTTACTACATCGCGGTGGATCCCGCCAAGGCCCGGTATTACATCGACCTTCCCACCGTCCGCTACGGCCGAATCCTCTACCCCCTGGCCGCTCGCGCCCTTGCGCTCGGGCAGCGCGCGGCGATTCCCTGGGCGTTGCTAGTCATTAACCTGCTGGCAGTTGCCGCCGGCACCTGGGCGCTCGCGACCTGGCTGCGGAGGCGCCGAGCCTCACCGTGGTGGGCTTTGATCTATGGCCTCTGGCCAGGGATGGTGATTGCCGTCCAGCGGGACCTCACCGAGCCGCTGAGTTACGCGCTGGTTCTCGCCGGGCTTCTGCTCTTGGACAGGCGTGGGCGCGGGCGGCTCCCTGCTGCCGGTGCGGTGTTCGGCTTGGCGGGCCTGGCGCGCCAGAGCGCGCTGGTGTTCCCGCTCGTGTACGTGCTGTGGTTCGCTTTCGGTGGCGAGGTCGACGACCGCCCACCGCTTCCTCGAGCCAACCGCCGGCGTCAGGTGGTCACACTTCTCGCACTGTCGTTCGGCCCGACGATCGCGTTCTCTGTCTTCCTCTACGCCTGGCTCGGTTCCTGGACCAATGGTGGCGATCTCACGCCGTTCCCGTTCGCCGGCTTGTTCCACGGTCCGTGGAGCGCAAGCAGGCAGGGCGTCGAGCTCCTGTTCGTGGTGATCCCCACGCTTGTCGCCCTTATCGCCTTGGCACCGACGCGGGTTGGAGGTCGGCGCGAACGGTGGCTCCCATGGTTGCTGCTGCTCGCCAACGTACTGCTGAACATCGTCTTCTTCGCGCAATTCCATAGCGTGACCTACACCACCGTGAGTCGGCTTGCGATCGGCAGCCTCGTTTCGGCGATCATGTACCTGCCCTATCTAGGCGAGCTCGACATCAGGCGCCGTCGATGGGTTGCCGGCGCGGCGGCCGTGGCTATGTCTTTGCTGCCCTTAGTCGCGGTCTACGGTTTTACGAACGTGAGCGCCTGACGGCGACAGTTGGCGTTCACCGAGAGCACAGGGGAATTGGGGCCTGCGGTGCGGCGGCGGCGCGCAACCCCGCGACGAAAGCATCACTGTCGGGGCTGCTAGCTCCGTCGGGTGACTGAATTCCGAACCAGTCCTCCGAATTCGTCGTTTCTCGCCGTGACGTTACCCATGTGTAGAGCAAGACGTCCGCCACGCCGCAGTCGACGTGGCCGAGCGCCGCGATCGCGAGCGAGATGTAGCCGGGACGTAAACGTTCCGGCAGGTAATGCAAAGCCCCGGGAGGCCGGGTGGTCCAGCCGAATTCCGTGACATAGAGGGGCACACTCTCCAGCTGGAGGGCCCGCAGCAAGCGGCGGGCGCGCGCGACGTTTGCGAGCACCGCTCGGGGTGCCGGGCCGTATGGGTGAATCGCGACCCCATCGATGTGCCCACGCAGACCGGGACGTGCGTTCAGCATCGCGGGCAGGAACCCGTCGGGATTCGTGAGTCCTCCGACGATCACACGTGCGGTGGGATCGACACCCGTGATCGCCTCACGGGCTTCGATGTAGAGGTCGTCATACCGGCTTGCGTCAGGCGTGGGTGACCAGAACGCCGCATTGTCTGGCTCGTTCCAGATCTCATAGGTCCCGACGGGCTCGGCCGGCAGGTTCGGGTGGCCGCGCCAGAACGACCCGCCTCCCCCATATCGCGCCGCGAGGGCGCCTGCGTACGCGGCGTAGTCAGCTGATGACGTCGGCGGGGAGTGATCGCGCCCGGGGATCGATTGCGCCCAGGAGGTTGTGTAGTCGATGATCGGAAGCCAGGCCAGCCCGTGTCTGGCGAGCAGGCCGGCGACGCGGTCGTCGAAGCTCCAATCGTACGTGTGCACCCCGCCGACCGGCGGGTGCGGCTCAGCGGTCTCCCAGAACGCATCGCTACGAGCCACGGTCGCACCGCTGGCTCGCAACGCCGCAAGCTGCGCGTCGACCAGTTGCGGAGCGAAGCCCGGGTCGCTGAGCAAACTGTTGACGTTCGCGCCGAACTGTTCGGTTGCGGGCGGCGGCTGGGCCGGGGGGTTGACTGGAGGCCTCGCAGTCGGCGTCGTGGGGATGGTGCGGCTAGCGGTAGTCGGGGCCAGGCTCTTCGTTGACGGCGGCCGGTGTGGGCCCCCGCCGCTTGCCAGTAGCGCGATGGCGGTCGCCAAAGCCCCGGCGATGACGCTGGCCGCCGCGAGCCGCGCCCATCGGCGACTCATGCCCGCGCCGGTTCGGCCAGCAGCGTTCGCATCTGACTCGCAGCCGTGGCGGGATCGGCCCGTGTACGGGCAGCCGGGGTTGCTGCGGCCGCGATCGCGTCTCGTCGCTCGTGGTCACAGGCTAGTAGGAGCAAGGCGTCAGCAAGGGCATCGGCGTCCCCCGGCGGCACCCACTCAGCGCCGCGCGGTCCCAGGGACTCCCGGAGGACCGGCAGGTCGGACCAAATCGAGGGGGGTCCATAAAGGGCGGCCTCGAGTGGCGGTAGTAGAGCTCCCTCCAGCCGAGATGGCATGAGCAGGGCGGGTGCCCCGCGATACAGGGCACCCAGCTCGGCGTCGTTGACCCAACCGCGGTGCCCGACTCCGGGACGGTTCACAGACATGCGCCCCTTCCCCACGACCATCAAGCGAGCGTCGAGGCCGCGGCTCTGCGCCGTCTGCCAGGCTGCCTCGAGCACCTCTGGAGCTTTGCGCGGCTCGAGGGCACCGACCCATAGGAAGTATCGGTCGCGGTTCTCACGATCGTGGGTCGCGGGCTCTGCGTAGGCCGTGACGGTCGGCCGGGCGACCGGAACGTGTTCCGGATCGAGTCCCCTAGCATCCAGGCCGAGGGCAACGTGTGTGCTCGGAGACTGCGGCCACCCTAGCCGCACGCTGCGCTCGCAGGCGCGGCCTTGCGAGCAGATGCCGGACGCGCTCATAGCGGGGAAAAAATCTCTCGACCGACCGACCCAAGCGAGGTCGTGCAAGGTCAGCAACAAACGGCACGCCTCGGGAGACCGCGACTGGAGCGGGAGCAGGGAGCCACACGACATATACTCGCCTCCCAGAGGATCGAGCCGGGGACGTCCGGCGACCGCGGCCGCGCCGAACAGAAGCCGACTCGGCGTGAGCGTGCGGGAGACGGTCGTGTCGGGGCGGCGGCTCACCGGCACCGCCAGGAAGCAGCACATGCCATTCGTCCTCCGGGGAAACGAGCGGTCATTGCCGCGAGCAGCGCCGACGTCACTCTAGCGACGCCGGGCTGCCCGCTACTCGCGAGACTCCTCCCGTCGATGCCGACCTCATCCGTGGCTGAGGATCAGATGGCTCACCCACTCATTCTTCGGCGTGCAGGTAACCGGAACGGAACCAGCGGGTGTGACATTACGGCGCAGCATCGACGGCTACACGCTTCCCCGTGGCAAGTACACTGAACGGCGCGTGAGTCAAGAGATCGCGAGCCGCGACTCGATGCCGGCCACTCACGCCCGTGGAGATGTGCATCCCGACCCGGGCAGGCGTCTCGGCGCGCGTGACTGGACGCTGACTTCTGCTCGGGCCGCTTTGCTCGCCGGGCCGACCGTGCTCGCCTTCTTCAGCGGTGGCTACTTCGACGAACCGAGGGCCTGGGCGGGCCTGGGAGCATGGGCCCTCGCCGCTGTGGGCCTACTCGGTGTGCCGCGCGCATTGCCCAGGACGCGGGATGCGTGGTTGGCACTCGGCGGTCTCGTACTGCTTGCGGGTTGGACGCTGCTTTCGATCACCTGGGCTCCGATTGCTGGGAGCGCATACCACGCCGGGCAGACCGTGGTGTTGTACGTCGGTGCCCTGCTCGCCGCGATCGTTCTGCTGCGATCGAGGGCGTCGATGCGTGCCGTCGAACCCGCGCTCGCGGCAGGAGCGTTGATCGTGATCTGCTACGGCATGTCCGAGCGGCTGCTGCCGGGACTCCTCACTTTTCAGCACTCGATCGCTGCCGCCGGGCGGCTCGAGCAGCCGCTCACCTACTGGAATGCGATGGGCGAACTGGCGGCGCTGGGGTTCGTGCTGTGCGCTCGGCTCGCGGGGGACGTCAGCCGTCCGCTGGGACTGCGCGCGGCGGCGGCCGGCGCGACCGCGCCGCTTGGGATGGGTCTTTACCTGACGTTCTCGCGCGGTGCCCTTTTTGCGTGCGGAGCCGGCCTATTGGCGCTCATCGTCGTGGCACCAAGAAGCGAACAGCTTCGAGCGATCGCTGTCTCGTTTGTGACGGGCTGCCTCGCGGCGATCGCCGCTCTGCCGTTCGCAAGCGTCAAGGCGCTCACCGGAACTCTCGCGACGCGAGAGCGGCAAGGAGCAATAGCGCTGGTCTTGCTCGTGGTGCTGACGATCGCGGCCGGTGTCTCGCAGTGGTGGTTGGGGCGCCGTGAGCGCCCCTCAGAGCTGCATTTGCCGCGGCGCGCGCCGCTGATCGCGCTGGCAGTGATGTGCGCCGGGCTCGCGCTGGCAATCGCGATCGGCGCGAAGGAGCAGCCGAGCCGGACGTTGACTCCGGCCGCTCGATTCTCCACGCTGCAGAGCGATCGCTACGCCTACTGGCGGGTTGCGTTCCGGGCATTCAGGGACGAGCCGCTGCGAGGGGTGGGCGCCGGCGGATGGGCGGTCTACTGGCTTCGGTATAGGTCGAACGACGGCTTCGCGCAGGACGCGCACTCACTGCCGCTCCAGACGATGGCCGAGCTCGGAATCGTCGGGCTTGCGCTGCTGGCGGTGTTTCTTGCCGGAATCGCGCTGACCGCGAGAGCCGCGCATCGGGCGGCGCCGGGCGTGGCAGCGGGATTGATCGCCGCGGCAGTGGTCTATGTCGCGCACGCTCCGCTCGATTGGGACTGGCAGATGCCCGCTGTGACACTGGTCGCGCTCATAGTCGCTGGCGCGCTCGTGGCGCTCTCGGAGGAGACCGCGCGTGCTCTCAGAACCGATATCCCCAGGAGGGAGGTATCCCGGGCAACGGTATCTTCTTAGGAGGCCACAGCGAATCTCCGGCCAGGTGACGGACACCCCCACCTCCATCGAGCCCGCCCCGGATCAGCCCAAGCAGCGAGGTGGTCGCGTTCGCGTCGGGGCTGAAGCGAGCCGCGGCGCCGGCGACCGCGGAGCGCTCTGCGCCGGCGCGTAGACGCTACTTCACGCAGACGCGTGCGTCGCTGCCCTTGGAGCGGCACCCCTCCATCGCCAGCGCGGCTCGCTTGAACACCGCGAAAGCAGGCTTGGCTTCGAAGTTGACGCCGTCCCAGTGGAACAGGCCGGAGAAGTCGAACGCGAGGTAGTTCGGGCGATCCTGGCCGACCCAGTTGTAGTAGTAGAAGGCCGCCAGGCCTAGGCGGAAGCGGTTCTTGACGAGCATCGGCAGCATCTGCCCCAGTTTGCGGGCCTGACCCGCCGGAGTGGTCGCGAAGTCATAGCCGACGTTGTGCGTCGTGTGGCCCTTCGAGGACGGCCAGCTGATCTCGTCCGCGATCAGCGGCTTCGTCTTGTCGCCGAACTGATTCATGACCGCGCGGACGTAGGAGAGGATCGTGATCACGCCCTGAGGGTTCTTCGTGTAGGGGTGCACGGCGACGACGTCGAACAGGTTCCGGAAGCCGCGGTATACATAGAGCCGAGCGAGTTCGAGCCACGAGTAGTTGGGCAGCCCGGCGAGCACGACCTTGGCGGTCGGATCCGCCGCCTTGATCGCATCGTGCGCAGCGCGGAGCAGCGCGATATAGCGCGAGTAGTAAGGCTGCGGCGGCCAGAACGCCGGGATGTTCGGCTCATTCCAGATCTGCCACAGGTGGATCGGAACCTTCGGGGCATACGGGTACGCCGACCAGAAGCTCCCGTGCGGGCCGTAACGCCGCACCAGGGCCTCCGCGAACGCCGCGTACGGACCGTCCGACTTCGGCAGCGTGACGACCCCTGCCTTGTAGCTCTGCCCATCCCAGCCAGGCGCGTCGAGGATCGTCGGCAGGAGGCTCAAGCCACGCCGCGAGGCCTCCCCGACGAGCTGGTCCGTCGCCGAGAAGTTCGTCGGGATCCCCCCGACGTCGACGAACTGGTCTCGCTGGTCGGAGGGCACCTGGCTCCAGCTGCTGTATGGCTGGGCTGCGGACCAGTCGAAGACGACTCGTAGCGTCTGCACGCCACTCGCGACCATTGCGTCGAGCTGTTGGCCCAAGTTGACGAGCGGGTCGGGCCACACCGGCTCACCGACCACCATCCCAACAAAGCCCTGCGGGACCGGCGTCAACCGTGGAGACACGTGCCCGGACCGCGCCGCCTTGCGCCCTGCGGCCAAGGCGCCGGCGGCAGGCACGAGCGCCACGGCAAGCGCGCCGGCACATGTGCCCGCAATCAGCGTTCCTCGCGAGATCGCGGCGAGTCTATGCACGACCGCTCGAACACTCCTGGCGCGGGATCGGAGCGCGTACGGTCATCGCGTGCGCAGAAGCGGATCGATCGCCGCGTCGGTCAGCGCCACCGTCCTGTCCCAAGGAAACTCGGCCGCGCGCCGTCGGCCGGCCGCCGCGAGCCGCTCATGGGCTTGCTCGTCACAGGCGGCAGCGACGAGCGCGTCGGCGAACGCCCTCGCGTCGTCGGGCTCGACCAGCAGCCCGGCGTCGCCCACCGTCTCCGGGAGCGCGCCGCTGGCGGCGGCGACAACGGGCGTCCCGCAAGCCATCGCCTCCAGGCACGGGAGGCCGAAGCCCTCGTAGCGCGACGGCAGCGCCAGCGCCGTCGCGCCGGCGTAGAGCCCCGGGAGATGCTCCTCCGCGATGTATCCGAGGCGCCGCAGCGAGACGGGCGCTCCCCGAAGGTAATCGCGGTCCGAGCCGGCCACCACGAGCTCGATCCCACGGTCGCGAAGCGCGCGTGCGGCCGGCTCGAGCAGCCCCAGGTTCTTGCGGGCTGAGACGGTTCCGATGGCGAGGACGTAGGGATGTGAGAGGTCATGGGCGCTGCGAACCACGGCGGCGTCGGCGTCGGGGCAAAAACGCTCGCCGACCCCTTCCGGGATCACGGCGATCCGCTCTGGAGCGGCGCCCAGCGCGGCGACGAGCTCACCCTTTGAGAACTCCGAGACCGTGATCAACAGTCGCGCCCGCCGCGCGAGCGCGGGCAACATCCGTCGCTGGTAGGCGACGTATCCGCGCGAGTACGCGTCGGGATGGCGGAGCGCCGCGACGTCGTGGATCACCAGCACGTTGCGCCGCGAACCAAGCGGCGCGAGGTTTGCGGGCGAGTAGATCAGCGCGTACCCGGCCGCGCGCACCGGCAGCACGGCCTGCTCCCATAGGTGACCGGCGCGATGGGCCAGCGCGCTCGGCGGCCTGAGGACCTGGTAGCGATCAGGACGGAGCCGCGGGAGGCGCTTGGCCATCTCGCGAGCGAGGCGCTCGACCCCGCCGACCTGCTCGCGGACGGCGGCGCGCGCGTTGATCGCGACCCGCGCCTGAGGGGCCGCGGTGTCGCTGCGCGTCACTAAGTGCGGGCCACGGCGCGGCGCAGCACGAGCCCGCCCCCTAGCAGACCGATACCCACCGCGACGCACGCCTCGACGTTGAGGCCGGTGAACGGAAGCGTGCCGCTCGACGCGTGGGCGGTGCTCGGCGACGTGGAGGTGGTCGCCGGGGTGGTGCTGGTGGTCGAGGGGGTGGTGGCGCTGCCCGCCCCAGACGACGGCGAGGTCGAGGTGGTGGACGGCGCCGGTGCGGACGGCGCCGGTGCGGTTGTCGTAGTTGTCGCCGTGCTGGTCGCCAGGGGATCGGTGTACTGCTGGTCGCCGGCGGAGGTGCCGCTGCCTGAGGCCAGGGCGGTCGCCGTGACGACCAGCCCGAGCGCGGCAAGCGCTAGGGAGCAGCCGAGGATCTGGAGGAGCCGGCGCACAAGCGGGTATTCAAGCAGCGAACCCACCCAAGAGGCAGGCCGCCCGACTTCTCAGCCTCGGCGCGCGGGGTGCCTCAGGTTCGCGGCGCGGGGTGCGGAGCTGGCGCGCGCGAGCAGCTGGGAAACGGTAGGGGCCGAGATCCGCGAGTAGGTGACCTTGAACGAATCGCCGTCCGCGCCAATCTGAGACGGGGTGGCAATGCCGAGCGAGGCGGTCCCGCCGCGGCTGATGAACACCCGGTCGCTGCCGGGAACAAGCCTGATCTTCGTTGCCTGCCACGCCGCATCGCTGATTCCGCCGGTGTGGTCGGTGCTCGACGTGGCCGCGGCCCCCGTGAACGAAGCGCTGCCGAAGTTCGCGAGCGGCAGCGTCTGGCAGGCGGACTGGCCGATGCACTCCGACGGGGCCTCGACGATCCACTCGGTCGAGGTGGCGTCGATCACCGAAGCCGTGAGCGTCTTGGAGAAGCCCTGCCTGCGGGTCGCGTCATACAGCGAGAGAGCGACGCGCTTGCCGTCGAGCGTGACCTTTGCAGTGATCAGGTCGCCGGGATGGACGATCAGCTTGAGGTCCACCGCGTTGGCCGGGACCAGCTCGTACCAGGCGCTCAGACTGGGCCTGGCCGGCGGCGCTACAGTCGGTCTCCGTCCCTATCTGCTCGAGCGCCTGCGAGGTTTCGCTGTACCCGCCGATGCCGACCCAGTATGACGAGTACGTGCTCGATCCGCGGACGCACCTGGCGCCGGGCTGCCGCCAAGAGCCTTGAACGGTGCGATAGGTGACGCCGTTGCCGTGGACGGCGTACCCCGACCAGTTTGTGCTGTCCGTGCTAGCTGTTGTGGCGGCGAGCGCCCCGGACGCACAGAACAGCGCGACCATTGCGGCGATCGCCGATACCGCGCCACCCCGCGCGGCAAAAAGCCTTGCCCCCATCTTGCCCCAATCTCATACCTCATCCGACTCCGAAGCATAGCGCTCAAACGCGTCTTCAGCCCCGTCGCGGCGCTGAGGATCGCCGCGGCTTTCCCCTGCAGGTCGTAGAGCGTGAACGTGCTCCCGGAGCCCGTCGTGACCGTGACCTTGCGGGCGACGCTCTCGGCGATCGTGAACGCCGACTGGCTGCCCGTCCGAGTGTCCCCGGGAAGCCCGCCAGTAGAGGTGCCGTCGACCAGCAGCCAGCGCAGCCGACCGGAGCTCACCTCGCCGGCGATCCAGCTCGCGGTGACCGAGCTCTCGCGGCCCGAGAAGCCCGCCGAGCCCGGCGACGTTCCCGCCTGAGGAGAGGATCACCGTGGCCGCGCTGCTCTGGCTGGAGACGCCGATTGTGCCGCCACCGTGCGCGCTCACGTACCGGACCGCCGCCGTCAGGGTGGTGCTGTTGCCGCCGAAGCCGCCGCCGCCCGGGCCCGCTGCGCCGCCCAATGCTGCGCCCGCCGAAGCCGCCGCTCGGCGGCCCGGCCGGCGAGCCCGCCGGCCGGGCGGCGCGCCGCCGAAGGCGCCGCCGGGCGGGAACCGCCGCCGCCGGAAGCGGCCGGCGAATCCGCCGGGGCCCCCGGCCGACGCGCTTGCCGGGCCGCCGGTCGGGAAGGTCGAGCTCGTCGCGTGGCCGAGCGTCTCGGCCGCCCAGGTCGCGGGCGCCGCCAGCAGTGCGGCGAGCGCCAGCGCGACCAGCGCGGCGCGTGCACGCGGCGGGGCAGTCGGAGCGAGAGCGCGACCGCGCAGGCGCCGCCGACGCGATCACGAGCGGTGCGGCCCATGAGAGCGCGCCGCCGATCTCGCCGAGCACGACCAGCTCGGTCACCGCGCCGCCAGCGATCGCCAGCGGCGCCAGCACGCGAGCGGTCCTCGCGCGCCCGACGCCGCCGAAGGAGGCGGGCAACATCAGCCCGACGCCGGCGCCGACGAGCGCGGCCGCGAACGGCGCCAGAAACGAGACGTAGTAGGGATGGAAGATCCCGCTGGCGAAGCTGAACACGACGACCGTTACGACGAACGCGCCGCCGACCATGATCAGCCAGCCGGTGCGGGGGTCGCGCCGGCGCAGGCGCGTGAGCACGAGGATCCCTACGCCCGCCACCAGCGAGAAGCCGAGCAGCCAGCCCGCCTGGTCGCCCAGCCCGGTCTGGAGCAGCCGGAAGAGGCCGGTCGGCGCCGCCGAACAGCGTGCCGCCGCCACCGGCCCTGGCGCCACCAGGCCCGCCGGACTGCCCCGCGACCCGCCCGAGGCCGTTGTAGCCGAAGATCAGTGACCAGATGCTGTTGTCCGAGGTCCCCGAGATCCACGGCCGGTCGGCGGCCGGCGTCAGCGTCACGAGCAGCGGCCAAGCGCCGCCCACCGCGACCATCGCCGCCCCGCCGGCGAGCAGCTGGCGGAGCGCGCCGAGCCGGCCGCGGGGCGCCACCCACATCCACGCCGCGGCGATCCCGGGCACGACCATCAGCGCGACGCCCATCTTCGTCTCGAAGCCGAGCCCGACGAACACGCCGCTCAGCACGAGCCAGCGCGTTTTCCCGCTTCTCCAGCGCGCGCGCAGCGGCCCACACGGCGGCCACGCAACAGAGGATCAGCAGCTCGTCGGGGTTGTTGTGGCGTGCGATCGCGACCGTCACCGGAGTCACCGCGAAGGCCAGACCCGCGACGAACCCGGCGACGCGGCCGAACCGGCGGCCGACGAGGTCGTAGAGGAGGGCGACCGCGGCGACCCCCATCAGCGCCTCGGGGACCAGGATGCTGAGCGGGTGAAAGCCGAACACGCGCGCGGACAGCGCCTCCACCCACAACGCCAGCGGCGGCTTGTCGACGGTCATCAGCCCGGTCTTGTCGAGCGAGGCGTACAGGAAGTCGTGCCAGCTCGTGCTCATCGAGCGCACGGCGGCGCTGTAGTAGGTGTTGGCCCAGCCGTTGATCGACAGGTTCCAGAGGTTCAGGACCGCTGTCACGCCGAGCAGGCCCAGCAGCTCGGGACGCGCGAGCAGGCGCTCGATCAGGACGCGACCGCTGGCCAACCCGCGCGGGCGCCACGCCCGCGGTGCGGGATACGGGATCGAGTCCGAGCTCACGGGGCGAGAATCGGTTGAGGCGGTGAGACCGCCGTCGGAGTCGCGGAAGAGCGGTGTAAGAAGAGGCGCGCGACACCGCGCAGGTCGGCAACGGCGGTGGGGACGATTCGCACGCGCGAGTCGCCGTCCTCGATCCAGTCGACCGGCACCTCGTGAATGCGAAGACCGTGACGCTGCGCGAGCACGAGCAGCTCCGTGTCGAAGAACCACTCCCGGTCGCGGACGAGCGGGAGCAGCTCACGGGCGGCATCGCCGCGGATCGCCTTGAAGCCGCATTGCGCGTCGCTGAAGCGGGCCCGCAGGACGACGCGGAGCACGCGGTTGTAGGAGCGGGAGATGAGCTCGCGCTTCAGGCTCCGCGTGACGCGGGCGTCCCGGTGAAGGCGGGTCCCGATCGCCAGGTCGCTGTGGCCGGACAGCAACGGCGCGACGAGCGGCAGGAGCGCTCCGAGCTCGGTTGAGAGGTCGACGTCCATGTAACAGAAGACCCGCGCGTTGCCGGTTCCCCACGCGGCGTGAAGCGCGCGCCCTCGCCCGCGCTCGTGGATCCCGAGCGCGTCCACCCCGTCGAGCTCGTAGCTGAGCCGCCGGGCCACGGCGAGCGTGCCGTCGCTGCTGGCGTTGTCGGCGATCACCATCCGCCATGAGAACGGGACGCCATCCGAGAGGAATGCGTGCAGCCGCCGGACCGAGCCCTCGACGACCCGCCTCTCGTTGTAGACCGGAACGACGATCTCGACGTCGGTCGGCGAAGCGGCGGCGAGCGCCGCGATCGGGCCGCGAGCCAGGGCGGTCATGGCTGGCCGGGGACGCGGTGGGACTCGGCGTACGCCCCGGCCAGTGCAAGCACCGCCAGCGCGCCCACCGCGATCCCCGCGAGGATGCGATTGAGGAAGGTGATGGGTTTCATGCGGCGCAGGATCTGCGGCCCGCCGAAGCCCGCGCGAAGACAGCGCTAAGACTTGCGTAGGAGCGTCCGGCCAGGGAGAAACGGGGCCTCGTCGTAGAGTTGGAGAGGTGAACAGCTTCGGCGCCCAGGGAACGCTCGCCGTCGGCCGGCGCAGCTACGAGATCTTTCGGCTTGACGCACTCCAGGCCAAGTACGACATCGCGCGGCTGCCGTTCTCGCTGAAGATCCTGCTCGAGAACCTGCTGCGGACCGAGGACGGCGAGACCGTGCGGGCGCAGGACATCGAGGCACTCGCGAGGTGGGACGCCGCGGCCGAGCCGCGCGACGAGATCGCGTTCACCCCGGCGCGCGTGCTGATGCAGGACTTCACCGGCGTGCCGGCGGTGGTCGACCTCGCCGCGATGCGAGACGCGATCGGCGATCTGTCGGGCGATCCCGGCAAGATCAACCCGCTGGTCCCGGCCGAGCTGGTGATCGACCACTCGGTCCAGGTCGACGTGTTCGGCTCGCGGCTGGCATTCGCGCGCAACGCGGAGCTCGAGTTCGAGCGAAACCGCGAGCGCTACGCGTTCCTGCGCTGGGGCCAGGGAGCGTTCCGGAACTTCCGCGTGGTACCCCCCGACACCGGGATCGTCCATCAAGTCAACCTCGAGTACCTCGCGCGCGTGGTGTTCGTCGACGACCAGACCGGCCGCGCGTACCCCGACACCTTGGTCGGGACCGACTCACACACGACGATGATCAACGGCCTCGGCGTCCTGGGCTGGGGCGTCGGTGGGATCGAGGCCGAGGCGGCGATGCTCGGGCAGCCGATGTCGATGCTGATCCCTCAGGTGATCGGCTTCAGGCTCACCGGCGAGCTCCAGGAGGGGGCGACGGCCACCGACCTCGTGCTCACCGTCACCGAGCTGCTCCGCGGCCACGGCGTGGTCGGCAAGTTCGTCGAGTTTCACGGCGACGGCCTCGCCAGGCTGCCGCTCGCAGACCGCGCCACGATCGGGAACATGTCGCCGGAGTTCGGCTCGACGTGCGCGATCTTCCCGATCGACGCGGAGACGCTCCGCTACCTGGAGTTCTCCGGGCGTCCCGCCGAGCAGATCGAGCTGGTCGAGGCCTACGCCAGGGAGCAGGGGCTGTGGCACGACGAGCACTCCGAGGAGCCCACCTTCACCGACCACCTGGAGCTCGCCCTGGAGGACGTCGTCCCGAGCATCGCGGGCCCGAAGCGCCCCCAGGACCGGGTGTCGTTAACCGAATCGAAGTCGGCCTTCCGGCTGGCGCTCGAGGGCTACCTCCCCGACGAGGGCCGCGAGGACGAGGCGCTCGAGGAGAGCTTCCCCGCCAGCGACCCCGTCTCGACCCACTTGCCGAACGGAGCCGGGCACGAGCCCGCCGGGGGTACCGGCGGCGCCCAGGTGGCAGACCGCCCGAGCACGAGCACGCCGGTGACGCTCGCCGATGGGACCGAGACCGAGCTCGACCACGGCCACGTCGTGATCGCCGCGATCACGAGCTGCACCAACACCTCCAACCCGTCGGTGATGATCGGTGCGGGGATCCTGGCCCGTAACGCCGTGCAGCGCGGGCTGAGCGTGAAGCCGTGGGTGAAGACATCGCTCGCGCCCGGGTCGAAGGTCGTCACCGAGTATCTCGACCGCGCCGGACTGACCGAGTACCTCGACGCACTGGGCTTCAACCTGGTCGGCTACGGCTGTACGACCTGCATCGGGAACAGCGGCCCGCTCCCGGAGGAGATCTCCGACGTCGTCGGCGCCGAGGATCTTGCGGTCGTCTCGGTGCTATCGGGCAACCGCAACTTCGAGGGCCGGATCAACCCCGACGTGAAGATGAACTACCTGGCCTCGCCGCCGCTGTGCGTCGCGTACGCGATTGCCGGGACGATGGACATCGATCTCTACGACGCGCCGCTCGGCGAGGACGACCACGGCGAGCCCGTGTTCCTCAGGGAAATCTGGCCGAGTGCCGCCGAGGTCGCGGCGACGGTCGAGGACGCAGTCCAATCGGACATGTTCCGCAAGAGCTACGGAGAGGTGTTCCAGGGCGACGAGCGCTGGGCCTTGCTCGAGGTGCCGAGCGGCGACTCGTTCGGCTGGGACGAAGCCTCCACGTACGTCCGTCGGCCTCCATTCTTCGACGGCATGCCAGCAGAGCCCGAACCGATCACCGATATCGAGGGGGCCCGAGCGCTCGCGGTCCTCGGCGACAGCGTCACCACCGACCACATCTCACCCGCCGGGTCGATCAAACGCGACAGCCCCGCCGGTCGCTACCTGATGGAGCACGGGGTGCTGCCCAAGGACTTCAACTCATACGGCTCGCGGCGCGGCAACCACGAGGTGATGATGCGCGGGACGTTCGCCAACATCCGCCTGCGCAACCTGCTCGCCACGGGTGGGCGGGACCCCCTTCCCGAGGGAGGCGTGACCGTATACCTGGCCGACGGCTCGGACGAGCAGCTGCCGATCTACGACGCGGCCATGCGCTACCTCGGGCAGGGCATCCCGCTGGTCGTCTTGGCCGGCAAGGAGTACGGCTCCGGTTCCTCGCGCGACTGGGCCGCCAAGGGCACCCGGCTGCTGGGAGTACGGGCCGTGATCGCGCAGAGCTTCGAGCGGATCCACCGCTCGAACCTGATCGGGATGGGAGTGCTCCCGCTCCAGTTCAGGGACGGGGACTCGGTCCAGTCGCTCGGACTGAGCGGACGGGAGACCTTCACGATCTCCGGCCTCGCCGGGTCTGAGCGAATCCCCCGCGAGCTGACCGTCAAGGCTGGCGAGCTGGAGGTCCCGGTGACGGTCCGGATCGACACTCCGAAGGAGCAGCGCTATTACGGGCATGGCGGGATTCTTCAGTTCGTGCTGCGGGAGCTTCTCAGGTCCTGACCCCATCGCGCGTGAGCTTTTGCGCGCCGATGCGTCTCTCATCCAGTAGCCACTAACGAGGCGGCACGCCACCGGGCCGCCAGGGAGGTAGGTCGATGAGACGATTTGCGTTCACGCTGGCCGCGAGCGGCCTCTTGCTCGTGTTCGCGCCTGCCAGCGCGCTGGCGCATCACCACCGCCATGGCCATCACTCCAACGCCCGACACACGCGCGTCAGCAAGTTCGGTGACCTGAGCGGACAGCCGACCACCGCAAGCTCAACGAGCGACATCGGAACCGTGCAATCTTTCACGGGCGGGGTACTGACGATCCTGCTGAACGACCACTCGACGGTCACCGGGACCGTCACCAACGACACCGCGATCGAGTGCTCGGGTTCGGGCCAGTCGCAGGGAAGTGGTGAGGACCAGGGCGACCAGAGCTCGGGGGGCGCTGACGACCAGGGCGACCAGAGCTCGGGCACTGACAACCAGGGCGACCAGAGCTCCGGCACCGAGGGCCAGAGCGGCCAGGTCCCGACCAGCAGTGAGGATCAAGGCGACCAGACCTCGGGCGCGGGCGACCAGGGTGACCAGTCGTCCGGCTCGGGAGACGACGACCAAAACGAGGATCAAAGCCAGTCGTCCACCAGCTGCACCCCGAGCCAAGGCACCCCGGTCCACGCGGCGGAGCTCAAGCTCTCGGGCGCCGACAAGACCTGGGAGAAGGTCGAGCTCGGGTCCTGACCCCAGAAGTGCCGACCCACGGCCGTGAACCGGCGGGCCACATCGGCTCGCCGGTTGACGCCGTTCCTGGACCCGACAAATAGATGAACGACCAGGAAGGGCATACGCTTTCCGCCATGCCTCGGCGGGACGGGACCCGGAGATACCACCGAGAGCGAGGTTCGTCCGCGCGATGAGCCCGCTGGCGCTCTCGTCGCGTCTGCTTCAGGCACAACCGGATGAGCGCCTGCTCGCGCTGGCCGGCGCTGGGCACGAGCCGGCCTTCGAGGCGCTCGTGCGTCGCTATCGAAGGGCGCTCCTCGCCTATTGCCGCAGGCTCACGGCCCCGGAGACCAATGCAGAGGACATCCTTCAGCAGGCGCTGCTTCAGGCCTGGCGGGCACTCGGCGCCGGTGTCGAGGTGCGAGACGTGCGCGCGTGGCTTTACAGAATCGTGCACAACGCCGCGATCAGCAGCGTGCGGGGTACCGGAGAGCCCCCCGCCGAGCTTGGGAACGCGATCAGGGCGGTTGGTGTGGAGCAGCTGGTCGAACAACGGATGGCGGCACGGGAGGCGCTCGCCGGGCTGGCCGCGCTGCCCGCCCTACAGCGCGAGGTGATGGTGGAAACGGCGCTCGAGGGCCGCAGCCATGAGGAGGTTGCGAGGGCCCTCGGGCTTTCCGACGGCTCGGTCCGCGGCCTGATTTATCGCGCCCGCGCGGCGCTCCGCGCGGCCGCGGCCGCGCTGATCCCAGGCCCCCTGCTCAGCTGGGCCGCCAGGCAGGACCTTGCGCCGGCCGCCGGCACGGCGGCAGTCGCCGGCGGCGGCTCGGCGGGGATCGCCGGTGCTGTTTTCAAGGGCGGCGCAGTCGTCACGGTCGCCGGCGCGATCGCGGGCACGGCCGTGGTCGCCGTGCACCCCTTCCAACGGCACCCGACGTCCGCGCGCGCCGGGGCACCGCGGCCTCGCGAAGCAACCGCTGATCGCCGCCGGCACCGCTTGGAACGCGTCGGGCGTCCCGCCACCCGCGTCCGCCGACGGCGCGACAGTGCTGGGATCCGGGGCGAGCACCCCGACACACCACGGCGGGAGCGTCGTGTCCGCCGATCGCGGCAGTGCCGGGCGCTCCCGCATCGGGACCTCGGACGGACGCCGCTCCACGGGATCTGACCTGAACCAACGCGGGCGTCGCGACTCCGGGGAAACCGGCGGCACCCGGCGGCGCCAGGGGACAGCCAGTGCTTTCTCCGGCACCGATCACATCGGCCGGTCCTTCAACGGCCAGGGCGGTGAAGTCGCATCCGCGGCCGACGACAACCGGGGACACGGATTCGACGGGGGGAGCGGGAGCAGCGGCAGCAATCCGAGCTTCAGCGGCACTACGCAAACCGCCCCTGGGACTGAGAGCTCGGGCATGAGCGACGCCGCCAGCGCCACCCAATCCGGCATAGGCACGCAGCCGCGCACCGGCCTGGACACCGCCACCACGCCCACCGCTGGAGAATAAACCGCCGTCGGGACGGGTAACTGGGGGCCGTGGCGCTGGTAATGCACCTCGCTCGGTGGTTGGCATGGCAGCTAAGCGAGCACGGTCGGCCGACCGATTGCCCGCCCGCCCGGATCACGGTGTTCTCACACGAAAACGCCGCGGACTCCGGCGGTGTCAGCGCCTAGCCGATCGCCGCGCGCGCCGGCTCACGCCGCGGGACGCAGCGTCCCCAGCTCATCGCTCTCGGCGAGCTCGGCGAGCGCACGGCGCTCGAGCTGACGCACCGCCTCGGAGGAAATCCCGAGTTCACGCCCGGCCTCCCGCAGGGGCCTCGGCTCCTCGCCGCCGATCCCGTAGCGGAGCTTGAGCACCGTCCGCTCCCGCTCGGGCAGACGCATGAGCCCGCGGCGCAGGGCCTCGACGCGCACGACCGCCTCGACCCGCTCCTGGGGCCCGGGCTCGTCGCTTGCGATCAGTGCCCCGAACGGCGTTCCGTCCTCATCGCCGACGGGGCGATCGAGGCTCGTGACGACGCGGGAGACGGACGCGGCCTCACGGACCGCGGCGACATCGACCTCGGCGGCGGCCGCCAGCTCATCGTCGGTTGGGTCGCGTCCGAGCTCGGCGGTCAGCGTCCGGCGAGCGCGGTCGATGCGGCGCTCGCGCTGGCCGACATGAACGGGCAGCCGGATCGGACGTGCTCGGTTGGCGATCGCCCGCTGGATCGATTCCCTGATCCAAAAGGTCGCGTAGGTCGAGAACTTGAAGCCCTTGCGGCGGTCGAACTTCTCGGCGGTGCGGATCAGACCGAGGATCCCCTCCTGGATCAGATCGAGCAGCGGCAGCTCGAATCCCTCGTATTTGCGGGCGTTGGCGATCACCAGCCGAAGGTTGGCGTTGACGAGTCGCTCCTTGGCCCCGAGGTCCCCGCGTTCGATCCTCAACGCCAGCTCGATCTCCTCCTGGCGGTTCAGTAGCGGATGCCGCCGAACCTCGGCCGTGAACAGCGCGAGCGAGTCGTCGACGAGCTGGGGGGCCGCCTCCGGTTCGCGTGGATCACCGGTCACGGTAAGTGGCTACCCGACCGACCTCGCGTCACAACATGAGCCAGTGTCCGGGGGGTCGCTCCGTCAAATAGCCTTTGCGCCGTGCCGCCCGAATTTCTCGCCCGCCTCCTGACCGCACCAGGCCCTTCGGGCCAGGAGACCAGCCCGGCTCGGGCGTGGCGCGAATACTGCGCGCATTTCACCGATGAGGTCGGCGCGGACAGCGTCGGATCCTCCTGGGCCCGGGTCCCGGGGACCGCCGGCGGGCCGCGGCTTGCGATCGTCGGGCACATCGATGAGATCGGGCTGCACGTCTCGCACATCGACAGCGACGGATACCTGCGGTTCGGAGAGGTCGGTGGCTGGGACACGATGGTGCTCGTAGGCCAGCGCGTGCGGCTGCACACCCGGAACGGGGAAGTGATCGGCGTGATCGCCCGCAAGCCGATTCACCTGCTCAAGGACGAGGAGCGCAAGAAGGCCCCCGAGCTGAAGGAGCTGCACATCGATATCGGAGCGAAGGACGGCGACGAGGCGCGGGAGCTCGTACGGATCGGCGACGTCGGGGTGATCGATGTCCAGCCCATCGATCTGCGTGGCGACGTGGTCGTCTCGAGGGCGCTCGACAACCGCGTCGGGTGCTACGTCGCGGCGGAGGCCGCACGCCTGGTCGCCGCCGGCGGCGGGGCCTCCGGAGACGTGCTGGCGATGGCCGTCGCGCAGGAGGAGACGACATTCGCGGGTTCCCGCACCAGCGCCTTCGCGCACAAGCCTGACGTGGCGATCGTCGTCGACGTCACGTTCGCGACCGACCAGCCGGGGGTGGAGCTCGGACCGATTACCGAGCACAAGCTCGGGTCCGGGCCGGTGATCGCACGCGGCACGACCCTTCACCCGCGGGTCTTCGAGCTGCTCCATCACGCCGCCGAGCAGGAGCAGATCCCGTTTACCCTCGAGTCGCTGGGCCGCGGCACGGGGACCGACGCAGACGCCATTCACCTCAGCCGCTCCGGCGTCCCGACCGGGCTCGTCTCGGTCCCGCTGCGCTACATGCATTCGCCGGTCGAGCTCGTCTCCGTCCATGACATGGACGCCGCCGCACGGCTGATCGCGGCGTTCGCGCGACTGCTGGAGCCGGGCATGTCGTTCGAGCGGTGAAGTTGCTGCTGCTGCTGTTCGACATCGACGGGACGCTCGTGTCGGGCGCGACCAAGGCCCACCAAGCCGCGATGTACGAGGCGCTCAGGGCGGTCCACTCGGTCGATCCAGCGAAGCTGGGACGTCCGCTTTCTCCGGCGGGGCGAACCGACCCGGAGATCGCGCGAACGATGCTGCTCGACGCGGGCGTCTCGGCCGAGCGGATCGACGACCGCGCGGAGGAGGTCCGCGAGGAATGCTGCCGCGCCTACGCGCGGCTGTGCCCGGAGGATCTGTCGGCGTTCGTGCTACCGGGGATGACAGACCTGCTGGACTGGCTGTCCGGGCGTACCGACGCCATACTGGGGCTGCTCACCGGTAACTACGAGGCGGTCGCGAGGCTGAAGCTGGCGCGAGCCGGGATCGGCTCGCACTTCCCGAGCGGACAGGGTGCATTCGGATCCGACGACGAGGACCGCGCCGGGCTCCCCATGATCGCCCGCCGGCGGGCGGGCCGGATCGGGCGCCCGCACCCGCGCAGGCAGACGATCGTGATCGGCGACACGCCACGGGACATCGCGTGCGCGCGCGCCGATGAAGTCCGCTGCGTGGCGGTCGCAACCGGCCCGTTCGGCGCGGCCGAGCTATCAGGCGCGGACGCAATCGTCGACGGTGCCGGAGAGCTGCGCGCCGTGCTCGCGAACGAACTCGACGCCCGGGCCTGACCGGGCTAGCCCTTAGGCTGCGGGAACTGGGTGCGCATCATCAGGTCCCAGACGCGGTCGGGGACCAGCCGCCGCTGGCCGATCATCAGGCGCGCGCTGGCGGTGACGGGGTAGCGGGCCCTCGGGCGACGGGATGAGATCGCGCGCTCGATCACCCCGGCGACCGCATCCGGACCCGCCCCGAGCCTCGCCATCGGGCCCTTGTACGCCTCCTCCGTGAGCTTGGCGACCCTGACGGTTGAAATCCGCGTAGGCGTCCGCCGTTGCCCGCCGCTGCCACCGACCCAGCCGCGACCTCGCCGAAGTTCGTCACGATCAGCCCCGGCTCGATCACGATCACGTCGACCCCGAAGCCCCGCACCTCGAAGCGCAGCGCGTCGGAGATCGCCTCGACCGCGTACTTGGTCGCGTGGTACACGCCCCCACCCGGGAACGCCAGCCGCCCGCCCATCGAGCTGATGTTGACGATCTTGCCCCAGCGCTGGGCGCGCATCCCAGGAAGCACCAGCTGGCACATCCGCAGCAGCCCGAACACGTTGGTCTCGAACTGCCGTCGCGCCTCGTCGACCGGGACGGTCTCGACCGCCCCCGACTGGCTGTAGCCGGCGTTGTTGACAAGCACCCCGACGGCGCCCTCGGCGTCGGTCACCGCATCGACGGCGGCGCGCATCGATGCCTCGTCGGTGACGTCGAGCGCGAGCGTCTTGCAGCCGCGCCCGTCCTTAGGTCCGCCATCGCCTCGGGCCGGCGCGCCGTCGCGTACACCCGCCAGCCGGAGTCCGCGAGCCGCGCCGCGGTTGCGTGGCCGATGCCCGAGGAGCACCCGGTAATCAGGACTGCCTTGGCGGGCACAGCCACGAGCGGTCTACTCGCTCGGACCGAAGATGCCGTCGAGCAGCGCCTGTCGCCGTGCTCGCCGTACGGCGGCAGGAACGCCTCGAGCGCCCCTCCCTCGCCGCGGTACACGACCCCGCGCGGGATTCGAGAACTCCCGGAACCCGTCGATCCCGTGGTGCCGGCCGGTACCGCTGTTGCCGACGCCGCCGAAGCCCAGCGAGGGCAGCGCGCCCTGCGCCGCGCACGCGTTCACGCACGCACCGCCCGACACGGTCCGGTCGAGCACGCCGCTGCGCGGCGTCTTCGTCGCCCGCGAACACGTAAAGCCCCAGCGGCCGCTCGCCGGCGTTGACGAAGCCGATCGCCTCGTCGACAGAGTCATACGGCTTGATCGGGAGGATCGGTCCGAAGATTTCCTCGCGCATCAGTCCGAGGCTGCTCGTCGGGGTCGATCACCAGCGAGACCGGCATCCGCGGCGCTCGCGGTCCACTCGCTCGCCGCCGAGTTGGACGATCTCGCAGCCCGCTCACGCGCCTCGTCGAGCAGCCCGATGACGCGGTCCAGGTGACGCTCGGAGACGATCCCCGTGCAGTCCTCGCCGGCGGCGTAGTCGGCGAGCTGCTCGGCGTAGTGGATCTTCGCCGAGATCCACGAACTCTTCATCCGCTCGCGCGGTACCAGGCGTAGTCGGGCGAGATGCACATCTGGCCGTTCTTGACCATCTTCGTGCCGAGGATCTGAGCGATCGCGTCCGCGTCGACGCGCGTCGTCGAGCACCAGCACCGGGCTCTTGCCGCCGAGCTCCAGCGTCAGCGGCACCAGGTTCTCTGCGGCCGCTCGGGCGATGGCCCGGCCGACCTCGGTGTTCCCCGTGTAGAGCAGATGATCCCAGCGCAGCGTCGGGAACTCCTTGGCCAGCTCGAGGCCGCCGGTCACGACCGCCGACGAGGTCGCGGTCGAATGTCGCCGCCGATCATCTCGCGCAGCAGCTCCGAGCAGGCCGGCGTGTGCTCGGAGGGCTTGAGGATCGCTCGGTTGCCGGCCGCGAGGATGTCGACCAGCGGGCCCAGCGACAGGTCGAACGGGAAGTTCCAGGGGGACATGTTGCCGATCGACCCCCTTGGGCTGGTAGACGATCGCCGCCCGCGCCGAGCCGTGGAGATTGGGATCGGTATCCCGCGGCTCCGGCGCCATCCACTCCTCCAGGTGCTGGTGCGTGAACGCAGCCCGTCCCGACGACCGTCAGCACCTCGGCGAGATCCGACAGCGCGTCGGGGTGCACGACGAAGTCCGCCCGCAGCGCCTCGTGGATCCGGTTGCGGTTGCCGAGCACCATCCCCATCAGCGCCTCGAGCCGCGCACGTCGATCGGCGACGCTCGGAAACGTGTCGGCCAAGAACGCCCTGCGCTGCAGGTCGAACAGTTCGTGCAGCGCGGCGATCGCCGCCTCGTCGCTACCGGCAGCCTGGGTGATCGGCTCGGTTATCGTCATCCGCCTCTCCTCTGTCGTGGGCGCGGTAAAGCCTACGCCCGTGCGAGGGGCAGAAGCTAGACGCGGACGAGCTTCTTGTACGTGAGCCGGTGGGGCCGATCGGCCTCGGCGCCGAGCTGCTCACGCCGGAAGCTCTCGTAGGCCTCGAAGTTGCCCTCAAACCAGCGAGCCTGCGACTCGCCCTCGAACGCCAGCACGTGGGTCGCGATCCGGTCGAGGAACCAGCGATCGTGCGAGACGACCACGGCGCAGCCGGCGAACGCCAGCAGCGCCTCCTCGAGCGCGCGCAGCGTGTCGACGTCGAGGTCGTTGGTCGGCTCGTCGAGCAGCAGCAGGTTCCCGCCCTCACGCAGGAGCTTGGCGAGGTGCAGGCGGTTGCGCTCGCCGCCTGAGAGCTTGGCGACCCGCTTCTGCTGGTCGGTGCCCCTGAAGTTGAACCCGGCGACGTACGCCCGGCTGTTGATCTCGCGCTCGCCGAGCTTGATCTGGTCCTGCCCGCCGGAGACCTCCTCCCAGACGGTCTTGTCCGCGTCAAGCGAGTCGCGCGACTGATCGACGTAGGCGAGCTTGACCGTGTCGCCGAGGCGGAGCTCGCCGGCGTCTGGCTGCTCCTGGCCGGTGATCATCCGCAGCAGCGTCGTCTTGCCGGCGCCGTTTGGACCGATCACGCCGACGATCCCGCCGCGGGGGAGCTTGAACGAGAGCTCCTCGAACAGCACCCGGTCTCCGTACGCCTTGCGCAAACCCTCAGCCTCGACTACAACGTCACCCAGGCGCGGTCCCGGCGGGGATGTGGACCTGAACGTTGTCGAGCTTGACGTTCCGGTCCTCGGCCAGCAGCGCCTCGTAGGCGTTGAGCCGCGCCTTGGGCTTGTTGCGCCGCGCGCTCGCGTTCAGCCGGACCCACTCGAGCTCGCGCTCGATCGTGCGCTTGCCGCGCGGCCTCCTGGCGGGCCTCCTGCTCGAGCCGCGCGCGCTTCTGCTCGAGCCAGCCCGAGTAGTTGCCCTCATACGGGACTCCGCGGCCCCGGTCGAGCTCGAGGATCCAGCCGGCGACGTTGTCGAGGAAATAGCGGTCGTGGGTGACGGCCACCACGGTGCCGGGGTAGTCGCGCAGATGGCGCTCGAGCCACGCCACCGACTCGGCGTCGAGGTGGTTGGTCGGCTCGTCGAGCAGCAGCAGGTCGGGCTGGCGGAGCAGCAGCCGGCACAGCGCCACCCGCCGCCGCTCGCCGCCTGAGAGCGTCGAGACATCGGCGTCGGGCGGAGGGCAGCGCAGCGCGTCCATCGCGATCTCGAGCGTGGTGTCGAGATTCCAGCCGTCGACCGCGTCGATCCGCTCCTGCACCGCCCCCATCTCGTCGGCGTTCTCGTCGGAGTAGTTCATCGACAGCTCGTTGAACCGGTCGAGCAGCGCCCGTACCTCCGCCACGGCCTCCTCGATGTTGCCGCGGACGTCTTTGGCCGGGTCGAGCTGCGGCTCCTGCTCGAGCAGGCCGACGCTCGCGCCGGGCGCGAGTTGCGCGTGGCCGTCGAAGTCCGCGTCGAGCCCCGCCATGATCCGCAGCAGCGTCGACTTGCCGGCGCCGTTGTAGCCGAGCACGCCGATCTTGGCGCCCGGCAGGAACGACAGCGAAATGTCCTTCAGGACCTCCTTGTCGGGCGGGAAACCGGCGAGACAGGCGGTGGGTCGTGAAGATGTACTGGGCGGACATCGCCCTTCAATATAGGCGCGCTCAGGGAGCGGCTGTGCCGCGAACGACCTTGCCGATTTTGCATGCGCCAGCGGCTTGTAGCCGAGCAGCTCCTCGGCCGTCCTCAGCACCGAGTACGGGTCATAGAGGTCGAGATCCTCGTGGCGCCCGTCGCATAGCGTGAGATCACTGGCCGAGGATAAATAACAGAAAGTCGATTGATTTACTACAGTATGCCGCCGTGCGGATCGACGTCCACCAGCACATCTGGACAGAGCCACTGATCGAGGCCCTCGCGGCGCGCCGGACGTTCCCCTGCATCGTCCGCAGCGACGGCCTCACCGTCCTCCACTCCGGCGGAGAGCTTCCGTACGTGATCGACGTCGCGGCCGAGTCGCCGACCAGGCGCGAGGCGCTCATGGCCGCGGACGGCATCGAGCGGGCTCTGCTCGCGCTGTCAAGCCCAATCGGGATCGAGGCGCTCGATCGAGACGAAGCCAGCGCCTTGATCGAGGCGCACCTGGAGGGCGTCGAAGCTCTCAGCGAGGGGTTTGGCATCTGGGGCCCGCTAGCGCTCGAGGAGCCCGACCCCGACGACGTCGACCGCTTGTTGGCGCGCGGATGCGTGGGGATCTCGATGCCGGCGGGTGCACTCGCCGCCCCGGAGTCGATCGTCGCCCTGGGCCCGCTGCTGCAGCGAATCTCCGAGCGCCGCGTTCCGCTGTTCGTCCACCCGGGCTACGCCCCGGGTCAGCGACCGGCCGAGGTCTCCCTGTGCGAGCCGCTCTGGTGGCAGCCGCTGACCGGGTACGTCTCCCAAATGCAGGCTGCGTGGCTGACGTTCGCCACGGCCGGCCGCCGCGAGCACCCCGACCTGGTTGTCGTATTTGCGATGCTCGCAGGTTGCGCCCCGGTGCTGGCCGAGCGCCTCGCCAGCCGCGGCGGGCCCGAGGTCGACGAGCGCGACGCGGGCGTCTTCTACGACACGTCCAGCTTCGGGCTCGCCGCGATCGACGCAGTGGCTCGCCAGGTCGGCGAGTCGCAGCTGGTCTACGGCTCGGATCGCCCGGTGGTGGAGCCGTCCCCGAACGCGCTAGACGCTGCCCTGCAGGTCAACGCTGCACGCCTGTTCTCCGGCGCTCCCGCCCGTGCCACCCTCCACGCCTCGTGACTGTAGCGCTCGATCAGCTCGCGGAGTTCGTCGCCGGACTGGCGCGAACGCCAGAGCGCTGGCGCCACCTGGTCAGGCACGCGTCCGACGCCCGCGTGTACGAACAGATCATTGACGACGACGAGGTCAACGCCTGGATCATCTGCTGGAGCGAGGACCAGGACACCGGCTTTCACGACCACGACGAATCGGCCGCGGGAATCGCCGTCATCTCAGGCGAAGTACGGGAGGAGCGGCTACGGCTCGGGTCCGCCCCTCGCGCCCGGACATTCCAGGCGGGCTCGACATTCGCGGTACCGCCAGCAGCGATTCACCGTGTGCTGCACAGCGGCCAGGCCCCGGCGATCACGATCCACGCGTATTCGCCCCCGCTCGTACGCACCGGCGCGTATCGCATGGGACGCGACGGGGAGCTTCAGCGCGAGGTCGTCTCGATCGAAGAGGAGCTGCGAGCGTCGACCGCCGATTTTGTGGCCTGGTGAGTGCGACGAATCACACGAATGCCTCGTTTCTGTTTACGAATCTAAAAACGAGGCCAAAGCCGGTTTCGGATCGGAGACTCCGCGGTAACCGGAGCGACTGAGGGCCCACGGGCCGGTGGGCCTCCAGACATAAGTAACGAACGGATTCAGGTGGTTGGCGCCGCGGCTGGGGCGGTGTCAAGCGAACGACCAACCGCTGGAAGCTGAGAACGCTGCCGTAGGTCCAGGTGCGGCGGGCGCTTCGCCTGCCGGGCGACCGCAGGAATTGCCGTACGAAATCGACGACTCCCGAGGTGTCCATGGCAACCGAACCGAGCACCACGCATCCCATTCCCCGACCCGACTCTGTCGCACCGAGGATTGGCCGCAACCCCGGCGCGAGTGGCGCGGCCGCATCCCCCGTCGGGCCAGCTGTTAAGGCGTCGGGTGCGCTCGGCGCGCCGGTCCTCGGCCTCGCTGCGCTCCTGGCGATCGGAGCGGTCGGCGGCGGTGTGGGCGCGGGCCTCGGGTCGCTGCCAGGCACCCCTGGGCTCTCCGGCCACGGCGCCTTGCACCAGCGCGCCGCGGCCGACGGTGGGGCCGACCGAGGGCTGCAGGCCGGTGCACCCGCGCCCGTGGCGGGAAGGGGATCCGGGGTCAGTCACGCGGCTACTCCCGCCAAGCCCAACTCGCTCACGGCACTCCTGCTGCGGGCGGGACGAGGCCCGGGAGGCCGGCGCGCCCCGGCCCGCAACATCACCATCCACCAATCGAGCTCCCGCACGCTGCCGGTGCGCTCTCTAGCGCTGACGTTCCTGAGTCCGGGACACCACCGACGGCTGCAAGCGACCGCTCCGGCACGCCCCGCGCCGCCTGCGCGTCCTCAATACCGCACGCCGAGCCGGGGCTCCGGGCACGGCCCCGGGTTCGGGTCGGGTGGTTCGGGGTCGGCTGGGGCTCGCTCGGGTGGATCGGGGCCGAGTGGATCGGGCTCAGGCAGCTCGGGGCCGAGCGGATCGGGCTCAGGCAGCTCGGGGCCGGGCGGATCGGGCTCAGGCAGCTCGGGGCCGGGCGCCACCGGGCCCGGGTCAACCTCAACCTCACCTTCAGGGTCGAATAGCTCGTCAGCTGCGGGGCCGAGTAGCTCTGGCTCATCGGGCTCGGGCTCCTCGAGCTCACCGGGCTCCTCGGCCCCCTCCGGCTCGAGCTCCGGCGCGGGCGCCTCCGGCTCGAGCACCTCCGGTTCATCCGGTTCCAGTACCTCGGGCTCGGGCAACCCAGGGACCACCGCCGACTCCCCCGCGGCTCAGGCGGGCAGCGCCGGCATGACCCCAGGCCACTATCCGGCTACGGCTGCTCCCACCCCCACCACCTCCACGACCGCCTCGCCCAGCTAGCGGGCCCCCGAGATGGCGGTCGAAACAGCCCCCGCAACGGCCGAGACATACGCCGATCGCCGGTTCCGCGCCCCCGCCACGGCGGACGCGCGACCCGCCGGCGCGACCCGGAGCTGGACGGCGACCCGAGCCTGGACCGCGGTCGCGGCCGTGACGGGTCTGGGGCTCGTCCTGCGCCTGCTGTTGGTGCGCGGGATCTGGGTCGACGAGGCGATCAGCGTCCACCAGGCGCACATGACGCTGTCCGGAATGCTCGAGAACCTCCGCGCGACCGACAACCACCCCCCGCTGTATTTCTTGGTGCTGTGGGCGACGGTCCGGCTGATCGGCTACGGGGAGATGGCGGTGCACATTCCGTCGATCGTCGCCGGCACGCTGCTGGTTCCGGCGGTCTACCTCACCGGACGCGAGCTGTTCGACCGCCGCACGGGGGTGCTCGCGGCGGCGCTCACGGGGTTCGCGCCGCTGCTGATCTGGTACTCGCAGGAGGCGCGTCCGTACGCCTTCTTCATGCTGTTCGCGACGCTCGCTCTGTGGGCCCAGGCGAAGGTGCTCCGCGACGGGCGAAACCGCTATTGGGTCGCCTACGGCGCGCTCACGATCGCGCTCGTTTACACGCACTACTTCTCCTTGATCCCGATCGCGATCCAGCAGCTGGCGTTCGCGATGGCGATCTGGAACCGGTCGCGCAACGGGGAGTCGGTCACGCCGCTGCTCACGCGCTACTGGGTCACTTGGATCGCAGTCGCCGTCGCGGTCGCGCCACTGGTCCCGTACGTGCACCAGCAGTTCGCCAACGACCTGACCACGGGGCAGGGCATCGCCGGCGCCGCCCCGTCGGCCGGGTCAGCCTCCACCGGTGTCCCGCAGACCGGCCATCCGAACGTGTATGCCCTGCTGACCAACTTCGTATGGGCAATCTGGGGCTACCACGCCGACTCGACGATGCTGGACATCGCCGCGCTTTGGCCATTCCTGATGCTGGTGGCTTTGGCGCTGCTCGGCCGTGGCCGCTCGCCGATGGGCCTGCTCGTCCTGGCCCTGGCGGTGATACCGGCATTCATCCTGATGGCTGTCGGCTTCAAGGACCGCGCGCTGTTCGAGGTCCGCTACTTCTCGGGCGCGGTCCCGATGCTGATGCTCATCTGCGCTCGCACGATCGTCACCTCCAGCGCGCGCCGACTACCGGTCGCGCTGCTGACCGTCGCATTGCTGGCGACAATGATGATCGGAACCGCGGACCAGCAACTCGCAAAGAGCAACCCCCGCGACTACGACTTCCGCTCCGCGCTCGAGCTCGTCCGCAGCCGAGCGCACCGTGGGGACACGCTGCTCTACGCGCCGATCTATCTCGACGACGTGGTCCAGTACTACACGCCGAAGGTCCACGCCGAGGTGGTGTCGCCGGGCAAGCCGCGGATTCCGAGCCACGGCAAGGTTTTCCTGCTGGTGAGCTTTCTCGACCAGCCCGGTATCGCCGGCGAGGTCGGCGCTGTCAGATACGCGCTCGATCAGTCGCGGCTTCACCTGGTGCAAACCGACCATCTGGCCAAGATCTACCTCTGGGAGTACCGATGACGCTGCAGCGGACCAGGCCCGCAGCGCCTCCCGACGACGCCGCACTCGCGCCCCGAACCCCCGCACGGCCGTGGCCCGACGCGCGCCTCGGCCGGGTCAAGTGGCCGATGCCGTCGGTCGAGTCGGCGCGCCGCCGGGCCATCGTGATGGCCGCGCTCTGCATCCCGCTTGCCATCTGGTACCTCTCGTGGCTGCTTCAGCGCCAGCGCATCGGAAACCCGGAGCTATTCGGCTTGCTGATCGCCGCGGAGGCGTTCAATCTGGTCCAGGCGATCGGGTTCTGGTGGACCTGCGGGCACCAGCGGCTCCGTGGCGGCCGCGCGGCGAAAGCGCCGGCCCCGGTCGACGTGATGATCCCGGTGTTCGACGAGCCGCCAACCGTCGTCGAGCCGACCGTCGCGGCGGCCCGCGCGCTGCGCGGCACCGCGGTGCGTGTGTGGCTGCTCGACGACGGCGATCGCGACGAGATGCAGAGGCTTGCCGCGCGTTACGGCGCGGGATATGTCCGCCGTGCGGAGCACCGCGGCGCCAAGGCCGGGAATCTCAATCACGCGCTCGCGGTCACGGACGCGCCGTACGTGGTCGTGCTCGACTGCGACCACGTGCCACACATCGACTTCCTCGAGCGCACGCTCGGGTACCTGGAGCACCCTGAGGTGGCGTTCGTCCAGACCCCGCAGTACTACGCCAACGCCTCCCGGAGCCCGGTCTGCACGGCCGCCGCCGCCCAGCAGAACCTGTTCTTCGGCCCGATCTGCCGCGGCAAGGACGGCCTCGGCGCGATGATGTGCACGGGTACCAACGTGGCATTTCGGCGCGACGCGCTGGCCGACGCGGGCGGGTTCCCGGAGGGCTCCATAACCGAGGACTTCCTGCTCTCGGTCCGCCTGCACGAGCTCGGCTGGCGGAGCGTCTATCTCTCCGAGGTGGTGGCCTCCGGCCTCGGTCCCGAGGACATGGCCTCCTACATCTCGCAGCAGCAGCGCTGGGCGCGGGGTTGCCTCAGCGCGATCCCTGCGGTGCTGCGGGCGCGCCTGCCGTGGAAGACCAGGGTCCAGTACCTGCTGTCGGCGACCTATTTCCTGTCCGGCTGGACGCTGCTGCTCTACATGTCGCTACCTGTGGTCCGGCTGCTCTTCGGAGTCCAGCCGCTGGCGCGGATCAGCGCGGACCAGTTCCTGATCCACTTCGCGCCGTACTACTGCGGCGCGCTCGGCGCCGTGGCGCTCGCCGGCTCAGGCACGTACACGTTTGGCGCGTTCGCGCTGGCGTCCTCGAGCTTCTGGATCCACGTTCAGGCGACCGTCAACGCGCTGCTGCGGCGCGCGGCGCGGTTCGTGGTCACGCCGAAGCACGGCACGAACGTGCGCCAGCCGCGCGCCGTCGCGCCGGTCCTGGTTACGGTCACCGTGCTCGTGGGGGCGAGCATCTACGGCCTGGTGCACACGCACGGTCCGGCGACCCTCAACAACGTGGCGTTCGCGGCGCTGCATTCCTCGATCCTGCTGATCGGGATCGCCCCCGCCCTGCTTCTGCGCCGCTCGCCGCTGCTGGCGGCCGATGTTCCGTCGCCGACCCCGCGGCGGCCGCGGCGAGCAATGCCGCGACCGATCTGGATCAGCGCCCTCGGCGTAGCGCTGCTGATCCCCGTCGCGGTCAGCGTGATCGGCTCTCAGGCCCTGCGGATCCCCGCCAGCCTCAACCAGCAGGCTTATGCATCGGCCGAGTCGTTCATGAGCGTGTACGTCGGCTCCGACGGACGGGTAATCCGCCGCGACCAGGGCGGCGACACCGTCAGCGAGGGACAGGCGTACGGGATGTTGCTGGCCGTCGCGCTCGACGACCAGGCGCGATTCAAGTCGATCTGGGGCTGGACGCGCTCGCATCTGCAGCAGCCGAACGGCGGGCTCGCCTCCGATTGGGCGAACGGCCGCGTGGTCTCGGCACTGCCCGCCGCCGACGCCGACCTCGACGCCGCCGACGCCCTCGTGCTAGCCGGCGAGCGGTTCGGTAACTCGACCTATCGCAACCAGGGCGCAGCGATCGCCCGCGCGGTCCTCGATCAGGAGACCACGACGGGCGGCAGGGGTACCGTGCTCGTCGCCGGTCCGTGGGCCCGCACCGATCCGGCCGCGATCAATCCGAGCTACTTCTCGCCGCGCGCGTACGCGGACCTGGCGCGGGTCGACCACGACCCGCGCTGGAACCTGCTGGCAAGCTCGAGCCGCTCGATCATCGCCCAGCTGACCGCCGGCGGCCGGTCGCTCCCACCGGACTGGGCGGCGCTGCCGGTCGGCTCCGCGACTGCGGTCACGGCGATCGGCGACCCGAGCCACCCGAACGGCGAAGGCGCTCCCCCGGCGTCTTCGTTCGACGCGGTGCGAGTGGCGATCCGCTACGCGTCGAGCTGCGTGCCCGCGGACCGGCGGGTCGCCGCATCGCTGTGGCCCCTCTACATCCGCGCGCCAGGGAGCGACAGCTACGCGCTGACAGGCGCGCCGCGGTCGCGCGCGACCCACGCGTCCAGCTTCGTTGCCGCCGCGGCCGCCGCCCGCGCCGCGGACGATCGCGCCGCTATGAACCGGATGCTGAACGCCGCGCAGGCGCAGAACGACGCCCACCCGACCTACTACGGTGCCGCGTGGGTGGCGCTTGGGAGGGCGATGCTCACGACTGCGGCGCTCGGTGGCTGCGCGAGCTGACGGCCCCCGGCACGCGAGCGCGGCGCTTTCATGTGTGACGTGCGCGTGCTGGCCCTCGTGTTTGCCTTATTCGCGGTCGTGCTGATGATCGTCGCGATTGCGGGCATGGTCACCGGCCGCCCGAGCGCGCGCGCAGGGACGGTGGTCAGAGCGGCCGCGCTGCTGCTGTTCGTGGCGGCGGTCGCGCTGAACGTCGCCGCCCACTGAAAAGGCGCCGAGCAGGTCGCGCGTAACCGATCAGCTCTGGGGCTGCCATCCGCTGAGCACCCACTCCCCTGGCGTCGATCTCCGCGACGGTCGCGACCGCGACGTGCCAAGCGGGTCGAAGCCCCTGGTACGCGGTGGTAGCGGTCGCCGTCGTGAGCTCACGGGTGACCACCACGTACTGGCCGGAGTGGCCCCGGAGCGGCGCGATCGCCTCAACCACGCCGCTGTTCGCGATCCCACCGCGCTGCAGCTCGTAATCGCTCGCCGTCTCCGCGGCGGCGAGCTGGACCGCCGCCCGGGCCTGCCCGATGCTCCGTGCGGCCAGCGCGCGCATGTCGGCCGAGACCGTCTGGGCGGTCCAGTTGATGTACGCCAACGCGAAGGCGCCGACCGCCGCCGCCCCGGAACCCGCCGTCGCGATTGCGCGCTGGCGCGGCTCGCCGGACGCGGGGTACTCGTGCGTCGCCTGCGCCCGGGCAACGGCCGAGCGGCGCGGCCCCGACGGCCCCGCGCCTGACGCACCACACCCGCCGAGCGTCAGGCCGACGAAGACCGCCGCGAACGTGACCCGGCCCCTCATAACCCCACCGGGTGGCGCGCCACGAAGCCGTCGGCGCTCCGGATCAGGGGATGCCACCCGATCCCGCCACTGCCGTCACCCGGCCCTGCGGCGTCGTGGGTGTCCCAACGCATCCCGGCCACGTACATGAACACGTGATCGGCGTTCGCGTAGAGCGTCACCCAGCGGCCCGGGCCGGGCGCGCCGAACCCCTCCAGGGAGCCCGACGCCGCGTCGTAGGTGGCCGGGAGCAGGCCCGCTCCGTAGAGCAGGTGCTCGACGCTGCTGGAGCAGTCGTACGCGGGGGCTACCTCGGAGAGCGGTACGCCGTGGCCCCCGCCGTACAGGTAAGGCTTGCCGGCGATCTGGTTTCCCGCGGCGATCATCTGCTTGACCGCGAGCGGAGCGTCCGCGGGCGCCGCCGCCAGCCCGTCGGACAGCAGTCGGGCGCGCTCGCCGCTGGTCAGCGGCACCCCGGTCGCCTCGCCGGGCGCGCACGCGGCGGGATCCTCCGCGCCGGGAGGCGGGGCGAGCAGTGCGGCCCCGGTGTCGGGGCTCTGACCGAGGAGGTTGGCGGCCCCCGCCGCGGGCGGCCGCGCGAGGTGCACGGCGCCTGACCAGAGCCCGCCCTCGTACGGAATCCCGAGACCGCCGGCGAGCTGCCACCAGAGATCGATGACCCTGGGGAGCCCGCCGACCGGCCCGCCGCCGAGTCCGAAGTCGCGCTTGTAAGCGATCGTCGAGCGGCCGCTCCACGTCACCCGCAGCGGCGTCATGTACGGAAGCCCGCCCATCGCGGTGGCGGTCTGGAACGTATAGCCGCCGAGCTCGGCGTAGCTGTCCGGATGCGCCAGCAGATTGATGCCAGACGCGCCGACCGTTCCGCTGCTCGGATCGCCCGGGCCGCCGTACTCGCTAGCCCCGACCAGCTGGCCGCTCCCGGGGGGTCCGAGCACGATCTCACCGGCCCCCGCCGGAGCGCCGCACTCGTTCCCGGGCGTGAGCACGCTGATCAGCAGCGCGAGCAGCGCGGCCCCGACGCCGGCCACCGTCGTCGCCCCGAGGATCGCCGCCACGAGCACCGGCGTGCCGCCTCCCGTCCGTCGCCGCTGGCTCATCATGGGGCCACGATAAGCGCGCCCGGGCGGGGCTTGGGCGGATTGATACAGAGTTGGAACAGCCGCCGCGGGTACAGGTTTCGTCGCTAACGTAAGTGGGTCATGCCTCGCATCCTCGACGTTGAACAAGCGCTCCTACTCCTCGAGCTCGAGGCGCCGTTCGACCAGCGCAGCGTCCACCTCGCCCGGAGGCGGATGGCCAAGCGGTGGCATCCCGACATCGCGCCACCGGGCCGCCGGCACGAGCACGAACGCCATCTCCAGGCGATCAACGAGGCGGCCGACCAGCTGGCGGAGCTGGCCGACACATCCAGGGGCGGGCGGGTCACCGCGAGCGCGGTTCGCGCGTCAGCCGCTGCGGCGCGCAAGGCTCGTGAGGAGGCCGGCCGGCGCGCCTACGAGGCCGACCAGCGGTCCCGCGCAGCGGCCGAGGATCGCGCCAAGCACGACCCGTTCGGCTCCCGAGTTCCCGACCACTCCGTCGTCCACCGCTACGCGCGCTGCGTGTCATACCCCGAGTGGGGTGTCGGGACGGTGTCCGGGATCTACTTCTCGGGCGAGGGCGAGGAGGTCCAGCAGTGGGCGCGGGTGCTGTTCGCGGTGGGCGTCCGCACCGTTCCGGCGGGCTCGCTCCAGTTCGTCGACTTCTCAAAGCCGGACCCCGCCGCCGACCGGGTGCAGCGGTTCATGACCGCGGCACAGCACGCGCTCGCGGAAGGCGACGCCGAGCTCGCCGCCCAGCGCCTGATCTACGCGCGCGACGCGGAGCCGAGCAACCCGATGGTGCTGCGGCTGCTGACCGCCGCGTTCTGGCAGGCGGGCAACCTGCCCGGCTGCCGCGCGTGCCGTGCGCGACTGGGCCCGCGTCGACACCGACCGTCCCACCCCGGAGCGCTTCGCCTCGCGGATCTACGAGGACATGGGCGCGCTCGACCTCGCCGCCGAGGCCGCCGCGCGAGCCGCGGCGCGCGCGCCTCAGGACGCCTCGGCGTGGCAACGTCTGGGGCGCCTGCACCTGCGGCTGATGGACCATCCAGGCGGCGATCAGCGCGCTCGAGAGAGCACGCAGCGTCGGGCCCTCGGTCGAGGGACTGCTCGACCTCGCGCTCGCCTACCACCTCGACGGAGACGTCGGGGCCGAGGTCTCGGCCGCCCACGCAGCCACGGCGCTCGACCCGGAGTCACCGCAAGCCTGGTCGGCTTACGCGCATTCGCTCGCCCGCACCGACCGCGTCAGCGAGTGCACGGCCGCTTGCCGGCGCGCGCTCGCGCTGGGGGACGATCCGGAGGTCGCCGAGCTCCTCGCCCGGGTAGAGACCTCGACCCCCCGCGGGCTGTCCGAGCGGACCGCCGCCTAGTGCGGCGAGGCCGAGCCTTCCCGCCCACACACCGGGCAGGACTCGTGCGCGGCGAGCGCCCGACCACCGCAGCCGGGGCAGTCCTCCACCCGCTCGAGCACCCCGAGCAGCTCGCCCACCCTGCATACGAGCAGACGTTCCTCGTCGACCTCTATCCAGGTACCGGCGGCCGCTGGGAAGACGACGTGATCGCCCGGCTTGACCGGCATCGCGATCCCAACGTGGTCCCACCAGTCAAGCCCGGGCCCGACCGCGAGCACGATCCCCTGCTGGGGCGGCGGCTCGTCGGATCCGGGCGGCACGATCAGCCCGGACCGGCGCATCCGGTCGGGGTCGAGCTCCTTGATCACGACGCGGTCAAACAGTGGGCGTAGCTGGTTGCGCATATGTCCGCTCATGATCTTAGGGTGACCGGATGCGTCTCCTGGTCGCTCGCTGCGAGGTCCGCTATTCCGGTCGCCTCAACGCCGTGCTCGGCGAGGCGCTGCGGCTGATCATCTTCAAGGCCGACGGCTCCGTGCTGGTGCACGCGGACACCGGCGGCTATAAGCCGCTCAACTGGATGACGCCGCCGACCGTGATCGAGGAGCCCGCACCGGACAGCGATGCCCCGCGGGCGATCGTCGTCCGCAAGCGCGCCGGGTCGAGCGAGGACCGGCTCGAGATCCTGATCGCCGAGGTGATCTCCGATACCGAGCACGACGATGGGCTCGCCAGACGACGACGTGGGTCTCGCGAAGGACGGGGTCGAGGCGCACCTCCAGGAGCTGCTCGCCGAGCAGCCCGCAGTGGTGCGGAGAGGGTCTCCGGCTGGTCCGGCGCGAGTGGCCCACCGACATCGGGCCGGTCGACCTGATGTGCCGCGACGCCGACGAGCGCTGGGTGGCGGTCGAGATCAAGCGGGTCGCGGGGATCGAGGCGGTCGAGCAGCTGACTCGCTATCTCGAGCGGATCCGACTGCGATCCCGCGTTCGGCTCCTGCCGCGGCGTGCTCGCGGCGCAGGCGATCAAGCCGCAGGCGCGGGTGCTGGCGCAGGCCGAGGAATCGACTGCGTCGAGGTCGACCTCGCGGTGCTGCGCGGCGAGCGCGAGCCGGAACTGAAATTGTTCGCGGCATGAGCGACGAGCAGGCGGTCCTGACCGAGCGGCGCGGACGGGTGCTGCTCGTGACGATCAACCGCCCCGACCAGCGCAACGCGGTCAACGCCGCGGTCGCCGCGGCGATCGCGGCCGCGCTCGACGAGCTCGACGCCGACGCCGGGCTGTCGCTCGGCGTGATCACCGGCGCCGGCAAGGGCTTCTGCGCCGGCATGGACCTGAAGGCGTTCGTCGCGGGCGAGCGGCCTTACGCGGGGGACCGGGGATTTGCCGGGATCGTCGCCCGGCCTGCGAGCAAGCCGCTGATCGCCGCGATCGAGGGGTTCGCGGTAGCGGGCGGCCTCGAGATCGCGCTCGCCTGCGACCTGATCGTGGCCTCGCGCGGCGCCCGGCTTGGGATACCGGAGGTCAAGCGTTCGCTGGTAGCCGCGGGTGGCGCGCTGATGCGGCTGCCGCGGACGCTGCCGCGAAACGTCGCGATGGAGCTGGCGCTGACCGGGGACCCGATCGACGCCGAGCGGGGCTACGAGCTCGGGCTCGTCAACCGGCTTACCGAGCCCGGCGAGGCGCTGGCCGCCGCGCTCGAGCTCGCCGAGACGATCGCCGCCAACGGCCCGCTCGCGCTCGCCGCGACCAAGCGGGTGATGGTCGAGTCGGCCGACTGGCCCGACCGCGAGTTCTTCGAGCGACAGGGCGAGATCGTGGGGCCCGTGATGTCCTCGGAGGACGCGCGTGAGGGCGCGACCGCGTTCGCCGAGAAGCGCGCCGCCGGTGTGGAAGGGGCGCTAGCCGCCCTCCCCCCACGCCGTCGCCACCAGCGACCGCGCGCCGCCGCGGTCGCGGTGCTCGCAGAGATAGATGCCCTGCCAGGTGCCGAGCGCGAGCCGGCCCGCGGACGACCGGCAGCGTCAGCGCGGGCCCGAACAGCGCCGCCTTGATGTGGGCGGGCATGTCGTCGGGGCCCTCCAGCGTGTGGGTCCAGTACGGCGCGCGCTCGGGGACCGCCTGATCGGACCAGGTCTCGAAGTCGCGCCGCACGTCGGGGGAGGCGTTCTCGTTGAGCGCAAGCGACGCCGAGGTGTGCTGGATCAGGAGGTGCAGCAGGCCGACCTCGAAGCCGCGCCAGCTCGGGTAGCGCGCCGAGACTCTCGCCGGTGACCAGGTGAAAGCCACGCGGCCTCGGGGCCGAGCGTGATCTCGCGCTGGACCCACATCACGCTCGCTTCGCCCGTCCACGTCCGGCAGCCGCGCCACGCGCATGTCGACCCGCCCGCCGACGAACGGCACGCCCTCGGCCTCGAGCAGCGCCCGCTGGCGCGCCCCCTGGGTCAGCGAGCCGTCCGCGCGGACGATCCGGTGCCAGGGACCGCGGGGTCGTGGCACGCGCTCAGCACCGCGCCGGCGAGCCGCGGCGCCCGCGGCGAGACGTCGCCGTAGGTCCGCACGAAGCCCGGCGGCGTGGCCTGGATGCGGGCGAGGATCTGGCGCTCGCGGTCGGCCGGCATGCGCCCCAGCATAGGCCTGGGCGGTGGTCTTGATATCGTGCGCGCCGCCGAATTCCCTGCCGTCGCCGGCGGAGAAGCGGGGGACCCAGGTCTCTCGGGGCGAATCGCCGCCTGCTGGCGGCGTAGCGCGGAAGCGCGCGAGCCCGACAGCTAACCCCGCAGGCACCGAGACGATGAGCTTTCGCTGGCGCACCCTGCATCGCCGTCCGCACGGCTACCGCCGTGGCGGTGGCCGGCGCCCTCGCCGGGCTCGCGGCGCTCCCGCTCGCGTCGAGCGCCGACCAGAGCCTGGGCACGCTCAACTCCGCAGCTCGGCCAGCAGCAGGCCCGCCAGCAGCACCTGCAGGACAGCCTCGGCGGCCTCTCGCGGCTGATCGGCTCGCTGTCCGGCCAGATCTCGCTCGTGCAGTCGCGCGAGGCCGCGGTCCAGACGCAGCTCGCGCAGGACCGCGCCACGCTGGCGAGCTCGCAGGCCGCGCTCAGCCGCGAGGAGCAGCTGCTGGCGATCCTCAGGGCGCGGCTGCATCGCGCGCAGACGCTGCTCGCGAGCCAGCTCGTGTCGAGCTACGAGTCGGACAACCCGGACCTCGTCGACGGTCGTGCTCGAGTCCAACGGCTTCAACGACCTGCTCTCGAAGATCACCTACCTGCGAGACGCCGAGCACCAGCAGCAGGCGATCATCTCCGTCACCCGCGCCGCCAAGCGCCAGGCAGACGCCGCCGCGCTGCGCCTGGCCAAGCTCGAGGCGACCGAGCGAGCAGATCACGGCCGACGCCGCGATCCACGCGCGCGAGCTGGCCGGGATGAACTCGCTGCTTCAGTCCAAGCGCTCCGCGCTGCAGCCAGGCGCAGGCGGTCCAGCAGGCGGCGCTATCGGCGACCAGGTCGCACGCGAGCCAGCTCCAGGCCGAGATCTCGCGGATCGAGGCCCAGCAGGCGGCCCAGCAGGCGGCGCCAGCGGGCGGCCGCCCAGGCGAGCGTCCGGGCGCCGTACGCGTCCTCCGGCCCCGCGCTCGGGCCCTCGGGCGGCTGGGCGATCCCGTACGCGATCGTCCTGTGCGAGTCCGGCGGCCAGAACCTCCCGCCCAACAGCGCCGGCGCGAGCGGCTACTACCAGATCCTGCCGTCACCTGGAAGGGAGCCGGCGGCAGCGGTCCCGCCGCGTACCTCGCGCAGCAAGGCCGAGCAGGACGCGGTCGCCAGCCGGCTCTGGAACGGCGGCGCCGGAGCGTCCAACTGGGTCTGCGCGGGGATCGTCGGGATCCACTGACGCGCCGCGCGCCGGCGCCGCGCTCGCGCAAAGCTTCAGTGGTGTAGTATTTCCACGCGTGCCAGTCGGCGCGAGAGCGACCGCCGGAGCCCGAGCACGTCGACGTGCTGATCGTCGGCGCGGGCCTCTCCGGCATCGGCGCCGGCTATCACCTCCAGACGCAGCTGCCCGCAGAAGAGCTACGCGATCCTCGAGGCCAGGGACGCGATCGGCGGCACCTGGGACCTGTTCCGCTACCCGGGAATCCGCTCGGACTCGGACATGTACACGCTCGGCTACGCGTTCAAGCCGTGGGAGCGACGACAAGTCGATCGCCGACGGAGCCGACGATCCTCAGCTACGTCCGCGCAGACCGCCCGCGAGCACGGGATCGACCAGAAGATCCGCTTCAACCATCGCGTGGTCCGCGCGGAGTGGTCGAGCGACGAGCAGCGCTGGACGGTCGAGGCCGAGCGCACCGACACCGGCGAGACCGTCGCGATCAGCTGCGGCTTCCTGTTCATGTGCAGCGGCTACTACCGCTACGACGAGGGCTACACGCCCGAGTTCGCCGGCATCGAGCGCTTCGCGGGGCCAGATCGTCCATCCGCAGTTCTGGACCGACGACGATCGACTACAGCGGCAAGCGCGTCGATCGTGATCGGCAGCGGCGCGACCGCGGTGACGCTCGTGCCCGCGATGGCCGAGCGAGGCCGCGCACGTGACGATGCTCCAGCGCTCGCCCAGCTACGTCGTCTCGCTGCCCGGCCGAGGACCCGCTCGCCAAGCGCGTCCGCCGCCTGCTTCCCGCGCGCTGGGCCTACTCGCTGATCCGCTGGAAGAACGTGCTGCTGACGATGCTGAGCTTCCAGCTCAGCCGCAGCCGCCCGGAGCTGATGAAGCGCGCTGCTCCGCAAGGGGCTCGAGCGCCGGCTCCCGCCCGGCTACGACATCGACACCCACTTCAAGCCCCGCTACAACCCCTGGGACCAGCGGCTGTGCCTGGTGCCCGACGGCGACCTGTTCGAGGCGATCGGCGCAGGGCCGCGCGTCGATCGTGACCGACCAGATCGAGACGCTTCACCGAGAGCGGGATCCGGCTCGCGTCCGGCGGCGAGCTCGAGGCCGACCTGATCGTCACCGCCACCGGCCTGAACATGCTCGCGCTCGGGGGCGCTGCAGCTGACCGTCGACGGCGAGGACGTCGAGCTGCCGCGGACGATGACCTACAAGGGCATGATGCTCTCGGGCGTCCCGAACATGGCGTTCGCGCTCGGCTACACGAACGCCTCGTGGACGCTGAAATGCGATCTCACCTGCGAGTACGTCTGCCGGCTGCTCAACCACATGGACAGCCACGGCTACACGCAGTGCACGCCGCAGAACCACGACCCGTCGGTCACCGAGCAGCCGATGATCGACTTCTCCTCCGGCTACGTCCAGCGCTCGATCGACAAGTTCCCGAAGCAGGGCTCGAAGGCTCCGTGGCGGCTGTACCAGAACTACGCGCTCGACATCGTCAGCCTGCGCCGCGGCGCGATCGAGGACGGCGCGCTCGAGTTCCGCGCGCGGCGGCGCGCCGGACGCTCCCGCCGCGGGCCGAGGCGGCCGTCGCGGCCGCCGCGACGCCTGAGCTAGCACTCCGTCGAGGCCCTCAGCCATAACCTGCGCGCTACCGGTGAGGCGGCCGCCAACGCGCAAAGCCCTGATCGTAGTCGCGGTGCTGATCGTGGCGCTCGCGCTGCGTGTGGCCGAGGTGCAGCGGACCGTCGTACAGGCCGATCAACGACGCCGGCTCGTACCTGACGCTGGCCAGCGCAGATCGCGCATACCGGCGACTACTCGACGAGCCACCGGCCCGGGTCCGGCGCCGGCGGGACCCGCGGACCGAGCGCCTACTTCCCGCCCGGCTACCCGTACTTCCTCGCGGCGGTCGACCTGATCGACGGCCACACCGGCCCACCCGAGCCGGCACCGGGCCGCCGCGCGCTGCTCGCCGCCGTGCACCCGCGCGGCTCTCGCAGGCGGTGCTCGGGACGGTGACCGTCGGCGCTCGTCGGGCTGGTCGCGCTCGAGGCGTTCGGCGAGCTGGTCGGCGCTGATCGCGCTCGCGCTGGCGGCGGTCTACCCGGTCCTGATCGAGCTCTCGGCGAGTGCTCGTCGCCGAGAACCTGCTGACGGCGCTGATCCTCGCGCGCCGTGTACGCGGCGCTGCGCGCGCGCCGAGCGCGCTCGCGCAGGTACGCGTGGGTCGCCGCCGCCGGCGTGCTCACCGGCCTCGCGACGCTGACCCACGTGAACGGCGCGGTGATCGTGCTCCCGCTGATCGCCGCGGTCTGGACGCGTCCGGCCGCGCTCTCGCCGCGCGCCCTGGCCGCTCCCGCGCTGCTCGTGCTCGCCGCGGCGCTGCTGACGATCGCGCCGTGGACGATCCGCAACGCGGTCGAGCTGCACCGGTTCATCCCGGTCACCGACGAGACCGGGATCACGCTGCGTCGGAACCTACAACCGCGGCCTCCGCCGCCGTACCCGCCGGTCCCGTACAAGTGGCGGCTCTTCTACGCGATCCCCGGCGAGCGCTCGCTGATCCGCCAGCCGAGCGCCTGACCGAGCCGGCGCTCTCCTCGCGCCTCGCAGAGCCAGGCGCTTCAACTACATCGGCGACCATCCGCTCTCGCCGCTCGCGGTCGCTTACCACAACAGCCTGCGGCTGCTCGAGCTCGAGGGCTCGTTCGCCTGGCAGCGCGTCGGCGGCCGCGATCGACCTCCCGCGCCAGACCGCCGAGATCGGCGTGGTCAGCTTCTGGATCCTTTGCCTGCTCGCGCTCGCCGGCGCGTTCACGCGGGCGGTCGCGCGCGGCGCCCGCGGTGGCTGTGGGCGATGCCGGTGCTGCTGTGGCTGAGCGTCGCGCTCGTCAACGCCGAGACGCCGCGGTTCCGCGAGGCGGTCGACCCGTTCCTGATCCTGCTCGCCGCCGTGCGCGCTCGCGTCTGCCGGTGCGCGCGCTGGCCGGCCGGCTAGCTGGTGCGCCAGTCCGGCGTGAGGGCCGGGCCCCGGTAGCGGCTGGTCCGGCTCAGCTTGTCGAGATGGTCGAGCGCCTGGCCTGACCCGTAGGCGACGCAGGTCAGCGGAGACTCGGCCGAGAACACCGGCATCCCGGTCTCGTCGCGCGACCAGGTCGTCAAAGCCGCGGATCAGCGTGCCGCCGCCCGCGAGCAGGATGCCGTCCCGCGCGATGTCGGAGGCGAGCTCGGGCGGCGTCTCCTCGAGCGTGTCGCGGATCGCCTGGAGGATCTCGCTCAGCGGCGCGGCGATCGCGGCGCGCACCTCGCCGCTCGAGAGCTGGACCGCGGTCGGCAGCCCGGTCACCAGGTGCCGGCCCCGGACCTCCATCGTGCTCCTCGGGATCCTGCGGCACCGCCGAGCCGATCGTGATCTTGATCCGCTCGGCGGTCTGCGAGCCGATCGCCAGCTGGTGCACGACGCGCAGGTAGTGCGGCGATCGCGTCGTCCATCTCGTAGCCGCCGACCCGGATCGAGCGTGACACGACGATCCCGCCGAGCGAGATCACCGCCATCTCGCTGGTCCCGCCGCCGACGTCGACCACCATCCGCCCGATCGGCTCCTCGATCTCGATGCCCGGCGCCGATCGCGGCGGCGATCGGCTCCTCGATCAGGTGCACGCGCCGGGCCCCGGCGGCCAGCGACGCCTCCTCGACGGCGCGCTTCTCGACCTCGGTCACCCCCGAGGGCGCGCACACGATCAGGCGCGGGTGCGCCATCCGCCGGTCGAGCACCTTGCGGATGAAGTAGCGCAGCATCTCCTCGGTGACCTCGAAGTCGGCGATCACCCCGTGGCGCAGCGGCCGGGTCGCGGCGATCGTCGCGGGCGTCCGGCCGATCATCCGCTCGGCGTCGGCGCCGACCGCGTGCACGCGGCCGGTCTCGACGTCCGAGGCCACCACCGACGGCTCCGAGACGACGATCCCCCGGCCGCCCACGTACACCAGCGTGTTGGCGGTCCCGAGGTCGATCGCCATGTCGTGCACGCCGAAGCTGGGCGCCAGATGGCGGCGCGCCGTGTCCCTATTGGAGCCTTCGCGACGGAAGCGGATGACCCAAGAGTGTCAGACGGAGGACATTCGCGACTGCCGGCGAGCGCGTCGCAGGAGCTGCAGCCGCGCAGCGCCGGCCATCTGAGCGGACGCGCCACTGCGGCTACCGCTCGCCGGGCTGCTTGGGCGGGTACTGCGAGACCGGCCGCCCGGCCTCCAGGGCGGTGGTGATGATCCGGTCCTGCTCGAGCGCGTGGGCGATCGGGTAGCCCTCGCCCGGCGAGGCGCGCTCGGGGCGGCCGATGTAGCCGAACTGGAGGTGCTCGGGGAGGATCTGCATCAGCCGCGGCGACATGTGCGCGCGGGCGCCCATGTTGCGCGGCTCCTCCTGGACCCAGACGACCTCGCGCAGCCGCGGGTAGCGCTCGACGAGCGTCGAGGATCTCCGCCTGCGGGAACGGGTACAGCAGCTCGACCCGCCCGATCGCCACCTCGGGCTTCTGCGGCGTGCAGCTCGTGCGCCGGCGAGCTCGTAGTAGATCTTGCCGCTGCAGAGGATCAGCCGCGTGACCGCGCTCGGGATCGATTCCGCGGCTCGGCGAGCACCGGCTCGAAGCGCCCGTCGGTCAGCTCCTCCAGGCGGCTCGTCGCCTGCGGCAGCCGCAGCAGGCTCTTGGGCGTCATCACCACCAGCGGCCGCTGCTTGGCGATCCGCGCCTGGCGGCGGAGCAGGTGGAAGTACTGGGCGGGCGTGGTCGGGTTGGCGACGCGGATGTTGCCCTCGGCCGCGAGCTGCAGGAAGCGCTCGACCCGCGCCGAGGAGTGCTCGGGGCCCGAGCCCTCATAGCCGTGCGGGCAGCAGCAGCGTCAGCCGCGAGGTCTGGCCCCACTTCGCCAGCCCGGAGACGATGAACTGGTCGACGATCACCTGCGCGCCGTTGACGAAGTCGCCGAACTGCGCCTCCCACAGCACGAGCGTCTCGGGCGCCTCCTGCGAGTAGCCGTACTCGAACCCGACGCACGCCATCTCCGACAGCGGGCTGTTGTGCAGCTCCATCGGCGCGAGCGCGCCCGGGAGGTGCTGGATCGGCGAGTACTCCTGGCCGGTCTTGGCGTCGTGCAGCACGAGGTGGCGCTGGCTGAACGTGCCGCGCTCGGTGTCCTGGCCGGTGAGCCGGATCGGGATGCCCTCGGTCAGCAGCGACGCGAACGCCAGCGCCTCGGCGTGCGCCCACTGGATCCCCTCGCCGCGCTGCCAGCGCCTCGCGGCGCTGCTCGAGCTGCTTGACCAGCTTCGGATGGACCATGAACCCGTCCGGGACCGACAGCAGCTCCTCGCCCAGCACGCGCAGGCGATCGGCGCGCGACGGCGGTCTTGACCTCCGGCGATGGCGTGCGGTCGAGCTCGTACTCGCCGGTCGCGTGCTCGACGCTCCTTGGCGGCCGGCGATCCGCTCCTTGAGCTTCTGGTGGGCGTCGCGTCAGCACCGCCCACACCTCGTCGGTCATCTCGGTCGACTCCTGCTCGGTGACGACCCCCTGCTCGATCAGCTGCCGGGCGAACAGCTCGCGGACCGGCGGGTGCTTCTTGATCACCTGGTACATCGACGGCTGCGTGTAGGCGGGCTCGTCGGCCTCGTTGTGGCCGAAGCGGCGGTAGCCGATCAGGTCGATCAGCACGTCGTGCCCGAACTCCTGGCGGAACGCGAACGCCAGCCGCAGCGCCGAGATGCACGCCGCGACGTCGTCGGCGTTGACGTGGATGATCGGGACGTCGAATCCCTTGGCGAGGTCCGACGCCCAGGTCGTCGAGCGGGCGTCGTCGGGATCGGTCGTGAAGCCGACCTGGTTGTTCTGGATGATGTGGATCGTGCCGCCGACCGTGTAGCCGTCGAGCGCCTGGAGGTTGAGCGTCTCGGCGACGACCCCCTGGCCGGGGAACGCCGCGTCGCCGTGGAGGATCACCGGGATCGCGCGCGTTGGTGTCGCGGTGGACGTGCGGGCCCTGGCGGGTGGTCTGCGCCGCGCGCGTCGCGCCCGCGACGACCGGGTCGACGTACTCCAGGTGGCTCGGGTTCGACTCCAGGCGGACGATGATCGACTCGCCGCTCGGGAGCTGGTAGGAGCCCTGGGCGCCGTGGTGGTACTTGACGTCGCCGGTCCCGCCCTGCGGGATCGTGGTGATCGGCTCGAGCGTCGAGGTGCCCTCGAACTCGGCGAAGATCGTGTCGTAGGGCCGGCCCGAGGTTGTGCGCGAGCACGTTCAGCCGCCCGCGGTGGGCCATCCCGATCACGACCTCGCGCGCGCCCTGCGTCGCCGCCAGCTGGATCAGCTCGTCGAGCATCGGCACGGTCATGTCGAGCCCCTCGATCGAGAACTGCTTCTGCCCCAGGTAGGCCTTGTGCATGAACCGCTCGAGCGCGTCGACCTCGGTCAGCCGCTTGAGCAGCGCCTTCTGCTCCTCGGCGCTCGAGCGGCGTGCGGAACCGGCCCGCCCTCGATCGCCTCGCGCAGCCACAGCCGCTGGCGGTGCGAGCCGATGTGCTCGATCTCGTAGGCGATCGGGCCGCAGTAGGTCTCGCGCAGGTGCGGGAGCGACTCGGCCAGCGTCTCGCCGGGGACGTACATGCGCAGGATCCGCGACGGGATCTTGGCCATCAGCTCCGGGCGTCAGGCCGAGCGGCTCGGGGTCGAGCGCGGGGTCACCCTCGGGCTCGCGCCCGAGCGGGTCGAGCTGGGCGGCGAGGTGGCCGTGGGTGCGGTGCGCCTTGAGCAGCGAGGTCGCGGCCTGGACGGCCTGGCAGCAGCTCTTCGTCCGGGCGCCGCGGCCGGGAGCGCCAGCGGGCGCACCGGCGTCGGCGCCGGCGCGCTCGGCAGGAGCGGCGCGGGCGCGGCGGCAGCGCCGGCAGCGCCACGCCGAGGTCGCCGAACACGCGCTCGTAGAAGCCCGCCTCGCCGTGCAGGTAGGCCTCGATCCGCTGCAGGAACCGGCCCGACTCGGCGCCCTGGATGATCCGGTGGTCGTAGGTCGAGGTCATCGTCATGACCTTCTCGACGCCGAGCGACCTCGCCGACGCGCTCGAGTCCGACCGGATACGCGATCGAGCCGGTCGCGACGATCGTGCCCTGGCCGGTCATCAGCCGCGGGCACCGAGGCGACGGTGCCGAGCCCGCCGGGGTTGGTGAGCGACACGTTGCCCCCGCTCAGGTCGTCGGCGGTCAGGGTGTTCGTGCGCGCCTTCTCGACCAGCTCGTTGTACGCGCTCGAGGAACTCGGTGAAGCTCTTGCGCCCGGCGTCGCGGATCACGGGCACCATCAGCGTGCGGCCGCCGTCCTTGCGCTCGACGTCGACCGCCAGGCCGAGGTTGCAGGCGCCGTCGTCGATCCGGTTGCGGCTTGCCGTCGATCTCCGCGTAGTGGTGGGCCATCACCGGCATCTCGTCCGTGGCCACGCGCGCGATCGCGTACGCGATCAGGTGCGTGAACGAGACCCGGTGGCCCGGCCTCCTTGAGCTGCGCGCGGCGCTGCGCGAGCTCGGTCACGGTGATCGTGCGGAACGAGGTCGCGGTCGGGACCGAGCGGCTCTCGTCCATGTAGCGGGCGAGCGCCGCGGCGCTGCCGCGCAGCGGCTGGGCGCCGGCGGGTTTCGGCGGGGCGGCCGCCGCTGGGTCGGCCGCGGCGGCCGCTGGCGTGGCCGCCGCACCGTTGCCGGCGGCCGCGAGCACGTCGGCCTTCGTGATCCGGCCGCCGCGGGCGCTTCCCGCGGACGGCGGCGAGGTCGACCCCCTCCTGCGCCGCGACCCGCCGGGCCACCGGGGAGGCGGCTGGCGCCGTCGCCGCTCGTCCGTCGCTGAGGCGTGATGCAATTTGCTGGCCATATCGGCCATTTTTGCATCACGCTCACCCGTCGGCGCGGGTGTCGGCGCCACGGTCGCCGCTTCGCCGGCTGCTCATCCGCGCGATCACCTGGCCGACGGTCACCGTCTCGCCGTCGCCGGCCAGGATCTCGGCGATCGTCCCGGTGGCCGGGGCGGGAAGCTCCATGTCGACCTTGTCGGTCGAGATCTCGACGACCGTGTCGCCCTCCTTGACCGCGTCGCCGACCTTGACCGTCCACTCGAGGATCGTCCCCTCGGTGACCGACTCGCCGCCGGTGGGGGTGACGATGTCGATCAGTCTCGCCGCTCGACGCCTCGGCGGCGGCGGCGCCCTCGGCCTCGGTCGACCGCGCCGGCGACCGGCCTCCTCGGGCGTCGCCGGCGGTGACTCGGCCGATCACGGGGCGCGGGACGGTCGACGGCGCTCGCCGCTCGCCGCCCGCGCCGTTGGTCGAGATCTCGGCGAGCACGGCGCCGACGGAGATCGTGTCGCCCTCGGCGGCGAGGATCTTGGCGATCGTCCCGGAGACCGGCGAGGGCACCTCGGCGTCGACCTTGTCGGTCGAGATCTCGACGATCGTCTCGTCGGCCTCGACGTGGTCGCCGACGCCCTTGTGCCACTCGAGCACGGTCCCCTCGGCGACGGAGTCGCCCATCGCGGGCATCACAACCTGGACGGTGCCGCTGTCAACTGCCATCGTCGGTTCAACTGTAACGGCTGGAAGCGAGTGCTTTCTGGCGCCGGCGGCGGCTCTCGAGCACGAACCCGATCGTGCCCGCGAACGGTCCCAGGCCGCCGAGCACGGCCACAGTCACCGCGAGCCAGAACGGGATGATCCGGGCGCGGGCCGCGGCGATGCAGACGAGCGACATCCCGATCCAGATCAGCCCGTGGGCGAGTCCGAGGATGAACGTCGCCGGCTCGGGGTTGCCGAGTGCGAACGCGCATATCGAGCAGCGCCAGGTAGACGGTCGAATGGATGAACGAGACGACCTCGAGGCGGCCGAACGTGACCACCTTGCATCGTCGGCCCGGGCGAGCAGCGCCCCCATCCGCCGCAGCGGCTCGTCGGCCTCGCGCGGGCCACCGCTCGACCTCCGCGGGCCACCAGGCGAACTCGTCGTGCTCGTGGTCGGGGATGACGGTCGGCGCCGTCGGGGAGCCACGCCTGCCCGACCAGCAGGACCAGGTCGACTGGGCAGCAGCACCAGCGCCTCGACGCTCAGCCGCTCGGGCTCGACCGACCACTCCTCCTCGAAGCTCGCGGCGCATCGTCCCGGCCGGGTTCTCGCCGAGCTCGACCGAGCCGCCCGCGCCGAGCGCCCAGCGCCCGGGCCACGACGCCAGCCAGGCGGCTCGCCGCCCCGCCAGCCACGAGCCGTCGGCGGCCCGGACCAGGCACAGGATCGACAGGCTCCGGGCGGCGTCGTTCCGGGATCAGCCGCAGCGCCCAGCGCGACCGGCTGGAGCTCGAGCGACAGGCGCCCGGGGCCGGACTGGAAGCCGGCCATCCGCGCCGCGAGCCCGTCGTGCGACGGCGAGCCCCGGCGGCGCAGGGCGTCGAGCGCCACGTCGGCGGCCTCGGTGACCGCCGGACGGCGGGCGGAACTCGTCCTGAGCGCCAGATCGCCTCGACCGCCGTCGGGATCCCACGGGCCACGAGCGAGGATGCCGGGCGCCTGCGCCACCGCCTACACGGTACTGGCGCCCACGGCCGAGTCACCCCGCCGCAGTAGGCTCGCCGCCGGTGGAGCGGCGGCTGAAGCACTGGGGATGGGGATACGAGGACGAGCAGCCCTCGGCCGAGGAGCTGCAGCGGCGCGGCGACGTTCCTGCGCGGCGCGGCTGGGCTTCGGCTCGCTCGAGCCCGCGCAGCCGGTCCCGCTGGCGGACGTCTCGCTCCCCGCGCCGCGCCTGCGCCCGCCGGGCTCGCTCGAGCCGATCTGCCGCAGCGACACCTACGAGCGCGCGCTGCACGCCTACGGCCGCTCCTACAGCGACATCGTCCGGGCGTTCCGCGGACGCTTCGACCATCCGCCCGGACGTCGTCGCCCACCCGCGCGACGAGGCCGAGATCGAGGCGGTGCTCGAGTGGGCGATCGGCGCCGGCGCGGCGGTGATCCCGTTCGGCGGCGGCACGAGCGTCGTCGGCGGCGTCGAGGGCGCGGTCCCCGAGCGCTTCGCGGGCGTCGTGACGCGTCGACCTGAAGGCGCTCGACCGGGTGCTCGAGGTCGACCGCGATCTCGCTGGCGGCGCGGATCCAGGCGGGCGCGCTCGGGCCCGGGCTCGAACGGCAGCTCGTCGAGCACGGGCTGACGCTCCGCCACTTCCCGCAGTCGTTCGAGTTCTCGACCCTCGGCGGCTGGATCGCGACCCGCTCGGGCGGCCACTTCGCGACCCTCTACACGCACATCGACGAGCTCGTCGAGTCGGTCCGGGCGCTGACGCCCGCGCGGCGTCTGGGAGTCGCGGCGGCTGCCGGGCTCGGGCGCCGGCGTCTCGCCCGACCGGATGCTGATCGGCTCCGAGGGGATCCTCGGCGTGATCACCGAGGCGTGGGTCCGGGTGCGCCCGCGGCCCGAGCCGCCGCGCGTCGGCGGCCGTGCAGGTTCGAGCCGACTTCGTGACGGGCGCGCAGCGCCGTCCGGGCGCTCTCCCAGTCGGGCCTGTACCCGTCCAACTGCCGCCTGATCGACGCCGACGAGGCGCGCGTCACCGGGCGCCGGCGACGGCTCGCACGCGCTGCTCGTGCTCGGCTTCGAGTCGGCGGACCACGACGTCGAGCCGTGGATGTCGCGGGCGCTCGAGCTGTGCTCGGATCACGGCGGCAACTGGGAGCGGCGCGGGCTCGGGGCCGGGTCGGGCAGACGCCGTCGGCAGCTGGCGCGAGGCGTTCCTGCGCGCGCCCTACCTGCGCGACACGTTCGTCGCGATCGGTGTCCTGTCGGAGACGTTCGAGACCGCGATCACCTGGGACCGGTTCGAGGACTTCCACGCCTCGGTGCTGAGCGCGACGCACGGCGGCGGTGCGCGAGGTCTGCGGCGCGGGCTCGGTGACCTGCCGCTTCACCCACGTCTACCCGGACGGCCCCGCGCCCTACTACACGATCCTCGCGCCGGCGCGCCGCGGCGCCGAGCTCGAGCAGTGGGCGCGAGATCAAGGCGCGCCGCCTCGGAGGCCGTGCTCGCCGGCGGCGGCACGATCACCCACCATCACGCCGTCGGCCGCGACCATCGGCCCTGGTATGACCGCCAGCGCCCGGCAGCCGTTCGCCGAGGCGCTGCGGGCGCGCCAAGGCCGCGGTCGACCCGGCCGGCGCGCTCAACCCCGGCGTGCTGATCGACCCCTGAGCGGACCCGTCGCCATCGCCGGCCGAGCTCGCGATCTGGCTGCACACCTCAGCCCGAGCCCTCGAGCAGCCGCTCGTAGACCCGGTAGCGCTTGACGATCTTGCCGCCCATCGCCTCCAGCGCCGCGGTTCATCGCGCTGTTGTTCTCGAGGATCCAGCCCGCCTCGCCCCACTTCTGCGGCGTCTTCGCGGCCATGTCGTAGTGCTCCATGTACAGCAGCGCCGCCGCGCCGGTGTGCTGGTGCTCGGGCATCACGCCGAGGAACCCGACGCGCACGCCGTTGATGATCCGGCTCGCGTCGCAGGTAGTGCCACCAGCCGAACGGCAGCAGCCGGCCCTTCATCTTCTTGAGACCTGGTTGATGTCCGGGATCGAGATCGCCATCGCGACGGTCTCCCCCTCGATCTCGGCGACCATGAACCAGTCGCGGCTGTAGACGAGCTGGAGCGTGCGGGCGTAGCTCGTCGAGGTCCTCCTTGCGAGTAGGGCACGAAGCCCCAGTTCTCCGACCACGCGGCGTTGTAGACCTTCGCGAACTCGTCCATGTCGCGCCGCAGGCCGCCGCCGCGACATCTTGCGGATCGTGATCCCGTACTTGGTCCGGGCGCGCTCGGCGACCTGCGGCAGGATCGGCAGCACCTTGTCGCGGTCGGCGACGTCGAGCGCACCAGCTGAACAGGTCCATCGCCTTGGTCAGCCCGGCCGCCTCGCATCGCTGCTGGTAGTACGGCGGGTGCCACGGCTGGCGGATCACCGGCGTCGAGCTCGAAGCCCTCGATCAGCACGCCGCTCTCGTCGTTCAGCTGGAAGTCCATCGGGCCGACCATCCGCTCGCAGCCGCGCTCGCGCAGCCACGCCTCGGCGGCCGCCGAGCAGCGCGTCGAGCACCTCCTGGTCGTCCTCGAACTCGAGGAAGCCGAACATTCCCCCAGCGGCTCGCGTGGAACTCGTTGAACGCGCGGTCGATCTGCGCGGTGATCCGGCCGACCACGCGGCCCTCGCGCCGACGCCAGGAAGTACTCGGCCTCGCCGTGGGTGAAGTACGGGTTCAGCCTGCGGCTCAGGAACAGGTAGCGCTCGAGCTTCAGCGGCGGAATCCAGGGGTCCCCGCGTGCAGCCGGTAGGGCAGCGCGACGAACGCGCGCAGGTCCCGGAGTCCGCGGACCGGGCGGACCTCGACGTGACGCGGGGGCGAACCTCGGCGCTCACGCGGCGCGAACCGTACCGCGACGGGCGCGGCCGCGGAGCATCGACGAGCTACAGGCGCCCCACGACCTTGGCGAACGCCCCCGCGATCACGGCGTAGCCGTCCCTGTTCGCGTGGATGTTCGGTCCGCTCGGGGGCGTCGTGCAGACCCACGCCAGCTGCAGACCCGCGCGACGTTCACCGGGATCGCTGGCCGTCGAACGGATACCGTGGCGGCGCTGTCGTAGGTGGCGAACGCCCCGGCCACGTCGGCAGTGCGGAAGCGCCCGGCCGTATCGAGTGACGTCAGCTCGGCGTTGATCTGGTGCACGATCGGGACCGACGCGGTCGCCAAGCTGCGCGCGGTCGGGTTCGAGCTGAAGTACCCGGCCAGCGACGGGTCGTACAGCGTCATGCCGGCGAAGGTGGTGCCCTTGGGCGCGGCGGCCCGGAGCCCCTTCAGAATCAGCGGGAGGTCATGCTTGATCGCCGCTTCGCCGCTGCTGACGCACGAGCCGATCTGGGAGACCGGCACGTTTGCGCAGCCGTCGACGTCGTTGGCGCCGATGTCGATCGTCACGAGCGGCACCTCTCCGGCTTGGTGTTGGCGCTCGCAGGAACAGCTCCGCGGCCTTCAGCTGAGAGCCGCCGGTGCGGTCGCAATGCAGGAGCCTGGCGTTCACGTTGTTGCCGTGGCCGGTGAGCATGCTGCCGGTCGTGTCATCACCGCAGCCGAGCTTGACGAGCGCGAGATTCGGCATGTGCGGGCGCTCGAGCGCGAGCAGCTGGTCGGGGTAGCCCTCGTTGGTGTCGACGGTCTGGCCGGCGACGTTCGGCTGCATGCCCGTGAGAGCGAGTCGCCCAGGGCCAGGTAGTAGAGCGGCGCGGCGGCACTCGCTCCGGCCGGCGCCAGCGCCAGTGCGAGCGGAGCACAGCGCCACGGCGGCGCCCCGCGCAGAGATCAGTCTCAGCATGTTGCTCCTCTCCTCCGTAGCCCTGGCGCGACCACGGACGTTCACATTTCCCCGGCGGAACCTTACCCTGCTTTGGCGCGCATCGACGGGCGGCGACGCAGACGTCCTGCGGACCGCATCGCCCGCCGGCGCATATGCTCCCGCCGCGTGAATCGCGTCACGTCCTCGGGCCCGGTGGGGTCGGCGGCTTCCTCGCGGCGGCGCTGGCGCGCGCCGGCGAGCAGGTCGTGGTCGATCGCGCGCGAGTCGACCGCGGCGAGCTCATCGCCGACGACGGGATCGCGGTACGGAGCGTCCGGCTGGGCGACTTCACCGCGCATCCCGACGCGGCGCCCGCGCTGACCGAGCCGGCCGATGTGCTGCTCGTCGCCACCAAGGCGACGAGCCTCGTCCCGGCGCTCGACCGGATCCGCGCCGAAGTTGGGCTGGTGGTGCCGCTGCTCAACGGCCTCGACCACATCGCGCTGTTGCGCGAGCGCTTCGGCGCCGAGCGCGTCGCCGCCGGAACGATCCGGATCGAGTCCGACCGCCCCGCGCCGGGGCGGATCGTGCAGACGAGCCCGTTCCTGCGGGTCGATCTGGCCTCCGACGACCCCGGCCCGCGCCCGCGGCTCGAGCGGCTGGCCGCCACGCTCGAGCGCGCCGAGGTCCCGGCCGCGATCGGCCCCAGCGAGGCCGCAGATCCTGTGGTCGAAGCTGGTCCGCCTGAACGCGCTCGCCTGCACCACCAGCGCCACCGACCGGCCGATCGGATTCATCCGCTCGGATCCGGAGTGGCGCGCGGCGCTAGAGGGCTGCATCGAGGAGGCCGCCGCCGTCGCCCGAGCCGAGGGCGCCGAGATCGACCCCGCGGCCCCGCTGGCCGAGCTCGACGAGGCCCATCCCGAGCTCGGCTCCTCGATGCAGCGCGACATCGCCGCCGGCCGCGAGCCCGAGCTCGACGCGATCCCGGGCGCGGTGCTGCGCGCGGGCAGGCGTCACGGGATCGAGTGCCCGACGATCGCGCGGCTGGCCGTCGAGATCGCCCGCCGCGCCGGCATCCCGCGCGCCGCGGATCTGACGCCGCTAGAGCGGCGGCTGCAGCGGCGGGGCGGCTCCGTCGCCGACCCGGGAGCGTGGACGGGCTCGCGAGCTCCTGCTCGGCGACCGCGTCGACGACCTCCTCCTCCTCCTCGTCGGCGCCGCCGTGGTGGCCGTCGCACAGGATCCGGAACTGGCCGGTCATCCCGCCGTCGGCCTGGAGCACGATCCCGGGAGGATCTCCTCGCCGTCCTCGAGCCCGAGCCGCTCGATGTCGAAGTGCGCCATCCCGATCCCCCACGTGTGGTGCTCGGGGTTCTCGCGGTCGTGGGCGGCGACTCCCTGGGTCATCCGCTCCAGCAGGTAGGCGATCTTGCTGGCCTCGGCCATCTGCGGGACCTAGGTTACCCCCAGCGCCTGCGCGAGGCGACCCTCGCGCGGCTCAGCCCCGCTCGATCAGCTCGACCCGGTAGCCGTCGGGGTCGCGCACGAAGCACAGCCGCGAGCCGCCTTCGCGGACGCTGTACGGCGGGCGCTCGGGCTCGATCCCCTGCTCGCGAGCTGCGCCAGCGCGCCGTCCAGGTCCGGCGGTGGTGATCGCGATGTGGCCGTAGCCGGTGCCGATCTCGTAGCTGCTCCACGCCGAAGTTGTAGGTCAGCTCGAGCCGCGGCTCGGGGCCGTCGTCGGGCAGTCCCATGAACACGTTGATCGCCTCGTCGCGGATCGGCATCCGGCCGTTCTCGTTGAAGCCGAGCGCGTTGTAGAACGCGACCGAGCGGTCGATGTCGGTGATCCGGTAGCAGGTGTGGATCAGGCTCATGCGCCCACCCTACCGGTACGCCTCGCGGCCGGTGATCATCGAGCGCTCGATGAACGACGGTGGCTGTCGAACACCTACCTGGTGGCCGACGAGCTCGGGTCCCACGCCGTGATGATCGACGCCGGCGGGCCCGGTGCAGCCGCTGCTCGACGTGCTCGACCGGATGCGCTTCGCAGCTGACGCACGTGCTGCTCACCCACCACCACCACGACCACGTCGCCGAGCTCGACCAGGTCCTCGAGCGCCACCCGCAGGCGCGAGGTGCTGATCCACCCGCTCGAGCGCGAGCTGGTCGACGGCGCCACCGGCACGATGGAGCCCGGGCGCCCCGATCATCAGCGGCGCGCTCGAGATCGAGCCGATCCACACCCCCGGGCACACCGCCGGGATGCTGTCGCTGCTCGATCGGCGGCACCGACGTCTTCACCGGCGACACGCTGTTCAAGGGCTCGGTCGGCGGCGTCCGCGCCCCGGGCCACACGACCTACGCCGACCTGAAGTCCTCGATCATGGACAAGCTCCTGAAGCTGCCGCCGGAGACCCGGATCCACCCCGGGCACACCGACCCGACCACGGTCGCCGATGAGCTCGAGCACAACCCGTTCGTCCGGATCTGGCGCGGGGTCGACCCCGAGGGCCAGCGAGCCCTGCACCGCGCTCGGCCAGCCCGCCACGCTGATCCTGCTGGCGCCGGACTACGACGGCGGGCACAAGGCGTGGGTGCGCTGGGAGGACGGCTCGGACGACATCGTCCCGGGTCTCAGGTGCAGCGCGACGGCGCCGCCGCCGCGGGCGAGCCCCGCGGCTAGGATTAGCCGGTAGTGGCGAAGGACAAGATCCCCACCACGCGCGTGGGGCGCACCGCCAAGATCGGGGGGCTTGCCGCGGGTCAGGCGATCCGCCAGGCGGGGACCCACGTGACCAACGTCGCGCGCACCAAGGACGGCCGGCAGGCGGCGCTGGAGCGGCGCCACATCGAGGCCGCCGAGCAGATCGTCGACGCGCTCGGGCACATGAAGGGCGCGGCGATGAAGCTCGGGCAGGTGATGTCGTTCCTCGACGTCGGCCTGGTGCCCGAGGAGTACCGCGAGGAGTTCCAGCGCAAGCTCGGCAAGCTGCGCGACGCCGCGCCGACGGTCACCTTCAAGGAGATGCGCAAGGTGATCGAGGACGAGCTCGGCGAGCAGCTCGCCGACGTGTTCGAGGAGTTCGACGAGGAGCCGATCGCCGCCGCCTCGATCGGCCAGGTCTACCGGGCGCGGCTCCACGACGGCCGGCTGGTCGCGGTCAAGGTCCAGTACCCGGGCGTCGCGGCGGCGGTCCGCGCCGACATGCAGAACCTCGGGCTGATCCTGCGGCTGCTCAAGCGGATCGCCCCGGGGATGGACCCGAAGGCGATCGGCAAGGAGATCCGCGACCGGATCGAGGAGGAGCTCGACTACGAGCTCGAGGCCTCCAACCAGCGGACGCTGGCGCGGATCTTCCGCGGCCACCCGTTCATCGTCGTCCCGGACGTGGTCAGCTCGCTCTCGCACGAGCGCGTGATGGTCTCCGAGTACGTCCACGGGACCGGCTTCGAGGAGCTCAAGGCCTACCCGCACGAGGAGCGAGACCGGATCGGCGAGATCCTGTTCCGCTTCTACTTCGGGTGCCTGTACCGCCAGCACCAGTTCTCCGGCGATCCGCATCCCGGCAACTCGATGCTGCTCGACGACGGCCGGATGGCGTTCCTGGACTTCGGGCTGTTCAAGCGGATGCCGCCCGGCACCGTCGAGCTGGAGATCGCCGTCGCGCGGGCGATCATCGAGGGCGACGTCGAGACGATCATGCGGCTCGGGAGCGAGACCGGCTTCTTCCCCGAGCCCGAGAAGTTCGACCCCGACCGCGTGCTCGAGCACTTCCGGGCGGCGACCTCCTGGTACACGGTCGACGAGTACGTCGAGCTGACGCCCGAGTACGCGACCCAGGTGCTGATCGACATGAGCGACCCGCGCTCGCAGTACTTCGGCCAGCTGCGCCACGAGCAGGCCCCGCCGGACCACATCTTCGGCCGGCGGATGGAGGTGCTGACGCTGGCGGTGCTCTCGCAGCTCCACGCGCGCGGCAACTTCCACCGGATCGCGCGGGAGTGGTTCTACGACGACCCGCCGGCGACCGAGCTCGGGCGCCAGGAGGCCGAGTTCTACGCCTCGGGCCGCACCCAGCGCTCGCGTCGGCTGAGCGCCAGCGCTAGACCCGCTGGATCTGGATCAGGCTGGTCGTCCCGGGCGCTCCGCTCGGAAGCCCGGCGGTGATCCCGATCCGCGCCCCGGACTTGACCCAGCCGAGCTCGACGACGCGGCGCGCGGCGTCCGCGATCAGCGCCTCGGTCACCTCGTGGCGCGGCATCGACGCCGCCTGGACTCCCCACATGAGGCTGCAGCGGCGGACCGTCTCCTTGCCCGGAGAGAGCGCAAAGATCGGGACCTTCGGGCGGTGGGCGGAGATCAGCCGCGCCGAGCGCCCCGACAGCGTCGGGACGACCAGCGCCGCGAGGTGCAGGTCGCGCGCCGCCGCGCACGCCATGTACGCGACGGTGTAGGCGGGGTCGCGGGCGTCGCGGCGGACCCGCTCCTCGTTCCAGGTCCGGTAGGGGGCGTCGCGCTCGGTCCGCACGGCGATCGAGGCCATCATCTCGACGGCCAGCACGGGGTGGGCCCCGACCGCCGTCTCCTGGGAGAGCATCACCGCGTCGGTGCCGTCGAGGATCGCGTTGGCGACGTCGGCCACCTCGGCGCGGGTCGGGCGGGTCGAGGAGACCATCGAGTCGAGCATCTGCGTCGCGGTGATCGAGGGGCGGGCGAGCCGGCCCGCGAGCCCCAGCAGCCGCTTCTGGACCACCGGGACGTCCTCGATCGGCAGCTCGATCCCGAGGTCGCCGCGCGCGACCATCACCCAGTCGGCGGCGCGGATGATCTCCTCGGCGGCGTCGACCGCCTGGGGCTTCTCGATCTTCGCGACCAGCGGCAGCCGGGTGTGCTTGCGGACGTTCGTCACGTCCTCGGCCGTGCGGACGAACGACAGCGCGACCACGTCGACCCCGATCGACTCGCCGAAGCGCAGCATCTCGAGGTCCTCCTCGGGGACCGCCGGGAGCCCGCGCGTCGAGCCGGGGATGTTGAGGCCCTGGCGCGAGGCCACCGAGCCGCCGATCTCGACCGCGGTCTCGATCTCGCCGTCGCCGTTGCGGATCGCCTTCACGCGCAGCCGGATCGCGCCGTCGGCCAGGTAGATCACGTCCTCGGGATCGACGGCGTCCGCGAGCCCGCCCCAGCTGACCGAGATCCGCTGCTCGTCGCCGACGACGTCCGAGCCGCACACCAGTACCAGCTGCTCCCCGGGCTTCAGCTCGGCGATGTCGTCCTTGAGCCTGCCGATCCGGATCTTCGGGCCGGGCAGGTCCTGGAGGATCGCGACCTGCCGCCCGGCCCGGTCGGCGGCCGCGCGCACCCGCTCGGCGTTCTCGGCGTGGATGTCGAGCGACGCGTGCGAGAAGTTCAGCCGCGCGACGTCCATCCCGGCCTCGACCATCCGCGCGAGCGTCTCGGGGTCCCGCGACGCGGGCCCGATGGTGGCGACGATCTTGGTGCGGCGCTCGGAAACGGACATCAGTCGAGCTGAAGCTACTGAAGAAGACCTCCGTGCCGGTTAAACGCCGGAGAAGCCGGTCAGGTCGACGACCTCGCCGTCGGCCGTCAGGCGCCCGCCGCCGCGCAGGTCGCAGATCAGATCCCAGTGCAGGGCCGAGGTGTTGACGCCGCCCGTCTCGGGGTACGAGCGGCCGAGCGCCAGGTGGACGGTCCCGGCGATCTTCTCGTCGAGCAGCGTCGAGCCGGTCGCCCGGTCGATCCCCGCGTTGGTGCCGATCCCGAGCTCGCCGAGCCGCCGCGCGCCGGCGTCGGTCGCAAGCGCGGCCTGGAGGTATTCCTCGCCCCGGTCCGCTCGCGCGGCCACGACCTCGCCGTCGGCGAACGTCAGCTCGACGCCCTCGACGTCGACGCCACGGGAGCCGGCTGGGATCGTGAAGCGGATCGTCCCGTCGGCCGAGTCCTCGAGCGGGCCGGTGAAGACCTCGCCGCTGGGCATGTTGGTCTTCCCGTCTGAATTGATCCAGCGTGCGGCCGTCGACCCGCAGGCGCAGGTCGGTGCGCTCGGCTTCGATCCTGATCTCGCGGACCGCCGCGAGCCGCTGCACGAGCGCCTGCTGACGGGCGCCGAGCTCGCGCCAGGTCGACGATCGGATCGGGGCGGTCGAGGAACAGCGCACGCTCGACGAACCCCGCGTAGTCGCGCTCGCTCATCCCCGCCTCCTGGGCCAGCGCAGCCGTCGGCCACAGCGTCCCGCACCAGCGACGGCCGAGACGGACCTCGGTGATCGGCGCCCGCGCCCGGGCGGCGCGGGCGATCCGGGCCGGATCCACCCCCGCCAGCGCGCGCGTGTTCGCGGGAGCCCGGATCCGCAGCCAAGCGTCGGCGGACTGCACCTCGGTCAGCTCGAGCGGGGCGAACGAGTCGAGCTGCGCATCGGTCGGCCTCGCGCGTAGAACTGCTCCTCGAGCGTCGCCGGCGCCAGGCGCACCAGCGGCCATGCGCCGCGCGACAGCACCGCGTCGTGCAGCGCCGAGACCAGCGGCTCGGCAAGCGGGGTCGAGACGATCATCACCTGATCTCGATCGCCGACCTCCAGGCACCAGTCGCATAGCAGTCGCGCGAACGCGTCCGGATCGATCACGGCGCCTCGAGCTCCGGGAAGTGCTCGGTCACGTGCGCGCGGATCGCGTCGCGCACGAAGCGGCGCTCGTCCGGCGACGCCACCCGGTAGCGGCCGAGAAGCTGCTTCTGGCTCGTGATCTCGAGTCCGGCGATCGTCCACGAGACCGCGAGCCGCTCGAACAGCAGCTCGGTCGCGCGCTGCCACGCGTCCTCGCGCTCCAGCCCGCCCGCCAGGACCTCGGCGTACTGCACCCGCGACCCCGGGGTCAGCGAGCCCCGCAGCGTGAGCACGTTGCCCTCGCCGTCGCGGTACTCGGCGCTCGGCGCCGAGAGCTGCTCGCGCGCTCGCCGGCGGCGACCCACGCCGCTACGCGCGCCCGCGGCGGCCTGGCGTCAGCTGCGCGACGACGTCGCCGCGGACCGGCTCGGCGTGCCCCGCCCACGCCGCCGACGGCTCCAGCGCTGCGAGCTTGCGGATCGACTCGGCGGCCTGCTCGGTCGAGAGTTGAACGCCGGGTGCGGGACGCGGGCGCGGCCCTTGATCCCGGTCTGCGGGTCGAGCGTGTAGAAGCAGTCAGAGACGAGCGCGAGCCGGTCGCGCTCGCGGAACAGGCCGATCAGCCCGGGCGCGTGCCCGGGCAGCTCGATCACCCTGAAGCCGGCGACCTCGTCGCCCTCGGAGACCGTGCCCGCGATCTCGACGGCGCCTCCGTCCCACACCGGCAGAAGCCGCGTCAGCAGCATGCGACCGTGGAGGTCGAGCCGGTCCAGGTCCAGTAGGGGCGGAACGGGTCCGAGGACCGCGCGGCCTCGAGCTCGGCGGGATGGCACCAGACCGGCGCCCCGAGCCCGGCGCCGCGCCCCGGTGGTCGGCGTCGGCGTGTCCGAGCACGACGCGCCTGATCCCGCCGAGCCGCGCCGCCGCCGCCCGGACCGCGGCTGTCATCGCCGCGATCCCCGCGTCGAACACCGTCACCCCGCCGTCGTCCTCGATCAGGTAGACGTTCATCATCTTGGCCGGGAAGCCGCCGCGGACGAGCCAGACGCCGTCGGCGATCCGCTCGGGCTCGGCGCCGTGGATCCAGCCGCGGAGCTTCGTGCGCGCGTTGGCGAGCTTGGTCAGGCGCGCCTCGCCGGGCGAGCCCGCCGGCGGCAGGAACCCGAGCTGCCTGGCGATGTCGCCGCCGTCGAGATAGGCGTCGTTGTGCTGGATCAGCCCGTCGCCGACGGTCAGCACGTCGCAGCCCTCGATCTCGATCCGCGCCCCGTTCGGCTCGAAGCCCTGGAACGCCCCGGGCCGGCGAACGTCCCGCGGGCCTGCCAGCGGACCGCGGTGCGGTGTGCGCGCGGTGGTCGTATCCAGGACCTCGAGCGAGAAATCGGGGAACGCCGAGAACAGCGCCCGAAGTACTCCCTCACGCCCTCCGGGCCGACCACGTCCAGCTGGCCGACGAACCGATCGATCGCCTCCGGGCGCCCAGCACGCCGCGGCGGCGTCGAGGTCGTGGTCGTTCAGCGCCTGGAAGTAGCGCTTGGCGATTTCGGTCGCGGAGGCCATCGGGGCGCCGCAGTGTACGCGTCGTGAATATCGTCCGTGGCCGTGGTAGCGGCAAGCTTGAGCGGCGCGGACGGCGCGTGAGCTCCGGTCGCCACCAGACGCCCGTCGCAGATGACCGCGCGGCGCGAGCTGGGGCGCGGCGAGCGGGTGCTCCCCGGGCTCTGGCGGCTGCGCCTGCCGCTCCCGTGGCCCGGCGTTCCGCACTGCAACGCCTGGGCGATCGCCGCCGGGTCCGGGGTGGTGCTGGTCGACACGGGGATGCACGAGCCCGGATCGATGGCGCAGCTCGAGCGGGCGATGGACCAGGTCAACCTGCGCGTGGAGCACGTCCGCCTGGTGGCGGTGACGCACGCGCACTCCGACCACTGGGGCCAGGCGGCGCCGATCTGCGAGCGCGCCGGCTGCGAGTTGTGGATGCACCCCAACCACGAGCACGCCACCCGCGGCGCCGACGACCCCGCCGCCGCGCTCGCCCAGCGGCTCGAGATCGGGCGCCAGAGCGGCGTCCCCGAGGCGGCGCTGGAGCGCTACGCCGAGCGCTTCCCCGAGGGGATGCCGTCCGGGATCGCGCGGGTGATCGAGCCTGACCGCCCGCTCGTCGACGGGGTCGAGATCGAGACCGACCTGGGCGCCTGGAGGGTGTACGAGACGCCTGGCCACGCGCCCTCGCACGTCTGCCTGTTCCAGCCCGAGCGTCGGCTGCTGATCTCCGGCGACCACGTGCTCGGGCGGATCTCGCTGTACTACGACTACGGATGGACGCCCGACCCGGTCGGGGAGTTCCTGCAGCTCGCTCGACGTCGTCGACGCGCTCGACGCGCGGCTGGGGCTGTCCGGCCACGGCAAGCCGTTCGTCGACGTCCACGGCCACATCGAGGGCTCTCGCGCGCTCGTGCGCAAGCGGCTCGACGCGGTGCTCGCCGCGCTCGCGGGACGAGCCGCGGACGGCGGTCGAGATCGCGCCCGCGGTCCACGGGGAGCCGCTCACCGAGCGCAACGCGTCGTGGCTGCTGTCCGAGACGCTCTGCTACCTGACGCCACCTCGAGCGCTCGGGCGCGTGGCGCGTGAGCCCGACGGCGACGTCACGCGCTGGCGGCGGCTAGCGCCGGCGCTCGGCGGCCGCGCGCCGGGCGAACCTTGACACACTCGTGTCAAGGTTGTAGAGTTCCGGCGACCGTGCGCATCGACGAGATCCTCGCCGCGCGCCGACGAGCCGGTCTTCTCGTTCGAGTTCTTCCCGCCGAAGACCGACGAGGGGTGGGAGCAACCTGCGCGGCACGCTCCAGGACCTGCGCGCGTTCGAGCCCGACTTCGCCTCGGTCACCTACGGCGCCGGCGGCTCGACCCGCGACCGCACGGTTGAGGTCACGAAGTGGATCAAGCAGGAGCTGGGGATCGAGGCGATGGCCCACCTCAGCTGCGTCGGCTCGACGCGCGAGGAGCTGCGCGAGATCCTCGACGGGATCGAGCGGCCGGGATCGAGAACGTGCTCGCGCTGCGCGGCGACCCGCCGCGGGGCGAGACCGAGTGGCGCCCCATCCCGGACGGCCTGCACTACTCGACCGAGCTGGCGGCGCTGATCTCCGACGCGCTACCCGTTCGGCATCGGCGCGGCGTGCTTCCCCGAGGTCCACCCCGAGGCGCCGGACCTGGCCCACGACCTGCGGTTCCTCAAGCGAGAAGATCGACAGCGGCGTCTCGTTCCTGATCACGCAGCTGTTCTTCGACAACGAGCTCTACTTCCGGTTCGTCGAGGAGGCGCGCGCGGCCGGGATCGAGGTCCCGATCATCCCGGGGATCATGCCGATCACCAACGTCGGCCAGATCAAGACGATCACCGGCATGTGCGGCGCGACGATCCCGGCGGCGCTGCTCGAGGCGCTCGAGTGGCGCGCCGCGGACCCCGACGCGGTGCTCCAGCTCGGCGTCTCCTACGCGACGCTCCAGTGCGCCGAGCTGCTGGCCCGCGGGCGCGCCCGGGAATCCACTTCTACACGCTGAACCGCTCGCCCGCCACGCGCGCGATCCTGTCGGCGCTGAAGCTGCTGCGCCCGTGGGTGCGCGCAGGGAAGTGGTCAGGACGGCGGGCTGATCTCGACGCGCGTGGGCGACCATCGGGCGCCCGTCCAGCTCGTAGCGGATGTCGACCTCGTCGTTGCGCTTGTACGTGCCGATCCCCCAGAAGCCCAGTAACCACGCGCGCAGCCCGAGCTTCTGCTGCACGAGCTCGCGCTCGAACAGCAGCTCCCCGCCCTGGACGCGGTAGTCGCGGCCGAGCTCCTGGGGCACGCCGTTGACGTAGACCTCGAACGGGGTGCGCACGCCGGGAGGGAGCTTCACCCTGGAGTCGGCATCGCGCTCAGCCTCTCAGATCCGGCGCCACCAGCGACAGCACGGCGTTGTCGACTCGCGCATCGCCCGTCGCGCGTGTATCCGCGCAGCACGCCCTCGTACGTGAACCCGGCCGCCTGCGCGGCGCGGATCATCCGGGCTCGTTGTCGGCCTCCGATCAGCACCTGGACGCGCTCGAGCCCGCCGTCTCAGAGCAGCCACGGTGGCGACCAGCCCGAGCGCTCGCGCGCCCAGCCCCCGGCCCGCCGCTGCGGGGCGACCCAGATCCCGAGCTCGGCGCGCGAGTTGTCCCAGTCGACCCGGTGGACGTGGACCTGGCCGCGGCAGGTGTCGTCGCCGCGGCTCGACGATCGTCAGCGTGAGCGCGCGCCCGGCGACGCGTCGGCCTCCGCGCGCTCGGCGCGCCGCCCCAGCTCGGCGCCGCTCGGCGGCCGCTGCCCGCCCCATCCGCAGGTGCAGCGACGGATCGTCCTGGTAGGCGATCAGGACCTCGGGGATGTCGCGCTCGGCGGCCGAGCCGGACGGCGCACGACGCCATCGGTGAGCGGCTCGTCGGAGCTCGGGGAGCGAGGGCATGTCGGGGCCGGACCGTACCCTCTCGCCGCGTGGCGCAGCGCGAGATCGACTACGCGGTCCGGCGCTCGGACCGCGCCCGGCGGGTGCGGGTCACGGTCGACGCCGACCCGCGGCGTCGAGGTCGTGCTCCCGCGCCGGGCACCGGAGCGCGAGGCGGCGGCCGCGATCCGCGAGCTGGCGCCGTGGATCGAGCGCCGGGTCGCCGAGCTCGAGCGCGCGCGCGCGGCCGTGGCGGCGCGGGGCGACTCGGTCCCGTACCTCGGGCGCGGCGCTGAGGCTCGTCGTCGCAGCCGGGGCGCACGCGCGCCCACCGGCGCGGACGCCGAGCTGCTGGTCCCCGACGGCGCGGCCCAGCTGCCGGCGCTCGAGCGCTTCTACCGCCGCGCGGCCCACGCCGAGATCGCCGCCGCGGCTCGACCGGGCGTGCGCGCAGGCCGGGCGTCGCTACTCGAGCCTTCAGATCCGCGGCCAGCGGACGCGCTGGGCGAGCTGCTCGCGGTCGGGCGCGATGAGCTTCAACTGGCGGCTGCTGCTCGGCGCCCGAGCCGGTGCTCGACTACGTCGTCTGGCACGAGGTCTGCCACCTCGAGGTGATGGACCACTCGCCGCGCTTCTGGGCGCTGCTCGGCGACGCGCTGCCCGGACTACCGCGAGCACGTGCGCTGGCTGCGCCGCACGGGGCGACGCTGGTGCTCTACCGCGGCTGAGAGCTCGAAGTCGAGCTCCCAGTCGAGCCGCGTCGTGCGAGTCTCCCAGCGGCGATCGCCGTCACTCATCGCCCGGGGCGGCCGCCGCCAGGACGTCTGCGAGCGCGCGGCGCAGGGCGGCGAATGCGTCCTCGCCCGGGCGCTGCTCGAGCGTCACCCGCCGGACCCGGCCGCGGAACGCCTCGGTCGAGCCGTCGCCGCGCACGTCGACGCCCGCGCGGACGCTCGGCAGCAGCCGCTCGGGGCCGGCGAGCTCGAGCCGCGCGACCACCTGCTGGACGGGCTCGAACGCGACGGATCTTCGTAGTCGACGCGCGTCGCCCGGCGCGGCCTCGGCGAGCTCACGCCCGCGGCGCCTCGAGCGCGTCGAGCGCGCGGTCCAGCCCGTCGAACGCTCTCGCGCTCGCACCTTCGGCCCGGCGCGGACCGTCAGCCGCCACGGCACCGCGCGGCGTTACGAGCGCTGCTCGATCGGGACGTAGTCGCGCCCGCGCGCGCCGGTGTAGATCTGCCGCGGCCGCGCGATCTTCTGCTCGGGGTCGTCGATCATCTCGAGCCACTGGGCGATCCAGCCGCTGGTCCGGCCGATCGCGAACAGCACCGGGAACATCTCGACCGGCATCCCCAGCGCCTCGTAGATCAGCCCGGAGTAGAAGTCGACGTTCGGGTAGAGCTTGCGCTCGACGAAGTAGTCGTCCTCGAGCGCGATCTGCTCGAGCTCGAGCGCGATCTCGAGCAGCGGGTTGGTGCCCGGTGACCTCGAACACGTCGTCGGTCGCCTGCTTGATGATCTTGGCGCGCGGGTCGTAGTTCTTGTAGACGCGGTGGCCGAAGCCCATCAGCCGCTCGTTGCCCTCCTTCACGCCCTCGATGAACTCGGGGATGTTCTCCTTGCGTCTCGATCCGGCGCAGCATCCGCAGCACCGCCTCGTTGGCGCCGCCGTGAAGCGGCCCGTACAGCGCCGCGACGCCCGCGGCGACCGCCGAGTACGGGTCGACCTGCGAGGAGCCGACGCTGCGCACGGCGCTCGTCGAGCAGTTCTGCTCGTGGTCGGCGTGGAGGATGAAGAGGATGTCGAGCGCGCGCTCGAGCCGCGGGTCGGGCTCGTACTTGAGCTCGGTCATCTTGTAGATCATCGAGAGGAAGTTGCCCGGGTAGCTCAGGTCGTTGTCCGGATACACGTACGGCTTGCCCTGGTTGTGGCGGAACGAGAACGCGGCCAGCGTCGGCATCTTCGCGATCAGCCGGATCACCTGGAGGTAGCGGATCTCCTCGTCCTTGATCGCCGCGGCCTCGGGATAGAACGTCGACAGCGCCCCGACCGACGCGAGCAGCATCCCCATCGGGTGGGCGTCGTAGCGGAAGCCCTGCATGAACTCCTTGACGTTCTCGTGCACGAACGTGTGGATCGTGATCTCGTGGATCCACTCCTCGAGCTGCCTGCTGGTGGGCAGCTCGCCGTGCACGAGCAGGTAGGCGACCTCGAGGTAGCTCGAGCGCTCGGCCAGCTGCTCGATCGGATAGCCGCGGTACTCGAGGATCCCCTTCTCGCCGTCGATGAACGTGATCGCCGAGCGGCACGACGCGGTCGCCATGTACGCCGGGTCGTAGGTCATCAACCCGAAGTCGTCGTCGCTCGTCTTGATCTTGCGCAGCTCGGTGGCGCGGATCGTGTCGTCCTCGATCGGGATCTCGTACTGCTTGCCGGTTCGGTTGTCGGTGATCGTCAGCGTCTCGTTCGACGTGGCTACGCCGGCGCCATCCTGCTGCTGGGTCTCGGTGGTCATGGCACTCCTCTAGCGCGATTGCCGGGTTCGCTCGCCGACGCGCTGCCGACGGTATCCGCATCTGGACTGTAGTACCCCGGTGCGCCCGGCGAGAAGCTCGCGGCGAGCGCTACGCGGTGCCGATCGCCATCCCGATCGCCACCGCCGCGAGCACCAGGCTGACGACGATCACGAGCCGCTGGCCGGCGGCGCCGGAGGGGAAGCTCGGGCGGTTGAGCCCGAACGCCGAGACGGCGAAGGCCCATCGCCACGAGCACCGCGCCCGCGATGTAGAACGGAACCTTCGAGGTTGCGGCGAGGAGCATCATCGTGGCGACGCGAGCCTATCCAATGCCGCCGCCGCGGCGTGGGCGGGCACCCTCATACCGGCTCTCGGTCGCCGCCCGCTGGCCCTGGTAGTGGCTGCCGAGCCCGGGGCTCCCGTATGGCCGCAGCGCCGGCCGGTCGAGCGTCATGAACGAGAGCTGCGCGATCGGCAGACCGGATACAGCTTGATCGGGACGCGGGTCAGGTTGTTGAGCTCGAGCGTCAGCGTCCCCTTCCAGCCCGGGTCGCAGAAGCCGGCGGTGGCGTGGACGATCAGGCCGAGGCGGCCCAGCGAACTGTTGTGGGTCGGAATGAACGAGCGGCTCACGAGGAACACGCCGTCCGGGGACCCGACCTGGATGCAGCGGACAGGGACGCTCTCGCACCGGCGGACGTCCGTGATCTCCCGAGCCGGTAGCGCTCCCGCGACGTCCTTCGGCGAGGCGGATTGGGAGATTTCTTTCGCCAGCCGAAAGTTTTCTCCCACAACGCCCGCCATCACCGGCAACGCCGCGCGCAGCGGCCCGGCAGGCGGGACGAAGTGGCGAGTGCCCGAGTCCAGCGCTCGCTCGATCGCGCGCGTGGTCACGACCCGCAGGCGATCTCCGCTCCACACCTGCCACTGATGATCGACGTCCGCCACCACCGTCGTTCCGTCCGAGAACTCCACCGCCCGGCACGGTCGATCGAGCATCGTCTCGCTGGCAGCGAGGACCGGCGTCGGGCGGCCACGAAGATCGAACACCCAATCCCCCGGTTCGACCTCGGCCATCGTCCTCCAGCCGTCCGCGGTCGGCACGGGCGTATCGATCGCGAGCGCCTTGCCCTCGATTCTCGCGACGATGTCGTCGGGCAGCTCGACCCATTCGAGCGTCCGGCCCAGGCAGAACTCGCCCGGGTGGATCACGAACGACTCATCCCCCGCGACGACGACCTCCTCGGTCAGGTTCTCGGGTGGCTCGGCGCAGGTCGATCGTCGACGACGCGGTGGTTGTGGAAGACCCGGAACGAGTCGCCGAGCCGGAGGTCGACGCTGGCGGGCTGGACCAGCTCCGGGTCCCACGGATCGATCCGGATCCGGCCGTCCTGCACCAGCTGGAGGATCGTTCCGTCGGAGAGGACCGAGGTCGCCCGTTCTGACATCGGCGCAAGTCTGCCAGCGCGGGCGGACCGGCGCGGGAGGACGCGCCCGGCCTAGTGGTCGAGCGTCCGCGCGCGGGCGCGGACGGTGCGCACGCGGGCGGGCGGCGGCAGCGCGGGGTCGCCGTGGGGGCCGCGACGCGGCCGCCGCGGGAACGGCTTGCGCGGGTGCACGCGCTCGCGCTTGATCCCGCCGTCGTCCTCCCGCGAGGAGGACTCCTCCTCAGGCTCCTGCTTGATCGCCCACCAGACGATGCAAAGCAGCCCGATCAGCGGGATCTTCAGCGCCAGCATCAACCACACGAATCCCCAGCTCACTCGGACACGATCCTACCCGGATCGACGCGCGCTGTCACGTCGAAATTTAGGCGCGCCGGCCCGGTCGCGCTACTCGCGGAGCGCGATCGGTTTCTCGACGAAATGCGTCATCCGGCGCAGCTCGGCGACGCGGTCCGCGATCTCCTCGCTCGTCAGCCGCACGATCCGCTCGACGCCGAACTCCTCGACGTTGAACGACGCCAGCGCCGTGCCGTAGGCCATCGCCTGCGCGAGCAGCTCGTGGTCGAGCGCTTCGCCGGGATGGGCGGCGATGTAGCCCATGAACCCGCCCGCGAAGCAGTCGCCGGCGCCGGTCGGGATCGACGACGGTCTCGAGCGGGAACGCCGGCAGCGCGAAGAAGCCCTCGTCGGTGATCATCGCGGCGCCGTACTGGCCCTGCTTGGCGACCACCACGCTCGGCCCCCATTCGCGAACCTGTGCCGCGGCGCGCGGGAAGTTCGGCTCGCGCGTGAGCTGGCGCAGCTCCGAGTCGTTGAGCATCAGGCAGTCGACCCCGCCGATCGTCTCGATCAGCGACTCGCGCGCCGTCTCGATCCAGAGGTTCATCGAGTCGAGCGCCACGAACCGAGCGGCGGTGCACTGCTCGCGCACCCGTCGCTGGAGCTCGGGCTGGATGTTCGCCAGGAACACGACGTCGGCCGCGCGCGAGGCCTCCGAGAGCTTCGGCTCGAACTCGGCGAACACGTTCAGCTGGGTGTCGAGCGTGGTGCGCTCGTTCAGGTCCCATCCGTAGTCGCCGCGCCAGAAGAACGTCTTGCCGCCCGGGACGCGCTCGATGTCGCCGGTGTCCACATTGCGTGCCTGGAGGACGGCATACTCCTCCTCACCGAAGTCGTCGCCCACGGGGCCGACGACGTGGACGACGTCGAAGAACGATGCCGCCAGCGAGAAGTGCACCGCCGAGCCGCCGAGCATTCGCTCGCGGCTTCCGAACGGCGTCGTCACCGCGTCGAACGCGATCGATCCTACGACCGTGACTGACATCAGCCGCGCTAGCGTAGCCAGTCTGCTCGCGACGGCGACGCTGGGGGTGTTCGTGGGGCTGGCGCCGAGTGCCGCGCAGGCGCTGTCGCGCCGGGTACGGGAAGGGTCCCGGGTACTGCGCCGCCTACGGCAACCGCGCCAGCTCGTACAGCTTCGACGGCGTCTACGCGTGCGCCACCACCGCGAGTTGGGGAGCGACGCCGTTCGATTCGGCCGGTCACGAGTCGTTCCAGTGCGTGGAGCTCTCGGCGCGGTTCCTGTGGTCGATCTACGGGATCTGGGCGGGACCCGGCACCGGAGTGCAGGACGGGGCGGACCTCGTCGGCGTCGTCCACTCGCAGCACCCGTCGATCCGGGTGGGCTTCCCGGCGCCGGGGAGCGTGCCGGTCGCCGGCGACGTCGTCAGCCTCGGACCGGGCGGCGCTGTCGACTCGCAGTTCGGGCACACGGCGATCGTGATCTTCGACGATCAGCAGCGGGGCAAGTTCGTGATCCTCGGCCAGAACTTCCCCGTCGGCTCACGCCGGCGAGCAGACGCTGTTCGTCGACTTCCGCGGCCGCCACAACGGTCGCGCGCTGATCGACGGCGTCTGGACGACCGCGTCGTGGCTCGAGCTACAGCGCCGGCCGGCGACCCCGCCACGGACAAGCACCTACGCTGACGGCGGCTCGGCGCTCATCGCCTCCAAGCCCCGGAGGAACACGCCGACCATCGTCGCGTAGAGGTCCTCGCTCGAGCTCGGGCTCGATGATCCGGTCGACGCAGGAACCCGTCGGCCATGAAGAACATCATCGCGGTGATCTGCTCGATCGGGCAGCGCCGGCGTCGTGCCGCGAGCCCTCCTTCCAGCGCCCGAAGACCTCGGCCAGCCGCTCGCGCATCGCGCGGTGGCGCGTCGCGAGCTCCTGGCGGAAGTCCTCGTTGCGCGCCGCGTGGGCGACGAACTGGAAGTACAGCCTCGGCCAGTCGTCGTCGCTGGCGAAGTGGATGAAGTCGGCCGCGGCGGCGCGCGCCTCCTCGTGCGGCTCCTGGGTCCCGGCGAGCGCCTGGTCGAGCCGCTCGAGCTCGCTCGGCGAAGCGCTCGTCGAGCATCACCAGGAACAGCTCTTCCTTGCTCTTGAAGTTCGCGTAGAAGGCGCCCTTCGTGTATCCCGGCGGCCTGCGCGACCTCGTCGATCGAGGTGCCCTCGAGCCCGCGCTTGCAGAACAGCTGGGCCGCCGCCTCGAGCAGCGACATGCGGGTGCGCTGCTGCTTCTCGCGTCGGCTCAGGGCCTCGGTGCGTCATGTCAGCACGACCTCGGCGTCGTCGGCGGGGCGTCTCGGTGATCGCGCGGCGGAAGACGGGCTCGGACTCCGGGCCGCGCCGGCTCCAGCTGGCGGCGCTTGACCAGCTCGGCGAGCACGACCTGCATCTCGAACTGCGCGAACGACCCGCCGATGCAGCGGCGAACGCCGCCCCCGAACGGGATCCACGTGTACGTCCCGGGCGGCTTCTCGAGGAACCGCTCGGGCTCGAAGCGCTCCGGGTTCGGGTAGACGTCGGGGCGGCGGTGGACCAGGTAGATCGAGGGCGCCACCGTGACCCCGGCGGGCAGCTGCCAGCCGCCGATCTCGACCGGCTCGGTCAGCCTCCGCGCCGACCAGCGAGATCACCGGCCGCAGCCGCAGCGTCTCGTTGACGACCGCGTCGAGGTACCGCGTCTCGCCCGGCGCCGACCTCCTCGGTCAGGCGGGCGAGCTTGTCCGGATGGCGGCTCAGCCGCTCGACCGCCCACGCGAGCGCGGTCGCGGTCGTCTCGTGCCCGGCGACGAGCAGCGTCAGCAACTCGTCGCGGAGCTCCTGGTCGCTCATCGGCGAGCCGTCGCTCTCGTGGCGCGCCTCCAGCATCATCGACAGGATGTCCTCGCGCTCGGCCAGGTCCGTCGCCCGCCGGCGCTCGGCGATCTCCTCGTAGATCAGCCTGTCGACCCGCTCGTGCAGCCGCTGGAACAGGCCGAAGCGCGCCAGCCCTTCCGGCCCCAGCGCGATCAGGAAGATGAACATGTGCGGGCGGGTCAGCATGTCCAGCAGGCGGCGCAGTTCGACCCGCAGCCGCTCGAGCCGCTCACCCCGCTCGAGCCCGAACACCGCGCGGAGGATGATCTCGAGCGTGATCGCCTGCATCCGCGGGCGCAGCCGGTAGGGCTCGCCGCTCGGCCAGGACTCGATCTCCTCGCCGGCGATCTCGCCCATCATCTCGCCGTAGCGCTGCATCCGCTTGCCGTGGAGCGGCGGCAGCAGCAGCTTGCGCTGCTCCATGTGGGCGCGCTTCGTCGAGCAGCAGCAGCGAGTGCTCGCCGAGCACCGGGAGCAAGCACCTGGTTGCCCTCGCCGGCGTGGAACACGCGCGGGTCGCCGGTGAACACCTGCTTGACGTGCTCGGGATTGGACAGCACGACCCAGGTCCCCTCCTGCGCGATCCGCAGCGTGAACGCATCGCCGAACCGGGCGCCGCACTGCGACAGGAACCACTGCGCACGCCGGACCCAGATCGCGGTCTGGAGCGCCACGGGCATCCGCGGCCCGGGCGGCAGCGATCCGTTGACGCCACTCATGCGGTCGCTCCCCCGACCATGCGCCGGCCGCAGGACCAGTGCCAGCGCGGCTTTCGGGGCACGGCATCCGCCCGCGGTGCGCGGGTTCCCCCGGTTGCGCTGCACGCCACGGTAGGTGCGCGACCGGCTCGGACACGTTTCGCAGCCAGTGCAGCTCGCGCTCGCCCCAGTCGACGCCGCTCATCTCAGCCACGGCTCCGCGGTGGATTCGCTGACCATCACCTCGCCGCCGGGCGCCACCGCGCACAGTCGCGCGGCGACGTTCACGGTGCGCCCATACCAGTCGCCGTCGTTGGCGACCGCGGGCCCGGTGTGGATCCCCACCCTCACCGGCGGCACGCCGGCCTCGTCCGCCAGGTCGTCGACGAGCCGCAGCCCGAGCCGGATCGCGGCCTGCGGGCCCGTCGCAGCGGAGCATCAGGCCGTCGCCGATCGCCTTGACCTGCTCGGCCGGAGTGCTCCGCGAGCAGCTCGGCGACGCGCCGCTGGAGCGCGAGCACCACCTCGAGCGCGCGGTCGTCTCCCTCCAGCTCGGCGAGCGCCGTGAACCCGACCAGATCCGCGAACAGGAAGGTGTGAGTCGGCGCAGCCATCTCGGATACCACCCGGTATGTAAATCACATACTGGTGGGTATGTCAACCCTTTCCGCTTCGTGATCGGGACTCTCTTCCGCTTCGTGATCGGGCGGAGCGATAATCCGGGCATGTCCGAGAGCAACGCGGAAATCATCCGTCGGGGTTTGAGGCCGCCGCCCGGGGGGACGTCGACGCGGTCGCCGCCCTCCTCGACGACAACGTGTACTGGGGCGCTCCCGACCGGGCCAGCGGGTGCCAGAACCGCCGACAAGCGCTGCGGTGGATGAGCGAGGGGATCGCGCGGGGGATCCACGTCAACGTCGCAGAGGCCCGCGAGCTCGACGACGGCCGCGTCCTTCTCAGCCTTCAGCGGACCATCCCGCACGACGGCGAAAACGAGCTGCCCGAGCCGCACGGCCAGATCGTGAGCTTCCGGGACGGGAAGATCACCGAGATGCTCGTCTACCCGACGGCCGAGGAAGCGCTCCTCGCGATCAGTCCGGCCTGAGGATGCCGTCTCTACGACTTCCGCTGTGGGGCATGCGGAGAGCGCTTCGAGGCACGAACCGCACCCGACGACCGGCCGCCGTGCCCCGCCTGTGGTGCGCCTGACTGCGAGCGCCTGATGTCGCCCTTCGCGGGACCGTTCACCGTCGGGCTCCGGGGGCACGCGGCACGGCGCTCGAACGCCGCGCGGCGAGTCCGTGAGGAGCAGCGCCGGGAGCGACGAGAGCAGCCGCCGCGGCCAAACCGAGTAACGCGTACCCTCCGAGCGGGCTCTCCTCGCCACACCGGCTTTTGGTGTTATGAACTGCCCGAGGCGGGTAGTTCATACAAGCGGTGGATCCTCGATCGCATCGGCGCTGCCGATCCGATTCACTGTCCGATCCGGTTCCTATCGTTAGGCACGACAGAACATGTCCTGGTTACCACTCCTCCGCGTCGTCCATCTCGCTCGCCGCTCCCGACGGGGAAACGGCACCAGCCAACCCCGCAGGCGTCGTCGACACCGCCGGGCCGCCGGCATCCCGCGATGGCCGGGCTGAACGTCCCGCCGGTCCACGGCCGGCACTGCATCTGCGAGCGCTGCGAGCGCCAGGCCGACACCGCGGCCTGACCCAGCCACACGCCACACGCCACGCGGCGCAACGGCGCCGCGTCTGGCTGTTCTGTTGGCGCAGCAAATGATGTGGCGGGGCAACTATTTCTCGTGCGCCACCGTACACGGCTACACTTTCTTGACAGATGTCCGACGGCGGCGGCAGCCCCGCACTCCACGAAGCGCTGATGCGCAACACCGGCTTCCTGATCAGCCGCATGGGGATGGTCGCGCAGAAGCGGTTCTCCGAGCGGATCGCCGCGGTGGGCCTGACTCCCGCGGGGCTGGGGGGCGCTGAACGTGCTCGACCAGGAGGGCGTGATCACCCAGCACGCCCTCTGCAAGTGCATGGGGATGGATCCGAGCTCGATGGTTGCGACGATCGATGAGCTCGAGGACAAGGGTCTCGTCGAGCGGCGGCGCAACCCCCAGGACCGGCGCGCCCACGCCCTCCACGTGACGGCAGCGGGGCGCAAGACGCTGTCCGACGGCCGCAAGCTCGCCCGCCGCGCCCAGGACGAACTGCTGGCGCCGCTGGACTCGGCCGAGCGCGCGCAGCTGCACGAGCTGCTGCTCCGACTCGTCGTCCACACCCAAGCGGAACGCCCAGGCCCGGCGCAGGACGCGGCCGTGCCCAAGCAGGGCTGAGCCGATGCTGTCCATCCGCAGTCGGCCGCCAGCGACCCGCGGTCACGCCACGGCGACGAGCTCGCCGGTCTGGCGCGCGCAGCGGCTGCACCCGCGTCCGCGCGGCGTAGGCGAGCGCGGTCCCGATCGCCGAGCAGCGTCCAGGACACCGGGTCCTCGAGGAAGTCGGCGTACAGCTGGGTGTGGAAGACGAGCGCCAGGAACGCCGCGGCGACCGCCGCCCTCGCCGGGTCGCTGCGCGCACCCCGGACCAGCAGCACCGCGGCGGCGATCACCAAGCGCGATGTACGGGAGCTCGCCGATCAGGCCCTGCTCGGCGCGCGATCGTGATCGCGATCGTGTGCGAGGCCGGAGAGACTCTTCGAGGTGCTCGGGATTGAGCCGCTTGGTACTCGGTCTCGAACGATCCCGACCCGTAGCCCCACAGCGGCCGGTCGCCGAACAGCTGCAGCCCGCCGCTGACCAGGCCGGCGCGCCCGCTGGAGGCGCCGTTGAGCCCCTGGTTCAGCCCGAACGTCTTGGGCGAGATCGCGACGGCGGCGATTCCGATCACGAGGACCGCGGCGGTCGCGACAGCATCGGCCGCGCCCGCCAGCGCATCGCCCCGAGGATCCCCGAGCCCGACGAGCAGCGCGCCGAGGCTCGAGCGCGACAGCGTCAGCACGAGACCGCCCCACAGGACCGCGAGCGCGGCGGCCGCGATCAGCTGGTCGCGCTGGCGGCGGTCGTACAGCAGCACCGCCGCCAGCAGGATCATCACCAGCGCCAGGAAGCGCCCGAAGATGTCGGGGTCGAAGAACACCGAGTTGATCGCGAAGTAGGTGTGGACGTTGTTCTCGGCGATCAGCTTCGGGTTGAGCAGCATCGTCTTGGTCGCGTACTCGACGAACCCGATCCCGACGAACACGAGCGCCAGGCCGACCACCAGCACCAGGCACTGGCGCAGCAGCCGCGGGCGTCCAGCGGAGCCTCCGCAGCAGGCAGAACATCAGCGCGAACGGGACGTAGAAGAACACCATCTGCTGGAGCGCCTTCTCGAAGTCCGGCGAGTACATCGCCTGGATCGCGTACAGGACCACGTACAGCGCCAGCAGCCGCTCGACCCAGCGCACCGGTGGCGGCGGGCGCGGCCACGCCGTCGCCGGTCGCGGGGGCCGTCCGCGGCGGCGCAGCGCCGGGACGACGAACGCCAGCGTGCCGGCGCCGACGACGAGGTACAGCGGCACGAGCAGGTTCGAGGTCGTGCCGCCGGCTGCGATCGGGACCCGGAACGGCAGCGCCGCGACCACGAGCGGCGCCAGCAGCCACGGCCGGCGCGCGATCAGCGAGCGCCAGCAGCGCCGACCGCCGCGAGCCCGACGACCGCGAGCGCCACCGCCACCAGCGGATGGCGATGGACCACGCTGCAGCTGCTGGCGAGTGCCAGATGTCGGCCAGCAGCAGCGCCGGCGCGAGCACCAGCGCGCCGAGCATCGCGGCGGCCCTCGCGCGCGCGTGCGGATGGACCAGCGCGACCGCCACCAGCAGCCGCGGCCACGACCACACCCGCCTTGGGCAGCGGTCCGCTGAGCGCTGCGAGTGCGATCACCGGCCGGATGATCCTCTACCTTCTTCAGCGATGCCCCACGCGAAGCCGGCGGTGGCGCTGCGGCGCCGCCGCGATTTTCCTGTGCGGCTGTGGCTCCGCGGTCAAGCCGCCGCAGGGGCGCGGCAAGGTCGACGACCCCCGGACCTACACATCCGCGAACCATCTCAATGCCTTCAGCAGCACCACCTGCCGGTCCAGGCGGTCGGCCGCACCGGCCTTCAGATCGGGCCGCTGCCAGGCGGCCCGACGGTCCAGTTCGTGCCGACGCCGGGCGCCGCGCAGGCGCAGCAGATCGAGGGCATCGCCGTCGGGCCAGGGCGCCGAGGTGATCGGGAGCGCGCTGCTGTACACACACCAGGGCTCCGACGGCGAGCTGAAGCTGATCGAGAACTGCCTGGCGTCAGGGCGTGAGCGGATGATCGACCGTTGACCAAGAACCTCTAGATTTGCCGCCGTGTCCGTCCCGACCGCAGAGCTAGGCGCTCCGCCGGCAGCCACCCGCCCGCCGGCCCGCGTGGCGCCGATCGCCGGCGCGGATCGCGGGCGGCCGTCTCTACTTCGTGCTGGCGGGCGCGGCGCTGGTGATCGCGGCGTTCACGCTGCTGATCCCGTCGACGCCGAGCTACGACCCGTGGGCGTGGCTGGTCTGGGGCAGGGAGATCGTCCATCTCGACCTCGCACACCACCGGCGGGCCCGACGTGGAAGCCGCTGCCGGTGATCCTCACGACGATCTTCGCGCTGTTCGGCGGCGCGCAGCCCGACCTGCTGCTGGTGGTCGCACGCGCGGGCGCGCTGATGGCCGTGGCGATGACGTTCAAGATCACGTGGCGGATCGCTGCGGCCGCTGGTCGCCGAGCTGAGCGGGCGCCGGACGCGGCGCGGTGGGCGCTGCTCCCGGCGCTGCTGGCGGCGCTGATCGCCGCCGGCAGCCTGCTGAACTCGCCGGGCTTCGTCACCGACAACGCGCTCGGCTACTCCGAGGGGCTGATGACCGCGCTGGTGCTGATCGCGCTCGACCGCCACCTCGACGGCGCCCGGCGCCAGGCGTTCGCGGTCGGCTTCTTCGCCGCGCTCGACCGTCCGGAGCTGTGGCTGCTGTGGGGGCCCTACGGGCTGTATCTGTGGTGGAAGGATCCCGGCGCGCGCAAGCTCGTGATCGGCCTGTTCGTGCTGATCCCGGTGCTCTGGTTCCTGCCCGAGCTGTGGGGCTCGGGGCACCTCTTCCGCGGCGTCACCCGCGCCCAGCACCCCCGCTCGAACAGCGCCGCGTTCGCCAAGTGCCCGTTCTGCACCGAGTTCCGCCATCACGCCTGGCCGCGGGTGATGTTCCGGGTCAAGGTCGTCGGCCTGCTCGCGATCGCGGTGGCCGCGCTCGGGCTGTGGCGGATCGCGCGGCTCGTGGTGGCGAACGAGCGCCGATCGCCGCCGGCGCCCGGGCCCGGATCCTGCTGCTCGTGGTCGGCGCGCTCGGCTGGCTGTGGTGGATCGGGGTCTCGGTCGAGACCCAGGCCGGCTTCTCCGGCAACGACCGCTACCTCGTGCTCGGCACCGCGCTGATCGCGATCTCCGGCGGCGTCGGCTGGGGGTGGGCGGCGGCGGCCGTCGCGGGGCTGCTGCGCCGGCTCGAGCTCGGCGACCGGATCCGGCGCCACCCGGGCGTGGTCGGCCACGAGCGTCGCCGGGACGGCGCTCGCGCTGGCGGTCGCGACTCGCGACGCCGCCGTGGATCGGCCCGAGCCTGCTCGACGTCCCGGCGACGCACCGCGCGCTCGTCTACCAGGCCCATCTGCGCGAGGACATGAGCGCGGCGATCAGCCAGCTCGGCGGCGCGAGGCGGGTCCTCGCCTGCGGCACGGTGATGACCGAGGGCTTCCAGGTGCCGATGGTCGCCTACGACCTCGGCGTCCAGACGCTGCGCGTCGAGGCCCAGCCGACCGGGCATCGCGCCGGCGCCGTGGCCGAACGTGATCTTCCAGACCCGCGACACCTCGCACGCGGCGCTGCTGCCGCTGCCGGCTCAGATCCGCGCCTGGGAGCACGACGGCGCGCACTACACGCTGTCGGCACATCCGCACGTTCCGGGTGTTCACGCACCTGCGGCGCGAGGCGGCGCCTAGATGGCGACCGTCACCGCCCCCGTCCGCGGCGATCCCCCGCGTGCTCGACGTCCGCGAGCCGGGGTGGCTCGAGCGCTATCCCGAGCGTGGGCCGTCGACCGGCGGCGTTCCTGCGTGGTGCTCACCGCGGTCTCGGCGTACATCCGCACGCGCTACATCTCGGGCCAGTTCTGGATGGACGAGGCGATCACGACCGGGATCGCCTCGCATTCGCTGAGCGCGATCCCGGGGCTGCTGCGCCACGACGGCTCGCCGCCGCTGTTCTACGTGCTGCTGCACTTCTGGATCCGGCTGTTCGGCGCCGAGCGAGTCGGCCACGCACGCGCTGTCGCTGCTGTTCGGGCTGCTGACGATCCCGGCCGGCTTCTGGGCCGGCTGGAGCCTGTTCGGGCGGCGCGCCGGGCTGATGGCCGCGATGCTGTTCGCGTTCAGCCCGTTCCTGACCGCAGTACGCGCAGCGAGACGCGGATGTACGAGCTGATGGGGCTGCTCGGGATCCTCGCCACCGCCGGCTACATCCACGGCTTCGTGTACCGGCGGCGCAAGTACCTGATCCTGTTCGCGCTGTGCCAGGCGCTGATGCTCTACACGCACGCGTGGGGGATCTTCTTCGGCGCTCGGCGCGGTGCTCGCGCTGATCCCGATCTGGTACGTCAGCGAGGACCGGCGCGGGCTCGTCCGCGACGCGGTGCTGGCGTTCGGCGGCGCCGGCGATCCTGTTCCTGCCGTGGCTTCCGAACTTCATCTACCAGGCGAGCCACACCGGCGCGCCGTGGGCGCCGCCGCCGCGGTTCGGCGCGCCCGGTCCTGCTCTCCCGCGACCTGATCGGCGGCGACCGGATCACGATCGGGCTGGTGATCGCGCTGGTGATCGGGCTGGCACCGTTCGTGACCAAGCGCTACCGGCGCACGCGCGAGGCGACGATGCTGTGGACGCTGATCGCGCTCCCGTTCGCGACGCTGCTGCTCGCCTGGCTCGCGTCGCAGATCACGCCGGCGTTCGTCTCGCGCTACTTCGCGCCGGTGCTGGCGTCGATCCTGCTGCTGGCCGCGTGGGGCTGTGCCCGCGCCGGGATCGTCGGGCTCGTCGCGATCGTCGCTGTCGGTCGTGTTCGTCGCCCACATCTCCTCGTACGCGCCGCAGTACAAGAGCGACATGCGCGACGTCGGCGGCGAGATGGCGCCGCTGCTTGCATCCGGGCGACCTCGTGATCTCGGGCCAGCCCGAGCAGGTGCCGCTGGCGTGGTACTACCTCCCGAACGGCCTGCGCTACGCGACCACGCTCGGCGCCGTTCGGACCCGCGCTACATGAACTGGGTGTACGCGCTGAAGCGCCTCGCAGAACGCCAATCCGCAGGCGACGCTCGCACCCGCTGCTTGCTAGTCTCAGGCCCGGGCAGCAGCTGCTGTTCGTGCGCCCGCTGACCGAGGGCGCGAAGAACTGGAAGGCGTCGTGGACGCAGCTCGTGCGGCGCCGCTCGGCGCAGTGGGGCGATCTGCTCGCGACCGACCCGAACGCTGAAGCCGATCGCGGTGGCGCCGCACACCTACCGAGGCGCGTGCTGCGTCGCCGACAGCGCCGTGCTCTACCAGGTCACCTGACCGCCCGAATGACCGAGACCCCGCCCAACGAGACCGACGCCGCCGCCGCGCGTGGCGCGGAGATCACGCCCGAGCACCCGGTCGTGGCGCTCGGCGGCGGCCCGGCCGGCCTGACCGCCGGCTACCTGCTCGCCAAGCAGGGCAAGCCGGTGATCGTGCTCGAGTCGACCGACCAGGTCGGCGGGATCGCCCGCACCGACGTCCGCGAGGGCTACCGCTTCGACCTCGGCGGCCACCGCTTCTTCACCAAGGCCAAGGAGGTCGACGATCTCTGGCACGAGATCCTGACCGACGAGTTCCTCAAGCGCCCGCGCCAGAGTCGCGGATCTACTGGAACCACAAGTTCCTCGAGTACCCGCTCCAGGGCATGGACGTGATCAAGCAAGCTCGGCCCCGTCGACCTGACCAAGGCGCTGCTTCTCCTACCTGTGGGCGGCGGTCAAGCCGAAGGGCCGCGAGGACACCTTCGAGGAGTGGGTCTCCAACCGCTTCGGCCGCTGGCTCTTCAACCAGTTCTTCAAGTCCTACACCGAGAAGGTGTGGGGCGTCTCGACCTCCGAGATCCGCGCCGAGTGGGCGGCGCAGCGGATCAAGGGGCTGTCGTTCTTCGCCGCCGCCAAGGCACGCGTTCTTCGGCAACCGGGGCAACAAGATCAAGTCGCTGATCTCGGAGTTCAACTACCCGCGCTACGGGCCCGGGCCAGATGTGGGAGCAGATGCGCGACGAGATCCGCGCCAACGGCGGCGAGGTGCGGCTGAACGCGCCGGTGACGCGGCTGCGGATCGACGGACGGGCGCGTGGTCGAGGTCGTCGCCGGCGGCGAGACGCTGACGCCCTCGCACGTGATCTCCTCGCTGCCGCTGCGCACGACGGTCGGGATCGCCGAGCCCGAGGCGCCGGTCGACGTCCGCGACGCCGCCCGCGGCCTGCGCTACCGCGACTTCCTCACGGTCGCTGCTGGTGATCGAGGGCGAGGACCTGTTCCCCGACAACTGGATCTACATCCACGAGCCCGGCGTGCAGGTCGGCCGGATCCAGAACTTCCGCTCCTGGAGCCCGTGGATGGTCCCCAACGACACCGACGCCTCGATCGGGATGGAGTACTTCTGCTTCGAGGGCGACGAGCTGTGGAGCATGGCCGACGACGACCTCGTGGCGATGGCCACCGCGCGAGATCCAGCAGCTCGGCCTGGCGCGGGCGGAGAAGGTCAAGTTCGGGTTCGTCGTGCGCGTGCACAAGGCCTATCCGATGTACGACGCCGAGTACGCCGAGCGCGTCGCGACGATCCGCGGCTGGCTCGACGGGATCCCGAACCTGATCCAGGTCGGCCGCAACGGCCTGCACCGCTACAACAACTCCGACCACTCGATGCTGACCGCGATGCGCGCGGTCGAGAACATCCTGCTCGGGCACCGACCACGACATCTGGGCGGTCAACGCCGAGAGCGTCTACCACGAGGAGGACGTCGCCGACGAGCACCCCTACGTCGACGCGCCCGAGACGCCCGCGATGGAGCAGCCGCTCGCCTAGGAGCGTCGGCGTGCGCGTCGCGGCTCGCAGCACGAGCTCTGCCGGTCGCGCTCGCCGCGGACGCTCGCGCTCCCGGCCGCGGCGCTCGCGCAGGCGCCCTCCGAACCCGCTCGCCCCGGGCTTCCCGCAGCCGTCCGGGACCGCCCCGACGACGGCCACGCCGACGATCGTCAACCCCACGACGACCTCGTCGGCCAGCGGCAGCGGCGCTCAGCGGCTCGACGCGCGATCGCGATCGCGATCGGCGCGCTCGTGCTGATCGGCGGGATCTCGTTCTTCATCTGGCGCGACGCCCGGCGCCGCGCCCCGGTCGCGCCACGCCCACGCCGACCGCGGGCGTCGGCGGCCGCGCGGGCTCCAAGCGCCCGGTCAAGCCGCGCAAGCTGAGCGCGGCGGAGCGCCGGCGGCGCAAGCGCGGACAGGCGCGGTAGGGCTGCCTCGGCGCGGCCGTAACGCGAGGGCGGCGCGCTTCGGTCAGCGGGCGAGCGAGCGGAGCGCGGTGCGGCGCGCGGTTCAGCTGGCGCTCGACCGTCCGCGCGGTGCATCCGTCGCGTGCGCGCGATCTCCTCGTAGCTGAGCCCGAGGCCGCGCAGCCACAGCAGCCGTTGCTGGCGGAGCGGCAGCGTGGCAAGCGTCGCGAGACGCGCTCGCCGCTCGACCAGCTCGGCGGGACCTGGATCGACCATCAGCCTCGGAGCCGCGCGCGGCGGTCTCCGCGGAATCGAGCGGCAGCTCACGGCTGCCGCGCCGAACGCAGCCTGATCGCCTCCCGGCTCGCGGTCCTGCGCCAGCCAACCGAGCGCCGTCTCCCGGTGAACGCGGTGCTGGTGGTACACGAGCCGGCTCCACGCGAACTGGCAGGCCTCCTCGATCACCGGCTCCGGGGCACGCACGTCGCCACGAACGATCCGCTCGCAGCGGCCCTGACAGCGACCGGTAGAGGTCACCGACGTCGCCGAGCTCGCATTCCATCGTGGCCATGGTCTCATCTCCCGCGATCGAGCGCTAATTGAGTCTAAGTTGATGCAAACTAACCTAGCAAATCTATTTGAGTCTTGCTAGGTTTGATTTGGTCAAACTCACTCAATTGGACTCGGGAGATCTCGATGTCGACTGCTCGCCGCCGTCATCGCACAACCGAACCTGAAGGCGCTGCCGGGAAGCAACGTCCTCCAGCAGCTCGTGAACGGCGCCGAGGCCTGGGCGCTGGCGGTGGCGCTGCTCGGCGCGTTCGTCGGCGCGGCGCTCTGGGCTGTGGCGTCGCACACGCACAACCACCACTACGCCGCCCGCGGACGGATGGCGGCGCTGATCTCCGGCGCCTCGGCGCTCGTCGTCGGAGCCGCCCCCGGGCTCGTCAACTTCTTCGAGCGCCTCGGGACGACGGCTCGATGAGCGGTGTCGCAAGCGCGTCTACACGTCGCCGTCCTGCTGGTCGTCGGTCGCGCGTCGCGCTCGGCGCGATGGCCTCGCCCGGCAGGCGCGTTCAACCCGATCAAGCCGGTGTGCGCGGCCGCCGGTTTCCTCAGCGGGCTGATCGGGAAGGCGTGCTCGGCGGTCCAGCACGGTGATCGCCTGCTCAGCGCCGGCAAGAACCTCCTGACCGGGCACGTCGGCGGCGCGGTCAAGTCGCTGGTGGGCGACAGCGGCGAGCAGCATCGCGTCGAAGGCCACCACCGCGCTGGCGCTCGCGGCGATCGCGACCTGGGTGGTCGGCGGGCGCAAGCTACGTCCTGCACGAGACCTCGACGGTCCTGAGCCGGACCACCGACCCCCAGCTGACCAGCGACCTGGTTCTCGGCGACCTACTGGCGCGTCGCCGGGATCGCCGCCGTCCTGACGCTGCCGTTCCTGTTCGCCGCGGCGGTCCAGGCGGTCCTGCAGTCCGACCTCACGCTGCTCGCGCGCGCGGCACTCGGCTACCTGCCGCTCGCGTTGCTCGCGGTCGGGATCGCCGCGCCGCTGACGATGCTGCTGCTGGCGGCCTCGGACCAGCTGTCGGCGGTCGTCTCCTCGGCCGCGGGCCACCAGAGCGCGAACTTCCTCAACCACGACAGCGGGCTGATCGGAGCGCTGACGCCACCTGGCGAGCTCGGCGTTCCTCGGATTCTTCGCCGGGCTGCTGACGGTCGCGCGCGGCGCTCGCGCTGTGGCTCGAGCTGATGGTGCGCGCGGCGGCGGTCTACGTGATCGTGCTGATGCTGCCGCTGGCGTTCGCCGCGTTCGTGTGGCCCGCGCGCCGGATCTGGGCGGTCCGCTCGGTCGAGCTGCTGATCGCGCTGATCCTCTCGAAGTTCGTGATCGTCGCCGTGCTCTCGCTCGGCGGAGCGGCATTCAGCCAGAGCGTCCATCACAGCGTCGCCGGAATGCTCGCCGGGGTGGCCCTGCTCGCGCTGGCAGGGTTTGCGCCGTGGGCGCTGCTCCGGCTGCTCCCGATGACGGAGCTCGCCAGCGCCGCGGCCGGGCTCGCTCCGGCACGAGGGCAGGCGCGGCGTTCGGCCGCCGCGGGCAGCGCCGATGGGCAGGCGCACGAGGGTGAGGTGTGGGCCGCGAAGGCTGCGCAGATGCGCCGCGAGGCGCGAGCAGACGCGAGACACGCTCGATCGACGCCGAGCGCAGACCGCGAGCGTCTGCGCCCGGCCGAGTCCGCCGCCCGGCGATACGGCGGATGCGTCCTGCCGCCTCGGTCGAACGCCGGCGCTGAGGCGACTGTGGCCAGCACTCCGACACCCGCCGGCCGGCGCTCCGACGCGCCAACCCAGCGCTCCGACACCGCCGAGCCGGCGCTCGGCGATCTGTCGCCTCCAGCGCGACGCCGCCCCTACCCGAGCAGGCGCCGCAGCGCCGCACGCCGGGGGCCGGCGGGGCAGCGGACCGCCCGCGCGCGAACGCCGACCCGCGACCGCGGAGAACCCGGAGCTGCCCGGAGCTGCTGCGGTCGGGCGCCGAGTCCGGACCGATGATCCTCGGGACCGAGGCGAATCACCGCTGACCAGCCCGACCCGACTCCGCCGCCGCAGGACCCGGAGGGCGGACGCCTGTGAGCTCCGAGCGGCTGAGCCTACCGCTTCGGGCCGCTCGAGCGCCGCGGGATCCTCGGCGCCGATCCGCGCGCGGGCAGGCCGCTGTCCTCGCGCGGCGGGGGGCTGATCGGGATCGCGATCCTCGACCGCGCGCCGACGGCGGCGGGCGCGCTGACCGCGACGCTGCTGTTCGCGCTCAGCACGGCGCTCGCGCTCGCGCCTGTCGGCCGGCGGACCGCCGAGGAGTGGCTGCCGATCGTCGCCGTCGTTCGCGCTCGCGCCGGCTGCGGCGAAGGGCGACGTTTCGCTCCGCGCGCCCCGGACCGGCGGAAGCTCGGTGCGCGGCGTTCGCCACGGCAGCCCGGTCCTCGCGAGCCCCGTCCCACACCCACCTCCGTCGCTTGCGCGGCGTGCGGATCGCCGAGCCCGCCTACCGCGACCGTCCGGTCGGGATCCTCCACAGCGAGCACGGCCGGCGCGCCGTCGCGGTGCTCGCGTGCCGGGTGATCGCATTCTCGCTGCTCGACCCGGCGGCCCAGGAGCGTCGGCTGGGCCGCTGGGGACTCGTGCTCTCCGGGGCGGCCGGGACGCCGATCAGGCGGCTCCAGTGGGTCGAGCGGACGGTCCCCGCCCAGGGCGACGAGCTGGCCCGCTGGGTCGGCGCCGAGCGCGACCCGGCGGTGCCGCTTCGCGGGACGCCGATGATCGACTCGCTACCTCGAGCTGATCGGGACAACCGCGAGGGTCACCCAGGAGCACGAGATCCTCGTCGCCGTCCAGGTCGACTGCGCGGCGCGTGCGCGAGCGCGGCGCCGACGCGGTCGACGCCGCGCGCTGGTCGAGCAGACCGAGCGGGTCGCGCAGGGGCTCGAGGCCGCCGAGGTGAGCGTGCTCGGAGCGCTCACCGCCGAGCCAGCTGGCGCGGGCGCTGCGAACGGCGTTCGACCCGTACGCGCGCTCGGAGCTGGCGGCGCTCGAGACAGCCGACCCCGGAGCAGGCGAGCCTGTCCGAGGCCGGGGCGTGGCCGCTCGGGGCGCGCGAGGCCTGGGATCACTACCGCAGCGACGGCGCGCTGCACGCGACCTACTGGATCGGCGGCTGGCCCCGCGTCGAGGTCTCGCCGATGTTCATGGACGCGCTGCTCGGGCGCTCGAGCGCGGTGCGAACCGTGGCGGTCACGTTCGAGCCGCTGTCGCCGGAGCGCTCGACCCGGGAGGTCGAGGCGGCGATCACGCGCGACCACGCCGACCGCGAGCTGCGCCGCCGCTTCGGGCAGTCCGAGACCGCCCGCCAGCGTCAGGCTGAGGAGGCGACGGCCCGCCGCGAGGCCGAGCTCGCCGCAGGCCACGGCGAGGTCCGCCTCGCCGGGTTCGTGACGGTCACCGGCAGGGACGCGGACGACCTACGCCGCGCTTGCGCGGAGGTCCACGAGCACGCGGCTCGCGCGCGGCTCGAGCTGCACCGGATGTACGGCCAGCAGGCCGACGCGTTCACGTTCACGCTGCCGCTCTGCCGGGGGCTCCGATGAGCGGCGCGACCGCGTTCCTCACCTACCTGTGGCACTACCTGCGTCGCGCGCATGATCTACGACCAGCTGCTGCGCCCGCTGATCCACGGCCGCGTGACCCGCTGCGCTGTGGCCGTGCTCAGCGCGGCGGCGGCCGCGTTCGCCCTCGGCCGCCTCTCACGGGAGGCGGGCGTGAGCCTGCGCGCCGCCGAGCGTCCCGGACACCGCAGCACGACGCGGCACGCGCAGGCGATCTACCCGTTCATCGCCGACGGCGGCCTCGGCGGCCGAGGGCGTGTTCATCGGGCGCGACTCGAGCGGCGCAGCGTTCTGTTACGACCCCTGGGTCCTGTACGGCGACGGGATGCTCGACGACCCGAACGCGATCGTGCTCGGCAAGCTCGGCCAGGGCAAGAGCTCGCTGGTCAAGACGCTGCTGTGGCGGATGCTGCTGTTCGGCCGCCGCGCGTTCGTGCTCGACATCAAGCGCGAGTACGGGCCGCTGTGCGAGGCCGTCGGGGTAAGCCCGATCTCGCTCGTGCCCGGCGGCGGCGTGCGGCTGAACCCGCTGGCCTCGCGCCCGGAGGAGCATGCGCAGCTCGAGCTGCTCCGCGCGGTCACGATCACCGCGGTCGGCGGGCCGCTCACCCAGCTGGAGGGCGGGGCGCTGCGCGAGGCGCTGCGCGCGGTCCGGCTGAGCGGCGTCGCCGAGCCGACGCTCCCGGAGATCGCGTACGCGCTGTTTCACCCGGTCGCGCGAGATGGCCGAGCGGCTGCGCACCACCCAGGCGCAGCTCGCAGCCGACGCCCGCCGCGCGGCGCTCGCGCTCCAGGACCTGTGCGAGGGGCCGCTGCGCGGGATGTTCGACGGGCCCACGACGCCGGGGCTCGACCTTGACGCCAAGCTGGTCGTGCTCGACCTGCACGCGGTCCGCGACTCGCCGGCGGTGGGGATCCTGATGGCCTGCGCGACCGCCTGGATGAGCGCGCTGCTGGCGCGGATGGCCGAACGGCCCGGCCGCGAGCGCCTGATCAACGTCGCCGACGAGTCCTGGAAGATCATCCAGCACACCGGACTCGGCGAGTGGTTTCAGTCGAACTTCAAGCTCGCGCGCCAGTTCGGCGTGATGAACCTGGTCGTGCTGCACAAGCTCGCCGACCTCCAGGCCGCGGGCGACGCCGGGTCGCGCGCCGCGCGAATCGCGGAGGGCCTGCTCGCCGACGCGTCGACGCGGATCGTCTACCACCAGGACGAGAGCCAGGTCGAGCTGACGCGCACGCTGCTCGGCCTTTCGGAGAGCGAGGCCCAGCTGATCTCGATGCTCGTCGGCAGGGCAGGCGCTGTGGCGGGTCGGGAGCCGCTCGTTCGTCGTCCAGCACTACCGCTCGCAGCTCGAGTCGAGGCTCACCGAACACCGACACCGGGATGGCAGCTGAGCGGGCAGGGCGGGGCGCGGAGATGAGCCGCGGCCGCTCGGACGGTCTCTCCGATACCGCCGTCCTCGCGATCGATCGGCAAGCACCGTCGGGGCCTGCGCCGCGGTGTGGCTTTGGGGCGGGCTCGCGGGCGCCCTCTTCGGAGGCGGGCTGGCCCCGAGCCGGGGTTCGCGCAGCTGCTCGGGGGTGCTCGTCAGGCTGCCGGCGCGGATCTCCGATCCGGCCGCCGCGTGGCCGCGGTCCGGCGCGCTCGCGGCTCCCCGGGCCGGCGGGCTTCTACGCCGCGCTCGCCGTGCTGATCGCGCGCGGTGGCGGCCGTGACCGCGGCTGCCCGGCGCGCGGGCGGGCTCGGGCTGCTGCACGCCCGCAACCCCGGGGCCCGGTGGGCCTCCGGATGGCGACCTGAGGATCCTCCGCCGGCGTCGGCCGCTGCCCGGCCGGCGCTCGGATCGCGACCGATCGGGTCGCTTGGCCCTCGGCCGTCACGACGGCCGCCTGCTCTACGCCGAGCAGCGCCACGCGCTGGTCGCGTTCGGGCCGCCGCAGTCGGGCAAGTCGGCCGGGCTGGCGGTCCCGGCGCTGCTCGAGTGGGACGGGCCGGCCGTGGCGTCCTCGATCAAGACCGACCTGCTGGCGGCGACCGTCGCGCGACGCCGGGCGCTCGGGGAGGTGTTCGTGTTCGACCCGTTCGCGCTCGCGGGAGCGGCGTCGCATACGTGGTCGCCGCTGCAGGCGGCCGGCACCTGGGACGGCGCGCTCGAGGTGGCGTGGCGGCTCGCCTCGGCCGCGGAGCTCGATCAGCGCAAGCGTCGAGGGCGGCGACTTCTGGGCGATCGCCGCCGAGCAGCGGCTCGCGCCGCTGCTGTACACCGCCGCCCGCGCCGGCGCCGGGATCGAGGGCCTCGTGCGCTGGACCTACGGGCAGGGCGCCCGCGAGCTCGACGAGGCGCTAGCGCAGCATGGCCGGCGAGGCGCGCGACGAACGCGAGCTCGCCGACGCGCACGCCGCCTACGACGCCGTTCGCGCGTTCGAGGCGCAGGCCGACCGCACGCGGAGCTCGATCGAGGCGACCGCGCAGGCGCTGCTGCGCGCCTACCGTTTCGCGCGGGTGGCGCGCTCGGCGGCGTCGTGCGAGATCACGGCCGACGCGGCTGCTCGACGAGCCCGCGACGCTCTACCTGATCGGCGACGCGAAGGCGTCGAAGCTGCTGCGCCCGCTGTTCCTGGCGCTGCTCGGCGAGATCGTCGACCGAGCGTACGAGCGCGCCACGCTCGCCGGGGGTCGGCTCGCGCTGCCGCTGCTGCTGTGCCTCGACGAGGCGGGCAACGTGGCGCCGCTCCCCAACCTCGCCGAGATCGCATCGACGGCGCCGAGCCACAACATCCAGCTCGTCTCGATCTTCCACGACCTCGCGCAGGCTCGCAGCCGGTACGGCCGCCAGGCGGAGACGGTGATCAACAGCCACCGCGCTCGGATGCTGCTGCCCGGGGTCGCGGACCTCGACACGCTGCGCTACTTCGCGGGCCTGGTCGGCGAGGAGGAGGCGCGCGAGATCACCCGCACCACCGGCGCCGGCGGGACCAGCCGCTCGACCGGGCGCCGGCGGCGCCCGCTGGTGGCGGCCGAGGCGCTGCGCCAGCTGCCCGATCGGCACGCGCTGCTGATCTACGGCCGGATCGCGCCGGTGCGGCTGCGGCTGCGGATGTGGTTCGAGGACCGGCGGCTTCGCCGGCTGGCGGCCGCGCGATGAGCTGGCCCGAGTTCGGCGACGAGCACCGCGAGGGTCCCGAGGACGACCCCGACGAGCGCCCTCGCCGCGCTGGCCGCTCGACTGGCGCGGCCTGTACCCGCGCGAGCGCTGGCTGTGGTTCGACCAGCTGTGGAGCGACGTGTGCGTGCTCCGCGAGCGATACCGCCTCGCGATCCGCTCGCAGTGGTGGGAGAACGCAGCTCCAGCTCGAGGCGCTGGCGGCACTCGCGGCGTGGGTCTCGCGCTACGACTCGGGCGAGTGGGACGATCCGCCCGGCAAGCTCGCGCTGCTGTTCGACCTCGAGCGCGTCGCGGAGCTGCTCAGGGAGGGCGTCGACCCGTTCCACCCCGACCGCGACCGAGCCGCGTTCGTGCGCTACCTGATCGACACCGGATGCCAGCCGCCACCCGAAAGCAACAGCCGACCGTGAACGGACGATCCGGGCCGGGCTTGCGATCGGCGACGCGCTCGTTCGGCCGGGAACCTAGCCTGTGATTCCTGCGATGCCGTCGCGAAGCAGCGAGGCAGCGAGGCCCAGGAGCACGACCGCAATGATCGTATGAGCGTGTCGCTCTATCAACCCGCGGGCAGCGCTGAGAAGCGGTGCGGTGAACCCGCGTGCGAATAGCAGCATCACGAGCGCCACTCCGAGCGGAAGCAACGCAACCACGGTGAACAGGGCCCAATCAAGCACGTACTGCGATGTGCTCGGATCGAGCTGGGAGATGCTCTTCGCTGCGATCAGCATGAAGATGCCCGGATTCGCGAGCGCCGCGCCTGCCGCGATGATCGCGGGAGCCGGTGCGGACGCGACCTTGTTCATGCGCTCGGTGATCCGCGCCATCTCGGCGGCATCCGTCGGCCGACGGACAAGGCGCACCGCATAGCCCAGCACTAGTGCGCCGGCGACGATGGTGACGATCGAAACCCATGTCTTCGGCTCGAACGTATGAGAGGCGGCCGCGTTTCCGACGAGCAACGCGGCTAGGACGCCAACCAAGAGCGTCACGGCTAAGCCACCGAGGTAGAACCAAGAGCCAGTTCGGAGCGGACGATCACCGACGACGAGCGCTAGCACCGAGGACAGAAGAGTCGCCGGTTCCAACATCGCCGCCAGGCCGACGAGCGCGATTTCAACGTCGATCGATATCACCAGCCGCGGCAGCCTACTTCGGCGGCGATAGGGTCCTCTCATCGCAACTTGGGCATGAGGATCCAGACCGGTGCCAGCACTCGGCCCCGCGTGCGTCGTCCTGCGGCACCCGAGCCTCTGCCGGCTGAGGTGACGCACGCGTGACCTCCGGCGACCTCGAATTCGGGCTGACCGCACTGGCCGCGATGCTTTCGCCGAGCACGCTCACGTTCAGCGTGCTCGTGCTCGTTCTCAGCGAGCGGCCCGGCCGGACCGGGCTCTGGTTCTTCTTCGGGGCGTTCGGCTTGAGTCGGAGCGGGCGCCACCCTCGCCAACCCCGGCGGGTTCATCCCGATCGCGCTGAAGGACATCTCACAGCTGAAGCCGAGCAGGGCGGGATACGTCGCCCTCTGGCTGGGCTTCGCGATCGTGTCGCTGCTCCCGCTTCTGGCCGCGATTGTCGCGCTTGCGGTCTCACGCTACTGGACTGTCGCGAAGCTTCAAGCCTCTCGCGGCTGGTTGGAACGGCACGCGAGGACCCTGGCTGCTGCGATCATCGTGCTACTTGCCGCGGCGCTCCTACTCAACGGAATCGTCGCACTCACAAGCTAGGCGGGTGCGCCCGTCGCGCCCCCCGTTGCCACCAGCCTGGACTACAGGACCCGAATCAACAAGACCGCGAGCGCGACCGCCGGGGCGGCCACGAGCGTCATGCCAACGATGGCCGTGACGGCGAACGCCGCACGTCGGCTCCAGCGTCGGAGCCGGATCCGGGCTACCAGCAGACCCGCCGAGACCCGGGTGGCCACCGGGACGCTGGGTTGTGAGAGCAGCGCGCCGCGGACGCGCCGCTCCCACCGCAGGGTCATGCGGGTGGCCTCGCGTCGAGCGCCCAACCGATACCAGGGCAGCCGACGGCTTCGCTCGCGCCAGTAGGCGAGCGATTCGACGCCGTCGGTCAGATCCGGCGGCGCCTGCAGACGAGCCAGAAGCAGATCATCTGTCCAAGCGGACGCTGCACCCATGACGGCCGATTGTGGCAGATGACCCGTTACGCCCGTCACCCGCGCTACTCCCACCGATGCCGCCCTGCTCGCAGCCCGCGGAACTCGGAGATCGCCTCCGACTCCGCCGTCCGCCGCACGGCCGCGAGGGACCCGGGTAGCAGCCTAACGGGGAGCTCGGTCTCGTAGACGCCGCCGGCCCCGTCGGGCCTGACCCGGACCACGCGGGCCCTCTCGCGGGAGACCACGCAGTCGACGAGCTCGGTCCCGTCGAATAGGAGCGCCGCGCAGTCGTCGGCGGAATAGCCCTGCGGCAGCTGCCCGCTTGCAACGGCCGAGCGGTACACCGGCAGCCGCTCGGGCTCCGAGTCCATGTGCACCGACAGGCTCCCGCTCAGCAGGCCGAGACCCGCAGCGGGCTGCGGCGTACCGCCACTCTCGCTGACGCCGCCCTCGAACCAGCACATCGCGCCGGCGCTCAGCCCAGCCAGCACCACGCCGGCCTCCCAGGCCGTGCGCATCGCATGGTCGATCCCGTGCTCCCGCCAGACCGCGAGCATGTTGCGCATCGAGCCACCGCCGACGTAGATCGCGTCCTGGGCGAGGAGGTGCTCCACAGGGTCGATCCGATCACGCGCCAAGTGGAACAGCCATAGGACCGACGGCTCGCATGGCCACGCGCCGAAGCGCTCGCGGAAGCGCATCGCCTGGTCACGCTGATCGCCGCTCGCGGTAGGCAGAAAGCAGATCTTCGGGACCCGCTTGCCGGTCAGCGACAGCACCAGCTCGTCGAGCGAAGGGCTTCGATCGGGCATCGTGAACCCGCCTCCGCCCATCGCGAGGATCCGGGGCCGGGAAGATCGTGACGGCATCGATCCCAATGATGCCGTGGCTAAGCGCCGTGCACGAGCCCGGCCCGGTTCGGGCGCGGTCACGCCGCGATCGCGTGGCCGACCTCGGCCGGCGCGGGACACCCGTCCGCGACGGCGACACGATCCCCGAGGTATCGCACCGGGAGGTCTCGCTCCGAGACGCCGCCGGCACCGTCGGGACGGACGTAGACGGCGCGCGCCCCCGGACGCGAGCTGACGACCTCGGCGAGCTCGGTCCCGACGAAATGAAGCGCCGCCGCGTCGCCCACGCCGAAGCCCGGCGGAAACCCGTCTGCGATAGCGTCGAGAAAGGCGTTCCGGCGGCCGGCCTCCTCGTCGTAGTGGACGGCGTTGCTCCACGGCAAGCAGCCCCAGCGCCTCGATCCGTGCGGGCGGCCCCTCGTGAAACCCGCTCACCGCCTGCGCGAACCAGCACAGCGACCCGGCCGAGCCTCCGCACATGACGACGCCGGCGCGCCAGGCCTCACGCAGCGCCAGGTCGATCCCGTGGGCCCGCCAGGTACCGAGCAGCGAGACGAGGCTCCCGCCGCCGACGTAGACGAGATCCTGGGAGAGCAGGTGCGCGCGCGGATCGCCGACCCCGGTCTCACGCCGGAACAGCGAGATGTGCGACGGCTCGCACCGCGACGCGGGAAACGCTCGGTAGAAGCGAACGACGTAGTGGTCGGCGTCGCCGCTGGCGGTCGGCAAGAAGCAGACCCGCGGACGCTCCACGCCGGTCAGGCCGAGGACGTGGTCGTCCAGCAGCGTGTTGCCCCACTCCGTCGAGAAGCCACCACCGCCGAACGCAACGATCTGCGGCGGTCGCGCAGGCATGACCAGACGCTACCCGCGGCGGGCCGGGCGCGGCACTGGCCCTGTGGCCAAACTTGCGCTTTGCAGGCACTCCATGACGGCACGGAGAGCGATCGGGCGGGGAAGTCGGATGGCCGGCGGAGCATTGTGGACTCTCGTGCGCCGATACAGATCGCTCAGCACAGCACACGGCTTCGGACCTGAACGGGACGCTCAGCGCACCTGTCGGACCTGAACGGGGACAGTTACGTCCCAATGCCGTTCCGCTGGGTAGAACCCCTCGTGCGCGATGATGCGCCCCTACCCCCGCGACGACCTAGGAGGACTTAGATGGCCCTGACCGAGCAAGGGGCGGTGTCCCACCGTTCGTCCTCGATGTCCGCCGCGGACGAGACCTTCACTCGAGAGCTCCCCACACGCAAGCTGCCCTCCAAGGGCATCGGCGGCGAGCTCGCCCACGAGCTGATCACCAGCGAGCTGCTGCTGGACGGCCAGGCAAGGCTCAACCTCGCGACCTTCGTCACCACCTGGATGCCCACGCTCGGCGCGGAGCTGATGGCCCAGACGGCGGACAAGAACATGATCGACAAGGACGAGTACCCGCAGACCGCGGCGATCGAGTCGCACTGCGTGAACATGCTCGCCGACCTGTGGGGCTCACCGGAGCACGAGGACGCCACCGGCACGCTCCACCACCGGCTCGAGCGAGGCGTGCATGCTCGGCGGGATGGCGCTGAAGTGGCGCTGGCGCGCAGCGGATGCAGGCCGCCGGCAAGCCGACCGACCAGCCCAACCTGGTGATGGGCGCCAACGTCCAGGTCTGCTGGGAGAAGTTCTGCCGCTACTGGGACGTCGAGCCGCGGAAGGTGCCGGTGGAGAGCGGGCGCTACCACCTCGGCGCCGAGGAGGCCGTCGCGCAGTGCGACGAGAACACGATCGGGGTCGTCGCGATCCTCGGCTCGACCTTCGACGGCAGCTACGAGCCGGTCAAGGAGATCGCCGCTGGCGCTCGACCGGCTCGAGTCCGACCACGGCCTGGACGTCCCGATCCACGTCGACGCCGCCTCGGGCGGATTCGTCGCTCCGTTCATCCAGCCCGAGCTGGAGTGGGACTTCCGGATCCCGCGCGTGCAGTCGATCAACGCCTCCGGCCACAAATACGGCCTCGTCTACCCGGGCGTGGGCTGGGCGGTGTGGCGTAACCAAAGCGCGCTCCCCAAGGAGCTGGTGTTCGACGTCAACTACCTCGGCGGGAACATGCCGACGTTCTCGCTGAACTTCTCGCGCCCGGGAAGCGAGGTGATCGCGCAGTACTTCATGCTCTGCAGCCTCGGACGAGAGGGGTACCGGGAGATCATGCAGGGCGCCCAGGACGTGGCGCGTCAAGCTCTCCTCGGCGATCGCCGAGATGGGTCCCTACGAGCTGATCTCCGAGGGCAGGGAGCTGCCGGTGTTCGCGTTCAAGCTGCGAGGATCGCGTCGAGAACTACACCGTGTTCGACGTCTCGGACCGGCTGCGCCAGCGAGGCTGGCTGGTCCCCGCCTACACCTTCCCGGAGAACCTCAAGGACCTGGCGGTGCTGCGGATCGTGGTGCGCGCCGGGATGACGCGGGAGATGGCCGACCTGCTGATCGAGCACCTGCAGGAGCAGACGGAGTTCCTCGAGTCGCTCGACGCGCCGCTGCCCAGCGAGGGACGCCGGGCGTTCTCGCACAACTAGGCGACGGCCGCCCGTGGAGCGCGGCCAGGGCGCCCCCGGCTCGGCTAAAGCCCTGGCGCACCCGGGCCGATACCCGGGCTCATATGCGCAGGCCCCTCCTCGCGCTGCTCGCGGCGGCGCTGACAGCCTCGATGTTGCCCGCCACCGCCGGTGCGGCCGGCCTCCCCTACGTGAATCCGCTCCCGCCGGACCCGTTCACGCACGCCGTCAATTACGTCAACCCATTCACGAACCCCGCTTGGTCGCCGGCGCGCACGGACATGGGCGTCGACTGGATCCCGCAACGGCCACTGCCGGTCATGGCGATCGGCGACGCCCTGATCCTCGGCTCGGACTCGCACGCCGACTGGCCCGGCGGCCGGATCATCTGGTACCAGCTGCTCGACGGCAGTCACGCCGGCGACGTGGTCTACGTCGCGGAGAACCTCCGGCGCCTGGTGAAAGCCGGCAGCTACGTCCGCGCGGGGCAGCAGATCGCGCTGGCGCTCACGAGCTACCCGTACACCGAGTGGGGCTGGGCCGACGGATACGGCTCGCCAATCGCGTACCCCTGTTACAAGGTCGACGGCACGCAGACCAGGGCGGGCAAGGAGATGGCGCGGTTCATGGAGTCGCTGGGCGCCACGACCTACGACGTGCCCGGACCCGGACCGAGCAAACCGCAGGGCAAGTTCTGCTGGTAGCGGCGGCGCGCGCTGTTGCCCTAGCGGGTCAGATCAGCTCGGCAAGCCGGCGCCCCGCTGACCTGAGGCGGGCCGGGGAGCCCCGCCTCGAGCACCGCCTGGAGGTCGAGGATCCGCGCGCCGAACGCGTCCAGCTCGCGCTTGCCGACGATCGCGTGGCACGGAACCCCGGACTGGCGGGCGCGCGTGGCGACCTCGGAGACGGCCTTGCCCGCGAGGCTCTGCTGGTCGAGCCGCCCCTCGCCGGTGACGACCGCCCGCGCGGCGCGCATCCGCCGGTCGAAGTCGAGCAGGTCGAGCACGAACGCCGCTCCGGGGACGAGCGTCGCGCCGAACCGCGCCCACAGGCCCCCCGACAGGCCGCCGGCGGCGCCGGTCATCGGGATCCCCCGGGGGTCGCGGTCAAAGCGGCGGGCGAGCGCGTGCAGCCGGCGCGTCAGGCGGCCGACCTCGGCGTTGCCCGCGCCCTTCTGCGGGCCGTAGACCCGCGCCGCGGCCTCGAACGGGGTGCGCACGTCGGACAGCACGACGAGCCGCGCGTCGCCGAGCCCGCCGCCCTCCTCGATCGCGCGGATCGCGCCGGCGCCCCCGTCGGTGGTGGCGCTCCCGCCGACGCCGAGGTAGATCAGCTCGGCGCCCGCCAGCGCCGCCGCCACGATCAGCTCGCCGGTCCCCGCGGTGCTGGCCCCGAGCGGGTCGAGCTCGTCGGCGGCGAGCAGGCCGAGCCCGCTCGCGGCCGCCGTCTCGACGATCGCCACACGACGGCCGCCCGTGTCCTCGGTCAGCCCGAACGCGGCCTCGATCTCGCGCCCCAGCGGATCGGATGCCGAGACGGTGACGAGCTCGCCGCCGAGCGCTCCGAGCAGCACCTCGAGCGTCCCCTCGCCGCCGTCGGCGACCGGACACAGCTCTACCTGCCAGCCGCCGCTGCTCGAGCCCGCTGCCCGATCGCGGCGGCGACCGCGTCCGCGGACAGCGTGCCCTTGAACGAGTCGGGTGCGACCAGGATCGTGGTGGGAACCCCGTGCACGGAGCGGGACCGCGGCCGGCTCAGAGGCCGCGTGCGCCCTTGACCGCGGCCGACTCGGCTCGCTGCGCCGCCGCGACCGCGCTCGCGACTCCCTTCTCGAGCGTGTCATGCCTGAGGTGCAGCGAGTCGATCAGCTCGGCGAGCTCCCGGGAGCGCCTGCGGTCACGCTTGACGAGGTGCACGGTCAGCCCGGCGGCGATACAGGCGCCGAGGTCGGAGGTGACGTTCGTGTAGTTGCCGCCGATCAGCTCCGACTTGGAGCTGACGTTGACCCCGAGCAGGGGCAGCAGCACGAGGTACACGCCGAGCGCGCCGAGGAAGATGATGTGGGCGTGGCTCGAGAGCGCCCTGGGGACGACCGCGAGCACCTTGTCGAGCCGGGTCTGCGGGGCGAGCTGCGCGGCGGCGGCCTGGTCCATGCCCTGGCCGTCCCCAGTGGCGGTGGCAGCTGCGGCCTCGCTTCGATCTTGCATCATTCCTCCGTTGGGTAGAGCGCGCTACGCCTGCATCTGCTCGAGCCGGCAGTCGCCGGGCGCCTTGTCCTCGCGCCAGCGAAGGATCCTGGTGCCGTGGCGGATGCGCCCGTCGCTGACGTGATCGAAGCTGACCTCGACCACGAGCTCCGGCCGCAGCTCGATCCACTCGAGCTCCTTCTCGCTCTTCCAGCGGCTGGGGTCGCCGTGCCCGCGCTTGCCCGTCTCGTACGGCGCGAGCTTGGCGACCAGCGCGCGCTTCTCCGCCGCGCGCAGGCCCGACGAGTGGCCGACGACGTGCAGCTTGCCGTCGTCGTCGTAGAGCCCCAGGATCAGCGAGCCGACCGTCCCGGCCTCCTTGCCGGGGCGATAGCCGACGACGACCGCGTCGATCGTGCGCACGCCGCTTGACCTTCACCATCCCCATCCGCTCGCCGGGCGCGGTAGATGGCGCGCAGGTCCTTGGCGACGACGCCCTCGCCGCTGCCGAGCCAGGGCTCGGCCTCGGCGGGGTCGCGCGTCAGCGGCGTCACCGCGATCGGTCCTGACGCGGTCCGCTCGAGCGCCTCGCGCCGCTCGGCGAACGGCCGCCCGAGCCACGACTCGTCCTCCAGGGCCAGCAGGTCGAACGCGACGTAGTGCGCCGGCGTCTGCTCGGCGAGCATCGCGATCCGGGACTGCGCCGGGTGGATCCGCTGCTGGAGCGCGCCGAAGTCCTGGCCGCCGTCGGCGCCGTCGATCACGATCTCGCCGTCGAGCACGTAGCGGCCGAGCGGGAACTCGAGCTCGGGGAAGTAGCGCGCCAGCGGCTTGCCGCCGCGGGACTGGATCGTCGTCGCCTCGCCGTCGACGAACACGATCGCCCGGAAGCCGTCGTACTTGGGCTCGTACGCCCACTGCTCGCCGACCGGCAGCGAGCCTCTGGAGCGCGCCAGCTGGGGTTGCACGGGGGGTTTGAGCGGCAGCGCCACGGCGACGCGATGCTAGGCGATCAGGCGGCGCTGGGCACGCGGGGACCGACCGACCTGCCCCGCTACGATCAGCGTCGATGGCGCAGGAGCCGGCGACCGCCGCCGAGGAGGAGTACCTCGAGAGCCTGTTCTGGCTGTTCGAGGCCGGGCTGCCGATGACCGGCGCCAACCTGTCACGCGCGATGCAGCTCTCCGCGCCGACCGTGCACGAGATGCTCGGCCGGCTCGAGCGCGACGGCTACATCGCCCGCAACGCCGAGCGGACGATCGCGTTCACGCCCGAGGGCCGCGAGCACGCCGAGCGGCTCGTCAGCCGCCACCGGATGATCGAGCGCTTCCTCACCGACGTGGTCGGCGTCCCGTGGGACGACGTGCACGAGGAGGCCGAGCAGCTCGAGCACGCGATGACCCCGCGCTTCGAGGCCTACGTCCGGGCCTCGGTCGGCGACGCCGCGACCTGCCCCCACGGCCATCCGATCCGGGTCGGCGAGCGGATCGAGGGGGTGCCGCTGGCCGACTGCGAGCCCGGCGCGAAGGTCACGATCCTGCGGTTTGAGAACGAGGCCGAGGACCTGCTTGCACTACCTCAAGGACGCGGGCATCGAGCCCGGGCTCGAGGGCGAGGTCACGTCCAACGACGGCGAGACCGTCTCGGTCGAGCGCGCGACGGAGCGACCGCGACGCGTCACCGCCAGCGTCGCGGAGACGGTCTCGGTGCTCGCCGATCCCTCGCCGCCTCCGCGGACCGCGCTCCCCGAGCAGCTCGTGCTGGGGCGCGAGCGCTACGGACGCTGAAGCCCGCCGTCGCCGCTACGCGGCCGCGGCCGAGAGCGCCGGGCGCGGCGCCATCCAGCGGCGGATCTGCTCGTAGATCGCGGGGTGGTTGAGCAGCTCGAAGTGATTGGCCCCGCCGACGTGGTGGTAGTGCTCGACGGGGAACTGCAGCCGCTTGCCGCGCCGCTGCGACCAGGCGCTCGCCCGTAAGACCAGCAGGTCGCCGACGATCCGGCCGGCCAGCGCGTTCGGGTCGCGCGAGACCGTCGCGCAGACGAAGTAGTGGTGCGCGGTGCGCAGGAACGGGATCTCGCGGCCGGTGTCCCTCAGGAACGCGTCGCAGTCCCGGTCGAGCCAGCACTCGTCGACGAGGTAGCCGTAGCGCAGGTCCTTGATCCCGGCGCTGCGGCGGTTCAGCGGATCGGCGAGCAGCGCGCGCGTCTCCGGGCAGCCTCGCGAGCGCCGCGCTGGCGGCGTTGGTGGCCTGCTCGAGCGGCGCGCCGAGGTGCGGCGAGCCGAGCGTGAACACGTGGCGCACCTTGGTCGTCCAGAGCTCGCCGGCGCCGTAGTGGCACGCGCTGCGCGCCGACGAGCCCGCCCATCGAGTGGCCGATCAGCGCGATCTCGTGGACCTCCACCGGCCACGCCGCGGCGATCCGGGTCGAGCAGCCCGGCGAGCTCGCGCCCGTTCTCGGAGATGTGCAGCCCGGTGTTGTAGCGGACGTACAGCGGCGTGTAGCCGAGCTCGGCCTGCAGGCGGAAGCCGTATGGGACGTGGCGCTCGCCGCCGAGCATCCAGGCGTCGTCGGTCTCGCACAGGCCGTGGACGAAAACCGCCAGCCGCGGTGTCGCGTGCGGGTAGGCCGCGCCGCAGCTCGGCGCGGGTCGGCTCGAGCATCTCGCCCCGCGTCGCGCAACGTCGTCTTCAGCACCAGCCTGTTGCCGCGGCGCATCAGCGTGTCGCCCCAGATGCCGTTGAGCGCGCCGACCACCGCCCGGCCGGCGGCGGTCCGCTCGATCGACTCGGCTTCGGCGGGCTGGCGCCGCGCCGAGCGCGCGCGCGCCGGCGCGGACGACCGCGCTGCTGAGACCTCTGGCGGCCGCGTACGCGCGGGTGGCGACCTCGTCGTGAACGACCCTCGCCGGAGCGGCGCCCGGTCCCACCGCGCGCCACACGCGCTTGGCGACTGCGCTGTGCATCTGCTGGATCTGCGAGGCGAGGCCACCGGCCGCGTCGCCGGCCAGCTCGCCGAACGCGCTTATCTCCTCACGCCGCATCGACGGTCTCCATCGCGACCGTCCCGGTAGGCCTCGGCCAGGCGCTTGACGCCCTCCTCGATCTCCTCCGGCGTGACGCCCGAGTAGGCGAGCCGGAGGCTCGACTCGCCGCCCTCGAGCACGAAGTCGGAGCCCTTCACGAACTGGACGCCGCGCTCGGCGGCGGCGGTGAACATCGCGTCGACGTCGGTGCCCCGCGGCAGCTCCAGCCACAGGAAGTAGCCGCCCTCGGGCTCGACGAACCTGGCCTCGGGAAGCTCGCGGCGAAGCGCCTCGCAGAGCGTGTGGGCGCGCTCGCGCAGCGCGGCCTTGACCGTCTCGATCGAGCGCGTCGAGCGCACCCGGAGACGCAGAACTGGTGGACGATCGCCTGCGAGACCATGCTCGGGGAGATGTACGTGCCGGTGGCGATCTTGACGATCCGCGCGATCAGCTCGGACGGGCCCGACCAGGTACCCGACGCGGATCCCCGGGCAGACGGTCTTGGAGAACGACGACGCGTAGACGACCGCGTCGCCGTCCATCGAGAGCATCGTCGGCAGCGGCGCGCCCTCGAAGCGCAGCGCCACGTACGGGTCGTCCTCGAAGATCGTGAACCCGGCGCCGCGCGCCAGCTCGAGCAGCGCCTCGCGCTTGGCGTGCGAGAGCGTGCAGCCGGCCGGGTTCTGGAAGTTGGGGATGATGTGCGCGAGCTTCGGCGCCGCGCCGGCCGCGAGCACCCGCTCGAGCGCGGCGACGTCGATCCCGTCGGGCTCGAGCTCGACCGGCCGCACGTCGGCGCCGCGGCCGCGCAGCGAGAGCAGCGTCCGGTCGTAGGTCGGGCGCTCGACGATCACCGCGTCGCCGGCCTCGACGAGCGCGTCGAACAGGAACGCGTCGGCCTGCATCGAGCCGTTGGTGACCATCACCTGCTCGGGCTCGACCTGGTGGCGCTCGGCGATCCACTCCCGCAGCGGCGGATACCCGATCGCGGTGCCGTACGCCGTCACGCCCGCCGGGTCGGCGGCGAACGCGCGCTCCGCCGCCGCGCGCAGACCCTCTACGTCGATGATGTCGAGGGAGGGAGCGCCCCGCGCAAACGAGATCGGCTTCGCCACTGTGACTAAGACTACGAAAGCGCCGGTCGGAACGTCGACGCCCGCGCTACCGCGCGGAGACCGCGAGGATCTTCGGCATCCCCAGACGACCTGGGCACCGAGTCTGAGCCGCCTGCGGCCCGCCGACCGCGCGAGACTCCGCGGCGAGCCGCAAGACGATCGCGTTCGGTTCGCTCGCCACGGGACTCGCACCTGCGCGGGCGGCGAACTGGACGCACGGGGTCAGCGAGCAGCCGCCGGCTGCGACGTAACAGATCCCCGCGTGCCGGAGCCCAGGGGCGAGCGGAAGAGGCCGTACCGGAAGCCGGGGTGCGAGGCGTTGGTTCAGGTACCCGAGCAGCTGCCGGCGCAGCGCCGGCGGGATCGTGAGGCTGCCCAGCGTCCTCGCGGGCGGCCTGGAGGGACGGTTCGCATGAGCGAGCTCATCGACCCCCATCCGGCGGCCACCGCCACCACGCCCACCAGTCCCACCACAGCCACCGCCCGTGAGAACCGCATCGCTCCTCCAGTATCCAAACGCAACCCTCTCGCCGCAACTACGTACGGGAGCGGCAGATATCACGCAGGGTTAGCCGAAGGGCTACGTGATGACGACCACGACCCGCGCGATGCTGCCGGCGGCGGCCGCGCTCACAGCATCGACCGGCGCGACCGTCGGCGAGCGTGATGACAGCAGCCGGCGCGACCCGCTGGGCCTGGGCGAGCTGGCCCGGGGCGTAGAGAACCTCCACGCCGGGCGGACGGCTCTCGACCACGTTGCCGACCGCCGTGACCGATACGCGGTCGCCCTGAAGCTGGACCGCCAGCTGGTGGGCGGCACCCGGGGTCGGAGTCGCGTTCAGGACGGCGACCGGGACCGTCGGGAGCAGCGAGCCGACCTTCTTGGCGGTCCGATGCTGCGTGGTGGCGCCGTTTCCGCCTCTGGTCGCAAGGACGCGCGCACCGCCGCCACGGCGGCGACGGTCACGAGCGCGGCCAGCACTCCCGCGGGCGTGCGCAGCCGTGAGCGCCGGTACGTTCGCCGGCTCTTCGGCCCAGTGGGGCGATCGGGCGCCGCTGACGTCGCCGAGTCCCGCCCTGGTGACCGCGAGCGACGGGCTGGATCCCGACCGCCGGAACCGGCCGCGGCGATCGGAGATCGGGGCGTCGAAGCTCGGCAGCCGCGATCCGAGCTGCGTGTCCGGAGACGCAGCTGAGTCCGGGGCTTGCGGAGCTCGCGGAGGCGGAGGATCGCCAGCAGCGCCAGCAGCGGCAGCGCCATCAGCGTCACGATGCCCGGCGATCGCCGCCGATCGTCTCCCGAAGGGTCGCCGTCTTCGCCGGCGACTCGGCCGCAGGGGCACCCCGGCCGCCTTCAGGCTGAGCTGCGCGCGATCGGCGACGGCCCGGAGCCCGTGATCGGCGCGGTCTGCTCGGCGATCGCCAGCAGCTCGCCGTTGCCGACGTGCGTCGCTGAGCGTGTTGTGGACCCAGTAGACGGCGCCGTCCTCGTGCCACGCGACGATCCGCAGATACGTGCCGGCGTAGTAGAGGTAGTAGGTCCGGCCGCCGACGCGGACCGTCTGGTCGGGGCTCGCGAACAGCGGCGCGTTGGTCCAGGTCGTCCCCTGCACGTCGTAGTACTGGCCGAGCTGGCCGTCGGAGAACACCGCCACGTAGGCCGGGTACGCGCCGCCGTCCGGGGCATGGATCAGGTAGTCGCGCAGGCACGGCGGCATTACCTGCGTGCACCGCCCGCGACGGGATGCGCGGCTCCGCGGGTACTGGACCTTGGGAACTCCGCGTGAACGGTGATGCGGCCGCTGCCGGCTTGCTCGGCGGCGACGCTCGACGCGAGCGTCGGCGCCAGCGGGAGCTGCGCGAGCACCTTGCGGTGCTGGACGGTCTTCGCCGTCGCCGCCGTGCTGCTGCTTCGGCAAGCGGCTGGCCACCGAAGAGGAACGAGTGCACGCTCGCCTGGATCTGCTGCGGGGTGGCGGTGTCGCAGGCGCACGTTGGCCCGACGGCTCGGCCTGGAACTGAACCTGGCGGACGCGCGCTCCGGCGGCGGAGATCAGCAGGCCGCGCAGGTTGAGGATCCCAGTCGGGCTGTGCAGCCCGGCGTCGGTCTGGACGGTCTGGCCGAAGATCCGCTCGAACTTGTGGACGTTGCTCGAGCAGCGTCGGACCGTACTGCCTCTTGACGTCGAGCAGGAAGCCTGGTCGCGCGCGTCGCGCACCAGCGAGGTGTCGCTGTGGCGGTAGGAGACGAACTGCGAGCGCCTCGCTGCCGCACAGCCGCTGGTAGCCGGGCTGGAGGTTGATCTGCTGGTACTGCTGGCCGCCCGGGACGTTGACGTGGTAGTAGCGCGGGTCGACCGTCGAGTAGACGCAGCCGATCTCGTTGACCGCGCTGCTCGAAGCTGCTGAAGTGATCACGACCACGTGGTTGACCGACAGCCCGGTGACCTGCTTGATCGTCTGACAGGAGCAGCGTGATGCCGCCGCGTGTAGGCGGCGTTCAGGCGGGTGGTGACGCCGCGACCCGTTCGGCGTGTTGATCGGGACCCACAGCTCGCGCGGGATCGACATCATCGAGATCCACGGCTTGCTCGGATCGATCCGCACCAGCAGCATCTCGTTGGAGTGCGGGACGGCGCCGCGGTAGTACTTGTGCGCTGCGCTGGTCGTTGCCGACCAGCAGCAGCGTCTGCGGGCTCGCCCCAGCCGGCGTCGGCGCGAGCGCGCCCGGTGCGATCTTGAGCGCCGTGTCTGGCTCAGTCGCGTCGCGGAGCGTGTGGACCTGCTCGAGCACGAACACAGCCGTCGCGCCGGCGGCGCACAGCAGCACGACCAGGCGCCGAGGACCATCCCCACCCAGCCGCCAGCGCCGCGGCGGCTCGGGCTGCGGCGCCGAGCCGGAGGGAGGCCGCGCGGCGGGACCCCGGAGGGCGGACCTGGAGGCCCGCCCCGCGGCGGCGAGGGCGTGCCCGCTGACCGCTGCGTGGATGGCTGGTGACGCTCACGCGGCGGCGCCCATGATAGGGGCGATGGGCGACAGGCCGCCCCGCCCCGGGAGCGTCCCTGAGCTAGCGCTTAGGCGGCGGCCCCGAGCAGCGAGACCGCCAGCTCGGCGACCTGGGTCGGGGTCCGGCCGACCCGCACGCCCTGGCTCTCCAGCGCCTCGGCCTTCGCCTTGGCGGTTCCCTGCGAGCCGGAGACGATCGCGCCGGCGTGGCCCATCGTCTTGCCCGGCGGCGCGGTGAAGCCGGCGATGTAGCCGACCACGGGCTTGGTGACGTGCTCGGCGATGAAGTCGGCGGCGCGCTCCTCGGCGTCGCCGCCGATCTCGCCGCACATCACGATCAGCTCGGTCTCGGGGTCGTCCTCGAACATCGCGATCACGTCGATGAAGTCGGTCCCGGGGACCGGGTCGCCGCCGATCCCGACGATCGTCGAGTTGCCGAAGCCGCGCTGGGCGACCACGTTGCCGATCTGGTAGGTCAGCGTGCCCGAGCGCGAGACGACGCCGACGTTCCCCTCGCTGAAGAAGGCCGCCGGGATGATCCCGACGTTGGCCTTGCCGGGCGAGAGGATCCCCGGGCAGTTGGGGCCGATCAGCCGGGCGCGGCCGTTCTTCTTGATCGTGTTGTAGACGCGTGAGCTCGTCGTGCGCCGGGATCCCCTCGGTGATCGCGATGATCAGCTCGATCCCGGCGTCCTCGGCCTCGAGGATCGAGTCGGCGGCGAAGCGGGGCGGGACGAAGATCATCGCGGTGTTGGCGCCGGTCTCCTCGACCGCGCGCGTGGAAGGTGTCGAACACCGGGATCCCCTCGACGTCCTGGCCGCCCTTGCCGGGCGTGACGCCGCCGACGACCTTGGTCCCGTAGTCGCGGTTGCGCAGCGAGTGGAAGGTGCCCTCGCGGCCGGTGATGCCCGAGACGCACAGCCGCGTGCTCGCGTCGACGAGGATGCTCATACCGCCGTCGCCTCCGCTCCCTGGCCAGCTCCACGACCTTCTGGGCGGCGCCGTCCATCGTCGACTCGGTGTGGACGTTGGGCAGGTTGGCCTCGGCCAGCAGCTGGCGGCCCTCCTCGTCGTTGGTGCCGTCGAGGCGGACCACGAACGGGACCGTCGGGCTTGATCTGGTGCGAACGCCTCGATCAGGCCCTTGCGCCACCTCGTCGCCGCGGGTGATCCCGCCGAAGATGTTGAACAGGACGGCCTTGACCTTGGGGTTCGAGAGGATCACCTCGACCGCGCTGGTGATCGCCTCGGCCTTCGACCCGCCGCCGGCGTCGAGGAAGTTGGCGGGCGATCCGCCGGCCTCGGCGACGACGTCGAGGGTCGACATCACGAGGCCGGCGCCGTTGCCGAGGATGCCGATGTCGCCGTCGAGCTTGACGTAGGTCAGCCCGCGCTCCTTGGCCATCCGCTCCTGCGGATCCTCGCTCGGACAGGTCGCGCAGCTGCGGCGTTGTCGGGGTGGCGGAAGAGCGCGTTGTCATCGAGCGTGACCTTCGCGTCGAGCGCCCTGACCTCGCGGCCGGCGCCTCGCCGCCGGTGGAGGTCACGATCAGCGGGTTGACCTCGACCAGCGTCGCCTCCTCGGCGACGAACACCTCGTAGAGCTTGGCCAGCATCGCGCCGACCGGCCGGACCACGTCGGCGTCGACGCCCGCCTCGAACGCCAGCCGCCGCCCGTGGAAGTCCTGAAAGCCGAGCAGCGGGTCGACGTGCAGCCGCGCGATCGCGTCGGGATCCTCGGCGGCGACCTCCTCGATGTCCATCCCGCCCTTGGTCGAGAGCATCATCAGCGGCGCCTTGGCCGAGCGGTCGAACACCACCGAGGCGTAGTACTCGGCGGCGATCTCCGACGCGCCTTCGATCCACAGCTCGTGGACGGTCAGCCCGCGGATGTCCATCCCGAGGATCGCCTCGGCGTGCTCGCGGGCCTCGTCGCGGTCGTTGGCGACCTTGATCCCGCCGGCCTTGCCGCGCCCGCCGATCTGGACCTGGGCCTTGACCACGCACGGGTAGCCGATCTCGTCGGCGGCCGCGACGGCCTCCTCGACCGAGCGCCGCGTGGCGGCCGTCGGGAACGGGCACGCCGTGGCGGGCGAACAGCTGCTTGCCCTGGTACTCGAGCAGATCCATCGGCGGCCGCAGCCACTCTATTCAATGCGCCCCGCGGGACTTCCGGACCGCGTGCCTGCGCCGTAGCCCAGCGTCACTCGGCGAGCGTCCATGGCATCATCCCCGCGCCATGGCGATACCGAAGCAGATCTCGTTCGTCACCTTCGACGTCTACGGCACGCTGATCGACTGGGAGACGGGCGTCTACGACGCCTTCAAGGCCGAGGCCGAGCGGGACGGATTCACGATCGAGCGCGACGAGCTGATCCCGCTGTTCCACGAGATCCAGAAGCAGATCCAGGCGGGCTCCTACGAGCTCTACGCGGAGGTGCTGCGGCGCACGGCCGTCCAGATCGCCAAGAAGCTCGGCTGGCCGCTCGAGCCGTCCGCGCCGGGCTTCCTGCCCGACTCGGTGCAGCGCTGGCCGCCGTTCAAGGAGACCAACCCGGTGCTCGCAGAAGATCGCCAAGAAGCACAAGATCGGGCTGATCTCGAACATCGACGACAAGCTGCTGGGGCAGACCCGCCGCCACATCCCGCTCGACTTCGACCTCGTCGTCACCGCCCAGCAGGTCCGCTCGTACAAGCCCGACCCCGCCCACTTCACCGAGTGCGAGCGGCGGATCGGCGGCAAGAGGGGCTGGGTCCACGTCGCCGCGAGCTACTACTACGACGTCGAGCCGTGCCTGAAGAAGAAGATCCCCGTGATCTGGGTCAACCGCTGCAAGGAGCAGCTCGAGCCCGACCAGAAGAAGCCCGACGCCGAGGTCCCAACCTGCGCGAGGCGGCGAAGCTGCTCGGCGTGACGCTAGTGGCTGCTCTAGTTGCGCGTCCTCGCGCTCGATCCCGACCTGATCGTCTTCATCAGCCGGGTCTGGCAGACCACCTGCACTCGCCGTCCGCGCGCGGCGAGGAGGCATTCGTGATCGACTCGCCCGTCTATCCCGGACGAGCTCGAGGCGCTGCCGGCGGTGCTCGAGCAGGCATCGTTCCCGGTCGCCGGGCTGCTGGCGACCCACGGCGACTGGGACCACCTGCTCGGGCGCCTGGCGTTCCCGCGACGCGTCGCTCGGCGCCGCCGAGAGCACGGCGGCGCGGCTGCGCGACGAGCCCGGCGCGGCGGCAGCGCGAGCTCCGCGCGCTTCGACGAGGAGCACTACGTCGAGCGCCCCGCGGCCGCTCCAGCTCGGCGGCGATCCAGCCGCTGCCGGTGCCCGGGCGGCTCGCAGCTCGGCGCCGAGCGCGAGCTCGAGCTTCACCCGGCCGACGGGCACACCGCCGACGGAATGGCGATCTGGATGCCCGTGGGTCGGCGTCCTCGTCTGCGGCGACTACCTCTCGCCGGTCGAGATCCCGATGATCTCCGCCGGCGGGTCGCTCGATGCGTACGCCGCGACGCTCGGCGCGCCTGCGGCCGCTGGTCGAGCAGGCCGAGACCGTGATCCCCGGGCACGGCGGTCCGCTCGGCGCGCGACCGGGCGCTCGGCCTGCTCGACGAGGACGCCGCGTATCTGGAGGCGCTGCCGCGCGAGGGGATCGAAGCGCCGCTGCCGCCGAGCCGCCGCAGCGCCCGGCAACGCGAGATCCACGCCGAGAACGCGGCGCGGATCCGCGGCGCTACCCCGCCGCGTCGCTGATCACCGCGAGCGTGTCGCCGGTGGCGACCGATGCCCCGACGGCGATCGGCAGCTCGGCGACCGTGCCGGCCTTGTGCGCGGTGATCTCGTTCTCCATCTTCATCGCCTCGATCACCGCCACCAGCGCGCCCTCCTCGACGGTCGCGCCCTGCTCGACGGCGACCTTCAGCACCGTGCCCTGAAGCGGCGAGGCGAGCGTGTCGCCGCCGCCGCCGCCCGCCGCCCGAGGCGCGCTCGCGGCGGGGCGGCTTGCGCGCCGGCGACCGCCCCGGCCGCCGGGCGCCGAGCCGTTGACAGCCGCTCCGGCGAGCGGCGGACCGATCACCGTCACGTCGAAGCGCTTCCCCGACACCTCGACCGTGTAGGTCTGCTCGACGCGGTCGCCTCCTCGGCGCTCCGCCTCGGCCGGGCGGCTCCGGCTTTGGGAAGGCGAGCGTCTTCAGCCACTCGCGGTCCTCGATCAGGTCGCGGCAGGTCTCGGCGCCCGCCCACTGCGTCGGTCTGCAGCATCGCCTGGTGGAACGGGATCAGCGTCTTCAGCCCCTCGATCTGGTACTCGCCGAGCGCGCGGAGCATGCGCGCGGTGGCCTGCTGGCGGTCGACGTCCCAGACGATCAGCTTGGCGACCATCGGGTCGTACATCGGCGTGATCTCCGAGCCGGCCTCGACGCCGGAGTCGACCCGCACGCCCGGGCCCGCCGGCTCGCCGTAGCCGCCGATCGTCCCGGGGGCCGGGGCGAAGTTCTTGCTCGCGTCCTCGGCGTTGATCCGGCACTCGATCGCGTGGCCGCGCAGCTCGACCTCGTCCTGGGAGATCGACAGCGGCTCGCCGGCGGCGACGCGGATCCCCTCCTTGACGATGTCGATCCCGGTCACCAGCTCGGTCACGCGGTGCTCGACCTGGACGCGCGTGTTCATCTCCAGGAAGAAGTACTCGCCCTCCTGGAGCAGCCCCTCGATCGTCCCCGCGCCGGTGTAGTCGACGGCCGCCGCGGCCTCGGTCGCGATCTTGCCGATCCGCGCGCGCAGCTGCCTCGTCGACCGCGGGGGCGGGCGACTCCTCGATCAGCTTCTGGTGGCGGCGCTGGATCGAGCAGTCGCGCTCGCCGAGGTGGATCACGTTGCCGTGCTTGTCGGCGAGCACCTGCACCTCGACGTGCCGCGGATCGGGCAGGTAGCGCTCGAGGTAGACGGTCGGGTCGCCGAAGAACTTCTCGCCCTCGCGCGCGGAGCCCTCGAACGCCTCCTGCGAGCTGCTCCTCGGACTCGGCGACGCGGAAGCCCTTGCCGCCGCCGCCGCCGGCCGCCTTGACCGCGACCGGATAGCCGATCGTCTTCGTCGATCACCTTGCGCGCGTCCTCGATCGTCGCGACCGGCTCGGTCGTCCCGGGCACGATCGGCACGCCCGCCTTGGCCATCAGCTCGCGCGCGCGGGTCTTCGACCCCATCGCCTCGATCGCCGAGGCCGGCGGCCCGATGAACGTGATCCCGCGCTGCTCGAGCGCGGCGGCGAACGCGGCGTTCTCGGCGAGGAAGCCGTAGCCGGGGTGGACCGCCTCGGCGCCGGAGCGCTCCACGACCTCGAGCAGCTTCTCGATCGACAGATAGCTCTCGCTCGCGGGGCCGGGCCCGAGCAGGAACGCCTCGTCGGCGCGCCTGACGTGCGGCGCGTCGCGGTCGAGCTCGGAGTAGACGGCGACGGTCGCGACCCCGAGCTCCTCGCAGGCGCGGATGATGCGGACCGCGATCTCGCCGCGGTTGGCGATCAGGACCTTCGAGAACATGGACGGCGCGGGACTTTACCGACGGCGCAGCTCGGTCGCCGCCCAGTCCCGGCTACCTGCTGGACGCGTGCAGGACCATCCCGGCGCCGACGGTGTCGTTGGTCGCCTCGTCGATCAGGATGAAGCTGCCGATCGTGCGGTTGCGCCGGTAGCGGTCGACCATCACCGGCGCGCTGCAGCGCAGCCTCACGCGGCCGATCTCGTTGAGGGCCAGCTCGGCGGTCTGGAGATGCTCGAGCGTGTTGACGTCGACCCGGTACTCGAGCTCGTCGACCACCGCGCGGACCGAGCGCGTCGTGTGCTTGAGCGCGTAGCGGCCACCGGGCCTGCAGCGGCGTCGGAGCTCATCCAGCAGACCATCGCGTCGAGCTCGCGGCCCGGCGACCGGGGGATCGTCGGCGTTGACCATCATGTCGCCGCGGGAGATGTCGAGCTCGTCGGCGAGCCGCAGCGTGACCGACATCGTCGGGAACGCCGCGTCGATCTCGCCGTCGTAGGTGTCGATCCCGGCGATCCGCGTGCGCTGGCCGCCGGGGAGCACCATCACCTCGTCGCCGGCTCGCAGCACCCCGGCGGCGACCTGGCCCGCGTAGCCGCGGTAGTCGTGGTGGCTCGGATGATTGTGGCCCTCCCACCCGGATCACCCACTGGACCGGGAAGCGGACGTCGACCGAGGTTGCGGTCGGTCGCGATCACGACGTGCTCGAGGTGGTAGAGCAGCGGCGGCCCGCCGTACCAGCTCATGTTCGCCGAGCGCTCGACGACGTTGTCGCCGTGCAGCGCGGAGATCGGGATGAAGGTGATGTCCCAGATGTCCAGGCGGGCGGCCCAATCGGTCAACTCGTCCTCGATCCGCTCGAACACCTGCCTCGTCCCAGTCGACGAGATCCATCTTGTTGACGCACACCACGAGGTGCGGGATGCGCAGCAGCGAGGCGATGTACGCGTGGCGGCGGGTCTGCTCGGACACGCCCTTGCGCGCGTCGACCAGGATCACCGACAGGTCCGCCGTCGAGGCGCCGGTGACCATGTTGCGCGTGTACTGCTCGTGCCCGGGGGTGTCGGCGATGATGAACTTCCGCCGCTTGGTCTGGAAGTAACGGTAGGCGACGTCGATCGTGATCCCCTGCTCGCGCTCGGCCCGCAGCCCGTCGGTCAGCAGCGCCAGGTTCAGGTAGCCGTCGCCGCGGCGCTCGGAGGTCTCGATCACGTGCTCGAGCTGGTCGGTGAGCACCTGCTTGGAGTCGTACAGCAGCCGTCCGATCAGCGTCGACTTGCCGTCGTCGACCGAGCCCGCCGTCGCGATCCGCAGCAGCTCGGTGGGACGGGCGCGGGTCGCGTGCCCGTTGGTCGCGGCGCCGGGCATCAGCTCTCCTCGGAGGGCACTAGAAGTAGCCCTCGCGCTTGCGGTCTTCCATCGCGGCCTCGGTCACGCGGTCATCGGCGCGCGTCTCGCCGCGCTCGGTGATCCGCGTCGCCGCGATCTCGGCGATCACCTGCTCGAGCGTCGCCGCCCGCGAGCGCACCGCGCCGGTGCAGGTCATGTCGCCGACCGTGCGGTAGCGGACCGAGGTCTCGTACGGGGTCTCGCCGTCGATCAGCTCGACGTGCGGGCTGAGCGCGTACAGCATCCCGTCGCGCTCGAACACCTCGCGGTTGTGGGCGAAGTAGATCGACGGGACCTCGAGCCGCTCGCGGACGATGTACTGCCACACGTCGAGCTCGGTCCAGTTGGAGATCGGGAACACGCGGACGTGCTCGCCCTTGCGGATCCGGCCGTTGAACAGCGCCCACAGCTCGGGCCGCTGGGACTTCGGGTCCCACTGGCCGAAGTCGTCGCGGAACGAGAACACGCGCTCCTTGGCCCGGGCCCGCTCCTCGTCGCGGCGCGCCCCGCCGAACGCCGCGTCGAAGCCGTGCTCGGCGATCGCATCCAGCAGCGTGACCGTCTGCAGCCGGTTGCGCGACGCGCGCGGCCCGCGTCTCCTCGATCGACCCGCCCCGCGTCGATCGAGTCCTGGACGCTCGCCACGATCAGCCGCTCGCCGAGCTGCTCGATCAGCCGATCGCGGAACTCGATCACCTCGGGGAAGTTGTGGCCGGTGTCCACGTGCATGATCGGGAACGGGAAGCGCCCGGGCCGGAACGCCTTCTCGGCCAGGCGCAGCAGCACCAGCGAGTCCTTGCCGCCGCTGAACAGCAGCACCGGCCGCTCGAGCTCCGCCGCCACCTCGCGGAAGATGTGGATCGACTCGGCCTCGAGCGTGTCCAGGTAGGAAAGCTCGTAATGGAACGGGGTTCATCCGTGCCAGCGGCCGGCTACTCGTGGATGCCGCACTCGGTCTTGTCGAGCCCGGCCCAGCGGCCCTCGCGACCGATGCCCGGCTGGGTGCACGGGGCGCAGCCGATCGAGGCGTATCCCTGGTCGTGGAGCGGGTTGTACGGCAGGTCGTGGCGCGTGGATGTAGCGCCACACGTCCTTCTCGGTCCAGTCGGCGAGCGGGTTGACCTTCCAGATGCCCGCGCGCCTCGTCGCGCTCGAGCTTGGCTGCGCCGCGGCGCGGGTCGAGGCCTGCTCGCGCCGGATCCCGGTGATCCACGCCTCGACGCCCTCCAGCGCGCGCTCGAGCGCGTCGACCTTGGCCTCGCCGCAGCAGCGCGTCATCGTCCAGGGCTCGTCCGGGCTCGAGGCGTCGAACACCTCGACGCCGCACGCCGAAGCGCTCCTCGAACTGCTTCCAGGTCGCGAGCGTCTCCGGGAACAGCACGCCGGTGTCGATCGTGAACACGCGGGCGTCGGGGCAGACCGCGGTCAGCATGTGGACGAGCACCGACTCCTCCTTCTGGAAGGAGCAGGCCATCGTCAGCCGCGGGTGGAACCGCTCGACCGCGTACGCGATGACCTCCTCGGCCGAGGCGCGTCTCGAGTTCGTCGGGGCTGGTGGCGGTCATCTAGACCGCGCACTCGCCTTCGCCGCGCTGACGACCTCGAACGGCGCGTTCTTGGTCCAGTCGATGAAGTAGGTTCATGTTCTCCAGGTTGAACTCGATCGGCATCGTCAGGTCCTTGACCCGCGCCTCGAACTCCTGCGTCCCGACGCGGTCGACGAACGCGTTGAACTCCTCGCCGTCGGCGCGCTCGGACTCGTAGAAGCGTACCCAGCGCTCGACGGCCTCGGGTACACGCTTGGCCGGGAGCCGCGCCTTGAGCCGGTGGCCGTAGCGGACGTCGCCGCCCTCGTAGGCACCGCCGATGTGCGGGATGTACGCGGGGATCGTGTGCTCGCCGACCTTGATCGAGGCGCCGTAGAAGCCGATGTTGGCGATGTGATGCTGGCCGCAGCCGTTGGGGCAGCCGCTCATCTTGATGTGGATCCGGCGGGTCAGCTCGTCGCTGATCTGCATCTGCGACGAGCCGCTCGTTGATCGCCTGGTTGAGGCCCATCGAGCTCGTGATCCCAAGCTTGCAGGAGTCGGTCCCCGGGCAGCTGACGACGTCGGTGATCTCGTCCGCGCCCGGCGTCGGCGAGCCCGAGCTCGCCGAGGCGCTGCCAGACCTCGTAGACCGACTCGTCGCGCACCCAGCGCAGGACAGGTTCTGGTGCACGGTCGTGCGGGCGTAGCCGCCGGTGTACTCGCGCATGATCTGCGGCCGAGCCCGCGGAGCTGCTCGGGCGTCAGATCGCCGCGCGGGACCTTGACCTCGACCGTGCAGAAGCCCTGCTGGCGCTGGGCGGCGACGTTGGACTCGCACGAAGTGGTGGAACTCCGCGACGGTCGCCGTTCGGGGTCGCGTAGTCTCGACGCTGGCTCGGGGGCGTTCGCCTCCTCGTCGTGGTCGAACAGGATCTCGTCGAGCGAGAAGTCGCGCTCGGCGACCCAGTCGCCCTCGAGCTCCTCCTCGACCATCTCGCGGAACGCGTCGATCCCGACCTTGTCGACCAGCACCTTGATCCGGGCGCGGGCGCGGTTGACGCGCAGGAACTCCTGGCGGTCGAAGATCCGCATGCACGCCTCGGTGACCTTCAGGTAGTCGCCGTTGTCGAGCTCGACGAACTCGTACAGCGTCGGCGCCAGCCGAGGCATGATCGAGGTCCCGCCGCCGACCCGGATCTCGACGCCGCGGACGCCGTCGCGCACGCGCGGGATGAACGCCATGTCGTGGATCCGCGTGATCGCGTTGTCCTCGTCGGTGGCCGTGAACGCCGTCTTGACCTTGCGCGGCATCGCCTGCGTCGTCGGGTGGCGGACGAAGTAGCGCACGTACGCGCCGGCGTAGGGGGTGATGTCGAACAGCTCGCCCTCGAGCGCGCCCGCGCGCGGGTCGCCGGTGACGTTGCGCATCGTGTTGCCGCAGCCCTCGCGGCTCGAGAGGCCGGCGTCGCCGAGCTCGCGGATCAGCTTCGCCGCGTCCGGCAGCGGCACGTGGTGCATCTGGATGTTCTGCCGGGTGGTGATGTGGCCCTTGCGCAGCGGCACGTACTTGTCGATCACGTCGGCGAACGCGTCGAGCTGGTCGGGCGTGACGCCGCCCATCGGGAGCTTCACGCGGATCATCTGGACGTCGGGCTGGCGCTGGCCGTAGACGCCCTGCTTGAGGCGGAACTTGATGAAGTCGTCCTCCTGGAGCTCGCCCTGCAGAAAGCGCGTGGACTCGGTGTCGAAGTCGTCGAACTCGCGCTCCAGGATCGGGATCACGTGCCCCGGGACGTTCTCGACCAGCTCCGGGTTCTCGAGCGATCCTTCGCGAGCCGGGGCCGGCGTGACGCGCTGCTCGTTCCGCGTCTCTGGCGCTGTCCAGCGATGCGGGCTCCATCGCTGGCCTCCCGGGTCGATCAGCGGAGCACGCAAATGTACCAAAAGGCAATCGGAATACGCTGTTTCGCTTGGCGGGTCGGCGCCGGTCGCGTCGAGCGGAGTCTAGGCGACCAAGCCGCGACGCGCGCCGACCGAGCGCCGCAGAGTCCCCGGAGGACGGCTCGTGCGCGCCACGGTCAGCCGCGAAAGGGTCCGGCGCCGCGGCGGTGGGGGCTCCGCCGCGGCCGCCGGCGCGCTCTCAGCCGGCGCCTTGTGGTGGCGGGCCGGCATCGGCTGTGGGGGCTGAGCGATGCCGGCGAGTACCGGCGTTTGGGCGAGCGCGTCTTCGGCCCGTCGTGAGCACGTCAGCGACACGGCCGGGGAAGTCGGTCTGATCCGCTGCTCGCGCACAGCTGCCCCCGGCCTTCAATTGTTACGCCCCTTGCTGCCTGCACTCCGGCAGGCACTGATACGGTCGGGCCGATCTCCGGCCGGGCCACCCGGTTCCGGTGGGAACGCTCGCACAACCGCGAGTCGGATGTCAATAGGTGCAGACGTAGGAGGTCCGCGACTGCTCGTAAGCCCGGGCGCAACGAGCGCTCAGACCCAGGGAAGCGGCGCGCTCGCGGCTCGCGCATGACGCCCTCGTGCAGCGCTCCTGCTGCCACGGGTTGCGCTTCGGCGCGCGGCTGCGACCGGCCGGCGGCGCGGTCTCACGCATGAACCGCTCCAGCGCGGCCACCACCGCCGCGGCCTCCTCGGGGGAGGCGTTCGGGCGCCGATCGATTGCTGGAGCGTCGGCAGGGCCGGCGAGTTGACGATCGGCCTACAGGTTGATCACGCGGATCCTTCTGGAACGGCGAGCAAAGGTCAACTGCGCGTCCGCGGCGGCTACAGCGGGATGTTGCCGTGCTTGCGCTTCGGGCCCGGCGACGCGCTTGGTCTGCAGCGTCTCGAGCGCGGTGATCAGCTTCGGCCGCGTCTCGTGGGGGATGATCACGTCGTCGATGTAGCCCCGCTCGGCCGCCACGTACGGGTTGGCGAAGTGGGCCTTGTAGTCGGTGATCAGCTTCTGCCGGCGGGTGTCGGGCGTCGGCGAGGAGGAGATGTCGCGGCGGTAGATGATGTTGACCGCGCCCTCGGGCCCCATCACCGCGACCTCGGCCGTCGGCCAGGCGAAGTTGAAGTCCGCGAGCATGTGCTTTGAGGCCATGACGTCGTAGGCGCCGCCGTAGGCCTTGCGGGTGATGACCGTGATCTTGGGGACCGTCGCCTCGGTGTAGGCGTACAGCAGCTTGGCGCCGTGGCGGATGATCCCGCCCCACTCCTGGTTCGTTCCCGGGCAGGAAGCCGGGGACGTCGGTGAACGTGATCAGCGGGATGTTGAACGCGTCGCAGGTGCGCACGAACCGCGCGGCCTTGACCGAGGAGTCGATGTCGAGCACGCCGGCGAGCTGGTGACGGCTGGTTGCCGACGACGCCGACCGCATAGCCGTCCAGCCGCGCGAAGCCGCACACGATGTTGCGCGCGTAGTGCTCGTGGACCTCGAAGAACTCGCCGTCGTCGACGATCAGCCGGATCACGTCGCGCATGTCGTAGGGCTTGTTGGGGTTGTCCGGGACGACGTGGTCGAGCTCGGGGTCCTGCCGCAGCGGATCGTCGGTCGGCTGCACCCGCGGCGGCGTCTCGAGGTTGTTCTGCGGCAGGAACGAGAGGAGGTACCGCGTGTCCTCGAGGCACTGGTCCTCGTCGTCGCAGGCGAAGTGGGCGACGCCCGACTTCGTGTTGTGGGCCATCGCGCCGCCGAGCGACTCGAAGTCGACCTCCTCCCCGGTGACCGTCTTGATCACGTCGGGGCCGGTGATGAACATGTGGCTGGTCTCCTTGACCATGAAGATGAAGTCGGTCATCGCCGGCGAGTAGACCGCGCCGCCCGCGCACGGGCCCATGATCAGGCTGATCTGGGGGATCACGCCGCTGCACATCACGTTGCGCACGAACACGTCGCCGTAGGCGCCGAGCGAGACGACGCCCTCCTGGATCCGCGCGCCGCCCGAGTCGTTGATCCCGATCACCGGGCAGCCGATCTTGCGCCGCCAGATCCATGATCTTGCACATCTTCTCCCCCATCACCTCGCCGAGCGAGCCGCCGAACACGGTGAAGTCCTGGCTGAAGACGCACACCCGGCGCCCGTCGATCGTGCCGTGGCCGGTGACGACGGCGTCGCCGTAGGGGCGGTTCTTCTGCATCTCGAACTCGTGCGTGCGGTGGCGCACGAACGTGTCGAGCTCCTGGAACGAGCCCGGGTCGAGCAGCTTCTCGACCCGCTCGCGCGCGGTGTACTTGCCCTGCTCGTGCTGCTTGGCGACGGCCGACTCGGAGCCCGGCGTGGATCGCCTCGTCGCGCAGCTCCTGGAGCTGCTCGAGCTTCTCCTCGTAGGTCTCGGGGGCCTTGTCGCGCATCGGGAGCGCGAGTTTATGCGGTCGCCGGCGCTATCGAGCCCCGGGCTTCACTGCGCTGTGGCGCTGCGGTACCTGGCGACCGCGAGCGGGGCGAAGACGGCGAGGATCGCCAGCGCCCAGGCGAAGGCGCCCCAGACGTAGTTACCCGCAGGCGTCCCGATCCACAGCGAGCGCATCGCGTCGACCACGATCGTGAACGGGTTCACGTTCGCGAACGCCCTCAGGACGGCCGGCATCGTCGCAACCGGGACGAACGCCGAGGAGATGAAGGTGAGCGGGAAGACGGCGATGAAGCCGACCGAGTTCGCGGCCTCGGGCGAGGAGACGAGCAGGCCGAGAAACGCGAACACCCACGAGAACGCGTAGCCGAACAGCAGCAGCAGCGCGAGCCCCGGCGAGCACGTGCAGCACGCCAGCAGTGGAACGAGAAGCCGATGATCACGCCGGTCACGAGCAGGATCGCCGACCGCGAAGCCGTTGCTGAACAGATCCGACGAGCGTCCGGCGCGCCAGAGCACCGCGGCGCGCGACATCGGCAGCGAGCGGAAGCGGTCGATCAGGCCCTTATGCATGTCCTCGTTGAGCCCGAGGGCGGTGACGAAGCCCGCCGAAGGCGATGTTCTGCACGAGGATCCCGGGCACGATGAAGTCGACGTAGGGAATGCCCGCTGTCCTGATCGCGCCGCCGAACACGTAGCGGAACGAGCAGCAGGAACATGATCGGCTGGACGGTGAAGGCGAGCAGCAGCTCTGGCGAGCGAGGGAGCCGGACCAGGTTCCGCTCGGCCATGATCAGCGTGTCGGTGACAAGCCGTCTCACGCAGCCTCCTGCTCCTCGGCGTCCGAGCCGTCCCCCTCGGCGGCGTGTCCGGTCAGCGCAAAGAACACGTCGTCCAGTGTCGGCCGGCTGACGGTCAGGTCGTCGACGCCGATGCCGGCCTCGATGAGCCGTCTGACCGCCTCGACGATCGCGCCTTGGCGCCGACGCACGGTCAGCTTGACGACCCCGTCCTCGACGATCGGCGGGTCGTCGGACATCGGCGCAAGCGCACAGCACCGGCGACTCGGCAACGAGCGCGGCGGCGAGGTCGAGCCGCGGCCGCATGCCGCCGGAGTAGGTCTTGACCGTCCGAGTCGCGGCATCGGTCAGATCGAACCGCTCGAGCAGCTCGCGGCCTCGGCCCCTGGGCCGAGGCTCGGTCCGCGCCGTACAGACGACCGAACATCGTCAGGTTCTCGAGGCCCGTGAGGTTCTCGTCCACCGCCGCGTACTGCCCCGCGAGGCCGATCTGCTGGCGCAACGCGGCGGCGTCCCTAACCACATCGAGCCCCAACACCGTGGCCGACCCGGAATCGGGTTTCAGCAGCGTGGTGAGCACCCGAACGACGGTCGTCTTGCCGGCGCCGTTCGGGCCGAGCAATCCGAGCACGGTGCCGCGCTGCACGTCCAGATCGACGCCCGCCAGCGCCTGGACCGACCCGAAGGACTTGAACAGCCCCCGAACGCTGACCGCGAGATGCCTACGGCCGACGCAGCCGCTGGCGCAGCAGACCGTCCGGGCCGGCGACCGTCATAACGCGGTAAGCCACAGCTGGACAGTACGCAGATCGCTTCCGGCGATCGTGCTGGCGGCGCCACACAGCGCCGCGCCGACGCTCATGCCCTTGAAAACGGCCGGTGGTGGGCTTGGCCGAGACTGTCGAGCGCGGCCGCGAGCCCCGCCTCGGCATCGACGGCCGGCGAAGGCGTCGGCGTGAGCTCTGGTTCCGGCTCGGGCTCCGGGACGTCAACCGCGACGGGCGGCTCATCGACCTCGACCGCCGCGGGATCGGCCGCGGGCGGCGGCTCGGCTTCGACCGGCTCGGGCTCTGGCGGTGCCTCGCTCTCAGTGGCTTCAGATGACGCGGCAGCGGGGGGCACGTCCGGGGTCGAGCCAGCCCTGAACAACGCCCGGAAGCGACCCATGAAGCGGCGCTTCGGCTCGGGCGCAGGTGCTGGGTCGGACGCCTGCGGGTTGGATCCACCGGGGATCTCGTCGTGCGCGGCCGGCGGATCCTCGGCCACCGGCTCTGGCTCCGCTACGACCACGGCGTCCTCTACTGCGACCAACTCCCGCGCGACCGCTTCCGTCGGCTCCTGGACGGCTGCTCCGGTCGCCGCATCCGGCTCTGCCTCGTCGTTCATCTGGGCGGTCAGCGTCACCCGTGTTCCCCACGCCGACGGCTCGATGCGCACGGTGCCGCTCACCTTCTCGCCCTCCCAGGCCACCGCGGTTTCAGGCTCGAGCCTCGTTATCCGGATCTCCCCGAAGGACTCGGCCAGATGACGGCCGAGAGATCCGGCGTCGCTGCACTCCGCCCACAGCTCGGGCGGGGACTTGACCAGGGTTCGGGTTGCCTCGTGCTCTGTCATGCGTCGCTTTTCGCCTGGGCAGGCGCGACTCCTTCAGCGGGAGCGAGCTTGCAACGCCGCGACGCTCGCCAGCGCGGGCCGAGCGGGCTAGCGCGCGCCCCTCGGGCGAGTCGTGCAGGCGGCGGCGCCTCGCCCGAACACGGCCTCGAGCGGCAGCTCGCGTGAGGAGCCGCCGAGCATCACCCGGTAGCAGCCCGGAGCGACGCGCCATCCCGCGCCTGCGTCGTCCCAGTATGAGAGGGCGCGCGTGCCGAGGGCGAAGCTGACCCGCGTGCTCTGCCCGGGGGCGAGCGCGACGTTGTCAAAGCCCTTCAGCTGCACGGGTGGCTGCGGGACCCTCGATGCGAGGGAAGCCCGACGTAGAGCTGCGGCACCGCCGTGCCGCCGCGGTGACCGACGTTCGTGACCGTCGCGCTGACGAGCGCGCCGGTCGCGGTCGGCTTCAACTTGAGTCCGCGGTATCCCCGGCCTCCTGGCTGGTCCCCACCGCTGTGGCAAACGCCCACGGCTTCCAGGTCTTCCGCAGCGACGACTCCGGCGCGGGCTGGCGAACCACCGACTACAGCCACGAGAACACCGCCGACTGGGAGAAGCTGTTCGTCGGGCCGCCCGTTGCGGGGGGCCCCCAGCCGTCGCGCTATCCCGACATCGTCTATATGTGCGCTAACGCACCGACCGAGGTCCTCGGCCCCGGGCCGGCCTGCTACACGTCGTTGGACGGGGGCGCGACCTTCGCGAGCACCGGCTACCTGTTCCCGTCGGCGAGCGCCCCAGGCCGCGCCGCCTGGACACGAGGCGCTGAATCGGATCGAATAAGCACCGTGAGCGCGGTCGCGGAGACCCGCGTGGTGCAAGCCCGCGATGGACGCGAGCTGTGCGTCGAGGTCGCCGGCGAGCCGGCGCAACGAACGGTGTTGCTCCACAACGGGACGCCCAACTCTCGTCATCTGTACCGGCCGTGGATCGACGACGGCGCCGGCCGCGGGGCCCAGCTGATCAGCTACGACCGGCCGGGCTACGGCGGTTCGACGCCACAGCCCGATCACACCGTGGCCGACGCGGCCGCGGACGTACAGGCGATCGCCGACGCCCTGGGGATTGATCGCCTGGTGGTCTGGGGCCTATCGGGAGGCGGCCCCTACACGCTGGCGTGCGCGGCGCTACTGCCGGACCTGGTGGTAGCCGCGGCCGTGGTGGGGTCGGTCGCGCCGTGGGACGCGCCCGGGCTGGACTACATGGCCGGGATGGGGGAGAGCAACGTCGACGGGATCAAGAAGTACCTCTCGGACCCGGAGGCCGCTCGAGCGGAAGGCCACGAGCGGCGCGAGGAGCTCCTGAACGTAACTCCCGAACAGCTTCTGGAGGCCTGGAAGACGCTCCTCTCCGACGTCGATGCGGCGGTGGCGACGGGCGACTTCGCCGCACACATCGTCCACAGCATGCACGACGGCCTCGGTCCCGGCGACCAGGGCTGGTGGGATGACGGCGTCGCGCACATGGCACCCTGGGGCTTCGACCTCGCTTCGATCCGCGTCCCGGTCAAGGTGTGGCACGGTCGCCACGATCGATTCGTGCCGTTTCAGCACGGTCAGTGGCTGGCCGAGCACATCCCCGGTGCGGAGGCCGAGCTGAGCGAGACCGATGGCCACCTGACGTTGCTGGTGGACAGGATCCCGGACGTTCATGAATGGCTGCTCTCGCGGTACTGAGACCGGCCTACGACAGCAGCACGACCCCCACTGTGGGCCGGTAGCGAAACCGACCGGCCGACTTCGCGAAGCCGCAGCCCCCAACCGCGCGTTTCCGCGGCGGCGTTGAGCGTTCCGCCACCGACGGGTCGCACGAGCTTCATCGGTGCGGCCAGGGTGAGCGATGCCGCGGACGGACCCGGATTGACGGCAACAAGCCCGCGGGCGAAGCGGCGGACGTAGAGGTCACCCACACGAAGCGAGCTGATGTTCGCGGGCGGGGGCGCCAGCGCCGGGCCCAGGTCGACGGCGTACTCGGGAAACCACTGCGGCCCCGAGCCGATCCACATGTTGAGGAAGGTGCGAGTCCCCTTCACGAGCAGGTAGGACCCGAGCACGAACCCTCGAGCCGTCATGTCCGACGCGCCAAGGTATGACTGCGCCAGGATCACCTTCCCCCGCCGTACGAGGCGGAGCGCCCGGTTCATCTCGAGCTGCCAGTCGCCGATCGCGTAGAAGCCGGAAGGACTGGCCTCCGCAAAGTCCTCGATCATGACCCCGTCGGGGATCGAGTAGTCGGTCCGGTCCCGCGTCGTGATCCACGAGCCCGCGTTGGGAATGAACCAGAGCCGCCGGCGCAGCCGCGCCTCCTCGTAGCGCATGAACCGATCGACCCGTGCGGTCCAGGCGCCCTCACCGATGAAGTACTGCAACGGCGGGCTGAAGTTGTCCGCGCCAAGGTATTGCGGAACGCTCAGCGAGTCCGCGAACACCCCGTCATCACCGGGCTCGGCGGCGTTGGACAGGACGCTCGAGGCCCAGTACGAGCGCCAGCCGCTGTCGGGGTTCATCACGTACCAGTCCGACTGGGTGTTGAGCACGCGCCGGCCGCCCTGGTGCCAGAACCAGTCCTCGTGATGAGTGACCGACCCGTAATCCGAGGCCCATTGGCTTCCGATCCGGAAGGGCACCGGCCCGTCCCCGATCCCCAGGCGGTAATACAGGACGAGGAACCGCGGGTTTATCGCCCGCAGGCGGCGGGCGGTCTGCAGCGACACCTTCTGGGTGCCGTCGACATGGGTGGCGACGAAGCGGATCTGTGCATCGGTCATCGAGTCCGGCAGCTGGTCATCCCACACGTGGACGGCGGCGGAGGTATCGGGGATCGAGCGCCGCGCGACGGAGCCCGGAGGCCACGCCAATGCGGCGGCGAGAAGCACCGCCGCCAAGCGGCCGCCGCGACCGCTCACGGCTCGACCTGATCGGTCACGACGATCGCCCCGCTGCCGGCATCGAGCAGCTCCACCGTCCGCCGCGCCGCCTGCTCGACATGGATCCGCGGCGGCTCCGGAACGTCGTCCTCGTTGTAGGTCCCGGGGCCGTAGAGCTGCCCGTAGCGAACGACGAGGCCGCCGGCACGAGCAAGCATCCGCTCGTGCTCCTCGACCGCCTCGCCGCCCCCGGGGGGCTCCCAGGAGATCTCTGGGCAAGTAAGCGCGTGGCGCCAGCGGCCTGCGCGGCCGCGATCAGGTTGCGCGTCCCCTCCGTCCGCATCCGGTTGTTGCGATCCCGGAACTCGGGGAGCCGGTCGAGTTCGTCGGGGAGATCGGTGAGCTGGTGCATCACCATCTCCGGCGCGAACCCGCGGACCGCTTCCGCCAGCACCTCGGCGTCGTAGACGTCGCATACCACCGGCTCGCCTCCGAGCGAGCGGACCTCCTCGGCCTTCTCAGGGGAGCGGGTCATGCCCGCGACCGTATGGCCTTCGGCAACCAGCATCGGCACGAGCTGCCTGCCGATTACCCCGGTCGCTCCCGCGACGAAGATCCGCACCGGGCTAGAAGGTCGCTTGGTATTCCCCGAACACGTCGCGCATCGCGGCGCACACCTCGCCCATCGTGCAGCGGTCCTTGAGCGCCTGGCGCAGCACCGGGAGCATGTTGTCGCTCCCGCGCGCAGCCGCGCGGATCTCCTCCAGGCGCAGCTCGACGACGGCCTGCTCCCGGTTCTCCTTGAATGCCTCGAGCCGCGCAACCTGCTCACGCTCTGACTCTGGGTCGACGCGGAGGATGTCCGGCACCTCGGGGTCGTCCTCGACGAACTTGTTGACGCCGACGACGATGTCCTGGCCGATCCGGTAGCGCTCGTGATAGCCGAACGCCGACTCCTCGATCTCGTTCTTGATGAAGTCGATCGCGTTGATCGATCCGCCAAGCTCGTCGACCTTGGCGATCAGCTCGCGAGCGCTCGTCTCGATCTCGTCGGTCAGCGCCTCGACGAAGTACGACCCCGCGAACGGGTCGACGGTGTCGGCCGCCCCCGACTCGTAGCCGATGATCTGCTGGGTGCGCAGCGCGATCTTCGCGGCCCGCTCGGTGGGCAGCGCGAGCGCCTCGTCGAACCCATTGGTGTGCAGCGACTGGGTGCCGCCGCACACGGCGGCGAACCCCTGCAGCGCGACCCGGACGATGTTGTTCTCAGGCTGCTGGGCGGTCAGCGTCACGCCGCCGGTCTGGGTGTGGAAGCGAAGCCGCCAGGAGCGCTCGTCCTTGGCGCCGAACCGGTCGCGCATGATCTCGGCCCACATCCGGCGGGCCGCGCGGAATTTCGCGATCTCCTGGAAGACGTTGTTGTGGCCGTTGAAGAAGAACGCCAGCCGCGGCGCGAACTCGTCGACCGCGAGTCCCGCATCGAGCGCGGCCTGGACGTACGCGGTCCCGTTGGCGAGCGTGAACGCGACCTCCTGGACGGCCGAGCACCCCTTCTCCCGGAAGTGATAGCCGGAGATCGAGATCGTGTTCCACTTGGGAATGCGCTCCTTGCAGTACGCGAACAGGTCCGTGGTCAGGCGGATTGCGCCCTCGGGCGGGTAGATGAAGTTCCCGCGCGCGATGTACTCCTTGAGGATGTCGTTCTGGGTGGTGCCGCGAAGCTGCTCCGGCGGCACTCCCTGCTCTTCGCCCACGAGCTCGTAGAGCAGCAGCAGCACGCTGGCAGGGGCGTTGATCGTCATCGAGGTCGAGACCTGGTCGAGCGGGATCCCATCGAATGCCACCCGCATGTCGTCGATCGTGTCGATCGCGACGCCGGTGCGACCGACCTCCCCGAGGCAGCGAGGATCGTCAGAATCGAGTCCGAGCTGCGTCGGAAGGTCGAACGCCATCGACAGCCCGGTCGAGCCGTGCTCGAGCAGATAGTGGTAGCGCTCGTTTGACTCCTTCGCGCTCGCGTAGCCCGCGTACTGGCGCATCGTCCAGAGCTGCTTGCGGTACATGTCCCTGTGGATCCCGCGCGTGTACGGGTATTCGCCGGGCTCGCCCAGGCGCTCCGGAAGGGCCTCGGGAAGGTCGCCCTCGGTGTAGAGCTGCTTGACCTCGATTCCGCTGTCGGTGAACCGGCGCGGGTCTTCGGGGCCGACGATCGGAGCGATCGTCCGGTGCTCGTCGGTGGTGGCCATGCCCGGGAGGTTACCCGCGGGACGGCGCTCCGAGGTCGAGCCGCCGCCGGGCCCGTGCTTCCGGGGTCAGCGGCGCCGGTGCGCTCGAACGATGGCGATTCAGTCGGTGCGCTCGAACGATGGCGATTTAGTTGTGCATAGCTCAACCGCAGCGCCATCGTTCGGGTCCGACGGGCCTGCGGTGTGGTCGAGCATCGATCCTCAGGTGAGGACCTTCGACAAGAACGTCCTGGTGCGCTCGTGCTGCGGATTCGTCAGTACCTGATCAGGACGGCCCGATTCGACGACCGTCCCTTCGTCCATGAAGACGACCGTGTCGGCGACCTCCCGCGCGAAGCCCATCTCGTGGGTGACGACGATCATCGTCATCCCGTCCTTTGCGAGTGCTCGCATCGCGTCGAGCACGTCGCCGACCAGCTCGGGATCGAGCGCCGAGGTCGGTTCGTCGAACAGCATCAGCTTCGGCTGCATCGCGAGCGCGCGGGCGATCGCGACGCGCTGCTGCTGACCCCCTGAGAGCGCGACCGGGTAGGTGTCGAGCTTGTCGCCCAGGCCGACGCGGTTGAGAAGCGCGGTAGCGCGATCCCGCGCCTGGTCGCCTGCGACCTTGAGCACCCGGATCGGCGCGAGCGTCACGTTCTCGAGCGCGGTCATGTGCGGGAACAGGTTGAAGTGCTGGAAGACCATCCCGATCTCCGCGCGCTTGCGCGCGACCTCACGCTCGTGGAGCTCGTGGAGCTTCCCCCCGGACTCGCGGTAGCCGACGAGCTCGCCGTCGACCGACAGCCGCCCGGCGTTGATCTTCTCCAGGTGGTTGATGCAGCGCAGGAACGTCGATTTGCCCGAGCCCGAGGGGCCGAGCATGCACATCACCTCGCCCCGCGGGACCTCGAGGTCGATCCCCTTCAGTACCTCGAGCCGCCCGAAGCGCTTGTGGACGGCCTCGGCTTTGACCATCGGCGTGGGCGCGTCATGTTTCGGTCACCCCACCGCGGCTCATGCCCAACCAGCGCGCCCGCATCGTTGCCCGTTCCGCACGGGAGAAGCCCCGCCCGAACCGCCGCTCGATGAAGTACTGCCCGACATAGAGCACGCTCGTCATCACCAGGTACCAGATGCTCGCGACGATCAGCAGCGGGATCGTCTGGAAGTTGACGTCGTAGATCTGCGTGACCGAATAGATCAGCTCCGTGAACGCAGCGACGTAGAGCAGAGACGTGTTCTTCAGCATCGAGATGGTCTCGTTGCCGGTCGGCGGGATGATCACGCGCATCGCCTGCGGGAGGACGATCCGCCGCATGGTCTGAAGGCGGCTCATCCCGAGCGACTGCGCCGCGTCGGTTTGGCCCTCGTCGACCGAGATGATCCCCGCGCGCACGATCTCGGCCATGTAGGCACCCTCGTTCAGGCCCAGCGCCAGCAGCCCGGCGACGAGCGGCGTGATCAGGGAGTTTGCCGGTTCGTGGATGAACGACGGACCGAACGGGATCCCGAGCGAGATCACCGGGAACAGCGCCGCGATGTTGTACCAGAACAGGACCTGGACGAGCAGCGGAGTGCCGCGGAAGAACCAGATGTAGAGCCAGCTCGCGCCGGACACGATCGGATTCGGCGAAAGCCGCATCACCGCGGCCACGATCCCCAGGAGGATCCCGATCGCCATCGCTCAGGACGGTCAGGTAGATCGTCGCCAGACCCCGTGCAGGACGCGCGAGTCGAACAGGTAGTGACCGACGACATGCCACTCGAAGCCCTTGTCAGTGACGATCGACCTGATCGACGCGGCGCGACCAGGAGCAGCACGATCGCCGCCGCGATCCATCGCCCTGGGCGCCGGACGGGGACGGCCTTGATCTCCTCGGGCCGTCCCGTCGGCTTGTCAGTCAGCTCGGAGGTAGCCACCTCTGAGCTGTAGTTTGACGCGCTAGCTCGTCGCGCCGTTGATCTTGACCTGCGACGCCGGCATGGCACCGCTCTGGATGCCCCACTTGCTGAGGATCGACGTGTACGTGCCGTTGCTCATCAGCTCCTTCAGCGCGGCCAGAACGGCGGGCGCCAAGCCCGCTCGTCTTCGGGAGCGCCAGCCCGTACGGCGCCGTCGCCGTAGGTCGGGCCGACCAGCTTGAACGTGCCGTGTGACTGCTTGACCTGGTAGGCCGGCCACCGGCGTGTCGGCCATCCAGAGCTGCGCGCGGCCGCTGGAGACGCGCCAGGTTGGCGGCGGTCTGGTCGGGAACACGAGCACGTTGACCCCCGGCTTGCCCGCCGTCTTGCACTTCTTGCTCTGACCCGAGGCGTCGGTCTCCTCGGTCGTCCCACTCTCGACCGAGACGGTCTTGCCGCAGATGTCGGCGAGCCCGGTGACCGAGGTGCCGCCCGTGGCCTTCGTGAAGAACGACGTCCCGGCGGAGAAGTAGTCGACGAAGTCGACGACCTTCTGACGCGCCTTGGTGTCGGTGAACGACGAGGCGCCCATGTCGTACTTGCCGGCCGCGAGGCCGGGGATGATCGTGTCGAACGTCGCGTTGACGACGTTCGCCTTCAGCCCCATCACCGCCGCGAGCGCCTTCGATCAGATCCGCGTCCATCCCGACGACGGTGTGACCGTCGGGCCCGATGAACTCGTTCGGCGCGTAGCTCGCGTCCGCGGCGACGGTCAGCGTCCCCTTGGACTTGATCGCCGCGGGCACCAGCTTCGCACGGCCGCGTTGGCCCCGGTGGTCGACGGCGGTGCGTGGTCGAGCTGGTCGTGGTGGACGATGTCGACGACGAGCTGCTGCTACCGCACGCCGCGATCGCGCCGACGCACAGCCAGCACGACCGGAACCGCGAACCAGCTTTTCAACGAAAGCATCACAAAAGCTCCTTTCCCAGAAGAGGGCGGCAGCATAAGCCACAAATGCGGCCGCTGGCGACGACCTTTAACCCGTCGCCAACAGAGCGCGGGCAACGAGCTAGCCTTCCGGTCATGGAGGTTCGCGTGCGCCTGTTCGCCGCGCTGCGCGAGCGCGCCGGCGCCGACGAGATCGCGGTCGAGCTGCCCGAGGGGGCCCGCGTGGGCGACGCGCTCGCGCCAGCTCGGCGGGCTGATCGACGGCGTCCCGGTGGTGATGGCCGTCAACCACGAGTACGCCGAGTCCGACGCCGTGCTTGCAGCCGGGTGACGAGGTGGCGCTGATCCCGCCGGTCTCCGGCGGCTCGGTCGGCGCGCTGCACGTCCGCGTGACCGATCGAGCCGCTGGTGCTCGACGACCTGCTCGAGCGCGTACGGGACCCTCGCGCCGGGCGCGATCGCGACCTTCCTGGGCGTCACGCGGGAGGTTGCCGAGCTCGAATACGAGGCGTACGTCGAGATGGCGCAGCGGGAGATCGCCGAGATCGTCGCGCCGCGCGATCGAGCGTCACGGGCTCTGCGCCGCGGCGGCCGAGCACCGCATCGGCACGCGTGCCGCTGTCGGAGCCATCGGTCGCGATCGCCGTCTCCGCGCCGCACCGCGACGCGGCGTTCGCCGGCGCCAGGGAGATCATCGACGAGATCAAGGCACGCGCGCCGATCTGGAAGAAGGAGGAGGGCGAATGGGTAGCGGGGAGCGACACCGCCAGACGCAACGCCTGAGAGAGCTGCCGGCGGTCCACGAGCTGGCGGCGACGCTCGACGCGCCCGCACCCGCTGGCGGTCGCCGCCGCCCGCCGCGCGATCGACGAGCATCGGGCGGCCCTGTCTAGCCGGCGCCGCGCTGGATCACCGCGCACCTGCTCGAGCGCGCGCGGGCGCTGCTCGACGCGCTCGAGCGGCCCTCGCTGCGGCGGGTCATCAACGCCACCGGCGTGATCGTCCACACCAACTTGGGGCGCAGCCCGCTCGCGGCGCGGCTCGCGAGGCGGTCGACGCGCGCCGCCGAGGGCTACTCCAACCTCGAGCTCGACCTCGACAGCGGCGAGCGAGGCTGCTGGCATGCCACGTCGAGGCGCTGCTGCGCGAGCTGACCGGAGCCGAGGCGGCGATCGTCGTCAACAACGGCGCCGCCGCCGTGCTGCTGGCGGCAGCGGCGCTCGCGGGTCCCGGGCGAGCGATCGTCGTCTCCCGCGGGCAGCTGGTCGAGATCGGCGGCGGCTTCCGGATCCCCGAGGTGATCGCCCAGTCCGGCGCACGGATGATCGAGGTCGGCACGACCAACCGGACTCGGCTCCGCGACTATCGAGCGCGCGCTCAGCGGCGCCGAGGCCGAGGTCGGCGCGATCCTCCGAGTCCACCAGTCGAACTTCCGCGCCCTCGGATTCGTCGAGGAGGTGCCGATCGAGGACGCTCTGCGAGCTCGGGGCCCCTGTGATCGACGACGTCGGCTCCGGCGTGCTGGCCGACGCCGTCGGGATCCCGGCGCTCGGCGAGGAGCCATCGATCGCGCGGTCTGTCGCGGCGGGCGCGGCGCTCGTCTGCTGCTCGGGCGACAAGCTGCTCGGAGGACCGCAGGCGGGGCTGATCGTCGGTCGCGCCGACGCGGTCGCGGCGGCGCGCGGCGCATCCGCTCGCGCGGGCGATGCGGATCGACAAGCTTTCGCTCGCGGCGCTCGAGGCGACGCTGAGGCTGTACCGCGACCCGGCGCGCGCGCGCGCGGAGATCCCGGTGCTGACGATGCTCGACGCCGGCGACGCACGTGCTACGTGAGCGCGCCGAGCGGCTACGCGAGCAGATCGGCCCGGATGCCGAGATCATCTCGGCCGTCGCCAAGGTCGGCGGCGGGGCGCTGCCGCTGCTCGAGCTCGAGGGACCGGTCGTCGCGCTGGCGCGCCGTCGCGGATCCGGTGGCGATCGCGCGGGCGCTGCGGCGCGGCGATCCGCGCGGTGGTCGCTCGGATCCACGACGGCCGCGTGCTGCTCGACCCGCGCACGCTGACGCGACGAGGAGGTCGCGGCCCACAGCCTGCCGCGGTGCGGGCCGCGATCTCGTGAGCACCGAGGACCGCATCCAGCCGGCGTTCCTGTTCGACCTCGACGGGACGCTGATCGACAGCGTCTACCAGCACGTCGTGGCCTGGAGCCAGGCGCTCGAGGCGGTCGGGATCAACCTCTCGGTCTGGAAGATCCACCGCCGGATCGGGATGAGCGGCGGCCTGTTCGTCACGGCGCTCGCGCGGGAGCTCGACACGGACCTCGACCGTGACACGCTCGCGCAAGCTGCCCGCGTCTCCACGCCGAGGCCTACATCCGCCAGTTCGACAGCGTCGCGGCCGCTGCCCGGCGCCGCCGACCTGCTGGCGACGCTGACCGAGCACGGGGTGCCGTGGGCGATCGCGACCAGCGGCGTCGAGCGCTACGCCAGGCTGGCGCTCGAGCTGCTGGAGCTGCCGCAGGACACGCCGCTCGTCACTCGTGACCAGGTCCGCTACGCCAAGCCCGACCCGGACCTGTTCCTGACCGCCGCCGATCGGATCGGCGTCGACATCCGCGACAGCATCGTCGTCGGCGACAGCGTCTGGGACATGCTCGCCGCGCAGCGCGCCCGCGCGCTCGGGATCGGGCTGCTGTCGGGCGGCTACGGCCGTGAGGAGCTGATCTACTCCGGCGCGCTCCGCGTCTACGAGGACCCGGCGGACCTGCTCTTCCACCTCGACGAGGTCGGGGTACGCCGGCCGCTCTGACTGCGGGGCATCCGTGCGGGCCCGCTGCTTATAGTCGGCTGCATGGCGGCCGCCCCCTGACGCTCGGCACCGCCGGCCACATCGACCACGGCAAGACCGCGCTGATCCGCGCGCTCACCGGGGTGGACGACCGACCGCCTCCCGGAGGAGCGCGCGCGCGGGATCTCGATCGAGCTCGGGTACGCCGGCTCTGACGCTCCCGTCCGGGCGACGGCTTTCGGTGATCGACGCCCCCGGCCACGAGCGCTTCGTGCGGACGATGGTCGCCGGCGCGACCGGCATCGATCTGTACCTGATGACGATCGCCGCCGACGACGGGGTGATGCCGCAGACGCGCGAGCACGCCCTGGTGCTCCGAGCGCTGGGCATCGAGACGGGCGTGGTCGCGGTGACGAAGAGCGATCTGGCCGATCCCGAGGTGGCGATGCTCGAGGCCGCCGAGCTGCTTCCCGGCGCCGAGGCGATCGCCGTCTCGTCGCGGACCGGGGAGGGCCTCGATCGAGCTGCGCGCAGCGCTCGAGCGACGTGGCCGGGTCGCGCGCCGAGCCGCGCGCGAGCGCCGGGCCCGCCCCGGCTGCACATCGACCGCGTGTTCACGATCCGCGGCGCCGGGACGGTCGTCACCGGGACGCTGTGGAGCGGATCGATTGGCCGCGGCGACGAGCTCGTGCTGCTCCCGAGCGGCCGGCGGGTCCGCGTCCGCGCGCGTCCAGGTCCACGACGAGCCGATCGAACGCGCCGCCGCCGGCCAGCGCGTGGCGGTCAACCTGGTGGGCGTGGCGGTCGCGGAGATCGAGCGCGGCGACGTCCTCGCCGCGGCCGACTCCGAGCTGCGGCCGACCTACCTGATCGACGCGCAGCTCGAGTTCGCGCGACCGCGAACCCGAGCACGGCGACCGCGTTCAGGTCCACCACGGCACGCGGGAGACGCCCGCGCGGCTCGCCTGGCTCGGCGGCCCGTTCTGGCAGCTCAGGCTCGAGCAGCCGCTCGTCCCGATGGCCGGCGACCGCGCTCGTGATCCGCCAGATCGCGCCCCCGGACACGCTCGGCGGCGGCGTGGTCCTCGACGCGCACCCGAAGAAGCACGGACCGAGCCGAGACGCGCTGACGCAGCTTGAGCGCCTGGCCAGAGGGGAGCAGGCCGGACCGCGAGAGCGACGAACGAGCACCGGCGCCGGTGGGCGACCGGACGAGGCGGGCTCGCGGCAGCGCCGCCCCTCCGGGCGGCTGCCCACGAGCGCCCTAGCGCTTGAACAGCGACTCAAAGAAGCCGGCCTCGAGCCACCGCTCGACTCGGAGCTCGACGCAAGCGATCTGGCGGCGCTCCGCGAAGCCGGTCGCGCGGTCCGGGTCTCCAAGAGCCTCCACTACCACCCCGACGTGCTCGCCGAGATCCGACGCCCGCGTGATCGCCCTGGCCGAGCGCAACGGCGGCGCGATCACGCTCGCGGCGCTCCGCGACGAGCTCGGAACCTCGCGGAAGTTCGCCCAGGCGCTGCTCGAGCACTTCGACTCCGAGAAGCTCACGATCCGCCGCGGCGACGAGCACGTGCTGCGCCGCGGCCGCGCTCGCGGCTGTAGATTCACGCGCGATGCCAACCAGCCTTGTCACCGGCGGCGCCGGATTCCTCGGGTCCCACCTCTGCGACGAGCTGCTCGAGCGCGGCCATCGCGTGATCTGCGTGGACAACCTCGAGACCGGGACGCTCAACAACATCGAGCACATCCGCTCCGACGAGTTCGTCCACCTCAACCTCGACATCATCGAGCCCTACTTCGTCGATGAGCCGATCGACTTCGTCTACCACCTCGCCTCGCCGGCCTCGCCGATCGACTACCTGCGGCTCCCGCTGCACACGCTCAAGGTCGGCTCCTACGGGACCCACCACACGCTCGGGCTCGCGAAGAAGCATCGCGCGCGCTTCCTGCTCGCGTCGACGAGCGAGGTCTACGGCGACCCGCAGGAGCATCCGCAGCCCGAGACCTACTGGGGCCACGTCAACCCGATCGGTCCCCGCGGCGTGTACGACGAGGCCAAGCGGTACGCCGAGGCGCTGACGATGGCCTACCACCGCCAGCAGGGCGTGGACACGGCGATCGTCCGCATCTTCAACACGTACGGGCCCACGAATGAGGCCCCACGACGGCCGGGCGATCCCGACGTTCCTGCGCCAGGCGCTCCAGGACCGGCCGATCACCGTCTTCGGCGACGGCTCCCAGACGCGGTCGTTCTGCTACGTCGAGGACGAGATCCGCGGGCTGATCGCGCTCGCCGAGTCCGGGCTACCACAACCCCGTCAACATCGGCAACCCGAACGAGTTCACGCTGCTCGAGCTCGCCAAGGCCGTGATCGAGGTGACCGGCTCGCGTTCGGAGATCGTGTTCGAGGCGCTCCCGACCGACGACCCGCAGGTGCGCCAGCCGGACATCACGCTGGCCAGGGAGATCCTCGGCTGGGAGCCGCAAGGTCGACCTCCGCGAGGGGCTCCGGCGGACGATCGAGCAGTCCGGCGTCGAGGCGCTCGTCGGCGCCGGCAACTGAGCCCCCAGTCCCGGCGAACGCCCCGATCTAGCGGGACGCCGACTGGCGCGGCGTCATGCTGCACCACCCAACCGCGAAACTTAGTTGTCCAGCTACCGTTACACGTTCCAACAGGCGCAGTAGGGGAACTTGATGACGGGTACCAGGCACGACGTGACGATCCAGCAGACAGGTACCACCGGAGACCGAACGCGAGGAGCTCTCCGACGTCGCGACCGCGTCTGCGCTGCTGCCGCAGCGCGACGTCCGGCGCAAGCGTCCGCCGCGCTGTCGTTCCTGCTCCGCCTCGAGACGCTGCGGCGGGTGGCGCGCGTCGTCTCGCTGCTGGCGCTCGACTTCGATCGGCGTCTGGGGCGCGCTGTTCACCGCGCTGGCGCTGAAGCTCGCGCTGCACGGCCACCTCAGCGCGTCCGCTTGCGTGGCAGGAGAGCCGGCACTGGGTGGCGTTCGCGTACCTGATCACCGTGCTGATGTTCGCCCGAGCGGACCTCTATGCGGACCGCCCGCGCCGGCCCGGGCTGGCGCGGATCGCCACCGCGCTGTTCCAGGTGACGATCATCGCGCTGGTGTTCGCGCTGGCCAACGGCGAGCACTTCTCCAGCTACTACATCTTCTACGGCTCGCTGTTCTTCGCGCGTCGCCTACATCGCGGCGCTGCGCGAGATCCATCTTCGCGTCACCGGCTGGCTGCTGGCGCAGGCCGGCTACGAGCGCGAGCGCTGCTCGTCGGCTCGGGCAAGCACATCGAGGCCGTCGCGCACGCGCTCGAGGGCCGCTCGCGGATGGGGGTCCAGATCGCCGGCTACGTCTCGCTCGTCCCCGCGCCCGCAGAACGGGCTGCGTTCGCTCGGGCAGATGGACGACCTGCCCGACGTGCTCGCCCGCGAGCGCATCCAGGACGTGATCATCGCCGACCCCGACTTCCCGCAGGACAAGGCGGTCGAGCTGGTGGACCTCTGCCACCAGCGAGGCATCACCGTCCAGGTCGCACCGTCGACGATGGAGATCCTGATCGACCGCGCCGAGTTCGTGCCGGGCCAGATCGTGCCGCTGTTCAAGCTCCGCCCGCCGGTGTTCCAGGGGATCGACTACGCGCTGAAGCGGACCTTCGACCTGGTCGTCGCGACCGTCGGGCTGTTCGTGCTCTCGCCGCTGCTGCTGGCGATCGCGGGTCGCCGTGAAGCTGAGCTCGCGCGGTCCGGTGATCTACCGCTCGGTCGCGTCCGGGGATCGGCGGCAGGCCGTTCTACTGCTTCAAGTTCAGGACGATGCGCGAGCACGCCGACCAGGTCCAGGCCGACCTCGAGCCGCTCAACGAGCAGTCGGGCGCGCTGTTCAAGATCCGCAAGGACCCGCGGCTGACGCGCGTCGGCCGCTTCCTGCGCCGCTACTCGCTCGACGAGCTGCCGCAGCTGGTCAACGTCGTCCGCGGCGAGATGTCGCTGGTCGGCCCCCGGCCGCTGCCGATGCGGGACTTCGACCGCCTCGAGGACTGGCACAAGAAGCGCTACCTGGTGCTCCCCGGGATCACCGGGCTGTGGCAGGTCTCGGGCCGCGCCGAGCTCGACTTCGACGACCTCGTCCGGCTCGACTTCCTGTACCTCGAGCGCTGGTCGATCATGCTCGACCTCTCGATCCTGCTGAAGACGATCCCGGCGGTGCTCAGCCGCCGGGGCGCGTTCTGAGGCTGGCTCTCGCGCGCTCCACCGTGTAGGCTCCCGCGGCGACCGATGCCGCCAACCGACCGCTTCGTCATCAGCTTTGCCGCCGAGCCTCCCCAGGAGGGGCTTCCGTACGGCCGCTGGGCGGAGACGCTGAAGGGACATTTCCTCGCCGCCTGCGGGAGATCGACACAGAGGGCGAGGAGATCGGCGAGCCCGGGGAGATCGCCTGGTTCCCCGACCGCACCTACGCGGGACGCACCTACGTCCCAGCGGTCGCGCGAACGGAGCAGGGCTACGAGCTGTTCGGCTACGTGTCGTTCAGCGAGGGATCGAGCGGGCCCTCGGAGTTTGCGGCCAGCGCCGACTTCACCTCGGAGCTCGCCGAGGCCAATCCCGACTGGAAGCTCGACCTCAACGACGAGGTGATCGGCAGCTGGCGAGGGGAGGTGGGCAACACCGCCGAGATGACCCTGGTCTGGGGCGTCCCGCTGATCCCCGGCGGCGCGCTCGTGACGGCGGAGCTCGCGAACCTCGCCGTCGATCAGTGCGAGCTCAGCGACCAGCGCTTCACGCTGATCGCGCCCGACAACTACCGCTCCGACTTCCTCGAGATCAAGCTCTGGAGCAAGAACGGCGACGAGCTGGCGCGCGAGTCGCTGTACGTCGAGGAGTAGCGCCGCCTACGCCGACTCGGCCGCGGCGCGCCGCCGTCTGTGGGCCGACCGTCTGTATCCGAGGGCGTCTCGCAGCGGGAAGTGGCAGGCCGCCTGTGCCCCGGTCCGAACGGCCGCAGCAGCGGCTCCTCCTCCGCGCACAGCTCCTGTGCCCGCGGGCAGCGGGTGCGGAAGCGGCACCCCGACGGCGGGTTCACCGGGCTCGGCAGCTCGCCGCGGATCCCGACCTCGTCCTTGGCTCGCTCGGCCGCCGGGTCGGGCACCGGGATCGTCTTGATCAGCGCGTCGGTGTACGGGTGCGCCGGCGCGCTGGTAGATGTCGTCGCCGCTCCCGAGCTCGACGAGCTTGCCGAGGTACATGACCCCGATCCGGTCGGCCAGGTACTTGACGACCGCCAGGTCGTGGGAGATCACCACCGAGGCCATGCCGTGCTCGGCCTGCAGGCGCTTCATCAGGTTCAGGACCTGCGAGCGGATCGAGACGTCGAGCGCGCTGACCGGCTCGTCGGCGACGATCACCTTCGGCTCGAGCATCAGCGCGCGGGCCAGCGCGATCCGCTGGCGCTGGCCGCCGGAGAACTCGTGCGGGTAGCGCTCGAGCGCGTTCGCGCGGCAGCCCGACCTCGTCGAGCAGCCGCGCGGATCTCGCTCGTCCTGCTCCTTGCGGCTGCCGATCGCCCTGGATCACGAGCGGCTCGCGCAGGATCGCCTGAACCCGCATCCGCGGATCCAGCGACGCGTACGGGTCCTGGAACATCATCTGCAGGTCGCGGCGCGCCCGGCGCAGCGCCCGTCCGCGCATCCGGAAGACCTCGCGTCCCGTCGAGCGTGATCTGCCCGGCGTCGGGCTTCTCGACGCCGACGATCAGCTTGCCGAGCGTCGTCTTGCCGCAGCCGGACTCGCCCACCAGGCCGAGCGTCTCGCCGGCGTCGACGTGCAGCGTCGACCCCGGAGACCGCCTTCACCGAGCCGACCTTCCGCTGCAGGATCGCGCCGGCGGTGACCGGGTATTCGCGGACCACGTCCTCGATCTCGAGCAGGTGTCCGTTCGTCGCGTGCCGCGGCGCGCGCTGGGCTGCGTGCAGCGGCCGACGATCTCGGGCCGCGACGTGATCGGCCCGTCGACCGGGTGCCAGCAGGCGAACAGGTGCGCGCGGGTCGTCGCCGGTCAGCGGCGGCTCCTGCTCGCGGCACTGGTCGGTCGCGCAGCGGGCAGCGCGGCGCGAAGCGGCAGCCCGGCGGCGGGTTGGTCGAGGTCGGGCGGCAGGCCCGGGATCGCTGACCAGCGCCTCGCGTGTTGTCCTGATCGAGCCGCGGGATCGAGCCGAGCAGCGCCTGGGTGTAGGGATGGCGCATCGCGCTGAAGAGCTCGCCGGTCGGCGCGGTCTCGACGATCCGCCCCGCGTACATGACGTTGATCCGGTCGGTGCGCCCGGCGACGACGCCCATGTCGTGGGTGACGAGCAGCGTCGCCATCCCGAGCCGGTCCTCGAGGTCGTCGAGCAACGCCAGGATCTGCGCCTGGATCGTGACGTCGAGCGCGGTCGTCGGCTCGTCGGCGATCAGCACCTTCGGCTCGCAGGAGAGCGCGATCGCGATCATCACGCGCTGGCGCAGCCCGCCCGAGAGCTGGTGGGGATAGTCGTCGCAGCCGCTCCTTGGGCTGCGGCAGCCCGACGAGCTCGAGCACCTCGAGCGCGCGGTCGGTGCGCCTCCTTGCGCGAGGCACCGCGGTGCAGGCGCACGGGCTCGGCGACCTGCTCGCCGATCGTCTTCGTCGGGTTCAGCGAGGACTGCGAGTCCTGGAAGATCATCGCGACCGTCGTTGCCGCGGAGCTTGCCGCAGCTCCGGCTCCGGCAGCCCGACGAGCTCGCGGCCCTCGACCTTGATCGAGCCCTCGACGATGTGGCCGCCGGCGGGCAGCAGGCCGAGGATCGAGAGGCCGAGCATCGACTTGCCCGCAGCCCGACTCGCCGACCAGGCCGAGCGTCTCGCCGGGCGTCGATCGCGAGGTCGACGTTGCCGACCGCCTGGACGACGGACCGGGAGAGCTTGATGTGGGTGGTGAGGTTGGTGACCTCGAGGGCGGCAGCCAAGCCGTCAGACGTCCTTTCAGCGGCGGCGCAGCCGCACGTCCAACGCGTCGCGCAGCGCGTCGCCGACGAGGTTGCCGCCAGCACGACCGCGACCAGGCAGCGCGCCGACCGGATACACGAGCCACCAGTAGCCCGAGGAGACGTACGTGTCTGGGCGTTGCCGAGCATGTCCCCCCACGACGCCGCCGGGTACTGCAGGCCGAAGCCGAGGAAGCCGAGGTAGGCGAGCGCGAGGATCGAGTCGGCGACCTGGAAGGTGATGTTGACGATCACGACCGACAGCGCGTTGGGGATCAGGTGCCTGAGCACGATCCGGGACTGCGCCGCTGCCCATCACGCGCGCGGCCTGAGACGAAGTCCCGCACGCGCAGCGTCAGCACCTCGCCGCGCACCAGCCGCGCCGGAACCAGCCACGAGAAGAGGCCGATGATCAGGCTCTCCTCGACGACCGTCGCGCTGTACTTGGTCGCCAGCACGAGCACGATGAACAGGAACGGGATCGACAGCAGGATGTCGACGAAGCGCATCATGACCCCGTCGATGATCCCGCCCGACGAGCCCGGCGATCGCTCCCTACAGCGTGCCGATCACGGTCGCGATGAACGACGCGAAGAAGCCGATCTCGAGCGCCGTCTGCCCGCCCGCCATGATCCGGCCGAGCTCGTCGAAGCCGTGCTCGTCGGTGCCGAGCAGGATGGCCGCCGCCCGGCGCCAGATCGGTGATCAGCGGGTTGAAGTTCGATCTGGTTGGTGTGGTAGACGAGCGGGCCGAGGAAGCAGAAGAGCACGAAGAACACGAGCACCCCGGCGCCGACCACGGCGAGGCGGTTGTGACATGAACTCGCGCAGCGCGAGCCGCCAGCCGCTCGCGATGATCTGGACCTCGCCGCCCTCGGGCGCCGCCGGGGAAGATCTCGATCTGGGCGCGCGCCGCCGAGGGCCGGCCCTGGCTCGACGACCGGTCTGACCGGATCAGTCAAGTCGCACCCGCGGGTCGGCGACGGTGATGGCGATGTCGGCCATCAGGTTGCCGAGCACCGTCAGGATCCCGCCGAGGATCGTGTAGGCGAGCAGGATCGTGGTAGTCCTGGTTGCCCGAGCGCGTTGTAGAACAGCAGCCCGAGGCCCTGGTAGTTGAACAGCACCTCGATCAGCAGGTTGCCCGCCAGCAGCGTGGGGATCGACAGGCCGACGAGCGTGATCATCGGCAGGCACGCGTTGCGCAGCAGGTGCCGGAACAGCACGGCGCGCTCGGACAGGCCCTTGGCGCGCGCCAGGCGGATGTAGTCCTGGGCGAGGTTGTCGAGCGCCGAGGAGCGCATGTAGCGGCTGAACGACGCGACGTTGATCGCCGCCAGCGTCACGATCGGCAGGCGTCAGCTGGAGCGGGTGGGTGATCGCCTGCCAGGTGGTCGTGATCGAGTCGCTGACCGTCGGCGGGAAGATCGCGCAGGTCCAGGGCGAAGAACTGGATCAGGATCAGGCCGAGGAAGAACGACGGCATCGAGTAGAGCACGAAGTTGAGCGTCGTGGCCGCGTAGTCGCCGATGCTGTTGCGCTTGACCGCCTGGGCGATCCCGAGCGGCATCGCGATCAGCAGCGACAGCACGAGCGCGGCGCCGGACAGATAGGCGCTGCGGCCCGGCGTTCTCCTTGAACAGCGCGCTGACGCTCTGGCCGAGCTTGTACGAGTAGCCGAAGTTCAGCTGCACCAGGTTCCCGAGGTAGCTGAAGAACTGGGCGAGCTCCGGCCGGTCGTAGCCGTGCAGCTTGTTCCACGACGTCGACCGCGGCCGGCTGCGCCTTCGCGCCCAGCACGTCGTACACCGGGCTGCGGCGACAGGTAGTGCAGCAGCGCGAACGTGATCGACGCGATCCCGAACGTGACCACGATCGCGACAGCGAGCCGGCGGATGATGTATCCGGTCATCCGCGCGGCTCGCCGCGAGTCAGTTCTGGTCACATGCATCCGGTCGCCAACATTACGCTCGGTCCTTGAGCGCGGCGTCGCTCACTGCGTACGGCTCTGCTACTTGACCGTGTACCAGTACTGCGGGAAGCACTGCTGCTGGGTCATCGACGGTCCAGCCGATCGCGGCGGCCCGCCGACCTTCTTGCCGTTGACCGCCAGCAGGTAGTCCTGGTCGGGCATGAACAACACCGGCAGGTGCGTCGCGAAGTACTGCGGCCTCGGTCTTGACCGCGTTCGGGTCGCCGCTGTGCACCGAGGCGTTGATCAGCTGGTTCGCCGTCGGGTCGCTGTAGCCGCCGCTGTTGAACCCGCCGCCCGTGTTCCAGATCGCCGGTTCGCGGTCGGGTAGTAGTCGGTGAACAGGCCGCCGTAGTTGTTGACGCCCCAGTCGTTGGTGTACTTGGCGGCGGCCGGGTTCGCGTTGTTGTAGTTGGACGATCAGGAAGTTGAACGTCTTCGTCTGCAGCTGGATGTTGATCCCGGCCGCCTGCTTGGCCTCGGAGGCGACCACCTCGGACTCGAGCGCGCCGGTCGTCGCCGACGGCCTCGGGCTGGTTGGCCCACACGAACGAGATCGGCGTCCCGGCGGGGATGCCGGCGCCGCACTCGTCGGCCGCCGTGCCCGGCTTGGCGCAGGTCGTCGTGCCCGCCCGGCACGACCTTCCAGCCGTGGGCCTTCAGCAGCGACACCGCCTTCGCGGGGTTGTACGGGTAGGCGGGCGTGGTCGCGCTCGCCGGCGCGTACGGCGAGGTCGGCGCCGACGGAACCGGGCCGTACGCGGGCACCGCCGCGCCCTTGTAGACGCCCTTGATGATCGCCGGCTGGTCGATCAGCTCGCGATCGCCTGGCGGACGTAGAGCTGGGAGATGATCTTGTCGAAGTGGTTGGTCGTGTCCTTGAAGTTGAGATCCCGCCGAACCAGCCCCAGCCGGGACCGCCGAAGATGTCGATCCCCTGCGTCTTCAGCGCCGGCGCCTCGGCGAGCTGCGAGGGGTCGATCCCGACGCGACGTCGAGGCTCCCGCCCTTCATCGCGTTGAGCTCGGCCGTGAAGCCCGGTGTAGGTGTTGACCTGCGACCTCGGACATGACCGGCTTCGGCGTTCCGCCGTAACTCGGGTTCGGGACCAGCGTCGTACGAGCTGTTCGTGGGGCTGAACGACTGTCAGCTTGAACGGCCCGGAGACGTCCTGCCACAGCGGGTTGCTGCGCGAAGGTCGCGACCGACGCGCCCGGCTTGTTCAGGTAGTCGTAGATCTTCTTGGCGTTGGCCGGGTTCGTGTAGTCGAGGTGCGGACCGCCCGCCGACGCGACGTTCCAATCGCGTGCTCGGCAGCGGGTAGACGCCGCCGTTGGTGTCCTGGAGGTTGTTGTTGAGGAAGAAGCCCGGGTTGTAGGGCTGCTTCAGGTGCATCACGACGTCGTACTTGCCCGAGGTCGCTGATGCTCGCGACGTTGTCGGGCAGCAGGCCCGGGCGTGAACTGAGCCCAGTTGGCCGGGCTCTCCTTGACCGCCGCCTTCAGCAGGTCGAACCAGAAGACCACATCGTTGGCGTCGATCGGGGCGCCGTCGGACCACTTCAGCCCTGGCTTGATCGGGATCGTGACGGTCTTGTCGCCGTTGCTGAAGACCGGCGGGTTCGCGGCGCTGAGGCCGTCGTTGACCTTGGGCTCGGCCCCGGTCGGACCGCCGTAGAGCGGCATGAACATCTGGGTGTTCAGCGAGATCGTGCCCGCGAGGCGTTCGCCGCCGGGACGATCGGGAAGATGTACGTCGGCGTCTGGCCGGTGAGCTGGCCCTGGGTGATCGTGCCCGCCTTGACCGGGGTCCCGACCGGCGGCAGCGTCCCGTACAGCACCGTGCCGAGGCTCGACTCGGTCTTGTTGGCGTTGCTGCTGTTGCTGCTGCTGCTGCCGCACGCGGCCAGGGCCGGTACGAGCGCGGCCAAGCTGGCCCAGGCGGCGATCCGCCGGGCCCGACGGAACCTGCCGGCGGATGCGCGCGGTCGTCAGTGGCGGCGGCGGACGGGACGTAATCAGTTCTCATGCGGCTCTCCCCAGAGCGAAGGTGAACGTGTGCATTCTGCAAGCGAGCGGGATCATGTCAAGCGCGGGCCACGCGTGACGTGGTCACGCCGTTGCCTCGCGAAACGCCTCAACCGATTCGATTTGACCGGCCCATAAGGATTCGCCCGATGCGGAGTCGTTCCTGCCGGCGGCTTGCTTAATCGGACGCTCATCCGATGCTCACGCACTCTGCGCCGGATACCCTGGCGCGCACGCCCTCGTAGCTCAATGGATAGAGCACGCGCCTCCTAAGCGCGGGATGCAGGTTCGATTCCTGCCGGGGGCATCCAGACTCTGAGCGGCACCCGCAAGGGGGCCGCCTACCGGGGCACGCGGTAAGGCGATTCTCACCGCTGCCCCGTGCTACCGTCCGCCCCTCTCCGTGTCCGAGAGCACGCTAGAAGCACCGCCGATCCCACCGGAGCCGGCGGCACCTCAACCAGAGCGGGCACCCGAGCCGGTGCCCTGGACGCTGCGCCTGTTCGTCGCCGCGCACCCGTGGTGGACGACCACGGTCGTGATCGCGGTGCTCTCGGTCGTGCTGGTGCTGTACGCGCGGACGCGCCCGAGCTACGACGCCTACGGCTGGCTGGTGTGGGGCTACCAGACGCTTCATCTGTCGCTCGACCTCGGCGGCGCGCCCTCCTGGAAGCCGCTCACCTACCTGTTCACGGTCCCGTTCGCGCTGTTCGGCCACTACGAGATGTGGCTGTGGATGTTCTTCTCCGCCGCGGTGGCGCTGGCGGGCGCGGTGTTCGCGGGCCGGATCGCCTATCGGCTGAGCGGCGGCGGGACGACGACGCGCTGGACGACTCGCCGGTCGGCGCGATACGCGCCGCGCGCCGCGGCGATCTTCGCGGGCGCGGCGGTGCTGGGGCTCCAGGACTACATGCACTACATCCTCAGCTTCCAGTCCGACCCGATGCTGGTGACGTTCACGCTCGCCGCGATCGACATGCACCTGCTCGGCAAGTACCGCTGGACGCTTCTGTTCGGTGTGCTCGCTACGCTCGGGCGCCCCGAGGCGGGGCCGTGGCTCGCGCTGTGGGGGGTCTGGGCGTGGATCAAGCTGCCGTCGATGCGGTGGATGCTGGTCGCCGGCGCGCTGGTCGTCGCGTTCGGGTGGTTCGGGATTCCGACGATCACCAACGGCCGGCCACTGCTCGCGGGCGACCTGGCGCAGAAGTCTCCGCGCGCGCTGCGCCACAACCAGTTCTTCGGCACGCTGGGGCGCTTCAAGGACCTCGAGTACATCCCGGTCTGGATCGCGGTGGTGCTCACGCTCGTCGTCGCGGCGGTGAGACGCAACCGCCTGATCCTTACGCTGGCCGCCGGCGCGGTCGGCTGGGTGATCGTCGAGATCGCGTTCGCCTATCACGGCTGGCCGGCGCTGGGGCGCTACATGTTCGAGCCCGCCGCCGTCGCCGCGGTGCTCGCGGGCGTGGGCGTCGGGCTCGTGCTCGCCGGGCTCCCGCGGCTTGAGGCGCGGCATCCCCCGCTGGGCAGGGATCCCGGTGGTGGCCGTGCTGGTGGGAACACTGGTGCCCGGTGCCGTCGCCCGGATCCGGACCGAGCGCCACGACCTGCGCCACGAGCGTGCCCGCACGCACCAGATCGCGCTGCTTCAGACGACGACGAACCTCTTGGGCGGCGCTCGCCACATTGCGAACTGCGGCCAGCCGGTGACGGACGTGGCCTACGCGAGTGCGCTGGCGTGGATCTACCACCGCAACGTCGGCTCCGTCGGCGGCCTCCAGCAGCACGTCGAGAAGGTCGAGTTGCGCAAGAACATCCCCAAGGTGCTGATCAGGCCGGTGGCGTCAGGCGGCTGGTCGGTGCTGCCGTGGCACACGCGCCCGTCGCAGGTCGCGCGCTGCAGCGGGCTGCACGCCGAGTATGTGGTCACGCCGCGGCACCCCGGCGGCGTCCTGATCCACCTACACCGGTGACCGTCACCTCTCCCGCCGTCAGGCGCACGCCCGGAGTCGGGGCTCGCCGACCCAGAGGCCTCGCGCGTGGCGCATGGATCGCGCTCGGGGTTGCGGCGCTGGTGCTGGCGGTGGCGCTCGGGATCGTGCTGTGGGCGAGCACCCGGCCGAGCTTCGACTCCTACGGCTGGCTCGTCTGGGGGCACCAGACGCTCGCCGGGTCGCTCAACACCAATGCCGCCCCCTCGTGGAAGCCGCTGCCATACCTGTTCACCGTCCCGTTCGCGCTGTTCGGCCACTACGAGATGTGGCTGTGGATGGTCACCTGCGTGGCGATCACGCTCGGCGGGTCGGTCGCCGCCGGCCGTATCGCGTACCGGCTGACCGTCACGGCGCCGCCCGGCGAGAACCCAGGGCGCTGGCACTCGGATCGGCGCGTGCGCTACGCGGGGATCGTCGCCGGCGTGTTCGGGGCGGTGGCGCTGGTCGGCATCCAGGACTGGTGGCACTACGCGCTGAGCTCGCAGTCGGACACGATGATCGCCGCGCTCTGCCTGGGAGCGATCGACTGCCATCTGTCCGGGCGCCCGCGCTGGGCGTTCGCGCTCGGCGTGCTCGCTTCGCTCGGGCGGCCGGAGGTGTGGCCGTTTCTGGCGCTGTACTCGATCTGGGCGTGGCGCGCGATCCCCTCGATGAGGTGGGTGATCGTCGTCGGGATCGCGGCGCTGCTACTGCTCTGGTTCGGGGTCCCGGCGATCACGTCTCGCAGCCCGTTTGTATCGGCGTCCAACGCGTTCGGCTCGGGCCGACGGCTGAAGAGCAACCGGGTGTTCGGCACGATCGACCGGTTCCTCGACCTGTACCCCACGCCGCTGGAGATCGCGGCGCTCGCCTCGGTCGTGTGGGCGGCGGTCCGGCGCGACCTGGTCACGCTGGCCCTGGCCGCGGGAGCAGTCGCTTGGGTCGTGATCGAGATCGCGTTCGCGCTCCACGGCTGGCCTGGGCTGGGGCGCTACATGTTCGGCGCAGGGGCGGTGATGGTGGTGATCGCGGCGGCTCTCGTCGGCCGGCTGCTCGCGGAGATCCCGAGGTGGATCGCCGGACGGGGGCAGCAGGCCCGTCCGCTGGCGCCGTACGGCTGGGGCGGGGTGGCCTTGGTGGCCGTGCTCGTCGGCTTCCTGGTACCGCCGGCGATCTCAACCGCACGAGGGACAAAGCGCGGCATCGACTACCAGCGGGCGCGGACCAAGGAGATCGACCGGCTCGCGGGCCGTCGTCACGTGCTCGGGAGGCGCCGGCAGGCTGAACGCCTGCGGCGAACCGCTCACGCGGCTGGAGTACCAGACGATCCTCGCCTGGACGCTCCACGTGAACGTCGCCAAGGTCGGCTTCAAGTACGGCGAGGCGATCCGCCACGGCAACCCGCTCGTGCTGTTCACGCCGCGCCCGCACGGCGGCTGGATGGTGCAGGCCGTCCACCAGCGCACCGCCGAGCTGCCGCAGCCTCCCGACCTAGCGCCGGACGCTAGCGGTCCGGACGCTCGGGATAGACCTCGTCGATCGTCGTCAGCGCGACGAACGGCGCGCCCGCGGCCTGTTCGATCGCGTCGGCTCCCCCGGCCAGCCGATCGCAGATCGCGAGCACGCCGCAGATCTCGTGGCCCTCCTCGCGCACCGCCTCGATCGCGCGGATCGTCGAGCCGCCGGTTGTGACCACGTCCTCGACGATCATGCAGCGCTCGTCCGGGTCCAGCGCCGGACCCTCGATCCGGCGCGACGAGCCCATGCGGTCTTGACCTCTTTGCGCACGAAGAACGCCTTGACCTCGGCGCCGCCCGCGAGCGCCGAGCACGCGATCGGATCGGCGCCCATCGTCATCCCGCCGACCGCGGTCGCGCCCCACGCGCCGCGCCTGCTCGGCGACGAGCTCGCCGAGCGCCCGAAAGCCCGGGGGCGCAGGATCGCGCGCTTGGCGTCGATCAGATACTGGGAGGTGCGGCCGCTGGTCAGGACGACACCTCCCGATCACCAGCGCGTGCTCGCGCAGCTCGGCGAGCAGCCGCTCGCGTGCATTCGTCCGTGTGTCGACGCTCATCGGCAAAACTCATCCTAGAGGCGCAAGCGGCCGATAATCAGACCGTGGTTAGCCGGGGCCTGGTGCTGTGTTCGTACATCTGCTGCGCGCTCGTGATCGCGTCGTTTGCGCTGTTCGCTCGCGACCAGCTCTCGGGTGCCTCAAAGCACCAGGTCGCGCAGATCGCGTCGGGCACGCCGACCAGCCCGAGCGTCACGCCCACCGGCCCGCATCACGCTCGGCGCGCGGCGCTTCATCGACAATGCCTCGAACGCCCTGACCTCCCCGTTCCGCTCGGTGTTCCAATCGAGCAGCCAATGGGGCAAGCGGTTGTTCGCGCTGATCTGCGCGCTCCTGCTCTACGGCTTCGGGCTGGGCTACCTCGCCCGCTACGCGCGAGGGGTCGGCTCTCCCGGCCGCCGCGCCGTCTCGCGAACGTAGCCGATCAGTAGTAGACGTCGACCCAGTCGCCGACGTTCAGCCAGCCGTAGACCGAGATCGCGTCGGCGATCGGCAGACGCATGCAGCCGTGGCTCGCCGGGTAGTCGGGCGCGGGGTCGTAGCCGTGGATCGCGTAGCCGCGGAAGAAGAAGTTCGAGTAGTACATCCCGTCCGGGAGGTAGCCGGGCACCTTCGAGTACACCTGGAAGTCGCCGAGGATCGTCGGCGTCGACGGCTTGCCCGAGCTGATCGGATAGACGCCGTCGACCTGCGAGCCGTTGACCAGCGCGAGCACCTGGAGCGAGAGGTCGCCCTCGGCGTGGCGGCCGTGGTCTGGGGAAGCGCACCTTGAACGCGCCGAAGCCGTCGAGCAGGAAGCTGATCGTGCGCCCGTCGAGAGATCTGCGAGGTGCCCCAATGCAGCAGCCGGTGGTAGGCGTCGATCGCCCACCCGGTGCCCTCGTCATACACCCCGGTCTGCGGGATGTAGAAGTGAAGCGCGGCGAGGCGCTGCTGGATCAGCTGGACGAATCGCCCGCTCGACCCGAACCCGGCGCGCTCGTCGAGCACCGACAAGCGCCGCTGCGAGGTCAACGCGCTTGCAGCTGCGGAGTCGCGGCGTGGACCACGGACACCGTGACCCCGCCGACGCCCGGGCTGCTGAACGCCCTCGGTGAACTGGCCGTACCTGCCCGTTGCGGGAGGGCCGCAGCCGCAGCTCGTCCGACTTGATCAGACGATGCCCCAGGTAGGTGCGGACCGTCACCCACTGGCCCGGGACGTAGGGCCGGACGATCCCCACCACGTGGAACGAGCGGCGCGGCACGGTCACCGGCTGGCGGTCCGACGAAGAACACGTCGGGCAGGTACAGCGTCACCTTGCCCGCGGCGGGCGCCGGCGTGGTCGAAGTTGTGCTCGTCGGGCCGGCCGGGCCGGTCGGTCGGCGGCGCGGTCGCGTCGGCGCCGTCGCCGTCGGCGCGGCGCTCGTCGTCGTTGCCGGAGTGGCCCGCGGCGCTCGCCTGACCCGGTGCGACCGCGGCGAGCGTCAGCGCGGTGCCTATCCCCAGGGAGCGAGCGCGCCGCCAAGACACGCGACGAAGTAAATCATCCGAAAGGGCGAGTGCGGGGCGGCGCCCTCGAGATCGCGGGCGTCGCTCGGCCGGCCAGCGGCCCGGTGACGCGCCAGATCACGCCCACCGAACGCAACCATCAGCGCCAGCACCTCGCCGGTGCTCCAGTGAAGCTGGCTGATCCCCAGAGCCAGTGAGTTGTTGATCGAGTGAAGCGCCATGCACGGGTACAGCGAGCGCGTGCGCCACCTCACCAGGCAGAGCACGAACCCGAGGAAGCCCAGCGGGACCAGGTACTGCGAGCGAGGCCGAGCCGGTATGCGCCAGCACCGAACAGGATCCCGGTCAGCACCGCTGCGACCCAGGTCCCGATCTCGCGCCCGGCGATCACGATCCGCATCCGCCGCAGCGCGCCGAAGATGAAGCCCGCTGAAGAAGAACTCCTCCGCGATCGGGGCGACCACGCACACGAACACGGTCGCCCCGACGAGCGCCGCGGTGCTCTTGCTGACGCCGAGCTCCTTCGGCAGCTTGTCGCTGCCGTGGAGGTGGAGCAGCGCCGCGTAGAGGGCAGAGATCAGGTAGTACCCGACGGCCGCGGCGAGCACCGAGCCGGCCGCGAGCTTCACGCGGACGGGGCGAAAGCCGAAATCGGACGGCCGCGGACGGACGCCTCCGAGCCCGGCCAGGTAGAGCGCCGCCACCACGAACGCGGCGTCGAACAGGAAGTCGCTGATCAGGCTGACCGCCGGCGTCGGATTGCTCAGGCTCGACCCGCCCGCCTTGGCGATCACGCCGACGATGATGCTGACGACGATCCCGAACGCGAACCCGACCGCGATTGCCGCGGGGGCCGCCCACACGGGCCACGGGGGCTCGTCGGGTCCTCGCTCGGGGAACGCGGGCTCGTCATGGGGAGCCGGGGCTCGGGCGGCGAGGGCTGAGACGGTGCCTCGGGCGGAGGGATGCTCGACATCGGAGAACCCAGGTTACGCAAGCGCTCGCGCCCCCAACCGTCCACGGGGCCCTCGAAACCTCACCCGCCGCACCGCCGCGCATAGACTGCCGCCGTGCCACCGACCGATCTGGCCTCGAAGCTCCGCGGGGCGACCGTGCGCGGGCTGCTCGGGCTCCCGCATCCGGTGCTCCGCCTGCTCGCCGGGCGCCCCGTGACGATCGACGACCAGCGGCTCGACGTCGAGGCCCAGATGGCGCTCCGGCTGCTCGCCCTAGCCGGCGAAGATCAGCTCGAGCGGCTGACGCCCGAGGACGCCCGCGCCCGGGTGCGAAGCGACGCACGGACTTTCGAAGGGCCGAAGCTTAGGGTCGCCCGGGTCGATCCGGTGGACGTGTCGGGAGCTGCCGGGACCCTCGGCGGCCGGCTCTACGTTCCGGAGGCGAGCGGGGGTGTGCGATCCGGATCACGCACGCGCGACGGCATGCTCGTCTACTTTCACGGCGGCGGGTTCGTGGTCGGCGACCTGGAGACCCACGACAACGTATGCCGGTTCCTGTCGCGGGGCGCCGGCGTGCGGGTGCTGGCGGTTGACTACCGTCTGGCCCCCGAGCACCCCTTCCCCGCGGCGATCGACGACGCGCTGGCGGCGTTCCGCTTCGCCGTCGAGCAGGCGGATGAGCTCGGTGCGGCCGCGGACCGGATCGCGGTGGGGGGCGATAGCGCCGGCGGCAACCTGGCGGCCGGGGTGGCGCAGCTGACGGCGGCCGAGGGCGAGCCGTCGCCCGCCTTCCAGCTGCTCTTCTACCCATGGGTCGACCTGAGCAGCAAGCGCCGCTCCTACCAGCTGTTCGGTGACGGCTTCTACCTGACCGAGTCCGATCTCGACTGGGACAGGGGTCACTACCTGACCTCGGAGTCCGACGCACTCGACCCGCGCTGCTCCCCGGCCCTCTTCGATGAGCTGTCCCGGGCCCGCCCGCCTACATCGCCACGGCCGGCTTCGATCCGCTGCGTGACGAGGGCGAGGAGTACGGCGCGCGGCTGAGCGCGGCCGGCGTGCGCGTCGCGGTCCGCCGCCACCCTGGCCTCATCCACGGGTTCGTCAACACTTCACAGATGGGCCGCTCCGCGCGTGAGGCGCTGCTCGAGGCTGTGGGCGCGCTGCGATTCGGGTTGTCGCGCTCCGCACGGCGGACCGCAGCGGCGGGGACCAGCGCGGCTGGCGCTGCCGGGCGATGAACTCCCAGCCGTGCTGGCTTCGCTAGGCGCCGTCGATAGGCCCCTTAAATGTCCCCGGGAGGACTCAGATCCTTCTGGGTCCTCCCGGAGGGATCAAGGAAGTGGGGGCGCAGTTCCTTGACCGTTCGAGGCATATATCCCCGCCCAGGGCCGTCCGTAAACCTAGTTCTCGTCGGTCCAGTCCCGGCGGCCCGGACGCCGGAGGGCGACCATGTCGACCAGCTCCTTCCAGCGGCTCGGCTTGACGCCGGGTTCCTGCACCCTCCGCACTGGAGCAGCTCCGTGCGGGTCGGGCAGTCCGTCGATCTCCGCGGCAGCGATCCGCAGGTCGGCGCCGTGCTCGTGCAGCGACGCGACGTCGTCGGCGGCGACGAACTTCTTGCCGACGCCGGTGCTGATCACGATCCCATGGAAGATGTCCTCCTGCGGAGCGGCGACGACGTGGTCGACCGTGCCGACCATCTCGCCGTCGGAGGAGTACACGGGGACGCCGGGGTCGAGCACCTCATATGCGATTGGCAGCCCCTCGTCCATCTCGTGCAACGATAGACGCCCGTGCCAAGATGCCGTTGATGGCTTGGCGAATCGCGACCGCTCCGCTGGCCGCCACCGGTCTGATCGCCGGCTACGCCGCTGCCGTGGCGAGTGGATCGCGCCCGCTTGGAGGGCTCGTCCTGGCGGGCTTCGGTCTCGCCTGCGTCGCGATCTGGCTCAGGCGCGACGGTCGCCGCACGGCTGCCGCGCTGGGCGTCGCGGGGCTGGGGGCGTTTGCGCTATCCCATGTGCTCGGGCTCGTGATCGGCGCATGGCCCGCGGTGCTCGTGACGGCGGCTGCGATCGGCATCGTCTGCTGGGCGGTGTCCGACGCCCGCCGGGCCCTCTTGCAGCCCAGGTAGCGCCGCCGGTCCTCAGACCAGCTCCGACAGGCTGGCGATCGTGCGGACCCCCGGGACGGGACTCGCGCCGCGCCCGCGCTGCAGCAGCAGCGGCTCGATCCCGGCGGCGCGGGCGCCCGCGACGTCCTCCTCGAGGCCGTCGCCAACATGGGTCGCCTCGGCAGCGCCGACGTCGGCGAGCGCCAGCGCCCGCTCGAAGATCGCCGGCGACGGCTTACGCGCCCCGGCCTCCGCCGAGGTGATGACGCCATCAAGCGACGCGCTCAGCCCGACGCGCTCCAGCACGCCGTGAAGCGAGAAGTCCCAGTTGCTCACCACCACCAGCCGGAGCCCGAGCGCGCGCAGGCGCGGCAGAGCGGCGGCGGCATCGGTGTAGGCAGCAAACCGCAGCGACGCCAGCAGCGCATCGGTGAGTGCGCCGAGATCCGCGGTCGCGCCCTGCGCCGCCCGGGGCAGCGCCTGGTGGAGGACCGACGCGCAGCGGCGCCGAAGGGTCGCCACGCTGTCGACGTCACGCCCCTCGTCGAGGTGGGCGCGGTAATAGGAGATCTCGGCGGCGATCGCCCGCTCGCAATCGGTCTCGCGCAGCTCCACCCCGAACCGGCGCGAGAGCTCCGAGCGAAGCGCCGGGGCGGGTGGCTCCAGCTCCACCAGCGTCCCGAGCGCGTCGAGCAGGATCGCGCGCACGCCCGTGGCCTCCGCGAGGTCCACTACGCGACGAACCGCCAGGTGGCGAACTCCGCCGTGAACAGGCCGAGCAGCACCGCCAGCGACGCGAGCGCGGGCGTGGTCACGCGTCGTCGGCACACCCACCAGGCCCCCCACATGAAAAGCGGAAACAGAACCACCTCGTACCGGGGCAACGACATCAGCGGCCGCGGCGTGACCGGGTAGGAGAGCGGCAGCGCAAGCGCGGCCAGGCAGTAGGCGCCGTACGCGAACGGCAGCCGGCGCAGCGCACCGGCGAGCGCGACCGCACCCAGTACGAGGAAGCCGAACAGCATCAGGTTCTGCCCTGAGACCATCAGTGGATCGCCGCCGGCCTGGGCGAAGTAGGTCGGCGGGGCGGGGCCGTGCAGGATCTGGCGAAGACCCTGCCACGCCGCGACGGCGCCGTCCCAGACTCCGCCGAACGGACCGGCGAAGTGCCGGAACCAGACCTGCTGGGCGTGGAACGGGGCAAGGCCATCACCCGTGGCGAGCGCCAGCGCCAGCACGTACGTGCCCAGCCCGACCGGCACGAGCACCGCCCATGCCAGGGCCGGCGTCGGCCGGTAGCGGGGAAGCAGCGCGCGCAGGCGGGAACCGGGCGCCCGTAGGAGCTCCGGTTCGCGGTCGGCGCGCGGGCCGTAGAGGAACAGCAACACCAGCGGCACCAACAGCGCGACCCCGGTGTTTCGCTCGGCGGCAGCCAGCGCCCCTAACACCCCCGCTGCGGCCCAGCGACCCATGCGCGCCTGCCACACGCAGCCCAGTGACAGTGCCAGGAACAGCGACTCGCTGTAGACCGCCGAGAAGAAGTAAGCCATCGGGCAGAACGCGATCAGCAACACCGTGACGCGCGCCACCTCCGCGCCCAGCTCCAGCTCAGCGAGCCGGTAGAGCAGCACCAGCGCGACCCCGAACGCGACCAGCGAGATCAGCACACCGGCCACCAGATCGGAGCCGATCACGACGCCGAGCCCGCGGACGACGAGCGGGTACAGCGGGAAGAACGCGGTGCGAGCCGCCTCGTGGTCATAGCCCCCACGAGCGATCGCCAGGTACCAGACGGAGTCCCACCGCGCGACCGGCGCCGCCAGGAGGTTGCCGAAGTACCCAAACGGACTCGTCAGCCGCACGGGGTCAAACGCCTCCCAGTCCGACGCCTTGCCGAACGAGAGGACGGCCAGCACCCCTGAGAAGAGAACGACCAGACGCGAGCTCCAGAGCGCCTGCCAGGCGACGCGCAGCGCCGTTCGGTCGCCGAGCCGGACTCGCGGCGAAGTCCGCGCGGCGATGGCCTCTTGGACCTCCATCGCCAGCGAGTGTCGCAGCCGCCGGCAGGAGCTTGAGGCGGCGGCCAGAAACCCGCTCCCAGGTACACTTCGACCGCGGGCCAGCGCCGCGTGAGCACCTTACGCAGCGGCGCCCCTCCGGCGACAGCCACCTCGATGAGTCGACGCGAACGACACCGGCAACGACGGCGCCACCGGGGCCACCCGATCAAGCGCGCGCTCCTGATGAGCGTGCTGGTGGGCGTTTGCGCACTGATCATGGCCGCGCTGCTGGCCGTCGGCTGGGTGGTGGCGGTCGCGGACTCGGCCCCCGACCTGAAACAGCTGAAACCCCACCCCCTGCACCCCCTGTCGCAGGTGTTCGCGGCCGACGGGACCTCGCTGGGTTACATCCATGCGGAAACGGTGTTCCAGTCGGTCAGCTCGGGCCAGATCCCACAGACGCTCAAGCAGGCCACCGTCGCGATCGAGGACCGCCGCTTCTACCAGCACGGAGCGCTCGACTACCAGGGGATCCTGCGCGCGGGGATCAAGGACCTGTTCGGCGGCGGGGGCTCGCTTCAAGGGGCCTCGACGCTGACGATGCAGCTGGTCAACAACGAGTATCTGGATTGGACCCACTACGCCAGCAACCACGACCTCAAGTACAAGATCATCCAGGCGAAGCTGGCCGAGGAGCTCCAGAAGGGTCACTCCAAGGATTGGATCCTCACGAGCTACCTGAACGTGGTCCCATACGGAACGGTCGATGGCGAGAGCGCGTACGGGGTCGGCGCGGCGGCCGAGATGTTCTTTGACAAGCCGGTGTGGAAGCTGAGCCTCGCGCAGGAGGCGCTGCTGGCGGGGCTGCCCCAGGCGCCGACGGACTACAACCCATTCATCCACCCGGGGCGGGCGCGAATCAGGCGCAACTCAGTGCTCCAGGCGATGGTGCAGTCGCACTACATCACCCAACAACGGGCAGGCGCGGCCGAGGCCCAACCGCTCGGCGTGCATCACAACACGAGCTACACGGTGCATCGCCAGCCGTACGTGTTCGACTACGTCGAGCAGGAGCTCGACGCGAAGCTGTGCCCGCGAACCCCGACGTACTGCCCGATCGTCGCCAACGGCGGGCTGAAGGTCTACACGACCCTCGACATGACGCGCCAGCAGGAGGCGACGCAGGCGGTCGTCAGTCACGAGGGCGGCCCCGTGCTCGACAACCAGCCGGCGGCGGCGCTGGTGTCGATCGACCCGGCGACCGGGCACATCGTGGCGATGGCGAACTCCTCCACCTACGCCCAGACCAACTTCAACTTCGCCGCCGAGGCCCATCGCCAGCCGGGCTCGGCGTTCAAGGTGTTCGCGCTGATGACCTTGATCCACGACTACGACGGCGACCCCAACCAGACTTACTACACCTCGAGGCCGCTGACGGCGGGATGGCTCCCGACGAACCCCACTTGGTCGGTTCACACGGCGGAGGACACCTACCAAGGCAGGATCAACATCACCAAGGCGACGATCCTCTCCGATAACACGGTGTTCGCCCAGCTGGTGGTCGATCTCGGGCCCTCAAAGATGGACGCGATCGCGCACCAGATGGGGATCACCTCACCGCTCGATGGAAACCCCGCGGAGGTGATCGGCGGACTCAACTACGGCGTGACGCCGCTCGAGATGGCCGACGCCTACGCGACTCTGGCCAACGGCGGCTACCACATCGCGCCGACGATCCTCAGCAAGGTCGTGTTCCCTGACGGCAGCTCGATCAACCTCGGAGACTCGCCGCATCAGCAGGTGTTCTCGAGCGGTGAGGCGTATGCCGCGACGAAGGTGCTGGAGGGCGTGATCCAAAGCGGCACGGGCACGGCCGCCAACTACGGCTGCCCCGAAGCCGGCAAGACGGGCACAGCCGAGAACTACGACAACGCCTGGTTCGTCGGCTACACCCCGCAGCTCTCGACCGCGGTATGGGTCGGCTACCCGCAGAGCAACAACCTGTCGATGACCAACGGCTTCGGCGGCACGCTGGCGGCGCCGATCTGGCACGACTACATGGTCCAGGCGCGAAACGGGTTCTGCGGCGACTTCCCCCAGCCGACGACCTACTGGACGGGTACCGCCTTCACCGGGCAATACTCGAACGTCGCCCCGCCGCCGAGCCACTCGGGCTCGACCAACCCATACAACAACCCGTCCCTGTTCGCAAACCCGGCGCCGAGGACCACCCCGAGCGGCGGTGGCGCGCCCGCCCCGCCCGGCGCCGATCAGCACAACGGCCAGGGCAACACCAAGACCACCGGCACCGGCACCGGCAACACCACCGGGACCGGCAATGGCAATCCCACCGGCACCGGCGGAGGCAGCGGCAACGGTGATGGCGGCGGCGCCCCCAAGAAGCACTAACCTACAGGCCGCATGCCGAAAGAAGAGAAGGTCGAGCTGGAGGGCGAGGTGGTCGAGGCGCTGCCGAACGCGATGTTCCGCGTCAAGCTCGACAACATGGACCGCACGGTGCTCGGCCACGTCGCGGGCAAGATGCGCCGCTTCCGGATCCGGATCCTCCCGGGGGACCGAGTCCGCGTGGAGCTCTCGCCCTACGACCTCGATCGCGCGCGCATCGTCTACCGACACCGCTAGGCCCGGCGGCGCCGCGGTGCGCGAGTCCGAGCTGATCGAGCGGCTCGAGGCGTTGCTTGCGCCGGCCGGGCCCCGAGTGATCAGCGGCATCGGCGACGACGCATCGATTGTGCGCAGCGACGGCTACGCCGTGACCTCGGTGGACGCGATGGTGGAAGGGATCCACTTTCGCTCAGACCAGCTTTCGCCCGAGGAGATCGGTCACCGGGCGCTCGCCGGGGCGCTCTCGGACCTGGCGGCGATGGGCGCCGCGCCCGGCGAGGCGTACCTGCTGCTGGGGCTCCCGCCGGGGATCGAGCCCGAACGGGCGCTCGGGATCGCCGCGGGCGCGCGCGACCTGGCGCTCCAGCACGGGACCGCTATCGCCGGGGGCGACGTCACCGGCGCCCCCGTGCTGATGGTGTCCTTCACCGTCGTCGGTTGGGAGGCCGACCCCGGCGGGCTCGTCGGGCGCGGGGGGGCCAGGCCTGGGGACGTCGTGGCGGTCACCGGGGCGCTTGGGGCCTCGGGCGCGGGCCTCGCGCTGATCGAGCGGCGCGCCGAGGGAGCACGGCTCACCGACCGGACCAAGGCGGCACTGCGCGATCGCTATGCCCGGCCCCAGCCGCGCATCGCCGCCGGCCGGGCGCTGGCGGGCGCCGGAGCGAGCGCGATGATCGACATCAGCGACGGGCTCGCCACAGATGCCGCTCACATCGCGCGCCGCAGCAGCGTCCGGATCGAGTTGTCGCTCGAGTCGCTGCCGCTTGCCGAGGGGATCGCGGAGGTGGCGGAAGAGTTGGGCATCGAGCCATCCACCTTCGCCGCGACCGCGGGCGAGGACTACGAGCTCCTGCTGTGCGCGCCGCCCGGGACCGCGGCGCTACTTCAGAGCTCGCTGGCGGCGAACGCCAGCCTGACCTGGATCGGGTCCGTGGTCGAGGGTCCCGTCGAGGCCGTCTTTGCCGGGGCCGAGGGACCGCTGGCGGGCTTCGAGCATTCCTTCTGAGCGAGGACGGTCGGCTCGGTCTGGGGCTCCAGCGCGGCCCAGCGGATGATCGCATCGGCGATCACGTAGGGGTCGATCCGGTACTGCCCGCGATCGATCAGCTCGCGCAGTCGCTTGACCTTCTCGTGCTTTGCCGGATCTCCCACCGACTCCATTATCGACACCGCCCCGGACGTCCCCTACCGGGTCGGGAACCCATCGGCCCGACCGGACCATCAGCGGGCCGGCGTGCGGAAGTACGACAGCCGCGCGAACACGACGATCCTCTGCGCGGCGCTGTAGAGGGGATTACATGCGGAGAGGACAAGCCGCTCGTAGCCTACGTCATGCGTGATCCACCACGCCGTCGGCGAGACGATCCGGTGGTACTGGACCGTGTAAACGAAGCGTCCGTAGGGCATCCGGATAACGATCTGATCGCCCGGACGGAGCGCGTCGATGTGCCGAAACGGCGCCAGGTAGGTGGTGCGATGCCCGGCGATCGCGACGGTCTGGCCGAGCCCCGGAAGGGCCGTCGAGGGGTAGTGGCCCGGGCCCTTCTCGAGGCTGCCCTGATCCGTCCCCTGCACCACCAGGTAGCTCGCCCCGATCCTGGGAATCGTGAGCCGCCCAACCGCGTCGCCGGTCGCCAGCGCGTGTTGCTCGGTGCGCGCCAGATACGCGACGCGCTGCCCCTGGGGGCTGATCGACGCAAGCGCCTGACGCTCGGCCGCCGTGAGCGGAGCGGTCCGGTAGCTGAGGTAGCGCTGGTCGATCTCGCCGCGCCTGATCGCCCCGATCACCGCGGTCAAGGGCTCCTGCCAGAGCAGCGTGACCCCCGCGTCGACGATCAGCAGCAGCCCCGAGATGATCAGGACGCTCGAGAGGTCACGGATCACCCGTCGCGAGGTGCGACGGCGTCCCCGCCCGCTGATCAGCGCACCGCGGGGGACGGTCAGGGCGACGCCCCTCATGGGCCTGCCCCTCACCGCCTGAGCGCGGACTCGGTCCCTCCGAGCGAGCCCGGGCCCGCGTAGCTGACGGGGCCGCGAATCGTCACGGGGACCGGCTCGGGGCGGGGCTCGCGCGCCGTCCGCAGCGCGATCACCGCCACGCTGACCAGGCAGCCGAGGGCGACGCTCCACTCGAGCGCCGCGAGCGGCCCCACGGCTCCGCCGGCGACCAGCAGCACCCAGCTCCACAACGTCTGGATCGGATCCAGCCCGAGCGTGGTCGCGTAGTTGACAGCGATCACGACCGGGAGGGCGAGCCCGGCCAGCAGCAGCGCGATCGCCGCGGGCGTCGGCAGGCGTACGTCCGGGACCACGACCCACAGCCACAGGTGCAGGGCCGGAACGAGCAGCAGCGCCGCAAACGGGTTGGCGAGCCAGATCACGAGCGTGAGCAGGCAGAGCACCAGCAGGACCCCGGCGGCCGCGCCCGCCCCGTGCGGTCCGTGTCCGCGCGCGCCGGGCCTGGGCGCGACGATCCTCGCGAGCGCCGGCCGCAACCAGGTGAGCCCGCCGAGGATCGTGCAGCCCAGGACCACGAACAGCGCGAGCTCGCCGCCGTGGAGCGGAATCGCCCCGGCTGGGAGGGGGGTGGGGGGCGCCGAACCGATCACCCCCAGCGCGTGGGCCAGCAGGACGATCACCACGGCGAGGGCGAACGGGACCGCCGCCGTCAGCACCCAGCCCACCCAACGCAGGATCGGATGACCACGCCGGCGCGCCCGGGCGAGTCCGTCGATGGCCGCGATCAGCACCGGGAGGATCAGCGCGAGCACCAGCAGCCGAACCGCCCACGCCGGAATCGTCTTGCCGGAGAAGCTCAGGTAGGTGGAGGGGGCCGGCACCGAGGGGGCCCCGTCGAGCGCGGAGACGGTCTGGAGCACCGTCCGGCCCATGGCGGTGATCTCGCCTTGCGAGGTCGGCTCGTTCGCGGCCGGCGCGCGCTCGCCCGACCGCGACAGAAGGACCGCCGGGAGGCCGCTTGAGCCAAACGGCCCCTGCTCGGTGGCGGCCATCGGGAAGGTGAGGTGCGCCAGCTGGCCGATCAGCCCGGTGCGCCCAGGCTGCATGCCGGTCTGGGCCGTGAGCACCGAAGCGACCGTGTTACGCAGTTGCGGCGGGGCCACCAACTGGCTGTTTGACCACGGCACCACGATCGGCTCCCGCGCCGCCCCGCCGGCCAGATCGCCGAGCACCAGGACGGCGTCGACCGGACGCTGGAGCGTCCGGGCCAGGCGCAGGGCGCCGGCCTCGCCCGCGGAGCCGCTTGTCGAGGCGAGCACGACGGTGTGCTGGAGCGTCTCTCCCGAGAGCACGTTGGCGAGCTCCAGCATCACCGCGGTCCCCGAGAGGCTCGCCGCGGCGGGTGAGCCGAGCGCGTCCCTGTCGGCGACGACCACGATGCTCCCGTTCTGCTGCCCGGCACGGATGGCGATCACGTTCTGAAGCGAGCGCGTCCCGTCGACGGTGCGTCCGGTGAAGCTGTCGGTGCTGACCGCGAACCCGTATCCGCTCAGCTGACCGCGGAGATAGGCGGCGAGACCGCCGTCGCCCGGCGACCCCGGCCGGCGCTCCGGATAGCGGTGCGTGAGGGCGCTCAGGGTCGAGTACGTACTCGCGCCGTTGAACGCCTGCGGCGCGAGCGTCGTCGTCAGCGGGCCCTGCTGATCGCCGAGCGAGAACGCCAGCACGACCACCGCGAGCACGACAGGTATCAACCCCGTGCGGTAGATCCGGGGATCCAGCATCTAGGCCAGAGGTTAACCTTCCCTCAGACAGGAGGAGATCGTGGCAGACCGATCAGCGCGCATCCTGCTCGTCGACGACGAGCAGTCGATTCAGACGCTGCTGTCATACCCGCTGCGCAAGGAGGGCTACGACGTCGTCCAGGTGACCGACGGGCGCCAGGCGCTCGACCGGTTCGAGGAGCAGGCGTTCGACCTGGTGGTGCTCGACCTGATGCTGCCGAAGGTCGACGGGCTCGAGGTCTGCCGTCAGCTGCGCAGCCGCAGCGCGGTCCCGATCATCATGCTGACCGCCAAGTCCGAGGAGATCGACAAGGTCGTCGGGCTGGAGCTGGGGGCCGACGACTACATCACCAAGCCGTTCTCGCTGCGCGAGTTCTCGAGCCGGATCAAGGCGGCCCTGCGCCGTGCGGAGATGAGTCGCGAGGCCGAGCTGTCCCTCGATGAACCGCCGCTTGAGATCCACGGCCTGCGGATCGAATTCGCCAAACGCTCGGTGCGGGTCCGAGGGGACGACGTCGAGCTGACGTTCGTCGAGTTCGAGATCCTCTCGGCGCTGGCGCGGGCTCCGGGGCGCGTGTTCACCCGCGACATGCTGCTCGCGCGAATGTGGGGCGACTCGGCGTACCGAGACCCGCGCACGATTGACGTGCACATCCGCCACCTCCGCGAGAAGATCGAGCAGGAGCCCAAGGACCCCGAGTACCTGTTCACCGTGCGTGGGGTGGGCTACAGGTTCCGCGACACAGAGTCCTAGCGCGCACGGCCACGGTCACCCATGAGGCATTCGCTCCGCAACCGGCTCGCGCTGGTTTTCTTCGCAATTACGTTTGTCGCGATTGCGGCGCTCTACCTGTACCTGGCGCCGGGACTGCGAACGCGTCTCCTCGACGAGCGGATGCGCGAGCTGGCGACCGCCGCGCGCGCGGACTCCACCCAGGTGATCACGAGCGTCGGGAGCGCCGAGCCGGAGCGAGTGGTGCGTGCGCACGTGAACGCCGCGGCGCTGGCCTCCGGGGAGCGCGTCACGCTGCTGCTCGTCTCCCGGACCCGCTCCGGCCCCCAACTCTCGATTCAGGCGGACTCGAGCAAGCTCGGCACCGCGGCGACGCTCCCCCAGGGCGTCGCCTTCCGCGCGGCGCGCTCCGGCCGCCCGGCCGAGGGGACCGAGCGCACGCCCGCCGGAACGCTCGCGGAGGCGGCCTATCCGGTCACCTACCAGGGCCGTGTGGCGTACGTCGTCGTCTACTCCTCCCCGGTCTCCGACGTGCTCCACAGCGTTGCGATCGTGCGCCACGAGATCCTGATCGCCGGCGGGATCGCGCTGTTGCTGGCGGTCGTCGGCGGCTACCTCGTCGCGCGGGCGCTGGCGCAGCGGGTCAAGCGCCTCGAGCTGGCCGCCGAGCAGGTCGCGGCCGGGGACTTCGCGCATCCGATCGCGGTCGACTCAAGCGATGAGCTGGGACAGCTGGCCGTCGCCTTCAACCAGATGCAGCGCCAGCTGGCGCAGCTCAAGTCCGCGCGGGAGAAGTTCATCGCAACCGCGTCGCACGAGCTCCGCACGCCGATCTTCTCGCTCGGCGGATTCGTGGAGCTGCTGGAGGACGAGGAACTCGACCCGGAGACGCGCCAGCGCTTCCTCGAGCAGGTCAAGGACCAGATCGAGCGCCTCCGCAAGCTTTCTGTGGACCTCCTCGATCTCAGCGCGCTCGAGTCCGGCTCACTGCAGCTGCGTCCCGAGCAGGTCGATCTGGGGGAGCTGACGCGCTCAGTCTCCGGGGAGTTCGAGCCGGCGCTTGCGCAGCACGATGCGCACCTCGAGCTGCGGCTGGCCTCACGCACGATCGAAGCGCAGTGCGATCCGGTGCGGGTCGCGCAGATCGTGCGGATCCTGATCGACAACGCGCTGATCCACACCCCGGCCGGCACGCGGATCGTCGTGACGGCCGCCCGCTCCAACGGCCACGTCAGGCTCGCGGTCCGCGACGATGGCCGCGGAATCGAGCCGGGCTCGCTGTCGCGGATCTTCGAGCCCTTCTACACCGGCGCCGACCTCCAGGGCTCGGGCCTCGGGCTGACGATCGCGTCCGAGCTGGCCGAGCGGATGTCAGGCCGGCTGTCGGTCCGCTCCGAGCCCGGTCAGACGGTGTTCACGCTCGAGCTGCCCGACGGCTGATACCCCTCACACCTCGCCCTCGAAGTACCCGGCCTGACCGTCGCCCCGGCGGACCATCAGGGTGTCGGCCTCATGGCCCGGCCACACCCCGATCTTGTCGCTGTCGGGATACACCGCGACCGCGGGCTCGCGGGCGCTCGAGAACATCACGATCCGGGCGGGCGCCCGGCCTCGGTTGGTGAGCTTGTGGGCGCCCTCGGGCCCGGGCGCGAAGCGCACCACGTCACCGCGGGCCACCCGCTCCTCGCCACTCGGAATCCGCAGCTCGAGGTCGCCCTCCAGCACCAGCAGCCACTCTTCGACGTACTCGTAGTGGTACGGGCAGAGGCTCTGACCGGGCGGAACCTCGAACAACTTCACGGACAGCTCGTCGCCCCCAGCCGCCCGCCCGACGCGCGCCATCCCCGACCGATACCCGTCGGGATCGCTTTCGTCGTACTCGAATTCGGCGTTGAAGATGTTCGGCCTTGGCATCCGCGCGATCTTCGCAGCTTCACAATGACGCGCAAGTGAGCGCCTCTGAGACCTCCGGCAACGCGGCACGCGAGCTCGTCCTCGACCTCGCGCGGCGGCTGCGCGAGCGCGTGCTGCCCGAGCTCGGCGCCCACGCCGGACGCGCCGCGCTCGCCGCCGGGGCGGGCGGGGACCTCACGTTCGCCGTCGACGAGCTCGCCGAGGAGTCACTCGAGCAGTTCCTCGCCGAGCGGGCGCCGCGGATGGCGTTCTACTCCGAGGACCGGGGCCTGGTCGCGCCACCCGACGCGGTCGACGTGCTGGTGGTCGACCCGATCGACGGCACCAGGCCGGCGATGGCGGGGCTCGAGTCCGCGTGCGTGGCGGTGGCGCTTGCGCCGCTCGGCGACGGAGAGCCGACGATGGGGGAGCTCAGGTTCGGCTGCGTTGTCGAGATCAAGTCCGGAGACTGGTTCCTGGCCGAACGCGGCGCCGGGCTGCGCTCGAGCCGGCCCCTGGCGCTTAGCGGCGAGACCGACATCAGCCGCATGTTCTGGGGCTACGGCTTCAGGGGCCGCCCGGCGCGCCCTACCGTCGAGGTGCTCGGGGGGCTGATCGACGCATCGTCGGTCGGCGGGGGGACCTTCGAGCTCGGCTCGCAGTCGTTCGTGATGACGCGGATCGCCACCGGCCAGCTCGACGCTGTGGTGGAGGTCGGCTCGCGGCTGATCGAGGATGTCGCGGGCATGCGCGAGGAGTTCGAGCGGGTCGGACGGGGCGAGGTTCTCAACAACTCGCCATACGACCTCGCGGCGGCCTGGCTTTGCCTCAGTGAGGCGGGCGGCGTCGTTTCGGACGGCTGGGGCGCACCGCTCGATCGCTACCGGCTGCTCGGCTCCGGGCACGAGTTCCAGATCTCGTCGATCTCCGCCTGCAACGCGGCGCTGCACCGGGCGCTGGTCGAGGAGGTCGATCGCGGGATCGCGAGGCTCAGAGCGACGCGCGGCTGACCCCGGCCTCCGCTATCTTCCGCGCGCGCCGCACGCCGCGCCACAGCTCAATGCTCCAGCCCGTCTCCGTCGCCAACAAGCACCTCGCCGACTACGCGAGCATCGTCGGTCGCCCTCTGGTCGACGAGATCACCGCCCTGGCCGAACGGATCAAGGGCAAGCGCATCCTGCACCTCTCGGCAACGTCGTTCGGCGGCGGCGTCGCGGAGATCCTGAACACACTCGTCCCGCTGATGATCGACGTGGGGCTCGAGTGCGAGTGGCAGGTGATCTACGGCCGTGAGGAGTTCTTCAACACGACGAAGCTGATGCACAACGCGCTCCAGGGGAACCCCCAGGCGCTCAACGAGGAGCAGTGGCAGACCTGGCTTCGCTACAACGAGATCAACGCCAGCCAGCTGGGCGACGGGTGGGATGTGTGCATCGTCCACGACCCACAGCCGGCCGCGATCGCGTCGCTCGTGCCTGAGAAGGCGCGCCACTGGGTGTGGCGCTGCCACATTGATCTCTCATCGCCTAACCCGGACACGCTCGCGCGGCTCGTGCCCTACCTCGAGCCCTACGAGGCGGCCGTCTTTCACCTGCAGCAATATGTCCCCGTCGGGATGGATGGGCGCGCCCACATCATCCCACCGGCGATCGATCCGCTGGCCCCGAAGAACATGGCGTTCTCGCCCGAGGACGCGGTCTATATCTGCGAGCAGTTTGGGATCGACGTCGACCGCCCCCTGCTGTGCCAGGTTTCGCGGTTCGACCCCTGGAAGGACCCGCTCGGCGTGATCGACGCCTACAGAATCGTCAAGGAGCAGCAGCCTGACGTGCAGCTGGCGCTCGTCGGCTCGATGGCGACAGACGATCCCGAGGGCTGGGACTACTTCAACGCCACCGTCGCGCACGCCGACGGCGACCCCGACATCCACATCCTCAACAACCTCAACAACGTCGGCGCGATCGAGGTCAACGCGTTCCAGTCGCACTGCGACGTGGTGATCCAGAAGTCGACCAGGGAGGGTTTCGGGCTGACCGTAACCGAGGCCATTTGGAAGGCCAGGCCATTCATCGGCGGCGCGGTGGGCGGGATCCCGCTGCAGGTGACCGACGGCGAATCCGGCTACCTCGTCTCAAGCGTCGAGGAGTGCGCCGACCGCGCGCTGAGGATCCTTCGGGACCCCGGTCTCGGCAAGCAGCTGGGGCGCGCGGGCAAGGAATCGGTCAGGCGGCGATTCCTCATGCCTCGACTCCTGCGAGACTGGCTGAAGGTGTTCGAGCAGCTGGAAGTCTGATGGCGGACGCGCCACTGGTGCTGGTCTCCAACCGGGGACCGGTGACCTTTGAGGCAAACGGGGAAATCCGGCGCGGCACCGGAGGGTTGGTGACCGCGCTGATCGGCCTGGCCTCTTACCGCGACGTGACCTGGATCGCGTCGGCGATGACCGACGAGGACATCGATGCCGCCAACCGCAATGAAGGCCGGCCGTTCACGGTGCAGGCGCCGGAGGGCGGCGAGTACCGGGTCAAGCTCGTGGCATCCGACCAGGACGCCTACGACCGCTTCTACAACATCATCGCCAACCCGATGCTGTGGTTCATCCAGCACTACCTTTGGGACCTCTCCAACGCGCCGGACATCCGGCGCAACGAGACCGAGGCGTTCGAGTTCGGCTACAACGTCGTCAACGAGGACCTGGCGCGGGCGGTCCTCGAGGAGATCGAGGACGTCGAGCAGCCGGTCGTGATGGTCCACGACTACCACCTCTACACGCTGCCGGGGCTGATCCGGCGTGCGCGCCCCGACGCCTTTCTGCACCACTTCGTCCACATCCCCTGGAGCCAATCGGACTCCTGGCAGGTGCTGCCCTCCGCGATGCGAGACGAGATCTACGACGGCATCCTGTCCAACGACATCATCGGCTTTCACACCCGCTCCTACCGGCGCAACTTCCTGCAGTGCTGCGAGGACCTGCTCGACTTCGACGTCGACTACGAGCGCGGCGTGGTGCGGTGCGGCGACCGTGAGGTCTGGGTCCGCGCGTACCCGCTCCCGATCGACGCGGGTGCGGTCCAGGCGGTCGCGGCGCGCCCCCGGACCCAGGAGTTCGAGGGCGAGCTCTTGCGCCGCCGGCGTGACTTCCTGATCCTGCGGGTCGACCGCGCGGACCTGTCCAAGAATGTCCTGCGTGGCTTCGGTGCGTTCGACGTGTTCCTGGAGCAGCACCCCGAGTTCCACGAGCGGATCACGTTCATCGCACAGCTGATGCCCTCGCGGACGGACATCCCCGAGTACGCCGAGTACCTCGAGCGGATCGAGGCCGTCGTGGCGGTCGTCAACCACCGCCACGGCTCGCCCGACTGGATGCCGATCCAGCTGAAGCTCCGCGACGACCTCGAGGAGGCGGTGGCCGCCTACAAGCACTACGACGTGCTGATCGTCAACGCCATGTTCGACGGCATGAACCTGGTGGCCAAGGAGGGCCCGATGGTCAACGAACGCGCCGGGGTGTCGATCCTGTCCGAGAACACCGGTGCGCACGAGGAGCTCGCCGAGTACGCGCTGTCGGTCAACCCGTTCGACATCCAGGAACTGGCCGACTCGATCCACGCCGCCCTGACCATGTCCCCCGACGAGCGTCATCGCCGCCACGAAGGTTTGCGGTCGATCGTCACGGCGCGAAACCCCGGTGACTGGGTCGACGACCAGCTGGCAGACATCCGCCGTAAAGCGGCGCTCTAGCGCGCTCGAGCGATGGCGGGTCCTGGCGGGCGCGGCGCGCCGCCGCTGGCGCTGTGCCGCGCTGCCGTTCGGCGTCGTCTACCTCGCGCTGCTGGCGGTCAATTACCACTCGATCATCTCGACCGCCTACCTCGACGCCGACACCGTCTCGGCGCCGGTGATCGGCCAGCTGCTCACGGGCGCGTCCCCACACGCACACGTCGTCCTCGGAGAGTTTGGCTGGTACTCGACGCTGCTGTTCTTGCTCGCGACCAGGTCGCTCCCCATACATCGGGAGATCTGGGAGCTCGCGCCCTACCTGCTGGCGCTCGCCGGCGCGGCGCTCGCGGCGTGGTCGGTGTGGCAGGTCGCGGGACGAGTCGCCGCGGGGCTGACCGCCGTGCTCCTGGTGTGCGCGGCCCCCGCGACCCTCCACCTGTTGCTGTCGATGACCCAGCACGCGCCGGATTGGTTCTGCTCGGCGCTGCTGGCGGCCTGGGCCGTGCTGCTGGCCCGGCGCGCGGCGACGCTCGGGACTGCGGCGGTGTTCGCCGGGGCGCTGCTCGTGGGGGTGCTGGTCGGCGTCAACGCGGCCGGGGACGTGCTGCTCGTGTTCGCGGGACTGGCGCCGTTCGCGCTCGCGCTGGGGGCCGAGCTGGCGGTCGGGCGAGGCCCCGGAGCGGCGCGGGCGGCATCGGTCGGGCTGTTCACCCTGGCCGTCGCCGGGGCCAGCTGGGCGATCACCGCCGCGGCGATGTCGGCGATGCACGTCGCCCCACAGCCGGGGCTGAACACGACCGCGCTGGCGACGGTCGGCCAGATCGGGACGAACTTCAAGCTCTGGTGGCAGTCGATCGCGGTGCTCGGCGACGGCGACTTCTTCGGAAGAAACCTGTCGTTCACCTCGGGGCTGAGCGTCGTCTGCGCAGTCCTCAGTCTCGGCGCAATCGTCGCGGTGGCTCGGTCCGGGTGGGGCACCGCGCGGTCCCCGCGGATGGCGCCCGGGAGGCTCGCGTTCATGACGTTCTGGTGCTCCTCGGCCGCGCTCCTGACCGGCGCCTTCCTGGTCAGCGCGATCCCCGTCGACATCCACGCCGACCGCTACCTGCTCGGGCTGATCTACGTGGCGGCGGCCGTGGTCCCGGTGCTGGCCGTCCGGCGCGTAGCAACCGAGGCGCTCGCGGTCGCGGGCACATGCTTGTTCGCCCTCGCCGGCATCGTCTCGATCGCGCAGGGCACCGACGCGCGCAACACCGAGGGGTTCCCGCCCGGGGCAGTGGCCGCCCGAGTCGCGGCGATCGCCGCGCGCGAGGGCGCCCCGGTCGGCTACTCCGGCTACTGGGACGCCGCCCCGATCACATGGGCCGCGCGCTTCCGCGTCGAGGTCTATCCGGTCTCGATCTGCGACCGCGGCGAGCATCTGTGTCGCTTTGACCTGCACTACATCACCAGCTGGTACACGCCGCGGCCGGCGACCAAGAGCTTCCTCCTGGGAGACCCGTCGCTGGCACTGGTGCCGGGGCCGACCCCCGACCTCGGAACGCCGTCCGGCGTGTTCCACGTCGGTCAGATCACGATGTACATATATCCGTACGACGTCGCGACCAGGATCCTCGCTCACCCCTAGGACCTAGAGCGTCCTGCCCGCGCTCAGCAGCTCGATGTAATCGGCGATCCGTTTTGCGCGGGACTCGGGCGTGACGACGTTGTGCAGGCGATACAGGAACGCATAACGCGTCGAGCCGGTCAACGTCTCGAAGAACGCCCGGGCCTCGGGTTTCTGATCGAGCGCCTGCTGCAGGTCTTCTGGCACCGGTGCCGCGCTCTGAGCGGGGTACGCCGCGTCCCAGCGCCCGTCGCCTTTGGCCGCCTCGATCTGGGCCAGCCCCGCCGGCTTGACGCGTCCCTCGGCTACCAGGCGCGTGACCTTCTCACGGTTGATCTGGGACCACTTGCTCTTCGCGCGCCGAGGGGTGAAGCGCTGCAGGTAGAAGTGCTCGTCGAAACGGCGCACCTGCCCGTCGATCCAGCCGAAGCAGAGCGCCTCCTCGACCGCCTCGCCGTAGCTCACGGTCGGCGTCGGCGAGCTCTTCTTGGCGAACTTCAGCCATACGCCACCGGGAGACGCGTGGTTGGCCTCGAGCCACGTGCGCCACGTCTGCTGGTCGGCGGCCTCGACGATCGGAAGGTCGTGCCCCGTGCTCATCGTTGGCGGAACGCTATCCTCGGGCGCTCGCATGGCCAAGGAAGCTCCCCTCTACGACCTGGTGGTGCTGCTCTCGACCTCCGAGGAGGATGAGCAGCGCAAGAAGATCCTGGCGGACGTCGAGTCCTCGATCTCCGGCGCGGGCGGCTCAATCGAGCGCAACGACGAGTGGGGCGAGCGCCCGATGGCGTATGAGATCCGCCATCAGGGCGAGGCCGATTACCACCTCCTCCAGTTCAAGGCACCGCCAACCGTGATCGAGGAGCTCTCACACACGCTCCGGATCACGGACGGCGTGCTGCGCTTCCGCGTGATCAAGGTGCGGCCCGGCACGCCGCCTCCGCCTTCCTCACCGCCACCGGTGGTGGCGGCCGTCGCCTCGTCCTCTCACTCCGGCGCCGGCGCATCGGGCGTCAGTGGGGGCGACGAGCGCCAGAGCCAGCCCGCCGAGTTCGAGGCGGATGGCGCGGCCGGTGCAGAGGGCGCTGAAGAGTCGGGCGGCGAGGCTTCCGCCGAGTCCTAGTGATTGGGGGCGGCCACTAGATGGCCGGTCCGCCGGAGGGCCGCAGCTCTGCCTACAGCTCCGCCGGCGTCGACTACGACGCCCTCGACGCAAGCAAGCGCAACGCGCTCACGGCGGCGCTCAGTACGTCCGAACTGCTCGCGGCGCGCGGCGGCCGAGCGATCGACGAGTCCCGCGGTGAGCCGGCGTTTGTGTTCGAGGCCGGCGGGCGCACGCTCGGGTTCGTGCTGGAGACGCTCGGTACGAAGTCGATCATCGCTCGCCAGCTGGAGGACCGGCTGGGCGCGTCCGGCTTTGAGAACGTTGCCTACGACACGGTGGCGGCGATCGTCAACGACCTGTGCTGCGTGGGCGCGCTGCCGCTGGTCGTGAACGCGTACTTCGCGACGGGCTCCTCTGATTGGTATCGCGACCCGGACCGGCAGGCGGCGCTGCTTCAGGGCTGGCGCCGGGGGTGCGTCGATGCCGGCGCAACCTGGGGCGGCGGCGAGTCGCCGTCGCTGGCGGGCCTGGTAACCGGCGAGGAGATCGAGCTGGCGGGGAGCGCGGTCGGGCTGGTGCCGGAGGGGCGCGGTCCCGTGCTCGGCGCCGAGCTCGGCCCCGGCGACGAGATCGTGCTCGTCGCCAGCAGCGGCCTGCACGCCAACGGCGCGTCGCTGGCGCGGATGGTCGCCGGCCGGCTCCCCGAGGGATACGAGACCCGGCTGCCGAGCGGCCGCACCTTCGGCGAGGCGGTGCTCGACCCGAGTGTGATCTACGTGAGGCTCGTCGAGGCGCTGCTGGTCGCCGGGACGGAGATCAACTACCTGAGCCACATTACCGGACACGGCTTTCTCAAGCTGATGCGCCCGCGCCAGGAGCTCAGCTACCGGATCCGCCGGCTGCCGGAGGTTCCGGAGGTGCTCGCGTTCCTCGCCGAGCAGGCGGGGCTGTCTGCGGCGGCCGCCTACTCGACGTTCAACATGGGCGCCGGCTTTGCCGTCTATTGCGCCGCCGGGTGTGGCGACGAGGTGGTTCGTCGCGCCGCCGAGCTGGGGCTCGCGGCGTGGGTGGCCGGCGCGGTCGAGTCGGGTTCTCGGAGGGTGATCCTCGAGCCCGTGGACGTCGTCTACGAGAGCGACGAGCTCGACCTGGCCCCGCGGGGTCGGTAGGGAGCCACGCTCAGGCGGCGCGCTTCACGGGCGACGGCTTGCCGAAGCGCTCGGCGAGGGCGTCGCGCAGCGCGGTGGCGTCGGCGCGACCGGGCGAGCGCCCGAGCCCCTGCATCAGCCTGAGCGCCCAGTAGGTGGCCTCGGCCGACTTGCCCTCGAGCGGGAGCGGGCCGGCCAGGTTGCCGACCAGCACCTCCTCCGTGAAGTCGGCGACAGCGAGCGCCCCGTCCGTCCAATTCGGGTTGCCGCTCAGATCCGTCACGCGCTTGACGGCTGCCGGGAAAGTGCCCTTGGCGTAGTTGCGCAGTCGCTCGGCGAGCAGGGTGGCCTCGTTGTCGGTGAGCTCGTAAACCAGTTCACGAAACTCGAACGAGACCACGACGGCAGCGTACGCCGCGGTTCGGACGGCTCTAACGAACCCTCGGCCGGTGAGCGGGTGCGTGCGCCGTTGACGATCCCGGGCGCTCGGCCTCGTAGAGCTTCCACACCTCGCTCGGGGCCAGGGCTCGGGAGTAGATCCTCAAGCGCGCGATCGCACCGAGGAACGTATCGGTGGGGCTGTAATCATCGACGCCGGCTCCCACCGTGAGCGGCCCGCGCGCCGGCGGGATCCCGAATACGTGCTCCACGTCCTCGGGAACCCCGTCCTCATAGATCGTGATCGTCGCGGTGCTCGTGTCGTAAACCCCTGTCACCTCGTGCCAGCGGCCCGGGCGCGGGTCGAAGCGACCGTCGTCGTAGCGGAGGTTGGCGCGTACGCCGCATTGGAGCGACGTGCACGTAGAGCTCCCCGGGACCACGAACGTCCACCAGGTGGCGTTCGGCAGAGAGCTCACGCCGGGGATCCCCCCGAACGACTCCGCACCTTGGTTTCCGGTGTAGAGCCCGAGCGAGAAGCTCGAGCCGTCGGGTCCCGGCTCGCTGACAGCGGTCCCGGACTCGCCCACCTGCGCGTAGTTCAGCCACACGGAGATCGTGAACGAGCGGGCGGTGTCGATCAGCGGGCCCTCGGCCACCGCAGACTGACCGGCGGCGGTGATCGCAAGTGCCCCACCGAAGGGGCTCGTCGTCCACCCCGCGCCGCCGCTCAGCGAGAGGTTGTGACCGTGGCCGCTCGAGTCGCCGGCCTCGGTGCCGGCGCCCTCGTTGAACGTCCACAATCCCGTCGTCCCCGCCGGAACCGCGGGGCCATCCGGTCGTAGCGAGGCCGCGGACTGCTCTGAGGCCGTGATCAGCGAACCGTTGAGGCTCCGCACGAGCGCGGGCGGCATCGTGAACGCGCGCCGGTCGTACGTCAGGATCCCGAGCTCGTCCTCGTAGCCTGAGAGCTCGGTAAAGACCGCGCCCGACAGACCACGCATGCGCATCTCCTGCGAAAGCTCGGCGTACTGAGCCCGGAGCACTCCCGTCACCGGACCCTGGCCCCAGGGCGCGACGGCGGAGCCGATGCTGGTCAGCACCCCAGGCCAGCGGTGGGCCGGCGGCGGATACGCGAGCACGCCTCCGTACTCCCCGATCACCGACGCGCGGTTGTCGGCGGATACCGAGAACGGTCCCGTGTATAAGTGCGTGTCGTTGATGTTGCTGTTCGGGGGCTCGATCGCGTTGCAGCAGTCGGCGCTACCACTGTCCGAGTCGACCAGCGCCGACGGGTCGAGCGACTTGACCTCCTGGGTCACACCCGACGGGCTGAACTGCGACCACCCCTCGTTGAACGGAATCCACGTGACGATCGAGGGGTGAGACCGATTCTGCGCCACGATCGCCTGCAGCTCGCGGCGGAACTCGCCCTCGGCGGCGGGAGTCGGCGCGAGGTTGCCGGGGGGATGCATCTGCGGCATGTCCTGCCAGACCAGCAACCCGAGCCTGTCGGCCCAGTAATACCACCGTGCCGGCTGGATCTTCTGATGCTCGCGCAGGAGGTTGTAGCCGAGCTGCTTGGCGGTGGCGATGTCGAACCGCATCGCGCCGTCGGTCGGGGGCGTGTAGAGCCCGTCGGGCCAATAGCCCTGGTCGAGCGCGCCGGTCTCGAACAGAAAGTGCCCGTTGAGCAGTATTCGGGTGGCCCCACCGACGCGGCCGAGCGTGATCGAGCGCATCCCGAAGTAGCTCTGGACGTCGTCGATCACGTGCCCCCTTGACACCAGCTGCAGGTGGAGGCCGTATAGGTAGGGGTCCGACGGCGACCACAGGTGGGGATCGTGGATTCGCAGCGAGAAGGCCTGTCCGGGCGGGCCCGTCGCCGTCGCGACGACCGTGCCGCCGGCAAGCGCCTGCGCCACCACCCGCGCCCCGGCGCCCGAGGTGGAGGCAGTGATCAAGAGCCGGCCGCGCGGGACGTCCGGAACGAGCTCGAGCGCGGTGAGATGGTCGGAGCCGACGGGCTCGAGCCACACGGTTTGCCAGATCCCGCTCGAGGCGGTGTGGTAGATCGAGTGCGGGGGCCCGGGGACCTGCTTTCCGACCGGCTCACCCGCCGCCCCGACCGGGTCGAAGAAGCCGACCAGCAGCTCGTTGCGTCCGGTCTTGTGAAGCAGCCGAGTGATGTCGAACGAGAACGAGTCGTAGTCGCCGCGATGGGTGCCGGCGAGCGTCCCGTTGACGTACACGGCGGCCTGCCAGGCGACCGCGCCGAAGTTCAGGATCACGCGGCTTCCGGACCACGACGCGGGGATCGTGAAGGTGCGGCGATACCACCCGTAGGAGTCGCCGCGCTCGATCCCCGAGAGCGGCGACTGGACCGGGAACGGGACGAGGATCGTCTGTGCCAGCTCCCGCCCGAAGGGGGGCGCCTCTCCTTGCCAGCCCTGCTCGTACTGCCACCGACCGTTCAGGTTCACCCAGCGCGCTCGTTCGAGCTGCGGGCGGGGATAGTCGGGCAGCGGCGCGACGGATGACACCGACCGCGTCCATGGCGTCAGCAGCGGCGGCAGCCGGCGCGTGTACGGAGCGGTGGCGTTCGCGCTCGGCGCCAGCACCCCGGCGACCGCGAGCGACGAGATCGCGGTCAGGGCCGCCCGGGTGAGCACGCGCGCACTGTACAGGTGGCCTCAGCGAGGGGCGCAAGCCGCACGCATGGCTAACGTTGGCCGCGGCCGTTTGTCGCGCAATCGTGACGGTGTGCAACGCGGCCGCAACGTTTCCGTGCATATTCCGTGGAGAAACGGGGTTACCGCCTGCACCGGGCCTAGACTCGCCGCAGGCTTTCAAAGCGTCTGGAAAGGAGTCGCTTTATGAACATCAATCGAGTCGTGTTGACGGGCAACCTCACCCGCGACCCAGAGGTCCGGGCGACCGGCGGTGGCCTGGCGATCTGCAAGCTCGGGATCGCGGTCAACACCCGCCGGAAGAACAGCGACGGTCAGTGGGAGGAGAAGCCCAACTTCTTCCGCGTCACGGTCTTCGGCCGCCAGGCCGAGAGCTGCGGCCAGTACCTCAAGAAGGGTCGTCCCGTCGCGATCGACGGGCGCCTTGAGTGGAGCACCTGGGAGAGCGACGGACAGAAGCGCGAATCCATCGATATCATCGCTGATTCCGTGCAGTTCCTTGGCGGGCGTGATGACGCCGGCAACGGGAACGGGTACTCGAGCGGCGCGCAGCCGGCCGAGAGCGACGTTCCGATCGACGCCAGCGACTTCCAGACTGCCCCCGTGGGTGCCGCGGCAGCCGAGGACGATATTCCGTTCTAGGGATCCGGATCCAAACAGACAGACCCGAATAGGTGATCGAAGGTGGCAAAGCAGCGCAGACGGCCGGTTCGCCGGCGCGACAGGAAGGGAGCGGCGACTTCAGGCCGCCGCAAGCCGTGCCCTTACTGCCGCGAGAAGATTGCACAGGTCGACTACAAGGACATCTCGGCGCTCCGGCGGTTCATCTCCGATCGCGGAAAGATCCGCTCGCGTCGGATCACCGGGGCCTGCAGACGCCACCAGAGCCAGATCGCGCGCGCGGTCAAGCGCGCTCGTGAGCTGGCGCTGCTGCCGTACGTCGCCGAAGGCGGTAGCGAGCGGGGCGGTCGTGGAGATCGCGACCGCGATCGCGATCGCGACCGCGACCGGTAGCGGCCGTGCCGCAGGCGATCCTGCTCCAGGACGTGGAGTCGCTCGGAGAGCGCGGCACCGTCGTCGACGTTTCTCCCGGGTACCTGCGCAACTACCTGGTCCCGCGCAAGCTCGCGGAGCCTGCGACCGCGGGCTCGATCCAGGCCGCGCAGCGCCGGCAGGAAGCGGCTGAGCAGGCCAAGCGCGACGCCGAGGCCCGGGCTCAGGAGAGCGCCGACGTGCTCGGCCGCACCGTGCTGACGATCCCCCAGCAGGCCGGCGAAGACGGCCGCCTGTACGGCTCCGTCACCCCGCAGGACATCGCCGACGCGATCCGCGACGCGCGCGGGCTTCGCGTCGACCGGCGCAAGATCCACCTCGATGAGCCGATCCGCCACACCGGCACCTACATGGTCGACGTCGAGGTCGCCGACGGCGTGAGCGCCAAGGTCAAGACGATGGTCGTAGCCGCCGGCTAGCGGCCGCCGACGCGCGTCCAAACCCCGCGCCGAACTCCTCGGTGATTGCGGGAACCCTCGCCTCCGCCGCCGGATCCGCACCTATTCTTCGGGCGACTGCCATGAGCGCCGTCCAGAACATCGCCGTTCCGCCGCACAACCTCGAGGCCGAGAAGTCGGTGCTCGGCGCGGTGCTGCTGGACGAGCGGCACCTGTACGGGCTGCTGATCGAGGAGCACCTGCGGCCCGAGCACTTCTACCGCGAGCAGCACGGCGAGGTGTTCGCGGCGATGATCGAGCTCCACCAGGGCGACCACAAGATCGACCACCTGACGGTCGCCGAGACGCTCCGCCAGCGCGGCAAGCTCGAGGAGCTCGGCGGCGCGGCGGCGATCGACGAACTCACCGGCTGGGTGCCCGCCGCCGGCCACGCCCGTGACTACGGCCGGATCGTCCGCGACAACGCCCGGCTCCGTGCGCTGCTCACGACCTCCTACGAGATCCAGGCCAGCGTGACCGTCACGCGAGGCGCCGGCTCGCGACCTGCTCGAGCGCGCCGAGCGCTCGGTCCTCGAGGTCGCACAGGACGAGCGCCAGAAGACGTTCCGCTCGGTCGCCGAGATCCTGCACGAGGAGACCGACAAGCTCCACCGGCTGTCGATCGCCAAGACCTCGCTGACCGGAACGCCGTCGGGCTTCAAGGACATCGACGACATGACCGGCGGCTTTCAGCCGGGCAACCTGATCGTGATCGCGGCGCGCCCGTCGATGGGCAAGTCGGCGCTGGTCGCGAACATCGCCGAGAACGCGGCGCTCAAGGGCCACCCCGTCGCCCTGTTCTCGCTTGAGATGTCCGAGTCCGAGCTCGCCCAGCGGTTCGTCGCGTCGCAGGCGCGGATCAGGGGCGAGGAGCTGCGCCGCGGGCGCGTCGCCGAGAGCAAATGGCAGACGATCCTGGGCGCCTGCCAGACGCCTCGCCGAGGCGCCGCTGTGGGTCGACGACTCGAGCGACACCGGCGTGCTCGACGTCCGCGCGAAGGCGAGACGCCTGCATCACCAGGTCGAGGGCGGCCTCGGCCTGATCATCATCGACTACCTCCAGCTGATGCGCCACGAGGGCCGGGTCGAGAGCCGGGTCGAGCAGGTCAGCCAGATCTCGCGCGGGCTGAAGGGACTCGCGCGTGAGCTGGACGTCCCCGTGATCGCGCTCTCCCAGCTCAGCCGCGCCGTTGAGCAGCGCGGCGGCGACAAGAAGCCGATCCTGTCGGATTTACGTGACAGCGGCGCCATCGAGCAGGACTCCGACCTCGTGATGTTCATCTACCGCGAGGAGTACTACGACAAGGACTCCGAGCGGCCGGGGGAGGCGGACATCATCGTCGCCAAGCACCGCAACGGGCCGGTCGGCGAGCTCGTGCTGACGTTCCAGCGCGAGTATCCGAAGTTCATGAACTACGCGGGCGATCGGTTCGCGCAGTGAACGTCGTCCCGCTCCGCAACGTGGACGCTCCGTGCCCGTTCGGGATCTGCGACGGCTCGGGCTTCGTCTTCGACGACGAGACGAACACCGCGTCCGACTGCCGCTGCCGCCCGCAGCGGATCGCGCTGCGCAAGGCGCGCAGCCTGTCCGCGGTGATCCCACGGCGCTACCGCGACGTCGCATTCGACCGGCCCCCGGTCACCGACATCGACCCTCAGGTCGTGGCGGCGACGCGGCGGTTCGTCGACAGGCTCGACGAGCAGCTCGATGCCGGCCGGGGGCTGTGGTTCATGGGTCCCGTCGGCACCGGCAAGACGACGCTCGCGATGCTCGTCTCGAAGGCGGCGCTGACCGCCGGCCGCTCGGTCGCGATCTACTCGCTGCCCCGGCTCCTGAACGAGATCCGTGACACCCACCGCGCCGAGCGCTCGCACCTCGCGTTGCTCGACCGGTTGATCGCTGTCGATCTGCTGCACATCGACGACGTCGGCGCGGAGCGGACGACCGACTGGGTGCTCGAGGAGCTTTACTCGATCGTCAACGGCCGCTACGAGGACCAGCGCTCGATCGTGATCACGACCAACATCGACGACCGCGAGGCGCTGTGCGAGCAGATCACCGAGCGGACGGTGTCACGGCTGACCGAGATGTGCGACGAGCTGCCTGTCGGCGGAAACGACCGCCGGATGGAGCGCAGCTGGAACTGAGCGACTAGCGGTCGTTCTCGTTCTCGGCCGCTTCGCGCTCAGACTCCGCCCGCTCGTCGAGCTTCCCTCGCAGGTAGTGCGCCTTCTCGGCGCGCCGCTCGTGCTGAGCCGCCTCGTCCTCGGCGGACGCCGACCGCGCCCGTTCCTGCTCCTTGCGCTCCCGGGCGAGCTGTTGTGCTCGCAGCTCCTCGGTATCCCTCTCCTCGCTCATCGACCGGACCGTGCTTCGTACACGTGCACCTCCGTTACGTACGACCACGGCTCGGGGTGCTCCGAGGCCAGGCTGCGGATCCGCTTCAGGACTTCTGCGCGCCGCGGCTCGTCGAGTGCGGCAATAAAGCTGATCGACCCGACCCGGTCCACGAACGTCGCCGCGTCCAGCTCGAGCACGAGCGAGACTCTCCGCTCGGCGACGGGCACGAACAGTGGGGTCCGCTCGAGGGCGCGACGCCACGCACCGCCGGCCTGCGATGGGGTGTCGCCGCGCAGCGGCTCGATGATCTCGTCGATCGCGCGTTGCAGCTCCTGCGCTCGGTCTCGGACGTTCCACACCATGGCGAGCCGCCCGCCACCGACCAGCACGCGGTGAAACTCCGCGAGCGCCGCCGGCGCGTCGAACCAGTGGAACGCCTGGCCCACGACAATCGCGTCCGCGGCGGCGTCCGGGAGCGGCAGAGACTCGGCCGTCCCATCGAGGACCCGCAGCATTGGAAGCTCGCGTGAGAGCACCGCCCGCATTGCCGCCACCGGCTCGACCGCGACCACCTCGGCTCCGGACGGCAGCAGCGCCCGGCTCAGCTTCCCGGTGCCGGCGCCAACGTCAAGCACGGTGCGGCCAGGACCCAACCGAAGCTCGGCCACAATCCACGCCGTCGCGTGCGGGGGATAGGTGGGCCGGCCACGCTCGTACGCGTCGGCCTGACGCTCGAAGCCCCGCCTGGCTGACTCGTGCACGGTCATCGCCCAGCAGCATTATCCACGGCGCTTCGCGGCCCGGGCATCCGCCCGCCGCCCTCGTACACTGAGCCTCGCATGCCGGGACTAGTGATCGTCGGCGCCCAGTGGGGCGATGAGGGAAAGGGGAAGGTCACCGACCTGCTCGCCGAGCGGGCCGATGCCGTCGTGCGCTTCCAGGGCGGCAACAACGCCGGCCACACGATCGTCCGCGGCGGCCAGACGTGGAAGCTCCATCTGATCCCGTCGGGGATCCTGCATCCCGGGAAGCTGTGCGTGATCGGCAACGGGGTCGTGATCGACCCCAAGGTCCTGACCGACGAGCTCGAGGAGCTGCGCCGGCGCGGCGGTCGACACGAGCTCGCTGCGGATCTCGGCCAACGCCCACCTGATCATGCCCTACCACCTGATGCTCGACCACGCCGGCGAGGCGAAGCTCGGCGAGCTCCAGATCGGGACCACGCGGCGCGGGATCGGGCCGTGCTACGCCGACAAGGCGGCGCGGCTGGGGATCCGCGTCCAGGACCTGCTCGACGAGAAGATCCTGAAGAAGAAGATCATCGCCGCGCTCGAGCCAAAGCGGCTCTCGCTGCGGCCGTTCGCCAAGGGACCCGAAGCTCGACCTGCAGGCGATGACCGAGGAGTACCTGAACTACGGCCACCGGATCGAGCAGCTGATCGCCGACACCACCAAGCTCGTGCACGAGCGGCTCGACGGCGGCCAGACGGTCCTGTTCGAGGGCGCCCAGGGCACGCTGCTCGACATCGACCACGGCACCTATCCGTTCGTCACCTCGTCCAACCCGGTCGCCGGGTCCGCGTGCATCGGCGCGGGCGTCGGCCCGCGGGACATCGACGAGATCTGGGGGATCGCGAAGGCGTACGTGACCCGCGTCGGCGCCGGGCCGTTCCCGACCGAGCTCGACGACGAGCGCGGCGACGCTGCTCCGCGAGCGCGGCGGCGAGTACGGCACCACCACCGGCCGCTCGCGGCGGGTCGGCTGGCTCGACCTCGTGGCGCTCCGCTACGCGGCCCGTCTGAACACGCTGACCGCGCTCGCGATCACCAAGCTCGACGTCCTCTCGGGATTCGACCGGCTGCTCGTCGCGACGCGCTACCGCGGCGCGGAGGGCGCCGAGTTCGACGACTTCCCCTACCACCAGACGGTGCTCCATCACAGCCGCCGGCGAGTACGAGGAGCTTCAGGGGTGGTCGGAGGACCTGCGCGAGTGCCGGACCGAGTCGGACCTGCCGAGCGCCGCGCGGGAGTACCTCCAGTTCCTGGCGGAGTTCGTCGGCGTCCCGGTCGCGATGGTCGGGGTCGGCCCGGGCCGCGAGGACGTGATCTGGACGAGCGCCGGCGAGAGCACCGCCACCGGTCGGCTCGCCGCGGCCGCCGGCTAGCAGTTCAGCGCCGGCAGACCGGCGCCGAGTCCCCGGCTCCTACCGCGGCTGCGACGGGTGCCCGACGCCGGGCCACGGCGCGAGCACCAGCACCAGCCGCGCGTCGCTCACCGCCCGGATCGTGCGCCGCTCGTTGGGCGCGAAGTGCGCCACCAGGCCGCAGCTCCCGGCGACCGTGTCGCCGTCCTGGTCGATCTCGACCTCGCCGTCGACGACCAGCACGTAGGCGCGCTCGTGCACCTGGTGCTCCTGGAGCTGCTCACCCGCCGGGAAGCTTGATCGCGATCGCGCGCGTCTCGTCGTCGGAGCGCAGCACCTGCGGATGATGGGGCTCGATCGACAGCGTGCGGACATCCCAGGTTTCCATCGGCTGCTCCTCGTGGATCGATCGTGGGCTCGTGGCTCATCGTCTCACGGACGGCCGCTCAGCGCCAGCGCTCGAGCAGGTCCTCGTCGGGCACCTCGCGGACCACGCGCGCGGGAACGCCCATCACCACCTGGCGCGGGCCGACGTCGCGGGTCACGAGCGCGCCCGCCGCGACGAACGCCTCCTCCCCGATCTCCACCCCGGGAACGAGCACGACGCCGCCGCCGACGCGGCAGGCGCGCCGGAAAACCGGCCCGCGCAGCGGCTCGCCGCGCGCGTGGCGGCCCATCGTGTCGTCGTTGGTGGTCAGCACGCCGGGGCCGAGGAACACGTCGTCCTCGACCACCGAGCCGGCGGTCACGTACACGCCGGTCTGGATCCTCACGCGCGCGCCGATCGCGGCTGCCGAACTCGACCGCCGACCCGCGCCCCACGACGCTGCCGGGCCCGATCGTCGAGCGCTCCCTGACCTGCACCTGGTCGCCGATGATCGCGCCCTCGCCCACCCGCGAGCCCGCATAGACCACCGCCCCCGCGCAGACGGTCACGCGCGCCTCCAGGACCAGCGGCGCGAGGTCGCTCGCGCGTGCGAGGCGCTCGACCCGGCCCGCAGCCGCGGTCGCTTGCCGAGCACCACGAGCTCCTCGACCACGCAGCCCTGGCCGATCTCGACCCGCTCGTGGACGACCGTTCCGGCGCCGATCCGCGACCCGTCGCCGATCCGCGCTCCCTCGTGGACGACGGCGCCCGGGGCGATCTCGACGCCGCTGCCGATCTCCGCTCGGTCGGCGACCGACGCGGTCCGAGCGATGGCAGAGCTCTCGGCCATGGCTACCTCGCCGAGTCCTCGAGCGACCGCTGCAGCTGCTCCAACACCCGGACCACGCGCAACCCGCTCTCGCCGTCGGACCGTGGGCGCTGGCCGCTGAGCATGCACTCGACGAAGTGCTCGCACTCCAGCCGCAGCGGCTCCACGTTCGGGATCCGCGGGCTGAAGATGTCCCCGCTGCGGGTGATGTACTCGCCGTATCCGCGGGCGTCCTCGTCGAAGCCCTTGTCGTAGATCGTCACCTTGCCCTCGAGCGCCATGTCGTCGAAGGTCGCCATCCGGCGCGAGCCGACGACCGTGAAGCGGCGCTCCTTGTGCGGGTCGAGCCACGACAGGTGCAGGTGCGCGGAGAGCCCGGACGGGAACCGCAGAAAGCAGAAGACGACGTCCTCGACGCCCGGCGCGTACGTAGGACTCGCCGCGCGCCATCACCTCGTGCGGCTCCTCCCCGGCGAGGTGGAGGACGACCGAGACGTCGTGCGCGCCGAGGCTCCAGAGCGCGTTCTCGTCCGCGCGCAGCTTGCCGAGGTTCAGCCGGTTGCCGTAGATGTAGTAGATCGTCGCCGAGCTCGCCCGTCGCGGAAAGCTGCTTGAGCTTCTGGACCCCCGGGTGGTACTCGAGCAGGTGCCCGACCATCAGCACGCGTCCGCTGTCACGCGGCAGCAGCGACGGCGCGCTCGGCCTCGGCGACCGATTGCGCGAGCGGCTTCTCGACGAAGCAGTGCTTGCCGGCCTCGAGCACGCGCGCGGCCAGCTCGCCGTGCGTCGGGACCGGAGTCGCGAGCGCGACCGCGTCAAGCCGCGGGTCGGCGAGCAGCTCGTCGAGCTCGCGCGTGACCTCGACCCCGGGAAACCGCTCGGCGATCCGCGCCAGCGCCTCCTCCGAGCTGTCGCAGCACCAGACCAGCTCGCACCCGGGGATCGCGGCGAAGTTGCGCGCGAGGTTGGGCCCCCAGTAACCGAGCCCGGCCACGCCGACCCGAACCGGCGGCGAGCTCATCGCGGCAGGAACCTCATCCGAGGTGGAGTGTAAGCGCGGCCACGACGCGTTCGGACGCGTGGCCATCGCCGTAGAGCTGCGGCCGCGCCTCCGGCCGCTCGCGCTCGAGCGCCTCCAGCGCGGCGCCCGCGTCGAGGTCGACCAGCACGTTCCAGCCGGTCTCGACCGTCTCGACCCACTCGGTGCTGGGCCTCAGCGTGACGCACGGAACGCCCGCCAGGTAGGCCTCCTTCTGAAGCCCGCCGGAGTCGGTCAGCACGGCCCGGGCGTTGCACATCAGCGCGGTCAGCTCGAGATAGCCGAGCGGCGGGGTCACCGCCAGCCGCTCGCTGCGCTGCAGCCGCTCCAGCAGCCCCGCGCTTCGCAGCCGGGCGTGGGTGCGCGGGTGCAGCGGAAGCAGCACCTTGGATGGGACCGCCAGCAGCAGCTCGACGAGCTGCGCGAGCCGCGCCGGATCGTCGACGTTGCCCGCTCGGTGGGCGGTCGCGAGCACGTACTCGCCCGGCTGTCAGACCCGCGGCTCTCGACCAGGTCGAGGCGCTCGACGCGCCTCGGGCTGGACCCTCATCGCGACGTCGACCATCACGTCCCCGACCAGCTCGATCGCGCCGCCGACCCCCTCCCGGCGGAGGTTGGCGACCGCGACCTCGGAGGAGCACAGCAGCAGCGCGCTGGCGTGATCGGCGAGCACCCGGTTGAGCTCCTCGGGCATCGAGCGGTCGAACGAGCGCATCCCGGCTTCGACGTGCGCCACCGGGACGCCCGCCTGCGCCGCCGACAGCGCGCCCGCGAGCGTCGAGTTGGTGTCGCCGTAGACGAGCACGACGTCCGGCGCGGTCTCCGCGATCACCGGGTCGAGCGCAGCCAGCATCCTCGAGGTCTGAGAGGTGTTGGAGCCGCGCGCGATGCCGAGCTCTGAGTCCGGCGACGGAAGCCCGAGCTCGCTGAAGAAGACCCCGGACAGCTCCTCGTCGAAGTGCTGGCCGGTGTGGATCAGCACCTCGTGGTGTGACCGGCGCAGCGGACCTGAGACGGCCGCCGCCTTGATGAACTGAGGGCGGTTGCCGACGACCGTGAGGACGTTCATCTAGCCGGGGCGAGCTCCGAGCGGATCGCCTCGGCGACCACGGCTCGCGACCCTCGCGGTCACGGGCCCGGGAGCGTCGAACCTGCGTTCGTCGATCGCCGAGACGGCCTGCACCTCACGTGTGGTCGACGCGATGAACGCCTCATCCGCGGCGCCCAGCTCCTCGAGCGTGCAGGAGCGCTCGACCGCGCCCGCCTGTTCGATCACGACCCTGCGCGTGATCGAGGCGAGGATGTGCTCGTCCAGCGGTGGGGTCAGGACCTCGTCGTCCTTGACCCAGAAGAACGAGCTGGTCGGCGCCTCCAGCACGCGCCCGTGCGGCGTCACCAGCAGCGCCTCGTCGTAGCCGCGCTCGCGGGCAAGTCGCGAGCAGAGCATGTTCGCCGCGTACGAAAGCGACTTGACCCCGTCCAGCACGCGGGTCGGGGAGTAGGTGATCGAGACCAGCCGGACGTGCTCGGCGCCCGCTGCGAGCGGCTCGGTCAGCAGCAGCCTGCGGCCGCCGCGCGTGATCACGATCCGCAGCTGCTCGTGCTCGGGCCCCGCGCCGGCGTGCGCCAGCAGCCGGTTGGCGTCCGCGCGCACGGCCTCGACGTCGAGCGGCAGCCGCAGGTTCGACGCCGAGCGCTCGAGCCGGCGGAGATGCTCCTCGAGCGCGAACGGCTGGCCGTCGTAGACGCGGACCACCTCGAACACGCCGTCGCCCCGCAGCAGTCCCTCGTCGGTGGCGGGAATCGTCGCCGCCGAGGCGAGCGTGATCGCTCCGTCGACCGAGGCCAACGAGCCGGTGAACGGCGAGTGCACGCGCGCAGCCTAGCTCGAAGCGAGGCCCGATCGCAGTGGCGTGAGCCGCGATCGCGCGACTTCGGCGTACTCCGGGCGGGTCCACACCTCCGCGAGGCGAATCGCGACCGCAGCCGCCGCGGCCATCTCCTGCAGCGACGCCCATTCGCGCACCGAGTGGTACTCGTGACCACCCGTGAAGATGTTCGGAGTCGGCAATCCCATCTCGCTCAGCAGCGACCCGTCGGTGCCGCCCCGGATCGGATTGCGCACCGGCTCGATCCCCTCCGCGCGGATCGCCTCCTCGGCCGCCGCAACCACCTCTGGAACGCGCTCGAGGTACTGCCGCATGTTGCTGTACTGGCGGTGAAGGTCGAGCTCCAGTCGAGCCGGCGGCGCCGATTCGACGACCTCCCTCGCCGTGCGCTCGAGCAGCTCGGCGTGGGCCCTGGAGACGGTCCTCGTCGAAGTCGCGCAGGATCGCCCGGATCCGCGCCCGAGCGGCGGTCGCGTTCAGCTCGAACGGGTGGATGAAACCGTCCCGTCCGGCAGTCCGCTCGGGGGTCAGATCCTCCGGGAGCGAAGCGACGACCCGCGCGGCCAGCCGCAGCGCGCTGACGAGCTTGCCGGTCGCCTGTCCTGGATGCACATCGACCCCGTGGATCGTGAGGATCGCCTCGAGCGCGCTGAAGCTCTCGTCCTGGAGCTCGCCGAGCGAAGACCCGTCGAGCGTGTAGGCGCACGCCGCGGCGAACCGGTCGAGGTCGAACAGCGCGGCGCCCAGGCCGATCTCCTCGTCGGGGGTGAACGCCACGCGCAGAGCGGGGCGGGGCAGCTCCGGGTGGGCGGCGAGGTGGGCGACCGCGCTCATCACCTCCGCGACCCCGGCCTTGTCGTCGGCGCCGAGCAGCGTGTCGCCGCTTGCAGGTGACGATGTCGTGCCCGGCCTTGTCGGCAAGCTCGGGCATGCTCGCGGGATCGAGCGCCGTCCCGCCGCGCGGCAGCTCGATCAACGCCCCCGTCGTAGGAGCGATGCACCAGCGGCTCGACGCCGGCACCGGGAGCGTCGGGGCTCGTGTCCATGTGCGCGATCAGGCCGATCGCGACTCCGTCGGCCGGCGCCCCCGCGGAAGCCGGGAGCGTCGCCATCACGTACCCGTTGTCGTCGACCTCGCGCATCGGCAAGCCCCGTCGCGCGGAGCTCGTCGACCAGCAGCCGCGCGAGCTCGAGCTGCCCGGGCGTGCTCGGCGAGGAGGTCCGATCGCGCCGCGATTGCGTATCGATCCGCACGTAGCGCACAAAGCGCTCGAGTAGATCCGGAGCCAGTTCCTCGGCCAGTAGAGAGGTGTAGGAACCGCGCTCCATCCGGTCCTCAGTATGACTCGCCGACCGTTTCGGGCTCCTCCCGCTGGGTAGGCACATTAGGGGAGCTACGAACGACCTCAGGAGGACTGACCCAATGGCGACACAGACACCGTCGCGGCGTCAGGCAGCCGCCAAGCGCGCTGCCGCGACCCGCAAGCGAAACACCACCAAGCGCAGCGCCTCGGCGACCAAGGCGTCGGCGCGGCGTACCCAGAAGGCGGCGACCGCCGGCGCGAAGCAGACCACTCGCGAGGCCCGCCGCACCACCAAGCAGGCCGGCCGCACAGCCGGGCGCGGGCTCGATTCCGCCGGCACCCGGATCGGCGCGATCGGCCGTCAGGCGCAGCGCGCCGTGCTGATCCAGGTCGGCGCAGCCGCGACCGTCGGCGAGAAGGTAAAGCAGACCGCTCGCACGTACTCGAGCCTTGACCGCGTGGTCAGGGAGCTCGATCGGTTCGAGCGGCGTGGCGCGCGAGCGCTGAACCGCCGGCAGCGGGTTCTGACCCGCCGCCGCCGCGATCTCGAGCACGAGGTCCGCAGCGCGGGACGAAGCCTCGAGTCGCGCGCCAAGGAGTTGCGTGCAGACGCCAAGGCCGCAGCCGCAGCGGTGAAGCACCTGGTCTGAACCCGCTGGAGCAAGGCGTGCCCTGGGGCAAGCGCCCCGGGGGACGCCCTCTCTAGCTCCACGGAAAGGCAGATACGAGGTCCACGGATGGCAAGCACCCAGCGCACGCGCCGGCTCAGGCGCTCGGATTGCTCGGAGCCGGGGCTGCGGCGGGTGCGCCGGGGGCGGGGTTTCGCCTACCTCGACGACCGCGGCCGTGGCGTGACCGATCGGGAGGTGCTCGAGCGGCTGCGGGGGCTCGCGATCCCGCCCGCATGGCGCGACGTCTGGATCTGCCCCGACTCGTTCGGGCATCTACAGGCCACCGGGATCGACGCGGCCGGCCGCAAGCAGTACCTCTACCACCCGCGCTGGCGCGAGCACCGCGACCGCCAGAAGTTTCGCCGGATGGAGCGCTTCGGGGCGCTCCTGCCGAAGCTCCGACGGCGGCTCGCAGCGGATCTCAGGGGCGACTCCCTGTCAAAGGAGCGGGTGCTCGCGTGCGCGGTGCGGCTGCTCGACGTGGGGATGTTCAGGATCGGAAGCGAGCAGTACGCCGATGACGACGGCGGCCTAGGGCTCGCGACGATCGAGAAACGTCACGTCTCGCTGGGCGACGACGGCGCGGTGTTCGATTACCCCGCCAAGGGCGGGATCCGCCGGGCGCAGGTGATCGTCGACCCGGTCGCTCTCGAGGTCGTACGCGCCCTCAAGCGCCGGCGCTCCGGCGGCGAGCAGCTGCTCGCCTACCGCTGCGCACGCGGTGGTCGGACGTGCGTTCGGAGGAGATCAACGAGTACCTCAAGCGCGGGACTCGGCGAGGAGTTCAGCGCAAAGGACTTCCGAACCTGGAACGCGACCGTGCTGGCGGCCGTCTCGCTCGCCACCGACGGCCGCGGTGCCGACTCCAAGACCGCGCGCAAGCGCGCCATCGACCGCTCGGTGCGCGCGGTCGCGGAGCTGCTCGGGAACACACCCGCGGTCGCGCGGCGCTCCTACATCGATCCGCGGGTGTTCGACCGCTACCTCTCGGGATGGACGATCGCCGGCGCGCTCGATCGGCTGGGGCGGCTCGATCCGGCCAAGGACCGCCACCGTGCTCGATTGGAGCGCGCGGTGCTCGACCTGCTGGCGGACAACAGCGACTCGCCTGCGCTGCAGCGGGACTGATCGGCCTCCTACCTAGCCGGTGGGCGTACTACGGAGCCGGCCCGGAGATCCGCGATTGAATGCCGCGCCCGCTGGGTAAGTTCGGCGTGATGAACCGAAATGCGGTAGATCATCCCACCGCCGAATGAAGCTAAAAAGCTTTCCGGCCAACGCAGTCTGTGATACAACGACGGGTGTCTGCAACCCCGGAGGGACTCCCCGATGGCGGCGACCTTGAATACCGGCGCACCTGCGCCGACCGACAGCTCATCAGAGCTGTTCGTGCGTTGGCGGCGGCACCACGACCGCCAAGCAAGAGATGAACTGATCGAGCGGTTCCTTCCGCTCGCGCGCAAGCTCGCGCGCAGGTACGTACAGTCGAGCGAGCCCTACGACGACCTCGTCCAGGTCGCGAGCCTGGGGCTGGTCAAGGCGGTCGAGCGCTTCGACCCCGACCGCGGGTTCGCGTTCAGCTCGTTTGCGGTTCCCACGATCGTCGGCGAGCTCAAGCGTTACTTCCGCGACACGGCCTGGGCGCTGCACGTGGACCGCGGCGCACAGGAGCGGGCGCGCAAGATCTCGGACGCCCAGCAGAAGCTCAGCTCGCGCACCGGCAGGATGCCCACCGTCGACGAGCTCGCCCAGTACCTGGAGCTGAGCCAGGAAGAGGTCCTGGACGGCCTCCAGACCGCCGAGGCATACGGCGCTGTCTCGCTGGATGCACCGCTCGCAAGCGAGGAAGACGAGGAGACGAGCCGACTCGACGCGATCGGCGAGGAGGACGAGCGGCTCCAGCTGGTCGATCAGCACGCGACGATCTTCGCGGCCGCCCGTCATCTGCCGAGCCGCGAGCGTGAGATCCTCTACCTCAGGTTCGGCGAAGACCTCACCCAGTCCGAGATCGCCGACCGGGTCGGCGTCTCGCAGATGCAGGTCTCACGGCTCCTGCGCCGCTCGCTGCAGCGGCTCCGTGAGCTGACCGAAGAGCGGGCATAGCGCCCAGCTGCGCGGCACGGCCGCGCAGCCGGGGGCCGTGCCGCGGCGGGCCGGCGTCACCAACGGCCGTACCACCTCCGGCGTCCACCGGCGGCGTCTGCGACTCCGCCGATGAAGAAACCGATCAGCCACAGGATCACCGCGGCGATCAATATGAACCACAGGAAATGCGCCGCAAACCCAAGCCCGCCGAATATGGCGAGGATCAGAAGCAGCACGATCAAAGCAACCATCCGTTCTCCCTTCCTAGGCGAACACGCGTCAGCGAACTCCGATGTTCGCTCTGCCTGCCATGGCTACCCGCCATCTGCGCCGTTCACGCGCAGGCCTCCACCAGCAGACGTTTGGCCCGCTGACCCGCTGACATGCCGGGCGGCTACCCGCGTCCGTGCCCGGAAAACTCGACCTGCGCGGGCGAACTCGCCCCGCGGGCCTGTGGACCCGGAGAGCCCACCCGCCGCTTACGCTCCGAAACACGGTAGGCTCGCGGCTGCGTGCAGAGCAACTTCAGCGTCGAAGTCCACGACGAGGATCGCGCCGTCGTGATCGGGGTGAGTGGGGAGCTCGACCTAGCGTCGAGTCCCGCGTTGGAGCACGAGCTGGAGCGCGGTGCCGCCTCCAGCGCCGACCTGGTGATCGTCGACCTGCGCAATCTCGAGTTCATGGACTCCACCGGCCTCAGCGTGCTCGTCCGCGCGCACCAGCGGGCGACCGAGAAAGGGCAGCGCTTCGGCGTCGTCAAGGGCCCACAACAGGTCCAGCGGTTGCTCAGCCTCACCGGCGTGGCCGACCGCCTGACGCTCGCGGATTCTCCCGAGGAGCTGCTGGCGGCCTCAGACTGAAGCGGGCGCTCGCTGGCGCTCGTCGAGCATCACGACTCGCAGCGTCTCCGTGCCGTCCTCGGAGCGGATGTCGAGCTCATCGCTCAGCAGCTTCAGCGCGGAAGCGACCTCGGTGGAGTCACCCGCCGTGATCTCCGAGCTCGTCCCGAGCCGGAACGGCCCGATCGTCAGCTCGAGCCTCCTGGTGTCCGTCGCGAGCCCGAACCCGATGCGCGGCGCGCTCGCCGCCTCCTGGACGTGCGCCGCGAGCGCATCCGTCACCAGGTACACGTCGGAGAAGCGATCCAGCGAGAAGCGCGCGCGGGCCGCCATCGCGCGGGCTAGCCTGCCGAGCACGCTGCCGACGAAGTCCACGGGCGACAGCGACACGATCGCGTCGGCCTCCAAGCGCTCGGTCCATCCGTCCTCGGGCGCCGCGGCGGCGGGCTGCTTATACAGCGGCCTACCGTCGCGACGGCTGGCGAACTGCATCCACACCTCGGTCCCGCCGTCGCGCAGCGGCCGAAACGCGGTCTGCTGCGCGAGCGCGCGCATGATCGGGATGCCGACGCCCTGGAGCCGGTCGTCGGAAGGAGTCAGCACCGGGATGCCGCGTCCGCTGTCGCGGACGCGGACCTCGATCCCGTCGGCCTCGACATAGAGGCAAACCCAGAGCGGCCCGCTGCCGCCATGATAGGCGTGCATGACGACGTTGTTGCAGGCCTCGCTGACCGCGGTCTTGAGGTCGTCGAGCAACTCGGGGTCGAGTTGCAACAGCTCCGCTACGCCGCCAAGCATCCCTCGAACGAGCGTCAGGGTCTCCGGGCTCGAGTCGAGCTTAAGGCTGATGGTGGGAGAGTCGTCGCTCACGACAGGCTCTCACTGTGTGCTGGATACGTTGAAATCTCTGCGTCACATACCCGACGGTTTTTGGGGCAAAACCGGGGCCAGGTAACCACGCGCAAAGCGACGGCAGTTTACTCGAAGGCGGAGCGTCGACCGTGGTACACCACGGCCCACCTGTCGGTAGCGGCTCTCCTACGCGCCATATCACGACGGCGATCAGGGGGCACGATGGCCACCCCGGCGGACGTTCGCCCCCTCAACTAGCGGCCGATCCTGCGCAGCAGCTGGCGACCCTGCGCTGGCACCGCGGAGATCAGCTCCCGCGTCTCGGTCAGCCCGTCGCGGAGCTCGCGATCGCCGACCTCCACCGGCAAGAGCGAATCCTGCATCTCGGCGATCAGATGGTCGGCCTGCTCAGCTGCCTCGATCGCCCGCTCGAGGTAGACCCGCGGGTCCCCGGAGTGCAGCCCGGGAGAACCGTCGGTGAACTGCCGACCGCCGAGCTGGTGGCGCTGGGCGAACTCGGCGTGCGTGCGCCGTGCGCGGCCGTAGGCCCCCCGGACCGGGCGGAAGAGCTCCTGTTCGAGCACGTCGGCGGTCCGCTCGTCGACCTCGTCATAAGCCTCGCCCAGCGCGGAAATCGCGATCCCGAGCTGATCCACGGCCGCGGCCAGGTCGTCTAGAAGCTGCCTGCGTGCGGACTCACTCGTATACGCCATGGACCGCTCAGGTTAGCCTGCCGGGGCTACGATCCAGGACCGACGAACAGGAGGAATCGGCGGGTGCAGTTGTGCTTGATGATCGAAGGGCAGGAGGGCGTGAGCTGGAGCGAGTGGGTCGCGCTGGCGCGGGCATGCGAGGAGCACCGGATTCCGGCGCTGTTCCGCTCCGACCATTACATGAACCTCGATGGCGCGCATCCGGACCGAGCCGCGCTCGACGCCTGGGCGACGGTGTGCGCGCTCGCCGCGCTGACCACCACCGTGCGCCTCGGGACGCTCGTGTCACCGGCCACGTTCCGCCATCCGTCGAACCTCGCCAAGCTCGCGACGAGCGCGGACCAGATCTCCGGCGGCCGGATCGAGCTCGGCCTCGGCGCCGCCTGGCACGAGCGCGAGCACGCGGCCTACGGCTTCCCCTTCCCCCCGGCCGCGGAGCGGATCGAGATCCTCGCCGAGCAGCTGCAGATCGTGCTCGGGACCTGGGCGGGGGGCCGCTTCTCGTACGAGGGCGAGCACTATCGCCTCCGAGACCTCGACGCCCAGCCGAAGCCCGTGCAACGCCCCCACCCGCCGCTGATCATGGGCGGCAACGCGGGACCCCGCAGCGCGATGCTGGCAGCCCGCTACGCCGATGAGTACAACACCCCGTTCCCATCCGAGGCCGATGTGAGAGCCCGTCGGCAGCGGATCGTCGAGGCATGCTCCGAGGCCGGTCGCGAGGCGATTCCGTTCTCGATCATGACCGCCGTCATCACCGGGTCCGACGAGGCCGATCTGCGTGACCGCGCCCGGCGCCAGCTCGCCCGCGCCGGCGTGCCGCAGGACGTGGACGCGATGCTCGCCGATCCGCCGCACGGATGGATCGTCGGCACGATCGAACAGGTCGTCGAACGGCTGAACGTGCTCCGCGAGGCCGGGGTCACGCGGGTGATGTGCCAGCAGCTGCTACACGACGATCTCGACGCGGTCGCGCTGCTCGGAGAGGAGCTCGCGCCGCGGGTCGCCTAGGTCCTTACGCCGCGTAGACCTAGGTCGCGTAGGAGGCGAGCAGGTTGCGTAGCTCGGCCGCGTTGCGAACCGCGTAGTCGCGGTAGCAGTTGTTCATCAACAGGTGCGCTTCTCGCGCCTGCCGCGCAGTCTCGGCCAGCGCCGGCGCGAGCTCCTCGAGCTCCTCGCGCGAGTACAGGTAGCGGAAACGTTCTGCGGCCGAGCGTGACGTGTCCTTCCAGGTTGCGTCCGAACGCCCGTGAAAGCGCGTCACGAGAAGCTCCTCGTTGGTGACCGCAAGGATTCGCGCCAGACCCGAGACGGGGGGAGCGTCGACGCACACGTACACCAACCCATGCTCGGCGAGCAGGTCGAGCGTGCGCTGGCGATCGCGCTCCTCGGCGAGCCACATGGGCGAGCGGAACTCGACGGCTACGAGGTAGTCCGGCATCCGCTCGCGCAGGCTCTCCACCGCTTTGCGGTTGTCCCGCCGCGGGGTGAACCACGGGGGATACTGGAAGAGCACCGATCCGAGCCTTCCTGCCTCGTGCAACGGCCTGAGCGCGCTCTCGAATCTGCGCCATGCCTCGTCCAGCGCTTCCGGGTCCAGGTGGCCGGCGTACACGTTTCGCTTTGCTGCGACCTCGGGCGGGAGCTGCTCGCGCAGGTCGGCCCACAGCGTGCGCGGCCGGGTGGGGTGGCCGGTCAGCAGGGAGTACGCCTTGACATCGAAGCGAAAGCCCTCCGGGGCGCGTTCGGCCCACCGGCGCGCCTGCTGCTCCGCCGGTGGCGCGTAGTAAGTCGAGTCGATTTCGGTCAGCGGAAACTGCGAGGCGTAGAAACGCAAACGCTCCTCGGCGCTCATCGTCCGCCGCGGGTACCAATCGGCCTCCTCGACGAGCGTCTTGTCGGTCCACGAGCAGCTGCCGGTCAGGACCCGACAACCATCCAGCTCGACGCTCGGGCCAAGACGCGGTGCGTCGCCCTCCTCGTTCGCGGCCATGGGTTCAGGTCAGGTGCCGCTGAACGCGGGTGCGCGCTTCTCGACGAACGCCGCCGTGCCCTCGAGGAAGTCCTTGGTCCGGCCGAGGGCATGCTGGAGCTCGGCCTCGAGCTCCAGCTGCGCGTCGAGGTCGCGGTAGATGAAGTTGTTGAGCGCTCGCTTGGCGCTCGCGTACGAGCGCGTGGGCCCAGCGGCCAGGCGGGCGGCGAGCGCATTCGCCTCGTCCAGTAGCCGCCCGTCGGGACGGACCCAATTGACCAGCCCCCAGTCGAGCGCCTGGGCGGCCGGGATCGGCTCGCCGAGCAGCGCCATCTGGAACGCCCGCGCCTTGCCAACGGCCGGCGGCACGAAGGCCGTCGAGCCGCCGTCCGGCATCAGACCAACGTTCACGAACGCGAGCCCTAAGAACGACGACTCGGCCGCCATCACCAAGTCGCACGCCAGCGCCAGCGAGCACCCGATCCCAACGGCGGGTCCGTTGACGGCCGCGACCACCGGCTTCGGGAGCCGCCGGATCCCGGCGATCACCGGGTGGTAGATGTCGTGGAGCTCCTTGCGGATGTCGGGCATACCGTCCTCCGCTCGGTCGAAACCGGCCTTCAGGTCGGCGCCCGACGAGAACCCCCGTCCGGCGCCGGTGATCAGGACCGCGCGGACCGAATCCTGCGCCGCTTCGCCCTCGATCACCTGCTTCAGCTCGGAACCGAACTCGCCGGTCCAGGCGTTGAGCGTCTCGGGTCGGTTGAGCGTCAGCCGCCCGACGCCGTCGGCCTGTTCCCAGATCACCAGCTCGTAGCTCACGCCGTGAGCTTACGCAGGTCCGGCATGGGCGGGAACGGTCCCGCCGTTGGCCTCAATCCCTTCGTCGAGAGGATCGCCTGATGGAATCTGCTCGAGCGCCCGATCGGCCGTCCGGTGGAACTGATCCGCGAGCTTTCGCAGATCCTCGATCAGGCGGTGGCGTTCCCGCGCGAGCTGCTCGATGTGTGCGTTGACCTGTGCCTGATAGCGGTCGGCGTCCTCGCGCCTGCGCCTGGCGTCGGCCTCGGCCTGCTCGGAGGATTGCTGGGCTTCGGCACGCGCCTCGGACAGGACCCCATCGCCCTCAGCTCTGACGCGCGCGCTGTAGCGGTCGGCTTCCTCGCGCGCCTGCGCGGCCTCGGCCTCGACCTGGGCGGCACGGGCGCTGGCGTGTTGCTCGGCGTCCGCGATGATCTCCTCGGCCGCCTTGCGGGCGCGGCGAAGGATCGAGCTCGTTTCCTCGCCGACGTCCGCAAGCGCACGCTCGATCACCGCATCGGGCGAGCGCATCGCCTCGAGCTCGACGACGATCCTCGAGACCCGCTCGACGTACTGGTCGACCTCCGGGCGGTCGTAGCCGCGGCGGGACGAGGAGAACTGGACCCCCGTCACCTCGGGTAGGAAGGTTCGGCCGCGCGCGGGTCTGAGTTCGGTCTTCGCGACCGGCTCATCGCCGGCTTCGGGCTCGGAAGGTGCGCCTCTGAGGTCGTCCTCCACGGACGCTGAGTATGCCCAGCGGCCAGCGCTTGTCAAGCTCATCTGGACTCCCCACGGATGGCCGACGTTGCACCGGTTTGGGGAGCGATCCGTCCGGCGACTCGAGCCCTAGACCTGCTGACCTTCGGCCGGGGTCGTCTCCGGCTGCGCCGCCGAGGCCTCGAGGGGGAGGCCGGGAACGACTGCCAGCAGCGCTGCCATCGCGCGCTCGATCCCGTCCGTGAGGATGTCGATGTCGCGGGAGCTGTCGTAGTCGGCCGTGACACCGAAGTAGAGGCCTCCGTCATAGGAAAAGATCGCGATGGAGATCCGCACGTTCCCGATCACCGGAACGAACGGGAAGGACTCCAGCAGCCTGCGGTCGAGCGTTTGCAGCGGGTGCTGAGGACCGGGAACGTTGGTCACGCCGGTCTGGACTCCGAGCGACGGCGAGCGCGCCGCCAGCCGGGCTCCCAGCGCCAGCAGCATCGGCGGCGCGAACCCCGACAGCGACGTCAGCACGTCACCGGCAACCGCCTGCTTGGACTGCTTGAGGCCGTCCATCTGACGGCTGACCGCCTCGAGCCGCGCCGCGGGATCGACGATCCCCACAGGGAGGTCCGCGACCATTCCGGAGACGCGGTTGTTGTAGGTCCCGCGCTCTCCCGGACGACGCACCGATACCGGGACCAGCGCCCGGATGGTGCGGTTGTCAACTCGCTCACCCCGTGCCTCGAGCAAGTCGCGAAGGCCGCCGGAGACGATCGACAGCACCACATCGTTCACGGTCCCGCCGAGCGTTGCGCGAACTGACTTGACGTCGCTCAGACGCACGTGCGCGGTGCTCCAGATCCGGTTCGGCCCGACCGGCCCGGTCAGCGACGAGCTCCCCAGCGGGCGCAGCATCCGCACCGAGGAGGTCATTCCGCGGATCAGGTCGCCCGTCTGAGCGAGCGACGCGCGCGGCGCGCGCACGGCTGCGCGCACGCTGCGCAGCTGCTCGGACGGATTGAACGTCCGGTGGGTGAGCGTCCGCAAGAGGAGCTCGGCGTCGGTCGGCTCGGGAGCTGGCTCCCAGTCGTTCGCCGGCGGCGGAGCCGGGCTGTCGTCGAACATCACCGTCATCAGGTCGGTGGCCGAGACCCCGTCGACCATGCAGTGATGGACCTTTGACAGCAGCGCCCACCGGCTCTGACTGAGCCCCTCGACCATCCAGATCTCCCACAGCGGCTTGTTGCGATCGAGGTGCTGGGCGAAGATGCGCGCCGCCGTCCGACGCAGTTTGTCCTCGTCGCCCGGCGCGGGCAGGGCGGTGTGCCGCAGGTGGTAGCCGAGGTTGAAATGCGGGTCCTCGACCCACACCGGGCGCCCCAGCCCGAGTGGGACAAACCGCACCTTCTGCCGGTAGCGAGGCACCAACGGGAGCTTGCGCGACACCATGTCCTCGAGCCGTTCGAACGGCGGCGAGGGGCCCTCGAAGATGCTGACGCCGCCGATGTGCATCGGATTGGCCGGCCCTTCGATGTGCAGGAACGACGCGTCCATGGGGCTCATCCACTCCATGCGCCCTCCTCTCGGTCGACGGCACCCGCGGCGTCGCGGGTCGCGCTGTCGAGGACCCCCGCCAGCACCCGATACACCGCGAGGTTCACGGACATGCCGGAGTGGCTTGACTCCACCTCCACGCGCTCCGCGTACGGGTCAAGACACGCCGTCCACGCCACGATTCCGTCGGTTCGCGAGTAGATCGCCACCGCGCGGAGCGCGTTCGGCAGCGGCGCCGGCAGTTCAGCACGGAAGCGAGCGCAGCAGGGACCGTCCTTACACCTGCTCGAGAACAGTCCGGGCACCCCAAGATCGCCGAGCCGCGCAACCGATCGGACCGCGCCCATCACCGTGGGCCCGACGCACAGCGGGTCGAGCACGGGCGAGCCGAGCATCACGACGGTGCTTACGTGGTCCGGGTTGCGCAGCGCCGCCACCCGTGACAGCGCGCCACCGCGACTCTGTCCGATGATCACGATCCTTCGCCCGGTGCGGTCCGCCAGGCGGCGCACACGCGCCTCGATCCCCGTGACCGCTCGTTCGGCGCAGTCGACGTTCAAGCGAATCCCGGCGGCAACGGTCCAGGAGCCGCGCCTGCGTAACCACCCCGCGAGCGCTCCGAGCGATCGGTCGCCCGCCATGAAGCCCGGCACGAGCAGCACCGGCGGAGCGTCGTCACGGTGCTCCGGCCGGAGAAACTCCCGCTCGGTCACCAGCCGGGCCAGCTCCAGCCCGTACCGGAGCTCCCCGCGCAAGGGCGAAGCTGAGGTCTCACCCGGCGCGGGCAAGGGGGACATGCGCGCAAGGCTACTCCCACCGAACCGGGCCGGAGTATGCGAGACTCCCCAGCCGGCGAGAGAAATATTCGATCGTCGGTGCGTGACGAGGGCGTGGTTTCCCTTGTCGAACGCGAACTGAGAGGCGTGAGAGGAGACCGTGATGAGCTCTTCGGACTCTGAGCGGCTGGCCGGGAGCGGGCCCGCGAGTGATTCTGTCGAGCAACAACCGGCACAGGCCGGCGCGGCCAGTCAGCACTCGCTGCTCTGGCTGCCCGTGGCGGCACTGATTGTCGGGCTCCTGGTCACCGCGGCGCTCGCGCTGGTCTCGAGCTCCCAGTACTCCAACAACGAAAAGCGGCTTCTGCGGCTACGCGTTCGCGACGCCGCTGCACTGATCGCGGAAGCGCTCCCCACGGTCCAAACACCGCTCGCCTCCGCCGCCGAACTGGCTGATGCGACCAACGGAAACGTGGCGAAGTTCAAGCGCTTGATCGGCCAGTACGTAGGGACGGGCCCCGGCAAGCAGTTCGCGTCTGTGTCGCTCTGGCGCAAGTCGTCGCCGCAACGTGGCCCGGTCGCCATCGACGGGGTCCAGCCCAAATTGGGGGTATCGCCGTCCGGAGCGTCGGCGTTCTTCGCGCGGCTGGCGGCGGGGTCCCAGCTGAACGTGATCGGCTTGCTCACGGGCGCTGACGCTCGCCTCGGATACGCGTTTGCGACGCCCGGCGTGCCCGGGGGGTACGTCGCCTACGGCGAGAGCCCGCTGCCCGCAAACCGCCGGTCGCGTCTACAGAGCACCAACCAGTTCGCAGGACTGGATTACGCGCTCTATCTCGGGCGGAACCAGCAACGCCCGAATCTGCTCGTGACGGATCTCGATCGGCTCCCGCTGCGCGGCCAGACGTCTATTGCGACGGTCCCGTTCGGGAACAGCGCGTTCACGCTGGCGATGTCCTCTCACGAGCCGCTGGCGGGCTCGCTTCCGCGGGACCTGCCATGGATCATCGTGGTGGCAGGCGTACTGCTGACGCTGGCGGCGACCGGTGTGACGCTGAGCCTGGTCCGCCGCCGCCGCGACGCAGAGCGGCTCGCCGAGCGCCTTGAGGTCAGCGCAAACGAGAATCGGCGTCTCTACGCCGAGCAGCGTGGGATCGCCCAGACCCTCCAGCACGCGCTACTCCCCGATGTGCTCCCGCAGATTCCCGGTGTCGAAACCAGCGCCCGCTACGAGGCGGGCGAGGATGGCGTCGAGATCGGCGGTGACTGGTACGACGTGATCGATTTCGAGGACGGTCGGCTGCTGCTTGTGGTGGGCGATGTCTCGGGACGCGGTCTGCGGGCCGCAACCACGATGGCGCTGCTGCGCTACGCGATCAAGGCCTACGCCGCTCAGCACGACACTCCTGCCGAGATCCTCACCAAGCTCTCCCACCTCCTGAACGTCTCCGACAGCGGACAGCTCGCGACGATTCTCTTTGCGCTCGTCGACATCGAGCGGCGCGCGATCACGGTCACGAGCGCTGGACACCTACCGCCCCTGCTGATCCAGAACGGCGCCGGGGAATACGTGGAAGGCGACATCGGCCTCCCGATCGGGGTCGAGCGTGGGGCCTCGTATACCTCGACGACGATCGCCGCCCCACCCGCCTCCACGCTTGTGGCTTTCACCGACGGCCTGATCGAGCACCGCGGAGAAGATCTCGACGAGGGCCTCGCGCGTCTACGCCGGGCGGCGGTCGGCCAGAACATCGCGCTGTCGGACCTGCTGGGCAGGCTGGTGAGTGAGCTCCAGTCCGGCGCAGATGACATAGCGATCGTGGGGCTGCGATGGAAGAGCTAGAAGCCGAGACCAACCCGCAGGTCGAAGTGGCGACAGACGCGGCTGGAAATGCGCTCGTCCGGATCGGGGGCGACCTCGACATCAGCGGTATCGACGCGCTCGAGGCGCGAGTCGCCCCTGTACTGGCCCAGCACCCCCCGAAGCTGACCGTGGATGCCGCCGGCCTGCGGTTCGCCGACAGCTCCGCGATCGCGCTGTGGGTGCGCTGGGCGACGATCGTGGACGATTTCGAGCTCCGTAATCCGAGTCCGCTCCTGCGACGTGTCGTGACGGCGATGGGACTCGGCGAGAAACTGGCGGTGACGCCGTGAGGGCCGAGCGCACCTTTCCGGCCGATCCCCTGTCGGTTCCGGCGGCGCGGCGGTTTGCGACCGACGCGCTGAGCGAGGTGCCACTCGACGTCAGGCAGTCAGTTGAGCTGATGGTCTCGGAGCTCGCGACCAACGGCATTCGCCACGGGCAGACGAGCTTCAATCTCGTGGTCGAGCAGCGCGCGGGCGAGATCCGTGTCGCGATCACCGACCAGGGCGGCGGCACGCCGACGATGCGCTTCCCCAGCCCGGACGAGCCGACCGGCCGAGGCCTTCAGATCGTCGAGATGCTCTCCGAGCGGTGGGGCGTGGAGCAGCAACCGGACAGCGGCAAGACCGTGTGGTTCACGCTGAGCGCCGGGGCAGTCGGTCGAGACCGTGATGAGATGGCGGCCCGGCGGTTTCCCTCCCGTGGTCAGGCCGAGTCGTCCGCGGATCCGGCTCCCGGGACCTTCCTGATGAGCTGGGCGCGGGCTCTGCCGTGAAGGTCAACGCGGCCGGTGCCGCCCGTTAGATGCCGCGGCCACCGAACGTCGACCGCATCGATCGCGCCAGACGCCGCGCGCGGTCGGTGCCACGACGGCCGGCCCACGGGTGCGGTCCCTTTGCCCAGGGATGCCAGCCGAGCGTCCCATAGTGCCTTCGAATCAGCGCCTTGAGCTCACCCCGGTGCTCGCCGCACGCGTAACGGTGGGGGCCGTAGGTGCCGCGACCGTGCCAGGTCAGCCACCCCTCCGGCTCGGCATCGACGTACTCGCCGTGACGCAGGTCCAGGAGCTGGCGTTCGAGTGCCGTCTGGGTCTCCGGGCCCGGGCGAACCCCGCAGATCTCACACGTGAAGACCACCTTGACGGGCATCTACTCACGTTAGCGCCGGTCTCAAGGGGTGACCGTCAGGCGGTCGCCTCACGGAGCTCCTCCGGCAAGAGGCTGAACACCACCGTGTCGCGACGCCCTCCCTTGAAACGCATGTGGGACCGCAGCACCCCCTCCCGAACGAACCCGCAGCGCAGCGCCACCCGTTGGGATGCCTCGTTGTCCGGTGCGCAGGTCAGCTCGAGTCGGACGAGGCCTAATGCGTCGAACGCCCACGCGGCCATGAGGCACGTGGCGTGGGTCGCAACCCCACGGCCGCGTGCCGCCGGCGCGAGCCAGAAGCCGACCGCAGCACGGGCCTCATCAAGATCGATGCCGTAGACGGACCCGCCCCCGAGGACGACGGCCGTTTCGTGCGGCTCGACGAAGGCGAAGTTCAGCTCCTCACCGCGGACCCGTGCCTCGTCCTGTGAGCGAAAGAAGCTCCGAGCGTTCGCCTCCGTATACGCCGTCGTGTGCGGCCACGAAAAGCGCTGCACGCTGGGGTCCGCGAACGCCATCACCTTGTCGGGTACGTCCTCCCAGACCCAGGCACGCAGAAGTACCACGTCGTCGGCAAGCGGCCGGTAGGGAAACTGCAGCTCGCGGATCCGCTCACCGTACCCGGGGTCGGATTGCGGACTTCGATTTGGGGTCATGACCCGATCCAGAGCGGCCCGCGCAGCGCCGATGCAGGGGGTGAGCACTCATGCACGATCATCGCGACATCAAGCTGGAAGAGCTGAGGAAGCGGGTCACCAGCGGCGAATACCGCGTCGATCCACACGCGGTGGCCGACGGGGTCGTGCGCCGCAGGTGGAGCGTCGCCATCGCGTTGCCGCCGGAGCCGGTGTCCTCGATCGCAGCGGCGGACCGGCCCCGCGCACGCGTCAGACGCGTTGCTCGCTCCCGCGCACTCGTCGGCGCGCAAGACCTCGCGGCGTAACAGCCAGAACTCGGTCGGCGCCGCGCTCCGGCGCCGCTGGCCGTCCGCGCCCCGACCTGCGCCGGCTAGGGGGGCCCTCGCCGGGCTCCAAGTGTCCTCCGACCGGATCCGGCTGCACGCAGGCGGCGGAAGAGCCACACGAGCAGCATCGAGAAGACAACCGAGAGCACGAGGCCCGCGCCGTGGCGATGCAGGACGTACCACGAGAACAGCCCGGCACTGAAGGTCCCGCACAGTCCGACCAGCGCCGTCAGACCAATCCCCATCGGGTCCGGTCCGGGCAGTAGCAGCCGTGCCAAGGCGCCGATGAATAGGCCTACAAAGAACAGGATGATCAGATAGGCCAGAAGACTCAACGCATGCATCGTAGAGCGAGGACGTGCCGGCGTATAGCCCACTTCCCCGTCCCGAGGGTCCCTCTGCTCTGCCCCGAGCGACTGCTCGATCAGTGCCGGCGATTTGGGGTCATGACCCGATCCAGAGCGGCCCACGCAGCGCCGATGCAGGGGGTGAGCACTCATGCACGATCATCGCGACATCAAGCTGGAAGAGCTGAGGAAGCGGGTCACCAGCGGCGAATACCGCGTCGATCCACACGCGGTGGCCGACGCGATCGTGCGCCGCAGGTGGAGCGTCGCCATCGCGTTGCCGCCGGAGCCGGTGTCCTCGATCGCAGCGGCGGACCGGCCCCGCGCACGCGTCAGACGCGTTGCTCGCTCCCGCGCACTCGTCGGCGCGCAAGACCTCGCGGCCTAGCAGCTGACGACGCGCCCTGACGACGCGCTCCAGCGGGAGTTCTGTAGACGCCTGGTCGTGCCCCGGCGGGGCCACTGATCCGGGCGTCATTTTGGAACGGCAGGCTAAATGTCGCGTTCACGAACTTCGGGCCGCCGGGCTCGTTCACTGGCACCTTCAACGGGACGAGCACCGCGAACCCGAATAGCGCCTTCTCGTTCACCGGCAAAGGAAAGCTCACGAGCGGGACCGGCCTCTACGGCGGAGCCACCGGCTTGTTCACCACTCGTGAACCGAGGACTCGAGCTTGCCCTCTAGCCGCGAAACTGCCCTTCACATGGCGGCCCTGGCGGGCTGGTCAGCGGGCGAGCAGGCCGCCTTCGATGGCGAGCGATTCACCCGTCACGAACGACGCGGCGTCAGAGCTCAGCCACGCGATCGCGCTGGCGACCTCGGCGGGGCGGCCCAAGCGACCCATCGGCACGAATCCGATCAGGCTCTCGCGAAATCCGGGGAAGCGCTCGAACGTCTCGTCCATTATCGGCGTGTCGATTGCGCCTGGGCAGACGGCGTTGACACGGATGCCAGCCGGTGCGTACTCAATCGCCGCGGTGCGTGTGAGCCCGAGTACTCCGTGCTTGCTGGCGCTGTAGGGCGAGGCGAACGGCGAGCCGCGTACGCCGAGCGTCGAAGAGACGTTGACAATCGTGCCGCCATCCCCCTGCTCGAGCATCGCTTCGATCTCCCGCCGCATCGCCAGCCAGGTGCCCCTCAGGTTGATCGCCATGATCTCGTCCCAGCGATCGTCGGGGTACTCATGGGTTGTCGCATGCCCGCCGCCGACACCGGCGCAATTGGCCGCGCAGTCGAGTCGCCCATATGTGTCGGTCGCGCTGGCCACGAGCGCGGCAACGGCCTCATCGTCGGTGACGTCTGCCGCGACGAAGACCGCGTCATGCCCGGCGTCGCTGAGCGCGGTGACCGTGGCGACACCGCGATCGGCATCGATGTCGGACGCCACGACGCGCGCGCCCATGCCGGCGAGTAGCTGCGCCGTCGCCTGGCCGATGCCCGAGGCGGCCCCGGTGACTAGCGCCACTCTGCCGCGTAGACCGTAATCCATGCCGGGCGCATTATCTCCGAAACCGTAGATCGGTCAGGACACCTCGCACTGCACGGGTCTCGCAGCCCGGCCGGCGCTTAGTGCTGAAGGAGCCACAGAAGCTTGGCCATGAACGAGCTGAACCGTTGTCAGCCCGCGGCGGGTCTACTAGGCACGAACGCAGCTTGAAGACCCACGTCGACGAACGGCCCGGTTGGCACCTGCCCGGAAATGCCAAGTTGGCCGCTCGCCAAACAGACATCGCCAATCATTAACACAAGGAGAGGATCAGGATGAGCCCGGTTCCGTCAATCGATTACACCTGCAGTCGCTGCGGTGCTCTCACCACGTATCACCTTGTCCCCAGCACCGCACACGAGCAGCATGACCCTCCGAGCGGTCCCCCGCGCGCGATCCCCTCGATCGACTACACGTGCTCGCGCTGCGGGGCCAGTGAGACCTACACACTTACGCCCGACGTCGCGCGCAACGAGACCGCGACGCAAAGCGGCTCACACAATGGGCGATGACGACTTCCTCGGCATCGGCCGGAGCCCGTCTATCCCGCCATCGATCTGGGGTCACGACCGGATCCAGAGCCGCGCGCGCAGCGCCGATGCAGGAGATGAACGCTTATGCACGATGATCGCGCCATCAAGCTGCAGGAGCTAAAGAAGCGCGTTACGAGCGGCCAGTACCGCGCGGATCCCGTCGCGATCGCCGGCGCGATCCTTAGCCGTAGGTGGAGCATTGCGATCGCGTTGCAGCAGACACAGCCGTCCTTGATTGCATCGCCCGAGGGGCGCCAGGCGAGCGTCAGGCGGGTCGCGCGCAACCGGGCTAGGACGCAGTCGCTCGCCGCGTAGGAACGGACGCTGAACCGAGGCTGTCGCCGGATCTCAGCGCACGTCGGAGTGCTAGTCGTCCAGGCTGCCCATGGTCAGGTTGACGGTGGTTCCCGTCATCCCGCTCGCCTTGTCGGAGGCGCCCGGTGGGGAAAAACCTTGGCCCCTTCGCTCGCAAAGGCGCGTGCGACGGCACCGCCGATCGCACCACCCGCCCCGTAGATCACCGCAAACTTGTCCTTCAGCAACATCGCTGCTTCCTTTCTCTTGGTCGTCAGAGCTGTCGACATGCAGACGCCGCGACACTCGGAAACTAGGCGTCCATCAACCGCCCAGTTTGTGTCTCGGCCGGTGTCGTTACAGGGTGGAACTACGACAATGTGCACGAGGAAGGCGAGGTGACCGTGACCGCAGTGACAGCAGACCTGATTTCAAGGGCACGGAGCGGGGACGGCAGCGCGTTTCAAGAACTGACCGAGCCGTACCACCGAGAACTACAGCTGCACTGCTACCGGATGCTCGGATCCTTCCAGGATGCCGAGGACGCTCTCCAGGACACCCTGCTCTCCGCCTGGCAAAGTCTTGGAGGGTTCGAAGGACGCGCGTCGCTTCGTACGTGGCTCTACCGCATCGCCACCAACCGCTGCCTAAACGCGCGTCGCTCAGCCAGGCGACGCCCAGCCAAGGAGTGGGACGTGCCCAAGGTTGAACCGCCCGAGCCGACCCGGCTCGGCGAAGTCGTCTGGCTAGAGCCATATCCGGATTCGCTTCTCGAGGGTGCGATCGACGGACCGCTCGGCCCGGAGGCCCGCTACGAGCAGACCGAATCCATCTCCCTGGCCTTCGTGACTGCCCTTCAGCTCCTCCCGCCTCGCCAGCTCGCCGTCGTCATCTTGCGCGACGTCCTCGGATTCCACGCGAGCGAGGTGGCCGCCATGCTGGACTCGACCGTCGAATCGGTCAACAGCGCCCTCAAGCGGGCACGCGCCAGCCTGCAGCGCCGACGGCCGTCGGCCGCCGGCCGCCAGCCACCGCCCGCCTCCGGCTCACCCTCTGAGGATGCGATCGTGGCCAAGTTCGTCACCGCGTACGAGTCCGCCGATCTCGACGCGCTGGTGGCCCTCCTGACCGACGACGTCTTTATTTCGATGCCACCGATGCCCTTCGAATACGAGGGCCGAGGCGTCGTGGCCCGCTTCTGCGCCGGCATCTTTGGCTCTGGCCGGTGGTTCGACCTCGTGCCGACGCGAGCCAACGGTCAGCCGGCGTTCGGGGCCTACCTGCGCGCGCCTGACGGCACCGGACACGGGGTCGGCCTCTTCGTGCTCACGCTTTCCGGTGACCGGATCTGCGCCATGACGCGGTTCGAGAACACCGTGCTCCCATCGTTCGGGCTACCACGATCGCTCCCGAGCCGGTAGCCCGTGCAACCGAAGCGGGACGGGCTCGCGCCGCGTTCGACGTCCGATCCGGATGATGGTGGAGCCCCCGTATTTTGGGGGTTGCAGCGCGTTGGCGCGGCGGCGATGCTTGGCGAGTTCGGTCATGGCTAACGACGGAGTGGAGAAGTACGCCGCATGGCGCGTAAGGTGCTGATCAATCTGGCTACCGGGCTGGAGGATCCTGAGCGGGTGACGGTCGCGTTCTTGGTGGGCGGCGCCGCTCTTGGTCGAGGCGAAACAGTTGCGATGTGGCTGACCAAGGAAGCGGTTCGCCTTGCGTTGCCCGGTCACGCCGAAGCGGTCGCCTGCGATGGGTGCCCGCCGCTGTCGCGGCTGTTCGAGCAGTACACCGAGGGCGGTGGGCAACTGCTGGTTTGCCCGATCTGCTGGAACGCCCGCAAGCTCGACGAGAACGCGATGCTTGCCAACGCGACCGCCGCCGGCGCAACACCCATGCTCGAATGGATCGGAGACGATGATGCCCTCATCTTCAGCTACTGACGACACCGCGCGCGCTCGCGTGCCGGACACGGACTCGTCCCTGGGACGAGCGTTTGTCGAGACGCTGAACGCGAAGGACTTCGAGCGGCTGGCGGCCCTGCTTGACCCCCAGATCGACTTCAGAGGCCTGACGCCAGGCCGAGCGTGGGAGGCAACGGACTCGAACGGCGTGGTCGACGGAGTGCTGCGTCGATGGTTTGAGGACTCGGACGAGATCGAGCAGGTCCTCGCTATCGAGACCGACTCGTTTGCCGACCGCCAGCGAGTCGGCTACCGGCTCCGAGTCCGCAACCCCGACGGGCAGTTCGTGGTCGAGCAGCAGGCGTACTACACGGAGCGTGACGGCCGGATCAGCTGGATGCGCGTGCTCTGCTCGGGGCTCCGGCCCTACAGCAGCACCTGACGGCCGCGGAATCCGACCGGGCGCTCCGCGCATTTCGGGCCGCGAGGAAGCGTCGGCATCCTTACGGTTCCGCCGTCTGCCGTAGTAGCGCCGCCTTCTGTGCCTGGAACTCGTCCTCTGTGAGCACTCCCGAGTCGCGGAGCCTGCCGAGGCGTTCAAGGTGGTCGAGAAGGTCCGCCGTCGCCGGCGAACTCCGCGACGATGGGACAGTCGGAGCTGGACTGGGCTCGGCATGCGGAGTGGGCGCCGTAAGCCGCGTCGCCATTTCATTGACGATTGCCGCGAATTCCTCCGCTTCCCGATGGACGTCGAATGCCGCGCGTGGCAACCCCGCTGCGATAGCGACGCGCGGCCCCTCGATCCTCAGGACGACTCGGCGCGTGTCTCGGAGCCCGCGCTTGTCTCCGGATGACTCAACCCGGGCGGTTGCGCCGATGACCGAGCCGGACTTCTTTTGATACTCGATGCGTCCGCTTCGATAGAGCTTGATCGACCGGATCGACGGGGCAAAGGTGGCGACGGGTCTCTCCTTATCGGCCATCGATCAGTCGGATCCTCTGTCCTGGCTCAGCATGTCCTCCCGCCATAGCCCCTCCTCCAGGAAGGAACGCCGCGCGGGCGCCGGCGCGACGATACGTACTGCGGGAGTCGATCACAAGGATCACGCTGTCGGGCAGGTCGGCAAAGCGCGCGGTAGCGGAGGCACCAAGTTACGTCCGCTCGCAGGTCGCTCCCGCTAGAGAAGCTCGGCGATCAGCGCAGCGGCATTCGAGGCGCCGCGCGGGTTGATCGGGCGGTAGGAAGGCTGAGCGTCGATCGCGTCCACGATCGCGTCGGCGAGCGTCTCCGCGCTCGAGTCTTCGTAGGCGAGCGGCTCTCGTGCGCCGTAGCGATGCATGCGCTGGCGGACGTGGAACTGCTGCTCGAAGTGGCTTGCGAGCGGAAGCGAGACGAACGGGCGGTGCGTAGCGACGAGCTCGTCGACGCATACCTCCGCCTCGGGCGCGACGATGACGCCGCTGCGACCGCCGCCGATTTCGTCAGGCAGGCCGAAGCGAAGGGCAGCCGTGGGCGCGCGCCCGCGCTGCGCGCTGCCCCGGTCTCCTCGCGGCGTCCGGCGAGCTGGAATCGCACTCCGAAGAAGCGATCCAACTCCACGAGCGCACGCCCGACGGGTTCGAGACCGCCCGCACACGATTGGCCTATGGGGCCCGTCTACGCCGAACGCGTAAACGCGTGCGCGCACGCGATCAGCTGCGCGCCGCGCTTGAGATCTTCGAGCGCCTCGGAGCGGAGCCCTGGGCCGACCAGGCAGCCGCAGAGCTGGCAGCGACGGGCGAGACGGCGCGACGCCGGGACGCGAGCACGCTCGACGAGCTCACTCCCCAAGAAGCCCAGATCGCGCGCCTGCTCGCCGACGGGAAGACAACACGAGACGCGGCCGCCGCCGTCTTCATCAGCCCGAAGACCGTGGAGTACCACCTCCGGCACATCTACAACAAGCTCGGCATCCACTCGCGAGACGAGCTCGTCGCCGCCTTCAAGCCACCGCACTACCTGAATCGCGCCCAAAACAGGAAAGCCAGCTCTCCTGGGCTTTCCTAGTGGGCCGTGGAGGACTCGAACCTCCAACCTTGGGATTAAGAGTTCACTCATTTGCAGGGCTTTTGCCGTAGATACGGGCAGTTGAGGTGGTCTGAGTGCAGTTAGAGCAGGTCAGAATTGCTCTGTTCGGGACACGGTTCGGGACACGGTTTCCGGGGGGCGGCTCACGGACCGCTCAGCACCTGGTGGCCCCCGACGCGCCGCCGCGCCTCGCCTGGCCGGACCTCGCCGCTGTACGCGAACGTCGCCCGACCGTCCGGCGCGAACGTGACCTCCCACACACCGTCGGTGCCTCGAACCCGCTTGACCCGCAAGGCCGGCTGAAACGACGGCGGGCTGCTGCGCAACGCCGCGATGAACAGCGGCAACATCGCGAGGAATGCCCGGTGTAGCTCGCGAGGCATACGGCGGAACTCGCGGTCGAACCGCGGCAACCGCTCGAACGTCGGCACTATCTACGCCGAGTTCTCGCCTGGCAAGTCGTCCTCTGTGGCAGCGACGCGCTCGAGGTGGGCGATGAACTCATCGTCCTTGAACACCGCGCCCTCGGTCTCGCTGAGCACGTCGGACAGGCGTTCTCGCTCCGGTCGCAGGAGCAAAGAGCCATCTGGGCGACGCTCGACGACCTCGTAGACCCCGGCTAGCTCAGGGTCAGAGAGCCTGCCGTCTTCGAAGCTGGGGCCACACACAGATTCTCGCATGCGAGCGCGGAGCGGCGCAGGGGCGCCATACCTGGTCGACGGCTCGCGCAGAGGGTTACGCACGCTGCTGCGTTTAGACCCCCTGTGTCAACCTCGGGCGGCGATGAGGCGTTGCAGGGCGGTGTGTTGTAGCGGGTCGTAGGTGTCGTGGTCTTGCCAGAGGCGCCAGATGATTTGGCTCCACGCGCGGCCGAGGATGCGCGTGGCGTGGGTGTGACTGGCGCCGCGGGCGCGGGCGCGGTCATAGATGTCGGCGGCCCAGGGGTTGTGCCGGCGGCTTGCGTCAGCGAGGGTGCAGAACGCTTGTCGTAGCCGGTGGTCACACGCCCATCGGAACTGCGCGTGTTTGGCTTTGCCGGACTCGACGGCGACGGGGCATTGGCCGCCGTCGGCGGCGAGGGCTCGGTAGGTGGGGTAGCGCTCGCGGCAGTCGCCGATCTCGGCGATCATCGTTGCGGCGCACAGCCATGAGTCCTGTGCGATGAAGAGTGAGCGAAACGTGGCGCAATCGGGGTGAGCCTCGAGGGCGCGGCGGATCTCGATCGTCAGTTCGCTGATCCGCTTGACGACCGGCTCAAGTGCGGAGACGAGAGCGAGCACGATTTGCCGGCGGGCTTGCATCTCGAGCTCGCCGGCGCGTCCGTCGGCGCCTGCTCGGAGCTTCGTGAGCAGCTCGCGAGCGGGCTTGCGGCCCGGATAGCCGTTGCGCTTGAGGAACGCGTCGAGTCGCTGCTCGCCCAAACGGCGGGCATCGAGGGGGGTGGGGTAGCGCTTCAGAAACGCGAGCGCGATCTGCGTATCGACCGAGCAGAACACGTTGCTGGCGCCGGGCCAGAAGGTCGCGAGCTGGTCTCGCAGCTGGTTGGCCAACCCCACCCGTGTGCGCACCAGGCTGTCCCGCGCCCTGGTCATCGCGCGCAGCGCTTTGGTCTGGTCTGAGTCGGGCACCAGCACCCGGAAGCGATGGCTGTCGGTCCGCGCCAGTTCGGCCAGCACGAAGCTGTCAAAGCTGTCTGACTTGCCGCCCGCGACGCTGAACCGCGGCCGCATCGCCTTGACCTGGTTGGGATGCACCGCGACCACCGCTAACCCCGCGTCGAGCAGCCGCTCGATCAACAGTCCGTCCGGCCGCTCCAGCGCGACCAGGGCAACGTGCAAGCGCACCAGCCTGGCGCACAACGCCCGGATCCCCGGCTCGGTGTGCCGATAGCGCTTGCCCTCCAGGATCCGCCCCCGCTCGTCGACCACGCACACCGCGTGCTCCTCGCTGGCCCAGTCGACCCCAGCGAACCGCCCGTCACTCATCACCCTCACTCCCTTCATCCGACCTGGTTGACACGGGTCGGCGCGAGGTACCCTGGCGGTTGCTTACTGATGGCGCTCCAAGGGCGCGACCTCCTGTTGCCGCTCTACGGGCACCTCGACGGAACGTCGGGAAGGCGCTGGTCTAAAAGCGGCCCTCTGACCGGGCAAGCCCAAAGCGGCGCTCTTCCCGACATCCGCCGACCAGCGAAGCTTGACCAGTAAGACCGAAGCAGCAGCGACCGGACGCCTCCTTACGAGGAGGGTGAGGCGGCTAGTGGGCGTCTGAACGGGCGACGAATCAAGGCGATGATCGCGAGCGCGACCAGCAGGGTGGCTCCGAGGGTGACGCCGACGAGCGCTAACGCGCTCCAGCCGCTGTTGGCGCTGCCGTCGGTTCCGAGAAGTTGCTGTCGGACGTGTTGCTAATCCTGCTTGGTGATCTTGCGCCAGGCCCGCCCATCATCCAGCTCCACTGACTGGAGCTCATCATCGCGCCCCACCCGCCGTTGGCGTAGTAGCCGCCCATCATCCCCGGCCACATCGAGCCGCAGCCGGCGGTCGAGCTTGCGCTGGTGTGGCAGCCGGTGTAGCGCTGGCCGAGGATTGGTGCATGCGCGTTTCGCCCTGCTCGCCCATCATCAGCGTCATCCGGTCGTTCATCGCCTGAATTGCATGAGCGTCCCGTCCAGATTTGCGGAAGAATTGGTGCTGGTGCCGGGCCTTTCCGTGACACGCCAGGAGACCTCGCCTTCGGTTGCGGCGATCGTCGCGCAGGTCGATCCGGCGCTGCCGGACTATCGCCACCAGACTTCGCCGGACGGGATGATGACGATCGTCTTCACCGACATCGAGGGATCCACCGAGCTGATGGAGCGACTCGGTGAGGAGGCTTGGCTCAAATTGATGCTGGCCCATAACAAGCTCATGCGCGGCGTGGTCGCTAAGTGCGGCGGGGATGTCGTCAGTTCGCAGGGCGACGGGTTCATGCTCGTATTCGCGAGTGCCAGCTCCGCGCTGTCCTGCGCGGTCGAGTTGCAGCATGCCCTGATGCAGTTCAACGCGAGCCATCCCGCTCGATCTCTGCGAGTGCGTATCGGGATGCATACCGGGAACATCTTCAGCGTCGAGGAGGACTTTTTCGGCAGGGCGGTGGTTCTGGCCGCGCGGATAGCTGGTAGTGCGCGAGGGGGCGAGGTACTGGTATCAGCGGCATCCAAGGAATACACCGAGCATCTGGGGCGATGGAATTACGGTCCGACGACGTCGCTGAGCCTCAAAGGGCTCGCCAGCCCTGAGCGGGTGTACTCGCTCGACTGGCGAGCCGCACATATGCCGCCTTAACGACTGGTGAGTTCATTTCGAAGCGAGACGCAGGTCGCGTTAGGACGGTTGACGCTCGGCAGCTGGGTGTCGTCCGGTTAGACACTTCCGCTTAGATCGATTAGGAGCAGTCAAACCTGACCTCCGGGCGTCGGTCCTCAAACCGCTGTCCACCGCGCGCGGGTTGACATCAAGTTGCCCTCGCGACGGCCGAGATTTCTGTCAGATGCCAACACATCGCGACAAGCCGCCAGGCTGGGAGCGATCTGCTGCGGACCGCCGAGCGCAGGCTGATGCCGCGGAAGAGAGAGCTCGAGCTTCCCGAGCCGAACTACACCGCCTGATGCAGCGCGCCACTGTCGAGCTTCAAGCCGCTGACTGCGTACGAGCCGCAACGTCAGTCCCGCCACCCTCCTGACACTGCTCTTAATCGATCAGACCACCTGTGTCGCTGTTCAGCGGGAAGCTGCTGGTTTCGGTGCAAAGCCGTGGCGTACGTGGCTCGAGTCGGCGTGGTCGACGTAGTGATGCCGTCATCTCTCTGCGGCGTTGACTGAGTGATCCACCCGGGCCCTGGGTCGCCGCTGGCTGCTCTGGTCCGCAAGTCGGGTTCACTCACGTCTCAACCAGTCGCGTTGAAGGGTGAGGAATGACCACCCCTAGGGTGGCTAGCGGCCAGCCGCGCGGGCGCGCATGATCGCGGTCTCAGGCAGACCCGAAAACAGGAGTTCAAGATGTTCCGTCTCAAGCTTCGCGCGGTGCTCGTCGCGCTCACCGCAATCGCCGCGCTCGCCCTACCCGCCAGCGCGCTCGCTACCAACGTCACGACTTGGCAGCTCGTCCAACAAAACGACCCTGGGGCGTCCGCTACCGACATCGCACCGTATGCAAACGTCCCGACCGAACTAGTCTCTCCAGCGGGCGTCGACACCACTGACAACGGGGAGGATAACTTAGGCGCGGGGACTCAGTCGCTCGTCTACGGCCACCAGACCTTCGGGGTCGACCTAACGTACACAAACATCCCCAACTACCAGTGGGAGTTCATCAAGCAGCCCGGCACTTACGCGACGCAGCAAATAGCGGCCGGCCAGCGGGTGGCTCTGTATAACACGGTGAATCACCAGTACCTCGCCGATGCCTGCCCCGGCGGTACCGGCTGTATCGGGCGTCCGACTGAAGCCTACGGCATCAACCTGTATTACTCGACGACGCCCCAGTATGAGTGGCAGGTCTTCAAGGGGGGCAACCCCGCTACGCCTTCCTACGCGGACCTTTACGACGCGATCGAGGGTGGCTACCTGGTCCCCCACGCGGACTTCGGGATCGCCGCTGATCTGGGGGAGGTTCAGCTGGGATGGATTCACGCCCCCTTTGAAACCGGCCCCGACTACATTCCGCCCCAACTGCCAGTGACGACGTCACAGCAGGCGGTGAGCGGGCTTTCATTAGCGGCCAAGTGATCCTCACCGGCTAGACACCGAGGCGACCCGGCCGCATCACCATTCGAATCGGGTGAGAGCCCCCGCCGCCAACGGGGGCTCTCACCAGTATCCGCCGTCGCGACGGGCCTAGCCACTGTTTCTTGACCCATGAACGTCCCACCATTTCCAGTCGAACTGCTGCATCGGAACAAAAAGCAGCCGCCTCGCTCCTCGCTCGGCAGACCAATGCAACGGGCTAGGACCGGCAGTCAGAACAAGCGCCACGTCGAAGGCCCCCGGACCCGGTGCCCGCCTGCTGAGTTTCGATCAACGGGACGAGGCCGCGGTCGGCGTCGGCTGAGCGCTCGTTTCGTTCCAGACGAGGCACCTCGCGGGACCGTTTCAAGCGTGTCGCGGCTTCTGGTGCCCCAGGGAGGAGCAGTCCGCCGGCCGCGGCGTCGAGCTGATGCTCGTTGTGCTGAGCAATAGCCAGCTCATTCCAAGTTCCAACGCTTGGTCGCTGCTCGAAAGGGGGAGTCGGCCGAAAACCACGGGCGTGCGTCAGGCGATTGTTTGGTTGGCTATTCCGGCGCGCGCGCGGGTGAGGGTGGTGCGGAGGTCGTCGGCGGGGAGGTTGGGGTTGTAGAGCGGGCTGCAGCCGTTGGTGAGCAGTTCGTGGATGAGGGCGACGCACGTGGGGTCGGGATTGGGCGTTTGTTCGAGGGCGATGGCGAGCTCGAGCAGTTCGGGTCGTGCGGCGGCGACGCGGTCGGTGAGCACGGGGCAGCAATCGAACCGGCGCGGCGGCTGGTTTGGAGCGGCTGTTCGCCGCAGCCCGTCGGCAAGCGCCCGGCGGTTGCGGGTGCGTTGGAGTCGTTTGCGTTTACCGGCGAGGTCGGGGAGTCGCGCGAAGTCGGGGAAGAGCGCTAGCGTCGAGAGCCGGCGCTCGCGAGCGACGTGGCAGCTGAGGGTGAGGACCGCGGCGCCGATCATCGCCGCCGCGGTCGCGGCGAGGTAGGTGAGGTGCCAGGCAACGGCAAAGGGCAGCAGGCCGGCCATCACGATGGCGGTGGCCGCGCTTCCCGAGCGCCAGTTGTTAAGGAGCGCGAGGCTCTGCTCAACGGCTGTACGGTCGGGCTGGTCGTTTGGGAAACGCACGTGGGGCGTCTCAGCGTTTTGGCGTGACATTGAGGGCTCCGGTTGGCTCGCGGATCGCTGGTTCGCCCGTCACCGTGAACGGGGGCGGTTGCAGCGCGGCGGCAAACCGGTGGTAGCCTGGCCGCGAGCAGCGGAACGAGGGCGCATGGACTACCGAATGCTGGGTCCGCTTGAGGTATTCGTCGGCGATCGCCCGGTCGAGCTCGGCGGCGAGAAACAGCGCGCGCTGCTCGCGATCTTGCTGCTGCACGCAAATGAGCCGGTTTCGGCCGACAGGCTGATCGACGGTATTTGGGGCGAGCAGCTGCCGCCGACGGCGCTGAAGACGCTACAGGGGTATGTCTCGCGTCTTCGTAGGGTGCTCGGTAACGGCGACCACGAGTCCCCGGGGTCCTCGAACGGGGTGCTTGCGACCCGTGGACGCGGTTACCTGCTGCAAGTGGAGCCCGGCGAGCTTGACATGGACCGGTTCCGGGGTCTGGTCGAGGAGGGCCGGCAGGCGCTGGCGATCGGTGACGCGGCCGAGGCCGCGGGGATCCTGCGGTCTGCGCTGGTTTTGTGGCGCGGCCCGCCGCTGGGCGAGTTCGCCTACGAGGCGTTCGCACAGGCCGCGATCGGCCAGCTCGAGGAGCTTCATCTCGAGGCGCTGGAGGAGCGCGTAGAGGCGGACCTGGCGCTGGGGCATGACCGCCAGCTCGTCGGTGAGCTGACGGCGCTGGTCGAGCAAAACCCGCTGCGCGAGCGGTTGCGGGCGCAGTTGATGCTGGCGCTGTACCGCTGGGGCGTCAGGCCGAGGCGCTGCAGGTGTATCAGCAGTACCGCCGGGCTCTGTCCGAGGAGCTCGGGCTTGACCCCAGCCCGGGCCTAAAGCAGCTCGAGGCGGCGGTCCTCAGCCGCGCCGCCTCACTCGACCCGGCGCCAGCCAGCCGGCCGTCCCCGGAACCCGTGACCGGCAGGGCTGCGCCGCGACGGTCGAATGTTTACCGTTACCGCCTCAGGCTGGCGGTGACCGGAGCGGCGCTGGTCGCGCTCGCGGTGACCGCCGGGGTGGTTGCGTCGAGCGGCGGCGGCGCCAGGCGGGTGTCGCTGATCGCCGCCGATTCGGTCGGCGCGATCAGCCCGGCGCAGGACGCAATCAGCGCAGTGGTGCCGGTCGGGTCCTCCCCGTCGGGTATGGCGGCCGGGGCAGGGGCAGTGTGGTTGACGAACTACAACGACGCGACCGTCTCGCGGATCGACCCGGCGACGCACGCGGTGCAAACGATTCCAGTTGACTCGACGCCCAGCGCGCTCGCGGTCGGAGCCGGCGCGGTGTGGGTCGCGAACACTTCAGCGGGACGGTGTCACGGATCGAGCCGGACCCAACCGCGTACAGGATCGTCCAAACGATCCCGGTCGGCAACGGACCGAGCGGGGTGGCCGTCGGCTACGGGTCGGTGTGGGTCACAAACAGCAGCGATGGGACGATCAGCCGGATCGACGCGGTCAGCGGCAAGGTGACGCACACGATCCGGCTTGGCGGCGGCGCCACCGATGTCGCCGCCGGCCTCGATGCTGTCTGGGTGAGCGACGAGGCGAACGGGCGCGTCCTGCAGATCAACCCACACACCAACCAGGTCAGCGCCATGGTCAACGTCGGCACCGGGCCCACGGCGATCACCGTTGGCAATGGCTCGGTGTGGGTCGCCAACAGCCTCGACGCGAACGGTCTCGCGGATCAACCCGCAAACCAACGACATCGAGGCGACGATCCCAGTCGGCGACGGCCCCAACGCGATCGCGGCCGGCATGGGCGGGGTGTGGGTCGCAAACGAGTACGGCGGCAGCGTCTCGCGCATCGACCCGGCCACCGACACAGCGCGCACGATCACGGTCGGGAACCGTCCCCAGGGCGTTGCGGTCGCGGGTGGCCTGGTGTGGGTCGGCGCACAGCCCGCCGCTACCAGCCACGGCGGCGGCACGCTGACGGCGCTCAGCCAGGTTCCGTTTGGCTCGATCGATCCGGCCTGCCCCACTGGTTCGGTCCCCTGCTACTGGGTGACGACCGATACCAGCGACGGTCTGACGGCGTTCAAGCGCGTGGGCGGCAGCGACGGTGCGCAAGTCGTGCCCGACCTGGCGATCTCGCTGCCGGCACCGACCGACAGCGGCACGACCTACACGTTCACGCTTCGCCGCGGCATCCGCTACTCAAACGGCGCGCCGGTCAGACCCGAGGACTTCCGCCACGAGCTCGAGCGCCTGTTCAAGCTCAACACAGGGTTCGCCAGCCTGTACTACGGGCACATCGTGGGTGCCTCGGGGTGCATCGCGCAGCCGGCGGGCTGTGATCTCAGTCGCGGGATAGTCGGCGATGACGCCGCCAACACGGTCACGTTTCACCTCGTTACCCCCGACCCGGAATTCCTGCACGAGCTCGCGCTGTCGGTCGCTGTCGCGGTGCCGAGCGGCACGCCCGACCACGACGTCGGCAGCCATCCCGTCCCGACGACGGGTGCCTACCAGATCGCGAGCTACACGCCACGTGAGGTCAAGCTTGTGCGCAACCCCTACTTTCACGTGTGGTCAAACGCGGCGCGCCCGGACGGTTACCCCAACCAGATCGTGTGGCGAATCGGCGCGAGCCCCGCGGCGGAGGTGACTGCGGTCCAACGCGGCAGCGCCGACTACACGCTGGACCCGCCGCCAGCTGACCGTCTGGGCGAACTGCAGACCCGGTTCGCAAGCCAGCTTAACGTCAGCCCCAGCGATTCAACCGTCATCCTGTGGCTGAACACGAGGGTGGCGCCGTTCACCGACATCAGTGTGCGCCGCGCGGTCAACTACGCGGTTAACCGCGCCAAGGTCAAAAGCCTGGTCGGCCTGGACTCGCGCCCCACCTGCCAATTGCTCCCCCCCTACGTCCCCGGATACGAGCCATATTGTCCCTACACGCTCGACCCGTCAGCCGACGGCGCTTGGCGGGCACCAGACCTTGCCAAGGCCCGCGCGCTGATCGCCGCCTCCAGGACCCGCGGAACCCGGATCACGATTTGGACGTCGCCGTTGTTCGACTCGTTCGTCACCGACTTGACGCCCGTCGGGCGTTACCTCGTGTCGCTGCTGGACCGGCTCGGCTACTACGCTCGCCTGCGGACAGTCGCCGCCACCGACACTTCGTTCCAGCCGGGAGACTCGCGCGCAAGGATCCAGGGCGGGTTGTTCAGCTATGAACCGGCATATCCGGCCGCGTCGGAGTTCCTCGGTCCGCAATATGAGTCCTGCCAGAGCTTCATGCCGGCCTCCGCAAACAACGTCAACTGGGCCGAGTTCTGCGACCCCGGATTTGACGCCACGGTCCGCAGCGCGCTCGCCGCGGACGCGGCCACCTCGCCCGCGGCCGCGGGCCTGTGGGCCAACGCCGACAGGCAGTTCACCGATCAGGCGCCGATGGTGTCGCTCGTCACCCCGAGCACGATCGACTTTGTCTCCCACCGCGTCGGCAACTACGAATACAACCCGGTGTGGGGCGCGCTGCTCGACCAGTTGTGGGTGCGCTAGTCAGCAAAAATGCCAAGCCCTGCCAGAGGTCGCTATGCGTGACACCTCGAGGGCGCAGCAGAAGCGGATGGGATCGCCCCTCTGTCGGCAGGCACGCACACGCTCCAGTCATCGCAACCTCGCTTTCGCATCGGAACGACGAGCATCAGCTCGACGCCGCGGACGGCGGACTGCTTCTCTTGCCTGGGAATCCGGTAGTCCTGGTGCTCGGTGCCGCTCGTGAGCAAGAGGAGCGGCCACGAGCGCATTCCGGCAGACAGCTCACTGAGGCTAAACGCAGCAGCGCGGGCTGCGGCGTGACTCCTCGTCCGGACCGATTCCGCCGGCCGTCCCTGGCCGGCGGGCGACCCCCTCGCGCAGACACGCTCGCTGCACCACAAGCACAAGAGGTTGTGCTCCGACTGCCTCTGCTCGCCAGTCGTCGATAGACCTCAACCTGCCCCGCCGCAGGACTCGCGCATCTCCAGGCCGCCGCCCGATGCGCTCGACCGACTCACCGCGAAGCAACAACCCACAACAACGGACAGCAACACACTCGACGCACAGGATGTGCTGAAAACGTCCCTGGTCACGTCCGAGCATCCGGATCCTCAGTAACGACGGCCTATCTGGCCGCCGAAGCTCCGTGCCCATCGTGCTCTCAGCGGAGATCTTGGGACGTTTGGGGACGTCTTCGGACATCTGCCTGCAAATCGGCAGTTTCCAAAGCTCTCACTGGGCGGCCCCCCAGCCTGTAGTCCTGGCTGTTGCGGCATCGCCTGAAGCCAGTGCGAACGCCTCGGCCACGAGGCTGGCGTCCTCCCCGCGCGGGGCGTAGTGCAGGTAACGCATCGTCGTCTGGATGTCCGCGTGCCCCATCCATTCCTGCACCCTGCGGATGTCGGCCTTGGTGATCATCCGGGTCCCGAACGTGTGGCGCAGATCGTGGAAGCGCAGCGATCGCAGTCCCGCGGCTGTCAAGGCGGCCTTGTAGCGCCGCCGGAGCGCTGACCCATCGAGATAGCCACCGGTCTCGCCGACGAATACCCGGTCGTCGTCGTCGACCCAGTCGTCCCGGCTGCCGAGCCGCGCGAGCGCGGTGGCCACGTCCGGAGCCATCGGCACCGCCCGGACCTTGCCCGACTTCGGTGTCGTCAGCTGCCCGGCGTAGTAGCTGGCGCGCACCCGGATCGTCTGGCCGGCGAAGTCGACGTCGCGCCAGCGAAGCGCGAGCAGCTCGCCCATCCGCAGGCCGGTGAAGGCCGCAGTCAGAAAGATCGCCGCGTCCTGCTCAGACGCCGCGGCGCGCACGAGCGCCCACACCTCCTCCGGCAAGAAGACGTCGATGTCGCCGCTGCGCCGCTCAGGGAACTTCTCGACCTCCGCGGCAGCGTTCGCGGGAAGGCCGTAGAGCTTCTTCGCCCTCCCGAGGATCCCGTGCAGCTGGATCAGCAGCTTGTTCCGAGTCCGAGCGGATCCGCCGAACTCGGCGATCCAGCGCTCGATCACTTCGGTCGTCACCGCCTCGACGGGCAGCTCGCCGAAGGCGGGCAGGAGATGGACGCCGATCGCCGAGCGGTAGCCCCTCAGCGTCGACGGCTTGCGGCCGCGATCGTGCTCGACGTAGCGCAGGTACTCAGCCGCCGCATCTGCGAAGGTCGCCCCGGTGCGAACGAGCCCCGGGAGCGTCCCGCGCCGCGCCTCGTCGAGAACCGACCTCAGCCAATCCTCGGCAATCCGCTTGGTGAAGTAGCCAGCGGGCGGTCGGCCCCGCTCGGTACAGGCAGGCCCGAGCTTCTTCTGCACCTGCCTGCCGTCGGGCAGCCGGTACTTTGCAATACCAGACAGGCCCGCGCGCCCGCTCGACCCTGAACACATGCCCTGTCGGAACCCGCAACTCTCCCGCCATAAAGCCGCACCATACGCCCATCTCGGGACATATTGGGGACATATTCGCTCCTCGCCCAACAACCGGCCCAAACAAAAACCCCGCCTGCGCGGGGCTTTTTGAGTGGGCCGTGGAGGACTCGAACCTCCAACCTTGGGATTAAGAGTCCCCTGCTCTACCAGTTGAGCTAACGGCCCAGGGGTCGGCCGATGTTAGCCGCCGCCGGGCGTGCCGCGTCGCCGCTTGCGCGCAGAGCGCGGCCACCGCCCCTCAGCACTGCTGGGCGAACGCTGCCGGCTGACTCTTGGCCTGGTTGAGCTGCGTCTTGAGCAGCGCGCGCTGGGTCTTCGGCACGAGTGTCAGCGCCTTGATCAGGCGAGATCCCCCTTGCGGATCTGCTTGGCGGCGTACGCCGAGACTGCCAGGCACTCGTAGCCCTTGACCGCGGTCGGGCTGGCGACCGTCTCGATCTCCCAGGCGCCCGCCTCGCCGGCGTAGTCGCCGAGCCCCGCGTACGCGCGGGCTGCGAGCACGGCCAGATTGGGATCCGGCGACTTGGTCAGCTGGAGATAATGCTGCCAGGCCTGCGTCGCGCCGGTCAGCTGCCGCTTGCCCGAGGCGCTGAACGTGGCGGTCGCGGTGTTGTAGTTACTCCCCTGCCCGGCGACCGTCCACCGGGCCTGCACCATCCCCGCCCATGCCGAGGAGCTGCTCGGGTTGAGGTTGACCTGCTTCTGCGCGGTCTGGACCTGCTGGTTTACGACCTGGTTCTGGTTGTTGCCCGAGCCGTTGCCGCTGAACGCGTTCAGGAGCCCGCCGAACCCGTTGCCGGCGCCGACCCCGAACAGCACCAGCCCGCCGCCCATCAGCAGCGCGAGCCCGAGGTAAACCCCCTGGACGGTTCGGCGGCGGCCGCGGCTACGAAGGTCGAAAAGCATGGTCTAGGACGGCAGCTCGGCACCGGCGTCGAACGGTTGCACAGCCTCAGCGGCGGCTCGAGCCGCTGCCCGACGGTCTGCGATTCTGAGCATCACGATACTGGCGAGGAAGAGAACTACGAGCGGGAGCGCCTCGAGGCCGGTCGTGACCGGATCGGCCCCCGGCATGGCAGCGGCGATCACCGCGATGATGACCGTAGCGTAGCGCCAGTGCCTGGTCAGGGTGTGCCCATCGATCACCCCGAGGCGGTGCAGCGCCAGCAGCCCGAGCGGCAACTGGAATGCCAGCCCGATGCCGAGCATCGTGAAGATCTCGAACGTGTAGTAGGCCTTGGCCTGCACGAGCACGTCGAACGAGTCGCTGTTGTAGCCCTGGAGGAAGTGGACCGCCGGCGGGAGCACCACCACGTAGGCGAACGCCACCCCTATCAGGAACAGCGCCGGCGCGACCGCCATCAGCGGAATCGCCGCCCGCCGTTCGCTCGGGTTGAGCGCCGGGATCACGAACGCGTAGCCCTCGTAGATCAGCACCGGCAGCGTGAACAGCAGCGCAAAATACGCCGCCACCGTGATCGTCGTGGTGAAGGGCTCCCCCACCCCGATCGTGATCGGCTTCTCCTGCAGCTGGGCGGTCGCGGGGAGCGTGTTGGCCGCCGTACTGATCCCTTGTGCCGCCTGCGCATAGGCGAGCTTGGCCTGATTCGAGGTTCCCGGCGCTGCCGCGAGCGCGTCAAACGCGGCCGCCGTCTTCAAGAGTCCCGCGCGCTCCTTGGCGGACCGGTTCGGCACCGACCCCAGCCCGTGCTGCCCCGATACGGAGGACACGTGCGGCAGGGCACGGTTGAGGACGCTGAGCAGCGCGTGGTTCTGCCAAAAGCACACGCCGAACGCGACGAGCAGGGCGGCGAGGCAGACGATCAGACGCGAGCGCAGCTCGTCGAGATGGTCGACGATGCTCAGCCTGTCTTCATGGCCGATCGGCCGCAGGACCTTCGGCACCGGTCGTCTTCCGCCCGCTGGCCGCTAGGAGCGGCGCTCCGAGGACCCCACCTCGGCAGACGGCGGCGAGGCTGCGGGCGGCTCGGGCGCGGTCCCGGACGACAAGACAGGCTGCTCGTCGTCTTCTTCGACGGAAGCCTTGCCGGTGATTCCGTCCTTGAATTCCTTCATCCCCTGTCCGAGACCGCGGCCGAGACCTGGCAAGCGCTTGGGCCCAAAGATCAGCAGCACCACCAGAAGCAAGACGATCGCATCAATAAGGGGATTTCGGAACATGCGCAAGCCTTCCGGGACCGGGGTTCCCAAGGTTAGCGTTCTGCCCGCAGTTTGGGGCAAGAATCGACTCAAGGTCTCCTACCCCGACGCCGATACCAGGCATACCGGGAGACATCAGTGGACAAAGGCACGAATCAACCACTCCGTACACAGAATCGTCCTACCGAGCGGCCGGAAGATCGAAGTGGTCCGCTTCCACGAGGACAATGCCGAGGCGCCCGGCAGGCCGCTTCACATCTGCCCGGAGTGCAACTGCTCGCTGGTGCAGCCGCACTCCTGGTCGGAGGTCGACGAGTCGCGCTGGGAGCTGCTGCTGCTCTGCCCCAACTGCGAGTGGTTCGCCGAGGGCGTCTACTCTCAGTCCGAGGTCGAGGACCTGGAGGATCGCCTGGAAGACGGGCTCGCCGACATGCTCGCCGACCTCCAGCGGCTCGCACAGGCCAACATGGCCGACGAGGTCGACCGCTTCATCGCCGCGCTCGACGCGAACCTGATCCTCCCCGAAGATTTCTAGGAATACCGCTCGACGACGCCGTCGGCGACGAGCTCGCAGCGCTGTGCGCTGCCGCCGCGGGAGGGGCGGGAGCGCCGCCTTCGCGCCCGCGACCAGCTCCAGGGCGCACTCGCGAGCTTCCTCGAGCGCGCGGGTGGCGGCGATCCGCTCGCACACCGTGACCGCGTCCTGCGGGGTCCCGAGCTTCCGAAGATCGAGCTCGGCGAGACCGGGGTCGTCCTCACGCGCCAGGATAAGCGGGAGCGTGACGGTCCCGTCGAGCAGGTCCGCACCCCGCGGCTTGCCGGTCCGCTCCGCCGGGCCGGTGACGTCAAGCACGTCGTCCAGCAGCTGAAACGCCAGCCCGATCTGCTCGCCGAACGCCGCCAGCTCCCGAGCGGGGCCTCCGGACTCGAGCGATCCCAGTTCGCATGCGGCGCGGAACAGGACGGCCGTCTTGAGCCGGCAGCGCTCGAAGTAGCGCCCGGCGCCCACGGCGGTGTCGAAGGCGTCGGCGCGCTGCATCAGCTCCCCCTCGGCGAGCTCGCTGCTGGCACGTGACAGGGTCCGCACCGCGTCCACCGAGCGGGTCGACGCGAGCTCAGCGAACGCGCGTGAGAAGAGGAGATCTCCGGTGGCCGTCGCCATCGCCCGGCCACCGGCCGCGAACACGGTCGGGCGGCCCCGGCGCAGCGCGGAGCCATCGAGCACGTCATCGTGGATCAGGGTGGCGCCGTGGACCAGCTCCACGGCGACCGCCGCCCTGAGGAGGCCGTCGGTCTCCGGGGGCGGAGCGCCCGCCGCCAGGCAGACCAACAGCGGCCGTAGCCGTTTGCCCCCCGCCGCGATCGTCTGCGCGGCGTGCCGAGAGAGCGGCAGACCGTGGCCCACGGCGAGCTCCTCCATCCGCTGCTCGACGCGCTCGAGCATGCGCGCCACCTGCTCACCGCCGAGGTCGACTACCGCCTGTACCGCCTCCGCGCTCACGCCGCCACCACTCCCGCGTGCAGCGCGATGATCCCGCCGGCGGTCAGGACGTAGCGGACCTCGCGCAACCCGGAGCGCCACATTAGGGAAGCGAGCTCAAGGGGTCCGGGGAACCGCTTGACCGAACGGGGCAGGTAGCTGTAGGCGTCGGGGTCGCCCGCGAGCCGCCCGAGCGCGGGTACCACCCGGTCGAACCAGAGCTCGAAGAAGGCGGACAGCGGCGGCCGAGTGGGGGTCGTGATCTCGAGCACGACGACGCGCCCGCCCGGCTTGACGACCCGGATCATCTCCCGCAGACCCTGCTCCAGATCGGAGAAGTTCCGTGCGCCGAAACCGACCGTCGCCGCGTCGAAGCGGTCGGCCTCGTACGGGAGGGCGAGCGCGTTGGCGAACTCGAAGCGCGGATGAGCGCTCGCGCCGACGGCCTTCGCGCGCGCCAGCTCGAGCATTCGCTCCGAGAAGTCCGTGCCGATCACCTCGCCCTCCGGTCCCACTCGAGCCGCCAGCGCGAGCGCCAGGTCACCGGTTCCTGTGGCAACGTCCAGCGCCGTGGCGCCCCCGCCCAGCGCCGCGAGCTCGGCCGCGCGCTCCCGCCATCGGTGGTGAAGCCCCGCGGTCATCACCGTGTTCATCCGGTCATAGAGGCCGGCGATCCGGTCGAACATCGCCCGCACCTGCGCCTCCTCGAGAACTCCCGGAGGGGGGGTCGCCGGAGAGCCGCGGGGCGCCCCGGCCGAAGCGATGTGTGCGCGCGCCATTCGGTCCCGGGGAGGAGCTACTGCAATTCCGAGAGGAAACCTACGAGATTCTGGAATTTCTGCGGGGTTTGAGTGGCGAGGCCCTTGAACGACGGCATCGGCGCCGTGGGGTTGATGAGCGTCGAAGCGATCGCCTGCGCCGGGAGCAGCGAACCGATGTGGGTCAGGTTCGGTCCGGGACCGTTGTTGCCGTTTGAGCCGATCACATGGCAGGCCAGGCACCCCGACTGGCCCACTACCAGTTCGCCGGCTACGAACGTCGCCTTCTGCTGAGCGGTGAGGTTTGCCGGGGGACTCATGTCGACCGAGTTCGGCGAGCCTGTGTTAGCGCCCGAATAGGTCAGGTAGGCCATCGCCGCAATCGTCGCCACTCCCGCCGCCAGCGCGATCGGGCGGCGCTCGATCCGCCGCTCCGGGCTGCGGTCGTAGAACGGCAACAGGAACAGCAGGATCATGGCGATCGTCGGCACGCCGATCGCCGCCATCGGGGTGAACTTCGGCACGTTCTTCATCACCCGCAGGACTTCGAACAGGAAGTAGAAGTACCAGTCGGGCCGCGGTACGTAGGTGGTCGTCGTCGGGTCGGCCTTCGGCCCCAGCTCGGCGCCGAACAGCAGCGCCAGGAAGATGATCACGCCCATCACGATCACGGCCATCGTTCCGTCCTTGGCCACGGCGTAGGGGAAGAACGGCTTGCCTTCGTTCTTCAGGATCGAGTAATCGCGGAGGTAGGCCTCCTTCTCGGCCTGATTCATCCGATTACACCTGCGCCTCTTCGAGCTCGCGCACCACCGGATCGTCATCCGCCGGCTTGATCCATGGCGGCGCGGTGATCCCGAGCTTGGTGACGAGGTAGAGGTGCGCGCCGATCAAAGCGGCCATCGCACCGGGGACCAGCAGCATGTGAATCGAGTAGAAGCGCGACAGCGTGGTCGCCCCGAACTCGGGGCCGGCGCGCAGGAAGTCCGACAGGAACGGCCCGACGAACGGCCCGGTGCCGTTGATGTTGACGCCGACGATCGTGGCCCAGTAGGAGCGCTGGTCGAACGGGAGCAGGTATCCGGTGAAGCCCATCACCAGCGTCAGGATCAGCAGCGTCACGCCGATGATCCAGGTGAGCTCGCGCGGGTACTTGTAGGCTCCGTAGAAGAACACGCGCGCCATGTGCAGGAAGATCAGGATGATCATCACCGACGCGCCCCACTTGTGCATCCCGCGCACGAGCTGGCCGAGGAACACGTTGTCGTCGATGTTCCGGATCGACTCGTAGGCGCCGCCCGCAACGTCCGGGCGGTAGTACATCGCCAGGAAGACCCCGGTCACGGCCTGGTTGAGGAATGCGAACAGCGTCGCCGAGCCGAGCGTGTAGTACCAGTTGATGCCGCGCGGGACCTTCCGCCACAGGAGCCATCGCAGGGCGGGCGACAGCGAGGTGCGCTCGTCGATCCAGTCGACGGCGGTGATCCCGCCCTCGACCGGGTTGAGCAGCGAGCCGTTGTGTCCATTCTCGCCCGGCTTACCCGGTTTCGGCTTGAGGATCTTCGGAAGCGGCGGGGCGGGTAGGCGAGGCACGTGGCTAGCCCGGGGGCAGGTTGTTGGTGGACCAGCGGGCGGGATACAGGTACTGGCTGATCCCGTCGATCGGTTCTGCTGGATCGCGGGGAGAGAAGCGCTGGAACTCGGAGTTGACCGAGTAGCGCGGACCGAGCTCGACGAGCCCGGTGCTCGTGTTCAGGCGCGTGTAGAAGCGGTCAAGCGGACGGACCGGAGGGCCGCCGGCGACTTGCCCGCGGATGTTATAGACGCCCCCATGACACGGGCAAATGAAGCGCTGTGCTGCGTCGACCCAGCGGACCGGGCAGCCGAGGTGCATGCAGCGCGACGACAGCGCGATCCAGTGGTTGTACTGGTCCTCGGGCTCCGTGTCGAGCGACGGGTTGCGCGCCCGGACGTACGCGATCGACTTGCCGGCCTCTCCGATCCCCGGGACGATCGTGATCACCTTTACCGCATAGTTGTCGTTGGTGAAGTCCGCCGGCGGGCCGATCGCCTGCCACGGGGCATTCTGGGTCTTGAACACAGGCGCCAGCGCGAACCCGAGCGCGGGCAGCGTGAACGCGGCGGTCGCGACGGCGCCGACCCCGTTGGCCGTCAGGTTCATGAACCGCCGTCGGTTGACGGTCTCGCCTTCGAACGCGCCCGGCATGTTGCGGTCGAGGGTGTACTTGGACTTGGCTTGGCGTCGATCAGGCACGTACTTCAGGCTCTAGGCGGGTCCGAAATTGAACAGCGCGCCACAGGCTATCGTCAACATCGAGGCGACCGTCACGAGCCCTGCGGGCGCCGATCGGGCGCTTCCGGCACTTCGTTCGTGCCCCATCCGACGACCCGCGCCCCCGCCTCCCAGATAGCGCCGGCGCGTTCGGGATCGCCCTCGGCGTTGGCCTGAGCGATCTGGGAGATCACGTCCGCGAGCACGTCGACCGCCTCCAGGTCACCGAGCGCGGCGAGCCGCGCCAGCCCCAGGGCGTACAGCTGGTCGCCGAGCAGCAGCGCCAGGTCGGGGTCGTCGGTGTGGATCACGCGGGGCGAGCCGTAGTGCAGAAGCGAGCCCTCCAGGATCATCTCCAGCAGGAGCTCGTACTCGGCCTCGTTTCCGGTGGCCCGCGGTCCGGAGGCCGCCTTCTGCGGAGGCCCCGGCGGCCGCTCGGCTCCATTCGCCGGCGACCTCGCACACTCGCCGAGGGCGCCGCCGCGCGATCGCAGCTCCTCGAACAGCACCCTGCTCACGCCGCGACCTCCTCGAACGCCCCACGCGCCGCCTCGAGCGTCTGCTCGAGGTCGCCGTCGGTGTGCGCGAGCGACGGAAACCAGGCCTCGAACTGCGACGCCGGCGGGTAAACGCCACGAGCGAGCAGCGCGCGACACCACGCCCCGTAGGCATCGAGATCGGCGGCCGCCGCCCCCGCATAGTCGGTGACCGGAACGGCGCTGAAGAACGGGGTTACGAGCCCGGTGACGCGCTGCACGGCGAGCGCGACGCCGGCGTCCGCCGCGGCCTTCGCCAGTCCGAGGGCGAGCCGGTCGGTGACGCGCTCGAGGCGCTCGTAGGCGCGAGCGTCGAGCAGCTCGAGCGTCGCCAGCGCCGCCGCGACGGCGAGCGGGTTGCCCGCCAGCGTCCCGGCCTGGTAGACGTCGCCCGCCGGGGCGACCCGCTCCATCAGCACGGCCGCGCCCCCGTAGGCGGCCGCCGGAAGGCCGCCACCGATGACCTTGCCGAGGATCGAGAGGTCGGGGATCACGCCGTAACGCTCCTGGGCGCCGCCCCTGGCGACGCGGAAGCCGGTGATCACCTCGTCGAAGATCAGCAGCGCGCCGTTGCGATCGGCGTGCTCCCGGAGCAGCTCGAGGAAACCGTCGGCTGGCGGGACCACCCCCATATTGGCGGGCACCGGCTCGGCGATGATCGCCGCCAGTTCATAGCGCTCGGTCGCCGCGGCGAGCGCCTCGGGGTCGTTCCAGGGAACGATCACCGTCGCGGCGGCGGCGGCGGGCAGCACGCCCGGGCTCGCCGGGATGCCCTGCGTCGCGAGCCCCGAGCCAGCCTCCGCCAGCAGGCCGTCCACGTGGCCGTGGTAGGCACCCGCGAACTTCAGGACGCGCTCGCGTCCGGTGACCGCGCGGGCGAGGCGGATCGCGCTCATCGTCGACTCCGTCCCCGAGGAGGTCATCCGCACCATCTCCACCGACGGAATTCGGGACGCCACCTCAGCCGCGAGCGTCACCTCCCTCTTGGTCGGCGCTCCAAACGTCGTTCCGTCGGTGGCGGTGGACGCCACCGCGTCCACCACGGCGGGATGGGCGTGGCCGGCGATCAGCGCGCCCCAGGAGCTCACCCAGTCGACGTATTCGTTGCCGTCGACGTCGACGATCGTCGAGCCCTCGCCGCGAGCGATGAAGATCGGGTCGCGACCGATCGCCCGCATCGCGCGAACGGGCGAGTTGACGCCTCCGGGGATCAGGTCCCGGGCGCGTTGGTAGAGCTCCGTTGAGCGCTCCGTGCTGTAGCGGGTGAGGCTCACACCCCGGCGTGCTCGCGTTCCCAGGCCCGGAAGTCCTCGGTGAAGTAGAGCAGGCGAATCTTCTTGAACTCGGTCGAGGAATAGAGCGTCGCGCGGTCGCCGATTCCGGTCTCGGCCGAGATCGAGTCGAGGATCGCGTCGCACTCCTCCTTCGAGCGGCCGTGCGCCATCGTGAAGATCGAGTACGGCCAGTCCTGGTAGGTGGGGCGCTGGTAGCAGTGCGAGATCCCTCGGAAGGCCGCCATCCGAGGGCCGAGCTCCATGATCCGTTCGTCGGGCACCTTCCACACCCCCATCCCGTTGGCGCTGAAGCCGGCGCGCCGGTGAAACAGGATCGCCGCGACGCGCCGTAGCAGCCGGCGCTCCCGCATTCCATGAAGATGGTCAAGCAGGCGTTGCTGGGGGATCCCCAGCTCGGCGGCGGCGGCCGCGTACGGCTCGGCGACGACGGGCATATCGCCCTGGGTCGCGCGGATCACCGCGACGTCGAACTTGTCGTAGGGCTGACGCTCGGTCTCCGCCGGCGGGGCGACCTCGACGGCCTTCGCGAGTGCGTCGGTGTCACCCTCCATCTCGAGGTCCATCCGGATCTTGAACAGCTTCAGCGTCGGTAGCTGGCGGATCGACTCCGCCCCCGCGAGCCGCCCGAGGACCTCGAGCGTGCCCTCCAGCCCGAGCGGCGAGTCCGGCTCGGTGGCGATCGTGAACCAGATGTTGAACTCGTGGCTTCGCAGGTAGTTGTGCGAAACGCCGGGGTGCTCGTTGATCACGTTCGCGGCCCGCCACGGGTTCTCGGGGTCGACCTTGGCGGCCACCAACATCGAGGAGTACCCGAGCGCGCGCGTGTCGAAGATCGGCGTGACCTGGCGGATGATCCGTTCGTCGAGCAGCCGCTGGACGCGGGCGATCACCTCCTGCTCGCTGATCCCCGCCTGCCCGGCGACGTGCTCGTAGGGCCGCGGCGCGATCGGGAAGGACCCCTGCATCAGGTTGAGCAGCCGCTTGTCGAGCTCGTCGAGCGGGATCGCGGCCCCGTGCTTTCGGCTGCGGAGCTTCGGGCCGTGCTGGGAGCGCGCCGGCTCTACCGCAGCCATCGGGCGGCGTCCTTCGCGTGGTAGGTGATCACGATGTCGGCGCCCGCGCGGCGAATGCCGGCCAGGATCTCGAGCACGGCGGCGCGCTCGTCGAGCTGTCCGCCCGCGGCCGCGGCCTTGACCATCGCGTACTCGCCGCTGACGTTGTAGGCGGCCAGCGGCATCTGCGTCTCGTCCTTGATCCGGCGGATCAGGTCGAGGTACGGGAAGCGCCGGCTTGACCATCACGATGTCGGCGCCCTCCTCGACATCGAGTCTGGCCTCGCGGACCGCCTCGTTGCCGTTGGCCGGATCCATCTGGTAGCTGCGCCGGTCGCCGAACGCGGGCGCGGAGTCGGCCGCTTCGCGGAACGGGCCGTAGAAGGCCGAGGCGAACTTCGCCGAGTAGGCGAGGATCGGGGTCTCGGTGTGGCCCTCGTCGTCGAGCGCTGCGCGGATGAAGCCGACCCGGCCGTCCATCATGTCGCTGGGCGCGATCACGTCGGCGCCGGCGCGCGCCTGCGAGGTCGCGGTCCGCGCCAGCAACTCGAGCGTCGCGTCGTTGTCGACGCTGCCGTCGTCGCGGACGATGCCGCAGTGGCCGTGGCTCGTGTACTCGCACAGACACAGGTCGGTGATCACGATCACGTCTGGATGCGCCTCCTTGATCGCCCGTGTCGCCAGCTGCACGATCCCCTCGTCATCCCAAGCTCCCGAGCCTTCCTCGTCCTTCGCGGCGGGGAGACCGAACAGCAGGACCGCCGGGATGCCGAGCGCCGCGGCGTCGCCCGCCTCGGCGACGGCGTGTGCGATCGAGAGATGGTCCACCCCGGGCATCGCGGCGATCGGCTCGCGCCGGTCGATCCCGTGCGCCACGAACATCGGGTAGACGAAGTCCGCGGGCGACAGCGAGGTCTCGCGTACCAGGCCGCGCAGCGCGTGCGTGGCGCGAAGCCGGCGCAGGCGGGTTTGCGGGAAGGCCATCGTTTCTGAGGATACCGGCGAGGGTGTGCCGCGAACGATGGCGATTCAGTTGCCCATAGCTCAACCGCAGCGCCATCGTTCGGGGGCGAAGCGGGGTCGCGGGGCCTAGACGAGCGTCCACGGCTCGATCCGCCAAGTGGTCACGAGCCCAGCCTGGACATAGGGGTCCGCGGCGACGAACGCCTCGACCTGTCCCGGCTCGACGGCGCGGAAGACGATCGCCGCGCCGTTCGGCGGATCACCGAGCGGCCCCGACATCACAACCCGCCCGGCCTCCTTCTCGGCGGCGATCCGCTCCAGGTGCGCTTCGCGGTAGGGGGCACGGCGCTCGAGCATGTTCTCGACATATTCGTAAAGCAGAAGGTGATGCTTATCCACAGCCGATACGCTGACACAGATGGCCGACTTGCAGAAACGCGGTAGCTACACCCCGCGCCGGGCGCGGGAGCGGCGCGCCTACCGGCTTGCGGTCGGCGGCGCCGTGGCCGGAACGGTCGGCGTCGTGACCCTCGTGCTCGCGATCGCCGGCGTGATCGGCGCCACCCTTCCGATCCTCGCGCTGATCGTCGCCGCGCTGTGCGCGGTCGGCTTCATGCGCGCGGTCGGCGCGCGCTGAGCAACCCGGCGCGACCTGACCCTAGGCGAAACGCCTGATGGCGACCCGCGCCAGCGCGGCGAACACGATCGTCAGGACGACCAGGTGGGCAAGCGGACCGAGCATCCCCGGGGCGGCGCCGGTGAACGCGTTGCTCGCCGCCTCGAGTGCCGCCCTGAACGGGAACACGAACGCCACCACGTCGAGCGCCGAGCGGACCCCGCTCGAGACGGCGTCGCTCGGCACGAGCGCGACGAACGCGATCGGTAGCGACAGCAGCAGCGCCATCAGCGAGGCGGCGCTCACCTCCCGCGCCAGGCCGCCGATTGCGACCCCCAGCGCGCCGAAGGCCAGCCCCGCTAACGCGAGCGCGACGATCCACAGCTCGAAGCGCGACCAGTCGAGGTGCACGAACGACGAGACCAGCGCCGCCATCAGCAGCGCGACCGGGCCCGCGCACACGGCCGCAAGCGTGATCTTCTCCGAGAGCAGCTGGCCGGGCGTCACCAGTCCCCGCACCAGTCGCGAGTAGGTGTGCTCGGAGCGCTCGAGCGCGAGCATTCCGGCGGCCAGCAGCAACGTCACCAGCATCAGCGAGACGATCACCGCGATCGTCACCGCGTAGGAGTCGGTCGGCGTGGTCCGGCCGGCGAGCTGGGTCTGGTCGACCGTCAGCGGTGTACCGATCGACTGGAGCACGGGGCTGGCGAATCCGAGCCCAGCGATCGCCAGGCTGGCGAACGAGACCACCTGGCGCAGCGCGGCCCGCAGCGGCGAGGAGGGCGGGAGCGCCGCGCTCGCGCCCTCGACGATCGAGCGGGACACGCGCAGCCCGAGCAGATGGAAGTTCTGGCCGGCGAAGTTGATCGTGCCTCCGTCCAGCACCTGCTGGAGATCGGTGATCGCGATCCGCAGGACCTGCTTTGAGACCGCCTGCTCGACCTGGCTCAGGCGCACGCTGATGGCCTGCTGGACGAACTGACGCTCGAGCGGGTTGCTCGAGTTGAGGATCAGCTCGACCGTCGGGCTCCCGACGCCGGTGGTCACCAGGCTCTGGATCTGGGAGACGATGTCGCCGGGCACGATCAGCGCGCCCAGCGCCTGCCCGTCCTTGACCTTGGCGATCGCCTCGGCGCGGGAGTGGACGGGGATCGGCTGGATCGACTGAAACAGCTGACTCGCGTAACTGGAGACGTTGATCTGCTGATTGCCGAAGCTGATCCGGCCGTGTCCCGTCGGCACCTCGCTGTAGAAGGCGACCTTCGGCTTGCCCGGCGGGCTCGACAGCGCGAAGCCGATCATCAGCGCGAGCGCGATCGGGTACACGATCAGGAGCGCGACGAGCAGCGGCGAGCGCCTCAGAATCTGGAGGTCCTTGACAAACAGCCAGCGCATCGCGGCGGGTCAGTGGCCCCGCTCGTGCAGGAAGCGCACGAACGCCGCCTCGAGATCCCGGGGATCCCCTCCACCGCCCGCTCGAGCGCCGCCGCGCTCCCGCTGAAGAGAAGCTCCCCGTCGACCAGAACCAGCACCCGCGTCGCGTAGCGCTCGGCCTCGGCGACGTTGTGGGTCGAGAACGCGACGGCGGTGCCGCGCGCGGCGAGACCGCCGATGAACTCCCACAGTCGCTCGCGCTGACGGGGGTCGAGCGAGGCCGAGGGCTCGTCGAGCAGCAGCACGGGAGGCTCCGCCAGCAGCCCGATCGCGATGTTGACGCGCTGCTGATTGCCCGCGGAGAGCCGACCCACCTCGTCATCGGCGCGGTCCTCGAGCCCGGTCTCCTCGAGCATCCGGGTGACCGCCGACTCTGAGTCCGCGAGTTTCTCGAGGCGCGCGAACAGCCGGAGATTCTGCGCCACAGACAGCTTTGAGTACAGCGCCGGCTGCTGAGGCACCCAACCCACCTCCCGCGGGGAACGGGTCAGCTCGCCATCGGTCGGCGGGAGGATCCCCGCAAGGATCGAGAGCAGCGTGGTCTTGCCGGCGCCGTTTGGGCCGATCACCGCCACGATCTCGCCCGAGCGCAGCTCGAAGCTGACCTCGCGAAGCGCGGTTCGTGCGCCGAATCGCTTGGTCAGCGAGCGCGCGGCGAGCGTGGCGACCGAGTCGCCGGCGGGCGCAGTGGTGGACACGGCGCGCAGGCTAATGGCTCAACCGAAGAGGCCGGCGATCATCGCCGGGAGGCCGATTCGAGCTCTGGGTCCGCGTCGTGCTCGGCCTCCTCTCCGGGCGGCGGCGCGCTGCCCCGCTCGGCCAAACCGGCGCCCGGTCCCGCCGTGGACCACGGCTCGAGCACGAGGTGCCGGCGCAGGTACATGACGGTCTCGCGGATCACGGCCGCCGAGGGGAGCGCCACGAGCGCGCCGGCGACCCCGTAGATCTGAAAGCCGATCAGCAGCGAGAGGATGATCAGGATCGGGTTGATCCGCAGCGAGATCCGGAACACCTGCGGCGCGACGACGTGGCCCTCGAGCTGCTGGAGCGCGATGAACAGGAGCGTGACCCAGAGCGCACTGATCGGGTCGTTGAACAGCGCCACGAGCACGGGTGGGGCTGCGCCCAGGATTGGTCCGACGTACGGCACCAGCTCCATCAGCCCGTAGAAGGCGCCGAAGAACACGGCGTAGTCGGCGCCGGGGGGAAGATGCCGATCGTGCCGATGATCCACAGCGAGACTCCGGCGCTGGTGCCCATGATGACGCTGAACAGGAGCTGGCCGCGGACGTACCCGAAGACCGCGCGCTGGACGAGCCGCGGGTAATCGTCCTCTGGGGACCCGTCGCCCGGGGGCATCACTCGCCTGACGAGATCTCCGATCTGCTTGCCGTAGACGAGCAGGTAGACCGACAGCACCAGGACCAGCACGAGGTCGAAGCCGAAGGTGATCACTTTGCCGAGCAGGGACTGCGAGAACGAGACGATGCTCCCGGAGCTCTTCAGGACGTCCTTCTGGAGCGTCTGGAGCGCGGTCTGGCCCTGCTTCTGGATCTGGACCTTGATCCCGTGCTTGTTCAGGAAGTGCTGGAGATTCGTCAGGTCGTGGTTGGCGTGCTTGATGATGCCCGGGACGGCCTTAGCGAAGTGGTTGACCTGGGTGCTGACCGGGTCAGCAAGCAGGATCCCGGCGCCGACGAGCGCCGCGAGGATGCCGACGTAGACGACGAGGATCGCGAGCCCTCGCGGCAGCCTCCGGCGCTCGAGTTTCTTCACCAGCGGGTTGAGGATCAGTGCGATCGTGCTGGCGGCGATCAGGATCAGCACCACCGGGCCCGCGGCCCGCGCCAGCGCCCAAAGCCCGAGCAGCGCCAGCGGCAGCAGCACGAGCTGGACCCAGCGCGGGACCACGACGGGCGGCGGCGGCAGGACGACCGCGCGTTGCGGAGCGCTCTCGGGCTTTGGCGGCTGCTCCCGGAGGGCGTTGCCGGGACTGGCCCGCCTGAGCACCCGGAAATACCTGGAGGCCCTCGATCGCATCCAGCTGGAAGTATGCGCCCACCGGACCCGTGAACGAATCCATCACGATCCTATTTGCCGGCGACATCGTCGGCGGACTGGGGCGGCGCACGCTCCACTCCCTGCTGCCGGCGATGCGGGAGCGCTACTCGCCGGGCTTCATCATCGCCAACGGCGAAAACGCCGCCGGTGGCCTCGGGATCACGCCGAAGATCGCCAAGGAGCTGTTCGCAGCCGGGGTCGACGTGATCACGCTGGGCAACCATACCTACCGGCACCGGGAGGTCTACGGGTACCTCGACGAGGAGGAGCGGATCCTCCGTCCCGCGAACTTCCTGCGCAGCCAGCCGGGACATGGGTGGTGCGTGGTCGAGCGCGAAGGGGTCCGATTGGGAGTCGTGTCGCTGTCCGGCAACCTGTTCATGGACCCCGCCCGGCCCGCGTTTGCGGAAGCGGACGCGGTGCTGTACGCGCTCGAGGGCAAGGCCGACCACGTGCTCGTCGACATGCACGCGGAGGCCACGAGCGAAAAGGTCGGCCTCGGCTGGTACCTCGACGGGCGCGCGACCGCCGTCGTCGGGACGCATACGCACGTGCCGACCGCCGACGCCCGGGTGCTCCCCGGAGGGACTGCCTACATCACCGACGTCGGCATGACCGGGCCCCGCGGGGGCGTGATCGGGGTCAAGCGTGAGCTCGCGGTGGAGGCGATGGCGACGCGGATGCCGATCAAGTTCGAGACCTCGAACGAGGACCCCTGGCTGAACGCGGTCGTGATCAGGGCGTGTGTGCGAATGCGGGCGGACGCAATCGAACAGGTGCTGGAGCCGGCCCCGTAGACGGCTCCTCGCGCAGCGCGGGCAAGCTCCCGAAGACTGCGACGATCACGAGCGGGAAGAACCACACGATGTAGGAGTAGAGCCAGTAGTTGGCGGCGAGCTGCAGCGCGATCACGACGGCCGCGCCGAGCCCCGCGACCTCGACCACCCCGCGCTCGCGAGGGACGAATGCGACCACCAGCGCGAGCGCGACGGCCGCTCCCTCGACCAGATGCTGCTCGAGTCCGAGCCCGCCGTAGAAGCCCCAGAGCGAGAACGGGGAGACGCGGTCGGCCTGGTAGACGATCGTGTCCTTCCAGAAGGCGTGCAGGTCGTGGTTGAGAATCACCGGCAGCATCGCGACGGCGATCGTCGCGCCATAGGCGAGCGCGTACGCGAGCAACGAGCGTTTGCGCGGCCACGACGGGCCGACGCCGCGCAGGAACAGCGGCGCCAGCGCCAGCGGCGCGAACTTCGTCAGGCCCGCGAGCGCCGCCGCGATCCCGCGGGCCGGTGCCGAGGTGATCAAGAGCAGCGCCACGACCAGCAGCAGCGCCACGAGCGAGTCGTTGGTGTTCGAGCTGAGCGTCCACAGCGTGAACGGGTACGCGGCCCACGCGTACGCCAGCAGCGTGCCAAGGGTCGGTCCCCGGATCCGGCGGCCCAGGAAGAAGAGCCCGAGCATCGTCAGCAGGTCGAAAGCAATCGCGGCCGCGTGCGAGGCCGGCAGGTCGTCCCAGGTGCCACTCCAGCCGAAGATCGCGCGGAACGGAACGTACGCGTAGTACGCCACAGGTCCGTAGGTATCGCCCTGCGAGTTGTCCTTCGGCCAGTGCCCATACAGCGGCTGTCCATGCAGCACCTTGTTGGCGCCGATCACCCCGGCATAGCCGACGTCGATCACGTTCGAGTTCGTGACGTTCAGCCCGACCCGGAAGCCGACCAGGAAGATCGCCGCGACCGCGAGCCACGAGACCGGGACGAGCAAGCGGATCGGAGCGCGGGGGCGCCCGCGCCTGAACGCCAGCAGCAGCGTGCGCGCCAGCAGGTAGAGCAGGAATGGGTAAACGAGCGGGACCGAGACTCCGATGTCGGAGTTGTTGAACAGCGCCAGCGAGATCGAGAACCCGAGCAGCATCAGCAGGTCGAGGTGCAGGAGCGTGAGCCGCCGCGGCCTTCGCCACGGCAAGAACGGCGCCACGAACAGGACACACATCGGGATCCACACGTACAGGGCGTTCACCGACCGTCCGAACGCGCCCGGGTAGCCGCGGGCCATCGACCACGCGACCTGGAAGCCCGTCCACGCCTGCGTCACCTTGGCGGTGGCGTCGTCGACGTACACCTGGGCCAGCTCCACCTGGTGGCGCCCCGACGAGAACCAGCTGACCTGCCAGGTTCCGCCGCCCTTGGTGTACTCGTAGGGGATCGCCTTCGGGTGGCGGCGGAGCTCGGCCACGATCGTCGGGTTGGCCGCCGCGATCTTCTCGACGCGCGCGGCGGTCAGCCGGTAGCCCGCCGGGGGACGGGTTTGCGAGGTCACGAGCACCGGAGTCCCGGGCGTCGTGGCGGTGACGGTGTTCGTGGCGGAGCTCGCCGCGCCGGCGACGGGAGGCGCGGTCAGGGTGACCAGCGCGGCGGCGAGCGCCGCGATCGGGGCGAGCTTGCGAACCCGGCCGCCTAGAGCCGGAAGCTCCAAAGCTTCTGCCCGACGAAGTTCAGCGGCGTGCCGGCGGCGACCGCGATCGCCTGCGCCAAGACCTTCGTCACCCCGGCGCCCTCCACGAGCCCGATCAGCACCAGGTAGGTGAAGCCGAACGTGACCAGCGAGACGGCGAAGAAGCGGATCCCCTGCCCCACTGGATGCGCCTGCTTGGCGCGGAACGTCCAGTGACGGTTAAACCAGAAATTGTTGAGCACAGAGACGACCCAGGCGATCACGGCCGAAACCCGGTAGTCGATCTTGAGGACGTGCACGCAGAACGCGAACACCGCGAGGTTGACTACGTAACCGGACGCGCCAACCGCGCCGAAGCGCACGAACTGGAGCCAGTTGTGCGGCTTGCGCACGCCGGCGCGCACCCGGATATGGACCGGGAGCTTGAGCGTATGGGAGTGGCGCTCCGTTGCCGGGGCGGCGAGCTCCTGCCCGACGGCCGGGAACTCCAGCGTGCTAGTCGCCTCTTTGGGCATCCGCGCTAAATCTACAGGGGTGCCGTAAGACCGGGCTAAGGTCCCACACCGAAGTGCCGGCGGATCATCGGCGCGATCTCCAGGAGCGACCACTGCTCCCGGTGCTCGCGCGTGTCCGGGCCGGTCCCGCACCAGAGCAGCGCGCCGAGCGAATCGGAGCGGTGCAGCGAGCCGTGGCTGCCCCCGCCTACGTGGTCGGCGCCCCCCCAGTCGACGAACTCGTAGCCTGGTGCGGCTGACAGCAGAACGTCGCCCGAAGTCGGGCAGTTGAGCGCCGACCAGCTCCTCCACAGCGCGCCCGGGTACTCGGGGCTGGTGACCCGGCCGTCCTCGATCCGCAGCCCCAGGACCGCCGGCTCGCCCTCGATGCTCCAGCGCTCCCCGCGCTCGTCCCGGAGCTCGCCGCCCGGCGCGAACCGAAGCTCGCCGCGGGCCGAGCGAACGACCGCCTCGCTCCGATCGGGGCGGTCCAGCCATAGCACCAGGTCGACGCCCTCGACCTCGCAAACCGCCTCGATCGCGCGCTCCATCACCTGCTCGGCGTGGTCCTCGTCGAGCGCGTAGATCATCGCCGAGCGCTGGGCCGGGCTGAGCGCCACCTCGGCGCCGATCGCGCTGGCGGCGCTTTGGGTGGCGACGTCGAAGTCGGCGAAGGCGCGGTCGAGCCGGATGCGTTCCTCGACCGGCGCCTGCGAGTGGTCCGAGGCGACGATCACCGCATACTGCTCGAGGAACTGATCGGGCCCGCCGGCGGCGTGCATCAGACGTTCCAGCTGGCGGTCGGCACCGGCGATCGAGGTGACCTGCGCGTGGGGGCCGTTCTTGTGCGACCAGGCGTCGTTGTCCGGCAGCGAGAACAGCATGAAGTCGAACAGGTCGTGCTCGATCAGGTACGCGCCGACGCAGCCGGTGTGCTGGTCGCGGATTCCGGGCATCCCGAGCTGGCCACGGCACCCGGTGCGCCGGCTCGCGTATAGGTCGGCGTAGAACAGCTCCTGCGGGCCGTCGATGGTGCGCCGAAACAGCGTCGAGGTGACGATCCGGGCGAGCGCCGTCTCGTTGGCGACCTCGTGCTGGTGGCGACCGCGGTAGATCAGGTAGGTGGTCCCGGCCGTTCGCACCTCGGCATCGTCGAGCGACTCGAACACGGTCTCGACGTCGTGCGAGAGGTGTTCGGCGTTCATCCGGTAGACCGTGTCGGTCAGGGACCGCAGCACGCCGAACTGCCGGCTCGCGGAGAAGCTCGAGCCGTACTCGACGTACCTACCCTCCTCGCGGTGATACCAGTTCATGCTAGGGATCAGGTGCAGATCGGGACCGACGCCCGTGGTGATAGAGGCGGCGCAAACGGGCGTCACCGAGGGAAATGCCGCGACGCAGTCGTCGATGTACACGCCCTCCTCGAAGATCCGCTTGAGCGCGGGGGCGCGACCGGACGCGATCGCGCGCTCGAGCATCGAGGGCTTGAGCGCATCGATCACGACGAGAACGAGCTTCTTCGGGTCCGCACCGGCGCTCACCGCAGGATCCGCAGACCCGCGTACTTCTGGCCGTCGCGCCGTCGACCGGCCAGGAGCATCCACGCGAGCAGCCCGGCGGCGATGATCCCCACCGGGGGGACGAGCACCGAGAGCACCGCGATAGCGACTCCTGCCCCCTCGCCGTAGAGCGGCACCGCCGCGGCCGCGGCCGTGTCGAGCCGCGCCCGCACGCGCCCCAGGAGCGGCACCGTCGCCGCGGCGCCGAGCGCGGCGCACGCGACCCCGGCGATCAGCCCCGGCCACGTCTCGTAATGGTCCTGAGCGAGCGCCCCGGCGAACAGCAGAGCGCCGAGCGCCAACCCGCACCCGAGGACCACGAGCGCGAACGGACGCCGGCCCGCGGGCCGGCCGGCAAAGCGCCTGTCGGCGTACACCAGCGCGAACGCGCCGACCAGCATCCCGAGCAGGAAAGGCGCGCTCTCCAGGAAAGAGAAGTCCGTGCCCTTGAAGTCGATCTGCACGTCGCCGGACGCCAGCGCGCCGACCGCTAGGGCCGGGAGGAACGGGCGGATGCCCACGGCGACGGCGATGCCGACCCCTTGGAAGATGTCGAGAACGAGGTGCACAGTGCTGTACCGTGAACGGGCGTGACGATAGACGAGCGGGGAGCTTGAGCGGGGTGGGAGGACCCCACTCCGGGCGTCCACGGTCCGCAGCTCGGGACATCGAACGCTACGCAGCGCTGTTCGCGGAGCGGACCAAGGTCATGAAGTCCTCGGTGATGCGCGACCTGATGGCGCTGACGGAGCGCCCGGACGTGATCTCACTCGCCGGCGGGTGGCCGGACACCTCCACCTTCCCGGCGGATTCCTACGCGGCCCTGATGAGCACCGTCGCCAGCCAATCGTGTGCGCGGGCGCTCCAATACGGCCCCACAGAGGGCCTCTCGCTGGTCAAGCAGTGCATCGCCCAGGTGATGCAGGCCGAGGGGATCGAGATCGACAGCGACGAGCTGCTCGTGACGACCGGCGGTCAGCAGGTGATCGACCTCGTCTGCAAGACGCTGCTCGATCCCGGCGACGTCGTCGTCTGCGAGGCGCCGACGTATCCCGGCGCGGTGCCGACCTTCTGCGCGTACGAGGCCGACGTGGTCCACGTGACCATGGACCGCGATGGGATGCGCGTCGACGAGCTCGAGGCGACGCTCGACCGGCTCGAGTCGGCGGGGCGCCGGCCGAAGTTCATATACACGGTCCCCACGTTCCACAATCCCGCAGGCGTGACGATGTCGCTGGAGCGCCGCCGTGAGCTCGTCAGGATCGCCAACGAGCGGGAGCTGCTGGTGCTCGAGGACAACCCCTACGGGCTGCTGCGCTACGAGGGCAGCCCGCTGCCGACGCTTCGTGTGCTCGACGGTGGGGCGTTCGTGATCTACGCCAGCACGTTCTCGAAGATCCTCTCGCCGGGAGTCCGGCTCGGGTGGACCGCCGCCCCGGCACCGGTGCTCGAGAAGATGAACGTCGGCAAACAGGCGTCGGATCTGTGCTCGTCGTCGATCTCCCAGTACTTCGTCAGCGCGTATTTCGACTCCGGTCCGTGGGAGGACTACGTGCGCTCGCTGATCGAGATCTACCGCCGTCGGCGCGACGTGATGCTCGACTCGCTGGCCGAGCACTTCCCGCGTGAGGCCGAGTGGACCCACCCTCAGGGCGGCCTGTTCATCTGGGCCACGCTGCCGGACTACATCGACACCACCGACCTGCTCGCGCGGGCGCTCGATCAACAGGTGGCATTCGTCCCCGGCCGCGCGGCGTTCCTCGACGGCCGCGGCGGGTCCTCGATGCGGCTGAACTTCTCGGGGGTCGACGAGGAGCTGATCCGCGAAGGGGTGCGGCGGCTGGGCGAGGTCGTGCGCGAGCAGGTCGCGCTCTACGGCACGCTGACCGGTGCCCGGCCAGGGCGCCATGGCGTGCGGCCGATGACGCCACCGGCCGATCCCGCGGGGCCCGTGCCGAACGAGCGCCTGGCTGAGGTGCTGCGGCTTCCGCGCAAGCGCGCTTGATGAAGGTTGCGGTGCTCAAGGGCGGGCGCTCGCTGGAGCGCCAGGTGTCGCTGCGATCGGGGGCGAGGGTGCAGGACGCGCTCGAGCGGCTCGGTCACCGGGTGGTCCCGATCGACGTCGGCTCCGACCTCGTCGAGCAGCTCGCCGAGGCCGCCCCGGACATCGCGTTCATCGCATTGCACGGCCGCGACGGTGAGGACGGAACGGTCCAGGAGCTGCTCGAGGCGATGGGCATCCCGTACACCGGGTCTGGGGTCTCGGCGTGCATCCGCGCGGCCGACAAGGTGCTCGCCAAGCACGCGATGCGCGACCAAGGGATCCCCACGCCGGACTTCTACTCCTTCAGCGAGACCGCGTTTGAGGCGCTCGGCGCGGCGCAGGCGCTCCCGGCGATCGAGGACCGGCTCGAGTTCCCGATCGTGGTCAAGCCGGCCGCGCAGGGCTCGGCGCTTGGCATCAAGTTCGCACGGACGCCGGCCGACGTGCCACAGGCGCTGGTCGCCGCGTTCTCGTACGACCGCAAGGTGCTGCTCGAGCGGCACGTCGCCGGGCGTGACCTGGCCGTGGCGATCCTCGAGGAGGGCGGCGCGTCGGGCCCCGGCAGGCCGCGCGCGCTGCCGGTCGTCGAGGCGGTCCCCCAGCATGAGGACTTCTACGACTTCGAGTCGCGGTACGAGATCGGGCGCACGAAGTTCGTCTGCCCCGCGGAGCTCGACCAGCTGGTGTCGGCGCGCGCCAGCGAGCTGGCGCTCGAGGTGTACTCGCTGCTCGGCTGCCGGGGCTTCGCGCGGGTCGACCTGATGCTCGACTCGAGTGGGGAGGGGCTCTACGTGCTGGAGGCCGACACGATCCCCGGGCTGACCGAGACAAGCCTCCTCCCGCAGGCGGCGGACGCCGCCGGGATCGGGTTCGACGAGCTGATCGAACGGGTCCTCGCGGCGGTCTAGTCGCTTCCGCCCGCGAAGTCCTCCGGGGTCACATGGTCGAGGAAGTCCTTGAACTTCTCGACCACCTCCTCCGTGTCCTCGACCTCGTGTTCGAACTCGATCGCCGACTCGGCGATCACCTCATCGGCGGCGAAGATCGGGGCGCCCGCGCGGACCGCCAGCGCGAGCGCGTCGCTCGGACGCGAGTCGATCTCCACCTCGCGGCCGTTCACGCGCAGGCTGATCGAGGCGTAGAAGGTGTTCTCGCGGAGCTCGGTGACCGCGACCCGCGTGCACTCGGCGTCGAGCTCGCCGAGCATGTCGGAGAGCAGATCGTGGGTCATCGGCCGGGGCGTCGAAGCGCCCTGGAGCTTCATCAGAATGGCAGCCGCCTCCGGGTGACCAATCCAGATCGGCAGGAACTTGTTGCTCTCGACGGTCTTGAGAAGCACGATCGGCTGCTTGCCGACCATGTCGAAGCTCACGCCGTAGATCACCATCTCCTGCACTGCACGGCTCCTAGGGTCGGGGGTGGCCAAGTATAGGCCGCCGCTATACCACCGCCTCTCCGTTCGCGGTGAGCTCGAGGTCGATATTCCCGCGTGTGGCATTCGAGTACGGACAGACCTTGTGGGCCTGTTCGACGATCCGTTTAGCCTGCTCGGGGTCCTCCACCTGGGGCAGCGTCACATGAAGCTCCACCGCCAGATTGAAGCCGCGCTCCTCGGTCGGCAGCAGGCTCACCCGGCTGTCGATCGACACGTCGCCGACCTCGGCGCGCTCGCGCCGGCCGACCACTCCGATGGCCCCCTCGAAGCACGCCGCGTAGCCGACCGCGAACAGTTCCTCGGGATTGGTGCCCTGCTCCCCGCCCCCTCCCATCTCGGCGGGCAGCCGGAGCTGGACGTCTAGTACGCCGTCCGCGGTTCGGCCATGCCCGTTGGCTCGGCCGCCGGTGACGTTCGCCTCGGCCGTGTAGATCGCCTTCGCCATGGTGCGCCCTTTCGCTCGAATTTCTGTGCATTCAAATTAGCGGCGAGGACCTTGACTTGTTAGCGCAACGACCTATTCCAATCGCAAAGCCAGAGCTGTCAGGACCCGTACGTACACCCTCCAAAGCTTCAGTTTTATGTCAATTTGCAGCCAGTTTTTAGTTGTCCAACGACCGGTTGAAGACCGTTGCACTTGGGTAGGCCTCTAGATATGCGATTGACGCAACTTGATCCCAGCCCGTCCCAGCTCGACCAGATGCGCACGGATAACACCGAGTTGTTCGTGCGCTGGCAGCAATCCGGCGATCAGCGCGCGAGAGAGGAACTCGTTGATCGATTCCTGCCGCTGGCGCGCAACCTCGCGCGGCGGTACGCCGGGGCGCGGGAGCCGTTCGACGACCTGCTCCAGGTCGCCAGCCTCGGATTGGTGAAGGCGATCGACCGCTTCGACGTCAACCGTGGGGCGGCTTTCTCGTCATTCGCCGTGCCGACGATTCTGGGCGAGCTGAAGCGCTACTTCCGCGACCTCGGGTGGTCGGTCCACGTGCCCCGCGGCGCGCAGGAGCAGGCCCTGAAGGTCCAGGAGGCGCAGGAGCGCCTGACCAACCGGACGGGCCGGCCACCGACGGTCGACGAGCTGGCCCAGTACCTCGAGCTGGGCGTCGAGGACGTGCTCGACGCGCTCGAGACCGCGGCGGCGCATCACTCGACCTCGCTCGACGCGCCGCGGGAGGACCGCGGCGATGACTCGGGCTCGCTCGTCGATACCTTCGGCGAGGAGGACCGGCGTTACCAACTGGTCGAGGAGACCACCACGATCTCGGTCGCGGCGCGTGAGCTCACGGCGCGGGAGCGCCGCGTGCTCGCGCTGCGCTTCGCTGGAGACATGACCCAGACGCAGATCGCGCAAGAGATCGGCGTCTCTCAAATGCAGGTCTCCCGGATCCTCCGTCGCGCGCTCACGCGGCTGCGTGAGCTGACCGACGCCGAAGAGGCGTAGCTCCCAGCCGGGAGAGGCCGGGCGAGTGGAAGCCTGTTCCGCCCGCCCGGCGGACTGCTCCCGGTTCTTCTCCAATTCTTACCTGGCTCCTACGGGTCTCCGACCGCGCGGGGCGACGCTCGGCCGACAACCCGAGCGAAAAAGGAGGTGAACATGGCCCGACTGAAGCCCCTGCTGGTGACCCTCGTCGCAACCGGCGCGCTCGCAGGAGGCGGAGCCGCGATCGCAAATGCGGCGACCTCCACCAGCACGACACCGGCGACCACGAGCAGCACCGCGTCCAGCGGCACGACGGGCGGCTCCGGCAGCACCGCTCCGGCGCAAGCTCCTCATCCCGGCACCGGGACCGCCGGCAGGAGCTCACACAACTGCCCGAACATGTAGGGCGCCTCCAAACGGCGCTCCAAACGCCCTCTCAGGCGGACGCGCGACCCGGCCGGGGTTCCGGCCGGGTCGCGCCCATTCTGGACGCCACCGAGGGCGCCTGCCGAGCCTCGCGCGTACGCTCCAGAAGCTGATGGCAGTCTCGATTCAGCTCGACGCGCCGGCCGTGCGGCCAGGCCTGCTGAAGCTCGCCTCTGGATGGGTGGGCCTCGGCGCGGCTGGATCGCTGCTGCTCACGATCAGCGGCGCGCGGCTTGGCGGAGGGAGCGTCAGCTGGTGGTTTCACCCGCACGTGCTCTCCGGCGCCGCCACGAAGGTCCTCTTCTACGCGGGCGTGGCTGCGCTCGCGGTCGGATGGCTGGGACTCGGCGGCGTGCTCCGCAACCACCGCGCCACGACCCGCGACCTCTGGAGCGTCGCGCTGCTGTGGGCCCTCCCGCTGGCGATCGGCGCGCCGCTCTTCAGCCGTGACGTCTATTCCTACCTCGCCCAAGGGACGGTCGCACACCTGGGGCTCAGCCCATACCACGACCCGCCCCTGGTCCTGGGGCGGCTGGGCCACGCCCACGTCCTGCATGCCGTCGACCCGTTCTGGCGCTCGGCGACCGCACCGTACGGGCCGCTGTTCCTCGCGGCCGTCAGCGTGATCGTCGCCGTGACCGGCGCGCATCTGATCGCCGGGGTGCTGCTGATCCGAGCGCTCGAGTTGGTCGGCCTCGTGCTCGTCGCAGTCTTCATCCCGCGGCTGGCGCGCGCGACCGGCGCGGACCCCGCCCGCGCCCTGTGGCTGACCATCCTCAGCCCGATCGTGCTGCTTCAGCTCGTGGCCGCCGGACACAACGACCTGCTGATGATCGGCGTCATGCTCGCCGGGGTCACGCTCGCGCTCGAAGGGCGAGCCTTGTGGGGAGTCGCTGTGTGCGCGCTCGCCGCGACGATCAAGGTCCCCGCGATCGCGGCGGCGATCTTCGTCGCGTTCGCCTGGGCGCGCGCGGCGCCCGACTGGCGTGCCCGGATCGCCCGATCCGCGGAGGCCGCGGCGGTCGCGGTCGCGGTCCTCGCGGCGGTCACGATCATCACGGGGTTTGGCCTCGGCTGGATCTCGAGCGCGCTGTTCTCCACCCCTGCGCGCGTGCGGCTCGCGATCACCCCGGCCACGGATCTCAGCTGGACACTGGCCTCGCTGCTGCGCGACGTCGGTGCGTCGGTCACTTTCAGAGGGCTCGAGTCGGTGCTGCGGGCGGTGGCGTTCGCCGCGACCGCGCTGGTCGCACTCGCGCTGCTCCGGAAGACGGCGACTCAGACGATCCCGCGGTACCTGGGGCTGGCGCTGGTGGCATTCGCCCTCGGCGGGCCGGCGCTGTGGCCGTGGTATCTCTGTTGGGGCCTCGTGCTCCTCGCCGCGTGGCCGCCGGCGCAGCGTTCCCGCGCGATTGTGCTCGCGGTTCTACTCGGCTCGTTCCTGGTCAAGCCGAATGGGATCCTCGCGCTGCCGCTCGGAAGCTCGCCCGTGGTCGCGGCGCTGTGGATTGCGGCGGCAGCGCTCGCCTGCTACGCCTGGATGCGCGGAGACCCGCGCTTCCGGAGCCCCGAGTTCAACGACCGCGTCGGCACCACGCGATCCGCGCTCGTGGAGCCCTGAGCCGATGGCCACGACGGACGCAACGCCAGAAGCCGCCGCGGCACTGATCGCATCGCCGGTTCCCGGCTCGGTGCCGCCGGACCGCTCCGGGACCAGACGCGAGCGCCGCCTGGAGGCGCTCGTGATCGGGGGTCCCGCGCTGATCGCACTCTGCCTGTGCCTGTACGACCTCACGACGCGGAGCTTGTGGCTCGATGAGTCCGCGACCGTCGCGATCGCCAGCCAGCACGGCGGCGCGCTCGGCGCGGCGCTCGCACACGACGGCGGCAACATGCTCGGCTACTACGCGCTCCAGCACCTCCTGATCGGGCTGTTCGGAAGCGGCGCGTTCGTGATCCGGCTGCCGTCGGCGACTGGCGGCCGCCGCGACCGCGGGCCTCGTCGGCACGCTCGCGCTGCGACTGTTCGACCGCCGCGCGGCGCTGGTCGCCGGGCTGCTGAGCGCCGTCAGCCTGTCGCTGGTCTACTGGGGGCAGGACGCGCGCGGCTACGCGCCGATGGTGGCACTGATCACCGCGTCGTTCCTCGCCTTCGTGTCGCTACTCGAGGGGCGCAGCGGCGTGGCGCGCCTGGATCGCGTACGTGGCCCTGACGACCGCGGCCGTGTACGCCGGGCTGGAGGCGGTGCTGGTGGTGCCCGCGCAGCTGGTCGCGCTGCTGTGGTACCGGCGCCGCGCCGGCGCCGTGCTCTCGGCGGTGGCGGTCACCGCCCTCTGCTGCGTGCCGCTGGCGGTGCTGGCGGGCGAACGGGGGTCCGGTCAACTCTTCTGGGTGCCGAAGCCGAGCTTCCGGATCGCCAACCAGGTGCTCCAGGCGCTGGCGTCATCGGGGCTTCAGCCGAGCTTCTACACCTCGACCGGGTCCGCGCTGGTGGTGCTGACGCTGGTGATGCTCGCCGCCAGCGTGGCGCGGATCGTGTGCGCTGCTGCGGACCGGGCGCGGCGCGCTCGCTGCGGCCCCGGGCCTCGCGCTCGCCTGGCTGGTCGTGCCCGTCGCGGCGGCGCTGCTCGAGTCGACTGTCGGGCAGTCGGTATTCCAGGCCCGCTACATGCTCGTCTCGCTCCCCGCGGTCGCGCTGCTGCTCGGCTGGGCGATCGCGGCGCGCCATGTCCCGCGCCGCTCACGCTCGTCGCCCTCAGCGCGCTGCTCGTGCTCCGAGCGCTCCAGCTTGCACCCGCGCTACGGAGTCTCGCCGGAGAACTGGCGCGCCGCGACGGCGTACGTGATGGCGAGCGCGCGCCCGGGCGACTGCGCCGCGTTCTATCCGCGCGACAACCGGATGCCGTTCCAGTACTACCTGCGCGCTCCGCGGTGCGCCCCGCGCGCCGATTCTGCCAACGCTGCCGTGGGGCCAGGTGCGCCCCTACGTCGAGGACTACACCTCGCTGTCCGCGGCCCAGCTCGCGCGGCTCCCTGCGGTCTGCCAGCGGGTGTGGCTGGTCTCGAGTCACGAGGGCAGAGTCGGCGGGCCGGCCGTCTCGGCGGGCAACTACCTCCGCTTCATCGAGCTGGAAGCGGGGCTCCAGGCCGGCTACGCGCACTCACGCGTCGTGAGCTTCGGCTACCACGGCGCAGTCGCGGTGACGCTGTTCTCGCGATGAGGTTCGTCAGCGGCCGGCGAGCCTAGGGGCGCAGCGTTACGCCCACGAACGTCAACGCGCTCAGCCCGGCCAGCAGCACCCCGCTTACCACGAGCAATCAGCCGAGAAGCCCCTTCGCCTGAGGAAGTAGGCGGGCACGATCACCGCGGGAAAGGCGGTGATCAAAAGCCGCGGGTTCGGCGGGATGTACTCGGCGGTGACCGGCGAGGAAGCTGATCCCGAGCGTCCACATCACCGCCTCGATCGAGATCGGTTCGCCGCGCCTTGAAGAGCAGCAGCGAGCAGCACCGACCAGGACGATCCCGCCGAGCAGGCCGACCACGAGATTGAGGTTGATCGTCGGGTGGTTGAAGTGCGAGAACGAGACCTCGTGGGCCAGCCGGGTCGTCAGGTGAACGATCGCCAGCGGGTCCGTGCTCTCCTTCCAGCCGTCGTGCTGCGCGATCCAGTTAGCGAACGGGGTCCCCGTCCACGCCCAGAAGAACGCCGCCCACCGCGATCAGCCCCAGCGGCGCGAGCAGCGGCGCAAGGAGGCTCCGGCGGGCGGACGGGTCGCGCCAGCCGCGGCGGCGCAGCTCGACGCCCGCCGAGACGGCACAAACCAGGACCAGCACAACGGCCTCCGGTTCGGTCGCGGTCGCAAGCGCGGCGAGCGCGCCGGCGAGCAGCCAGCGCCTTCGCTGGAGCGCGAGCAGGCAACCCACCGCCAGCGGGATCATCAGTCCCTCGGCATAGACCATCGAGAACACCACCGAGCCCGGGAACAGGCAGAACAGGGCGACCGCGCGCCGGCCGGCCGGTGCTCCCCACCATCCGGTCGCGAGTCGCTGGACGAGCAGCGTCGCCACCAGTCCTCCGATCCCGGACACGAGGACCCCGGCCAGGGTCACCGCCCAGATAGACGCGTGCGAGCTCACCAAGAGAAGCGGGCGCGAGGCGGTCCACACGACCACCGGGTAGAGCGGGAAGAAGCCGAGCCGCGACTCGGAGTGCACGACATGCGTCGGGTAGCCGTGGTTTGCGATCCAGCGGTACCAGAGGCCATCCCAGTTGGCGAGCTCGTGCAGGAAGGGGTGGTGGCGAAGCGCGCCTTCGATCAGCGCGACGGCGATCAGAAGAACGCGGGAGCCGAGGTAGACGAGGATCGCGAAGCGCGCCCGCCGGAGCGCAGCCCGCGGCGAGCCGCGGCGGGCGTCCGAGCTGACTGGCGTCGCCGGGGCCGGTCGCGGAGGCGCCTCCGCGAGCGTGGGGGGGCCCGCGCTCAAGCCTTCCCGCCCGGTGTCGACCGCCGTCCCACCTAGCGGCTCGACGCTTTCGGGTGCAGATTCCACGAGCGGGGAGTGTAGGTAGCCGCCGGGACCGCCCGCGCTGACCGGGGATTAGCATCCGTGCTCATGTGCGGCTCGACCATCGGGGTGCGGGTGCCGGAGGCCGGTCCGTGAGCGACAAGCTGACGCTGCTCGTCTGTCACATCGACGACGGCGGGCCGCCCCCGCACGCCTGCAAGCGCGCCCAGCGGGAGCTCCGCGCAGCCGGGCACGATTTCGACAAGGTGATCTACGCAAGGGGACATCCGTTCGGCCTTTTCACCAGCGGCCGGCGGCCGAAGCTGAAGGAACTCAGCGGGCAGGAGAAGCTGCCGGTGCTGCAGTTCCCGGACGGCTCGACGATCAGCGGCAGCGCGAACATCATCGCCTGGGCGCACAGTCACGCGCCTGGGGCCAAGCCTCCAAGCGCGGTCGAGGAAGCGGACTGACCCGCGCCGCTAGCGCTGCGACGCGTGCGTCATCTCGGAGGCACCGACCCCGTCGCCGGAACGATCCCCCGACGCCCTCTCCTCGCTCTCCTCGACCGCTAGGCCCGCGGCCGCCCTCGGCTGCAGCGCCGGCACGACGAGCGTCGGTATCAGCAGCGGCAGCGGGAGGAGGTGCAGCCAGTCCCAGAGGGTGTTCCCCCGGAAGCCCGTCCAGCTCCAATCGCCGACATAGCCGCCGATCACGATCACGGCGAACACGGCGAGGCCAGAGAGTGCGACGAGCGAGTCCCGTCTCGTCCACGTGCCGCGGAGCTCACCGATCACGGGAATCAGCGCGACCGCGAGCGGGAGCGCCAACAGCTCCAGCCAGTCCCACAGTTTGTTGCCGCTGAAGCCAGTCCACGCCCAGGGATCACGTATCCGGCAAACACCAACGCGGCGAACGCCACGATCACGGACAGCAACATGGTCCTGTGCCGGGCCGTGAGTCGCGATCGATAGCGCAGCCAGATCGGGAGGATCCCGACCGCCACCGGCAGCAGCAGCAGGTGCAGCCAGTCCCACAAGGTCGCGGTGTGCCCGTTGATCCCGGTCCACGACCAGTGACGGGCGTAGCCTCCCTACAGGACGAGCGCGGCTGCCACGGTGCCAACCACGATGGCCCCGGCTCTCATCCGCGAACCCTGCGGCATCGGCGCCATTGTCGCGCGATGCCGTCGCAACTGCGACCGGACTCCGGGATTCGTGAGAAAGTGCGGTCGGTGAGCGGGAGAGCGGCTGCGGCTGGAGGGCTGGTCCGCGTCTGCGCGGCGGTGGTCGCGATCGGGCTGGCGCTGGCATGCACGTCCGGGGTCGCGGCCGCTCGCACCGCCCATAGCGCGTCGGCGGCGTTCAGCGCAAGCGGCAGCGTCGAGCAGGTCTACGTGACCGGGTTGACACCGAACGCGCGGATGTCGCTGCTCAAGCCGAACGGCACGACGCTCTACACCCAGCGGGCCGACTCGCTCGGCGGGCTGCTGTTCCGAAACGTCCCGCCGGGCAGTGGCTACACGGTCCGCCGGTACCCGCATGGCGCGCGCTCCGCGCCGATCACCGTCCACCCGGATACGGCGGCGCCATGGGATCCCGACGTCTACAACCAGCCGATACCCGACAACGGTTACGGCTATCTGACGACCCGCGACGGCACGAAGCTGGCGATCGACGTCCATCCCCCGACCAGCCCCGCGGGCGAGCCGGGCTTACCGCCGGGGCTTCCGGAACCGAGCTTCCCCGGGCTCGCCGTGCCGACCACGGCCGCAACGGGACCACCCTGGCCCACGTTGATCGAGTACTCAGGCTACGGCTACGCCGACCCCGCCGGCCCCGTCAACGGCATCGCCGTGCTCGCCAACCTGATGGGTTTCGCGGTCGTCGACGTCAACATGCGCGGGACGGGCTGCTCGGCCGGCGCATACGACTTCTTCGAGCCGCTGCAGAACCTCGACGGCTACGACGTGATCGAGACGATCGCCCACCAGCCCTGGGTGCTCGACCACAAGGTCGGGATGATGGGCATCTCCTACGGGGCGATCAGCCAGCTGTTCACCGCGCAGCTCAACCCGCCGGACCTCGAGGCGATCTCACCGCTGTCGACGATCGACACCACCGCCACGACGCTCTACCCCGGCGGCATCCTCAACACCGGCTTCGCGGTCGCCTGGGCGCAGCAGCGCCAGCAGGAGGCCCAGCCCGCCGGTCCGCACTCGGGCCAGCCGTACGCCTACCAGCAGATCCAGCAGGGTGATGAGACCTGCACGGCCAACCAGGTGCTCCACGGTGAGGCCGCCAACCTGCTGACCAAGATCCGCGCGAATTCGCACTACGTCCCCAAGGTCGCCGACCAGCTCGACCCGATCACTTTCGTCAACAAGATCCACGTTCCGGTGTTCATGGCCTGCCAGTGGGAGGATGAGCAGACCGGCGGGCACTGCGCGGACCTGATCGAGCACTTCACCGGTACGAACCTGAAGTGGTTCAACTTCACCAACGGCGCGCACGTCGATTCGCTCGACCCGTACACCTACGACCGCTGGTATGACTTCCTCGAGCTGTTCGTCGCCCACCAGGCGCCGATCATCAATCAGGCGGCCGTACGCGCCGCAGCGCCCGTCGTGTATCAGTCGGCGCTCGGCCTCCCCGCGAGCGACGCCGACACCCTGCCGCCGGACCCGATCCAGCAGGAGCCGACCTACGCGTCCGCGCTGGCCGCGTTCGAAGCGCTCCCGTCCTTCCGGGTGCTGTTCGACAGCGGCGCCGGGACCTCCCCCACGGGACAGGCGACACCGGGCGACCCATATCCCGGGTTCGAGCAGTCGTTCTCGACCTTCCCGGTCCCGGGAACCAGCGCCCGCCGCTGGTTCCTCGGACCGAACGGCACCCTCAACGATCACAGCCCCTCGCGTGGCGGCATCAATTGGTACACCTCGAACGCCAAGGCGGTGCCGCTGGCCGACTACGGGCCCAACAACAGCAGCGGCGGGCTGTGGGGTAACGCGTCTGCCTGGCAGTACAACTGGGCGCAGAATCCGCCGGGGACGGCCGTCTCGTACCTGACCGCGCCGCTTCAGGCGGACACCACCGTGATCGGTGCGGGTGCAGCTCATCTGTGGGTTCGCTCGTCCACGCCAAACGTCGACCTCCAGGCGTCGGTCACCGAGGTCCGCCCGGACGGCAACGAGACCTTCGTGCAGAACGGGTGGATCCGGGCTGACGAGCGGAAGCTCTCGACCGGGCCCCAACCTGTTCAAGCAGCCGAGCACGCTGCTCGAGCCGATTCCCAGCGAGCGGGCGGCCGACGTCCGGCCGATGCCGCGAAACCGCTTCGCCGAGCTCGTGATCCCGCTCTATTACGAGGGCCACGTGTACCGTGCCGGCTCGCGTGTCCGCGTGACGATCGCCGCGCCGAACGGCAGCCAGCCGGTGTGGTCGTTCAGCCAGACGGCGCCCAAGGGCTCGGCGAGGGTGTCGATCGCGTTCTCGAAGAGCATGCCGTCGAGCCTGATTCTCCCGGTGGTTCCTGGGGTCGGCGTGCCGACCGGACTGCCGCCGTGCCCGAGTCTGCGCAACGAGCCGTGCCGGGCATATGCGCGGATCGTGAACCGCACCGCGAACCGCTGAGCCCCGCAGCCTCGGCCGGCCCCTCTAGGCGGCGGCATTAGCATCGTCGTGGTTTGCGAGCACAAGCGCCGGCCGTGGTTCGACGGGCCTCCTCTCCGGGCCTTCGACGCCCGCCGGTCCTCTTCCTCGTCTTGTTCGCCTTCGCGTGGTTCGCGCCGGCGGCCGATGCGGACATCTACTGGGTCGCAGGCGTCACCGCGAGCCGGATCGCGCGGGCCGACGATCAGGGGCGGCACGTCAATACCCGGTTCATAACCGGGCTGCGCTCGGTCGGGACCCTCGCACTCGGCGGTGGCCACCTCTATTGGAGCAGCGGAACCGCGATCGGGCGCGCTGGCCTCGACGGCAGAGACGTCGCTCGTAGCTTCATACCCGGGGTTGGCGCAGTTACAGGAGTGGCGGTTGACAAGCGCTTCGTCTACTGGCTCTCCGACGCCGACCCGGCGTGCGGCAACCGGCCCGGCTTCGGACGCGCGGAGCTCGACGGGCGCCGCGTTGTGCGCGGTTTCATGTGCAGCGCCAAGCGCGGAGCTCCTATCGCCGTCGACGGATACGCAAGCGGGATCGCGGTCGGGGCCGGCTATCTCTACTGGGGCTGGATCGGTGGGATCGGCCGGGTCGCTACCAGCGGCCTGGAGAGCTATGACAACACGTTCATAAAGGTACCGCGCGGTGACTCAGCGGCCGGAGTCACGGTCAGTAACAGTTACCTGTATTGGGCAGTTACACCCTCGGGCCACCCATTGGCCGCGCGACCGTGACCGGTAAAATGCTAAACGCCGGGTTTATCGGCGGTGTGTCCGGCGACGTGGGTCCGAGGTTGACGGTTACTCCGAGTTACCTCTACTTCACCAACGATTACTTCTCGGGCGTCGCGATCGCACGCGCGACGCTCAACGGCGTGGTCAGCTGGGACTTCATCAGCGGTCTGGGTGCGTCGGGGACTTGGTCGTCGGCCCGGGGGCTGACCCGGACCTCGGGTGGGCCGCGACGGGGAGGACCACGGCGGCTGTCACTCGCCGCTTGTCGCCTCGTTCCCGCCGCGGCCGGTCATTGGCGCGCGGCGCCACGCGCGCACGGCGCGTTGTGGTCAGATCACACCGGCGGGGGCTTGATCTCGCGCTTGAGGATCTTGCCGGTCGGTCCCTTCGGGCAGCTCGTCGACGAACCACACGTGCCGCGGGTACTTGTACGCCGCGACGTTCGTCTTGACGTAGTCGCGAATCTCAGACTCGGTGACCTGCGCGCCGGGCTTGAGCGCGACCGCGGCTGCCGACCTCCTCGCCGAGCTCGTCGTGCGGGATGCCGATCACCGCCGCCTCGCGGACGGCCGGGTGCTCGTAGAGAACCTCCTCGATCTCGCGCGGGTAGACGTTGTAGCCGCCGCGGATGATCAGCTCCTTCTTGCGGTCGACGATGAAGTAGCACCCGTCCTCGTCGATCGCGCGCGATGTCACCCGAGTAGAACCAGCCGTCGTCGTCGATCGCCTCCGCGGTGCCTCGGGGCGGTTCCAGTACCCCTTCATCACGTTGTGGCCGCGGATCGCGATCTCGCCCGCCTCGCCGGGCGCCGACGTCTCGCCGCTGCGTCGTCGACCAGCTTCATCTCGACGCCCTCGACCGGCGTGCCGATCGAGCCCGGCTTGCGCTCCCGGTCGGGGTGGTTGAAGCACGCCACCGGGCGAGGTCTCCGACAGGCCGTAGCCCTCGAGGATCACGCAGCCGAACGTCCGCCTCGAACCCGCGCAGCACCTCGACCGGCAGCGCCGCGCCGCCGGACACGCACACCCGCAGCGTGCTCGACGTCGAACCGCTCGCGCTCGGGGTGGTGCAGGAGCGCGGCGTACATCGTCGGCACGCCCTCGAACACCGTCACGCCGTCGCGCTCGATCGTCGCGAGCGCCTGGCCCGCGTCGAACCGCGGGATCAGCGCGAGCGATGCGCCGGCGCCGATCGCGGCGTTCAGGCCGCAGGTCTGGCCGAAGGCGTGGAACAGCGGCAGCGCGCCGAGGACCACGTCGTCGTGGCTCGAGCGAGAACAGCGCCTTGCTCACGTCGGCGTTGACGGCCAGGTTGGAGTGCGTGAGCTCGGCGCCCTTCGGCTTGCCGGTCGTGCCCGAGGTGTACAGGATCACCGCGGTGTCGTCGGCCTGCGCGGTCGAGCGACCTCGTCGACCGGCTCGACGCGTTGCGAGCAGTCCGGGCGAACGACGCCGGGCTCGACCACGATGCACTCGGCGCCCGCCTCGGCGGCGCCGTCGCGGGCGCCGGTCTGCGAATCTCGTGCCAGGCGAAGATCAGCTTGGCCTCCGGAGTCGCCGAGGTAGAACTCGACCTCGCGCTGCTTGAGCAGCACGTTCATCGGCACGACGACGCCGCCGGCGCGCAGCACGCCGTAGTAGGCGATCGCGAACTCGGGCACGTTCGGGAGCATGATGCCCGACGCGGTCGCCGGGCTCGACGCCGCGCTCGCGCAGCAGCCCGGCGACGCGCGCGGTCGCTTCGTCGAGCTCCGCGTAGGTGATCGTCGCGTCGTCGATGCGCAGCGCGGACGCTTCCGGATACTCGCTGCGCCGGATCCGATCAGGTTGTTGGCGAGGCTCTCGTTCATCGGCGCTCCTCTGTCGGTGCTCGGGCGAACGACAGCGTCGCTCGAAGCCGGCCGCGCCGAGAACATGGGCAGCGGCCGCCGAATTCGGGCCGGCGCGGTTGTGCGACGCAACTCAATCCTCGGCGTCGGCCAGCCGGGCGGCGATCAGGATCTCGATCAGGTCGCTCACGCGGCGCAGATCGCAATCCGGTGCGCTCGGCGATCCGGGCCAGCCGGTAGTGCGCGGTGTTGACGTGGACATGGAGCCTGCTCGGCGGCGCGCCGCGCGTTGAGGTCGCAGGCGACGTACTCGCGCAGCGTGGCGATCAGCGGTCCGCCTTCGTCGCGCGTCCTGCGCGACGAACTCGTGGACGGCTGGGGCGATCAGACGGCTCGCGGTCGGCGTCCGGCGCGGAGCGTCAGGTACTCGAACGCGCTCAGCTCCGACAGCGCGAAGACACGCCGGGCGTCGAGCCGTGCGCGCGGCGCGAATCGTGCTCGCCTCCCGGTAGGCGTCGGGAATCAGCGCGCAGCCCGGACACCGCCGTGCTCACGGCGACGGCCAGCGGCAGGCCGGCATCGGCGAGCCGCTGCTGACGCCTCGGTGAGGCTGCGATCCGAGCCGCTCGCGACGCCGTCGGTACCGGCACGACGAGCACGATCTCGTCGCTGGCGGACGACCGCCAGCGGCAACGTTGCGCCCGCCGGCGGCGCGGGCCAGCGCGGCCGCGCCCCCGCGCAGCAGGTTGCTCGTCGGCCGGGTGCAGTGGCCTGCGAGGTCGCCGAGATGACCACGGCACGGCGTGCCGTCGCGCAGCCCGGCGGCGCGCGCGGCGTCGAGGCGCGGGCCGGGCTCGAGCTCACGCCCGGCGAGCAGGTCCTCGAGCAGGTCTCGCCGGATCCGCTCGCCGGTGGCCGCGAGCTGCTCCTGCGCCTCCAGGTACACCTCGGCCGCGTGCGTCGTCGCCACCTCGAAGTAGCGCGGCAGGTGCGACGCGAACGCGAGCGCGGCGCCCCGTGACGCGCTCGTCCTGGGCGAGCTCGAGCGCCGCGTCGCCACAACACCTGCTCGCCCACGTAGAACGCCTGCACGAACTCGCTGACGGACACGCGCCGCGCGCGCCGCGCGGCGTGGGGGCGGACGAACAGCAGATCCTCGCGCGTGACCTCGCGGCCGGCACCCAGGTGCTCGAGCTGGCGCGCAGATGGGCGTGGACGTGGGCGCGGACGTCGCGGCGCATCGGCTCGTCGAAGTCGCGGTAGGCGGGGATCTCGGAGACGATCTTCGCCGGTCGCCAGGTCGGCCAGCTCCTCCAGGCGCTGCTCGAGCGCCGTTCGCGAGCGCGGCGATCGCGGGATCGGTGGTCACGCAGGGACTACCAAGGCCTCTCCTCGTCGGCCGATTGTACGCAGCACACAACCCGGACCGGCCAACTTCGGGCCCTCGATCCGATGTGCGTTGGCCCGGTCGCACGAGCGAGTCTTATGCCACGCGCACAACCCGGAGGAGATCGATGAGCGACAACACGTCAACCGAGACAGATGCCGTCCCGCATCGGGCGCACGAGCCGGGCCGCCCAGTCCGGACTCGACGTCCTGCTGAGCGAAGCCGGGTCCGGCGGCTCGTCGCGGTTCATCGCGCCGGGTGCGGGCGTCAAGGTCGGCGCCGGACTGGCGCGGCATCCGCGCCGCGTGGCCGCGCGCGCCGCCGGCCTCGCCGGCGAGCTCGGACGGGTCGCTGCCGGGCGGTCCGAGCTCGCCCCGGCGAAGGGCGATCGGCGGTTCGCCGACCGGGCGTGGGAGGAAAACTGGCTTCTGCGCCGCGTGCTCCAGGGCTACCTCGCGGTCGGCGAGACCGTCGATGGACTGATCACCGACGCCGAGGTCGACTGGCGCGCCGAGCGGCGGGCGCGGCTGGCCGCCGGCGAACGTGCTCGACGCGCTCGCCCCGACGAACTTCGCCTTCTCCAACCCGGCGGTGATCAAGGAGACCGTCGACACCGGGGGAGCAACCTCGTCCGCGGCACGCGGCGGCTCGTCCGCGATCTGTCGACCTCGCCGCGGCTCCCGGCCACCGTGGACACGAGCAAGTTCGAGGTCGGTGGCAACCTCGCGGCGTCACCCGGGGTCGGTCGTCCTGCGCACCGACGTGTTCGAGCTGATCCAGTACCGGCCGACGACCGACCAGGTGCGAGAGGTGCCGCTCCTGTTCGTCCCTCCGACGATCAACAAGTTCTACGTGCTCGACCTCGCTCCCGGGCGGAGCATGATCGAGCACTACGTCGCCCAGGGGCAGCAGGTGTTCGCGATTTCGTGGCGCAACCCCGAGCAGGCGCAGGGTCACTTCGACCTCGACACGTACGCGCAGGCGGTCGCCGAGGCCCGCGACGCAGTCGCCTCGATCACGGCGCAGAGCAAGGTCCACTTGGCGGCCGCGTGCTCGGGCGGGATCATCACCGCTGGACTGCTCGGCAACCTCGCCGACGCCGGCGAGCTCGACCGGGTGGCCAGCCTGACGCTGATGGTGTGCGCGCTCGACAACGACACCGAGGGCACGATGCAGGCGCTGGCCGGCCGTGACATCGCCGCGGCTGCGGTGGCCGAGTCGGCGCGCAAGGGATACCTCGACGGACGGGCGCTCGCCGGCGTGTTCACCTGGCTGCGCCCGAACGACCTGGTCTGGAACTACGTCGTCAACAACTACCTGCTCGGCAAGGCGCCGCCGGCGTTCGACATCCTCTACTGGAACCAGGACACGGTCCGCCTGGCGGCCGGGCTCCATCGCGACTTCATCCAGATCGGGCTCGATAACTCGTTCGCGCAGCCCGGGTCGGCTCGAGGTCCTCGGCTCACCGGTGGACCTCGGTGCGGTCGACGTCGACACGTACTTCGTCGCCGGCGTCAGCGACCACATCGTCCCGTGGGAGAGCGCCTACAAGGGCGCGCTGCTGTTCGGCGGCGAACCGCCGGTTCGTGCTGTCCCGCAGCGGCCACATCCAGGCGCTCGTCAACCCGCCGGCGCCGGACGAGCCGCGTCGAGCTTCCGCGTCGCCGATGAGCTGCCCGAGGCGCCGGACGAGTTCGCCTCCCAGGCACCTGCAGCTGCCCGGCAGCTGGTGGGCGGACTGGGACGCGTGGCTCGGCCGAGCGCTCGGGCGAGCTGAAGCCGCGCGCCGAAGACGCTCGGCAACGCGCGCGCACAAGGCGCAGGCAAAGGCGCCGGGGACCTATGTCCTCGCCGACTGATCAGCTTCCCGCGCTGCCCGCCGAGCGGTGGTGGGGCGAGCACCTGCGCGAGACGCGCTGGAGCTCGAGCTCTCCCGGCTGCTCGCCGACCCGGTGTTCCACGGACGCGGGCGTGCCGCGCGGCGACGGCCGTCCGGTCATGCTGATGCCGGGCTTCGGCGGCGGCGACCAGACGCTGCTGGTCCTCGCCGCGTGGCTCCGGCGGATCGGCTACCGGCCGCACACCTGCGGGTTCGTCGCCAACCTCGGCTGCTCGGATCGCGCCGTCGACCGCGTCGAGCGCCGGCTCGAGCTGCTCTACGACCGCCACGGCCGCCGGGTCGCGCTGATCGGTCACAGCCGCGGCGGCCACTACGTCCGTGCGCTCGCGCCACCGCCGGCCGGAGCTCGTCTCGCACGCGATCTCGATCGGGGCCGGGCTGCGCCAGATGCTCGCGACCAGCTATCCCGACGCAGGCCGCGGCCGGCGCCGCCCGCCGGCGTCGCGCTGCGGAGCAGACGCGCACGCTCGCCGCGGCTGCCTGACCGAGTTCTGCGACTGCCGCGTTCGCCGCGCGACTTCGCCGGCACCGTTCCCGGACGACCGCGTGCGCCTCACCAGCATCTACTCGCAAGGGCGACGGCGTCGTCCGCTGGCAGGCCGCGCTCGTCCCGTACGGCGACTGCGTCGAGGTGACCGGAAGCCACGTGGGCCTGATCTTCAACCGCAAGACCTACCGGGCGATCGCGACCGCGCTCGCCGACCCAGAACTACCGATTGGAGGACCCGATGCTGACCACCCCTGAGCTGTTCCGAAGACCTTGGCCACTCGCTGTCGACCGACTACTTCTTCCTGCGCGAGCAGCTCACCGACGAGCAGCTCGACGTGCTGCGGCGCGTCCGCGCTGTTCGTGGACGACGAGGTGCTGCCGGTGATCGGCGGCTACTGGGAGCGGGCCGAGATGCCGTGGCCGCTGATCCGGCGGCTCGGAGAGCTCGGGATCGTCGGCGAGGACATCCACGGCTACGGCTGCCCGGGCCTCGATCCGATCGCGCTCGGGCTCGTCCACATGGAGCTCAACCGCGGCGACGGCAGCCTCGGCACCTTCCTCGGCGTCCAGGCCGGGCTGGCGATGAAGTCGATCGCGATGCTCGGCTCCGAGGAGCAGAAGCAGCGCTGGCTGCCGGCGATGGCCCGGCTCGAGCAGCTCGGCGCGTTCGCGCTGACCGAGCCGAACCACGGCTCGGATTCGGTCGCGCTCGAGACCAGCGCCCGGCGGGTCGGCGACTCGTACGTGCTGAACGGCGCCAAGCGCTGGATCGGGTGCGGGCAGCATCGCCGATGTCGTCGTGGTGTGGGCGCGCGACGAGGACGGCAAGGTCGGCGGCTTCCTGGTCGAGAAGGGCACGCCCGGTTACGACGCGCGAGGTGATCGAGGGCAAGGGGTCGCTGCGCGCGATCTGGCAGGCCCAGATCGCGCTCGAGGACGTCGAGGTGCCGGCGGAGAACCGGCTGCCGGGCGCGCACAGCTTCAAGGACACCGGGCGCGTGCTCGCCGGAACCCGGAGCACGTGCGCGTGGGCGGCGCTCGGGCACGCCGTCGCCGCCTACGACACCGCGCTCACCTACGCCAAGCGCCGCGAGCAGTTCGGCCGGCCGCTGGCCAGCTTCCAGATCGTCCAGGACCGGCTGGTGAAGATGCTCGCCGAGGTCACCTCGATGCAGCTCTACTGCCTCCAGATCGGGCGCCTGGCCGAGCGCGGCGCAGCTCAGCGACACGATCGCCGGGCTGGCGAAGCTCAACAACACGCGCAAGGCCCGTCAGGTGTGCGCCGAGGCGCGCGACATGCTCGGCGGCAACGGGATCCTGCTCGAGAACCACGTGATCCGCCACATGGCCGACATCGAGGCGATCCACACCTACGAGGGGACCGAGACGATGCAGACGCTGATCGTCGGCCGCGACATCACCGGTGTGGGGGCGTTCGCGTAGCGCGTAAGGCCCCAGGGGCGGTGCGCGAGCGTAGCCGAGCTCGTCGGCCGGCAGGTTGGCGCCCCGGGGCCTACCCTATGGGCGATCCTGGACTCGAACCTGGGACCTCTTCCTTATCAGGGCAGATCAGAAGCAACGAAGAGCCGTCTCCAGTCGTCAAAGGCGCTGCAAACTGGGCGGTTCTCGGCGAGGCAAGTCGACCCGACACCACTGCTCCTTGTGATCTGATGCGCCCGATATGCACCCCCGGTCGACCGCCCGCATCGGCAGCGCGTTCCCCGGCGGCCTGGGACGTCTCAGGCACGTCCGCGCGTCTGCTGCGGCTCAGCCCGATGGTTCGTTTGCCGAGGCGGCCTTGCACAAATCGGCGTGCCCGCCACCGCGCGCCGCTGAACAGGTGTGCCGACCTCGCACTGCCGGCGCAAGGGGATCTCTGGACGAGCGATGCCTGCCGACCCAGGGTACGCCGGGGAACGTTCGCGATCACCGCCGTGTCCGCGGTCCGTACACACCCCGGCCAATCTTCCTACTTGAAGTACGATTAACGCATGGCGGTGAGCAAGGTATCGATGAGCCTCGACGCGGACGTGCTCGCGCAAGCCCGGGAACGGGTCGGGGGCCGCGGCGTGTCGGCATACGTCAACGACGCTGTCCGCCGGCAGCTACGGCGCGATGCGCTCGCCGACCTGCTCGCCGAGATGCACGCTACCAACGGCCCAGTTGACGATCAGCTGATCGAGGAGATCAGACGCCTGTGGCCCGGGCGCGACGACGCCGACGCGCCCTCGCCCGAGTAACCGACCTGCTCGTCCTCGACGCCGACGGCGTGTCAAAGGCGGCGAGCAACGACCGGATCGCTCAGGCGTGGCTCGCGCGAGCGCGCGAGCTCGATGCGGACCTCGTCATATCGGCGGTGACACTCGCCGAGCTCGTTCGCGGGCGACCCCGTGACGCCGCCGTCAACCGCGTGATCAAAGCCACCGAGGTAATGGCAGCCGACGAGCAGCTCGCACGCACAGCCGGCCGGCTGCTCGGCAGCGCCGGCTCGGACGCCACGATCGACGCCCTGGTGGGCGCCACCGCCCTCGCCGCCCAGGCCCGACACGACGCCGCGCGATGCGTCCTGCTCACGAGCGATCCCGCGGATCTTGGCACCCTCCTTGCCGGCCACCCCGAGGTGCACATCGTCGCGGTGTGACGCCCCGCCACTTGGACCAGCGCCGCCTACGGGCGGCTCACTGACCAAGCGAGCCATCGGCGCTAGCAGCGAACCGACGCCGCCCAGCAAGCACCGGATGCGCGCTTCTGGCGACGAGCGGGCGCGCGGCCGCTCCTGCGGACAAGGCCCGCTTCGGTGCTGATATGTGGTTCCTGTCGGAGCCGCCAAAGCGCTTCTGTACATGCGCCCGACGCGGATGTAGGCTCACCCCCGAGATGGTTGCGCGCGACGAGCGTGGCTTGGTGGGCGTGTCGGGCGGAAAGGGCACAGGGGCTCGGTTGCCGGCGGCAGTCGTGCCCGACCAGAAGGGCAAGGTTGATCGGTCTGACGCCGTGATCGAGGTTTCGGGCCTGCGGATGTCCTACGACGGCTTCGAGGCTGTGCGGGGCATCGACCTGCGCGTGCGGCGCGGCGAGATCTTCACGTTCCTTGGGCCCAACGGGGCGGGGAAGACGACGACGGTCGAGATCCTCGAGGGCCATCGCAAGCGGACCGGCGGCGAGGTTCGGGTGCTCGGCGAGGATCCGCAGCACGCCGACCGTCGTTGGCGGGCGCGGGTCGGCGTGGTGCTGCAGACCTCACGCGTCGAGCAGGAGCTGACGGTCCGCGAGTGCCTGGAGCTGTACGCCGGCTACTACCCGGCGCCGCGACCGGTGCAGGAGGTGATCGAGCTCGTCGGGCTGAAGAAGAAGGCCGAGGTGCGCGGCGGACAGCTATCGGGCGGCCAGCAGCGGCGCGTGGACGTCGCGCTGGCGCTGATCGGCGACCCGGAGCTGGTGTTCCTCGATGAGCCGACGACCGGCTTTGATCCGTCGGCGCGGCGGGCGGCCTGGGAGATGATCGACGGCCTGCGCGAGCTCGGCAAGACGATCTTCCTGACCACCCACTACATGGACGAGGCGGAGGCGCTGGCGGACCGGATCGCGGTCCTCAGCGCGGGCGAGATCGTCGCCGAGGGGACGCCCGCCACGCTCGGCGGCCGCGACCGGGCCGCCTATCAGATCTCGTTCACGCTGCCGACCGGGTCGCGGTCGACGAGCTTCCGGTCGCCGAGCGCTCGGTGCGTCGGCACGATGAGTCGGGCCGGGTGCTGATCGAGAGCGACGACGTGATGGCGACGCTGCACGCCTTGTCCGGCTGGGCGCTCGAGCGCGGCATCGAGGTCGCCGGACCTGCAGGTGCGCCGTCCGGCGCTGGAGGACGTCTATCTCGGCACTGACGGAGCCGCCGGCAAGTGAGCGACGCTGGCGCTGGTCGGTCACCAGCTGCGCTATGACCTGCTGGTCACCTGGCGCAACCCGCAGAGCCGCTTTTTCACGCTCGCGCTGCCGGTGATCTTCCTGGTCCTGCTCACCTCGCTGTTCGGCAACCACACCACTCACGTGAACGGCCACGCGATCAAGAACTCCACCTACTACGTGCCCGGGATCTGCGACGCTCGGAATCATCGCCGCGTCGTTCGTGAACCTCGTGATCACGATCACCGCGCAGCGCGAGAGCGGCGTGCTCAAGCGCCGCCGTTCGACGCCGGTGCCAGCGTGGGTGCTGATCGCCAGCCGCGCACTCACCGCCGCGATCCTCTCGATCGTGCTGGTCGATCGTGATCGTCGCGATCGGCCGGATCGCATACGGCGTGCACCTGCCGAGCGCGACGATTCCGGCGATTCGTGCTCGGCGTGGTCGTCGGCGCCGCGTGCTTCTGCTGTCTGTCGTTCGCCGTGGCGAGCTTCATTCGCAACGAGGACTCCGCCCAGCCGATCGTCCAGGCGATCGATGCTGCCGCTGTACTTCATCTCGGGCGTCTTCGTCCCGAAGGACCAGCTGTCCAGCACGCTCAAGGACATCGCCGAGCGTGTTCCCCGTCAGCCACCTCAACAACGCACTGTTCAAGGCATTCGACCCCGCCACGACCGGCGCCGGGATCGCCGGGCACGACCTCCTGATCCTCGCGATCTGGGGTGTCGGCGGGCTGCTGCATCGCGCTGTGGCGCTTCTCCTGGTCCCCGCTGGCCGCGCTAGCGAGGCGCACGCACCGGATCGCACATCGCACCCCGAATCAGAAAGGACGCACATGGCCAACGCATTCAACGTCGAGCTCTCGATGCGCGAGGCGCCCGCCGAGGCGCAGGCGCGCGCCGCGACCGCGCTGACCGAACCGGCGCGCGCGATCGGCCTTCGGCTGACGAAGCGCGGCGCCGGCGAGCTCGGCTACCGACCGCGCGTACAGTTTCCGTTCCTGATCATGCTCTGGCACAAGCCTCAACGGCGAGCGGATGACGGTCAAATTCGAGCCGGCGGCGAGGCGGGACCAGCGTCACGATCAGCGGCGCGGTCGCGCGCGGCAAGCACACGCTCGCCGCTGACCCCGAGCATTGGTCAGAAGCTCTCGGTGCCTCGACCACTGTGTGAGCTCGGACCGATCCACCAGCTAGCGGTCTGGACACGGCGGGCGTCGCAAGCTCCCGCTTTGGAGATTCCACGTAACTTGGCGGCCGGGCTCGGTCGATGCCGGTGGGCGTCAGCTCGAGGTACACAGACCGCTGGCGCGGACCCTAGTGCCGATCGAGCGCTGACTCGGCTGTCTCCTGGTGGAACGTGACGAGCAACACGAACTCCGAGCCGACCAGCGCCGTGAAAGTATCCGCCGTTCCGCTGAAATCGGCTGCCTCCGCGGCCTGCCGGTCCCGCAGGCGGTCAGGCAGCCGGCCCTGCTTGCGGCTAATCGACGTCCGAGGCCGAAGCGGTCCACCAGCCGTGGATGATGAGATCGACCAACCGCTACGCGAAGGGGACCGAGCCATGACGCACCACGTAGACGATCATCCGGCGCAGGCCTTCGAGCGAGCCGAGCGTCGGCTATTTGCGGCGTGTGGGGTACAGGCCACGAGCCGGCGCGTGGTCCTGGCTGACCCTCCGGTTGCCGTGCGCGTTCTCGAGGCGGGCGACGGCCCGCCGCTCGTCCTCGTGCACGGAAGCGGCATGAGCACGTCGACCTGGGCACCGTTGATGCCCTACCTGGGATCCTATCGGCTGATCGGCTTCGACCTCCCCGGGTTCGGTCTCAGCGACGCCTTCGACTACGGCGGCCGATCGCTGCGAGCGCACGCGGTTGCCCAGCTCACCTCGCTGCTGGACGCGCTCGACCTCGAGCGGGTGCCGATCGTCGGCACTTCGCTCGGCGGAATGTGGGCGCTCTGCCTGGCCGTCGACGTGCCGAATCGCGTCGCCGCCGTGGGGTCACTCGGCGTCCCCGCAGTCGCGCTGCCGGGCATGCACGGCGATCCGGGCTTCACCGCGCTGTCGACTCCCGGCCTGCGGCAGCTCGTCGCGCGGATCGGCTCGCCCAGTGTTGCGATGACGCGGCGGGCTATGGCCCGCGGCGTCATCGGCCCTGGTGCCGCCAAGCGAGCACCCGAAGGGTTCTTCGAGGTCGTCCACGAGGGTATGCACCAGCCCGGCTTTCGGATGGCGATGCTCAGCCACATGTGGCTCGCCCTGCGATTCGGCCGGCCCCGCCCGGAGAACTTCCTCTCAGAGACCGAATTGCGACAGCTCGCCGTGCCGGTGCTGATGATCTGGGGCGACGCGGACCCGTACGGCGGGCCGGAGATCGGTCAACGCGCGTGTGCCCTCATGCCTGACGCGCGCCTCAAGGTCATCCCAGGACGCCACGCCCCCTTCCTCGACGACCCGGAGCGCTGCGGCTCGTTGATCGACGATCTCGTCTCACCGAGCAGTTGACCCCGCTCCACGTTGAGCCGGCGCGCTGGGCGTCGTCGGAGCTGGCGATGCGCCGAGTTCCGCGCAAACGAAGACCTTCCGCGGCGGACTCCAGGATGCCCCGTGCGGAGGTGGATGCAGGACCGCGGCTTCCTTCGTTTGCGGCAGCCCACCGATCCCACTGCGCGCGGTTTCGCCTGACATGCTCGGGAAGCTCGCTCACGCCCTGCGCACCCTAACCGCCGGTAGGGTGTGGTGGTCGATGCTCGCGGCCGGGTCAGCGCCACGGCGACAGAACGAGCGGGGCGAGCTGTCGGCGTTGAATGCTGGCGGGGATGTGGCTGGCGATGGCGTTGCGGAGGTGGCAGCCGAGGGGGTTGGCGAGCTGGGCGGCGCGGTCGGCCTGGCGTGAGAGCTTCTGGGTGAGCTCGGCGCGGGGGCGGCGGACCGACTCGTATCGTGCGAGCGCATTCTCGATCTCGGCTCCGTCGTCCAAGGCGTCCGCGAGCGCGACGGCATCTTCGAGTGCCTGGGCAGGTCTCCCTGCTCCTCGGTTCCGTCTTCAAGCTTCGCAGTCACGGCGTCCCGCTCGACCGATGTGATCACGGCGCCGAGGCGAACGTTCTGGGCAGCGTCGTGGAGAGCCGTTTGCAGGTCGCTGCGGCGGATCGCGACCGCGCCCTCGAGCAGATCGCTGGGAAGGGCCAGGAGCTGATGGCCGCTCGATGTGAGGATCGCGCTGTGCTCAGCCGGAGCGCCCCTCGCGCGCACCGCGTCGCCGACGCCGAGCCGATCGAGCGCGCGCATCGCGTTGGCGAACAGCGTGATCCCGGCGCCGGCCGAGTCCAGGCGCGCTGTCCGCTCGAGCACCACAACCCGGTGGCCGGCACGGCCCAGCGCGATCGCGGCTCCAAGCCCCCCGATCCCGCCGCCGACGATGATCACACGCATGCTGCCCGAATCCGACTCAGCGCGAGGTCGAGCGCGCCGGCGGCGAGGAGCGCGTCCGTCGCTTGTGCGATGACGCGGCCGATCAGACCGCGTCCGCTCACCGACACGGAAGCAGACACGTTGCTGCCGCGGGGAGCGGGGCGAAGCCGGTACTCGACGTCGATCGAGATCGGCCCGGTGGCCACGAGTGCCACCCGGTTGTCGTCGGCTGCGAGGACCTCGACGTCGAACTCAAGCGAGCGTCCGGCTAGGCGTCCGCGAACTCGCGCCCCGGTGCCAGTCACGAGGCGGTCGGCGTCGAGGTCGATGAGCTCGAACGGGACCGGTGTCCACCGCGCGATGGCATCGGGCGCGGTGAGCAGCGCCAGCACCTCGTCGGGAAGGCCGGTGACAGTTGTCTGTGTCGTCCACGTTCTCATCGCTGCTCCGTTTCGGTGGTCTTGTGACACCGCAAACGGTCCCAGCGGACAGCCCGCATGTCGTCGGCGCCAGGAGCGATCTCCCGTCACTCTCGCGAGCGACCGCACGTCGTGCTCGTGTCCTCCTCGAGGATGACGAAGCCGGTTCAGCGCTCGGCGCCGGGGCGCACGAGGCCGGACTCGTATGCCACCACGACCACCTGAACTCGGTCGCGCAGGCCGAGCTTGAGGAGGATCCGGGCCACGTGCGTCTTGACCGTGGCCTCGCTGACCACGAGCTCGGTCGCGATCTCGGCGTTGGAGAGACCCCGCGCGACGAGCTTGAACACCTCGACCTCACGGGGTGTGAGTTCATCCATCCCCTGGGGCGCGGCGTCCTCGGTCGCCCGGCTCGCCACGTAATGCTCGATCAGCCGCCGGGTCACGCTAGGGGCCAGCAGCGAGTCACCGCCCACCACGGAGCGGACCGCCTCGACCAGCTGCTCCGGCGGGGTGTCCTTGAGCAGAAAGCCGCTGGCTCCCGCGGCCAGCGCCTCGTAGACGTAGTCATCGACGTCGAACGTCGTGAGGATCAGGATCTTCGGCACGTGGCGCCCCACCGGCCCCTCGGCCAGGAGCTCGCGCGTGGCCGCGAGGCCGTCGAGCTCGGGCATGCGGACGTCCATCAGCGCCACTTCGGGCCGAGCGGCGCGCACCACACGGATCGCCTCGTTCCCGTTCTCCGCCTCGCCGACAACCTCGATATCCGGTTGCGCGCCCAAGATCATTCCGAAGCCTGCGCGGACCAGCTTCTGGTCATCGGCGATGACGACTCGGATCGGTGTCACACGACCATCCTTGCCGGCTGCTCTGACGCGGCAGGACTCTGCCCGTCGAGTGACAGGCGTGCGGTCAGGGCCCATCCTCCGTTGGGGCGCGGCCCCGTCGTCAGCTCGCCGCCCGCCATCTCGACACGTTCACGCATGCCCTGAAGCCCCTGTCCAGCCCCGCTCGCGCTGAGCGGATGGCGGATGCGTGGCTGCCCGTCGTCGCTGACCTCAACCCGGACGGCCGCCTCGTCGTATGCCACGAGCACCTGCGTGCGCGCACCTGCGGCGTGCTTGAGCGCGTTGGTGAGCCCCTCCTGGATAACGCGGTAGGTGGCGAGGTCAACGCTGCTCGGCAGACGTCGGGCCGTGCCCGTGATCTGGACCTCGACGGGAAGCCCGGCCTGACGGGCCTGCGCCACGAGGTCCCCGATGCGGCTGACGCCCCCCAGGCTCGAGGGATCGTCCGTATCGAGAAAGGCGAGCAGACGGCGCAGGTCGGCGACCGTGTGACGGCCGGTCGTGGCGATCTCCTCAAGCGCGGTCGCGGCGATCTCCGGCGCCGCGTCCAACACGCTTCGGGCAGCGCCGGCCTGGACGACCATGACGCTGAGTGAGTGGGCCGCGACGTCATGCAACTCGCGCGCGATGCGGGCACGCTCGACGCCCACCGCCAGGTGCTCGCGCTGCTCGCGCTCGTGTGTGAGCGCCAGTGCCCGGTCCTCAAGCTCGGCGTGGAGGCGGCGCCGGGCACGGAGCAGGCGCCCGACGCCGTATGGCGCGATGGCGAACCCGAGCTCCCACGCCCACTCGCTGGGGGCGGTGCCCCTCTGGCCCGCCACGCTTGCGTAGACGATCGTCATCGAGGCGAGCAGCAGCGCCAGCACGATCGGCCCCTGGCGACGGCCGGCGTGCGCGCCGGCGCTGTAGCCCACCAGAATTACAGCGGCCCATCCGATGCCCGCTCGGCTGAGGTTGCCGCCGGTCGCCCGGTCGAGCACCACCGCCGCCAGCACGAGGCCTGCCGCCGCCACCGGCCACGGCCGGCGCACGGCGACAGCCGCGGCGACCAGGAGGACCGCGACCGCCGTCGATACGGCATGCAACGCGCCCGGGCGGGCGGTTGCCACGGCGGTCTCGCCGATCAACAACAGGACGATTGCGACGATGGTGTCCACGGCGACCGGGTGCCGGACGAGCAGCCGTCGTGGGCGCTCAGTCACGGTCGGCCTCCAGCGGGAGGCGGGCGGTCAGCGTGTAGCCGCACGACTGCGCGCGGCCGGTGGCAAGAGCACCGCCGTAGAGCGCCACGCGCTCGCGGATCGCCACCCAGTGCTCGTTGCGCGCTGGAAGGGCTCCATCCCGACCCGCTCCCGATATCTCGAGTCTCAGATCGCGATCCCCGTAGGTAACGGTGACCCGGACCGAGGTGTCCCGCCGCTCGCCAACGGTGCGCAACGCCTCCTGGATGATCCTGTACGCGGAGACGTCGATGCCGGTGAGGAGCGGGCGAGGATCACCCTCAACAGATAGGACCACATCAATCCCGGCCTGCCGGGCCTTCGCGACCAGTCGGTCGATCTCCGCGAGCGATGGCTGCGGGGCCAGGGTTTGCTCTCCATCGGTCCTCAACAAGCCGAGCAGGCGGCGCATCTGCGCTAGCGCTTCCCGCCCGTCGTGCTCCACCTGACGCAACGCCCGCTCGACCGCGGTTCGACTGCCCAGTGCTGATCGCCCACCCTCGGCGTGGCTCACCATCGAGGCGATACCCCGGGTGATGACATCGTTGATCTGAACCGCGAGCCGGCCGCGTTCCTGCATCGCGGCAAGCCGCGCGCGCTCCTCGCGCTCGTGCTCGAGCTGCACGGTCCGGACGCGCAGCTCATCCGTCATCACCCGATGAGAGCTCAGCGCGCGGCCGGCCAGCCAGGGGAATCCAAACAGCAGGATCGCGCCGGGCACAAGCCCCGCCGAGAACCGGGAGATCAGCACCTGGTCGGCCAGATAGCCAACCGCCAGGACACCCAGCGCCACGCACGACTCACGCCCCGGCATATGCGCGCCGAGCGAGTAGGCGACCACAACCGCCGCCAACACCACGACGTCCGAGTCCTGGCCGCCCACGATCAGCGTGCGCGCCAGCAGAGCGACCAGCAATCCGATCACCATCGCCCACGGAGCGCGCCGCCGCGCGAGTAGCGATAGGCCGCCGAATGCGACCAGGATCAGCGTCGCCCGGTCGTTGGCGCCACGGATGATGACCTCAGCCTCGGCACCCAGCGCCAGCGCGAGCGCCAAGGCCGCATCCTGGACATCGCCGGGCACGTTGGGCAAACGTGCCCACCAGCGAGTCGGAGCCGAGTGCGCTCCCCCGGTCAGGGCGATCGGCGACATAGGCACACGCTAACCCAGTAGCCCGGTGGCGCACATCGACCTACGGGCCGAGTCCGCGTCATCCTGAAGAGTGACGCCTCGCGCTCGCAGGATCCGCCCCGCGAGCGCCGTGAAATCGCCAGCGCGGCCGATGCGCACGTGCCCACGCCGCCGGAAGCTGTCCCCATCGCAACAAACACCGGCGCCCGGCCCATCAGGCGCCATCAGAAAAGGGGACCAACATGGCACACGCAGGAGAAATTCTCGATAACCCAATCACCGGCGAGCGGATCATCTTCCGCGAGACCGCGGCCGACACCGGCGGCGAGCTGCTAGCGATCGACCTCATCCTCGCCCCCGACGGCCACGTCCCGGGTGCCCACGTGCACCCCTCCCAGGAGGAGCGGTTCGAGGTCGTCTCGGGGACGATGAAGTTCCGGCTCGGCCGCAAGAAGATCATCGCCAAGGCCGGCGACGTCGTGGCCGTCCCGCCGGGGTCGATCCACAAGTTCGCAAATGCCGGCGACGAGCCCGCGCACGTGCGAGTCGAAGTTCGGCCGGCCCTCAAGATGGAGCAGCTGTTCGAGACGACCGTCGCCCTCGCCAAGGACGGCAGGACGAACGGCAAGGGCATGCCCAGGCCGCTCGACCTGGCGCTGTTCGTGCGCGAGTACGAGGACGAGGTTCGCGCCCCGTTCCCGCCCGCACCGATCGTCAAGGCGGTGATGGCACCCCTGGCCTGGATGGCCAAGCGGCGGGGCCATGCCGAGCGGTACGCCGGCCCCGGCCTTCGCCCGGCTCCGGCGGTGTGACGTCAAGACGAACCATCAGACAACCCTTCCAGAACCCTCAAAGGAGAGAACCATGCAAAAGCTCAGCTCAATCTCAGACAGGCTCGCAGGACGAGCGGCAATCCTCGGCGGCGCCGCGCTCACCGCCGGCGGAATCACTCAGATCATCCACTCCCAGCGCCACGCCGGCAACCGCGTGGTCGGTGTCGCGGGCTATCTCGCGCTGTCGTTCTTCGTGGTCGCGCTCATCAGCATCGCGCCGAGCTTCATCGCCCTCGCGCGCAGGGCCCGCACGGGCGCGGCAGCCAAGGCGGCACTGGCCGCCGCCGCGGGCACGGCGGTCCTCGGCGCCACGTCGATCACCTCGATCGTCAACGGTCACGACCTCGGGCTGTTCAACGTTCTCGCGCCGCTCACGAACGGTGCCTGGCTGGTCGGATCGGTCGTCATCGCCGTGTCGCTGAAGCGTGCCGGCAAGGTGCGGACCGCCGTCGCCGTCGGCCTGCCGCTGGCGTGGGTGGCGGCCATCCCGCTCGCGACCATCGGCGGAGGCGTCCTCAGCGGCGCCTACTACCTGGCGATCGGCTACCTGCTGGCAACAGGGGCCATCGACCACACGCCGAGCACCGCCCCCCAGCCGGTCGCCGCGTAGCCACTGCCGGCCTAGCAGCCGGCCGACAGAACCCATCCCAACCCGATCCGGGCCGCTCCAGCGGCCCGGATCCGCGTCGTTGCGAGCGCGTCGCGAGCGCATCCGGCTGGGCCCTCGCGACGCCGCGTTGGACTGCTTCGTCGCCGCAGCAGCCAGACTTCTGGTCGGTCAACCATGGTCAAGCTGGGGCGGTCCGGTCGCGGTGCGCCTGCCCGGGCGCTGAGACACCGCAGCAGGCGGACCCCGGTGCTGCGGACGCCCGCCGTGTAAGAAGAGGTCGTGGCTGCACCCAGATGCACTCTCGCGGCACGTCGAGCGCCCCGCGGGAGTCAGCCGACCACCACAAAAGGCGGCTGTCTGCAGGGGATTCCAGGATGGGCGATCCAGGACTCGAACCTGGGACCTCTTCCTTATCAGAGAAGCGAAGGAGCGACGGTCAGTCGTGCCCAATCGTTAAAGAACCTGCATATCACTAGTTCCGCCGAGGCGCGAGTCGACTGGTGACCATCTGGCTTTGCAACCTGATGCACCCTTTATGCACCCTCAGTCGGTAGTTCTCTAGCGTCTTCACGACCCTCGTCGATGTCTCCGTCCCTCCCTTTCGCCGGCCACCTGCTCGTGGCGAAAAGGAGGTGCGCGACAGACACGTGGGGCGAGACTTGCATTCGTTCTCGCCCGGGCATCAGGTCCAGGACGTCATGGCAGTGCCCGGAAGCCGTTGGTCCGAGAGCCACGGATGACTGGTCGCCACCGACGGCGACTCATGCGGCCAGTGCGGCCAGTGCGGCCTAGCCTTCCGGGCGGCGGCTCCTCCTGTCCGCCGCCGTCCGCTAAGTGACCGTACCTGCTGACACAACGCCTCTCGCTGACCGTTCGCCCTACCTGCGCCCAATGGACGGACTGGAGCAGCGGACGACGACGTTCGAGTTGTTCTTCGACCTCGTCTACGTGTTCGCGGTCACGCAGCTTTCGCATCTGGTCATCGATGGGCATCTCCAGCTTGGTGTCGATCGGGCGAGCGGCGTTCCTTCTGGTCGTCGTGTGGTGGGCGTGGATCTATTCGACGTGGATGGTCAACTGGTTCGATCCGCGCTCGACGCGCGTTCGGGTTGTCCTTTCGGGGGTCGCGCTTGCCAGCCTGCTGATGTCGGCGGCGATCCCAACGGCCTTCACCAGCCACGCGGTCCTGTTCGCCGCCGCGTACGTGGCGCTGCAGGTCGGCCGCAACATCTCCGCGGTCCTGATGCTCGGCCGCCACGAGCCTCTCCGGCCGGTGTTCGAACGAACCGTTGCGTGGAGCTGCGCCGCCGGGGTTCTGTGGATCGCCGGGGCGCTTGTGAGCAGTCCGGATCGGATGGCGCTGTGGGGGCCTGCGCTGGCGGTCGATCTGCTCGCCCCGCTCGTTGGTTATCGCACTCCAGGTCTCGGCCGCTCGCGGACCGACGATTGGCCCGTGGAGGGTGGCCATTTCGCGGACCGGTTCCAGGGTTTCATCATCATCGCGCTCGGCGAATCAATCGTGATCACCGGGGCGACAGCCAGCAGTCACGGCCTCTCCGCTCGCGTCGTTGTCGCGCTGGCGGTCGCGTTCGTGATCACGGGCGCTCTGTGGTGGCTGTATTTCGACGACGTCGCGGAGCATTCGCAGCGGAACATCGCCGAGTCCGAGGATCCGGGCCGGCTGGCCCGCGACGCCTACACCTACCTGCATGTCCCGATCGTCGCCGGGATCATCATGGTCGCGGTCGCCGACGACCTCCTGATCGCCCATCCGAATCAATCGCTGACAAGTGCGGGCGTCGTGATGACCGTGGCCGGCCCGGCGGTCTACCTGCTGGGCGAAGCGCTCGTTCGCCTGCGCATGATCAGCTCGCTCAGCCCGCAGCGCTTGCTGGCCATCGTGGCGCTGGGGGTGCTAGGTGTGCTCGGCGCAGGCCTCTCCGCGCTCGCCCTCTCGGGCGCGGTTGCCGCGATCCTTATCGGGCTGACGGTCTGGGACAACGACCGGTTCCGGCCCCGCTCGGGCCCGTTCGCGTGGATCTCCGTCCGCCGGGCTACCCTGCCCGAGGGGCTCCCTGGGGAGTAGTGCTCAAGGCGGTCGCCCGCGGTCAGCCGCCGCCGGTCAGCTGACGTGTCGCTGCGCCTTGGCGAGGTTTGCCCGGAACTCGTCGGCGTTCTGGCGCACGACGAAGGTGGGCTGGTCGACGTCGAGGCGCCAGGCATCGGCGAGCCCGCCCACGTCGACGGGGTCGAATCCGAATTCGTTGTACAGGTCGGCGGCGAGTTTCTTGGCGGCGGGGTCGTCGCCGGCGTAACCGAGCGCCCTGCGGTTTGGGGTCCCCTCGGGCTCCCCGTCGCTGACGATGCTCGCCGCGTCGAGGTGGTTGAACGCACGCACGACCTTGCTCGTGGCGAGGTGCGCCTGGATGTACTGAGGCACGGTCTGCTCGCCCGAGTCGATCTCGGCGATCGGGCCATCGCGTTTTGCGAAGTAGTTGCAGGTCGTCAGCACGATCTTGCCCGCGAGCGGCTCGGCTGCCACCGACCTCGCGGACGGGATCGGAATCGCCAGTAATGCGAAGGCACCGGCGTCGGCTGCGTCCGCGGCGGTCGCCGCGGTCGCGCTGGGCCCGAGCTCTTCGACGAGGTCGGCGATCGTCTCGGGCCCGGAGTTGTTGGCGATCACGATCTCGTAGCCCTTCGCGATCGCGGCCAGCGAGAAGCTGCGGCCGATGTGCCCGGCGCCCATCACTGCGATTGTCGTCATGTCAGTCTGGACCTCCGGCGGTTTCGTCGGATGTGAATTGCCTACGGCACCAGAGCGAGCTTCCCGTAGGGATGGGCGCCTTGGAGCGCCTGAACCGCCCGCGGCGTCTCGCTCAGCGAATACGTGGCGGCGATCGGGACGGTCAGCTTTCCCTCCGCCGCGAACTCGAGGATCTTTGGCCGGGCGGCGGCGCGAAACGGGCCGCTCCGGGGGTTTTTCGCGCCGACGACCTGAAACCCGTCCTCTTTAGCCCGCCCGAACGCGGCCGTCGAGACGAGCCGGTTGCGATCGCCGATCAGCGCCAGCGAAACGTCGACCGCCTCATCGACGCCGATCGTGTCGATCACGGCGTCGATACCCGCGGGAGCCACGGCGCGCACCCGCTCCTCGAGACCCGGGCCGTACGCGACCGGTGTCGCCCCGAATCCCCGCACCGCGTCGAAGTCGCGCTCCGCGGCGGTGCCGATCACCGTCGCCCCGAGCAGCATCGCCTGCTGCACCACGCTGGTCCCGACGCCGCCGGCCGCGGCATGCACGAGCAGCGTCTCGCCGGCCGCGACCCGAACAACGTCGAGCGTCTCGGCGGCCGTAGTGCCCACCAGCAGGAGGTTCGCCGCCTGCGGGAAAGTCAGCGTTGCCGGCTTCGCGAACACATCAGCCGCGGGGGTGTTCAGCGCCGAGGAATACCCGTCGGAGACCTGGAAGACGACGACCTCGTCGCCCACCGCGCCGCCGCCGGAGGCGATCTCCGTGCCGGCCCCGATCGCGGCGATCACGCCCGACACCTCGTTGCCGATCGTGAGCGGGAGCAGCTTCGGGTCCTGGCCCGGACCGAAGTGCTTGTAGTCAGCTGGGTTCATTCCCGCCGCTTGCACCTCCACGGCCACCTCGCCGGGTCGCGGATCCGGGAGCTCGACCAGGGTCTCCTCGAGCACTTCCGGACCGCCGAAGCCCGTCGCGACCCATCGTCGTGCCTGCTTCATCGCTCAGCTTCCTGAATTCGTTGGTCTTAACTGCGGTCGTGACGCGACCACGCCGCGTGCTGATACTCGGTGAGCCCAAACAGAGCCGCGAGCGCGACCGCGACCCCGACGCTCAGCGCCGGCGCCAGCGAATGATTGAGAAGGACCGAACACAGCAGCCCGGCGGTTCCGCCATCGAGCACCGCCGTCACGACCGCCACCATGCCCGCCGCGGTCAGGAACCCCTGGAGTCGACCGCGGGACAGCCCGTGCGCGCTCAGCCGCTCCTCGGCCGGCACCCGCGGCATGTACGGCGTCAGCTGGGGCACCTGCTCGAAGTAGAACGCCCGCAGTCGCGAGATCCGCCGGGCGTAACCATGGTCCTCGATCCCCGACCGCAGCACGCGCTCGAAGGTCATCAGCCCGATCAGCGCAAGCGGCGGCAGCAGCGCCAAACCGAAGGCGTAGAAGGCCGTGCCGACGTGGGTGGCGGTCGCGATCAACCCAAGCGCAACGAGTCCCCCTGAAACCGCACTGAGGAACATGCCAGCCCGCCCCGTGGATTCCGAGATCGTGGCCGACCTGGCGCCCTGCAGCACGAAGTGCTCAGTCGTGATGATCGACAGCGCAGCCGCCGGAAGCTCCGGGTCGGTCACGCCCTGGGCGTGATCGGAACTCGGGTTCAGGTCGAGCTCAGGCATCGTCGGAGACCGTCACAATCACCCGCCCGTCGACGCCACTTTCTACGAGCTCGTGTGCGCGGGCGATCTCGGCGAGCGGCACCCGCTCGACGATCGCCGACCGCAATCCACCTCCGACGAGCGCCGCCGTGAGCTCCTGTGCCGCGCGCTCCTTGACGTCCGGCGCGAAGTCGTCGCTTCCGAGCAACCGCAGGGTGCTGTCCGCGAAGCCGAGTTTCCAGTAGGGAAGGGTGGGACGGTCGGCCGAGGAGTAGTAGGAGCTGATCACGCCGCCGATCGCGATCACGTCAGCGTCGAGATCGACGTGGTCGGCGAGGTCGACCTCGGCGATCCGGTTGACACCGTCCGGCGCGACGGCCCGGATCGCGGCGGGGAGGTCCGGGTCGTCCGAGGCGAACACGTGGTCTGCGCCCAGCTCCGCCGCGCGCTGCCGCTGGGCGGGGCGGACAACCGCGATCACCGTCGCACCGTCTCGCACGGCCATCTGCGTGGCGATCGACCCGACGCCACCGGCGGCTCCATGCACGAGGACGATCAGTCCGTCGACCGATCCGTCGGCGAACACCGCGCGATATCCCGTGATCCCGGCGATACCGAGACACGCCGCCTGCTCGGCGAGCTCGCGGTTCGCGGAGTCACCGCCGGCATCCGGCAGAGGCACCGCAAGCTCCGAGGGCACCGCTACGAACTCGGCGGCCGTCCCGAACGGCCGGTAGGACTGCGCGCCGTAGCACCACACGCGCTGCCCAAGCCGCGCGGGGTCAACGCCATCACCGAGCGCGTCGATCGTCCCCGCGCCGTCGCTATGCGGAATCACCCTGGGGTATGGCATCGGCGACCCCTGCCAGCCAGAGCGCTTCTTGACGTCACCGGGGCTGAGGCCCGAGACCGATACCGCGATCCGTACCTCCCCGGAGGCGGGCTGCACGTCAGGCATCTCCCCGACGACCAGCGTGTCGCGAGCCGGCCCGCGCCGCTCATACCACGCCGCGCGCACGACCTCTGCCAGAGCTCGGAGTTGTTCCGCTCATGCTCGAGCTAGCGCCTCACGCCGGAGCCAGCGCCTTCAGCGCCTCCATCACGGCGTCGGCCGTGGCCTGGGCCGAATAGTTCTGCTGACCGGTGACGAGGTTCCCGTCGCTGACAGTGTGTGGGGTCCACGCCGGCTCGGCCTCGTACAGAGCTCCGGCAAGCCGGAGGCGATCCTCGAGCAGCCACGGCGCGTTCCCGGCGAACGTGGATTGGGTCTCCTCCTCGTTGCTGAAGGCGGTGAGCCTGCGTCCATCGAAAAGCCACTTCCCGTCGGGGTCATGAGCCGAGAGGAAGCTCGCCGGTCCATGGCAGACGGCGGCGAGGATTTTGCTCTGATCGCCGAGGATCGCCGCCATCAATCGGCCGATGTCGGGGTCGACGGCGAGGTCCTGCATCGGCCCGTGCCCGCCGACGACGAACATGACGTCGTAGCCGGCAGGATCGAGGTCCCCTAGGACCAAGGGCTTGTCGAGTTCGGATCTCAGCGAGTCGAGGTAGGACTTCTGGGAGTCCACTTCCGCCTGATCGTCGTGATTGAACTGGAGCGCGAGGCTGAGCGGATCGACGGTCGGGGTTCTCCCCTGCGCCGTCGCGATCGACATGTCGAAGCCGGCGTCGGAGAACGTCTTGTGCGGGCGGACGAACTCCTCCATCCAGAACCCCGTCGGATGCGGTGAGCCGTCCTTCATCGTCCACGTATCCGCTCCCGTAAGGACCATCAAAACTGAAGTCATGGAGTGCCTTCCTCTCGGGTTTCATCCTCGCTCGGTACCCCCTTCGGGACGCGCGAGCGGGGCGCAGGCTCCTCCCCGGCAGCCCGGTAAACGTAATGCGATGATTGAGCAGATTCCATGACCGAATCACCGGAATCCTTTGCCGATCGTCCAGATGACCTGGCGGCGCCAGTCACTGACGGGGTCCAGCCTCACGATGTCCTTTCGGAGCTGCTCAGGATGGTCCGTCTGCGCGGGGAGCGGATCTTCTGTTGCACGCCCCGCTCGCCGTTCGCGATCTTGTTCGACCACCCGGGCGGGACACTCCACATCGTCCAGCAGGGCGAGCTCGAACTCGAGCTAGAGGGCGAGCGGGGCAACCGCCGATACGGGCGAGGAGACGTGGTAATGCTCCCCGCCGCGCAGCGCCACACGCTGCGTCACGGCCGACGAGTGCCGCCGCGTCCGCCAGCACCCTCCGATGTGAGACATGACACCGCACCCAGCGCAGGTACGCGGTGGCTGTCTGGAACATTCGCATACGACGACTCACGCGCCGTGCAGTTGCTGGGCGGCCTACCAGCGGTCATCGAGCTGCGCGGCGCCGGCGACCAATCGCTGGTGTGGCTCGACGTCAGCGCTCAGATGTTGGTCCAGGAGACCACCTCACCCTCGCAGGGCTCCGCAGTGATGGTGTCCAGAATCCTCGACCTGCTCTTCATCCAGGTGCTCCGGGCGTGGGCGACCGGGCCTGCCGCGGAGCCGGGTTGGCTAACCGGCGCGATGGACCCGGTGATCGGCCAGGCAATCACCGAAATCCACGCCAACCCCAGCCACCCGTGGACCGTCGACAGGCTCGCCCAGAAATCCAACCTCTCGAGGTCAGCTTTCGCCGAGCGATTCGCAAGGCTCGCCGGACAGCCACCGGCGACATACATCACAGAGCTACGCCTCGCCAGCGCCGCAGACATGCTGCTCGACACCACGGAGCCGATCTCGGCCATCGCCTCGAACGTTGGCTACGACTCAGAAGCCGCCTTCAGCCGCGCATTCAGCAGGCGATACGGCCGGCCACCGTCGAGGTGGCGACGCGACGCGCAACAGCAATAAGCGCGGAAACGACACGACGCCGAAACCACGCTCCGATCATGGCTCACCCGCACCTCTCAGCGACGAGATCTAATGCGAGCGAAGCGAGCAGGTCGGTCGTCATGCCTGTCCTCGCGTGCAGCCGTGACCTTCCGCCCGCGCGGGTGGCTGCGTTCTCCGCTCACCGGTATCCAAGATGGTCGCCGCTCCGGCTCGGACCGTGAACGCCTCGAGGAGTAGCTGCCCGAGCACTGCGACCGCAACGACTGCGACGAACCACGCCGGTGGGATATGTCCGCCGGCTGCCGCGAGCGTGAGCGTCACCGCGGCCAGGCCGATCCGGCCGAGAAATGTGTGGTCGCGCATCGAGGTCCACTCGGCTCCGATATGGAGGGCCGCCAGCGACAGTGCGAATGCGGCGATTCCACCCGCGAGGGCCCAGCGGGTGCCGGCGCCCAGCGCGGGCAGCGCCCCTTGGGTGATGGCGAGTTTGATGCCCACGCCGAACACGGCGACGCCGGCCAGCAGGGGGAAGTGGCCGTACACGTAGACCAGTCCGAGCGCTCCGCGCCCGACCACGGAGGTGTCGGCGAGGTCAAAGTAGATCCACCAGAGACAGAGCGCAATCACGAAACCGAGCCCCGCGACGACCCATGATTCGAACGTGAACTCGAACGCAGCTACCCCCGCCACCACTGCGACAACGGATTGGCCGAGCACGATGATGAAGAACGTGCCATAGCGCTCCGTGAGGTGCGAGATGACGACCGCATGTTCCTTCAGCGCGGCCCACGCACGGGTGGGGATCGCGAGGTCGATGACCATCGCCACAGACCACAGCGCGTAGCGAAATGGACTGGATACGAAAATCGACAGGAGCCAGAGTCCTGTCGTGGCTGAGTACCCGACGATGTAGGTTTCAGCCAGCTTGCGACCTCGTCCGGACACGTGGCTCCGAGCCCGAACGTACAACCCGATTAGTAACCACCGCAGCACGACGTAGCCGGCCGCGAACCCGACTGTTCCACCGCGACCGTCCATCGCTTGGCGGAGGTTCACCGCGATCGCCGCGATCGCCAGCATCGCACCCGATTTCGCGAGACGGAAAATCAGGTCATCGGTGTCGAAGCGGTTGGCGTAGAGCGTGTAAAGGACCCAAGCCCAAACCACCACCACAAATAGGGCCGTGAAGCGGGCAAAGGCGGCAGCCGAGGGATCCAGGGCGAGCGCGCCAGCGAGTTGGCTTATCGCGGCGGCGAATACCAGGTCGAAGAAGAGCTCAAACCACGTCGCGTGACGCTGCTCGTGCGGATCGGCGGTTGTGCGCAGCCGTGGCGGCTCCAGCCGGAATGTCCCGCCGGCTCCTAAGTACCGGGCGGGTCTGGGTGCAACATCGTCCGCGTTGGTCTCGGTGTTGACAGCGGCGAGCGACGTTCGCGAGGCCGTCGTCACGTATGCGCCGCGCCGCGATCAGCGAAGTTGTAGAACTGCGTCTCGCCGTTGCCGAATGACCAGTTCTCGGCTGTCTGTACCACCGAGATCACCACGTCCACGGGACGGAGATCGCGAGAAACGCCCCGTAGGCAAATTCGTGATCGCGGTGCTCGGTGATCGCCATCAAGCGGTCGCCGTCCTTGATCGCGACGGTCTCACGCATCGCCTCGTAGATCCCGCCCATCAGCGCCTGCTCGTACTCGGGGCTCTTTCCTTCGCGAATCGCGATTCGGGTGACGGGCATTTGGTCTCCTCTGGCTGCTATGTGACCGAGCTCCTCAGTGCCTAGCGGGATCTGCGAAGGTCGCTGAAGCGGCATATCGCCCGATGAGCTGGTCCGCGATCGCGTCGAGGTCGTCCCCTATGTAATTCGGCTGCGGGCCGACGTCTAGTGGTGCGTTGCCCTTGCGGAGGATGAGGCCGGCCTGCCAGCCAGCCGCGAGCGCACCGAGCGTGTCCCAGACGTGGCAAGCGATCAGGCAGACCTCGCCCGGATCGAGTTCGAGCGCCCTCGTTACCGACTCGTACGCCTCCGGCGCGGGCTTGTGGCGGTGCGCGGTCTCGTCGACGCTGAAGCGGCACTCGAACAGGTCTATGACGCCAGCCTGCTCGAGCTGCCGCCCGGAGATCGCGAGCGTGTTGTCTGTCAGCGTGAAGAGCCGAAAGCCATGATCGCGCAGCCGACGCAGGGCCGAGGGCACCTCAGGATGCGGCGGCATCGATGCGAAGCGGTCGGTGAGCTCGCTGGCATCCGCCTCACCAATCGAGATCCCACGTGTGGCCGCCAGCATCCGCAGCACAGCAGCGCCGATGTCCGTGAACGACAAGTAGACGCCGGCGAGCGTCAGCGCCTCCGAGTACGTGATCAGGTTCGCGAACCACAGCCGCATCGCGGCGGGGTCCCCGAAGATCCGGTCGAAGGTAGGACGCAGGGTCTCCAGGTCGAGCAAAGTCTCGTTGACGTCGAAGACAACGATCGGTCGATCGGGCATCACGGGCCTTTCGTTCGTGGCTCGAAGAAGCCGCGACGGCGCGCGGCCGGCGTGTGGGCGCCCGGCACACGCGAGGTCAGTGTTTGCGCGCCCGGCCTTTCTTACTGCCCTCCGGTAAGAAGCATCCGCCGCCTTTGCGCTCATGTCCCCGAGAGGCCGAAGACGAAGCATCGTGAGCGCAAGGGAGAGGACGTGACCTCATATCGGACGATCAAGGTGAAGGGCAGCGAGATTTTCTACCGCGAGGGCGGCGACCGATCTGCGACGACGCTGCTGCTGTTGCATGGCTTCCCGAGCTCGTCGGCTCAATACGAGCAGCTCATGCAGCGACTCGCCGGCGACTTCCACGTGATCGCGCCGGACTATCCCGGGTTCGGTCAAAGCCCGGCACTCTCCGGCCCCACTACGTTCGAGCGGCTCGCGGACGCGATCGACGCGTTCACGCAGGCCAAAGGCCTGCAGCGCTTCAGTCTGTACATGTTCGACTTCGGCTCGCCGGTGGGATTCCGGATCGCGACCCGTCGGCCCGAGCGAGTCCAGGGGCTTGTGCTGCAGAACGGCAACGCCTACGAGGTCGGTCTGGGGAAGTCGATGCGCGCACTGGAGCCCTACTGGAAGGACCGGGCGGCAAACGAAGCGGCGATCCGTGGCTTCCTCACGCTCGAGGCCACGCGCTCGCAGTACGTCGACGGAGTACCGGACCCGACGAGCGTGAACCCCGACCTGTGGGAGCTCGACCAGCGCTACCTGGACCTGCCCGGCCGCGACCAGGTGATGCTCGACCTGCTCTACGACTACCAAAACAACGTCAAGTCCTATCCGGTCTGGCAGCAATACTTGCGGACCTACGGGCCACCCGCTCTGATTCCGTGGGGGCGCAACGACGCGTTCTTCCCACCGGACGGGGCGCGGGCGTACCTCGAGGACCTCCCGGACGCGGAGCTGCATCTGCTCGACACCGGTCACTTCGCGACCGCCACGCACAACCATGAGATCGCCGAGCTGATCACGGCTTTCTTGACAGCCACGTGGTCGCACCGGCGGTGATGTGAGAGCTGAAGCGAACCCGCGACACGCCCGAGATGACCACCAGCGTCGAGCAAGCGCGGGCACTGATGGAGCGCTCGCGGGCCGAGCATTTCGCCGTCGGCGCGTTCAACGTCGACAACCAGGAGACGCTGCTGGCGATCGCTCGGGCGGCAGACGCGAAGCACGCTCCCGTGCTCGTGGAGCTCAGCCACGCCGAGGCCGAAGTCATCGGTCTGGCCAATATGCGCTCGCTGGTCCACAACTACCGCTTCATCCATGTCGACTACAGCCAGGCGAGCAAGGACGCCACCGACGAGCAGATCATCGCCGCGACGCGCGCCGTCGTCGACTACGCCGCGCACACCACCGGGGCGCTGGTGGAAAGCGAGCCCCACCACTTCGCCGGCAGCTCCAACTTGCACAACGAGCGGATCGACTATGACGAGTTGCGCAAGACGTTCTCGACGCCCGCGGGAGCGCGCGCGTTCGTCGCCGCCACAGGAGTCGACACGTTCACGGCAGCGGTCGGGAACCTGCACGGCCGCTACCCGGTCCCCAAAGAGCTCGACCTCGGACTGCTGCGGCGGATCCGCGAGGCGATCGACGTCAACATCAGCCTCCCACGGCGGCAGCGGCACGCCTGCACGCTATTTCGAAGCGGCCGGGCGGATCGGCGTCAGCAAGGTGAACGTAAACTCGGACCTCCGCTACGCCTTTCGCACAACGCTGGAACACCAGCTGGGCGAGCACCCGGGCCAGTATGCGCTGGTGAAGCTGATCGGCCCGGTGATACGCGCGGTTCAGGACGTCGTCGAGGCTCGGATCGATCTCTTCGGCTCGACCGGCAAAGCGCGGCCGTGAGAATGCCGTGCAAGATTCGGCCCGAGACAGTCACCCGCGTAGCGATCTACGAGACCGCTTTCGTCGCCGGGCGTAAGCTGCAGACAGGATGGCGGCAGCAGGACGTCGACTGCTCGAGCGAGACGAGGGCTGATGAGCGATCTTGGCGACCTCGATGAGCTCCTGCGTGCCGCCGATGGGGATGCGGGCTGCACCGCCGCCGCCGAGATCCTCGACGCCTACGTCGAGTTGGAGCTGGCCGGGGAGGACCCCGCCCTCGTTTACCCCGGCACGGCGATCCACCTCGAGAGCTGCCCCGGCTGCCGCGCCGAGCACGACGGGCTGCTCGAAGCCGCGCGCCGGTTCGGTGACGCAAGGCCCAAGTAACGCGGCAGAAAAAGGTGCGGGAGGCGAGGGCGGTCTGGGCGACACAGGCCCGCGGTCGCATACCAGCTAGGGGGAATGCCCAAATGGGCCCTAGGGGTGCAGACGAAACAGTTCCGTCGAGGGACCATTCTCCTCGATGCGTGCGATCTGGACGGCGCCGTGACCAAGAGACCAAGCTCGAGCAGCGGCCCCTCCCCGGGACCCACACCGGCTGGCGTCGATGCGGACTCGCGACGCTGGGTTGAGCAACTTCGGGTCGGGCACCCGCGTTACCACGAGACGGTCGCCGGGCTTCATGATGTCCTGCGCCGGGTCGCGTTGTTCGAGCTGTCGCGCCGGCGCCGCCAGCTGCGGTCGATCAGCGGCCCGGAGTTTGACGATCTCGCCCAGCAGGCCGCCGACGACGCACTCGTCAACGTCCTGGACAGGCTCGACGAGTTCCGTGGGCTCAGCCGGTTCACCACTTGGGCGTACAAGTTCGTCGTGTTCGAGGTCTCCGCCAAGGTGTCGCGGCACGCGTGGCGCCGACAGCCCCCCGACGTAGAGGAGATCGCGTGGGACCGGCTGCCCGATCCCTGTCCGCTGCGGCCCGAGGACTGGCTCGAGCAGCGGGCGCGACTTGACGCCCTGTCGCAGGCGATCGGCGAGCTGACCGACCGCCAGCGGGAGGTTTTCGTCGCGGTCGCTCTCAACGACTTCCCGATCGACGTTCTGGCGGTGAAGCTCGGAACCAACCGCAACGCGGTGTACAAGAACCTGTTCGACGCCAGGCGTCGTCTGCGGGCAAGAATGGCCGCCGCCGGACATCCCGTGAGCGACGGGAGCGCGCCCGACACTGCCGGTAGTGGCAATGGGAGGCTTGGGCCTTCCGCGGCAAGGTTGTCTCGGTGACGCTCCGATGCGTGATCGTGGACGACAGCGCGGCCGTCCTGCGTGCCGCGAGCGAGCTCCTTGAGGGCGAGGGCATCGCGGTCGTGGGCGTCGCCGCGACCGGCGAGGAGGCCGTGCGCCTGGTGGAGCGGCTGAAGCCGGACGTGGTGCTTGTCGACATCGATCTGGGCCCCGAGAGCGGCTTCGAGCTCGCCCGCCGTCTCGTGCACACCCGGGACGGCGCGGCGTCGCGGACCATCCTGATATCGACACACGACGAGGTGGACTACGCGAAGCTGATCGCGGCCAGTCCCGCCGCCGGCTTCTTGCCCAAATCGGACCTGTCGGCGACGGCAATCCGCCGCCTTTTGGCCGGGGCTCACGATGAGGGAAGGGATTGAGCCCGGAGGAACGTGATCACGGCGAGTACGCGGCGATGATCGTCCGCCGTCTCCGACAGCGGCAGCTTGCTGAGGATGCTGCGGACATGCTTATGGACAGTTCCCTCGCTCACCCACAGCTGGCGCGCGATGCCCGCGTTGGACCGGCCTTCGGCCATGAGCTGGAGAACCTGGCGCTCGCGCGGCGTGAGGTCGCTGAGGGGATCGTGAACTCGGCGCGCGGCGACCAGCTCTTTCACCAACGAAGGGTCGATGACCGACCCGCCGCCGGCGATCCGTTCCAGCGTCTCGAGAAAGTCGCTCACCTCGGTGACCCGGCTCTTCAGGAGGTATCCGACCCGGTGCCCTTCGGAGAGCAGGTCCACCGCGCGATGGACCTCGACGTGCGCGGAGAGTACGAGGATGCCGATCTCCGGGGATTCTGCGCGGATCGCCCGTGCGGCATCGAGACCCTCCGTCGTGTGGGAGGGGGGCATGCGGATGTCCAGCACGACGAGGTCTGGAAGGTGCTCGCGCACCAGTCCCATCAGCTCGGTCACGTCGCCCGCCAGCCCTACGACTTCGTAGCCCGAGCGTTCGAGCAGGCTGGCGATGCCCTCACGCAAGAGGACGTCATCGTCTGCGATCGCCACTCGGAGGTTTCCCACGGCCGGCGGCGTCATTGTGGCATCGGAACGAAGCGCGGCGACTACTTGCAAGGTGGCTGGGCAGCCTTCCGCGCCCCAGTTCGTTCGGGCGCGGGCGGCACGAGCCTGACCCCCAACTCAGAGGGCGTGCTCATCCGAGGCGTCCGCTGTGCCGGGTCTCGGAGCCGCGCTCGACCGGCGGTCGCATCTTCGACGGCTGACACGTTGCCCTCTGGGATCGAAGAGGGTGTCGCGCGGTTTGTCGAGCGAATCTCGACGGCGACCTCGAACACCGAGTCGCAAGCAGAGTCCGCGGTGATCGCCGGAAAGTCGTGGATCGATGCGGCGCCCGAGAACTACCAGGAGATCGCGTCCCTCGACAGAGGAAGCCGATGAACGAGAACGCGCTCGAGTGGCCGCTCACACGGAGGCAGGCGCTGACCGCCGGCTTTGTAGCGGGCGCCAGTTTCCTAGTGGGCTGCGGCTCAGCGGGTAAGGAGCCGGCAGGATGGACCTTCGTCGACGATCGAAAGCAAATGGTGAGGTTGCCCAGGCGCCCGACGCGGATCGTTGCCTACACCACGGCAGCCGCTGCGCTCAACGAGTGGGGGGTGACGCCTGTGGGCGTCTTCGGCGATGATCCGCGAGAGGATCCATACCTCGCTGGGTTCCCATGGGACGAGTCGGAGGTCGTCGGCTCCGTCTACGGCGAGATCGATCTGGCGACGCTGCTCTCGCTAAAGGCTGAGTTGATCGTCTCGCAGTGGTACCCGCCGCCCTCGGACTCACCGCTCTTCGGCTTCAAGGACCTAGCGCAGCAGAAGCAGATCGGGTCGCTGGTGCCAATTGTCGGGCTCGACGGCCGCGTGAGCGCGAAGCAGCAGATCGATCGCTTCAGCGACCTCGCTAGCGCGCTCGGTGCCGACACGATGGCGAGCGCGATTGTGCGGGCCCGCGCGGCGTTCCGCAGAGCCGAGGCGAGGCTGTCCGAGGTCGCGAGACGCAAGTCGAACCTGCGGATCATCGCCGTCTCGGGCGAGGAGAGCACGATGTACGTTGCGAAGCTGGTCGACACTGGCGACCTCTCTCTCTACCGGAGCCTCGGCGTGCCGCTTGTCTCGGCGAAGACGTCGCAGGCCTACTGGGACAGTTTCGGCTGGGACCACGCCGCCAAGTACCCGGCGGATGGGATCCTCTACGACGCGCGGTCAATCTTGCTCCCGCTCAGCTTGGCGAAGGAGATCCCGGCGTTCGCAGCTCTCCCGGCGGTGCGGGCGAACCAGGTCGCCGGGTGGGCGGGGGATCCGCCGCCGTCCTACCAGGCATACGCGGAGACGATGAACGACCTGGCGACGGCGATCGCTGGGTGGCGCAAGCTCACTTGACAGTTCCGCGCTCTGGTCGAGCCCGGCTTGTCCCGGCGATTCCGGAGCGTCACAATCGTCAGGAAAGCGGAGGCTGGCTCTTGCGGCCGCGACACATCGCAACAGTGGCACTGGTTCTCGGCCTGACGGTCGCGGGTTTCATCGTCGCGCGGGTCCTCGCCGAGCGAGATGCGCTCCATGAGTCCGAGCGCCGCGTCGCGATCGCGGGCGCGCAGATCCAAAGCCAAATTGAAGTCGCAACGTCGCTCACCGAGGGCCTGAGCCGGTTCATGCTGAACGCAGGAGGCGTCACGAACGGCCAGTTCGTGAAGACCGTATCGAGGTGGCTCAGCCCGGCCGGCCTCTCGGCCGCCGCGTGGGCCGAGGGGGTAGATGCCGCTGAGCGCGCGGCGTACGAGGGGCGCATTGGCCGCCCCATCGTGAGACCCGACGAGCGGCGCAAGGCCGCGCCACCAAGCTTCTCCTACCTACCGGCGACGCTCGTGTCCGGTTTCCCGCCGATGGACCAGCCCGGGCTCGATCTGAGGCGTCAGCTCGGAATTGCCGCGGCACTGAACAGCGCGAATCGGCCCGGCGGCGTAGGTGCTACGCCCGTGGCAGCGCGGAGCGACGGGACGCGCGGCCTGTTCCTGGTCGCGCCGGCGCCGAATGTGATCAACCGGGTGGTACGCCCCGGAGCCGTGGTGGTCTTCTTATCCGAGGCGACTCTGCGCGCGGCGGCAAGGAACCCCGCGGGATTGCGGTTCCCTCCTGTCGCCGGTTCGTCGGGAGACGGCGCCCGCGGAGACACCGTCCAAGACGAGTTCGCGGTCGCGGGACAGCAATTCGCGGTGGTCATGCCGAAGGAATCGGTGAGCGGCGCGCGCGCGGTCTTGCCCTGGATCATCCTCGCCGGCGGGCTGTTGCTCGCCGCCCTCGCTGGTGCTGTCGGTGTCATCGCGGCGCGGCGAGAGAGGGCGCAGCAAGATTTCGACCGCATCTTCAACCTCTCCCCGGATCTCGTGTCCGTCGCCAACTTCGACGGACATTTCACGCGCGTCAACCCCGCGGCCGAGCAGGTCCTCGGCTACACCGAGGAAGAGCTCCTCGCGCGACCGTATCTCGACTTCGTCCACCCGGACGACCGTGAGCGGACAGCGGCCGAGGCGGCCGAGATCGCTCGCGGAAAGAGGACGCTGTCGTTCGAGAGCCGTTTCCTGCGCAAAGATGGCTCTTCGAGGGTGCTCGAATGGACGGCGGCACCAGTCGTAAAGGACGCGGTCATGTACGGGGTGGCGCGCGACGTGACGGAGCGACGGCGGGCCGAGACGGAGTCCGAACGGCTGGCGAACGAGCAGAGCGCACTCAGACGCGTGGCGACGCTGGTGGCTCGTCACGCGCCTTCCGAGGAGGTCTTCGCTGTCGTCACAGATGAGTTGAGCCGTCTCCTGGACGTCAGCATGGTCCGAACGGTGCGCTTTGACCAAGACGGCACCGCCACGATCCTGGCTGCACGCGGCAGCGCCGATGACCGACTGACCCAGGGCGCCAACTTTCAGATTCCCGAGGGAAGCAGCATCGGCACGGTGCTCCGGACCGGCCGTCCTGCGCGCGTGGACGACTTCGCTGAGGTCAAGGGTCCGATCGGTGCGGCATTGCGCGAGCACGGCGTGGGCGCTGGGGTTGCGGGCCCGATCGTGGTTGGTGGGCGCCTGTGGGGCGCGATGGCGGTCGGCGCCCGGACCGCCGGGGGGTTGCCGCCTGGAAGTGAGCACCGTGTGGCGCGGTTTGCCGAGCTCATTTCCACGGCGATCTCCAACGTCGAGTCGCGGGCGGAGGTGGAGCAACTCGCCGCCGAGCAGGCGGCCCTCCGTCGCGTCGCCGAACTCGTCGCTAGGCAAGCACCGGCGGAAGAGGTGTTTGCGCTCGTTACAGAGGAGCTCAATCGGTTGCTGGACGTCGCCACTGTCGGGACGGGCCGGTTCGAGCCGGACGGGACCGTGACGATCATGGCGGTGCGGGGCACGGCGCAGGACGCGTTCCCCCCCGGCGCAAGCGTCGCGCTGGAAGGGGGAAGCGCGATCGAGCAAGTGTTTCGCACTGGTCGCCCCGCCCACGTTGAGAACTACGACAGCGTCGGCGGCCAGCTTGGCAGTGTCATGCGCAGGTTGGGCGCGGGGTGGGCTGCGGCAGGCCCCATCGTGGTTGACGGGCGGTTGTGGGGCGCCATGACGGTTAACTCCGGTTCGACTGCGGCATATCCGGCAGGGGCGGAACGGCGAGTCGCGCAGTTCGCCGAGCTTGTCTCCACAGCGATCTCGAACATCGAGTCGCGAAGGAAGCTGGAGCGACTTGCGGCGGAGCAGTCCGCGCTGCGACGTGTCGCCGAGCTGATCGCGAGACAGGCACCGTCCGAGCAGGTGTTCGGCGCCGTCACACAGGAGCTGTGCAAACTCCTCGACGTCAAGATGATGCGGACAGTCCGGTTTGAACCGGACGGCACGGCCACGGTCCTAGCGGCACACGGGGTGTCCGAGGACCTGATTCCTGCGGGCACAACGAACATCCGTCTTCCGCAAGGAACCGTGATCGATCAGGTGTTTCGCACGGGTTGCCCGGCTCGCGTGGACGACTACGCGCAGGTCGGTGGACCGATCGGTGAGCTCCTACGGGCAGAAGGGGCGCGCAGCGGCGCGGGAGGGCCGATCATCGTCGACGGCCGGCTGTGGGGCGCCATGGCGGTGGGGTCCGAGGCGACCTTGCCATCCGGCACAGAAGACCGCGTGACCCAATTCGCCGAACTCGTGTCCACTGCAATATCGAACATCGAATCGCGAGCGAAGGTGGAGCGCCTTGCGGCTGAGCAGTCCGCACTGCGGCGCGTGGCGACGTTGGTCGCCCGCGAGCACTCGCCGGATGAGCTGTTCGCGACCCTCGTCCAGGAGCTTGGGGTGCTGTTGGAAGTCGACGCGACCGCGATCCTCCGCTACGAGGCGGACTCGAGCGCGACGGTGATCGCCGGCTGGAGCGACGGCGCGGTCGCGCTCCCCGTCGGCGAGCGCTTCCCGCTCGCCGGGGAGAACCTGGCCGGCGAGGTGCGGGGCACCGGGAAGGCCCGGCGCAAGGGTGACTACGAGGCTGCGACCGGGCCGATCGCGGGCGCCGTCCGCGAGCTCGGCATCCGCTCTGCCGTGGCCAGCCCGATCGTGGTCGAGGGAGCGATGTGGGGCGTGATCGCCGTACTGTCGTGTCAGCTGGAGCCGCTCCCGCCGGATACCGAGGCACGGATCGCAGAGTTCACCCGTCAGGCCGGTCTCGCGGTGGCGAATGCCAAGAGCCGCTCTGATCTGGCCGACTCGCGAGCGCGGATCGTCCGGGCCGGAGACGACGCGCGCCGGCGCTTCGAACGCGATCTGCACGATGGTGCCCAACAGCGGCTGGTGTCATTAGGGCTGGAGCTCCGCGCGACCGAAGCTACCGTGCCGCCCGACCTGGGCGCCCTCCGCGGGCGGCTCTCCAGCCTCGGGACTGGACTGAACGACGTGCTGGACAATCTGCGCGAGCTGTCACGAGGCCTTCATCCCGCGGTGTTGTCGCAGGACGGACTAACCCCGGCGCTCAGCTCGCTCGCGCTGCGGTCAGCGGTTCCAGTCGACCTGCGCCTGGACCTCGGCACCGAACGCTTCGAGGACCACGTCGAAGTGGCCGCCTACTACGTCATCTCGGAGGCGCTGACCAACACCGCCAAGCACGCACACGCCTCGCGGACACAGGTCACCGCCCGGCGACGTGACGGCTGGATCGAGCTGATCGTCAGCGACGACGGACGGGGTGGCGCAGTCGCGTCGAGCGGCTCTGGGCTGACCGGACTGGTCGACCGAGTCGAGGCCATCGGCGGCAGCATGCGCATCGACAGCCGTGCAGATCGAGGGACCTCGATACGCGTCAAGTTGCCCGTTAAGCCGGCACCCAGCTGACGGCGGCGGCGGGACGACCTGCGGTCGCCCCGCCGGTTGCCGAATCAGCGTGGTGGGAACTGTGAGTTCGGCGCCGGTGTTCGAGGTTGGCCGTGGGCGCTTTTGGCCGTGACCTCGATCACCGCGCAATTGATGTCCACGCCGACCGAGCCGTAGGGTGCCGGCTGCCCGGTGGCCGGGTCGACGCCGGTCAACAGGTCGGGCCGGGTCGCCGCGAGATTGAACACCTGGTCCTCGTCGATCTGGCGCTTGTTCAGCCCGGCCTTGACCGCCTTTTCGGTCCACAGCCCGAGCTGCGCGTCCCACAGCGGGCTGTACGCGTCCGCATGACGCGGGTCCGCGAGCGTCGGGAAGTCCCCGAAGACGTTCAGCAGATCGCCGCCGTGGCGAAGCGCGTCGATCAGGCGCCGGGTGTTGCGGCCGACGCGTCTTCGGAGACATGCCCGTCCTCGAGCACCAGGTGCTGGAAGCCCTGGGCATGCGGGTTGTTGGCGCCGGTCTGGCCGTTGATGAAGCCGAACAGGCGCTCGCGGGACGATCCGAGGAAGTCGTCGCCGCCGTTGCATGAGGCGTCGTTGAGCGCCGGCACGTACGTCGAGCGCTCCAGCACCGAGGTGAGTGGCTGCCCGGCGTCGGTGCTCAGATAGAGGATCGGCTGGCCGGCGTCGAACCCCTTGACGAACAGCATGTCCGCCCAGCTCCGTGTACTGCCCCGGCGGCGCACGGGGCTCCGATGTGGACGCTCAGCACCCGGTCGCCGGTGTTCGTGTGATGAACGACGTCGAACGGCCCTTCACCGGTCGCGACGATCGGCGCGTTGTAGACGACATGCGAGCCTTCGATGTGGATGAACGGGCTATAGCCCGGGCCTGCGACCGCCCCTGGCTGGAAGCTCTTGAGTGGGAAGCCGCTTGGCCCCGCTTCGGCGATTCGAGTGGGGCTGAAGTCCGGCGCTCCCGGAAATCGACGCTCGCCTGCCCGAAGTGGTTCTGTCGGGCGGGGGAGAGTTTCTAGAGTCACCGTCTGGACGCACGCCGGGCAGCCGATTCCGATGTTCGCGAGCTTCGGTGCGTAGTTGACCCCGAGGTCCTTCGCGAGACCCGAATCCGACGCGTCCTGCAGCATGTACCAGACTCGCTCCGTTTCACCCGGATTCCCGGGCACAGGCGCGGTCCCTGGTACAGGGCAGTCGCACCGTCTCGTTGCTGAGGTTCACCTGAATGGCGCTTTCCAGCGTCAGGTGGCTCGCAGGCAGGAGCCCGCTCATCTGGCCCAGCCCAGTCGCGGAGCCGGTCTGGCCCGAGCCGCTCGGGCGACCATGGTGGACGCCTTGGCCGTTGTGAATCGGGCGTCGATGTCGGTGATTCGAAGCGGCGGCCTGCCCGACTAGCGCAATCGCGGCCGCCGCGACAGCCACCAAGCCGATCACGATCCGTCCCCGTAGGTGTGTGGCCAAGCGATACAACACGGTGTACTCCCTTCTAGGAACAGCGATTTGATTTCCGGTCTGGGTCGGTTAGTAATGACTGTCGACTCGCTTCTTACAGGTCCACTGCCGACGCTTGAATTTGCGAGCGCTTCTCTGACCCTTGCCCATTAGCTGGCGACTGCTGCTCGCGGGCGCCGGGCGGTAAGAAGCTGCGCGCCTCGCCCACTTAACGGGTCAACGTCAACGGGCATCTCGGCGGGTGATTGGCCGCGGGCATGTGTGACGAGGCCCGCCAGTTGATCACGGTGGAGGTGCCGTCTAACGATGGGAAGGACGCCATGAGCGATACGACGGAGGCCCCCAAGATGGGCGACTCGATGGAGGCTCCGCAGGTGGCGGAGAAGATGGAGACCCCGGAGATGGGCGGTTCAATGGAGGACCCGCAGGGCGAGAAGATGGACGGTCCGCAACCCGACGAGACGATGCACTCGCAAGCGATGGGCGACGGGATGAGCGGCACGATGAAAGGGGTGAGCCAGGACGAGCTCGGCGGGCCCGATGTCCTGAAGGTCGTCAGTGTGCCCAAGCCCGAGCCCGGGGTCAGCGAGATCCTGATCCGTGTGCAGGCGGCTGGTGTGAATCCGATCGATGGGGCGAACCGCGAGACGGGCGCGTTCGTCGGCCAGCCACCTTTCATCCTCGGTTGGGACGTCTCGGGCACTGTGGAGGCCGTGGGCCCGGGCGTCACCTTGTACCAGCCTGGTGATGATGTGTTCGGCCTACTCCCGTTTCCTCAGGGCCATGGTGCCTACGCCCAGTACGTCGTCGGTCCAACGCGCGTCTTCGTCCCGAAGCCCGATCGCCTCGACCATATCCAGGCGGCGGCGATTCCGATGGTCGGCCTGACCGCGTGGCAGGCGCTTGTGGACACCGCTCGCGTCGGTGAGGGCAGTCGTGTCCTAATCGTTGGTGGGGCCGGCGGAATCGGACACATTGCGGTGCAAATCGCCAAGGCACGAGGCGCTCATGTGACTGCGTTGGCGTCGGCGGCGGACCTGGAATTCGTGCGCTCGCTGGGTGCCGACGAAGCGATCGACTACGACGCCACGGACTTTGTCGAAGCCACAGGCAACATGGACGTCGTCCTCGACGTTGTCGGCGGTGACTACCCCGCCCGGGCTCTTGCCGTCCTCAGGGCGGGCGGGATTCTCGTGTCGACTCAGCCACCGGCGGTGGCGCCGCTGGCAGAAACCGCGGCCGAGCGAGGCGTCCGTCTTGCCGGCGTGATCGTCGAGGCTGACCAGGTTGGCATGTTCGCGTTGGCGGACCTCGCCGCCACGGGCAACCTCGTTCCAACAGTTGCCGCAACGTTCCCCCTCGAGGAAGTCGCCGCCGCGTCGGCGATGGCTGATCTTGCTGCGACCGGCGGGTACTTCCCTCTGGAAGAGGGGGGTGCCGCGGAGTCTGGCGAGCACGGGGCCGGCAAGATCGTCCTCACGGTGAGCTGAGTACCCGATCGCCCTGTACGAGCTGCGCGCCAGGAGCACACAGCGCCGTCGCGTCGGTCGGGGAACGTGAAGCGCCCCGCTGGCGCGGCGGTCCCGCAGTGGTCGAACGGCAGGAGGCGAGCGCAGCTCCACCTTGCCATTTAACGCAGCGCTCCGATGGGTGATGCGACTGACAGTAAGACGAGCGCGGGATCCGCCACTCACTCCGTACCACCCACACGTCCCCGTTGGAGGATTCATGACGACATTGCACACCGCTGCAGTCGATGGTCTGAGCGCGTTCTACCGTGAAGAATGCCTGCCTGAGATCGCCGCTGGGACCGTGGGCTCTTATCACCGTCGCGTACAGGGCGCAACCCAAAAACAACGCGCGCAAGCGATACCTGCGATGAAAGGCGGGAGCTAGTGAGCACGTCGCACAGCATGAGTGAGGACCGCTGGTCGCAATTGAGCCGACAGGATTTGATTGCTCTAGGTAGAACGATCGTCACCGAACGCCTCGAGCAGCTTGGATGCACGGTGACACCGCCAAGTGGTCGCGTTGTCGGCAAGCTCGAGGTCGTGACGCCCGCCGGGCGTGCCGTCGAGGTGTTCGTGTCAACGCAGCGCCTGGGGGGCTACGTGTTCTGGACCAAGCGACGCTTTCAGCCCGACGGTGATCGCTTTGCGGCGATCGTGTTGTTGGCAGACGCGGAAGTTCCGAACGTCTACCTAATGCCGAGCACGGAGTGGCTCGCGGCGTCGCCCCCGCTCACCGATCGTGACAACATCGGCAAGCGGAGCGAGCCGGAGTACGGCGTCTCGCTGGCTCGGTCGTCGCTCCCCGCGCTCGAGCGATACGCGTGGACTGAGGCGTCCGGGCGCAAGCAGTTTCGCTAGTGGGTCCGAGCACTCCCTATGTGGGACGATGGTTGCGTGCCCGTCCTCGGCGTGCCAGCACCGCCAACTGCAGACTCGCGACCAACAAATACAGGAGGGTCGCGGCGAATGGCGCGAGCAACCATGGCCCCCACCCGTGGAGACGGGTGATCGCGTAGACCGCCCCGACGACGGCTGCTAGGGCGATCCAGTCGAGCACTCCGGCGAGCACGCGATCCCGGCGGTCGACGGTCTTGGCGTGGCCAAGCACCCCGATCGTCAGTGCTACCACCAAGTTAAAGCCGGCGATCGCGCCCGCCACGAACGTGAGTACGTTGGGGACACTCGGCGTCCCCTCCGAACGCATGAGCACCGCGCCGCAGCTCCAAATGGCCAGCGTGTAGCCGTACGGTGCGGCACTTGCGGGGATGATCGTCGCGAGCGAGGAACGCAGTGCCCACGTCGGGTCCCGGCCGCTCAGGGGACTCGCGTCCCGCTGTTCATCCGGTGGGGCCAAACCGCTCCGTACGGATCGCGGACGCCAGGTGACCGAGCTGCACGAGCAGCTCAGCAGCCTGCTCCACGAACGCCGTCGGACCGCACACGTAGATGTGTGGCATTCGCGGCGCACCAGGCCCGACGGTAGTGAGCATCTCCGCATCGATCCGTCGAGCGAAGCCTTGCCATCCTGACGGCGGCCGGCTCGTAAAGGTGTAGTGCACTGCCGCCCCCTCTTCGTCTCCGAGCCTTCTCAGTTCCTCGCGATACAGCACGTCCTCGTCCGAACGGGCGGACAGAAGCAATCGGGCGTCGACGGTGCTCGCGTTGGCGCTCCGGTGCCGGAGCATCGCCATCAGCGGCACCAGCCCGGAGCCGCCTGCGATCAACAGCACTGGTCCGCCGTCTTGGGTGCGCCAGTTGAAGTAGCCGCCGAACGGGCCCCGCAGCTCAAGGTCGTCGCCCACGCGAAGCTCCTGGGTGAGATAGGGGGACACCTCCCCGTCGTCAATCCTCTGGACGGTCAGCGCGACTCTGGGGTCCTCGGGTGGCTGAGGCGATTGAGTAGGACCGTTCGGTCTGATAGCCGTCCTCGGCGGTGAGGCGGACGTCGATGTGCTGACCGGCGACGTGCCACGACCAGTCGGGCACGTCGAGTTGGATCGTCCTGGCGTGCGCCGTCTCATCGACCAGTTTGGCGACCTTTGCCAGCCGCCACTCGGCAGCTGAGCGAGGATCGCTCAGTCCCCCTGGTAGCGCTGCTCTTTCCACGGGTCACCGTAGTTGTTGTAGCCGTACGCCTCCCAAAAGCCGGGCTTGTCGTGATCGAGCAGCTCGAGCCCGCGCACCCACTTGGCGCTTTTCCAGAAGTACAGGTGCGGAACCAGCAGGCGGGCAGGCCCGCCGTGTTCCGGGTCAGCGGCTTGCCGTCGAACTCGTAGGCGATCCAAGCCTGCGCCCTCCGGTGACGTCTGCCAGCGGCAGGTTCGTCGTGTAGCCGCCGTCGCACCACGCGCTCACGTACTGCGCCTGGGTGTCGATCTCCGCCAGCAGCGTGTCGATCGAGACGCCCTTCCAGGTCGTGCCGAGCTTCGACCACTTGGTGACGCAGTGGATGTCGACCGTCGGAGTCTGCGCTGGAAGCCCGAGCAGCTCCTCCCAGGTCCAGGAGGCCGGACGGTCGACCGCGCCGGTGATTGCGAACGTCCACTCCTCGAGCGGCGTATGCGGTGTCGGGCCAGCCGAGAGGACTGGAAAGTCATTCACGACGTGCTGGCCCGGCGGTAGCAGCGCGCCGTCGGGTTCTCGACGACGACCTCGAAAACCTCGCGAAATTGGCGACACGTCCTGACTCCTTCAACGAACACACACGGGCCGTCCGCCCGCTCCGTGACATAAGAGACGCGACGCGCACGGTTCTTACCGCCTTCGTGACCACCGGTAAGAGCCACGACCGACCGGCCACTGATTCGTCTGACAAAGCGGCGAGCGAGACCGAGGGAAAGACGCGATGAACGGACCAAAACGAAGTGGACCACACGGGCGTCGCGGCGTGTACGGCCACCCGGCGCAGAATCTTGAGCGTGGTCCACACGCCGTGGGCGTGCTTGCCGGCCTCGCGGCCTCGTGGGCGAAGGCATTCAGCGAGCCGCGCCTGCAGACCATCGCCGAGTCGATCCTGCCGCCGTGCCCCGAACAGAAGCTGGAGGTTGGAGCCGATCCGGGCGGTCGTCCGGAGAACATGCCTCCGGCTGTCATCGTTGGCCGGGCTGCCTCGGCGCTGGGTTACACGGGGCTGAGCGACGCGCAGCGGGTTAGCGCACAGCGTGTGATCCACTACTCGCTCGGAGCCAGCCTCGGCGCCGCGTACTCCGGGGTTGCCAGGCGGTGGCCCGTCGCGACCAGAGGCGCAGGCACTTTTGCAGGACTGGCAATCTACGCGGGCACTCACGGCTCGGTTCTTCCGGTGCTCCGGATCCAGCGCCCCCCGTGGCGGCTCGCCGGGGCGGCAGTCGCCTGGGAGGCGACGTCTCATATCGTGTTCGGCGCGGTCCTCGAGACCGCACGGCGCGCGCTTGAGGCGTCGCGATGAGCCGGCCCCGCGTTGAGGCTCGGGGTGGACGGGCCGGAGCGCGCGCCCTGGAGGGAAAAAACCTCCTCGTAACGGGCGGCTCGTCGGGCATCGGGCAGGCGATCGCGGTGCGATTCGCTCGGGAGGGCGCCAACGTCGCGATCAACTACCGGCGTTCCCGTGACGAAGCCGTCGAGACCGAGGCGCAAGTGCACGCTTGTATGGACGAGGTCCGGCACCAGGGCGTCCGCGACGTCCTCGTCAAGGGCGACGTCTCGTCCGAACAGGACGTCGTAGGGATGCTCGACGAGGCCACCGAGCGCCTCGGCAGCCTGGACATCCTCGTCAACAACGCAGGCATCCAGATCTCCCGCCCGTCCGAGGAGCTCGGTAGCGGGGACTTCGACCGGGTTCTGGCGGTCAACCTGCGCGGCGCGTTCCTCTGCGCCCGCGAAGCGATCAAACGCTTCCTCGCCGACGAAAGCCCCGGCGTCGTAATCAATATCTCGAGCGTTCACCAAACCATCCCGAAACCGAACTATCTCGGCTACAGCGTCAGCAAGGGCGGGATGCAGAACCTGACTCGCACGCTCGCTCTGGAGTACGCCGGCCGGGGTGTCCGCGTCAACGCGATCGCTCCTGGGGCCACGATCACCCCGATCAACCGCGCCTGGATCGACGACCCCGTGAAGTCGGCGATGGTCGCTGACCACATCCCGCTCGGCCGCGCCGGCACCGCCGATGAGATGGCTGGCGTGTGCGCCTTCCTCGCGTCCGACGACGCCGCCTACATCACGGGCCAGACGATCTTCGTCGACGGCGGCCTGACGCTTTACGCCGACTTCCGAGAGCCGTGGTCGTCCGAGTGACCGCGCATGAGACTGCCTGGTGGCCGTCGCGGTTCGGCCGTGACGATCAGCTCGGCATGCTCAACCACATCACCGACGCCACGCGCGCGTCTGCCCTTCGGCTGGTGCGCTCGGGACGGCTATACGACCTGGGGCGGGTGCTGGACGAGCACGTGCCGGTGTTCCCCGGTCGGTATTTCCGCCAGACGCTGGTCACCACCGCCCATCACGTGAACCATGGCGGACTGGGAGCAAACCGGGTCAACTGGATCACCGAGCAGGTCGCGGGCACGCAGCAGCTCGGCACGCACCTCGATGCGTTGAGCCACCTTCAGATCGGCGATCGCGGCTACAACGGCTGGAGCGTTTCCGAGCTCGCTGGGACGGCGGGCGTGATTCGGCTCGGAGTCGAGACGGTGCCGCAGATCGTGACCCGCGGCTGGCTCGTGGACGTCGCGCCGCTCGGCCGCGGCGAGGTGATCGGCGTGCCGGACATTGACCCTGAGCCCGGTGACGCGGTGCTTTTCCACACCGGTTGGGGCGCGCACTGGGACGACGCCGACACTTACGTCGCCGGTGAACCAGGACCGGGCATGGAGCTCGCGAGCTGGCTGGTGAACCGAGGCGTCGCGGTCACCGGCTGCGACACCTGGAGCTACGGCCCGGTCCCCGCCGAGAACCCGGAACGGCCGTTCGAGGTGCCGCAGTTCCTCAACGTCCACCACGGCGTCTTCGTCGTCGAGAACCTCGACCTCTCGGAGCTCGCGCGCGACGGCGTGCGCGAGTTCGCCCTGGTCCTCACGCACGCGAAGCTCAGAGGTGCCAGCGGGGCGTGGACCTCGCCGATCGCCCTCGTCTGACAGAGCGAATGGACCACTACGACGTGATCATCATCGGCACCGGCGCCGGCGGCGGCACGCTCGCGCACCGGCTCGCGCCGTCCGGCAAGAAGATCCTGCTTTTGGAGCGCGGCGGCTATCTCCCTCGCGAGCGGGAGAACTGGGACTCGGGGGAGGTCTTCGAACGCGAACGCTACGTCACCACCGAGAGGTGGTACGACAAGCAGGGGGTCGCGTTCCGGCCGCACGCCCAGTACTTCGTCGGCGGCAACACCAAGGTCTACGGCGGGGTGCTCTTCCGCATGCGCGAGCGCGACTTTCAAGACGTCAAGCACTACGGCGGCGTCTCCCCGGCCTGGCCCGTCTCCTACGCAGACCTCGAGCCCTACTATGCGCAGGCCGAGGGTCTCTACCTGGTCCACGGCGAGGCCGGTGAGGACCCCACGGAGCCGCCGCGCTCGGGCCCGTTTCCCCATCCTGCCGTCTCGCACGAGCCGCGGATCCAGCAGCTGCACGACGATCTTGTTCGGGCCGGGCATCGGCCGTTCCACCTCCCGGTCGGGATCGACCTCGACGAATCCGACCCCGAGGCCGGGCGCTGTATTCGGTGTGATCGCTTCGACGGCTTCCCGTGCCTGACCGACGGCAAAGCCGACACGCACGTGGTCTGCGTGCGTCCTGCCGTCACGCACCCAAACGTCACGCTGCGCACTCACGCACGGGTCACGCGGCTCGAGGTGGACTCTTCAGAGCGCTCGGTCAAGCAGGTCATCGTCGACCGCGCGGGCAACGCGGAGCGTTTCAGCGCGGACCTGGTCGTCGTCTCCTGTGGGGCTGTCAACTCCGCTGCGCTGCTGCTGCGGTCGGCGAGCGAGGCCCATCCCAACGGTCTCGCGAACTCGTCCGATGTCGTCGGCCGGCATTACATGGCGCACCTGAACACGGCCGTGATCGCGCTCTCCAGGACTATGAACGGGACAAAGTTCCAGAAGACGCTCGGGCTCAACGACTTCTACTGGGGTGCCCCGGATGCGGGCTTCCCGCTCGGGCACATCCAGATGCTCGGCAAGTCAGACCGCACAATCCTGCGTGGCGGCGCTCCCCGGTTCGCGCCCGGGCTCGCCCTCGACTACCTCGCCAGGCATGCCCTTGACTTCTGGCTCACCACGGAGGACGTTCCCCACGCGGACAATCGCGTCACGATCGACCGCCGCGGGAACATCCACCTGGCCAAGACGTACCACAACACCGAGCCCCACCGGCGGCTCCTGGCCAAGCTCAAGGCGCTGCTCTCTCCGCTCGGATGCCATCAGATGATGATTCCCCGTTGGTCGGTGCTCAGCGAGGAGATCCCGCTCGCGGGCATCGCCCACAACTGTGGCACCGTCCGCTTCGGTACCGACCCCCGGCGCTCCGCCCTTGACGTGAACTGCAAGTCGCACGATCTTGACAACCTGTACGTCGTCGACACCAGCTTCTTCCCATCCTCGAGTGCCGTCAACCCGTCGCTGACCGCCATGGCCAACGCCCTGCGCGTCGGCGACCATCTCCTCGAGCGGCTAGCCGCCCCGTGCGTGCCCAGCAGTGTTGTGTGAGCGGTGAGCTCGGGGCGTTATCCGCCGATCGCCGAGCACGGGGTGATCGGCAACCTGCATACGGTGGCGCTGATCAGCACGGATGGAACGATCGACTGGTATTGCTCGCCGCGGTTTGACTCTCCGAGCATGTTCGCGTCGTTGCTCGACGCCGAGCGGGGCGGGCGTTTCGCCCTTCGGCCGGCGGACGGGGAGTGGGAGAACAAGCAGCTGTATTTCCCTGATACGAACGTGCTGATCACGCGCTTCCTGACTCCGGCCGGGGTCGGGGAGGTCGAGGATTTCATGCCGGTCGGTGAGCGCCTCGACGGCGCGCACCGTGACCGGGTGATTCGCCGTGTGTTGAGCGTGCGTGGGCGGATGCGGTTCGAGCTTGAATGCGCGCCGCGGTTCGACTTCGGGCGCGAGCGGCACCGCGCCGAGCGCCACCCGGGGGGCGTCCTGTTTGAGAGCCCAGGCGCGCGGGTCGCGCTCGAGACCGAGACGCCGCTCGAGGTGCGCGACGGTGATGCCCATGCTTCGTTTGAGCTCGAGGCGGGGCAGAGCGCGACGTTCATTCTGGAGCACGTGCCGGGCCGGTACGAGATGCACGCTCACAACGCACAGGAGACGCGAGAGCTGGCCGAGCACACCGTCGAGTACTGGCGCAGGTGGCTCGCACAGTCGCGCTATCGGGGTCGCTGGCGCGAGACGGTGCACCGCTCGGCGCTGACCCTCAAGCTGCTCACGTATGCCCCGACCGGCGCGATCGTCGCCGCCCCGACGACCAGCCTGCCCGAGGTGCTCGGCGGCGAGCGCAACTGGGACTACCGGTACACGTGGATTCGGGACGCGGCGTTCTCGCTGTACTCGCTGCTGCGGCTCGGCTTCACCGAGGAGGCGACCGCGTTCATGGACTGGCTGACCGATCGGCTGGCGGGGATGCATCTACAGGAGCGCAGCCCGCTACAGATCATGTACGGAATCGACGGCCGGCGCGAAATTCCCGAGGAGGTGCTCGGCCACCTCGAGGGATATCGCGGCTCGGCCCCGGTGAGGGTCGGCAACGACGCCGCCACGCAGCTCCAGCTCGACATCTACGGCGAGCTGGTCGACTCGGTCTACCTGTACGACAAGCACGGCTCGCCGATCTCGCACCGGTCGTGGGACGACATCACCCACATGGTCAACTGGGTCTGCGAGAACTGGGAACAGGCAGACGAGGGAATCTGGGAGACCCGCGCCGGGCGCCAGCACTTCACCTACTCGCGGCTGCAGTGCTGGGTCGCAGTCGAGCGCACGCTGAGGATGGCGAGTGCGCGCGGGCTGCCAGCCGACCGGGTCCGCCTCGAAGCTGCCCGCGATCGGATCTACCGCCAGATCCACGAGCGAGGCTGGAACACCAACCGCGGAGCCTTCGTCCAGCACTACGACACGGACATTCTCGACGCATCGGTGCTGTTGATGCCGCTGATGAAATTCATCGCCCCCCAAGACCCGCGCTGGCTCTCAACCCTCGACGCGATCGGCAGCGAGCTGGTGTCAGATTCGCTCGTCTACCGGTACAACGCCGAAGCCTCCCCCGACGGCCTGGCGGGACGTGAGGGAACGTTCTCGATCTGCACCTTCTGGTACGTCGAGGCGCTGGCACGCGCCGGGCGCTTGGACGATGCCCGGCTGATCTTCGAGAAGATGCTGACCTACGCCAACCACCTCGGCCTGTACGCGGAGGAGATCGGCCCAAGCGGGGAGCAGCTCGGCAACTTCCCCCAAGCCTTCACCCACCTCGCACTCATCAGCGCCGCCGTCAACCTCGACCGCCAGCTCGGCTGATAGGCCGACAATGCCAAACGATCAGGCAAGGGCGAGAAGCGTGCGCGGTTGAGCTGAGAACGAGGTTCGCGACGATCGTCCACGGCCTGATCACGGCGCTCGTGGTCAGCCGACCCCGCGGCGCCCGCGAGCGAGATTTCTCGCACCGTCGTGCCGACCGGGCTATAGCGCTGCGAGACGAGGGAAGCTTGCCGCCGCGCCTTAGGACTGAGCCGGGACTGCGGCAACCGGGATGCAACGATGAGGCCCTACGCCACAGCACCGCCCCGCCCTCACGGAGCACCGACCCATCGGTAAGAAACCGAGTCGTCGCGCGCACTCATAACCACGACATCGTGTGCCTTGCGAGCAAGAATGAGATGGGGATTGTCTGGTGTGTGCGTTCATCACCCAGTTGGGACCAAAGATCGTGAGCTGTCGATAGCGGCATGGACGCTCTGGATGGCAACGCGGTCGCTGGGGAGCTCTTCGAGCACTTCGGTTCGGAGATGACCACGGCGCGTGGACGCTGCACCCACTGTGGAACCGAGGCGCTGATGGCCGAGCTTCGCGTGTACACGAGGGGGCCCGGCAACGTCGTGCGCTGCCGAGCCTGTGGCAACGTCATGATGGTGCTCGTGACGATCCGAGGCTCCACGCAAGTCCACACCGAAGCCCTCAAGCTGCTTTGAGGCTTGGCCGCTCGCCGAACATGATCGGCTAGCACTTCCCGGTCGGCGCCTTCGGTGCGGCGCGGCGGAACGACCGCTTTCACCCCTACGGCTCCGCCTTAGGCGACACCGTTGGCGAACAAGAAGCCACGTCCCGACGATGCGGTCGCGTGACCAGATCTGTCCGAGGCGGTCCTTCGCCACATGGATGCAGAAGAGCTGTCGCGACCGAGTCGTGTCGCGGACAACGGCCGCAGACCTGCTTTCGCGGCGCGCCGTGCTTCGATGCCGCCCGAGCCAGGCACCTAAGTTGCGCGGGAAGCGCGCACGCGGTCGTCGAGGCGTTAGCCGATCTCAGCTAACCCGAACCGCCGGCGTCGCGCCCCCAGCCCGTTGCGAGCGCGTCGCGAGCGCATCCGGCTGGCCCTCGCGACGCCGCGTTGGACTGCTTCGTCGCCGCAGCAGCCAGACTTCCAGTCGGTCAACCATGGTCAAGCTGGGGCGGTCCGGTCGCGGTGCGCCTGCCCGGGCGCTGAGACACCGCAGCAGGCGGACCCCGGTGCCGCGGACGCCCGCCGTGTAAGAAGAGGTCGTGGCTGCACCCAGATGCACTCTCGCGGCACGTCGAGCGCCCCGCGGGAGTCAGCCGACCACCACAAAAGGCGGCTGTTTGCAGGGGATTCCAGGATGGGCGATCCAGGACTCGAACCTGGGACCTCTTCCTTATCAGAGAAGCGCTCTAACCGACTGAGCTAATCGCCCGGGAGCGCGTGATTCTAGCCGCGGCGGCACCACGCCGAACGAGCCTCCCGGGCGTATGAGCGCTACGCGGCCGCACGCACGCGCAGGCGCCGTGCGAGCTCGAGCGCATCCTCCACGGAGTCCACCTCCAGCTGCACTCGAAAGCCCTGACGGCGGCCGGCCATGACGCTCACCTCGCGGCCGAAGACCGTCTCGAGCGTGTCCGCGATCTGCTCCGCGCTCGCCTGCTGATCGGGGTGCAGCGCGCGCTTCTGGGCGACCCGGGGCTGGCGTCCCGAGCCGTTTCGCGCCGCGGTCCGAGCGCGGGCCTCGAGCTCGCGCACCGACCACTGCGCCTGGACCGCGCTGCGGGCGAGGTTGCGGCGCTCGGCGTGGTCCTCGGCGAGCAGCAGCGCGCGCCCGTGACCCTCGGTCAGCTGCCGGCTCTCGACCAGCTCGAGCGCCTCGTCGGGCAGGTCGAGCAGCCGGATCAGGTTCGAGACGGCGACGCGGCTGCGGCCGACGCGCAGTCCGACATCCTCGCGTGAGAGCCCCAGCTCCTCGACCAGGGCCGCGCACGCCCGGGCTTCCTCGACGGGATTGAGGTCCTCGCGGGCCATGTTCTCGATCAGTGCGAGCTCCAGCGACGCCGCGTCGTCGTGGCGCCGAATCACGGCGGGGATCGTGTCGAGCTCGGCCATCCGCGCCGCCCGCCAGCGACGCTCGCCGGCGATCAGCTCGTAGCGACCCCCGGCCAGCGGTCGCACGAGCACCGGCTGGATCACCCCGCGCGCGCGGATCGAGTCGGCCAGCGCCAGCAGCGAGTCCTCATCGAATGCAGTCCGCGGCTGGTTCGGATTGGGCGTGATCAGCTCTGATCGGGAGCTGGCGGAGCTCCTCGGACTCGTCCTTCGGAGCCACCGACAGGATCGCGGCCAGGCCGCGCCCCATACCCTTCTGTCGATCAGCCACGGGCGGCAACCTCCTTTGCTAGCTCGAAATATGCATCCGCGCCGGCGCAGTGCGGGTCGTGATGGATCACGGCCTTGCCGAAGCTCGGCGCCTCTCCGACGCGCACATTGCGCGGGATCACCGTATCGAACACCAGTTCGGGGAAATGTTCCCGGATCTCTCGCTCGACGTCCTGTGCAAGCCGCGTCCGCCCGTCGTACATCGTCAGCAGCATGCCCGCGACCGTCAGCCTCGGGTTGAGCTCCCGTTGGATCAGCGAAAGCGTGTCGAGCAGGCCGGCAAGCCCCTCGAGCGCGAAGTATTCCGCCTGGACCGGAACGATCACCTGGTCTGCGGCGACGAGCGCGTTGACCGTCAGCGGTCCGAGCGACGGCGGGCAATCGAGGAGCGTGAAGGCGTAGCGAGACCGGACCGGCACGAGCGATTCGCGCAGCCGTCCCTCGGAGCCACCGACCCGCGGCAGCTCGACGTTCGCCCCGGCCAGATCGGGGCCCGAAGGAGCGATCCGGAGACGCTCGACTTCGGTGTCGAGGACGATCTCCGCGAGCGCCGCGTCACGCATCAGCACGTCATACAAGGTGCGCGGCGAGTCCTTCCCGATGCCCAAGGCGATCGTCGCGTTGCACTGCGGGTCGATGTCGACGAGGAGCGTGTCGTATCCCGCCTCGGCGACGCACGCCGCGAGGTTCACGGCGGTCGTGGTCTTGCCGACCCCGCCCTTCTGGTTGGCGATCGCGTACACGGTCCCCATCACGGGCCGCAAGCTAGCGGCCGACGCGGTCAGACGGGCCGCCGAGAGGGCGAAACGCGCGCTCCGAGCGGCCGCTTCGAGGCGACTCCGGGCCGCCGCGGAAAGCGCGGAGGCGTCTCTCTCACCTTCGAGCTGACGTAGAGATGGCGGTGCTGGGCGCGCGGATATGGGCGGACCGCAGTGATCTCGGGGGCTCCGAGCCCGAGCTGCTCGGAGGCGCGCGCGCCGGCCGCCTCGGCCGCGGCGTCGCGTTGCCCCCGCCAGGCTACGAGTGCGCCCCCAATGCGCAGCAGCGGCGCGGCGTACTCGGCTGTGACGTCGAGCGGCGCCAGCGCCCGCGCCGTGACGAGGTCGTGGCGGCCGATCCCGGCCTGCCAGGCTTCCGCACGCGCGTGAACAACGCTCGCGTTCCCGACGCCGCATCGGGCCACGGCACGTTCTAGGAAGGCGCACTTGCGGCCGTTGCTTTCCACCAGCGCGAAGCTAGTCGTCGGGAGCGCGATCGCCAGCGCAAGCCCGGGGAGCCCCGCGCCAGAGCCGAGGTCGGCGGCCACTCCGGCTTCGCGGACGGCCTCGAGTTCGAGGCCGACCAGCGAATCCGCCAGGTGGTCGTCGATCGCCTTCGCGGCTTCGTCGATCCCGGTCGGGGCCGATGGGTCGCGAACGAGCAGATCGAGCAGCGACCGAAGTTGGCCGATCGCGCGGTCCGCAAGCGCGTATCGGTCCACGAGCTCGGCGAGCGCCGCGTCCACTCCGGTCCCGTTCCGGGGACTCATGGAGTCGGGCCATCGCGGAGCGCGGCTCGTTCGCGCTCGATGAAACTCCGGTAGCGCTCGCGCATCGCTTCGAGCCGCGCCGCCGCGTGCGCGTCGAGATCCTCGACACCGGCCCGTTCCAGCAACGGGAGGACATCACGCACCAGCGGCCGACCGCGCGCCATCCACTGGTAGTACGAACGCCCGCCGTGGTGGTAGGGCCCGTAGAGCCGGGTGTCCGGGAAGCGCGTCATCAGCCACCGGAAGATCGCCTCGTGGCGGACGTGCATGCGGAGCGTCACCTGCGGCTGCTTGCCGTCGCCTCCGAACGACCCCTCCCCGACGAGCAGGCCCACGAACACCCCGCGATCAAAGTCCGAGAGTCCCTCCACGTCACGGAAGTTCTACACGAGTCGCTGTTTCACCGTCGAGAAAAACGTGAAACGCAGGAGGGTGCCCGATCGGCCGGGGGGGTCGCCGCGAAAGGACCGCCCGAAGGGCTCTCAGTCGACCAGCGGCGCGACGACCAGCCGCCGGTCCGGCTCTTGGCCCTCGCTGTAGGTCTCGACGTCGTGCCGCGTCTTCAGATGCTCGTGAACGACCTTGCGCTCGAGTGCGCTCATCGCCTCGAGCGAGACCGGGCGCCGGTCGTGCACCGCCGTCTCGGCTGCCTGGTCGGCTGCGGCCCGGAGCGCCACCGCCCGCCGCTCCCGGTATCCCGCGGCGTCGACGACGACCCGCACCGGCGCCCCGCAGCGGCGGAACGCGATCCGGTACGCGAGGTGCTGGATCGCGTCGATCGTCTGGCCATGGTGGCCGATCAGCAGTCCCAGGTCGTCGCCCAGGAACTCCGCTGTGACGCCATCCGGGTCCTCTTCGACGCGGACGCTCGCCTCGATTCCGATCCCCTTCGCGATCTCCTCCAGCAGCTCTCGCACGCACTGGGCTGCGCTTTCGGTTCCCGCCTCCATCCGCTACCGGCGACGCCCTGAGCGCTTCTTCTTCTTCCGCGGAGGTGGGGGCGGCGGCGTCTCGCGTCGCGCACGAGAGCCGGATCGGGCGCCGACGCTCGCAGGCTCCTTTGCCTTCCGCTTTTCCTTCTCGCTCTCGTCGGGCGGCTTGATCAGTCCGCGCACGAGCCCGCCAAGGCCGCCGCTACCAGAGCCGTTCGGCGTAGTGGGCGCCCCGTCGCCCCCTGCGGGGACGGCCGGTGTGATCGTCCCGATTCGCTTACGAATCACGTACTGCTGGGCCATCGTCCAGGTGTTGGTCGTGATCCAGTAGACGAGCAGGCCGGCCGGGAAGTTGATGATGAAGATGACGAAGAACAGCGGCAGCAACAAGGTGATCTGGCGTTGGGTCTTGTCCATCGCGGGCGTCGCCATCATCAGGCTGGACGCGAGCTGCGTGCCGACGTAGAGGAGGATCAGGACGATCAGGACCAGGCCGTGGGCGTTGTTCGTCAGGTCTGGGATGAACAAGAAGCCAGCGCCGCCGTGATACTGGTGGGCGTACGCCGGATTGGTGCAGTACGTCGTTTGCCCTGCGGCAACGTGGGCCGAGACGTGGTGTACGGCGGCGTACGTCGCCTGGAAGGCATGCTGGACGCTGGGGCAGATGTCCTTTCGAAGGCTCGTGCGCAACGTGTAGAAGAGGCCGATGAACACCGGCAGCTGTGCGACCAGCGGCAAGCACGAGGCGAACGGGTTGACCTCGTTCTCCTTGTAGAACTTCATGATCTCCTGCTGCTGGCGCTGCTTATCGTCCTTGTACTTAGCCTGGATCGCCTTCAGTTGCGGCGATACGGCTTGCAGTTTCTGCATCGAGTGAAACTGCTTGATCGTCAGCGGCAGCAGCAGTGCCCGCACGACGACTGTCAGAAGCACGATCGCCAGCCCCCACGACACCCCCAGGTGGTCGTGGAAGAACACCAGGACCGGATCGAAGATGTCGATCAGCGGCTGGAAGATGTTGGCGATGACGAACATGGTCAGGCGCTCGAGGCGGTTGCTTTAGGCCTGAACAGCCGCTGGGCGTCCACGGGGTCGAACCCCCCATGACTCCAAGGGTTGCAGCGAAGCAACCGCCAGCCGGCCAACACGAGCCCGCGGAGTATGCCGAATCTCTCGATCGCCTGGGCCGCGTACTCGGAGCAGGACGGGTAGTACTTGCAGCGGGCTCCGAGCGCGGGTGAGATGAGCCGCTGGTACAGCCGCAGCGGGACCAGCACGAGCCTGCGCAAGGCGGTCATCGAGCGGCCTCCCGATCGGCTCCGGCGGGCTCAGGGGCGGCCTCCCGCTGACCGGTCGCCCGCGTGATCAAACCCGCCAGCGCAAGCCTGATTCCCTCCAAACCCTCACGCTCAGCTAGACCCCGCGCTTCGTGCCTGGCGACGACGACCGCGTCGCTCCCCGCCGGCAGCCGCTGGCCCTCGAGCGAAAACGCCTCGCGCAGCAGCCGCTTGACGCGGTTGCGCTGAACCGCCCCCCCGACCTTGCGGGAAACAGACAGGCCGAGCCGTGGCGCCGAGTCCGCCTCCCGGGGGAACACGTAGAGGACCAGCTCGCGGCACGCGTGCGAGCGGCCGTGACGAAAGACGCGATCGAAGTCCGCGCTCCGGGAGAGCCGCGCGCGTCCAGGTCGGGCACGAGCGCCGTGGCGCCCGGCCATCAGACCGTCAGTCGCTTGCGGCCCTTTGCGCGGCGCCGCTTCAATGTCAGCTGGCCCGCGCGGGTGCGCATCCGCGCGCGGAACCCGTGCGTGCGCGCTCGCTTGCGCTTCTTTGGCTGGTAGGTGCGTTTCATGGCTCACTAGCCCAGGCGGGATTGAGGCCAGTATACGCAGGCCCTGAGGCCTCTCCGTTTTTCTCGCGCTTTGCGCCAAGCCCCCAACTACCCGTCCTCGGGGCATTAGCCCGTTGGTATATTCGCCCGCCTCGGGCGACCACCGCCCGGCCTCAGAACAGTCGTTGAAACGCTCCCTCAAAGGAGTCGCTTGGAGCTGCCCGAGAATGTCGAGCCGAGCGTAGCGTGGCGCGCGATCCGCGCGGAGTTGCGTCGGGCGCTCGGCGAGTCGACCTACGAGATCTGGATCGCGCCGCTCCAGGTCAAGGCGTTCGAGGGGACGATGCTCCTGCTCACCGCCCCGCCGGCGACCCGGGCGTGGACCGCAAAGCGATTCGGGCGCATCCTCGAGAGCTGCGCCCGGGCCGTCGTCGGAACCGACGTCCAGGTCGCGCTCGAGGGAATCCCGGGGCCCGAGTCGGCGGAGAGGTCCCCGGCCGAGGCGGTCGTCAGTCTCAACCCGCGCTACAGCTTCGACCAGTTCATCATCGGCGACGGCAACCGTCTTGCCCACGCCGCGTCGCTCGCGGTCGCCGAGCTGCCCGGGCAGGCCTACAACCCACTCTTCCTGCACGCCCCCCCGGGGCTTGGAAAGACGCATCTACTGCATGCGATCGGCAACTACGTGCGGGCCTTCGGCGGCACCACCAAGGTCCGCTACACGACGGTCGAAGCGTTCACCAACGACTTCATCCGGGCCCTCGGATCGCGTTCGCTCGACCGCTTCAAGAACACCTACCGCGACGCCGATGTGCTGCTCATCGACGACGTGCAGTTCCTGGCCAGCAAGGCGAAGACCGAGGAGGAGTTCTTCCACACCTTCAACGCCCTGTACGAGGCCGGCCGCCAGCTCGTCCTCACCTGCGACCGCCTGCCGAGCGCGCTCGTCTCGGTTGAGGAGCGCCTGCGGGAGCGGTTTGAGTCGGGGCTGGTGGCAGACATCCGGCCGCCAGATTTCCACACCCGAGTCGCGATTCTTCGCAAAAGGGCGCTCCTCGACCGCCTCCCGCTGGCCGACGATTCGGTGTTGGAGGCGATCGCCGAGCGTGTGACCGACAACGTCCGCTCGCTCGAGGGCGCGCTGATCCGAGTGGTCGCCTATCACTCGCTCACGGCACGGCCGATCGACCTCGCGCTCGCCGCCACCGTGCTTGACACGATGTACCCCCAGCGGCCCTCGGCGGCGCTGTCGATCGGCCGCATCCAAGCGACAGTCGCCGCCCACTACGACCTCGCGGTCTCGGACCTGGTCTCTGCGAGTCGCGTGGCCAGAGTCGCGTGGCCACGGCAGGTGGCGATCTATTTGGCGCGGGAGCTCACCAGCACGCCACTTCAGACGATCGGCGAGGCCTTCGGCGGACGCAATCACGCGACCGTCCTGCACGCCTGCAAGCGCGTCGCAGACCGGCTCGGCGATGATCAACAAGTCGGCACCGAACTCGATCAGCTGAGGTCGGCGATCTCCTCGCGCGAAGACGACCGCAGCTGTTGACAGACTTCCCGCCCCGCTGCAGACGCGAAGTTTGCCGCTACATGCGGGCGAAGGCGCAGTTATCCACAGCACTTATTCGCACTATCACTACTGATTCCCTCCTAAGGTAATTGCCGTGAAGATCTCCCTCGAACGCGAGGCCTTGCTCGCGCAGCTCCAGACGGTCACGAGGGTCGCTTCGACTCGCAGCGCGATCCAGGCCCTCTCCGGCGTGCAGATCGTGACCTCATCGACGAGCTGCGAGCTCAGGGCGACGGACATGGACGTGAGCCTCCGGGTTCCGCTCCAGGCCGAAGTGGTCCGGGAGGGCGTCGTCGTGCTTCCGGCTCGCCTGCTGCTGGATGTCGTCCGGGCGCTACCCGCGCCCCAGGTGTCGCTGGAGCTCCGCCCCTCCGAGCAGGACGTCGAGCTGATCTCCGGCAATGCAACCTTCCACATTCGCACCCTGCGAGCCGAGGACTTCCCCCCCTTCCCCGAACCGGACGCCGACACCGGCATCTCGATGCCGGTCGATGCGTTCGTCACTACGGCTTCGAAGGTCGCGGGTTCGGCGTCTCGGGACGAGACCCGTCCGGTCCTCACCGGAATCCTCGTCTCGGCCTCCGAGCGGGAGCTTCGGATGGTCGCCACCGACTCATACCGGCTGAGCGTGAAGGAGACCACGCTCGAGACCTCGCTCCCGTCCGCCTTCGAGGTCAACGTGCCCGCGCGGGCCCTCCAGGAGCTCGCCAGGGTGGCTGCGGGAGCGGAGCAGAAGCAGCTCAACGTCAGCGTGCTACAGAACCAGGTGGTGTTCAGCCTCGACGGGGTGATCCTCTCCTCACGGCTGATCGATGGCCAGTTCCCCAACTATCGTCAGCTGCTCCCGGAGAGCTTCGAGCACGAGCTGCGCCTGGCCGGCGCCGAGCTAACCGAGGTCGTCCGCAGGATCAGCCTGTTGGCGCAGAAGAACGCTCCACTGCGGCTTTCGTTCGACCCGGGTGAGCTGACCGTCTCGGCGCAGACCCCGGACGTCGGCGAGGCCTCCGAGTCGCTTCCGGTGCCGTTCCAGGGCGAGCCCCTCGAGATCGGGTTCAATCCGGACTTCCTGAGGGATGGGCTCGAGGCGGTCGAGGACGGCGACCTGCTGCTCAAGCTGATCAGCCCGCTGCGCCCGGGTCTGATCGAGTCGGCCGACGGTAGCGGCTTTCAGTACCTGATCATGCCGATCCGCCTGAACGTGTAGGAGCGGGGCGCAGGCCTGGTGGAGCGCTAGCCGTGCGCGTTCTCAGCCTTGCGCTGCGCGACTTCCGCAGCTACGAGGCCGCGGAGGTGGCGCTCGGCGATGGCCTGACCGTCGTCTCGGGCCCGAACGGCGCCGGCAAGACGAACCTGTTGGAGGCCCTCTACTTCGGATCCACGGGGCGCTCGTGCCGCACCGCCAACGAGCGCGAGGTGGTCCGCTTCGGCACCGGCGCAACCCGGGTGGTGGTGCGCTCGCTGGCGGATGACGGGCCGCACGAGACCGCCGTCGGCTTCGCGCCGGGCCAGCCCAAGCGCTTGCGCGTGGATGGCGCGGAAGTCGAGCGGCTGCTCGATTCCGCCGCGCGTCCCCTCGTCAGCGTGTTTCTCCCCGACCGGCTTGAGCTCGTCAAGGGCGCACCGGCGCTGCGCCGGGCCCACCTCGACCGGTTCGTTGCTGCGCTGTGGCCCGGGCGTGCCGAGGCGCGACGGGCGTACGGGCAGGCCCTCGCCCAGCGCAACGCGCTGATCGCCAGGCTGCGGGCGGGGCGCGGGTCGACGGGACTCGCTGGCGAGCTGGGACGCCCAGCTGGCGCGGTGCGGAATCGCGCTGATGCGAGATCGCGCTCAGGCGGTCGAGGCGATTGCCGAACCAGCGCGACGGATCGGCGCGTCGCTCGGGATCGAGGCGGGGCTGTCGGTGTCCTACCGGCCACGGTCGCGCGCGGCCGACGCGCTGGAGCTGGCGGCGGAGCTCCGCGAGCGGGTCGAGCAGGACGTCGAGCGGGGCTTCACCGGTCACGGCCCCCATCGGGACGAGCTGAGCCTGTTGCTGGGAGCGCTGGACCTGCGGGCGTACGGATCACAGGGCCAGCAGCGGATCGCCCTGCTGGCGTTGCTGCTCGCGCGAGCGCGAGGCGATCGCGAGCAGTCGCGGCGCGCCCACCGGTGATGCTGCTCGACGACGTCATGAGCGAGCTCGACGACGTGCGCCGACACGCACTGATCGAGCTCTTGCGCGCGGGTAGCGGCCAGGCGGTGATCACCACGACCGATCTCGACCATGTACCCGGAGCATCCGAGGACGGCGTGGTCCGCCTCACGGTCTCCTACGGCCGGGTGCTCGAGGAGGTCGCCTCGTGACGAGCTGGCGTCGGAGCCCTCGACAGCTCGGCTCGGCGGTCGCGCGGATCCGCGATGAGCTCGCACCGCAGTCGCTCCTCGCCGAGGTCCAGCGGGTCTGGCCGGAGGCCGTCGGCGCCGCGATCGCGGCCGAGGCAGTGCCGTCTTCGGAGCGAGCCGGCGTGCTCACGATCTCGTGCTCGGGGTCGGTGTGGGCGCAGGAGCTCGACCTGATGGCGCCCGCGATTCTCGAGCGCCTCAACGGCTCTCTGCGCGCGGGGCGCGATCACGCGCCTGCGTTGCGTCACGCTGCCGCCGGTGACGGTTGTCATAAGCCGGGCACGGGCGGCCGCTTGGCGAATGCCCCGCGATGGTAGCCATTCGGCGACGCTTTTGTTGCGTTTTGCAGGCAAATTGGAACACGCGGAAGGGCTATTTCGGCCGCTCGTTGTGCTAACCTTGTGTACACCAACTTGCGACGTCCCGGCGCGCCGTTAGTTGCGCGGAACCGGGGCGTCCCGATGTCATCGGAGGATCGTTGGCAAAGGACGATGGCGCCAACCGGCGCGCGAAGAACAAAACGAGTTATGACGCCCAGGACATCACCGTCCTGGAGGGTCTCGAAGCCGTCCGCCGGCGCCCCGGCATGTACATCGGCTCGACCGGCCTGCGCGGCCTGCACCACCTCGTCTACGAGGTCGTCGACAACTCGGTCGACGAGGCGCTCGCCGGCCACTGCGACGCGGTCTCGGTCACGATCCATCCGGACAACTCGGTCACGGTCGCCGACGACGGCCGCGGGATTCCCGGTCGCGATGATGGAGAAGGAGAAGCGCCCGGCGGTCGAGGTCGTGCTCACCGTCCTGCACGCCGGCGGGAAGTTCGGCGAGGGCGGCGGCTACAAGGTCTCCGGCGGCCTGCACGGCGTCGGCGTCTCGGTCGTCAACGCGCTCTCCGAGCGCCTCGACGTCGAGGTGCGCCGCGACGGCTTCGTGTGGACGCCAGTCGTACGAGCGCGGCAAGCCGCTCGGCCGATCTGCAGAAGGGCGAGCCGACCAAGGAGACCGGCACGACGATCACGCTTCCTCGCCGGACGCCGACATCTTCGAGTCGCTCGACTTCGACTTCAACGACGCTCGAGGAGCGGATGCGCGAGACCGCGTTCCTGACGCGCGGGCTGCAGATCACGCTCGTCGACGAGCGCGGCGAGGGCCACCAGCGCCGAGTTCCAGCTACGAGGGCGGGATCGTCGACTTCGTCGGCTACCTCAACGGAACAAGGAGCCGATCCACAAGAAGGTCATCTCGTTCGAGGGCGAGAGCGACGAGGGCGCAGCTCGAGGTCGCGATGCAGTGGAACTCCTCCTACCAGGAGTCCGTGTTCTCGTTCGCCAACAACATCAACACGATCGAGGGCGGCTCCCACCTCAGCGGCTTCCGCTCGGCGCTGACCAGCGCGCTCAACAAGTACGCGCGCGACAAGGGCTTCCTCAAGGAGAAGGACGAGAACCTCACCGGCGAGGACGTCCGCGAGGGGCTCACCGCGGTGATCTCGGCCAAGCTCACCGACCCGCAGTTCGAGGGCCAGACGAAGACCAAGCTCGGCAACCCCGGGATGCAGGGCTTCGTCCACTCGATCGTCAACGCGCGGCTGGCGGAGTTCCTCGAGGAGAACCCGCAGGACGCCCGGGCGGTGATCTCGCAAGGCGGTCCAGGCGGCGCAGGCGCGCGACGCCGCGCGCAAGGCGCGCGACCTGACGCGCCGCAAGTCGGCGCTCGAGAACTCGACGCTGCCCGGCAAGCTCGCCGACTGCTCGGTCAAGGACCCGGCGCTCGCCGAGCTGTTCGTGGTCGAGGGCGACTCGGCCGGCGGCTCGGCGGTCAGCGCGCGCGACCGCAACACCCAGGCGATCCTGCCGCTGCGCGGGAAGATCCTGAACGTCGAGAAGAGCCGGATCGACAAGGTGCTCGGCCAACACCGAGATCCAGGCGCTGATCACCGCGATCGGCACCGGCGTGCGCGACGAGTTCGACCTCGAGAAGGCGCGCTACCACAAGATCGTGCTGCTGACCGACGCCGACGTCGACGGCGCCCACATCCGCACGCTCGCGCTGACGCTGCTGTTCCGTGAGATGCAGCCGCTGATCGAGGCCGGCTACGTGTACATCGCCAAGCCGCCGCTCTACCGGCTCACCCGCGGGCAGAAGCACCGCTACATCGAGCGCGAGTCCGAGCTCGAGGAGATCCTGCTCGGCGACAAGTTCGAGAAGATCGAGGTCTTCGACCGCTACAACAAGCAGTTCAAGCTGACCGAGGCGCGCTGGAAGCGGTTCACGCGGCTGCTCAAGCAGTACGAGGGCTGGGCCTCGGCGCTGCGCGCCGCGCACGGCCACGGCGTGGTCGACTTCCTCCAGCAGGCGCGGCTGCTCGAGGAGCAGATCACCGACGTCGACGGGCTGCTGCGCCACGTCGCCAAGGACGGCACAGAACGGCGACGCGCGTACTCGATCGAGCTGCTCGTCCGAGAGCGACCGGACGAGATCGTCGTTCGCACGATCGAGGCCAAGACCGGTCTCGCCACCACCCACCGCGTCCGCCGCGCGACGCTCGACGCGCACGAGTACCACCAGCTCGCCGACGTCCACCGCGAGCTCGCCGAGCTCGCCGGCACGCCGCCGTTCCAGGTCACGCCTCGGCGAGACCACGCAAGGACGCGCGCGACGTTCGAGGAGCTGCGCGACGGCGATCCTCGCCGTCGCGCAGAAGGGGATCGACTACTACCGCTTCAAGGGCCTCGGCGAGATGGACGCCGACGAGCTGCGCGAGACGACGATGGATCCCGAGCACGCGCACGCTCGTCCAGGTGACGATGGAGGACGCGGCCTCGGCCGACCTGGTGTTCTCGATGCTGATGGGCGACCAGGTCGAGCCGCGGCGCGCGTTCATCGAGGAGAACGCGCGGCTCGCGACCAACCTCGACGTGTAGGGGACTGACGATGGCGGCGATCGACACCATCGGCGGCGGCAACATCGAGCCGCGCGGGCTCGAGGAGGAGATGCGCTCTGCGTATCTCGACTACGCGATGTCGGTCATCGTCGGGCGCGCGCTGCCCGACGTGCGCGACGGCCTGAAGCCGGTCCACCGCCGCGTCCTGTACGTGATGAACGAGCTCGGCCTGCAGCCGAACGCGCAAGCACGTCAAGTGCGCGCAGATCGTCGGCGAGGTGATGGGCAAGTACCACCCGCACGGCGACCAGGCGATCTACGACACGCTCGTGCGCCTGGCGCAGGACTTCTCGATGCGCTACCCGCTGGTCGACGGGCACGGGAACTTCGGCAACATCGACGGCTACGGCGCGGCCGCCATGCGCTACACCGAGGCGCGGCTCGACCGCCTCGCGACCGAGATGCTGCGCGACCTCGACGCCGACACGGTCGACTTCGCGCCGAACTACGACGGCACCGCGTCAGGAGCCGGTCGTGCTGCCCGCGCGGTTCCCGAACCTGCTCGTCAACGGCGGCTCGGGGATCGCCGTCGGGATGGCGACGAACATCCCGCCGCACAACCTGCGCGAGGTGATCGCGCGCGACGATCGCCTACATCGACGACCCCGACGATCGACGTCGAGGGCCTGATGAAGCACATCAAGGGCCCCGACTTCCCGACCGCCGGCACGATCCTCGGCCGCGACGGGATCCGCGAGGCGTACGCGACCGGCCGCGGCCGGGTCCGCGTGCAGGCCAAGGCGCACATCGAGCCGATCGGCCAGGGCAAGGAGGCGATCATCGTCACCGAGCTGCCCGTACCAGGTGCGCAAGGGCGGCGACGGCGGCCTGATCCTGAAGATCCGCGACCTCGTGCACGACAAGAAGATCCCCGAGATCACCGACCTGCGCGACGAGTCGGACCGCAACGGGATGCGGATCGTGATCGAGCTCAAGCGCGACGCGATCCCCAAGGTCGTGCTCAACAAGCTCTACAAGCACACGCCGATGCAGGCCACGTTCGGCGTGAACATGGTCGCGCTCGTCGACAACGTCCCGCGGACGCTGTCGCTGCGCGAGGTGATCGGCCACTACGTCGATCACCAGCGCGAGGTGATCGTCCGCCGCACGAAGTACGAGCTGCGCCGCGCCGAGGAGCGCGCGCACGTGCTCGAGGGGCTGCTGATCGCGCTCGCCAACCTCGACGAGGTGATCGCGCTGATCCGCGGCTCGCGCGACCCCGAGGCGGCGCGCAACGGGCTGGTCGAGCGCTTCGAGCTGACCGTCGTCCAGGCGCAGGCGATCCTCCAGCTGACGCTCAGCCGGCTGACCGCGCTCGAGGCCGACAAGATCAAGCAGGAGCACGCCGATCTGGTCGAGCGGATCAAGGAGCTGCGCGAGATCCTCGGCGACGAGGAGCAGGGTCAACGCGCTGATCAAGGACGAGCTGCGCGAGATCGCCGAGGCCTACGGCGACGAGCGCCGCACCGAGATCACCCACGCCGAGGGCGAGATCGACATCGAGGACCTGATCGCCGACCAGCAGATGGTGATCTCGATCACCCACTCCGGCTACATCAAGTCGCTGCCGCTCTCCACCTACCGCCAGCAGCGCCGCGGCGGGCATCGGCGTCACCGGCGATGGACATGAAGGAGGACGACTACATCGAGCACCTGTTCGTCTCCTCGACGCACGACTACCTGCTGTTCTTCACCAACCGCGGCAAGGTCTACCGGCTCGAAGGTGTACGAGCTGCCCGAGGCGTCGCGTACCGCGCGCGGGCCGCGCGCTCGTCAACCTGCTGCCGCTGCGCGAGGGCGAGCGGGTCCAGTCGGTGCTCTCCACGCGCGACTTCAACGAGGGCAAGTACCTCGTGTTCGCGACCCGCAAGGGGATGGTCAAGAAGACCGAGTTCGGCGCCTACAACACGCCGATCAAGGCCGACGGGATCATCGCGATCAACATCCGCGACGACGACGAGCTGATCGCGGTCCGCCGCACCAGCGGCCACGACGACATCATCATGGTCTCGCGCTCGGGCCAGGCGGCGCGCTTCAGCGAGAGCCAGGTCCGCCCGATGGGCCGCGACACCAGCGGCGTGCGCGGGATGAACGTCTCGCAGAAGGGCAACGCGGTGCTGGCGATGGACGTCGCGCGCGACGACCAGGAGCTGCTCGTCGTGACCGAGAACGGCTACGGCAAGCGCACGCCGATCCCCGACTACCCGGTCAAGGGCCGCGGGACGATGGGCGTCAAGACGATCCAGCTGACCGAGAACAAGGGCCAGCTCGCCGGCGCGCTCGTCGTCCGCGAGCACCAGGAGCTCGTGTTCATCTCCCAGAACGGGATGGTCCAGCGCACCTCGGTGCGCGGGATCAACCGCTACGGCCGCGCCTCCCAGGGCGTGCGGGTGATGAACCTCCGCGACGACGACCAGGTCAGCGCGGTCGCGCTGGTGGTCGAGTCCGAGGCGCCGACCGCGGCCCCGGTCGCCGAGAACGGCTCGCCGCCACCTGTCGACTTGGTGGAGGACGACGTAGCCTCGGTCGAGTCAGCCGCCTCAGACGGCGACGAGTCAGAAAGCGAGTAGCGCCTACTCGCGGGCTTGCTGAGGCTCGGCTGCGCCGGGCGCCAGGGCGCCGTCCGCGTCCGCGCCACTTGCGTCATCACGCTCGGCGTCTCCTGGCCAGCCGCCGCAGCCTCGGCCGCAGCCTCGGCCTCGGCGGCGTCGACGCTCCGGAAGACCACCTCGGCCCTCGCCTGGATCTCCGCGTCGGACCGCGGGCCCGGGCGGTCGAGGAACCAGTGCCGGCTGGAGATCGCCAGCCATTGGTCGTCCCCGGCCGGGACCAGCCCGAACCGGCGTGATCGTCCGCTGTCCGCCGACCTGGTCGGAATACAGGAGCTCGATCGAGATCGGCTCTCGCGCCTGGATCGCCTCGACCACCGGCGGAGTAATCTGGATCGTCGAGCTCGCGCAGCGCGCCCTGCCACATACCGATGTCGCCTGGCGGGGATGTAGAGGTCTCGGGTCTGTGGGCGGAACTCGGACTCGGGACGGTGGTCCGGCGCTCTGGCCGCGCCCTGCAGTCCCGCGGTCACGCTCCAGCCCTGGCAGACGCCGATCCCGGCACCGACGTTGCGTAGGCTGATCGCGAGGTAGACGTTCCCATTCTCGTACTCGGCGACGCCGCGACCGCCTTCCGGCGCGAACCCAAGTGGCGCTCGACGAACATGATCTTCTGCACCGGATCGTCGAAGCGCGATGGACGAGAACACCGGCCGGCGCTGCTCCAGGAGCGCCTCCTCGGCGACTCGCGCAGAGCGGTTCGACGATCGGACCGACGCGAACGTGGCGATGGCCAGCACCAGCGTGCCGACGCCCGTCGCCAGCGAGGAGACCGTCGTCCAGTTGGTGGCGAGGAGGACCATCGCGCTCAGTGTCTCACGCGCGGCGCGCCGCAGCCAGGAACCCGCTGCGCCCCGGGCTCAGGACCTCGACCCGCTCAAACCCGGCCGCCGAGAACATCCGCTCGAGCCCCTCGCCGGTGTAGTTGAAGATCGGGCAGTCGCCGATCCACTCGTAGCGGACCTTGCGGACCGGCCCCTTGATCGGCGACCAGGTCGGGAACGAGCCGACCAGCGACCCGCCCGGCGCGCACAGCTCGAACATCCGCCGCGCGAAATCGATCGGCGTCGGGCAGGTAGTCGAACAGCCCGAGCGCGAGGACCACGTCGAACGAGCCCTCGAGCGGCACGGTCAGGAAGTCGTCCGGTGATCAGCTCGACCCGCTCGCCGAACCGCTCCAGCCGCTCGCCGCGAGCTCGATCATCGGCTCGGAGAAGTCGACGCCGACGTAGTGCGAGGCGCCGGCCTCCAGCACGAACTCGCCGATCCGTCCCGAGCCGCAGCCGACGTCGAGCACCCGCGGGGCCTCGTACGAGCGCGACCGTCTCGACCGCCAGCTGGCGCCGGCGGAACAGCCCCGGCCGCAGCAGGCGAACCAGCAGCCGCTCGTCCTCGTAGAGGTCGTCGAACTGCCGCGCCTTTGTGCGGAAGCGGTTACGGACCCGCTGGGGAGCCTGCCGCCGAGCTCTGGCATGCGCCTCACCATAGGGGATCAGCTGGTGCCGCTCCGGCGATCGCGCGGAGCACGTCGGCCGCCCGCCGCCGCGCCAGGTTGCGCTGCGCTCCACGCGTCATCCCGTGGAGTCGCTGGGTCGGCGTCGCCGATCGCGGCAGTAAGCGCGTTCAGTGGCTCGCGGGTCGAGCTCGTGGGGGTGCAGGTAGAGCCCGGCCAGCGGCCCCGCCGTGCCGCAGCCCCTTGAGCACCAGCGCCGTCGGCAGGACGCCCCAGTAGGACGCGCCCCCGACCGGGACCCGCGCCGGCCTCCTCGCTGCCACACCGCCACCGGGAACTCCCACAGCGTCCGGCTTCCGAGCTCCAGCAGATGTGGCGCCGCGAGACGCCGACAACGCGTTTGCGGATCCGGGGCGAGTCGTGCTGGCTCGCGTCGTACGCGAATCCCTCCTCGGCGAGCACCTCGTACGCCCATGGGCAGTCGCGCGTGATCGAGAACGCGGGCGCGCGGTAGCCGACCGGGACGCTTTCCGGTCAGCCGCTCGATCGTCGCGCGGCGGCGCGCAGATCGGCGACGAATTCGTGCCGCGTCTGCGCGTGGACCGGCAGGTGGGCATCGCCGTGGCAGCCGATCTCGTGGCCGCGCGCCGCCACCGCTTCCACCAGCTCGGGGTGCGAGCGCGCCGCCATCCCGAGGATGAAGAACGTCGCGCGGACGCCGAGCTCGTCGAGCAGCGCCAGCAGCGCTCTCGGTCTGCCGCGCAAGGCCGGTCCCGGCTGCTCCCAGCCCGGCGACCCCAATCCGGCGGCGCACCAGCTGGTGCCAGTCCTCGAAGTCGACGCTGAGCAGCAGCGTCCTGGAGTCACCGTCGATGGGCATCGGATTTGGTGCCAGCGTGGCATAGATCGCGTCGTGGCCGTTCGCTAATCTGCTCGTCACCAGAGAAAGGAGGTGGTCCGTCTGTCTGAAAGTACTTGCGGGACCCTGGAGGTGTCCGGCCGCTAGGTCCGGAGGCTGACCCCGCTTAGCGGAGTCCCACCCGAGACACCGTCGGGTCGAGTGCCGGAAGTAGTCCCTCCGGCGAATGCTCTCGCCTCGATTCAGGGCAGCCACCCGATTGCGAAGGGCGCCGTCGTCGACGGCGCCCTTCGTCTTTAAGCGCCCGCCCGCGCCCGGGCGGCTCCACTCCTCCGCCGCTCGAACGCGGCGAGCTCCAAGGTTGGCCGAAAACCGGTCGCATACCGACCGTTTTTCGGCCAACGTCCGTGCGCAGTCGGCCCGCACGCCCGACCCGTCAGCTGCCCGCCGCCCCGCAGCCCGCCGACCCGCCGCAGCCCGCCGCCCCGCGCTCCGCCGCCCGCCGCCCAGCAGCCCGCCGCCCCGCGCGGCGCCGCCCCGCCGCCGCGCCGCCCCGCCGCCGCCCCTACGCCGCCAGGTACTGAAGCCAGGCCGTCGGGATCGTCGGGCTGGCGACGTGGATGAACACGTGAGGGCTTGGGGTCCGGGGCTGCTTGAGCAAGCGCATCCCCGCCTGACGCGGGAGAGCGTCGCCCTTGCGCCGGTTGCATGGTGCGCAGGACGCGACGATGTTGTCCCAGCTGGAGCCTCCGCCCTTGGACTTGGGGACCACGTGGTCGACAGTGAGGTTCGACCGGGAGCCGCAGTACTGGCACGTCCACTGGTCGCGGGCGAACACCGCGCGGCGAGTGATCTTGCGCCGGTGGGTGTCACGGGGGATCCGCACGTACGTGACGAGCCGGATTACGACGGGGCGCTTGAGCGACGCCGAGGCCGACCGAAGATCCCACTCGCCGTGCTCGATCACCTCGGCCTTGTCCTTCAGGAGAAGCACCACCGCCCGGCGAACCGTGCACACGTTGATCGGCTCATAAGTCGCATTCAGCACGAGCACCCGGCCACCCTCACGTCCGCGCCGCTGGTGCTCCGAAGGCGGCGCGGACCGAACTGGCCCAGGTACTGAAATCGCCATGGCTGGCGCCAGTGTAGCGAGGCGCTATCGCCGGAATCCCCCGGGCTCAGGCGCTCGGAAACGAGCCGATCACACGGAGCACCTCGACGTGGCTCGCGACGCCCTCGAGGCCGCCTGAACGTGCGGTTCGGTGTCGCGCCCCTCGATGTCGAGAAAGAACATGTAGCGCCCCAGGCCCTGCTTGCGGGGCCGCGATTCGATCCGCGTCAAGTTCACACCGCGGCTGGCGAACTCCGCGAGGCACCGCACCAGCCAGCCGGGCGCCTCGGCGCCAACCCCCCAGAAGACGATCGCGGTCTTCCACGGCCCGAGCTCGGGGTCGGCCGCCGCGGGCGCCCCGGGCGGCGCGCCCGCGCGCGCCAGCCACACGAACCGCGTCTCGTTGTCGGGCACGTCCTCGACGCCCGCTCGGAGCACGACGCAGCCATAGCGCTCGGCGGCGAGCCGGTTGCCGAGCGCCGCCCACGGACCCTCGTGCTCGGCGACCAGCCGCACCGCGTCCGCGGTCGAGCTGCCCGCGAGGACCCGCGCGCCGGGAAGCCGGGTGCGGATGAAGCGCGCGCACTGCGCCGTCGCCTGGGGGTGAGAGACGACGGTCTCGATCTGGTCGAGCTCGAGCTCGGTGCGGGCGATCAGGCAATGCCGGATCGGGTGCACGACCTCGCCGACGATCCTGACGTCATCGGTCTCCATCGCAAGCGCATCGAGCGTGGCGTTCACCGATCCTTCGAGCGAGTTCTCGATCGGTACCAGCGCCCGCTCAACCGCGCCGGTGTGCACGCGCCATCACCGTGTCGTAGATCGTCGGCAGGGGCACGAGCTCGAACTCGCTCGAGAGCTCACGATCGGAGCCGCCGGATAGCCCGTCGATCAGGGCCTCGTGGGTGAAGGTGCCCTCCGGGCCGAAGTAGCCGACGCGCATCGCGGGCGGGAGGATGCGCAGCCTAGGCCCGGGTCTGGCTCGCGCTGCCGCCTTCGAGGGCGAGCCTGATCGCCTCGCTCTCCTCGGGCGAGAGCTCGAGCTCCGGCTCACCCTCGCGGACCTGTTTGGCGTAGAGCCTGGCCTGGTCCCGGTGGTGGATCGAGGACAGCACCAGTCCCGTGCGCTTTGAGTCGAGCAGCGCGATCGAAGTCGACTGGCGCCCGGACATCTCGCCGTAGGCGTCGTAGCGGATCAGCGCGCTGTAGGCCACCGCGCCATCGAGGCGCTGCTCGGCGGAGTCCATCCTGGCCGTGAGCCGGCCCGCCACGTCCTGGACCCACTCATATAGCGCCTCGAACTGCTGGCGCAGGGCGGCGGCGTGCGCCACGAGGTCGTCGCCCGCGCCCCCAAGGATCACCCGCTGGTCGGCGCGCACCCGTCGCAGCCTGACCGCCAGCACCGTACAGAACAGCAGCGCCACGATCGCGACCGCGCCAGCGGCCAACGCCACGATCCCGGCAGTGCTCGTGATGTTGTGCACCGCGCGAAGCATAGGGTCGCGCCGCGACGCACGCCCCTAACCCGGCACGCCCCTAACCCGGCCCGCCCGTGACCCCGCGCGCCCCCAAACCCCGCGCGCCCCCGACCCGGCATGCCCCTAACCCCGCGCGCCCGTGACCCCGCCCGCCCGTAACCCGCCCGCGCCGCTCCCGGACCTGGGCCCGCTACTGGAAGGTCACCGGGAAGGTCACCGTGTTGTTGGCCGTGTTCTTTTCGCACGGCACCGGTACGACTTCCGCGGTGACGGTGTAGTTGCCCGGCGGCGGTGAGCCGTTGAGCGTCACCTGACCGGTCGCGCTCTGATTGGCCGGCGTCTGTGGGAGCACGGTCTGGCCGCTGATCGACGAGCCGGACAGCGTCACCTTGAGCGTGACGTTGGTCTCGGTCATGTTCCCGGTACCGATAGTCAGCGTGAACACGGGCGCGGGACTCGCCGGGATCGTGTTGGTCGACCCCGTCTGCAGCGTGGTGCCGCCAACGCTGACGGAGTTCAGCGAGTGGCCACGGAGGCTTGAGGGCGTGCAGTTCGCGCTTGCGGTCGTGACGGTCGTGTGCAGCTTGTTCGCGATGAAGCTGGGGGTCAGCCACTCAAGACTGGGGAGAAACTGCCCCGTCTCAAGGGGCTGACCGTTCGATCCCCCCACCGGGATCCCTGCGCTGTGCAGCGAGCTGACGACCTGGGGCAGGGCGTAGTCCTTGTACGTCACGTCGGAGGCGTAGAACCGTGCCATCTCCGCGGCGATCGAGTTGACCGCCGCGGTGGCGGTTGAGGCTTGCAGCGCCGGCTCGATCTGCTGCGCGATGTTCGAGATCCCGTCGAGCCGCATCTGCAGCGCCAGCAGCACCTCCTGCTGCGCCGTCTTGTCTTGGTCCGGGACGCTGAAGCCCTGCGCCGTGTTCAGCTGGCTCTGGGCCGTGAGGCGGGTCTCGTCGAGCTGGCTGTGGAGCGCCGGCGCGTTGCTCGAACCCCCGCCGCTCGCGAGCAGGCTGAAGAACTGCTGGCCGTTGTTGATCGAGGAGCGCATCACCGACGCGACGCTGTTGCTGTAGTCGCGCAGCGCGCTGTTGGCCTGGCTGACCTGGCAGCTGTGAACGCCGAGAATCACGAGGACCAGGATGATCACGAGCGCCACGCCGGCGACGGCGCGCCGAACGCGGATCGCCTGCTCGTCGGGCGGACGCCGCGAACCGCCACGCGGGGGACGCGTGCCACCGCCCGGCGGTCTGCGCCCAGGGCGTGGCGCGCGCCGCCGAGGTTCGGCGGGCGTCTCTACTCGAGTCTCCTCCACATCATCGAAGAACGACAAACTGCTCGCTCCTTGCGGCGATTGAGAGGCGCAGTATGACCGTACAAACCGACTGAAGGCGAACAAGGGAAGGCGCTTGCAACGTGGAAAAGCGTCCGGATGACGTCTCTGACGCGAACTGGCCGCACCCGCGCGACGGCTGCCGTGGTGCACCCGCGCGCCACCCTGGTGCTCGACCGCTACCGGCTGCACCGACCGCTCGGCTCTGGGGGGTTCGGAACGGTCTGGCTCGCGCGCGACGAGCGCCTGGAGCGCGATGTGGCGGTCAAGGTGCTCCCCCGCGAGCGAGTCGTCGGAGGCCGGTTCGAGCGTGAGGCCCGGGCGGCCGCCCGTTTGAGCCATCCCGGGATCGTGACCCTCTACGAGGCCGCGGTCGACGACGACGGCGCCTACCTCGTGTCGGAACTCGTCAAAGGCACGACGCTCGCGGAGCTGCTGGAGGCCGGCCGACTGTCCGACCGCGACATCGTGGGGATCGGGATGGCGTTGTGCGATGCCCTCGCCCACGCCCACGCGCAGGGCGTGGTTCACCGCGACGTCAAGCCCTCGAACGTGCTCGTACCGGAGCAGCCGGCAGCCCCGGCGCAGATCGCCAAGCTCACCGACTTCGGCGTCGCCCGCGTGATCGGCGGGGACTCGCTGACCCGCACCGGCGACGTGGTCGGGACGGCCGCCTACATGGCCCCCGAGCAGGCCGAGGGCCGCGAGGCTGGAGCGCACGCCGACCTCTATTCGCTGGCCCTGGTGCTCTACGAGGCGCTCACCGGCGTCAACCCGATCGCGGCCGGTACCGCCGCGCAGCGCGCTCGCTGGCTCGGCGCCCACCTCCCGCCGCTGCGGCGCCAGCGCCGTGAGATCCCGCGTGAATTGGCCCAGGCGGTCGACCTGGCGCTTCGGCCGCGGGCGCGTGAGCGCGGAACCGTGGGCGAGCTCAGGGCGGCGCTCGTGGCCGCATTGGAGCGGGTCGACGACCGCCCCGGGGTCGTCGAGAGCGCTTGGCCCGCGCTGACTCGGCCGGCGGAGGACCCTGAAGAGGCGTTCGTCGCACGGCCCACGCGACAGCCGCCGACGACGCATCCGAGCCGCTCGCCTTCGATCCGCTGGCCCGAGCGTGCCAGCGACGGGATCGCCGCCGGCGCGATCGCCGCCTGGATCGCGGGCGAGGTATGCGCTCATCCCCCCGTCGGCCCAGCGGGGGCAGGGCTCGTGGTGGGCCTGGCCGTCGCCGCTTTGCCGCGGATCGGCTGGTTTGCGCTCATCCTCGCAGCGGCCGGGACGCTGACCATCCAGAACCGTGTCGGCGCCGGCCTGGTGGTCGCGCTCGCGGCGCTCGTCCCGCCGCTGCTGATGTTCCGCCGTCCGGCCGCGTGGCCGCTGGCGGCCGCTGCTCCGGTGCTCGGGACGCTGGGTCTCGCGGGAGCCTGGCCGGCGCTCGCGGCGCGGGCAGGGGGGACCTGGCAGCGGGCCGCCCTTGGGGCGACGGGCTGGATCTGGGTGGCGGCTGCCGGTCTGCTCGGCGGGCGCGGTCTCTACGCCGGCCTGGTCCCGGGCACGCCGCCTCGCGCGGTCTGGATGCCGTCGCTCTACGTGACCGCAAACCACGTGCTGGGTCCACTTCTGAGCTCGGGGCTGGTCGCCCCGGCCATCGTCTGGGCCTTCGCGGCCGTGCTATTGCCGTGGATCTCCGCCCGCCGATCCGCTGCCGCTGCAGATCGTGCTCGTGACCATGTGGTCGGCGGTCCTCGCGTCGGCCACGGCGGCCGCGCTTCGCGTTGGCCACGCTGGGCTGGCCGTGCGGCCCGGGGCGGCCGTCCTCGGCGCTGTCTGCGCCGGGGTCGCGGCGCTTCTACCCTCCCTACTGCGGCGCTGGCGCCCCAACACACGATCCGCCGACACTGCGGCCGGACTCGCGTAGCATGAAACCGCGCTGAAGCCTCGTTTTCCGACGCTTGTCCAGGCGCCGCAGCGGCCCACGCAATGAGCGTTCTTCGTACCCTCGAAAGCAAGATCGCAGGCCTTATCGAAGGCACGTTCAACCGTGCCTTCAGGTCGGAGGTGCGTCCGGTCGAGATTGCCCGCAAGCTCACGCGGGAAATGGAGGAGCACAAGTCCTTTTCCCTGTCGCGCACCTACGTCCCCAATGAATACCGAGTGTTTCTCTCTCCGCGCGATCGCGACCGGTTTGCGGGCTACGAGACCGCGTTGGCCGACGAGCTCGCCGGTTACCTGCTCGAGCACGCCCGTCGCGAGCGGTTCACGCTGCCCGCTCGCCCGGTGATCGAGTTCGAGACCGACGGCAGGCTGGGGCTCGGCGAGTTCGGGATCCAGACCGGGGTCGTGACGCCGGAGCGCGACGAGCCGGAGCACCACGAGCCGGAGCCGGTCCAGGCCGAGCGGTCGGGACGGACCATGGTCTACAGCAACGCCGAGCGCCTCGCCGAGCCACTGGAGGAGCGGGCCCAGTCGCGCGCCCAGACGGCGCTGCTGCTGGTGGACGGGCGGCGGCTGGTGGTGGGGCCGGCCGGGGTGACGCTGGGACGAAGCCGTCAAAGCGACGTGGTCCTGAACGATCCCAACATCTCGCGCCAGCACGCTGAGATCCGCCCCCGGGGTGGGTCCTGGGTGCTCACTGACCTCGGCTCGACCAACGGCTCGCGCATCAACGGGCGGTCCGTCGAGCGCTCGGAGGTCGTCCGGCCTGGAGACGAGATCGAGCTCGGTTCGACGGTCCTCAGGTTCGAGCTCGAATAACGACGTAACCATGCTCCAGCCAGTCTCCGTCGGCCTCAAGTTCGGCTTTCTCGCGGTTCTCTACCTGTTCCTCGTATGGGTGGCGTGGAGTGCGCTGCGCGACATGCGCCGAGGAGGCGCCGCACGTTCGACGGCGCCGACCCCGGCGGATGCGACCAGCATGTACTCGGCCGCCGCGCCCCTGGACGGAGGGAACGGGCTCGACTTCGACCCGCGGCTGCTGGTCGAACGCGCCGCGGGGCACGAATCCGGGACCGCCTACGAGATCCCGCACGAGGGCGCCACGCTCGGCCGGGGCGATGTCGAAATCCAGATCGAGGACCCGTTCGCATCCTCCCGCCACGCCCGGATCAGCCGTCAGGGGTACGTGCTGGTGATCGAGGACCTCGGCTCGACCAACGGCACCTACCTGAACGAGGAGCCGCTCGACGGCCCACGGCCCCTCCATCCGGGTGACCGCATCCGGATCGGCGACTCGGAGTTCTCGTACCTGCAATGACGATGCTGCGAGCGTCCGAGACCACCTGGAAGACCGACACCGGCCGCCAGCGTCGCGAGAACGAAGACAGCGCGTTCGTCCGCGCGCCGGTGTTCGTGGTGGCCGATGGGATGGGAGGCGCGCAGGCGGGCGAGGTCGCCTCGCGGATCGCGATCGAGACCTTCGAGCAGGGGCTGCCCGACACCGGAACCCCGGAGGAGCGGCTCGCCGACCGCGTCCGCGACGCAAACCACCGCATCTACGACGTCTCGCGCGTCGAGCAGGGCCGCGAGGGGATGGGCACCACGCTCACGGCCGCGTACCTGGGCGACTCGGAGGTGGCGCTCGCGCATGTCGGCGACAGCCGTGCGTACCTGTTCCGCGACGGTGAGCTGACCCGCCTGACCCAGGACCACTCGCTCGTCGACGAGCTGGTTCGGCAGGGCAAGCTGACCGAGGAGCAGGCCGCCGAGCACCCGCAGCGTTCGATCATCACGCGGGCGCTCGGCCCCGAGCCCGAGGTCGAGGTCGACACCTGGACCTACCCTGTGCGCGCCGGCGACGTCGTGCTGCTGTGCAGCGACGGCCTGACCTCGATGATCTCCGAGGCGCGCGTCAAGGAGATACTGGCCACCGCACCGGATCTCGACGCGGCTGCGACGCGGCTGATCGACGAGGCCAATGAGGCCGGCGGGCGCGACAACATCACCGTGGTGCTGTTCCGCGTCGAGGAGGTCGGACGCGACCGCCAGACCGATCAGCCCACGATCGTGGGCGGTCCCGCCCCCGCGGCCCACGCCGGCGAAGAGCGCGGCTCGCAGGCGGCTCCCGCGCCAGCGCCTTCGCGCTCGGCGGGACCGGGAGTTGCAGTCGCATCACGGCCGTCGCGGGTCAAGCCGAAGCCGCCCGGGCCGCAGCCCCCGCCCGAGCCGTCGCGCCCGCGCCGGTTCGCCAAGCCGCTCGGGGCGCTCACGGCGGTCCTGGTCGTCCTGTTCCTGGTGGGCGGTGGCGGATACTTGGCTACCCGCCAGCTGTACTTCGTCGGTACGAACCCACAGGGGATCGTCACTATCTACCGAGGGTTGCCCTACAGCCTGCCGGCGGGCCTCCACCTGTACGAGACCTACGTGGTCTCCGGGGTGCCCGGATCGCTGGTTCCCCCCGACCGGCGCGGTCAGTTCTTCAACAACCAGCTCCGCTCGCAGTCCGACGCCCTGAACCTGGTGCGTGAGCTGGAGCTCGGGAAGATCTCGCGGTGAGGCGTGATGAGCGCTCGTAACCGAGAGCTGATCGGGCTGATTCCCGCCTCCCTGTTGGTGACGGCCGGATTCGCGGCCGTGTTCATCCAGCGCTCGAACGTGCTGTCGAACGTCTCGCTCACGTACGGGGCGATCTTTCTCGGCCTGTGCCTCGCTGCGCACGTGGTGATCCGCGCCACGCTGCCCCACGCGGACCCCTATCTGTTCCCGCTGGTCGCCGCGCTGGCCTGCTTCGGGATCGTGATGGTCTACCGGATCGATTCCGTTGAGGCGCGGCGCCAGGCGGAGTGGTTCGTGATCGGCCTGATCCTGTTCGCCGTGACGATCATCGCATTCCGCGATTACCGAAAGCTCGAGCGCTACCGGTACACGATCGTCGCCGTATCGCTCCTGATCCTGGCTCTGCCGCGCGTGCCCGGGCTCGGGCAATACGCCAACGGCGCCTACCTCGCCGTAAAGGTCCCGGGCCTCGGGGGTTTCCAGCCCGAGGAGTTCGCGAAGATCGGTCTGGTCGTCTTCCTCGCCAGCTACCTGCGCGACACCCGTCAGGTGCTGGTCACCGGCGGGCGACGGTTCCTGGGGCTCACGATCCCGCCGATCAAGCACTTCGGACCGATCGTCGTGATCTGGGGCGTCGCGATGCTGATCATGATCGTGCTGAGCGACATGGGTTCGTCGCTGATGCTCTACGGGGGCCTGCTCGCGATGCTCTACGTGGCCACCGGCCGGGTGTCATTCGTGGTCGTCGGGTTGCTGGCCTTCGCGCTGGGTGCCTGGTACCTCGGCACGCATATCTCTCACGTCCATGCGCGCGTCGAGGACTGGCTGCACCCGTTCGATCCGCACCTCTACAACGCGGGCCTCGGCAGCTTCCAGATCGCAAACGGTGTCTTCGCCCAGGCGGCCGGCGGCATGTTCGGCCAGGGCTTCGGCCAATCGGTCCTGATCTTCCCCGGAAGCAACTTCCATCTGATCCCGGCGCCCGAGACGGACATGATCTACGCGGTCATCACCGACGAGCTCGGGCTGTTCGGCGCGGTCGCGCTGCTCGTCGTCTACCTGCTGTTCATCGCGCGCGGGTTCAAGGCCGCGGTGATGGCCCGTGACTCCTTCTCGACGCTGCTGGCCACGGGGCTGACCGCGATCATCGCGATCCAGGTGTTCGTGATCGTCGGCGGCGTCACCCGGGTGATACCGCTGACCGGCGTCACGCTGCCGTTCGTCTCCTACGGCGGCTCATCAATCGTCGCGAACTTCGTGCTCCTGGCCCTGCTGTTGCTCGTCTCCAACCGGGCCAGGCGGCCGGTGGCTCGATGAGCGCCCAGATCACACGCCTGTTCGGCCTGATCGTGGTGCTGTTCGCGCTGCTGGTCGTGTTCACGACGCGCTGGACGGTGATCGACGCGTCCAAGCTCGACAACAACAGCCTCAACCGCCTCACCCTGGTCGCGCAGCTGCGGATCAAGCGCGGGCAGATCCTCGCCAACGATGGGACCGTACTGGCCCGCTCCGTTCCGGCCGGTGGCGGAACCTGGAAACGCACGTACCCGACCAGCTCCCTGTTCGCCCAGGCGGTCGGCTACTCGAACCTCACCGAGGGCAGCGCCGCGGGACTCGAGCTCTCGGACGGCTCGTACACCCGCGGACTTCAGACCGGGCTGAACTCGATCTTCGGCCAGCTCACGCCGACGCGTGTCGGGGATGACGTCGACTCCACGCTCGATCCCAAGGCCCAGCAGGCGGCGAAGCAGGCACTGGGAAGCCAGGCCGGCTCGGTGGTGGCGCTCAACCCACGCAACGGCGCGGTCTTGGTCATGTACTCGAACCCCAGCTACGACGACAACCACCCCACCGTCTGCAACCCCCCGGGATGCTCCCAGCTGAACCGCGCGACCCAGGCCCACTACGCGCCGGGCTCGACGTTCAAGATCGTGACGGCCGCCGCGGCTATCGACAGCGGCAGTTACACCCCGGACTCGGTGATCAACGGCAACTCGCCGATCACAGTCTCCGGCGTGCCGCTCGCCAACGACGGCGGCAAGTCCTGGGGGCCGCAGTCGCTGAGTACGGCGATGACCTACTCGATCAACACGATCTTCGCCCAGGTGGCGGAGCACGTGGGGATCCCCACGATGACGAAGTACATGAAGCGCTTTGGCTTCTATTCGATCCCGCCGCTTGACTACCCGCCGACCGAGATGCGCGCCAGCGACGTGCTCTCGTACACCGGCAAGGTCCTGCAGCCCGGGAGCCAGGACGAGGACATCGGACGGATCGGTATCGGGGAGGGCGGCGTGACGACCACGCCGCTGCAGATGGCGATGGTGGCGGCGGCGGTCGCCAACGGCGGCAAGCTGATGGTGCCGCACCTGACCGCGCGCGTGGTCAACAGCGTCGGGGTGACCGTGAGGACGATCACCCCGAGCGTCTACTCGCAGGTGATGAGCCCGACGACCGCCCGGGACCTCACGCGGATGATGACCAACGTAGTTGAGGAGGGGACCGGCACCGCGGTTCAGCTCTCTGGGATCAGCGTCGCGGGTAAGACGGGGACGGCCTCGATCGGCCCGAACGGCTCGAACCTGACACAGCCGTCGTTCGTCGCGTTCGCCCCGGCCCAGGACCCGACGGTCGCGATCGCCGTGACCGTCGATCAGTCCCACGGCGGCTTTGGCGGCACGGTCGCCGCGCCGATCGCCAGGGCCGTGCTCCAGACGCTGCTGGCGGAGGGGCGCTGACGATGCCGGAAGTAGAGGCCGGGACGCTGATCGACGGCCGTTACAGAGTCGTCTCGCGCCTCGGCAGCGGTGGGATGGCCGATGTATTCATGGCCGAGGACGAGCAGCTCGGTCGCAAGGTGGCCCTGAAGCTCCTGCACCGCCGCTTCTCCGAGGATCCGGGGTTCGTCGAGCGGTTCCGCCGTGAGGCGCAGGCAGCGGCCGGCCTCCAGCACCCCAACATCGTCAGCGTGTACGACCGGGGAGCCTACGACGGCACGTACTACATCGCGATGGAGTACATCCCCGGCCGGTCGCTCAAGCAGGTGATCCGCCAGGAGGCCCCGATCGACCCGGTACGAGCGATCGACCTCACGATCCAGATCCTCAAGGCCGCTCGCTTCGCCCATCGCCACGGGGTGATCCACCGCGACCTGAAGCCCCACAACGTGATCGTCGACGACACCGGCCTCGCGAAGGTGACGGATTTCGGTATCGCCCGCGCGGGCGCGTCCGATATGACCGAGACCGGGTCGATCATGGGGACCGCGCAGTACCTCTCCCCGGAGCAGGCGCAGGGCCACGCGGTCAGCGCCGCGTCGGACCTGTACTCGGTTGGGGTGGTGCTCTACGAGATGCTGACCGGGCACGTGCCGTTCGACGCCGAGGCCGCGGTCACGATTGCCCTCAAGCACGTATCCGAGACGCCGGCGGCGCCGCGCCGCTTCAACCCCGGTATCCCGCCGGAGCTCGAGCAGGTCACGATGTGGGCGCTCAACAAGAATCCCGCAGACCGTCCGCACGACGCCGACGAGTTCATCGCCGCGCTCGAGGCCGCCAAGAGCGCGATCCGGGCGGGCTCGAGCGGAGAGCGGACGGCCTCGATGGCCGCGCTGGCGGGCGTCGGGGTGCCGGTCGCCGCGGCCGGGCTCGCTGGCGCGCAGGCCAGGAACGTGGCGCCAGACAAGCCCGCGCCACCACCACCGCTGTCCGTCTACCCGGTGATTCCGTACGACTCGGGGGCCGCCGGGTCGCCCCCCGACGATCGCAGGCGGTCGCGGAGTCCGTGGCCGTGGATCGCGTTGCTGCTCGCATTGCTGCTGGCCGGGGGGGCGGTCGCTTACCTGCTCACGCGGCCTGCTCAGGTCGTCGTTCCCAACGTCATCCACGACCAGCTGCCCGTGGCGCGCACGATTCTCCAGAACGCGGGCTTCCGCGTCAGCGTGACCCAGCAGGCCAGCACGCAGGCGCCCCAGACGGTGATCGGAGAGATCCCCGTCGGCGGCACGAAGGTCGACAAGGGATCGTCGGTCTCGTTGACCGTCTCTTCCGGGCCCGGCAACGTCTCGGTCCCCACCACGGTCGGGGACACCCCGTCCCAGGCGACACACCAACTCGGCAAGATGGGGCTCAAGGTCGCCAAGCTGGTAAACGAGCAGAGCGACACGATCCAACAGGGTGAGGTGATCGACACCGACCCGCCGGCTGGGACAGCCGTGCCCGCCGGCTCGTTCGTGACCCTGCTCGTCTCCAGCGGGAGGGGCAAGGTCACGGTTCCAGACGAGACCGGTCAGACGGAGCAGGCGGCGAAGCAGGCCTTACAGGCCGCCGGCTTCGCGGTGACCGCGAGCCAGCAGGCCACTTCCAGCGCTCCGCCCGGAACCGTGCTGAGCCAATCTCCGCCCGGGAACTCCCAGGCCAGCCCCGGTTCGGCGGTCAACCTCGTGATCGCACAGGCGCCGACGACCGCGAACGTGCCGAACGTCAAAGGACAGACAGCCCAGGCCGCGTCCGGCGCGCTCCAGGGCGCCGGCTTCAAGGTCGCTCAGACCACGAAGAACGTCACCAACAGGAGCCAGGACGGGGTCGTCCTCAGCCAGAGCCCGAATCCCGGCACGAGCGCCAAGAAGGGCAGCTCCGTGACGATCGTCGTCGGCCACTTCTCCTCAAAGCCAACGCCGACCACGCCGACCACGCGGACCACGCCTACCACGCCCACGACGCCCACCACGCCGACCACGCCGTGAACCCGCTGACCGTCGCGGTGCTCGGGGGCGGCCGCTCCTCCGAGCACGAGGTTTCGCTCGCCTCGGCGGCATCGATCCGGAAGGGCCTCGAGCAGGGCGGCCATACCGCCATCCCGATCGATATCGGCCGTGACGGCGTGTGGCGCCGGGACGGCAGCGAGCTGGCGCTCGTTCCGGGCCGCGGGCTGGAGGGCGCGGACGTCTGCTTCCCCGCGCTGCACGGGCCGTTTGGCGAGGATGGGACGGTTCAGGGCCTGCTCGAGTGCCTCGACGTCGCGTACGTCGGCGCCGGTGTGTTCGCCTCGGCACTGTGCATCGACAAGGTTGCCTTCAAGGAGCTGATGCGCCACCGATGCGTGCCTCAGGTGGACTACCGGGCGGTCCGCGCCGAGCAGTACGACAGCGACCGCGACGGCGTGCTGGGGAGCCTGGCCGCGCTCGGCCTGCCCGTATTCGTCAAGCCGGCCCGCCTCGGGTCCTCCGTGGGGATCGGCCGCGTTGTGAGCGAGGCCGAGCTCGGCGGCGCGCTCGAGGTCGCCTTCGAGCACGATCCGTTGGCGATCGTCGAGGCCGCGGCAGGCGGTATCGAGGTCGAGTGCTCGGTGATCGGCAACGGCGAGCCGGTCGCCTCGCAGCCGGGGGAGATCCTGCTCGGCGCCGGCGAGACCGGCTGGTACGACTACGAGGCCAAGTACACGCCCGGTGGGATGGAGCTGATCGTGCCGGCGCGCCTGCCGCGGCACGTCCGGGAGCGGGTCCGCGAGCTGGCGCTCAGCACCTACCGGACGGTCGGCTGCTCCGGACTTGCCCGCGTCGACTTCTTCGTCGAGGGCGAGCGCGTGCTCGTGAACGAGCTCAACACGATGCCCGGGTTCACGACCACCAGCGTGTTCGCCTCGCTGTTCGAGGCCGACGGCATCGGGTATCCCGAGCTACTCGACCGGCTGCTCGCGCTCGCGCTGGAGCGCCACGCCGACGAGCGGCGGCACACTCACTGAGTCGGCGCTGGCGCTACCGGTACAGCGCGATCTCGTCCATGGCGAGCTGCTCATGGCCGCCGATGCTCGTGATCCACACGAGGAAGTAGCGGTACGGGGTGCTGCCGCTGTCCAGACGGATCGACGTGTTGGAGCCGACCGTCGTGGTCGCGGAGATCTGGGTCCAGCCATTTCCGGGGGGCGCCTGGAGCGGCGGGGTGTCATTCCGTGCGTAGATCGTGGCCGTGAACCCGGGCGTGTTGTCAAGGATCCGGAGTACGCGCGCGGTCGTGCCCGAGGCGGTGCCGGGGCCGGCGTTGACGTAGATGCCGGTGCCGGCCTTGTCGAGCCTGCGATCGTAGTACTGCTGGGTGTCCCAGTAGGTCCCCAGCTGATTATCGATCGCGAAGCTCGCGTTGGGAGTCTCGTCGGTGGGCGTCCCGAGGGGGTTGAAGCCCTGGGCACAGTCCTGGCAGAGGCTCACCTGCTGGAGGCTCTTCGCCGGTGGCCTGCCGGAGAGTTTTCCCGTGCCGTGATGGGCGCGCGTTGAGAGCCATACCGCCGCCCCGGCCACGGCCGCGAGGACGACCACCAGCGACAGCACCGCGATCACCCGATGCCTGAGGCGGAACGGGACCCGGCGCTGGGTCCGCGACGGGAGCGTTCGCAGGACGCTCGTCACCTCGCCGGTCGCGCTGCCTGCGCGCGCCGTCTCGATCGCCAGTACGTCCTCCAGGTCGGCGATCAGCTCGGCGTCGTCGGCGTAACGGTCCTCCGGGCGCTTGGCAGTTGCCCGGTCGATCACGGCCGCCAGCGACGCCGAGACCTCCGGACGTTTGAACTGGATGTCGGGGAGATCCTCTCGGACGTGCTTCATCGCGACCGCGACCTGACTGTCGCCCTCGTAGGGGACCTCGCCGCTGAGCATCTCGTACAGCACGATTCCAAGCGAGTAGAGGTCGGACTGGCCGGTAACCGGCTGCCCCAGCGCCTGCTCGGGGGCGACGTAGTCGGTCGTCCCGATCACCCGCCCGTCGGCGGTCAATCCCTCCTCGTCGAGCGTACGGGCGATCCCGAAGTCTGTGACCTTCGCCGAGCCCTCCTCGTCGATCAGCACGTTCTGCGGCTTGACGTCGCGGTGGACGATGTGCCGGGCGTGCGCCGCGCCCAGCGCCCGGGCGATCTCGATCGCGTACGCGACCGCCTCGGTGACCGGCAGCTGTCCCTGGCGCCGGATGCGCTCCTTGAGCGTCTCCCCCTCGACGTACTCGAAGACGATGTACGGGCGACCCTCGTCCTCGCCGGCGTCGATTACGCCGACGACGTGAGGATGAGAAAGCTGGGCGACCGCGCGGGCCTCACGGCGAAATCGCTCGAGCTGATCGGAGTCGCTCGCTACCTCGCGGTTCATCAGCTTGATCGCGACCTGCCGCTGGAGCGTCTCATCCAGGGCGCGGTACACGGTCGACATCCCTCCGGCGCCGATCCGGGCCTCGAGCCGGTAGCGACCGTTGAGGATGGTGCCGAGCAGCGTGCTCATCTCCTATCCCTCTATTTTGCGCCACATGGCCGTGGTGCCACACGCAGTACCACGCCGATCGCGCATGTCCCTCGCTCAGCTTTCCCGGCGCATGGTGATCGCCGCCGCCAGGGCGACCCGATAGAGCGCGTAGGGGAGCAGCGATCGATCGCGCTCGACGCGGCGGATCAGCCAGCCCGAGACCAGTGTCGAGGCAGAACGACGACGCCGCCCCGGCCGCGAACGCCGCTCCGGTCTGAGCATCCAGTCCCGCGGCGGCTGAGCCGCAAGCTCTTCAGCACCGTCGCACCCGCGATCACCGGCAGCGCGGCGTGGCGTGAGAGGCGGTTGGCGTCGGCGCGCGTGAACCGCCAGCAGCCGTGCGGCCGCGAGCGTGGCGCCGTTGCGCGATACGCCCGGGACGAGCGCGCAGGCCTGCGCGAGTCCGAGCCACAGCGCGTCGGTGGGGCCCGCCTCTTCGTGGCGGCGCGTCTGCGGGGAGCGGTCCGCGATCGCCATCGCAACGGCTCCCGCGACGAGCCCCGCCGCAACGGCTCTTGGCGTCTCCGAGCCTGCGCTCGATCTGGCGCTCCAGCGCATAGCCGGCGACCGCCGCCGGCGCGAACGTCAACAGCGCCAGCGCCAGCCGCCGGCCATCGAGCGCGCGCACGGCCTCGCCGACCTCCTCGCGGAGGACGATCAGCAGCGCGGCGGCTGTGCCGATGTGGAGCGCCACCTCGAACGATTTGCGCAGCTCCGGGTCGAGCTCGTCATAGCGCCATCCGAGCAGCCACGGAATCGCGGTGACGTGGCCCGAGGAAGAGATCGGCAGCAGCTCGGCGGGGCCGTGCAGTGCCCCGAGCGCGATCGCCCGGCGCACCGACAGCTCGAAGCTCCGGTCCGCGCTCAGGCCGCGACATCCGGCGTCGGCCGGCCGCCGCCGCCGCGGCTACGGCGCACCACGAGGTACGCGAGGGCGCCGACCAGCACCGCCGCGCCGACATAGTCGACGTACTCGAGGTTGTGCCGCCAGCTCTGCCAGCTGCTGCCGACCTCACGGCCGAGGACGCCCAGCGCGGTGATCCACAGAATCGAGCCGATCGTCGTGAACACGACGAATCGGCCGAATGGCATCCGTGCCGACGCCCGCCGCATACGGGAACGCGGCTCGGATGAACGGGATCAGGCGTGAGACGACGATCACCGGCGAGCCGTATCGCTCGAACCATCTGTGGGTCCGGTCGAGGCGAGCGGCGCTCATGTGCAGCTTGCCGCCTTGGTGTTCGAACAGCTCGCGGCTGCCGAAGTAGCCGATGGCGTACGCGATCGCAGGCGCCGAGCACGTCCCCCAGCACCCCGAACACGATGATGCCGACCAGGCTCAGATGGCCCTGGTAGACGTTGAAGCCCGCGAACAGCATCGTCGGCTCCGACCCGGGCACTCCGATCACGCCCGAGGTCATTGTCAGCAGCGCGACGCCAGCCAGGCCGATGTCCCTGATCAGGTGGGTCGCGAGATTGACGAGCGAGTCGGTGACGGAGGCGAGTTCGAGCACCAAGGCCGGCAAGCGTACCGGGACTGCCCGCAAGCGCCACTTCCGGCCCGATTAGGGTTTCCTCACCGACGTGACGATCCCGTTGTTCGATACCGAGACCCCGCTGGTGCCGCTGCGGGGGGCGCTCCTGGAGCGCCTCGAGTCCGTGCTCGCGCGGCGGTCGCTACGTGCTCGGCCCGGAGGTCGAGGCGTTCGAAGCCGAGCTGCGCGGCCTACCTCGGCGTCCGGCACGTGATCGGCGTCGCCAACGGGACCGATGCGATCACGATCGCGCTGCGCGTCGCTCGGCATCGCCGCCGGCGACGAGGTCGTGCTGCCGTCGTTCACGTTCTACGCGACGGCCGAGGCGGCGGTCACCGCGGGCGCACGTCCGGTGTTCTGCGACGTCGACCCGGACACCCGCAACGTCACGCTGGAGACGGTCCGGGCGGCGCTCACGCCACGACACGAAGGCGATCATCGCGGTCGACCTGTTCGGCTGCCCGGCGCCGGTGCCGGAGCTGCGCGCGCTGGGGCTGCCGGTGCTCGAAGACGCCGCGCAGGCGATGGGCGCGCGCGCTCGGCGCGCGCAAGGCCGGCGCGCTCGGCGACGCCGCCACGATCTCGTTCTACCCGTCGAAGAACCTCGGCTGCTTCGGGGACGGCGGCGCGATCGCGACCGACGACGACGAGGTCGCGGAGCTCGCCCGCGCGCTCCGCTTCCACGGCTCGCGCGACAAGCAGAACTTCGAGTACGTCGGCTACAACTCGCGCCTGGACGAGCTTCAGGCCGCGCTCCTGAGGGTGCTGCTGCCCGAGCTCGACGGCTGGGCCGAAGGCCGCCGCGCCGCCGCGGACGCGTATCTGGAGGCGGGGCTCGGCGAGTATGTCGGTCTACCCGCCCCGCCGGATCAGGCCTCGCCGGCCTGGCACCTGTTTGTGGTCGCCCACGACCGCGCCCCCGAGCTCGATGCCGGCGCTCGCGCAGCAAGGTGTGCAGTCGCGCGGCTACTACCGCACGCCGCTGCACCGCCAGGCGGCGATGGCGCCCTACGGCGCGGGCGCCGCGCTTCCCGTCACCGATCTGCTGGCGCGCACCAACCTCGCGCTTCCGATGAGCCCCGTGCTCGGCCACGAGCAGGCCCGCGAGGTCGTCGCAGCGATCGCGACGGGGCTGACGTGAGGATCTGGGTCGACCTCACCAACTCTCCGCACGTGCTCGTGATGCGGCCCGTGATCGCCGAGCTGCGCGCGCGCGGCCACGAGGTCGAGGTCACCGCACGCGACTTCGCCCAGACACTCGGTCTGCTCCACCGGTTCGGAATCGAGCACACCGCCATCGGCCGCCACCGTGGTGCCGGGGTGGCGGCGAAGGCCGGGGGGCTCGCGGCGCGCTCGCTGTCGCTGGTGCGTTGGGCCCGGGCGCGCCGCGTCGAGCTCGCGCTGGGGCACGGGTCAAACGACATCACCGTCGCCGCGGCCCTGCTGCGGATCCCATCCGCCACGACGTTCGACTACGAGTGGGCCACGATCCAGCACAACCTCAACTGCCGGCTGGCGAGGGCGGTGGTGGTGCCGGACGCGATCCCGCCCGAGCGCCTCTACCGCTACGGCGCGCGCGGCAAGATCCGCGCCTACCCCGGGCTCAAGGAGGAGTACTACCTCGCTGACTTCGAGCCAGACCCGGCGGTCCTCGACGAGCTCGGCCTCGCTGGCGCGGATCCGATCGCCGTGATACGCACACCCCCTGAGGTCTCGCTCTACCACCGATTCGAGAACGATCTCTTCGGGCAGGTGCTCGAGCGCCTGCGCGGCAGCCAGACGGTGGTGCTTCCACGGACCGAGGCGCAGCGGGCGGCGCTGCTTGCCGCGGGCGGATTGATCGTTCCCGAGCGGGCCGTGGACGCCCAGTCGCTTGTCGCCTACGCGGACCTCGTCGTGTCCGCCGGCGGGACCATGAACCGAGAGGCGGTTGCCCTCGGGACCCCGGTGTATACCGTGTTCGAAGGGCGCCTCGGGGCAGTCGACGAGCGGTTGATCGCCGCCGGCAGGTTGCGCCAGCTTCGTAGCGCGGAGCAGGTCGAACTGGCCAAGCGCAGTCCCCAGAGCCCGTCCGCCGAGCCACGGGTCCGGCGCGATCCGGCGGTGATGGTCGATCTGCTGCTGTCGCCGGCTCGCTGACGCCCACACACTGTCGAGGCGCTCGACGCAACCGGCCACACACTCGCCACCTCGCCCGTCGTGCGGGCCTTCTGAGCAACGTCCCTGCCGCCGCCGGGCATTAGAATCCCGGCTCGCATGCGCCGGCGGATCAGATCCGCGGCCTTTCCGATTCACCGCCATTCCCTCCCGCAGCTGCTGGTGGACGGATTCCTGGTCGCGCTCGCCTACTTCCTCGCCTACCGGCTGCGGTTCGAGGACGGCCTCAGCGGCCCCAATCACCGTTACTGGCTCCTGCTCAGCTCGACGATCGGCTGGGTTGTGCCCGTGATGGTGGGCGCCGTGGCGGCGTTCGGCGCCTACCAGCGACTCTGGACCTTCATCAGCCAGCGCGAGTACGAGGCGGTCATAAAGGGCGCGCTCGCCGGGACGTTCGTCGTCGTGGTGGCGGTCGCGCTCGGCCATCCGGTGCAGACCCCGGCGCGGATCGAGCTGCGGCACAACTTCAGCTTCGTGCCGTCTTCGGCGGTCCTGCTGCCCGCCGGCGTGATTGCGCTGTTCTTCCTGCTGTCGCTCGCGCTGCTGATCGGCGCGCGGTTTCTGATTCATCTCGTGGTGGAAGGCCGGGTCCGGAGCTTCCGCGTCGCCAAGGGCGCGCGTGACGTGCTGATCGTCGGTGGCGGCGAGGGCGGCCGGCTGGTCGTCCGCGAGCTGGTTCGCAACCCGCAGCTGCAGATGCGGCCGGTCGGGTTCGTCGACGACGACCCGCGCAAGCTGAGGATCAAGGACGAATACGGACTGAAGGTGCTCGGCACCACCTCCTCCGGCGACCTGGCGCGGGTGCTCGACGAGGCGGAGCCCGACGAGGTCGTGATCGCGATTCCCTCAGCGCCCGGAACGCTTCGCGCCCGGGTGGTGACCGCTTGTCGGGAGCGCGGGATCCCGGTGCGCACGACCCCGACCCTGTTCGAGCTGCTGCGCGAGGGATCCGGCGAGCTGCGGGTCACCCGGCAGCTGCGCTCGGTACAGGTGGAGGACATTCTCGGTCGCGAGCCTGTGCGTATGGAGATCGAGCGGGTCGGAGCATACCTCGCCAACGAGGTCGTGCTGGTGACCGGCGCCGGCGGCTCGATCGGGGGCGAGCTCTGTCGTCAGATCGCGCGCGTCGGGCCGCGCCGACTGATCCTCGTCGACCACGCCGAGGACAACCTGTTCGAGATCGTCCGCGAGCTCGAAGAGGACCGCCACGTGCGCACGGCGATCCCGGTGCTCGCCGACTGCAAGGAGCAGGAGCGGATGCGCGAGGTGATGAACGAGTACCGCCCCGCGGTGGTGTTCCACGCCGCCGCCTACAAGCACGTCACCATGATGGAGCTCAACCCCGTCGAGGCGATCCGTAACAACGCGATCGCGACGCAGCTGGTTGCGCGGATCGCGGGCGAGAGCGGCGTCGGCACGTTCGTGCTCGTCTCGACCGACAAGGCGGTCCGGCCCGCGACCGTCATGGGCGCCTCGAAGGCGCTCGCCGAGTGGGCGGTAGAAGCGGCCGCGACGCGCTACCCGGAGACGATCTACGCGACGGTACGGTTCGGCAACGTGCTCGGGTCCTCCGGGTCGGTGGTCCCGATCTTCCGCCGCCAAATCGCGGCCGGCGGACCGGTGACGGTGACCGACGAGCGAATGAAGCGGTACTTCATGACGATCCCGGAGGCGGTCCAGCTGGTCATCCGGGCGGGCTCGCTGAGCGAGTCCAGCGGCGAGCTGTTCGTGCTCGAGATGGGCGAGCCGGTCAGGATCATCGAGCTGGCCGACACGATGATCCGCCTATCCGGCCTGGAGCCCGAGCGCGACATCGCGATCGAGATCGTTGGCGCGCGTCCCGGGGAGAAGCTCCACGAGGAGCTGTTCAACCCGTACGAGCATCCGCAGCCGACGCCCGCCCAGAAGATCTCGAGGGCACAACGCGACCCGGTCGATCCTGCCTGGGTCGAGCGAACGTTCACCGAGCTCAACCTGCTGGTGCTCGAAGACGACGCCGCGGCGCTCGCACAGCACGTCGCGCGGCTGGCCCGCGGGCGCCTCCCCCTTGAGGGCGAAGACGCCCGCCTGGCGACGTAGACTGGGCTCGCATGGCGTCGATCCCGCTCGCCTTCTCGATTCATAACTTCATCTCGTCGGTCGGAGCGGACGCGGGCTTTGCAGCGATCATCGGGCTCGCTGTCCTCGTCCTCCTGTACTTCGCGCACGCTCGTGAAACCGCCAACCTCCGGGAAGAGGCGGCGCTCCTGACCCAGCGCCTGATGCAGGCCGAGGCGAGGGTCGCGCAGCTGAGCCGCGCACAGCCGGTCGTGGTGCCCCCGCCGGCCGCGGTAGCGCGCCCGGTCTCGGCGGCCTCGCCCTCCCGAGTCCCGGTTCCGTTCGCCCCTGCCGGGTTGGGCGCGCCCGCGCTGGCGGCCGCCACGCGGGTGGTGCCGCTGGCCCAGGTTGCCGTTGAACCCGCAGTCGCGCCACAGCCGCTGCAGTCCCCGCCGGCGGAGTCGGACCTGCCCGCTCGCGCGGTGCCGGCCTCAATCCCGCAGCGGACCGTGCCCGAACCGTTCGAGCCTGAGCGCCCCGCCGCCGCCCCCGTCGCCGCGCCCGCGCCGGCCCCCGTCACGGTGGCCGGGGCCAACGGCGCCAGCTACGAGCCGGTGGCGGCGTCGTCATCCGTCGCCACACAGGACCCGCCGCCCCCGCCGCCCCCGCCGCGCCAGCCGCCGTCCGGCGGGCCGCGGGACCGCTCGCAGCTGCCGCCCCTGCGTCCACCCGCCCCCCGCCGCTCTCGGCTGGGCCGGGGCCTCGCGATCCTGGTCGGGGCGGCCGGCGTCGGCGCGGTGATCGCGGTCCTCCTGATCGCAACCTCGAGCGGCACGAGCAGCCCCAAGTCCACCAGCGCTCCCCTGACCACGAACGTCCCCACCCGGCACAAGCCGCGCCCCGCCGCCCCGTTCTCGCCGGCGTCGGTGACGGTGGCAGTGCTCAACGGCACCAGCACCAACCAGCTCGCACACACGATCGGCGCCAAGCTCGTCGCGCTCGGCTACAAGGAGGGGAACCTCGCGACGGCCGCCAACCAGAGCCAGCCCACGACGATCGTCTCGTTCTTCCCCGGCGCCAAGGACCGTGCGGATGCGCTTCACGTCGCGGCCTCGCTGAAGCTGAACCCATCTTCGGTGCAGCCGATCGACACGCCCACGCAGCAGGTCGCCTGCCCGTCGACCACGCCGTGCACGGCCAACGTGGTCGTGACCGTGGGCGCGGACCTGGCCAACTCGTAGCCCCGGTGGGAGCGGATTTCCTCGAGCTCCCCAGCCGGAGCGCCAAGCCCCGGCAGCAGGGGATCACGCACGTGCTCGACAGGGGCCTATCGCTCGCCGAGGTCGACGGCCTGATCGAGGTGGCCGGCGCCTCCGTCGACCTCGTCAAGCTCGGCTGGGGCACGGCGGTCGCCACCGGCAACCTCCAGCGCAAGCTCGCCCGTTACCGCGACCACGGGATCCCTGTCGTGTTGGGCGGGAGCTTGACCGAGCTCGCGATCGCGCAGGACCGGCTCGAGCTCCTGCTCGCCTGGGTCCGGGAGCTGGGGCTCCAGCACTTCGAGATCTCCGACGGCACGATCGCGCTCGACCACGAGCGAAAGGTGGAGCTGATCGCCCGCCTGGCCGCCGAGTTCACAGTCCTCTCGGAAGTCGGCTCCAAGGACGACACGGGCGCGATCACGCCGCCGTACCTGTGGGTCGAGCAGATGCGCGAGGAGCTGGGCGCCGGTGCGTGGAAGGTGATCGCGGAGGGACGTGAGAGCGGAACCGCGGGGATCTTCCGGCCCTCAGGCGAGGTCCGGGAGGGGCTGATCGACGAGATCGTGCACGAAATCGACCCGGGCTCGATCCTGTTCGACGCCCCCCGCAAGGACCAGCAGGTGTGGTTCGTGCGCCGCTTCGGCGCAGACGTAAACCTCGGAAACGTTCCCGTGGACGAGGTGCTGGCGCTGGAGACGCTCCGGCTCGGGCTGCGCTCGGACACGATGGGCGTCGAGCGGCGTGAGTCGTAGGTGGGCGCCGGGGCTAGGACCGTGCTCCTCGCGCGTCACGGCGAGACCGACGACAACCGTCCGCCGCTTCGCTTCCAGGGCTGGCGTGACACGCCCCTGAACGACACCGGCATCCGACAGGCGGCCGGGCTGGCGCAGCGACTCGCCGACGACGGGATCGTTTCGCTGTGGTCTTCGGACCTGAGCCGCGCCCGGGAGACGGCCGAGATCGTGGGCGCGCGTCTGGGGTTGCGGCCACGACTCGACTGGCGCCTGCGCGAGGCCAACCGCGGCGACTGGGAGGGGCGACTGTTCGAGGATGTCGCTCGCGAGGAGCCCGAGCGCTACGCGGCGTGGATGCGCGGGGGTGCCGAGTGGAGGTTCCCGGGCGGCGAGTCGCTCGGCGAGCAGCAGAGCCGGGTGCACGCGTGCGTCGATGACGCCCGCGCGGCCGGCGAGCTCCCCGCGCTGTTGGTGTGTCACGGAGGCTCGATCCGCGCCATGCTGTCGCTGTCGGACCCGCGCGGGCTCGACGCGTTCCACGAGTTCGAGGTGCCCAACACCGCGGTGGTGAGCGTGTGAGGAGATTTCCGGTGACCGCGTTCGCCGTGCTGGTCGCGGCGACTGTCGCGGCGTTCTTCATCACCCAGCATCTGAAGACGAGTACGCCGTTGCTCACCGGGACCCCGGCGCCGTTCCCGGCGGTGATCAACCCGGTCGGCGGGGTCACCTGCTACCAGCCGGCGAGCCGCAGGTACGTCGACCACCGCCAGATGCAGATCTCGTTCTACCTGCAGAATCGCTCGGACACGGTCAACGTGTACGTCGTCAACGCGGCAGGCAGGATCGTCGCGACGCTCGCGACGGGGCGCTACATGCAGGGCGGCTCGCATCCGGTTCGCTCGCTGTTCGTGTGGAACGGCCGCGAGCCCGACGGTCTCGTCGCCCCCGACGGGCGCTACTACATCAAGGTGTACCTGACCGGTGCGCGCCGCACCGTCACGATCTCGAACTCCTCCGGCCCTGAGCCGGTGACCGTGAAGACCGTCCCACCGCGCCCTGAGATCACGAGCGTCAGCCCGCAGGCGATCCGCGGGCGGGCGCTGACCGGGGTCAAGATCAGCTACACCGGCAACGAGGGACGCGGGGCGACGGTCATCATCTACCGGATCGCCCGGCACGGCCGGCTGCGTGAGGTCAAGCAGTTCCTGACCGCCTGGGCCGCGCAGAGCACCACCTGGGACGCTCGCATCAAGATGCGACCCGCGCCGGCGGGCAGGTACCTGATCGGATTGCAGGTCACCGACGCGGCGTGTAACACAGGCTCGTTCCCGGCGAGCGCTCACCCCCGCCTGCGCTCGGTCTCGCAGGCGATCGTGACGGTGCGCAGGTAGCTTCGATCCGTACCGTTCCTCCCCGTGACGAGCTACCTCCAGCGGCTGATCAGGTCGCTGGCGGCCTATCAGGTCGCCGACGTCGTCTCGAAGTTCATCGCGGTGCTGCTGCTGCCGGTGTACACGCGGTACATCACGCCGGCCGGCTACGGGGTCGTCGAACTGCTCGGCAACGGCGTGATCTTCATCAGCATCCTCGTCCGCTTCGGGATGATCGAAGCATTCCTGCGCTATCACTTCAGCGACGCGGACCCGCGGCGGCGCGACGCGCTTGCGCGCCGCGCGGTGGTCTTCCTGCTGGTGGCCACGACGATCGCGGCGACGATCCTCGCGGCCGCCGCCGCCCCCCTCTCGAAGCTCGTTCTCGGCTACCGGGACACCACGACTTTCCTGATCGCGGTGCTGGGATTGTGGGCGTTCACCAACCTGGAGCTCGCCTACGCGCTGCTGCGCGTCGACGAGCGGATCCGCGCATACGCGGTCGCCTCGCTGATCAACGTGGGGCTCACGATCGCGGCATCGGTTGTGCTGGTGGTGGGGCTCGGCGACGGCGCGCGCGGGCTGCTGCTGGGCAACTACGGCGCCTCCACGGTGGTGCTGCTGGGGCTCTGGTGGACCATGCGACACCGCCTGCTCCCGCGTCACGGGGCGGGCGCCGAGCGGTTCGGTCACCTGCTGCGGTTCGGTCTGCCGACGGTGCCGGCGGAGGCCTCGGTGTACGCGCTCAGCATCATCGACCGCTACTACGTCTACCACGCCCGCAGTCCGGCGCTGGCGGGCCTCTACTCGATCGCGATCAAGCTGGCCGGAGCGGTCGCATTCATCGTCCGCGCGTTCCAGTACGCGTGGCCGCCGTTGGCCTATTCCGTCTCCGACGACGCCGAGGCGGCGCGGCTGTACGGGCTCGTGACGACCTACTACGTGCTGGTCAGCGGCTGGGTCGTCGCTGGTCTGACGCTGCTGGGGCGCTGGGTCCTGCGGCTGCTCGCCGCGCCCTCCTTCTTCGACGCCTACCGAGCGCTTCCCTGGGTCTCGCTGGGATGGGCGATGTACGGGCTGTGGGTCGTGTTCCTGGTGATCGCCGGGCGCGCCAAGGTGACCACCCGCAACTTCCCGGCCGCGCTCGCCGGCCTCGCCGCCAACGTCGTGCTGCTGCTCGTGCTGGTCCCACCGCTGGGGATCGCCGGCGCCGGGGTCGCGCTGTGCGGCGCCTACGCGGTGATGCTCCTGGTCATGCACCTGCTTACAAGGCGCGCGTTCGCGGTTACATTCGAGTGGCGCCGGCTACTCCAGATCACGATCGTGATGAGCGCGATCGCCGTCGCCGGCGACGTGCTGCTCCCAACGCACGGGGCCGCAGGGTTCCTGTCGCGCGCGGCGGCGTTCGCCGCGATTCCGGCGCTGCTGTGGGCGACCGGGTTCGCACACCCCCGCGAGCTCGGTCAGGTGCGCGAGCTGCTGATGCGGGTGCGAAGAAGGGGAGCGGCGCGTGAGCCGGCCTGAGGTCAGCGTGGTGATGCCGTTTGCCGGCGACGCCGCCGCAGCCCGGGCGGCCCTCGACGCGCTGCGCTCGCTGCGCATAGCTCCGGGCGACGAGCTGATCCTCGTCGACAACGCCGGCACGGTCGCGCCCTGCGACGGCGTGACCGTCATCAGGAGCGACGGCGAGCACTCGCCCGCGCACGCGCGCAACGCCGGCGCCGCGCACGCCAGGGGCGAATGGATCCTGTTCATCGATTCCGACACACGGCCAAATCCCGACCTCCTCGACGCGTACTTTTCGCAGCCGCCCGGCAACGATGCCGGCGCACTGGTCGGGGACGTGCTCCCGGCACCCGCCGCCGACACGGTGGCCGCGCGCTACGGCAATGCTCGCTCGTTCCTCGACCAGCGGACGCACCTCCAGCACCCGTTCATGCCTCGTGCCGCCGCGGCCAACCTGATGGTCAAGCGAGCGGCGTTCGCCGAGGTGGGGGGCTTCTACGAGGGTCTCCGCGCCGCCGAGGACACCGACTTCGCCTGGCGCCTTCAGCGGGCCGGATGGGGGCTCGAGTCGCGTGGCGAGGCGTGGATCGAGCATCAGTACCGGTCGAGCATCGCCGAGCTCCGTCACCAGTGGCGCGGCTACGCCGCCGGCCGAGCGTGGCTGGCGCGCCGCTACGAAGGCTTTGAGCCCCAGCCCGCAGCGCTCCGGGCACTGAGGCGAGCCTCCGCGCAAGTGCGGCGCGGTCGCGGATCGAGCGCCGCCTCGCCGCCGCCCCCCCGCGGTGCGCCGCCCGTCGACGCCGGACGTTTGGAGCGCGGTCGCTACCTCGCGCTCGACGCGCTGTTGTCGGTCGAGGAGCTCGCCGGGTTCGCGCTTTCGAACCGGCCCGTGCGCGAGCCGGGCAGGCGGGCGCCCGTCGACGTGGTGCTGGTCGCGGACCGCTTCCCCGCCCGCGGTGATCCGCTCGCAGAGCTGGCGGGGACGCTCGAGCACGCGCGCGTCGAAGCCGTCGCCCGCCCCGAGGCGCTCGATGTGGGGCTCGCCGGCCGCCTGGAGATCGACTACCTCGAGGACGACGGCGCCGCCGCTCGGATCGGCGCGGCGCTGCTGCTGCTGCTCCGCCATCCCCTCCGGTGCGCCCTTGACCTGCTCAATCGAAGCCCCGGCGAGCCGGCGCTTCGGTCGCTGGCGCCCTCGGTCCGGCGCGTGCAGCGTGATCGGGGCGCGCGCCTGCAGGCCCTCGGGGGATCCCGCAGCCAGGCGACCGCCGAGCGGATCGCGACGCTGGCCCGCCGCGCCGTCGATCGCTGATGCGCGTCCAGGTCGTCGATCCCTCCGCGTACACGCCGCCGTACGACCACTCGCTGTGCGCGGCGTTGGCCGAGGCCGGCGCCGAGGTCGAGCTCGTCACGAGCGGCTTCGCGTACGGTGCCGCGCCCGCGCCCGACGGCTACGCGTTGAGCGAGCGCTTCTACCGCCACGCGATCGGCGCGCCCGGGTCGAAGCTGCGGTTGGCGAGCAAGACGCTCGAGCACGCCCCGGACATGCTGGCCTACCGGCGCCTCGCCAGTGCGGCCGACGTGGTCCACTTCCAGTGGCTGGCGCTCCAGGCGGTCGACCGCTTCCTGCTGCCGCGCCGCCCCACCGTGCTGACCGCCCACGACCTGCTGCCGCGCGAGCCGCGGCCGGGCCAGGTCCGCTCCCAGCGCCGCCTGTACGACGCCGTCGACGCGGTGATCGCCCACTCCGAGTATGGGCGCGGCCAGCTCATCGACCGACTGGGCGTCGACGCGGCGAAGGTGCGTGTGATCCATCACGGAGCGTTCGACTACCTGACACGTGCGACCGGCGAGCTCCCCGCGGAGCTCGGCTCGCCCGGTGGGCCGGTGGTGCTGTTCTTCGGCCTGCTGCGACCCTATAAGGGGATCGAGACACTGCTCGAAGCCTGGCGGTCGCTCTCGGGTCCGCCAGACGACGCCGAGCTCTGGATCATCGGCCGCCCGCGGATGGCGCTCGAGCCGCTCCTCGAGCGGGCGCCCGCCGGCGTTCGGTGGGTCCCCCGGTTCGTCGCCGACACCGAGCTCGGCGCCTGCTTTCGGCGCGCCGACGTGGTGGTGCTTCCGTACCTCGAGACCGAGCGCTTTGACTTCTCGGGCGTGCTCGCGACCGCGCTGGCGTTTGGAAAGCCGGCGGTGATCACCGACGTCGGAGGCTTTCCGGAGCTGGCGGAATCCGGCGCCGCGCGGCTCGTGCCCGCCGGTGAGCCCGAGGCGCTGGCGCATGCGCTCCGGACGCTGCTGTCCGATCCGGACGCGCGTGAGCGTCTCGCACACGGGGCCCGCGCGGCCGCCGCGGGCCCTTACTCGTGGTCGACCACGGCCCATCAAACGCTTGCTCTGTACCGCGATCTCGTCGGTTAGCGAGCCGGCCGCGCGGTCGGCTCCCACTCGGCTGGCACAATCCGCGCCGCCGTGACCGCGCTCGCAATCGTCTTCTGGGTCTGCGTCGGCCTGCTGCTCTACACCCACCTCGGGTACGGGGCGCTGCTGGTGGGGATCGCACGGCTGCGGCGCCCGGGTGCCGAGGCGCCTGCCGGGGGGACCGGTGAGCCACCGACGGTGTCGGTGATCGTCGCGGCATACGCGGAGCAGGACGTGATCGCAGCCCGGATCGCCAACCTCCGCTCGCTCGAGTACCCGGCTGACCGCCTCGAGCTGATCGTCGCCTGCGACGGCTCTACCGACGCGACCCCCGAGCGGGCGCGCGCGGCGGGTGCCGACGTCGTGCTGGAGCTCCCGCGCGGCGGCAAGATCCTCGCCCAGGACGCGGGCGTCGAGCACGCGCGGGGCGAGATCGTCGCGTTCTCGGACGCCAACGTCACCTGGGAGCCCGACGCGCTCGCGAACCTGATCGCGCCGTTCGCCGATCCGAGCGTCGGCTACGTGTGCGGCGACGTGCGCCTGGTCGCCGAGAACGGCACCAACCAGGAGGGCATCTACTGGCGCTACGAGATGGCGCTGCGGGCGCTGGAGTCACGGGTGCGCTCGGTGACCGGCGGCAACGGCGCGATCTACGCCACGCGTCGCGCCGCCTACGTGGTCGTCGACCCGATCATGGGCCACGACCTCTCGTTCCCGTTCACGATGGTCAAGCACGGCTGGCGGGCGCTGTACGCGCCCGACGCCAGCGCCAGCGAGAAGATGGTCCCGACGCTGGAGGGGGAGTTTGCTCGCAAGCGGCGGATGATGGGCCATACCTGGCCGATCGTCGTCCGCGGCGGGATGCTCTCCCCGCGCGGCTACGACCCGCTGTACGCGCTGATGATCGCCTCGCACCGGGTGCTGCGCTACGTGTCGCCGTTCCTGCACGTGATCGCGCTGGGCGCGAACATCGCGCTCCTCGGCCACGGCTGGGTCTACATCGGAACGCTGGCGATCCAGCTCGGGGTGCTGCTCGCGGCGCTCGCCGCCTCCGCGGTCCCCGCCCGCCCGTTCCTGATCGCGCGCTATTACGTGCTGACCACGGCCTCGCTCGCCGCCGGCCTGTGGGACTGGGTGACACGCGGCACACCAGCCGGCTGGGACCCCGCCGAGGGCACGCGATGAGCGGCGCCGCCAAGCGAGGACTCGACCTGACGACCGGGCTGATCGGCTCGATCCTCACCGCACCCGTGGTCGCGGTGCTCGCGCTCGCGATCCGGCTCGAGTCCCGGGGGCACCCGATCTACACGCAGACACGAGCCGGCAAGAACGGCAGGCCGTTCGCGATCTACAAGCTGCGCACGATGGTCCGCGGCGCCGAGTTCAGCGGCGCCGGGCTCGCGATCCAGGAGGGCGATCCCCGGATAACCCGGATCGGCCGTTTTCTTCGCCGGTACTCGCTCGACGAGCTCCCAAATCTCTGGAACGTGTTGCGCGGCGACATGTCGATCGTCGGCCCCCGCCCGACGCTCCCGATCCAGGTCGCGCAGTACACCGCGCACCAGCGCGGGCGGCTGTCGGTCAAGCCGGGGATCACCGGCTGGGCGCAGGTCAATGGGCGCACCGCGCTGCCGTGGGCCGAGCGGATCGAGCTCGACCTCTGGTACGTGCGGCATCGGTCGCTGGTGCTCGACCTGCGGATCCTCGCGCGCACCGTGGGGATGGTGCTGAGCGGTCAGGGCCTCTACAAGGGGAGCGGGGCGGATGGCACCCTCCGGCCGCGTGACACGGCCAGGGCGAGCGACGGCGGTGCTCCTGACCGGCGTCGGCAAGCGCTACGACATCGTCTCGGCGTTCGCCCAGCACGCCACGGTCGTGGCGGCGGACCCCAATCCGTTGGCCCCCGCGCAGTACGCCGCCGACCATCGCTATCCGGTGCCCCGGATCGAGGATCCGGGCTATGTGCCCGCGCTTCGGGAGCTGTGCGAGCGTCACGGGGTACGCGCCGTGGTACCGCTGACCGACCTCGACCTCGAGGTGCTAGCGCACGCACGTCTCGCCGGAGCGCTCCCCGCGCTCGTCCCTGACCCGGAGATCGCGCGGGCGACGTTTGACAAGTACGAGGCGCACCTGCTGCTCGAGCGGCTGGGCCTGCCGTCGCCTCCCGCGGTCCTTCCCGGGGCCCCGGTCGAGAGCTTCCCGGTGATGGTCAAGCCGCGGCAAGGGTCTGGCGCCCGCTCGATTCATCGCGCCGACGACCAGGCGGCCGCGGAGTTCTTCATCGACTACGTCAGGGAGCCGACGATGATCCAGCGGCTCATGGACGGCCCCGAGTTCTCGATCGACACCCTCTCGGACCAGCAGGGCCGGTGTCTGAACGCGATCCCACGGACGATGATCGAGTCGCGCGGCGGGGAGTCGATCAAGGGCACGGTGATCGCCGATCAGGAGCTGGTCGCGCTCGGCGCGCGGGTGTCGGAGGCACTCCGGGTGCGCGGGCCGTGCACGATCCAGGTGTTCCGCGACCGCGAGATCGGCCTGGGGATCACCGACGTGAACACGCGCTTCGGCGGGGCGTTTCCCGCCCCGATGTACGCGGCGCTCCCCGGGCGTACCTATCCCGAGCTGATCGTCCGGATGGCACGCGGCGAGCAGATCGAGCCCCACTTGGGGGCCTTCCGCGCCGGGATCACCTTCACGCGGTACTACTGGCAGCTCGAGCTGGACGAGGAGCTACGGCCGACGGGCCGCGACATCGTCCAGCCCGCGGGGCCGCCCGCACCCCGATAGCTAAGCGGTCGCGACCTGCGTGCGGCGCTCATCGGGCCGCTCACGCCAGCAGTCCTCGACGAAGTCGGCGATCTTCGACGTCAGCCGTTCGGGATGCGTGCGCAGCTCGATGATCGAGTTTGCGTCGATCAGTCGCGCGTTCGGCAGCTCGTTGGCGAGCATGTCGGCGTCGGAGAAGGGGTGGACCGGATCACGGGGATGGCCGATCACGATCGCGGGCGTCGCGATCGACTGCCGGACCGTGTGCTCCGGGGCGGTGCGGCCGAACAGGATCCCCTGCAATACGGCACCGCCCGGAGCCGGGTCCTGGGCAACCGCGTCCAGGCCGATGTCGACGAGCAGCGGCAACCGCCGCCGCGGCACCGCGCGCGCCCCCCGGGCCAGCACCCGCATCACCGGCTCTCCGAAGGTGAGCGCGAACAGCAACGGTGTGAACGCGACCGCGCAGGCGGGAATCGCGTTGTCGAGCGCGGGCATCTCGATGATCATCCCGCGCAGTCGCTCGGGTGCGGTCGCGGCGACCTCGAGCGTGATGTTGGCGCCGAGCGAGGTACCGCCCACGACCGCCTGCTCGAGCTCGAGGTGGTCGAGCAGCGCGATCGCCTGCCTGGCGAACTCGGGGATCGAGTAGCGCCACATCTGGCCGGGGCGATCGGAGGCCCCATGGCCGAGTGGATCGAACGTGATCACCCGGTTGCCGCGCTTGGCCAGGTTCCGAGCGAGCGGCGCTTGCATCTTCTGCGAGAGCAGGAGGCCCGGCATCAGCACCGTGGTGTGATCGCCGCCGCCGTGGACGGTGTACGCAAGGCGCTGACCGTCGTAGCTGAAGTGGGCCATCGCGGACCAGGATAGCGATGCCTCTGCCTGGCCAGCCAGCCAGTTCGCGGCCCGCTACCGTTCCTGGCAAACCGGACCCAGGAGGAGGTTTCATGGCCAAAGCGCCAGTTTCGCTTGCAGGTCACGTCGTCGCAATCACAGGCGGCGCCCGAGGGATCGGGCGGGCGACCGCCGCGGCGCTGATCGCGCGCGGCGCCCGAGTCGCGCTCGGCGACATCGAGGCGCCACTCGCCGAGCGGACCGCCACCGAGCTCGGCGCGGGCACCGTGGGACTCCCACTCGACGTGACCAGCCGTGAGAGCTTCTCGGCCTTCCTCGATCAGACCGAGGAACGGCTCGGCCCGCTGGACGTCTTGATCAACAACGCGGGGATCATGCCCATCGGTCCCTTTGCGGAGGAGACCGATGCGACCGCGGAGCGGATGATCGACATCAATCTCCACGGCGTGATCCTCGGATCCAAGCTCGCGCTCGCGCGCTTCCTCCCGCGCCGCCGCGGACATCTCGTCAACATCGCCTCGATCGCGGGCAAGGCGCCCAGTCCTCACCTCGCAACCTATGTCGCCACCAAGCACGCGGTGGTCGGCCTAACCGACTCGATACGGATGGAGCTCGAGGGGACGGGCGTGGACGTCACGGTCGTGATGCCGGTCGGCGTCAACACCGAGCTGTACTCGGGGCTCGGGCAGCTCCGCGGCGTGAAGACGCCCGAGCCCGAGGATGTCGCCGAGGCGATCGTCGAGGCGCTCCAGACCGGCCGCTACGAGGTCTACGTGCCCAAGCGGATGAACGCGACGCTCCGAATCACCGCGCTGCTCCCGCAGCGGGCCCGGGATGCGATCGGCAAGGCGGCCGGAGGCGACGTGATCACCCGGCCCGACCGCGTGGCCCGAGCCGCCTACGAGGCCCGGATGGCCGAGTCGATCGCGGCGGCCGGGCAGGCGGCATCGAAAGCAGCGTCCGAGGCGGCAACCGAGCCCGAGCGCGAGCCCGACCGTGAGGCGGAGGCGGTCTAGACGGCGCGACTACCGGCCGACGCCCTCGGCGGCCAGCCACTCGGCCGTGAGCCGTCCGATCTCCGGCCCCGCGTCCTCCTGGAGGAAGTGGCTGGCGTCCTCGATCACGTGGTCGATCGTCGTGCCGAGCGCGTTGGCGAACCGCTCGCCGGTCTCGAGCGGGAGAACCGGGTCGGAGTCCGCCCACAGCACGAGCTTCGGCCGCTCGTCGCTTCTCAATCCGTCGAGCACGCGCTGTCCGGCCTGCGCCCCCGGTCCGTCCGGTGAGAGCGGAATCAGCAACGGGAACGCGCGCGCCCCGGCCTTGGAGCTGGCGTTCGGATACGGCGCTTCGTAGCCGGCAATCACCTCGTCCCCGGGGTCGTGCTTGCAGGCGCGACGGACCAGCAGCCCGACCGGGATGTCCTCGGTGCGCTCGACGAAGTCGCGGAACGCCATCCACGCGTCGTTCATCTTCTGGTGGCCGGTGAACAGCCCCGTGTCGAGGATGACCATCCGCGCGATCCGGTCCGGGTGCTCGACCGCCAGGCGGAGCCCGATGATCCCGCCCCAGTCATGCACCACGATCGTCGCGTCGCGCAGCTCGAGGTGCTCGAGCAGCGCGGCCATGCTCCCGGTGTGGCGGTCGTAGCTGTACCAGTCCATCGCGATCGGCTTGTCGGAGCGGCCGAACCCGGCGAGGTCCGGGGCGATGCAGCGAAAGCCCGCGTCAAGGACCGGCGGGATCACCTTGCGCCACAGGTACGACCACGTGGGCTCGCCGTGCAAGAAGACCACCGGTGGTCCCTCTCCCTCGTCGAGATGCGCCAGCCGGATGCCGTCGAATTCGCGGTACGAGGACTCGAACGGGAACTCGGGCAGGTCGGCGAGTAGCTCGTCGGGGGTACGGATCGCGTCGGTCACCGGGGGGACCCTATCCGGAGAGCGGCGATGGCGGCGCCGCGCGAGGACCGCCACCGCTGGCGCCGATTCGTGGCAGATGTCACGCGAACGTCCGGAGCGGAAGCGAAGATGCCCGCCATGAACCACCCGCTCGCCGCGCTTCAGGAAGCGCCCGCCCCCGGACCCGGACCACTCGACGATCTCGATCGCCGGTGCGTCGACACCATCCGGACGCTCACGATCGACGCCGTCCAGCAGGCCGGGAGCGGACATCCCGGGATGCCGATGGCGATGGCGCCGGTCGCCTATCTGCTGTACGCGCGCGTGATGCGCCACAACCCCAGCGACCCCGCCTGGCCGGACCGCGATCGGTTCGTGCTCTCGGCCGGGCACGGCTCGATGCTCCTGTACGCCGCCCTTCACCTGAGCGGTTACGACGTTTCGCTCGAGGACCTGAAGGCGTTCCGGCAGTGGGGTTCGCCGACCCCGGGCCACCCCGAGCACGGTCACACGCCGGGGGTCGAGACCACCACCGGGCCGCTCGGGCAGGGGTTCGCCAACGGCGTCGGGATGGCGATGGCCGAGCGCTTCCTGCGCGAGCGCTACGGGGAAGAGGTCTGCGATCACAGGGTGTTCGCGCTCTGCTCCGACGGCGACCTGATGGAGGGGATCAGCTCGGAGGCCGCCTCGCTGGCGGGGCACCTCGGCCTCGGCCGGCTCGTCTACCTCTACGACGACAACCGGATCACGATCGACGGCGACACGGCGCTCAGCTTCGACCGGGAGGATGTCGACGCCCGCTTCCGCGCCTGCGGTTGGGACGTCCAATCGGTCGAGGACGCCAACGACTTCGCCACCCTGTGGCGCGCGATCGACGCCGCCGTTGACGAGCAGGAGCGCCCGTCGCTGATCCGCGTCCGCTCGGTGATCGCCTACGGCGCCCCGACCAAGGCCGGAACCGCTGGTTCGCACGGCGCGCCGCTCGGTGCGGATGAGGTCCGCGCCACGAAGCTCGGGCTCGGCTGGGACCCCGACCGGACCTTCCACGTGCCGCAGGAGGTCTACGAGGCGTTCGATGCCCGCCGTTGGGGGGCGCAGCTGCAGCGCGAATGGGAGGGCCGGATGGTTCGCTGGCGCACCGCCCATCCCCGCCGGGCGGCGGAGTGGGCCCGCGCCCACGCGGGGCGTCCGCTGCCGGGGCTCGCCCACGCGCTACCGGGCTTCGGCGCAGATCGGCGGCTGGCCACCCGCGCCGCGGGCGCCCAGACGATGCAGGCGTTCGCGTCGTTTGTCCCGACGATGGTCGGGGGCTCGGCCGACCTTGCCGGGAGCGTCAACACGCGCTTCGAAGGCGAGCCGTCGTTCGGCCGCTCGGCGGCGGGGCGCAACGTCCACTGGGGCGTGCGCGAGCACGCGATGGCCGCGGCCGTCAATGGCCTGGCGTTGCACGGGGGGATCGTCCGCCCCTACGGGTCGACCTTCCTCCAGTTCTCCGACTACATGCGACCGGCGATCCGGCTGTCGGCGCTGATGGGACTGAACGTCGCGTGGGTGTTCTCGCACGACTCGATCGGCCTCGGTGAGGACGGACCGACGCACCAGCCGGTTGAGCAGCTCGCCGCGCTGCGGGCGATCCCAGGCCTGACGGTGATCCGTCCGTGCGACGCCGCCGAGACCGCGGCCGCCTGGCAGGCGATCCTCGAGCACCTCGACGGCCCGGCGTGCCTGGTGCTGAGCCGCCAAACACTGCCCGTGCTGGATCGGGCGGTGCTCGCCCCCGCCTGTGGCCTGCTCCGCGGCGGCTACACGCTGATGCCGGCGGGAGCCGGCCAGGGCCCGCGGTCCCCGGACGCGGTCATCGTCGCGACCGGGTCGGAGGTGGAGCTCGCGCTCGCCGCCCGCGAGCTGCTGGCGGTCGACGGGATCGCGACACGGGTCGTCTCGATGCCGAGCCTCGAGCTGTTCGCGGCGCAGGATCGGAGCTACCGCGACGAGGTGCTGCCGCCCGGGACTCCCTCGGTCTCGGTCGAGGCCGGGGTCGCCCAGGGTTGGGAGCGGTGGGTCGACCGGTGCGTCTCGATCGAGCGCTTCGGGGCCTCGGCGCCCGGATCCCAGGTGATGGCGCGGCTCGGGATGACCCCCGCGGCCGTCGCGGAGGCCGTCAAGGACGGCGTGCAGGGGGAAGCCGCTAGGGCCCGTTGACGATCACGTCGCCCGCGTCCGAGGCGACCGTGATCTCGATCTCCCCGGGAAAGCGCTCCCAGGCGATCAGGTTGAGCGATTGCAGGCGATCGAGCATCGCCTGAAAGGCGACCGCCTGCGCCTCGCGGACGTAGCGCCGCGCGATCGTAAACGACCATCCGGCCGCGGCCGGCGGGTCGCTGATCCCGAGCGCCCGCTGGTAGGGCTCGTCGGTGACCGTGCTCGCGACGGTCAGCGGCGCGAGGCCGCCGGAGAGCGTGCGTACCTGCGCGGCGAGCTCGATCAAGAGATCGAGCGCCGGCGCGCGCAGCCCCCGGTAGACCGCCGCGCTGACGCCGAGCCGGCGAGCCGGCGACCCCATCGCGGGGTCGTAGGCCAGTCCCAGAGCCTTGGCGTTCGAGGGCAGTGGCAGGATCTGGCGGGTCGCGTACGCGTCCTCGAGCGCGCCGGGGTCGGCGAACGTGGGGGTTCTGTCGGGCGGATGCAGAACCTCGGCGTTCGAGCCGGCCGCGGTCTGAAGCCCAGACAGCCTTCGCAGCGCGGCGGGATCAGAGCGGTAGAGCCTCATGATCTGCTCGGCGCCGAGCACCCGCCAGTAGTAGGTCCAGGAGTCGTCACCGAAGCCCGAGAGCAGGCGGTAGGCGGAGCCGTTGTGGTCGGGCGAGGTATCGAAGTACAGCTGCACATAGGGAACGGATTGGCCGCCGTCGTACGCCGACAGCACGTTCTCCAGGTTGCCGATCCCCATGTGGTAGGACTCGACCGCCAGGTCCGCACGGCCGAAGCGGCGCCTTGCGAGCTGCAGGTAGCGGACCGTGGCGGAGAGCGCCTTCACGGGATCGAAGCGGTCGTCGATCCTCGCCCTGGCGCGCTGCAGCTTCGCGACGCGGGCACCGTCGCCGAGGGCGTACGCCCGGTCGATCTGCGCCGTCAGCCGGCGGCTCTCGCCCAGATCGATGTGCATGCCGAGCAGCGATTGGCCGGTCTCGGCGACGATCTGCGTCAGCCCGGCAGCGTTGGCGGGATCCGTGCCCGCGATCGCGTTCGGATCGCCGGCGCTCTCCAGGAAGGCGATCCCCTCGAGCGTGTCCGCATCGACACCGCTGCCCGCGGCGGCCCGGTCGATCAAGCTCCGCAAGCCGGCCACCCGCGCCGCTGTGGCCGGGGCTCCGCCCGGGCTCTTGGCGAAGAGGACGTTGGCGCTCCCCGCGGTTGCGCGCGCGACCAGAGCCGCCTGACGGCTCGGCACGTAGGCGAACGGGTCACCGGAGCGCGCCGGGCGTCCGATCCCCGGCAGCGGCAGAGGAGGCGGCCCTCCGCCTGAAAGCGCGGCGACCAGCACCGCGACGACCAGGATGACGGCCGCGCCCGCGACCGCCAGGCGCACTCTCCCGGCGCCGCGCCTGCCGCGGCGGCGCACGCCTAGGACCGGTACTTCAGGGTCAGCCCGCGGCACCGTGCCGCGGTTGCGGCGCTGACGTTCTTCGGGAGGCTTGGGGCCACGTCCCAGCCGTTGGTGTGCGGATAGAAGTTGACTAGCGGGTGCGGGTGCTTGCGCTCGTACGTCGGGCTCACGTACAGCGCGCCGATCTTGACCTCGGCGTACCACCCGAACTGGCTCTGGTAGCCGATCGGGATGTTGGGCTGCCCGCAGGCCATGATGCGGGCTGCGCCGAGCTTCTGGATGACGACCGACAGCCGGCCGATCTCCAGCGCCCGGGCCCGCTCATGCGTGAGGTCCACGCGCTCGAGCCGGTACTGGCGGTGGGCGGCCCCGAACATCGAGCCGGCGATCACCACCAGCGCGAGCACGGTTCCCCACGCGCCCAGCCGCATCGCCAGGCGGGAGCCGATCCGGCTCGGGTCAATCCGCCGCACGAGCGCCGAGAGGAGCCCCGGCAGCCTCAGGATCAGCCATCCGACGAACACGGCGGCCAGTACCGCAAAGACCGCGCCGGGCTCGAACAGGTAGCGCGGGACGGCCGGCCAGCCGTGGAGCGCGAACGCGATCTCGATCACGACCCACCCGATCGCCCCGGCGGTGAGCGCAAGCACGGTCCACAGGCGCCGGTACGCCGCCACTGCGATCGTGAGCAGCGAGAGGATCCAGACGGTGGTTCCCTGGAGCTGGTGGAAGCGCGTGATCACGCCGGTCACCTTGTTGCCGCGGATCGCTCGGGGCGAATTTTGGGCGATGTTGCCGGCGGTCAGGAAGCTCTTCGAGGTGAGCCCGGGGATCCCGAACCACAGGAACAGCAACAGGACCACCGAGCCGATCAGCCAGCGCCGGTAGGACGGGACGGTTCTCCACAGCCACGCTCCGGCGAGCACCCAGTACGGCCACACCTCGGGCCTTCCGAGGGAGGCCAGCCACCAGATCCAGAACGCCCACTTGTGGCGGCCCGAGAGGTGGCAGTCGACGGCCGCCAGGACGAGCGCGACGATCATCGTGTCGGACTCGGCGCTCAGCAGGTAGTGGACGTAGCTTGCGGGCGCGATTGGATCCTGCATCAGGAGCACGAACACCGCGGCGCACAGGCCGGCCGCGTAGGACGCGTATCGGCGCGCGGGGTCGGCGTTGGTCAGCCGGAAGGCGATCCGCCAGGCGAACACAGGGCCGGCGAGTGAGATCGCGACCGAGGTGACCATCCACAGCCACAGCTGGTACTTGCCAAACACCGCGAACGGCACCGTGAACAGGAACGGCAGCGGCTTCCACGACGGCGCGCCGTTGGTGTCGAGCTTGGCGTGGATCGTCAGCTTGCCCCAGGTCAGCCAGCCGTAGGGGTCGTACCCGGGGCGCACGCGGGCCCACAACACCACCACGAACGAGAACAGCAGGAGTGCGATCGCCCCGACAACCCACGGGTAGCGACGGCCGAGGGCCAGGAGCCGGTTCTCGCGTGTGCTCCCGGTGTCCCGCGGTGGCGCGTCTGCGATCTGGAGCGGAGGTGCCTCGAGCGTGGTGTCTGACATGGACGCGGGGACGGTAGCAATCGCCGCTGCGCGATGAGGAAGGATGACCGTAGCGGCGGCGCATCAACGCAGGCTCAACTATGCGGTCGGTTTGCTACATCGCTGTAACCTTAGGGCTCCGTTGCGCTACTTGCGAGTGCGCCGTCGGCTATTCTCGTGCGCTCGCGGGCCGAAGGCCTCAGCGTCCCACGCGCCCTCGCCGGATCCCGGGGCGTCGGAGATCACACGAACGTAAAGGCACCTGGAGCGCCCGTATGCAAATCCTTGTTCTTGGCGGTGATGGATACCTCGGGTGGCCGACCGCCCTCCACCTGAGCGCAATCGGCCACGAGGTCGCCGTCAACGACAACTTCGCCCGCCGGGGCTATGACGAGGAGATGGGCGTCGAGAGCCTCATCCCGATTGCGACTCTGGACCAGCGATTGGAGGCCTGGACCGAATTAACCGGCAAGAAGATTCGGAGCTATATAGGCGATCTGATCGATCCGGCGTTCGTCCACCAGATGGTCCGGGACTTCCGCCCGGACACGATCGTCCACTTCGGCGAGCAGCGTGCCGCGCCGTATTCGATGATCGACCAGGCGCACGCGGTCTACACGCAGACCAACAACGTCGTCGGCAACCTCAACGTGATGTACGCGATCGGGGACATCGACCGTGACATCCAGCTGGTCAAGCTCGGGACGATGGGCGAGTACGGCCAGCCCAACATCGACATCGAGGAGGGCTGGTTCGAGGTCGAGCACAAGGGGCGCAGGGACCGGATGATCTATCCCAAACGGCCGGGCTCCTTCTACCACTGTTCGAAGGTGCACGACAGCGTCAACCTGGAGTTCGGATGCCGGATCTGGGGGATGCGGGTGACCGACCTCAACCAGGGGGTCGTGTACGGCGCGGAGACCGAGCAGACGAAGCTCGACCCGCGGCTGGCCACCCGCTTTGACTACGACGGGGTCTTCGGCACCGTGCTCAACCGCTTCATCATCCAGGCGGTCCTCGGCCACCCGCTGACCGTGTACGGCAAGGGGTCGCAGACGCGCGGTCTGATCAACATCGTCGACACCGTCGAATGCATCCGAATCGCGTCGGAGAACCCCGCCGAGCGCGGAGAGTTCCGGGTCTTCAACCAGATGACGGAGTCCAAGTCGATCAACGAGATCGCCGAGACCGTTGCGAACGAGTTCCCCGGGGAGGCGACCATCGAGCACGTCGACAACCCGCGTGTTGAGATCTACGACCACTACTACAACGTGGTCCACACCGCGCTCGAGACCCTCGGGCTGAAGCCCACGCTGCTGTCGACGGCGCTGATCGACCACCTGTTCGACGTGGTGGTGCGCCATAGGGACCGCGTCGACCTCGCGGCGATCATGCCGACGGTCAAGTGGGCGGAGACCGCCAGCGAGCTCCCCCAGACGGCGCGCGAGCTAGCGAAGACGTGAGCGCGGGCCCCGCGGCGGAACTGGCCGGCCGTCGCATCCTGGTCACCGGCGGGTCAGGGTTCATCGGCCGCCACGTCGTCTCCGACCTGATCGACGCGGGCGCTCAGGTTCGCGTCGTCGATCTGCAGCCGCACCCCGATCCAGACGTGGAGATCGTGCGCGGCGACATCGGCGAGCAGGACGTGCTCGACGCCGCGCTGGAGGGCGGCGTTCACGGGATCGTCCATCTCGCTGCCGTGACCTCCGTGCTGCGCTCGGTCGAGCACCCCGAGCTGACCTTCAGGACGAACGTGGCGGCCACCTCGGCGCTGCTGGAGTCCGGTCGCGCTGCTGGCGCGACGGCGCTCGTGTTCGCATCTACCAACGCCGTCACCGGTCCGATGGAGGCGCCCGCGATCACGGAGGCCGCGGCACTGCGCCCGCTGACCCCGTACGGCGCGACCAAGGCCGCCGGCGAGATGCTGATGTCCGCGTACACCTCCTCCTACGGGCTTCGCTGCGCCGTGATGCGCCTGACGAACGTCTACGGTCCCGGGATGCAGGCCAAGGACAGCATCGTGGCGCGGCTGATGCGGGCGATCCGCCTGGGGCATACGTTCGAGATCTACGGGGATGGTGAGCAGCTGCGCGACTACGTCCACGCCGCCGACGTCACGGCCGCGGTCCGGCTCGGGCTGATCCGCGAGGAGTGGAGCGGGCCGATGGTCATTGGCGCCGGCCGCTCCCTGTCGGTGCTCGACGTGATCGAGGCCGTGCGCAACGTCACCGGCGCGACGCTGGAGGTGCGCCACGGCCCTGCGCGGCCCGGGGAGATGCCGGCGGTGATCGTCGACTCGAGCCGCGCACGGGACACCGGGTGGTCGCCTCAATTCACGCTCGAGGAGGGACTGGTCGGCGTCTGGGGTGAGTGGTCACAACTCGAGCTCGACGCGGTCTCGGCAGGGGTCGGCGCCGTCGGAGCGCCGCGATGAGCGTGGCTCCCACCAGACAGTTCGAGACCGAGACCGAGATCGCGCTGCTCGAACCGGTCGAGCGCGGCGCCGCCGCGGCCTTCCTGGCGGCCAACCCGCCCGGGCTGGGCGCGCCGATCGCGATCGTGATCCCGGCCTACAACGAGGAGCCGACGGTCGCCGCGGTCGTGGCCGAGATCCCTCGAGAGATCGCGGGGCTGCAAGCGGAGCTGATCGTGGTCGTCGATGGATCCAGCGACGCCACCGCCGCCCGGGCCGCCGAGGCCGGCGCGCTCGTCTGCGACGTTCCCGTCAACCGCGGTCAGGGCGCTGTGCTGCGGCTCGGTTATTGGCTGGCGCGCGCTCGGGGCGCGCGCGTGATCGCGACGATCGACGCCGACGGCCAGTACGAGCCACGCGAACTGGAGCGGGTGCTCGAGCCGATCCTCGCCGGCCGCGCCGACTTTGTATCGGGCTCGCGCCGCCTTGGCTCAGAGCTGACCACCGATCCGGTGCGGCACCTCGGCGTGCTCGTGTTCGGCGCGCTGTTCAGTCTGCTGGTCCGTCACCGGATCACCGACCCGGCCTGTGGTGTGCGCGCGATGCGCCCCGAGGTGACCGAGGCGGTCACGCTCGAGCAGCCTCAGTACCAGGCCTCCGAGTTGATGATCAGCGCGGCGCTGAACGGCTTCCGCCTGGCGGAGGTGCCGACGACGATGCGCGACCGCGGCAGCCACGCCGGGCACACGAAGAAGGACGGGAACCTGCGCTACGGCGTGCGGTTCGCGCGGGCCGCGTTCCACACCTGGCGTCGCGACCGCAAAGCCGCTCGCACCCGGCTGCGCCCCGAGAAGATCCAGTGCTCGTAGAGGAAGAACCGCACGCTATATAGAACCGCTAGCACCGCGAAATAGGACGCGGTCACCAGCACCACCCGGAGCCCGTGGTGCGCCGGAATACCCCGCACCGCCCGGTCCGTCGCGCCGGTCGCCAATGACAGGAGCAGCAGCGTCGACGCGGAGATCACGACGTAGGCGATGATCTCCCTGCCGAGCGCCACCCGGCCCTCGACCTTCCAGGTCCAGCGCCGGTTGAGCGTCCAGTTCGGGATCGCCCCGGCGACGAACGCCAGGATCGTGCAGACGGTCGTCGAAGCGCCCAAGACATAGAGGATGGGAAACACGATCGCGCTGGTCGTCGCCGAGAACCCGGATGCTATGGCGAACTTCGTCACCCGCCCTCGTCGCGGGTGACTGAGCAGCGCCCGATAAGGCTTTACGAGCACTAGGCAAGTGATCGTACCGGTTCGCGCTCCGGGCGGAGCTCGCGCCGCCCAGACGCCGCCGCCGCCGTTACGGTGAGCGACGATGCGCGTCCAATCCGTCGCCGACGAGCTGCTGCTGAACGACGATCTGCTGCTCGCCGGGGACAACGAGCTCGGGCTCGCCAAGCTCCCGTCAGGGTTCTTCGATCTGATCTACGTCGATCCGCCATTCAACACCGGGCGCGTGCAGAACCGCCGGACGCTGTCGGTGGTGGCCGCCCAGGACGGCGACCGGACCGGCTTCTCCGGGCGGCGCTACCGCTCGCGGCTGCTGCGCTCCCTCAGTTACGACGACGCGTTCGCCGACTACCTCGGGTTCCTCGAGCCCCGGCTGACACGGGCGCGTGAGCTGCTCGCGCCCCACGGCACGCTCTATTTCCACATCGACTACCGCGAGGCCCACTACTGCAAGCTGCTGCTCGACGAGGTGTTCGGGCGCGACGCGTTTCTCAACGAGCTGATCTGGTCCTACGACTACGGCGCCAAGCCTCGCCGTCGCTGGCCCGCCAAGCACGACACGATCCTGGTGTACGTGCGCACTCCGGGCGCCCACCATTTCGACGCCGACGCCGTCGAGCGTGAGCCGTACATGGCGCCGGGCCTCGTCAGCGCCGAGAAGGCGGCGCGGGGCAAGCGCCCGACCGACGTGTGGTTCCACACGATCGTCCCCACCAACGGGCGCGAGAAGACCGGCTACCCGACCCAGAAGCCGGAAGGCGTCCTGCGGCGGATGGTCGCGGCCTCCTCGCGACCGGACGCGTGGTGCCTGGACCCGTTTGCCGGCTCCGGGACGCTCGGGGCGGTGTGCCGAGCGCTCGGACGGCGCTTCGTGTTGATCGACTCCAACCCGGCGGCGATCGAGGTGATGCGCTCACGGCTCGCGCAGGAGCCGCTCACCGGTCCGGCCGCCCGAGCCGCGCGCTGACATCGCGCAGGAACGCCGCCGCGCGCGCGCCGTACAGGATCCGGTGGTCGCACGCGAGTGTCAGCGTCACCGTCCCGTTGCTCGGAGCCCCCGCGGTGAGCGCCGCGGCCTGCGGCGGGACCGGCGGGATGCTTGCGCCCGCGATCCCGAACGGCGACGCGTTCCAGACCGTGAACGTCGCGCCGGTGAACGCGGGAGCCCCGAGCTCGCGCGCTATTGACCGGGCGGTGAGCGATTCGATCTCCTCCGCGAGCTCCTCGAGCGACTTCCGGTCTGCGTCGAACACCGTCGGGATCAGGTAGGTGTCCTCCTCGGCGACCACCAGGCCGACGTTCACGCGGGAGTACAGCTCGTAGCGACCGTCCCTGTATGAGGCGTTGGCGCGTGGATGCTCGGCCAGGGACAGGGCGCAGGCCCGTACGAGCGCCGCGTCGGTCGGCGGCGCCTCGAGCGCCGTCGCCACCGACAGCTCGAGGTCCGGGACGGTGGCCCGGGCCTCCGCGGCGCGCCGGGCGACCGTCCGCTCCGCCGCGCTCGGCTCCCACACCGTCACCTCGCCCTTGACCCCGTCGGCGCTCAGAACAGGTCCTCCGCGTCGGCGCCGACCCACTTGTCGAAGAACTCCGCCGCGTCCAGCGTGGCGTGGTCGACCCGAAGCTCCTTGAGCAGCCGCGACGCCAGCTTCGCGTTCAGCTCCCAGTAGAGGACCACCTCGCCGTCGTCGACAGACACGATCTCGACGCGGTCGAGCCTGTCGTCGTCGGCGAGGAAGGCCGGCTCGAGCCCCCCGCGTGAAACGATCAGCTCGTAAGCGCGGTTGGCCTTCACGCGCGCGCCTCCAGCGCCTCTGCGGCCCGGGCAAGGGCGTCCGCGCCGACGAACGCGTGGTCGTCCACCTGGATCGCCGGCAGCGTTCCGATCCCCGCCTGCCGCGCCCGCTCGGCCGCGGCCTCGAGCGCTTCGCTGGTCGAGCGCAAGGCGATGCCTTTCTGGAGCGCGGAGGGGTGCATCTCACAGGCCGCGCCCGCGATCAGGATCGTGTCGCGATCGCCGAGATCCCGTCCCCCCGCGAACGCCTGGCGAAAGGCCGCCAGCGAGAACGCGACCACACGGCCGATTCGCTTGGCGTACGTCGCGGCGAGCATCGCATCGCGCGTCTCAGGCGGCCACCCAGGCGGCCAGCGCAGCGGCTGGATCCCGAGCTCGAGGGCGTCACGTTCCAGCCGGTCCCGGTCGGGTTCGCGCGCGGGCGCGCCGAGGTCCGCGGCGAGCACCGGTTCAAACTCGGGCACCCGCGCACCCGCCACCGGAAGCGCCGTCAGGATCCGCTCGGCGAGCAGGTAACACTCGGGATCCCGGAGGTCGTAGTAGAAGACCGGCTGCGCGCCCGCCGCCGGATTCGCCGCGGCGTCCAATTCGATCAGCCGTGGATCAGCCAGCCGTCGGCGGCGCGGCCGGCCTCCATCACCGCCTCGGACAGCGTCGGATGGCCGTGGATGATCCGCGCAACCTCGGGGAAGCCGCCCTCGAGCGCGCGGATGTTGACCAGCTCCTGGATCAGCTCCGTGGCTCGCGTCCCCACGATGTGGCCGCCCAGCAGCTCGCCGTACTTCTTGTCCCCCACGACCTTGACCAGTCCGTTGCGATCGCCGTACACGGTCCCCGCGCCGACCGCGCCGTACTGCACCTTCCCGACCACGACGTCGTACCCCTCCTCGCGCGCCTGCGCCTCCGTGAGGCCGAAGCTGCCGACGTTCGGGGTGCAGAAGGTCGCGCGTGGCACGTCGATGTACTCGATCGGATGAGTCTCAAGACCGGCCGCGTCCTCGACCGCGATCACACCCTCGTCCGATGCCTTGTGCGCGAGCGCCGGGCCACGGACGAGATCGCCGATCGCGTAGATCCCCTCGACGCTCGTGCGCATCGCGCCGTCGACCTCGACCAGCCCGCCCTCCTCGAGGTTGACGCCGGCGGCCTTCAGCCCGAGCGCTCCGACGTCGGGTGCGCGACCCGTCGCGATCACGAGCCACTGCACCTCACGGGAGTCCTCGCCGTGCCTGAACGTGACGCTCGCGTCCGCCGTCGTAACGTCTTCCACGAAGGTCTTGGTGTGGATCGTGATTCCCTGGCGCTTGAGGCCGCGCTCGACGACCTTCGAGATGTCTGAGTCCTCGCTCGGCAGCACCCGATCGAGTGCCTCGAACAGCAGCACCTCGGTGCCGAGGCGCGCGTACGCGGAGGCGATCTCCGCCCCCGATGCCCCGGCCCCCACGATCGCCATGCTGGCGGGGAGCTCCGACAGCCCCCAGGCCTCCTCGGTCCCGATCACCCGGCCGCCGAACTCGGCGCCCGGGATCGGCCGCTTGACCGAGCCGGTGGCGAGCACGATCGTCTTGGCGGCGATCTCCTGCCCGGCGACCGAGACCGCGCCCTTGCCGGTGAGGCTCGCCTCGCCCTCGATCAGCTCGATCCCGTTCTTCTTGAACAGCCCGGACACTCCGCCGGTGAGCGTCGAGACGACTCGCTCGCGCCGTTTGCCGACGGCCGCGAAATCGACTGTCGGCTCGTCAACCTTGATCCCGAAGTCGCCGGCCTCGCGCACCTCGCTGAGCACGTCGGCGACGCGGAGCACGGCCTTCGCGGGGATACAGGCGTAGTTCAGACAGCGTCCTCCGACCCTGTCCTTCTCCGCGACCGCGGTCTTCATCCCGAGCTGCGCGGCGCGGATCGCCGCGACGTATCCGCCCGGCCCGGAGCCGATCACGACGCAGTCATACGAGGAATCAGGCATCACCCTCAGCCTATTACGAGGCGATCAGGGAGTGCGCGGCGCCCTCAGGTCAGCTGCCCGGGTACTTGGGCATCTGGATCCTGCTGAGCACCCGCACCATCTTGAAGAACAGGAACCCGCCGACGAGCACCACGATCAGCGACACGGCGAGGCCGAGGATGTTGTTGGCGCGGACCAGGACCAGGGCAAACGTCAGCACGACGATCGCCAGCAGCGCCTGGAAGCCGAGCACCGCCCAGTAGCGCATCCGCCACATCCCCCCCGCGCAGACGAACATCAGGACGGCGAACACGATCACCGAGAACGCGTTGGGCCTGGTGCCCGCGACCTTCAGCTTCACCCCGGTGGCGAACAGGATCAGCTGCACCAGCCCGTTCAGCGCGGCGAGCAGCGCTCCGACCGTGATCACCCACGGTCGCTCCCCGGGCGCCAGCGGCGTAAGCGTCGCCCGGACCGCGGCGTTCTTGCGCTCAGAGCGGCTCAGCCTGGGCGCGGCGGCGGTTGCCGCGGCGGCAGGCGGCTTCTCACGCCGCCCCCGCTTGCGGCTACGCTGCCCCAACGCGGGCCTCCTGCCCTATGGCGATCGCGTCGCGCAGCTCCCGGGCCGCCGCCAGCGGGTCGGCGGCGTCGGTCAGCGCGCGCACCACCGCGATCCGGCTCGCGCCCGCGGCGCGGACGGCGGCGGCGTTCGCAGCCGAGATCCCGCCGATCGCGAAGAACGGCACCCGCGCGTGCGCCGCGGCGTCGCGTACCAGCTCGAGACCGACCGCCGGGCGCCCGGGCTTGGTGGGCGTCTCGTGCACCGGGCCGACGCCGATGTAGTCGACGCCCGCGGCGTGCTCGATCTGCTCCGGGGTGTGTGTGGAGAGGCCGATCAGTCGGGTGCCCCCGAGCAGCGCGCGCGCCTCGCTCACCGGTACGTCGTCCTGGCCGAGGTGCACGCCGTCGGCGTCGATCTCGGTGACTAGATCGGGGCGATCGTTGACGAGCAGCAGCGCGCCGTGCTCGTCGCACACCGTTTTGAACCGCCGTCCCGCGGCGATGATGTCGGCATCTGCGGACGGCTTCATCCGCAGCTGGACGATGTCGACCCCGCCGCGGAGCGCCGCCTCCAGGAAATCCTCGTCCCGGTCGTCGCAGACGAGGTAGAGCACGGCTCGCTCGAGGCGCTGTCGTCTTGATTGCACACCCCCAGTCTGTCAAGCGCGAGCCGCCGTGCCGCCGCTTGGCGCCGAGCGCCCGGGCCGGCGCGCGCGCGGGCCGCCGCGACTAGTCCGACTGTGCCGCCGCCAGCGCCTCGAAGTTCTCGAACAGTCGCGGTTCGCCGAACTGTTCGCGCGAGCCGAGCGCCGCCTTGGCCACCCTGTCCCAGAGCCCCGCCACCCACACCCAGTCGAGCACGAGGGCTTGGGAAATCAGGCCGTTCTTGGTCAGGGTTCCGAGCGTCTCGCCCCACACGAGCACCTTGCGGACGGCCTCGTCGCGCGCGTCCGCCGCGTCTGGATCGAAATCCGGATCGAAGACCGCCGCGACGGCTGCGTCGATCCCGGCCATCGCGTTCCACTGGGCAAGCTGCACCATCAGAAGCCCGTCGCTGTAGCCCTCGCTGGCCATCGTCGCTCCTCCAGGGTCGCCGTCAGCCGACTCTCTCAGAGCGTTCACGGGCGGTCAAGGCGGCCCACCAGGACCGCGCTACGATTGACCGGAACGGGAGCCCCACCGCTGGGCTGAGAGGGCGGACGTCTGGTCTGCCGACCGTCTGAACCTGAACCGGTTAACGCCGGCGTAGGGAGGCATCTTGCAGAAGCACACGAGCTCATTCGACGTGGCCGTCATCGGCGGCGGCGCGGTCGGTTTGGCGATCGGCTGGCGGGCGGCGCTGCGCGGGCTGCGGGTGGTGGTGCTGGAACGCGGAGAACCGGGCCGGGGCACCTCCTGGGTCGCCGCCGGAATGCTGGCGCCCGTCGCGGAGGCGCGGCTCGTCGAGCGGCCGCTGCTGGACCTCGGCCTGGCCGGGGCCCGCCAGTACCCGGGTTTCGTCGAGGAGCTCCGCGCCGCGTCCGGCGCCGATCCCGGCTACCTGGCGTGCGGCACGCTGTTCGTGGCCCGGGACCGCGACGAGGCCGAGGCGCTCGAGCGTGAGCTCGAGCTCCGGCGTGGCCTCGGGCTCGCCGTGCGGCGGCTCCGCGCCAGCTCGGCCCGCACGCTCGAACCGGCGCTCGCGCCGTCGTTGCGGCTGGCGCTCGACGTGCCCGGCGACCACGCGATCGACCCGAGGATGCTCACCTCCGCGCTCGCCGTGGCGCTCCGGCGCGCCGGGGGCGAGCTGCGCTGCGCCACCCGGGTACAAGCCGTCGAGACGTCCTCGAGTGGCCGCGTGGAGGGAGTTCTGCTCGCCGGCGGCGAGCTCGTCGCCGCGGAGCAGGTGGTGATCGCCGCCGGCGCGTGGGCGGGCGAGCTCGAAGGCATAGGGGAGGACGCGCGCGTGCCGGTGCATCCGGTCAAGGGTCAGGTCCTGCGCCTGCACGACCCGGCCGGACCGGGGCTCCTCAGCCGCGTCCTGCGGATCGCGGGGGGCTACATCGTCCCGCGCGGCGACGGACGCTACGTGCTCGGCGCGACGATGGAGGAGCGGGGGTTCGACACGACCGTGACGGCGGGCGCCGTGTTCGAGCTGCTGCGTGAGGCGATCGAGCTGGTTCCAGGGATCTCGGAGCTTGTGCTCGACGAGCTCTCCGCCGGCCTTCGCCCCGCGACCGCGGACAACGCCCCGGCGATCGGCCCGGGCGCGATTCAGGGGCTGCACTGGGCCGTCGGGCATCACCGCAATGGGATCCTGCTCGCGCCCATCACCGCCGAGCTGATCGTCGCCGGCCTGCTCGGCGAGGAGTTGCCCGCGGTCGCTGAACCGTTCCTCCCAACCCGCTTGACGGGTGTCGCGGCGGGGGTCTGAGGATGCGCGTGATCGTCAACGGCGAGCCACGGGAGCTGCCCACCGGGACCACCGTCGCGATCGTGGTCGCGTCACTGCCCGGCGCCCCGGAAGGTCGTGGCGTGGCGGTCGCGCTCGACGGCGAGGTCGTGCCCCGTGGGTTGTGGGGCGGGACCGAGCTGGCCGAGGGAGCCCGCGTCGAGGTGGTCGCCGCGGTCCAGGGCGGGTGACGTGGGCGAGCCGTTGATCATCGCCGGACGCGAGTTCGCCTCCCGGCTGATCCTCGGCACGGGAGGCTTCACCAACCACGATGTGCTCGCCGGCGCCCTGGAGGCGTCCGGCGCCGAGCTGTGCACGGTGGCGCTCCGCCGCCTCGACCCGGGAGCCCGCGGGTCGATCCTCGACGTGCTCACCGACGCCGGCGTGCAGATCCTCCCCAACACCGCCGGCTGCTTCACGGCCCGTGACGCGGTGACCACCGCGCAGCTCGCGCGCGAGGCGTTCGAGACGAACTGGGTCAAGCTCGAGGTGATCGGCGACGACCGGACGCTGCTGCCAGATGCGGTCGAGCTCGTGCAGGCCGCAGAGAGCCTCCTCGACGACGGCTTCGTGGTGCTCCCGTACACGACGGACGACCCGGTGCTGGCGCGCCGGCTCGAGGACGTGGGCTGCGCGGCGGTCATGCCGCTCGGCTCGCCGATCGGCAGCGGCATGGGGATCCGCAACCCGTACAACATCTCGATCATGGTCCAGCGCGCCGCCGTCCCCGTGGTGCTCGACGCGGGCGTCGGGACCGCGTCGGACGCGGCGCAGGCGATGGAGCTCGGGTGCGACGCGGTGCTATGCGCGAGCGCCATCTCCCGCGCACACGACCCGGTGGCCATGGCGCGCGCGATCCGGCTTGCCGTCGAGGCGGGGGCGCTCGCCGCCGGGGCGGGCAGAATACCCCGTCGGCTGCACGCCGAGGCCTCGACACCCGACGACGGGATGCCGGTGTTCCACGCCCCCGACGCCTGACGACCGTAACTTGTAGCTCGTGAGCACCGACGAGCTGATCGACGGCTGGGAGGCGGCGTGGTCCTCCAAGGACTCCGATGCGTTCGCGCCGCTGTGCGCCGCCGACGTCCACTACGAGGACCCGCTCACCCCCGAGCCGCTGGAGGGCGCCGCCGAGCTCGGCCGCCACGCGGCGCGGCTGTGGGCCGCCTTCCCCGACGCGCGGATGGAGCGGACCGGCGAGCGCCTGAGCAACGGCAAGTTCGTGGCGGCGCCGTGCAAGCTGCTGGCCACGCACCGCGCGCCGCTCGAGGGCCTGCCCGCGACGAACCGCTTCGTGGTCGTGCACTGCGTCTTCTACTGCGAGCTGCGCGACGAGCGGCTGCTCCGGATCAGGGCGTTCTTCGACCTGTACGACGCCGCCGTCCAGCTCGGGGTGCTGCCCGCGCGCGGAACGCTCGGGGAGAAGGCGCTGCTCGTGCTGCGCGGGTTCGGCCTGCGGGCGGCGCGGGGCTAGCGACGGAGATCGGAAGCGTGCTCGCTCTTACTCCACTATCGACGAGGTCTGATCACGCTCACGAGTAGCGGGGCGTGATCTGACAGGCCGCCGCGCTCGAGCACCGTCGTCCCACCGCCGGGCGCCAGCCCCCCTCCGGCGAACACGTGGTCGGGCCCGCTCCCGCCGGCCCGGGCAAACCCATCGAGCGATGGGTCACGCACGTTGAAGTCGCCGCCGAGTATCGCCGGCGCGCCCTCCGCCCACTCGAGCAGCGCCGCGGCGGCGCGCCGTCCCTGCGCGGCGTCGCTGGCGGTGTGGAGGTTTCCCACCCAGATTCCGCTCCGCAGCCGGACTGCGTGCATCCAGCGGCGCTCCGGAAGCCGGCACAGCCTGCGAGCCCTGTGCTCCACGATCCGCTCGCCGCGCACCAGAATCGCGTTGGCGCCGCCGCCGTTCGACTTGACGAGGTCGGGCCAGCGGGTCGCGAGCGCACGGCGCAGAGCCGGCAGCGCGTTACGGGACGTGAGCACCTCCCGCTGATCGGCGCCCAGTCGCGCGGCCAGCGGCGCGGGCCACCAAGGCGGCACCTCCTGGAGCAGCGCGAGATCCCACTCCCAGCCGCCGAGAGCGGACGCGAACTCCTCGAACAGATCGCGCCCCGCGCCTGGGACCGCTCGCCCGTGCAAGAGGTTCCAGGTCAGCACGCGCCACGACATCGGACCCACTGCCCCAACGTACACTGCTCGGCTTGCCTCGCCACTTTCTCACCGGCGCCGAGCTCAGCTCGGCCGAGATCAACGAGCTGATCGAGCGCGCGCTCGAGCTCAAGGCTGCCCCGCTCAGCTCCGACGCGCTCGCCCGCCGGGCCGTCGCGCTGATCTTCCAGAAGCCGTCAACACGCACCCGCGTGTCGTTCGAAGCCGGGATCGCGGAGCTCGGCGGCCACCCGATGGTGCTCCGCACCGACGACCTCCAGCTGACCCGCGGCGAGTCGCTTCGTGACACCGCCTACGTGCTCTCGCGCCACGTCGCGGCGATCGGGATCAGGACAGGCCCGGACGAGGTCGTGGCCGAGCTTGCCGAGCACGCGGCCGTCCCCGTGATCAACATGCTGACCGCCGACCACCACCCCTGCCAGGCGCTGGCCGACCTGGTCACGCTCCGCGAGGAGTTCGGCCGCGTCGACGGGCTGACGATCGCCTACGTCGGCGATGGCAACAACGTCGCCCGCTCGCTGGCCATCGCCGGGGCGCTGGCTGGGGTGCGTGTGCGAATCGCCTCGCCTCCGGGCTACGAGCTGCCCGAGGCGGTCGCGGGGGCAACCCTCACCGACGACCCGCGCGCCGCGGTCGCCGGCGCGGACGCCGTCTACACCGACGTGTGGGTGAGCATGAGCGACGACCCCCGCTCCGCCGCGGCCCGACGCGAGGCGCTCACGCCCTTCCGGATCGACGATGAGCTGCTCGACCTCGCCGCGCCACACGCGATCGCACTCCACTGCCTGCCGGCGCACCCCGGCGAGGAGATCACCGCCGAGGTGCTGTACGGGCCGCGTCAGCGGATCTGGGACCAGGCGGAGAATCGCCGCCACGCGCAGAAAGCACTGCTCGAGCTGCTGATCGCCGGGAGCTGATCAGCTGCATCCCCGTGGCCGCGGTTCGGCTACGCTCGCCAGCAAGCAGCAAGCGTCTGGTAGGAGGAGGAAGAGCATGGCTGCATCAACGGATCGCACACGGAAGTCGCGTGGCTCACGTTCGTCCACGGGCTCCAAGACGCAGCGACCGGCGGGCGCGCGGAAGCGCTCAGATGGCCAGTTGAACGGGACCGCGGCGGCGAGCCGGACCACGGGCGGCGTGGCCGACGGGCTGTCCAGCCTCGTCGAGCAGCTCGTCAATCGGATCATCAAGCCGCTCGGACTGGTCGTGTTGAGCCGCGAACGGATCCAGGAGACGCTCGACGAGGCGGCCGAGCGCGGAAGGCTCACCCGCAGCGATGCCACCGAGCTCGGCCTGCAGCTGGTGCAGCGCGGCCGTCAGCAGACCGAGGAGCTGCTGGCGGACATCGAGCGCTTGCTCGGGCGGGGCCGCCAGCACCTCGACGCCGGGACGCGCAACGCGCGCCTCGGCGAGCCGCTCGACCGGCTGGCGCGAGGCGCGAGCCTGGCGCGCCGGAAGGTGGCAGGCCAGGGTGGTTTCCCGATTCTCGATTACGACGATTTGACCGCCGGCCAGGTCCAGAGCCGGCTCGGCAGCCTGTCGCCGCCGGAGCTGCGCAGGGTGCGTGACTACGAGCGCCGGCACGCTAACCGCAAGTCGGTGCTCGCGGCGATCGGCAAGTTGCTCGCCTGACGAGGGCGCAACAGCGGCCGTGCTCGCGCGCGGCCGCTGCTCCTGAGCGCGAGAAAGCGGAGATCCGGGCCTTGTCCACAGGCTCATCGGCGGGCTCCCGGCCTGCGGATAACGCCGGGGCGCATCGGATGCGATCCTAGGTCTATGGACGTGACGCCAGCGACAGTTAGACCCCGGCGTGGCGACAAGCTCCAGCTCACCGTCGACTCGCTCGCGTTCGGCGGCGCCGGCGTCGCCAGGCTCGACGGATACGTGGTGTTCGTCGCGGGCGCGATCCCGGGCGACACGGTGGTCGCGGAGGTCGGGAAGTCCAAGCGCGCGTATGCCGAGGCTCGCGCGATTTCGATCGTCGAGCCGAGCCCTGAGCGGCTCCAGGAGGTCGCACAGCATCCGGGGGCGCCCTGGCAGGTGCTCCCGTACGAGCGCCAGCTCGAGGTCAAGCACGCCCAGGTGGACGAGGCGCTCAAGCGGATCGGGCAGCTTCAGGGTTACGAGCTCGAGCCGATCGTCCCGGCCGTCGAGCAGTGGCGGTACCGCAACAAGCTCGAATACTCGTTCGGCGCCGACGCCTCGGGTCGGCTCACCTGTGGGTTCCACGCGCCGGGGCGCTGGGACGAGATCGTCGAGGTGACCGACTGCCTGCTCGCCTCCGAGGCCGGCAACGCGGCGCGCGAGCGTGTGGTCGGGTGGTGCCGCGAGGGGGGACTCGGGCCGTTTGACCGGGGCAGCGGAGAAGGCCTGCTGCGCAACCTCGTCGTTCGTGAGGGCCGCGGTACCGGACAGCTCCAGGTCCGCCTCGTCGTGAGCGCCGGAGCGGCCGCCGCCATCGACCGCGAGGGCCTCGCGGAGGCGGCGCAACCGTGCGACGGGGTGCTGCTCACCCTGATCGAGGCGGTCGGCGAGACGACCCAGGGGGGCAGTACGGAGCTGCTCGCCGGCAGCGACCGGCTCGAGGAGCAGATCGGAGACCTGCGGGTCCTTATCTCCTCAGAGGCCTTCTTTCAGACAAATACCGAGATGGCCGAGCGCCTCTACGCGCTGGCGCGTGAGTACGCGGGCCTGAGCGCGAGCGACCGCGTTTATGACCTCTACTGCGGGATCGGGACGATCGGCCTGATGCTCGCGCCCCGGGTGGCCGAGGTGTGGGGCCTCGAGATCGTCGAGCAGGCGATCGCGGACGCGATCGCGAACGCGCGGCTCAACGAGATCGTCAACGTGCACTGGTACGCCGGCGACGTGCGCCTGGTGCTGCGTGAGCTCGTCGAGAAGGCCGGGCGCCCGGACGTGCTCATGGTTGACCCACCGCGGGCTGGGCTCTCGCAGAAGGTGGTCCGCCGGATCGTCGAGGCCGCGCCGCGGCGGATCGTCTACGTGTCGTGCAACCCGACCACGCTCGCCCCGAACGCCGCCCAGCTGGTGGAGGCGGGCTACGAGCTCGTCCGCGTCCGGCCCGTCGACATGTTCCCGCAGACGCCGCACATCGAGTGCGTGGCGGAGCTCGTCAGGGCATCCGCCGCGGCGGTTCGGTAAAGATCAGCACCCATGGCTCGCCTGGTCCACCGCGTCCCGATGCTGCTCGCCAGCGCCTCGCTGGCCGCGGCCGTCGTGGGCGGATGCGGGTCCGGTGGACCCGACGATCGCGCCCAGATCGGGACGATCGTCAAGGACGAGGGCACCCAGCCCGCGACCCTGTGCCACCACCTGACGGGCGCGCTGCTCGCCCGCTTCGGCGGCTTGAGCAACTGCCTGAGCCGCGCGGCGTCGGCCGCCAGCGATCCCAGCACGCACGCCACCGCGGTCACGGTTCGCGGCTCTACGGCGACGGCGGTGGTGCGCGACCGGACGGGCAGCCGGTCGATCACGCTGGTCAAACAGAAGGGCAACTGGCTGATCTCGGGGGTGCAGTGATGAAGGCCGTCACGATCCGCGACAAGCAGCTGGTGATCGAGGAGCATCCTGACCCCGAGGCGGGGGCCGGGGAGGTCCTGGTGCGCGTTAGGGCCGCCGGGCTGAACGGCGCCGACATGCACCAGCGCCGGGGCCTCTATCCCGCCCCGCCTGGCGCGCCGCAGGACATCCCGGGCCTTGAGCTCGCGGGCGAGGTCGCGGCGCTGGGCACCGGCGCGAGCCGTTTCAATCTGGGTGACAGGGTGATGGGGATCGTCGGGGGCGGCGGCCAGGCCGAGCTGGCGGTGGTTCACGAGCGAATCCTGGTCCCGGTGCCGGAGAGCCTCAGCTGGACCGAAGCCGGCGGCGTCCCCGAGGTGTTCACCACAGCCCACGACGCGCTCTTCACCCAGGCGGAGCTCGAGCCGGGCGAGCACCTGCTCGTCCACGGCGGAGCCGGCGGAGTCGGCACCGCCGCGGTCCAGCTCGGCCGCGCCGCCGGCTCGCGCGTAACCGCGACCGTCCGGAACCCCGGCCTGCGCGACCAGGTGGCGGCGCTCGGGGCCGAGGCGATCGCCCCCGAGGGCTTCTCGGAGAGCGGGCCGTTCGACGTGATCCTCGAGCTGGTCGGCGGCCCGAACATCGCCGACGACGTGAACTCGCTCGGCATCGGCGGCCGGATCGCGGTGGTCGGCATCGGGGCTGGCGCCAAGGGCGACCTGCACCTTGGCGCGCTGATGGCCAAGCGCGGCCGGATCCACGGCTCGATGCTCCGGCCGCGCCCGCTCGAGGCCAAGGCGCTCACCGCCCGGGCGATGGAGCGCTCGGTGCTGCCGCTGCTCGCCGACGGCACCGTCAGGGTCCCGATCGCGGCGAGCTTCCCGCTCGAGCAGGCCGAGGCAGCCTACGAGCGCTTCGAGGCCGGCGGAAAGCTCGGGAAGATCGTGCTCGTGACGGGCGCCTGAGGGCGGCTACTCGCCGCTGAACCCGGCCTCGTCGGCTTCTAGCCCGGGCTCGTCCTCGGCCGCGTGGATCGAGCAGAGCGCCGGCCCGCCCGACTCCATCGCCGCCTGCAGCTCGGCGGCCGTGAGCTTGGCCCCGCACTCCTCGCAGCGTTCGGGAAGCTCCTCGATCGTCTTCTCTTCGAGGCCCATGACGCGAGTCTAGCCCGCGCCGAGGCAGCGAGCGGCCCGCGGGCCTAATACGGTGGAAGCTCCTCCCACCAGTCTCCGAGCACCCGGAACGCCCTCCAGAACATCTTCTTGGCGGCTTCGTCGTCGAGCGACTCGTCGATGTTGGGCACGTACAGCGCGTCGATCGTCGGGGTCAGCTGCTGGATCTCTCCGAGCTCCGGCTGCAGCTCGCGTCGGAGCGGTATCTCGAGCTCGGCGAGGACCGCCAGTGCGTCGGGGCCCATCACGACCACGATCTTCGGGGAGACGATCGCCAGCTCCTCGACCACGCGCGCTACGCAGGCCGGGTCCGCCATCGCCGGATCGGGCACCGGGCACTTCACGCAAAGCGTCCCGTAGACGGCGAGCGGATCGATCGCGAGCCGTTTCAACGACTTCATCAGCGCGTTGCCGGAGCGTCCGTAGAACGCGACCCCCTCTTCCACCTCGGAGGGGCGCGCTGAGTACTTGAGCAGGAACACGTCCGCCTGCGGGTGACCGGAGCCCAGCACGGGCATCAGCGCGCCGCGCGGGCAGTGGCCGCACGCCTGGACTTCGCGGGAGAAAGCGTTCAGCTCGCGGATCGCGCGCTCGAGGTACTTCTCGCGGATCTCGTCGTCGGTCGCCGGCATCCCCCTCGGATTGGACGGCGGCCCGGCTTGTCCTTGCGCGTGCATCAGGACTTGCGCCGGCCGCGGCCCGCCGCGAGGCGGCGATCGCGGCCGGTTGCGCGGCGCACGCGCCGATCGCGCGAGGCCCTGCGCGCCGCTCCCGGGAGCGCCTTCGTCTGCAGGAACTTGAGCGCCTGCACGTACAGGAGGCTGGCCGGGTTGCGGAGGATGTCCGCGGCGCGCAGCGACTCCAGGAACTCGTCCGGCCCATCGAAGTCGCGCATCCGGATCCGCACCGACCCGAGCCCCTGCGGGACGTGGGCATCGGAGCCGGCCCCGGCCGGGATCCGGTACTTGGCCGCGAATCTGACCGCCTCGTCGTTGAACTCCGAGATCGCAACCCGCGGGTTGAACACCTCGATCGCGTCGACGTCCTGGAGCACGGCCAGGAGGTGCTCGTAGTCGGGCACCGAGTGAAGCCGGTCGAAGGGGTGGGGCACGTACACCAGTCCCCCCTGGCGCTTGATCTCGGCGATCGTCTCCTGGAGCGTCATCCCGCGCTCGATCTTCTCCTCGATGAACAGCCCGATGACCTCGCCCTGGTCGCCCGTCTTGATCTCCTCGGCGACGATCACCTGGATCCCGTCCGCCTTCTCGCGAGCGTCGAGCGCTCCCGAGATCTCGTTGTGGTCGGTGATCGCGATCGCCCCGAGACCCCGGGCGCGCGCCTCAGCCAGCAGCACCTCGACCGGGGTGGCGCAGTCGTAGGAGTGGTCGGTGTGCATGTGCAGGTCGACGTCGATCAGCCGCCGTGAGGCCAGGCGGCCCCGCACCAGACCGTCGCCGCTGGGATCTCGGCGGCGCGCGGCGAGGCCCGCGTAGACGTCCTCGAGCTCGCCCGCCACCCGCGACCATGAGAATGTCTCCTCCAGCCCGGCGAGCCTGGCGCGCCCGCGCGCCAGCAGCTCAGGATCGGAGAGCAGCCTCGTCAGGTGGCTCGAGAGCGTCTGTACATCGCCGGGCTGGAAATGGAGGCCGTAGTCGCCGTCGGCGAGCAGCTCCTCGTAGACGGGCAGGCGCGATGCGACCGGCACGACGCCCGGCCGCGAGCGCCCGCACCAGCGTGCCCGGTGCCGGACGGAGGCCCTCCGACGCCAGCACCGCGATGTCCGCCCGGGCGAGAGCCTTGACCTCGGAGATCGTCTCCGCCGTCCAGAACCTCGACCCGCTCGCGCAGCCGCGCGCCGAGCGTCGCGGGCACCGCCAACGGTCCGGGCGACCACACGGTCGCGTGCCACTCGAGGTCCGGCGGGAGCGAGCGGAGCGCGCGCAGCAGCACCCGCAGCCCGGCGCGATCCTCGCCGGCGAACGCAAACAGCTCCACGCCGTCGCGCCCGCCGCTGCGCTCGGCCACGTCGGCGCCGGGGAGGATCACCTCGTACTCGCCCGGGAAGTAGCGCTGGATCAGATCGCGGGTGGCGCGGTAGCTCGCAATCCGCGCGTCGAGGCGGCCGAACAGCAACCGCGACAGCGGCCGGGTCAGCTGGGTCGAGAGCAGGCGCTCGGTGGGGGCGTGAAAGCTCGCCACATTCAGGGCGCGGGAATGGCGCAACGCGACGCTGGACGCGCTCGGCGCGAACGGCTCGTGGACGTGGACGACATCGATCGGCAGCTCGCTGAGCGCCTCCTCGATCGTCCGCGCGACGTCCACCGGCAGCGACGCCGCCCGGCGCCGCGCCGGGGCGAACGGGAGCACCTCGCCGACGCCGAGCACCACTGGTCCGGCGGCGGCGCGCTCGAGCAGCGCCTCGGGTTCGCTGCGGAGCGTCCTACGAGTGTCCCGGACGAGGGCTGCCGATTCCGCGGGCGCCATGATCAGCACCCGGTGTCCCCGCTCGGAGAGCTCCTCGGAGACTCGGGCCACGTAGGTATTGACCTCACCGTGCACCTCCCAGGCGAACGGCGTCACCTGCACGATCGCGAGGTGCTCGGCCACGGAGACTGATTCTATGTGGGCCGCTCGAGGCGGCGGCCCCGGCCCTACTCCTTGGCCTTCGCCTTCGCCTTGCCGCCGGCCGCCAGCGACTTGCGGGTGTACTTCTTGATGAACGCCTCGGTCAGCTCACGCGCCTCGTCGTCGGGCCGCTGGTGCATCGGCGACTTCATCAGGTACGAGCTGGGGCCGTCGAGCTGACCGGAGAGGCCGTTGTTGAGCGCAAGCTTGCAACAGCGCACCGCGTCGATCACGATCCCCGCCGAGTTGGGCGAGTCCCACACCTCGAGCTTCAGCTCGGCGGTGAGCGGTGCGTCCCCGAACGCCTGGCCCTCGAGCCGGATGTGGGCCCACTTGCGATCGGTGAGCCACGGCACGTAGTCGGACGGACCGACGTGGACGTCGTCGGCGGGCAGCGTGTGGCCCATGATCGAGGTGACGGCGTTGGTCTTGGAGATCTTCTTGGACTCCAGCCGCTCGCGCTCGAGCATGTTGTAGAAGTCCATGTTGCCCCCGACGTTCAGCTGCGAGGTCCGCAACAGCTTGACGCCGCGATCGTGGAACAGCCGCGCCAGCGCGCGGTGCACGATCGTCGCGCCGACCTGCGACTTGATGTCGTCGCCGACGATCGGCAGGCCGGCCTTCTTGAAGCGCTTGTTCCAGTAGTCCTCGCGAGCGATGAACACCGGGATGCAGTTGACGAAGGCGCAGCCGGCCTCCAGCACCTGCTCGACGTACCACTTAGTCGCCTGCTCGGACCCCACCGGGAGATAGGAGACGACCACGTCCGTCTTGGTCTCCCTGAGGATCTCGACGATGTCCGCGGTCGGTCCGGGCGCCTTGGTGATCTTCTCCGACAGGTATTTGCCGAGGCCGTCGTGGGTCATCCCGCGCTGGACCTCGACGCCGAGCTTGGGGACGTCGACGTCGAACTTCAAGGTGTTGTTTTGGCCGGCGAAGATCGCTTGAGACAGATCGAGGCCGACTTTCGCTGAGTCGATATCAAAGGCCGCGGAGAACTCCACGTCACGGATGTGGTAGCCACCGAGGTCGATGTGCATCAGGCCGGGGACCGATTCCCTGGGGTCGGCGTTGCGGTAGTAGTGGACGCCCTGCACGAACGAGCTCGCGCAGTTGCCGACGCCGATAATCGCGACGCGCACCTTGTCGTTCTGGTAGCGCCCCGCGCCGTTCGTGGAACCTCCGTTCGTGCTCATCGTGATGACTTATCCCTCGAGGATCTGTTGGTTACAGCCGTGCCGCGGCGCGGAGCTGTGAGCGCACGTGCAGGATGCGCTGGAGCGTCGTGAGCACCGTGAGCGCGGCCAGGACGTAGACCGCGGGCGCGAGAAGCTCGAAATGACCGAGCGACGCACCCCTGGCGAACACCAATCCGATCGAGAGGATCACAACCCGCACCGGCCGGGTCGCCAGTCCCACCTTGCACTCGACGCCGAGCGCTTCGGCCCGGGCACGAGTGTAGGAGACCATCAGCGACCCCAGGACGGCGGCGACCACGGCGGCCACCGCCACCTCGTTGTGTTGGGCCGCGAAGTAGGCACCGACCGCGATCAGCACGATCCCCTCCTCGAGCCGGTCGAGGGTTGAGTCGAGGAACGCGCCGAACGGCGTCCCCTTGCCCGACATCCGCGAGTAGCGGCCATCGAGCGTGTCCATCACCGAGCCGATGATGAACGCGATCCCCGCGAGGAAGAACAGTCTGGCTACCACCAGCCCGGCCGCAGCGAGGTTCAGCGTGAACCCGGTCAGCGAGATCGCGTTCGGGGTGAGCCGGGACTCGATCAGCCGGTTGCGCACCAGCTCCTGGGTCTCGGGACGGACCACCCGACGCGGCCGGACGCGCCGTGGCGGTCGCACCTTCGGCGGCGCTGGTGTGACGTTGTCGGCCATCGAAACTGGCGGGAGAGCCTATGCGGTGGCGTGCCCGAACGCCCACACGTCGGGCCGCGCCCGTGCCAGCAGGCGCTTGGCCAGCAGCGCCGAGATCCCAGCTGTCAGCGCGCCGAGGAACACATCGGTGAGGAAGTGGTTGGCGGTCGCCACGACGACGAACGTGACGAGCAACGGATATAGGCACCAGGCGACCTTCGCCGGGCGCCAGGAGACGAGCCTCGCCATCGGCCACCCCACCATCACGGCGAAGCAGACGTGCATCGACGGGACGGCCGCGTACAGGTTCAGGAAGGCCTTACCGGCGCCGTCGTCGACGAACCCGGTCCCACCGGTGACGAACTGGGAGATCGAGTCGGTGAAGCCCCACTCCGGCATCAGCCGCGGCGGCGCCGTGGGGTACAGCCAGTAGCCGACCAGCGCGATCCCCATCGCGATCATGAACATGTTGCGCACGAAGTAGAACGAGTCGTTGCGGCGCAGGTAGATGAACACCAGCGCGGCGAGCGTGATCACGAAGTGGCCGTTCAGATAGGTCCAGTCGAGCGCGTCGATCAGCACGTGCTTGTTCTGCGCCCAGGCCTGCACGCTCGGCTCGACGAAGATGTGCAGTGTGCGCTCGAGATCGATGATCTTCATCGCGTCGCCGAACGGCTTGTACGGGTTGCCGTCGGCGACCAGCCCGCGGACCACGTCGTAGAGCAGAAACGCGGCCACGAACAGCCCGATCTGGCGCAGCAGGTCGGTCCACCCGTGCGGGAGTACTCGCGCGTCGATCCACCGCATCGTCCGGCGCATGCCGGGCCTGATCCTACCGAGGCCCTCGTAACGGCCACATCAAGTGCAGCGCGCTGAGCGCGCCGCGATCCGGCCCAGGGAGAAGCTGATCGTGACCTTTACCGGCCCAGGCCCGCGGAGCGTAAGCCGCGTGAACTGCCCGGCTGGCGCCACGCAGCCCGAGCCCTCGGTGATCGCCCAGTACGGGGTGAAATGGACACGCATGAGTGCCCTGCCCGCCCGCTCGGCGCGGAGGGTCAGCGAGTTCGGTCCGAGCGCGAGCAGGGTCGCCGCTCCCTGCACGATCGGGGTCGGGTCGGCGACCGCGTAGATCCGCCAGTGACGCGTGCGGCGGACAAGTCGTAGGTATGGGAGCCCGCGGTCGATCAGCCCCCGCTCGGCGACCGCCGAGTAGTCGAGCGGCGCGTCGGGTACCGCGACAAACCGCACCGCGACGCTGCGCAGCCAGCGGTCGTACGTCGCGGGTGTCAGCGTGCCGCCGTAGAACAGGTGGTTGTACTTGATGTCGAGCTGGCGTTCCCAGCCCCGCGCGAGCGCGAACTCCGGCGCGACCGCGTACGCCTCCCAGTGGAACTTCGTGAACGGAATCTCGACCCGGAACGGTGGCCCCGGCTGGCGCTCCAGGAAGCGCAGCAGCGGCCGGTAGTAGGCGGTCGTCGTCGAGGGGCCGCTGACGCCGGCGAGGTCGCTCACGGGGGCGTGCCACTGCAGGTAGACCAGTGGCACCGCCGCCGCCAGCAGCAGCCCCTTGTGCCGGGGCCACAGGACGAGCGCGGCGAGCGGCCCGGCCACGAGCTCTGCCAGACGCGCTGCGTTGCTGCCGAGCGCGCTCGGGATCGCGTAGGAGACGATCAGCCCGACCGTATAGAGCGCCACTCCCGCCAGCAGCGCTCGCTCGCTCTTGGGGATCACCAGCGCGAGGCCGATCGCGAGCAGCGGGAGTGGCCAGAACGCCGAGAACACGAACGGCTCGGTCCCGCCCTCGGGAAACGCCACCGCCAGCGCGGCGACCGGGAGGAGCGCCGCCAGCACGACCCCGACGCCCGGCAGCGCCGCGCGGATGCGGCGCTCCTCGCTGAACGCCGCGATCGCCGCGGCCGCCCCCGCCAGCGCCGAGAACACCGCGGCGACGGGGCTCGAGAGCGCGGTTATGAGCGCCAGCGCGACCGCCGGCCACGGCCGGCGGCGTTGCAGCGCCAGCGCGGTCGCCACCGCAGGGAGCATCCCGAAGGCGAACGTCAGCCGACCCGTGTAGAGGCTTGTTGCGGTTGCGGCCGCGAACCACAGCGACCCCAGCCACGCTTCCTCGCCGTAGTGGTGGCGTGCCAGCGGCTCAAACAGCGCCGCCGTCGCGGTGGCCGCGATGGCGGCGGCCAGCTGCGGGGTGAGGGCGGCCGCCACGGGGGGGAACAGCACGCTGTAGAGGAGGACCGAGTGTCCGGCGTACCACCAGTTGTTCCAGATCCCGAACCCCTCGTCCGTGAACAGCTTCGCGCGCAGCAGGTGGGCGGGGAGGTCGCCGCTGGGAGGGGAGACAATCACGTACGCCCCGGCGAGCGCCCCCGCGAGCAGGACCGGGGCGATCCGGCGCAGGTCGGCGCCGGACTCGCGGCGGCGGTTCACGGCACGGCCTTGGCGAGGAACTCGGCGACGATCTCGATCACGCTCGGGTCATCGCGCCACGGCCAGTGGCCGGCGTCGGCAATGCGCCTCACGCTGGCCCGCGGGAGCCGCGCGGCATACGCGTCGCCAAATTCAGCTGGAAACCATGGGTCGCGCTCCCCCCAAACGACCAGCGCCGGCAACACGAGCGCGCCGAGCTCCGAGCCGAGCTCGGCCAAGCGCGGCTCATCAATCCGGCGGTGGAGCCGCAGCAGTGCCCGCTGCGTCCCCTGATCGAACTGCTCCCAGACGGTGGCGAGCTCCGAATCGCTCCAGCCGTTCCCGTGCACAGAGCCGCGGCGAAGCCTGCGGGCCAGCATCGACCTGGTGATAGAGCCCATCACCAGCTCGCCGATCATCGGCGTTCGCATCAGCCGAACCAGCCGTGGCCATTGGAAGCCGTCGAGCAGCGGGAGCGCGTCGATCAGCACGAGCCGCTCGACGCGCCCTGGAGCGCGGGCCGCCAGGAGCAACCCGATCGCGCCTCCCAAGCCGTGGCCGACGAGCTTCACCTGCTCCAGTCCGAGCTTCGCAACGAAGCGCTCGACAAACGTCGTCAGCCCCGCCGGCGTGAAGTCCAGATGGCCGCCCTTGCCCGAGCGCCCAAACCCGATTAGGTCGGGGGCGATCCCACCGGTCCGCTCCAGGAACGGGACCCAGTCGTCCGAGCTGGTCGGGGCGCCGTGGATGTACAGGACGGGCGGCTCGTCCGCCCCCGCGGTCGCAGCGTCCCGATAGAAGACGGGTACGTGATCGATCGTGGTCGTGTGCTCCTCGACGCGCACCCGGCGGCGAGGATAACGTCCTGACGTGTGAACGAGCCCGGGTCAGCGGCACGGACGCTGTGCCTCGGGGAGGCAATCGTCGACCTCATCAGCGAGCGGCCGATCGAGGAGCTGTCAGAGGCCGACGCATTCGTTCCCCACTTTGGCGGCGTGGTCGCGAACGTCGCCGTCGTCGCGGCGCGCGAGGGCGCCGCTGTGGCGCTCGCGGGCGGCGCGGGCGACGACGCCTGGGGCAGATGGCTGACTGCGCGGCTGGAGCGAGAGGGGGTCGACACCGCGCGCTTCGAGCTGGTCACAGGGACGCCCACAAAGCTCGCCATGGTCGCGATCGACGCGCGCGGCGAGCCGCGCTACGAGATCTACGGCGAGTCGGTGGCGACCGTCGCGCACGCGCTTTCCGGCGGCGTCGAGGACGCCGTGAGCGAGTCCGCCGCGCTCTTCATCAGCTCGAACACGCTGGTAGGCGCCGACGAGCGTGAGGCGACGGTGCGCGCCCGCGAGGCGGCGCTCGAGCTCGGTCGTCACCTGATCGTCGACCCGAACCTCCGCCTTCATCGGTGGCTGTCGGCGGCCGACGCGGCGGCGGCCGCGAACGCGTGCCTTCCAGGCGCACTGCTGGTGCGGACCAACACCGCGGAGGCCTCGCTCATGACCGGCGAGCGCGACCCCGAGCGGGCCGCGCTGGCGATGGTCCGGGCCGGCGCCCGCGTCGTGGTCGTGACGCGCGGGGCCGACGGCGCGGTCGTGCGCGGCGAGGTGGAGGCGGATGTCGCGGGCGCGCATGCGCACGTGATCAGCACGGTCGGCGCGGGCGACGTGCTCACCGGAGTTTTGGTTGCGCGGCTGGCGACGGCCGGGTTCGATCCGTCGGCGGTGAGCGCCGCGCTCCCCGAAGCGGTCGAGCAGTCGGCCCGCGCGTGCGAGCGATGGGGAGCGCTTGACTAGCGCCGGCTGGAAGCTCCCCACGCGCCGGCGCGTACGCGCAATCCGCGACCGGTTGCGGCTCGTCTACGGCGTTCCGCTGGCCAAGCCCCACGGCCATCCGATCGCCGAGCTGATCCTCACCGTCCTCTCGCAGTCGACCAACGACCGCAACCGCGACGTCGCGTACCTGGCGCTGCGGGAGCGATTTCCCACCTGGGATGAGGTCCGCGACGCCCCGGTCGACGAGATCGAGGCGGCGATCAGGCCGGGCGGGATCTCCAGGGTCAAGTCTGTCCGGATCAAGGCGATCCTCGAGGCGATCACCGACACTGCTCCCGAGCACGGCGCCGACCCAGACCATCCCCTCTCGCTCGACCAACATCCCCTCTCGCTCGACTGGTTGGCCGGCCAACCAGTCGCAGAGGCGCAGCGGTACCTGGTCTCGCTCCCGGGTGTGGGGCGCAAGACCGCCGCGTGCGTGCTCTTGTTCGCGCTCGGGATGCGCGACGTCCCCGTCGACACGCACGTCTCTCGCGTGGGCACGCGGCTCGCCCTATTCCGGCCGAAGGCGCCGTTCGAGGAGCTTCACGACACGATGCTCAAGATCACCCCGCCCGGCGAGGAGCTCGAGCTGCATCTGAACGTCCTGCGCCACGGCCGCCGCACCTGCCACGCCCGCAAGCCCGACTGCGCCGGCTGCGCGCTGAACCGGATGTGCCCCAGCGCGTTCACGTTCGACTGACGGGCAGCCGGACCCCGAACTGATGTCCCTGAGTTCCGCATGTCGCAACTGAGGGACAGCAGTTCGGGCTGGGGCGGCCGCAGCGAGGCGTGCGGGGCGGCCGCGGCGACGACGTGCGGGGCGCACTCGCGGCCGTCAGCAGCGGTCCTGCGCAAACCGTACTCCCAGCGTCGTGCGCCCCGGACGCCTTCCGCGCCCCTTCAGATCTGCTACGATGTGACTCAGATTTTTGTAAACCCAGAGGAGTAGAACCAGATGGCAAAGACCATAGGAATCGACCTCGGGACGACTAACTCGTGCATGGCCGTGCTCGAGGGTGGCGAACCGACGGTCATAGAGAACGCCGAGGGCGGCCGCACAACGCCGTCCGTCGTCGCGTTCACACAGGGTGGCGAGCGGCTCGTCGGAACCGTGGCCAAGCGCCAGGCGGTTACCAACCCGCAGAACACGGTCTTCTCGATCAAGCGCTTCATGGGGCGCAAGGAGGCCGAGGTCCGCGAGGAGGAGTCGATCGTCCCGTACAAGGTCGTCGCCGGGCCGAACGGCGACGCTCGCGTTGAGGCCGGTGGCAACCAGTACTCGCCGCCGGAGATCAGCGCGATGATCCTCGGCAAGCTCAAGGCGGACGCCGAGGCGTATCTCGGGGAGCCCGTCGACAGCGCGGTGATCACCGTCCCCGCGTACTTCAATGACGACCAGCGCCAGGCGACCAAGGACGCCGGCAAGATCGCCGGACTCGACGTCAAGCGAATCATCAATGAGCCGACGGCGGCCTCGCTGGCGTACGGGCTCGACAAGGAGTCCGACCAGACGATCCTCGTCTTCGACCTCGGTGGCGGCACGTTCGACGTGTCGGTGCTGGAGATCGGCGACGGCGTGTTCGAGGTCAAGGCGACCGCGGGTGACAACCACCTCGGCGGCGACAACTTCGACAAGGCGGTCGTCGACTGGCTGGTGGCGGAGTTCAAGAAGAGCCAGGGCATCGATCTCGCTGCCGATCCGATGGCCCTCCAGCGCCTCTACGAGGCGGCCGAGAAGGCCAAGATCGAGCTCTCCACGACACAGGAGACGCAGATCAACCTGCCGTTCATCACCGCCGATTCGAGCGGTCCCAAGCACCTCGACACGCGGCTGACCCGCGCGAAGCTCAACGAGCTGACCGCGGAGCTGCTCGACCGCACGGTCGCGCCGGTCCGCCAGGCGCTCGAGGACGCGAAGGAGAAGGGCGCGGCCAACATCGACCACGTCGTCCTGGTGGGCGGCATGACCCGCATGCCCGCGGTCCAGGACAAGGTCAAGGAGCTGACCGGCAAGGACCCGCACCGGGGTGTCAACCCCGATGAGGTGGTCGCCGTGGGCGCCGCGATCCAGGCGGGCGTCCTGGCGGGCGACGTCAAGGACGTGCTGCTGCTCGACGTGACCCCGCTGACGCTCGGGATCGAGACCAAGGGCGGCGTGATGACCAAGCTGATCGAGCGCAACACGACGATCCCGACCCGCAAGTCGGAGATCTTCTCGACGGCCGAGGACAACCAGCCGTCGGTCGAGATCCACGTGCTCCAGGGCGAGCGCGAGATGGCGACCTACAACAAGTCGCTCGGCAAGTTCCAGCTGACCGGCATCCCGCCGGCGCCGCGAGGGATCCCGCAGATCGAGGTCACGTTCGACATCGACGCCAACGGCATCCTCAACGTGTCGGCCAAGGATCTCGGGACCGGCAAGGAGCAGAAGATCGAGATCCGGTCCGGCTCCGGCCTGTCCGACGATGAGATCAAGCGGATGGTCACCGACGCCGAGGCACACGCCGAGGACGATCGGCGGCAGCGTGAGCTCGCGGAGGCCCGCAACAACGGCGAGAACGCGGCCTACCAGGCTGAGCGCCAGCTGACCGAGCTGGGCGACGCCGTCGACGCCTCCTCCAAGGAGGAGATCGAGGCCGCGATCAAGACGGTCCGCGAGGTCGCTGACCTCCGAGGACGCGCAGGAGATCAACAGCAAGGCGGAGGCGCTGCAGGCGTCGTTCCACAAGGTCTCCGAGGCGATGTACCAGCGCGCCCAGGAGCAGTCCGCGGCCGGTGCCACGGAGGACGGCGCCGCCGCCTCGAGCAACGGCGCGTCCGAGGAGGAGGACGTGGTCGACGCCGAGGTCGTGGACGAGGGCAAGTAATGACAGGCGACCACCGCAACCCGGAAGGCGCACCCGCCCCGTCGGCACCGCACGCGAGTGCCGACGAGTCGGTCGCGCCTTCCGAGGCCGCCGATCCTCAACACCCACGAGCCCACCGCGTGTCCTCACGACGAGGGGCAGAACGGTGATCACGAGCGGCAGCTCGAGCGTGATCTCGACGAGCTGACGGCGAAGGCGCAGAAGGCCGACGAATACCTCGAGCTGGCCAAGCGCACCCGGGCCGACTTCGAGAACTACCGCAAGCGCGCGGCGCGGGAGACCGCGGCTGCGCAGGAGCGCGGCGTGGTCAAGCTCGCCAAGGAGCTGCTCCCCGCGGTCGACAACCTCGATCGGGCCGTCGCGGCGGCCGAGGCCGCCAATAACGGCGGCGAGCTCGCCTCCGGGATCAAGCTGGTCCACGCCGAGGTGATCGCCGCCCTATCGCGCGCCGGTGTCGAGCTGTTCTCGCCCGAAGGCGAGCGTTTCGACCCGCAGGTTCACGAGGCCGTCGCGCAGCAGCCCGTCGAAGGCGCCGAGGCCGGGAACGGTCGTCGAGGTCTACCAGCGCGGGTACCGGCTGGGTGACTCGGTGATCAGGCCCGCGCGGGTGCTGGTAGCGGGGTAGGAGGACATAGCGATGGCGGCAAGGCCCGACTACTACAAGGTCCTTGGAGTAGGCAAGAACGCGTCCGACGAGGAGATCAAGAAGGCCTACCGGAAGCTCGCGCGCAAGTACCACCCCGACCGCAACTCGGGTGACAAGCAGGCGGAGGAGCGCTTCAAGGAGATCTCACAGGCGCACGACGTGCTCTCGGACGCCGAGAAGCGCAAGGCCTACGACCGGGGCACCGGTCCGTTCGGTGGCTTCACGGCGCCGGGCGGTGGCGGGTTCGACCCGGGCTCGTTCACCGGCAACTTCGGCGACATCTTCTCGAACATCTTCGGCGGCGGCGGCGGTGGCGGCGGTACTGGTGGCGCGCGGACTCGCGCGGGCGACGCGCGGGCGCGTGCCGCACAGCGCGGCCGTGACCTCGAGACCGAGGTCACGCTGACGTTCGATCAGGCCGTCAACGGCGCCCAGGTGCCGCTCTCGGTCCCGCTGTCGGCGCCATGTCCAACTTGCCACGGGACCGGCGCCAAGCCCGGCACCAGCCCAAAGCTGTGCCCCGTCTGCGGCGGTCGTGGCGTAGAGAACGAGAGCCAGGGGATCTTCTCGATCTCGGTGCCGTGCTCACGCTGCCACGGCGCCGGCACGATCATCGAGGACCCGTGCCCGACCTGTGGCGGCAGCGGCGCGCAGCGGACCGTCAAGCGGCTTCGGGTCAACATCCCTGCGGGCGTTCGCGACGGCAGCCGGATCCGGCTGGCCGGCAAGGGCGAGGCCGGACTGCGCGGGTCCGAGCCCGGCGACCTGTACGTGGTCACGCGGGTCCAGGAATCCCCGGTCTTCAAGCGCAACGGCGAGAACCTCGAGGTCGAGGTGCCGCTGACGATCCCCGAGGCGATGCGCGGCGCCGTCGTCGAGGTCCCCACGCTGCGGGGCTCAAAGCGCCTGCGCGTGGCGGCCGGGACCAAGCACGGCACCGTCCAGCGGCTCCGCGGCGAGGGCCCGGCGCGGCTCGGCGGCAAGGGTCGGGGCGACATCCGCTACCGGTTCGTGATCGACGTTCCCGCGTCGCTCTCTCCCGAGCAGCAGGACGCGGTTGACCGGCTCTCCCAGGTGATGAACGGCAACCCGCGCGCCGGCCTGTTCGAACAGTCCGACGGCGGTCCCCGCGCCACCGCCGGCGCCTCTGCGGGAGGCGAGGGCTGATGGCCGCCGGGCCATCCCGCCGTACGACTCGGCGCACCGACCGCCAAGGTGGCGGTCTCCTCCGGGCGCGGCGTGTTCATGATCTCGGTAGCGGCCGAGCTCGCGGAGATGCACCCGCAGACCCTGCGGATGTATGAGGCTCGGGGGCTGATCGAGCCCAAGCGCTCGCCGAAGGGAACCCGCCTCTACTCCCACGAGGACGTCGAGCGGCTGCGCCGCATCCAGGAGATGACGGCCGAGCTGGGGATGAACCTCGCCGGGGTCGAGCGCGTGTTCGAGCTCGAGGAGCAGCTCGGGGCGATGCAGCAGAAGCTCGCCGGGCTGGAGCGCCGCGCCGCCGAGCTCAAGGCGGAGGTGAGCGGCTGGAGCAGCTGCGGCGCGAGCTACGCAGCCGAGATCGTGCCCTACGTGAAGGGCGGACAGCTGGTGCGGGTGGCCGACCTCAAGCGACTGAAGCTTCGCGGCGGGCGACACAGCTAGCCGACGCCGTGGCGTCGCTTCCTAATCAGATAAGTGGCCGCGTGCGGAGGAGCGATCACGCTTGCGGCCAAGGTTTATCTCACGAGCAAGCAACGTCCCGGCCGACGCTGGCCCGACGCCCGTGGGGGCGCCATCCACATGGGATGGCGCCCCCGGGCCTAAGTGCCGCCGGCTTTCAGGAAACGCCGGGCAGTACCTGCGTGCCTTCGATCCGGACGGCCTTCAGTGCGTCCGGGTCGAGACCGAGCAGGCGCAGGATCGTCGGCGCGACCTGGGTCGTCTCGACGAACGAGCTGTCCTGCGACGGTTGAACGGCGCCGGGCGCGTAGACCAAGAGCGGCACCGAACGGTCGGCAGGGTTGTCGCCCCCGTGCTCGGCGATCTTCGTTCCGCCCGTGTAGACCACACCGACCTGCACACGTCCGAACACGTCGGGATGGCGCGGATCAGAGGCCGGCACGCCGAAGAAGTCGGCCGCCGCCTGACCGGCGTAGATCTTCGCCAAGCCGGAGTGTTGAACCGTCACGGTGGCGGGGCCACCGGTATGGGCGTAGTCGACGGCCTGAGCGGTGTGGTTCCACAGGTAGTTCGCGACGAAATCAGCGGCCGCCTGCGACCGGTCGGACAGATAGCTCTGCCACAGGTCGTCGTCGGTTCCGGCGACGATCAGGTTGCCGGCACCGGGGTGGGCCGCCGTCCAGGCAGCATTGATCGCGTCGATGATCGGCCCGTCTGGGATCCGGAGCAGCTGGTTCGGATCCTGCGGCGACTGGCCGTGCTTGGCCGTGACGATGATCGCCGTACTCCCGGCCAGCCCGTCCTTCTGGATCTCCTGATCCATCGCCTGCAGCGGCTGTTGATGTAGTCGAGCGCGCTGCTGAGCAGCGGGCCAGGCGTCGTGGTCCCGGGCAGGTAGCCGCCCTTCAGAATCGGGCCGCCGCCACCGATCACATCCTGGGATTCGTACAGCTTCTCGGCCGTCGAGACGGTCTGGAAGTTCATCCCGAAGATCGCCGGCGTACCGACCTGCGACGTGCCGCTGTGATCGTAACCGTTGATCTCGTTGATGATCGCCTGCACCTTGTAGTCGTCGTACTGCCTCGTCGCCCCGTTGTCGCCGGTCCAGGCGATCGGGCTCGCCCCCGTGTAGTCCTTGTACAGGGTTCCGGTGGGGGTCGATCGCGTTACTGTCGATCTCGGGGGTGAACAGGTCGTCAATCCCGGTCCCGGACGGTCCGTTGAACGACTCGTAGACGGGGTGCTTGTCCGACCACGCCGTCAGGAGTCCGGCGTCGTGGGCGACCTCGAACATCGTGTTGACCTTCAGGTAGGAGCTGGGGTAGATCGGCAGGCAGGTCTTCGGGTCGACCGGGAACGTCATCGGGTTCAGCAGTGTCTGCGGCTGGCCCGTCATCTGCATGATCTTGCTCGGGTCGCTCAGCAGTCCGGGGATCCCCTGGCCGGCGTCGAGCCTTGTGACGTCTAGGTCGTCGGGCGAGTCGTAGATGACGTCGGCGCCCAGTGGGGGTGCGCCCGGCCCCTTGCACGCCTTCGTGCCCGCCTCGTACAGGTTGTGGTTGTACTCCACGTCGTAGTAGACGCCGGTGGCGCGCGGATCGCCGCCGGTCATCAGCGCTGTGCCTCCCGGGTCCGAGTCCGACGGAACCGAGGTGTGCGCGTCCGAGAACTCGGCACCGCCCGTGGCGAGCTTGGCAAGCTCGGAGTGCGGATATTTTGCGACATACCAGTTGACGTCGGACTGGTGTAGCCCGTCGACCGAGATCAGGAGGACGTGCTTGATCTGGTCGTGACGGTCGAAGTTGTACCGGCCGTGGTGGTAGGCGCCGTGGTGGTGACGGGCGGCAAAGGCGCTGGAGGCGGAAAGCCCCACCGGCACCCCGACGGCCAATGCGGCGATCACCGCGGCGGTGGCCTTCATACGTGCGTTCATCACGTACCTCTCCTTTTGGGGGAATCAGGTGCGCGAGCCTATGGGCGCCGTGTGGCGCGGATGTAACCCTGTTGGGGCCGAGTTGTGTAGCTCTCGTGACGCCTCGTCCGATCCAGATCGACGCCCCGGGGCGTTCAGCGTCGGAGCCTGTTTGTGAACTCGTGAGCGTGCGCGGAAAAGTGCCCACGGTCGGCCAAAAATGTGCAATAATCTAAGTCACACAGACTTAGATTTCGACATCCAGGAAACCGTATATCGACATGCAGCCAGACCGACTGACGATCAAGTCCCAGGAGGCGTTCCAGGCCGCCCAGCAGTTGGCCGATGATCGCCGCAACCCCCAGACGACCCCCGAGCACCTGCTTGCAGTCTTGCTGGAGCAGGAGGAAGGCGTGGTCGTTCCGGTGCTCCGCAAGCTGGGGGTCGAGCCGGCCACGGTTCGCCAGTCGGTCAATGCCGCGCTCGACGCGCTGCCGAAGCTCTCCGACGCGGCGGCGGATCCGGCCGCCGGCTCGACCGAGCTCACCCAGGTGCTCCGCACCGCGGAGAAGGAGATGCGCGAGCTCGGCGACGAGTATCTCTCGACCGAGCACCTGGTGCTCGCGATCGCGGCGCACCCCGGCAAGGCCGGCGACGCGCTGCGCTCCAGCGGGGCGACACGCGAGCAGCTACTGAAGGCGCTCTCAGAGGTCCGCGGTTCAAACCGCGTCACCGACCAGAGCCCGGAGGACAAGTTTCAGGCGCTCAAGCGCTTCGGCCGCGACCTCACCGAGGCGGCCGCCGACGGCAAGCTCGACCCGGTGATCGGGCGCGACGATGAGATCCGCCGCGTGATCCAGGTCCTGAGCCGCCGCACCAAGAACAACCCCGTCCTGATCGGCGAGCCGGGCGTCGGCAAGACCGCGATCGTCGAGGGGCTGGCGCAGCGAATCGTCGACGAAGACGTCCCCGAGGGGCTGCGTGACCGCAAGGTCGTCGCGCTGGACCTCGGCGCGATGGTCGCGGGCTCGAAGTACCGGGGAGAGTTTGAGGATCGTCTGAAGGCGGTCCTGAAGGAGATCGCCGACGCGAAGGGGCAGATCATCGTCTTTATCGACGAGCTCCACACGATCGTCGGAGCAGGTGCCGCAGAGGGCGCGATGGACGCCGGCAACATGCTCAAGCCGATGCTCGCGCGCGGGGAGCTGCGCGCCGTCGGGGCGACGACGCTCGACGAGTACCGCAAGCACATCGAGAAGGACCCGGCGCTGGAGCGCCGCTTCCAGCCGGTGTTCGTCGGCGAGCCGACCGTCGAGGATACGATCGCGATCCTCCGCGGCCTCAAGGAGCGCTACGAGGTACACCACAACGTCGGAATCCAGGACTCGGCGCTCGTCGCCGCGGCGACCCTCAGTCACCGCTACATCGCCGACCGGTTCCTGCCTGACAAGGCGATCGACCTGGTGGACGAGGCGGCGTCGCGGATCCGGATGGAGATCGATTCGAAGCCGACGGAGATCGACGAGGTCGACCGGCACATCATGCAGCTGGAGATCGAGCTTCAGTCGCTCGGCGAGGACGACGACCCTGGTACGGCCGCCCGCCGCGAGCAGCTCGAGCGGACACTGGCCGAGGAGAAGGAGCGCTCGGCCGCGATGAACGCCGAGTGGCAGCGTGAGAAGGAGACCGTCGGTGCCGTCGCCGAGCTGCGAGAGCAGCTCGATCACGCCCGTACCGAGCTCGAGCGCGCGCAGCGCGAGACCGACCTCGGGCGCGCCGCGGAGCTCCAGTACGGCACGATCCCTGAGCTCGAGCGCCAGCTCGAGGCGGCCGAGTCGGCCGAGGCGCAGGCCGAGGGCACCGGCCCGCGGTTCCTCAAGGACCACGTCGACGCCGAGGACGTCGCCGAAGTCGTCGCGAAGTGGACGGGCATCCCGGTCAGCCGCCTGATGGAGACGGAGATCGTGAAGTTGGTTCAGATGGAGCAACGTCTGCACGAGCGCGTTATCGGCCAGGACGAGGCCGTCGAGGCCGTGGCGAGCGCACTGCGCCGCTCACGGGCCGGGCTTCAGGACCCCGATCGCCCGATCGGCGTGTTCCTGTTCCTCGGGCCGACCGGCGTCGGCAAGACCGAGCTGGCTCGGGCCCTTGCGGAGTTCATGTTCGACAGCCAGGACGCGATGGTCCGGATCGACATGTCGGAGTACATGGAGAAGCACTCGGTCTCCCGGCTCGTGGGTGCCCCGCCTGGGTACGTCGGCTACGACGAGGGCGGACAACTGACCGAGGCGGTCCGCCGCCGGCCCTACTCGGTGATCCTGCTCGACGAGATCGAGAAGGCGCACCCCGATGTGTTCAACACGCTGCTGCAGGTGATGGACGACGGCCGGCTGACCGACGGCCAGGGCCGCACCGTGTCGTTCAAGAACACGGTGTTGATCATGACCTCCAACATCCCCGGCGGACGGTCCGGCGTGGAGGGCTACTTCAAGCCGGAGTTCATCAATCGCCTGGACGACATCGTCGAGTTCCAGCCGCTGACGCGCGAGCAACTTTCGGAGATCGTCGGCATCCAGGTGGCGAGGGTCATCAGCCGTGTGCGGGAGCGCGACATCGACGTCGAGCTGACCGACGCCGCGCGGACGCTGCTCGGGAACCTGGGCTACGACCCGACCTACGGCGCGCGCCCGCTCAAGCGGGTGATCCAGAAGCGACTCGTGGATCCGCTCGCGCTGGCGATCCTCGAGGGTCGCTTCGGTGCCGGCGACACCGTCAGAGTGGACGCCGAGGACGGCGAGCTGAAGCTGTCGGCGGCGACCGCGGCCGCCGCGGTGTAGTCGCGGCCGTCCCGGTGTAGTAGAAGTCCCTCCGACTCGCTCAAGCTCGGGAGAAGGAGGGAACAGTGCCCACCTACATCATGCTGACGACGCTGACCGCCGAGGGCGTGCAGACGATCAAGAACAACCCGTCACGGATCAAAGAGGTCAACCGCGAGGTCGAGCAACTCGGCGCGAGCGTCAAGGCGCAATGGGCCACGCTCGGCCAGTTCGACTTCATCAACGTGATCGAGGCCCCCGACGAGAAGACGATCGCACGGGTGTCGCTGGAGCTCGGATCGCGGGGCACCGGCAAGTACGAGACGCTGACCGCGATCCCGATCGACGACTTCATTGGTTCGATCTGAGGCCGGGCTGGATGCCAGGCCGTGACAAGAGTAGGCGCGATCGAGCCGGTCTCCAGATAACGGGGGGGATCGATCGTGCCTGCCCGAGCCGGATGGGTTCTGAGCGCGTCCTCGTAGTCGGCTCGGGCGGACGTGAGCACGCGATCGTCCAGTCGCTGCTGCGCTCGCCGCGCCGGCCCGAGGTGATCGCCGCGCCCGGCAACGCGGGGATCGCCGCCGAGGCGCGCGTCCTCGAGGTCGCCGACAACGACATCGACGCCCTGGTCGCGGCCGCGGCCGACGAGCGCGTGGGGCTTGTGATCGTCGGTCCCGAAGCGCCGCTCGTGGCCGGTGCTGTCGACGCGTTCGCCGCTGCCGGGATCCGCAGCTTTGGGCCAGGCGCCGCCGCGGCGGCGCTCGAGGGATCGAAGGCGTTCTGCAAGGAGGTGATGGCGGCGGCGGGGGTGCCGACCGCCTCGTATGAGGCGGTGACCGACGTCGACACCGGGCTGTCTGCGATCACGGGCTACCCGACCGTGATCAAGGCCGACGGGCTGGCCGCCGGCAAGGGCGTCGTGATCGCCCAGGACGAAGCGGAGGCCCGCGAGGCGCTGAACGCGCTGCTCGTGGAGCGCCGCTTCGGGACCGAGCGGGTGGTGGTCGAGGAGCACCTCGTCGGCGAGGAGCTCTCACTGCTGGCGCTGTGCGATGGTCGCATCGCGCTGCCGCTGGCCTCCGCGCAGGACTACAAGCGGATCCTCGACGGCGATCGCGGCCCGAACACCGGCGGGATGGGGTCGTACTCGCCGGTCCCCGCGATCGACGCCTCGCACGGGGCCGAGCTGGCGCGGGCGATCCATCAGCCAGTGCTCGATGAGCTCGCCCGGCGCGGGCCCCCGTTCCACGGCGTCCTGTATGCGGGGCTGATGATGACCTCCGACGGTGCGAAGGTGCTGGAGTTCAATGTTCGCTTCGGCGATCCGGAAACGCAGGCGATCCTGCCGCGATTGCGCAGCGACCTGCTGGACCTGGTCGAGGCGGCGACGGAGCCCGGCGGCCTGTCGGGCGCCGCGCTCGAATGGGCTCCGAAGACGGCCGTGACGGTCGTGCTCGCGAGCCGCGGCTACCCGGAGAACCCCCAGACAGGCGACGTGATCACGGGCCTCGAGCTCGTGCCAGACGGCGTGTTCGTGACGCACGCGGGCACGGCTCGGCGCGAGGACGGGGCGTTCGTGACCGCCGGTGGGCGGGTGCTGAACGTCACCGCGCTCGGCGCGGACCCGGCCGTCGCCCGCCGGGCCGCATATGCTGCCGCCGACATGATCGATTTCCCGGGTAAACAGGTGCGTCGCGACATCGCGCTCCGCGCGGTTCGCGCGGCGGCGGCCCGATGACCGAGCAGCCGGCGAGCGCGCCCCAGACGTTGACGGGCAGCGAGGTCGAGCTCGAGGAGTTCGAGATCGACTCCCCGCTCGTCGGCATCGTGATGGGCTCCAAGAGCGATATGCCCGCGATGGAGGCGGCAGAGCGAGAGCTCTCCGAGCGCGGAATCAGGAGCGAGGTGCGGGTGATGTCCGCGCACCGGGAGCCCGACAAGGTCGCCGACTACGCCCGCAACGCGAAGCTCCGGGGTCTCCGGGTGATCATCGCCGGCGCCGGTCTATCGGCGGCGCTCCCCGGGGTCGTCGCCGCGCACTGCGACCTGCCCGTGATCGGCGTTCCGCTCACCAGCCGCACCTCGGTGGCCGGCGGGCTCGATGCCCTGCTGGCGATCGCGCAGATGCCGCCCGGCGTCCCGGTTGCTTGCGTCGGGATCGACAATGCCCGCAACGCCGCGGTGCTGGCGGCGCGGGTCCTGGGCGCCTGAGTGCTGCCGGCTGGCTCCGTTCGCCCGCGGCGCTAGCCTGTTGGACGACAGCGACGGATGCCCGACGTTATCCATTTGTCATCGGTGGCAGGCAGTCCTCTGCTCGACTCTGCCGGCGAGCGGTTGGGCCGCGTCGACGACGTGATCGTGCGGATGGACCACGGCCAGGGGCTGCCCCCGGTCGTGGGCCTCGAGGCGCGGATCGGCGGGCGCGAGATGTTCGTCCCGATCGACCGCGTGGAGCAGCTCGGCCCGGACACCGTGCGGGTATCGACGACGAAGCTGAACCTCGCGCAGTTCGAACGCCGGCCGGGCGAGGTCCTGCTGCGCCAAGACGTGCTCGACCGGAGCGTGATCAACGTCGCCACGGCGCGGCTGGTGAAGGCGCGCGAGGTCGATCTCGTGTGCGAAGACGGCGCCTGGCGTGTGGCCGGCATCGACCCGAGCCTGCGCCCGCGGCTGTGGCGCCTGCTCCCGCGGCGCTTCCGCGGCCACGACACGGAGCACACGCAGTTCATCCCCTGGAGCGACATCGAGCCGTTCCTCGGTCACGTCCCGACGTCCAGGCTGAAGCTCGCCACCCGCCGGCTGCGGGGACTTCACCCTGCGCAGATCGCCGATCTGGTCGAGGCCGCCTCCCACGACGAGGGCGAGGAGATCCTCGAGGCGGTCGGCGAGGACAAGGAGCTCGAGGCGGACGTGTTCGAGGAGCTCGACGACGAGCACCAGGTCGAGTTCCTGCGCGAGCGCACGGACAAGGAGGCCGCCGAGGTGCTCTCCCGGATGGCGAGCGACGACGCCGCCGACCTGCTGCTCGAGCTCGACCAGGAGCGCCGGATCCCGATCCTCAACCAGTTGCCGGCGGCCAAGCAGCGGAAGATCCGCAGCCTGCTGGGGTACAACCCGTCCACGGCCGGCGGGATCATGAACCCTGACTTCGTCTCGGTGCCCGCGCACGCGACGGTCGTCGAGGCGCTGGCGGGCGTGCGGGCCAGTGATCTGAGCCCGCAGCAGGTGTTCGTCGTGTGCGTGGTCGACGACCAGGGCAAGCTGGTCGGCGCGCCGTCGCTTGCCGAGCTGGTGCGCGCCGAGCCACAGCAGCGAGTCGAAGGCGTCGCCGACGCGCTTCCGACGGTTGGGGCCGAGGCCGACCTCCCCGACGTGGCACGCGTTATGAGCGACTACAACATGATCGCGATCCCGGTGCTCGATCCGGATGGCAAACCGGTCGGGATCATCGCCGTGGACGATGTGCTCGAACAGCTGATCCCCGAAGAGTGGCGCTGGCGGGCCGGCGCCGCGCGCGACTAACGGCTAGCGGCCGCAGCAGCGCGGCGGCGCAGCAACTGCTCACACACCGCGATCGCGTCCTCGATGGTGCCCCAATCGAGCGCGTCGGGCGTGTCGGTCGGCCAGTGGTAGTTGCGCGGGAGCTTCGTGTCATCGATCGAGGCGAGCGTCACCGTCGGAAATCCCCCACGCAGCGAGATCAGGCCGTCGGTCGCCGCGACCGTGCGCAGCCCCCGGGTGACCTCGACGCCTGCATCTGCCGCCGCTAGCGCAAGCTCCTCGCGCAGCGCGAGGTCGTAGTCGCGCATCCGCAGCATCCCCTCCCCTTCGAGAACGATCAGCGTCCGCCCGCCGAGGCACTCGAGGCACACGAACTCGGTCCGCTCCGGGTCGAGCCCCGCGAAGTGGCGTTCGCCGAAGGCCTGCATCCCCTCGCTGAAGGACTCCTCCGAGCCGGTCGATACGAACAGCACACGCACCCCCTCGAGCGGCCGTTCGCGCAGTGCGGCCGCGATCGCGAGCAGCGCGCCTACCGCCGACAGGTTGTCGTTTGCGCCGGGGACGACCCCGCGTGCGCCGATGTCGGCCATCGCGGCGATCGCTCCGAGCGCGACCGCCAGCCCGGCGCGCAGCAGCGACCGACGGCCGAGGAGCGCCGCGGCACAGATCGTGACCGGCCCGAGCCACACGCCGTAGAGCACGGGCAGCGTCTGGGTTGCGCGCTCGTGCCGGCGCGGCAGAAACCGCGGCCCGATCTGGGCGAGCGCGGGATGAAAGACGAGTCCCGAGTGGGCGGCGTCGTGGTGCGCGACGAAAACGATCGTGCGCTCGGCGTCAGGGTCACCCGCGGTCGCAAGAACATTCCACGTCGAGCGGTGCGGGAGCAGCGCCCGGCGAAACCACCGACGACCATGGCCGACGTCGTCCCACACCGCGGCCGCGGCTATGCCCCCCGCGAGCGCGCCGATCAGCCGCGCCCGCCGTCCGCGGAGGCGCAGCGCCAGCGCGGCACCACCGCCGCCGAGGAGGTTGGCGAGCCCGAGCGGCCACCAGTATCCGCCGTGCGCCCGCTCCTCCTCGATCTCGGCGGGCCATCCGAGCGCGCGCAGCCGCGCCGCGATCCACTCCGCCGCGCGGTGCTCCCCATCCGAGGCGGACGGTCGCTCGAATGCCGCGAGCTCGTGGATCGCGGCACGCCAGTCATCGGCCCGCTGTTTTTGTGCGGCGGTGCTGTGTGCCGGGGAAGCCAGAGGCCTATTTGTAGCGGCCGAGCCCCTCCGAGGCCGTTCTGGCTGGAATCATCGGGCCCGCGCTGGTACCCTCGATTAGGCCGCCAATTCAGCGGTTTCAAGGAATCACATGGTTTTCCACGACGGATATCTGGACAGCGACGAGCTACCGCGAAGTAGCTGGCTCGCGGCTGGCGTCGTGGGCGTCTCCTCCGCCTCCCGGGCCTAGTCCGGGGACCTGAGAGACCTCCCAGCCGGCCGCGACGGGCGCGCGGCGAGAAGGCGAAAGGAGGTCGAGCACATGACGAGTGGCATTGACGAGCGCGAGCGCGCTGTGCTCGATTCCGCGCACGTCGGGGACATCCAGGGCGCCTTCGGCACGATCAAGGAGCACGAGCAGGCGCATCGCGGCCTGCGTGCGCGGGCGCTGGCGCTGCTGGCGATCATGGGCCCCGGGCTGATCGTGATGGTCGGCGACAACGACGCCGGCGGCGTGGCGACGTACTCGCAGGCTGGCCAGAACTACGGCACCAGCCTGCTCTGGGTGCTGCTGCTGCTGGTCCCGGTGCTGATCGTCAACCAGGAGATGGTCGTGCGGCTTGGGGCGGTCACGGGCGTCGGCCATGCGCGGCTGATCCTCGAGCGTTTCGGCCGGTTCTGGGCCTTCTTCTCGGTGATTGACCTATTCGTCCTCAACTTCCTGACGGTCGTCACGGAGTTCATCGGCGTCAGCCTCTCGCTCGGCTACTTCGGCGTCTCCCAGTACATCGCCGTGCCGATCGCCGCGCTCGCGCTGATCGCGATAACCGCCACCGGCAGCTTCCGCAACTGGGAGCGGTCGATGTTCGTGTTCGTGTTCGCGAACCTGCTTGTGATCCCGCTGTTCTTCATGGCCCACCCCAAGGCGAGCCCGATCGTCCACGACTTCTTCGTCCCAGGGATCCAGGGCGGCGTGAACTCGACTTCGGTGCTCTTGATCATCGCGATTGTCGGCACGACGGTCGCTCCCTGGCAGCTCTTCTTCCAGCAGTCGAACATCATCGACAAGCGGATCACGCCGCGCTGGATCAACTACGAGCGGCTCGACACCTGGATCGGCGCGATCGTGGTGGTACTCGGCGCCGCCGCGCTGATCTGCGTATCCGCGTTCGCCTTCGAGGGCACGCCGTACTTCGGGCACTTCATCGACGCCGGCGCCACCGCCAGCGAGCTCAAGAAGACGATCAGCTCGACAGCGGGCGCGTTCTTCGCGCTCGTGCTGCTCAACGCATCCCTGATCGGCGCCGGCGCGCTGACTCTGTCCACGAGCTACGCGTTCGGCGACATCTTCGGGACAAAGAGCTCCCTGCACCGGAGCTTCCGCGACGCCAAGGGCTTTTACGCCCTGTTCTCGCTCGTGGTCCTCGGCGCGGCCGGAATCGTGCTGATCCCCGGCGCGCCGCTTGGCGTGATCACCGAGGCCGTGCAGGCGCTGGCCGGCGTGCTGCTGCCGAGCGCGAGCATGTTCCTGCTGCTGTTGTGCAACGACCGCGAGGTGCTGGGACCGTGGGTCAACAGCTTGTGGATCAACATCCTCGCGACGGTCATCGTGTCGGTCCTGTTGCTGCTGTCGCTGATCCTGATGGCGACGACGCTGTTCCCCTCGATCAATGTCGCGACCTTCTCGCTGGTGGGCGGGGCGGTGCTGGCCGTCGTCCTGCTCGGGGCGGGCGCGCTGGTCCTGCGCTCCCAGCGGGGCGGCAAGGAAGTGACCGTGATCGAGACCCAGCCACGGGTGCCGAAGGAGCAGTGGACGATGCCGCCGATCGCGCTGCTCTCACGCCCGCCGCAGTCCACCGCGCGCAAGCTCGCGATGTTCTCGATGGAGGGCTACCTGCTGCTCGCGATCGCGCTGCTGATCGTCAAGGCCGTGCAGCTGGCGGGCGGGTGATAATCGGCAGGTGGCCGACAGGGTGAATACGCTCGGATAGTGATTCCCCGCTACACCAGCCCCGAGCTGGCAGAGGTCTGGACCGACCACGCGCACTTCGAGGCGATGCGACGGGTCGAGGTGGCGGCGGCCGAGGAGACCGAGGGGCCGACCCCCGAGGAGCTCGAACAGATCCGCGCCGCAACCTTCACTGTCGAGGCGATCGCCGAGCGCGAGCGCGTGACCGAGCACGACACCGCCGCATTCGTCGACGTGCTCGCGGCCTCGGCGGGACCTGCGGGACGCTGGGTCCATCACGGCCTGACCTCCAGCGACGTGCTCGACACCGGCCTGGCCTTGCAGCTGCGCCGGGTCGGGGAGATCGTGCTGCCGCAGTCGCGCCAGCTGGTCCGCGCACTCGCCGCCAACGCGCGTGAGCACGTCGACACGCTCATGCCAGGGCGCACTCACGGGGTCCAGGCCGAGCCGACGACGTTCGGGATCGTTCTGGCCGGGTTCGCGTTCGAGGCCGACCGCAACGCGGGCCGGCTCGAGCGGGCGTTCGCCCAGGCCACGGTGGGCGCGATCTCCGGCGCGGTGGGCACCTACTCGGCTACCTCCCCCGATTTCGAGGAGCGCGTCCTCAGCCGTCTGGGACTGGAACGCGAGCCGGTCTCCACGCAGGTAGTTGCGCGTGACCGGCACGCGGAGCTGCTCGAGGCGATCGCGCTCGCTGGCACCGGGCTGGAGCGGTTCGCGCTTGAGATCCGACACCTGGCGCGGACCGAGGTGGGCGAGCTCTCGGAGCCGTTCACGCCCGGCCAGAAGGGCTCCAGCGCGATGCCCCACAAGCGCAACCCGATCAAGTCCGAGCAGATCGTCGGACTGGCTCGGGTGCTCCGAGGCAACGCGGTGGCCGCGCTCGACAACGTCGCGCTGTGGCACGAGCGCGACATCTCGCACTCATCGGTAGAGCGGATCATCCTCCCGGACTCGACGATCCTGCTCGACTACCTTCAGCGCCGCACGCTCGCGCTGGTCGAGGGGATGGTCGTCAACGCCGAGCGCATGCGCGCGAACCTCGATCTGACACACGGCGCGCTCTTCTCCCAGCGCGTGCTGCTGGCGCTGGTCGAGCATGGAGCCTCGCGAGACGACGCCTACCGGATTGTCCAGCGGCTCGCGCAACAGGCGATCGCCGAGGGCCGGCAGCTGCGCGAACTGCTCGCTTCGGAGCCCGCGGCGACCGAGCTGGACCTCGATCAGCTGTTCGACTACGCGCCGTTCGTCCGCTTCGCCGATCGAGATCGTAGGTCGGCTGGACGCGATCGCGTAGGCATCGGGAGCACTCGCTACGATCGATCCGTGAGCGCCCTGAATGACCTTTCCCTGATCGCTTCGGGGAAGGTTCGCGAGATATACGAAGCGCCCGACCGGTCGCTGCTGCTGGTCGCCTCCGATCGCATCTCGACCTACGACGTCGTGCATCCGACGCCGATCCCGGACAAGGGCAGGGTGCTTACCGGGCTCTCGGCCTTCTGGTTCGAGCGCACGCGGGAGATCGTCCCCAACCATCTGGTGTCTGTGACCGATGGCGTCCCAGGGGAGGCGCGGGGACGGGCGATGCTCGTCCGCCGACTCGAGATGCTGCCGGTCGAATGCGTGGTCCGCGGCTATCTGAGCGGGTCGGGCTGGAAGGACTACCAGCAGACCGGCGCGGTCTCGGGGGTCGCGCTGCCTCCGGGGCTCTTGGAATCAGACCAGCTGCCCGAGCCGATCTTCACGCCGAGCACCAAGGCGACCGTCGGCCACGACGAGGCGATCGATTTCGAGGGCGCGGTTGAGCTGATTGGGGACCGAGCGTTGGCCGAGCGGGTTCGCGACGTGTCGCTCGACGTCTACAAGTACGCGGCCGACCACGCGCGGGAGCGAGGGATCATCCTCGCGGACACGAAGTTCGAGCTCGGGCTTGACGCAGACGGCGTGCTGACGCTCGGAGACGAGGTCTGCACCCCGGACTCCTCGCGCTTCTGGCCCGCCGACCAGTACGAACCGGGGCGCTCCCAGCCGAGCTTCGACAAGCAATTCGTGCGCGATTGGGCGTCGGGGACCGGCTGGGATCGCACGCCGCCGGCGCCGGCGATTCCCGACGACGTGGTCGCCCGCACCCGCCAGAAATACGTCGAGGCCTACGAGCTGATCACCGGCGAGCCGTTCGACGCGTGGCTGCGTCGGACCGGATCCCTGCCTCCCTCCTGATGCGCGCCCGGATCCTGGTCAGGCCCAAGCAGGGGATCCTCGACCCCCAGGGCCAGGCGGTCGAGCGGGCGCTGCCCGCACTCGGCTTCACGGGCGTCTCGGGCGTCCACGTCGGGCGGCTGATCGAGCTCGACGTCGAGGACGCCTCGCAGCTCCCGGAGATGTGCGAGCGGCTGCTGTCCAACCCCCTGATCGAGGACTACGAGATCGTGCAGGACGGCGAATGAAGTTCGGCGTGGTCCGGTTCCCCGGCTCGTGCGACGAGATCGACGCGCTCTCGGCCGCTGAGCGCGTCGGCGACGCGGTGCTCCTGTGGCACGGGGACGACGATCTCCAGGGGGTCGATGCGGTGATCGTGCCCGGCGGGTTCTCCTACGGCGACTACCTGCGCGCCGGCGCGATCGCTCGGTTTGCCCGGGTCATGGAGCAGCTCACGGATTTCGCCCGGGAGGGCGGGCTGGTGCTCGGGATCTGCAACGGCTTTCAGGTGCTCTGCGAGGCGCACCTCCTGCCGGGAGCGCTGCTCCCGAACCTGTCGCTCAAGTTCGTCTTCCGCCAGGTCGAGCTCGAGGTCGTCAACGCCGACACCGCGTTCACCCGCGCGTGCGCGCGAGGCGAGCGGCTATCGATCCCGGTCAAGCACACGACGGGGCGCTACTACGCGCCCCCGGAGCAGCTCGACGCGCTCGAGTCAAACGCCCAGGTGCTGCTGCGGTACGCCCCCGGCGAGAACCCGAACGGTTCGCTCAACGACGTGGCCGGGATCTGCAACGAGCAGCGCAACGTGTTCGGCCTAATGCCACACCCAGAGCACGCCGTCGACCCGCTGACCGGGTCGGCCGACGGGCTGAAGATCTTCGAGTCGATCCGAGCGCATGTCGCAGACCGCGTCCCCGTCTAGCCGCCACCGGGCCCTCGGGCTCACGGACTTCGAATACGAGCTGATCGTCGAGCGGCTCGAGCGTGAGCCCGGCGACGTCGAGCTGGCGATGTTGTCACTGATGTGGTCCGAGCACTGCGCCTACAAGCACTCCCGCAAGCTGCTGCGGCGGTTGCCGACCGAGGGTCCGCACGTGCTGCTCGGCCCGGGTGAGAACGCCGGCGCGGTCGACGTGGGGGACGGGCTCGCGGTCGCCTTCAAGGTCGAGTCGCACAACCACCCCAGCGCGGTCGAGCCGTTCCAGGGAGCCGCCACCGGTGTTGGCGGGATCCTCCGCGACGTGTTCGCGGTCGGTGCTCGCCCGATCGCCGTGCTCGACTCGCTGCGCTTCGGCGAGCCCGCGCGCTCGGAGCGCTCGCGCTACTTGCTCGAGCACGCGGTCGCGGGGATCGGACACTACGGCAACTCGATCGGGGTTCCGACCGTCGGCGGCGAGATCTACTTCGAGCAGAGCTACGAGCAGAACTGCCTGGTCAACGCGATGTGCCTGGGGCTCGCCCCGCGGTCGCGGCTGATCCGCGCCGCCGCCGCCGGCCCCGGGAACGTGCTGATGCTGCTGGGCGCGCTGACCGGCCGCGACGGGATCGGCGGCGCCTCGGTGCTCGCCAGCGCCGAGCTCGGCGAGGGCGACGAGGCCAAGCGCCCCTCGGTCCAGATCGGCGACCCCTTCACCGAGAAGAAGCTGCTCGAGTGCTGCCTCGAGCTGCTCGACCGAGGGCTTCTGAGCGCGCTTCAGGATCTCGGCGCCGCCGGGCTGACCTCGTCGGTTGCGGAGATGGCGAGCAAGGGCGCCGTGGGCATCGACGTCGATGTCGCGCGGGTGCCGCTGCGCGAGCCGGGGATGGAGCCGTTCGAGATCATGATCTCCGAGTCCCAGGAGCGGATGCTGTGCGTGGTGGAGCCCGAGTGCGTCGCCGAGGTGATGGACGTCTGCGAGCACTGGGAGGTGCTCGCCAACCCGATCGGTTCGGTGAGCGGCGGGGACCGCGTGCGGGTGCTGAAGCGCGGCTCCGTCGTCGCCGACCTGCCGGTGCACGTGCTGGTCGATGACTGCCCGCTGTACGACCTCGAGCCGATCCAGCCCGCGATCGCGATCTACGAGGCGCCCGAGCCAGTCCTGAGCGGATTCGAGTCCGCCGAGCAGACCTTGCTCGCGCTCCTCGGCTCGCCCAACCTCGCCTCGCGCCGGCCCGTGTTCGAGCAGTACGACCCGGTCGTGCAGTCGCGCACGGTGCGCCGCCCCGAGCAGGCCGACGCCGCTGTGCTGGCGTTGCCCGACGGTTCGGCGATCGCGGTGGCGATCGACGGCAACGGCCGCCGCGTGGCCTGCGACCCGCGCGCCGGCGCGGCCGAGGCGGTGTACGAGTGCGCCGCCAACCTCGCCTGCGTCGGCGCCGAGCCGCTCGGGCTGACCAACTGCCTGAACTTCGGAAACCCAGAGAAGCCGCACGTCGCCTGGCAGCTGACCGAGGCGGTCGAGGGGCTGGCCCAGGCCTGCCTGGCGCTGGGGATCCCGGTGGTCGGCGGGAACGTCTCGCTCTACAACGAGGCACCCGGCGGCCCGATCTTCCCGACACCGGTGGTCGGGCTCGTCGGCAAGCTGCCGGACGCCGCCCGCGCGGGCCGGCTCGGGTTCCTGCACGAGGGCGATGCGATCGCGCTCGTCGGCTCCTTCGAGCCGTCGCTGGTCGGCTCGGAGGTCGCCAAGCTTCGGGGTGAGCCGCCGCTCGGGGAGCTTCCGGTCGCCGACCAGCAGGCTCTCAGCGACGCGCGCGTTGCCGTTCGTGATGCGGTCCGCGCCGGGGCGTTGCACAACGCCCACGACATCGCCGAGGGCGGCCTCGCCGTGGCCCTGGCCGAGTGCTGCCTCGCCGGTGGGATCGGCGCGCGCGTGGACATCCTGGACACCTTCGAGCTGTTCGGCGAGGCGCCCGGTCGCGGCTACGTCGTGTCCGGACCGGAGGATCAGGTGGCTGCGCTGGGGATCGTCATCGGCCGGGTCGGCGGGACGCACCTCGACATCGGCGGGGCGTTGAAGCTCGCTGTTTCCGAGCTTCAGCGCGCGTACGCCGGCGGCCTTGAGGAATTTGCGTAAAGGCCGCTGCTAGCCTTGACGGAGCCACGCAGACGGGACCGCGCTATGCCTCCTGGGAACGATCATCGTGATGGGCCGCGCGACGAATGTGGCGTGTTCGGGATCTACGCGCCGGACCACGACGTCGCTCGCCTGACCTACTTTGCTCTGTTCGCGCTCCAGCATCGCGGACAGGAGTCGGCTGGGATCGCGACGGCGCCGTACGGGGGCAGCATCATGGCGATCCGCGACCAGGGTTTGGTTCCGCAGGTGTTCGACGACCACATGCTTCGCTCGCTGGTCGGCGACATGGCGATCGGCCACGTCCGCTACTCCACGACGGGAGCCTCGGAGTGGGAGAACGCCCAGCCCATCGTGCGTGATGACCGCCGCACGCTCGCGCTGGCGCACAACGGCAACCTCATCAACGCCGTCGAATTGCACTCCGAGCTGCGCGGCCAGGACGTCCCCTTCACCTCGACGTCTGACTCGGAGATCATCGCCGCGCTGCTCGCCACCCATCCCGCGGCCAGCATCGAGGAGGCCGTGGCGGACGTCGTGCCGCGGCTGAAGGGCGCCTTCTCGACCGTGATCATGACCGATGAGGCGGTAATCGCGTTCCGGGATCCGGCTGGCCTGCGGCCGCTGGCGCTCGGGGAGATCGTCGACGAGGACGGCCGCGCCTCCTACTGCGTGGCCAGCGAGTCATGCGCCTTCGACCTCATCGGTGCGCGCTACCTCCGCGAGGTGCTGCCCGGCGAGATGGTGACCCTGACAGACGGCGGCGTTCGCACGAAGATCGTCGCGGAGTCAGACCGGCAGGCGTTCTGCGTGTTCGAGTACATCTACTTCGCCCGACCGGACTCGAAGATGGCCGGCACGGTGCTCCAGGTGGCCCGGGCGAAGATGGGCGAGATCCTGTGGCGCGAGGCGCCGGTCGAGGCCGACCTCGTGATCCCGGTGCCCGACTCGGGCAATGCGGCTGCACGCGGGCTGGCACGCGCGGCTGGGCTCCCGCAGGACGACGGCTTTATCAAGAACCGCTACGTGGCGCGGACCTTCATCCAGCCGGGGCAGGAGCTCCGCCGCCACGGACTGCGCCTGAAGTTCAACCCGCTCCCGGAGGTGGTCGCGGGCAAGCGCCTGATCGTCGTCGATGACTCGATCGTCCGCGGCAACACCACCCGCCAGATCGTGCAGATGCTGCGCGACGCGGGCGCCGCGGAGATCCATCTGCGGATCTCGGCGCCGCCGATCAAGCATCCGTGCCACTACGGGATCGACATGTCCACGCGTGAGGAGATGATCGCCCACGGGCGCACGGTCGAGGAGGTCGCGGCCGAGCTCGGCGCCGACTCGCTGCACTACCTGAGCCTCGAGGGCGTCTATGAGGCGGTTGGGGCCCCGCGTGCGACCCACTGCGACGCGTGCTTCAGCGGCGACTATCCGCTCGCCGGGACCGAGGACGCGAACGGCAAGCATGCGCTCGAGTCCGAGCTGCCGCTGGTCGGGGCTTGAAGGTCGCGGTACTGGCCTCCGGGGCCGGCACGAATCTCCAGGCGCTCCTAGACAAGGTCCACGGTCGCGACGGCGTCGAGGTCGTGGCCGTCGCCTCCGACAAGCCCGGCGCTCGGGCGCTTGACCGCGCCCGCGACGCGGGGATCCCGGTTGCGGCGTTCCCGCGACTCCGAGTTCGGCGATCGCCAGGAGCGCGATGCCGCGCTGGCTGGGTGGCTGGCCGGCCAGGAGGCCGAGCTGGTCGTGCTCGCCGGGTACATGCAGCTGCTCTCGCCGGAGTTCCTGGCTCGCTTCCGGGGCCACGTGATCAACGTTCACCCCGCGCTGCTGCCGGCGTTCCCCGGTCTGCACGCGGTCGAGCAGGCGCTCGAGTACGGAGTCAAGGTGTTCGGCGTCACCGTCCACTTCGTCGACGACGGGGTCGACACCGGCCCGGTGATCCTCCAGCGGGCGGTCGAGCTCCCTGACGCACGGAGCGCCGACGAGGTGATGCGCCATCTTCAGCCGATCGAGCACGAGCTGCTGCCGGAGGCGGTCGTGCTGATCGCCGCGGGGGCGGTCCGCGCTCGAGTCCGGCGACCCGCGGCGCGTCGTGATCGACCGATAGAGTCGCGGCCGGATGGAGCCGGGCACCGAGTCCGTGAGCCGGTCCGGCGCCGAGCGCACACGGCGAGCGTCAGTGTGGCGCGAGCGCTGCTGTCGGTCTCCGACAAGACCGGGATCGTGGAGTTCGCCCGCGGGCTCGTCGAGCTGGGGATCGAGATCGTCTCGACCGGCGGGACCGCCCGGGAGCTCAGCGAGGCCGGCGTTCCCGCGCGTGAGGTCTCGGACCTGACCGGGTTCCCCGAGATCATGGATGGCCGCGTCAAGACGCTTCACCCCAAGCTGCACGCCGGGCTGTTGGCGCTCCGGGACCAGCCGACGCACATGCAGGCCGCCGAGGAGCACGACGTCGAGCTGATCGACCTGGTGTGCGTGAACCTGTACCCGTTCGAGCGAACCGCCGCGCGCCGTCGGGTCGAGCGACGCCGAGGTGATCGAGAACATCGACATCGGCGGGCCGACGATGATCCGCGCCGCGGCCAAGAACTTCGCGTTCGTCGCGCCGGTGGTCAGCCCCGAGAGCTACGACGCGGTGCTGGCCGAGCTGCGCGAGTCCGACCGGCAGCTGTCGCCGACGACGCGTGAGAGCCTCGCCGCCGAGGCGTTCGCGTACACCGCCCGCTACGACACCGCGATCGCCCGCTGGTTCCAGGAGAAGCGCGAGGACTTCCCGCCGCTGATGGTGCGGGCGTTCGAGAAGGTGATCGACCTGCCCTACGGCGAGAACCCGCACCAGCGTGCCGCCTACTACTCGCAGGTCGGCGCGCGCAGCCACCTGCTGTCGATGGTCTCCCAGCTCGGAGGCAAGCGAGCTGTCGTTCAACAACCTGCTCGACCTCGACGCGGCGCGGCTGCTGCTCGGCGAGTTCCCGGTCCCGGCCTGCGTGATCGTCAAGCACAACAACCCGTGCGGCGCAGCGGTCGGGCGAATGCGGCTCGAGGCGTACCAGCGGGCGTTCGCGTGCGACCCGCATGTCGGCCTTCGGCGGCGTGATCTGCCTGAACCGTCGCGGTCGACCGCGCGCTGCGCCGAGGCGATCGCTGGGGCAGTTCGTCGAGGTGCTGTTCGCGCCCGGGCTATGACGACGACGCGCTGGAGGTGCTCGCACCAAGCAGAACATGCGGATCCTCGACGACCGCGAGCGCCGCACCGCGCCCGACTCGAGCCGAACCTCCGCCAGGTCGCTCGGCGGGATGCTCGTCCAGGATCGCGACTACGTGCTCGAGGAGCGCGAGGAGATGCAGGTCGTGCCGCGAGCGCGCAGCCCACCGAGACCGAGTGGGAGGAGCTGCTGTTCGCCTGGCGGGTGTGCAAGCACGTCCGCTCGAACGCGATCGTGCTGCTCGCGGACCTGGCCACGATCGGGATCGGCGCCGGCCAGATGAGCCGCGTCGACTCGGTCCGCCTGGCGCTCGAGAAGGCGCAGTCACCGGACGTCGAGGGCTCCGCGCTCGCCTCCGACGCCTTCTTCCCGTTCGCCGACGGCCCGCAGCTCGCTCTGGATGCCGGGGTCACCGCGATCATCCAGCCCGGCGGCTCGATCCGCGACGCCGGACGTGTCGAGGCGGTCGACGCCGCCGGCGCCACGATGGTCTTCACGCGGCCGCCGCCACTTCCGGCATTGAGCGCTGCCGGCGGTCACCGGCAGCGACGGCGGTCGTCCGGCTTGGCGGCGACCCACCGTCGCCGTGGGAGGCGGCCTTTGGCTTCAGCCGGGTCGTGCGCGCCGGCGGCTTCGTGGTGGTCGGCGGACCACCTCGGTCGACGCCGACGGCGTTGTTCTCGGCGAGACGCCTTACCAGCAGACCGCCGAGATCCTGCGCAAGGTGGAGCACGAGCTGGCGCGCGCCGGCGCGTCGATCGCCAGACGTCGTGCAAACCCGGGTCTACGTGACCGACATCTCACGCGGCGAAGAGGTGGGGCGCGCCCACGCAGAGGCGTTCGGCGACGTCCGCCCGGTGATGACGATGGTCGAGGTCAGCGCCCTGATCGATCCGCGGATGCTGGTCGAGATCGAGGCGGTGGCTGTGGGGTAGCTCGTGAGGCCGCTACGGCTTCGCTGGTTCAGAAGTGGGCCGCTCGGGAATTGAACCCGAATCTCGGAGCTTAAAAAGGCTCGTGCGTTACCGTTACGCCAGCGGCCCGTTGCCAGCATAGAAGCTCGTTTGCTGACCTCTTGCCCCCATGGTCTAGCGGCCTAGGACGCCTGCCTTTCACGCAGGAGATCGCCGGTTCGAATCCGGCTGGGGGTACTGCCAAAAGGCCTGCAGGTCCGATTGTTTGTGGCATTTTGCCCGCGATCATCGTCGGAACGATTCCCACGGGCAACGGTCGCGGGCAACGTTTCCTGGCGCGCGCTGGCAGAGCACAGGCGATAGCAGTCGCGCGTTTACCCTGAAGCATCGCCAGATCGGCACGATTCCTGCGTCGCGCCTTTGCACTCGTCCGGCCGAGTCGACTGTGGGCCATTGCCTTCGTGGCGGAGCAATCGCCCCGCGCCGGCGATCGGCACGATCGAGGCGTCGCCGTTTCGATCGTCAGCTCCGGGGAGGTCGCGATGATCGCTCTCGAGAAATGCAATCGTCGCGCCGCCGGCCTGGGTGCGCAGAACCGGGCGGTGCGATTAGCCAGGATCGAGCAAGCACCCGCTCCTCCTTCCGCGGCAAAGCAGGGCCGCGGACCGGTCGCGCACAACGCCGGGTGGCCGGCGACGCGGTCGGTTGCGCAAGTGCGAGCAGTCGGGCGCTGGCGGTGTTGCTTCCGTGGGTGCGGTCCTTTGAGCCGGGCGTCGCCTGGCTGGTGCTAGCTACTACCACCGGATGATCGCGATCAAGCCGAACTCCCCGATGGCCCTGCTCAATCTCGGACTGCTCGAGGCCGCCACCGGCTACCCCCGTCGCATCGTGCTCTCCAGCTTCCGGCGAGCGGTCGCCCTGGACCCCGCGCTCCGCAGCGACGTCCCGGCTGCGTTACGACGCGAGCCAAACGCCGCGAGCCACGGTGGATAGCGCCTAGACTCATCTGGACCCAGTACGACGACGTCCCGGGCCGGAGCGTTCACAAGGCTCATCGGTCAACCGTCCACCCTGCGTCGTGCTTGGTGGCAGCCGGCGAGGCTATTGCCGTGGTTCGGTAGCTGGTCTGGGGTGGGGCGCCGTGGTTCCGAGCACGCGGAACAGCACGTCCACCGAGCCGAACCTGATTGTCTCGCCATCGCTGATGGCGTGTGCCTGGTCGGCGGGGAGGACCTTCCCGCCGAGTTCAGTGTGGTTCAGGCTGCCGAGATCCTCGACCTCGAACGCGCCGTTTATACGCCGGATTCGGGCGTGCCGGCGCGAGATGGTCCGGTCGACGTCGAACGGCTCCAGGTCGATGTCCGGTGCGGGGCCGGTCCGGCGATCGGCCCGTCCGACCACCTGGTCGTCCTTGATCTCGAACCGGGTGAGCACCTGGCTGCCCTCGAGCACATACAGGAACGCATGCGTCTGCGGATTGAGCTGCCCGATCGAGATCACCCTCGTAACGCCGGCGGACGCCGCGCGCAGCTCCTCGGGGATCGCGCCGACGCGGGTGATCGCCGGCATGAACCCGGACAGGCGCTCGTCGGCCGATCGACCGTGGATCTGGCTGAGCTCTCTGTCGGCCTGGACGGGGTCGGGGGCAGGCGGCAGGACATTCATCACCGCCGCCAGGCTGAGCTTTCGCCCGGACCGCACCAGCGGATGGTCGGCCTCGAGCTCGGGAAGCTCCGAGATGACCTTGCCGTTGTGGATGAACAGCCGCCGCCAGTCCGAGGGATTGAGCGGCACCAGCGCGTGACGCTGCCGCCGCGCGGCTTCGATGCCTTGGGCGCGCGCGTCCGAGTCCGTCCCGCTGACCGCCGTGATCTCCGCGACGCGCTCAGCGCCGAAGTTGATCGGGAGTGCCTGGCTGTATTCCCTGGCGCTCACGTGCAACCACGCGTGGGTGTCCTTCTTGATCGCGTCGGCGAGCTTGCGGATCGCGTCCGACCGTGTCGCCCCATCGGCGCGAGCCTGCCAATAGCCGAGGACCCGGAAGCCGTGCCCGACCATGCCGGTCATCGCGCCGCCACTGGTCAGGAAGTGGCCGTTGCCGAACGAGTCGCCGGCGACAACGCCGTTCGCCGCGACGCGCGGATCGTCTCCAACCCGCTCGATCAGGCTGAACAGCTTCGGCCCGTAGATCATCTGGACCTGTTTGAGCTCGTGCCGCGGAATATCGAGGACATCCGCAGCCTGCTTGATGTAGTAATCGTGGAGCAGGTACTGCAAGGCGCCATAGAACTCGGGGCTGTCGTGCGCGGTTCCCGCTGGAACGAGGCCCTCCGCGACCGGATCGAAAGTCTTGAAGTCAGGCACCTGAACCAGGACCCAGCCGGCCTGCGGGTCGTTCTCGTGCCCGATTGCGATCTGCCGCACCCAGTACTCCTGGCCATCGTCGTCGAAGGCCGAGGAGATGCGCCTGCGCAGGCGGCCGCCGACCATCACCTCGACGAGCCCGGCGAGGAAGTCCGCCTGGGCAACCACGGGTCCCCGCCCGTCGCGGTGATCGACCTCGACGTCGTGCTGGTCGAAGCCGAGGCGGCTGGCGTCGTTGCTGCTGAAGCCCTCGGCGATCATGAACAGCTCGGGCACACCGAGGTCGATCACCTCGCTGCCGGGCTCCCGGGTACGGACGAACTGTCCCTTGAAGTCGAACTCCTGCAGCGCCTCGATCCGGATCCCCTTGCGGCCATCGGGAGCGTCGTAGAAACCGTCGTCGTCCAGCAGCGCGCGATGGTGCGTGTACAGCTGGACCCGCGGCTCGACGCCGGCCTTCAAATCCATCTCCTCGAGCAGCCGGAGGTAGCGGCGCAGGAGCCTTTGGATCGAGGCGGCCTCGGCTTGGAACGTCGACGGGCTGTCGATGACGTCGACCATCGAGTGGTGGACCCTGGCCGGATCGGGATGACGGGGCGGCACCGGCGGCGGCAAAACGGCGATCAGTCGGTTCGGCAAGCCGTCGCGGAAGCGATCGTCGATGAACTCGACGTGGTGGATCGTCCCGACGATGTGCTGGTCGGTGTCGAAGCCGTCGATGATCATGTCGGCGACGATGTCGCCGCCGGTCGTGGTGGGGCTGTAGAAGACCTCGGCCAGGCTGAACAGCTTGCCGTTGCCGCGGCGCGGGACGCGGGCCTCACCGTAGCGCTCAAGCATCATCCGATCGATCAAGCCGAGCTGGTGGTACAGGTCCTCGCGGATGTTCCAATGCACGCCGAGGAACGGGTCGCCGCGCAGCTCGACGCCGACGGCTTGACGGCCGCTCGCCACGGTCCACAGCATCGCTGTCATGTTCGTGCCACCCAGGCCCAGCGCGAGGAAGTCTGGGTTGCAAACCACTTCCGGATCGGACTGCATCTCTTCGCCTCACGTGCGCGGCGCCCGAGCGCCGCCAGGTGGAATCCGAAGCATACGCGCCGGATCCGCGTCCCTCCACTTGCGCCCTGGCGGTTGACGAGCGAGTCTCATACGTCCCGAGGGAGTGGTCGTCCGAGTGTGCAAGACTCGACGAAGTCCGTGGCTTGCGGAGGCCTGGACGCTTGGCTATGCTCGCGAAAACTGCGGTGGAAGCTCCGCAGACGGGGGTTAATGGCCGAAGCGAGACTTGTCGGGGTTCAGGGCTCGGTGAAAGGGCGGCAGTTTGCGCTGGGAAGCCAGCCGCTCACCCTTGGTCGCAGCGATGAGAATGACGTGGTCCTCTCTGACGAGGTGGCGTCGCGTGCCCATGCCGAGCTCCGGCACGAGGATGGCGTCTACGTCCTGGAGGACCGCGGCAGCACCAACGGAACCTTCGTGAATGGCGCACGCGTGACCGCTCACCAGCTCGAGCCCGGCGACCAGATCGCGATTGGCGATGACGTCTTCCGCTTCGAAGTCGGCGCGGACAGGGGTGCTACGCGGTTGATCCCGGTGCAGCGCGTCGTTGCGAACGCGTTGCGCGTGATCGTGAGCGGAGGTGGGCCGGTCGGCCTCGCCTTTGCCCTGCTCCTCGAGGATCTGATGGGCCCACGAGTGGACATCACCGTTTACGACGGTCGCTGGAAGCGGTCTGGAGACGAGATCGTCTGGAAGACCGGGGCCGAGGGCAACGTCCGCCGCATGCAGGTCGTCACCGTCCAGAGCCGTCAGTTCCGGCGCCTCCCGGTCGAGGTCCAGGAACGTCTGTTCACCCCGGACGCGTACTGCGAGATGTGGCCGATGAGCCCGGACTCGATCGAGGGCCTGGGCCCGCGCAACATCCGGATCAGGCACGTCGAGGACCAGCTGCTGCCCATCGCAAACGAGAAGCGGGACAGGATCCACCTCATCCCGGAGGTGTTCGACCCGGCCGCGGCGGCGGACGAGCTTGCGCAGCGCCATGTGCTCGCGATCTGTGAAGGCAGCCGCTCGGGCACCCTCGAGTATTTCGCCGACAAGTTCGGTATCGGTGATCCGGGCGCGTACGCCCTCGGTGGCAAGCAGGTCCAGGACCTGGTTCTCGGCTTACGGGTGAAGTCCGAGCTCACCGACTCGATGTCGGTGCTGCTGACCGTGTCCCAGAACCGCTTCCTGCTGAACGCGCTCCGCGGTGAGGGCTTTCTCAACATGCGGCTGACCGACCAGGAGGCGCAGGAAGCCCGGGGGATCGACCCGATCGAGCGGACGTTCACGCCGTGCATTCAGTCGACGCCCTGCGTGCTCGAGCATGGGGCAGACGGCAACTTCTCCTGTGCGATACATCGCGCCGTGTTCCTGCCGGCCATATCGAAGGGGTCCGCGCTCTGGCCACGGGTGCAGGAAGGACTGGAGTTGTTCGGCGTTCCGCCCGACAAGCTGGACGCGGTGACCGGCTTCCGGCTGGATCAAGTGCAGCGGTCGCGCTTCACGGTCCAGCTATATCCGAAGACGACGACGACCCCTGGGACGTATGGGTTCCTACTCGGGGACACAGCAAACGCGATTCACTTCTGGCCCGGGCGGGGGCTCAACAGCGGGCTGGCGTCGGCGACCTCGCTGGCGCGGTGCCTGGCTGCGGCCTGGGAGAGGCCCGCTTTGCGGGATTCTGACTTCGTGCGCCATGAGGCGGTGATGGCGATGCTGCAGTACCGCCACAAGAGCCGGGCGTGGCGGCAGATGGTGACGGCCGACTCCGCCGGGACCGTGCGGGCCATCAAGGACCTGATCGCTCTGGGGATCGTCGAGGGCGATCAAGGAACGTATGATCGCAACGCCGACATCGAGGCACTGATCGAGCGCATGGGTCAGATTCGCAGCCGGCTTGAATCGCGACTCGACGGCCTGCCGGATGACGCCGCCCTGCGGACCCACCTGGAACGGCTTCCTGGGCCGATGCTGCATACGCTCGTGGTGAGCGAGCCGTGGGATACCGGCAGCGTCGGCGGCGAGGAGGTCGACGTCGAGTGGCTCCTCAAACCGGCGACGACCGCAGCGCCGGTCTAACGAGACGACGATCACCCCCGACGAAAGGACTGTGCAATGAAGGCCACCGCGCGTCGTCACAGCGGACGCTTCACACATCGGATCGAGGTCCGCGGTCATCATGTCACCGCGGACGAGCCCGCCGAACACGGCGGCGCCGACGAGGGTCCCAGCCCCCAGGAGCTGCTGGCGGTCAGCGTCGCATCATGTACGGCGGTCACGATGGAGATGTACGCCAACCGGAAGGGCTGGGACATCGGACAAATCGAGGTCGACTGCGAATACGAGAGGGCCACGCCGGGCTCCCCCACGCACTTCAATCTCGTGCTACGGCTTCCAGACAGCTTGACCCAGGAGCAGATCGATAAGCTGCAGGTGATCGCTGGCAAGTGTCCGGTCCATCGCGCCCTCGAGGGGCCGTCGACCTTCGAGGAACGGATCGAGCTCGTTTCGCCGGCGCAGACCTGAGGCTTGGTCTGCGATGTCAGTCCGCGGAAGGAGGAGCGGGTGCTTGCTCGATTCTGGCTAATCGCACCGCCCGGTTCTGCGCACCCAGGCCCGGCGGCGCGACGATTGCATTCCTCGAGAGCGATCGTCGCGACCTCCCCGGAGCTGACGAGCGCTACGGCGACCTCTCAATCGTCCGGCGCCGAGCCGGCGCGCGATCGCCTTGCCACGCTTGCGAGCGTTGGCGGGCATGCCGCGAACCCGCACTACTAGGGGGATGGGGCTCCACGTCGGAGTTCGTCCCTACCCAGCGTTGTTCCCGGCGGACCGCCTGGTTAGGATCAGCCGACCCTCATGCACGTGCTCTACACAGTGGTCTACGGGAACGTGGAAGACGCGCTCTTTGATCTCGACTCGCTTGAGGAGCTCCACGCGGAAGAGATGCTCGGCAAGTTCGACGCGGCTGTGATCGACATGCAGGACGGCAAGCCGAATATCGTGAGACGCGTCGACCGCCCGCACGTTCGCATCATCCCGGAGGCATTCGGCGGCGGGGCTCTGCCTCGCCAGGAGCTCGAGGATGCGGCGTCCGAGCTCACCGCCGAGCAGGCGGGGCTGATCGTTGTTGGCGAGCCCACGCTCGAAAAGGGCTTCGATGAAGCGGTTACGCGTTCAGCGCAGATCGTGAAGCGCTCGCTGGATGCCTCCGCCGACGAGATCGCTGACGAGCTGCGAGAAGCACTCAAGAGCTAGCGACCGTTCACCGATGGCGAGACCCGACGAGCCGGCCCGGGAGCGACGCATAGCAAGGCCGCCGGAGGGCTACGAGCCGCCTTGCCACGCGAGCGATCGTTCCGCGGGCCGGACCTGCTGTCACTCGGCTCTGCGTTGCGCGGAAGCGCGCCCGCGCTCACGATCGCTTCTGAGCTCAGGGCGTCACCGGACCGCGCGATCGGGATGGCGACATTGCATCCTCCCGATCCAGCTGTGCTCGTCGCAGAGGGCTCGCAGAATTCGCCCACGGCAGGCGCGTCGCAAATCGCCGCGAGCGTGCGTTGGCGCCGGCAGTCGGGGCATCGTGTGCTCGGGATCGGCTTCAGAAGCCGAAGTGGCACAGAGTCTTTGATCCGCTCCACGACCCCCAGGGGCCGAGCGGCCCTCCCGGTCGCGAGGGTACCCGGACGAAGAGCCGACGATACGCGAGTGGACCGTGCGCCGTGCAGCGTCCCCTGTCAGTCGCGCGAAGCTCGATCGTGACGAGTGTCGGCGCCGGTGGAAAACTCACCCCCCTCTGCCGGTTGAAAATGCACCCCTTTTGGGGCGGTGGTGGAGGCGTCCGGGGGTCGGTTGACCCTGGCTCGGTCGTTGTCGATCGAGTCTGGGAGAAGGGTGTGCTTGACGTGGAGCGGTGGGCCGAGTTGCGCCGGGAGCATTTCGTTCGCCAGGTGCCGATCAAGGAGCTCGCGCGCCGCTATGCGATCGATCGCAACACGGTCCGCAGGGCAGTGCGCTCCGATCAGCCGCCGCGGTATGTGCGGCCGTCGAGGCCGTCGAAGCTGGAGCCGTTCAAGGACGAGATCCACGAGCTGCTCAGGCGCGATCCGTCGCTGACGGGGGTCAGGGTTAGGGAGCTGATCGAGCCGCTCGGGTTTGACGGCGGCAAGTCGATCGTCGATGACTATTTGCGTGAGGTCCGGCCGCTGTTCTTGAAGCGGCGGACGTATCAGCGCACGATCTATCGGCCCGGGGAGATCTGCCAGTTCGATCTGTGGGAGCCGAGCGCCGAGGTGCCGGTCGGTCATGGCCAGACGCGCCGGGCGTGGGTCGTGGTCGCGTGCTTGGGCTATTCGCGCGCTGGCGCCGGGGCGTTGGTGTTCAGCAAGGAGGCGCCGGACGTGCTGTGGGGGATGACCCGTTGCCTGTGGTCACTCGGCGGTCTTCCCGGCTTGCTGGTGTGGGATCGGGAGGGGTGCTTGCACGCTAACGCCGGGCATCCGACCGATGTTTATGCGGCGTTCTGCGGGCAGCTGAAGGTCGACTGGCATTTCTGCGAGCCGGCTGATCCCGAAGCCAAGGGTGCGGTGGAGCGGCTGCAGGGATACATGGAGACCAACTTCGAGCCCGGCCGGCGGTTCGCGAACGAGCTCGACTTCCAGCTGCAGCTCGACGCGTGGTTCGAGAAGGCCAACGGTCGGATGCACAAGACGCTGCGCTGCCGCCCGGTCGACCGGCTGGCGGAGGAGCGGGGAGCGATGCGCCCGTTGCCTGACCGCGAGCCCGACGTCGACCGCCGGTGGGTCACGAGGGTCTCTCCCGACCCGATGCTTCGCGTCGACACCAACGACTACTCGCTTGACCCGAGGCTGGTCGGCCGCAGGGCCGACGTGCGGGTCTCGCAGCGGCCTCGATCGCCACGATCGTATGCATGGCCGAGCGCTCGTCCGCCCGTCGGCGCGCGGGCGACTCCCTGGTCGCCGTAGGACTCGTCCGCTTCCGGGCCCGCCCGTGACGAATGCGAGCGTCCGGGCGGACAAGGTTTCTAACGACAGGAACACCCGGCCAAGCTGGTTCGTATCAGCCGCTGGACTCAGATCCGAACAGCTCTTGATGGACCCCCGGTCGCTCCTAGAATCGTCGGTATGCGTCGCATCGGCTACGGGTTCGGAATTCTCTTGTTGCTCCTAGGCATCTTCTGGTCCGGCCGCGAGAGTACCCACGGCTTCGGGGCGTTCTGGGAGCACTGGCGGTGCCCGCTCCCGGTCGTCGCGATTGTGATCGGTTTAGCCACCGGGTTGCTCCTGGCACGGACCTCCAGCCAGACCACCTGAACAGGCAAGACGGGCCAACCCCCCGGGGCCGGTCGACGCTCTCTATGCACGCCAGTCGAAACACCGGGTCGTCGCCAACGCGATGGCGCGGGGCGGCGTCGGGTGAACCCGGAAGGGATCGTGCGGGCCGGCGCCGCCCAATCACCGCTGAAGCTGACATACGAGGAACTCATGGCAGATCAGGCACCAGTCAGGCACCGCGTGCTGGACCACCTAGGCATCCCGGCGCCCGATCCGCGCCGCCGCAGGCACCCGCACCTGTCGGTCCAGCCCGACAAGCCTTTCGAGGGCGGGTTTGCCGCGTCCACGCGCACCTGAACGCGCACGAGGGACCCGAGGTGACCAGCGGAGGCGCTCATGCCGCGGGCGCGGCGCTGAGCTGCCCCAACTTTCCTGGGACCACGGGACGTTGGTGAACGAGCTCGGGAGCCCGTTTGGCCCGCGTCAGGAAACGACGAGCGACAGGCGCCACTCGCCCGGGACGCCCTTCAACTCCGCGACTCCCCGGTCGGCGAATGCGATCCCTGAGCCCGCTACTAGATCCCTCACCGTCCCCGATACCAGGACCTCACCCGCGGTGGCGCGTGCGGCGATGCGAGCGCCGATGTGTACTGCGATCCCGGCGACGTTGCCGTCCACCAGCTCGACTTCGCCCGTGTGCAGACCCGCGCGTACCTCGAGGCCCAGTTGCCGGAGCGCTTCTACGATCGATAATGCGCAACGGATCGCACGGGCCGGGCCGTCGAAGGTGGCGAAGAAGCCATCGCCCGCGGTGCCGACCTCGCGTCCGCCGAAACGCTCGAGCTCATAGCGGACAGCAGCGTGGTGCTGCTCGAGAAGGTTGCGCCACCGGCCGTCGCCGAGCTCGGACGCGTGTTCGGTCGAACCGACGAGGTCGGTGAAGAGGATGGTCGCGAGCACACGATCCGGTGTGGCTGCCTCGCGTTGACCGGTGAGAAACTCACGTATCTCAGCGAGAGTGTCGTCGGGCGCAAACCAGGGAACGTGATCCTCCCCGGGCAGCTCGACCAAGCGGGCTTGCGGGATCGTGCGGGATAAGAAGCGCGCGTTCTCGACGTGGCAGACCTGGTCTCCCATCGTATGTACGACGAGCGTTGGCACCTTGATCGCCGGAGCGACGTGACGCACGTCGATGTCGAACGCCATGCGCATGAACGCCTCGGCCGCGCCCGGCGTGCTCGAGTGGACCTGCAGACGCGCCCACCATGCACGCGCCCATTGCTGGCCGGCGACGCTGGGCGCGATCCGGTCGATGGCGAGTCCTCTTCCCCACCGTTCCGGAACGCCCGCCATCGCAGACTCGAACCCCTCCTCTGTGTCCTCGCCCCACGGCCACTCCTCATCGGTGCGCTCGCGTACCTCTGCTCCCTGAAGGATTAGGGCACCCGTGCGCTCTGGATGCGCAGCCGCGAACAGCATCGCGAGCGGTCCGCCTTCGGACTCGCCCATCACTGCCGCCCGCTCGCTCCCGACAGCATCCATGACGGCGCGCACGTCGTCCATCCGTACGTCCAGCGTTGTCCCCCCTGGGACTCGATCCGACATTCCCATGCCACGCTTGTCGAAGAGAACGAGCCGCGTGAACTCCGCAAGCCGCTCGCAGTAACGACGGAACGCCGGCAGCTCCCAATAGACCTCTAGGTGGGTGGCTGCGCCCTGCGCGTAGACAAGATCGAAGGGACCTTCGCCGACGACCCGGTAGGCCACGTGAACATCGCCGCTGCGCGCGAACCGCACATCCGTCACGCGAGACAGGCTCGCGCCTAGCCGAACCCGGGTCAAGCTCGCCGGTCCCGCAGGCAGTCAAGTGCGCTCGCACACACAACGACCTCGTGCATCTCGCTGGCAATTGCTTTCGCCCTCTGGAAGGCCTCGCAGTGGACGACCCCTATGGCGACCAGGGAGGCGCCCGCGCGCCGACGGGCGGACGAGCGCTCGGCCATGCATACGATCGTGGCGATCGAGGCCGTCAGAGCCGCGAGTCGGGCGAGCGACAAGAGCACGCCGGCGCGGTCGTCGAGGATCTTGTTGACAACCTCGAGGCGGTAGCCGTCCCCAGTGGCGCTGTCGCGCCCTCGTCCGGCCAGTGCTGAATCGATCCATGGGACCGTGGTCGACGCGAACGGCACGCTGTCACGACTGGAGGCTCCGGTCGCGGTACTTGCGATTTGGCGACGCCCGTCCGAGGCCGTCACCAAATCGGTCTTTGATCCCAGGACGAGAGCAGATCGCACGAGCAATAGTGAGGGGCAGGGATTGGCTTCGACGAGCCGGCGGTGTTGCGAGCTGTCACCGAGAAGCCGACTTCCTTCGGCGCCTTCGCTCGTTTGACCGTTCAGAAGCCCACTGCTCGATCTCAGGGCGGAGCCAAAGCTTGATGCGGTCCTTCCCCAGGTCGAGCACAGGGCGGGGCATGTCGTCGTACCGATGTTGGTAGACGCTGACCGTGTTGTAGTGCGCGAGTCCGAGCAGTTCGGCGACGCCACGGGCGTCGATGAGGTCTTCGATTGCGACCTTTCTGCTCACGAGCCGAGATTACATCTATAGCCGGATCCGTCCGGCGCGCCGTCTAGGATATATCTGTAATCAGAAAAGCGGCCCCGGCGGCGGTGGAACACCCCGAGGCCAGGCCGAGACCTAAAGGGAGGTCCCGACAATGTCAGCGTACGCGACGGCTCAGCCAGCGCGGGCAATCCAGCTCGCTCGCCCAGATTCTTTGCTTCGGGCCCACGAGGCCGCTCCAGCTGAGGCCGACAGGCGGATCGAGGCGGCCCGCGCAAGACCCACGACCGCGCTGCCCGGCCGCGACTCGCTTGTCGAGGCCCTCATCGATGACATCGCCGAACGAGTGGCGGCGTCCGTAGCGGCGAAGCTTGCCGATATCGACGGTGCGTCTACTCCCGAGTGGCTCGACTCGCGCGATGCAGCCGATTACCTCGGTGTTCACCGAGACACCCTCAGAAAGCTGGCGGCGGAGCGCGCAATCCCCACTCACCAGGACGGACCCGGATGCAAGCTCTTCTTCCGCCGATCCGACCTAGACGAATGGCGGCAGAGCGGTGGGCGTGCCGCCCAGGTCGGATCGATCCTGCGCGCCGCCGCGTGAGGGGGATCGTCATGACGAACTCGAATAAGCCGCGACGCGTACGGGTCGAGCGCAACGTCTACCGGCGCGCCTCCGGCGTCTATGAGGTGGGCTTCAAGGACGGCTCCGGCAAGCAGCGGTGGCGGACCGTCCGAGGTGGAATGACCGCTGCACGTGCTCTACGAGACGAGCGGGTCGAGATCAAGACTCGCCTCCGCTTCAGCGATGCGGCGACCGCTTGGCTCAATGGACCGGTCCGGGATCTTCGACCGCGCACGGACGAGTGCTACCGGAACGCGCTCAACACACACCTGCTACCGCGGTTGGCAACTCGCCGACTCGATGGGGTTTCGCCCGACGATCTCGCGTCCCTCGTACGTGAGATGCGGGAGCCGGCCTGTCCGAGGCAACCATTGCGATCGCAATCGGCGTCGTGAACCGCGTCTATCGGTACGCGGCGCGCCGACTCGGCTTCGCCGGAGTTAATCCGGTGTCGGTGATGCTCTCGTCCGAGCGCCCCAAGCCCTCGCGGTCGAAGCGGCGTCGGATCTTCGAAGGAGCCGAGCTCGAGCAGACAATCTCGGCCGCGGACGAGCCGTACCGCACCCTGTTTAAGCTGGCGGCGCTAACGGGCGCTCGCGTGTCGGAGCTGCTCGGACTGACCTGGGCTGATGTCCGGCTCGATGACCTCGATGATGCCGAGATTGAATTCGCCTGGCAGGTCGATCGCCGCGGTGTGCGCCGGCCAACGAAGACCGACGGCTCCGCGAGGACAGTGCCGATCCCGCGCGAGCTTGCCGTGATCATCGCCCACCACAAGCTTGCCTCCACGTTCTCTCAGCCGGAGGACTACGTGTTCACGACACGGACTGGCGGACCACTTCGCCAGCGGAACATCTGCCGTGCGTTGCGGATCGCGCAATCGAGGGCCGTAGACGAACACGGTACCCCGACATTTCCGGCTATTCACCGGCGCGACGAGCTCGGTCAACCCGTACCCGTTGCGCAGGGCGAGCTTCCGACCATGCATAGCTTCCGACATACGGTTGCCTCTCGTGCTCTGCTCGCGGGGGAGAGCGTCGACGAAATCGCGTTCCTGCTAGGCCACCGAGACGCGAACGTCACCCGGGCGGTTTACGTGCGAGAGCTAGCCGATGCTCGTCGTCGATCCATGCGTCGCTCGCGAATGCTTGCGGAGTTCAGCGAGCTGTTCGACTCCTAGCCCTTTTCCAATCCACTGCTTGTTGCCTTCCGTGATGAGGGGGCCGGTCGCCCGAGGTTGAGTTCGGTACAGTTATGCCAGCTTATGACGAGTGCTGTCATAACCTCTCATAACTTGCTATAAGTCGCCAAGCCATCGACCCGATCGCAAACCCATATACGCCGAATGCCGGGTCCCGTCCGCCTGAGTTGGCGGGTCGCGGTGCCGAGCTACGCCAGTTCGAGATCCTCGTTGGCCGACTCAAGCGCGGCTCCAGCGATCAGAGCATGGTCGTAAAAGGGCTTCGGGGCGTTGGGAAGACGGTGCTCCTGAACGCCTTCGAGAACCAGGCGGAGAGCGCAGACTTTCTTACCTACTACCACGAGCTGACCCCCGAGAGCGTGCTGGCCCGCGAGCTCGCTCGCGACGGCGAGAAGGCACTGACACGACTCAGTTTGAGCGAGCGCGTCGGAAGCGCGGTCCGCGAGGCACTCGGACACATGCGCACCATCAGACTGACCGGACCACAGGGTTTCGGCCTTGAGGTCGATCTCAGAGGCGCCGACGAGGGCGCCGTCACGAGTGACCTAACAGACCTCTTCCTTCAGCTTGGTGAGGCGGCGAAGAGCAAGGAGAGAGGCGTCGTATTCCTGCTGGACGAAGTCCAGTTCGCCGACGAGGTCCACTTCCGCGCGATGATTAGCGCGCTTCACCGCGTCACGCAGCGGAGCCTTCCGATCACCGTCGCGGCGGCCGGCCTGCCGCAGATCCCACGGCTGACAGGGGAGGCACGCTCCTATGCCGAGCGGCTGTTCACGTTTCCGACGATCGGCAATCTCGGCGATGAAGCCGCTACCGCGGCTTTGACGGAGCCTGCTCGCCATCAAGGCGTCGAGTTCACGTCTGACGCGGTCGCTAGGGCTCTTGCGTGGACGGCCGGTTACCCGTTCTTCATCCAGCAGCTCGGAAAACACGCCTGGAATGCGGCCGACCACTCAACGATCACACTCGAGGACATTGACGCCGCTATCCCCAGCGCCCAAGAGGCGCTGGACAGCAGCCTCTACGAGGTACGAGTGCAGCGGGCGACGCCCGCAGAGAGGCGGTACATGCGCGCGATGGCTGAGCTCGGCGGCGGCCCGTACCGCTCTGGCGCTGTTGCAGCAAAGCTCGGGAAGTCGTCGGCTGCGTTGTCGCAACTGCGAGACCGGCTCATCACCAAGGGCCTTATATACGCGACCGAGGACTATGGCTATATCGAGTTCAGCGTCCCGCGCTTCGACGAATTCATGCGCCGCTACATGGGCTACCGCGCGCCGCCCAAAGCAAAGAAGTAGCAAGTGCGGTTCGGCGACGATTCGCCAGCTCAGCTACGTCGTCCAAGACGTCGCGGTCGCCCGCCGACAACTTCGGCATCCGTTAGCAGTCGCAGGCGGCCGCCAGGTTTGAATTCCCCCTCGGCAAGAGCTCCGGGATGGAAGCGGCGTGGAAGCCTGTGGGGCCGCCGGACCGTCCTCATCCGCCACCAACCTGTCTCGAAGAGCCCGCAAACAAGCCATTCACCCGCATCCGACCCTCATCCGCCCACCCCTGCCCACACCTTTCACGCAGGAGATCGCCGGTTCGAATCCGGCTGGGGGTACTGCTGGATCGCCAGTAACGGCGGGTGTGGCGCTGAGCCACCAGCGAAGGGAGCGGCGCGACGATCGTCCGACCATCGCTTCGTCCGCCCCGGCGATGATTTCGAGTCAGCCGACCACCGGTTCTGTCAAGGCCGGTTTGAAAAGTGCCCCACTCGCGCCGGTTGAAAAGTGCCCCCCGTGGCTGAGCTTGCCGGTTGAAACTAGGCCTGTTGTCGCTTCAACCGCCCCGCCCGGGGGGTGTAGCTCTTCTTCAAAGCGGAAGTTCGCCGTGCCGGCGCTTAGCCTGGTCACGATGCGAAGAATCCTCGTGACTGGAATGTCGGGAACCGGGAAGTCGAGCGCGCTTGCCGAGCTTGGGCGGCTGGGCTTTCGCGTGGTCGATACCGACGTGGAGGGCTGGAGCGAATGGTCTGACGCTGAAGCCGGATACATGTGGCGGGAGGACCGGATGACGCAGCTCCTATCGCGTGACGATGGGCCGTCCTTGTACGTGTCGGGGACGGTCTCGAACCAGGTGCGCTTCTATGATCGTTTTGACGCGGTCGTCCTGCTGAGTGCCCCCGCAGAAGTGCTGCTTGGCCGCATCGAAAACCGGACGACCAACAGCTATGGCAAGAGTCCGGACCAGCGGGAACTTGTCCTGCGCGACCTGGCCGAGGTCGAACCGCTTCTGCGGAGGACCTGTACCCACGAGCTCGACGCCTCAGAGCCTCTCGCGAGCGTCGTCGACCAACTCGCAAAACTCGGTCGGGAGAGTGGCTAGGAGAGTTCGGCGGCGCGGGCTGGCCGGGGTCGAGGTCTTTGCCGCGAAGCCCGACGTCGCCAGCCAGCCGACGGCCGTCGTTGCACTGGACCCCGGCAAGGTCGGCTCCGCCGGCCAGCCTGGCTGGACCACCGCCAAGTGTGTGGAGCTGGCGGTAAACCCTCAACAACGCGACGACCAGCCTGCAAAATGCCGTCAATCAGGGCAATTTGACTGACATACAGATCAACTCCTCACTCGTCGACGGTTACGCGAACCTGATCGATGATCACTGCTTCGTGATGGACTGATCCGAATCGCCGACCTACTCCCAGACTGCGCATAGAGCCCGCCGCCCAAGCGGGGCTCTATGGCGTTGATCGACGAGGAGACGCTCGCGCGAGGCATCTGCTCGTGAGGACCCCCATTGGGCGGTCGAGGAGGAGTTCGATTCGCAGCCGCCTCCTCGAGGACGGAACCCACGGCGAATTGTCAGCGCGGGAAGGTGTCCATCGCCACCTGCGGGCGAGCCAAGTCGCGGAAAAGGCGATCCTCCAATCCTCAGCTCAGGTCCCGCTGCGTAATGACCCCGGCCAGGAATGCGCGCTCGACAAGAGCCGCCCGCTTCTCGTTCTGTGGCAGTTGCTGGACGCCAAAGAGCTCGAACAGCCCACGCAGATGGGTCTTGACGCCCTCCACGCTGAGGAACAACTCGTCGGCGATCTGCTGGTTGGTCGCCGGAGTAGCGAAGCCGCCCCCGCCGCGGTAGGGACGGGCTAGGGCGATCAGGACGCGACGCTTGGCCGGCGAGAGGTCGACAGACGCGGGCAGAAGGCTCGCGAATGCGGTGCTGCTGTGTCCGTGGGTCGCCGGAGCGCGGTACGCGATCGCCGTCTCACCGATCCTCAGCAGGTCGCCGTCTCGCAGCCGTTTCCGGCCCGAGAGGCGCTCCGCATTGAGGTAGGAGCCGTTTCGGGACAGGCCGTCGTCCACGACCGTCCACTCCTCGCCCAAGCGGATGAGCTCGGCGTGGACGCGGGACACGCTCTCGTCCCATTCGATCCGGAGATCGTTGCCAGGGCCGCGCCCGATCGTCAGTTGAGACGCCGACGCCGGCAGCACGAAGATGTGTTGCGCGCCCGATTGATCCCGATAGAGGAGAAACGGGTTCCCGGCCCGCTCGGCCTCCATCCGCTCGACCAGCTCGGCGGGTGACGAAGCATGGAGGCGCTCTGGATCTTCCTGCAAACCTGCACCATCCCGGCGCGTCGAAGACCGCCCGGGCCGCGCAGTCTAACCATCAGCCCGGTCCGGTCGGCCCGACACCCGACCACACCCCGACTCGTCTGAACACGCGGTCGACCTCACCGGCTATGTTGGTCATCGTGAACGGGCTTGTGGGGGCCTACTACGACCAGCATCCGGATCCCTCGGATCCCACCCAGGCGGTGTCCTTCGGAACCTCGGGGCACCGCGGCAGCTCTCTGGCGGGGACGTTCACCGAGGACCACATCGTCGCGATCACCGGGGCGATCGCGCGCTATCGCGCGGCGCAGAAGATCGACGGTCCGCTGTTCCTCGGGCGTGACACCCACGCGCTCTCGGAGCCGGCGTTCCGGACCGCGGTCGAGGTGCTCGTCGCGCACAGCGTAGACGTTGTCGTGGACTCGGCAGACGGATACACGCCCACGCCGGCTATCTCGCACACGATCCTGAAGCACAACCGAGGCGGAGGGCCGAAGGCGGACGGAATCGTGATTACGCCGTCACACAACCCGCCCGAGGACGGCGGCTTCAAGTACAACCCCCCGCACGGCGGCCCCGCAGACAGCGATGTAACGAGGCAGATCCAGGACACCGCCAACGAGCTCTTGCGGGAACACCTGAAGGGCGTTCGGCGGACGAGCTACGACGTGGCGATCGAGCGTGCTCGCCGGTATGACTACTGCTCGTCCTATGTCGACGACTTGCCCGAGGTCATCGCGATCGAGGAGATCGAGCGGTCAAGACTCCGGCTGGGCGTCGATCCCCTCGGCGGCGCCAGCGTCGCCTACTGGCAGGCGATCGCCTCTCGCTACGACCTCCAGCTAGAGGTCGTCAACGATCGCGTTGACCCGGGTTTCTCGTTCATGCCGCTGGACCACGACGGGAAGATCCGCATGGATCCTTCTTCGCCCGACGCGATGGCCGGTCTGGTTTCGCTCAAGGACCGCTTCGACATTTCCTTCGCAAACGATCCCGATGCGGATCGCCACGGCATCGTGACCCGCGGCGCGGGGCTCCTGAGTCCGAACCACTATCTCGCCGCGGCGATCGCATACCTGCTCGGGGGCGCCCGCCCGGACTGGCGCTCGACCGCCGCCGTCGGGAAGACGATGGTCTCGAGCAGCATCATCGACCGGGTCGTGGCCGGGCTGCGACGTCGGCTCGAGGAGGTCCCGGTCGGCTTCAAATGGTTCGTATCGGGGCTGCTCGACGGCACATTGGCCTTTGGCGGAGAGGAGAGCGCGGGCGCAAGCTTCGAGCGCCGCGACGGCACCGCGTGGAGCACCGACAAGGACGGGCTGATCATGTGTCTCCTCGCCGCCGAGATCACCGCCCGCGCCGGAAGGGATCCCGGTGAGCTCTACGAGCAGCTCACCGAGCGTTATGGCGCCCCGGTCTACCGGCGGGTCGACGCTCCTGCCACCCCACAGCAGAAGCGCGCCCTCGCCGCGATCTCACCTGCCGATCTGACCGCCACCGAACTGGCCGGGGAACCGATCGCGCAGGTGCTCACCGCGGCACCATCCGGCGCGCCGCTCGGCGGCGTGAAGGTCGTGACAGAGAATGGTTGGTTCGCGGCCCGGCCGTCGGGAACGGAGGATCTCTCGAAGCTCTACGCCGAGAGCTTCAAGGGGGAATCGCACCTCGACCAGATCCTCGAGCAGGCGCACCAGCTCCTTGACCGGGCCCTGGTGGGCTGAGGGCTGCGGGCGATGAGTCACGAGCCGAAAAGTCTCGCGGCCGACGATCGCGTTGGGAGCCGGTTCGGCCAGTATCAGATCGAGTCGCTGATCGGCGTGGGCGGGATGGGCAAGGTCTACAGGGCGACCGCAGGCGACGGCACTGCGGTGGCCCTGAAGCTCGCGAAGGAGGATCTGGCGCGGGACGAGACCTTCAGGCGCCGCTTCAGGCGCGAGGCTCGGATCGCTCAGACCGTGGACAACCCTCACGTGGTCGCGGTGCGTGATGCGGGCGAGCACGATGGCATCCCGTATCTGGCCGCACAGTTCATCGAAGGCATCGCGCTCGACCAGAAGCTCGAGCGCGAGGGTCGACTCGACCTGGCCACCACCGTGAGGATCTGCGCCCACGTCGCCGAGGGCCTTCAGGCGTTGTCCGACGCCGGCATGGTGCATCGTGACGTAAAGCCGGCGAACATCCTCATCGACCTCGCGGGGAAGCCATACATCACCGACTTCGGGCTCGCCAAGGTCAGCGACGGCACCGTGCTCACGCGACCGGGACAGCCGCTCGGGTCGATGGACTACATGTCACCGGAGCAGATCCGAGGCGAGCCGGTGACCGGCGCGGCCGACGTCTACTCGCTCGGCTGCGTGGTGTTCGAGTGCCTGCTCGGCCACCCCCCATTCTCGGAGCGGGAGGGTATGCGCGTGCTGTGGGCGCACCTCCAGGATGAACCTCCCGATCCGTTGGCCGAACGCCCGGACCTCTCCCCACAGTTCGTGCATGCGCTGAAGTCCGCCCTCCGCAAGGAGCCCGGCGAACGACCCCCGAGCAGCGTCGAGTATGCGCGCCTGCTCCGCGACGCGGCGGGCATCGCGATCTCCGACTCGGTCACCTAAACCCAGATCCGACGTGCGCCTCCTGGTCAGCATGCGCCGTGTCCTCCGTGGCGGCGCATTGGGCCCCACTTTGGCGATCGCCGCGCTAGCCGCGTTGTCCGCCGGATGCGGCTCTGCGTCCCAGGGTCCGACCACCGCCGCAACATCCTCGACCGATTCAGGCGGGACCGCGCGGGTTGTAATGAAGGTTCTGGAGTTCAATCCGACGAGCGTTCGGGCCAAGGTCGGGCAGCGCGTCACCTGGACCAATGAGGACACCTCGCCGCACAACGTGACCTACGTCAGCGGGCCCCAGTTCAGCTCCTCCCGGCCCGTGCTGAACCCAGGGGCGACATTCTCCATCACCCTCACCCAGCCCGGAACGATCCACTACTACTGCTCGATCCATCCGTGGATGAAGGCGACGATCGTCGCCTCGCCGTAGCCGCGCTCGGGACTCAGATCAGGTCGCGGAGGCGGCCGTTGATCGCGGGTCCGTGGCCCACGTAGGGCCCGTCGCGGCCAAGTGGCAGAGCAGCGCGAACGTAGCCGCCTGCGCCGCGGACGTCACCACGGGCGGCCGCAACACGACTGCATACACGGTCGCGCCCGGCTGCGAGGCCGTCGCCGACGGCTGCCCGACGATCGTGCCGCATAGCGCCGGGGCGGTCGCCTCTCCGGGCAGCCGGGAGTCCAGGTCGCTCTTGCCCAGGTAGTCGTCATAGAAGCCGCTGCCGTCGTAGCTGATCCCGTGTACGACGAACACGGCGTTGTTTGAGCGGATCGCGGCGGCGACCCCTGGTGGAACCGTGAACGTCCGCTGGTAGTTGATGTTTCCGCCCAACGGATAGCGAGCGGAGTCGACGATGCTCTTCGGGCTGGTGTCGCCGGTGGTGGTCAACGACACCTGCGGCGGTCCGTAGAACTTGATTCCGTTGCCGGTGCTGATCGAGAGGTGACCGTTGTGGAGGCGCGCCGCCGACGCGGGTGGGCACGCGCCGAGACCGCCCGCGTGGACGTGCATGAAGTGCGGCGCGTTGATCAGCCCGTGCACATGCACGGTTGCGGTGACGGTGTCGCCTTGCAGAACGAGGGTCCCGGTCCCGCCGCCCGTCACGCGGTTGGTGGGCACGGGGAGCGCCGCGGCGGTGAACGGCTTGCCGGTCGGAGCGGACGACCCGCCAGATGTCGCCACGATCACCGCGACCACCGCCGCGATCAAGACCACGGCGCCGATCCCCGGCACCAGATAGCGGTTGCGCGATCGCGCAGGGCCGCCGCCGTCACGGCCGCCTCCGGCTGCCGCAGCGGCAGCCGCAGGCGGCGGAGCAGTGGGCGGCGGAGCCGTGGGCGGGGCGGTCGACCGCGGGGGCGTGGACGGCGTGGACGACGCAAGGTGCGTCTCGCCCCCGGGCACCGAGATCGCCTCCTGGACCGGAGCCGGGTCGCTCATCCTCGTCTCCGAGGAAGCAACGGGCTCGGGGACGATCGGCTCGGGCGGGATCACCGACTCGGGGACGATCGGCTCGGGCGGGATCACCGACTCGGGGACGATCGGCTCGGGCGGAATCACCGACTCGGGGACGATCGGCTCGGCGGCCCCCTGTTTGGGTCCGCCGAGGCCTACCGGGGCTATGAACTCGCTGCCCGGCGCCGGCTCACTCGGAGCGCCGGCCTGAGTTGGCGTGCTGGCCACGGACGGTTCGGGCGGCTCGGCGGGCGCTCGCGGGATCGGAGTCGCCTCGCCGGTCCCCACGATGGTCGGTGGCCCGGTGTGCCGCATCCCGCGCAGCGCAGCGGCGGCGTCCCGCGCGAAGTCTCCGGCCGACAGGTAGCGGTCGCCGGGCTCCTTCGCCATCGCCTTCTGGAGCACCGGCGCGAACGCGGGGTAGACGACGTCGATTTCGCCCTCGAGCGGGGGCGGAGGTTCGTGCACGTGCGCGAACAGGGTCGCGACCGAGTTGTCGCGCTCGTACGGGACGTTGCCGGTGAGCATCTGATACAAGACGCAGCCGAGCGCGTAGATGTCCGTGCGGGCGTCGGTGTGAGCGCCGGTGATCTGCTCTGGCGCCATGTAGTCGACGGTCCCGACCACCGCCCCTTTCACCGTCAGTCCCGAGGCCGTGTCGAACTTCTTCGCGAGTCCGAAATCGGTCAGGTACGCATGCTCCTCACCGTCCTTGACGGTGATCAGGATGTTTGCCGGCTTGACATCTCTATGAACGAGGCCACGTGCGTGTGCGGCGTCGAGCGCGGAGGCGAACTGGTCGAGCAGGTCAACCGCCCGGTTCGGCTCGATCGCGCCCTCCTTGAGCAGGACCTCGCGCAGATCGGTCCCTGTGACGTAGTCCATCACGAAGAACAGGAGCCCCTCGTGCTCGCCCGCGTAATGGATCCCGACGATGTTGGGGTGGTGCAGCGATGCGGCGATCCGCATCTCGCGCTTGAACCGCTCCCTGAACTGTTCGTCCTCGGCCAGCGCGGGGGCCAGCACCTTCAGCGCGTAGATCCTGTTCAGCGCCACGTTCGTCACGCGGTAGACGAGCCCCATGCCGCCGCGGCCGATCAGTTCTTCGATGCGGTAACCGCCGACGACTGTCCCGGTCTGCAGCTGGTCCCCTCTCACCGCCATGTCTCGATCCCTCCAGCCGTCTCGCGCTAGGTAAGACCGCCGTGCTGCGAGCGGCCCCTCGCTCGGATCCTTGAGATTAACGTGGCTGGCGTCGGAGTCAAGGACGGCCGACGCGCCCGCCTACCTCCACCTGACGTTGTACACGGTGTGCTCGCCGAGAAGGCCCTTGAAGTGGATGCTCGCCCCGCGGCTCGAACTGGAAGCTCGGATCGCGTCTCCGTGTACTGCTTGAGCGTCGAGGACACGAGGATCTCGCCCGCCTTGGCGCTGCGCGGCGATCCGCGACGCGAGGACGACGTTGCGGCCCAGCAGCTGCTCCGGATCGCCGATCACGAACCCCGAGTGCAGCCCGACGCGCAGCCCAGATCGGGGGCCGGCGTCGGCGCCGTCGCCGCCGGCGAACGTCCGCTGCAGCTCGACCGCCGCGTGCAGGCCGCCGTGGGCGCTGTTGAAGGAGGCCAGGAAGCCGTCCCGCTCGAACTTCACGACCTGACCGTCGTGGTGCGCGACGAGTCGCTCGACGAGCAGGTGGTGGTCGCGCAGCAGCTGCTCCCAGCGTTCCGCGCCCAGCTGCGGCCGCCGCGTGCGGCGTCGGCGATGTCGCTCAGCATCAGCGTGATCGCGCCGTCCGGCGAGCTCAGCCGCCCGACCGCCGGCGTCACCGGCTCGAGCGCCGAGGCGATCACGTCGATCGAGGTCCGGTCTGCGGAAGATTCCACGTCGAGCGTCTCCGCCTCCAGGTCGGCGCGAGCATACCTTGACACGCCGTCACGGCCAGCACCAGAATCGCCCGCCGGCGATGAAGGGGGCAGTTCGATCACGGGATTCGAGGTCAGCGCGTTCCCGCCGATCGGGGACTACGCGTTCCTGTCCGACTGCGAGACGACCGCGCTGGTCGCGCCGAACGGCAACGTCGAGTGGCTGTGCCTGCCCGCGGATGGATTCGCCCGAGCGTGTTCGCGCGCGATTCTCGATCGTGACGCGGGAGGCTTCCGCGTCGCGCCCGGCGGACGTCAAGCGTTCCCGCGGCCCGGCGGTACATCCCGGGGACGATGGTCCTCGAGACGAGCTGGGAGACGCGGATGGGGTGGGTGATCGTCCGCGACGCGCTCAGCATCGGTCCCTGGCACCACGACGGCCGAGCGCTCACACGAGCCACCGACGCTCGCCCACCGACCACGACGCCGACCACGTGCTGCTGCGGCTGATCGAGTGCGTCGCAGGGCTCGGCCGAGATCAAGCTCGAATGCGAGCCGGCGTTCGACTACGGCGGGCTGGCTGCCGACTGGGCGTACGTCGGCTCCGGCTACAACGAGGCGATCGGCGCGCTCGGAGGGCATGGACCTCCAGCTACGGCTCGCCACCGACCTGCGGCTCGGCTTCGAGGGGCCCCGTGCGCGCGCCCGGACCGACGCTGCGCGAGGGCGACGTGGCGTTCGTCGCGCTCGGCTGGTCCGACCATGCCACTGCCCAGCCAGCTACGAGGAGGCCGCGGAGTGGCTGGCGCGCACCGAGCGCTTCTGGCAGGAGTGGCTCAAGCACGGCACGTTCCCCGATCACCCGTGGCGCTCGTACCTGCAGCGCAGCGCGCTGACGCTCAAGGGCCTCACCTACGCGCCGTCGGGCGCGATGATCGCCGCCGCCACGACCTCGCTGCCCGAGACGCCCGGCGGCGATCGCAACTGGGACTACCGCTACAGCTGGATCCGCGACTCGACGTTCATGCTGTGGGCGCTCTACACGCTCGGCTTCGACGAGGAGGCCAACGACTTCTTCTACTTCGTCGCCGACATGGCCGAGGCCGAGGAGGGACAGCTTCAGGTCATGTACGGGATCGGGGGCGAGAGCAAGCTCGAGGAGCAGGAGCTCGAGCACCTGTCCGGCTACGACCACGCGCGGCCCGTGCGGATCGGCAACGGCGCCTACTGACCAGCACCAGCACGACGTCTGGGGGGCCGTGCTCGACTCGATCTACCTGCACACCCGCTCGCGCGATCAGCTTCCAGACCGCCTGTGGCCGATCATCAAGCGCCAGGTCGAGGCGGCGCTGGCGCATTGGCGCGACCCCGACCGCGGGATCTGGGAGGTTCGCGGCGAGCCCAGGCACTTCACCTCCTCGAAGCTGATGTGCTGGGTCGCCGCCGACCGCGGCGCCCGGCTGGCGCGGATCCGCAGCCGACGAGGCCGACGGCGCTGCGCTGGGAGGCAGCCGCGGAGGAGATCCACGCCGACATCTGCGCGAACGGACTCGACGGGCGGGGGGTGTTCGTTCAGCACTACGAGACCGAGGCGCTGGACGCGTCGGTGCTGCTGATGCCGCTGGTGCGCTTCCTCCCGCCCGACGACCAGCGCATCCGCGACACCGTGCTGGCGATCGCCGACGAGCTCACCGAGGACGGGCTCGTGCTGCGCTACCGGGTCGACGAGACCGACGACGGCTTCGCGGGCGAGGAGGGCACGTTCACGATCTGCTCGTTCTGGCTGGTCTCGGCGCTGGTCGAGATCGGCGAGCTGGCGCGGGCTCGCGGCGCTGTGCGAGAAGCTGCTCTCGTACGCGAGCCCGCTCGCGCTGTATGCCGAGCAGATCGACCCGCTCACCGGCCGTCACCTCGGCAACTTCCCGCAGGCCTTCACGCATCTGGCGCTGATCAACGCGGTCGTGCACATCATCACGCGCCGAGCGGCAGCTCGAGCTACGCGCGCTGGCTCGAGAGCCCGAGCTGGACCGCCCCGGGCGCGGGCGGTGAGGCGCCGCCCAAGCCGCCGCGATCGCAAAAAACCCCGCCGCCACACTGAGCTCCTTTAGAGTGGCGCTGAGGCATAGTCGTTTCGAGGGGGGCACCGGCCCTTTGCAGACGGTCAAGCCGCCGGAAGAGAGCTCACTGGGGATCGCTGGTTCGCCGCCTGCGTGGCGCTCACGAGGCGGAGCTGTTCGGGCCGCGAGGGCGTCTGCCGCGGCGTGGAGAGCCGGATACGAGCCGCACCACGGCGCTGTGGGTTCTCAGCCGGAGCTGGTGCTGGTGGGACTGGCGCTGCGCCTGGCCGTGCCTCGCGGGATCTGGCTCGATGAGGCGATCAGCATCCACCAGGCGAGGCTTGTCGCTGCACGACATGTTCCGCGCCCTGTACTTCGGGGACCGTCAACCGCCGCTCTACGACCTCGTGCTGTGGCTGACCATCCGGGTGTTCGGCCACGGCGAGTTTGCCGTCCGGCTCCCCACCCTGATCGCGGGGACGCTGGTGATTCCGGTGCTCTACGAGCTGGGACGGGAGCTCTATGACCGCCGCACCGGCTTGGTCGCCGCGGGATTCGCCGCCATCTCCCCGCTGCTCGTCTGGTACTCGCAAGAGGTGCGGATGTACACGTTCGTGGCCCTGTTCGGGCTGCTCGCGCTGTTGACCCAGCTACGTGTGATCCGCAACGGGACGATGGTCAACTGGGCGGCCTACATCCTTGCCACGGCCGCCCTGCTGTGGTCGCACTACTTCGGCGTGCTCCTGATCGGGGTGCAGCAGCTGATCTTCGTCGGGGTGCTCGTTCACCGGCGGCGGCAGCACCAGCCGATCGGGCGGCTGGCGCTTGGATTCGCCTACTCGGGCGCGGTGCTTGCCATGCAGCTCGTGCCGTTCATCGTGTTCGCCCGGCACCAGTATCGAGGTCACCTCCGCCGCGGCCGGCTCGCCGAGCGGGACCTACGACTACCTGTCCTTCTACTCGGTGCTCGCGAACATGGCGTGGTCGCTTTGGGGCTATCAGCCCGATGCGACGACCGTGCTGTTAGCCGCGATGTGGCCGTTGTTCCTGCTCCTCTCGCTGGTGCTGCTGGGCCGTGGCGGATCGCGACAGACGACGACCCTCGCCGTGGGCGCGATCGGCCTAGTCGTCCTGTTGATCGTCGTGTCTGCGTTCGACCGCTCGCTGTTCGAGGTGCGCAACTTCCTGATCCTCGTGCCTCTGGTGCTGCTGGTGATCGCGCGGCTGGTCACGGGCTGGATCCGCAATCCGCAGGGCGCGGTTGCTCGTGGCAGGTGGCGTCGCTCTGACGCTGGTGATCGGTCTCGCCGATCAGCAGCTGAACAAGGCCAATCCGCGGCTGTTCGACTTCCGCGGCGCGATCCAGGACATTCAAGGTCGATGCCGGGCCGAACAGCCTCGTCCTGCTCGAGCCGCCGGACATGCGCTACGTGCTCGAGTACTACGCGCCGGCGCTTCGCACGCAGCCGCTCGGGGCCCCGGTGCTCGCTCGGAACGGAGGGGAGTCCGATCTTCGTGCTGGCTTCGTTCCAGAACAACAAGGCGTTCTTCGCTGAGACGAACAGGGTCGTCGGACAGCTCACGTTCTTCCGCACGCTGGTGCGACGGTTCAGGACCCCGCAGACGCTCGTCTGGGAGTTCCAGTGAGCAGCCGGCCCTGGGACGTCCGCCTTCGCCGGGTCACCTGGGAGCCCGTGCCGCTTACCTGGAGCGTCCGTGCGGCGGGTGCGCATCCTGATCCTGCTCGGGATGCCCGTGCGCGATCTGGTACTTCGGCTGGCTGCTCAACCCCGACCGGGTCGGCACCCCGTACCTGTACGGCATCCTGATCGCCGCCGAGCTGTTCAACCTGACGCAGGCGCTCGGGTTCTGGTGGACGGTCTCCAACGAGCGGGTGCGAGAGAAGCGAGCGCCGACGCAGCGGGTGGCCGTCGACGTCTTCATCCCCGTCTACAAGGAGCCACCCGACATCGTCGACCTGACGGTCGCCGCCGCCGTCGGCCTGCGGGGCGCCGAGGTACAGGGTCTGGGTACTCGACGACGGCAACGACGACGCGATGCGCGATCTCGCCATGCGCTACGGCGTCGGCTACATCCGCCGAGCCGCAACACACCGGCGCCAAGGCGGGCAACATCAACCACGCGCTGGCGAAGACCGACGCGCCGTTCATCGCCGTGTTCGACTCCGATCACGTCGCGGATCCCGGCTTCCTGGAGGCCACGCTCGGGATGGATGGACGACCCCAAGATCGCGTTCGTCCAGACCCCGCAGTACTACGCCAACACCGAGGGCAACCGCATCGCGGCGGCGTCGTGGGCGCAGCAGGCGCTGTTCTTCGGCGCGATCGCACGCGGGAAGGACGGGCTCGGCGCGGTCTTCTGCTGCGGCACGAACGTGCTATTCCGCCGCGAGGCGTTCGAGAGCGTCGGCGGCTTCCCGACGAACTCGCTCACCGAGGACTTCGAGCTCTCGATCCACCTCCACGAGCGGGGCTGGCAGCTCGGCCTACGTGCCCGATGTGCTCGCGCGCGGGCTCGGGCCGGAGGACACCGCCGCCTACGTCTCCCAACAGCAGCGCTGGGCGAGGGGCTGCCTATCGGGGATCCCTCGCGCGCTGCGCGCCAAGCTCCCCCTGCGCCTGAAGGCGCAGTACCTGCTCTCGGGCCTGTACTTCCTCTCGGGCTGGACCGTCCTGATCTACATGAGCTTCCCCGTGATCCGCCTGCTCGGCGGCGGCCAGCCGATCGGCGGGATCAACGCTCCCGTGTTCCTGCTGCACTTCGTGCCCTACTACGCGGTCGCGCTGACGATGGCGGCGGTCGCCGGCGCGGGCTCCTACACGTTCGCCGCGTTCGCCCTCTCGGCGGCGAACTTCTGGATCCACATTCTCTCGACGATCTACACCGTGCTGGGCAAGAAGGGCTCGTTCGTCGTGACACCGAAGAAGGGCGCGCAGGCGCGCCAGCCCAGCGCGGTGATGCCGGCCCTGGCCGCCGTCGGGAGTGCTGGCCGCGGCCAGCATCTACGGCCTCGCTCACAATCCCGACGCCGCCACGATCAACAACGTGTCGTTCGCCGCCGTCCACGTCTCGATCCTGATGACCGGATGCTGGGCGGCGCTTCAGAAACCGCCTGCCCCGGCCCCCGAGGCGATCGAGACGGTCGAGGCGCTCGCGTGAAACGGCCTGCACGACATCGCCGGATCTTCGCGCTGGCCGTGGCGGCGTCCTCTCCGCTGCTGCGTCCCGCGGCGGTACAGCTCCAGTCCGAGCCCGGCCGCTTCGGTCGCCAGCCCCAGGCCCAGGCCGTCGGCCGCCGCAGAGCATCTTCCTCGACCGCTACGTGGCACCCGACGGCCGCGTCGTGACGGCTCGACCAGGGAGGCGATACCGTCGGCGAGGGACAGGCCTACGGCATGCTGCTGGCCGCCGCGATCGGCGACTCAGAAGCGATTCGACGCGATCTGGAGCTGGACGCAGAACAACCTCCGCTGCGGCCCGACGGGCTGATCTCGTTCCTGTGGCGAGACGGCCACATGCAGGATCCCCAGGCGGCGTCCGATGCCGACTTGGACGCCACCCGCGCGCTGCTCGTCGCGGCCTGCCGCTTTCACCGCCCGGCGTTGCGAGCGCAGGCGCTCCATTTGGGCAACGCGATCATGAACGTCGGAGGTCACCTCGTTCAACGGTGCGCCGGTGCTGACGGCCGGCCCGTGGGCGGTCATCGCCGCCGGCCACCATCAACCCCAGCTATTTCTCACCAGCCTCGTTTCTGGACCTCCGCGCGGCGTCCGGCGATCCCCGCTGGAATGCCCTGGCGGCGAGTTCGCGCTCCATCACCAGCGTGCTGATGTCGCCACCGGCCCGGCTGCCCCCGGACTGGGCGCGGCTCGAGGGCACCCGACCCGTGCCGATCGGCTCGCCGAGCAACGCGCAGCTCCCCCCGCAATTCGGTTTCGACGCCGTCCGCACGCTCGTCCGGATGGCCGAAGATCCAGATCCTGCCGGACGCCGGATCGCCGCCCGCGCATGGCCTCTGTTCGCTGCTGCAAGACCCGACCAACCTGCCCGTCAACCACACGCTGTCGGGACGCCCGATCGGCGACATCCTGCATCCGGTCGTGCTCGTGGCCGCGGCCGGAGCGGCCAGCGCCGCCGGCCAGGCTGCCGCGCGCGATGGCCTGCTCGACGAAGCCCAGGCGCTCGATCGGCGGTCGCCGACCTACTACGGCGCGGCCTGGGTGGCGCTGGGCCGGATCATGCTCACAACGAACCTGCTCGACGTCACCTGCTCGTAGGGCGCCGAGACGACGGCTCTAGGGCGGCTCGCCGACTGCCGACAGCACGGTGTCGCGGAGCCTCGCCGCGGAGGGGCGGGCGTTCGGATCCTTGGCCATCGCCCGCCGCATCACATCCTCGAGCGCTTCCGGCACGTCGGGTCGACGGTCCCGGACCGACGGCGGGTCGGCGTTTACCTGGGCCCACATCTTGGCCATCCCGCCCTTCTGATTCGCGAACGGCGCGGCGCCCATGAGCATCTCGAACAGCACGCATCCGAGGCTGTAGACGTCGCTGCGCGCGTCGGGCTCGCTCCCTTCGATCTGTTCGGGCGCCACGTAGTCGACGGTTCCGAGCATCAGGTCCGCCCTGGTCAGGCCCGGAGCCGTCTCGGCCCGCTTGGCCAGTCCGAAGTCCGTCAGGTAGACGTGACCCTCATCGGTCAGGATCACGTTCGAAGGCTTCACGTCGCGATGAACGAGCCCCTTCTCGTGGGCCATTTCGAGCGCGGCGGCGATCTGGGCCGTGGCCCGGGCCGCTCCCACGGGATCGAGCGGTCCGCCGTTTTGGATCAGCGCCCCCAGCTCTGTGCCGTCGATCCAACGCGTGACGATGTAGATCGTTCCGTCCTCCTCTCCGGCCTCGTACAGCGGGACGACATTTGGATGGTCCAGCGAGGCGACGGCCCGGGCCTCGCGGCGCAGACGCTCTCGCGCCACCGGATCGCGTGCCACCTCGGGCTCCACCACCTTGAGCGCAACAGGCCGGTCGAGCCGCAGCTGGCGAGCCCGGTAGAGGATCCCGATCCCGCCGACGCCGACGACGCTCTCCACCTCGTATCCGGCGAATCGTGAGCCGGGCGACAGCACCGTGCCGCCATTATCTCCGGACGCCCTGCCCGCGTCGAGCGGCGCGGTCTTCGGATGCCGCGAGACAGGCGTTAGGCTTCGAGCCTGATGGCTGCCGAGCAGCTGCTGGTGACCGAGGGCGAGCAACGGGGCGCGCTTCTGAGCGTCGAAGGCGACCTCGTGCTCGGTCGGGTCGCTCCCGACGAGGCGGGGAGGCTCGGCGGCGACCCGGAGATCTCACGGCATCACGCGCGGGTTTCTCGTGGCGCCGATCGCGTGCTGCGGATCGAGGATCTCGGCTCGGCCAACGGGACCTTCGTCAACGACGAGCGAATCGACGCGCCGCGGACGCTCCGGGTCGGCGATGTCATCAAGCTGGGCAAGACCGTGCTGGCGGTGACGGGCGCCCCCGATCCCGTGCGGGACGAAGACCCGCCGCCGGAGCACGCGCTCGCCACCAAGGCCGCGAGCGCCGGCGCGGAGGCGGCGGTCTGGGAGCTCGTGATCAGCGCCGGAGGTGGGCGTGGTCGTCGAGTCGAGTTGCTCGAAGAGCTCGTGCTCGGACGGGCCGTGGACGGAGAGGGGCGGCTGAGCGACGACCCTGAGGTTTCCCGGCGCCATGCCCGCGTGACGCGGGCGTCGAGCGGGCCACCCGTGGTCGAGGATCTGGGTTCGGCCAACGGAACCTTCGTCAACGGCGAGCGCGTCACCGAGCCGCGGGTGCTGGGCGCCGGGGACTCACTGCGGGTCGGCACGACGACACTGGAGCTGAGCAGGGTCGACCGGGCACCGCCGGCCCCGGCCGCGGCACCACCGCCGGCGGTGGCCGCGCCGGCCGCACCGGCGGAGCACGTGGCCCCCCGGGTCCCGGCTGGCGCCGTGCTCCAGATGGGTTCGGTGTTCGCCGGCTGTCGCGTGCAGGAGGTGATCGGCCACGGAGACATGGGAGTTCTCTATCGGGCCGATGAGCTCGCGCTTCAGCGCCCGGTGGCCCTCAAGCTGATCCTCCCGGAGTACTCCGATGACGAGCGCTTTCGGGAGCGCTTCCGGCGGGAATCGAAGATCACCGCCGCGATCGCGCATCCGAACGTGATCCCGGTATTCGATGCCGGCGAGCAGGACGGTCTGCTCTACATCATGATGCGGCTCGTCGACGGCACGGATCTCCGTGCGCTGATCGCCGCGGACGGGCCGCTCGAGCCGGTTCGTGCCGCGCGCATCGCCCGCCAGGTCGGCGCCGCGCTCGATGCGGCTCATGCGCGCGGGATGCTGCACCGTGACGTCAAGCCATCCAACGTGCTCCTGGCCCGGCGCGACCACGTCTACCTGACTGACTTCGGGCTCGCCAAGCGCACGGACTCGCCGGAGCGCCTCACGCGCCACGGGACGGTCGTCGCGCGAGCCGGGTACGTGGCCCCCGAGCAGGTCCTCAACCAGCCCGTCGACGCCCGCGCTGACGTCTACGCGCTCGCGTGCCTGCTGTTCGAGGCTTTGACCGGCGAACCGCCATTCGCCCGATACCGCGGAGGCCCCGAGGCGCTCGCCCACGTCGATGCGCCGCGGCCTTCCCCTCTCGCTCTGCGGCCCGACCTGCCGCGCGAATTCGACGACGTCGTCCGCCGCGGGATGGCCACGGATCCCAACGAGCGCTACTCCTCCGCGGGTGAGCTCGGGCAAGCGGCGCTCGCCGCGAGCGGCGCTGTCCGCCGCCGGAGGCCTTGGTCGATGGTCGCGCGGGGTGCATCGCCGTTCGACGGAGCCGACGAGGCGCAGCGGCCCCCGTCAGCGGCGCCTCAGAAGCTGAACGCGGACGGCGCCGCTGGGGCCCGGCCCGACCTCGTTCGCTGGGCGATCGCGCTCGCCGGATTGGCGATCGTCGCCGCGGGCACGGTGGCGGCCTTGATCGGCATCTCGAGCCTCTGACGTCCGCGGGCCTGCTGCGCAGCTCGATAGGTCCGACCCCAGTCGCCCCCGCGTCCACGGGCGAGCGTTCGATACGTCGCCGTCGCGCCTCTGTCTCTGTTCAACATCTCGCTCCTCGTCACGTGGTGGTGAATTGCAATCACATCCTCCGCACGCGAGATCCCGAGGGCCAGTCACCCCAGGGGTGGTTGTGCCAACACCTCGGGCGCTCACCGCGGGCGCGCTATAACGGTGAAGAAGTCGCGGAAGTAGGGCATGAGGAACTGTCCCGGGACTCCGGTCTGGCCAGGCACGAGCGGGATCGCCGGAGGCGCTGGACTGTGCGGCGAGTGCCCGTAGATGTAACCGGCCACCCATCTCGGGTTGATGTCGAGCTCCATCGCGCGCACGACGCCCTTACCGGCGAGCGCCTCCGCCAGGGCGCGTACCGAGAGGTTGTGGCCGGCCGCCCACACCAGATCCCCCGTGGACGTGACGCCCAGCGCCGAACGGGCGACGATTGGCTGCTCGTGCAGCGGATCGCCCCAGCAAACCTTGATGCAAGCGTCCACGGTCGGCGCTATCTGACCGTCGCTGATCAACAGGCTGAGGTTCTGCCTCACCGCCTCGACCGGCCGGCCGGGAGCGGGAGCCGTCTCGAGCCAGCGACCGATGTCAGCGGTTCCACCACGGTATATGACGACCGAGGCCAGTCCCCGACGCAGAGCCCAGCCGACGCGGCCGCCCTGCTCGAATCCGCCCGCGCCGTAGCCCTCCTGAAAGCCGCCGTTGAACGCCGCGATCACGGCGTGGCGCTCTGCGCCGCCGATTGCGTCTCCGTAGCGCCAGCCGGTTCCACCAGGCTGCGATCCGCCGGCGTGCAGGGCGAGCGTCGCCAATCCCTGGTTGAAGCGGAGCAGGGTGATCGTAAACCCGGCCTCGCGGTAGGCCCTCACGCGCGAGATCCATACCGCGGTCTGCCCGCGCACGGCGACGGCCGGAAGCCATCCGAACAAACCCTGGCGGCGCGTAGCGGGGAGGATTGCGATCAGGCGCGGCTTCACGGGTGTGTGGCTCGGCCGGGTCGCACTCTGGGGTGCCGCGGTCGTCGCGGTGGTCGTCCTCGTCTGCGGTGAGCGGTGTGCGCCGCCACACCCAGCACAGGCGACGAGTACCCAGACCGCCAGGCCGGCGATGCCGACCGAGCGATTCAAGCGCCACCGAGTTACTGCGAGTACTGTGACTGGCACTCAACCGGGCCGGGAGCGAGCATGGCTGAACGCAGGCTAGGGCAGACGGCGATTCCTCCCGCAAACGACGATCCGATCCGGATCGTCCCGGTTTATCCGATCGACGACGTCGTTGCGCCGGCACACGGCGCTCCGCCGCCACCACCGCCACAGTTGACCTACAGGGGCGGGCCGCTGCTGTCGGCCGTCGAGGTGTTCACCGTTTTCTGGGGGCCGGCATGGACCAGTTCACCGCAGGCGGAGTTGGCGCAGAGCGTGAACGAGTTCTTCGACTACGTCCTGACGAGCGCCCTGCTCGATCAGCTCGCAGAGTACGGGGTCCAGGGAAAGGCGATCGGGCACGGGCAACGCATCGGCAGCGCGACGATCACGACTCCGGCGCTCGGCAGCTCGATCTCCGATGCCGCAATTCAGCACGCGCTCCAGCAGGAGATCACCTCCAACCAGGCGTTCCCGGCGCCCGGGCCCAACAGCCTCTACTTCATGTACATGCCACCCGGGGTATCGGTCGTGCAGGGCGGCTCTCGTTCCTGCCAAGCGTTCTGCGGCTACCACAACGACATCGGCGGAATTGTCTTCTATGCCGTCATGCCGTTTCCGGGCTGTGCAGGATGCACCGGCAGGCTCACGGCGCTCGATGCGGTGACCTCGACCAGCTCGCACGAGCTCTGCGAGGCGATCACAGACCCGGTCCCGGGCCAGGGCTGGTACGACGACTTCAACGGTGAGATCGGCGACATCTGTGCCTGGAAGACGAAGGTGCTCGGCGCTTACACCGTTCAGCTTGAGTGGTCTAACCGAGCGAACGCCTGTGTGTGAGCGACCGCGGCCTCTCCGCGAGGAAAACGAAACGTGACCGATGAACGCGCGGGGGCGGTCAAGCGGGTCATCATCATGGTCCAGGAGAACCACACCGTCGACAGCTACTTCCGGGGCCTGGCGCCGTACGGAGGCAACGTTGCGACCGACTGGCCGACCGCCTCCAACCCGCCCCCGAGCGACCAGCCTCACGATCGCAACGCCTACTTTGCTTGGCTGACCGGTGCGTCGTCGGGGGCGCGTGTGCAGTTCGACACGGCCCGCGTCCTCCCCTACTACCTGTACCTCGCCGTCACCGGTGCCTTCCTGGAGAATCACTGCGCGGGGTTCGGGACCAACTCGACGGCGAACCACCTGATCATCGTGGGTGGACAATCGCCGACACTGAAGAACCCGTCATTCACGCATCCTCCGGAGTGGGACATGCCGTCGCTGCCGGGCCTCGCCGGGGACCACGGCGTGTCCTGGCGCGCCTACGCAGCCGCCAATGGATATCCGGTCGCGTTCTACACGCAGCTCAAGGGCTCGGCGAACGTCGTCTCCTCGGCCAATTTCGTCGCCGACGCCGCGTCCGGCGGGCTGCCGGAGCTCGTCATGCTCTGGCACGACTCTCCGCTTGACGAGCATCCTCCGGCCGACGTCACGCAGGGCATGAACATCATCTGGCAATCGGTCGACGCGGTGGTTCGCGCCGGTCAGTGGGAAGAAACGGTGTTCATGCTCACGTGGGACGACTGGGGCGGATACGACGATCACGTGAAGACCCCGGCGCTGGAGTACACGCCCGACAATGTGCAGCTCGCATACGGGCCGCGGATCCCGCTGCTGGTGTTCGGCGGGCACGTCAAGACCGGGATCGATAGTCGCTGGTGCGGTCACGCCAGCATCACGAAGACGGCGATCGACCTGCTCGGCCTTCCCGCGCTGGGGATGCCGCGCGTGGACGAGGGACCGACGTTCGCTGACCTCGTCGATCCCAACCGGGCGGGCGGTCCAGCGCCTCCAGCGTACGGCGCCATGCTCAGCATCCCGCCTGCCCCCAGCCCGGCGATCGCCCCGCGCCCGCTCCCGCCCCCGCCCGTGGCAGCTCCGTCACCGGTGAGCGACGTCATCCTGCGAAGCGGGCCCACGCTGCCGGCCCCCAACGACGCGCCGCTGCCCAGGCAACCGGCGCCGCCGGCCAACGCCTGAGTGGCGCGGCACGCCAGCGTGATCGGCCCGAGCCGATCGTCCGGCGGCTTGCCTCAGCGACGAGGAATCGCCCGCCTCGAGAAGCCATGCGTCCCGCACGACGTCGCGCAGCGTTCACCCCGGGTCGTGCGCGTCAGAACTTGTCGGGCGTGTCCAGCTCGCGCCAGAAGACCGGCCGCGGCTCGCTCGTGACCCCGGCCTCCGCCATCATCTCGCCGATGTCGGGGCTGTTGGAGAAGAAGGTCTGGAACGACTCGGCGTCGGGCCACTCGTCTACCACCAAGATCTCGTCTCCGGCCTCGCTCGCGTAGAAGCGGTGGTGGATCGCCCCATGCGCCTTGGCGCGCTCCGCGATTCCCTTCAACCGGTCCCCGTTGCCCGTTGCCACCTGCTCGAACCGGGCGGGATTCACCGACACGCGCAACCCCATCATGACTGGCATGAGAACCCCCTCTGGAAGTTGATTATGAGTCTGCCATTCGATCACGCGGCATCGCACCGGTCAACCACCTTCTCGGGACCCACCGCGGCCAACGGACCCGCCTGCGGGTACCTTAAGCGCGTCCCTTCAGTGCAAAGGAGACGCACCCAATGCGAGCACGCAAGATACTCCCGATCGTCTTGACGGCGGCAGCGGCACTCCTCACCGCGGGCGCCGCAAGCGCGTCAACTTACTCCTACAGCGACGGGCCGCTGAGGGCGACCTTCGCCGCCTCGGGGCACCACCCCAACTGCAAGCAGTTCTGGCCGGTGACGGTCACCGCGCGCTACAACGGCAGGCCGGCCCACGCGATCGCCAAGTACCAATTCCTCGTGGGCGGCCAGCTGGTCAACACGCAGTACCCGTTCGGCGGCATGCCGCAGAACCGCGGCTACCACCTTTATCACTTCTACGGCAGCTTCTACGACCGCACATTCGGTCCGTTCGGCGCCCTCGCCGAAGGCCACACGATCGAGGTGCGGGCCGTGGTCTCCGATGGTCGGTACACCGCGTACCCCGGGACCTGGGTCCAGGTTGTCAAAGCCAAGGGCTGCCCGCCGGAGTGAGCTCGCTCACGGCAGTGCCCGGTCACGCCGCCTCGGCGTAACCGGGTTCGCCCGTGGCCTCCACGAGTTCGTCCTCCGCATCGCGGACCGCCGCCGTCATCGCCGCGGGTCGCAGGATGACGAGCGCGGCACCGACCGCGGCAACCAGCAGCGCGGTCCCGATCGCCCATGCAAGGTGGTAGCCGCTCGTGAGCGCCGCGGCGCTCGTCGTCCCGCTGTGCAGCAGGTTCTGGGTGTGCGTGCTCGCGAGCGTCGCCAGGACCGCCAATCCGAGCGCCCCACCGACCTGCTGGGTTGTGTTCACAAGCCCGGACGCAAGTCCTGCGTCCGTGGGATCGGCGCCAGACATGGCTAGCGTGAACAGGGCCGGGAAGGCGAGCCCGGCACCGACGCCGATCAGCACCATCGAGGGCAGCAGGTCGCGGACGTAACTCGCTTGCACCGGCGCCTGCGTGAGCAGGGCCAGGCCGCCGGCACCGAGGACCAGCCCGGGGATCAGGACTGCCCGCGGCCCGAAGCGCATGTTGAGACGCGCCGAGAAGCCGAGCGACAGGATCCCGATCAGGAGCGCGACCGGCAGGAACGCCAGCCCGATCTGCAGCGCGGTGTACCCGAGCACGCGCTGCATGTACAGGCTCCCCAGGAAGAACATCCCGAACATCCCGGCGATGAACAGCATCTGCACCAGGTTGGCGCCAGACACGTTCCGCGAGCGGAAGACGCGAAGCGGCATCAGCGGATTGCGCGTGCGCGACCTCCCAAGCGACGAACCCGCCAAGCAGCGCGACCGCCACGGCACCCATGCCGAGTGTGTGTGCCGAACCCCACCCGTAGTTCTGGGTCTTGACGATCGTGTAGACGCCGAGCATCAGGGCGCCGGTGACGAGCGCCGCGCCGGCTACATCCGCGCCGCCGTGGAGGCCGATGCCCTGATCGCGTCCGACCAGCCGCAGGGCCAGCACCGCCGTCACGACGCCGATCGGGAGGTTGACGAAGAAGATCCAGTGCCAATTGATCGCCTGCGTGATCACACCCCCGAGCAGCAGGCCGATCGACGCGCCGGCCGAGGCCACGAAGCTGAACACGCCGATCGCCTTGGCCCGCTCCCCGGGCTCGGGGAACATCGTCACGATCATTCCCAGGATCACGGCCGAGGCCAGCGCGCCGCCGACGCCCTGGACGAACCGCGCGACGATCAGCACGGTCTGGCTCTGGGCGGCGCCGCACAGCGCCGAGGCGGCGACGAACACCGCGAGGCCGGCCAGGAAGACGTTGCGGCGTCCGATCAGATCCCCGAGCCGGCCGGCAAGGAGGAGCAGGCCGCCGAAGGTGATCAGGTAGGCGTTGACCACCCACGCGAGATTCGATTGCGTGAATCCGAGATCGCGCTGGATCGACGGCAGCGCGACGTTCACGATCGTCATGTCGAGGATGATCATCAGCGCCCCGACGCACAACACGACAAGCGCGATCCAGCGTGATCGGTCGGCCGTCTTCGTCTCCGGCTCTACTGCGGGGGTTGCGCTATCGGACATGTGTCTCCCTGTATCCGGGTTTGTCTTGCGGGAGAACAAAAGGTAGCAAATCGTCTGTTACAAGATCATCTTGCAACAGAGGACATAACCTGCGACACGGCCGGCCCGTGCTCCGGCACCCCTTCGGGTCGGTTCGCGGTGCACGCTCCCTACCGGCCCTCGGGCCGGCTCGGGTCCAGGCTGGGTGCGGCGCGGCTACCCGCGCGGTGTTCGCCGGCGGAGCGGCGGGGTGCACTCGGCCTGCTCGGCGAGCCTGCCCTCGACGAGCTTCGCCAGCGCATCCATTAGCGCCGTCCCCTCGCGCGCAGAGAGCTCGCCCAAGACCTCGGCCTGAACCCGCTCCTTGACCTTGTCGGCTTCGGCGACCTTTCGCTTCCCAGCCGCCGTCACCGCGATGATGCGGGCACGCCGGTCATCCGGAGCAGGGTGGCGCTCGGCGAGCCCGTCGCGTTCGAGCTCGTCGAGCGCGACGACCATCGTTGTCTTGTCGAGCCCCACCATCTCCGCGAGCTCGGTCTGCGAGTGCTCGCCACTCAGTGCGGCGCGAAGCACGTGGTAGCCGCGTGCCGTGACGCCAAGCGGCGTCAGTGCGGCAGCGAGCTCCGAGGCCAGCGCCCAGTGGGCCCTGTACAAGAGCCAGGCGAGGTTCCCCGCGAAGCATTGAGGCTGCTCGGTCTCGGCAATCGAGCCCTGTGACTTGACGCTCACGACTCTATGTTAGCTCGGACTAGTTCCGTAGCGGACTATTTTGCCGTCGATCTATCTGTCGCCTCGGCCGCGATCGGGAGGATCTTGCTGAGCCCCGTGATCTCGAACACGCGCCTCACGTGTGCGGGCAAGGAAGAACTGACCATCAGCGCGCCGCCGTTGGTGTCGGATGCGCGCAGCGCGCCGATGAGCGCGTTGAGCCCCGTCGAGTCGATGAACGCGATCTCCGAGAGGTCGACGATGACCCGTTTGCCTGCGCCGATCTCGCGACGCAAAATCTCGTCCAGCTGGGGGGACGTCGACATATCGAGTTCGCCGCGGACCCGGACCCGCACGGCGCCATCTTCCATCGGCGCCACCGAGACGGAAAACGGAAGTGGGTATGAACTCATCACTCTCCAGCAGTCACCCACATTTAGACGCTGCAACAGCCTAACGCAAGGGGAAGATCGGAGTGCGCATCTTCACGAGAGCTGGTTGCAAAGCAGCACCGTCCGGCGGCCCGAGCGGACGCGGACCCCATCAGCGCAGGACCGTGCCGGATTCGGCACCCAGAGACGCTGGCTGAGTTCTGGCGGTCCGAGGCGTCGCTCCGAGGCCTTTGCTCCGCCCGACTGGACGGCGCGGATGCTGTCGCCAGGTAGATCGGCCTGCGTCGAGGACAACGGGTCCGAGCGGCTCGAGAACGCCGTGACGGATTCAGAACATGCACGGGGCGCGCGCGTCGGTGAGCGCACTCAGGATGGGGCGGGGTCCCACCGATACCATCGCTCGAGGTCGCCCAGGGGCGGTTAGCTCAGCTGGTAGAGCGCCTGCCTTACAAGCAGGAGGTCACTGGTTCGAGCCCAGTACCGCCCACTAGCCAATCGACCCTGCTGTGGACGAGGGTCTTGTGGCGTTCAAAGTGGGCTGTGTCCGCCTGAGACGCGTCCGGCACCCTCCGCATTAGGTCTGCACGCCGTACGGCAAGCGATGGGTGGTGGGGCCGCCGCGAGGTCAGCCGCTACGGGCGGGGGGACGGCCGCGCCTGGGTACGGGCTTTGCGTGGCGAGGCATCCGGGCTGGGGGTCAGGACGGCGGCGGGCCCGGGAGGCCCAGGAGTTGCACCACCGACACGATGAGAAGGACGGCGGCCACGCCGACCAGCCCGTAGCGCACCGCGCGGACCGGGAAGCGGCTGCCGATACCGTCCGGCGTTCGAAGCATGGATCGCCCTACACCCCCTGAAGAACCCCCACACACGCTGACCCCTCATACCTGCCGCAATAGCTAATTCGGCCTGCTCCTCCAGCGGAGAGCCGGCGGGAATTGACGCAGCCGTTCAGGCGTCAAGAAAGCTAGTGTCAACTCAAACGCGCGCGCGGAAGAGCGCTGAACAGTCCGGTCCTCCTCTTTTGACGGCAGCAAGGCCCTACCAGTCTCGGAAATGGATGCCCGTTTGACGCTCGCACGGCAAACACCATCCGATCGGCTGACCATGCGTCGCGACGACGTTGCGTCTCAGATCGGCAGCGCGGCCGCCGCGCAGGAAGAGCTCGCGTACAACACCGGCCACGAGCCCGGTCTGCGACGAGAGCGGACGGGCGGCCAGCTTGTGATCGTCGATGCGGCGGGCGAGCCCGTCACCGATCAGGAGACGGTCGAGCGGATCCGCGCGCTCGCAATCCCGCCGGCGTGGACCGACGTGTGGATCGCGATAGCCCCCAACGCCCATCTGCAGGCGACCGGTCTTGACGCCAAGGGACGACGGCAATACCTCTATCACCCGCTCTGGCGCCTGCGCCGCGACGAGGAGAAGTTCGAGGACATGCTCGACTTCGCGCAGCGGCTGCCATCGCTCAGGACAACGGCGCGATCCCTGCTCGAATCGGAGGGATCCGGGCGCGAGCGGGTCCTCGCGCTCGCGGTTCGCCTGCTGGACGTCGGGCTCTTCCGGGTCGGATGGGACCGGTACGCGCGCGACAACGGACACGTCGGGCTCACCACCCTGCGTCGCGAACAGGTGTCCCTGCGCGGAGGTCAGGTCCACTTCGACTTCATCGCGAAGTCGGGGAAGCGTCGCCGGATGAGCGTCAACGACCCGCAATCGGTGCGGGCCCTGGCGATGCTCAAGCGTCGCCGCGGCCCGCCAGAAGAGCTCCTTGCCTACAGCTCGCGGGGCCAGTGGCGCCGGGTGCACGCTCCGGACGTCAACCACGCCCTGCGCAGCTGGGCCGACGGTCCTTATTCCGCCAAGGAGTTCCGGACCTGGGCGGCGACGGTCCTTGCGGCCGTTGCGCTGGCGCGCCAAGCAGCTGACGGAAAGCGCGGCCAGCGGGCGATCGGGGGCGCCGTTAGGGAAGTCAGCACCGCGCTCGGAAACACGCCTACCGTGGCCCGTAAAAGCTACATCGATCCACGTGTGATTGACCTGTTCGAGCAGGGGGTGGTGATCGAGCTTCCTGACCTGGTCGCGGCGATGGCCACGCCGCTGCTGATCGAGTCAGCAGGCGATGGCGTCGTGATCCAGCTCCCGACGGATGTCGATGGCGACGCGGCGCGGCTGGAGCTTGAGGAGCGCGTGCTCGAACTGCTGCGGATGCCCGCCTGAAGGACCCGGGCGGCTCTGATCTGCCTTCGACGGGGCAGACATGCCTTTCGCTACCGTGGGTGAGTGCTCAGGGAGTTGCACCGGTCGGAGCGTGTGCATCCGAACGTGATCCTCGCCGTCCTGTCGCTCTCGGGCCTGGCCTACGCGGTCCTGAGCTCGGCGGTGATTCCCGCTCTGCCGACCTTCCAGCACGCCTTCCACACGACCGAGACCGGGGTGACCTGGCTCCTCACCGGCTTCCTCGTGTCGGCCTCGGTCGGGACGTCGATCATCGGGCGGCTCGGGGACATGTACGGCAAGGAGCGCCTGCTTCTATGGACGCTCCTGGTGCTGGCGGCCGGCACGCTGCTCGCCGCGGTCTCGCAATCGCTGGCGATGCTGATCGTCGCCCGCGTGATCCAGGGTGTCGGCGGAGGGATCTTCCCGCTGGCGTTCTCGATCGCGCGTGACGAATTCCCCCCCGAACGAGTCGCCGGCAGCATCGGGTTGATGTCGTCGATCCTCGGCGTCGGCGGCGGCGTCGGATTGGTGGTGGGGGCGCTGATCGACCAGCACCTCGGCTGGCACTGGCTGTTCTGGATCCCGCTCGTGGTCACGCTCGCCGCCGCATGGTCCACGTGGCGGTTTGTCCCGGAGTCCCCTGTGCGCGCGCCCGGCCGGGTCAACTGGCTGGCCGCCGCGCTGATGAGCATCGGCATCTCGACGCTGCTGATCGGCGTGGCGCAGACCACGGTGTGGGGTTGGGGCGGCGCCAGAACGCTCACGCTGTTCGCCGTCGGACTGGTGTTCTGCGTGGCCTGGGTCGTGGTCGAGGTGAATAGCCGCGTGCCGCTGGTCGACATGGCGATGATGCGGATCCGCGGGGTATGGACCACGAACCTCGCGGCGTTCCTGCTCGGGGCCGGCATGTACGCGTCGTTCATCGTGTTCCCCCAATTCGCCCAGCTCCCGAAGCGGACCGGGTTCGGGTTCGGGGCCTCGGTCGTCGTCTCAAGCCTCTACCTGCTGCCCGCCGCGCTGACGATGGGCCTCTTGGGGACCGCCGCGGGTCGTGTCGCGAGGCGCTACGGCTCCAAGCCCGCGCTCGTCGTGGGTACGAGCATCACTGCGGTTGCGTTCGGATACGCGGCGCTCGCCCACCGTCATCCCTACGAGATGCTGATCGCCGCCACGCTGCTCGGCGGCGGAATCGGGCTCGCGTTTGCGGCGCTGGGGAACCTGATCGTGCAGGCGGTTCCCTCGACCCAGACCGGGATCGCCAGCGGGATGAACACGGTGATGCGGACGCTAGGCGGTGCGTTGGGCGGGCAGCTGTCGGCGACCTTCATCGCCAATAACACCGCGCACGGGCTTCCGACGGTCACCGGCTTCACCGCCAGCTACCTGATGGCGACGGCGTTCCTGGCGGTGGGCGTGGTGGCGGGCCTACTGGTCCCCGGCGGGCGCACCGCGCCTGCCAGGGCGGTCGACGCGCAACTCGCGACGGCCCACGAAGCCGGCTGATCCCGACGCCGCGCCGGCGTGACGGCGCTCACACGTCGATTTGACGTTTTCCTTACCCGTGGTCGCTTGCATCGGACCAGTGGCTCAACTGCTCAGATCAAGAGACCTGCTTGGCGGGCGGCTGCTCGGGCAGCTCTGCCGCTTTGCGTTGGTGGGGGTCGCCAACACAGCGCTCAGCTACCTCCTCTATACGGGGCTTGTGGCCGCCCGGGTGCCGTACGACGTAGCAGGCGCGATCGGCTTCACCGTGGGCGCGGTCAACGGCTACATCCTCAACCGGCGGTGGACGTTTGCCTCGCCTGACTCTCGGCGGGCTCGCGGCCGCTATCTCATCGTGCAGCTCGGCGGCTTAGGCGCCACCACCGCTCTGCTGTGGCTGGTGGTCAGCGTCGGGGCGACGAGCCGGCTCGCCGCTTACGCCGTCACGATCCCGTTCGTGACGCTCGCGACCTTCAGCGCGAATCGCTCCTGGGCCTTCGCCCGCGGATAGCCGACCCGGCTGGCGGGTAGGACAGCCGCATGGCACAGCAGCTGAACGTCGCAGACCTCAGGATCTCGAGCCCCGCCTTCGAGGGGCACAAGGCGATCCCAGACCGCCACACGTCAAACGGCGAGAACACCGCACCGCCGCTCGAGTGGTATGGAGCTCCCGAGGGAACCAGGGCGTTCGCGGTCGTCGTTCACGACCCGGACGCGCCGCTAGTCGACGGCTTCACGCATTGGGTCGCCTACGGCATCCCGGCCGAAGCGACGGGGTTGCCCGAGGGCGGCCAGGGCGTCGTCAACGGCGTCAACTCGATGGGCGAGGAGGGCTACGTCGGCCCAGCGCCCCCTCCCGGGCACGGGACCCATCACTACTACTTCTGGGTCTACGCCCTCGACGACGACCTGGACCTGCCGCCCGGCCTCGACCGGAGGGGGCTGCTCGACAGGATCGAGGACCACGTGATCGAACAGGCGCGCGCGATCGGCACCTATTCGAATCCGGGGTGACGCTCAGCGCAACGCGGCGCGGCGCTTGGCCGCGAACATCGCCGCGTCCGCGCGCCTGAGCATGCCGTCGGCGCTGTCGGCGTCGATCGGGAAAATCGCGCGCCCGATGCTCGCCGTCAGGCAGACCGTGTGCCCGGCGATCATGAACGGATCGGCGAACGTGTCGGCGAGTCGCACTGCGAGCAGATCGGAGTCGGCCGGAGTCGTCTGCGATCCGATCAAGACCGCGAACTCGTCTCCGCCCAGCCGCGCGACCGTGTCGTATGACCGAGTGCAGGACGCCAGCCGTTTGCCGAGCGCGCTCAGGAGCTTGTCGCCCACCTCGTGCCCGTGTTCGTCATTCACGGGCTTGAAGTCGTTCAGGTCGATGTAGAACATCGTGACCATCTCGTCGCGTTGGCGCGCGCGGTTGACGGCCTTGCGCAGCTTCTCGGCGAACTGGAGCCGGTTGGCCAGCCCGGTCAGCTGGTCGTGCATCGCCTGATGGGTGATCTGGTCGACGAGCCAGCCGTTCTGAAGCGCGGTGGTGGCCTGGGCCGCGACTCCTGACAGGCGGTCCAACAGGTCGGGGTTGGCGCGCAGCCGCTCGGAGCGCTCGCGAACCGACACGGCAAGTGCGCCGAGCAGCGAGTCATCGGTCGCCAGCGGGACGACCATCAACGCCGTCTCTCCTCGTCGCTTGAGTCCTTCCCGGAGCGTGGGGTCACCCCTCACCTCGTCGATGAAGATCGGGTCCTGGCGCGGGTTGTTGAGCAGCCGTTCGAGTGCGTCGCCGGGCCGAGGCGCCCAGCTCCACGCCTCCTCGTCCAATTCCTCGACCGTCCCGTCGGGCGTCGCGACGGCGCGGCGCACGAGCTCGCCTCGGGCCGGTTCCCATAGGTACACGCCGACCCGGTCGCAGTCGACCACCAGCGGCACGGCGTCGGCCAGGCGGTTGGCGACCTCCCCCGTCGTTCCCGCGGTAGCGAGGGCGCGCGCGAGCTTCAGGAGCGCACTGGACTGGTGATAGCGGCGGTTGGCTTCCATCAACGCGGCGGCGCCGTCGAGCGCCGTCGCCGCGTATCGCGCGTAGACCTCGAGCAGCTCGCGCTCCTGCGGGAAGAAGCGCTCGTCGGCGTCGAACGCCGCGAGCAGGCGACCGTAGTCGCGGCGGTCCGAGCGGACGGGGACGACGAGCCACGACTTGGGATGCTCCGCCGGATGAGGCTCGAGCACGTCCTCGCCCAACTGGGCCACTTCGTCGTCCTTAAACCCACGGTGGTGGCAGTGCACCTGGCCCCCGGGCTCCATTCGCACCGCGAGCAGGAAGCGCGGGGCGCGGACTTCGACGGCCGCCCGGTCCGTGATCCTGGCGAGGACGTCGCCGATGTCATCTCCGGCGATGAGGTCGGAGGCCGTCGCGAACATGCTGTGCAGCCGCTCCTGCATCCCCGCAAGCTGATGGCGAAGCGCGATCAGCTGCTCGCCCGCATGGTCGGAACCGGTGTTGGCATCCGACCAGCTGATCAGGTACCTGCACTGAGCCGCGCCCAGCGCGGCGCAGCGCTCGTGCTGCACCGAGGCGGCGGGCAAGCCGAACAGCACGGTCGCGCTGCTGAGCATCCCCGTCGTCCAGGCGCAGTGTTCGGCGGAGCGGGGAAAGCCGTCCACTGGGATGGCGACCAGTTCCGCGAAGCCGGGACCAGTCTCGATCGGCTCTAACCGGATCACGGTGCTGAACTTGGTCGCTCCGGTGGAGATCTCCCGGTAGAGATTCTCCGGCGAACCGAGCGACCGCAGCAGCGCGGCGACCGGCGAGGAGCTCAAGCGGTGGGCGGCGCGCTCCCCGACCAGCTGGGGGAGCCGGGGGTTCTGGGTGACGCGTGCGCCGGCCCGCCAAAGCGCCACCGCCTCGTCGTAGGAGATCCAGTTGGTGATGTCGCGTAGGTACTCGGGGGTGCGCTTGCTGTTCGCCAGTCGCAGCAGCTCGGGCACCGCCCCGCCGCCGGCCTGGTCGACCACCTCGGCCAACAGCACCGCGGTCATCGAGCACGAGAAGTGGTTACCGCTCGAGGTGGCCGTTGCTTTCGCGCGATGTGACACCCGCCCCATCTGCTCTTATCGGTTTCCCGAGCGCTTCGCTGAACCGGTCTAAGCACTTGTTGGAATGACGCGCCGTCCGCGTGAAGTAGGGTCACAGCCAGCGTCGCCCAATGCCGTGGATCCCCTCGCCTCCACGTCTTCCCGGAGTGCCCGACCCGCTGCGGCGCATACGGCTGCACGGACGATGCCGCCGGGCTTGAGACCGAACGATGGCGATCCAGTTGAGCTATAGGCAACCGCGGCGCCATCGTTCGCCGGCGCCGGTGCGCCTGGCCAAAGCCCGCGGGCCGGATCCTGGCCACGTGGCCCAAGCGGTCTGGGGCGCCGCGGCGCATCCTTGTGGCACTGGCGAGCGATCGGAAGGGCGAAAGGAGGAACGTTTTGATCAACCCGCTCGCGATCGGCGTGACACTCGGTGGCCTGCTGCTCGACATCGTGGTGCCAAGGCCAAAGCCACAGGCCGGCGTCGCCAGGGAGCCCCTGCCCTCCGCGTCGCGACATCGGCCCGAGGACACCCTCGGCACCCCACGCGCGCAGCACGAATGTCCGCCGGTCGCGAGCGGAGCGTGCCGCTGAGCCGCGCCGGGGGCTCGACCGCCCGTCGGCCCGCACCTCAGAAGTGGCCGGCGACGCCCGCGGCGGAGATCCGCCGTGTGTCGTCGGGCGCGGGCCGGAGGATCAGCACCTCCGCCGGCACGCGCTCGAGCAGCCATTCGAGGTCGTCAGCGCTGAGTCCGGTGTTCCGGCTCTCCGTCGCCGAGACGATGATCCGGTCAAACGACTCCTCGTCGAGGAGCCTGCGAAGCGCGTCCCGGTATGTCCGGCCCCGGGCGATCCGTGAATCGACAGGGATGCCTTGAGCCGCCGCACGCTGCTCGATCGTCTCGAGCAACGGCAGCCCATAGCTGCACTGCACCGGGAGGGTCGAGTCGAGTGGCAGGGTGCGCGGCACCCGCGCCAGGAACGCAGGCATGATCGTCGCGCCCTCGGCCTTGGCGAGTCGCACGGCTGCCTCGAACGAGCGGCGGGAGATCTCGGGGCCGGTGAACGGCAGCAGGATCCGCCGTACGGTCTGCGGTCGCTGCGCGGCGGGACGCAGTCCGTGCGGAGGCAGCCAATACCCGACGCCTATCCCAATCGCCACCGCGGCGAGCGCAATCACCACCACGACCACCGCGCTCACCGCTCCGCCGTGATGGGGCGCGCGCGCTGCGAGCGCGGCAACGGTCAGCACTGCAGGGCTCACCGCTCCCCCTCGCCGCGGGTCGCGCGGTTGGCGACGATCCGCACGTCGACGCCGGGCAGCAGCTCCATCAGGCGTTGGGGCAGCGGCGTACGCAGCCGCGCAACCCCGCGCGACGGACGCGAGGCGCCCATCAGGATGTAGGTCGTTCCGCGGTCGCGGGCGACTTCTGCGACTGCCGCCGCGACGTTGTCCGACTCCTCGACGAGCAGGCGCGTTCCGAGCACCGAGGCGAGCTGCCGCATTGCTCCGAGCGAGCGCTCCTGGTCGTCACTCAGCTGGCGCGCGGGAGGGCGCACCCACAGCAGATCGAGATCGGCGCCAAGGCGCTGCGCCGAGCGCCACGCGCGGCGCACAAGCCGCTGCGCGCCGGGGTAGGGCTCGACCAGCGCGAGCAGGCGCTCGCCAACCGCCTGGGGAGCCTCGGACGCGATGCTCTCGCCGCGCGAACCGACGTGCTCTGTGATCAGGCGTTTGTGCCCGACCTCCTCGGCAACCTGTCGTAGCGCGACCTCGCGCAGCGCGGAGAGGTTCTCGATCCGGAAGAAGTTGTTGAGTGCCGGCCCGACCCGCTCCTGTGGGTAGACCTTGCCGGCCCGAAGGCGATCGAGCAGCGCCTCCGGCGTCAGGTCGATTATCACCACCTCGTCCGCCCGGCCGAGGACGTCGTCGGGGATCGTCTCGCGTACGCGCACGCCGGTGAGCTCAGCGATCGTGTCGTTGAGCGACTCAAGGTGCTGGACGTTGAGCGTCGAGAGCACGTCGATCCCCGCCGCGAGCACGTCATCGACGTCCTCGTAGCGCTTGGCGTGCTCGAGGCCCGGGGGGTTGGTGTGGGCGATCTCGTCGATCAGGCAGAGCTCCGGCGCACGCGCGAGGATCGCTGGAAGGTCCATCTCCTCGACCTCGGTGCCGCGATACTCGACCCGGCGCCGGGGGATCATCGGTAGCCCCTCCGCCAGCGCCGCGGTCTCAGCTCGACCGTGCGTCTCGAGCAGCCCGATGACGACGTCACGGCCCGCCTCCTGCTCGGCGTGGCCTTCGAGCAGCATCCGGAAGGTCTTGCCGACCCCTGCCGCCATCCCCAGGAACACGCGGAGATGCCCCCGGCGCGGCTGCTCCGCTCCGGTCAGGCCTGGTACGGCGCTGGACCGGACTTCATCGTTCATGCACCAATGATGTTATGAACGATCAGGTCGATCAGCTTGATCCCGATGAACGGGGCGATGATTCCACCGAGGCCGTAGATCCAAAGGTTGCGCCGCAGCAGCGCGCTTGCGCCGATCGGCCGGTAGCTGACGCCCTTGAGCGCGACCGGAATCAGCGCCGGGATCACGAGCGCGTTGAAGATGATCGCCGAGATCACCGCGGAGCGCGGCGTTCCGAGGTTCATGATGTTGAGCACGTGTAGCGGACCCTTGCCGTGGCTGCCGACGTACGCCCACGTGGTGATGAAGATCGCCGGCAGGATCGCGAAGTACTTGGCGACGTCGTTGGCGATTGAGAACGTCGTCAGCGCGCCGCGCGTGATCAGCAGCTGCTTGCCGACCTCGACGATCTCGATCAGCTTCGTGGGGTTGGAATCGAGGTCGACCATGTTCCCGGCTTCGCGCGCGGCCTGGGTGCCGGTGTTCATCGCCACGCCGACGTCGGCCTGGGCGAGCGCGGGAGCGTCGTTGGTCCCGTCTCCGGTCATCGCGACCATCCGGCCGCCCGCCTGCTGCTCCTTGATCAGCGCCAGCTTGGCCTCGGGGGTCGCTTCCGCCAGGAAGTCATCGACACCGGACTCCTCGGCGATCTTCGCAGCCGTCAACTTGTTGTCCCCAGTGATCATGATCGTGCGGATCCCCATCGCGCGGAGGTGGTCGAAGCGCTGGCGCATCCCTTCCTTGATCGTGTCCTTCAGATAGATGACGCCCAGCACCTGGGAGTCACGGGCGACGGCGAGCGGAGTGCCGCCCTCCCGTCCGATCCGGTCGAGCACGGGTTGGAGCTCGGCGGGCGCGCGCCCGCCCTCGGAGCCGACCCACGCGATGATTGCGTCGCCGGCGCCCTTGCGAAGCTGGCGGCCGTTGAGGTTCACGCCGCTCATCCGGGTCTGCGCGGTGAACGGGACGAACTGCGCGTGTAGCTCGTTCATGTCGTGCTCGCGGATCCCGTATTGCTTGGCGAGGACGACGATCGACCGGCCTTCGGGCGTCTCGTCGGCGAGTGAGGAGAGCTGCGCGACCTCGGCTAGCTCGGCCTCGGCCACTCCGGGCATGGGGATGAATTCCGACGCGAGACGGTTCCCGATTGTGATCGTGCCGGTCTTGTCGAGCAGCAGCACGTCGACGTCGCCGGAGGCCTCCACCGACCGGCCGGAGAGCGCGAGCACGTTGCGTCGCACCAGCCGGTCGATTCCCGCGATTCCGATCGCCGACAGGAGCGCGCCGATCGTGGTTGGGATCAGCGCGACCAGCAGGGAGATCAGCGTCGTCTCGGAGATCGGGGTGTGCGCGAACAGGCCGAACGGCCGCAGCGTCGCGACGACGATCATGAAGATCAGGGTGAGCCCCGCGAGCAGGATGTTGAGCGCGATCTCGTTCGGGGTCTTGCGCCGCTCGGCACCCTCGACCAGCATGATCATCCGCTCCAGAAACGATTGGCCGGGCTCCTGCGTGATCTGCACGACGATCCGGTCCGAGAGCACCCGGGTCCCGCCGGTCACGGCGCTGCGGTCACCGCCCGACTCGCGGATCACGGGGGCTGACTCGCCGGTGATCGCGGACTCGTCGACCGAGGCGATCCCCTCGATCACCGTTCCGTCTCCGGGGATCAGCTCGCCGGCCTCGACGATGACGACATCCCCGCGCACGAGCTCCGACGCCTGCCGCGTCGTTCCGTCCTTCATGGTCGCGACCGTCTCCTGGCGCATCGCGCGCAGCGTGTCGGCCTGGGCGCGGCCGCGGCCCTCGGCGAACGCCTCGGCCATGTTCGCGAACACGACCGTCAGCCAGAGCCAGAACGAGATCGTGAACGTGTACCAGGACGGATCGTGACCTCCGAGGGCCTTGCCGCCGAACACCTGAATCAACCAGGTGACGGTCGTGATCACGGCGCCGATCTCGACCACGAACATCACCGGGTTGCGGATCTGGACGCGCGGATCGAGCTTGATCAGGCTGTCGATCAGTGCACGCCGAACGATCTCGGGCTGGAACAGGGAGATCGCGCGGCGTTCGCTGGGCTGGCTGCGGTCGGTGGTCTCAGGAGAGGTCGTGGCCATCAGGTCTTGACTTGGTCGAGAGCGAGGTTGAGTTCGAGCACGTTCACGCCGGGCTCACCGGAGAATCCGATCCCGCGCCCGTGGGTGTACTGGGGGATCAGCTTCGTGACCGCAGCGAGGGGCATCCCTCTGACGGCCGCGATCCGGTACGCCTGGATGTCGGCGTTGCGGACGGAGATGTCGGGATCGATCCCCGATGCCGAGCTGTTGGCGGCGTCGACGGGTACCTTGCCGGCGGTGAGGCCGCCCGGGTAGTACTTCCCGTTGAGCGCGATGTAGGTCTGGATGTTCCCGGCGATCTCGGTCAGGGTCGCCTTGCTGTTGGGGCCGAGGTTCGAGAAGGTGGTCGAAGCAGCGTTGTCTGCGGGGACCGTGGCCGAGGGCCGGGTCTGGAAGTAGCGCGGGTCCGGCGCGGTCACCGGGTTGCCGTTCTGCATCTCCGGCTTGCCGTTCTTGCCGATCACGACGGTCCCAAAGTTCTGGCCGATGATCTTCGAGCCGACGAGCTTGCCGTTGACGTAGACCTTCTGACCGTTGGCGTTGCCTGGGAATGCGATCTGGCTCACGCCCCATACGGCCAGCGGGAAGACGATCCCGCACAGCAGCGTGAAGAGGACGATCCCGATTGCGGAGCTGACGATGTCGCGTCTCATTGCTAGTACAGGTGCGTGGTCAGGCCCTGGACGATTGGTCCGAGCAGGAGGGCTGGGAAGAAGGTGAGCGCGCCGACGAGCACGATCACGCCAATCAGCAACACCACGAACGTCGGGTTATCGGTGCGCATCGTCCCGAGGCCGGGCGGGCTCACCCGCTTGCCGGCGAGCGCCCCCGCGACCGCGAGCGCGAACAGGATTGGCGAGTAGCGTGCGAAGAGCATCGTGAACCCACCGAGGATGTCTGCGAACTTGATCCCGTGAGCGCCGAGGTTGCCGGGGTTCGGCTGGATGTAGCCGGTGTAGCCCGCAAACGCCGAGCCGTTGTTGTTGGCCTGGGAAAGGTACGCGTAGAAGCTTTCGGAGAACCCCTGTGGAGAGATCCCGGCGGCGGTCGAGATCGACGCGCGGCCCGCGCTGCTGGCGGTCGCCAGCGCCGTGGCGAACAGCGCCGACAGCGGTGTGATCAAGAGCCCGATCGCGACGAGCTTGATCTCCCTGGCCTCGATCTTCTTGCCGAGGTACTCGGGCGTTCGTCCGACCATCAGGCCTCCGATGAACACCGCCAGGAGGACGTACAGGAGGATCGAGTAGAGGCCGGTGCCGACGCCACCGAAGATCACCTCGCTGGCTGACAGGTTCGCCATTGGGACCGCACCGCCGATACCCGTGTAGGACTCGATCGCGCTGTTGACGGCGCCGCAGGAGGTGACCGTCGTGACGGTGTCGAACAGGGCTGAGCTGGCGATCCCGAAGCGCTGCTCCTTGCCCTCGAGGTTGCCGCCGGTCGAGCCTGCCAGCACCTGCGTGTGCAGGCCGGCGGCGTGCTGGGCGGGGGAACCGTGGGCCTCGGCGATGTACGCGACCGACACCGCCCCGAGGAACATCACGGCCATCGTGGCGTAGATCGCGTAGCCCTGGCGGCGGTTGCCCGCCATCCGGCCGTACATGAACACGAGCCCGGCCGGGATCACCAGCACCGTCAGCATCTCCACGAAATTGCTGAATCCGGAGGGGTTCTCGAACGGGTGGGCGGAGTTGGTGTTGAAGAAGCCGCCGCCGTTGGTGCCGAGCTCCTTGATCGCCTCCTGTCCGGCGACCGGGCCCACCGCGATCTGATTGGGGAGGCCCGTAATCCCGTTGAAGCTCGCGTAGTGGGAGAAGTTGTCGATCGATCCCTGCCAAACGAGCACGATCGCGACCACGAACGCGATCGGCGTGAGCACCCACAGCACCGTGCGCGTGAGGTCGAACCAGAAGTTCCCGATCTCGCGGCCGCTGCGACCGATGATCCCTCGGATCAGCGCGACGGCCACCGCGATCCCTACCCCGGCGGACAGGAAGTTCTGGACGGTGAGCCCAGCCATCTGGCTGAAGTAGCTCATCGTCGTCTCGCCGCTGTAGTACTGCCAGTTCGTGTTTGTGAGGAACGACGACGTCGTGTTGAACGTGACGTCCCAGGTGCCCGAGTGGAAGTGCATCGGGTTGAGCCCGGTGAAGTCCCACAGCCTCTGGGTGCGCAGGATGAAGAAGAGGAGCAGCCACCCAGCGAGCGAGAAGATCACCAGGCTCTTGGCGTATCCCTTCCAGTCCTGGCCCTTGCTGGCGTCGACCCGGATGGCCTTGTAGATCAGGCGTTCGGGGGTCTTGAACAGCGGGTCGAGGAATGTGCGCTCGCCCGCGTAGACGGCCGCCATGTAGCGCCCGAGCGGCATCGCCAGCGCCGTCAGGATCAGCACGAACAGGACGATCGTGAGCCAGCCGAGAAACGTCATGGCGCTAGAACTTCTCTCCGCGTAGCAGTGCGTACAGCAGGTACAGGCAGACGATCACCGAGACGACGAGGCCGAAGAAATCGGCCCCGCTCAGATGGCCGATGAAGGCCCCAAGCGGAAGGTTCATACGTGGTCGATCCCGATGATCAGCGCGTACAGCACCGCGAACATCAGGATTCCCAGGATCACTGCTACGACGTCCATGGCGACGATCGTGGCGGCTTCGCCGTCAAGACGGTATGCAGAAACCGGCGCCCGCCATAAAGATGCTGTGAAGGCGTCAGCTCAGCAGGTGCGAGCTGAAGGCCTGCGCGAAGGGGGCAATGAACAACACCGTGAGGAAGGTGAGCACGGCGAAGATCGCGACGAAGCCGATCAGGAAGATCACAAAGGTTGGGGTGTCGGTCCGGAGGGTTCCGAGGCCAGGGGGAGCGATCCGCGTTGGTCCGAGCGAGCCCGCCAGCGCCAGCACGGCCAGGATCGGCACGAACCGGCCGAACGTCATCACCCAGCCGCCGGCGAGGTCGGCGAACGTGATCCCGTGCGAACCGACGTTGCCCGCCACCGGCTGGATGAAGCCGCCGTAGCCGGCGAACGCCGAACCGTTGTTCTGGGCCTGCGATAGATAGGCGTACGCCGCCTCGGCGAATCCCTGCGGCCCGTGGGCGGTCATCGACTGGCGCCCGGCCGAAGTTGCGACCGCTATCCCGGTGAACACCAGCACGAGCAGCGGTACGAACAGCGCTCCGAGCGAGGCGAGCTTGACCTCGCGGGCCTGGATCTGCTTGCCGAGGTACTCCGGTGTTCGGCCGACCATCAGTCCCGCGATGAAGACGGCGAGCACGACGAGTATGAGCATCCCGTAGAGCCCCGACCCGGGGCCGCCGAAGATCACCTCGCCGGTCATCATGTTGGCCATCGCCACCCCGGCGCCGAGTCCCGTGTAGGACTCGACGCTGCTGTTGACTCCACCGTCGCCGCTCGCGGTCCCGGCCCCGATGAACAGCGCGGACCCCGCCGGGCCGAACTGCTGCTCCTTGCCCTCCATGTTGCCGCCGGTCGTGCCGGCCTGGACGGCCGTGTGCAGGCCGGCGGCGTGCTGGGCGGGGGTGCCGTGCGCCTCGGCGGCGTACAGGACCGCGGTGCCGCCGACAAACATGATCAACATCGCCGCGTACAGCGCCCAGCCCTGGCGGCGACGGCCGATCATCCGTCCGAACGTCGCGGTCAACGCCGCCGGGATCAGCAGCATCAGCAGGATCTCGATGAAGTTGCGGACGCCGGTCGGGTTCTCGAACGGATGCGCAGAGTTGGTGTTGAAGAATCCGCCGCCGTCGCCCGACATCAGCTTGATCGCCTCCTGCGAGGCGACCGGCCCGATCGCGATCGTCTGCGCCAGCCCCGTGGGACCGTGCGCGTTCAGGTAGTGCTCGAGCGTCTGCGGCACCCCGGTCGCGACGAGGACGATCGACGCGACCGCGGCGATCGGGAGCAGCACGTACAAGCAGCGAGCGGATCAGGTCGACCCAGAAGTTCCCCAGCCGATCGGTCCCGCGGCGGCCCAGCCCCCGGATCACCGCGACCGCCACGGCCATCCCGGTCGCGCATCGACGTGAAGCTCGCGACGGTGATCCCGACCATCTGCGAGAAATCCGACAGCGTCGTCTCGCCGCTGTAGTACTGCCAGCTCGTGTTCGACACGAACGACGACGCCGTGTTGAACGAAAGGTTCCACGGGCCCGAGTGGGTGAACCCCTGTGGGTTGAACGGGTGGATCCCCTGTGTTCGCAGCACGAGATACAGGACCAGCCAGCCGGCCAAGCTGAACAGCAACACCGAGCGGGCGTACTCCTTCCAGCCCTGCTCCTCCGCGCGGTCGACGCAGGAACAGCCGATAGGTGCCGCCGCTCGATCGGAGCGAAGATCGTCGTGAGCGCCACGCGGTCGCCCTGGTAGACCCTCGCCATATAGCCGCCCAGAAGCGGCGTCAGCGCTGTGAGCACCAAAACCAGCGCGACGATCTGGATCCAGCCTGAGACCGTCATCCCCGCCGCCGCGGGTCAAGTCCCGCTGTTGCGAGCCCGGCGGGTCATCGAGGCGCTACGCGGGTCTCACCGCGGGATCATCGCTCGTCGCGATCGCGCCGCAGCGCCGGCAAGTCCATGCGACGTGCTCGGGATCGACCTTCATCACCTTCGGGGAGTCCCAATCGTGTTGACACAGCTGCAGACCGTCGGCGATCCGCCAGACCGCCTCGGCGAGCGACCGTCCGGGTCGATGGCAGTACAGCGGGCCGGTTCCGTCGGTCAGCAGCAGCATCACCCGGGCGACGCCGGAGGGATTCACCGGGCCGGGTCGCTCGAGCCGATCCGCGATCCCGAGCAGGGCCTCGCGCCATCCGAACACCCTCCCAGGGGCCGCCGGGATCGCCGAGCCAAGTACGGCTAGCCCGCGTCGCTCGGAGTCCGTGACGACTCGTCGCAGCGACCGCGCAAGTCCCCGGCGGGTGGCCGGCTCTACGAGCTGGCTCGCCCGCAGAGCGCGATCCGCGGCCGCGCCGGGTGCGCGACCCGCGGCAAGGGCTCGATCGAGCGACCGCGCGTGCAGCCGGGTCAGCACCCGGAGACCCAGCGTCGGCTCCCGGTCAGACGCACATCGATCTGTCGAGTGGTGCGGGCGCCGACGCAGCGGCAGCCTTCGAAGCTTCAGGCTCGTGAGCGTCACGGGGTTTGAACGACGGTAAATCCGAGCCCGTGAAGGTCACGTGCAGACCGTCATCGAAATCATCAAGATCCCGTGAAGGCCACGCCGCCGCGCCGTCACGCGGCGAACCTGTACCCCACACCCGGGATCGGTCTTGATGTACCGCGGCCCTTCGGGCGGTTCGATCTTGCGCCGCAGGTTTGCGACGTGCGCGCGCAGCACCTGCGTGTCCTGGGCGTAGCCGACGCCCCAGACCGTGGTCAGCAGCTCGCGGTGGGTCATCAGCCGGCCACGGTTGCGGGCCAGCACCCGAAGCAGGTCGAACTCCTTCGGGGTCAGATGGACCTCGGCGCCGTCGCGCCGGACGATCCGGCTGGCGAGGTCGAGCGTGAGACCGTCCGCCTCGACCAAGGAGTCTTCGGGCTCGCCGCCCGAGCGTCGCAGCACCGCCTGCAATCTCGCGATCAGCTCCCGCGGGCCGAACGGCTTGGTCACGTAGTCATCGGCACCGGCCGCGAGCGCCCGCACCTTTGCGTCCTCCTCGCCGACCGCGGAGAGCACGATGATCGGCAGCTCGCTCCATTCCCGCAGCCGCCGGCAGACCTCGACGCCGTCGATATCCGGGAGCACGAGATCGATGATCGCCGCCTCGGGCCGGCGGACGGCGGCCAGGTCGAGCGCCTCCTCTCCGGTCGACGCCAGCACCGCCTCGTATCCGGCGTCGCGGAGGATCACACGCAAGGCCCTGAGGATCTGGGTCTCGTCGTCGCAGACGAGCACCGGCGGGCGCGCGTTCACGCAGCGACGCTCGCTCGGTTCCCCGAGCTCGAACGAGATCACGAAGCTCGTGCCCTGGCCGGGGAGCGAGTCGACCGCGATCGTGCCGCCGTTTGCCTCGACGAACCCCTTGACGATCGCGAGCCCCAGCCCCGACCCGGCCCAGCGCTGCTGCGCGGGTTGCGAGCCGCGGTAAAACGGCTCGAAGATCCGCGTCTGCTCGGCGCGTGCGATGCCGGGCCCCTGGTCCACCACGCGCGCCACGACGCGCGTCTCCGCCCGGCGCACGTGCACGGATACCGGCAACCCGTTTGAGTAGCGCCACGCGTTCTCGAGAAGGTTCCCGAACGCGCGCTCGAGCTGGGCCGCGTCGGCGCGGATCGGTGGCACGTCGGGTTCGACCGACAGGCGCACGTCGATCTGCTCCGGGAACTCGTCGCGTGCCGCGAGCACCACCTCCTCCAGCGAGATCCAGTCGCGCCGCGGCTCCGCCCGTCCGGACTGGAGCCGGGACAGGTCGAGCAGCTTGTCGATCAGCGCCGACAGGCGCTCCGCTTCCTCGACGACCGCATCGCTCAGTTCGCCGCGCTCCTCCTCGGTGACCGACCGCGCCCGGAGCGCGTGGGCCGCGGCGAGGATCGCCGTCACCGGCGTGCGCAGGTCATGCGAGGTCGCCTGAAGCAGTGCCGTCTTCAGCTCGTCGCTGCGCCGCAGCGCGGCGGTCTCGACCGCATCGGCCTGGGCGGCATCTCGCTGGAGCGCGACCGCGATCAGCGCCTCGAGCGACGGCACCACCTGGTTACGCAGCCGCTCCACGGTTTCGGCGGGGAGCAGCTTCGGGACGCGCAGCGTGGCGATCCGCTGGCCGCCCGCGTCATACAGTGGGACCGCGTCGTGGCGCTCGTCGGGGACCGCGGCGCCTCCGAGCTCGAGCGCTGCCGAGGGGATCTCAAGCGCCTCGGCGACGCGGCGTGCGGCCGTGCGCAGCGCTACCTCGGTGTGTGCGCCGGCCAGCAGCTCGCGCGCCAGCGAGGCTGCCAGGTCTGCCTCGCGCCGACGCAGGTCCGCTTCCAGCGCTCGATTGCGCGCGATGTCGGTAATCGTGCTGACCACGACGGCGATGACGGTGAAGGCGGCGAGCGCGACCCAGTCACGGCCGTCGGAGATCGTGAACCTGCCGGTCGGCGGGAGGTGGAAGAAGTTAAACGCAGCCGCGCTCAGCAGCGAGGTGACAAGTCCCAGCCATAGGCCCCAGTAGACGGACACCAGCACCACGGCGGGCAGGTAGACGACGCTCAAGGACACTGTCGGCGCGATCGATTTCAGGCCATAGATCAGGCCCGTCGCCGCGGCCACCGACACGGCCGCGACGAGCAGCCCCAGCCGCAACGACGGGCGTCCGGTGCCGAGGCCCCGGAGCCCGCTTGCGACCAGGTTTTTGGTCCCGCGCATCGCTCATCAGCGTACGCCGCCCGGGCGGCTTCGATGAGCGATACGTGGCCCGCTAGCTGCGCGAGCCGGCTCGTGCGCGGCCGGCGGTGCTGCGCGACCGCGCTGTGCTGCCCGCGCCAGACGCCCGCCCGTTCGAGCTACGGGAGCTCGAGCTGCGCGCGGCGGTGCCGCGCGAGCTTGCGCCACGAGAGCCCGTTGCCCGTGAGCTGGTCCTGCGCCGGGTCGCGGTGCCGGAGCCTGAGCTCGTGGTCCGGCGCCGGGTCCGCCGCCGGCCGGTCGTGCTGCGCTGATTACGCGGGACCTCGGCGCGTACCACGTCCTTCACCAGGCGCGGAAGCTCGGCGGTGAGGAACTTCGCCATCCGCTCCTCGTCCCGCCGGATCGCCTTCGCCAGCTGTGCGGTCTCGCGGTCGCCGACCTCCTCGGAAAACGTGAGAATGCGCGTGTAGATCGCGATCTCCACATGCTCCTCGCGCAGTTCCTCCTGCGCGTTGCGCAGGTGCGTCTCGGGTTGTTTGGTGAGCGCGGCGCGCGCGGCTCCGGCCTGCCCCTTGACGGCGGCGACAGCCTTGCCGGCTGCCGCGCCGACGGCGGTCGGCACGCCCGGGAGCGCGGGCCCGGTGCTGGCGCTACCGCCGAGCTGCTTGATCCGCGCCGCGACCCGACGCTTGTGGTCTTTGGTCTCGGTCAGGTGCTGGCGCAGGCGCTTCTTGTAGGACTGCTTCTCCGTAAGCGCGATGTGCGCAGTGAGGTCCGCCTCGAGCTCGGCCTCCTTGGCGTGGGCTTCGTTCAGCCACTGGACCAGCTTCGAGTCACGTGCGTTCAGAGGTTTTGGGTCAGGCATCTGTGAGTCTCCTCTCTTAGCGTCGCCCGCTGCCGTTCGCGCTCTGAAGCTCACGCGCGACCGCGGTCAGGATTGTCTGGCGGCCTCGGTGGCCGCTCTCGTACAGCAGCACCGCCGCTAACTCGGCGGCGGTCGCGTCGGCCATCCTGGCGATCACGGCTTTGGCGTTCATCTGGTCGTATCCGCTCCACGGCTGCTCGACGTGCAACTCCGCGCCGGCGCCGTCCTCGGCGCCGGGCTCGGCGAACTCCTCGACAAGCACCGGCTCCCCGGACACGTCGGGCGGCTCGAAGATCTCTGGAGCGCCTGGCGCCTCGGGCGCGCGGGGTGGCGTGACCGGGGACGCGGGCCGCCGCCGCGGGACCAGGGCCTCACGTTGGAGTCGCTCGCGCTGCGGCGTCGGTGGCGGGAGCGGCGTGGGCGGTGGTGTCAGGGTTTGCGGGTCCGGCCCCCGAACGGACCGTCGGCTCACGACCACGTCGATCAGCTTGCCGGTGGCGTTGCCTGCGACCGCGACAGCCTCCGCGGTTGCGCGCAGCCAAAGGCGCGCTGCGCCCAGCCCGATGCGCACGGGCAGCGTTATGAGGTCGCCGGCCATGGCGGTCCTACTACCCGGCCGCCCAAAATCGAACCCGGCGCGGCTCCGGCGTTTCGCCGAGGCGCCACAAGGGGACGCTGTGTAGGCGGCGATCGCATATCGTTGGCGACGGCAGAGGAGAGCACGGTCGTGGAGCTGGATCCAAGAGCGATCATCAAAGGCGGCCTGAAGCTCGCCGAGCGGGCGGGAGACGAGGCTTACTTCGCGGCGATGTGCGTGCGCAGCGGCGTCGTCGGGATCGAGCCGCCGCACCGGGTCGCGATGATGCTGCGCGAGTTCGAGCGCTATGGGCTGCTCGCCGGCACGATCGCGGTCGGCGCGATCCGCCACGGCGACCGACGCTGCCGTCATCGACGAACGCGGTGAGCTCACCTACAAGGAGCTGCGACGACCACTCCAACGCGATCGCCAACGCCTGGCGCGAGCGAGGGCTGGAGCCGGGCGAAGGTGTCGCGATCCTCGTGCGTAACCATCGCGGCTTCCTCGAGCCGTGTTCGCGGCGCGCCAAGTGCGGCGCCCGGATCGTCCTGCTCAACACCTCGTTCGCGGGCCCTCAGATCCGTGAGGTCGCCACAGCGTGAGGGGACCGATCTGCTCGTCTACGACGATGAGTACGCCGAGGTGCTCGAGGGCATCGACGACCCGCCCCGCGGCCGCTGGCGGGCCTGGACCGATGAGCCAGGCGACGACACGCTCGACGCGCTGATCGAGGGCGGCGATAAGAGCGCTCCGCCGCGAGCCGGGACCGCTCCGCGGATCACGATCCTGACGAGCGGCACGACCGGCACCCCGAAGGGCGCGCCGCGGAGCGAGCCAAAGTCTCTGGGGCTGCTCGGCGGCCTGCTCAGCAAGGTGCCGTTCCGGGCGCGCGAGGTGACCGAGCTGTGCGTGCCGATGTTCCACGCGCTCGGCTTCGCGCAGGCGCTCGTCGGGATCGGGCTTGGGATCGACGCTCGTCATGCGCCGACGATTCGATCCCGAGGAGACGCTTGACAGCCTCGAGCGCCATCGCGCGACCGCGATGGTGATGGTCCCGGTGATGCTCCAGCGCACGCTCGAGCTCGGCGAGGACAAGATCAAGCAGTACGACACCTCCTCGCTGCGGATCATCTTCCTGTCCGGCTCGGCCCTCGGCGCGGATCTGGCCTGCCGCGCGATGCAGCGTTCGGCCCGGTCGTCTACAACCTCTACGGCTCGACCGAGATCTCCTACGCCACGATCGCCACGCCCGAGGATCTCAGTGCCGAGCCTTCGACCGTCGGCAAGGTCGTCCGCGGCTCGGTCGTCAAGATCCTCGACGAGGACGGCGACGAGCTCCCGTCGGGCGAGAGCGGGCGGATCTTCGTCGGCAACGTCTCGCAGTTCGAGGGCTACACGGGCGGCGGGAGCAAGGAGTCGATCGGGGGCCTGATGTCCTCGGGCGACGTTGGCCACTTCGACGAGCACGGTCGCCTCTTACATCGACGGCCGCGACGACGAGATGATCGTCTCCGGCGGAGAGAACGTGTTCCCCGCGGAGGTTGAGGAGCTTCTCGCCAGCCACGAGCAGATCGAGGAGGCCGCGGCGATCGGTGTCGACGACGAGAAGTTCGGCCAGCGGCTGAAGGCGTTCGTCGTGCTGCGCGCGGACGCCGACCTCAGCGAGGACGAGATCAAGGAGCTACGTCAAGGACAACCTCGCGCGCTACAAGGTGCCGCGAGAGGTCGTGTTTGTCGAAGAGCTGCCTCGAAACGCGACCGGCAAGGTGCTCAAGCGCGAGCTCGCCGAGCAGGCCGGGGGCACCGAGGACGGCGGCGAGCAGGATCACCCCCGCGTGGGCCGCGGCGGCGACCGCGGTCGGGGCGAAGCCGCCGAGGCCGCGGACACCGCCGGTCATTCGCGCCAACTGATGTCCCTCAGCGCCCCCCGGGGCGTCGCTGAAGGACATCAGTTCGGGGCTGTCTCGATAGAAATGTCCGATGACCGCCGGTCGCGATCCCGCCAGCTTCCGCTCCCAGTTCCCGGTGTTCGAGCGGCTCTCCTACCTCAATGCGGGAACCGAAGGACCGCGTCCCGCGGCGAGCCGCCGAGGCGGCCCACGCGCCGAATCGACCGAGAGCTCACGCGAGGGCGCTGCGGGCACGAGTACTTCGAGGAGCTGATGGCGTTGGCGGAGCGGCTGCGCGCCTCCTACGCGGGCGTGCTCGGGTGCGACGAGACCGAGGTGGCGCTCACCGGCTCGACGACCGACGGGGTCAACACCGTGATCGCCGGGCTCGATCTGGGCAGCGGCGACGAGATCATCACCAGCGACGAGGAGCACCCGGGTCTGCTGGCGCCGCTCGGACTGGCCCGCCGCCGGCGCGGAGTCGAGGTCAAGGTCGTGCCGTTCGCGGACGTCGCCGAGGCGGTGAGCGCCTCGACACGGCTGATCGCGTGCTCGCACGTCTCTTGGGTGGGCGGACGCGTGGCCGACGTGAGCGCGCTGACCGCGACGGGGGTCCCGGTCCTGCTCGATGCCGCTCAGGCGCTCGGCGCCGTTCCCGTCGACGTGCGCGCGCTGGGCGTCGACTTCTACGCGGCCTCCGGGCAGAAGTGGCTGTGCGGTCCTGAGGGGAGCGGCTGCCTGTTCGTACGCCAGGACCGCCTCGATCGGCTGCTGGTGCCGTGGCCCGGGTTACGGGTCGCTGGCCGATCCAGCGCAGGCGCTCGAATTCGAGCCCGCCGAGGGCGCCAAGCGGCTCGACCACGGCTTTCCGTCGGGGATACGGAGCGCGGCGGCCTTGGCCTCGCTTGAGGTCTTGAGCCAGGCCGGGTGGGAGTGGGTCCACGCAGCGTGCCGCGGCGCTGGCGGCGTGGCTGGCCGACCGCCTGGCCGAGCTCGGGCTGGAGGTCGGCCCGCGTGGGCGCTCGACGCTCGTCTCGTGGAAGGCAGAGGATCCGCAGGCAGAGGTCGAGCGCCTGTCCGCGCAGGGGTTCGTCGTGCGCAGCATCCCGGCGTTCGGGCTCGTTCGCGCCTCCGTCGGCGCGTGGTCTTCGGAGTCAGAGCTCGAGGGCTTGGCGACCCTCGCCGCGGGGCGTTAGGCGTCGGCGACGCGCTCCGCGTGGGTGTAGACGTTCACCCGTCCGCGACGCGCGAACCCACACAGCGTGATGCCGCGCTCCTCGGCAAGCGAGATGGCCAGCGAGCTCGGAGCACCGACTGCGACCAGGATGGGCGCGCCCGCGACCGCCGCCTTCTGGACGAGCTCGAAGGACAGCCGGCCACTGACGCATAGCAGCCGCTCGCCGAGCGGGACCAGCCCGTCGAGCAGCGCCCGGCCGATGACCTTGTCCATCGCGTTGTGTCGGCCCACGTCCTCGCGGACCACGAGCAGGCGCCCGTCCGGGTCGAAGAGCCCGGTCGCGTGAAGGCCGCCGGTTCGCTCGAACGTCGGCTGCTCGAGCAGGTCCGGTAGCCGGGCCAGCAGCGAGCGAGCCACCGTCGGGCCAGTGGGGAGCGGCGCGCTGGCCACCGCGAGCTCCTCGAGCGCCCCTTTCCCGCACACCCCGCAGGAGGACGTGGTGTAGAAGCGCCGCCGACCGGGATCACGCTCGAGCGGTCCGGTTACCTCGACCGTGTTCGCCGCGAAGTCATCGGTGAGTCCCGCCGCGCGAAGGCCGCCGATCAGCCCCTCCCCGTAGAGGAAGCCCAACGCCAGCTCCTCATCATGGCCCGGGGTTCGCATCGTGACGGCCAGTGGTTCTCCGTCGACGCGGATCTCGAGCGGCTCCTCGACGGCGACATCGTCGTCGCCACGGTCGTGGCGGACGGTGGTGTAGGTGGTCGGCATTCAGTGCCACACGTTACGGACCGCCACTCGTCTTCGACTGGGTGGCCTTCTGAGCGATACTGCTCCGATGGCGGCTCACTACCAGCGCCCGGGGTGGTTCACCAAGCACGTCTTCAACCCGCTCGTGGCGGCGGTCACTCGCAGCGGACTGAGCGTGATGGGCTCGCGGGTGCTGGAGGTAAGGGGTCGCAGGAGTGGAGAACCGCGCCGCACACCGGTGAACCTGCTCGTGTACGAGGGAGGCCGATACCTCGTTGCGCCGCGCGGTCAAACGCAGTGGGTTCGCAACCTCCGCGCCAGCGGAGAGGGTCGGCTGTGGCTCGGGCGCAGCGCCGAAGCGTTCGTTGCCACCGAGCTCGGCGACGAGGAGAAGCCGCCGCTGCTGCGGGCGTACCTGAAGCGCTGGAAGGCGGAGGTCGGGGTCTTCTTCGGGGGCGTGGGGCCCGACTCGAGCGAGGACGAGCTGCGCCGGATCGCGCCCGATCACCCCGTCTTCAAGCTCGGGCCTGCGCCGGGCGGATGAAGCTCGAGTTCCGAGCCGCCCAAGTGGGCACCGGGCCCCGGGGCGAGCTCGGCGAGAAGTCGCTGGAGTAGCGGCAGCAGGAACGCCGCCGCCTGGATGACCACCGCAGCGGCGGTCGCTCCGGCGAAGCCGGGCGCGATGCCGTAGGGACCGAGCCCGAGCGCCACGAACGCGCAGAAGACGACGAATCCGGACATCCCAGCGAGCGTGCCGCGAAGCAGCTCGATCGCCGCGACGTCTCCGGCCTCACGGTGGGTGAAGACCGTGAGCACGGAAGCGAGCACCGGAAGCGCCGCGAGCATCCCGCCCGTCAGCGGTCCGAGCGCGCCGGACGCCGCCGAGAGCGAGAGCACAAGCGCGGCGGTGGCGGCCATGCGCGGCGCGATCCGGCCGCCTTTCTCACGCCTTGGCGTTAGCCGCGCTCGCGGCACCTGTGCTCGGTTCCGGGGCAGCGCGCGATGCGCAGCGATCAGGGTCGCGGTTGCCACCAGCAGCCCGATCGGCGAGCCGCTATGGCGTGCCCAGGCGCCGATCGCGAGTGACCCCAGCGCGGCAGCCGCCCACCCGGCACCGAGGCTCGCCCGCCAGCCACCCCGTCGGGCCGTGTGGGCGTACCCGAGCGCAAAGGCGCCAAGCGACGCGAGTCCCAGCAGCGTCGCGTCGGCCGCCTGTGCCGCGAATGCGGGCCCGTGGCCAAGCGCGTCGATCAGCAGCACCGGGCCGACGATCGCCGGGAACGCGCTCACGACCCCACCCACCCGCGGACCAAAGCGGTACGAGGTCAGGGTGGCGGCGACCACCAGCGATGGAGCGAGGAGCAGTCCGACGATCGCCTGTAGCAGCACCCCTCGAAGCTACCCCGAAGCGGGTCTACGGCTTTAGCGCGACGGCCGCCTCGGGCGTCGCCACGTGGAAACTGAAACTCTCCTCCAGGTAGAGGCGCACCACGTCCGAGTCGTGAGAGTCGTAGCCGATCGATAGGTCTTGTCCGGACTCGAACACGAAGTCGCCGCCACGCAGGCTGACGACGACCGCACCGTTGACGCCCGGCGCCCACACGATTGGACCCTCAAGGATCTTGTTAGGTGGTCGAACAGCGGGTAGCCGCCGTGCTCAGCGGTCTCCACAACCCGGCGATATTGCTCGCGTCCGAGCGCCAGCCCATACGGCCCCGTGATCCCGCTGCACAACAGCTTCTCGACGGCGCCCGCGACCTGGGTGGGATAGCCGGCCGCCTCGCCGAGCGTGGCTTGCTCGTACGGGGATGACTCCTCGATCCCGGCGATTGCTCCGTGCCAGCCGTGGAACACCGCCACGTTCTCGGCGACCGCGATCTGGTGAGCGGCCTTGTCGAGCGCCTCCAGGTCGGTGTCGTCGGAGCCACGGTCGGCGTCGCGCAGCTCGGCGCGGTCGACCGCGAAGTCCGCTCGCAGCTCGACGACCGGGAGCACTCGGCGCTGAAGCCCGTATACGCCGTCACCGGGTGCCGAATCCACCGGGCGTGCGCGCCCGAGGTTGGTTGACGAGTACTCCCAGCCGTGGGGTCCGGAGAAGTCGACCAGCTTGCGGGCGGCGAGGGCCGCCTCGAGGCGCTGCCGCGCCTCCTCGTCGAGGACTCGCCAGCTCCCGTCGCTGATCGGTGCGCTACCGCGGAGTAGGTGGTTCATCGTGCCGCTCCTCTCAGGCTGCCGATACCAAGCGAGCCGTCTTCGCCCGGGCCGCCGGCGCCGGCTTCGCCCCCATCCAGCGCCTCGGCCTCAGCCTCCTCGCCGTGCTCCACCACATCGCCGGGTTGAAACAGGATCCCTTGAGCCACCTCACGCCAGGGCGGGGTGCGCCGCAAGGGCAGCTCCAAATCCATGCTGAAGTGCTTGAACTCCTCGCCTTGCGCGTCGCGCATCACCGCGATCGCATCGGGGTCCGTCTCAACCGCGAGCCGCTGCTGATACCAGCCGATCGCCTCGGCCTCCTCGGTCAGCGATGCGCACAGTCGAGCGAACGTACGCGTGGCGCCCGGCAGCTCGTCGGGTGGCTCGTGATACTGATCGAACCCCATCGGACCTCCTTCATCGGGGTGCTGTCGACAGGACTCTAAGACGACCGCGGCCCGAGGCCTAGGGCTCCAGCAAATCTCGCCGGGTCGGCGTAGTCGTTGCCGGCCGAGGCGTCCTCGGCGCCAAGCGTCTTCGGGTGCGTGAGACGCGCCTGTCGGAGGACTTCGGGAGCAACCGAGCGCTCGTCGTACGGACACACGAGCGTCAGGGGATAAGCGGCAAACACCAGATTCAACAGCGCCTCGTACCGGGTCCAGAGAACGTGGTCCGCCGCCTTGTCCTCCCAGACTGGCCCACCGAGAATGCGAACCCAGGGCACGCCGCGCGTTAGGTGCGCGTCCACGAACGAGCGGTATCCCTCGAGCGCCCCAACCGGCGTGCTGTAGAAGCTCCGCGCCTCGACGAACTGGACGCTTCGCGCGACGCCGCCCAGTTCCTCGCGGAGGAGCCCGATGTTGGCGCTGGTCGTCACCGCTATCACTCCTTCGGACCGCTCCACTCCCTCCGCCAGGAACGCGCCGCCGAGCTCCCGCAGTTGATTATCGGAGCGATACAACAACAGCGAGTGCTCCAGCATCGTCGGGCCCGTCGGGGACCCGGCGACGAGATAGTCGATGCTCACGCCAAGCGTCCGGGAGAGCGCGGCGAGCGTGCCCGGTCGGACGTTGGTCCGGCGGCCCGACTCGACCTGTGCGATGGCGGACCAACTCAACCCCGAATGGAAGGCGAGCGTCTCCCTGCTCCAGCCGAGCCGCCCGCGGGCGGCTCGGACCCGAACGCCGATTCCGTTGTTGTCGCTCATCTCGGGTTCATACCCTTCCCCCGGCAACTAGCGCACACAGCTTAGTAGCATTGACTACGTCAAGTGACACAGGCACAAGCATCATCCGGAGGTCAGGCGGCACCCAGCCGGATCCCGCGCAGCGTGGGTTGGGGCGGCCAGGCCCTGGTCGCGGCGCGCGGCGACAGCCGAAGGGTCCGCGCCGTATTCGAACGGAGCAGCGTGCCGATGGCGATGTTCGACTCCAACCGGCGCTACGTGGACGTCAACCGGCCGGCTCGCCTGTGGTTTCGGCGCAGCCTTGAGGAGATGCGAAGCTATGCGATCGAGGACCTCGCACCACCCGACCGCGCCGTGTCCATCGCCCGCGACTGGGTGCGTTTGCTCGACGCGGGCTGCCTGGCGGGGCATCACCTGGCCGCACAGGAGGGTGGCGGCCGCGTCGAGACCGTCTACCTGGCGATCGCCGACGTCCTCCCCGGACTCCACGTCACCGTGTTCGCTCCCGCCGACTGGCCCGAGGAGGCCTTTGAGCCGACCGAAGACGAGGACGGCGGGCCCACGGCCTCGCTAACGCCACGGGAGGTCGAGGTGCTCGCGCTCGCCGCCGACGGATTCAGTGGCCCGGACCTCGCCAATGAGCTCACGCTGAGCCCGTCCACCGTCAAGACCCACTTCAAGAACATCTACCTGAAGCTCGACGTGAAGAGCCGAGCCGGGGCCGTCGCCAAGGCGATGCGGCTCGGCGTGATCGACTGAGCGGGATCCCCGGACCTCGCGAGCTCGGCTGCGCGGGCGCAGCGCGCGGAGAGCTGAGGCCAGTGACGTCCCGACCCTGCGGCGGGCGTGGTTTAGCGCATGTACGGTACGTGGGGCGGAGCACCCACCGAGGCGCCAGCCCAACGAGGACAGGAGCAGGGAAATCCATGCCGCAGAGGAGGACGGTCGTGGCGGCGCTGGTGGCAGCCGTGGGAGTTTGTGCCCTTCCGTCGCTCGCCGGGGCGGCGCCCGCGGCCCGCCCTGCGCGGGCCGTTTGGTGTAACTCGCGCTGGCGTCGCCATTGATTTCCGATCCGTACCCAACCACGTGAGGACTAAGGCATGACATCGCTCGATTCAGTCACCGTCGGCCGGCACTGGGGCTGGTGCTTGCAGTCACGGCCATCGTCCTGGCTGGATCGGGCTCGTCATCTGTCGCGGCCACCACCAATGCTCCGCCCGCCCCGTGTCCCACGCAGCAGACGCACCCGTGGTGCAACCGGTCGCTCTCGCCGGACGCCCGCGCCTTGCTCTTCCAGCAAGCGATGACCGAGGACGAGGAGCTCACGCTCGTGGGCGGCGATGCGAACGGGGCATCTCCGCGCACCGGCGCCACCTACGCGATCCCTCGGCTGGGGCTCCGCGCGATCTATTTCAGCGACGGCCCGGTAGGGCCGCGCCAGGGTGTTGCGACGGCGATGCCGATCCCGATGGCGCTGGCGGCGACCTGGAACCCGCGGCTCGCATACGCGAATGGCCAGGAGATCGCCACCGAAGCCAAGGACAAGGGCAACGACATCGTGTTCGCCCCGACCGTGAACATCATGCGCACCCCGCAGGGTGGCCGCACGTATGAGGCCTATGGCGAGGACACGTACCTAAACGCGCAGACGACCGTCGGCTGGATCCGCGGCGCGCAGGGGGCGGGCGTGATCGCGACGGTCAAGCACTTCGTCGCTAACAACCAGGAGGGCCAGAACGGCGCGCCGCCGCTCGCTGCGGCCAACGGCGGGCGGCAGTTGGTCGACGTCAATGTTGACGAGCGCACGCTGCGCGAGGTCTACTTCCCGCAATTCGAGGCGGCGGTCAAGCAGGCCAACACCGGTGTCCTGATGTGCTCGTACAACAAGGTCAACGGCGTCTACGCGTGCGAGAACCCCCACACACGCTGCTCCAGGTGCTGGAGGGCGAGTGGGGATTCAAGGGGATCGTGGTCTCCGACTACGGCGCCTCGAAGGACACCGCCGGCAATATGAACGACGGCCTCGACTTCATCCCCGACGAGGGTCAGGTTGACTTCTCGTATCAGCCGCAGCTGATCCAGGCCGCGCTGGCGACCGGGCAGGTCAGCCGCCCGACGCTCGACGCCCACGCGCGCCGGATCCTGCGCACCCTGTTCGCCTACGGCGTGTTTGACCGCCCGGGCTACTCCAATGACGACAGTCAGATCAACGTGGCGGCCCACCAGCGGATCGCCGAGCAGACCGAGGAGGGCGCGATCACGCTGCTCAAGAACGACGGCATCCTTCCGCTGAAGCCTGGGATCAAGAAGATCGCCGTGATCGGACCGTACGCCAACCGATTCGTGAGGGGAGGCGGCTCCGGTGCGGTGACCCCGCGGCAGGTCGTCACAGTGCTGCAGGGGATCATTGCCCGCGCCGACAGGGCCGGATCGGGACCGCCCGTCGTGAGCGAACCAAGGGGCGCCCAGCTGATTGAGGTCAGCGCGGTGTCCATTGGGGCGCAGCAAGCCGCAGGCCGAGAGCGGAGGGCGCCGGGGCGAGCCCCGGCGCCTCCCTCCGCGTCCAGCGCCGGTTCAGGTGCTGTCTTCGCCGCCCGGTTGCTATCCGATATGACGTGGTGCCGTTCACCTGGACGCTGTCCACGATGCCCTTCTGCATGAGCTGGGACTGGGTCTGAGCCCAACCGGAGTCGAGGACGAGTGACCACAGATATAAACGGCAACCTGTGCCGGGGCCCTCCTGGTCGGCAGCCTGACAAGTGTTCCCGGATAAGACCCGGGCCGCAGCGGCATATGCTTTGAACGCCACGACTGATATCGGCGACACCGAGTTTCACAAGGGACAGGCCGTCTGGGTTCTGGGCGAAGGCGGCTCGCGGCGGGCCGCCGAGTACGTTGGCGAGGGCGAGACGAGCGCGTGGTTCGGAGGGCCCTCGACCGTCATCGTGGTGTACCCGGATTCGAGGACGGGCGAGGCAGTCGGGGTCGATCGCGTGATCCCACGCGAGCCGGATCGCAGCTGATCGAGCGCGGAGATGGTCAGGCGGCGCTCGCGACGCGAGCGATCGGCGCACACCGCTCGACCATCAGGACAACCCGCGAGCCAGGTCTGGGCGCGTGCGCGTCCGCTACCCGGCCAGGCTCTTGGTCTGCAGGTGGATGGTGGCGTGTTTGGCGGTGGTGTTGGTGGTGATTACGGTGAGGTTCAGGTGGGTGAGGGTTTTGGCCTCGGTTTTGAGCGCGTGGCTTTCGGTGAGGGCGGTGGAGCTGATGGTGATGGTGAGGTTGCGGACTGGGTGGCAGAGGGAGCGTGCGCGTGATGCGGCGAACCTCGAGCCTTTCCGCTTCCATGATCTGCGCCACACCTACGGCTCGCTGCTCGTCGCAGGAGGCATTGACCTCGCGAGCGTGAAGGCAGCGATGGGGCACTCGAGGATCACGACGACGGAGCGTTATCTCCACGCGCGGCCCGCAGGCGAGCTCGCGGATCCATTCACACGAGCCCTCGCCGGGCCTGCTCAGCAACAACTCGCGGAAGCCGCCTAGCGACCGCCTCCCACGGCGTAGCGCAACGTCCAGGAGCTACGCCTACTGCTCGCGCTCGCTCGCGAATGCGCTCGCGGGCACGAATTCGCCAGCAGGATGCCCAGAGTCGTCGAACTCCATCAGGCCTACCTGTTCGCTGACGCTGGGGTGCTCCGCCACGTATTCGCACAGCGCCTCGACCGCCTCGTCGTGCGAGTCGAAATCAGCGATGAACTCGCCGTTCTGCGCATAGATGACCGCGTACGTCATCGATACGCCCTAATCGACAGGATACCCCTGCGCTTGAAGTGCACTCATCAGCAGATCCTCCGGACGTCCCCATACGGTGTAGTGGCCCGGACTCCTGCGTGTCCGGGCCAAGCTAAACCCTAGGCCGGGCATCAGCGGAACCGGAGACACGTACTGGCGGGGCATCAGTCGATCGCGCAGTTGAGTCGCTTGTCCTTCGTCCTCGAACATCGACAAGCCGTTGTACAGCACCCATGACTCGCCGCGCATCTGCGGCCGGTGCTTCGCGCGGTTCGACAAAAAAGTCGGTGATGGCCGTGGTAGAGAGCGCCGGCGTGAGGCGCCTTGAACCACGCAGCCGTCGGGTTGCTCGCAGCTCTCGACGCGTCGACCACGCTCACAAGGAGCCGTAAAGCCGGCCGGATGAGCCGACGACCAAGCTGTGCCAGTCCCACCGTCACCTAACCTCGTCACTTCCTCCATGGGGAAGCGATCGCCCGACGCGGCCCCGGCTACGCCCGGTCTTACCACCGCTGTGTCGCGAGGTTGTCGCGCAATTGCAAGGAAAAGCCGGTAGGGCCCTTGTCGTGTCGATGGATGCGATCGTTAGCCGTCAGCGTTGGTCTCCCTGGAAAGGAGCCGGCGGGCCACAGCTTCGTCGCGTCGATCCGAGTAGCCTGCGGGCCCGATGACCGATCGCGTCGAGCGGATCACCGCGGCGTACCGGGGCGTGATGATCGCCTCCACTCCTGGCGTCGTGTGGTGGGGCCGCTTGCACGTGACCGGCGTTGAGTTGCTGCCGCTGGAGGGGCCGCTGCTGGTCGTCGGTGACCACGACAGCTACTGGGACACCGTGGCGACTGGGATCGCCGCGATGCCCCGTCGACAGATCAGGGCGCTGGCGAAGTCCTCGATGTGGAACAACAAGCTGCTAGGCGCGGTCCTGACCGGGATGGGCCAGATCCCGATCGAGCGCGGATCCGGCGACACCGGAGCGCTCGACCCCGCGATTGAGGAGCTCCGCCAGGGCGCATGTATCGGTGTCTACCCCGAGGGCACACGCTCGCTCGGCCGGGCGCTGCGGGCGCGTAGCGGCATCGGCTACATGGCGCAGGCGGTGCCGGAGGCGACGATTATCGGAGTCGCGTGCAACGGCACGGTCGCGATCCCGCGGTTCCCCAGAGCACGCCCGCGCGTGCGAGTCGAATTCTTCGAGTTCGACCGACCCGCGATCGCGCCCGAGGAGTCACCGCAGCAGTACAGCACCCGGCTGCTCGCTCAACTCCGTCAGCGTGCACCAATCGAGGTCGCGGGCCGCAAGCGCGCCGCAGCGCTCGCCGGCCGGATCCCCACTTGGCACCCGGAGCTAGCGATCACCGGCAAGCCCGGCGGCAAAGGCGCGCTCGAGGAGGCGCTCGCCCAGACCGCCGCGAAACGAGACTAGTTTCCTGCCAGCGACAGAGCACCAGCGCGTAAGCGCTGTTGCCGACGAGCACGTTCGCTTCTGAGCTGTCCTTCCCCTACGAGCGCTGCGGCGACCAGGGGATCGCCCAAACTCGGCGCTGAAGCGCGGCTTGGCCGCAGAGCCGACGGCGGGGCCTGGGCCGACGTAGGCACCTCCTCGTGGCGAAACGCAGGGCTGACGCGTTATCCCGCCCAAGACCTGCTTTGGTGCGAGCGCGAGCCAAGGTGTTCCGCGTCGTCGGCCCCGCTCAGCGAACCCAAGATCCGTAAGCGACGTATTGCAGCCTCGGCCGCTCGCTGGCGAATCCGGTCGCCAACTCTGGAGAACCGGTTCTGTTCACTTGGATCTTTAGACCTTCGTCTGAAAGCACATGCCGATCATTCCGGAACGCCAGGTATGCGCTTCTTGATTTTCGAGATCGTGTGGAGTTTCACCTGCGCCGCCCACGGTCCGTCAACGGTCCGCAGACTCTTGGACGCTGTGGCGCTGATGTCTGCCGAGAGGTTGGTGACCAGCACGTCGTCGCCGTGGAAGACGAGGCTGTTCGACCAGAGAAAACCGATGGGCGCGCCGTCCTCGTCGATCCCGCCGAAGTCGCCGAGCTTCGCGATCACCGCGCCTTGCGTCGGCTCGAGCACCATCACCTCGTCGGACTGGTTGCACGCGATCCAGAGGTTGTCGTGCTCGTCGATGACGATGCCGTCAGGTCCACCGCCGGCACGGTTGACGAAGACCTCCGGTGTGCCCGGCTCGAGTGGTGAGCCGTGCACCGGGATCTTAATGATGGTGTCTTGTGCGGTGTTGGCGACGAACAGCGCTGTGTGCTCGTTATTGAACGCGAGGCCGTTTGCGCCGATCGCGGGCGGCGGCCTCGTTGGTATGAGAAGCGGGCTCGTGACCCAGGCCGTTGCTGCACCGCCCTCCTTGCCGACTCTCCAGATGAAGCCTTGGTGCGCGTCGGTCACGTACACGTTGCCATCCGCATCAAACGTCAACCCGTCGAGGCCGGGGTGCTCGCCCGTAACGGTCATGAACACCGAGGTAGCGCCCGTCTCGGGATCGACGGTGAAGACGTTCGGGTTTCTGTAATCGACCACGAGCAGCTTGCCCGTGTTCGGCTGGAAGCGCAGGTCAAGCAGCCAAGGACTGGTGCCTTCTGTGCGGACGGTCCGCAGCAGCTTGCCGTTCGGGTCGAATACAAAGAGACTTCCCGGGCTCGTGTCCGGCTTGTTCGCTCCTACCGTGACCACGTAGACATTGCCGTCGGCGTCCGCGTCGATCCCCTCCGGGTATGCCTCGCCCGGCGGCAGCGTGGCGAAGCGCTCGACCTTGCCGCGGTCAAAGGCGTGCGTCGGGATCGGCATCCGTAGCCATAGTGTTTGTGGCCTCCTTCGCTGGTCTGCTGCATGGACGAGTCGAGGGTCACCGCCGCATGCAGCACGCGTCGGCGACCACAGCGCTTAGACGAACGAGTTCGGCTCTTGGACGCGACTTCGTTGGCACAGACCGCAAGACGCCCCAGGGCTCGGCGATCCTGCCGTGATCGCGTCGAAGATGGTCGTGGTCGCTGACATTCATGGCTTCAGTCTTCCGGCGAGATTGATGACTCCACATCACTCAAAATGCGTGATCACGCCGCGGCCGCCAGGCGTCCGCCGCGGTTCGCCATGTTGCGATTCTTCGGCTCGCGTTGGGCACTCGGTTACTCATCCGAGAACGCTGCGGACGCGGCCGGGACCCCGAAGAGCACAGGCAACGCGCCGATTCCTCCCTCCACTGTCGCGGTGGGTGGCCACGCCGTGCCGACGCGAGCGGAGACGCGCCCTCGACGGGCCTGCCCTGGAGGCCTAAACAATTGGAGCGGATGAGGCTCCGGAATCCGTGCCCGGCGACGTGCAAGTGTGCGACGGCGACCCCCGATGCGCGATGGATCAGCGGACGGATCAGGCCGTCTCGTTAGACATCCTCCCGCAATGAAAGGAGCAGACCCATGAACCTCACCGTCCTTGGCGCCGCCGGCGCCACCGGCGTTCAGCTGGTCGAGCAGGCACTCGCCGCTGGCCACCAGGTCACGGCACTTGCTCGGTCCGCGGAGAACCTCACCCTGACCAACCCCAACCTCCACGTTATCCAAGGCAACGCAACCGACCGCGCAGTGGTCTCCCAGGCCATGAAGGGAGCCGAAGCCGTCATCAGCGTCCTCGGCGCCAGAGGACCGGTGATCGCCGAGGCGACTCGCGCCGTGGTGGCCGCAGCTGAGCAGGCGGGTCCGGATCGTATTGTGATGTTGTCCTCGTTCGCCGTCGCGCGTGACCGGCTCAAGCCCGTCAGCAAGCTTGTGACCCGCATGGCCATGGGTAGCCAGATCAAAGACAAGACCGCCGGTGAGGAAGTCCTCCGCGCCAGCGGCCTTGATTGGACCATCGTTTACGCCACCGTGCTGACCGATGGCCCCAAGACCGAACCTAGGGTCGTTCCCGAGACCGAGAAGGTCGGCATGTCGCAGAGAATCTCACGCGCGGACGTGGCCTCGTTCCTTCTGCAAGCGGCGACCGACGGCCTCTACAGCCGTCGCGACGTCATCATCACCGGATGACCAGGATGGACATCAGGGCAAATCAAGATCAGCAAGTACACGGGATCCAGGTCTTGCCGCGACGCCGGGCATGCAGCGAGAAGTCAATAACAGCGCCCCGTCACGCGCGTACGCGAAGCGCGGCCGCGCGGTAAGCAGCTCCGGGCGATCGCAAGGCGTCTAGGACCCAATCTCAGCATCACGGTCGAGGATGACGAGCCGGGCGCTGCCGAGTCGGATTCCGAGCTGGTCTTCGAGCCAGGCTGGCGAAACGGGCCGTTCGCGGAGGAGACCAGGGGAACCGTGGCTGGGACTTCCGCTGGCGCTCCGTTTCGCCCTCAGCCCGAGCGGAGATGTGTAGTGGCGTCGGGCGACTCAGGGGGCCGCTTCGCGATCCGCTCGCCGGGTAGCGCCCCTCTGGTCCGCGCCCTCCCCCGTCCCAGACCGACGCCGAAGCAGGACCAGCGACACCGACAGGCCGACTACGACGGCTGCGTCGACGGCAAGCTCGAGCACCGCATCGTGAACGCGGATGGGGGGGCCCCCCGGTTGTTCCCAGCGACAGGCGAGCGCCGACAAACAGGATCCCCCGAACGCCACTGATGATCCCGATGATCAGGAACGGCTCAGGTTGAAGTCCACCCCGGTCGAAGTGAGCCATCACGGTCCGCATCACCTCGAGCACGATGATCGCGATCAGCACACCGTTGACCGCCGTGGTCGCGGCTTGGGCGTAGCCCTGGTGGGTGACGATGAGGTCGTGGACCGTCTTGAAGATGACGAACACGGCTATGCCGAGCAGCGCCAGCGCGACGATGTAGTGGACCAGGTCTTCGAAGAACGGAATCAGGCCCTTGTGCCGGCCCCGGCCGATCAGACTGTCGTGCAGCGCGTCGTCCACGCGATCCGCTGGGGACGGGTTTTGATCCGGCGCCTGGGGCTCTGGGGTCGACACTCAGCGGCAATCATGCCGGACCCGCGCGTTCTCATCGGACTCGCACAGTCTCTCCTCGTCTAGTCCATCCCCCAACGACCGACAGGAAGTAATCCAGACTGTCCATGACATCGACACCGACGACCAGACGCGAGCTAAGTCGACTTCAGGCGGTCACCCCAGGGCAGGGCAAGTCGTCGTTCCGATTCCTTCACTCGCTGCGCAGAGTGCCGCAATGGCACAAGCGCCCCGAACCGCCTTCGTTGGAATCCCCCGCGCTCGCACTCTTGGAACGGCACCGTCAGTGTCGCGGTCCGGTCGCCGAGATCATCGGATTCCCCGTGCGAGCGAAAGCGGGCGTCTTGGCACTGCTCGGCCGCCGACAAGAACCGCATATCGACTTGGACGAGTTGCGACGGTCCCGGCGGATCGTCGCTGAGCTTGGCCTCTCCCGCCGAGGCTGGAGAGATGCCTCTCAAGAAGTGCAGAAACTGCGAGCCGAGACCCGCTTTGCCTCTGCCGCAATAATGCCACCCCCCGTGTCGGAGTCCTACTTTGCGCGGAACGGGGGCTGCTGTCTCCGAGTCCTTATGGACGAATGCGGATGATCGTCTTCCCGTTGAGTCGCTCGGTCGGGTTGAGGGCGGCGACCGCATCGTCGAGGGTCGCGACGTTGCCGATGTTGGTCCGCAGCCGTCCGTCCCGCACCCGCTGGACGATCTCACTCAGCTGCGCACGATCGGACTCGACGACGAAGTCGATTGCCAGGCCGTCGGCGGGCCGCGCCTCGGGCGGCCCTACGATCGTCACCAGGGTTCCTCCGGCCCGGATCAGGCTCGCGGACCGCTTCTGGATGTCTCCGCCGATGACGTCGAACACCAGGTCAACGGCGCCGACATCTTCCAGCGCGTCGTCCTCGAGGGCGACGAACTCCTGCGCACCGAACTCAAGCGCCTTCTGGCGGTCCGCGGCGCGCCCGGTGCCGATCACGTAGGCGCCAGCGTCACGTGCGAGTTGGGTCACCATCGTCCCGACTGCGCCGGCCGCGCCATGCGCGAGGACGCTCTGCCCCGCCTGAAGGTGGCCGTGATCGAACAGTCCCTGCCACGCGGTCAGACCCGAGATCGGCAGGCTCGCGCCCACGGTGAAGTCGATGTCACCCGGCAGCGGCGCGAGGTTGCGCGCCTCAATCGCCACATACTCCGCCAGGGTGCCGTCGCGATGCCAGTCCGCGAGGCCGAACACCCGCTGTCCCACCGACACCCCCGTCGTGCCGTAGCCCAGAGCGGTGACCACTCCGGCCAGCTCGTGCCCAGGGATCGACGGTGTTCGGTCACGGTTGGCGCGATCGGTCCAAGTCGACGGCCACTCCATCTCAGTCGGGACGAATCCCGACGCATGAATCTGAACGATGACGTCGTTAATCGCCGCTGGCGGCTCGGGCCGCTCCACCAGCGTCATCCCGGCCGTTCCCGCAGCCTCGTCCGTCACCACAATCGCCTTCATCCCGCACCTCCCGGCGTCGAGTTCTCGCCTGTTAGCAGACTGGATCGACGGTGAGCGCCACAGAACTCTTGCGGGCTGCCTCCCCAGCGTCAAGCGCCACATAACCCGTCGGGCGGCCAGCCCCGCATCCGCGACCACACAGGCATCCTCGAGCGGGGCTTCACGCGTCTCGGAATGCGCGGGTTGCGCAACGGGCGACGAGCAGGGCGCGAGTCGCTCCTCGGTTGCGGATCTGCTTTAGCTCCGGCGCGAGACGGTCGTCCGTCGCGGTGCGGCGATTGTCGCGAGGACGGGTCCGTTGTGGGTTCGGAAGATCGGCCAGGCGATCTCGGTGTTCCACTCGTCGGAGTCGGCGGTCTCGGTGATGCCTCGTAGGTAGTTCTCGCGTAGCGGGCCATCGACGCTGATCTCGTGCTTGATCACGTATGCGCCGAGTTTTCCGTAGGTAAGGTCGATATCGCTCAGGGGGCCGCGGTGCTGGGTGACCGCGAGCTCGGCGCCGGGGATCAGCAGTGAGACGACCCGTCCGATCGGTTTGACGATTCCATCGGTCGGGATGAATACGGTCGCTTGGCCGCGGCTGTGTTGGAAGATCTCGCTCGCGTACAGGCCTCCGGTTGGCCCGCTCGCGGTGAGGCTCTGCGCCCGGAGGGTCGCGTGGAGTTCGCCGAGCGCTCCTTGCCACCAGTCGAAGATGTCGTCGCGATCGACGGTCTGTTCGATGCCGATCGCGTGGGTCGGTTCGACGGTGCGGTGTTCGATCGGATGTGGCGCTTCGGGTTGCAGCAGGTCGCGCAGCTCACCGACGGCCTGACGGGTCTGGGCGAGCTCGAGCTCGAGACGATCGAGATGCTCGACGATCAGCCGGTTGCGCTCCTCGGAGTCCGGCGCGGCGAGAACAGACTTGACATCCGCGACTGGCATCTGCAGGCCCCGGAGTCGGCGGATCACCTGGGCGAGCGGGATCTGGTCCTCGGAGTAGTAGCGATAGCCGTTGTCCGGGTTTACTTCGCTTGGCTCGAGCAGCCCGACCTCGTGGTAGTGGCGCAGCGTCTTGACGCTGAGTTGCGAGGCGCGGGAGAAGTCGCCGATCGTGACGCGCGTCCTCATGGGCTCAGTATCAACCCTCCCCCTGCGGGAGGGTCAAGTCGACATCTGGCCCTTGACTCTCCAGTGGGTGGATGCCGCAACGTTCTCGGTGTCGCCGTCACTACGGCAACACGACTACAACGAGGAGGCTCCAATGAGCAACACCAGCAGCGTCTCCCGGCTCGAAGGGGTCCCGGACGTGATCCGCCGCTACTTCGTGCTCGATGCCGATCGCGAGATCGATTCGATCGTCGCCCTGTTCAGCGATGACGCAACGGTCGTCGACGAGGGCGAAACACGTCACGGGACCACCGCGATCCGGGCCTGGCAGACCGGGCCAGCGTCGCAATACACGTACACGACGGATGTCCTCGGCACCGACGCGCTTACCGCAGACCGTTTCGTGGTCACGGGCCGGCTGACGGGCAACTTCCCCGGCGGCACCGCCGATTTGAAGTGGGACTTCACGACCGCAAACGGACTCATCAAACAACTCGTCATCGCACCATGAACGCCACCAATCGAAGCGAACGCATCATCTCCCGGGTACGCGCGATTCCGCCGGGTTCGTAAGCACCTACAAAGACATCGAACCAGGCTCCCCACGCCTTGTCGGGCGCGTCCTTGCCGAGCACTGGCGGACCGCAGGCACACGCGGCCGTGCGTCCCATGTGCCTTGGCATCGTGTCGTGCGCAGCGACTGTCAAGGCCGGTTGAGATTTGACCCTTTGGCGCCGGTTGAGAATTGACCCCCCCCTGGCGGGATCGCGCCGGTCGAAAAGTGGACCACCCTGGGTTGTGGCGGCTTCTCGCGCAGCGAGCCGTAGGCGAGCGGAGCGAGATGCCGCCGGCGCGACCTGTGGGAGGGGGCGATTCCGCTGCTTTGTCGGTGAAGCGACTCTGTTGACGTGTTGTGAGCCGGTCTGCTGCGCTCGGCGTGGTCGTCGAGGGTGGTCGGTCAGGCTGTTTCGGCGCTCTGGCGGGCGGGGCGGGGTCCGAGGTCGCGGTCTTTGAGCCGGTAGCTGTCGCCTTTGAGTGAGATCAGTTCGGCGTGGTGGATCAGCCGGTCGACCATCGCGACGGCGGCGGCGTCGTCGCCGAAGATCTCGCCCCAGGCCGAGAATGGTTTGTTTGAGGTGACGATCAGGCTGGCGCGTTCGTAGCGGCGGGAGACGAGCATGAACATCAGGCTTGCGGCTTGCGGGTCGAACGGGACGTAGCCGACCTCGTCGCAGACCAGCAGCGGGATCCGCTCGAGTCGACGCAGCTCGTCGTCGAGCCGGCCTTGGCGTTGCGCGTCGCCGAGCAGCGCGACCCACTCGGTCGCGGTTTTGAAGATCACGCGCTGGCCGGCGAGGCACGCGCGGACCCCGAGCGCGATCGCCAGGTGCGTTTTGCCGGTGCCGGGCGGTCCGAGCAGGATCACGTTCTCGCGCGCGTGGAGGAAGTCGAGCTGGCCGAGGTGCTCGATCACCTGCTTCTTGACCGAGCGCTGGAAGGTGAAGTCGAACTCCTCGAGCGTCTTGTGGGCGGGGAACCGGGCGGCGCGGATCCGCAGGCGCCCGCCGGACGACTCGCGCGAGGAGAGCTCGGTCGACAGCAGCGCCTCGGCGAACCGCTCATAGCTCCACTCCTCGGCGCGGGCGCGCTCGGCGAGCTTCGGCAGAGCCCTAGCCGCGGCGGGCGCCTTCATCGCTCGGAACAAGTGCGTCAGCTCCGAGCCGCGGCTCATGCGATCACTCGGTCATAGACGTCAAGCGGGCGCTGCTCGACGACCAGCTCGTCGTCGGTCGGCTTGCCGCGGCGCTCGCGCAGCGCCCGGGCGTGCTCGAGCGCGGTAATCGTCCGGTTCTTAGCGAACACCCGCTCGTGGGAGCAGGCGAGCTCGCCGGTGTTCAACGCGACGGCTGTGACCTGGCGCTGCGAGACACGAACCTCGACGCGGCGGCCGACGAGGTTCGGGTCAAGCGAGTAGTCGTTGGTGTCGAACCGGACGTGCGGATCGGGCGGCACGCGGGTCACCCAGCGACGATCGACGTCGAGCTTAGAGGCGGGCAGCGGTCGCATCACCGCCCGCTCCTCGATCAGCCTGTCGATCGGCCGGGCGCGCAGCGTCTTGTGCGTCCGCGCGTTCGCCTTCCCAAACCAGTCGTCAAGCTGCAGCTGGAAGTCGAGGTGGTTCGCGAACCGCCGGCCGGGCTCGAAATTCGTCTCCATGTATCCCTGCAGCCGCTCCACGCACCCCTTCGCCTGCGGATCCGCCGGCTCGCAGAAGTGCCAGTCGATAGGCAGCCGCCCGCAGAACGCCGCATAGTCCAACGTTGGACGCCCGCCACCAGCGTGCAGGCACCCCTCCCGGTCCCACACCAACAGCTCCGGCAGCGCCTCGAAGGCCCACAGGCAGCGGGTCATACCCCACAGCACGTCTGGCGCCTCCTTGCTGAACACAAGCGCGCCGGCGCCGGCGCGCGAGTAACCCAGGCACGCGACCACCACCCACGCCCGCCGGACCTGGCCGTGACCGACCGGCACCGGGCTCGAGGGCTCCCACAGATCCCACTGGCAGACCTCCCCCGGCCGATACACCGTCCGCTGATGCGTCCGCAGCTTGAGAAACAACGGCCTGACCTCACGCAGATAGTCATCAACGATTGTCTGTGAGCCCTCGAACCCCAACGGCTCGATCAGCTCCCGGACCCTCACCCCCGAGAGTCTCGGCTCGTTCCCCAACAGCCGGTGAATCTCGTCCTTGAACGGGTCGAGCTTCGACGGGCGCTCCGGGCAGCGAAACGCCGGCGGCTCAGGCGAGCGCAGCGCCGCCCGAATCGTGTTGCGCGACAGACCCGTCCGCCGCGCCAACTCCTTGATCGAGACCCCGCGGACGAAGTGTTCCCTGCGCAGCTCGGCCCAGCGCTCCACGTCCAGCACAACCCTTCTCCCGGTCTCGATCACATGACCGAGCCAGGCTCACCACCACCCCGGACGACTCCGCCACCATCACAGGGGGGTCAAATCTCAACCGGCGGAGCGGGGTCAGTTTTCCACCGGTGCCGACAGCGACGGTAGCGCGCCGATCGGAGCGCGACAGCTCGAACTTCTGCGCCAGGAAGGCGTTCCCGTCCGCGGTTACCGCGTCGACCTGGACCGAGCCCGACTCTCGCCCGACCGGCAACCGCCAACGACGCTCGCGAACTAAACCCGCTCCGCCGTCAACACAGGCATCAAGCCCGCGACCGCCGGGCACCTCCCTTGCGCGGGCTGCAGGGCACGCGTTCCCCCGCTCGGGGCGCCGGCGATCGCAACCGTGGCAGAGCAGTCGCCCGGCGCCGGCGATCCGCACGATCGAGGCGTCGCCGTTTCGATCGTGAACTCGGCGGATCGCTCGTGAGGAAAGCAATCGTCCGCGTGGTGAAAGCTGCGACCGGCCGCGACCAGGCAAACGCGCTGCGGCCTCCACGCGGATTCAGCAGCCTGACCCTCGTGCTGGGAGCGACGGTGGTAGCCCGTTGCTAGAGGGAGACATGAGTGCTCGGGACCGCTCCTTTCCTCAGGAGCGGCAGCGAGCGGTCATTCTTCTGCAGTGAACTAGTGGAGCTTGAGCGCGCCGCTAATTGCGGCGTAGACCTGATTCGCAATCGCGGTTTGGCCCTCGAGGTTGGGGTGAAGCGTTCCGTTTGGATCTCCTTGTTGGGCCTTGGAGACCGAGTACGTGACGATCCACGAGTGGGCCGCGCAATAGCCGTGGGTGTTGAAGCCGGATGGCGCCTTGACCAGATGCCAGCCGTAGTCGTGCGCGGCGGTCGCGATATCGCGGTTGAGCTCGATGAGCCGCCCTTCCAGGCCCAGCGCTTCCGTCCGGGTCATGTAGAACGGACCGGTGAAGTGGATCCGTGCGCAAACGCTCCCGTCGCTGTCGTTGAACAGGTTCGGATACTGGGTTATGAAGATCCGCTTCCCGTCCCAACCGGCGGCGTGGAACGCCGCTGCGAGCTGGAAGTAGTGGTTGGGTAGGTGAGCGAACTGCTCATCCAGCCACTCTGAGAGCGTCATCCCGCTGAAGCCCCACTGTCTGTTCATGCAGTTGCTATACGTGGCACAGAATTGTGCGACGGCGCCGAACTGCAGGTCGTTCACCCCGGCGCTGAGGAGGACCGCGTTGGGCTTTTGTCCGTCGATCGCAGTCCGAGCCACCTCGACTTGTCCCTGGAGATCGGGGCTCGCGGGATTGATGCCGGCGTACGGGCCCAGCAGTCCGATCGGGATCGATGCCCCAGAGCAGGCCAGGAACTGGAATGTGATCTGGCGAGCCGGGTGGGCCTTTCTCAGCCGCGCGACCGTCATCGCCTGGTAGGACTTGGCCGAGCGATCACACCGGGGGTCGAGCCACCGGGCAGGGACGTCGCCGCGCTTGGGCTCGTCGGGGTTACCCTCGCCCGATGCGAGCGAGTCGCCGAGCCCGACGATGACCGTCGCTGGCGCCCGATCCAGCGTGAACGTGGACGGCGCCATGTTGCACGAAAAATTGCACGAGGTGTCCTGAATCGTGATCGAGACGCGGTCTGGCGTCTCGATCGTGAATGTGATCGTGCCATCCACCGTGTTGCCTGCCTCGTCGATGTGGAAGGTCCCCGTGTATTCAGTCTCGCTGCCGTTGAGGGTCGCGGTGAAGCTGCCCATCAGGCCCCCATGACCCTGACCGCCCGTCCAAGTGCCGCGGAGCGTGCTCAGATCAGAGCTCGCCTGCAAATGCCAGGCAGGAGCAGACGGAGCCACCGGGTTGATCCACGAGCCCGTCAGGTCGGGCGGCGCCGCAGCAGCGGCGGCGCTCAACACCGCACCCGCGGCGAGCGCCCCCACCAGCGCCGCCACAGCGCGCAACGACCGGACCCACACCCGGTTTGCGAAATCCCGTGAATCGCCCACACTCCCCCCCGGTTTCCGAGGCGCCCCCAACCAGCGAAGCGTACAGCCTCGCGCCGCGCTAGGACAAGACAACATCACCACAGAATCTCTGGGACTTTTTGCGATCGCCGTGCCCCGTTCGAGCGCAGGCGCCACCGGGCGGCGTGGACGGCGCATCAGAATCGCGACAAGCAACACCGGCCCCCAGGGAACGGCGACACCGAGATCGCCGTCGTCGCGTAGCTGCTCTCTGATCGGTGAGCAGCAGAGCTCGTGCTCGTCACGGCGCTTTCGAGGCGGACGGGAAGCAGCGGTCATGCCATGAGCTGGTCTCGCCGCTGATACCGCGTGGAGGCATCGACGCCGGTTAGCGTGGGAGCGGCTGGTCGCACCCGCTACCCGCTGACCATCGCTTGCTCAGACGAGCGTCGCCGAGCTGACGATTGCGATGGCGACGGAGCAGCCACGCCATACCGGCATGATCGCGTGATCCCAGCTGTCCGATACGGGTAGCCGTCGGCCGCATTCCGGACGTCGTGATCGTGACTCCTTCCCGTCGTGGACAGCAGCGCTGTCATCGGTCTGGCGCGGGCGCTCCGGTGCCAGCAGCCGAGGCCATCCTGGCTAACGCTCACCCGATTCTGGTCATCGGATCCGAGTGTGATCTGGCGGGAGCCCGGACCATCCATGGTGGGCGAGTTCCGCGCAAGCGAGGGTCCCGATGCCGGCGGCCGGATTCGCGGCGACGCGTGATAGCGGGGCGCGCTCGCGCCCCGCTCTGCACCACGTTCGATTGGGTCTCGATCGTGCGTGTGTGTTGCCGCTGTGACTCAGGTTGTGCCTTCGCGTTTCAGGTCAATCGCTTGATGCGCTGACTGTCTTCTCGCGGCGCTTCACGCTCCAGCCAGGGATCCTTAGACGGCCGTCACGAGCTTCCGGATCGCGTCGAGGACGACGTCCGGGTGGGAGAGCATCGGGACGTGGCTGCTCTCGACCTCATACGCCCTGGCACCCATGCGCTCGGCGGCGAACCGCTCGAGCTCCGGGTTCACCGTGCGGTCCTGCGAGGCGACGATATACGCGCTCGGCTTCGTCCTCCAGGCAACGCCGTCGACCTTCTGGTTGAATAGATCCGCGACGGGCGCCATCGCCGTCGCCCACACGAGTTCCTTCTCTTCGCTGGTTAGATCTCCCGCGAAACAGTCGATTCCGGACCGAAGCAGCCAGATGCGCCCGTCCGCAACCTCGATGTGTTGCAACACGTCGGTGGCCGGGAACTTGTCCTGCTGGCTCTGCGATGTCTCGGTCTCATCCGGCGCGAGCGCAGCGATGTAGACGAGCCCCGCGACGCGGTCGTCGGTTCCTGCGGCAGTGATCAGGCTGCCGCCGTACGAATGGCCGACGAGGATCGCGGGGCTCGACACCCGCCCGAGCGACCGAAGCACGCAGTCGACATCGCCCGCGTGGCTGTCGAGGCCGTGCTCGCTGGCGATCACCTCGTAGCCCTCCGCCCTCAACGGGCCCATGACCTTGTTGAAGCACGAACCATCGGCCCACAGCCCGTGCGCAAAGACGATGCTGGGTTTGGTTTCGGTGGACATAGTCACTCCTCTGGTGGTAGTGGGAAGGTGGGCCCGGATCGCCCCCGGCGTGCTCCAGGGTCGTCGAAGCAGGGTCGGGTTCGCGCCGATGACTGATCCTACGCCTGGGAGGGCCCATGTTCTGCACCCGCCCTTGGCAACCAGAGCGGGACCACGACACCCTTGACGGGTCGCGTTCCGCGTCTCGCCACAAACGCGCATCTCGTCGCGGGTATTAGTGCACTACGGCCGTCAAATCCGGCTGGTCCGACGAGCTCGGTGCTAGCCGCGCTCGCCGAAGCTGCAAGCAGCTCGGCGACGATTCGGCGCGGATCACCGATCCTTAATGCGAAGCGGCGACCAGACCGCGGTGACCCGTGTAGGCGTGATGGGCCAGCCTGCCTACCGCGGCCAGAGCGTGGCTGGTTTCGGATGCCAGCGGTCGCCAGACCGGACGATCGCTTCCACCTCGGCGCCGACTCCCAGCCTGCGATCGCTCTGGCGACGCCCCGATCACCGGGCCGCCCTCGACGGCGCGATCACTTTGCCACGAAGGCAATCGGTCGCAGCCCGTCGCCCCGGACGAGTGCAATGGCGACGCAGGAGCCATGCGGAGCGTCGTGCCAGACCGAAAACGCGAGAGGGTGCGGTCGATCTCGAACATCACGACCGCCGTCTGGAAGACTACGCGCCGTCCGTCCTCCCATGTGAGCGGCTCCCCGTCCTGACGCTGCCCTGCGTGTTCTTGGCGTTGGATGAGGTCGCACGCCGCCTTCCAGTAATTGAAGAGTGCGTCAAGCAGTTCCGCTTTGCGGTCACCAAGGTCCACCCGCCGCGTATCGACAACCTCGGATAAGCGGTCTCGAGTCCTAGCTGGGTCCGGGTTCTTGGGCGCGACGCCCTGGCGCTGAAGCAGCTCCGTTACGAAGTCCTGGACGGCCTCACGGCACTTGTGCCCGATCGTCGAAAGCTCGTCTGATCCGTCGGCCTTCCACAGGAGCTCTGCCGCTTCGCGCCAGCGCGCGAATGCCTGCGGGTACCGCGACTGGAAGTCAGCCCCAGTCAGGTAGTGCAGGATCTCCTCTTCAACCTGACCGGCCTGATCGTCGCTCTCTGACCTCAACTCAGAGTAATAGTCGAAGGCCTCCGGCGGCAGGATGAACCCGCTGATGCCGCCGTGCTCGTTGTGGTTTGTGGGGCGGATCAGCCCAGCGTCGGAGAGCGTCGTGAGGTCGTCTCTGAGGACTGGAAAGTCGTCGAGGCCGTTCCCCTGGAGCTTCGTGACGCCCGCCATCTGGTAGATGACCAGGAAAGATCGACGACTCTCGCCCGGGACGCTCCGGACTGCTTCGACCAGACGCATCAACAACTCTTTCTGCTCGGTCTCGAGGCTGATCGGCATGCGCTGATTCTGTCGTATGGTCGCGCGAGCGAGTAGACACACTGCGGGCTCGTCGGCCGCTTCCTCGCTGGCCTAACGGCCGGTCCTGTGTCCGGTGCTTGACGACTTCTTTCGCGTCGGCCCGCTGTGCATCGCCTTCATTCCTTTGGCGACGTTCCGGTCGTTCGTCCGGCCCTGCCTGCGGGTGAAATGGCAGCTGCGCGGGCGCCGCTCTACGCCGCCTTGACGGTGTTCACCGGCCGCTGGGCGCGCCCCGATCCGAACGCGAGCTCGAGGCGCACTATAAGCGCCGCATGGAACCGTATAGGCGGTTCATCGAGAGCCGCGGAGCCGATCCTCACGAGCTCGAAGAGGCCTACCGCCGCGACCTTGACCGTTGGATGCGAAGCAGTACGGTCCGGGCGGTCCGCCGCACCGGCTCAGTAGGCGCGGCCGAGGAGTCGCCACCGCCTTAACCATCCAGACGGCGTCGGCTCCAACGATCGCTCAGGCGACCTTGGGCTCGTCCACCCCCACTCGTCGCGGCCCGCGGCCGAGCTCAACCGTTTCGTGCAAGCCGCTGCGCGCGGACGCGCAATTGGCGACGAGCAGGGCGCTCAGGCCTTGGGCCAAGACACCTGCTTCGCCGAGGTCGCGGTACTCAGCTCGGAGCGCCGCGACACGATCGAGATCGTTCCGAAGGACCACTGTCGTCGGGCTCAATCTTGGGAGCGCAGAGTGTCGCGTTTAGCCGAGGCTGTCGCACAAACCACTCCAGACAAAGGTGCATCAATTGGTTGTGGGAGACCACCATGCCAGAGCCCACGCAAATCACCGTCTGATGGGACAGCGCCCGTAATCGACCTGATATTTCGCTGAGTCGTCCCACCGCTCGCCGAGGAGTCGACTTTCGAAGCTTTACGCGACAGCCTCAGCCCAACGCGGAAGCTGGCTTCGCGTTTCGCTTCAGCCTCTTCTGTGTCAAGGGGGTGTCGGCGCGTCCTCACGACTTACCGGTATGGCCGCGGCTACCCGCGTTCCGTGGCCTGGGATGCTGTCTACTTCGAACTTACCTTCGACCGCCTCGACCCGGTCGCGGAGACCTTGAAGACCGAAGCCGCCGGTCTCGGCGGCGCCGCCGACGCCATCGTCGACAACCTCGATCTGAAGGACGTGACGCGCCACGGCGGCGCGTACCCGTATCGACCTCGCGTGGGCGTGCTTCTGGGCGTTTGTGACCGCCTCGGCAACCACGTAATACGCGGCCGCTTCGGCCTCATGGTCAACGCGTGTCGACGGCACCTCGAGTACTTTGATCGGAACCACGGAACGTTCGGCGATGTTCTCGATCGCCGTCGAAAGTCCTAAACGAGTGAGCAGTGTCGGGTGGATGCCGTGCGCGAGCTCCCGCAGCTCGTCGACCGCGAGCGACAGTTCTGCTCCCGTCTCTTCAATGATTGCCGCGGTCAGGTCGGGTTCTTCGCGGACGCGTTCCGAGGCGATGGCGAGCCGAACAGCTAGTGCGGTCAGGCGCTGCTGAGCCCCATCGTGAAGGTTGTGCTCCAGTCGCCGCCGTTCGGTATCGGCCGCCTCGACCACGCGCGCGCGCGACGCTCTGAGTCGCTCGGCAAGCTCTTGCCGCTCGGTGACCACGGCGCCCAAGCAGAGGGTTGTCAGCGCCGCCACGGCAATGTAGAGCTGTGTGCTGAGGATGCTCCGCGCCAGCGAATGTGAAGCGAACGGGCCCACATAATGGGTGGTCGCCAGCACAGCGAAGCCGGCCACGATTGCGATTGCCAGCGTGGCGCCCCTCTGAGCAAAACGGAGCGCGGCCCAGATCAGCCCAGGGAATACGAGGTACGTTAGGGGACGGTGGCTATTGAGCGAGAGCTCACTCAGCCCGGCAACTACGGCAACCATCAGCACCGCCTCGATCACACTCCGATGCCGGAGACTGCTCTGGGGTGGCCGATGCCACGCGATCGCGAGCGGAACGATGATCAGCGCACCCGACCAGTCACCGAGCCACCACGTGCGCCAGACGCTTGGCGCGGCGTCCGTCGTGATTACGTGCCCAAGACGAAGGGACAGCGTTCCGACGGTGGCGCTGACCGCCGTTCCAATGGCGATCGCGACAAGCGTTCGAGAGAGGCTGCCAACGCCTGCAAGCGGCGAGCTGCCGCGAACAAGACGGCGGATCAACAGCGCCGCGACGTACACCTCGAGCACGTTTCCAATGGTCTGGCCGAGCGCCGAGCCGAGCGGAAGCGCAGAGTAGTTGTTTACGGCCAGGTCGCCCAAAAGCACGCCCGGCCAAAGCTGGAGCCCACCTAGGTAGAGGAAGGCGATACCGACACCGACAGGAAGCCAAATGATCGACGCGACCGGGCCCGCGAACTCGAGCGCATAACTGAGATGCGCGGCGCCGTAGTACAAGGCGGCCAACGCGACCATCCTGAGCAGGTAGGGAGCATGAAATCTCGCTACCAGCCTCGACGCCGGGAAAGGCGCGGAAGGAGCACGGGTACCGCCAGACTCACCGTAGGACCCAAAGCCGGCCTGCGCAAGGCCCCATCCAGCCATTGCGAGAAGCATGACACACCGGTAACTGTTGTGCTGCCTAGCTTCTTTGCTTTCGCCAAAGCTCCCGGAGAAATGCGGGGGAAAGCTCCTGCTTGCGCGCGAAGACTACGGCTCCGAATGAGCGTAGGACCTGTGGATCGGGCGCTTCTTCGACTGAGATCAAGAGCACCACGACCTCGGGATGGCGACGCTTGATCGCCCTGCCGGCCTCGATGCCGCCAATCCGGGCATCCGCTTGTCGATGATCACCAATCGAGGGGGCAGCTCGTCGACGGCATCGAGGGCAGCCTCGCCGGACGCGCTCTCGCCCACAAGGACAAACCCCTCGGTGGCAGCGACCAAATCGCGCAGCGCCGTCCGAAATGACGCTTGATCGTCAACAACGAGAACGGGAACAGGACTGCATTCGACGCCCTCATAGCTACCCCGGCCAGTTTCCGGCAATGTCCGAATCTTCCCCGCTCGGTCGCTCGCCAGAAGACTGGGAGGTCGACCTAATCCTCCCACAGGCGACGGGACGTCGACGAATGAACGCCACACCAGACGCTTCTCGGCTGCGTCGCTCACGCAGGCGAACAGACACCGGCTGTCGACACAGCTCTGTGAGCGGCTCAGAGGCTGCGCGCGACGGCGATGAGGTCGCTGAGCACGCCCTGGCCCGCGAGCTCGAGCCCGGCTCCGGGCCCCACGATGGTGATCTCTCCGACCGGCGTCGCGCGACAGATCACTGCGTTGTCCGTCCCGTCGATGCGCGAGAGCGGGTCGGCGCCGGACAGGAATACGGGCTCGACGCTCGCGCGAACGTCCCCGGCACCGTCTCGCTCCGAGAACTCGAGCGTCGCGACATGCCGGATCCGCCCGCCCGCGCTCATGGCCCCCTCGATCTCCGTCCGCGCGATTCCGCTGATCCCACGGCGCGCCACCTCTTCCGGGCGCAGCTGCCTGCCAAAGACCAGCGCGGCCAGGATCATCGTCTTCGCCTGGGCGTCCGAGCCCTCGACGTCGGCCTCCACCCCGCGCTCGGCCAGCCCGGCCGCCTGGGCCGCCGCGAGCGCCTCGTCGTAGGACCGCCCCGACGCCATGGCGGAGAGCATGAAGTTCGCGGTCGCGTTGACGATGCCGCGGAGCCCGATCGGTACCGCCCCTGCGAGACCCTCGGTCAGCGGCCCGAGCAGCGGTGTCCCGGACATGACCGTAGACTCGGCGCGCAGCGCGACCCCCTGGCTGCTGGCCAACTCCGCCAGCTCCACGCCGTGAAGCGCGATCGGCCACTTGTTCGAGGTGACCACTGGGATACCGCGCCCGAGCGCCTCTCGCATATGCAACACACCCGGCTCGCCGTCCGTGGCGGGACTCGCCGTCACCTCCACGAGAACGTCGGCCTTGGTTGCGCGGAGACCTTCGATCGCGCTTGGCCAATGCTCGACACCCGGGTGCTCCGCGATCGATCGACCGGCCGCGAGATGTCCGAGCACGGCCGGAACGTCGAGACCGCTGTCGTCGAAGATAAAGCCGTCGTGCGCGTTCGCTACGCCGGTCACCGCGAAGCGCACGTCATATCGCCCCGCGACGCGCTCCGCCTGCGAATCAAGGACCCGCAGAAGCCACCGGCCGACGGTGCCGAGACCGACCACCCAGAGACGCACGCTCCGCCGACAACCCATCTGCGTGGTTTATCGGATCTCTGCAAAGCGGTAGCCACGCGGGCAAGACCGATTCAGGCGTAATCCGCCAGCACCCGGAGGATCGCGGGCGAGCGCTTTCACGATCTGACCGCTCTCAGACCGGACGAGTCCTCCGGCGACGACACGGTTGCGCCGATCGGCCGGAGTAGAGGGTCGCCGGTGATCGCTTCGGCCCGCAGGCTGGATCGCCATCGCCCCGATCGGGAGGTGCACACATTTGGCGAATCTCACGTGCGAGGGTGAGGAGTAGTTCGAGACCCGCTTTCGCGCGGTGGGATGCTTTCTCTGAGCCCGGCAGCGCTGCGCATCGAGCCTTCTCGCCGCGGTGAAGACTGCAGGCTGCCGGACCGGGCCGGGGCGGCCGATGCTTACCGTCCGGCGTGTTCGCCGCGTGGCGCCCCTGGGCCGGGCGGGAGCTCGATCTCCCCACGCGCCGCGTGTTTGTCGCACCGGTCGCAGTGGAGGTCTGGGCCGATGTTGCCTCCGCAGCCGGCGTGGAGGGTGAGTCGGGGTGGGCCGCCTGGGGCCGGGTAGTGGCGGTCGCCCCATTTCATGAGCACGATCAGGGCGGGCGCGAGCTCGCGTCCCTTGTCGGTGAGCACGTATTTCGGCCGGCCGGGCCGCTGCGGGTCCGGAACGCGTTCGAGCAGCTCCTCGTCGCACAGTCGCTTGAGCCGGTTGGTGAGGACGTTGGACGCGATCCCGAGGTTCGCCTGGAACTCCTCGAACCGCGTTAGGCCGACGACCGCGTCGCGGAGGATCAGCAGCGTCCAGCGCTCCCCGATGACCTCTAGTGATCGGGCGATCGAGCAGACCTGGTCTGGATAGTCGCGTTGAAGCATTCTCCAATCGTAGCTGACTTGCTTGACAAAAGCCAGAGTCCCGCCTAGTCTGCCTTGCATGACGCAAGCTAGATACCTCTGAGGAGGAGCTATGAACCGCAAGCCCCTGATCCTGATCTCACTGCTGCTGGCGGCGTTTGTGATCAATCTCGACACGACGATCGTCAACGTCGCGTTGCCGTCGCTCGTGCGCCAGCTGCACGCATCGGACTCGCAGCTGCAGTGGGTTGTCGACGCTTTCAACTTGTTGTTCGCCGGGTCGGTGCTGGCCGTGGGCAGCCTGTCTGACCGGTTCGGACGCAAGGGGATGCTGCTCGCCGGACTGTCGGTGTTCGGTCTGGCGAGCCTGGCGGGCGGGCTGGTGGACAGTCCCGGCGCGCTGATCGCCGCGCGTGCGGTGATGGGCGTGGGTGCGGCGATGGTGTTCCCCTCGACGCTGTCGCTGATCACAAACGTGTTCACCGAGCGGGGCGAGCGCGCCCGGGCGATCGGCTCGTGGGGCGCGATCACGGGCGTCGCGATCGCGTTGGGGCCGATCGTCGGCGGCTGGCTGCTCGAGCTCTCCGACTGGCGCAGCATCTTCTTCGCGATGGTGCCGATCGCTGTCGGCGCCGGTGTTCTGGCTGCCCGCTACGTTCCGACCTCGCGTGACCCTCACGCGCCCCGCACCGACCGGGCCGGGTTCGCGCTGTCGACCGCGACGATCGGGCTGCTCGTCTACACGATCATCGAGGCCCCGAACCACGGTTGGAGCAGCGCCCGGACGCTCGGCAGCTTCGCGCTGACCGCAGTGCTGGCGGCGGCGTTCGTGGCCTGGGAGCGGCGCACCGAGCAGCCGATGCTCGACATGAGCCTGTTCCGCAACCCGCGGTTCAGCGCCGCGAGCGCCTCGGTCGCGATCTCGTTCTTCGCGCTGTCCGGGTTCATCTTCCTGGTGACCCAGCTGTTCCAGTTCCTCAAGGGCTACGGCCCGTTGTCGACCGGCGTGCGCCTGCTGCCAGTCGCCTCATTCGTCGCGATCTCCTCGATACTCGGCACCAAGCTGGCCGTCCGGTTCGGCACGAAGCTGATCGTCGCCTCCGGGCTGTTCTTGATGACGGCTTTCTATCTGTGGGTCTCGACTTCGTCGGTCACGACCGGCTACGGGACGATCGCCGCCCAGATGGTCGTGCTCGGGACAGGGATGGGCCTCACAAGCGCGCCCGCGACCGAGGCGATCATGGGCGTCGTCCCGAAAGCGAAAGCCGGCGTGGGGTCGGCGGTCAACGACGCCACGCGCCTTTTGGGCGGCACCCTCGGCGTCGCCGTGATCGGCAGCGTTTACGCGTCGCTGTACGCCAGCCGGCTCACCGGCGCGCTTCCCGAAGGGTTGCCTGCCAGCGTCGCGCGGACCGCGCACGCATCCGTCGGTGCTGCACTCACAGTCGCAGCCAAGCTGACCCACCTCGGCCATCCGCTGCTCGCGTCAGCCATTCGCAACGCCGCCAACTCGGCCTTCTTCCAGGGCTTCCACGCGGCCAACTACGTCGCCGCGGGCATCGCCGCCGCAGGCGCCGCAATGGCGCTGGCGCTGCTGCCCGCCCAACCGACGACCAGCCGCGACGACACGCCAGAGGTGCTAGGCCCGCCCGCCACAGCCGCCGCCCACAGCTGACCCCACCCCAAGCCATAGGAGACACAAGACCATGAGCACCCAGCAACCCACCCCGCGCGTGACCTCCGCCGGCTCCGGGATCGGCCGGACGACCGGGTTCGAGTTGGACAGCCGCGACGAGCCGAGCGCCGACAGCATCGAGTCGGCGCTTGCGCGCAACCGCGCCTTCGCCGCCACGGGCGGCCACGAAGGCGCCGTCGTCTTCCCCAACCTGCGCCTGTTCGTGATCACGTGCCTCGACCCGCGCACCGACCCCGCGCACTTCCTAGGCCTTGGCCTCAGCGACGCGATGGTCCTGCGAAACGTCGGCGGGCGGGTCACCCCGGAGGTGATCAACGACGTCGCCTTCATCGGCCAGCTCGCCGGGACCGGGCTGCCCGACGGCCCGCTGTTTGAGGTCGCGGTGATCCACCACACCCAGTGCGGAACCGCCGCACTCGCCGATGACACCTTCCGCCGCAACTACGCCCAGCGGATCGGCGCCGAGGAGTCGACCCTGCGCGAGCACGCCGTCCTCGACCCAGCGGCGACCGTCACCCGTGACGTCGAGCGCCTGCGCTCCGCACCCGCGATCTCCCCGCGAGTCACCGTGTCCGGGCACGTCTACGACGTCGTCAGTGGCCTGGTGCAGACGGTCATCCCGGCTTGCAGCTCAGATCGAGCCGTTGAACAAACCCAATTGCCTCAAGGAGACGACACACCATGACGACCACCGTTACTCCCGACAGCAGGCAGGTCCAGGCGGAAAGCCAAGAGTGGCCAACACTTGACCTTGATCCGACTCATACGACGCACGAAGAGTTCGACGCTCATTCCTTCGACCCCACCCAGGGACGCAAGATCGGCGCCGACCCACACGACGACCCCACCCAGGGCCGGCGGATCGGCTCCGACCCATACGACGACCCTACCCAGGGCCGAGGGCTCGGCGCCGACCCCTACGACGACCCCACCGAGGGTCGCAAGCTCGGCTCTGACCCGTACGACGACCCCACTCAGGGACGCAAGCTTGGCTCTGACCCCTACGACGACCCCACCCGGGCTCGCTAGAGAGAGGGAGTAGGCAAGTGCTCGACAACCTCGCCACGTTTCCTCACGCACGCGGGCGGCGCGTGCTCCTGGTCGCGGTGATCGGCGCAGCGATCGCCCCCAGCCAGTCAATTCACGCCCAAAAGAGGACGATCCCTGCTCCCCGGAACGAGTGCGGCGACAGCAGCCGGTTGTGCTCTCAGCCGCTCCCTCCACGCCGGACCGGCCGCACGGGGTGTGCGTCGGTGTGGATGATCACTAGCTCTGGCTTCACTCCCAGGCCGAGCGTCCAGGGGCCTGATTGTTAGTTGGCCGTGTAGGTGAGGATGACTGAGCTGTTGGCGAGCTTGCGGACGTCCCTGAGCTCGAGCTTGAGCGACGAGGTATCGACGCGTTCGAATAGCCGCTGGCCGGAGCCGACTACTACCGGCATGACCCACAGACGGAGCTCGTGGACGAGGCGCGCGCGCACGAGTATGTCGTCGACGCGGCTGGTGCCCATCTTGAACAGGTCCTTCCCTGGCTGGGCCTTCAGCTGCTCGATGGCATGGACGATGTCGGGTCCGAGGAGGGTGGCGTTCCACGTCACTTCGCTGAGCGTCCGGGAGGCGACGTATTTGGGTATGGCGTTGATCTGGTCGATGTAGGGGTCGCCGGTGGGGGCACCCCAGTTCGCCCGGAAGAACTCGTAGGTGACCCGGCCCAGGACTAAGGCGTCGTACTTTTCCAGTTCCTCATTTGCCAATTGCCGGGACTCCTCGTCGAACGGAGACCAACGGTCCGGGGAACCGATGACGCCGTCTAGGGATACGAGTGTGGATTCGACGAGCTTGCGCATGACTTCTGTCCTCCTGTGCCGTATAGGGCTACTGCGAGCGTCCGGCCCGCGGGTCGCCAGGGAAGCCGAGTTGGGGCAGGAGCGCCGGGTTCATGAAAGCGTCGATCCCGACGATCGCCTCGCCGGAGATCTCGAGCACAACGATGCCGTGCGGACTCCACGGTCATCGTGGCAGTGACGCTGCGGCCGTTGCTCTGCGATCTCAATCCGCGAGGGGGTGGCGATCGTGGTTGGCATTTCGCTCGGACGGCGTGATCTAGCCGCGTAGTCGGTCTGGACACCGCCGGTGTCGTCGTACCGGCGGTGCCCAGGAGGTCAGTCGGCGGAGGCTGGACCGTCGGGATCGTCGAATCTGCGGTAGTCGCCGATTAGTTCGGGCTGTGTGAAGGTGGCCGGCTGCTCGTGGCGATCCTCCGCTCCGGCTACGAAGGCTTTGAACGAGTCCAGCGCTTGCACGCCGGTCGTGCTGCCCTCATCGGCGTATAGGTGTATGAATTGGCGCGGGTCGGGGAGATAGAAGACCGCATACCGAAGACCGGCCGGTCGTGTCTCTGCGAGCTCGTCGAATACCGCCCGCACGAGGGCTGCGTTCTCCTCTTCACGTCCCGGCTTGACGGTGTAGGTGACCATCGTGTGTCGCATCGTTGACTCCTGGTTCGTTGTATGGGCCGTGGCTGGTTGAATCGCTCGGCCTGCTGCGCGTCAGGTGGCAGGCTCGGGCTCTGGGCCCCGGAGGGCGGTCGCGGCGACTGCCGTTGCCATCTCGTCCTTGCGGATCAGGAGGAACGTGACCGGTATCGCGAGCAGCGCGATCGCGCCGGACACCCAGAGAGCGGAGTGAAATCCGCCGGTGAGCGCCGCGTGGACGGTGTCCCCGCCGCGCAGGAGGGTGTTGTAGTGGCTGGCGGCGATGCTCGAGGCGATCGCGATGCCGAGCGCGCCGCCGAGCTCCTGGGAGGTGTAGATCAGCCCGGACGCCACCCCGGCTTCGTGATCGGCGACGCCGGCGAGCGCGCGCGATCGATATCGGGATGAACGCGAAGGCAGTTCCCATCCCGACAGCCACTAGGAACGGCGCGAACAGGTTCGCCCAGTAGTGACCGTGCACGGGCGCTTGGGTGGTCCAGAGGATCCCGACGCCGAGACGGTCATTCCGAACGCCATCACCAGTTTCGCGGAGACCTTCGTCACGAGGGCCTGCGAGACGCCGGCGAACAGCATCGAGGCGATCCCGCCGCGGCCCACGCAAAGCCGCCCTGCAAAGCTGAGAAGCCGAGCACCTGCTGCATGTACAGGGTGCCGATGAAGATGAACGAGTAGAAGCTCGCGCCGAGCAGCACGCCGACGGCGTTCGCTCCGGCGAGCGTCTCAGGCGGAAGATCCGCAGCGGCATCAGCGGCGCCTCGCCGCGGCTCTCGATCACCAGGAATGCTCCGAGCAGCGCGACGGCGACCGCCAGCTCGGCGATCGTACGCGCCGCCCCCCAGCCGACCCGCGGGGCTTGCGCGATTGCGTACGCGAGCAGCACGAGCGCGCCGGTCACCGTCACGGCACCGAGCGGGTCATAGCGTCGCCGCGCAGTGTGGACGCGAGTCTCTGGGACAACCCGACGGATCAGCAGCAGTGCGATCACGCCGACCGGGACGTTGAGCAGAAAGACGTACTGCCAGCCGGCGAACCGCGTCAGTAGGCCGCCGAACACGACCCCGAAGGTCGCACCGAGGGCGGCGAGACCTCCCCACACACCGAGCGCCTTGTTGCGCTCGGCGCCCTCGGTGAACATGTTCCGAACGGTCGACAATGCGGCTGGGAGAAACATGCGGCGCCGAGACCCTGGACGGCGCGCATCGCGATCAGGACCGCCTCGCTGCCCGCGAGCGACGCTCCCAGCGATGCGGCTGTGAACACGGCCAAGCCGGCAATGATCATGCGGCGGCGCCCGAGGAGATCGGCGGCCCGGCCGCCGAGCAGCAGAAAGCCGCCGTACGCCAGCCCGTATGCGGTCACGACCCACAGCAGGCTCGTCTGTGAGAAGTGCAGCTTTCGCCCGATCGTGGGAAGGGCCGTGTTGACGATCGTTAGATCCATGACCGTCATGAACGCGGCCACGGCAAGTAGCGAGAAAGCTCGCCAGCGATGAATATTCGGGGTTGGAGACGTCATCTGAGCTCCTCTGAGTCGGAGTTCCCCGCCTCCCAGAGGCGGCCTCACTACTCCGACGCAGCACGAGCGGCGATTTGGACAGCCGCCTCAAAGATCCAGCAGGCGGCGCTCGAGCTCGGCCCGCTCGACGGCGTTGGCGCTCAGCTTGATCGCCGTCTCGTAGGCGCGCGCGGCGGCCTCTCGTTCACCGGCGCGCTTGAGCAGCTCGGCATGGGCGGCGTGAAGCGGCTGGTAGCGCCCGAGCACCGGATCGTGTAGCAGCGGCGAGAGCAGGTCGAGGCCTGCCTGAGGGCCGTCGGCGAGCCCAACGGCGACTGCACGGTTGAGCTCGACCACTGCGGTCGGTGTGAGCTTCACGAGCGCACCGTAGAGTTCGGCGATCTGCCCCCAGTCGGGCTCGTCTTCTATCTGGAGCGCCGTGATCGCCGCCTGCAGCTGGTACTGACCTGGGCGCCGCAGGCGCACGGAACGCTCCAACGCCCGAAGGCCCTCGCGGATGCGCGCTTGGTCCCACCGTGAGCGGTCCTGCTCGTCGATCGCGAGGTAGTGGCCGTGCTCGTCGACACGCGCGAGGCGCCGCGAGTCATGCAGCAGCATCAGGGCGAACAGTCCCCACACCTCGGCGTCGTCGGGCATCAGCTCGCGCAGCAGCAGGCCGAGCCGGATCGCTTCGTTGCACAACTCTTCGCGCACGAGACGGTCGCCCTCGGTTGCTGAGTAGCCCTCGTTGAAGATCAGATAGACCACGCGGAGCACCCCGCGCACTCGGTCCGGCAGCTCTTCGTCGTGCGGCACCTCGATACGGGATCCGAGCGTCGGCGATCTTCCGCTTGGCCCGCACGATCCGCTTACCCATCGTCGGCTCGGCAACAAGGAACGCGCGCGCAATCTCGCCGGTCGTGAGGCCACCGAGCGCCCGTAGCGTCAGCGCCACGCGCGCCGACACATCCAGCGCGGGGTGGCAGCAGGTGAAGATCAGCCGCAGGCGATCGTCGACGATCGAGCTCTCTTCGATCACGGCCCGGTGCTCCTGCTGGTCGAGGCGTACGAGCTCTGCAAGACGCTCGGCACGATCCCCCACCGAGCGGTCACGGCGCAGGCGATCGATCGCGCGCCGGCGCGCCGTGACCGTGAGCCACGCGCCCGGATTCGCCGGAACGCCGTCGCGCGGCCACGTCGTGAGCGCGGCCGCATAGGCATCCTGAACCGCGTCCTCGGCCAGCTGAAAATCGCCCACATGGCGAATCAGAGTCGCCAGCACGACCGCCCGCTCGTCGCGAAACGCGCGGGCGACCACGTCCGCGGCTGGATCACTCAACCGGCCCCGCCCATGACGGGCCGGACCTCAACGCGTCCGTAGCGGATCAACGGAATCCGCTTGGCCACGCCCAAGGCCTGATCGAGGTTCTCGGCCTCAACCAGGTAGTAGCCCGCGAGCGCCTCCTTAGTGATCGCGAACGGGCCGTCCGTGAGCTCCGTCTCGCCGGACATCGCGCTGACCGTCGTGGCGGTCGTGGTCGGGTGCAGGCGGCCGGCCGCGACCAACAACCCGGCCTCCTCGAGGCTACGGCTCAACTCCACAAAAATCGGAATCTCGGCCTCGCGCTCTGCGAGCTCCTCGCCATCGACCTCTGTCGCATACAACAAAAGCATGTACTGGGACATCATCCCTCCTAGTTGACTTTGCATATACGACGCAGCGTGACCGCGAATTTGGACACCCGTCGCGGACCCGAAGGCGCATCACAGCGCCGCAGCCTCTAGCCGCAGCGAGGCCGACTGCAAGCCGCGTCTGAGATCAAAGCGAAAGCCGCGACCGGCTCCGCGCCCGGCATCGGATCGGGAACTTCCTGTTGCGCCGCGAGATCTACTGGGAGGAGGGTGAGGCGTGGACGCGCAGGCACCGCCGCTGGTTGACCTCGATTCGGTTCGCCGATCATGCCTCCCGGGCGACGCTGGCGGACTACCTGCACGCCCACGACGTGCTGATCGCCCGCCGCGACCAGGTCGAGGCCGACCTCGCCCAGCTCGCGCTCAGCGCACCGTGCTCGCACACGGTCGCCCGGTTGCGGTGCCCGCGCGGCATCGACACGCTCTCCGCGCTCGGGCTGTGTGCGGAGATCGGCGAATGGGCGCGCTTCGATCACCCCGACCAGCTCTCCTCCTACCTCGGGATCGTTCCCTGCGAGCACACCACCGGCAATCAGCGCAAGCTGGGGTCGATCACCAAGGCCGGCTCCACCCACGCGCGCCGGCTGCTGGTCGAGGCCGCCTACCACTACCGCCGCGGCCCGGTCGTCGGCGAGGCGCTCGAGCGCCGCCAACGCGGGCACGCACCCGAGATCATCAACATCTCCTGGAAAGCACAGCGCCGCCTGCACGCCCGCCGGCGGCAGCTCAGAGACGCCCGTCGCAAACCCGGCGGGGTCGTCGCCGTCGCGATCGCGCGCGAGCTCGCCGCCTACTGCTGGGAGATCGCCACCTGCCCCATCACCGGCCCCGAACCGACACCCACACCGACCACCCGCACCCGACTTACCAACTCACGCTGACTGACACTCTGACTGACACACTCATCTGACAACCAGCTGCGGTTGGCGAGGCGGTCCGAACGCTTCCCGGCTCGCGCACCTCCGCGTTTCGTCGCCTGAGCACCCGCCTCCTGGCGGGCGCGCTCGACTTTAGACAGCGGAGGTGCGACGAACAGAGGTCTTGGGCCAGCCCCCGAATATGAGCATGACCGAACGTCGCGAACACCCGCGAACGCCCGGACCGCTCCGCGAACCGCAACCACAAACGCGACGCCACCCACCAGCCGCACAACGGCGATCGACCCATGCCCCTTGACAACCGGCCCTCCATATGGGCGACACAGCTGTGGTAAGACCGGGCGTAGCCGGGGCCGCGTCGGGCGATCGCTTCCGCATGGAGGAAGTGACGAGGTTGGGTGACGGTGGGACTGGCACAGCTTGGTCGTCGGCGCATCCGGCCGGCTTTACGGCTCCTTGTGAGCGTGGTCGACGCGTCGAGAGCTGCGAGCAACCCGACGGCTGCGGTCGCGATACTTGTCGCCACCGCGCGGGCATCCAAGCCCGCGCCCCGGCGACAAGTCTTTGAACGGCCGGACGAGAGCAATCGCTCGAAAAGAAGCTGGAAATTCGAGCGAAGGTTGCCCGGAATCGTTGCCCGCTTCAGTTTCGGAGAGGCTCGAACGACGAGAAGCACCCGCTTTCCAGGCACTCCTACAACGGGAGCGACGGGACTCGAACCCGCGACCTCCGGCGTGACAGGCCGGCGCTCTAACCAACTGAGCTACGCCCCCGGGCGGGGAGTTCAAGTAAAGCAGGGACCAGGCGACGTCGCGCGGCGCAACTTTCGGCCGCCTGACGAGTTCGAGGGGGCGTAAGAAGGTCCTGAGGGGACCGCCCAACCCGGCCGTGGGCACCCCTCAGGACCAGCGACGGGGACCTTGGAAGCGGGTCCCCGTCGTGATTTAAAGACCGAGGCACGGCGCATTGCGAACCGCGCCCTACGCGGCGGGCTCGTCGCGAGCCCAGAGGAGCTTCAGCACGCTCTGGACGAACCGCTCGTAGCGGTCCGGGGAGAAGTGATCGGGATCGGTCAGCACCATCCGCCCGGCCTCCTCGGCGAGATCCCGGATCGCGCGCGCCGCGAGCTCGACGTCTAGCTTGCCGGGCAGCTGCCCGCGATCGATCGACCATCGCACGACCCGCTCGATCCGCTTGAGGATCCGAGCTCGGTTGATCTCGACATGCTCACGCACGATCTCCGGCGTGCCCTCGATCGGCAGCAGGATCAGCCGCCACGTATCCGGTCGGTCCCTGACCGCGTCGAGGAACCGCCGGACGCTCGCGGCGAGCACCTCGACCGGATGTTTCTGGTCCGGCTCGCTTGGCACCACCTCCTCGAGCTGCTCGAGCGAGTAGCGCTCCTCGCGCTCGACCAGGGCGTGTAGCAGGCGGCCCAGGTTTGGGAAGTGGTCGTAGACCACCGGGCGAGTCACGCCAGCGCTGCGAGCGATCGCCTCGATCGAGACGCCGCCGTAGCCTTGCCTGAGGATCACCCTGAGTGCTGCATCGATCAGCTGCTCGCGCCGCTGCGCCGGCGGCATTCGCGGCGCGTACCGGCGGCGCGGTTTCGGAGTCGCGTCGGGCGGCGTCGGTCGCGGTGGGAGCGGCATCGCTGGGGCATCAGCGTAACGAACAGCTACGGATGCGTAGCTTTCACCGCGCCTGGGGCTGACAGCGATCAGGACCGAGGCCATGCCCGCGACACGTGATGTCACCGCCCGGGTCCACCGCCTCTGCGACTGATTCGTGAACTGGTATGTGGTCGGCGACGGAGGCCGGCGGCGCGAAACTGACAAGGGTCGAAGACGCGGAGACCTTTGGCCACGGCGACGCACTCGACGTTCCCGGCCGGCCGCACGTGATCCCCACGCCCGGCCAGAGCGCGGGTCACTGCGCGTTTCATTTCGCTGACCACGGGGGCCTGTTTGTGGGCGACGCGATGTACACCCTGAGCCCGGTTACCCGTCGCACGGGGCAGCTGATGCCGCACGCGGTGAACGAGTTGGAACGCACAGGCGCTGGAGTCGCTCGATGCGATCGCGGCCATCGACGCCGACGTGCTCCTCTTTGGCCACGGCGAGCCTTGGCGGGCGGTGCCGCTGCGGCAGTCGAGCAAGCTCGAGCCAAGGCCTCGCGCTAGCCCGCGGCGCGTAGCTCGGACGCAGTGGTCGCGTTCGCGCACAGGGAGCAGCGCCGCCAATCGAACGGCTGCTCGAGCGCGCGCAAACGCACGTCATTGTCCTGCCACGTGCGGGTTACGTGCCGACCGATCACGACCGCGGCGATCGGCCCTGCGCCGGCCGCACGTAGCGCCGCCGCTGCGCTCTGGGCATTGGCACCGGTGGTCCAGGTGTCGTCGATCAGCAGCACCGGCTCGCCGTTGAGTTGCCGTGGGGCCAGGTACTTCCCGGCGTCAAAGGCGCGTTGATCGACATCGAGCGGGGAGCGCGTGAGGAGTCGCTCGTGCCGGTTCCGGGCCGGGGCAACAAGCTCGGCCACGATCCAGCGGAGGGCGTGGCGGTCATCGCGCTGGCGATCGCTCGAGGGCACCGTCGTCACGATCGGGAAGCTCTCAGCACCGACCGCCTGGGCGGCACACGACTCGTGGGCGTCGAGGTAACGCCACAGCACCGCTGCCAGCTGGATGCCGATGCGGCGGGCGACCTCTCCTGACAGGCGCTTATAGCTCGCCAGCGCATGGTGCAGCTGCTCGTGGGCCACGCTGTAGGAGATCGGCGCGACGGCGTCGATCACGCGCTCCCGATTTGCGCACGCGTAGCACCGTCTGTAGCCGTCGGTCAGGTTGAAGCAGGTCGTGCAGACGCTGGGTCCGGCCCGCGGCGAGAGCATGAAGTTCTCGTACAGCGCGGTCAGCTCGTTTACCGCCGGCATCGATCCTCAGGCCACGAGCGTATCGGCAGACGACAGCCGCTCGACCGTCGCCGGCACCTCATCGGGCGAGCGGATCACCCACGTCCCGGGGCGACTCGCCAACTCGCTCGCCCAGGGCTGCCAGAGCAGCGACTCAAATAGCAACACCGGCCGTCCATGGGCGAGGGCCAGCCGCGCCTGCGTTCGCGCGCCGCTGGTGTGGCTCGCCTCGACTACGACTGTTGCGAGTGCGATCCCCGACATAACGGCGTTTCGCTGCGGGAAGCTTCGCCGGGTCGGCGGAGCATCCGGCCAGAACTGAGAGATGACTGCCCCCTCACTGGCGATCTGGTGCTGCAGCTCGGCGTTCTGAGGGGGGTAGCTGCGGTGCAGGCCCGTGCCGATCACTGCGATCGTCCGTCCTCCGCGAGCGAGCGCGGCGGTATGGGCCACGGTGTCAATTCCCGCGGCGAGACCGGACACAACCGTGAATCCGCATTGCACGAGCTGCTCCGCCACGGACTTGGCGACGCCGAGCCCGGTGGCAGACGACTTTCGTGACCCGATCACCGCGACCGCTCGCGAGTCCTGCGGCTCCAATTTGCCGGCCACGAACACCAGCGCAGGCCGATCGTGAACCATCCTGAGGTTCGCGGGAAAACCTGAATCGAGAACGGTAAAGACGCCGACGCCCGATTCCTCCCACGCGGCGACCTCAGCCTCGGCGGCCTCGAGCTGCTGAGCGGCAAGGAGCCCCTGTTCATCCGCGAGGATCGTCGTCGCGCTGCCGGCGTCCTCGACCAAGTCCGCGTACTCGGAAGCAGGTCGCTTGGGCGATCGCAGTAGCGCTACGACTGCGGCCGTCTCGGCCCGGTCGCTCATCGAGCGAGCGTATATCGCGCGGCCGACGCGGTCCGCTATGGAGTCGGCGTCGGGTGGCGCTCCGTGGCCGCCGGAGCGCCTGAGCTGGGAGCAGCGACCTCGGCCGGTTCGGCCGGATGCTCCTCGGTTGCGGTTGCGGTCGGTGCGGGCGCCGGCGCGGGCGGCGTGGGCTGTGGGGCGGTGTCCGCGGTCAGCTGATCGTGAGTCTCCTGGCCGCTCATCGCAGCGCGGAAGTCCCGCATCGTCCGCCCGAGCGAACGGCCAACCTCGGGCAGCCGCTTCGGGCCGAGCACGAGCAGCGCGACCACCAACACGAACAGGAGATGCGTCGGTTGAAGGATGTCGCCGACCACCACTCCAAAGGTTAGCCGGTGCGTGCCTCCGGGTGGATCGGTCGGCGCTCATGGACCGACGGTCACGGAGACCCTGCGCGAGCTCGCTGGGGCGTAGGGGTAATCGCTCTCACGCGCAGTCGCCGCCCACAACCGGTACGTCTCGGTGCCGTTCCCGCGCAGGAACGTGTACTGGCCGCTGAACTTCCCGTCCTGTCGCGCGTAGAGGTGGCCGATCTCGGTCGAGCCGCCCGGCCATCCCACCCAGAGGACCACAAGCTCTCCCGCCGGCGGGACGTAGCCGCCCTTCAGCCGCCCTGCGATCGTGATCCGCCCGCCCCAATGCGCGTGGTGGGGCCGGATACGGAGCGACACAGAGGCTGGGACGACGATGCGGGCCGCCGTTGACGTCGCCGGCTCGACCGTCCCGGTGCCGCCGAACTGAGCGACAACCAAGCGTGATGGCCCCGGCGGGAGGTGAGCCGTCCAGCTCCCGTCCGCGCCCGTCGTCGCTGCCGCAGCCTGAGTGAATTGCTGGCTGCCGTTGTCAGGCGCGGTGAGGACCTGCACCGTCTGGCCGGTAAGCGCGTTCCCGTTCGTGGTGCCGAGCCACCCGCTCACCGCTGCGCCGGCACCCGGCCTGACGCGGATCGAGCTCAGGGCCACGGCGTGCGGGAGAACCACCGCGTTCACGGCCCGCCAGTGACCGTGAACCCGAACGCGTCGTCGGACGATCCTCGCATGGCAATGAACGACTTTGACCCTCCGCGTTTGCGCTGGCAGCTCAATCCGAACCGGGTGGCCCTTGTAGAACGCGGTCACCCAATGGGCGGGAATCCGCACGCGTTCGTGTCGTGCCGAACAACGCAGCGCGTCGGCCACGCGCGCAAATGAAACGGTGCTCACCGAGGGCTGGCGAATGCTGAGCGTCCACGTGGCGGTTTGCGAGCTTGCAGGGTCGCCAGACGAATCGATCGCGTTGTTCTGCGCGTCACAGACGATCTGATGTTCGCCGAGCCCTTGAAGCGGGATCCGGGCCGACGATCCGGCGTACCACTGATGGGGTGCGCCATCGACCGAGCAGGAGATACCAGCCACACCGCTCGGCCCTGCGGTGGCGGAGGCGTCAACGTATTGCGTGCCGGACGTCGACAGGGCGTCCACCGGTCCGCTGAGCGTCAAGCTGACAGGCTGATTGTCGACGTGAAGCGTCTCGCTTGGGGACGACACATTGGCCGGGCTTGCGGCGTCGGCTGCGGAGAGCACCAGCGGCATCGCGCCATTCGCGTATTGCGTGGTGTTGACGTTCATGTTCATTGTCACGGGGGTGGGGCACTGGGTCCAGCTGTGCTGGTTAGGTGAAGGGTCGCTCGGTCCCGGGATCGACTGCCCATCGACGATCGCCTGCATGCCGCAGATCCCATCGTCGGCACTGGCGGCCCAGGAGGCGGGCCACGTCCCTCTCACCCATCTGGCCGTCTGATACCAGAGGTTGTCCGACCCCAACGCGAGGACGCCGGGGGGAGTGCTGTCGACGGCCTGAAGCTCAACGCCTCGAACGTCGAGAATCTGAAGCGGCACACCGCAGGGGCCGCTGACGCAGGTGACTTGCCATCCGAAGTAACGGCTTGGCCCAAGCGAGCGGTTGATACCCGAGCCGTAGTACATACCCCCGCAGCAGTTGTTAATCGGATTGATCTGCTGCGAGCCGCCGAGCCAGAAGAAGCTTGCAGCGTACCCATTCCCGCTGATGTTCGGGTCGATTAGTACCTCGTTGACCGGCGTCACCGCGTGGACGATCTCGATCGAGGGTGGGGTAACTGTGTTCCATTGCGCATTGTCACCCGTGTGGGGTTGGCCGGATGGGAGGATCTGGAAAGAGCCTCCCTGCGGGCAACGGTTCGCGGTGCTGTAGGAGCCTGCTCCGGGGCCTTGCCACACCAATCCGCTGAGGTCGGCGTCATTACCGCTGTCGGCATACCCCGAGCAGGAGGTCAAATAGAGAGTTCCCGCGTAGGCTGCTTCAGTGTTGAGGGCGACTAGCTGAACCAAACTCGCAACGAACGCGATCAGCGCTGCTACCGCCAATTGCGCCGCTAGCTGTCGCCCCGAAGCCACGTCACCGTGGGGTCGAGCAGATGAGCTCGACGTCGAACGTCAACGGGGTGGGCTGGCCCTGCGCGTTATAAGTTTGGACGACGCTCTGCTCTCCCAGCGCCCTTGAAGCGCCGGCGCTCGCGATGAGAGAGCCGGGAGCGAGCGCGCCGCCGGTCAAGCCCACGCTGCCGACAACCTGGCACGCGGTCGTCGGCCTCGGCCGCCAATCGACAATGTAGTGGCCGGGCGCAACGCTCGTGTCGACCAGCACACGCACGGCGCCCCCTGATGCCGTCACACGGCCGCTCGACGCCACGCTAGCCCAGGCGCGCACGTACCCACCAATCAAGCGGGGGTTCAGCTTTACGGGATCAACTGAGTGGTTCGGGAGGCTGAAAGCCGCATACGAGCTACCGCCGAGCGCCACGAACAGTGCGACGTAGGCCACGACGTTCGCGCGCATGTGTCTAAGGAGTCGGTTCATTCACGCCTTCCGTGTCCGTGTGGATGAGAGCCAACGCGGCGGCAGAACGCGACACCTGGCCGCCTACTTTTTGCAGTGACGTTTCAGATTTGGCATCGCATTCTCAGCTCGAGTGGACGGGTCCAAACGGCGCGCCGGGTCCCTCGGGGCCGGCTGATTGGCTGGTCCCTCCTACGCCGGAGTCGCCCGCGCCAGAACCGCCGCTCGCCGAAGCTGCGGTCGCGCCTGTGCCGGACCCCAGAGAAGTCGACGGAGTGGACGTTGCGGCATACGTAGGGGGCGGCGGCGTAGGGGGCGGCGGCGAGCTACGGTCCGCCGAACCCGAACGTGGGCTGCCCGACGAGGAAAGGGAACGAACCGATCCGCGGCGTCCGGAAGAGGGCGCTCGGTGACTTGCCGTCGCGTGCGCCGTTGCCGCGGTGTGGTGCGAAGTGACCAACTCCAACCCCTGCCGCTTGGCGGCCGTCAAGAGGCCAGGATCTCGAGCCGGCTGGGCCCAAGCAGCCGGAGCGTTCGCCCTAGCCGAGGCGCGGAAGACTGGGCCGCCGTGGCCTCCCTGCACGCTTCCGACCGCAATTGCCGAACAGGCGACTGCGGCGATGCCGCCGGCTACGATCGCGACGGGACGACTGCGGACCCGCGCCCGCCACGTCCGGCTCACACGCGCGACAACCAAGGAGGCGTGCAACCGCCACGCGCCGAGTCGCTCGCGCAACCGCGCGTATTGAGCCGGCGCCGCTGCGCCGCTCGAGTCGTCACCCGGAATCGGAGACGGGTCCCCGACTCCCGCCTCAGGTCCCTGCAGTACTTCGTGGATCGCCGCTGAGTCCTCACCCCAGAAGTCGTCGGGCCGCACCGACGCCTGGCTCTCGAGCTCGACTAGCGTGGGCCGTGACGCTCGCGGACCGAAGGGCACGAGTTCCTCAGTGGGCCCGAACCAGTCCCGCGGAAAATGCACGACGTTGCTCGGACCCTCGGTCCCTTCCGTGCCCTCGTCGCCGTGTGGACCTTCAGTTTCCACGCGTTTGCAGACCTTTTTCGCGAGTCCCGACGATCGCGTCCACCGGCCGAGATACTATCCTCTCGAATAGGCCCAGTTTGTCTCAATTAGATAAAAATGTCGCCTGAACCAGGCAACCTGGAGGACTCGTTCCTCACCGTCGCGGAGGTCGCCGAGATGCTGAAGCTCAATCAGCAGACCGTCCGTAACTGGATCGACCAGGGATCGCTGCCCGCCTTGCGCGTCGGGCGGCGCGTCCGGATCAGGCGCTCGGATCTCGAACGGCTGCTCGAGGATGGGCGAACCGGACGCGCGGCTTCATCTGCCGAAGAGAGCGGGCCGAGCGCCGAGGACTTCTGGGGCGGGGAGCCGGTCGGGCTCGCCGAGCCCGCCAACGGTGAGGCCCGCGGCGGCGAGCAGCGATGAGCGTCAGCCCGGATCTCGACCCCCAGCAGGCACAGATCATGCGCGCCGTCCGCCAGGCCGGCAACGACTGGGCCGGGGCGATGCAGGCGCACAAGCTCGCGCCGCCGGACGCCGGCTTCGCGGCCAGGCTCCGCTCGCTGGCGGAGGCCGCGGCGCGTGAGCAGGTCGCGTGGGAGCATGCGCACGCCGCCGGGCTGCTCTGGCGACCGGTACCAGGGGCGGAGCGCGCCCAGCCGCCCTACGAGCTTCGGCCTGGGACCGGGCGTCGCGGGCCCGACGATCTGTGGGCGCGATTCGACGTGGCCGTCGGGGCCCTCAACGGCGCGATCACCGGATCAAGCTCAGCTGCCGTCGCCGACGCATTCGGCGAGTTGTCGGAGGCAGCTCGAGCGCTGGCCGATGCGGTGGCCGCCGAAGACGAGGCCACCGAGCACCACGCGCGGTCGCGCAACCGCGGCGTTGCCTGAAACGCCACCGCCGCTACGCTCGTCCCGCGCTCAACTAGATCTTTACCGCGAATGAAGGAGGCTGTGCGAATCTGCCCGCTTCGACAGGGGTCAGGTCAAAGCGAGATCGGAGGGAGACATGCCGGAGATCATTGTCACGGCAGCAGGTTCCCCCAGCCAGAACGGGGTGACGGGGAAGTCCTATTGCGCGAGCGCGTGAACGCCGCAGATTTTGAGAGTGAGCGGTTCGCCGCGAATTTGGTCGAGCGGCTCGAGTGGGCGGTCGGCGATGCGACCGAGTTTGAGCGTCGAGGCCGCATCACCGGACGCGCCAAGCCCACCAGGCGGCCGGTGGCGGAGCTGAGTTCGGAACGCGCGCCCGAGCCTGTCGGCACAGCCTGACCGCCGCAGGTCGACTACCGCCGCTCCGCGAGGGTCGTAACGACGGCCTCATAGACGCCTGCACCGTACGCACCGGAGGCGACTCGCACCCCTGATCGGCTGGCGGCTTCGGCCGCCAGCTCCGGATCGCGCTCGAGCGCGTTCGCGACGAGCCAAAACGCGCCGACGACCGAGGCCACCTCCATGTCCTCACGTGAGTCACCCACGGCGATGCAGTCCTCGGACCGGTAGGAGCGAGCCTGCATGTGCCGGGCGACCGCCCGGGCCTTGGAGGCCGCGGCCGGGATCAGGTGATAGGCGTGGACCACATCGAGCCCGGGCATCTGCTCGGACGCCGCCCGGACGACGCCGTTGTCGACGAGCCGCAGTTGAAAGCCCGCCGCGTCGAGCAGGGCCCGGGCCTCGATGAGGTCGACCGCGCCCCGGAACAGGTGCGAGACCTCACGCCCGACCGACCACGGCGTGTGGTACTCGAGCCTCCCGGCAAAGCGCTCCAGCAGCATGGCCGGCGCGCCCGAGTCGGCGATCTGCTCGTGGATCGTCCCGCGCTCCTCGGAGGGAACGAGCCCGTCGGTGAGCCATTCGAGCTCGCCGTCGACGACTAGCCCGCAGCCGACCTCGAAGGTGTACGCGCGCGCGCCGATCAGCCGGGCGTCCTCGAACACTGCGGCCTGCCGGCGACCCGAGTAGATGACCACCTCCACTTCGGCCCGCGCGCACGCCTGCAGCGCGCGCACCGCATCGAGCGAGAAGCGCCCGTCGGCGGCGCGCAGCAGCGACCCGCCCGGCCCCAGCAGCGTCCCGTCCAGATCCAGATAGACGCAGCGCATCTCCGCGGGCGACCATACTGGCCAGGTGGCGACGATCAGGGAAACCGAGCCGTGGGCCGCGCTGCTGGAAACCGGCCGCGGCGACGAACGCCTGGCACACGACGACTTCTATGAGGCGCGTCCCGCGCGGCTTGTTTCTGTGCCGGACGAACTCGGCCTGAGCGTCCGCCGGGCCTTACGGGAGACGGGGATCACCGAGCTCTACGCGCACCAGGCGCAGGCGCTCGAGGCCGTGTTCGACGGCCCCGCGATCATCACCACCGGCACCGCGTCAGGCAAGTCGCTTTGCTTTCAGCTCCCCACGCTGGAGGTCCTGACCTCCGACCCCACGGCCCGCGCGCTCTACCTGTACCCGACCAAGGCGCTAGCCCAGGACCAGGCCAGGGCGCTTCACGCGTTCGGGCTGCACAGGCAGGTCCGTCCCGCGATCTACGACGGAGACACCCCGCGAGCGGAGCGCGCGGCGATCCGCAAGAGCAGCAACCTGATCCTCACCAACCCCGACATGCTCCACGTCGGGATCCTCCCCCACCACCCCGCGTGGGGTGACCTGCTCGCGAACCTGGCGTTCGTCGTGGTTGACGAGGCACACGTCTACCGGGGTGTATTCGGCTCACACGTCGGCAACGTCCTGCGGCGCCTGCGTCGCGTTGCTGCGATCCATGGCACCGCGCCGCGGTTCGTACTCACAAGCGCCACGATCGCCAACCCCCTTGAGCTCGCCGAGCGACTCACCGGCCTCGAAGGCTTCCGGGTGATCGACCGCGACACCGCACCGCGCCCGGCTCGCCGCGTGGCGATGTGGAACCCACCACTGCTCGACGAGAAACTCGGGTTGCGTGGGTCGGCGCTATACGAGGCCGCCGAGGTCTTCTCGGAGCTGATCTCGGCTGGCGCACGCACGATCTGCTTCATGAAGTCGCGCAAGGGGGTCGAGCTGATCCTTCGACACGCGACGGACCGCCTCGAGCCCGAGCTGGCCGAGCGGATCGCCCCCTACCGCGCCGGCTACACGGCCGCCCAGCGCCAGGAGATCCAGCGTCGCCTTAGTGCGGGCGAGCTCCTGGGCGTTGTGGCCACTGATGCTCTCGAGCTCGGGATCGACATCGGGGAGCTCGACGCGGCGATCTGCGTGACGTTCCCGGGCACGGTCGCGAGCCTCCGGCAGATGTGGGGACGCGCGGGGCGGCGCGGGCGCGGCCTCGCCGTCTACGTCGCCGGGGAGGACGCGCTCGACCAGTTCTTCTGCCGCCATCCCGACGAGTTCCTGACCAGGCCGGTGGAGTCGGCGATCCTCGACCCACACAGCTCGGAGATCTACGCCGAACATCTGGTCTGCGCCGCGCACGAGGCCCCGCTCAACGACGTAGATGCGCCGATCCTCGGCGACCCCTGGCGAGCGCACGCCGAAGAGCTGACCCGGGAGGGCTTCCTGCGGGAACGCGCCACGGGATTCGTCCCCAAGCGCCCCGACGACTACCCGGCGGCGCGGGTCGCGCTGCGGTCGGCCTCGGCGGACAGCTTCATCCTGATCGACGCGAGCTCGGGCGAAGTGCTCGGGACGATCGAGGCGGCACGCGCGTACGCGACCGTCCACGAGGGCGCCATCTACCTCCACATGGGCCGCTCCTACGCCGTGCTCGAGCTGGATCTCGCCGGGCGGCGAGCGCTGCTCGAGCCCTTCAGCGGCGACTACTTCACCCAGGCCAAGCGCGAGAGCATGACCTACATCGAGCGATTGCACGAGCAGCGACACGCGCGCGGCGTGACGCTGTCCTTCGGCGAGGTCGTCTACTCCGAGACGGTGCTCGGGTATCAGCGAAAGGGCCTCCAGGACCACGCAGTGATCGACTTCCAGACGCTCGACATGCCGACGGTCGAGTTCCCGACCCGGGCGCTGTGGTACGAGCTCGACGAGCTGATCGCCTCGCAGCCGTTCCCGTCCGACAAGCTGCTCGGCTCGCTGCACGCGCTCGAGCACGGGCAGATCGCGGTCCTGCCGCTGATCGCGATGTGCGACCGCTGGGACATCGGCGGCCTCTCGACCAACGCGCACCCGCAGACCGGTGGGCCGACGATCTTCATCTATGACGGGCACCCGGGTGGGGTCGGGATCACTCGACGCGGCTACGACGAGTTCGAGCGGCTCGTCGGTGACGCCCGCCGGCTGATCGGCGAGTGCCCGTGCGAGTCGGGCTGTCCCTCGTGCGTTCAGTCGCCCAAGTGCGGGAACCTCAACGAGCCGCTTTCGAAGCGCGGCGCGCTCGAGCTCCTACACCGGCTCAGTTGAGCCGTTAGGCTTGACTTCAAGCGCGGTTGAGCTTGTAGCTTCGGCGCGTGAATGTGACCGCGCATCTCGTGGTACCGGATGCCGCGGCGGCGTCCAAGTGGTACGCACGTGCGTTCGGCGCAGTCGAACACAACCGCGTCCCGCTCCCGCATGGCAAGGTGATGACCGTCGAGCTGGGCCTGGGCGACTCAACGTTCAGCGTCGCAAGCGAGTTTCCACAAGCCGGCATTCTGTCGCCGTTGTCAGTCGGCGGCACCTCCACCGTGTTGCAGATCAACACCGACGACGCGGACACGCTCTGGGAACGGGCGCTCGAGGCGGGGGCGCAGGTTCGTCACGAACTCGCCGACCAATTCTGGGGGGAGCGACACGGGCAACTGAGCGATCCCTTCGGTCACAACTGGAATGTCGCCCAACACGTTCGGGATGTCTCGCCGGACGAGATCAACGCCGCCGCGGCACGCGTGTTCGGCGACCGCTGACGGAGCCGGAGCCTGCGAGCTCGTACGCGTCTACTTCAGCGGCAGCTGCTTGGGGCGCGCGAATCCGGTCAGCGTCGCTTGGCCGGGACCGAGGTCGCTCCAGGCGCACTCGAACGCGAGCGTCGCCAGCGCGGCGGTGGGGAACTTACGCTGCACCTCCCCCAGGTCAGAGCTGACGCTGCCCTCCGCACCGGCCGTGAGTCGCAGGACGAGCGTCTGCATCGTGGGGTTGTGACCGATCAGCATCACTGAGCCGACTTCCTCCGGGACTCGCTGCAGGCGCTCGATCACGGCGCCTGTACCAGCCGCGTACAGGTCATGCTCGATCAGCTGCTTGCCGCCGGGATCGACCCCCTCGAGCGTCTCCTGAGTTCGCCTCGAGCTCGAGCAGAGAACGAGCTCGGGCTCGATCTCGTTGGCACGCAAATACTGCGCGATCACTGCGATCGCCCTTCGCCCACGCGGTGCAAGCGGCCGCTCGTGGTCATCCAGACCGGGGTCGTCCCAGCTCGACTTGGCGTGTCTCAGGACGAACAACTGCTTCGTCGCCATCTGTGTCGGATTGTCGCGCGCGGCCCGGCGTCTGTGCCCCATCCGGGCGGCACCCGAGCCGCTAGCATCGCGCGCTCAAGGGCGAGATAGCTCAGTTGGTAGAGCACACGACTGAAAATCGTGGTGTCGTCGGTTCGATTCCGACTCTCGCCATCACCTGATTCTCCTGGAAATTACGCACTTCTGAGCTAAACGAGACTCGCTCAGGCAATGCCTCTTTTGGGCCCGTAAATCCTTCACTGCCGGACGAGCACAGCCCCCAGCGAGCCAGTGTTCGCTGTCTGCGGCGGCGGCACGGGCGACCGCTTCAACCTCGGCCGGCGTCTGAAGCACATAGCCGTCGTCGCCGGAGAACTGCGTCGAGCACAGGACAAACCCGGTAGCGCGATCACCGACGGTGCGGGGCCGCTCGGGTGTTTGCAACCGTCCGGGACGCCGGTAGCGCCGAGCGTCTCGGAAAGGCGTCAGCCAGTGGCGCACCCGGGCGACGGCTCTCCGCCAACGCGCGGCCGATCATCGGCGGCGCGCTTGGTGGGATCTCGGCGCCTGCTTTACGAGTTGTGGATCGATTGAGCCATCGCCATCGGTCTTCTCAACATTCAACGGGCGAGCCCAGAGGCCGCGCGACCGACCGCTGCGGCGGGACCGTTAAACCGGTCCCTGAGGAGGCGATCCCTGCGACGGCGTCGTTTGACCGCTGCCGCCACCTCCTGAGGTTGGAGAACCGGACGGGACGGCCGGCTCATCGGCGCTTCCGCCCTTGTCACCACCCCGAAGACCGACGACCGCCGCAGTGACGGCTGCGATCGCACCAACTGCGATCAGCACCCAGCCCCACCACGGCAAGCCGCCACCTCCGGAGGATGTCGTTGGCGTGGTCGCCGTCGTCTGCACGGTGAGGGACTTCGAGTTCGAGATGGACGTGGTCTGAGCAGGCTGCGTGACCGTCTTTGTCACGGTCGAGGTGGGGGCCGCCTGGGTTTTGGTCACGGTCGTCGGAGTCTTTGCGGGAGCGGTGTCGGTCTTCGTTACGGTGCCCGCGACATCGACCGCCCCGGTCGAGACAGCCGCTCCGGCCTGCGGTGCGACCGTGCTGGAGCCGGCGCTCGCCGTGCCCGACCCGCAGGCGCCGACTCCTACCGCTATCGCGACTCCGGCGATGAGCGCGAGCGCCCATCCGACGATCGGTATTCGAACTCTTGTGTTCACTGGCCTTTTCCGTTCCGATTCCGCTACCCAGGTCGGCGTAGTCGCCGCTACGCCACGACGGGCTCCTTTGGCGTCAGTGCCGCCTGCAGCTTCGCCGTGTCCTCGTTAGACAGAGAGGTCTTGATGACTGTGCCGCCGTATCGCTCGAGGGCCGCGATCGCCTTGTCCGGCGTCGCCCTCTCGACGATCAAGAACAGTGCCGAGGTACCGGGCTTGACTTTGTCGCGCACCTACTCCTGAAACGCCTTGTCGATTCCCTTTTCGCCGAGGTGGCCGAACAGCGCCCCGAAACCTGTTCCGAGCGCAAGACCGGCGAATGGCACGAAGAACAACAGCCCGAACAAGAGGCCCCAGAAGCCACCCCACGCAGCGCCGCCGCCGGCGGAAGCACCGCCGCGCGTGGTCGTCACGTGATACTTCCCGTCCAGGTCACGCGAGATCGCCGCGACCTGGTCGGCCTGGATGATCAGATCCGCCTCGAGTTGCTGAACCGTCTGCCTTGCCTGTTCGGCGGTTGTCTGATCCGGATAGGCAACCGCAACCAAAGTAGCCATGCGTTCACTACCCCTCTCTTTTTTGATCCTGGCCGTTTCTTGTCGAGACTGTTCCGGGAACTAGCTCACTTGCGTTCTGTCACGCTCGCGCCATGATCGAGGCCGCGTGCGCTTCTTGGTGCGCCTCCTCGTCGTCGATCAGCTCGCCGGAGACGTCGACGGTGACGCTGTGGATCGTGCCGGTGAACTCGAACGGTGGCTTATAGGTCGGTGCTACCGCCGACCCCGCGTCGTAGCCGCAGGAGAGCCCTTCGAAGCCGAACATCACCGGAGTCGTCACTGGGATCTCGGTGTCGGCCACGAGCCTGCCGTCGAAGTACAGTTGCCCGACGCCGCCGGCCCCGATCCCCTCGCGGACCTTCGGTGGTGTCGTGACCTCGAACTCGAACCGCACCTCGACGTCGCCGGCCGGGAGCTTCTCCTCGGAGACGACCTCGTACAGCGTCTTGGCGACGTAGTTGTGCACGTAGTGCAGCCGTTCGTCCTGGACGTAGAGTGCGAAACCGCCGGTGACGCCGGCTTGGGCGAGGATCACGCCTTCGGCGCCGTCCTCGGAGATCTCAAGCTTGGCGGTGATGCTGTGCGAGCGGTTGTAGATCGGCGGCGTGCTGAACGTCGGAACCACCGAGAGACCCGGGAAGTACACGTACTGCTCACGTGGCCTTGAGAGCCGCGGGCGTTCGGTCGCGAAGCGCAGCTGGGTGGTCCCGTCCAGTGGAAGCACCTGGTACTTATTCGCTTCGGCCCACCAGAGGTCGATCAGCTCGCGGAGCTTTTCCGGGTGCTCGGATGCCAGATCGTGGCTCTCGGCGGGATCGTTGGCGATGTCGTAGAGCTGCCACTCCTCCGCGTCGAGGGTTTCGAGGTCCTTGGGTTTGATCTCATCGCCGAACGCCCGTCCTCGCTGTGCTCCCTCCGTGAAGCTTGGGCCCGGCCAGCCGCACACGGCGCGCCAGCCGTCGTGATCGATCGCCCGGTTGCCGAGCATCTCGAAGTACTGGGTCGTGTGCCGGGTCGGCGCCGTCGCGTCGTTGATCGTGTGGGCGAAGCTGACGCCCTCGATCGGGGCCTGTTTGACGCCTGCGATCGTCTCGGGCGGCTCGATCCCGAGAAGATCGAGGACGGTCGGGACCATGTCGATAATGTGCGTGTACTGCTTGCGCAGCTCGCCCCGCGACTTGACGAAGGCCGGCCAGTGGAGGATGAACGGGTCGGTGGCGCCGCCGCGGAACACCTCGCGCTTCCAGCGCCGGAACGGCGTGTTTCCCGCCATCGCCCAGCCCCACGGATAGTGGCCGTATGACGTCGGCCCGCCGAGCTCGTCGATCCGCGGCAGGATGTCCACATCCTTCTCTTCGATCATGTTCGAGAAGCTGTGCTCGTTGAACTTGCCCTGGGTTCCGCCCTCAGCGCTGGCGCCGTTGTCGGATATCACCATGATCAGCGTGTTGTCGAGCTCGCCGATTCGCTCGAGCGTTTCAAGAATGCGGCCGAACTCGTGGTCAGCGTGGGAGACGAAGCCCGCGTAGACCTGCATCATTCGGGCGTAAAGCCGCTTCTGATCGTCACTTAGGCCGCCCCACTCGGGGACATCGGGATCGTGGGCCGGGAGTTCTGCGTCGCCCGGAACGATCCCGAGTTCCTTCTGGCGCTCGAACACGATCCGCCGGTATGCGTCCCAGCCCATGTCGAACTTGCCGTTGTACTTCTCGATCCACTCCCTGGGGGAGTGATGCGGCGACTTGCCCGCGGCGCACGCGTGATAGAGGAGGAACGGCTTGTCGGGCGCGTTCATGTGCGCGTCGAGGATGAACCGAATCGCATGATCGACGGTGTCCTCGTCGAGGTGATAGCCCTCCTCGGGCAGCTTCGCGGCCTCGACCGGATGGTTGTCGTAGACAAGCTCCGGATACCAGCTGCTGCACTCGCACCCAAGCCATCCGTAGAAGCGCTCAAACCCGCGACCGACCGGCCAGCGGACGTAGGGCCCGGCGGGCGAGCTGTCCTCCGAGGGAGCGACGTGCCACTTGCCGGTGGCGAACGTGTTGTAGCCGTGCGGCTTGAGGATCTCGGCGATCACCCCGTTCTCGAACGGCATCCGCCCGTCCGCGCCGGGGTAGCCCGTCGCCGCTTCGGTGATGCAAGAGATGTGGTTGGAGTGGTGGTTGCGGCCGGTCAGGACGCAGGAGCGCGACGGCGAGCACAGCGCCGCGGTGTGCATGTTCGTGTAACGCAGACCATTCGCAGCGAGCCGGTCGAGGATCGGCGTCTCAACGAGCCCGCCAAACGCGGACGTCTGCCCGTAGCCAACGTCGTCGAGCACAAAGAACACGACATTCGGAGCGCCCTCCGGCGCGCGCGGCGGCGACGGCCACGCTGGGCTCGACTCCGCGAGCGTCCGCCCAAGCTTCCCGGCGAAAGGGGTACCGGGAGCGTATTCGACTAATCCGCTCGGCTTACCGTTCTTCGGCTGTCCGTTGTCTGGCATTTCCAGTTCCTCTCCGGGTTCTTATTCCCCGCCGAGTGTGTTTGGGCGGTCCGCCCGAGGCCGCGATCGCGCGCCGCGTCGTGTTGGGTTACTAAGGCTCGTTGTGCCGCGCCGCGTTCGCAACCGGGCGCGCACCACTGTCGGAACGGCGGTTGGCCACACCCATGCAGCGGCAACCGCGTCAGTCTCGGAACGCTCGTGCCCGCGCGCTGCGCGTTTTCAGTCGGCTGCTAACAGGATGGGCACCGCGGAGAGATCATCCGTTTCGGGTGATTCATCGACGCGCCCGCGACGTAGATTCGCTTGAAGCTACGTATACGACCGCTTGCGCTAGCGCGCCGCCGGGTGACGCTCGTGACATCCCACCGCCGGCCTCAATATCCGTGCCGCGACGCGCGAGGCGCCCGCAGGGCTTACGCGGGAATCCCACGACGAACATGAGTTCGTCCGTAAGCCTGTCTCCCTCGCGGCCTCGAGCGGCGCGGTCGGCTGCGATCAGTCCGACCTGGGTGCTCGTGTTTGTCGCGCTCGCGAGCGTTGCGGCGTCCGCGTTTGTGGCGTACGAGGCGGCCGTGAATCCGGATGCGACGCCTGCGGGGACGGCTGGATGGCTGGCACGCGCGGCATATGTGCTCGCGCCCGCCGCGGTCGGTATCTACGCGTGGCATCATCACCCCGAGGAGCGCCTCGGTCGGCTGCTGATCGTTTTCGCGGCCGTCGCGGCGATTTGGGCGCTGAATGGGTCGAAGGACCCGGCGTTGTTCAGCGTGGCGCTGTTTGGGATCGCTATCGCAGCGCCCATGTACAGCTATCTGCTGCTTTCGTTCCCGGAAGGCCGACTGCGCTCGAGGCTCGAGGCATGGGTGGTCGCCGGCAGCGGCGCGCTGATGGCTGTGTGCTGGCTCCCGCTGGTGTTGACCACGCGCCAACCCGTGATCGCGACGCCGCTGCTGCACTGCGCGCCGCGCTGCCCGCGCAACGTCTTCTTTGCCGGGAACTGGGGCTCGCTCGAACCGGCGTTGGAGTTCGGGTTTCGATTCGGCTACGCCGTCATGTTGGTGGGTGTCGTCGGCCTGCTGATCAGGCGTTTGCGTTCCTCGACGGCACCGATGCGACGGATGCTCGCGCCCGTCCTGCTGGCATCGAGCCTGTACGCCGCCGCCCTAGCCGTCTACCTCGCGGTCCAGCCGCGCGGGGGGAGTGCTACGGCGATCAGCGGCTGGATCGTGATCGTCACGATCCCGATCGCCCCGCTCGCGCTGCTGATCGGACTAGCCCGTGAACAGCTGTTCGTGCGTTCGGCCCTCGCGCGGTTGGTCAGCGTCCTTCCCGGCATTGTCGACCGAGAGCAGGTCCGTGCTGCGATGGCCAGCGCGTTCCAGGACGAGTCGCTCCAGATCCTTTCCTGGCGAGCTGCCGACAGCCAGTACGTGGACGGCGATGGCGCCCCGGTTCGACTTCCGGCGCCCGGCGCGGCGATGGTCGCGACGACGCTGGAGAAAGACGGCAAGCCGGTGGCCGCGATCGTCCACGACGCAGCGCTGGCCGACGATTCCCGCTTCATCCGCGCGATCGCCGCGGCGGCGATGGTCGGCGTCGAGCGGGCGCAGCTCGAGTCCGATCTGCAGGTGTCGCGACGCCGGCTCGTGCGGGCCGGGGACCTCACCCGCGAGCGGATCGAGAACGACCTCCACGACGGCGCGCAGCAACAACTGGTGGCGCTGCGGATGAGGTTGGCACTGGCCGTCGAAGCGATCGACGCAGGCGCTGACGATGCCGCGGCGATCGTCAAGGAGATCGGAAGCGACATGGAGCTGGCCGTGGAGGAGCTCCGACGGTATTCGCACGGCATCTATCCGCCGCTGCTCGCGCGTCACGGGCTCGAGGAGGCACTCAACGCCGCGGCCCTGCGGGCCGCGTTGCCGACCACCGTCGAATCGCGTCACATCGGTCGCTACGAGCCCGACGTCGAGTCGGCCGTTTACTTCTGCTGTGTCGAGGCGTTGCAAAACGCCGACAAGCACGCGGGCCGGGATGCGTCGGTCGCCGTTCGCCTGTGGTGTCAACAGGAAACGCTTCATTTCGAGGTCACCGACACCGGTGCTGGCTTCGACGATTCGGAAAGCGGCGGCAGGGGACTGACGAACATGCGCGACCGAATCGGAGCCGTCGGCGGCAACACCACGATCTCAGCGACCGCGGGCCACGGAACATCGATATCGGGGGCGATACCGATCAGATGACGCAAACCACCGAAGCGCCGATCCGGATCGTGCTCGCCGACGACTCCTACCTGATCCGCGAAGCGCTGACCAAGTTGCTCGACGGCGATCCCAGGATCGAAGTGGCCGCCGTCTGCGACAACCGGATCCTGCTCGAACGCGCGATCGCGGACGAGCACCCCGCGGTAGTGCTCACCGACATCCGGATGCCACCCACGGGCGCCGAAGACGGACTCGAAGTCGCCGAGCGGTTGCGCGAAAGCAGTCCGGAGACGGGGATCGTGGTGCTCAGTCAGTACGCCGAGGCGCGGTACGCGCTCGCGCTGCTCTCGGCTGGCAGCGAGCGCCGGGGATACCTGCTCAAGGAGCGGCTGTACGACCGCAGCGAGCTGGTACGCGCAATCGAAACCGTGGCCGCCGGCGGAACCGTGATCGACCCAAAGGTGGTCGAGCTCCTCATCGCTCACAAGAACAAGCTGGAGCGCTCGCCCCTGTCCGAGCTCACGCCGCGGGAAACCCAGGTGCTCGCGCTGATTGCGCAGGGAAAAAGCAATACCGCGATCGCCGAGGACCTGTTCTTGACCAAGCGCGGAGTCGAGAAGCACATCAACCTGATCTTCATGAAGCTCAACCTCTCCGAGAGCATCGACGTCAGCCGCCGCGTGCGCGCGACGCTCATCTTCCTCTCCGACCAAGCGCGCTAACCGCCCCCCCGAAACTCGTGCCGACACAGTGGTCGAACGACCGAGGGGCTGCAACGCTGACTATTCCAATCCGGTGCCCGAAAATTGCCCGGGCGTGACCCGAAGACCGCGCCGGCCAGCCGCACCGGCGAGGTCGACGACCAGAGATGCCCGACCCCTGCAACGAGGAAGCGCCGAACGCAGAGCTCCCAGATGTGGCGGTACTCGTCGCCGATGATCAGCAGGAGTTCCTCGACGCCGCGCGCGAGCTCGTCAGAGCTACAGCCGGCTTCACGCTCGCGGCGCTGACATCGTCCGCCGAAGAGGCGGTCACTTTGGTCGGCAAGCTCAACCCGCAGATCGTCCTGATGGACGCCCGCATGCCGGGCATCGGCGGGATCGAGGCCGCGCGCCGGATCGCACTCGGCCACACCCGAACCGTTGTCGTCCTGATCTCGATCGACGATGTCAACTCGCTGCCCCGCTCCGCGCGCTCGTGCGGCGCCGCGGCGATCGTCAAGAAGCTCGACCTTCGTCCGGCGACCCTGCGCGAGCTGTGGCATGAATACCGATCAGCTTGAGGGACCCCCGTTCCCGTGAGCTTCGCACGCGCACTAGAGCGCCTCGACCGGTGGCAGCGACACCAAGCGGCCCCCGGCTTCGCGGTCGCGGTCGTCAAGAAGTTCCTCGACGACCGCGGCCCGAACCTCGGGGTGCAGATGGCATATTGGGCGTTCTTCTCCGTGTTCTCGCTGCTGCTTGCGCTCGTAGCGATCCTGGGCTTTGCATTCCACGGCGATCCCTCGTTCCAGCAGGACGTACGCGATTCCGCGTTGGAGCAGATGCCGGTGATCGGCCCACAGATCAGCGCCAGCGTCGGTTCGCTCACCGGCAGCACCGTTGCGCTGGTCGTCGGCATCGTCGCTGCACTGTGGACGGGACTTAGCTTCACGCTTGCGACAGCCGACGCCCTTGACCGCCTGTGGGCCGTCCCGCGCATCGATCGGCCCGGCTTTCTGAGCTCCCGCGTCCGCGGGCTACTGCTCCTTGCATCGGTCGGCAGCATCACCGTCGCCGCGACGGCGCTCGTCGGTCTGGCGACCGAAGCCCAGACAGAACCACCGCTGGCAGAGGTCGCGAGCATCATCGCGTCGGCCGCGATCGACCTCCTGATCTTCGTCGCGTCCTTCCGGCTGCTCACCTCGGCTCGAGTCACTACCCGCTCGGTGCTGCCCGGTGCGGCCGCCGCGGCGCTCGCCTGGCTCGCACTACAAGCCGTCGGAGCGGTCTACGTCTCGCACGTCATCAAGGGGAGCAGCCAGACCTACGGAGGGTTTGCCGCTGTCGTCGGCCTGCTCTCGTGGTTGTTCCTAGGAGCGCAGGTCACGCTGCTCACCGCCGAAATTAACGTCGTACTCGAGCGTCGACTTTGGCCACGGTCGATCGCCGGCAACCTCCAGCCCGCCGATCGACGAGCGTTACGAGACGCGGCGGCGGCCGAGCAATGCGACCCCCGTGAGCGCATCGCCGTCACCTTCGAGGCAGCGAGCGGAACATCAGCGGTCGACGCGATTGATCCAGCGGAAGCAGACATGGCCAGTTGACGCCGACGCCCACCACCACCACAGCAACGGAGCGACGGCCCAGGCTGGCGGAGCCACGGCACCGCAACAGCACCGGCGTCGATAAGCGAGAGCGTGCCTGCGCGGGGCGACAACTGGCAGTCGTGTCAGCCGCTCGATTAATCCGCGCGCGCGGATGACGGGGAAGGCTCTTGCCACCAGGGCCTTTCTCACCAAGCGACAGAATGAAGCCGCGATACCACTGAGGGCCACGGTTCCTTTTGGGCCCGAGCCGTGATTTACGGGTCCGAATACAGCCGAAAAGCCCGCAAACTCTGGACTTAAAATCGGCCGGCGGCGCTCGAGCCACGCTGCACGTTTTACCTGCAAATAACAAGTTAATGACACCTAAGCTCACACGACTGAAAATCGTGGTGTCGTCGGTTCGATTCCGACTCTCGCCATCACCTGATTCTCCTGGAAATGGCGCACTTTTGAGCTAACCGAGACTCCGTCAGGAAATGCCTCTTTTAGGCCCGGAAAGTTTGGGCAGGATTGTCGAGGCTTCTGCACGGGCTTGGCCGTGAGATGCCCGCTGGTGTCGGTCGGGGTCGGGAGGACCGGACCTGATTTGTTGATCGCGCTGCCGCAGGTGCCAACGAACGCGGCGTGGCCATGTTCACTTCTCAGCGCTAAGCGGGCCGCAGGGCTCACGGTCATCACCCGACTCGATCAATGCCCCCGACGGGGATAAAGTGGATCGCTCGATGGTGGTGGGCTCGCGTGCTGCGTCCGTGGTTGCCCGACGAGAGTTGTTCGGGCTGCTGTCGGACGACGGCAGTCGGGGCGTGACGCTGATCTGCCCGGCGGCGCCGCGGCCACTAGCAGGCTAATCGGGTTCCACGCCGGGTTCGGCGACACTTGGCGTTCGGAGTGCCGAGAATGTCTCGCCGGAGCTGTCGCGCCGCTGAAGAGTCCCCGAAACAGATGACACCTACACCCGAGCGGCAGGATTCGCACCCTGCCAAGCGTCGCGCTCGTTCGCCGGCCGGGGCGAAGGCGACGCTCACGTGGTTGGCGATGGCGATGCTGACCCTGGGGTCGGTGGGCGATCTTGGCGCCACGCCCGCGACGGCCGTCCTCGGTCTCGCGTCAGTGGTGATCTACGTCCTGCCGGCGATCGTGTTCCTCCTGCCGGCGTCGCTCGTGTCGGCCGAGCTCGCGTCGGGCTGGCAGGGTGGCGTCCACAACTGGGTGTCAGAGGGGATCTCTCCCAGGATGGGCTTTGTCGCCATCTGGTGTCAGTTCGCCCAGACGACCTTTTTCTACCTTGCGGTGTTTGCCTACGTCGCGAGCACGCTGGCGTACGTGTTCCCGCCGGGCTTGGCTCACAGCGGCCTCTACACGACCGTGGTGATCATCGTCCTGTTCTGGGCGGCCGTACTCGTATCCGCCAGAGGGCTACTCGCCACCGGCCGGCTGGCGTCGTACGGGATCTTCATCGGAACGCTGATCCCGGGCTGCTGCTCGTCCTCCTAGGCGCGATCTACCTCCTGGAGGGCAACGCCTCGGCGGCGCCGCTGAACGCCCACCACGTGCTCCCGGCGTGGCACGGGCTGACGAGCGTCATGCTCATCGTCAACAGCTTCTTCCTCTACGCCGGGGTCGAGGTCAACGCCGTCCACGTCGACGAGCTGCGGGACGCCCCGCGGGAGTTCCCCAAAGCGACCCTCCTCGCCGTGATCCTGATCCTGCTGGTATTCATCTTCCCGACGCTCGCGATCTCGGTCGCGGTCCCCGCGCCGCATATCAGCTTCACCGCGGGGGTCATGCAGGCGTTCAAGAGCTTGCTCGATCACTTCGGGCTGGGCGGGCTTACGCCGATCATCGCCGTCGGCCTGGTGGTCGCCTCCCTGAGTGGCCTGCTCTACTGGCTCACTGGCCCCTCCACCGGCCTGCTGGACATCGCTCGCGAGCGTGGCTACCTGCCGCGGTACTTCCAGGAGCTCAACTCGAACGGCGTCCAGCTTCACATCCTGGTCGCCCAGGGACTCATCATGACGGTGATCGGGGTGCTCTACGCCGTGGTGCCGGCGGTCTCGCGCGCCTACTGCACCCCAAGCAGTCGCGGCATCCGGGCGCGGTTTCGTGCCACGGATGGGTGGGTGGTCTCGCTCATCCAGCCACAACGTCGTGACCAGGACGTCGCATTGCCGCACGCCACAACGTCGTGACCAGGACGTGGCATTGCGGCACGTCACCGATCAGATTCCCATAGGCCGAGTCGACCGCGACGGCGGGCTATAGATCGGCCGTCCTCGTGAGCCGCGTAGTCGCCGCAGGACGGCCACGTCATCGTCCCCGCCCTCGGACGGGGACGATGACGCTGGAACTCTCAGCGGGCGGCGGCTAGCTCGTCGGCCTCTTCTCGAGCCAAGATGGCGTCGAGCACCGCGTACTCGGCTTCCTCGAAGGCGGCATAAGCGAAGGCGACGGCGGACTCGGCGTCGTCCTCCCTGTGCTCCGCGCGATGCTCGGCGCGCTTGACGTCGTGCTCCTCTTTCCGGTTGTCGACGTCCTTGCGGATCTTGTCGATGTGCTTGTTCCAGTCGTCCTGGACGTCGGTCCACCACGTCGATGCCTTGGCCTTGGCGCCGCTGGCACCGCTCTTGAGCTCGGTCGCGTGCTTTTCCGACGACTCCCGCGCCCGCTGGACCCGGGCCTTGAGCTCGGCCTGGCTCTCCTCCTTCGCGTGCTCGATGTTCTCCTCGGATTCCTTGGCCCGATCGGCCAGCTTGTCGAGCTGCTGTGATGCGCTCACGTCACTACCTCCAATCATCTTGGCGCCTTCATCCAACCTAGCCTCGCCAACGGCGAGTGGCATCCGTAGTTCCCCAACCGGCGCTGGTGGATCCTCGCGGATCCCGTGGATAAGCGCGAGCAGCTGGCCCGATCGCGCTTCGAGGAGAATCGCGCGGTACGCGGGTGTCTGCGACGGCCGCTTCGCCAAGCGATCCAGAACAGCTTTGGTCACTTCGCGCTTCGCCCCGGTCAGGTCGGCCGCGCCGGCGCCGTCCGCAGGCGCGAGGTTACGGGAGCCCTCGGCGCGGGCCCGCCTTGAAGTGCCCGCCGCCAGCCGAGCGCCAGGTCGTGGACGCCGGCGGCACCGACGATCTGCCGAGCGAGGATCGGCAACTCGACCGGGTGGAGGATGAAGGGCCGGGACTGAGGCCCGCCCAGGCCGCCGTGAAACGAGATCAGCTCCTCGAACGCGCAGCCCTGTTCGAGAGCCGGGTCGTAGAAGCTGTTGACGAGGATGTCCGGCGCGTGCAGGAACGTGTCGGCGCGGCGCAGGTGGGCGGCGGCATTGCGCGAGAACCGCCCCAGCGGATCCTCGCCGTCGACCTGGTTCTCCGCCAGATATCGCGTCCCGTGAGCGCCGAGCACCATCGGTCCGTGCTCGCTCGAGTGCACCAGCGCGAAGCCGATGTGCCGGTGTTCTCGCAGTGCGGGAAGCAGGCGCGGATGGCGCTCCTCGATCTCTTCGAGCGACAGGCGCCGGGGCTCACTCATCAGGTAGATCAGGCCGAGGTTCCCCGATGCAAGGACCACAGCGTCCTGGTCACGGAGGTCATCTCCTGAGCCGTCAGGACTTCGTCCGGTGGCCTCGGCCATCGCGTGCCTGACGGCCACGTCGTTCTCCTCGCCGCTGCCGATCGTCGTGACCGCGGCTCGCTCGAGCGAGCGCTCGACGAACTGATGCAGGTCGTAACCGTTGCGCTGCTTGAATGTCGCGCCCTGGGTCTGACCGTGGTCGGACAGCACGACCAGCTCGTACGGGCGGGGCGCAAACCGTCGGGCCCGAGCGATGCGGCCGAACTGCTGGTCCACCTTGCGGAGCGCCTCGAGGGTGTCGGCGCGCTCGAGCCCTGAGTGGTGGGCAACCTCGTCGTAGCTCGAGAACGTCGCGTACACGACCGGCCGCCCGCGCATCATGTCGGTGAGCACGCCGAATACGATCAGGTCGCGCACGCCGACGCACAGCGCGGCCCGCAGAAGCGGGTAGCGGCCGCCGCGATCCCCGCGGGGGCACACGTCGCGGCGCTTCTGCCGAACGGCCGCGACGAGCTCCAGGATCACCTCCCAGATGAACAGAACGAGCGTCCGCGTGACGTTGAAGCCGTTGGCCAGAAATGCGCGATAGCCGGGGTTCGCGCGCTTCTCGGCACCGAGCCGACTCGCCGTGAGGATGACCTCGTCCGCCTCGCCGGAGAACAGATTCCCGCGGCTCGCGCCGCCGTGCGCCAGCAGCCCGTTGCCCGACGCAAGCCGCCGCTCGATCGTCGCGCAATCGGCGGGCGACGAGCACGCCATCACTTTTCCCGTGTCCTTCTCGACCCAGCGAAACGCCGGGATGTCGTCGTTCGACCCGAGCAGGATCCCGGCCTGACTGGCTCCGGTCTGAGAGCTCAGATCGGTCTCCCATTCGGCCAGCCGATGCGTGCCATCCTGGACCCAACGGGCCAGCTCCGGTGCGTTGCCGTCGCGCATCGCCCGCTTCAGCACGGGGAGCGCGAGACCGTCGATCTCCAGGAACAGGATCCCTGGCACGTCCGTCTGGCTCCGCGTCCCCTGGCGCCGGGCGATCCGCCTGATCACGCGAAGCGAGTACGTGTTGTCGTCGTTGGCTCCGAGGATCACCTGCAGCACGACCATCGCCGCCGAGATCACGAGCGCGGCCAGCACCGCCCACCCGAACGAGTCGACGTGGATGATGTTCGAGCTTATGTCGGATGCCAGCAGCAGCATCACCGCGTCGAGCGCGAGGACCAGCACGAAGCCGAGCGGGAGCGTGAACGGCAGGCGCAGCGCGGCGACCAGCGGAGGGAGGACCGCATTGAGCGCTGCGATCACGGCGGCCGCGGCGAACGCGTCGCCGAAGCTGCCGACGGTGACACCTGGAAGGATCGCGGCGGCGATGAACACCGACACGGCCGCGACGACCCAGGTCAGCAGCGCGTGGAGCACACGGAACCTGGGTGCCTCGGGACTCCACCGAACCGCCTCCCCGTACCCCGCTCCCCGGGCTCCGGCCCCGTCCATATCCATCGGAGGTTCTTGAAAAGGTCCAGTGGCCATCTGCGTTCGTGCGTGTGAACTATCTGTTGTCGGCGCGCACGCGTCGTCATCCGTATCGGGCGATGACCCTCGGCGCGGCTCGCGATCCGATCCGCACGTGACCGACGCGATCACGTGGCTTGGACACGCGACCGTCCTGATCGAGTCGGGAGGCGTCAGGTTGCTGACCGATCCCGTGTTCCGCGACCGAATTGGTCCGCTCGTCCGGATCGCCCCGGAGGGGGGCGTCGATCTGCCCGGCCGCGTCGACTGCGTGCTGCTTTCGCATCTGCACGCGGATCACCTGGATCTTCCATCGCTGCGTGACGTCGCCGGGCTTGCTCCGGTGGTCACGCCGTATCCATCGGGGGCGTGGCTGGAGCGGCGCGGGGTGCGTGACGTGCACGAGATTCGGCCGGGCGAAGAGGTTGCCGTCGGCCGTGTGCGCGTGCTCGCTACACCCGCACTGCACGACCGGCGCCGGTACCCGCTCGGGCCCGCGGCGGACCCGGTCGGCTACCTCGTCAGCGGCGCACGTCCCGTTTACTTCGCGGGGGACACCGACCTGTTCGAAGCGATGGCGGAGCTGCGCGGCAGGGTCGCCGTCGCGCTCTTGCCGGTGTGGGGGTGGGGCCCGCGGCTGGGCGCCGGTCACCTTGACCCGGAGCGCGCCGCCAAGGCCGCCGCGCTGATCGCCCCCGAGGTCGCGATCCCGATCCACTGGGGGACGTTCGCGTCGCGTCTGCCGGGGGGGCGGATGGCTGACCCCACCCTCCCTGCTCGCGAGTTCGTCCGGTTCGCGGGCCGATACGCGCCCTCGGTAAAGATTCGAGTGCGCGCGCCCGGCGAGCGAGTCGAGCTCTAGGTCAGGACTAGTAGTCGTCTCACCCGAACCGGATGAAGCGGAGCAGCGGGAACAGCGGCACAGTCGGCGCGTGACCGGCCGCGCCCGAGTCCCCGGACCCGGGCGCGTACTCGTCTCCTACTAGGTCGGCGGGCGAGGACCGGCGCTCGCCGGGATGCGAGAGGACGGGTAGTCCGCCGGCGCCGCGAGGCTGAGGTCCTCTGGCGTCGAGTAGATGATGAGCCCGTGGATGATCCACAGGCTTAGCGCGAAGATCGCGATGGCCAGCAGCGGATAGGCCGGGATCGCGAGCAGCGCGCCGATCGCCGCGAGCGAGCCGACGAAGACCCCGAACCACCGTCCGAAGGCGCCGCCACCGAACAGCGACGCCGACGCGATCAGCTCGAGCACGCCGATGATCAGGGCGATCCAGCCCCACGTCTTGAGGTGGCCGAACACGTACGTCGCGTGCGGCGCGAAGACCTTCGAATTTGAGATCGCGGCGATCCCATAGATGATGTTGAGGACCCCGCCGATCATCAGCAGCACCGCCGCGATAATGGCCCGGCCGAGACCTCTGACGCCGTCCACGGTCAACTTCTCCTTCCAGTAGCGAAGCGCCCGGCCGCAGATACGGGCGAGCAATCGATCTCGCCAAGCGTGGACGATCGAGCAGTCGTTGTCCTCACCCGTACGGGGTGACGAGGTGTCGAGAGGCACTGGCGACGATTCCTCATCAGGTTTAACACCGTGATCGCCGCCCTGCTCGTCATCAAGGGGCTGCTTCAGTTGCTGAGCTGACATCGCCCGAGCCGCCGAGGCTCGCGGAGATGTCGCTCAGTGCCGCCTGCTCTTGGTCGCTGACGGCCACCCCCTGCTCCCGATGGGCCTCCGCAACCCTCTCGGCAAGCGCCAGGACGAAACGCCGGTAGTCCTCGAGCTCATCGGCTGTCGCCTTGCGGTGCAGCACTTCGACCGCATCGCGCAGGTGCTGGAGCCCGTGCTCCCTGAGCTCCTCGGCCGACCGATAGCGCGTGTGATCGATCTCCGGCTTGGCGGAGACGATCTCGTCGAGCAGCTCGCTCTCGCCGTGCTCCTGGCGGGCCTCGGCGTAGGCCTTGCCGATCGCGAAGGTCTCCTTGAACGTACCGCCGTGAGCAGCGGTCATCACGATCAGTCCCGCACTCGGTGGTCCCTCGAGCACGGTGTTCCACTCCTGCTCGGTGAAGTCGGCCTTTGCGGTCATTCGTCCTCCTTTTTACGCCGATCTTCCCGCGCGAGGCGCGGCGCTGGCATCGCCCCAAAGAGATGAGGGCTGCGCGCTCATGGCCGAGCTCATCGTGCTGCCAGCGCAGCTGGCGACCGAGCTGCGGCGGATGGGGCTCGACGCGGCGTCCGCCGGCACGTATCCGATGGCCGTTATCGGCAAGACCCGGATCTCCCACCACCCACGAGTGGAGGCACTCAGCCTAGGGCCGCGCCTTCGACGACGGTCGATGGCTTGGGGTCTGGCAGGCGCATCATCTGGAATGAGTTGAGAAGTCCGAGGAGTCCGGCGAGGATCGGAACCACCAGCGCGACTTGGAGCGCAATGTGTCGGGCGTCGGTGTTGATGCTGATTATCTCGGCGCGAACGTCTTTGGGTTGGCCGGCGAGCTGCTGTTCGAGTTGCGTGTTGCTCACGACCTGCGTGTCGTCCTCGAGCGCGTCGGCGACTTGCTGTTGCTGGGTAGGCGAGAGGACCTTGCTGGCGTCGGCCATGTTCGTGAATGCGATCGACAGCGTCGCCAGCAGGACCGCGCCGCCGAACGCCAGGCCGAACGAGAGCCCGAACGAGCCGCCGGCCGAGTTCACGCCGGCGGCCTCGCTGACCCGCTCCTCGGAGATCGGAGACAAGGTGTAGTTGTTGAGTTGCGAGACCAGCAAGCCGAGGCCCGACCCCGCGATCAGCAGCGGGATCACGAGGTACCAGCCCGAACTGGCGCGGGGGATGAGCGGTAGCAGCACCACCAATCCGAGGGTGAGGAGCGCGAACCCCAGCCGGATGATGCTGGCCGGGCGCCGGTTGCCCGCCTTCTTGCCCGCGAGCAACGCGACGGCGAACATCGTCAGCGACAGCGGGGCGAGCGACAGGCCGGCCTCCAGCGCGTTGTATTCGAGCACGATCTGCAGATAGATCGGCAGCGCGATCATCATCGCCCCCAAGGCGATCTGTTGAAGCAGTTGGCCGGAGATCCCGAGTCTGTAGCCCATGGACTTGAAGAGGTCGGGGTCCAGCAGCACTGGCTTGCCGTCGCGCTTGCGGTGTACCAACCAGTAGACGAGTGTTCCCATCGCGATCGCGCCGAGCGCGATCAGCACAGCGACGTAGCTGCCCCCTTCCTGCCACACCAGGATGCCGAGCACGATTCCGCCCATGCCCAGAATCGAAAGCGCCGCTCCGATGAGATCGACGCCTCGTGATCCGGTGTATGGGACGTCGCGCACGAGTTTGATGCCAGTCAGCACGACGACGATCACCACGTCCTCGAGCAGAAAGGCGATTCGCCACGACAGATACGTGGTGATGAGACCCCCGATCAGCGGCCCGACCGCGGCGGCGATCGCCGCCGCCGCCCCCACCAGCGCGTACGCCTTTCGCTGAGCGTCTCCCTCGAAGTTGCCGTGGATCAGGGACTGCATGGCGGGCAGCAGGAGCGACGCGCCGAGCCCGCCGATGATCGCCCAGAAGATGATGACCACAGTCAGGCTTTGCGCGAGTGCCATCGCCAGCGCGCCGATCGCATAGCCCAGCAGACCCAGCACGTAGGCACGCTTGCGGCCGAACAGGTCGCCTACCTTGCTGCCGATCAGGATAAATGCGGCAGATACGAGTGCTTCGAGCGCGATCGCCGACTGCACGGCGCTGACCGTTGTGTGCAGATCGTGCACCACGGCCGAGATCGACACGTTCATCACTGACGTGTCGACGACGAGCACGAACATCGCCATCGACAGCAGGATCGCGAGCCGCTGCGTATGCGCCTCATCTGTGGCGGCGCCGGTCACAACGGCGTTTTCAGGCGGCTTTGTGCTTGCTCCCTCACTCACTCGAGAACGACCCCGGCAACCCTCTTCCGTCGACCGACTAGCCACATCATCCGCATCGGATGAGGGCGTCCCCGCCACGTCGCACTCGACGGAGAAAGGCGGGACGCTCGCGCCGCGAGCCACGTGACGATCCCGACCCGAGCGGATGCGCTGCAGCCGCGGTGGTGACCAGCGGTTCGTAAGCGCTGAGCAGGCCCTCCTGCCGTGTCACCTGATCGGGGTGATGAATCTCGCCCCGATCAGGCCATGCTCGGGCTGGGAAGAGTTGGTCGCCGAAGCGCTCGGAGGACGATGCTGGAGGAGAAACGTCGTAAGCGTCTGGAGGAGTTCATCGCCCCGTTCCGGGTTAAGCCGGGCGCGCGGGTGAAGCTTTCCAGGGACTTCGACCCGTCGTTCAAGGGCGGGATCAAGAAAAAGAAGGAGGGGGTCGCGCTCCTGAAGGAGGGGGTGCGGCTGCTGACCGAGTATCAGGCGCGCCTTGCGGCCCAGGAAACGTGGGGGGTGCTGGTGGTCCTTCAGGCCCTCGATGCGGGCGGGAAGGACGGGACGATTCGCCATGTGATGAGCGGCGTCAATCCCCAGGGGGTCGCCGTGCATGGCTTTAAGGTGCCGTCGGATGAGGAGCTGGACCACGACTACCTGTGGCGTTACGCACGGCGGCTGCCCGCGCGCGGCGACATCGGCATCTTCAACCGGTCGCACTACGAGGAGGTCCTGGTGGTCCGTGTGCACCCGGAGGTGCTGGCGCGGGAGAAGCTCCCGAGGTCAGTGCGGAAGGGCGACATCTGGAAGCGCCGCTACCGGGAGATCAACGACTGGGAGCGTCACCTGACCGATAACGGGTTCCGGATCGTGAAGCTGTTTCTCAACCTCTCCAAGGAGGAGCAGCGGATCCGGTTTTTGCGACGGCTGGACCTCCCCGATCACAACTGGAAGTTCTCCGCCGCCGACGTCTCGGAGCGCGAGTGCTGGGACGACTACCACAAGGCGTTCTCCGAGATGCTGTCGCGTACGAGCACCGAGTGGGCGCCGTGGTATGTGATCCCCGCCGATCGCAAATGGTTCGCGCGGATCGCCGCCGGGGCGGTGCTCGTTGCCGCCCTGATGGAGATCGACCCGCACTTCCCGAAGGTCACACCGCGGCAGCGCGAGGCCCTGCTCGAGGCCAAGGGGAATCTGGAGGCGCAGGCGGCCGCCGGCGTCGCTGCCGACCCGTTCGCCCGGGCCCTCGAGGCACGGCAGGCCGACGAGCGCGCGCGTGACGAGAAGGAGGGCCAAGCCGGGCAGAGCGCCGGCGGGGCGCCGGTTCAGGCCAGTGCTGAGATGGCCACGGCCACCACCACGCCCTGGTCGGTTGCGGGTTCCTAGGGGAGTGCGACGGTCGTGAGGCCGAGCTCGCTCCCCGGCGTGCGCGCCTTGAGGAGCTATCAGGGCTCGTGGCTGCGTCAGGACGTGGTGGCGGGCATCGTCCTGACCACACTGCTCGTGCCGCAGGGGATGGCCTACGCCGAGCTCGCCGGGCTGCCCGCGATCACGGGCCTCTACACAACGATCCTGTGCCTGCTTGGCTACGCCGTGTTCGGCCCCTCGCGGCTTCTGGTGCTCGGTCCGGACTCGTCGCTTGGCCCGATGATCGCGGCGACAATCCTGCCGATCCTCGGCTCGAACGGCAGCCCCGAGCGGGCGATCGCGCTCGCCTCGATGCTGGCGCTGATCACCGGGGCGATCATGATCGCGGCCGGGATCGCCAAGCTCGGATTCGTGGCCGACCTGCTCTCCAAGCCGACCCAGATCGGCTACATGAACGGCCTGGCGCTCACGATCCTGATCGGACAGCTGCCAAAGCTGTTCGGGTTCTCGACGAACGCGAACGGGCTGATCCACGAGGTTCACGCGTTCCTGCACGGGCTCGCCCACGGCGAGACGGTGGGTGCCGCCGTGGCTATCGGGCTGGTCAGCCTGGCGCTGATCCTCGCCCTCGGGCGCTGGCTGCCGCGCGTCCCCGCCGTGCTGGTCGCGGTCGTAGTCGCGATCGGCGCCGCGTCGGCGTTCAACCTGTCGGACCACGGCGTCTCGCTCGTAGGCAGCCTGCCGAAGGGCTTCCCGCCGCTGACGTGGCCCAACCCCGTATCCGATCTGCCGCTGCTCGTCGCCGGGGCGCTGGGCATCTCCCTAGTCGCCCTGACCGACACCATCTCCACGGCTTCCGCCTTCGCGGCGCGCACCGGGCAGGAGGTCAACGGCAACGGCGAGATGATCGGGATCGGCGCCGCCAACATCGCCGCCGGGTTCTTCCAGGGCTTCCCGGTCAGCACGAGTGGCTCCCGGACGGCGGTGGCCGAGCAGTCCGGCGCCAAGACGCAGCTCACCGGTGTGGTCGGCGCGGGACTGATCGTGCTGATGCTCGTGCTCGTGCCCGGCCTGCTGAAGAACCTCCCCAACCCCACACTCGCGGCGGTCGTGATCGCAGCATCGCTGTCGCTGGCCGACATCCCCGGGACCGTCCGTCTGTGGCATCAGCGCCGAGTCGAGTTCCTCCTCTCGATCACAGCCTTTCTCGGCGTCGCTCTGCTTGGCGTCCTCCAGGGGATCGCCGTGGCGGTAGCGCTTTCGATCTTCAACGTGTTCCGCCGAGCCTGGCGGCCTTACCAGACCACCCTCGGCCGGGTCCCGGGCCTACGCGGCCAGCACGACGTGCGGCTGCACCCCGACGCCCAGGAACTTCCGGGACTCGTGATCTTCCGGTTCGACGCGCCCGTGTTCTTCGCCAACGCCCGGACCTTCCGGGACGAGATCCGCGCCCTGGCCGCTGCCCAGCCGCCACCCCGGTGGATCGTGATCGCGGCCGAGCCGATCACCGACGTCGACACCACCGCCGCCGACATGCTGGCCGACCTCGACGAAGAACTCAACGACGCCGGTACATCCCTGGTCTTCGCCGAGCTCAAGGATCCTGTCCGCGACAAGCTCGAGCGCTACGAGCTCATCGGCCCCCTAAACCCCGCCCACTTCTTCCCCACGCTCGACGCCGCGCTGGACGCCTTCCGTCAACAGACCGGCGCGGATTGGACACCAGCCGTCGGGGTCGACAGCTTCACCTCGCCTTGAGCAGCTCGTCGGCGACGAGATGCGCAGCTGGGTTGGTCTTCGGCGGGGCACACGTTTGCGGTCCCCGTCTTCATCGGAGGTTCTAAATCGTCGCCGCCGCTACCACTTGAGTTGCGCAAGCTGCGTACGTGACTTGATGTCCAGCTTGCGGAACACTTTGTGTAGGTGTTCACACGTTCCGCACGCCGCGCGCGATGTGCGCATCCATGTTTGGGCAGCGTCGTCGGCAGGAACCACTCAGTGAACGGAGGAACGGTATGACGCCCGATACATCCCGCTCGCAGACGCATCACCACGAGGTCGCTCGGCCTGACCCGAGCGACACGCGTGCCTACCTCGAGCAGTTGACCAAGGCGGTTTTTCGCGCCGGGCTGAACTGGAAGGTCGTCGAGAACAAGTGGCCCGGGTTCATGGAGGTGTTTCATGACTTCGACCCGGAGTACGTCGCGAACCTGAGTCCGAAGCAGGTCGAAGCGATCGAGGAGAACCCGGCTGTGATCCGCAACAGGAGCAAGATCGAGGCGACCGTCGAGAACGCCAGCGTGATGCTGGAGCTCGTCGCGGAGAACGGAACGTTTCACGACTTCCTCGCCTCGCACGCCGATCCGGAAGCGACGGTTCAGGATCTGAAGGGGCGCTTTCACCATCTCGGTGAAAGCTCCGCGCGCGGTTTCCTGTGGAGCGTTGGCGAGCCGACGCCTGAATGGCGGCATCAGTAGCAGCGCATCCGTATCGCGCCGCTTTGTCGAGGTAGACATCGCACGATTGCCTCGCCGCGAAGGGAGCAGTCCGGCCATCGCCCAAGACCGTCGGAGCACGAGCGGTATCGGACACCGGCGGCCACGAGAGCGCCGCCCATTTTACGCGCGCGAGCACGAATGCAGGTCCCGCTTCGCTCACCGACGCCGGTCTCGCAAATCGTCACCAGCGGGGCGCCGGGTGATGGCGGGCCCTTACCTACTCGGCGAGGAAACGGGGGCTGCCGGCAGAACGCGTAACGGGTTTCTCGGCGAGCCGACTGAGGAAAGGGGGGCCGAACCAACCGACGCCGCAGATGGGCATACCCGCCACGACTTCAGCTGACGGCGGCTGACGCCACGCAGCCTCGGCCCACGCCTCGTGATTCCGGCTCAGACGAGGTAATCGTCTAGGACGGGGCCATCTGCAGCGATTCGGCGCGACGCGCGAAGTCGCAGCCTGGTTGTTCGTTTCGTCCAGAAGATGTCGGCGAGGGCCCAGCCGCCGTAGGCAAGCGCGCCGGCGGTGCCGGTTGCGGTCAGGAGCACGCCAGCGGCGCTGGCGTCGGCTACACCGGTGGACCCGAGGATCAGGACCATCGCACTCGCGCCGACGCCAGGGCCGATCGGCAGAACACCGAGCGCAGCGACGGCGATCAGCACCGCGACCGCGTCGAGCACGGAGGCGTGGAGGCCGCTGGCGTAGAGCATCAGCCAGTTGCGCGCGATCTGCCCGCAGACGGCGAGCACCACGAAGATCGCGACGCGTATGCGGGCACGCGGTTGGCTGAGCGCGGCGACACCCCTCCACCATCCGCTCGGGTGGCGCCGCGCCAGCCGGGCGAGCCCTGCGACGACGGCGAGCACGACGCCGAACGCGACCAGCGGTACCCACCAAGGCAAGCTCAGGGGGGCGACGAGCGTGAACGAGAACAGCGTCGCGAGCGCGACCTCCATCAGCACTATCGGTATCTCGGTGGCGGCGAGGACTACCGCCTTCGGACTCTCCCGCGGTGCGCCGCGCCGAAGCGACGCGATCCGCGCGGCGAACCCCAGCTCGCCGTTGACGATGTTGCCGAGGTAGCCGATGCCGGCGGCGCGGTAAAGGCGTCGGCGATCGACGGTGCCGCCGGCCGCCCGCACCGTGACATTCCAGGCCTCTGTGCGGGATAGCAGCGAGACCGTTTGTAGCGTCACCGCGGCCGTTAACGCCCACCACGGCGCGGCGGCGGCGGCGCTCGCGAACCGTCCCCACCGGCCTGCAAGAACGAGCACGAGCACGCCGACCGCGAGCAGCGTCCCGAACACGGTCAGCGGGGTGCGCCGGCGAGCGGCGAACGCCACGAGGCGCTGCCGTACCCTCACCACGAGGTGAGTCGATTCGCGCGGCGAGCGGTCCTGGACCACATCCTCGTCAGCCACGCTCGGAGCAGACATCAAATCAGCCTCTGAACTGCAAGCACGCGGCCCGAGGCCGAGCCGTGTTCGCGCTCAAGACACGACCGCCGGCTGTGATCAGGCCCGCAGTTGTGCGAGCTTCGTCCCCGCTGCGCGTGACCGACGTGCCTCGTTCGCGGGCCACGTCATCCGGCGAGTAATCACTGACGGGTCGCGGGTTGGTCGGCGACGCGCCGTTCTGATGCCCCACCGCAGGGATCGCCTCAGCTGCCGGAGACGCCGGCCACTCGACCGATGCGTTGAGAACCATGAGGACCTCCTTGAGCGCCCTCGGACCGCCCGGACAGGGCCTTCCGACGACTCTCGTCGTGAAACGGCTCTCTAAAGCTGGAGACGAAGCTGTCCGTGAGGTCGCCGGCCGGCTGGCTGGCGGTGGCCCTGCGCGAAGCGGATTCGCAAAAGCGGCGAGTGACCTTGTGTGTCGAGTCTACGCCCCGGCGACATGAATACAAGGCGGAGCTCGCCAGGCGAGCAACACGCGACCAGGGTTCGTGGTTACGGCCTGGAATCTCGGTTAAGCCCTGAACTTGCGGTCCTTTGCTCGTCGGAACTTCGACGCCTGCCTCCGGACGTCGGGTTCCGACGAGCAAGAGAACGCATGTGCCTCGGTTGGCGTTCGGTCGGCCCGGTGGGGTCGGCTCGAGGCAGACGAGCAGGCTCGCTTTCGCGGGCCTGCTCGCTGACGGCAGCGGCTTCGAGGCGGTTACGCCCCTACGAGCTCGCGTGTCTTGTGGATGACTACTGGTCCGGTGGTGGTCTTCGGGGGGTTAGGGAGCGCCTTCTGGAGGTTCTCCTCGCGCACCCAGTCGGACGCGACGCGGGTTGATTCCTCGGCGTGCTCGGCGGTGTCGAACAGGCCAACGGAGCTGATGACGCCGTTGCCGGCCTCGATCAGGGAGTAGCTGTTGAAGCCCGGGAGCTCGCTCAGGCGCGGGAGGAGGCCGTCCTCGGCCTTCTTGACGAGCTCGCTGATGCGGGTTTGGTCGACCGCTTCGTAGCGTCGAATGGTGGCGTACATGGTCATGGGTTCAACTCTCTGTGGAGGTAGGACGACTCGGTTGGGTCGTCCTGACGCGGACCGGGCCCGAGGTGAGGTCGAGGGAGCGTGTGAGGCTCGACGACGTCGGCGGGGGGTCCGACCGCACGACGTACAGTACCACACTTCTTGACGACTTTCTATTACGTTGCTACGTTTCTCTACGTTATTGCCGTAAGTGCCTGAATGTCCCCATTCTCCGTCACCGTGCAGAACGTCCCCGATCGCGAGCTCGGGCCGCTGCTAACGCAGCTCGCGCACGCCGGCTTCGAGCACCCGATGATCGAGGCGCTGGCCGCCGAGGCCGCGGTCGACAAGGCGGACGCGCTCGCGCGCCGGCGGACGGCCGACCTCCCCGATGATTGGCGAGCGCTCACCGAGCGCGACGGAGAGGCGTACCGATGGCCGAGCGGTCGCGAGCACTACTCGCCGTACCGCGTGTTCATCGGCACGACGCGCGCCGAGGGCGCCGTCCAGATCGCGCTCGGAGAGACGATCCGCAAAAACAAATGGGGACGCGACCGCAAGTACGTCGTCGCGTTCATGAGCGGCGGATCCCCCCAGCAGCCGCTCGTCGAGTTCGTCGCCGCGGACGACTACGAACAGACCCGCGAGCTCGTCGCGGTCATCCGCGGCAGCGACGGCGCCCGGCGCATGTACGGCGCCGCTGACGCGCTCCCCGCGATCTACACCGAACGCTTCACAACCCAGCCCTACAACGAACGCGTCGACCACACCGGCGCCTGGAACAAGATCGCCGTCGTCGCCCGCGAAGACGACGACCACGCAATCCTCAACCACGCCCTAATCCAAAGCCGACGACGCCACCGACCCTAGCCGACAATGACTGGCCGGGGCGAAGCCACGATCCACGGCGGCTCGCGCCTGGCGTCAGCTCGCACCCGGCGGGTTCGGTGCGAGCGGTCGGCATGGCGAATGAAGGGTCCGACCCCCGCCTTCGCCCTCACCCCATGGTGATCGTGTCAGGCTGCGGGTGGGAGGTCGAGAGTGTCGGGCGCGGGAACTCCCTCGGCGATTTCCCGTGCGCGTTCGATCTCGGCGTTGACTACGGCGCCGAACAGCAGGGCGACGTTGGTGAGCCACAGCCAGACGAGCAGGATGATCGCGGCAGCGAACGAGCCGTAGGTCACGTTGAAGCTTTTGAAGTTGGCGAGATAGGTGGAGAAGGCAGCCGACGCCGCGAGCCACATCGTCACACCGGCAAACGCCCCTGGCGTGATCCATCTGAACGCACGCTGGCTGACGTCGGGCGTGACGTAATAGATGAACGAGAACGCGAGTAGCGCGCTGGCGAGCGCCCCCGGCCAGCGTACGAATCGCCACACCGAGGCTGCCGTGCCTCCGAGCACATCACGTGCGACATCCCCGCCAGCGAACATCAGCACGAGCGTGGTGACCACCAGCGCCATCAGCACGAATGTCGAGAGGACGTCAATCAACTTGCGCCGGGCGAAACTGCGCCCGCGGGACGCCTCGAACACCACGTTGAGGGCACGCCGCGCGGCTTCGAGGTAGCCGGTAGCGCCGTAAAGGGCGGTCAGGATCGCGATCACGAGGCCGGCCGCGGCGGTGCCCTTGCTCTTTAGCGCCGCCCGCACCGCGACGTTAAGTGGCGCCAGCGTGACCGCGGGCACGACATGGCGCAGGTGGTTGACGATCGCGTTGTAGGTGGAGGGAAACTCGCCCAGCAGGCCCAGGAGCGAGACCGCCAGAAGCAGCGTTGGGAACAGCGACATCAGCGCGTAGTACGTCAGCGCGGCCGCATGGTGAGTGCCCTGGTCGTCATAGAAGGAGACCACCGAGCGCTTCGCGACCCGCCATGCGCGCCTCACCAGCGAAACGTATCGATCAACTCGTGACAGCTGTGTCCGAGCAACAACCTGCCGGGTTGTCTCGAGCGGCGCGCGCAGAGCGCGACCGTGACATCGCCCAAGAACGCGCTGGTCGAACAGCCTCGGGTCGCGGCGGCGAGTGCGGAGCGTGAGATCAGCGACCTGAGGGACTTCGCGCAGGAGGAGTCCGAGCAGATTGATCAGCTTCAGGAGGACGCCGTGGCGTCGGAGCGTATCGAGCGGGCGCAGCGTGCCTTGATCGCTGAGTCGCGCGCCGAGGTAGGGGAGGAAGCGCGTGCCGAGCTTGAGCTTGGGGCTCGCCCGCGCGCGGCGGAGCTTGAGCTGGTGGACTTGCGCGCGATTCGCGACGCACGAGCTCACTGGCGTCGACTCCCTGCTCGGAACCGTGCAGGACCACAACGACCTGGAGCCCGTCACCGACCGGGAAGCGCCTCCAAGGACCTGAGGTCGATCCACACCGCCCCCGAGGAAGCACTCGAGGCCGTCGATCAGAAGTGGGCCTCGTCGATCAGACTGAGCGGATCCCCTGTACCGGCCGGGCTGAAGGCATATCCACGCGCTCGTGCGGACGACCCGGATTCCCGCGGCAGACCTCCCGCCGGGTCGCCGCCCGCGAGTCGCGATACCACCAGAGGGCCACGGTCCCTTTCCTCACCTCGCGCTGAGCGCTGCCCGCCCAGGCTCAGGGTCCCGGTCGTAGGTCCCCGATCCAGTACCGCGGTCCGGGGCCGGCCGCCGCCGCGCGGTCGCCGGGATTGGCGAGCCGGCAGCGGTCGAGCGACAGGCACCCGCAGCCGATGCAGTCCGTGAGCCCGGCTCGCAGACGCTCGAGCTCCGCAATCCGTGCGTCGATCCGCGACGCCCACTTGCTCGATAGCCGCGACCAGTCGCGCCTGGTGGGGGCACGGTCTGGTGGGAGCTTCGACAGCTCCGCGCCGATCTCCTCGAGCGTCAGCCCGACCCGTTGCGCGAACACGATGAACGCGATCCGGCGGAGCACCGGACGGGGGTAGCGACGGTGGCCCGACCCGGCGCGCTCGGAGCTGATCAAACCTCGCTGCTCGTAGAAGCGCAGGGCGGACGCAGCGACGCCGCTGCGACGCGCGACCTCGGTGATCGTGAGTAGCTCCGACATCACGCCCGATCAAATCACGGGCCGCCCTTGACTTCAAGTTTAACTTGAACTTGTAGCGTGAGCCGCACGACGATGCAGGCAAGGAGGACGGATGACGGACACAGCACCAACTGAGACAGGGTCGGCGAGCCGGCAGATCACCGAGGAGGTCACGTCCTGGCCTGGCGTAGACGCGGGACCGGGTCGACGCGGCGAGTTTGCGTTCAAGGTCGAGGGTCGTGAGATCGGCCACCTGCACGGCGACCATGCCGCCCACTTCTGGTTTCCGAAACCTGTCTGGCAAGAGCTGCGTGGCCAGGGACGCGTCGTCGCGCACCCCGTGTTTCCGGATGCCGAGGGGCCAGCGGCCAGGAGGATCGAGACCGAGAGCGACGTCCGCGATGTGATCGCGCTGATGCGGCTCAACTACGAGCGGGTGACCGCAACCGGGCCCGCCAGCGCAGCGGCCGGCTCATGAGTGGGCTCGCTTCAACGGACCGCGCGATCGATGGCCTGGTCGCGTCGGCTCCCGCCCCGCTTTCGTTTGCACCGGGGCTCCAGATCCGCGCGTTCCTCCTGCTGCGTAGCCGAGGGAATCTGCTGATCTACAGCACTCGGGGAGTGGCGTCCGATGTCGGAGCGAGCGGATCTCACGATGGCGTTTCGCGGCAGTACCTGAACCACAGGCACGAGGCTGCGTTCGGGTCGCCCTCGATCGCCGCGCCCCTGTTTGTGCACGAGAACGAGCGACGAGCGGTTTCTGAGCATCTGCACGTGCGCGGGACGTTCTCGCGAAGGCACATGCTGGACGAGGATTTCGAGGTGATCCCGACGCCGGGGCACACCAGCGGCGCGACCTCGTACCTGTGGGACACCGGCGAGTACAGGCTCCTGTTCACCGGAGACACGATCTACCTCCATGAGGGCGAGTGGCGCGCGGCGGTGCTCGGCTCCAGCGACCCGGGGCAGTACGTCGACAGCCTTGACCTGATCCGGGGGCTCGACTTTGACGTGCTGGTGCCCTGGGCCAGCTCCGCTGAGGGACCGTTTTCGGCCCGCACCGATGCCGCGGACACGCGCCGCCGGATCGATGCGATCCTCGATCGCATCTGGCGCGGCGAGTCCGGCTAACCGAAGCCGCCGCACGCGGCGACCGGGGGAGCACGTTTACCTCGCGCGGGTCATAAGTGGACTCTAACCTCCCCTATCCGATCCCCTAAACGTATGATGGCCGTGCGGGCGCGGCTCCCATAAGCTGCGCGACGCAAAAGCTCTTGGGGGAGGGCCGAAGCCCTCGCAGGGGCACCACAGAGGTTTCTGGCGATCCCATTGTCAACACGCGCAAACGGTTCAGATCGCGGGCCGTTCTGGCCCCTCTTCGAACAGTCGCAGATCCCCATGGCGTTGGTGGACCGCAACCGCTGCTACGTCGCGGTCAACGATGCCGGGCTGGCGCTCTTCCAGTATCCGCGCGAGGAGGTGATCGGCTCAATCGCAGGCCGTACCGCGATCGACGACGATCCGGCGCGAGGCGATGAGGAGTGGGGGCAGCTCCTGCATACGAACGAGCTGTACGCGGAACGCGTCGTCGAGCAGGCGGATGGCACGCCCATCCACGTCAGCTACGCAGCTCACACGACAACCCTGGCCGGCGAGTGGCTGGCGCTGTTCGTGACCCTCTCGGCTCACGTCGAGCCCGACGGTGCCGAGCTGATCGGGAAGGTGGAGTCCCACTCCCCGGGAGCTCCGGCGCGGGCGGGAGGCAGGCGCGCGGGCAACGTCCTCACCCCGCGCGAGCGCGAAGTGGTGCGCCGGGTGGCTCTTGGTGCGAGCACCCGGCGGATCGCAGCCGACATGTACCTCTCGCCGGCGACGGTACGCAGTCACGTCCGCAACGCGATGGTGAAGACGGGCGCCCATACCCGTGCCCAGCTCGTCGCGATCGTGCTCGGCAACGGGCTGAGCGACCGGTAGCGCCGGCCGCGGCGTCGATGCGATCATCCGGCCGTGGACCAGCCAGGCGCTGACCGCAGCCAACGGATGGGCGAGGCCGCGTTCGACGCGATCGCGGCGACGCTCCTACCCGAGCCGGACGTCGAGGAGGGCACGGGCTTCGGCACCAATCCGGGCCTGCGCACCCGGGAGAAGATCTTCGCGATGCTCCACACCGGCGAGCTCGTGGTCAAGCTTCCCGCCGGGCGCTGCGCGGAGCTGGTTCAAGCGGGCCGGGCGCGGCCCTTCGAGATCGGGCGGCGCACGATGCGCGAGTGGATCCAGCTCGCCGAGGTGGACGAGCAGGAGTGGCTCCGCCTCGCCCGCGAGGCTCGCGACTACGTAGGCGGCTGACGGCCGCCGGGACCGCGGCCGTATCCACCGCGGCAACTGCAGCCTGAGCGCGCGCGCCGCCGTAGACTGGCCGGGGTGCAGGGTAGGTGGGGACGAATCGCGCTGGCCCTCACGCTGTGGGCTGCCGGCTTTGCGTCGCTGTGGACGGCGGCGATAGCGACCGCGGACACCGGCCCGTACGCGCCGCTCGACCGGCCCGGGGCGCCGCTGAGCGTCCCCACGAGCAAGCTGCAGTCTTCGCTCGACTGCACGGCAGGCGTGGTGGGCGACAGCCGAGACCCGATCCTGCTCGTTCCTGGGACGGACCTCGACCCGGGCCCGAACTATTCATGGAACTACGAGCGGGCGCTCGCCGCGCTGCACTGGCCGTACTGCACGGTCACGCTGCCATACCAGACGACCGGCGACATCCAGGTGGCGGGCGAGTACGTCGTCTACGCGCTGCGGACCGTGGCGGACCTGTCCGGTCGCCAGGTCGATGTGCTGGGCTATAGCCAGGGAGGGATGCTGCCGCGCTGGGCGCTCCGCTTCTGGCCCGATACGCGCCCCCTCGTCCACGATCTGGTGGCGCTCGATCCCTCCAACCACGGCACCCTCGACGCCAACGCCGCCTGCCAGCAGCAATGCTCACCAGCCGACTGGCAGCAGGCGGCCGGCTCGCACTTCATGGGCGCGCTCAACAGCCTCGCGGAGACGTTCTCCGGGATCGACTACACCGTCATCTTCAGCCGCACCGACGAGGTCGTGGTGCCCAACCTCGATTCCTCGGGGAGCTCCTCGCTGCATACCGGCGGTGGCACGATCGCGAACATCGCGGTACAGCAGATCTGCCCGAACGACATCTCCGAGCACCTGGCGATGGGAAGCTATGACGCTGTGGGATACGCCCTGGCGATCGATGCGTTCACGCACTCAGGCACCGCCGACCCGTCGCGGATCCCGGCCACCGTGTGCGCCGAGCCGTTCCAGCCCGGGGTGGATCCGAGCTCATTCCCCAGTGACTACGCCGGCTACCTTCAGAACATCGCCCAGGGACAGCAGAACGCCCCACAGCTGACGGCCGAGCCGCCGCTTCAGTGCTACGTGTTCGCCTCCTGCCCCTCGGCCGACCAGCGTTTGAGCTCCCACCGATCGTCCCGCAGGCACACGGCCAGCCGTCACGGCAAGCACACGAGACCCCGCCACAACAACCCCGCGACGAACCGGCATCGTCGCGGCGACGGTGACCGCGACGGCGACGACCTCCGCTGAGCGATGCCGACTTCGATCGACCTACCCGAGCTCGAACGCCTGACGGCGGCCGGCGCGCAGCTGGTCGAAACGCTGCCGGAGCAGCAGTACCGCGAGGGTCATCTCCCGGGCGCGACCAACCTGCCGCTCAGGCAGCTCACCGCAGAGCGCGCCGCGCGGCTCGACCGCGGGCGTCCGGTGGTCGTCTACTGCTGGGATTCGCTCTGAGACCTCAGCGCACGAGCCGCGTGCCGGCTCGAAACGCTCGGCTTTGCCGAGGTCTACGACTACGTCGATGGGAAGGTCGATTGGCTCGCACACGCGCGTCCGATCGAGGGCGAGCGCGCCGGGGAGCCGACCGTCGGGTCGCTCGCGCGGAACGACGTCGTCACCTGCGGGCTGAAGGACGCTGTGGGCGCGGTGCAAAAGCGCGTATCGAGCTCGCCGTATCCGTTCGCGCTCGTTACGAGCGACGGCGGCGTGGTCCTCGGCAGGCTTCCGCTGAGCAAGTGCGACTGCGATCCGCGGCTTCCCGCTGAGGACGTTATGGAACCGGGCCCCTCGACTGTGCGCCCGCACAAGACCGTGGCCACGATCGCCGAACAGCTCGCCCAGAAGGACCTGCGCTGGGCGATCGTGACGACGCCAGAGGGTGGGCTGATCGGCGTCGCGGCCCGGGCGGAGCTCGAAGCGGCGGCCCCGTAAGCTGCCGCCCGGTGAGCGCGGCCTACATCGTCGACGCAGTTCGGAGCCCGTTCGGCCGCTACGGCGGTGGCCTATCGCACGTGCGCCCCGACGACCTCGGCGCGCACGTGGTCCGCGCGCTCCTCGACCGCGCCCCGGAGCTCGATCCGGCGCGGGTGGACGACGTTTTGTTCGGCGACGCCAACCAGGCGGGCGAGGACAACCGCAACGTGGCGCGCATGGCGTGGCTTCTCAACGACCTTCCGACAAGCGTCCCGGGCGCGACGATCAATCGCCTCTGCGGGTCGAGCCTCGACGCGGCGATGCAGGCCAGCCGCGCGATCGAAGTGGGCGATGCCTCGATCGTGGTGGTCGGCGGCGTCGAGTCGATGAGCCGCGCTCCATGGGTCCTGTTGAAGACAGAGCGGCCGTTCCCGCGCGAGCATCAGGAGCTGCACTCGAGCACGCTCGGCTGGCGGATGGTCAACCCGAAGATGCCACCGCAGTGGACGATCTCGTTGGGGCAGAGCGCCGAGAAGCTGGCGGGCCTGTACGGGGTCACGCGTGAGGCGCAGGACCGGTTCGCGCTCCGAAGCCACCATCGCGCCATGGTCGCCTGGGAGGAGGGCTTCTATCCGCGGTGGGTGGTCCCGGTGCCCGACACCGAGCTCGAGCGCGACGAGAATATCCGCCCCGATACGATGCTCGAGCGGCTCGCGAAGCTGAAGCCCGCGTTCGTGCAGAGCGGGACGGTCACCGCCGGGAACTCCTCGCCGCTCAACGACGGGGCCGGCGCGATGCTCCTGGCTGACGAGGCGGGCGCAACCGCGGCCGGGGTTGAGCCACTCGCCCGGATCGTCTCGCGTGGCGCGGCCGGGGTCGACCCGGACGTGTTCGGGATCGCCCCCGTGCAGGCAGCCGAGACCGCGCTCGAGCGTGCGGGGATCGGTTGGGAGGACGTCGCCGTGGTCGAGCTGAACGAAGCGTTCGCGTCGCAGTGCCTGGCCGACATCGGCGAGTGGAGAGGGCTCGACCCTGAGAAGGTCAACCCGAACGGCGGCGCGATCGCGCTCGGGCATCCACTGGGCGCGTCGGGCGTCCGGATCCTCGGTGGGCTCGCCCATGAGCTTAAGCGTCGCGGCGGCGGCTTTGGCGTCGCGGCGCTGTGCATCGGGGTCGGCCAGGGGCTGGCCGTCGTCGCTGGAGGCGTGAGCCGGCGCCGCTGGGCCTGCGCCGCCGGCGGGCGCTAGCGGGTGTAGCCGAGCTTTCGCAGGAACGACTGCAGCGCGGTCTGCGCGATCCGTGCACCGAGCAGTCCCCTCCGCATCATCCGCCCTTGACCGAGTTATCCGCCCCGGCGACGCGGAGCGTAGAAGCTCACGCGGCTAGCCCCGGGCGGCGATCTTCGCCAGGAATGGGATCAGCGTCGAGAAGAATGCGTTGTGCGGGTAGGCGCCAGCGGGGTCGTTGTGCGAGTAGCTCGCCTGGCGGTTGACCAGCGTGAGATGGCTGAGCGGGATGTGCGACTGGGCGGCCAGCGCCCTGGCGTCGAGCAGCACCCCCTGACCGCCGAGCACGGTCGAGATCGCGTAGATCAAAAGCGCGCGCGGGAGGTGGCGCCCCATCGTGGAGTGCACGTCGAGCACGCGCTGCGCCGGGTTGGCGAGCCCGTTGCCGACTGCGCCGGTGTCGTCGGTCAGCCGCTGCGGGAAGTACCACTCGGTCCCGTCCGCGCTGAGGATTCCGGCTCCGGCGAACATCTGGGCAAAGCGCGTGATCGGCGTTAGCGCACCCGTGCCGTCCCATGTGTGGTAGCCGTTCGAATCGTATGGGAGGAGAGACCCTTGCCGAGGTGGGCCTGGGCGGCCAGCAGGCTGGGGGGTGAGGAAGCGGCGTTCAGCGCGTAGCCGTATTGGCCCTCGTTGGTGACCGGGACGCTCGGCTTTAGGTCCGCCGGCAGCAGCGGGAACTGCTGGCCAAGCGAGGGAGCATTCGGATCCATCAGCACTCCGAGCGCTCCGGCGGTGTTGAAGATGCCCGCAAACGGAGCGGCGATCCCCCCGAATGACAGCCACGGGGTGGTGGCCGGTGCGTCGAGCGTGGCCAGCTCTGCGCCGGCCTCCTGCGCGCTCGCGGTCCGGAGGCTCCCGCCGTCGTCGTAGACGAGACCGGCAAGGCCGTCGGCGCCGGCGCGGCCGGCGAAGTCCCACGTCGCGTACGCGGTCACCACCGAGCCGCCCAGCGAGTGACCGCCGAGGACGACCTTGCCGCCGAGCTTCTCCGCGGCGCCGATCACGCGGCGCAGGTCCTGGACCGCGACGTTCATCCCCCATCCCTTGGCGAACTCCACGGACGAGTCGGGGATGAACTTGAAGTGATGCGTGATCTGCTTGTTGGCCAGGAACCCGAGGTAGTAGTCGAACAGCTGGGTCGCGTTGGCCTTGCCTTCCTTGGCCAGATTTGCCACCGACGGGTCCTCGAGCAGGCTCTCGCGGCGCTGAACGGCCCACACCTGCCAGCTCGGGGCGGCGGAGGTGAGCCACGTGGCGAACGGAACGAAGTAGGCGGCTGCGGCGGAGGTTCCTGGCTCCAGTACGAGCACGTTCCGAGCCGAGGGGGAGCCGACCTTGATCACCCCGACCTTGTCGTACTTGGCGGGCGTGCCCGGAGCGTGATACCCGGCCATCCAGGTGACCTTCAGCGCGGCCGCCGGCGCGGCGCCGACCAGCGCGCCGACGCATGCGAGCGCTGCTGGCAGCGCAAGCCTCCTGGTGGCAGCGAGCCCCCTCACGGAACAAAGATTAGTGGTAAGCGCGTGAGAACAGCTCAACGGCCCCCGGCGAGCACCGCGAACTCTGACCCGCGGCGAGCACCGCGATCTCTGACCCCCGGCGAGCACCGCGAACTCCGGCCCCCGGCGAGCACCGCGAACTCTGGCGCTCTGGTTGCCTATATCTCAACCGCAGCGCCATCGTTCACGCCGTGGCGACGAGCGGCCGGCGCACTCAGCCGCCTCGCCCGCAGCCCCACACCCTCCGCGTAAGCCGCCTGGCCAGCCCTTTGCCCGTGTACTCGTAGATGCGAAGCCGGTGCCGCGAGGCGCCCGGGATCCCCGGGATCCTGACCGACCCCAGCGCGCGGCCGCGGAAGCGCGCGACGAGCCGCCCGTCGACGTACACCAGCACCTTGACGATCGGCCGGCCGCGGAAGCGGCGCAGTCTGATGGTGGTCTGTTGGCGCGCGGTGCACGCAGACAGAGTGCTCGAGCGCTTCAGCGCCGCGCCCGGGCCGACAACCGCGTCCGGACTGGTGTCGATCGAGATGTAGGAGTAGGTGCCCGGATAGCCGTCGCTGGCGGTCAGCGCCGGGCAGCCGTCGCTAAGGTCCTCGCAGTCGACCCGCCGGCCATCCGCGAGGTGGAAGTCGAGCCGCGAGTAGTAGTAGAAGGAGAACGCGTTGCCGTCGTGGTTGGGGTCGACCGAGGCCTCCGTCGCGTCATGCAGCCATCGGTTGCTGAGCAGTTCGCCGTCGGCGGTCGGGGAGTGCTTCAGATACTTGTCAAACCACGCCGTCGTGTACCAGTTGATCATGTCCGGGCCGCGCAGCGACGCGCCGAACGCCTGGTTGGGGATGAAGCTGAAGTCCAGGTGCGAGCCGCCGCGGATGATGATCTCTCCGGTGTCGAGCCCGGCCCTGCTGTAGTTGAGCGACCACGTCGACTTGCCCTCCGGATCCGGAAGCGAGGTGTTCGGCGTTGGTGGCAGCCCGTAGTCGGCCGACATCCCGAGCGCGGGCTTGGTCAGCGGAACGGTCGTTCGGTCCGCGGGGTTGGCCGGGCAGTCGGCCTCGCCAATCGTCCTCGAGCCACCGGCGCTGCCCGGGACCGGCGCATCGTTGGGTCCCGGACCGCCGAGGTCGTCCCACGCCACGATCGCCTTCACGCGTGGATCCCACTGCCCGATGTAGGAGACACCGGCGGCCCCGTAGGAGTGGCCGGCGATTCCGAGCGCCGACGGGTTCAGCAGCTGCCAGAACGGGTTGTACGCCGCGTCGAGGCCCTCGCTGACGCGCGTGTTCTGCTTGGGTGCGTGGCTGGTGCCGCTGCTGCAGCTGGGAACCGGCTCGTAGGGATGCGTGGGGGTGGAGAGGAAGAAGTTGATCGCGTCCTCGGTGCCGTCGTAGAACGGGCGCCCGTCGGTCTGCGCCGGGTAGCCCTCGTTCTGATCGGGCGCCTCGCCGTGGGTGTCGCTCATCCCCTGGCCCTGGGGATCGAAGGTCAGCACCACGTAGCCGGCCTTCGCGAGCGTCTGGGCCGCGTACCAGTACATCTGCTCGTCGGCCTGGACGGAGCCGTTCGTGATCACCACACCGGGGCGCTTGGCCGGCCCGGCGACGGTCGCCCACACGTGACCCGAGAGGGTGGCGCCGTTGCGCGCGGTGAACAGCACGGGCCGGACGATCCCGTAGCCGTTCGTGGCCCAGTCATTCAGGCGGATGTCGCCCGCGCAACCGTTGCCGTGGTTCCAACAAAGGTCCGTGTTGAAGTTCCGCTCCGGGTCGGCGGCCTGGGTCAGCTGTCCGTCGATCGAGCCCTGGATGCCGTCGGCGGCGAGCTCGCCCTGGTACTGGGGCGTGTCGTAGATGGCCTGACGCTCCTGCGTGATCGAAAAGTTCTGCGCCTCCACCACGGGATCGAACTGGCTCGGAGGCGTCGCGGCGGCGGGCGCCGCGACGACCGCGGCAAATGCCCCGAGCGCTAACACGGCCCCTGCAATCCGTGCGTGAACCTTGCCCAACACCGCGACCTCCCTCGTTGGTGAGCACGCGATTCCGGCGTGAGCCACGCCGAACGCTCCGCAGACCCGCGGAATGCTGAATCGGGTACGTACACACCGCAACGTCAACGGGCACGGACCTGGCCGCAGCGCGCTGTGCAACTGCACATCGCCGCGCGGCGATTGTGCAGTTGCACAACGGCCGCAATACTTGGCCCGATGGAGGTCGTGGCGAGGGGAGAGGTGCTCGAGCGCATCGTCCGGCGGGCCGACCTGGAGCAGTTCGCCGACCGCCTGCTCGAAACGTTCTGGGACCGCCCGGAGTTCCAGCAGCTGCATCCGCCGCGTGAGCAGGTCAGAGCATGGGTGCGGTGGAACCTCGATCTGGTGGTCCGCTGGCTGGTCGAAGGCCGACCCCTCAGCGACTCCGAGCTCGAGGTCTTCCGTGAACACGCTCGCGCCCGGGCGATCGAAGGAACGCCGGCGGACATCGTCCCGGCGAACTTCCGCAGCGCCGCAAGGTTCGCGTGGCGCGCGCTGCTCGGAGCTGCGACCGACGAGGAGCGCCCGGCGCTGCTCGAGAGCGCCGATCTGCTGTTCGAGTACGTCGACCGTGTCAGCCGGATCTACTCAGAGGTCTATGAGGAGTTCGCCGGCTCTGCTGCTGCCAGCGCCGAGGAGTCGGCCGCACGAGCGCTGCTGCGGAGGATCGCCACGGACGAGCCGCCGCTACCGGAAGATCACCTGCTCGCCGAGCGACTCGGGTTCCGCGTCGATCGCGCCGCGCGGCCCTTCGTGATCGCCTCACCGCGCCAGTCGGTCGACGACCACGCGGCACTGGCCGCGAGCCTACGGCGGGCCCGCTCCCTGGCGACGTCGGAGGGCGGGCGGGTGGCGGGGCTGGCCAGCTCCGGCGTTCCCTGGGACTCCGTCGAGCTCGACCGCCACGCGATCCTCGCTGTCGGTCGCCCCGCTATCGGAGTGGAGCGCGGCCGCGCGCTCGACGAGCTCCGCGACGCGGTCGAGGTCGCCGCCGCGCGCGGTGACTTTGGCGATGTCGATGTCGAGTCCTACCTCGCCGAGGTACTGCTACGGCGCTCGCCGCGGGTCGCGGACCGGATCGCGACCCGGATCTACGGACAACTCAGCGATGAGCTCGCGCGGACGCTCGATGTGCTCGTGGAGCACAGCTTCGAGCGGGCTCCGACGGCCGCGGCGCTTCCCGTGCACCGCAACACGTTGCGCGACCGGATCAACCGGATCTCAGCGACGAGCGGCGTCGATCTAGACCACGCGTACGGCCGCGGGCTGGCCTGGCTCGCGTGGCTGCATCGAAGCGGCGGCCCGCACTGAACGTGCGCGCCGACCCGCCTAGGCCGCTACGTCGAGCTCGGCCGGTTTCGACGTTCGCCGTCCTGGTCGTCGCGCTCGTCGGGGTCGCCGCATGCGGAGGCGGATCGCATACCCGCCGGTCGGAGTCGGCGCCCGTGGTGACCGTGTTGATGGGCAGGGCACCCGACTCGCTCGACCCCGGTGCCGGCTCTTCGCCGGAGGCGCTGGAAGCTGACTGGCTCGTCTACACGCCGCTGCTCACGTTCGCCCACGCTCATGGCGTGACCGGATCGCGCTTGATCCCCGGTCTGGCGACAGATCTCCCGACGATCACGCAGGGAGGAACGAGGTACAGCTTCACGCTTCGGCGGGGCCTCGTTTATTCGAACGGCCAGACGGTCAGGGCGAGCGACTTCGAGTGGGCCGTGGAGCGCGCCATCAGGCTTCGCTGGGGCGGCGCCAGCAACTTCATCGTCGACCGGATCAAGGGCGCCGCCGCGTTCGCCGGGAACCGGACCGACCGCATCTCCGGGATCCAAGCCGACGATGCGAGTGGTCGGATCACAATCGAACTGATGGCCGCCTACGGCGCGTTCGACGACGTGCTGGCGCTGCCCGCGCTGGCGCCGGTTCCCAGCGGCACTCCACTGCGTGACGAACAGAGCTCGCCTCCGCCGGGCGTGGGGCCCTACCGTTTTGAGCAGGTGATCGCCGGACGGTCGTTCGAGCTGGCGCGGAACCCTCGCTGGGGACCGCTGAATATTCCGGAGATCCCCTCTGGCCACCTCGACGTGGACGTCAGGATCTCCTCGGATCTGGCCGCGAATGCGCGCGCGGTGTTGCGGAACGCCGCCGGCGTGTTCGACTCTGCCGACCAGATTCCCGCGGACGTCCTTGGGCGCGCGAGCACCGCGGGACCGGACAGGTATTCGAGAATCGCCCAGAACGAGACCTACTCGCTCTTCCTCGACCCCAGCGAGAGGCCGTTCTCGAGCCAGCTGGCGCGCCAGGCGGTGCTCGCGGGACTCGACCGGGACACCGTAGCCCGCGTGGCAGCGGGGACACTGCTTCCAGGTTGCTATCTGCTTCCGCCGCCGATGCCCGGGCATCCGAGCGCCCGTTGCCCATACGGAGGCCTGCGCGGAGGGGCAGACCTTGCACGAGCCAGGGCGCTCGTCGACCGGGCAGGGATGCGCGGCGTGCGGGTCGTGGTCCAGGGCGAGCCGGGTTGGCCGCTCGCGGGATTGACGGCGTACTACACGTCGCTGCTCAATCGCATGGGATTCCGAGCGAGCCAACGGCCAGCCCCCCGGCCGAATGCCGGCGGCACACGCATCGGCGCCGTCAGCGCCGGGGCCCAGACTGGCATTGCGAGCTTTGCCCCGAGGCTTCCGGACCCCGCGCTCGTCTACGGCGAGCTGATCGCGCGTGGGGTCGCCGATCCGAACATCGCGGTCCGGGCACGCGTGTTGGCCGCCGTGCCAGCGGGCCAGCTCGACGCGGTGACGAGCTCCTGGATGGCGCTTGACGAGTACACGACAAGCAAGGGGTACGTGGTGGTGCTCGGGTACCCGACCGCTCCAGTTCTCCTATCCAGCCGGATCGACGGTGGCGCGCTCGTGTTCCAGCCCGTGGTGGGGATCGACTGGAGCTCGCTCGAGCTCAAATAGCGCGCCGTCCACGGACGCTAAGCCTGACTCCACACGGACACTGAGCCTGACTCCACACGGACGCTGAGCCTGACTCCCCACGGACGCTGAGCCTGACTCCACACGGACGCTGAGCCTGACTCCCCACGGACACTGGTCCTGACTCCCCCCAGACGCCACGCCTGACCTTCCCCATATTGCGAGTTGATTAGCGTTTTCGTAGGGGGCGAGCCCAGAGGCGGCCGTCTGCAATAGATTCCCGCCCGACGCGCCAAACATCTTCTTGGAGGAGGATCTATGAGGCAAAAGCGAGCCAGTTTGACCGCGATAGCCGGCGTGGTGCTGGCGCTCGCGGTCGCGGCCTGCGGCAGCTCGTCGAGCTCGACGAGCTCGACGTCAACGAGTTCATCGTCGGGCGCGAAGTCGGGCGGCACGTTCAACGTTGTGTTCGGTACCGCCCCGGACTCGCTTGACCCGGGGATGATGTACACGACCCAGGGCCTCGAGGCGGACCAAACGGTCTACATCCCACTGCTCGCCTATGCCCACGTGGGAGGGGCGGGCGGCGGCACGGTGATCCCCGGTCTCGTCCAGGCGCTGCCGACGATCTCCAACGGCGGCAAGACCTACACGATGACGCTGCGCCCGGGCCTGAAGTTCTCGAACGGCACGCCGCTCAAGGCCAGCGACTTCACCTGGGAGGTGGAGCGGACGCTCAAGATCCCGTGGGGAGGCTCGTCCTTCATCACGGCAAACGTCGTCGGCGCCAACGCCTATGCCACGGGCAAGGCGAAGACGATCTCGGGCATCACGACCGACGACTCGACGGGAAAGATCACGATCCACCTGATCAGCCCGTACGGCGCGTTCGAGAATGTGCTCGCGTTCACCGAGCTGGCGCCGGTTCCCACGGGAACGCCGATGAAGAACCTCGCCAACAACCCGCCGCTGGGCGTCGGTCCGTACAAGTTCTCCAGCGTCACGCCGAACGTCGGATACACGTTGGTCAAGAACCCTAACTGGACGCCGATTCCGGGCATCCCCGCGGGCAACGTGAGCACGATCAGCGCCAAGATCTCGTCTAACACGACGGCGAACGCGCTGGCGGTGCTCAACAACTCGGCGGACGAGTACGACTTCGCCGACACGATTCCGCCCAGCCTGTTGCCGCAGATCTCGAGCCAGGCCTCGAGCCGGTACGCAAAGATCCAGCAGCCGTCCACGTACTACTTCTTCCTCAACACCAAGGCCAAGCCGTTCTCGAGCGCGCTGGCCCGTCAGGCGGTGGTCGTGGGGTTGGATCGAAACGCCCTCTCGCGGTTGGGCTCGGGGTTCTTCACCCCCGGGTGCTACCTGCTGCCGCCCCTGATGATCGGTCACGCGACGCAGGCGTGCCCGTACGGGGATCCGGCCACGCCGAACCTGGCCAAGGCCAAGCAGCTGGTCACTCAGTCCGGTATGGCGGGCACTCCGGTGACGGTGTGGGGTGAGGAGCGGTCTCCGCGGAGGCAGTTCATCGACTACTACACGAGCTTCCTGAACCAGATCGGGTTCAAGGCGACGGAGAAGATCATCGCCGACGCCACGTACTTCCCGACGATCGGCAACGTGAAGCTCAATCCCCAGACCGGCTTCGCCGACTGGAACCAGGACTTCCCGAACCCAATCGACTTCTACGGGATCCTGGCGGCCGGTGACGCGATCACGCCGACGAACAACCAGAACTTCGGCCAGATCAACGATCCGGTGATGAATGCGAAGATCAACGCCGCGGGGAGCCTCTACAAGCTCCCGAGCTCGCAGTTGACCGCCGGCGCCAGCCAGTGGCAGCAGCTCGACTACTACGCGGCGCAGAAGTCGTACTTCGGCGTGTTCGGCTACGCGTCGTTCCCGAAGTTCACGTCTGACCGGGTGAACTTCGGCTCGTTCGTCTACCACCAGGTGTACGGGCCGGACTGGCTCACCGTCAGCCTGAAGTAAGAGATCAGCTGAGGACCGGGAGGGACGTGTGGCGTCCCTCCCGGGCCCAGCGGTTTACGCTTACGCCAGATGGCGATCGATCGCGCCACCGAAGCAACCGGGACCGAGTTTTCGGGCGGCATCCCCCTAGCGCTGCAGCGCGAGGAGGAGGAGGGACACCTCCCCGCCGGCACGGGGCCGTACAAGCTGGCCTGGCGGCGGCTCCGGCGTAACCGCGGCGCGCTGTTGTTCGGCGTGATCTTCCTCGTCCTCGTCGCGCTGTGCCTGCTCGCCCCGGTGTATGCCAGCGACGTCGCCCACACCGGGCCAAACGAGAACCACATCACCGAGCAGATCAGGATCGGCGGCAAGCTGACCTACGTGGTCAACACGATCGGCTTGCCGATTGGCCCGACGTGGCATTCGAAGTTCTTCCTCGGCGCCGACCCCAACGGCCGTGACGAGGCCGTGCGGCTCCTCTACGGAGGTCGCAACTCGCTTGAGGTGGGCGCAGTGGCCATGACTATCACGATGATCCTGTCGGTGATCCTCGGGATCATCGCCGGCTATACCCGGGGCTGGGTCGACGGCATCCTCACCCGGTTGCTCGACATCATCTGGGCCTATCCGGTCTACATCCTCGGCGTGGCGCTGGGCGTGTCGCTGGCCATCGGCGGGATCGGGCCGCTGCATGGCAACTCGCTGCTGGTGCCGGCGTTCGTGATCGGCTTCGTCTACATCCCCTACGTGGCCAAGCCGGTACGCGGTCAGGTGCTCGGCCTGCGCGAGCGCGAATTCGTCGACGCCGCGCGCGTGATGGGGCTCAGTCACTGGCGGATCATGGCCTCGGAGATCCTCCCCAACGTAGCCTCGACGATCATCGTCTTCATCCCGCTGATCCTGGCCAATGCGATCCTGCTCGAGGCGTATCTGTCGTTCCTGGGGGCGGGAGTGCAGCCCCCGAATGCGTCCTGGGGCACGCTGATCGCCGACGGAGTGAACAACATCCCGGCCGCCTTCCACCTCGTGCTTGCGCCCGGGCTCATGCTGGTGCTCACCGTGCTCAGCATCAACGTCTTCGGGGACGGCGTCCGAGACGCGCTCGACCCGCGGGCCAAGATCCGGGTGAGTCACTGATGGGGCGATTCATCGTCCGCCGCGGGCTCGCCGTCATCGGCGTGCTGTTCGTGATCTCCATCCTCATCTTCGGGATCTTCCAGGTGATCCCCAACTACGACCCGGCCGCGCGGATCGGCGGGCCCCACGCCAACGCCGCCACGATCGCCCTGATCCGCAAGCAGTTGGGTTTCGATAAGCCGATCTACGTCCAATACGCCAAGACGATGGAGCAGATCTTCAGCGGCACGATCGTCTCCTACACCCAGGGCGTCAACGTCGACGAGCGAGTTCCGCCAGGGCCTGCCGGCGACGCTCTCGCTGGCCATCGGCGCGGGCATCATCTGGCTGTCCTTGGGGGTCCTGCTCGGGGTGATCACGGCCGTCCGAGCGGGTCGATTCTCCGACAAGGCGCTCACCGTGCTGGCGTTCATCGGGGTTTCCAGCCCGCCGTTCTTCCTCGGTGCCCTGGCCATCTACTACCTGGGCTTCAAGGCCAACATCATCCCGCTGGGGGGCTACGTGCCCCTGACCTCCAATCCCTGGCAGTGGTTCACCCACCTGATCGCGCCGTGGTGCGTCCTGTCGGTGCTGTTCATCGGGATCTACTCACGCGTCCTGCGCTCCACGATCTTGGATACGCAACACGAGGACTTCGTTCGCACCGCCCGCGCCAAGGGCCTGTCCGAGCGTCAGGTGTTGGTCCGGCACGTGCTGCGCAACTCGCTGATCCCGATCGTTTCGTTGTGGGGGCTCGACTTCGCGCAGGTCATCGGCGGGGGAGCGATCCTCACCGAGACCGTGTTCAACCTGCACGGGGTGGGGCAGTTCGCGGCCCAGTCGATCGCCAGCCTCGACGTGCCACCGGTGCTCGTCATCACGATGCTGACGGCGTTCTTCGTGGTGGTGCTGGGGGCGGTGGTGGACATCGTGTACGCGCTGCTCGATCCGCGAATTCGACTCACCTGATGGCGTCGGGACCACTGCTCTCGGTCGAGGACCTCCGCGTTTCGTTCGCCACCGAGGAGGGGGTGGTACAGGCTGTCGATGGTGTTTCGTTCACCGTCGAACCGGGAGAGGTGCTGGCGATCGTCGGCGAGTCGGGCTCGGGTAAGTCGGTGTCCGTGATGACGCTGATGGGGCTCACCCGCGGCCCGAACGCGCGGTTCGGAGGGCGCGCGATATTTGGCGACCTAGACCTCATCGCTGCGCCCGACTCGGAGCTCCAGAAAGTCCGGGGCAACCAGATCGCGATGGTCTTTCAGGACCCGATGAGTTCGTTGGATCCGGTCTACAGGATCGGGGACCAGATCGTCGAGCAGATCCGCGTCCATCAACGCGAGCTCTCGAAGCCACAGGCGCTCGACCGGGCCGTCGACCTGATGGAGCGCGTGGGCGTACCCCGCGCCCGTGAGCGGATCCGGTCCTACCCACACGAGTTCTCGGGGGGCATGCGGCAGCGCGTCATGATCGCGATGGCGCTCTCGAACTCTCCCAAGCTGCTGATCGCGGATGAACCGACGACCGCGCTGGACGTCACGATCCAGGCCCAGATCCTGGACGAGCTGCGACAGCTGCGCTCGGAGCTCGGCGCCGGAATCATCCTCGTGACCCACGATCTCGGCGTCGTCGCGGACATCGCCGACCGGATCGTCGTGATGTACGCGGGGCGAGTCGTGGAACAGGGCACGCTGGACGAGATCTTCTATGACCCGCAGCACCCTTACACGTGGGGGCTGCTGGGCTCAATCACCCGCGTGGACAGCGACCGGTCGGAGCGGCTGTCCGCGATTCCGGGGCTCCCGCCGTCGCTTCTGGCTCCGCCGAGGGGCTGTCACTTCAGACCGCGCTGCCCGCACGCGTTCGAGCGCTGCACGGAGGTGCCAGAGCTGGTCTCCCGGGTCCCGGAGGCGCCTGAGCACCTGGACCGCTGCTGGCTCGAGCTGGCACAGAAGCGGACGCTTCGCCAGCTCGGCGACCAGATCGGCTTGGCCACCGGCGAGACGGTGATCTCGTGAGCGTCCGGAGCGATCCTGAGACGGCCGCCGTGGCGGTCGGGAATGGCGTGCCGCTGCTCGAGGTCGAGCATCTACAGGTGCTTTTCCCGGTGAAGGCCGGCCTGCTCGTCGATCGCACGGTCGGCCAGGTTCATGCGGTCGACGATGTCTCGTTCAAGTTGAGCGAAAGGGAGACGCTCGGCATCGTCGGCGAGTCGGGGTGCGGCAAGACGACACTGATCCGGACGCTCGCGCGGTTGGTCGACGCCACCGGGGGCTTGATCCGATTTCGCGGTGATGACATCACCAGCGCGGGTCGGCGGGGCCTCGAGCCCGTGCGTCGTGAGGTCCAGATGGTCTTTCAGGACCCGCAGGCCTCACTCAACCCGCGCAAGCGCGTCGGTCAGATCCTCGCCACGCCGCTGCGTCTGCGCGGGACCCCCCGGAACAAGCTCGAGTCCGAGACCCGCGAACTGCTCTCGCGGGTCGGGTTGTCACCCGAGCACATCAACCGCTTCCCCCACGAGTTCTCTGGCGGCCAGCGACAGCGAATCGGGATCGCTCGAGCGCTGGCGGTCAATCCGAAGCTGATTTTGCTCGACGAGCCGGTGTCGGCGCTCGACGTCTCGATCCAGGCGCAGGTGATCAACCTGCTCGAGGAGCTCCAGGACGAGTTCGGGTTGTCCTACGTATTCGTCGCACATGACCTCTCGGTGGTCCGCCACGTCTCCGATCGGATCGCGGTCATGTACCTCGGCAAGCTGATGGAGGTATCGCCCGGCGACGAGCTCTACTCCAAGCCGATCCATCCGTACACCTCCGCGCTACTCGGAGCAATTCCGATCCCCGATCCGAGCGAGAACCGGGCGCGCGAGCGACCGATCGTCTCCGGCGAGCCACCGAACCCGATCCGTCCCCCCTCCGGGTGCCGATTTCACACGCGCTGCCCGCGTGCGACCGAGATCTGCGAGCGCGTCGAACCGCAGTTGACCACCTATACCGGAGGGCATCTTGCGGCCTGCCACCACCCGCAGAACGTGACGGAGCAGGAGATCGCCGCGGCGACCCGCTCCGAGGACTCGCCGCTCAGTGCCGGCGAGGAGTTGCCCGGCGCCGAACAGCAACGCGTCGCCTGACGACGATCACCGCCGCCGCGCCCGCAACCGCCACGATCCCCAGGATCACCGCGGGCACCACCGCCGAGCTGCCGCCGCTGGTCGCGTTGGCCGGGTTGACCTGCCCGATCGGACGGCCAGAGGCGGCGGCCAGCCGTGGGATCGCGGCGATCGCGGCGTGCGCGAGGGCGTCGGTCTGTGCGCTGGGCGGCTTGGCGAGCGTCGCGGCTGCGCTCATCGCCGCCGGGTCGAGACCCTGGACTCCGTAGCCCGCCGCCATCACGACCAGCAGCACCTGTTTGGTGTTGAAGCTGATCTCCTGGTCGAGGTAGTTGGCGTATTCCTGGGGTTTGCCGAAGAGGCTGGGAATCGCGCCCAGGTCGACCGGCGTTCCGATCAGCGCGACCTTGATCGGGAAGTGCGCTCTTGCCGCCGCCGCGACCTCGGCGTTCAGCGCCTTCTCGACCGGCGGGGACACCGGCGGGGTGTAGGGGTAGAACACGGTGGCGCCGAGCAGCACATCGCTCGCCGGATCCGCGTCGGCGAGCGCCGTCGCTGTGACCAGCAGCGCCGCGACCACACCGCCGAGAACCGTCCTGAACAACGGGTTGCGCATCGCGGGGAGCTTAGAGACGCCCGGGGGCGGTCCGGCCGCGCGTGTGAGCGCAGCCGGATGCTCAACCTCCGAGCCCGTAGTTCCCGACGTCGCCGTCGAGGGCTCCCTGCGAGACGTAGTTTCCGCTGGTGACGTGCACGACCCTGCCCGCCGGGCTGATGAAGATCGTGCTCGGCGTACCCTGGAGCCCCTGCGGCAGGATCCCGGTGATCTGATCGGCGTTCATCTGGTAGCTCGGGTAGCTCACCGGGTGCTGGGCCAAAAACGCGCGGGCATCGCCGCTGTTGTCGTTGACGTCGGAGCCAAGGAACGCGACTCGCCGCCCGAAGCGTGCCGAGGCGGACGCGAACAGCCCGAACTCGGCCTGGCACGGGCCGCACCACGAGGCCCAGACGTTGAGGACGATCGGGTATCCGCGCAGCGACCTGATTCGCGCCGCCAGCGACGGCTCACCTCCGAGGAGCTGGTCGGCCTGGGCGTGGATGCTCGCAAGCTGCGGCGGCGAACCGCTCAGCTCCGTCTGCACGGCGCGCGCCGTCGTCGGCGCCTGCGGAACGCGCGCCAGCGCATCGCGCACCTTCCGCGTGAGCGCGGTGCGGGTGAGCCAGCCCGAGGTTGAGACCTGCCAGTACCAGAGGATCCGGCCGGTCGCCGACGTGAGGACGAACCACGGCTGGCCCAGCACCTCATAACCGTCCGCCGCCCGGCCGCTGCGATCGATCGCCACCGGGTAGCCGAGCGGATGCGGAAGGGAGGCAACGAAGCTCGAGAGCGCGGACCGCGAGGGCTCGACGCTGCCCTCGTCGACCGCGGTCAGGCTGGGCAGGCGCGAGGCGGCGGCGCTCGCCGCGTAGCCGTTGAGCGCTTCGAGCTGCCCGGCCAGGGTCGTGATCTCCTGATCCCAGGTGTCGAAGAACAGGTACAGCCGCGGCTTCCCCGGCCCGAGCTTCACGCTGCCGCCGGAGGAGCCGGGCAGCGCGACCGTGCTGCTCGGGCTGGTCCCGGAGATCTGGGAATACGAGAGGCTCGAGCGCACCGCGGGGTGGCCGGGAAGGAGCTGAGAGGCCTCCTGGGCCAAAAGCTGGCCCAACTGCCCGACGGCGGCGTAGGACTGCTGAGTTATGTAGAGCTTTGCCATCCGGCCGTGGGGGTCGATTACGAACAGCGCCGGGGTGTGGGCGATCTCGCCGCCCTGGATCGCCGCCTGAACCTTGTACGCGGCCCACACCCGTTCGAGTTGCCCGAGCGAGCCGGTGAGGAACCGCCACGAGTGCAGCATCCCGTGCAGCTGGGAGTACGAGAGCACGTCCTCCAGCGAGGTCGCCTTCGGGTTGGCGTCGACCCCCAACAGCTGCACGCGTGAGCCGGCGGCGCCGAGCATCGCCCTGGCGTCGAGCATCGCGGCCGTGGTCAGCGGGCAGATCGTCGTGCACTCCGAGTCGTTGAACGCGAGCAGCACCACCTTGCCGCGGAACGAGTGCAGCGAGACGGGCTGGGCGAACTGGTCGGTCAGCGTGAAGTCCGGCGCAGGGCGTGCGAGCGCCGTGCCCGGGTCGAGATTGGGGTTGCTGGCGAGCGCCTCGCTCTGTGCAGGCCCGGCGGGTCCCACTGCGGCCAGCGCGACGACCGCGGCGCCCGCCACCAGTGCGACGACCCCTGTCAGCGCGACCGCGAGGCTCGGTCGGCGGAGGCGGCGGCCCAAACCCAGTGGTCTGCCTAGCCGCCCGGACAGGCGGCGAGCGACCAACGCCAGCGCGACCGCCGCCGCCAACGCCGCCGCCACGATCGCCACGGCCGAGTCGACGCCTGAGCCCGGCGCCGCCCGCGTGGTGTTTCCGGTCGTTGGCGCTGGCGCCTGTGACGCGCCGGCGGCGGGGGACGAGACGGCGAGCCTGGCCCCTCCTGCGGCGGCCAGCGACGTGACCGCGGCCCGTGCGGCGTTCGCCAGGCCGGCGGCACCGGGTCCGATCGCGATTCGACCGAGGGTCCGGTACGCCGCCGAGGCGGCGTGTCCAGGCCAGTTGAAGCCGAATCCGTTCGGCATCACCACGAGCAACCGCCCCTTGTAGGCCAGCGACAGCTCGAGTCCGAGGAATCGGGCGTAGGCGCGGGGCTGGCGCCAGAGCCCCGTGATCGCGCCGAGATCGAAGCGGCTCGCGATGATCGCCACGCGGATCGGAAAGCCCTTGCGGCTCGCCGACTGGAGCAGGCCACCCAGCTGCACCTGCTGGGGCACCGAGACCCCCGAGTCCCCCTCCAGGAACAGAGGCTGGTAGACGAGCACGTCGCTCCCAGGGTCGCCGTCGGCTCTCGCCAGCTGCGCGGGGATGCCGGCCGCGAGGATCGCGACGACGAAAAGCAGGAGTGCTCGGCCTCGCATCACCCCTATGAAAGCGCGCTTCGCACGAGCAGGATCGCAACCACGAGTGCAGCGGTGCCCGCGGCCAGCGCGATCAGCGCTCCGAGAAGCCGCAGGCGGACCGAGCCACCGAGGCTCGTTCCGTGTTCGGTCGGCTCCTCGGGCTGGCTCACGCGCTCGCGTTAAGGGTGAACGGTGCGGTGATGTGGCGGCCGTTTAGGTACGTCAATAGGAACAATCGCCATTTCCCTGGCTCGGGGAGCAGCACTCCTACGTGCAGTATCCCAGGCTGGCTCGAGCTCCCGGTCACCCTGGTTGCCCCCAGCACCGAGGTGCAGTAGATCGCGCCCGGGCTGCACACGTGCGTATGGAAGTAGTCGAGCGATCCCTGGTGGATGAAGATCGCGTGCGCGAGCGCCCCGCGCCACGTGCCGAACACCGATTTCTGCCCGTTCGGGTCGGTCACCTTGATCGTCAAGAACGTCGCCTGGATCGCCTTCAGGCTGGGATGCCCCTGGATCTGGAAGTGGTAGCCGTCGATCGCCTCGCTTGCCGCGTACCGGGGCGCGCTCTGCGGGTGGTAGGCCCCCTGCACGTTCACCCACGTGAACAGCTGGAAGTTGATCGGCTGGTCGGGGGTGGTGTGGGCGGGGTACGCGTCGATGATCACCCGATAGCGCCCAGGCGTGGGGAACACGATCGGCTGGGAGACCCGGCCGCCCGAACCGATGTCGGAGTCGTCGTACTGAACGTGGCTGTCATCCGACCGGACGATGATCAGATCGACGCCGGCGTGAGGCTCGCAGCATGGCCGGTAGGCGGTAAGCGTCTTGCCGGATGGTTGCTGGATCGTGAACGAGACCGTCGTCGGGCGGCCGGGCATGACGGGCCCGGCGGGCTGGAAGTTCTGAAGGCTGTAGGTCCTGGCGGGCGCGACGCTCGGCACGCTGACCGCCCCGCTGCCAGAGCCCCCGCACCCCGCGATGCCGAGCCCGGCCAGCAGCGCCACCAGCACGAGGGCGCGGCGGGGCACCCGCGGGCTGACCCGGGACGGCTGCGAACGAGACCTCGTGCTCGAATGGTGTTTCACCTAACGCCCTCCTGGAGCGATGTCGGCGACGGCGTCATCCGTTGGCCTGATCGAGAATCAGCGCGCTGAACGGGAGGCCGCTCTTGGGAGTGATCTGGAAGCCCAGGCCCCACTCACCGACCATCACAAGCGCGGGCGCCGCACGCGAGTAGACGCCGGGATGGGTCTCGGCGAGCTGGTATTCCTGTTGAGGCATCTGCATCGTGGTCATGTCGAAGGTGAGGGTCACGTTCGCCCCACGCACCGGCTGGCCGTTCCTCGTGATCCGCAACGCGAACGAGTCTGGCGCGGCGGCGCGATTCGGCGCGACGAGCAGCTGCAGCCGGTAGCCGGCACGCGTCACCGTCCGGGCGACGGTGCCCGGCCCGACCCGTGCCAGCGCCGAGTTCTGTAGCGCAAACGCAGGTGGCGGCGGAGCCAAGCTGGACAGTACCGCCGCCGCGAAGACGATGCCCGTCACGACGAACGCCTCGACGCCCACCAAACCTCGTAGAAGACGCGAAGCGGGCTCCCCCAGCTCCGGCCGCTGGCGCGCGGCGATCAGTCGCGGACGGGAGCGCAGCAGGTTGCCGGAGGCGATCAGCAGGACGAGGAGGAGGAGCCCACTCTTGACTAGGAGCGCCTGCCCGTACCCAGTCAGCCATAGCGCATCGACCGCGGGCAGGTGGTCGAAGGCCTCGCCGACGCCACTGCCCGCCAGCAGGAGCACCGAGCCGAGCGCCACCGCGGAAAAGCGGGGGACGGATACGGAGAGCGCCGGCACCCGTTCGCGGGGAGACAACGCCAACCACAGGACCAACAGCCCGATCAGCCCTCCGAGCCACACCGAGCCGGCCGCCAGATGAAGCCAGTCGAACGCGAGCGTGAGCCCGCGCGGGGAGGTCTGCGCGGCATGGCCGGCCGCGCCGGGGACGATCAGCACCGCCGCGGCGGCCATCAGCGCCCCGAACGCGGCGATCAGCTCGGCGAGCGAGCGGTGCTCGCGCTCCGGACGATCCAACCACAGAGACACCCAAGCGGCGATGCAGAACAGCGCAAAGCACAATTCCAAATCGAGGATCGCGCGCCCGAACGCCGTCGCGCCATAGAGCGGCACCAGGGCTCCGAGCGCGAACACCGAGCGAAGCGAGTCGTTGGCGGTCGCGAAGTCGAGGTACACGGGGATCGCGATCAGCCCAAGCACCGAGCAGGCCACGAAGGCGATGGAGACCGCGCGCAGCTGGACGCCCTGGACGCGCCTCACCACCGGACGGAGGATCAGAACGCGCAGCACGAACAGGCCAATCGCCACCATCACCGACACGAGCATCAGCCACCGCGTCACCAGGAGCTGCGGCGAGGTCGCGGTCGCCGAGATATTCGGCACGCGGAACTGAGGGGCCGGGCCAGGGTTGGGCCCGACCGCGTAGGTGAACGCACCCGAAACGGGGTGGCCGTCGACCGAGATCGCCCGCCAGTAGATCAGGTACCACCCCTGGGGGAGGCGCGGCCGCAGCGGGACGATCAGTGTGTCCGGGTTGGCGGGCGAGCGGTGCACCGGCCCGGTCGTCTCCTGCTGCCCGGAAGCGTTGGTGACCGAGATGATCGCGAACCTCGGCTCGACCGCCTCGTCGTAGGTGAGCTGGATGTTCGGGGGCGAAGCGTTCAGCTCCTCGCTGGCCGTCGGCACGGTCTTGACCAGGTACGCGTGCGCCGAGGCGGTGCTCGGAAGCACGAGTAAGGCCACGACCGCCGCCAGCAAGCCCAGGCTTCGCCCCCGAACCTTCACGCGAGCGCCCGCTCCCGTGAGCCGCCGAGCAGCACGAAGCCGCCGGCGAGCAGTCCCAGCGCGCCGAGGATCAACGCGACGATCGTAAGGACCGACACGCCCCCGCCACCGATCGAGTTGACGGCCTGGATCGTCGGAGCCGGCGCCGCCGAGGATTCAGGGCCGGCCCAGTTGACGATCGAACCGTCGGAGTAGGTCTGCTCGACCTGGAACGTGTACGTCTTGGCGTCGCCCGGCTGAGCCAGGAACTGGAACAGCGTGTCTTCTCCGGTGGGCGTGTTGCCGCCGGTGAGGGTGACCTTCGTGATCACGGCGTTGTTGCCGGAACCTGTCTGGGCCAGCTGAACGCGCCACGGCGCCGCAGGCGGGACGAACGAGTCGATGCCGAACCCACCGGGCACGGTCATCACCAGCTTTGTCGTTGTCAGCCCGCTCTTCTCGGTCGGCACCGCGAGGCTATAGAGCTGCAGTTTGTTGGCCAGCGACACCGCTGGGGTTACTCGGGCGTGGGCGGATGCGATCGCGGGGAGCGACAAGGTCGCGCCTGCAACCACGGTCGCGGCGAGCACGAGCCGCCCCGTGAGGGATCTCTTCACGTCTTGGTCCTCCTCGTTTTGGTGGTTTGTTCCTCAGCGCGCCGGCGGCGAGGACAACTCGCCCACGGTCGGTCGCGCGCAGGTCAGACCGGAGGACCGCGTCCCGACCAACCGCCGGCGAGGGGCGCAAGACGGGGAGGCGGGACGTCCAGAGGACCGCGACCGAGCGGAGCCGGGCGAGCGCGGCGGGCAAGCGTGCTCGCGCAGCGCTGGGCGACCTCGCCGAGCACCCAACGGGCGCCGAGGAAGGCCGCGGCGAGCACCAATCCGACCGCGAGCGAGGCCGGGATCGACCACCACCCGCCGTAGCCGAAGACGCCGACGGGCCCGGCTGGGTGCCCGGTCGCGAACAATCCCTCCAGGAACTCCTGAGAGACGTAGATCGCAAGCAGGCAGACCGAGCAGGTCAGCCACAGCGCCCCAAACGAGACCGAGTAGCGGGGTAGCGAGCACTTGCCGCCGAGGGCGCGGCCCAGCGCGCGCAGGAAACCGCCGACGGCGACAGCGAGCAGCAGCGCGAACCACGGCGCTAGAGAGTGCAGATAGGAGTGGCCCTGCCGCTGGAGCACGCTTCCGGCGTGAGCGCCGAAAGCAAGCCAGTAGCGAAGCTGGTGCACGGCAAACGCTCCCGCCGGCACCAGCGCCACTGGCGCCAACCGTCTCGCAGCGCCGCGCTCAGCACGAACCGGCATCGTGGCGGGAAGATACCGCTATCAGGCGAGCCTGCGTAACGCCCGCTTGACGTCCTGTGGATAGAACGGCCACAGGAACAGCGCCCGTTCGTGGCCGCTGCGGTCGATGATGTACGCGCCCTCGGTGTGGGTGATGTAGTGAATGGTGGTCCGGGCGATTCGCTTCGTGACGACGGAGACGCCGATCCTGTAGCGCTTCCAGACCGCCGCCAGCGCGCTCGGCCGGCCGACCGCCCAGCGCCACTGCGGGACGAGATGCCACTCGCGGACATCCTGGAGGAGGTCGGCGCGGGAGCTTGCGTATACGTCGGTGCTCACCGCGATGATCGTCGGCCGCTGTGAGGCGGGCAACTGGCGCTCGGTCTGATTGAGCACCTGCGCTTCCAGCGGACACAGGTTGCGGCACAGCGGGTCGATGAACGTCACGATCACCGGCCGCCCCCGGTAGGCGGCGAGGGATACGGGCCGCTCGGCCTGGTCACGCAGGACGAAGTCCGGTGCCGGCCGCCGGCCGGCCGCCCAGCTGAACGGCGGAGGCGTCACCACCGATGCGCTCTCCGCGCTCGAGACCCCGCCGTTGCGGTGAAGCGCGAGGATCGGCACAGCGACCGCCGCCCCGCAGAGCAGGACGCCGCCCGGGATCGCCCAGCGCAGTCCCACCGGTCGGCCTCGAGCGTCGTGGGCACGCCGCGATTTCGAAGCGCGCGGACGCATGCGCCGTCGCGCTCGCCCCAGGACTACCCCGGCGATGGCCGCAAGCACGAGTAGTGCCGCGCCGGCGGCGCCGAGGATCATGCCGGTATCAGATCCGCTCCCCCTCCCCGTGGCGGCCTGCGAGGTCAACGCGGTCGACGGGAGCACCACGCCGGACGCAGCGGCCAGCCGCCGGACGGCCGCCTGCGCGGGCGTCGCGAGCTGGACGTCGGAGGCGCTCATCGACACGGCGGCCAGCTCCCGGTCGGCGGACGCAGCTGAGTGGCCGGGCCAGTTGAAGCCGAACCCATTCGGCATCACCACCAGCAGCCGCTGGCGGTAGGCCGACTCCAGCTCCTGGCCCAGAAAGCGGGCGTAGAGGCTCGGCTGGCGCCACAGCGGGGTGATCGAGCCGAGGTCGTACGCGGTGGCGATTACGGCCACGCGAATCGCGAAGCCTGCGCGATTTGCCGCGCGTATGACGGCCACGAGCTGCCGCTGTGCGGGCGACGGCGTTCCCGATTCTGAAGTGAGGAACACCTGGTTGCTGATCAGGTAGTCGCTCGCCGGATCGCCGTCGGCGCGCGCAATCCGCGCCGACGCCCCGAGCAGCAGCCCGAGCACCAGCGCCGAGACGACCATCATGCGGATTGCGGCGCTACTCCCCATGGCCCGGAGATTGTGCACCTTTCCGGGCCTCGGCTCTACGTCCCCGGCGGAAACGTGTAGGAGGCGTGCGGGGGTACGAACGGGCCGACCTCCAGCACGATCTCCGCGTGCAGCGTCAGCGGCACGGCACCCGGAGGGCCTCGCCGCCGATGCCCATCGACGAACACCGCGACCTGACTCCCGGACGGCGCGGCGAACGACGCGACGCGCCGCGAGGAGACCGGCTGCCCCCACGACCGGAAGATCGCGGCGACCGTCAACCGCGGGCCCGGGCGCACGAGCACGAGCCCCGTCGGATCGATCGTCACCACGTCCCCGTAGCAGCGCGCGCGCGCGATTCTTCCGGCGAAGATCGTGCGCGGCGCCCGGGTCCCGATGCCCGTCGGGATGAGCACGACCCGGTTCGCGGCGAACACCTCGATGTGTACGCCGGTCCGAGGTCCCAGGCGGGCGTTGCAGCTCCCCAAAACGGGACCGGTTGAGGCGGGGTGGAAGCGGGGACCCACGCCGATCGGGCGAGCCTTCGCGACCAGGTCACGGGGAAGCGCGGACGTACTCGAGGAACGCTCGCTCGAGCCGCATCCCACGACCGGGACGGCGGCAACGACGAGCGCCACGAGCGGCCACCTCAGGTCAGCTCCCATGCCGTCTCATCCTCAGCCTGTCGCTCGTCGGTGACCTCGTGGTCCGGCGAGGAAGCCGCGGCGTTGTCCGCCAAGCGGAACCCTAGAAGCAGCAACGAGAGCCCCGCTCCGACGCCGATTACCGAGGCCGCGCGCGCAACGAACGCTGGGATCGCGATCAGCACGAAGCCGTCCAACAGCGTCGGGATCAGAAGAGCGCCTTGCCAGATCGCCACGAACCCGATCACGACGTAAGTGAGGTACCCCGGGGCGCCGAACACCGCTCGACGCAGCCCCCACGCGACGAACGCGAGCAGCGCGGCGAGCTCGATCAGCTGCACCACGGTCACCGCCGGGTGCCCGTGAAGCTCTTGGCCGACGGCGGCCGTGCCGATCGCAACGAGCGCAGCGATTCCGAGCGCGCGGGCAACTCGAGCGTCGAGCGATGGCGCCCTCACGCGCCAGGCGGCCACGACGCACAGGAGCAGAACGACGATCGGCCAAAACCACACGGGCGAGGGGCTTTGCGCGTACCAGAGCCCACCTGAGATGGCGCTGGCCTGATCGTTGATCAGCAGCGGCACGCGCCACCTGCCGACGAACGATTTTCCAGGGGTCCGCGCGACCGCCGCGAGCGCGTGCAGCCTGCCGTCGTGCCAGCTGTAATCGTGCCCGCCGCTCACCTGCTGCCATTTCGGTGGGGTGCTAGCGGTGAGATTGGGGGGAGGGGGCAGGGCGACCGGGGTCTGGTTGAGGTAGTACATCGACGAGTTCTGATTGACCTGGACACCGGCCGGCGTGTAGCGCACGTACGGTGCACCGCGGTAATCGAGCACGACCAGGGTTTCGGTCCGCGGCACGCGCAGCCACATCCGCTGGTCCCCGTCGACGACCTTCGCAGTAAGGCCTGAGGGCACTTGCCCGAGCCTCGCCAGATAGCTCGAGGCCACGGGCGCGACCGGTCCGTGCGCCAGCGCCGAAGCCGGCACAGAGGCGACGGCGATCAGCGCGATGGCCCCCAGCCCCCAGGCCCCTCAAGAGACGAGTCATAGACTTGCTGTTCGTGCGTGCGCGCATGCTCGGGTTGATGGCTATCTTGGCACTGTGGTGCGTGGTTTCGGCTGCGTCCGCGCTCGCCGATGGCGACCCCGCGAGCGACGTGCTCGCCACGCAGTCCCTGTTTCTTCCCCAGGACGCGAATCTCTCCGTCAGACAGCAGGCCCAGCTGGGGGCGCTGGTCAACGCCGCCGCCCGGAGCGGCTATCCGATCCGTGTGGCCTTGATCTCGTCGGCGGCCGACCTCGGCTCCATCACCGAGCTCTGGCGCCAGCCACAGACATACGCGAGGTTCCTCGGCCAGGAGCTCTCTTTGGTGTACCGCGGCCCGCTGCTGATCGTGATGCCGAACGGACTCGGCCTGTACGGCTTTGGGAGCTCGGTCGATGCTCGCCGGGCCGCCCTCGGCTCCCCTTGGGGCTGGCGCTGGGCGCACCGGTATCGGCCAAGTCGCCGTAGGCGCAATCGAGCGACTTGCTGCCGACGCAGGTCACCCCTTGCCGACAACTGCGGCGGCGACGCCGGCCGCGCCCGTGCTGGCGATCCCGGGGCTTGGATCGCGCTGGCAATCGGGGCGGTTCTGATCTTGGCTGCGTGGGGCGCGAGCCTACGCGCGCGCCCGCTTCACCTACTCCGCGGGGCGCCCCGAACCGAGTAAGGCCCCAGTCGCGGCAACTAAGGGGTCAGGCGTCGAAATCGGCTGCGTTCTGCCGATGTGCGGCGATGAGTCTCAGCTCATTGTCCGGTCTGCAGTGAAAGCAACCAACAGGAGCCTGGCATGCACCCCACTATCGCATTTGAATTCGCAAGCGCCCGGGCCGAAGAGGCCAGGCGATTCGCGGCGGCGCAGCGCCGGCGCCCAAGATGGCTCATCGGATCCCCCAAAGCCGCGCGGCCTATGGCAATACTTCAGGCGTGGCGAGGAGGTTGACGAGCAATCACTTCGTCGGACGCAAGGCCGAGCTCGACGAGCTCCTGCGTCGCCGCGCGCGCGGCCACGTCTGGGCAGCCCGCCCTCGTCCTGCTCGGAGGTGAGTCAGGAGTAGGCAAGAGCAGGCTCGTCGGGGAGCTCGAGCGGCAACTCGCGCAAGACGGAATGCTGACGCTCCGGGGCGAAGCCGTCGAGCAGGAAGATGGAGAGCTCCCGTATGCGCCGATCACGAGTGCGCTGCGGCCGCTGGTAAGGCGGCGCGACCCGCGCTCGACGAGCTCGGGCGCGGCAGCCGCGCCCAGCTCGCGGCGCTTCTGCCGGGGATCGACGACGGCGGCGGCTCGGGAGAGCGGCACGATCCGTCCGCCCAGGTGCGGCTGTTCGAGGCCCTCGTGGAGCTGCTTGACATTGTCAGCGAGCGCCAGCCCCTGTCGCTGATCCTGGAGGACATTCACTGGGCCGACAGCTCCACCCGGATGTTCGTCTCCTTTCTCGCTCGCAGCCTGCGGGAGGAGCGGGTGATCGTGCTCCTCACCTATCGCTCGGACGAGCTCCACCGCCGTCATCCGTTCCGACCGCTGCTCTCGAGCTCGACCGGCTCGAGCACGTGAGGCCGATCGAACTGCAGCCATTCAGCCGAGAGAGCTCGCAGAGGTGCTCGAAGACATCCTCGATGCGACGCCCGACGACGCGCTCGTCGACCGCCTGTACGCTCGCAGCGAGGGCAACGCGCTGTACACCGAGGAGCTGCTCGCGGCCGGTCTCGACGGTCGTGGCGCCACCCCTCAGAGCCTTCGCGACGCGTTCATGCTCCGGATCGAGCACCTTTCGCTCCAGGCACAGCGGGCGGCCCGCGCGATAGCCGTCGGCCGCCGCCTTGAGGAGCCCGTGATCGCCACGGTAACCGGGATCGAGGCCAGCCCGCTTCAGGACGCGATCCGCGAGGCAGTCGCTGAGCAGGTGCTCGTCACAGACGCTGATGGGCGATTCCTGTTCCGCCATGCGCTGCTGCGCGAGGCGCTCTACGACGATCTCCTACCCGGCGAGCGAGTGGAGCTGCACCTGGCGCTCGCGCGGGTATTAGAGGAACGCCCCGCCGGTGGCCACGAACGAGAGCTCGAGACGGCATCGGCGGTGGCCGGCCACTACGCCGCGGCAGGCGACCAGCCCGCGGCGCTTCGGGCCGGAGTCGCAGGCGGCGCTGGCTGCGCGCGCCGTGCACGCGTATGGCGAAGCCGCCGAGCAGGCCGAGCGCGCGCTCGAGCTGTGGCCCCGCGTCCCGAACGCCGCGCAGTCGCTCCCGCTCGACCACGTGGACTTGATGACGCTCGCCGCCGCCGCCCACGGCGTCGCCGGTGACCGCGCCCGCGCGGAGGTGCTGTTTGAGCACGCGCTCAACGAGGTCGACTCCGGCCTCGGATCCGCGGCGCTATGCCCGGCTCTTGGAGTGCCTCTCCCGAGTCCAGTGGTCGCTCAACCGCGGCCTGGAGGCGGCCGAGACGGCTAAGCGCGCGATGGCGCTCCTCCCCGCCGAGGAGGCGAGCCGCCGAGCGAGGCTCGCTGATGGCATGGCTGGCGCGGATCCGGTTCCTCCGCGGGAAGTTCCGCGACGCGATCGAGGATGCCGAAGCTGCGCTCGCCGTAGCCGGTGCCGCGCGCGACCCGCACGCCGAGGGTGAGGTCCTGAACACGCTCGGGATGGCACGGATCGCGCTCGGGGACGTGGACGAAGGCGTCGCGCCTGCTGCGGCGCGCGATCGATATCGCCCACGCCGAAGACGACCCCGACAACCTCGGCTATGCCTACTCGAACCTGGCCGATCTGCTGGGCCTCGCCGGTCGCACGAGCCGAAGCGCTCCGAGACCGCGCGCGAGGGGCTCCAGAGCGTCCCGCGGCGGATGGCGCGCTTGCACGAATGGTCGATGCTGACCGTCGCCCAGATGGCATTCGACGCCGGCGATTGGGAGTCGAAGCGCGAGCTCATCTCCCGGGCGGCGCACGAGCTTCGGTGGACCGACTCCATCTTCCACCTCTTGGTCCAGGCGGACATGGCTCTCGGCGAAGGGGACGACGACGTCGCGCGACGCGCGCTCGGCGACGCCGAGCCGACCGTCGCGGCCTCCTCCGAGCCGCAGTGGATCGGCTGGTTCGGAGCGCTCCACGCGGAGCTGCTCCGCCGCGACCACGAGCTCACCGCGGCCCGGCTCGGCGGCCGAGCAGGCACTCGGGCGCCTCGAGGTCTGCACCGACGACGTGATGCGGATCGCGCGTGTCAGCGCGGTCGGCGCCCGGATCGAAGCCGACATCGCCCAGCGTGCCCGAGACCTGCGCGAGCGCCCCGACGAGCGCGATGCGCTTGGCGCGAGCTCGGATCCACCTCAGCCGGCTCGCGGCGGCGGCGCAGGAGGGCGGGCCCGTCGAGCGCGCGTGGCACGCGGTCGGCAAGGCGGAGCTCGCGCGTGGTCGGGGCCGTGACGACCCGGCGCTGTGGCGCGCTGCCGCGGAGCAGTGGGAGGCGATGGGCGTCCCTATCCGCTGGCTGTGACGCGCTGGCGCGAGGCAGAGGCCGCGGTCGGGGCGGGCGATCGTGCCGCCGCCGCAGAGGCGGCTGTGGCCGCGCTCGCCGTAGCGCGCCGGCTCGGCTCCACGTGGCTGACAGTGGAGCTCGACGGACTTGCCGGGCGGGGCCGTCTGCGGCTCGAGGAGGGCGCGGGCGAGCAGCTGGACGGGCGTGAGGCGGACGAAGCTCCGGCGACCGACGACCCGTTCGGGCTGACCCCGCGCGAGCGACAGGTGCTGGCGTTGATCGCGGAGGGGGCGACCAACCGTCAGATCGGCGCGGCCCTCTTCATGGCCGAGAAGACCGCCAGCGTGCACGTCTCCCGGATCCTCGGAAAGCTCGGAGTTCGCAGCCGGACCCAGGCGGCGGCGCTCGCGCACCGCCAGCATCTGGCGTAGCGCCGCGGCCTCACTCCTCGCGCAGCACCGCGCCGAGGCTCATGCGCGCGAGCCCGCGGGCGCCGAGCGCGGCCGCGACGACGGTCCCGGCGAGCGCGCCGGCAACGAGCTCGCCCAGGTAGCGCCACGGCACCGCGAGTGTGTCCGGGGGCGGGTCGAAGACATGCTGGAGCATCGCGATCAGCATCTCCGAGAGCAGCCACCCGAGGAGCGCCGCCAGCAGTAGCCCGGCCACCAGAACGAGCCCCGCCTCACTCCAAGAGAAGGCTCGGATGATCCGCGCGCGGGCGCCGAGCGCCGCCATCGTCGCGAACTCCTGCCGGCGCTCGACCTGCCCGAGCGCGATGAACAGCGCCATCGCCGCGGCGGCGAGAATCACGGTGAAGGCCTCGAGGATCTTGCTGATCCCTCGCAGGTCGACGGTGGTGATCGAGCTGACCGTCGCCTGCGCCTGCTGCCTGATGTCCTTCACGATCGTGCCGTCGGCCCGGGTCGCGGCGGCGACCCGGGCAGCGGTCCCCGCGGGATCGCCGGACTTGGCGAACACGATGTTCGGGCCGCCCGCGTGGTCGGCGTTGATCAGATAGGCGAGGTTGGCGACCATGAACGAGTCACGCGGCGCCGAGGGAAACTCCTGGACGACACCGATCACGTGGAACGGCACGACGTGGAAGTGGCCGGTGCGGTGATCCAGAACGCGCAGGCGCAAGAGGTCACCGAGGTTCAGCGAGTAGTCGCTGATCGTCTCCTTGGAGACGAGGATTCCGTCCGGGCGAGAGCGCAGCCGTGACATCAGCTGCGATGCGGTGCCGCCGAGGAAGTAGGAATCGCGGAGGCTGGTCGCTCGCGTGAACGTGCTCGGGTCGATCCCGAAGGTGTCCTGGAGATCGGGCCCCACGTAAGCGTAGGAGTGATCGACCGCAGTCGCGGCCGCGACGCCGGGAACCTGTGCGATCTTGCCCGCCAGGTTCCGCTGCGTCGCAAGCCCCGGCGGTGCGGTCGCGGTGACGTCGGCGCCGAGGGTCAGCTGCGCATCGACGCTCGTCTGCTGGTCGTAGGTCGCGGTGAAGATCCCGAGGTTCACCCCGAACGCCAGCAGCAGCCCGACGACGACCAGACCGCGGTTGATCGCCGAGCCTCGCCTACCGGCGCTGACGAGGAGGAAGCCGCGCAGTGTCTGCGCGCGGCCGCCGGCAATTCGGCGCGCCGCCCACGCGAGGCCGCGGCCGCGCAACCTGACCAGCAGCAGCGTCGCGCCGATCCACAGCAGCGCCGGCGCGAAGAACATGTAGATCGACAGCGAGAGCGTCGGGTTGGAGTCCGGGTTGATCACCGCGGAGAAGCCCGTGCTCACCGTCAGCCAATAGATCAAACCGCTGAGCGCCAGCGCCAGCAGATCGAGGTACAGCCGCTGCCACAGCGGCTTGCCCTCGCGGCGGACGCTTCGGCGGCTGGCGCTCACGCTCTCGCGCCACACGGCGGCGCTCGCTCCGATGCGGGCCGCCATCGCTCCCGCGGTACCGAGCGCAACGCAGACCGCGCCGGTGATGACCGCCCGCGCGGGTGTCAACCCGACGCCGCCACTGATCAGCAGCTCGACCGCGGCGATCGCAGCGCCGGTGCCGACGAGGCCTGCGAGCAAGCCGATCACAACGCTCTCGGTCCCAGCGAGCCCGAGCAGATGCACGCGGGTCGCACCCCGTGCTCGCAGCAGCGCGAGCTCGCGCCGGTCTCGTTCGACGGTCCCCAGCGCCGCGATGTAGGCGAGGCCGAGGCCGACGAGCGCTCCGGGGAGAGCGAGCATGATGTACAGCGTCTCTGCGTACGCCGCGTCCCCCGCGGCGGTGTTCAGCTTGTCGGAGAGGTTGTCGACGAACTGGACCTGCCCGGGGAGCGAGCGCTCGATCCGGTTGACCGTCTGCAGCGACCGGGTGTACGCCTGGGCCGGTGTGTGACCGAGCTGCGAGGGATCGGCCTGGGCCTGGACCTGCCACTGCACGCCTGTCTGCGCGCCGGGGACCGCCGATGAGCCGAGCGTTGCGGGAGGGATCGACTGCAGCGCCGGCGCGAGCGTGTGCGCGAACGTGGAGAGCGGCATGATCGCCGCGTTCGACGGGGGCTGGGCCGGCGCCGGGCCGACCTGTGGGTTCAGCGGCTGAAACACGACGTCCGGCGCGGTGATCAGCGCGACACCTGAGACCCGGAAGCGCTGCGGCCGTGCGCCGGCGCGCGGGCTGATCGAGACCGTGTCGCCGATCCGTGCCTGCAGGGTCGCGGCGAGCTGCTGGTCGAGCACGACCTGCCCGGGCAAGAGCCCTCCCTGCAGGTAGCGATACACGTCGAGGTGCGCCTCGTAACCGGGCGGGACCGCAAGCAGCGAGCCCGTGCCGGCATTCGACAGCCCGGCCGGCCCTGAGTGGCTGACGCCGGCGAACGGTGCGGTCGCGGCGGGCGTCGCCTGGGCGACGCCGCGCTGATCCGCGACTCCGTTCGCCACTCGCCGAGCGGCGCTGTAGGACGCGACGGGCCCCTGCCAGTCGATCGGAACGCTGCGGATCGTCGAGCCGGTCATCGAGCGCAGCGAGGCGCCGATGAACAGCAGCATCGCGCCGAGCAGGCCAACCGCGGCCGCGAGTACCAGCACGCGGGTGAGCGTGCGCCCGGGGGCCCGCACCAAACCGACCAGAGCGAGCGTTCCGACAGCCCTCACTCGAGCTCCTGGTCGGAGATTATGCGGCCGTCGTCGAGCGTCACGATCCGGTCTGCGCGCGCGGCGACGTCGGGATCGTGGGTCGCGATCACGAGCGCGAACGCGAGCCGCGCCTGCAGCGCGTCGATCAGGTCGAGAACACGCCCGCCGGTGTCGGAGTCGAGCTGCCCGGTCGGCTCGTCGCACAGCAACAGGTCCGGCTGCTGCGCGAGCCCACGCGCGATCGCGACGCGCTGGGCCTCGCCGCCGGATAGCTCGGACGGGAGCGCGTCGAGCTTGGCGCGCAGGCCCACCAGCTCGAGCACCGCCCCGGCCCCGAGGCTGTCCGCCGACCCGTTCAGTCGGTCCGCGAACGCGACGTTCTCGAACGCGGTGAACGTCGGCAGCAGCTTGGCCCCCTGAAACACGTACGCGATCGATCGGGCGCGGGCCTGCCCGCGTGCGGCGGCGTCGAGTGAGGACAGTGGCGAGCCTCCGAGCAGCACCTCGCCACCGGTGGGGGTGATCAGCCCGCCGAGCACGTGCAGCAGCGTGGTCTTGCCCGAACCCGATCGCCCCACCAGTCCGACCCGCTCGCCCCAGCCGATCGAGAGGCTGACGTCGTGCAGCGCGGCCACGGCCGCGTCCCCGCGTCCGTGCACCACGGTCACCGAACGGCACGCCGCGAGTTCCGCCTGCGCCGCGGTCGTGCTCACTGCATGACCCGACCGTCGCGCAGCTCCACGATCCGGTCCGCTGCGCGAGCGACGTGCGCCGAGTGCGTGACGACCACGACCGTGCTCCCGAATTCGCCTCGCAGCTGGGCCAGCGAGTCGAGCACGAGCCCCTCGTTGGCGGCGTCGAGCTCACCCGTCGGCTCATCGGCGAGGACGAGCGGCGCGCGGCGCGCGGCCGCGGCCGCGATCGCGACACGCTGCTGCTCGCCACCGGACAGCGACCCCGCTCGCTGCCCGCCGCGCGTCCCGAGCCCGAAGGCGTCGAGCGCGGCTTCCGCGGCCCGGGCGGGCTCCGCGTGCCCGGCGAGTTGCAGCGAGACGGTCACGTTCTCATGCGCCGAGAGGCCGGGCCAGAGATTGTCCCGTTGAAGCACGAGCGCAACCTCGCGGGCGCGGTACCTGGCGAGCCCGGCATCGTCGAGCAGCGCGAGCGACCGCTCTCCCGCACGGACCTCGCCGGCAGAGGGCTCGTCGAGCGCCGCGGCGAGCGTCAGCATCGTGCTCTTGCCGCAGCCGGACGGCCCGAGGACGGCGATCAGCTCGCCACGCCCGACACGCAGCTCGAGTCCACGAAGCGCGACGGTTTCGACCGGCCCCGAGCGGAAGATCTTGAAGACGTCGTGAAACTGCAGCGCGGGCCACTCGATCTGCCGTTCGCGCAGCTCTGGCTCGACGTACAGACTCCGGACCTCGTCGGCGGAGCTCACTTCCAGCTGAAGCTGTTGATCATCTTGCGATACGCGTCGAGGTTGTCGACCCCTCTGGGGGTCCCGAGATCGACTGTCGCCCGCTTGCCCGCGCCGGCGAACTCGTAGCGATCGACGATCAGCAGCACGGTCTTCCCGGTCACCGGGTTTGGCGCGCTCGTGATCGTGTAGGTCGTCTTCACGGCGGGGCCGGACCTGAGCTGGATCGGCGCCGGCGGCGTGAACGTCAGCTTCGGCTGCGTGCGCTTCAGCGCCGCGAGCTCTCCCGCCACACTCGCCAGTGTCGGAGCGGACCCGCCGCCGACGACGATGTGCACGACGTTGTTCTTATCCGAGAAGGAGACGTCGCGGCCCCTCCCCTTCTGAGCCCAGCCCTCTGGGTAGGAGATGCTGTAGCGCGCGACCGGGTTGCGGTATGTCAGGAACATCTGGTTGTCGGGGATGTCGCCGGTCGCCGCGGACGTGGCCTCGGGTGACAGCGCACCGACGCCGGATGTCGAGCCACGCGTGGTCGTGGCCGGGGCGGCCGTCGCGGCCGGGACGTTGCCCGAGCTCGAGCTGCTCGAGGATCCGCAGGCGGCGAGCGGCGCGAGTGCCGCCGAGGCGGCGAGTATCGAGATTGCGCGTTGCACGGAGCGCCATGCTCGGGATCTGACCTGAACACGTCCTGAAAGGCCGCCCACGCCACGGCGAGCACTCGCAATACTGGCGCGATGGCTCTGCCGCGCCTGCTGATCCTCGAGGACGACCCCCGGCTCCGGGACGTGCTCGTCCGCAGCCTCTGCGCGGAGGGGTTCGACGCGCGGGGGGTAGGCACCGGCCACGAGCTACTGGAGCGGGTCGCCGAGGCGCTGCCGGACGCCCTGATGATCGACATCGGGCTTCCGGACGCCGACGGACGCGACGTTTGTCAGGCGCTGCGCGCGCGCGGCATCGACACGCCGGTCCTGTTCCTGACCGCCCGTGACGCGCTCACCGACCGCCTCGCCGGCTTCAACGCGGGCGGCGACGACTACGTGACCAAGCCGTTCGACATCGAGGAGGTCGCGGCGCGCCTCCAGGCGGTCCTGCGGCGCCGAACGGCGAACGAGGCGAGCCTGGAGGTGTCGGGCGTGCGGCTCGATCCGACCGAGCGCAGGGTGTCCAATGACGGCGTCAACGTCGCGCTGACCCCGACCGAGTTTCGCCTGCTGGGGGCGCTGGCGGCGCGCGAAGGGAAGCCGTGCACACGGATCGAGCTGATCCGGTCGGCCTGGCCCTACGGCGCGATCGTTCACGACAACACGCTCGACGTGTACATCGCCCGCCTGCGCCGCAAGCTCGACTCGCTCCCCGACCCGCCGGCGATCGTGACCGTCCACGGCACCGGCTACCGCCTGCAGTGATGCGCCGCCCGCTGGGTCTGCAGCGTCGGTTGCAGCTTTCGGTGATCCTCGCCGTGGCGATCGCGCTCGCCGCGCTGATCACGGCGTTCAACTTCGTGCTCGGAGACAGGCTGGGCCAGGAGGCCGACAACGTGCTGTCGGCGCGAGCAAATGGGGAGCTCGCGTCGCTGCGGGTGCAGGCGGGGCGCCTGGCCGCACCCGAGGTTCCCGACGCCGGCGCGCGGGACGCGCAGACGTGGGTGTTCGCGGGCGGTCGGGCGCTCGAGCAGCCACCGAGCGACGCGGTGACCGAGCACGCCGTGGAGCTGCTCAGGGGCGGCCCGCGGCGCACCCAGGACGTGAGCGCGACGCACACGCGGCTGTATGCGGTACCGGTGATCGTGGGCGGCCGGCGGCTCGGGACGGTCGTGGCGGCGGTCTCGATGCGGCCTTACGAGAACACCGCGCGGACGGCGCTGATCGCATCCGTCGTGCTCGGCGCGACGGTGCTGCTCGTCGTCGCGATTGCGGCCGGGTGGCTGATCAGGGGCGCGCTGAGACCGGTCGCCCAGATGACCGCACAGGCGGAGGAGTGGAGCGAAGCCGACACCGGCGGCCGCTTTGGACTGGGTCCGCCGGGCGATGAGCTGACCCACCTGGCTGCGACGCTCGACCAGCTGCTGGATCGCGTGGCGGCCAGCCTCCGTCACGAGCAGCAGTTCTCGGCCGAGCTCTCGCACGAGCTGCGCTCCCCGCTGAGCAGCGTGATCGCCGAGGCCCAGCTGGCGCTCCGCCACGAGCGCTCGGTCGACGAGTACCGCCAGGGGTACGAGCGGCTGCTCGACAGCGCGCAGCAAATGAGACGGACGATCGACACGCTCGTCACCGCGGCCCGAGTTGAGACGCAGGGGCCTCGCGGCGCCGGCGACGCGGCGGGGGCGGCCCGCGCCGCCGCTCGCGGATACGAGGCGCTCGCGGCTCTCCACGGCATAGCAGTCAACGTGATCGACCCTGCGGCGCCGATCAGGGTTGGGGTCGACTCCGACATCGCCGAGCGGGTGCTCGCGCCGCTGATCGAGAACGCGTGCCGTCATGGGCGACGCACTGTCACGGTCTCGATCGAGCGCCGTGACGGCGCTGTCGTGTTCGAGGTGGCGGATGACGGGCAGGGGGTCCTCGAGGCGGACCGTGAGCGGATCTTCGAGCCTGGCCGCCAGGAGAACGGGCACCCGCGCTCCGACGGCGCCGGCCTCGGGCTACCGCTCGCCAGGCGGCTCGCTCGTGCGGCCGGTGGCGACGTTTGCAGCAAGTCCGGCGGCCCGGGCGGCCGGTTCGTGGCCCGTCTGCCAGCAGCCTGACGCCGGACGTCCTATAGGTTCCGCGGGTGCGCCCCGTCTTCGATGGTCACAACGACGCGCTCACCGGCGAGGACCACGCGGGCATCGCCGACGGCCGCCCGGAGGGCGACCTCGACCTGCCTCGGATGCGGGCCGGCGGGATCCGCGGCGGGATCTTCTCGGTCTTCACTTCCAGCGGAGACCACGACTTTCGGCCAGTTCCGCGTGAGGACGGCGTGCTGGAGATCGAGTACGCCCCGCCGCTCGACCACGTCGTCGCCGCGGCCGATGCGACGGCGGTTGCCGGCAGGCTCTCGGCGCTCGAGCGCGCCGGCCACGTCCGCCTTGCCCGGCGGGCGGCCGATCTCGACGCGGCTCGTGGCGGCGACGGCCCGCCGTTGGCGGTGCTCCACCTCGAGGGCGCGGAGGCGATCGACCCGCCCCTCGAGTCGCTGGAGCTCTGGTACGCCGCGGGGCTTCGCTCGCTCGGCCCGGTGTGGAGCCGCGCCAACGCGTTCGCGTACGGCGTTCCCTTCATCTCCCCGTCGTCGCCGGACATTGGCCCGGGGTTGACCGGTCCCGGTCGCGCGCTCGTGAGCCGCTGCCACGAGCTCGGGATCCTCGTTGACGTCAGCCACCTGAACGAGGCGGGCTTCTGGGACCTCGCACGGCTCGAGCTCGGGCCGATCGTGGCGAGCCACTCGGCGGCGCACGCGCTGTGTCGGGCGTCGCGGAACCTGACCGACCCGCAGCTCGACGCGATCGGCGCCTCGGGCGGCTTGGTGGGGATTGTGTTCGCTTGCCCGTTCCTCCGCCCCGACTTCGCCGATGACCCGGACACGCCGATCGAGCTGATCGCCGAGCACGCCCGCTACGTCGCCGAGCGGATCGGTGTCGAGCACGTCGCGCTGGGTTCGGACTTCGATGGCGCGACGGTCCCGAACGAGGTCGGGGACGTCGCCGGGATGCCACGCGTGCTGGACGCGCTCGAGCGGGCGGGCTTCAGCGATGGCGAGCTCGACGCGATCGCTTGGGGGAACTGGCGCCGGGTGCTCAGCGCCTGGTGGCGAGGATGATCACCCGCCGCTGCCGAACGGGGTCGCGTAGTAGAGGGCAATCGCGGCGCAGATGATGAGTGTCGCGTATGGCGAGACGGCCGCGATCCCGGTGGCGATCGCGTACGGCGCGACGCCGACGATGCTCAGAGCCTCGATCTGACGGCGGCGCTCTGGGGTCAGCTTTTCGCCGAGGAGGTGCGCCTTGTGGATCAGGATGTGGCGGTTGAGCGTGGTGAACGCCACCGACATCACCAGGAACGCGCCGGCGTACACGCCGGCGGCGAGGTTCTGGCCGTGGCCCTCTTTGAGGTACGTGGCGAGCAGCGAGGTCGCGAACGGAAGCACGGCGATCGTCATCAGGAGGAACAGGTTCAGGATCAGGATCATGCGATCCGCCTCCCGGAGACGGCTGATCGCGGCGTGGTGGTTGATCCAGATGATCCCGATCGTGGTGAACGAGACCGCGTAGGCGGCATACACCGGCCACTGCGCGAGCAGAGCGTGGATCAGCGTCGCGTGGTGCCCGTGGACCGGGGGCACCGTGATGTTCAGCACGAGCAGCGTGGCCGCCACCGCGATCACGCCGTCGGAGAACGCCTCCAACCGCCCAGTGCTCATGCTGGTGGTTTCGCCGGGGGGGCCTGGGCTCCTACCGGGGACGGCTGGCCGGCCCCTGCCCTCGCACTCATATCCGGTTCTTCGCTAGCTCCTCCGGTCTTCTTCGCGTGCTCCCACGCCGCTCTTACGGACCGCGCTGAAGCTCGTATGCATGTTCAAGCGTCTTCTTTCGATCGCCGCCAGCGGAACACTGCTGGCGATCGGCGCCTCGTTGATCGGAACCGGCGCCGCCGCTGCGGCCACGCCCGAGGCCGCGAGCGCCAACTGGGCCGGCTACGTCGCCGGCGCCAGCGGGGGTCAAAACTTTTCACGGGTGTCCGGAAGCTGGGTCCAGCCGTCAGCCGGCACGAGCGCCGGCGACGGGTACTCGGCCTTCTGGGTCGGCCTCGGCGGGTCCGGGCAATCATCGTCCCAGTCGCTCGAGCAGATCGGCACCCAGGCCGACGTGAGCAACGGCCAGCCGGTCTACTACGCGTGGTACGAGCTGGTCCCGGCCGCGCCAGTCAAGATCGGCGTGGCCGATCCACCCCGGCGATCACATCGCTGCGAGCGTGTCGGTGAGCGGCACCAACGTCACCGTCTCTCTGTCTGACCAGACGACCGGACAGACGTACACGAACACGCTTCAGATGAGCAATCCCGACACCTCGAGCGCCGAGTGGATCGCGGAGGCTCCGTCGGCAGCGGACGGCGACCGGCAACCTGCAGCCGCTTCCGCTCGCCGATTTCGGCACCGTCAACTTCTCGAGCGCGTCGGCGACCGCGGGCGGCCACACCGGCTCGATCTCGGACCCGAGCTGGTCGGCCGAGGCCGTCGCCCTGTCCGGCTCCTCGACCGCCGACGCACAACCGGCGTCGCTGTCCACCGACGGCTCCTCGTTCTCGGTCAGCTGGCAGTCGGCGAACGGCGCAAGCAGCGTCTCGACCGTCGGCGACGGATCCGCGGGCCAGAGCGGCTACGGCGGCGGGTACGGCTACGGCGGCGGGTATGGCGGCGGCTACGGCTACGGCGGCGGCTACGGGTACGGCAGCTACGGGTACGGCGGCTACGGCGGCTACGGGGCTTACGGCCCGGCCGGTTACGTATACGGCTACTGAGCGCCGGCGCAGCTAGGTCACACCTGCCGGGCGGCCTCAACCGAGGGCACCGCCACCGCACCGCACCCCAGCGTCTCGACGGCGGCGGCGACCTCGTCCAGGTGCGACTCGTCCCGGCACACGGCGACGATCGCCCCGCCAGAGCCGGTGTAGTTGGCGCTCGCCCCGCAGGACCGCGCCAACTCGATCATCTCCACGCAGAGCTCATCGAGCGCCGTCAGCTTCCCGCGGAGGTCGAAGGTCTCATCGACACACCGCGCAAAGCGCGCAGGATCCCGCTCGACGAGCGCGTCCCGCGCGCCGCGGGCGGCCGCGGCCAGCGCGGCCATCGTGTCGCGCACCGCCGGCTCTCCCCGCCGGTGGCGCTCGCGCAGGGTGGCGTGGACATCGCCCGAGTGACCCGCGGCATCGGGCCGCCAGGCGACGAGCAGCGGCGGCAGGAGTCCGGGATCGAGCTGCTCGTAGTCGCGTCCCACGCCGTCGCGAGCGGCGCCGAACTCCATGAACGTCAGCCCCTCATACGCTTGCGCGACCCGGTCCTGGAGGCCCGCGACGATCCCCAGGTCCTCGGTCTCGACGGCGAGCGCCAGCTCCGCCAGATCGGCCCGGGCGAGCTCCGCGGCATGAAGGGAGCACAACGCCCTCAGCACCGCGATCACGAGCGCGCTCGAGCTCCCGAGACCGACCCGCTGGGGGATCGATGTGCTCCAACTGACCGCCGTCGCCAGAGCATCGGGCACGAGCTCGCGTGCGAACCGCCGCACCGTCGCCTCGACCAGCGCGTTCGCCGGCTCGACCGCCAGTTCGCCCGCGTGACACGCGTCCGCCTGGGCGGACCAGGTCGGCAGCGTCACGGCGAGCACGGCGCCGCCGTATCCATCGGAGGGGTTTCCGGCTAGTGCCGCCCGCGCGAGCGCGGCGCCGTGGGCGCGGCTGATCGTCCTCACGCCCCGGGAAAGTACAGCGGCGCTACGCGACCTTGCGGCCGATGTCCGGCGATCTCACCTCGCCGAGCGCCCTGCGGTACCCGCTGGCCAGCTGCTCGAGGGCGGCCTCCCAGGTCCGTCCGCGGACCGCGGCGAGCGCCGCCCGCCGGATCCGCTCGTAGAGCAGCTCATCGCTTGCGACCCGCAGCAGCTCGTCCGCGAGCGTCTCGGCGTCGGCAGTGGCCAGCAACCCGGTGTCGCCGTGCTCGATCAGCGACACGGGGCCGCCCTCCGCCACCGCGACCACCGGCAGCCCGCTCGCCTGCGCCTCGACGATCACCTGCCCGTAGGTGTCGGTCTGGCTGGCGAACATGAAGAGGTCGGCACTGGCGTAGGCGCGCGCCAGATCTTGGCCGTGCAGCCACCCCAGGAAGGTCGCATGCTCGCCGAGCCGCTCGCGCAGGTAGTGCTCCTCGGGGCCGCCTCCGGCGAGCGTCAGGTGCAGCCGGGGATCCCGGGCGCGCGCCGTCAGGAACGCGTCGGCCAGGAGCTCGACGCCCTTCTCCTTGGTCAGCCGCCCCGCGTAGAGAATCGTGAGTTCGCCGGGCAGCAGGCCCGGCGTTCTCAGCGCGGGATCGAACCGCTCGAGGTCGACGCCGCGATCCCAGCGGCCGATCCGCTCCCCGGCGATCCCGATCCGGCGAAGCCCCTCGTCGGTTGCGGGGCTCGGTGAGAGGACCACGTCGCAAGCGCCGTAGAAGGTGGAGAGCGCCATCTGCATCATCACCTCCAGTTGCGCCTGCCCGCTGCGCAGGCCGGCGTAGGCGGCCAGCTCCGTGTGGTAGCTCCCCACCACGGGGATGTCGAGCACCCGCGCGAGGAGCCAGGCGGCGATTCCCGCCGGGCCTGGACTGGGGAGATGGATCAGGTCGTAGCGACCCTCGGCCAGCACGTCGACGATCGCGGGCAGGCTCGGGACGCCGACCTTCAGACCCCGGTAGAAGGGGATGTCGACCTCTGCGACGGCGCTCAGCCGGCGATCGACGTCGGCGTCGGTCCCGATCACCTCGACCTCGAAGCCGGGGACGCCGCGCTCGCGGATCTGCTGGATCGTGTGCGTCACTCCGTGCATCCCGCCAAGCCCGTCGGCGACCAGCGCGACCCGGGGACGGTCGCCCTCGGACCGGGTCAGCTTGAACTTCTCACGCCCGAGGAAGGCGGCGGCGGCGGCGTATGGGATCGCGGGGATGCACGCGTCGAACAGGCCGACCGCTGCCCGCTGTGGTTCGAGCTCGGCCTGACCATCGGCCATCGCCACGATCTGGTCCACCGCCGCGGCCAGCTTGCGCTCGTGGATCCGCCTACCGCGGCGGTACAGATCGGGGTGGCTGATCTCGCCTTCCTGGAGCAGCTCGAGCAGGTTGCGCTCGTCGATGCCGAGGTCCATGCCGGCGATCCACGCGCGCAACAGCGCCCGCGCGTCCTCGGGGCCGAGATCGCCGGTGGCCTTGCCGTGACGGACATCGCCCTCCCGCATCACGCGTTCGACGATCTCCAGGACCGCAAGGGGGTTGGGCCGCGCGGCTCCGTCGCTTGACCCGAATGACCGGATCGCCAGCGCGATCGCTGCGTGGGTCCACTTCGCCGCGCCGCCCTGGGCGCCATGCGCGGCGACGCGCCCGGCGCGGACGTGCGCCAGGAACTCTTCGGGCGTCGACGCCAGCGGCGTCTCGCTGAACGTGCGCCCGATATCGATTCCGGCGTGGTCGTCCGAGCCCCCGATGGCGGTGCCTCCGTGAGTCTCGATGTAGACGAACGCCGGCAGATTCAGCTCCTTGGCCCGCGAGCCGTTGCGGGTCTCCCAGATCGGAAACAGCTCCGCGAGCCGGCGTCGGTGGCCCGCGGTGAGCGGCGCTCCGACCGCGTAGAACGGATGCGCGAGGGCCGCCGTGATGTCGTTCGAGTGCAGGTAAGCGGCGCACGCCTCAACGTCATCGTTGTGCGCCTGCAGCCAATCGTGGTCGTCAGAGTCGATTCCGTAGCAGAGGACGTGCACGGCCTGCGGCTCACCCTTGAACCAGACGGTGAGCTCTTCGGAGATGAACGTGTCGGGCAGGTGGGCGAGGGTAAGTACGCCTGCGATCGTGTCGTGGTCTGTGACCGTCACGAACTGCATCCCGCGACGCTTGGCCAGCTCGTACACCTCTTCCGGGGGTGTGGCGCATTCGGGCAGTCGAAGCGAGCGCTGGATTCCCAGCTTCGACAGTTCCGAAGCAGTCGAGTGCACATGCATGTCGGCACGACTGATCTGGGTCATGGGCATAAATTGGCCTGCAAACAGCGGACTCCGGTAAAAAAGCTGCACACGCGGTGTGACCTTTTCGTGAACGGGGAGGGCTTGGGCAGGCGGTTTCGAGAAGCTTCCGCCCATGTCAACCGGCGCCCCGTCGATTACCGCCGGGTCTGAAGAGGCGATCCTGGAACGCGGCGAGCTCCGGCTCGAGGTCTCCCTGCGGCCCTTTTCATTCACCCTTCGCCGGTCCGGCAGGCGGCTGCTGAGGGCCGGTGAACTGTGGGTCGCCGACGGTCAGGTGAACGACCGCTTCATCAAGTTCACCGAGGGCGTGATCGCACACGAAGAGCTCTTTCCCGCTCAGCGTGCCCAGCGGGCGACCGTGTCCGGAGCGATCGATGACGGGCTCGAGCTGGCCGTCGCGCTTCGCGGAGGTCGCCGGGGGCGCCTGCGGCTGTCGCTCCCCGACCATCGCCGGGTGGCGTTCGAGCTCCAGGCCGACGAGGCGCCGCTGCGGCTGGCGATCGAGTGGGACCGCCGCTCCGAGGAGCGGTTCGTCGGGCTCGGCGCGCGCCACGGCACGCAGTTCGACCAGGCCGGTCGCACGGTCCAGCTCGGAGCCGACCGCCGCTACACGGGCCCAGACTGTCCCCCCGACCTGCTCGCCGGTGGCGGAATCCCCCAGGGCGACTGTGCCCCGACACCGTGGATGCTCTCGAGCCGCGGCTACGGCGTGTGGCTCCAGACCGAAGCGAACGGCGCGCGGTTTGACCTCGGCGATCGCGTGGCGATCTCCACGCGCGCCTCCGCCGGTCCGCTCCGCGCGCTGTTCCTGTGCGACCGGACCCCCGCGGCGCGCCTGCGCGAGCTCTGCCGGCTGACCGGATTCCCGGCGCTACTGCCCGAATGGGGCTACGGGTTCTGGAAGAGCCGCGACGTCTACGAGCACCAGGACGACGTGCTCGATGACTTCGACGGCTTTCGAAAGCACGGGATCGCGCTCGACGCCGTGGTGATCGACTCGCCCTGGGAGACGCAATACAACACGTGGAAGTTCAACCCCCACCAGTTCCCAGACGCACGCGGGATGATCGCGACGATGCGGGCCCACGGCGTGCGCACCGTCGTGTGGGTGACGCCATGGGTCAACCTCGATTCGCGCGATGGCCAGGTCCCGCCCCAGCCTGGCTCTGAGCGCCTTCACCGCGAACCGGCACCCAACTATGCGCCGGCCGCGGCTGCCGGCCACTTCGTGCGCGAGCCGTCGTCCGAGTCACACAACGGCGCCGACCCGGCTCGGGCGAACCGCCGCTCGCACGGTGCCGTGGCGCCGAGCGAGCCGTTCGTGACCGAGTGGTGGATGGGCACCGGCTCGCCCGTCGACTTCACCAGCCGCGAGGCCGAGGCGTGGTGGCGGGCACAGGCCAAGCGGGTGCTCGAGCTGGGGGTCGAGGGGATCAAGGCCGACGACGGCGAGGGCTACTACCTCCCGGATCACGTCCAGCTCGCCGACGGGCGCACCGGCGCGCAGGCCGCGTGGACACTCGGCGGCCTGCACCGCCTGTCGATGCAGCGCGCGCTCGACGAGGTCCACCCCGGTAGCGGCGTCCTCTTCGGCCGGAGCGGATGGACGGGCCAGCACGCCACCGGCCACACCTGGGCAGGAGATCAGGCCTCCGACTTCTGGTCACTGCGAGCGCTGGTTGTCGCCACGCTCAGCGCGGCGGCCAGCGGCTACTCCAACTGGTCCCACGACGTCGGCGGCTACCTGGGGCACCGCCTCGTCGAGCGCTGCCCGCCCGAGCTGCTCGTCCGCTGGCTCCAGTTCGGCTGCTTCACCCCTTTGATGCACGCCCACGGCCGGATGCCGCAGGAGCCGTGGCACTATTCCGGTCGCGTGCTGGGGCTCTACCGCGCGTACGTGCTGCTGCACGAGCAGCTCGTCCCGTACGTTCGCGCCGCGGCCGCCACCGCCGCGCGCACCGGCCTGCCGATCATCCGCCCGCTGTGCCTGCTCGACCCCGGCGATGCGCGCGGCTGGGCGATCCCGGACGCTTACGGCTATGGACCGGCGCTGTGGGTCGCGCCGGTGCTCGACGAAGGCGCCCGCGAGCGCGAGGTGCCGCTGCCGCGCGGCGAGTGGATCGAGGCCTGGTCGGGCGAGTGCGTGCGCGGTGGGGGCGAAGTCGCCGTCGAGACGCCCCTTCACCTGATCCCGGTATGGGTGCGAAGCGGGTCGATCGTCGTCAGCTACCCGACCGCACATGTTGCGAGCGGGCTGGGCGACGCGCCCGAGAGCGAGCGACCACTTGTCGCCACCCTCTGGGGGTGCCCGCGGCTCGGAAGCGCGGGCGCGCGGCTCGCCGACGGCACAAAGATCAGCTGGCGCGACGGTGAATGGGAGGTTTCACCCGAGCGGGACGTCACCTTCCGGGAAGTGGCGGCGGGGTGACCGCCCGACACCGGTTCACCGACTGTTCACGAGAGCTTCTCAAGCTGGATACGCATTCCCGCTAATTGCGGGCGAATGTCAGCGGCATGCCGAACCTGAGCGCGGCGACGATCTCGCCGGTGCGGCCACCGCCGCCGGCGCGCGGCGCCGCGGGGAACACCGGGGTCCTGCGAATCGCCGACGTGACGCTGTTCTACGGAGAGCGCAGCGGCGGGATCCGGACGTACCTGGAGGCGAAGGCGGCGTTTGCCGGGCGGACCGGAGCGTTCGAGCACCACCTGGTCGTTCCCCAGGAGCGCCGCTCGCTGCAGGTGGTCGCGTCAAACGGGTACAGGGTTCCGATCGGGTCGAGCGGGCTGTGCGCCGCGCTGCGCGAGCTGCGCCCCGATGTGGTGCTGCTCCACGACCCGTACTGGACGCCGCGGCTGGCGACGCGCGTCGCCCACGAGCTCGGCGCCATGGTGATCGCCGTGCATCACTCCTCGGTCGCGCTCCACGCGGCGGGGCTGCCGGGGCCAGACGGCGTCTACACAAAGGCGCTCCAGCGCTGGTATCGCCACGCCTACCGTGACGTCGACGGGGTGATGTCGGTGGTCGACCCGGCGCGTGATGGCGACCGCGCCTGCACGCTCCCGCTGCGGCTCGGCCTCGATCCCGCGTTTCACCCCGAGCTCGGCGTGGAGCGCGGGGACGACGTCCTCTACGTCGGCCGGCTCGCGCGGGAGAAGGGTCTGCGCGAGCTGCTCGACGCGGCCGCCGCGGCCCGCCCGCGCTGGCCGCTCGTGCTGCTCGGGACCGGGCCGGCCGGGGACGCCCTGCGCGAGCGCGCCCGGCAGGTGGGCCTCGGCGACCGGATCCGCTTCGCTCCCTACCTCGAGGACCGCGACTCGCTCGCGTGCGCGTACGCCAGTGCACGCTGCGTGGTCCTGCCGGGAGCGTACGAGACGTTCGGGCTGGTCGCGCTGGAGGCCGCGGCCTGCGGGGTCCCCGTCGTCACCTCGCAGAGCACCCCGTCGGCCGGCCTGATCGCTGGATTTGTCGAGACGTTCCGGGCTGGCGACGCCGCCGACCTGCTGCACGCGATCGAGCGCGCTCGCGCACGTGACCCCGACCCGGCCGCGGCGCGCGCCCTCGTCGCGCGTCACGGCTGGGACGCCGCGATCGCGTCCGAGCTGGCCGACCTGAAGCGACTGCTGGCGCTCCGATGATCACCGCGGAACGCAGCTCGGCGCTCGCGGTCGCGGTGCACGACGTCGAGCAGGGATCGTTCGCGCGGGTCGTTCAGATCCGCCAGTGGCTGGCCGAGCATGGCGTCGATCGCGTCACCCTGCTGGTGATCCCAGCCGCCCACCAGCGCCCCATCGGAATGCACGCCCCGCTGGCGCTGTGGCTGCGCGACCGCGTCGCGCACGGGGACGCCGTCGCCCAGCACGGCTTCTCGCATCGCGTCGGTCCTCGCCACACTGGCTGCGCAAGCTCCTGGCCCAATGGCAGGCCGGCGAGGCGGCGGAGTTTCCGGGGCTCGGCGGAGAGCAGGCGGCAAGACGGGTGGCCAGCGGCCGTCGCCTGCTCGGTGACCTCGATCTCGACCCGCACGGCTTCGTGGCGCCCGGTTACGCGTACACCCCCGAGCTCCGGAGCCTCCTTGCTCACAGCTTCGACTGGTTCGCGGACCTGCGCTGCATCCGCACCGGGGGTGAGCGAGAGATCCGAGCGCGAGCGCTCTGCCTGGGGAGCTCGACCTCGCTCAAGCGGATCGTCTCGCCGGCCGCGATCAGAGCGCTCAGCGTCATCCCTGGCGAGGTGATGCGGATCGACGTGCATCCGGCCGATTTCGATCATCCGCTCCACGTCGCGACGCTCGAGTGGCTGCTCGAGCGCGCGGCGCCTCGGCAGGCGGTGACCTACGACGAGCTCATCGACTGACGACGCGGCTCGGCTCGCGCGCCTATGCGCCAGAGCCGAGGATGTGCTGCGGGGAAACTGGCGGCAGGGCCACCGGGTGGGAGACGGCCTGGCGTACGCGTTCACGTGCCCGGCTACGCCGCGCTACCGCCACCAGTGGTACTGGGACTCGTGCTTTCACGCGATCGCCTGGCGCCATTTCGACCCGGCCAGGGCCCGGGCCGAGCTGCGCACGCTGCTGCGCGCCGGGCGGCTCGATGGGTTCGTCCCGCACACGAGCTTCTGGGACAAGCCGGCGTACTGGCGACGCGCGCCGTTCTACGGGACCGACTCGACCTTCGGCTCCACCGGAACGGCGACGATCCAGACGCCGTTGCTGGCGCTCGCCTGGGAGCTCGTCGCGGCGGCCTCGGACGACGACCCGGGGTTCGCCCGGGAGGCGCTGCCCCAGTTGCGCCTGCACTACGACTGGCTGGCGCGCGAACGGGACCCGGACGGCGACGGCCTGCTGACCGTGATCCATCCCGACGAGTCCGGGCTCGATGACTCGCCGAAGTACGACGGGGTGTTCGGATGGATGTGTCATTACCGCCCCGGCTACTTCTGGCTGATCGAGCGGTACCGCCGGGTGGGGTACGAGGCGGGGAAGATCGTCGAGCGCTACGACGAGCACGTCGAGGACGTGCTCGTCAACGTCTGCTACGCGCTCGCGCTGCGGGCGCTGTCACGGCTCGACGCCGAGCACGGCGCGGTCTACGCGGAGCGGGCGGCCGGCACCGAGGCGGCGCTGCTCGACCGCTGCTACGACGAGCGGATCGGGCTGTTCTTCGATCTTGCGGGCCGTCGCGAGCGTCCCGTGACGGTCTCGACCTGGTCCTCGCTGGCGCCGCTCGCGCTCCGCGAGCTGCCGGAGGATGTGCGGCGCAGGATCGTCGAACGGCACCTGCTCGCTCCGCGTCGCTACCTGGCTACGTACGGAATCCCGTCGGTCTCGCGTGAGGAGCCTTCGTTCCGCCCCGGCTTTTCGCTGTGGCGCTGCTGGCGGGGGCCGTCCTGGGTGAACACGGCGTGGCTGCTCGTGCCCGCGCTGCGCGAGCTCGGGTACGGCGCCGAGGGCGAGCGGATCGTCGACTCGCTCGCCACCGCGGCCGACCGCTACGGCTTTCGCGAGTACTACAACCCGATCACCGGCCGCGGGCTCGCCGCCCGCGACTTCGGTTTCTCGACGCTGCTGATCGACCTGCTCCGGCGGACTCCGCGGGGTACCGGCTACGAAGGCACCACCGCGGGCGGGCCGGCCTGCCGCAGTCCGAACCGCTGATGCAGGCGGCGGAGCGGCCGCGGCGCCCACCAGTTGGCCGACCCCAGCAGCTCCATCAGCGAGGGGACGAGCAGCGCGCGGATGATCGAGGCGTCGATCAGCACCGCGAGCGCGGCGCCGATGCCCAGTTCCTTGATGAAGACGATCTCGGAGGTCGCGAACGCCCCGATCGCGACCGCGAACAGCAGCGCCGCGGCAGTCACGATCCGCCCGCTCCGCTCGAGCCCGATCGCGACCGCCTGTGAGTTGGGCGCGCCCGCGTCGCGAGCCTCCTTGATCCGGGAGAGCAGGAACACCCCGTAGTCGGTCGCCAGGCCGAACCCGACCGCGAACAGGAAGATCGGCTGAGTCGCGTCGAGCGCGCCCTCGCTGCGGAAGCCGAGGAGCCCCTGGAGGTGGCCGTCCTGGAAGATGAACACCAGGATCCCCAGCATCGCGCTCAGGCTGAGGAAGTTCATCAGCACGGCCTTGACGGGAAGCACTACCGACCCCGTGAACAGGAACAGGATGATCAGCGTCGAGCCGATCACGATCCCCAGCACCCGCGGCAGGTGCGCGCCCAGGCTGTGCTCCAGATCGACGAACGATGCCGTCTGGCCGGCCACGCCGATGTAGAACGGGGCGTCTATCGCGCGGACGTCGCGCACGAGCTGCTCGGTCTGCGACGTCAGCGGCCCGCTGGCAGGAGCGACCTCGAGCAGCGAGTTCCGCGGCCCGGCGGGCTGCGCCGGGGCGATCGCCGAAACGTCCGGGAGCCGGGCGATGCTCGCCGCCAGCTGCCGGACCTGCGGCGAGCCCGCGGGCGTGCCGACGACCACCTCGAGCGGTGAGGTCCGGTTGGGCGGGAACTCGGACTTCAGTGCGTCGTCGACCTGGCGCGCGCTCGCGCTGACGGGCAGCACGCGCGCGTCGGCCTGGATGAACTTGATGTGGGTCAGCGGGATACCCAGCACGAGCAGGAATGCGGTACTGGCGACCGCGATCCGGGCCGGTCTGCGCATCACGAGCTGCGAGAGCCGATACCAGGCGCCGTGCTCGGCAGGCCGCGCCTCGCTCTCGGCCGCGCGTTGCAGCCGCTTCGGGGCAAGCGCGTTGACCCGCGGACCCAGCACGGTGAGGATCGCGGGCAGCACCGTGAGCGCGAGCGTCGCCGCCGTCAGGGCCACGATCGCCCCGGCGATTCCCATCGAGTAGAGGAAGCTCTGCGGGAACACCATCAACGACGCCACCGCGGCGGCGATCGTCAGCGAGCTGAACACGATCGTGCGTCCGGCGGTCTGGAGCGTCCGCGTCAGCGCTCCTGCCCCGAAGCCGACCTTGGCTGACTCCTCGCGGTATCGGGAGACCATGAACAGGCTGTAGTCGATCGCCAGCCCCAGGCCCATCCCGGTTGTGAAGTTCAGCGCGAACACCGACACGTCGACGAACGAGGCGACGATTCGCAGGACGAAGAACGTCACCACGATCGACAGGCCGCCCAGGAGCGGGGGCAGCAGCGCCGCCACGAGCGAGCGGAAGAACAGCAGCGAGAGCAGGAAGATGAACGGGAACGCGAGCAGCTCGGCATGCGCCAGGTCGTGGCTCACCTTGGTGTTGACCTGCGCATTTGCGACGGCGGCCCCGCCGAGCTTGACGTCGCGTTGGCCGGCGAAGTGATTCTCGATCTGCTGCGCGACGTCCTTCAGGGCCTTGTCCGACAGTGGCCTGAAATACGCGAGTACGTAGGTCGAGCGGCGGTCGCCGGAGACCATCGCGGGGTTGTGGGTGGTGTAGAACGACTGCACCTGGGCGACGTCGGGCTGGCTGCGCAGCTCCGCCGCCACCTGGTCGACGCGTTGCCGCGCGGCGGCGGTGCCAACGTTTCCGGAGCTCACGAGCGCGACCACGCCGGAATCGATCTGGCGGCCGGTCGCGGCCTGGAAGCGGTCGGTGGCTTGTACGCTCTGGGTCGCCGGATCCTTAGCGCCGTAGGGCCACAGATCCTTCGAGACCCCGAAGCCGAACACGCCGGCGACGACCGCGCAGATGACCGCGCCGGCCAGGACGCGCCGGCCGTTCGCGTGGAGGAAGGTGGCAAGTCGCGCGAGCATCGCTACACCTCGTTGTCAGATTGGCTCTGGGCGTGGGGGGCGAGCCGGCGTTCGGCCGCTTCGCACCATTCGATCATTCGCTCGGTCAGCTCGAGCCCGATTCCGAGGGTCTCTCGGGGGCCGTCTCGCATCTCGGCCTGCTTCGACTCCAGCGCGCGCAGCTGCGCGAGCTTGCGCTCGTACAGAGCGCGCATCGCGCGGATGTTCGCGAGCCGGAACTCGGGTGCGACATCGGAGAAGAAGAGCTTCAGCATTCCCTCGTCGCGGAGCTCGTAGGTCGGCTCAGCGCTGGAGCCGAGCCAGCCCCGCAGCGCCTCGTGACCCGCGGGCGTGAGCACGTAAACGGTCCGCGCCCGCGCCCCCGACGGCTCGTCGCGCCCGGCGATCAACCCCTGCTCCTCCAGGCGCCGCAGCTCCGGGTAGATCTGGCCGTAGCTGGCGGCCCAGAAGTGCCGGGTCGACTTGTCGACGAGCTGCTTGATGTCGTAGCCGGTCTGTCTGCCGAACGCGATCATCCCGAGGATCACGCGTCCCGTGGGGGTGAGTGCCGGCTGGGGCTGGCCACTGCTGGCGGCCGCGGCCGTCCCGGTTGCCGAGAAGTCCATATATCTTCACGATATATCGTACCGGCATATCTGTCAACGAGGCGGCGCACCGGACCAGGCCGGGTCAGGCGGCGTGGGACGTCCGCCGTCTACGGGCGTCTACGTGCCGGGGCCGCGTTCGCCGACGAGCCGCCGGGGCGCCTTCCCCTCCCACGCGTCGACCAGCAACGCCTCGAGCAGGGCGGAGTCGGCGTCGCGGAGCTCGACCCTCACCGCGGCCAGCCGTTTGCCCCACCAGACCTCCGAGCACACGCCGGGATGTGCCGCGACCGCGGTGCGGATCCCCGGCCCGTCGACCATCACGTTCATGTGGCGCTCGTCCCATAGGGTCGCGAAGATCCGTCCTCCGACTCTGAACGACGGGCGGCCGTGGTGATCCTGCTCCACCGCCTCGGGTAGCGCCAATGCCAGGCGCCGGGCCTCGTCGACCGCTACCACGCTCCAGACGATACGCCCGGACCGCTACCACGCTCCGGACGATACGCCCGTCGGGCGGCGCTAGATGCAGCCGTCTCCGTCGCTCGGGCCGCCCATGTTGTCCGAGTCGGCATCGCCGGCGCTGCTGCCCTGGGGAATGCAAGCGGTGCCGCTCGTGGTCGGCGGGGGCGTGGCGTGGGTGGTGGTCGCCGGGGGCGGCGCGGCGTGGGTGGTCGTCGGCGGAGGCGCGGCGTGGGTGGTCGTCGTCGGCGGCGGCGCGGCATGGGTGGTGGTCACCGGAGCGGCCTGCGTCGTGGTGGTCGTGGTGATCTTTGCCGCGGCGTGATGCGCAACGTGGCGTACCCGCGCCTTGTCGTGGTGGGTTTTGACGGTCGCCGTCGTAGTGGTGGTCGGCGTCGTGGCGGTTGCTGCGGCGTGTGTCGAGCTGGAGGACGAGGACCCGCCGCAGCCCGCGGCAACGAGGCCCAGGACCGCCGCGAGGATGGGAATCAGCAGTGCTCGTTTGGTTTGCATCACAAGCAAGGACGCACTCGTCGCGGATAGCTTCCCGCGTTGTGGCGTCGACTGCATCTCGCCGCCTTGGCGGACGGCCTCGGGCTAAGCGGCCGCGGGGTGGGCGGCCGCGACCCTGGCCGCGACCTCCTCGATATCGGCCCCGTGCGCGGTGAGGACGCGGTCGAAGGTTGCGCCGTAGACCTGCATCGCCGCCAGCAGCACGTCGGTGGTGGCGACCTTGGTGGCATGGCGCTGATTGGCGATCCGCCCCGCGCGCACGGTCACGGCCGCGATCGCCTCGGAGCCGTCCTTCTCGGAGCGCTCGTCGTCGGAACCGTTCTCGAGCTCGTGCATCCGGGACTCGCTGACGCCCAGCGAGGCGAGCACCACGCCGGCTTCGCCGTGCCGGCGAAGCACGCGCAGCCAGCGTTCGACCTGGTCCTCCTCTGACTCGGCGAACGGGATCGCCGTCGACACGATCCCGAGCGTCAGCGCAGCGTCAGCCGTCAGCGGGGGTGTCTCCAGCGGACTCTCGGGGCCGCCGCCGACATAGACAAGGGCGGCGTCCGGCGTCGGGAAGATACGAAACGTCGCCGTGAGCCCGTTCATCTCGAACACCCGCAGCACTTCTGGACGGATATCGGCGATCGCCAGCCGCTGTCCCGGCCCGAGCCTCCGATGGATCCCGATCAGCACGCTGATCGCTGTCGAATCCATGAACCGCACCGCGCCGAAGTCGAGCACCAAGCCGCTGCCGGCTCGCAGGAGCTTCGTCAGCGTGTACTTGAGCTCTGGGGACGACAGGAGGTCGAGGTCACCGTCGAGGACGACGACGGCAGCGTGTTCACGCTGATCGACGGCGAAGCGCGAGGGTCGCCGATGGGTAGGGCTCTGGGACAGATCAGACATTTGGGGGGCGCGCCGCAGACCAGGCGCCGCACTTTTCTTATCGGTCCCCGGGCCGCATTGATTAGCTCCGGCGGCCCCTGGAGGACGTTTGTTCGCGCAGTTTGCGGCCTGCGCGCCCCGCCCGGACGACGATCTAGGGGATCCCGACCTCGGAGTTGTCACCGACGAGGAACCGGTAGGTCCGAGGCTGCCGGCGCTCGTGCTTGATCGTGACGTTGCGCCCAAGCAGCGAGGACTCCATCCTCCCGGGGAGGTCTTGCACCGTCGACCCTGCGAGCAGGATCGAGTGCTCGAGCTCGGAGTTCCGGATCTCGCAGCTCTCCCCGATGGCCGTATATGGCCCGACGTAGGAGTCGACCAACAGGGCGCCGCCGCCGATGATCGCTGGCCCGCGGACGGTGGAGCGCTCGAGCCTCGCCCCGCGTTCGATCACCACGCGCCCATCGACCTGAGAGTCGACCAGCTCGCCTTCGATGTGGGCGTCGATCGTGTCCAGGACCAGCCGGTTTGCGGCGAGCATGTCCTCAAGCCGGCCGGTGTCCTTCCACCAGCCCTTGACGACGTGCGGCTCCACCCGGAGCCCCGAGTCGACCAGGTGCTGGATCGCGTCGGTGATCTCCAGCTCGCCCCGCCCGGAGGGCTCGATCGCGCGGGCCGCGGCATGGACGACCGGCGTGAACATGTACACGCCGACCAGGGCGAGGTCGGTCTTGGGTGCAGCCGGCTTCTCGACGAGCCGCACGACCGCGCCGTTGCTCAGCTCGGCGACGCCGTACTGCTCCGGATCGGGCACCGGCGTGAGCAGGATCAGCGCGTCGGGGCCGTGCTCGCGAAAGGCGGCGACGAGATCCTCGATCCCACCCTGAAGCAGGTTGTCGCCCAGGTACATGACGAACGGGGAGTCCTGCAGGAACGGCTCGGCCGTGAGCACCGCGTGGGCCAGCCCGAGCGGGGCGTCCTGGACGATGTAGGTCAGCCGCACGCCGAACCGTGAGCCGTCGCCGACCACCTCCTGGATCTCCGCGCCGGTCTCGGGGGCGATGATGATCCCAACCTCCTGAATCCCCGCCTGGGCCATCGCCTCGATCCCGTAGAACAGCACCGGCTTGTTGGCGACGGGTACGAGCTGCTTGGCGCTCGTGTGCGTGATCGGCCGCAGGCGAGTGCCCTTGCCGCCCGAGAGGATCAGCCCCTTTAGGTCTTGCATGGGCGCCAGCGTAGCTGTCAGTAGACGCCGTCGAGCTTCCGGTGGTCCCAGCTCGCGACCCGCTGAGGGACGAACTGGAGCGCCACGCGCTTGGCGGCCTGGGCGCGCACGACGTCCACGAATGCCTTCCCGCGGGTACCGGAGCCGAAGCGCTCAAGGATCTCCTGTCCGACCTTGGCGACGTCCTCGGTCTGACGGTGGATCACCGCCCGCGCCTCGATCATCACCCCCCGAAGCTCGTGGTACTGGTCTCCGGTCTCGACCTGGAGCGTGGCGCGATCGTCGCGCTCGAGGTTTCGGACCTTCTGCGACTTGGCGTACGTCCAGCACCACAGCTCGCCGTCCCTGACCACGTACCAGAGCGGGATCAAATGCGGCCATCCGCGCGGGCCGGCGGTTGCGCATGCCATCACCCGCTGCTCGTGCAGGAAGGCCTCGACCTCCTCCTCGCGCATCGCGATCTGGTCGCGGCGGCTCACCGAGCGGCGGCCGCGGGCGCCGGTGCGTCGCGGATCGCCTCCGCGGCGCCGCGCACCTCAGCGCGGGCGTCTGCCGGCTCGAGCACGACCGCGTCGCCCGCCTCCTTGTGCACCTCGCGCACGAGCCAATCGACGCCGGCGAACCCAAGCTCGACGACCACCGCGCCGTCCTCCAACTCCGCGATCACGGTCCGCTCCTCGCGCGCCCAGCGCGCGCGCTCCGGTGAGATCCAGATGTGTGCCCGGCGGGAGGACGGAACCTCGCCCGTGCGCGGCCAGCCGTCGACATCGGCGGCGGGGTCAACATCCGAGCGCGGCTCGAACGACTCGTCGGTCACGGCCGCCGACTTGATCCGGTCGAGCCGGAAGTGCCGGACGCTGTCACGCGAGGGATCGAAGCTCGCCAGATACCACCCCTCGCGGCCGTTGATCAGCGCGTACGGCTCGACCGTCCGGCTCGAGAACTCGTCCTCGTTCTCCTTGTAGTACTCGAACGACAGCAGGCGCTGCTGCGTGATCGCGCGTGAGACCACCGTGGCGATCTCCGCGTCGCCGCGACCGGTGGGCGCGACCTGGAGGCCCTCCTCGGCGGGGTCCTCGCCAAGCGCCGCGACAATCTTCGCGCGGACCGAGCTGAGCGAACCCTCTGGGATGTGCTCGCCGATCAGGTCGATCGCCGCGATCAGCGACTTGGCCTCGACCGGGAGCAGTCGCGCGGGACGCGCGAACGAGTCGCCGTACGGCTCCGGGTCGACCTCGATCGCGCCGTCGTCGGTGATCTCCGCATACAGAACATAGGTACCCGCGCCGAAATTGACGACGTTCAGCACGGAGATGTCCTCGCGCAGCTCCTGCTCTGAGACCTTGAGCGCCCTGCACACCTCTGTGACGTCGAGCCGGCGTCCAGCCCGCCCGCCGTCGATCAGGATGCTGGCGAGCGTCACCAACCGCGCGAAGCGCTCGGGGCGGATCGCCGCGTCGGGGTGGTGGCCGTTGTCGGGATCGGGCTCGCGCTCCGGGGCCGGCGCGCCCACTGTCGCTTCCGCCGTCGCTTCCGCCGCCGCGTCCGCCGTCGCTTCCGCGGCGGCGGCGCCGGGGATCTCCTGCGCCACGTCCGGATCGCCGGAGTGGCGCTCGATCAGCAACTCGAGCCGCTCGCGGGCCTCGGAAGCCAGTTCCGCCGGGCCGAGGATCCGGGCGTTCTCTCCCAGCCCCAGCACCCAGGCGATCACCTGGCGGGAGTTGGCGTAGGGAGTCGTGAATACGCGATCGCCGTCGCCCGTTTCCTGGCGGACCTCGCCGTACCTGCCGAAGTGGCGCTCGATCTGCCAGGCGATCCGGCTGCTGATCCAGATCTCGGCGCTCCCGATCGGATCGCCGAACTGCCAGTCGATCCGATCGGCGTATGAGCGCGGATCGAAGTCGCTGGGCCGCTGGAAGTCGTGCTCGGCCTTGGTCGCGTACCCGACCTTGCCGCGGATTCGCGAAAGCCGGAACACGCGAATCGCGTCGCGCTCGTGGGCGCGGCCCACGAGATAGAACTGGCCGCCCTGGAAGAGCAACTGGTAAGGGTCCACGCGCCGCGTTCCCACCTCGTCGCGCTCCATCGTGTAGTAGTCGAACACGATCGTCTTGCGGCGGAAGATCGCCGTCTCGATCTTGGCGAGGCGCTGCGAGACCTCATGACCGCCGGCGGAGCCGGTGATGCCGAGCGCGACGGTGTGCTGCTCGGGAGCGGTCAGGGGGCTGGGGCGTCCCCAGGAGATCTGCTGGAGCGCCAGCCGGAGCGGCTCGGCGTACGCGAACTCCCCGTCGAGAAGCTGCAGGGCGGTGCGTAGCGCGGCGAGCTCCTGGTCGGTGAACTCGATCGCCGGCAGGTGAAAGTTCTCGGGTGGGAGCGAATACGTCTCCTGCTCGACCTGCCCGTCGACCGGCTTCTCGACCGACAACACGATCCCGAGCGCCTCCAGCTCGGAGCGGTCCGCGTAGAACCGCCGCGCGAACGCGTCCTCGTTCATCACGCTGTAGCCCTCGACGTCCCGCCTGATCTCGTTCGCCGTCACTGGGCGACGCTCTGCCATCAGGTATGAGATCAGCGAGAGCTGCCGGATCAGCTTCTCGGTGTCCTTCGCCATCCCGCCCGCAACTGTAGTCGGGCGCGCCGTTTCCGCGGCGTCCGCCCTGGCAGGCGTGCGCTATTTGCGGATATCTGGGCGCCCGCTGCGCCGGTCGGATCTAGGCGGCCTCTGCGGTGTCGGCGCGGCCGGCGAAATAGGCGCCCCCGCCGAGCGCCTTGTCGTAGCCCGACCACTCCTCTCCGGCAGGCAACTCCTTCTCGATCCTGTCGAAGCTGCCGAGGCGACCGCCGAGGTTGTCGATCATGTGCACGAGCGTCGCCTCCCGGGTGCAGGGCACCACGGGGCTCCCGTGCTCGAGCGAGCCATGGTGGCTGAGGATGATGTGCAGGACCGCCTGCGCGATCTCCGGCGGGAACCCGTCGAGCCGCTCGATCGTGCGCCGCACGAAGTAGTAGCCGATCGGGATCTCCCCGTACAGGCGGCCAGGATCGGACATCGAGATCGCTCCGCCCCGGACCTCGTAGGCCTCGAGCTTGCCGATGTCGTGTAGCAGGGCGCCGGTCACCGCGATGTCCCGATCGATCCCCGGGAAGGTGGCGGAGATCGCGCTGACCGCCTGCCCGACCGTCAAGCAGTGCTCGAGTAGGCCGTGCGGGTAGGCCTGGTGATAGCGCTTGGCCGCCGGCGCCTCGCGGTACCGCGACCAGGTCGGCGAGCCCTCGCCGAACACCGCCGCCAGTAGCCGGCGCAGGTGGGCGTTCTGGATCGTGGCAATCAGCTCGCGGAGGTCGGCCTCCATCTGCGCCAGCGTGCGCGCGGGCCCGTCGACGAGCTCAGCGGGCGAGTACTCGCCCTCGCGGGCGTGGCGCAGCGCGTGGATCGTGAGCTGAGGACCGAAACGCGGGTGCACGGAATAGCGACCGGTGGCATGGACGATCTGTCCGGCCACGCACAGCTCGCGGATCTCGGCGACCCCGTCCCACACGACCGCGGGAAGGCTGCCGGTGCGGTCGCCGAGCGTCAGCTTCAGGTACTCGCCGCCGTCCCGGCGCGTACGAGGCTCGGCCTCGCGGACCAGCAGCGCCTGCGCGACATCGCAACCGTCGACAAATTCCCTGACCCGCATGACGACGCGAAGATAGAGTGACGCGCGGACAGCAACTGATGAAATGCAGCGCAATTGTCACGGGGGGGACGGGCGGTCTTGGCTCCGCGGTCGTCAACCGCCTGCTCGACGACGGCTGGCGCGTGGTGGTCCCGTGGATCGTCGAAGCGGAGCTCGAGCGGGTCGATCAGCGAGAGGGCCTCGAGCTGATCCAGGCCGACCTGTTTGAGGCGGCGAGCGTCGCGGGGGTTGTGTCCGCGGCCACCGCTGACGGCGGGGCGCCCCTGCGCGGGCTGGTCAACCTCGTCGGCGGGTTCTCCGCCGGCGGCCGCCTCCACGAGACGCCGATCGAGGAGTTCGACCAGCAGTTCCGGCTGAACCTGCGCGCGACCTATCTGGCGACGCAGGCCGCCGTGTCGCCGATGCTCGAGGCGGGCGGGGGCTCAATCGTGTGCGTCGGAACCCGGGCGGCGCTCCAGCCGTTCCGCGGCGCGGTCGGCTACATCGCCTCGAAGTCGGCTGTGATCTCGTTCGCTCACGCGGTGTCGGTCGAGTACCGGGACGAGGGGATCCGGTGTAACGCGATCCTCCCCAGCGTGATCGACACGCCGGCCAATCGCGCCGCGATGCCCAAGGCGGACCACGATCGCTGGGTCAGGCCCGAGCAGATCGCCGGCGTGGTCGCGTTCCTGCTGTCGGACGACTCCGAGCCGGTGAGCGGGGCGGCGATCCCGGTATACGGGAGGGCGTAGGCCGCCCGGTTCGGCTAAATCGATCACCGTCACCGCACGCTGTCCCGAGGCGCGCCGGCCCGAGCGGCGGACCCACCGCACGCTGCCCCCACGCCGCCCAACCCGCGCTTGCCCGCCCCTCCGCCGCCCCGCCCTTGACACCGGCCTCCGCGTAAGTCTACACTTACCGTAAGTCATGGCTTACGGAGCTACGAACGGACTGACCGCGCTGGCCGACCCGACGAGGCGGGAGATCTTCGAGCGACTGGCGGACGGTCCTCAAGCGGTCGGGGAGCTCGCCCGGGATCTGCCCGTCAGCCGCCCGGCGGTATCCCAGCACCTAAAGGTGCTGCGCGACGCTGGGTTGGTGGTCGACCGCCAGGACGGCAACCGCCGCATCTATCGGGTCAATCCGGACGGGGTCGGCGCGCTGCGCGCCTACCTCGACCAGTTCTGGAGCCGAGCCCTGACCGCCTACAAGACGACAGTCGAGAAACGATCAGAGGAGGTCGGATGACCATGCAGGACACAGCCACGACCAGCGTCCGCGAGGAGGTCCTCGTCGAAGCGCCGGCCGATCGGGCGTTCGAGGTGTTCACCGAGGACATCGGCAGTTGGTGGCCGCCTGACCATCATGTGATCGACGCGCCGCTGGCGGAGATGGTGCTGGAGCTCCGTCCCGGTGGTCGCGTGTATGACCGTGGGACCGACGGCAGCGAATGCCAGTGGGGGACCGTGCTTGCGTACGAGCCACCGGAGCGCTTCGCCTTCAGCTGGAACATCACCCTCGCGTGGGGCATCGAAGACGATCCCGCCAGGACCAGCGAGGTCGAGGTCCGGTTCATCCCCGAGGGGCCGGACCGGACCCGCGTCGAGCTCGAGCACAGCAAGCTCGAGCGCCACGGCGAGGGCTGGGAGAAGATGCGCGACGGCGTCGGCTCTCCCGGCGGTTGGCGCCGCGGCCTGGTCGCGTTCGCCGAGCGTGCCAAGCAGTAGCCGCATCCGTCGCGGCCCGGCGTTCACCCGGGCCGCGGCTCGACCCCATTAGCATCGTGGCCATGGAGCGCAAGTGGTGGACGCTGCTGGTCGTCTGCGTCGGCACCTTCATGCTGCTGCTCGACATCACGATCGTGAACGTCGCGCTGCCCACGATCGCCAAGAGCCTGAAGGCGAGCTTCTCGGACATCCAGTGGGTGATTGACGCATACGCGCTGACCCTCGCCTCGGTGCTGCTGACGGCTGGCGTGCTCGCGGACCTGCTGGGCCGGCGGCTCATCTACTCCATCGGCCTTGGCCTGTTCGCATTGACCTCGCTGCTGTGCGCGCTGTCGCCGGACGCGTTGTTTCTGATCATCGCCCGCGCGGCGCAGGGCATCGGCGGCGCGATCATGTTCGCGACCGGGCTCTCGCTGCTTGCACAGGAGTTCCAAGGACGCGAGCGCGGTACCGCGTTCGGGATCTGGGGCGCGACGATCGCGACATCGGCGGCCGTCGGGCCGTTGCTCGGCGGGGCGTTGACCGAGGGACTCGGTTGGGCCTCGATCTTCTACATCAACGTCCCGATCGGGATCGTCGCGGCGGGGCTGACGATGACCAAGGTGGCCGAGTCCCGCAACCCCGAGGGCAAGCGGATCGACTGGATCGGAACCGTGACCTTCACCGCGTCCCTGTTCCTGCTCGTGCTGGCGATCATCCGCGGCAACGCCCTCGGGTGGACGAGCGCGACGATCCTGGGCCTGTTCGCCGCCGCCGCGGTCCTCCTGGTCCTGTTCGTGGTCGCCGAGCTGATGCAGGAGTTCCCGATGTTCGATCTCTCGCTGTTCCGCAAACCGACCTTCACGGGCGCGTGTCTGGCGGCGTTCTCGGTGTCCTCGGCGATGTTCGCGATGTTCCTGTACCTGACGCTCTACATCCAGACGCTGCTGGGGTTCTCTCCGTTGCAAACGGGCCTTCGCTTCCTCCCGTTCACGGTCGTCTCGTTCTTTGCGGCGATCGCGTCGGGCAACCTCTCCGCTCGGATCCCGGTGCGCCTGCTGCTAAGCGGCGGGCTCGTGCTCGTCGGGGTGGGCCTGTTCCTGATGCGGGGCCTGACGCCGGCCTCACATTGGACGGCGCTGCTCGCCGGCTTCATCGTCGCCGGCGCGGGAGTGGGGGTCATCAACCCGGCTCTGGCATCGACCGCGATCGGCGTCGTGCCGCCGCAGCGCAGCGGGATGGCGAGTGGGATCAACAACACCTTCCGACAGGTCGGGATCGCGACCGGGATCGCGGCCCTCGGCGCACTGTTCGAGAGCACGATCACCAACAAGCTCGCGCCGCGGCTGGTCGGTACGCCGGCCGCGGGGCACGCCGCCCAGATCGCCCACGCGGTCGCCGCCGGCGGCACACAGCAGGTTCTGCGTTCGGTGCCGCCGTCGGCCCGGCCGCAGGCCGATGCCGCGATCCACGTCGCGTTCGCGAGCGCGATGAACGACATCCTCCTGGTCGCCGGGATCGTCGCGCTGGCCGGCGCCGTGCTGGCACTGGTGCTCGTCCGCACGCGGGACTTCGCCGCCTATGGCGTGCCCGAGCCGGTGGCAGCCGCCGCGTAATCGGCGCGAGGTCGTCACAGCCCGGGTGGGTGCCTGACCGCGAAGGTGCGCAGATCCGGCTCGTCGGCCGGGCGATTGGACCACCGAGAGCCCGTCTCCGCCAGCACGACGGTGTCGAACCGTAGACCGGCCACGTACATGAACGTGTGCCCGGCGTTGGCAAACATGGTGATCCACTTCCCGGGCCCGGGGTCGCCCCAGTTCTCCAGCTGGCCGGAGACCACCGTCGAGTTCAGCAGGTGGGCAGCCTGGAACACGTAACTGATCGAGCCCGAGCAGTCATATGCCGTGTCTTCGTAGGTGATGTGGCCGCCGCCGTATCGATACGGCAGGTGCGCGATCTGGTTGCCCGCCGCGATCACCTCCTGGACCGACGCCGGCGCGTCGATCGGCGCGATCGCGAGGCCGTCCGGGGTGAGCGTCGCCTGGCCGGTGTTCGCGTTCAGGCCGCTCGCCGTGAGCTCTTGGCGGATCTGGGCGTCGGAGACGGGCTGCGCGAGCGTGCCGCCCCCCGAGCCGACGCTGACCTCGGCCGGACCCGCGCTTGCTCCTGCGGTGCCCGCCGGCGCGGCCTGACCGGCGAGCGGCTCGATCGCCTGTGGGTGAGCCTGTCTCGAGAAGACCGCGGCGGCCGGGGCGGTGCTCGCACCCGAGGCAGGGTTCGAGCCTCGCTGGCCGCACGCGGTGCAGCCCAGGGCGAGGATCGTGACGGTCGCGCAGGCAGCCCTCCGCATCCGCCGGATTATCGCGGCGGCCTGAGTCCGCGGCGCCGGACGCCGCGGCGCGGCGCCGCACGCCGCGGCGCCGCGGGGCTTAATCCTCGAACCGGCCGGCGTACAGGGCGAACACGGCGCCCTGCGGATCCTGCGCCACTGCGATCCGGCCCCCCGGGCCGATGTCCACCGGCTCGGCGATCGTCGAGCCGCCCAGCTCGCCGACCTTCGCCAGGCCGGCGTCGACGTCGTCGATCCCGAGGTAGACCAGCCAGAAGGGGGGCGACCCCGGTGGCATCACCGGGCGCATGCTGCCGTTGGTGTGGTCGTCGGAGTTCTTGATGATCAGATAGGGCATCGGGCTGCCCGGCAGCGGTTCGGTGGTCCAGCCGAAGAGGTCGCCGTAGAACGCCGCCGAGCCGTCGAGGTCCGGCGAGGCGAGCTCGTTCCAGCTGAGTGCCCCCGGAGCGTTCACGAGCCTGGCGCCGATATGGCCCTTCGGCTCCCAGACCTCGAAGAACGCCCCTTGCGGATCTTGCACAACTCCCATCCGCCCGGCGTCGAATACGTCGAACGCTGGGGCGTGCACGGTCGCGCCGAGCTGCGATGCGCGGGACAGCGCTTCGTCGGCGCTTCGGACCGTGATGTAGGAGTTCCACATCGGCGGTGCACCCGCTTCCCGCTGCTGCTGGGGCTGGGGCGAGATCGCGGCGACGTCCTTGCCGTCGAGTTGCATCATCGAGTAGACCATCTCGTCGCCGATCGGGCGGTCATCCGCCTCCCACCCGAACAGCTCCATGTAGAACGCCCTGGCGCCCTCCTGGTCGGGAGTGGTCAGATCGGTCCACGAGAACGTCCCCGGTGCGTACTTCGTTCGTTCAGCCATGGTCCGACCCTACCAGCGCCCACCGAGGCGGTTGGTCCCAAGCCGTGAACACCCCCGGCGCACCGAGACGCACACGTAGACTGGCGCCATGTCCAACTTCAAGCTCAAGAACCTCAAGGAAATCGACGACTCGGCGGCCGAGCGCGGTCCGGAGATCGAAGCCCGGTTCGGGCGCAGGCACATCGAGTCAGACCATCTCGGGGTGAGCTACTTCCGGTACGGCCCCGGCTACCGGAGCCCCATCGGGCACCGCCACCGGGAGCAGGAGGAGGCGTACGTGGTGGTCGGCGGCTCGGGGCGCGCGCGCCTCGACGACGAGATCGTCGAGCTGAGGGCGTGGGATGTCCTCCGCGTCGCGCCGCCGGTGGTTCGCTCATTCGAGGGCGGCCCCGAGGGGCTCGAGCTGATCGCGGTCGCAAACGACAGACCCGAAGGTGGCGACGGGGAGATGGTCCCGGACCACTGGACGGATTAGCGGCCGGGCCCAGACCGAGCTGCCGACTGCGATCGGCCGTAACCAAGATCGTGCCGCGCGCCCCGATCCCGATCGCGTCGGTCGTGATCTTCGCTGTGCTCGCGGTGGCGTCCTCGGCGGCATCTCGGGCCGCCCCGAGCGTCCCGGGCGCCACCCGGGCGGGCGTCAAGCGCGGCGTCGCGTCGGCGAAGTTCATGTCCTCGGACCCTTCGATCCTGGCGCGCGTGCACCCGGCCTGGGCCTACGACTGGTCCTGGGAGGCGCCGCCTCGGGCTCCGGGGATCGAATGGGTCCCCATGATCTGGGGGCCGGGTTCGGTGACGGCCGCCTCGATCCGTGCGCTGAGCGCCGATCAGCGATCGAGCCGCGCGCGGTTCCTGCTCGGCTTCAACGAGCCCGATTCGCGAGAACAGGCGAACATCACTCCCCAGCAGGCGGCCGCGCTGTGGCCGCGCCTCGAGTCCACCGGCCTGCGATTGGGCTCGCCGGCCCCGGCGGTCCCCGACGACGGCTGGCTCGCGCGCTTCATGTCGATCGCCCGCGCTCGGCGGCTGCGGGTCGACTTCATCGCGCTGCACTTCTACCAGGACTTCACGGACCCGCGGGCCGTGGGGCGGCTCCGCGCCGAGCTGATCTCGGTCCACCGCCGGTTCGGCAAGCCGATCTGGATCACCGAGATCGGCGCGCTCGACATCCGGACGTGGGGCGGGCACATGCATTCGCCGCCCTCGGGTGCGCTGGCGGACGCATATCTGCACCGGCTGTTGCCGATGCTCGACGGCCTGAGCTTCGTGCAGCGCTTCGCCTGGTTCACGGACTACTGCAGCCGGCCTCCGGGGTGCCCGTTCAGCGCTCTATTCGACCGCTCCGGCGCACTGACCGGGCGTGGCCGGATCTACAACCCGCAGAGCTGATCGCTCAGCATGCGCAGCCTGCACCGCGCCCCCGGGTCGTGTGCTTGCCGGTCGGGCTCGGCCTCGCGAAGACCGTTGAAGTACCGGCCCGTGATGCCGTCGAGCTCGGGGTCGGCCACCAACCGCAGGGTCGCCCGGACGCCTTCCTCGAGCGCGGTCACCGGGGCGATGCCGGCGGCGCGGACCATCTTCGTCGGCATGTAGGTCCCCGGATGCAGGCAGTTGGCCGTGACCGCGTCCGGGTCCAGCTCGGCGGCGAGGTCGAGGGTCATCATCACCTGGGCGAGCTTGCTCTGGCAGTAGGCCTGGGCGGGGTCGTAGTGGCGCTCCAGCATCACGTCGCCGAAGTCGATCGGCGACTGCCCAGCCGAGCTGACGCTCACGATCCGTGCCGGCGCGGATCGGATCAGCTCGGGCAGTAGCCGCCGGGTCAGCAAGTACCCGGCCAGGTAGTTGACGGCGAAGCGGAGCTCGTATCCATCCTCGCTGAGCATCCGCTGTCCGTCACCGGGCAGCGTCGTCCCGATCCCGGCGTTGTTGACGAGCGCGTCGAGCCTGTCGTACTCGGCGATCAACTGATCGGCAAGCCCGCGCACCTGCTCCAGCGCGGCGAAGTCGGCCCGCAGCCAGTGGATCCTGTCCTCGCCGTGCGCAGCCTTGAGCTCCTGGACGAGCGCCCGCCCGCGTGCCTCGTCGCGGCCGTGAACCAACACCTTCGCTCCGGACCGGGCAAGCGCGGCGGCGAGTCCGCGCCCGAGTCCGTCGGTTGCGCCGGTGATCAGGATCGTCTGCTCGTCGAGTGGTCGCATGATGAGGATCGGATCGCGGCGCGCCGCCGCGGACCCGATCTTATGACCGCGCGATCGAGGCGGGTCGAGCCGTGCGCGGCGGGGTGATTACCCTTAGCGCCGATGCGACTGCTGATTACCGGCGCCGCCGGGATGCTCGGCCAGGACCTCCTCGCAGCCGCCGCGACAGCCGAGTTGGACGCGCTCCCGCTGACGCGGGCGCAGCTCGACATCACGGACGCGGATGCGACGGCCGCGGCGATCGCGGGCGCCGGGGCGGACGTCGTCGTCAACTGCGCGGCCTGGACCGACGTCGACGGGTCGGAGTCCGATCCCGAGACCGCGCTCCGCGTCAACGGGGACGGAGCGGGCAACGTCGCGAGGGCCGCGGCGGAGGCCGGCGCCTGGACGATCCACATCTCCTCTGACTACGTGTTCGACGGCACCAAACGCAGGCCGTATGTCGAGTCCGATCCGGTGCATCCGTCGTCGGCCTACGGGCGCTCGAAGCTCGCCGGCGAGGCGGCGGTCGCCGCTGCCGCCCCGGGGGCCCACACGGTGGTGCGCTCCTCATGGCTGTTCGGCGCGGGTGGTCGCTGCTTTCCCGCGACGATCCTGGAGCTGGCCGCGGAGCGCAACACGCTGACCGTGGTCGACGACCAGGTCGGGTGCCCCACGTTCACGAGGCATCTGGCGGAAGCGATCGTGGAGCTGTCCCAAACCCGCCCGGCGGGAGTGCTCCACGTTGCGGGCGGCGGGGCGTGCTCGTGGTTCGAGTTCGCCCGCGCGATCGTCGCGGGCGCCGGGCTCGACTGCGAGGTCGAGCCGTGTACTACCGAGGAGATGCCGCGCCCGGCCAACCGTCCGGCCTACAGCGCGCTCGGCAGCGAGCGCTCCGAGGCCCCGACCCTCCCCGACTGGCATCGGGGGCTCAAGCAGTACTTGGCGCTGAGGGCGCCTGTGCGATGAGGCTGCTCGTGTGCGGCGGCGCGGGCTTCATCGGCTCGACGTTCACGCGCGTGCGCGTGCGCGAGCACGGGGACGAGGTGACGGTGCTCGACAAGCTCACCTACGCCGGTCGGCGCGAGAACCTCCAGGACGTCCAGGGCGAGATCCGCTTCGTCCACGGCGCAATCGAAGATCAGCTGGCGGTCGCCGACGCCGTCGAAGGCTGCGATGCGATCGTCAACTTCGCGGCCGAGACGCACGTGGACCGTTCGATCACCGGCCCCGAGGCGTTCATCATGACCAACATGCAGGGCACGCACGTCCTGCTCGAGGCGGCGCGTGCGGGCCGCCTGCGCTACCTCCAGGTCTCGACCGACGAGGTCTACGGCTCGATCGACGAGGGCTCGTTCACGGAGTCCTCCCCGCTTGCGCCATCGAGCCCCTACAGCGCCACCAAGACGGGCGCCGACCTGCTCGTCTCGAGCTACTTCCACACCTACGGGCTGGAGACGCTGATCTGCCGAGGGTCGAACAACTACGGGCCCTACCAGTACCCGGAGAAGATGATCCCGTTGATGATCCTGAACGCGCTTGCGGGGGATCCGCTTCCGGTGTACGGCGACGGACGCAACGTGCGCAACTGGTTGTTCGTCGAGGACTTTGCGCACGGCATCGGCCACGCGCTGATGCACGGCGATTCGGGCGAGGTCTACAACTGCGGCGGCCCCGACGAGTGCGAGAACCTCGAGGCGGTGCGGAGGATCGTCGAGTTGTGTGGCGCCGAGGAGGAGCTGATCGAGTTCGTCACCGACCGGCCGGGACACGACCGCCGCTACTCGCTCTCCTCCGAGAAACTGATGGCGCTCGGCTGGAGGCCACGCACGAGGTTCGCCGAGGGGCTCGCGCTCACCGTCGAGTGGTACCGCGACAGCTCGTGGTGGTGGGAGCCGATCCGCTCCGGGGCCTACCGCGAGTACTACGAGCGGCAGTACGGCCGCGCGCTCAAGCACTGAGCCGCCGGTGGCGGCCGACAGCCTTGAGCGCCTCGAACGGGAGGTGATCAGCTGCCGGCGCTGCCCGCGCCTGGTCGCGTGGCGCGAGGAGGTCGCGCGCGTGAAGCGCGCGGCGTTCGCCTCGGAGGAGTACTGGGGCCACCCGCTCCCCGGCTTCGGCGATCCGGCGGCGCGGATCGTCGTGCTCGGGCTCGCCCCCGCGGCACACGGCGGCAACCGCACCGGCAGGATCTTCACCGGCGATCGGTCCGGCGACTGGCTGTTCGCAGCCCTGTGGCGGGCTGGACTGGCCAACCAGCCGACCTCGGTGTCCCGCGACGACGGCCTGAAGCTGCGGGATTGCTACGTGACCGCGGCAGTGCGCTGCGCGCCCCCCGGCAATCGCCCGCTTCCCGCGGAGCGCGACAACTGCCAGCCCTATCTCGTGCGGGAGCTCGGGCTGTTGCGACGCGCCGGGGTGATCGTGTGCCTCGGGGGGTTTGCCTGGGACGCCGCGCTGCGCGCGCTCGCAGCGCGCGGGGAATCGGTGCCGCGTCCGCGTCCCCGGTTCGCCCACGGCGCCTCGATGGAGATCGGTCGCTGGACGCTGCTCGGCTGCTACCACCCCAGCCAGCAGAACACGTTCACAGGACGCCTGACCGAGGCGATGATGGACGCGATATTTCGACGCGCAGCTGCGCTCGCCAAGCGAAGTACGCTATCGGCGTGACACGGGGCGGCGATCTGGAGCACACCGCACAAGCGGATCCACCTGCCGGTCAGGCTGGGCCGATCCGCTCCCTGGACGAGCTCGTCGCGCAGCTCGGCACCGCCGGCGTTGGCCTCGCGGAGATCCTCGACTCGCTGGCGGAGGCCGTGACGATCCGCAACCAGGGTGGGATCGTTCACGCCAACCGCGCCGCGCTCGAGAGCATGGGCTTCGACTCGGTCGAGGAGATGCAGGCCCGTGGTGCCGGCTCGATCATCGAGGACTACATCGTCCAGGCTGAGGACGGTCGCGAGCTGAGGATGGCCGACATCCCGTCCGTCAGGCAACTTGCGGGCGAGACCGTCGAGCCGTTGCTGATCCGGACGGTCAACCGCCGAACCGGCGAGGTCAAGTGGGACCTGCTCAAGTCGACGCCCCTGTGCGACGAGCGAGGCGAGCCGATCGCCACGGTCACGATCATCGAGGACGTAACGCTCGAGAAGACCGCGGAGCGGCGCGAGCGGTTTCTGGCGCGGGCAACCGAGACGCTGATCTCGTCACTCGACTACCAGGAGACCCTGCGCAACGTGGCCTGGCTCGCGGTGCCCGAGATCGCGGACTGGTGCGCGGTCGATCTTGTGGACGAAAGCGGGGCGCGCCGTCAGGTGGTCGTGGCCCACCCCGACCCCGACAAGCTGATCCTCGCCGAACGCCTGCGCGCATACGACCCTGATCCGGCCGACCCCGAGCGGGGGGTGGGCAGGGCGATCCGGACCGGGCTCTCGGAGCTCATCCCCGAGGTCACCGACGAGATGCTCGCGCCGACCGCCGTCGACGAGGAGCACCTCCGATTGCTGCGCGAGGTCGGTTTTCGGTCGGTTCTGATCGTGCCGTTGCGTGCCCGCGGGCGCACGCTCGGCGTGCTCACCCTGGTCACCGCTGAGTCGCGGCGACGGTTCGACGAAGGCGACCGGGAGTTCGCGCAGCAGCTCGCCGGCCGGGCGGCGATCGCGGTCGACAATGCCCGGCTCGCAACCGCCCGCCGGGAGATCGCCGAGACGCTCCAACGTAGCCTGCTGCCGGATGCGGTTCCGTCGATCCCGGGGTGGGAGGTCGCGACCCTATACCGGGCCGCGAGCGCGTCCGACGAGGTCGAAGTGGGAGGCGATTTCTACGACTTCTTCGAGACCCCGCCCGGCTGGATCGTCCTGCTCGGTGACGTCACCGGGCGTGGCGTGGAGGCTGCCTCGATGACGTCGCTCGTCCGCCACGGCGCCCGCTTCCTGGCCAAGCAGGAGCACACGCCGAGCGGGATCCTCGCCCGGCTCGACGAGGCGTTGCGCGAGCGCCCCGGACTGTCGCTTTGCAGCGCCCTCTGCGTGCGGCTCGAGAGCGATCAGTTCGTGATGAGCTCGGCCGGCCACCCCGCGCCGCTGCTCGTGCGCCTCGACGGCCGCGTCCGTGAGATCGGTGGCTCGGGGCCGCTGCTGGGCGGGTGGGAAGGTAGCGCCTGGGAGGATCGGGTCGTTCCGGTGAGTCCCGGCGAGACATTGCTGATGTACACCGACGGCGTCACCGACACCCGCGGCGAGTCCGGACGCTTCGGGGCATCCCGGCTGCGCAGCCTCCTCTCCGACCACGCCGGAGCCGCGCCGCAGGAGCTGCTGTCGGAGCTCGGGGCGGCGCTTGACCGCTTCCAGGCCGATGGCCAGTCCGACGACACCGGCGCGGTCGCGCTGCGCCCGGCGCAGGCTCGCGCGCAAGCGGACGCGACACAGGTGGCGGCGGCGATCGGCGTTGGCGAGCTCACGGGCTGAGGGCGGAGGACAGGGATCTCCCCCCACGCCGACTTCGAAATCGCCACCGAGGGCGCAGCGAACGCCCGGAGCCGCGTGGTGGCGGTCCGGGGCGAGTTCGATAGCGGCACCTGCGAAGCGGTCGAGGCGGAGTGTCGCAGCGCCGTCGGGGACCCCAGCGTCGAGCGGCTGACGCTCGATCTGGGAGCCGTCTCGTTCATCGACTCGGCGGGTATGCGGGTGATGCTCCTGATCGAACGGTGCGCGCGCGAGCACGACGTCGAGCTGGTCGTCGTCCCGCCGCCCGAGCAGATCACCGCGCTGCTCCGCACCGCCGGCGTCGCGCAGCGCATGACGTTGCGCGACCGGCGCCCGGCAGGGGCTCGCCCGGAGGAGTTCAGCGAACGCGTCGAGCTCGAGCTCCCGCGCGAGCCGATGTCGCCGAGCCGAGCCCGGGCCGAGGTTCGCGAGCTGATGTCCGGACGACCCGAATCGGAGGTCGGGGAACTGGTGCTGCTCACCTCCGAGGTCGTGACCAACGCGGTCGTGCACGCGCGCGCCGCTGGGCGTACGCCGATCCGGTTGCGCATCTTCCGATCTCCTGACTCGGCCAGGATCGAGGTCGAGGACGCCGGCGACGGGTTTGACCCGCGCGAGCCCCGCACGTCCAACGAGGAGGGCGGCAAGGGTCTGTTCCTGGTCGAGAACTTCGCGACCGACTGGGGGGTTCGGCCTGTCGAGACGGAGCACGGGCCCCGCTTCCGCGTGTGGTTCGAGTTCGACTGGAGCGCCGGGCTGACCGCCGAGCCCGCCGGGGCGTGAGCAGCGACTCGGCGCGCCCCGAGCTCGTGGCTCTGCGTCTTGGCGATCCGGCCGAGCGCTGGGAGGCGCTGGGGTTCGAGGCGCACGACTCCACCGTGCAGCTCGGCGGCTTGGAGCTCGAGCTGGGGTGCGAGCGCCCCGGGATCGCCGGCTGGCGGCTGCGTGGCGTGGATGTGCCGGCCGTGATCGACGGCCTTCTGACGGAGCCCGGTTCGGCGGGGGCGGCGCGGGCGGGGACGGAGCACCCGAATGGCGCCATCGGGATCGATCACGTCGTCGTCGCGACCCCGGACTTCGACCGCACGGTGGCGGCGCTGGCCGATGCCGGAATCGAGTTGCGCAGGGTGGGCGAAGCCGCGGGGGGCTTCAGGCAGGGTTTCAGGCGGCTCGGGCCGGCCATCCTCGAGCTCGTCGAGGCGCCCGACGCACCTCCCGGGCCCGCTCGCTTCTGGGGGCTCGTCGTGATCGTCTCCGATCTCCACGCGCTCGGGGCTCAGCTCGGGGACCGGCTGGGGGCGATCAAGGACGCCGTTCAGGCCGGCCGCCAGATCGCCACCCTGCGGCGCTCCGCTGGTCTCCGCGAGGCGGTCGCGTTCATCTCCCCTGAACGCTGAGCGGCGGCCCCACCGTCAAGGCGCTCGCCGGTGGTGCCGATGCAGAGCCAATGAGCTGGGCGGCCGTCGCGGAACTTGCACCGACTGCTGAGGAAGACGCGTATCCGCGGGGCCTCTTTCCGCCGACTCGTCGAGGGCGCTCGGAGCGCCTGATCGGCGACGTGATCGTGGACCTCGGGTTCGCGCAGCGCGAGACGGTTGAACGGGCCGTGATGCTGGCACGCGAGCAGGGCCGGCTGACCGGCCAGCTCCTGGTCGAGGACGGGGCGCTCCGCGGCGATCAGCTCGCCCGCGCGCTGGCCGAGCGGTTCGGTGTCGACTACCTCGATCTGTCGATCTTCGAGGTCGACATGGGCGCGGTCAATTTGGTCGACGTCGAGCTCGCCAAGCGCTACCAGGCGGCCCCGGTCGGCTTCCTCTCAAACGGCAGCGTGTTGGTCGCGATGGCCGATCCCGGCAACGTCCTGACCCTCGACGAGATCTCGATGATCACCGGGAGGAGGGTCCGGCCGGCCGCCACGCCGGCGGAGGATCTGGTGGCGCTGCTCGGCTCGGCTCAACCGGCTCGAGCAGAACGTGGCCGAAGTCGCCGAGGACGAGCCGGAGCTCGACCTCAGCGCTGCCCGAGGGGCTCGACAGACGAGGCGCCGATCATCAAGCTGGTCACTCGCTGATCGCGCAGGCCGTGGAGCAGGGTGCATCGGACATCCATTGCGACCCTGAGGCCGGCGATATGCGGGTGCAGTTTACCGGATCGACGGCGTGCTCACGCACGACCGCCACGATCTCACGCTCGATGGCCCCGAGTGTCGTCTCACGGGTCAAGATCATGGCCAGCATCAACATCGCCGAGCGCCGGGTCTCCGCAGGACGGGCGTCTGGCGGTCCTGGTCGAGGGTCGCCGGGTTGACGTGCGCGTGGCCACGCTGCCGCTCGTGAAGGGCGAGGGCTGTCGTGATGCGGATTCTCGACAGCGGGCTGGTGGGGCGCGACCTCGAGTCGCTCGGCATGCGGGAGTTCGAGCGCTGCTCGGTTCGTGTCGCGATCACGAAGCCGTACGGCGCGATCCTGGTCACCGGCCCCACCGGGTCCGGCAAGTCAACGACGCTCTACGCGGCGCTGGGCAGGATCAACGACGGCCGAGCGCAGCATCGTCACGATCGAGGATCCCGTCGAGTCGCCGATCGATGGGCATCAAGCAGATGCAGGTGTCCTCGAAGGCGGGCGTCACGTTTGCCGGCCGGCCTGCGCTCGATGCTCCGCGCCGACCCCGACGTGATCATGGTCGGCGAGATCCGCGACCGCGAAACGGCGGATGATCGCCGTCCAGGCCGCGCTGACCGGCCACCTCGTGCTCTCGACGCTGCACACGCGCGACGCCCCGAGCGCGGTCACGCGGATGATCGACATGGGAATCGAGCCGTTCATGATCGCCGCGGCGGTCGACTGCGTGGTCGCGCAGCGCCTCGCGCGCGTCGCTGTGCGCGCACTGCAAGCGGCACGGCGCGAGTGCCCGGTCAGTGCGGTCCGAGCACGGCCTGGGCAACGCCGAGCTGTTCGAGCCGGTCGGATGCATCCGCTGCAGCTACACCGGCTTCCACGGCCGGATCGGGCTCTACGAGGTGATGCCGATGACCGAGGAGATCCGTGAGCTGGTCTTGGCTCGTCGCGGAGTGGCCGAGATCGCCGCCGGCGCGGTCGCCGCAGGGTATGCGCAGCATGCGCCAGGACGGCATCGAGAAGGTCAGGCAAGGCCTCACGACGCTGGCCGAGGTGGGCCGTGTGACGGCGGCTGTCTGAGGCGCCGCGCCCCCCGCCCGCGGGCGCCGGCGGACCTCCACATCCCCGCGCTACGCTCGATCCCTGCCCTCGCTCAAGCACTTCACACCCCGCACCACAGCCTGGTTCCTGGGCGCGTTTGCGCAGCCTACTGCTGCGCAGGAGCAGGCGTGGCCCGCGATCGCCTCGGGCGAGCACGTGCTGCTGTCCGCGCCGACAGGCTCGGGCAAGACGCTGGCCGCGTTCCTGTGGGCGATCGATCGCCTCGCCGCCGAGCGCGAAGTAGCCGGCGCCGACGAGGGGCGCCGCATCGGGCTCGTGTACGTATCGCCGCTGAAGGCGCTCTCGTACGACATCGATCGCAACCTGCGTGTCCCGCTGCGGGGAATCGGCGCCGACCTGAAGGTCGCGGTACGCACGGGCGACACGCCGCAACGCGAGCGCCAGGCGATGCTCCGAGAGCCGCCGGACATCCTGATCACCACGCCGGAATCCCTGTATCTGATGCTGACTTCCCGCGCCCAGGAGCTCTTCGACGGCGCGCGGTGGTGCATCGTCGACGAGATCCACGCGGTCGCCGCCACCAAGCGCGGCGCCCACCTGGCGCTGACGCTCGAGCGCCTCGACGCCGCCGCCGGACACGAGCTCCAGCGGATCGGACTGTCGGCGACGCAGAAGCCGCTCGAAGAGATCGGGCGTTTCCTGGTCGGCCCGTCGCGGAGCTGCCGGGTGGTCGACACCGGCGTACGCAAGCCGCTCGACCTCAGGATCGAGGTGCCGGTCGAGTCGATGGTCGAGCCCGACGCGACCCCCGCGCCCGATCTTGACCCCCTCGCCGGTGGCTCTGAGGCCACGCGCCGCTCGATCTGGCCCGCGATCTACCCGGAGCTGCTCGACCTGGTCGAGGCGCATCGCTCGACGATCGTCTTCGTCAACAACCGCCGGGGCGCCGAGCGGCTCGCGCTGCGTCTGAACGAGATGGCCGCCGAGCGCTCCGACGGCGTCGTCAAGGAGGTGGCGCGCTCGCACCACGGCTCCCTTGCGCGTGAGGAGCGACTGCTCGTCGAGGAAATGCTGAAGGCCGGCGAGCTTCCGTGCCTGGTGGCCACCTCGAGCCTCGAGCTCGGGATCGACATGGGCGCGGTCGACCTCGTGATCCAGGTCGAGTCGCCAAAGTCGGTCGCGCGCGGGCTCCAGCGGATCGGCCGCGCCGGCCACTCCGTCGACGCCGTCAGCCGCGGGCGGATCTTCCCCAAGTTCCGGGCCGACCTCCTGGAGTGCGCTGTCGTGGCGCGGCGCATGCGCGACGGCGAGATCGAGACGACGGTCGTGCCCCGCAACCCACTCGACGTGCTGGCCCAGCAGATCGTCGCGATCGCGGCGGCCGCACCCGAGGACCGGCCCGTCCCGGTCGACGGGCTGCACGCGCTGATCAACCGCACCCACTCCTACGCCACGCTCAGCCGCACCCAGCTCGAGAACGTGCTCGACATGCTTGACGGGCGCTATCCCTCGAGCGCGTTCTCCGAGTTGCGACCGCGGATCGTGTGGGACCGGGTCGGGAGCACGATCCGCGCGCGTGCCGGCGCGCGTCAGCTCGCTATCACCAACGCGGGCACGATCCCCGACCGCGGCCTCTACGCGGTCACGCTGCCCGATGGCCGCCGGGTCGGTGAGCTCGACGAGGAGATGGTCTACGAGGCGCGTCCCGGCCAGACCTTCTTGCTGGGTGCGAGCACGTGGCGGATCGAGGAGATCACGCGCGACCGCGTGATCGTCACCCCGGCGCCCGGGCTCCCCGGAGCGGTCCCGTTCTGGAAGGGCGACGGGGTCGGTCGGCCGAAGGAGCTGGGCGAAGCGATCGGCGCATTCTCTCGCTGGGCGGCCGAGCAGGACCCGGCCACACTCGAGGAGCCGTACGACCTCGACCGGCGCGCCGCCAACAATCTCGTCGAATTCCTGCGTGAGCAGCAGGACGCCACCCGCGTCGTCCCCTCGGACCGCGCGATCGTGATCGAGCGCTTCCGCGACGAGATCGGCGACTGGAGGCTGTGCGTGCTCTCGCCGTTCGGCGGCCGGGTCCACGCCGCCTGGGGCTTGGCCCTGAGCGCGCGGATCCGCGACGAGCTCGGACTGGAGTCAGACGCGATCTGGTCGGACGACGGGATCATCGTCCACCTCCCCGACGCCGAGGAGCCGCCGGGCGCCGATCTGGTCCTGATCGAGCCCGACGAGGTCGAGGACGCAGTCGTCGCCGAGCTCGGAGGCTCGGCGCTGTTCGGCGCGCGCTTCCGCGAGAACGCCGCCCGGGCGCTCCTGATCCCGCGGGCGCGGCCGGGGAAGCGGACCCCGTTGTGGCAGCAGCGGTTGAAGGCGCAGTCGCTGCTCGAGGTCGCCCGCAATTATCAAGATTTTCCGATAGTGCTTGAGACGTTCAGAGAGTGCCTGCGAGACGTGCTCGACGTCCCCGGGCTCGTCGAGCTCCTCACCAAGCTTCACCGGCGCGAGATCTCGCTCGTGGAGGTCGAGACACCGACGGCCTCGCCGATGGCCTCCTCGCTGCTGTTCGACTACGTCGCCACCTACATGTACGAGGGCGACACGCCCAACGCCGAGCGCCGCGCCGCCGCCCTCTCGCTCGACCGCGACCTGTTGCGTGAGCTGCTCGGGCAGGAGGAGCTGCGCGACCTGATCGACCCGGCGGCACTCGCCCAGGTCGAGGACGACCTGCAGTTCCTCTCGGACCTGCGCCGCGCGACCTCCCGCGACTCGCTGCACGACGTCCTCCGGACCATCGGCGACCTGAGCGAAGCGGAGTGCACGCTGCGCGTGCTCGGAGGTCTGGACGCCCGCAGGATGCTCTCGGAGCTCAATGACGAGCGCCGGGCCGTCAAGGTCCGGCTCGCCGGCGAGGAGCGCTGGATCGATGCGGCCGATGCCGGGCTCTACAGGGACGCACTCGGAGTCGCGCCGCCCGGCGGGCTCCCGGCGGCGTTCCTCGAGGATGTGCCGGGCGCGATGCTGCGGCTCGTCCGGCGCTACGCGGCGAGCCACGGGCCGTTCACCCCCGCGGACCTGCGCGGTAGGTACGGGGTCGACTGCGGCCCCGCGCTCGCCGAGCTCGAGCGCGATGGCGGGCTCGTCCGCGGCGAGCTCCGCCCCGGCGGCTCGGAGCGCGAGTTCTGCGACCCCGAGGTGCTCCGCCGGCTTCGCCGCGCCTCGCTGGCGGCGCTGCGCAAGGAGGTCGAGCCGGTCGACCATCGCTCGCTGGCGCGGTTTACGCCGAGCTGGCAGAACGTCGACCGCCACCCCGCCAGCGGAGCCGGGATCGACCGCCTGCGCGAGGCGCTCGTACCGCTCCAGGGGCTGGCCCTCCCGGCGGAGGTGTGGGAGCGCGACATCCTCCCGCGCCGCGTCGGCGCGTACTCGCCGACCTGGATGGATCAGCTCTGCTCCGGCGGCGAGCTCGTGTGGATCGGCGCGGGCGCGCTCGGGCGCAACTCGGGGCGGGTCGCGCTGTACTTCCGCGAGGACCTGCCGGTGCTTGGGGCGCCGCCGTTCAAGGGAACGCCCCCGGACTCGGAGGCTCACGAGCTCGTCCGGGCGCGCCTGGCGGACGGCGGGTGCTTCTTCACCGACCTCCTGGTCGACGTCGAGCTCGCGCCGGAAGAGCTCCAGGAGGCGATCTGGGACCTCGCCTGGGCGGGCGAGGTGACCAACGACGCGTTCGCGCCGCTGCGGGCCCCGCGCCTGACGCTGGCCCGCGCCCAGCGCGATCTGGTGCGTCGCTCGGCCGCTCGGGCGGGCCGCTTCGCCGGCCGCCGGCGCGGCCCCGGCGCGGCCGCGCAGGTCCAGGGCCGCTGGTCGCTGACCGCGCCGCTCCTGCGCGACGCGGCCGACCCCGCCTCGCGCCGCCGCGCCCTCGCCGAGCTGCTGCTCGAGCGCTACGGCGTGCTCACGCGTGAGCAGGTGCTCGCCGAGGGCGTCCCCGGCGGGTTCTCCGCGATCTACCCCGAGCTCTCGCAGCTGGAGACACTGGGGGTCGCGCGGCGCGGGTACTTCGTCGAGGGCCTTGGCGGCGCCCAGTTCGCGCTCCCGGGCGCGGTCGAGCGGCTCCGCTCGCAGGCTCCGGCCGACGAGCCGCCGCTGGTGCTGGCCGCGGTCGACCCGGCGCAGCCGTACGGCGCCGCGCTCCCCTGGCCCGCGAAGGGCAAGGCGGCGCGCGTCGCCGGCGCCTACGTCGTGCTGATCGGCGGTGAGCCGGTCCTGTATCTGGAGCGGGGCGCGCGGGGGCTGCAGACGCTCGTGGAGCCCGCAGACGGACGCCTCGAGCCGGCGCTGGGCGCGCTCGTCGAGCAGGTCCGCGCCGGACGGATCAAGCGGTTGGCGCTCGAGAAGGTGGACGGTGAGCCGGCGATGGGGTCGGCGCTGGGAGCGGCGTTGATCGCGCTCGGGTTCCGGGAGGGCCCGCGCCGGCTGACGCTGAGCGCCTGACGCGGGGCAATGCCCGAGGGCGACACGATAGCCTGGGCGGCCAACCGGATCCGCCCCGTGCTCGAGGGTCGCGTTCCGGACGAGATCGTAACCCCGCACCCGCGCCACGCGCTCGATCGGTGGGATGAGCGCCTGGCGGGTCGGGTCGTGCGGAGCGTCGACACTCACGGCAAGCACCTGTTCATCCGCTTCGAGGGCGACCTGGTGATCCACTCCCATCTCGGGATGACCGGCTCATGGACGGTGGCCACGGAGCGGCGCCCATGGCGGCGCGCCTGGCTGGTGATCCGCGCCGGCGACCGCTGGGTCGCCGAGCTCGACGGCCCGCTGCTCGAGCTGATGACCGCCGGGCGGACGCGCTTCGACCAGCGCCTCGCGGCGCTCGGTCCCGACGTCCTGGCCGGCGACTTCGATGCCACGCGCTTCCTCGCGCGCCTGCGCTCCGACGATCAGACGCGGCCACTAGGCGACGCGCTACTCGACCAGCGCAACGTCGCGGGGATTGGGAACATCTGGAAGGCGGAGGGTTGCTGGGAGGCGGGCATCGACCCCTGGCGCCCCGTCGCAGCTGTCACCGACGAAGAGGCGGCCGCGGTGATCGAGGCGATCCGACCGCGGATGCTCCGCTCCGCGATCGAGGGTCCGCGGGCGATCAATCCCCGCGTCTATGGAAAGACCGGGCGCCCCTGTCCCCGCTGCGGGAAGCGGATCCGTTCGCGGGGGCAGGGAGACGCCAACCGGACCACCTACTGGTGTCCGGCCTGCCAGCGCTGAGCCGGGCGCGGGCTCATCGCAGCAGTTCGAGCGAGTTCGTGGCCCGTCCGGAGCCCGCATCGTCGACGAAGTAGACGCCCTTGTTGGCTGGCGCGACCGCCAGCCCGAACAGGTCGCCGGCGCCGTTCGCCACGAGCGTCCTGACCGCCACCTGGTGCCCGCCGGACGTCGTCTCGACGAGGTTGCCGTCACCACCGTTGGCGGTGAGGATGTCCCCGTTCGGCGCGACCGCCAGCCCGAGCGGATCGTTGACCGCCTTGCCGGAGGTGACAGTGATGCCGCCGCCTCCCAGCGTGGTGTTCCGCGTCAGCGCCTGCGGCACCGCCGCGATCCGGCTCCGGGCCGAGTCGGCCACGTACAGCACGCCGCCGGCGCCGAGCCCCACTCCGGTGGGGCCGACGACGAGCGCGCTCGGATCCGTGCGCTCGGCGAAGCCGGTCGCGATCACCTGGTTCGAGGTGACCTGTGGAACGCCGCCGGCGGGGATGCTCAGACCCAGCCGGACCACCGTCCCGCGATGGACCACGTGCCCCTTGGCGGCAACCGTGCCGTTGAGCAGGTTGGTTACGAAGAGCGTCGCCTTGCTGCCCCTGTCGGCCGCGGTCATGTCCCAAGGCCCGTTGATGTCAGCGGCGGTGATCGTCTCGACCACGCGGCCGCTCGAGTCGAGCACGGTCAGCGCTCCGGCTCGAGCCGCGCTCGAGTTGCCCCCCGGCGCGGGGAGGCTGCCGACGATCACAAACCCGCTGCGGAGCGTCACCAGCGCGGTCGTCAGGCCGACCGCCCGTGTCGCCGTGGGACGCGGCACGACCGCGAACACGGTTGTCTTCCCCGACGGCGAGACCTCGACGATGCTCGACCCGGTCCCCTGATGGTTGTTGCGATCGTTGAAGTTGCTGACGAGGATGTCGCCCTTGACGAGCTTGCCGGCGCTGGCCGGCACCACCGAGACTCCGTAGGGGTTCTGGTCGCCCCTCGCGGGACCGCTCCCTGGCACTGCCGAGGCAAGTCTGTGGACCTTCGCGAGGCCCTTGAGGAAGGGCTTGGCGGCGGCCGGCGAGGCCTGGGCGAGCGCGACCGTGGCGGCTGCGGCGAGTGCGATTACCCCCGCTCTTGGCCTGCGGAACATATATATCTGTCCTTTCTATTCGCCTGACTCCGACGACGCCTCGGAGACCGCTGACCTTCCCACTAGCCTGTCTTGATGATGTCCTCGGTACGGCTGCGGCGGGTCGGGCACAAAGGCGCGGATCTGATCGCGCCCGGCAACACCAGCGCCAGCTTCGACGCGGCGCTCGCGGCAGGCGTCGATGTGATCGAGTTCGATGTCCTGCCCGAGCGCGGGAGTGACCGGCTGCTGCTGGCTCACGATTACGAGGACGCCACGCGCCGTTCGCCGCACACGCTTGAGGAGGGTCTGGCGCATCTGGCCTCGGACCCGTTCACCGGGATCGAGCTCGATGTCGATCTCAAGCTCCCCGGCTACGAGCTGCGGGTGCTCGAGGCGCTGCGGTCATACGGGGTGCTCGAGCGCGCGATGATCTCGAGCCAGTTCCGCTCCAGCCTCGAGCGGATCCGCTCGGCCGAGCCCCGGGTGCGCCTCGGCTGGTCGGTGCCGAAGGTCCGGCGCGACCCGTTTCGCTCACGCGCGACCACGATTCCGGCGCTCGGGGCGCTGGTGGTGATGAGGGCGCTCCTGCCCGCCAGGGCGGCGGCGGCGATCAGGTCGGGCCGCTGCGACGCGCTGATGGCCCACTGGCGGCTCGTGACACCGCGGCTTGTGCGCACCGTTCACCGCGCCGGCGGCGAGCTGTACGTGTGGACGGTCGACGAGCTTCCCCGGCTACGCGCGCTCGAGGAGCTCGGGGTCACCGGCGTGATCACCAACGACCCGCGGCTGTTCGCGGCGCTGGCCTGACGGATCAAAACTGCTCCAGGAACCCCCGGGCGAACGCGGGAACATATCGGGCCGTGACGAACGCACCGCGCGGCCGTAGTACCGACGTGATCGAGACGCTCTCAGCGCCCGGGGCGACCACCGGCCAGAGCGCGTGGGAGCGGTTCGAGGAGCTGTACCGCGCGAGCCGCGACGACGTCTACGCGTACGTGGCCACCCTGCTGCGCGATCGCGCTGCCGCCGAAGACGTGACCGCGCTGGCGTTCGAGCGCGCCTACCGCCGCCGCCGGACGTTCGATCGCCGCCGTGGGGAGGAGCGGGCCTGGCTGTTCGGGATCGCGCGTAACGCGGCGCTCGACGAGCTGCGCCGGCGGCGCCGCCTCGCGCGGCTGGCCAGCGATCCAGAGGACGCCTCGATCGCCGAGCTCGAGCCCGAGGATGGGGCCGAGGTCGCGCTCAGGCGGACCGCCGTACGCGAGGCGCTGGCGCAGCTGTCGGGACGTGAGCGTGAGATCGTGGCGCTCAAGTTTCACGCCGGGTTCTCCAACGCGGAGCTCGCGCGGGTCCTCGGGGTCAGCGAATCGAACGCCGGCACGCTGCTCTACCGGACGATGGAAAAGCTGAGGAAGGCTTGCGATGAAACTGCGTGACGAGACACCGCTCGACCCCGAGGTCCTGGCGTCGCTGGACGCGATCGACGCCGTTCTCGCCGGCGAGCCCGTCGACCCGCGCCACGCCGAGCTGGCGGAGCTGGCCCTGCTGTTGGCGGACGAGCGCCCGGGGCCCGACCCGGCGTTTGTGACGCGCCTCGACGGACGAGTAGAGCGTCGGTTTGCTCCCGCGGGGTCGGCCGCGCGGGCGCCGGGAAGGTCCCGGCGGCGGTGGCTGTGGGGACCCGCGGTCGGCCTCGCGGCGGGCGCGGTCGTCGCCGTGCTCGTGGTGGTCTCTACCGGACCGAGCCAGCCGTCGCACCCTGCTCTCCCCGTGCCGGCCTCCTCCTCGGCCTCGTCGGCCTCCTCGGCCCCATCGGCCTCCTCGGGTTCGGTGGCCAGGCTCCCCGCTCCGGCTCGATCCACGGCCACGTTCGCGCCGACCACCTCCCAGACCGCTCCGTCGTCGGCGGGTCAGCCGGCGGTACTCCAGCCGCCGCCCAACGGCCGGAGGATCGTCCAGAGCGCCCAGCTCGCGCTCAGCGCGCCACCGAGCCGGGTCGATGACGTCGCCCAGGAGGTGTTCGACGTCGTCGGCCAAGAGCGAGGGGTCGTCAACAGCTCGACCGTCACCGCGACGGGCGGCCCGGGCGGCTACGCGCAGTTCCAGCTGAGCATCCCAAGCGCTGTCCTGCCGCAGACCATGGCTGCGCTCTCCAGCCTGCGGTACGCGCAGGTGACCTCGAGAACCGACACCACGCAGGACGTCAACGACCAGTACCAGTCCGACGTCCGCTCGCTGGCCGACGCCAGGGCGCTGCGGACGTCGCTGCTCAAGCAGCTGGCGGCCGCCACCACCCAGACTCAGATCGACAGCCTCACCGCCCGGATCCACGACGCCGACGCGTCGATCTCCAGCGACGAGGCGGCGCTCCGTGGGCTGGGCAACCGGATCAGCTTCAGCCAGGTCACGCTGACGATCAACGGCGGCCCGCTGCCCGTGCCGGTGCAGGGCGGCAGCGGCGGATTCACGCTTCACACGGCCGCGCACGATGCGGGGCGCGTGCTGACCGTGGCGGCGGGCGTTGCGCTGATCGCGCTCGCCGCGCTGGTTCCGATCGGACTGTTGGCGGCGCTCGGGTGGTGGGTCGTGCGCGCGGTGCGCCGGCGCCATCGCGAGCAGGCGCTCGACCTGGCCTGAGCCCGCCGATGCGCCCGCCGGTGGGTCGGACGACTCGGCGGCCCGGCGTAACAGGACGCTCCGAGAGGGCGGCATGAGGGGCGTCGCCCCCACGGTGCCCTCGCCGTTCATGCATTCCACGCCCGATCGGCGCTGATCAAGCACAGTGTGGCGCCCAACGCCGTGTGGTACACCTGCTCGCCATGTCCGCGATTGGCGACGACACCGTCGAGCTGCTGCACCGCGTGCCGCTCTTTTCCGCGCTCGCCGAGGACCAGCTGGCGCAGGTTGCGGAGGTGGTGCGCCCCCGGAGGTTCCGCTCCGCTGAAGTTGTATTCCGCGAGGGCGACGCCAGCGACACTTGCTATGTGATCCGCCAGGGCCATGCCCGCGCGATGCGCGAGCACGCCGACGGGCGCTCGATCACGCTCGCCCACCTCGGTCCCGGTGACATCTTCGGAGAGCTCGCGATGTTCGACGACGAGCGCCGCTCGGCGACCGTGGAGACGCTCGAGGAGACCGAGGCAATCGCGATCCTCGGTCCCGACATGCGCCGCCTGCTGCGCGAGCACCCCGAGATCGCCGTCAAGCTGATCACCGCGCTCGGCCGCCGCCTGCGGGAGACCAACGAGCGGCTCGCGCGGCAGTCGTTTCAAACGGTGCAGAGCCGCGTCGCCAAGGTCCTCTCGGAGCTGGTCGAAACGGCACGCGCCGAGGGTGCCGGCGACGGCGAGGTGCTGATCACCTCGACCCAGGCCGAGCTCGCGCAGCTCGCCGGCTCCTCGCGTGAGTCCGCGAGCAGGTTCCTCGCCGTGCTGGAGCGCGCTGGAATAATCTCCCAGGGCCGCGGGAGGCTGATCGTCAAGGATCCTGCGGCGCTGGAGCGATACGTCTATTAGCAACGAACGCACCGACTTCTCGGCGGGAGGCGTCGTCGTCAGGGATGGCGAGGTGATCGTCATCGTGCCGGCCCGCCGCGGCAGCAGCGGCGGGAGGGTGCTGGCGCTGCCCAAGGGTCACCCCGACGGCGACGAGAGCGAGATCGAGGCGGCCACTCGCGAGGTTCACGAGGAGACCGGCGTGCGCGCCGAGCCCGTCGAGAAGCTGGGCGAGGTCCGGTACACGTACGAGCGCAAGGGCCGCCCCGTCCGCAAGCGCGTTGCGTTCTACCTGTTCGAATACCGCTCTGGCGAGCTCGCGCACGACCACGAGATCGAGCAGGTCTGCTGGATGCCGCTGGAGGAGGCGGTGCGAGCGCTGACCTATGAGGGCGAGCGTGAGATGGTCGAGCGTGCTCTGTCGCGGTACGTTCGGGATCGGTAGGCTGGCGCGTCGTGCGGGTCCTGAACTTCTACTCGTCGGTGTTCGCCGACCAGCTGCGCCGCGGCCGCAAGACCGCCACGATCCGGCTCGGCGACAAGTCCCACAAGTACCGCAAGAACGATTGCGTGCTGGTGACGATCGGCTACCAGCACTCTCCCCGCGAGAAGATCTTCAATGCGGTCGTCGACCAGGTGGAGGTCAAGCGCGTCAAGGACCTCTCCCCGCGGGATATCGAGCACGACAATCCGGAGTTCCGCCGGATCGACGAGATGGTCCACTTCCTGGAGCAGATCTACGGCCGTAAGGTCGAGCTCGAAGACACGGTCACGGTCGTCCGCTTTTCGCAGATCATCGAGAACCCACCGGAGATCCGCGATCGCATGCACGGCCTCGGCGGCGCCCAGAACTAGCCCCTTGGGCGGGGGGTTCGGCGACGCCCCGGCTCCAGCGCCCGACCGCCGCCACGGGCTCATTTGGCACTCTCGGGCGCCGAGTGCCAAGAAAAATCCTTGAATTGGGCCTCCGCCGAGCTATATTGTCTGCTTGGCACTCTCGCCAATAGAGTGCCAGTACCCCAGCAATCCGCTTTACCCGGAGGTTGCATCACATGAATCTGAAGCCCCTCGGCGATCGACTGATCGTGCGGGCGATCGAGGCGGAGGAAACCACCGCGAGTGGGATCGTCCTCCCCGATACGGCCAAGGAAAAGCCCCAGAAGGGCAAGGTCCTTGCAGTTGGCGATGGCAAGGTCAACGAGGACACCGGCAAGCGCACGCCGCTCGATGTTGCGGAAGGCGACGAGGTCCTGTACAGCAAGTACGGCGGCACCGAGATCATCGTGGAAGGCGAGGAGCTCCTCGTCCTGCGCGAGTCCGACGTGCTGGCCAAGGTCCAGTCCTAGGAGAACCAGAACAGATATGGCACACAAGGAACTGAAGTACGACGCGGAAGCACGCAAGGCGCTCGAGCAGGGCGTCGACGCGGTAGCCAACGCAGTGAAGGTCACGCTCGGCCCCAAGGGCCGCTACGTGGTCCTCGACAAGAAGTTCGGCGCCCCGACGATCACCAACGACGGTGTGACGATCGCGCGTGAGATCGAGGTCGAGGACGTCTTCCAGAATCAGGGCGCACAGCTCGTGCGCGAGGTCGCCACGGCGACCAACGACGTTGCCGGTGACGGCACCACCACGGCGACCGTGCTGGCGCAGGCGATCGTCCGCCAGGGCCTCAAGAACGTTGCCGCCGGCGCCAACCCGCTCGCGCTCAAGCGCGGGATCGAGAGGGCCGTCGATGACGTCGTCAAGAACATCGAGACCCAGTCGGTGGAGATCTCCGGCAAGGAGCAGATCGCTCGCGTGGCGACGATCTCGGCGGGCGACGATGAGATCGGCGACGTGATCGCCGATGCGATCGACAAGGTCGGCAAGGACGGCGTGGTCAACGTCGAGGAGGGCCAGACGTTCGGCATGGACCTCGAGTTCACCGAGGGCATGCAGTTCGACAAGGGCTACATCTCGCCCTACATGGTCACCGACCAGGATCGCATGGAGGCGACCCTCGAGGATCCCTACATCCTGATCGCCAACCAGAAAATCGGCTCGGTCCGTGACCTCCTGCCGATCCTGGAGCAGACGATCCAGTCGGGCAAGCCGCTGCTGATCATCGCCGAGGACGTCGAGGGCGAGTCGCTCGCGACGCTCGTCGTCAACAAGCTCCGCGGCACCTTCACCGGCGTTGCGGTCAAGGCCCCGGGCTTCGGCGATCGCCGTAAGCGCATGCTCGAGGACATCGCGGTCCTTACCGGCGGCGAGGTGATCACGGAGGAGATGGGCCTCAAGCTCGAGAACACCCAGCTCTCGCAGCTCGGTCGCGCTCGCCGCGTGGTCGTCGCCAAGGACACCACGACGATCGTCGATGGTGCCGGTGACTCCGAGGCGATCAAGGGCCGGATCAACCAGATCAAGACCGAGATCGAGAACACCGACTCCGACTTCGATCGCGAGAAGCTCCAGGAGCGCCTCGCGAAGCTGTCGGGCGGCGTCGCGGTCGTCAAGGTCGGCGCGGCCACCGAGACCGAGATGAAGGAGAAGAAGCACCGCGTCGAGGACGCGCTGCAGGCCACGCGGGCAGCCCTCGAGGAGGGCATCGTCCCCGGCGGCGGCGTCGCCCTGCTGGTGGCGCAGAAGGCGCTCGCTATCGATGCGATCGAGGGCGCCGATGAGCGGACGGGCGCACGGATCGTGCACCGCGCGCTCGAGGAGCCCCTGCGTCAGCTCGCTGACAACGCTGGGCTGGAGGGTTCGGTCGTCGTCAACGACGTCCGCAAGGCGAAGAAGGGCTACGGCCTGAACGCAGAGAGCGGCGAGATCGTAGACCTCGTCGCGGAGGGCATCATCGACCCCGCGATGGTGACGCGCTCAGCGCTCCAGAACGCGGCTTCGATCGCCAAGAACATCCTGACCACCGAGGCGATCGTCGCCGAGGTGCCGGAGAAGGACGGCGCCGGCGCCGGCGCGGGCATGCCGGACATGAGCGGGATGATGTAATTCGCCTAACAGGCGAGTGGACTTCTCGGGGCCCGGCGCAAGCCGGGCCCCGACCGGCTTAAGCGGCGAACGGCGCGGGCGCTGGCGGGAGCCGTGGGAGATTTCGGCCGCATAGCGGGCAGAATCTCCCAAGGCGCCCGAGGCGCGCCCGCCGGGCCCCGGCCGAGCGCCCGCCGGGCCCCGGCCGAGCGCCCGCCGGTCTACGCGACCGGTCGCACCCGGCGCAGGCCCCGCGGCGAGCTCCGCGCGATCAACGTGGCCAGCATGTTGCCGACGCTCAGATAAACGAACGCGGCCAGGCCCCAGTTGAGCGCGAGCGCGGTGTTCGCGTTGCGCAACGAGAACACCTTGTTGAATGGGCCGACCAGCGTCCGGGCGGCGTCATGCACGTGGCTCACGACCGCGTTGTGGGGGTTCGCCGAAAGTAGCCGCAGGAGGATCGCCGCAACGATCACCGCGACGACCAGCGCCGCCACCGACCGGATCAAGCGCGCAACTGCCATTTCCCTGCCTCCTCCGTGTCGCCTCAGCGGGGTCGGGTCTACCCGCTGGAGGTACCCTGCAATCCCCGGCGCGGCGGGTCTCCGACACCGCAGCGCTCGGTAAAGCGTCGGCTCGACCTAGGAGGATCCGTGGCAGGCAACGTCAGCGAGCGTGAGTCCAGGCAGGTCGCCGAGGAAGCCCGTGAGAAGGAGTGGCAGCTCCCGAGCTTCGGCAAGGAGCTCTTCCTCGGGAACCTCCGCCTCGATCTGATCCATCCCCAGCCGCAGCTCGACCCGGCGGCGGTCGAGAAGGGCGAGCGCTTCCTGGCGGAGCTCCGCGCGTTTCTCGAGCGGGAGGTCGATCCGCTCGAGATCGAGCGCGAGCGCCAAGATCCCCGACCGTGTGATCGACGGGCTCAAGCAGCATCGGCGCGCTGGGGATGAAGGTCCCGAGCAGTACGGCGGCCTCGGGCTCTCGCAGGTCTACTACAACCGCGCGCTGACGCTCGCCGGCGTCGTGTCCACTCGTCGCTCGTCGCGCTGCTCTCGGCGCACCAGTCGATCGGCGTCGCCGAGCCGCTGCTGCTGTTCGGCTCGGAGGAGCAGAAGCGAACTGGCTGCCGCTGGTCGCCAAGCACCCACATCATCCGCGTTCCTGCTGACCGAGCCCGACGTCGGCTCGGACCCGGCGCGCCTGGCCACGACGCGCGACGCCGACCGAGGACGGCTACGTCCTCAACGGGCGCAAGCTGTGGGCGACCAACGGCGCGATCGCCGACCTCGTCGTGGTGATGGCGAAGGTGCCCAAGGGGGATGGCCACCGCGGCGGCATCTCCGCCTTCATCCTTCCCTACGACAGCGACGGCGTGACCGTCGAGCACCGCAACGCAGTTCATGGGCCTGCGCGGGATCGAGAACTCGGTGACGCGGCTCGAGGACGTGTTCGTGCCCGCCGAGAACCTGATCGGAGGCGAGGGCGAGGGCCTGAAGATCGCGCTGACCACGCTCAACACCGGGCGGCTGGCGCTGCCCGCGATCTGCGTCGGCGCCGGCCAAGTGGGCGACCAAGATCGCGCGCGAGTGGTCGGCCGAGCGGGTCCAGTGGGGCGCGCCGATCGGCAAGCACGACGCGGTCGCCCAGAAGCTCGCGTTCATCGCCGCCACCGCGTTCGGGCTCGAGGCGATGCTCGACGTCGCCAGCCGGCTGGCCGACGACAAGCAGAACGACATCCGGATCGAGGCGGCGATCGCCAAGCTGTACGGCTCGGAGATGGGCTGGCGCGTGATCGACGAGCTGATGCAGATCCGCGGCGGCCGCGGATACGAGACCGCCGCGTCGCTCAAGGCCCGCGGCGAGAAGCCGGTGCCGGTCGAGCAGGCGCTGCGCGACATGCGGATCAACCGGATCTTCGAGGGCTCGACCGAGATCATGCATCTGCTGATCGCGCGCGAGGCGGTCGACCAGCACCTCCAGGTCGCGGGCGACCTGCTCGAGCCTGAGACGCCGCTCGCCGACAAGGCGCGGGCCGCCGGCCAGGCCGGCGCGTTCTACGCCACGCTGGCTGCCGCAGCTGGCGGTCGGCGAGGGCCAGCGGCCGGGCTCGTTCAGCGAGTTCGGCGCGCTCGCCGGGCACGTGCGGTTCGTCGAGCGGTACTCGCGCAAGCTCGCGCGCTCGATGTTCTACGGGATGACCCGCTGGCAGGCGGCGCTCGAGAGGCGCCAGGCGTTCCTGGGACGCACTCGTCGACATCGGCGCCGAGCTGTTCGCGATCTCCTCGGCGCTGCGTCTACGCGCAGACGCTCGGCCCGCGAGCACCCCGAGCGCGCGCGAGCAGGCGTCGAGCTCGCCGAGCTGTTCTGCCGCCAGGCCCGCCGCCGGGTCGAGCAGCTGTTCCCCGAGCTGTGGGACAACGACGACGACGCCAACTACCGCGGCGGCCCCGCGCGTGCTCGACGGGCGCTACAGATGGCTCGAGGAGGGGATCATCGACCCCTCGGGCGAGGGCCCGATGATCGCCCCGCAGCCCGAGCACGTGGCGACGCGCTCGGGCTGAGCCAAGCGGGTTAGGGGAGGTTGGTCGGGAACGACTGGCCCGACCCGGCGCCCGGGCCGCAGACCACTCCGACCGAGACGGGCTCGGGGGCCGGCTGACCCTGGGAGTTGTACGTCGCCAAGGCGACCAGTGTGGACTGCCCGCTGCGGGGGACGATCTTCGCGTCCGCATAGGCGCCGCTCGAGGGTCCCGTCGGGCCGGTCGGGCCGGTGGCGCCCGTGGTCCCGGTGCTCGTCGACCGAGTAGCGGACCCTCCGATCACCGTCGCGATCGGGGCGCACCATCCGGCGAATGCGTCACCCCAGGTGACGACGTAGCTGCCCGTGCCGATGCTTTCGCTCTGGCCGCCCGGGCTCGTCGACATCAGCGAGCCGTTTGAGCCGATCGTCGCCCAGCGGCGCACGAAGCCGGTGACGTAGTTGGTGTCCCACTTGACCGGGTCGATCACGTGGTTCTGGAGTTGCCGTTCGCCGACCGACCCGGGCGGGACGCGGAACTGCGCGTACGCCGCGCCGCCGAGCGAGAGCAACGCACAGGCAAGAGCCAAGTACGCGATCACATGGCGACGGGCATGCAGAACGAGAGTTCTAGCCATCAGAAAACCGCCTCCTTCGAGGGTTGCGTCTACTGCGGAGGCTGCGTCAAACGCCGCAGCCGGCTACTGCCGCAGACTGTCCGTTCGAAGGTTGGAACCTTCCCCGTCAGCGAGAGTTGCGATCGGCGACATCGACTCGTATAAGGATTTGGTCCGCCTGCTGACCTCCTCCCAGTCGAACTGCAGGACGTGCTCGCGGGCCTCGGCCACGACCTGCGCGCGCGCCTCTTCGTCGGTCAGTACCCGCTCGAGCACCCTCTCGAGCGCATCGGAGTCGCGCGAGGGGAACCGCAGGCCGACGGTCCCGTCCGCCGGGACGACCTCCCGCAGGCCGCCGGTATCGGCGACCACGCACAGGCAACCCGACGCCATCGCCTCCAGCGCGACGAGCCCGAAGGGCTCGTAGATCGACGGCACGATCACGACCTCCGACACCCGGTAGAGCGAGTGCAGCATGTCGTCCCCGATCCACCCCAGGAACGTCCCGTACCTGGTCAGCCCGAGCCTCCACGCTTGGCGCTTCAGCTCGGACTCGGCGGTGCCCGACCCGGCGACGACGAAGCGGACGTCGCCGAGCCGCTTGACGACCGGTGCCAGCGCGTCGAGCGCCAGGTGAAAGCCCTTCTCGTAGACGAGCCGGCCGACCAGCAGAACGAGCCGCTGGTCGGGATGCGCAAAGCGTTCGCGCAGCGCCGCCAGGTCGTCGGCGACCGGTTCGAGGTCCTGAGGGTCGATCCCGTTGGGGATCACCGAGATCCTGCGGGGCGGCACACCGAATACCCCGGTTACGTGCCTCTGCATGTAGCGCGAGCACGTGATCACCCGGTCCGCGCGTCGGACCATCGCGCGCTCGACCGCATGGATGTGCGACTGCGGGCGCTTCTGCACCCAGCCCTGGTGGCGCCCGTACTCGGTGGCGTGGACGGTCGTCAGCCACGGCGCGCCGAGCCGCCTCGCGAGCGCCTCCGCGGCGCCCGCGACAAGCCAGTCGTGCGAGTGCACCAGCGCGAACTCGTGGCGCTCGCAGAGCTCCTCCCCCAGCTCGCGCAGGTCGCGGTTCATCGCCTCGACCCAGCGCACGAACGCGCTCACGTCCTTGGGGAAGGGGGGCTCCGCCACCCGGTGCACGACCACGCCGTGCCGCTCCTCCTCGCCGCGCAGGTGGCCGCCGCCGCGGGTGAGGACATGCACCTCGACGCCGTCGCGGACGAGGTGCTCGGAGAGCTTGCGCACGTGGCGACCGAGCCCGCCCTCGATCACCGGCGGGTACTCCCACGAGACCAGCAGGACCCGCATCAGCCGGTGGCGGTGACCTCGGCCGCCAGCGGCGCGAACTCGGGGGCGCGGCGCTCGATGAAGCTCCGTACACCTTCCCCGAAGTCGGGCCTGGAGAACGACTCCATCATCAGCTGGTTGGCCCGTTCGAGGCTCTCGGCGAGCGTCAGCTCGTAGTCGGCGTAGACCTGCGCCTTCATCCGCGCCATGCTCGCGGGAGAGGACTCCGCCGCCAGCATCCGGGCGTAGGCGAGCGCCTCCTCGAGCACCCGGTCACCCTCGACGGCGCGGTTCACCAGCCCGAGCTCGGCGGCCTCGTCACCCAGGACGATCCGCCCGGATAGCAGCAGGTCGAGCGCCCTGGCGGGTCCGACCAGCCGGGGAAGCATCCAGCTCAGCCCGTGTTCGGCCACGAGCCCGCGGCGCGCGAACGCCGTCGTCAGCTTGGCCCCGGCGGCCGCGAGGCGCAGATCGCACATGACCGCGTGCACCAGCCCGAGTCCGGCGCAGGGGCCGTTGATTGCGGCGATCACCGGCTTCGGGACGCCGAGCGCGAACGTGACCGGTCGCGGGTCGTGCACCCCGGTGCTCCGCTCGCCGTCGCCGCCCGCGATCTGCTCGAGGTTCTGCATGTCGGCTCCCGCACAGAAGCCCCGACCGGCCCCGGTGAGGACAATCGCGCGGACGTCCTCGCGCGCGCTGCACTCCTCGAGCAGGTCGAAGTAGCGAGTCTGCATCTCGGGCGTCCAGGCGTTGAGCCGGTCCGGGCGATTGAGCGTCAGGAGCGCCACTCCTCCCTCGACCTCGAACAGCACGACCTCGGTCATGTCTCCTCCTCGTCGGGTTCGAACAGGAACCGTACCCCGCCGATCTCCGGCGGGTCTCGCCCGGCGCTCCCCCGCGCCCCCGCGAGCGTGATCTCGACGGGACCGCGATCGGCTTCCTCGGCGACGAACCGGATGCCCGCGTCGGAGGGCGGGGCACCCAAGACCCGCTCCCAGCGGCCCGCCACGCCGTTCGGGTCGGCGACCGCGACGGTCGCCCCGATGACCCGCACCGGCGCGCTGCGACGACTCCAGTGGGGGCCGCCCCAGCGCCACGTCTCCGGGGGCCTGGGGCTTGAGAGCGAGACGATCGCGCCGCGAATGTCGGCCGGGTGCAGGTGCACCTCGGCGATGTCGTCCAGCGAGACCTCGAACACTTCGCGGATCCCGAGGTCACGGACACGCCGGCGGGCGGCGTCCAGATCGTCGAGCTGGAGCATCAGCATGTAGCCGCAGTCGCCTCCCCGGCGCTCGAGCAGCCGCCCCGCGGCGGTGTCCGGCTTGACCGGCGAGACCACCTCGAGAAACGTGTCGCCGAGCGCGAACACGGCGTTGCGCAGCCCGAAGTAGCCGACCGCCGGGTCGGCGTAGGGCTCGTCGAGCCCCAGCTCGGACCGAAGCTCCCCCGTGACCGCGTCGAGGTCGCGGGCCGCCAGAACCGCCTGGCGCAGGCGCGGCAGCGAGGGCGCGGAGGCGGGCACCCCCGGGATTATCGGTCCCGGGGCGTGCCGCCGCGCCTGCCCCCTAGCCGGCCTGTGGCCGGATGTTCTGGTTGACCCGGAAGAGGTTCTCCGGGTCAAACTGCGCCTTGATCCGAGCGAGCCTGTCGTAGTTGTCGCGATAGCTCGCGCGCACCCGCTCTTCGCCCTCGTCCATGATCATGTTGAGGTACGCCCCGCCCGCGGAGTACGGGTGAAGCGCCTCCTGGTAGTCGATGCTCCACCGCCTGATCGCCCCGGCGTTGGCGGCGTCGGGGTCGACGCCCGCGAACACGGATCCCCAGTTGGCGTCCCGGTAGCCCCAGGCGGTGTCGGACGATCCGACGTCGTGGGCGGCGCCGTCGATCGGGTACATGTGCATGGTCGACTTCATCGTCGGCAGCGCGGTCCCGAACCGCTGGTGAATCTCGACCGCCTCGTCAGGGACCTCCTTGACGAAGTCCGCGCGCCAGTACCACTGATCGCCGGGCGGATAAAGCCCGTCGAACGCGCCTTGGAGCATTGCGTGGGGCATCGACTGGACGCCGTGCATCAGCGGCTCGGGGACTGCCTCCAGCAGCGGCGCCATCGCCTGGCGCCCGTCTTCTTCCGAACCCGCGTAGCACCAGACCACGCCGCATACGTTGCGCAGGTGGATCTCCTCCGGGAACGGAGGGGCGGGCGGCACGATGTGGTACGCGAAGAACCCGTTCAGCTCACGCGGGGCGGAGGGCATGAACTCCCGGTACACCGGCAGCACCTCGCCGCCCTGTTCGGCGGGCCAGAAGGTGGGGCCGCCGAAGATCGTCCCGACCTCGTGCAGCCGGAACACGAACGAGGTGATGACGCCGAAGTTGCCCCCGCCACCCCGAATCGCCCAGTAGAGGTCGGGGTTCTCGGTTGCGCTGGCGCGCACCCGCTCGCCGCTGGCCAGCACCAGCTCGGCCTCCAGCAGGTTGTCGATCGTGAGTCCGCACTTTCGAGTCAGGTGACCGAGCCCGCCGCCGAGCGTGAGGCCGCCGACGCCGGTGGTCGAGATGATCCCGCTCGGCGTGGCGAGCCCGTGCTTGCCGGTCGCCCGATCGACCTCACCCCAGGTGCAGCCGCCGGCGACGCGGACGGTCCGCGCCTGCGGGTCTACCTCGATCTGCTTCATCTGGGACAGGTCGATCACGACGCCGTCGTCGCACGTTCCGAGGCCCCCGCCGTTGTGCCCCCCGCCGCGGATCGCCAGCAGCAGACCGTGATCACGCGCGAAGGCGACCGCCGCGGCAACGTCATCGGAGTCCGCGCAGCGCGCGATGATCGCCGGCCGCCTGTCGATCATCGCGTTGAAGACGGCCCGCGCCTGGTCGTAGTCCGAGTCTCCCGAGCCGATCAGCCGGCCTCGGAAGCCCGAGAGCTCCCGACGCGCAGCGTCGGCAGCTGTGACAGTGGTGCTCATTGCCCCTCCTTTGATGTGGGTCCCGAACGGCTTGTCGACCGTAACCCGTTCGCGCGCCCCTGTCATGACGCGGGTTGATCTTTTTTCCGGAGCACCGGAGCCGCAAAAAAGAGTGGCGCCGATGATCAGACCTGACTATGGTTGCTCTAAGGGGTGCGCATGCAAGAAGCTCCCGCCTCGCTGCCGCTGTCTCCGGCACTTCCGTTCGTCGGACGCTCGTCCGAGCTCGAGACCCTGAGGTCGCTGCTCCCGCGCGCCCCGGGGGAGGGACGGCGGTTCGTGCTCGTCGGTGGCGAGCCCGGGTCGGGCAAGAGCCGCTTGGTCCGCGAGTTCATGCGCGATGCCTCGACCGAGGAGGCGGTGATCCTGTACGGCGCCTGTGATGCGGTCGTGCGCGCGCCGTACGGGCCATTTGCCGAGGCGCTCGAGCACCTCACCGACGTGGTGGAGCCCCAGGAGATCGGGTCTGCGGCAGGCGCCGGTGAGCTCGCGCGCCTCGTGCCGGAAATCTCGACGCGGCTCGGCGAGCTCCCCGCGCCCGTCGTCGCCGATCCCGATACCGAGCGGCACAGGCTCCACACGGCGGTGACGGACGTCCTCGAGGTTGTCGGCCGGCGGCGGCCCGTGGTGCTCGTGATCGAAGACGCCCACTGGGCGGACGTGCCGACGCTGCTGCTCCTTCGCCACCTGGCGCGAGCGGCGAGAGGGGCGCGGCTGTTGCTGCTCGCGACCTTCCGCGACACCGAGGCGGAGGTGCCCGAGGCGTTGGCCGAGACGCTCGCCGATCTCCGCCGGTCCGACGACGTCGTCCGGATCAGGCTCCGAGCGCTCTCGGCCGAGGAGGTGCGGGATTTCGTCCAGCGCGCGGTGGACGCGCGGCCCGGTACCGACCTCGGGGAGCTACCGGACGCGATCACCGAGCTGACGGGCGGCAACCCGTTCCTGGTGTGCGAGCTCTGGCGCGCTCTCCTCGAGACACGAATCGTCGACTTCGTCGACGGCACTCCGAAGGTGACGCGGCCGCTGACCGAGCTCGGGACGCCCGAAAGCGTTCGCGAGGTCGTCAGCCAGCGGCTGGCGCGTCTGTCCCCGGCGACGACCGGTGTGCTGGAGCTTGCAGCGGCGGTTGGAGCAGAATTCGAGCTCGACCTGATCCGCGGTGCCAGCGGGCTCGCCGAGCGCGACGTGCGCGCCACGCTCGACGAGTCGGTACGCAGCGGGCTCGTCGATGAGCTCTCGGGCCACCGTCTCAGCTTCAGGTTCACGCATGAGCTCGTTCGGCGCGCGGTGTACGACCGTCTGACCGCGGTCCGCCGCGCCGAGCTTCATCTCCGGGTCGGAGAGGCGCGCGAGCAGGCCGAGGGTCGATCCGCGCGCGCGCTCGCCGACCTCGCTCATCACTTCACCGCCGCCGCGCCCCTCGGCGGCGTCGAGCGCGCGGTCGAGTACAACATCCTCGCCGCGCGCGCGGCGACCGAGGCGCTCGCGTTCGATGAGGCAGCCCGGCTGCTCCAGACGGCGCTCGAGCTCGGGCTCGACGACGAGACACGGCGCGCGCAGGTGCTGCTCGAGCTCGGTTACGCGAGGCACCGGGCGGGCAGGGCAAGTGACGCGTTCGGGGCGTTCACGGCCGCCGCCGACATCGCGCGCGAGCTCGGCGATGCCGAGATGCTCGCAAGGGCGGCGATCGGCTACGAAGAGGCCGCCTGGCGGCCCGGAGCCGTGCGCGACGCGACGGATCTCCTCGAGGAGGCGTCGGCGGCGCTCGGCGACCAGCGATCGGAGCTCCGAGTCGGCCTCCTCAGCGGCCTCGCTCGGGCGCTCGACCTGCGCGGCGATCAACTGCGCGGAGCTGTCGTCCGAAACACCGCGATCGAGCTCGCCCGGAAGTTGAACGACCGTGCGGGTCTCGCGAACATCCTGATGCGCTCGTACTGGTCACGCGGCGCGACGAGCCTCGAGAAGATCATCGAGATGCTCTCCGAGGCCAAGGCGCTCGGCGAGGAGATGGGCAACGTCGAGATCCAGACCGAGGCCGCGTCGTGGCGCGTCCCCTCGTTTGTCGCCGCCGGCGACCTGACGTCGGCCAGGAGCGAGGGTAGGGACCTGCTCGAGATGGCCCACGCCTCGGCGCAGCCGTTCATGATCCACGTCGCCGAGCACTACCGATCGGCGATCGCGCTGGCCGACGGGCGCCTCGCGGAGGCAGAGGATGCTGCCAAGCGCTCCGACGAGGCCGCGCACCTTTTGACCGGTGGGGTTACGACCGGTACCTACGGGCTGCAGCTGTTCAGCCTCCGGCGCGAGCAGGGCCGGCTCGCCGAGCTCGCTCCGGTCGTCAGGATCCTCGCCGGGTCAGGGCGCGATCGCGGGTCCTGGCGGCCCGGACTCGTCTCACTGCTCGTCGAGCTGGGAATGGAGGCGGAGGCGCAGCGCGAGCTCGAGCGGATCGCTGCGGAGGGACTGGATCAGTTCCGCCAGTCCCTTTGGCTGGCGGCGCTCACGTACATCGCCGACGCCTCCGCCGCGCTCCGCGATGCGAGCACGGCGGCTCTCGTCTACCCCGAGCTGGAGCCCCTCACCGGGATGAACGTGATGATCGGCCACCTCGTCACGTACTACGGGGCGGCCGATCGCTACCTGGGGATGCTCGCCGCCACGCTCGAGGAGTGGGACTTGGCCGCGGACCATTTCGAGCGCGCGATCGCGTTGAACCGCGAGATGGGAGCGACGACCTGGCTGGCGCATACGCAGTACCAGTACGCGCGCGCTCTCGTCGCGAGCGGCCGGCGCGATGACCGGCGGGTGGGGAGTCTGCTCGGCGAGGCGCACGAGCTAGCCGTGCGGATCGGGTTGAAGGCGCTGCTCCCGCGGATCGGCTCCCTGGATCCCGCTCCGGTCCATAAGCACCTTCCGGACGGGCTCTCGCCGCGTGAGGCCGAGATCCTGCGGCTGATCTCCCGCGGGCTCAGCAACCGGGAGATCGGAACGGAGCTGTTCATCAGCGAGCACACCGCCGCCAACCACGTGCGGAGCATCCTCCGTAAGACAGGGTGCGCCAACCGCACCGAGGCCGCCTCCTACGCCCACCGTCATGCCCTTGTCGACGCCTGAGAACGCGGATACGATCGAACCATGCCGCTGTTTGTAATCGAGCGGACGTTCGCGGATCAGCTCGACCTCACGGGCGAGGACGTCAGGCAGATCGAGGAGATCAACGCCGACGAGGGCGTGCGCTGGCTGTTCTCGTTTCTGAGCGCCGACCGCCGGCGGACCTACTGTCTGTACGAGGCGCCTTCGGCGGCGGCGATCATGGCCGCCGCAAAGCGGGGGAACATCCCCGCGGACGAGATCGTGGAGGTCGAGCCGGCGACGCTCGGGCCGCCAGGGCGCCCCAGCGAGTGGGCCTCCACGCAGGCCTGAGCCGCGACGGGCCTCCACGCAGCCTGAGGCGCGACGGGCCTCCGTGCAGCGCTGAGGCGCGCCAGGCCTGAGGCGACCGGCGTCCGTGGCGACCGAGGTCAGGCGCGCCCGACCAGCGGGCGGCGCGGGATCGGCGCGTCGAGCGCGTCCTCGGACGGGCGCGCCTCGAGCGGCACGTCGGCGAGGTGGTCAAACCAGACGCTCCCATCGCGGCCGAGCCGCCTGAGCGGACCGCCGTTACGCACGAAGTCGATCAGCCCAGTAACGGCGGCTGTCGCCGTCACGACTACCGTGACTGTCTCGAATGCGTTCACGTGGTCCACGGTACGCCGACCCGTCGCGATTCTGCGTGACATCGGGCACAGTCAGTTCGCGCCGACGCGGCGTTCGAACACCGCGATCCCGAACTCGCCGAGCACCCGCCCCAGCGGCTCGCGCCCGGAGAGCGAACGCTCCTCGCCGCTCAGCACGTCGCGCCAGCGCCCGCCCGCACCCTGCAGGGCGCCCGCCGATTCGACCCCGGCGCGCGGCAACGCGACCGCGACCAGCACCGCATGGCCGCGGACGAACGCGCACCCGGCGGGGCCCGCGTCGAGCGCCTCGTATTCGCCGCCCACGAACGCCTCGGGGCGCCGCGCCCGCAGCCCGAGGAGCCGCAGGAGCACGAACAGCTTCCGGGTCTCGGCGACCGGTGGCGAGCCGCCCATCAGCCGCCGGAGCATCGCCTGGCGCCAGGCCCAATCGACCGGGCGGCGGTTGTCGGGGTCGACCAGCGCGCGGTAGGGAAGCTCGTCGCCCTGGTAGGTGTCGGGGACCCCGGGCGCGGTCAGCTTCAGCACCAGCTGGGCGAGCGCGGATCGCTCTCCCTCGCCCGCGACGCGCTCCACGAACGGCTCGAACTGCTCAAGAAACGCCCGGTCCTCGTAGAGCGCGGCGCAGAAGCGGCGGACCGCCTCCTCCCAGTCGTGGTTCTGCTGCACCCAGTTGGTGTTGCGCTTGGCCTCGCGCAGCGCCTTGATCATGTAGTCCTGGACCCGCTCGCGCTCGATCGGCCAGGCCCCCAGCAGCGTCTGGAAGAGGAAGTAGCGCTCGACGTCGTCGGGGGCGCCACCGTCGCGCAGCGACTCGGTCAGCTCGAACCACCGCTCTACCTGTGCCGCCCACTCCTCGGGGATCGAGGCGAGCGCCCCGATCCGGGCGCGGACGTCGGCCGAGCGCTTGGCGTCGTGGGTCATCGTCGTCACGAGCGCCGCGGGGAAGCGCTCCGCGCGCTCCAGGCACCCGGCGTGGAAGCGCTCCGCGTCGATCCCAAAGCGCGAGGGGTCTCCGCCGACGTCGCACAGCGCCAGCAACCGCGCGTAGCGATAGAAGGCGGTGTCCTCGACGCCCTTGGCCATGATCGCCGGCGTGCTCTGCTGAAAGCGCGTCACGAAGCCGGGCGGCGCGGGGGCTTCGAGGAGGAGCAACCGCCGCAGCCCGGGCTCGACGCCTTCGAGCGCGCGGCGGTCGGCCTCCTCGACCCGGCCGGCCGCGGGATCGACGTAGGTCCTGTAGATCGGCAGCGATGAGAGCGCGCGCGCGAGCGCCTCGAGATCGAACGATGGCGATTCAGTTGAGATATGAGCAACCGCAGCGCCATCGTTCGCGCCGAGCTCGCGCGCCAGCCACTCGACCTCGGGGCGGAAGGTGCCGCCCGCTTGCTCGAGCTTGGCCTCGAAGGCCACCTCGCCGAACGTCCGACGGTCCCCCGAGACCGACTCCCACCGGCGGGTGAGCGGCTCCTCCCCGGCCGGGTCGACGAACAGCGCGCAGGCGTCGTTCAGGAACTCGTAGCCGACGGTGCCCGATACCGGCCAGTCGCGCACGCGCTCGTCGGCGTCGAGGATCTTCTCCACCCACACCCGTTGCACACCGCGGTCCGCCAGCCGCGCCAGGTACCCGGGCGGGTCGGCGAGGCCGTCGGGGTGATCGACGCGCACGCCGTCGATCAGCCCCTCGCGGACCAGCGCCAGCGCCAGCGCGTGGGTCTCCTCGAACACCTCGGGGTCCTCCTGGCGCACGCCCGCCAGGTCGTCGATGTCGAAGAACCGCCGGTGGCGGCCGCTGACGAGATCGACGTCGAAGAACTTGGCCCGCAGCTGGGGGTCGGCCCAGTAGCGGTTGGCGTCGTCGGCGGCCATGTGGTTGGGGACGATGTCGAGGATCACGCCCATCCCCGCGTCGCGAGCCGCTCCGCTCAGCTCCGTGAACTCCTGCTCGCCGCCGAGCGCATCGGACAGCCGCTGCGGGTCGATCACGTCGTAGCCATGGGTCGAGCCGGGGCGCGCCTGAAACGAGGGGGACAGGTAAAGGTGCGAGATCCCGAGGTCTCGCAGGTAGGGGACGAGCGAGCGCGCGGCCGCGAACCCGAACGACGAGTTCAGCTGCAGGCGGTAGGTAGCGCGCAGCTCGCTGGCCGGCGCGCTCAAGCGGCCCGCTTCAGGATCACGATCGAGCGTGAGATCACCTCGATCTCGGTCCGCGCGCCGTAGGTGGCGCTGCCGGGCTCCGCACCCGGGTCGGCGGTCGACAGCTCGAGTGCCCACTGCGCTCCGAAGCGCCTGCGCGGCAGCATGAAGGCCCGATCCTCGTGGTGGGCGTTGGCGAGCACGATGAACGAGTCGTCGACGATCTCCTCGCCGCGATGGCCGACGGACCCGATCTCCTCGCCATTCAGGAACATCCCGAGCACGTGCTCGCCGTCGTTCCAGTCCCGGCGGGTCATCTTGCGCCCGTCGGGCCGGAACCACCACACGTCCGGGAGCCCCGACCGCCCTCCCTCCTCGCCCCGCAGGAAGCTCTCCTGCCTGAACACGGGGTGCTCGTGACGGAGGCGGATCAGCCGCCGGGTGAACTCGCGCAGCTCGCGCGCCCGCGGCGTCTCGGTCCAGTCATACCAGGAGATCTCGTTGTCCTGGCACCAGGCGTTGTTGTTGCCGTGCTGGGTGCGGTCCATCTCGTCGCCGCCGAGCAGCATCGGGGTGCCCTGCGAGATCAGCAGCGTGGTCAGGAAGTTGCGCTGCTGGCGCGCGCGCAGCGCGGCTATCTCGGGGTCGTCCGTCTCGCCCTCGACGCCGCAGTTCCAGGAGCGGTTGTCGTCGGTGCCGTCGTTGTTGTCCTCGAGATTGGCCTCGTTGTACTTCTGCTCGTAGGTGACGAGGTCGTGCAGCGTGAACCCGTCGTGGGCGGTGATGAAGTTGATCGACGCGAACGGGTCACGGCCGTCGGCCTCGTACAGGTCCGAGGAGCCCGTGAGCCGCCTCGCGAACTCCCCGCAGTTGGAGAACGCGCGCCAGTAGTCGCGCATCGCGTCGCGATAGACGCCGTTCCACTCCGACCACAGCACCGGGAAGTTGCCCACCTGGTAGCCGCCGGGCCCCACGTCCCACGGTTCGGCGATCAGCTTCGCCTGCGAGACAACGGGGTCCTGGTGGATCGTGTCGAAGAACGCAGAGAGCCGATCGACGTCGAAGAACTCCCGCGCCAGCGCGGAGGCGAGGTCGAAGCGGAACCCGTCGACGTGGCACTCGGTGACCCAGTAGCGCAGCGAGTCCATGATCAGCCGCAGGACGCTGGGGTGGACGGGGTTCAGTGAGTTGCCGGTCCCCGTGAAGTCCATGTAGTAGCGCGGGTTGTCGGGCATCAGCCGGTAATAGGCGGCGTTGTCGACTCCCTTGAACGCGAGCATCGGCCCGAGGTGATTGCCCTCCGCGGTGTGGTTGTAGACGACGTCGAGGATCACCTCGATCCCGGCCCGGTGAAGCGCCTTGACCATCCCCTTGAACTCGAGGACCTGGTCGCCGCGCCGTCCGGTGGCGGCGTATTCGGAATGCGGCGCGTAGTAGCCGATCGTGCTGTAGCCCCAGTAGTTGCGAAGCCCGCGGTCGGCCAGGAACGACTCGTCGCTGATGTGGTGGACCGGCAAGAGCTCGACAGCGGTGACGCCGAGGTTGATCAGATATTCGATCGCGGGTTCGGAGGCGAGTCCGGCGTAGGTGCCGCGGAGGTCCTCCCTGACCTCGGGGTGTCGCATCGTGAAGCCCTTGACGTGGGTCTCGTAGATGACCGTCTCCGCGAACGGGATCCGCGGCAGGCGATCGCCCTCCCAGTCGAACGCGTCGTCGATCACGACCGACTTCGGCATCGCCGCTGCGTCGTCCTCGTCGTCGCGCTCCAGGTCGGCGTCCTCGGTCCCGTCCGGCACGTAGGGCAGCACGTTGGCGTCGTGGGCCCAATCGACGACGCCCTCGACCGCCTTCGCGTAGGGGTCGATCAGCAGCTTGTCGGGGTTGAAGCGGTGGCCGTCGGGCGGGTCGTAGGGCCCCCGCACGCGATATCCGTAGCGCTGCCCTGGCCCGACCCCCGGCAGGAAGCAGTGCCAATTGAGCGCCCGGCGCTGGGGCATCTCGATCCGGGTCTCCTGGTGGTCGGCGTCGAACAGGCACAGCTCGACGCCCTCGGCGTGCTCGGAGAACAGCGAGAAGTTCGTCCCGTACCCGTCCCATTTGGCCCCCAGCGGGAACGGATCTCCCGGCCACACCTCGGTCATGTGTCCCGCAACAGCGCGCCCGACAGCGGCGCGAGCTCGAGGACCCCGCCGGCCAGCCGCGTCTGGTCCGAGGTCGAGACCCGGATCCCCTGGGCGTCGCACGGCAGCCGCAGCGCGCCCCTGGCGAAGTTGCAGACCAGCTCGAACCGCCCCCGCCTGACGCGCAGCCACCGCTCGGACTCGTCGTGGGAGATCGTCTCGGCGTCGCCGGTGGGGAGCTCGCCGCGGACCACCAGCAGCTCGCGGTACAGATCGGCCAGCCGCTCGTCGCGCCGGCGGCTGAGCTTCGAGCGCTCGAACGTCGCCACGTCCTGGGGATCGGGGATCTCCTCGCGGGCGAACTCGCCGAACGCGGCGAACTCCTCGCGGCGGCCTTCCCGCGTGGCCTGCGCGATCTCAGGATCGATGTGGTCCGAGAAGAACTGAAACGGGGCTGGCTCGCCGTACTCCTCGCCCATGAACAGCAGCGCCGGGAATGGGGCGAGCAGCGTGCAGAAGGCCGCCAGTGGCCGGGCATCATGCGGCATCCGGTCGCCGAACGCGCGGTTGCCGACTTGGTCGTGATCCTGCGAGAACACCACGAATCGCTCGCACGGCACGTCGTCGGCGGGCGCGCCGAACCGCCGTCGCATGAACTTCGAGTAGCCGCCGTCCCGGACGTGCGGACGGTAGTAGGCCTTCGCCAGCCGCCCGACCTGTCCGAAGTCGGCGTAGTAGCCGTCGCGCTGGTCGCTGACGAGCGTGCGCAGCGCGTGGTGGAAGTCGTCGGCCCACTCGGCGTCGCACGCGTAGCCGCCACGATCACGCGGGCGCATCACCTTCGGGTCGTTCAGTCCGCTCTCGGCGATCACCAGCGCATCCTTGCGAACTTCACGCACGCGTCGCGCCACGGCCGCGACGATGTGCTCCGGGCTCGAGTCGAAGATCGCGTGGATTGCGTCGAGCCGCAGGCCGTCGACGCCGAAGTCACGCACCCACCCCGTGGCGCTCTGTAGCACCCACTCGCGGACCGGGTCAGACTCACCCTGATCGAAGTTGAGCGCCCGCCCCCAGGGAGTCTCGTACGCGGTAGTGAAGTAGGGGCCGAACGCGTCGAGCGCCTTGACCCCGGAGGTGCCGACGTGGTTGTAGACGACGTCGAGGATCACCGCGAGCCCCTCCGCGTGAGCCGCACCGATCAGCTCGAGCAGCCCGTGTGGTCCGCCATAGGACGACTGTGCCGCGCTCAGGTAGACGCCGTCGTAGCCCCAGCCGCGCGCGCCGGGGAACTCGGCCACGGGCATCAGCTCGATCGCGTCGACGCCGAGCTCCGCGAGCTCGTGCAGGTACGGGATCACACCGGCGAAGGTGCCCTCGGCGCTGAAGGTCCCGACGTGCAGCTCGTAGATCACGAGCCTCGAGCCCGAGGGCGGCTGGGGCAGCGGCGGCGGAGGGCTCGGTGCCAGCACGCGCGATGGTCCTCGCAGGCCCTCGGGTTGGAACCGCGAGCAGGGGTCGGGGAACGCCTCGCCGTCGAGCACAAACAGGTAGTCGTCCCCGGCGCGAGCCGGGGCGACTACCTCATAAACGCCGTACCCCGCCTCGCTCAGCGGCAGCTCCTCGCCTGATAACCGCAGCGCCGCGTGCTCGGGGCGCGGTGCCCACACCCGGAACTCCACGCGTCCGTCGCCCAGCGGCCGCGCCCCAAGGGGCCGTTCCCAGGGATATTCGGCGCCCACTACTGAGTTTCCGGGACCAGCCAGACCGCGGCCAGCGGCGGCAGCGCGATCTCCGCCGACACCGGCTGACCGTGCCACGGAATCGGCTCGGGCCGGACGCCGCCGAGGTTGCCCAGGTCGCTGCCGCCGTAGTAGGTGGAGTCGGTGTTGATCGCCTCGCGCCAGCGCGTGGCGCGCGGCAGCCCGAGCCGGTAGCCCTCCCGGGGAACCGGAGACAGGTTGGCGGCGAACACGACCACCCGCTCGCCGTCGCGCGACTGGCGCGCGAACGCGATCACGTTGGCGTCGGCGTCGTTTGGCTCGATCCACCAGAAGCCCAACGGGTCGGAGTCGACCTCCCACAGCGCCGGCTCGTCGCGGTACAGGCGGTTGAGGTCTCGGACCAGCGCCTGGATCCCCGCGTGCTCGGGGCGCTCCAGGAGGTGCCAGTCGAGCGAGCGCTCGTGGCTCCACTCGGACTCCTGCGCGAATTCGGATCCCATGAACAGCAGCTGCTTGCCGGGGTGCGCCCACATGTACGCGTACAGCGCGCGGAGGTTGGCGAGCTTCTGCCAGCGGTCGCCGGGCATCTTCGAGTACAGCGAGCCCTTCCCGTGCACGACCTCGTCGTGGGACAGCGGCAGGATGAAGTTCTCGCTGAACGCGTACATCAGCGAGAAGGTCAGCTCGTGGTGGTGGTAGCGGCGGTAGATCGGCTCCTGCTGGAAGTAGGCGAGCGTGTCGTGCATCCAGCCCATGTTCCACTTGAACCCGAACCCGAGGCCGCCCAGGTAGGTGGGGCGTGAGACGCCCGGCCACGCGGTCGACTCCTCGGCCGCGGAGATGATCCCCGGCTCGCGTCCGTGGATCAGCTCGTTGAGCTGCTTGAGGAAGTCCACGGCCTCGAGGTCCTCCCGGCCGCCGAACTGGTTCGGGACCCACTCACCCTCGCGGCGCGAGTAGTCGAGGTACAGCATCGAGGCGACGGCGTCGACTCGGATCCCGTCGACGTGGTACTCGCGCAGCCAGAAGAGGGCGTTCGAGGTGAGGAAGTTGCGGACCTCGTGGCGCCCGTAGTTGAACACCAGCGTTCCCCAGTCGGGGTGGGCCCCGCGGCGCGGGTCGTTGTGCTCGTAGAGCGCGGTTCCGTCGAAGCGCGCGAGCGCGAACTGGTCGCGCGGGAAGTGGGCGGGAACCCAGTCGAGGATCACCCCGACCCCCGAGGAGTGCATCCGCTCGACGAACTGGCGCAGCTCGTCGGGATGACCCCAGCGTGCGGCGGGGGCGTAGTAGCCGGTCACCTGGTAGCCCCACGAACCGCTGAACGGGTGCTGCATCACGGGCAGCAGCTCAACGTGCGTGAAGCCCATGTCCTTGACGTACGCCGAGAGCTCGTCGGCAAGCTCGAGGTAGGTGAGGGGCCGGTTGCCCTCGAGCGTGTTCAGCCGCCAGGAGCCGAGGTGGACCTCGTAGATCGAGATCGGGCGCCCAAGCGGCTGTTGCTCGGAGCGGACGGTCAGCCACTCGCGGTCGGACGGATTCCACTTGTGCTGCGAGCGAAACACGATCGACGCGGTCTGCGGGGGGCGCTCGGCCTGCTGGGCGTAGGGGTCGGCCTTAAGGACCAGCTCGCCGTCGGCCCCGAGGATCTCGTACTTGTACCGAGTCCCCGGCGCGACGTCGGGCAGGAACAGCTCCCACACGCCGCTCGAGCCCGTCGAGCGCATCGCGTGCAGGCGCCCGTCCCAGGAGTTGAAGTCGCCGACCACGCTGATCGCCTTCGCGGCTGGGGCCCAGACCGCGAACGCCGTGCCCTCGACGCCGACGTGCTCCATCGGATGCGAGCCCAGCTTCTCGTAGATCTGCTCGTGGCGGCCCTCCCCGATCAGGTACAGGTCGAGCTCGCCGACCGTCGGCGGGAACGCGTACGGGTCCTCGACCGTGAACGTTCCGGCGTCGCCGTAGTCGATCTCGAGCCGGTAGTGGAGCGGCAGCTCGGCGCCCTCGGCGGTCCCCTCGAACACGCCGCCCGGGTGGATCTGTTCGAGCTCGACCGTGCTCCCGTCATCGAGGTGCGCGGTGACCGCGCACGCCGCCGGGCGCAGCGCGCGGATCGTGACACCGCCTTCCGCGGGGTGGGCCCCGAGCACGGAGTGCGGGTTCGAGTGCTCGCGCCGGACGAGCGCGTCGAGCTCGGTAGGGGCGATCGTCGTCACGTTGACTCCAGCAGCCGCCTGATACCCGCCACGGGGATGGCGACCCAATCGGGTCGGTTGTCGAGCTCGTACTGGAGCTCGTAGATCGCCTTCTCGAGCTCGTAGATCGAGAGCAGGTTCGCGATCTGGGCTTCGCCCGCCGGCAGCAGCGTGGGGTCCACCCGCTCGAGGTAGCGCTCAAGGAACCGCGAACGCGCGCGCTCCTCGAAGTCCTCCGGCGCGCGCTGTCCTCGCAGCAGCTCGACCGCCGAGGTGACATAGGCGAATGACCGCAGCATGCTCGCCACGTCGCGCAGCGGCGACCGCTTCTGGCGACGCTCCGGCAGGGCCCGCCCGGGCTCGCCCTCGAAGTCGATGATCACCCACCCGCGCGGGGTGGAGAGGGTCTGTCCGAGGTGGTAGTCGCCGTGCGTACGGATCACCCGTCCCCTGGAGCCGATCTGGGTGCGCGCGGCGAGCCGCTCACGGACGTCCTGGCCGCGCCCTGCGATCGACGCGACCCGCTCGTCGTCGGGAAGCCGCACGAAGATCCGTTCGATGTCCTCGTCGACGGTCGCGGTGAGCAGCCCCAGCGCCTCCTGGCTCGGTTCCTCGGGGGAGAAGGCCGGGTCGCTCGAATCCGAGGCGAGCACGTTGTGCATCTCCGCCGTCACCTCGCCGAGGCTGTCGAGGCGCTCGAGAAACGCCTCGGGCCGGGATGTGATCTCATCGAGCGCCAGCTCCCAGCCGTCGATCGCGTCCGGGAGGTAGGTTTGCACCACCCCGAGCGTCGCTGCGAGCGCCTGGCCCTCGTACTCGTACCAGCCCTGGAGCGGAGCGATGTGCGCGAACCCGTGGAGCGTGAGGAACCGCAGCATCTCGAGCTCCGGATTGACCCCGGGTTCGAGCTTGCGGAAGGCCTTCAGCACCAGCCGGTCCCCGAACACCACCGAGGAGTTCGACTGCTCGACACCCATCAGCCGGGCGGGCCCGTCATCGGCGACGTCGACGAACCCGTCGACTCGCCGGAACCTGAAACGTCCCTCCTCGGTTTCGATCTCGTCGGAGGCGGCGATCCGCCTGAGCAGCTCTCGCACCTGACCGGGGTCGGCGAGCGCGTCGTAGACGTCGTAGTCGTCGATCCGCGCGATCAGCTCGGACGGGGAGGAACCGTCGTGGCCGCCGCGCGCGGCCGCGTCTCCGGCCGCGCGGATCCCCAGCGGTAGCTGGTAGAGCTCGTGCGTGCCGGTCGCAAAGCGGGTCTGAACCAGCGTCAGCAGCAGCAGCGGCTCCTCGCGCAGGACGACCTTCTCGACCATCTCGACCCCGGCCACCGAGCGAGACTTGGAGGCGTACCAGCGCTGAACCTGGATCCACTCCCGCAGGCTCTCGTCATCGAGCATCTGGGCGATCTCCACGCCACGCAGCTTGACGGGTTCAGTCATTCCGCCCAGCCTCCCCCTCGTCAATCAGCTCGAACCAGTAGAAGCCTCGCGACCCCAGCGTCAGCAGATACGACAACTCGCCGATCCGCGGGAACCGTGAGCGCCCGAACAGCTCGACCGGATAACGGCCCTCGTATTCGGACAGATCGAGCTCGACCGCCTGTGCTGAACGGGCGAGATTGTGCACGCACAGCACGAGGTCGTCCTCGAAGCTCCGCAGGTGCGCGAAGATCCGCGGGTTGGAGGTCTCGATCGGCTCGTAGGTGCCAAAGCCGAACACCGGGTGCTCCTTGCGCAGCGCGATGAACCGGTGCAGCCAGCGCAGCATGGAGGTGGGGGTGCGCAGCTGGGCCTCGATGTTGACCGCCTGGAAGCCGTACACCGGATCCATCAGGGGCGGCGCGTATAGCTGCGCGAAGTCGGCGCGAGAGAAGCCGCCGTTGCGGTCGCCCGACCACTGCATCGGGGTGCGGACGCCGTCGCGGTCGCCGAGGAACACGTTGTCCCCCATCGCGACCTCGTCGCCGTAGTAGAGGACCGGCGAGCCGGGCAGCGAGAACATGATCGCGTGCAACAGCTCGATCTCGTCACGCCCGTTGTCGAGTAGCGGGGCGAGCCGCCGGCGGATCCCCAGGTTCAGCTTCATCCGCGGGTCCTTGGCGTACTCGGAGTACATGTAGTCGCGCTCCTCGTCGGTGACCATCTCGAGCGTCAGCTCGTCGTGGTTGCGGAGGAACAGCCCCCACTGGCAGCTCTCGGGGATCTTCGGCGTGTGGTCGAGGATCTCGTAGATCGGGGCCGCCTCCTCGCGCCGCAGCGCCATGAACATCCGCGGCATCACCGGGAACTGGAACGCCATGTGGCACTCGTCGCCGTTGCCGAAGTACTGGACGACGTCGTCGGGCCATTGGTTGGCCTCGGCCAGCAGCACGCGGTCGGGGTAGCGCTCATCGATCTCCTTCCGCACCCGCTTCAGGTAGGCGTGGGTCTCGGGGAGGTTCTCGCAGTTGGTGCCCTCGCGCTCGAACAGGTAGGGGACCGCGTCGAGCCGGAAGCCGTCGAGGCCGAGGTCGAGCCAGAAGCGGAGCACGTCGAGCATCGCCTCCTGGACCTCGGGGTTGTCGTAGTTGAGGTCGGGCTGGTGTGAGAAGAAGCGGTGCCAGTAGTACTGGCCGGCTACCGAGTCCCAGGTCCAGTTCGAGGTCTCCGTGTCGACGAAGATGATCCGTGCGTCCGTGTAGCGGTCGTCGGTGTCCGACCACACGTACCAGTCGCGCTTGGGCGAATCACGGCTGGAGCGCGATTCCTGAAACCACGGGTGCTCGCTCGAGGTGTGGTTCATCACCAGGTCGGCGATCACGCGGATCCGGCGGGCGTGCGCCGCGTCGATCAGCTCGCGGACATCGTCGACGGTCCCGTAGTCCGGATGGACCTTCTCGAAATCCGAGATGTCGTAGCCGCCGTCGCGCAGCGGTGACTGGTAGAAGGGCAGCAGCCAGATGCAGTCGATCCCCAGCCACTGCAGGTAGTCGAGCTTCTCGGTCAGGCCGCGGAAGTCCCCGATCCCGTCCCCGTTGGCGTCATAGAAGCCGCGCACGTGGATCTCGTAGAAGACGGCGCGCTTGAACCACAGCGGCTCGGCCTCGAACCACTGGCGGTTCTGGGCCTGGGCCGCCGGCTCGGGTCCGGCGCCGTCGCGGTCGGACCGGGGAGCGCGCCGCTCCGCGGCGAGCAGGTGCGTGAGCGTGGGGGGTCCGATGGACATCAGCCGGTCAGCTCTCCACCCGGATCACGTGGGCCTGGCGCACGCCGGGCTCGAGCCTGACGTAGTTGGGCCCGATCCGCCACTGGAAGCGGTCGTCCGACAGCAGATCGTGCGCGGTGAAGCTCGGCGGGAGCCCGAGGCTCGCCGGCACCGTGGCGACGCCCGCCTGCGCCTGGTAGGGATCGACGTTGACGACCGTCAGCACGGTGTTGCCGCCCGACTGCTTGGCGTAGGCGATGAGTGCGTCGTTGGCGGTCTCGAGGAACGTGACATTGGAGAAGTCCTGCAGCGCCGGGTTCTCGCGCCGGATCAGGTTGAGCTGCTTGACCATCGGTAGCAGCTCGCCGTTCAGCTTGCGCTTCTTGATCTCGTATTTCTCGGAGTGCAGGTATTCCTCCGAGCCCTCCTTGAGGGCCACGTGCTCGATGTTCTCGAAGCCCGAGTAGATCCCGTAGCTCGGGCTGAGTGTGGACGCGAGCACCAGCCGCGCCTCGAACGCCGGACGCCCGCCGCCCTGGAGATACTCGTGCAGGATGTCGGGGGTGTTGGCGAACAAGTTGGGGCGGAAGTACTCCTGCTCGCCCGAGTACGCGAGCTCCGAGACGTACTCCATCAGTTCGTAGCGTGAGTTCTTCCACGTGAAATACGTATAGGACTGCGTGAAGCCGATCTTGCCGAGGTGCCGCATCACCGCGCGGCGCGTGAACGCCTCCGCCAGGAAGATCACGCTGCGGTCGTGCTCGTGCACCTGTTCGGTCAGCCACGCCCAGAACGCGAACGGCTTGGTGTGGGGGTTGTCGACGCGGAACACCTTGACCCCGCAGTCGACCCACTGGAGCACCACCCTCAGCAGCTCGTTCCAGAGGCCGCGCCAGTCGGGCGACTCCCAGTTGACGTTGTAGATGTCCTGGTAGCGCTTGGGCGGGTTCTCTGCGTACTTGAGCGTGCCGTCCGGGCGGCGGTGAAACCACTCTGGGTGCTCCTTCAGCCAGGGGTGGTCGGCCGAGGCCTGGATCGCGAAATCAAGCGCTATGTCGATCTCGTACTCACGGGCGGCCGCGGTGAGGCTTCGCAGGTCGTCGATCGTGCCGAGCTCCTCGTGGACGGCGTCGTGGCCGCCGCTCTCGTCGCCGATCGCCCACGGCGAGCCGGGGTCCTTCGGTCGCGCGACGAGCGCGTTGTCACGGCCCTTGCGGTTGGTGTGGCCGATCGGGTGGATCGGGGGCAGGTAGACCACGTCGAAGCCGAGCTCTGCCAGCCGCGGGAGCCGCTTCTCGACACCTGCCAGCCCGCCCCAGGAGCGCGGGAACAGCTCGTACCAGGCGCCGAAGCGGGCGCGGACCCGGTCGACCTCGATCGCCAGCGCGCGCTCGAGCGTGACGCTCCCGTGCCGCTCCTGGGTGCGCTCGACGGCCTCGAACAGCTCCGGCCCGAGCGCCACGTCGTGCTTGGCCGCCTCCGCGAGGGTGGGGTCCTCGAGCGTCAGCAGGCGCGTGCTCGATCAGCCTCCGGTCCGCTTCGGCCGGGCTGCGCTCGAGCGCAGCCCGCAGCAGCAAAGTCCCTTCCGACAGCTCGCCGACAAGAGATTGTTCATGCCTCGCCTCGAGTTTCCGTCTCAGCTCGTCGCGCCAGGTGGCGAACACGTCGGTCCACGCCTCGACGGTGTACTCGAACCGTCCCATCGAGTCGACGTCGAAGCTCCCCGCCCAGCGCACGCCGCCGAGGTGCGCGTCGATCCGCTCCATCTCGGCCTCGCGCCAGCGGCCGCCGCGGGGGCCGCGAAAGCGGACCACCGCGCGGAGCAGCTCGTGACCGTCACGGAACACGTCGGCCTCGACCCGCACACGATCGCCGACGCACCGCTTCGCCGGGTAGCGGCCATCATCGACCGACGGGCTCGGGTACTGGATCACGATGCGCGTCGGCGCTTGCTCGGCGCGTCGCGGGGTCGTTCGCGTCGCACCGGCCGGCTGGACTCCGGTCACGGGGCTCGCCACACCTTGGAAAGTATCCAGCCGGGGCGTTCGGGTAAACCACCGCGGGTGAATGGGACCGGTCCTAGCCTGCGGCGCTCGAGCGGCGTGCTGCTGCACGTCACCTCACTTCCGGGGGGCCGGCTCGGTCCCGAGGCCCATCGGTTCGTCGACTGGCTCGCCGTCGCGGGACAGTCGTGGTGGCAGGTGCTGCCGCTCGGTCCACCCGATCGCTACGGCTCTCCGTACAAGGCGCGGTCGGCGTTCGCCGCGTGGCCGGGGCTGCTCGGATCGCCGCGTGCGCCGGTGAGCTCGGCCGAGCTGCTCGACTTCCGCGAGCGCAATGCGTGGTGGATCCTCGACTGGGAGCGATTCGCCGGCCGGGGGGCCGTGGCGGACCAGGTCCGCTTCGAGCGCGAATGGGGCGAGCTGCGCCAATACGGCGCCGAGCGCGGCGTGCGGCTGTTCGGTGACGTCGCGATCTACGTCGCGCCCGGGAGCGCGGATCACCGCGCCCACCCGGAGCTATTCAAGGAGGGCTTCGTGGCGGGCGCCCCGCCGGACGCGTTCTCCGCCAGCGGGCAGCTGTGGGGCAATCCGCTGTACGACTGGCCGGCACTCCGGCGCCGCCGCTACGGCTGGTGGGTGGGGCGCCTGCGGCGCACACTCGAGCTGTTCGAGCTCGCGCGGATCGACCACTTCCGCGGGTTCGTCGTCGTATTGGGCGGTGCCGGCGGGGGCACGCACGGCAAGGTCCGGGCACTGGATGCGCGGGCCGGGGCGTGCGCTGTTCGACGCGCTGGCGCGCGAGCTCGGCCCGCTCCCGCTGGTCGCCGAGGACCTGGGGGTGATCACCCCTCCGGTGGCCCGGCTGCGCGACGAGCTGCGGCTGCCGGGGATGATCGTGCTCCAGTTCGGGTTCGACGCCGCACGACCGCCACAGCCCTCACCGGCTCGAGAACCAGGCCGAGAACCGGGTGATCTACACGGGTACGCACGACCACGACACGATCCGGGGCTGGTACGAGTCGCTCGACCCGGCGACTCGGGACGCCGTCGACGCCGAGCTTGTCTGCGCGCGGCTGGGGCGCGGGGCGTCAGCCGTGGTGGGCGCTGATCCGCCTGGCGCTGTCCTCGCCGGCACGGCTGGCCGATGGTCCAGGCGCAGGACGTGCTGGGGCTCGGGAGCGAGGCGCGGATGAACTATCCGTCGCGGGCTGCAGGCAACTGGCGCTGGCGGCTCGAGCGCGGCCAATTGACGAGCGCGCTCGCGCGGCGCCTGCGTGACGCCACGGAGGAGGCGGGTAGGCTGGCGCCATGAGCTTTACGATCAAGAACCTGCGTGAGGTCGAGGACGTGGCGCCGAGGTTCGGCTTCGACGCGGTCCAGGAGGCGCGGTTCGCGTGGCGCGACCTGGAATCACGAGACGATCGGGATCGCGTTCCACCGTGTCAAGCCCGACTGCCGCCAGGCGTTCGCCCACCGCCATGACGAGGCGGAGGAGATCTACGTCGTCCTGTCGGGCAGCGGCCGGATCAAGCTCGGCGACGATGTCCGCGAAGTCGGCGAGATGGACGCGATCCGGGTCGCGCCGGAGGTGATGCGCGCGTTCGAAGCCGGTCCCGACGGTCTCGAGCTGCTGGTCTTCGGGCCGCGCCACGCGGACGACCGCGGGGCGGTCAGCGAGGACTTCTGGGCCGGGGCGCCCTGAGCCGCGAACTGACGGCGAACCAGGCCGTCACGGCGAGTCCCGGGCGCTGACCTTCAGGCGGCGGTAGGCATAGGTCGCGTCGCCGCGCAGGCGGCCCCAGCCGGTCGTCTCGTAGCGGATCAGCGCCGACGGGCGGGCGGCCACGCGCATCCCGTCGCGCTCGAGTAGCGCCAGTGCGCGCTCCGCGATCGCGATCTGCCCGAACGCGGTGGGGTGGACGTGGTCGGCCATCACCAGGTTGCGGGCGCCCCACTCGCTCAGGTCGAGGACCAGCGCGCCCTGTTCGGACGCGGCGCGCTGTATCGCCGCGTTCAGCTCGACCGACCTTGGCTCCGGCGCGCGGGCGCCCGAGGTCGAGCGGCGCGGTAAGCGTCAGCACGCGGTCACACCGGCCGGCGATGAACCGCAGCGCACGACTGAAGCGCTCCTCGAAGCGGGCCGCGTCCCAGTCCATCGCGCGCACGTCGTTGACGCCGATGTACAGGCACCCGAGGTCGTAGCGCGCGGCCGGGATCGGCGGTGCACCGCTCAAAGGCCGGGAGCTGCTCGTCGACCAGGTCCTCGACTCGGGCGCCGTCGACCGCGAATCCGGTGAAGGGCACGCCGAGGCCCCGCGCCACCCATAGCGCCCAGGACTGGAGCGCCACGCCCCACTGGAGCTCCCCGCCGCCGTTGGTGATCGAATCGCCGAACGCCAGCACGCCCAGCCGGGGCACACCGTCACGAGTCTCGTCGAGCGCGGGTTCCAAGCGAGGCAGCGTAGATAATCGCCGGCTTGGGAGATCAGCGCGCGGCCACGGCGCGGTCGTGGAAAACTGCGTTGCGTTTACGTGACCGAGGGCGTTGACACCCAGGCGGCGGTCGCCGCGCCCGACGGCGCGGCGGACATCGAGCTCGCCGTCGAGGAGCTGGAGGCGCGGATTCCGGCCCCGCTCGCGCCGCTCGCTTGGCTTGCGTACAACTATCGCTGGTCGTGGCTGCGGGGTGGTCCGGAGCTGTTCGCCTCGATCGACCGCGAGCGCTTCGAGCTCTGCCTCCAGAACCCGGTGCGGCTCCTTCAGGAAGCCTCGCCGCGCGCGCTGCGCCGGGCGGCGGACGACGAGCGGCTGGTCGCCCGGGCCCGCGAGCTCGAGGCCAGAGGTTCGCCACGACCTCGAGCGCCCGCCGGCGCTCGGAGTCGATCCGCAGCGGCCCGTCGCGTTCCTGTGCGCCGAGTACGGCATCCACGTGTCGCTGCCGGTCTACTCCGGAGGGCTGGGCGCGCTGGCCGGGGACCTCCTCAAGGAGGCTTCCGACCGCGCCGTCCCGATGGTCGCGCGTCGGGCTGATGTACCGCAAGGGCTACTTCCGCCAGCGGATCGACGGCAGCGGCTGGCAGCACGAGTACTGGATCGACTCCGACCCGCAGCGGCTTCCGGCCGCGCGGGTCACGACCGCCGACGGAAGCCCGCTGTCGGTCGAGATCCCGATCTATGACGACCGAGGTGACCGCATACGTCTGGCGCGTGAACGTCGGCCGCGTGCCGCTGTTCCTGCTCGACACCGACTTCCCTCGCAACGGTCCGGTAGAGCGGTGGATCACGGCGAGGCTCTACGAAGCCGATCCCGACGACTGCGGCTCGCCCAGTACGTGCTGCTCGGCGTCGGAGGGGTCCGCGCGCTGCGCGCGATCGGGCATCGACCCGAGCGTGATCCACCTCAACGAGGGCCACGCCGCGCTCGCGCCGCTGTCACTGGCCGGGCTGCTGCGTCAGAACGGCGGACCGCGACCGGGCCGCGCTCGACGAGGCACGGGCGCGCACGGTGTTCACGACGCACACGCCCGTCCCCGCCGGAAACGACTGCTACCCGTCGCGCGCAGGTCAACGAGGCGATCTCGAGGCTCGCCGGAGAGCTCGCGCTGCCCGCCGACGAGCTGATCTCGCTCGGCCGCACCCGACGCGACGACGCGGGCGAGCCGTTCGGGGTCACCCAGGCCGCCCTGCGGCATGAGTCGCGCGGCCAACGGCGTGAGCCGCCGCCACGGCGAGGTCTCGCGCGGGATGTGGGCGCCGCTGTGGCCAGAGCGGGCGGCCGACGAGGTCCCGATCGGCCACGTCACCAACGGCGTTCACGTCCCCACCTGGATCGGCGCTCCGATGCGCGACACGCTCGAGCCGCCATCTCGGCGCCGACTGGCTGGAGCGCGTCGCCGACCCGCGACCTGGGAGGGGGTCGAACGGATCCCGGATGAGGAGCTGTGGGAGGCGCGGAATCTCCAGCGCGCCGAGATGGTGGAGTTCATCCGCAGGCGGAGCACCCAGGACAGGCTGCTTCGCGGCGACCTGCGCGAGTACGTCGACGCCGCGGCCCGCGTGTTCGACGACCACGTGCTCACGATCGGCTTTGCGCGGCGGGTGGCCACCTACAAGCGGCTCGAGCTGCTCACGCGCGACCCCGAGTGGACGCTCTCGCTGCTCGGCGGCGAGCGACCCGGTACAGGTCGTGCTTGCCGGCAAGGCCCACCCGCGCGACGAGGAGGCGAAGCACTCCCTCCAGCACCTGTTCGGCGCTGAAGTCCGCGGCAGGTCGTCGGCCAGCGCGTCGTGTACCTCGATGACTACGACCTCGCGACCGCCGCGATGCTCGTCCGCGGTTGCGACGTGTGGCTGAACCTTCCGCGGCCGCCGCTGGAGGCAAGCGGCACCAGCGGGATGAAGTCGGTCTTCAACGGCGGGCTGCAGCTGAGCGTGCTCGACGGCTGGTGGGCCGAGGCGTACGAGCCCGACAATGGCTGGGCGCTCCCGGGCGAGATCATGGACGACCCCGCCGCCCAGGACGAGCGCGACGCGGCGCTGCTGCACTGCCTGCTCGACGACGAGGTCGTGCCGTCGTTCTACGAGCGCGACGATCGCGGGCTCCCGGCCGCTTGGCTTCGGAGGATGCGCGCCTCGCTCCGGACCCTTGGACCGCGCTTCTGCGCGACTCGGATGCTCGCCGAGTACGTGAACGGGCCCTATCGCGTGCCCGACCGGGCGTAGGCGAACGACCGCGCCTATAGTTGCGCAGCTGTGAGCAGCGGCTCCGACGAACTCGACCAGCTCTCATCGCACGAGCTCCGCACCCGGGCGATGAAGCTGGCCCGCCGTCGGATGGACTTGAAGTTCCTCTGGAATCTGGTCGAGATGATTCCCGCAGCCGAGGAGGCGGAGGGCCGTCCTGACAAGCTCGCCGCGGACGTCGAGGCGACGAGGTTCTGGTTGGAGGACCTGCTTCGCCCCGACCCTCAGCTGGAAGAGGCGCTGCGTCCGGTGTTCCTCGACTACCTGCGCGAGCACGGCCACTAGCTCGCGGCGACGCCGATTCCGGTGCCGTAAAGCGCCGGTAGTCCGCGCTCAGTCCGTCAGATCCGAGAGCGGCCGCGGCGACGGGCCGACGTACTTCGCAGTCGGCCTGATCAGCCGGCCCTCGCGCTTCTGCTCCATGATGTGAGCCGACCAGCCCGCCGTTCGCGCGCACGTGAACATCGGCGTGAACAGCTCGGGCGGAACCGCGGCGTAAGTCGAGCACGACAGCCGACCAGAACTCGACGTTGGTCGCCAGCACGCGGTCGGGCTTGCGCGCCTCGAGCTCGGCCAGCGCCGCCTTCTCGAGCGCCTCGGCGACCTCGACCCGCGGCGCGTCGATCTCCTTTGCCGTACGGCGGAGCACCCGCGCACGTGGGTCTTCGGCGCGATAGACCCGGTGGCCGAAGCCCATCAGCCGGTCCCCCCGGTCTAGCAACTCCTTGACGTAGCGCTCGGCGTCGCCCGTCTGGGCGACCTCGTCGAGCATCGTCAGCACCCGTGACGGAGCGCCGCCGTGAAGCGGCCCCGAGAGCGCGCCGACGGCCCCCGAGAGCGCGGCAGCGACGTCGGCACCGGTCGAGGCGATCACCCGCGCGGTGAACGTCGAGGCGTTCATCCCGTGCTCGGCGGCCGAGATCCAGTAAGCGTCGATCGCCTTGACGTGGTCCGGGTTGGCCTCCCCGCGCCAGCGGATCAGGAACCGTTCGGGGATCGAGGTGGCCTTGTCGACCTCGCGCTGGGAGACCGGCGGCCTGCCGATCCCGCGGGCCGACTGCGCCACGAACGAGAGCGCCATGACCGACGCCCGCGCGAGATTGTCCCGGGCCTCCTCGTCGGAGATGTCGATCAGCTGCCCGAACCCCCATTGCGGGGCGAGCATCGCGAGCGCCGACTGCACGTCGACGCGCGGATCGCCGGAGCGGACGTGAGCGGGTACGGCTCCGCCGGGGGCATCCCGGGCAGCAGCCCGCCGTCGACCAGCAGGCCCCAGACCTGCTCGAACGGGACCCGCCGACGAGCTCCTCGATGTCGACCCCGCGGTAGCGGAGCGCCCCGCCCTCGCGGTCGGGCTCGGCGATCTCGGTGGCGAATGCGAGTACGCCCTCGAGCCCTGACTGCACTTCTGTTGTCGCGCTCATTTTTCTCCTCGGGTGGTCGAGCCTGCTAGGCTATCGGGGTAGGCTTTTCGGCCTGTGAACGACTACTGACTCGCTCGGCGCTCGAGCTCGCGTCGATGATCCGCTCCGGGGAGCTGAGCGCCCCCGAGCTGGTGGAGTCCTCGCTTAGGCGGATCGACGAGCTGGAGCCTCGGATCAACGCCTTCACGCACGTCGCGCACGAGTCGGCGCTGGCTGCCGCCTCGGAGATCGGCGCCGGCGACCCGCGCCCGTTCGCCGGGGTGCCGATCGCGATCAAGGACAACCGTCCGGTCGCCGGGATGCCGATCACGATGTGCAGCGACCTGTTCGCCGACCCGTCGCGGATCACGACGCCTTACCTCGTTCGGCGCCTGCGCGACGCCGGGTTCGTGATCGTCGGCAAGACCGCCCTGCCGGAGATGGGGATCCTCCCGACCACCGAGTCGCGACGCTTCGGGCCGACCCGCAACCCCTGGGACTCGAGCGGACGCCCGGCGGCTCGAGCGGAGGCTCGGCGGCGGCGGTCGCGGCGGGGATGGTGCCGATCGCGCACGGCAACGACGGCGGCGGCTCGACCCGGATCCCGGCCGCCTGCTGCGGCCTGGTCGGGCTGAAGGCGGCCCGCGGTCGCGTCTCGGTCGGCCCCGACGCCGGCGACAGCCTGCTGGTCCAGGACGGCGTGCTGACGCGCACGGTCGCCGAGACCGCCGCGGTCCTGGACGTACTCGCGGGCTACGAGCTGGGCGACGCGACCTGGGCGCCGCCGGTCCGGAGCCGTTTGCCGAGCTCGCCAGGCGCGACCCGGGCGGCTTCGCATCGGGCTGGCGCTCAACCCGCCGCTCGAGGGGGCGATGCTCGACCCGGTGTGCGACGTGCCGCGCGCGACGCCGCGGCGCTGCTGGAGTCGCTCGGCCACAGCGTCGAGGAGATCACCCCGCCGTGGTCGAACCAGGACGTGCTGTCCGACTTCACGCGGGCGTTCGGCGCCGATGATCTCGATGAGCGGATGGTCGGAGGCCGGCTCCGCGGGCCGCGACCCGACGCCCGAGGATGTCGAGCCGCTGACGTGGGCGATGTGGGAGCGTGCGCGCTCGACCGACGCGTCGCGTCGTGAGCGCGGAGGGGCGGATCAAGGCCCTGGCGCGGAGGTGGTGGCGTTCCTCGACCCGTTCGACGCGGTGCTGACGCCCGCGCTGGCCCGGCCGCCGGTGCCGATCGGGGAGATCCACGGCGCGGGCCCGATCCGTGGGGCCACTACCAGCGCTCGGGCTACTTCACCCCGTACACGGCGGTCTTCAACGTCACCGGGCTGCCGGCGATCTCGCTGCCGCTGTACCAGACCGACGACGGGCTGCCCCTGGCGGTGCAGCTCGGCGGTCGGCCGCTGGGGAGGGCGTGCTGCTCTCGCTCGCCGGCACAGCTCGAGCGCGAGCTTCCGTGGTCGGGCCGCGTGGCCCCGCTCGCGAGTCAGTCCGTGGCCTAGCTCTCCCCGTCGCCGTCCTCGCGCGAGACGCCCCCGAGCGGGTTGGAGATGCTCGAGGACTCCTCGCCGGGCTTGCGGAGCTCCACCTCACGGTCCTCGCCCTCGACCTCGCCGCTCTGGGGCTCGCCGGCGTCGCCGTCGACCTTCGTCGCGAGTCCCTCGTCGGTCGGCACCAGGCCTGCATACGAGGTGCTCTGCGCGCGCACCTCCTGGTCGCCGAGGTCGATCCCGTAGAAGTCACGCAGCGC